>NZ_CM176514.1:0-2406267 GCF_058072725.1 Micrococcus sp. iso_229
GTGGTGGCAGACCAGGCCGTGCTCAGCTCGTGGCGCTCCGTCGTGGGCTCTCTCGAGGACGACGCGCGGGTCAGCGCCCGCCTCATGGGCTTCGTCTACCTGGCCCAGCCGCAGGGCCTCATCGGCAACACGCTCCTGCTGGCCGTGCCGAACGAGACCACCCGCGAGACGCTCCAGGGCACCCAGGTGGCCGACGCCCTCACGGACGCCCTGACCAAGGAGTTCCGCGAGGAGATCCTGCTGGCCATCTCGATCGACGCGAACCTGCAGCCGCCGCGGACCCCCTCCTCCGAGGCCCGCCGCTCCTCCCTCGCCGGCGGGCCGTCCGGCGCCGCGGCGCCGGATGTCGAGCTGCCCCCGGCCGCGACCGCCGCCACCTCCCGCCGCGCCGTCGCCGAGGAGCTGCCGGGCTTCCGCATCGAGCCGCCGGCCGACGTCGTGCCCGCCGCGACCGCGGCCCCGAGCGGGAACGGCAAGCCGACCCCCGCGCCACCGTCGACGTCCGCGGAGACCAGCCGCCTCAACGACCGCTACCACTTCGAGACGTTCGTGATCGGCTCGTCCAACCGGTTCGCGCACGCCGCCGCGAACGCGGTGGCCGAGGCGCCGGCGAAGGCGTACAACCCGCTGTTCATCTACGGCGAGTCCGGCCTGGGCAAGACGCACCTGCTGCACGCGATCGGCCACTACGCCCGCCGCCTCTACCCGGGCCTGCGGGTGCGGTATGTGAACTCGGAGGAGTTCACCAACGACTTCATCAACTCCATCCGCCACGACGAGGGCGCCTCGTTCAAGCAGGTCTACCGCAACGTGGACATCCTGCTGATCGACGACATCCAGTTCCTGGCGGACAAGGAGGCGACGGTCGAGGAGTTCTTCCACACCTTCAACACGCTCTACAACAACAACAAGCAGGTGGTCATCACCTCGGACCTGCCGCCCAAGCAGCTCTCCGGGTTCGAGGACCGGCTGCGCTCCCGCTTCGAGTGGGGGCTGATCACGGACATCCAGCCGCCGGACCTCGAGACGCGCATCGCGATCCTCCGGAAGAAGGCGGAGGCCGAGGGGCTCGTGGCCCCGCCGGAGGCGCTGGAGTACATCGCCTCGCGCATCTCCACGAACATCCGCGAGCTCGAGGGCGCGCTGATCCGCGTAACCGCATTCGCCTCGCTCAACCGGCAGACCGTGGACATCGAGCTGGCCGAGCATGTGCTCAAGGACCTGATCACGGACGAGACGGCGCACGAGATCACCCCGGAGCTGATCCTGCACGCCACGGGGGAGTACTTCAATCTGACCCTCGAGGAGCTGACCAGCAAGTCCCGCACCCGCACGCTGGTGACGGCGCGGCAGATCGCCATGTACCTGCTGCGCGAGCTGACCGAGATGTCCCTGCCCAAGATCGGTCAGGTCCTGGGCGGCCGCGACCACACCACCGTCATCCACGCGGACCGCAAGATCCGCGAGCTGATGGCCGAGCGGCGGACGATCTACAACCAGGTCACCGAGCTCACCAACGAGATCAAGCGGAAACAGCGCGGCGCCTGAGCCACCCGCTGTCCCACCCTTGGGCGCCTGAGCCACCCGCTGTCCCACCCTCGAGTCCCGGTTCGAACCTTCGACCGGGACTCGACCCTTCTTCCACATTGTCCACCGGTGTGGACAACTCTGTGGAGAACCCCCGGTGCTGTGGACAACCTCCGCCCCTGTGGATGGCGGAATCAGGCCGCTCACGCCGCGTCCACACCCCTGGGGACGACGACGGTGCACAGGCTGGTGAATCACACGGGTGTCATTCGGTGGTCCACATGTATCCACAGATCTCCACAGCTGAAAACCGCATGATCTCGCGGGTTTCGACGGGTGTGGACGCGCCCTGTGGACAGGAATGTGGACAACTGGGGGGTGGATCCGGGGATGAGTCTGGACAACTCCGGTCGACCCTGTGCAGAGCGGGGCGAGGAGCTCCGGGGCTCGTCCACACCGGATGCACACCCCGAACGAGCGGGCGTCCACACGGTTCCCCCAACCGGATCCGCATGCTGACGCGGCAGAACGGCGTTCTCCACAGGATCCACACCCGCTACCACTCCTTCTGATCCCTCTGGAGAGATTCCGCCAAGCAACATCATCTCCGCGGCCCCGCACCGCGTTGAGCACCTCGAGTGCCCGGGCTGCGCCCGAGCGCTCAGAATCCTTGGAATCACACCGCTGTCATTCGTCGGCGACCTGACACCCGCCGCGCGGACCGCCTATGCTGAGGCCCGCGTGTCGCCGTTCCCCCCGGGCCCGCAATCCCCGTCATCACCCCCCAGAGAGGCAGTGCAGCTCGTGAAGTTCACCGTCGAACGCGACATCCTCACCGACGCCGTCTCCTGGGCCGCCCGCTCCCTGTCCCCGCGCCCGCCGGTGCCGGTGCTCTCGGGCCTGCTGATCACGGCCGAGGCCGGCGTGGTGTCCATCGCGAGCTTCGACTACGAGACCTCCGCGCGCCTGGAGATCGAGGCGGACGTCGAGACCGCGGGCCAGGTGCTCGTCTCCGGCCGTCTGCTGAACGACATCGTCCGCTCCCTGCCGCAGGCCCAGGTCACGGTGGAGCTCGACGGCGGCAAGGTGCTCGTCACCTGCCGCTCCTCCCGCTTCTCCCTGGCCACGATGCCCGTCGGCGACTACCCGGCCCTGCCCGAGCTGCCGGCCCCCGCAGGCACCGTGGACGGGGCCGCGTTCGCCCACGCCGTCGCCCAGGTCACCGTCGCCGCCTCCAAGGACGACACCCTGCCGATCCTCACCGCCGTGAAAGTGGAGATCGAGGGCGACACCATGACCTTCCTGGCCACGGACCGCTATCGGCTGGCCATGAAGGAGATCCGCTGGACCCCGGCGGACCCGTCCATCTCGACGTCGCTGCTCATCAAGGCGCGAACGCTCACCGAGGTCGCCAAGTCCCTCGGCTCCGGCGGCGACCTGGAGATCCTGCTCGGTCAGACCGCCGACCTCGTGGGCTTCGCCTCCGGTGGCCGCCGCACCACCTCCGTGCTCGTGGACGGCGAGTACCCCAAGATCCGCTCGCTCTTCCCCGAGTCCAGCCCCATCCAGGCCGTGGTGGACACCGCCGCCCTGGTCGAGGCGTCCCGCCGCGTGGCCCTCGTGGCCGAGCGCAACACCGCCCTGCGCATGGTGTTCACGGAGGGCCAGGTCACCCTGGACGCCGGCACCGGCGACGACGCGAGCGCCAACGAGTCCGTGCCGTGCACGCTCGAGGGCGAGGACATCACCGTGGCGTTCAACCCGTCCTACCTCTCCGAGGGCCTGGCCGTGGTGGACCAGCCGCAGGTGCGCTTCGCCTTCACGTCCGCGCCCAAGCCCGCCCTGCTCACCGGCGTGAACCAGGAGGACGGCGTCGTCTCCGACTACCGCTACCTCGTGATGCCGGTGCGCATCGCCTGACGCAGGGGGCCGGACGCTCCCGTGTACCTGTCCCACCTCACCGTCGCGGACTTCCGGTCCTACCGCTGGGCCGACCTGGAGCTGACGCCGGGGTCCACGGTGCTGCTCGGGGCCAACGGGGTGGGCAAGACCAACCTCGTGGAGGCGATCGGCTACCTCGGCGCCCAGCAGTCCCACCGGGTCAGCTCGGACGCGCAGCTCGTGCGCTTCGGTCGGGACCGGGCCCGGATCGCCGGGCGCGTGCACCGCGGTTCCCGCACCGTCGCCCTCGAGCTGGAGATCCTGCCGGGCCGGTCCAACCGGGTGACCATCAACCGCGGCGCCCCCGTGCGGGCGAAGGAGGGCCTCGGGATCCTGCGCACCGTGGTCTTCGCCCCGGAGGACCTGAGCCTCGTGACGGGGGAGCCGGGTGGGCGCCGTCGTCTCCTCGACCAGCTCATGGTGCAGCTGCGTCCGGCGCTCGGCGAGGCCGCCGCCGACTACGAACGCGTGCTGCGTCAGCGCAACGCCCTGCTCAAGTCGGGCCGCGGCTCGCGCCGCTGGGGCCCCGAGGAGGACGCGACGCTCGCCGTCTGGGACGAGCACCTCTGCACGGCCGGCGCCCGCCTGCTCCACGGCCGCCTGCACGTGCTGCGCCTGCTGGCCCGCCCCCTCCAGGAGATGTATGCGGCGCTGACGAACGGCTCCAAGGCGGCGGCCTACGCCTACGAGTCCACCGTCCCGCTGGCCCGCGGCACCCACACGGAGGTCCCGGCGGTGGCGGACCTGGCCGCGGACATGCGCCGGACGCTCGAGGCCCAGCGGGAGGAGGAGCGGGCACGGTCGCTCACCCTGGTGGGCCCGCACCGGGACGAGCTCGCCCTCTTCCTGGGCCCGGCGCCCGCGCGCGGCTACGCCTCCCACGGGGAGACGTGGTCGCTGGCGCTCGCCCTGCGCATGGCGGCCTACGACGTGCTCGTGGCCGACGACCCGGACCCCGACGCCCGCCCCGTCCTGATCCTGGACGACGTGTTCGCGGAGCTCGACGCCGCCCGTCGCCGCCGCCTCGCCGCGCTCGTCCACCGGGCCGAGCAGGTGATCGTCACGGCCGCCGCGCTCGAGGACGTCCCCGAGGAGCTCACGGCCCACCGCGTGCTCATCCGCCAGGACGCGGAGGGCTCCGAGGCCGTGGCCGCCGCGGCCCCCGTGGAGGGGGACATCCGCGAGCCCCGGCGCGAGGGCGGCGCCGATGGCTGAGACCCCCGCCCCGTTCGAGCCGGACCGGCCGGACCTGGCGCTCGTGCAGCTGCGCCGGGTCCGCGAGGCCGCCCGGGAGCGGGGCGAGGCGCCGCTGCGGGCGCGGGGGACGGGTGCGGGCCTGGCCGGGGCCATGGCGGGCACGACGTCGGCCGGCCGGGAGCGGCAGGACCGTCGGCGCCCGTTCGGGGGTGCGGACCGGGACCCGGCCACGGTGTCCACCGTGTTCGGCCGGCTCATCCGTGACCGCGGCTGGTCCACCCCCGTGGCGGTCGGCTCCGTGCTCACCCGCTGGGCCGAGCTGGTGGGGCCGGAGATCGCGCTGCACTGCCGCCCGGAGAGCTTCGAGGACTCCGTGGTGCGGGTCCGCACGAGCTCCACCGCGTGGGCCACGCAGCTGCGCCTGATGAGTCCCGTGCTCCTGCAGCGCTTCGACGAGGCGCTCGGGCCCGGCGTCGTGACCCGCATCGAGGTGGCGGGGCCGCAGGCCCCGAGCTGGCGCAAGGGGCCGCGCACCGTGCGCGGCGGCCGGGGGCCGCGTGACACCTACGGCTGAGTCCGCGGCCACCCGCGCGGCGCCCGACGAGGTCCCGGATGCGGCGAGGCCATGGGCGCCGCTCTGGCGCGCTCACAGGGTCGGTGACGGCCCGGGAGGCATGGGCGGTCTCCCGCGCGCGTCCTGAGCCGTGTCCCTGGCCGCTGAGCGGGTGTTCTCCCGCGGCGGACCCCCGTCGATGCGGGCCCTCGGGGTGCCAGGCGGTACACTGGGACCAGTGAGAGGGGGCCGGCCGTCGTCCGTCCCCCGCCCCCGTGGATCTGCGGGAGCGTGTCGCGTGCCGGTCCTGTCCGGGCGGCGTCGCGCGCCCGCGCGCGGGTCGACCCTGCCGCCGACGTCCGAGGAAGTGAGCCACCCGTGGTTGACGCCATGCCCGAGAACCCCGCGGAGGAGCCGACCGCCGCGCCGGCCGCGCCGAACCCGGAGGCCGTGCCGGACGCCGTCGGGCAGCCCGAGGCCCCGGTGAAGGACCGGAAGGTGCCCGGTGAGTACGGCGCCAGCGCCATCACCGTGCTCGAGGGCCTCGAGGCCGTCCGCAAGCGCCCCGGCATGTACATCGGCTCCACCGGCCCGCGGGGCCTGCATCACCTCGTGTACGAGGTCGTGGACAACTCCGTGGACGAGGCGCTGGCCGGCTACGCCACCGGCATCGACGTGACGCTGCAGGCCGACGGCGGCGTGCGCGTGGCGGACGACGGCCGCGGCATCCCCGTGGACCTGCACCCCTCCGAGGGCAAGCCGACCGTCGAGGTCGTCATGACGATCCTGCACGCCGGCGGCAAGTTCGGCGGCGGCGGCTACGCCGTCTCGGGCGGCCTGCACGGCGTGGGCATCTCCGTGGTCAACGCGCTCTCCCGCCGCGTGGACACCGAGGTCCGCCGTCAGGGGCACGTGTGGCGCATGTCCTTCGCGGACGGCGGCGTGCCCCAGGGCGAGCTGGTCAAGGGTGAGGCCACGGACGCCACGGGCACCGTGCAGACGTTCTACCCGGACGCGGAGATCTTCGAATCGATCGAGTTCGACTACGAGACCCTGCGCGCCCGCTTCCAGCAGATGGCCTTCCTCAACAAGGGCCTGCGCATCACCCTCACGGACGAGCGCGTCCAGGAGTCCAACGAGGTCGTCGACGACGAGATCGCGGGCGAGGGCGCCGCCGGCGAGGACGTCGCGGAGAACGGCCTGGCGGAGGACGCGGAGCAGGAGCCCCAGCGCCGCTCCGTCACCTACCTGTACGAGAACGGCCTGCTCGACTACGTCCAGCACCTCAACTCCGCCAAGAAGGTCGAGTACGTCCACGACGACGTCATCGCCTTCGAGGCCGAGGACGCCTCGGATGGCCGCTCCATGGCCGTCGAGGTGGCCATGCAGTGGACCTCCGCCTACTCGGAGTCCGTGCACACCTACGCGAACACGATCAACACCCACGAGGGCGGCACCCACGAGGAGGGCTTCCGCGCCGCGCTGACCTCCCTGGTCAACCGCTACGCGCGGGAGAAGGAGATCCTCAAGCCCAAGGAGGACAACCTCTCGGGCGAGGACATCCGCGAGGGCCTGACGGCCGTGATCTCCGTGAAGCTCTCCGAGCCGCAGTTCGAGGGCCAGACCAAGACCAAGCTCGGCAACTCCGAGGCCCGCGGGTTCGTGTCCAAGGCGGTCACGGACCACCTCGGCGACTGGTTCGAGCGCAATCCGGGCCCGGCCAAGGAGATCATCCGCAAGGCCATCATGGCCTCGCACGCCCGCCTGGCCGCCCGCAAGGCCCGGGACAACGCGCGCCGCAAGTCCCCGCTGGAGTCCTTCGGCATGCCCGGCAAGCTGGCCGACTGCTCCTCGAAGGACCCCGAGCGCTGTGAGGTGTACATCGTGGAGGGCGACTCCGCCGGCGGCTCGGCCAAGCAGGGCCGCAACCCGGAGACGCAGGCCATCCTGCCGCTGCGCGGCAAGATCCTGAACGTGGAGCGCGCCCGCCTGGACAAGGCCCTCGGCAACGCCGAGATCCAGTCGATGATCACGGCGTTCGGCACCAACATCGGCGAGGAGTTCGACATCTCCAAGCTGCGGTACCACAAGATCGTGCTCATGGCGGACGCGGACGTGGACGGCCAGCACATCACCACGCTCCTGCTGACCGTGCTGTTCCGGTACATGCGCCCGCTCATCGAGGCCGGCCACGTGTTCCTCGCGCAGCCGCCGCTGTACCGCATCAAGTGGTCCAACGCCCCGCACGACTACGTGTTCTCGGACGAGGAGCGCGACGCCGCCGTCGAGGCCGGCCTGGCCAAGGGCTGGCGCTACCCCAAGGACAACGGGGTGCAGCGCTACAAGGGCCTGGGCGAGATGAACTACCAGGAGCTGTGGGACACCACCATGGATCCGGAGCACCGCACCCTGCTGCAGGTGACCATGGAGGACGCCGCCGCCGCGGACGCCGTCTTCTCCATGCTGATGGGCGAGGACGTGGAGTCCCGCCGCAGCTTCATCCAGCAGAACGCCAAGGACATCCGCTTCCTGGACGTCTGAGCCGGACCCGCAGACCTGCCTGAGCCGACCACCTCCCCGCCTGAGGGGAGCACGAGAGGACCCGCGTGAGCGACGAGACCACCCCCCAGACCCCGGACGAGCCCGTCGAGGGCGCCCCGACCCCGGGGACCCCGCAGACCGGCCTGGACATCGAGGTCGAGCACTACGTGCTCCCCGAGGGCGCCGCCGACAAGGTCGAGCCCGTCGACCTCGAGTCGGAGATGAAGCGCTCGTACCTGGACTACGCGATGGCGGTGATCGTCGGCCGCGCGCTGCCGGACGTGCGCGACGGCCTCAAGCCGGTGCACCGTCGCGTGCTCTACGCGATGTACGACGGCGGCTACCGCCCGGACCGCGCCTTCAACAAGTCCGCCCGCGTGGTGGGTGACGTGATGGGCAACTACCACCCGCACGGCGACACCGCGATCTACGACGCCCTCGTGCGCCTCATCCAGGACTGGGTCCAGCGCTACCCGCTGGCGCTCGGCCAGGGCAACTTCGGCTCTCCGGGCAACGACGGCGCGGCCGCCCAGCGCTACACCGAGACCAAGATGGCCCCGCTGGCCATGGAGATGGTCCGGGACATCGACGAGGACACCGTCGACATGCAGGACAACTACGACGGCAAGCAGCAGGAGCCCGTCGTCCTGCCCGCCCGGTACCCGAACCTGCTGGTCAACGGCTCCTCGGGCATCGCCGTCGGCATGGCCACGAACATCCCGCCGCACAACATGCGCGAGGTGGCCGCGGGCGTGCAGTGGTACCTCGAGCACCCCGAGGCCACCCGCGAGGAGCTGCTCGAGGCGCTCCTGGCCCGCGTGCACGGCCCCGACTTCCCCACGGGCGCCCAGATCCTGGGCCGCAAGGGCATCGAGGAGGTCTACCGGACCGGCCGCGGCCCCATCACCATGCGCGCCGTGGTCAACGTGGAGGAGATCCAGGGCCGCACGTGCCTCGTGGTCACCGAGCTGCCCTACATGACCAACCCGGACAACCTCGCCGCGAAGATCGCGGAGATGGTGCGGGACGGCAAGATCAACGGCATCGCGGACATGCGCGACGAGACCTCGGGTCGCACCGGCCAGCGCCTGGTGATCGTGCTCAAGCGCGACGCCGTGGCCAAGGTGGTGCTGAACAACCTCTACAAGCACACCGAGCTGCAGTCGAACTTCTCGGCGAACATGCTCGCGCTCGTGGACGGCGTGCCACGCACCCTGTCCCTGGACGGGTTCGTCCACCACTGGGTGAAGCACCAGATCGACGTGATCGTGCGCCGCACCGCGTTCCGCAAGCGCAAGGCCGAGGAGCGCGCGCACATCCTGCGCGGCCTGCTCAAGGCCCTGGACATGCTGGACGAGGTCATCGCGACCATCCGCCGTTCGGCCTCGGCGGACGTGGCCCGGGAGGCCCTCAAGGAGCTCCTGGACATCGACGACGTCCAGGCCCAGGCCATCCTGCAGATGCAGCTGCGCCAGCTCGCCGCCCTGGAGTCCCGGAAGATCCAGGACGAGTACGACGACCTCATGGCGAAGATCGCCGAGTACAACCGGATCCTGGAGTCCCCGCAGCGTCAGCGCGAGGTCATCTCCGAGGAGCTCGCCGAGATCGTGGCCAAGCACGGCGACGACCGCCGCACCGAGATCATGGCCGGCTTCGACGGGGACATGTCCATCGAGGACCTGATCCCCGAGGAGGAGATGGTCGTCTCCATCACCCGCGGCGGCTACGTCAAGCGCACCCGGATCGACCAGTACCGGTCCCAGGGGCGCGGCGGCAAGGGCGTGCGCGGAGCGACGCTGCGCGGCGACGACGTCGTCGAGCACTTCCTGACCGTGTCCACGCACCACTGGCTGCTGTTCTTCACGAACTTCGGCCGCGTGTACCGCATCAAGACGTACGAGCTGCTCGAGGCCGGCCGCGACGCGAAGGGCCAGCACGTGGCCAACCTGCTCGCGTTCCAGCCGGACGAGCGGATCGCCCAGATCCAGCCGCTCGTGGACTACGGCCGGGCCCCGTACCTCGTGCTCGCCACGCGCGGCGGCCTCGTGAAGAAGACGCCGCTGCTGGACTACGACACGAACCGCACCGCCGGCCTGATCGCCATCAAGCTGCGCGAGGGGGACGAGCTGGTCTCGGCCCGCGTGGTCTCGCCCGACGACGACCTCATCCTGATCTCGCACAAGGGCCAGTCCCTGCGGTTCACCGCCACGGACGAGGCGCTGCGTCCCATGGGCCGTGCGACCTCGGGCGTGACCGGCATGAAGTTCCGCGACGACGACTCCCTGCTGACCATGGACGTGGTGGAGGAGGACGGCTACGTCTTCACCGTCACGGACGGCGGCTTCGCCAAGCGCACCCACGTGGACGAGTACCGCCTGCAGAACCGCGGCGGCCTCGGCATCAAGGTCGCCAAGCTCGTGGACGACCGCGGCGAGCTCGCCGGCGGTCTCGTGGTGCGCGAGGACCAGGAGGTCCTCGTGGTGATGGCCTCGGGCAAGGTGGTGCGCTCCGCCGTCGCCGGCGTGCCGGCCAAGGGCCGCGACACGATGGGCGTGATCTTCGCCAAGCCGGACAAGCGGGACCGGATCGTCGCCGTCACCCTGAACAACGAGCAGGAGATGGAGGCGAAGGCGGACGCCGAGGCCGAAGCGGGGCCGGATGTACCCTTGGACGCAGACATCGACCCGACCGACCCCGTAGCCGCACCGGAGGACGTCCTGACGCAGGACGCCGGTGAGGGTGCAGACGGAGGAGAGCAGTGAGCACGTCCGCGTCGTCGCGTCCCGGCCAGGGACGGAGCACCGGGAAGGCCGCCGGGCCGCGGTCCGGCCGTCCGGTGCGCAAGGCCAGCGGGTCCTCGCAGGAGGACCTGGTCCGCGCCGTCCCGAAGGCCAAGGTGCGCCGCGCCCGCCTGGTGCTGACCCGGGTGGACCCGTGGTCGGTGCTGAAGCTGGCGTTCCTGCTCTCGGTGGCGCTGGGCATCCTCACGGTGGTGGCGGCGGTGGCGCTGTACTCGCTGTCCGACGTCCTCGGGATCTTCGACAGGGTCAACGACGTGATCGGCACCGTGCTCGGCTCCGAGGCCGGGCGCTACACCGTGGCGTCCCTGGCCCCGCTGAGCACCGTGACCTCGCTGGCCACCGTGCTGGCCGTGGTCAACGTCATCCTGCTGACCGCCCTGGCCACCCTGGCCGCGCTGCTCTACAACCTCTGCGCGAGCCTCGTGGGCGGCGTCGGCGTCACGCTGGCGGACGACTGAGCCGACCCTCGACGACGCCCCGCGCGGATTTGCGCGGGGCGTCGGCGTTCCTGTACAGTCATCTCCTGTTGTGAACGGCGTCAGCCGTGACCGACGGTGAGGGCGTATAGCTCAGGCGGTTAGAGCGCTTCGCTGATAACGAAGAGGTCCCAAGTTCAAGTCTTGGTACGCCCACTCCCACCACACAGAGCCCCGGTCCGCTGGGGCTCCGTTCGTCTCCGGAGGTCTTCCCATGGGTCGACTGGCACGCGTGGCCCTCGTGGTCGGCGCCGCGGCAGCCGCCTATGGGGCGCGTCTCTGGCGGGAGAACAGTGCGGGGAAGGACGTCTGGGCCACGGCCACGGACGACCTGCCGGAGGACGCCGACGGCGTCGAGCCGGCACCGGAGGACTGACCGGTCCTCACGGGGGCATGGCGCAATTGGTAGCGCACCTGCTTTGCAAGCAGGGGGTTAGGGGTTCGAGTCCCCTTGCCTCCACCGATGAAGGGCCCGGGAGTCGTGAGACCCCCGGGCCCTTCCGCATGTCCGGGGTGGCCGCCGGCGCCGGCACCGTGGGCAGAAACCGGCGACCCGGGGGCTCCTGGGGCACAAACCGCAGGACTTCGGGCCCCGTGGGCAGAAGAGAGGGCGTTTCTGCCCACGGAGGGACGGGGACGGCCTGCCCCGAACCCCCGTCGCCGGACCCGCCCACCGCGCCCGTCGCCGTCGTGCGTGGTGTTGGATGGTCCGGTGAACACCACCATCGAACCCCAGCCCCCCGTCCGGCCCGCCTCTGGGCAGGGCACCCCGGCCTACGCCCGGGTGCCCGCGAGCTACTACGACATCTTCGTGGGCGTCTTCATCGCCCTCCTCATCCTCTCCGGCGTCACCGCGGCCAAGCTCTTCTACGGCCCCACCGTCCCGGTCGTCTCCGACCTCTTCTACGACGGCGGCCCCCTCATCTTCGACGGCGGCGCCTTCCTGTTCCCGTTCGCGTACATCGTCGGCGACATCCTCGCCGAGGTGTACGGCTGGCGCCGGGCCCGCCGGGCCATCGTCCTCGGCTTCGCGATGCTCGTGCTCGCCGCCCTCACCTACACGGTGGTTTCCTGGACCACGCCCGTCGAGGGCTTCGAGGTGTGGGACCAGGCCCTCGCGCCCATGCTGCGGATCACCGTGGCCGGCTTCGTCGCGTTCCTCGTGGGCTCCCTGCTCAACGCGTCCATCGTGGTCCGCCTCAAGGAGCGCATGAAGGAACGGCACGTGGCGTTCCGGCTCATCCTCTCCACCGTGGTCGGCCAGTTCTTCGACACCCTGATCTTCTGCACCATCGCCTATGCCGGCACCATCTCGCTGCTGGAACTGGCGAACTACACGGTGACCGGCTTCGGCTACAAGACGCTCGTGGAGATCCTCATCGTGCCGGTGACCCTGCTCGTCATCCGCGCCCTCAAGCGCCGGGAGCCCACCTACCGGGCGCCCGGCTTCGAGATCCATCGCGACGACGATCCCGCCGTCGCCTCGGCCGCGTCCCGCTGATCCGCGCGGGCCCCGGTGTCGGCCGCGCCGGGGCCCGTCCGTCGCGCGCACCCCGCCCGCCGACTACCGTCGGTGCCATGGGCAAGGACCTCTTCGAGCACGAGCAGCAGCAGACCCTCAGCCGCGAGCAGGCCGCCGCACGCCTGCGCGACCTCGCCGACCAGCTCTCCCGGCAGAACGAGGTGCGGGTCGAGCACGGCGGCCGCGACGTCGTCGTCACCGTCCCGGACCGCGTGGGCCTCGAGGTGGAGCTCGAGGTCGAGGACGGCGGCGACGCCGAGCTGGAGATCACCCTCAGCTGGTGACCGGCCCCGGGCCGGCCGCCGCCTCCCCGTGCATCAGAACGTCCAGGGCTCCCCGGGGGCCAGACGTCGGTAGTCGGTCACGCCCTCGGCGAGCCCCGAGAGCACCCCGTCCACCACGCCCTTGCCGTCCTCGCTGAGGATGCCGTCGTGGATGGGGCGGGTGTGCGTCGCCGCGATGGCCCGCATCTGGTCCACCACGTCCGCGATGCGCAACCACGGCGCCGCGGCGGGCAGCAGGAGCACCTCGACGTCGGAGTCCGGCACCGTGAACGAGTCGCCGGGGTGCAGCACGGCCCCGTCCACGAGGTAGGACACGTTGACCGGGCGCGGTACCTCGGCGTGGATCACCGCGTGTTCCCCGCCGAGCACCTCCACCCGGAAGCCGGCGGCCTCGAACGTCTCCCCGGGGACGGCCGTGTGTACTCGCCCGGCGTCGAGTCCCGCCTCCGCCAGCGGCCCCGTGAGGTCCCGTGGCGCCCACACGTGCGCCTCCGTGCCGGCCAGCGCCCTGGCCAGCTGCTCGGGGACCACGTGGTCCGGGTGGCCGTGCGTCACGAGGACGGCGTCCGCGCCGTCCAGGACCGCCGCGTCGCTGAACGCGCCGGGGTCGAACGCGAGGCGTCGGCCGGCCTTCTCGAGGCGGACGGCCGAGTGGCCGAAGAGGGTCAGGGTCGTGCTCATGCGGATCACTCCTCCGCCCGGCGTCGGGATCCCGGGCGGTCCCAGCCTCCCGCGCGCTCCCGGCGGCGGACAAGGCCCGCGCCCCGCTCGACGGCGACCCACCGGCTCCCGCCCCGACCTGCGCCCGGACGCGCGACGGCCCGCGCCCCTCGGTCCTGCCGAGGATGCGCGGGCCGGGCGCCGTCCGCTCAGGGCGCGGGGGAGTGGGTCAGCGCTGCTGCCCGGGCTGGATGCCCAGCACCTTCGCGTTGGCGGCGGCCGCCGGGTCCGGGGTGGCGGTGTCCACCCGCACGCCCTCGCCCGCCGCGGCCGAGCCGGCCTCGGCCACGACCTTCTGCTGCTGGGCATAGGGGTTGTTGGCCTCCACCACCGGGATGTTCGCGGTGATCGGGCCCGGGACCGGGGCGGTCCACGGATCCTGCACCGGCTTGGTCAGGCGCCACAGGGCGTAGCCGGCGCCGGCGGCGGCGGCCGCCATGCCCGCGACGATCCAGGCGCGGCCACCCGAGCGGGAGGCCCGGCGACCGGCGGCACGGTTCAGGTCCTTCTCGGCGGCGCCGGCGTACTGCTCGGCACCCTTGCGCAGGCGCTTCACGATCGCCTTGTCCCCGGTGAGCTTGATCAGGGCCTGCTCCAGGGCGTCCGGGACCTCGACGTCGTGGGCGGTCTTGCGGGCGTGCGCGGCGCCGTCGGCCAGGCGGGCGGCGGCCACGGGGAGGACCTCCTCCATGCGGCGCTGGGCGTAGTCGCCGGCGTCGGCCAGGCGGGCCTGCACCTGCGGGGCCACCTTCCCGCCCTGCTCCTGCAGCGCGGACAGACCCGTGGCGAGGAGGCCGGCGAGGGTCAGGCCGCCCGCCGCAGCGGCGTCCTTGGCCTGGCCGGCACGGTCGCTGAACAGGGCGGCGGACCGCTGCGCGTCCTTGCGGGCGCCCTTGGCGGCCTTCTTCGCGTCCTTGCGCAGGCCCTTGGCGGCCTGGCGGCCGTCCCGGCGCAGCTGCTTGGCCTTGCGGCCCCCACGACGGCGGCCCTTCTTCGCGGCCTTTTCAGCGTCCTTGCGCGCCGCGGCGAACTGCTGCTGCACCTCGTGGCCGGCGTCCTGCGCCTGGGCCTGCAGGTGCTCGAGGAAGTCCTGGACGGTGTCCACGCCCTTGGCGACGGCCGGGGCCAGCAGCCCGTACTGGTGCGCGACGGCCTCACCGGCCTTCCGTGCCCCGCGCTCGACGACGGGGCCGTACTCCTTCTTGGCGTCCTGGGCCTTGCGACGGCCCTCCTCGGCCGCGGCGGAGCCGCCGATCAGCCCGTAGGCCGCGGCCACCTCGCTCCAGGCGCGGGTGGACTCCACCTTCGGGGCGGCCCAGTGGCGCAGGTTCTCCGCCTGGCGTGCGACGAACGCGTTCGTGCCGCCGTCGTGCTGGATCTCGTCGTGCAGGGTCTTGCGAGCCATGTGATGCCTCCCGTGGGTTCTGGATGGTCGTTGAACGCGGTGGTCCTCGAGGCCCAGCCTAGTGGCCGACCCCCGCAGTGGCACGGGTCCCGGCACGCCGGGAGTGCGTACGCCGATCGCGGAAGATCCCGACCCCGGACGGCGGGATCCGGACGGCCCGCCGCCGCGGATGGAACAATGGGGCACATGGCGAACAAGACGCACACCGCGACCATCCACACGAACCACGGCGACATCGTCGTCGAGCTGTTCGGCAACCACGCCCCGAAGACCGTGAAGAACTTCGTGGGCCTCGCCACCGGCGAGCAGGAGTGGACCCACCCGCAGACCGGTGAGAAGAACAACGGCGCCCCGCTGTACTCCGGCACCGTGTTCCACCGCATCATCAAGGACTTCATGATCCAGGGCGGCGACCCGCTCGGCATGGGCATCGGCGGCCCCGGCTACCAGTTCGGCGACGAGATCCACCCCGAGCTGCAGTTCGACCGTCCCTACCTGCTGGCCATGGCCAACGCCGGCCCCGGCACCAACGGCTCGCAGTTCTTCATCACCTCCGTGCCCACCGGCTGGCTCAACGGCAAGCACACCATCTTCGGCGAGGTGAAGGACGAGGCCTCCCAGAAGGTCGTGGACGAGCTCAACGCCGTCGCCACCGATCCCCGTGACCGCCCGCTCGAGGACGTCGTCATCGAGTCCATCGACATCGACGAGGCCTGAGCAGCCCCTCGGTGAGCACCACCCCCTCTGACCCGCACGGCCCGGACTCCGCGGACGGCACACCCCCGGTGTGCCCGCGGCACCCGGGCCGTGCGGCGTATGTGCGCTGCGCCGTCTGCCGGCGCCCCGCGTGTCTCGACTGCCAGCGTCCCGGCTCCGCGGCCGGACCGGTCTGCGTGGACTGTGCGTCCGGCGTCGTGGCCGGCCCCGCTCCGACGGCGGCCCCCGCCGGCGCCGCCGCGTCGGTCCCGGCCCGACGGCGGACGGGCTTCGCCGCCTCGCCCGTCACCTGGATCCTGCTGGCGGTCACGACGGTGGTCTACGCGGCGCAGTGGATGACCCGGGATCAGGCGTCCGGCGTGACCGAGGCGCTCTGGTACGCCGGGCTCTACACGTCCCCGTACGGCATGGAGCCGTGGCGGATGGCCTCCTACGCGCTCGTGCACGACGTCTCCGGCCCCACACACCTGCTGCTGAACATGCTCGCGCTGTGGGTGATCGGGCGCGTGCTCGAGCCCGCGCTGGGCTGGTGGCGGTTCCTCGCCCTCTACGTGCTCTCCGCCGTGGGCGGTGCGGTGTTCGCGCTGTGGGTCTCGGACCCGCTGCAGCCCGTCGTCGGGGCGTCCGGCGCCGTGTACGGCATGTTCGCGGCCCTGTTCCTGCTCACCCGGGTGCGGGGCGGGCAGGTGCGCTCGATCGCCGTGCTGATCGGCCTGAACCTCGTGTTCTCGTTCCTGCTGCCCGGGGTGGCCTGGCAGGTGCACGTGGGCGGGCTGCTGACGGGCGCCGTCGTCGCCGTCGTGTTCTCCCTGGCCGGCGGGCTGAGCCCCGGCCGCGCGCGCGTGCCGTCCGTGGGCGCCCAGGTGGCCGGCCTCGTGGTCGTGGCGGCGGCGCTGGCGGCGCTCACGGTGCTCGGCGCCGCACGGGTCACGGTGGCCGGCCTGCTCGGCTAGGCCGCCGTCCCCGGAGTTCTCCACAGGCGGGTGTGCACTTCTTCCCACAGGGGTGTCCACACCTGTGGACAACTCCGGGGACAACTCGTCTCCGGGCCGGATCGTGCGGATCCCTCATCCACAGGGTTGTCCACCGCTGTGGAGAACTACACGCGTGTCATTCGCTCCAGCGGGACATCATCAGGAACCCGACGAGCGCGAGGCCGAAGCCCACGAGGATGTTCCAGCCGCCGATCTGCACGATCGGGAAGAGACCCTGGGTCAGGTAGTAGACGATGATCCAGAGCAGGCCGAGGATCAGCAGGCCGAACATCACGGCCTTGTACCCGGGGGAGAGGGGCTTCGGACCCGGGCCCACGTCCCCGAGGTCCGTTCGCACGGCGGAGCGGCTGCGGCGGGCGGCCTCGAGCTCCTCGCGCTTCCGACGGGCCGAGTCCTTGCGCTTGCCGGCGGGTGCTGCCACGGGTCTTCTCCTCGGGTGGGGGGTGGTGGGCGCCCCCACCGGCGGAGACCGGGGCGGGGACGGTATCCTGCTGACCTGCCCAGGACCGGGGTCAGCGACATGCCCGGCCAGTCTATGCACCCCGCTCCCCCGCGGCGGGGAGGAAAGAGCGCCCCCGTGCAGAGCCCCGAGGTCTCCGTCCTCGTCGTCGACAACTACGACAGCTTCGTCTACACCCTGGTGGGCTACCTCGAGCAGCTCGGGGCCCGCACCACCGTGATCCGCAACGACGAGGTCACCCCCGCCCGCGCCCTCGAGCTCGCGGCCGAGCACACGGCGGTGCTCATCTCGCCCGGGCCGGGCGCGCCCGCCGACGCCGGTGTCTCCCTCGACCTCATCCGCTCCGCCGCCGACGGCGGCCGTCCGCTCTTCGGGGTGTGCCTGGGGCACCAGGCCATCGCGGAGGCGTTCGGCGCCACCGTGACGCACGCGGAGTCCCTCATGCACGGCAAGACGTCCCTGGTCCGCCACGGCGAGCACCCCATGTTCGAGGGCGTCCCCTCGCCGTTCACCGCCACCCGCTACCACTCGCTCGCCGCCGTGCGGCCCACCGTGGACGAGGCGGTCCTGGAGATCACCGCCGAGACCGAGGACGGCGTCGTGATGGGGCTGGCCCACCGCACCGCGCCCCTGTGGGGCGTGCAGTTCCACCCCGAGTCCGTGCTCACCGAGGGCGGCTACCGGATGCTCGGCAATTGGCTCGAGTCCGTGGGGCTCTCCGGGGCCGCCGAGCGCGGTGGCCGGCTCTCTCCCCTCGTCCGCCAGGACTGACCGGCCCGGGGCCCGGTTCGCGGGTCCGACGGCGCCCCGTCCGCTCAGGTGGACGGCGGCGGATCGATCGAGGGCTCGGGGTCCGGCGTCAGTGTCGGCAGCGGGTCCACCGGCGTCGCGGTGGGCGACGTGCTCGTCGGCTGCCCGGTCGGCTCCGACGGGGCCGCCGACGTCGGCGACGGGCTCTGCGTCGGCGACGGCGTCTCGGTCGTCGTCGGCTCGGGGCTGGGCGTGGCCGAGGCGGACGGCGAGGGTGACGGTTCCGCGCTCTGGGAGGGCTCGGGGCTCTCCGTCGGCGGGGGGCTCGGTGACGTGGACGCCGACGGCGTGGGCTCGGGCGCCGCGCTGGACGGCGGGGCCGGCTCAGAGGGCTCGACCGTGGGTGCGATCCACGAGGAAGCCGTCAGGGTCAGGGAGGAACGGTTGTCCACGCGGACGCCGGCGGGCGGATCCTGGGCCACGACCGTGCCGGTGTCGGTGGTCGCGCCGTCCTCGTCCTGGATCCGCACGCGCAGCTCGGGGGCGCTCAGCGCCAGCTGACGCCGCGCGTCCGGAGCGCTCATCCCCACCACGTCCGGCACGGCGACCATGCCGCTGGACAGGTGCAGCACCACGGAGGAGCCGGGCGGCACGTGCGTGCCCATCGCGGGGTCGGTGCGGGCGAGCAGCCCGCGCTCGAGTCGGCCGTCGTCCTGGTACTGCACGGAGGAGACGCGCAGGCCCAGCCGTTCCAGCTCGCGGCGGGCCGCGTCCTCGGACAGCCCGTGCAGGGAGTCGGACAGCGCGATGCCCTCCTTGCCGCGGGACACCCGGATCCGCACCTCGGCCCCGCGGGGCACCTCCGTGCCCGTCTGCGGGTCGCTCTGGGTGACGGTCCCGTCCGGGGCGTCGGCCATGTACGCGGACGAGGCGATGGCCACCAGGCCGGCGTCCTCGAGCGCCGCGACCGCCTCATCCTGCTGCAGCCCCACCACCGCGGGCACCTCCACCGTGGTGCGCAGGGCCGCCGCGAGCCACGGCGCCAGGACCAGGGCCAGCGCCACCAGGACCACGCCGGCCGCCAGGAGCGTGCGCCGGCGGAGGCGCCGGCGGACGCGACGGGGTGTGGCCGTCGCCGGTGCCGGCGTGTCTCGGGGCGGCGGTTCGGGCCGGGGCGTCGCGGCTGCACCGGGCGCACCCGGCGTCACGGGCTGGCCGGCCGTCACCGGGCGGGGACCGTCCATGGCGGCGGCGGCGGCCAGCTGCGCGGCCGAGGCGGCGCCGGGCAGTCCCGCACCCGCGACGGCGTGGTTCGCCGCCTGGGGCTGTGCGGTGTCCGGCTCGGCCGGGACGGGGGGTGTCGGCCGGGTCAGCGGGACCGCGGCCGTCGGCACGTCGGCGTCGTCGGCCCCGTGCTCCGCGGCCGCGGCGCCCGGCACCGCGCCGCCCGCGCCGACGAGGGCGGGAGGGACGCCATCGTGCGGCGGGGTGTGATGGCCGGGGCCGGCGTGCGGATCCGCGGCGGCCTCCTCGAGGGCCGCGAGGAACGCGGTGCCCGTGGGGAACCGGTCCTCCGGATCCTTGCGCAGGGCGCGCAGCACCACGGGGTCGAACGCGGGCGGCAGGTCGGGGTCGACGTCGGAGGGCGCCGGCGGCTCCTCGCGCACGTGCTGGTAGGCCACGGCCAGCGGCGTGTCACCCGTGAAGGGGGGTCGGCCCGTGAGCAGCTCGAACAGCAGGCAGCCGGCCGCGTAGAGGTCGGCGCGGCCGTCCACGGTGCGGCCCGTCGCCTGCTCGGGGGCCAGGTAGAGGGCCGTGCCCACCACGGCCTGGGTCTGCGACGTGGTGGCGGAGGTGTCGGCCAGCGCATGGGCGATCCCGAAGTCCATCACCTTCACGGCGCCCGTCTCCGTGACCATGACGTTCGCGGGCTTCACATCGCGGTGGACGATGCCCTCCTCGTGCGCGTGCTCGAGCGCTTCCAGCACGCCCCGGGTCCAGGCCACGGCACGGTCCGTGCCCACGGCGCCCTCGGCGTGCAGGATCTCCCGCAGCGTCCGGCCGGAGACGAGCTCCATCACCAGGAACGGGCAGTCCACCGGATGGAGGCCGTCCTCGAGGGAGACCTCGCCCGTGTCGTACACCGAGACGATCGAGGGGTGGTTCAGGGAGGCCGCCGAGCGTGCCTCCTTGCGGAAGCGCGCCTGGAAGTGCGGGTCGCGCGCCAGGTCCCGGCGCATCAGCTTGACCGCCACCGGGCGGTGCAGCCGCAGGTCCTCGCCGCGGAAGACGTCCGCCATGCCGCCGCGCCCGATCAGCTCACCGATCCGGTACCGCCCGTTCAGGGTCCTCTGCTCGTCCACAGACACGTCCGCGTGCTCGTCCCGCCCGCCGCTCAGGCGGAGGGCGTGGCGTCGGCGGACGAGGCCTCCGCGCCACGCGCGTCAGCGGACGGGTCGGTGGTGGGCTCGCCCGTCGGCGCCGTGGACTCCCCGGAGGACTCCGTCGTCGGATCCCCCGTGGGCGTCGTCGGCTCCTCGGACGGCTCCGGCGTGGGCTCCGGGTCGGCGGTGGCCGTCGGGGATTCGGCGGTGGGGGACGGGCTGGGCTCGTCCGAGGCCGACGGGCTCGGCTCGGCGCTCGGCTCCTCCGACGCGCTGGGCTCCGGGTCCGAGGCGGGCTGGGACGCCTCGCGGGTCGGCGCGGCGTCGGACCCGCCGGTGGCCACGATCAGCTGCACGTGCGTGTCGTAGCGGTGACGCTCACCCTCGCCGGGCACCACGCGCACCACCTCGCCGTCGGCGCCGTCGGCGGACGGGTCGTCCACCCGGTCCACGGTGAAGCCGCGGTCGCGCAGCGTCTGGATCGCGCTCTCCACGGGCTGGCCCACGAGGCCCTCCGGGATGACGCCCTCACCGGTGGAGACGGCCAGCGTGACGGTCTCACCGCGCCGCAGCGCCCCGACGGGGTTGATCTCCTCGACGGTGCCCTGCGGGCTCTGCGCGTCGCGGTCCTCCTCGCGCACCGCCAGGCCGAGGCCCTCGAGCTCGGTGCGCACCTCGCTCACGGGGCGACCCCTGTACGCCTCCGGGTCCACGCGCACGGACGACTCCTCCTGCGAGGTCGCCGGCGCCGAGCCTCCGACGCCGCGGCCACCCGTGAGCAGCGGCCACAGCAGCGCCCCCAGCAGGGCGAACACCACGAGCCCGAGCAGTGCCCACAGCGGCCAGCGGTTGGCGCGTCGCCGGCGGGCGGGCGCGGAGCCGCCCCCGGCGGGCGGGCCCGGATCCACGACGTCGCCCGGGCGGGTCTGCGGGTCGCGCACGGCGGCGATCTCGTGGTCGCGTGTGCTCGCGCTCGCGGCGGCGCCGGCCGCACCGGCCGCGCCCACGGCCGCCGCACCGGCGGCGCCGGGGCCGCGGGCGTCGTCGTCGGTGCGGGGCTGGGCCGCGGTCACCGGCAGCGCCGCGGTGGCGGGGGAGCCGTCCGTCCGGGTGCCCTCGGCGCGGGGATGGGTGGTGCGCATGCCGTCGTAGTCCAGGGGAGCGGTCTCGGCGCCCGAGGGGTCGGCCACGCCCTGCTCCTCGAGGAAGACGGCCAGGCCGGGCACGGCCTCCACGGCGCCGCGGGTGTCCTTGCGGCGCAGCGCGTCGGCGGCCTCCGAGAGCGCGGTCGCGTCCGAGGGCCGCTCCTTGGGGTCCTTCGAGAGCATGCACATGATCAGGGCGCGCACCGGGGCCGGGACGGTGTCCGGCAGGGGCGGCGGGGTGTCGTTGACCTGGGCGAGGGCGATCGCGATCTGGGACTCGCCCGTGAACGGGCGATGCCCGGCGAGGGCCTCGTAGCCGATGATGCCCAGCGAGTAGAGGTCGGAGGAGCCGGTGGCCTGCTGCCCCGTGGCCTGCTCGGGCGCGAGGTACTGGGCGGTGCCCATCACCTGGCCGGTGGCCGTGAGGGGGACCTGGTCCGCCAGGCGCGCGATGCCGAAGTCCGTCACCTTCACCCGGCCGGTGGGCGTGATCATGAGGTTGCCGGGCTTGACGTCGCGGTGCACGAGCCCCTGGGCGTGGGCCGCCGAGAGCGCGGCCGCCGTCTGCGCGATGATCCGCAGGGTCCGCTCGGGGGAGAGCACCTTCTCCTTCTCGAGGATGGAGGACAGCGGCTGGCCGGGCACGAGCTCCATGACGAGGTAGGCGGAGCCCTCCTCCTCGCCGTAGTCGTAGACGTTGGCGACGCCGGGGTGGTTCAGCAGCGCGGTGTGCTGGGCCTCCGCCCGGAAGCGGCGCAGGAAGTTGGGGTCACCCGTGTACTCCTCCTTGAGGATCTTCACGGCGGTGTTCCGGCCCAGGACCTTGTCCCGCGCCTTCCACACCTCGCCCATGCCGCCGATCGCGATGCGATCGGTCAGCTGGTACCTGCCGCCGAGGGTGATGCCCGATGTCGGCCTCATTCCGTGACCACCGCTTCCATGATTGCCTTCATGCCACTGACGATTGTCTGATGTCCAACCCCCGGCGGCTCGTCCTCCACCACGATCGTCACGGCCGCCCGAGGGTTCTCGCTCGCGTCGAAGCCGGTGATCCAGGAGTGCACGTTGCCCGTGTCTCCGACCTCGGCCGTGCCCGACTTCGCCGCGATCCGCACCGTGTCCGACTGCACGGATCCCAGGATGCCGTCCTCCACCGCCGAGACCATCATGTCCGAGACCTGCCCGGCCACCTCGGGGGTCGTGGCCCGGCCGCGCTCACGGGGGCTGAACTCCTGCACCGTGGTGAGGTCCGAACGGCGGACCGCCTTGATCAGCTGCGGCTCCATGACCACGCCGTCGTTCGCGATGCCGGCGGCCACCATGGCCATCTGCAGCGCGGTGGCCTGCACGTCCCGCTGGCCGATCGAGGACTGCGCCAGCGCGGCGTCGTCCAGGTCGGAGGGGAACACGGAGGCGGTCACGGGCAGCGGGTAGTCGAAGGAGTCGTTGAAGCCGAACCGCTCGGCGACCTCCCGGATCCGGTCCTGGCCCAGCTCGACGGCGGCCATGGCGAACGGCGTGTTGCAGGACTGCGCCAGCGCCCACGTGAGGGTCTGACGCCCCACGGTGTTGCACGGTGAGCCGTCGTAGTTGGGCAGCTCCGTGGTCGTGCCGGGCAGCGTCCACGCGGCGGGGATGTCCACCGTCCCGTCCGGGGTGTAGTCACCGGACTCGAGCATGGCCACCGCGTCGATCAGCTTGAAGGTGGAGCCGGGGGACACGAGCTGCTCCGCGGCGCGGTTGCGGTACGCGCTGGCGCCGGGGATCTGGTCGATCGCGGCCATGGCCGACTGCGCCTCGGTCGCGCTGTGCGAGGAGAGCGCGTTGGAGTCGAAGCCCGGCTTCGACACCATGGCCAGGATCTCGCCCGTCGTCGGGTCCGTGACCACGGCGGAGGCGCGCACGCCGTCCGGGAGCGCGTCGTACGCCAGACGCTGCAGCTCGGGGTCGATCGTCAGCTCCACCTGGTCGCCCTCGGGCGTGGCACCCGTGATGATCTCCATGGCGCGGTCCACGAACTGGGACGTGGGGGTGCCGGAGAGCTGCTCGTTCATGGCCGCCTCCAACCCGTCGGTGCCGTAGGTGAGCGAGTAGAAGCCCGTGAGCGGGGCGTACAGCTCGGGCTCGTGGTAGACGCGCTGGTAGTGGTACGCGTCGTCGGAGGGGACGGACTCGGCGATCGGCTCGCCGTCCACGAGGATCGGCCCGCGCGGGGCGCCGAACTCCAGGAACATCTGCCGCGAGTTCAGGGCGTGCGTCTTGAGCTGGTCCGCGGCCAGCACCTGGATGACGGACGCAGCCAGCGCGAGCACCAGGATCATGGCCGCCATGACGGTCCACGTGCGTCGGATCGCCTCGTTCACCGCTCCTCACCTCCTCCCGGGGGCACAGCGGCCGCCGGGAGCGCCGTGCCGGGGTCGAGGTGGCCGGCGCCGGGCCCGGAGGCGTTGACCATCCCGTCCACGACCACGGGACGGCGGGCGGCGTTCGAGATGCGCAGCACGAGCCCCACGATGATCCAGTTGGCCAGCAGCGACGATCCGCCGGCGGCGAGGAACGGCGTCGTGAGGCCGGTGAGCGGCAGCACGAGGGTCACGCCGCCCATCACCACGAACACCTGCCACGCCATGGTGAAGGCCAGGCCGGAGGCGAGCACCTTGCCGAACGCGTCGCGCACGCCGAGGGCGGCGCGCATCATGCGGGTGACGAGCAGGAGGTACAGGACGAGCACGGCGGCCAGGCCCACGAAGCCGAGCTCCTCGCCGATGGCCGTGAGGATCATGTCCGAGAAGGACAGCGGCACCTGGGTGGGGTTGCCCGCGCCGAGGCCGGTGCCCATCAGCCCGCCCGAGGCCATCGCGAACAGGCCCTGGACCACCTGGTAGGAGCCGCCGAAGTCGCGATGGTAGATCTCGGGGTCGAAGGCCCTCAGCCAGATCTCGAACCGGGCGGTCACGTGCGGCATGAACAGGAACGCCAGCGCCGCGCCGAAGGCGATCAGGCCCAGGCCGAGGAGGATCCAGGAGGCGCGGGACGTGGCGATGTAGAGCATCGCCATGAACATGCCGAAGAACAGCAGGGCCGAGCCCAGGTCGCGCTGGAACACGAGCACGCCGAGCGCCAGGAGCCAGCCGGCCAGCAACGGGCCGAGGTCCCGGGCGCGGGGGAAGGTCACCGGGCCCACGCGGCGGCCGGCCAGCAGGATCAGGTCGCGGTTCGCGGAGAGGTAGCCGGCGAAGAAGATGGCCAGCGTGATCTTGGCGATCTCGCCGGGCTGGAAGGTGCCGAAGCCGACGTCGATCCAGATCCGCGCCCCGTACATGCTCAGGCCCAGTCCGGGCACGAGCGGCAGGAGCAGCAGCACGCCGGACGCGGCGAGGAACAGATAGGGCCAGCGACGCAGCACCCGGTGGTCGCGCACCAGGAACACCAGGGCGGAGGCCACCAGGACGGCCAGGACGGACCACACGAGCTGCGAGGTGGGGTTGGCCATCGCGGCGTCCTGGCTCAGCCGGTGGATCATGGCCAGGCCCAGCCCGTTGAGCAGGGCGGTGATCGGCAGCATGAACGGGTCCGCGTACGGGGCGCGCAGCCGCAGGACCACGTGCAGCACGAGGGTGGCGGCGCCGAAGACGCCCAGGGGCACCCAGGCGGTGGAGTCCAACGCGGCGTCCGTGCCGATCGTGCCCAGCAGGTCCGCCCCCAGGGCGATGGCCAGGGCGGCCAGCAGCAGGACCAGTTCGATGTTCCGGCGCGGGCGCGCGGGGGAGATCACCTCGGTCACGGGGCCTCACCTCCCGTCGCGCTCGGGGACACCGCCGGGCTCGTCGGCGCGGCGGAGCCGGACGCGTCGGAGGGGCGGGCGGAGGACGACGACGGCGTCGCGCTCGGCTGGGCCCGTTCGGAGGGCTCACCGGCGGGGGCGGGGGCGTTCGGGTGCAGCGAGTCGCGCAGCTCGGCGACGATCTGCTCCGCGTGGTCCACGTCCCGGGCGGCCATGCCGGCGTTCACGCGGTCGCGTGCGTATGCGGGCAGCGCGTCCACCGGGAGGTCGGTCTGGCGGTCCACGTGGGACAGCTCGAGCGGGCCCAGCCGCTGGGAGACGCCTTTGAACACGGCGATCCGGCCGTCGTTGGCCCCCACGTAGTACTGCGTCTGGGTCCACAGGTAGCCCCACACGGCCACGGCCGCGAGGGTGAGGGCGAGCAGCGTGGTGAACACGGGGATGAACCAGCCGCGGCGGTACTGCACCGGGCGGTCGTCCTTCCCACGCCGCCGACGCGCGGCCCTGCCCTCGGAGCCGCCGGCGGGCCCGGAGGGCGCCGGGGCCGGGGTGGGGGCCGTGGTCGAGGCCTCGGCGGCCTCGTCGGACGGGTGGTCGGCAGCGGTGGCGGTCGGTGTGGCGGCGGAGGAGCCGGCGGCGACCGCGGTGCCGCTCGGCGCGGCGGGCGGGGCGGACGCGTCCGGACGCGGGGCGGCGTCGGGATCCTGCCCGTCCGTCAGGACGGCCGCGGTGCGCCGGGGACGGTTCTCCGGCACGGGCGTCTCGCCGAGCAGGGCGGCGGCGCGGCGGCGCGTGGAGCTGCGGGTGACCACGGGGATGCGATCGGTCTTCACGGCGTTGGAGGCCGCGCCGACGAGCAGGTGGGGTCGTGCGTCCAGGTCCTCGCGCAGCAGCAGGCCGGAGACCGGGCCGACCTCGGGCGGGTGGGCCGCGGCGAGGGCTTGCTCGGACAGGTGGACGTCCGGGACGGGGGCCAGCTCCTCCGCCGTGCCCTCCGCGATCTCGAACGCCACCACGGTGACGTTGTCCGGGGCACCGCCCTTGAGGGTCAGGTCCACGAGGGTGTCGACGGCCTGGTTGAGAGCCTCCGAGTCCCGCAGCACCTCGTGGATCTTCTCGGGGGAGACCACGTCCGTGAGGCCGTCCGAGCAGAACAGCCAGCGCTCTCCGGGGGCGACGGGCACCTCGAACACGTCCAGCTCGGGGGAGGCGTCCACGTCGCCGAGCACGCGCATGAGCACGTTCTTGTTCGGGTGGAACGGGGCCTCCCCGGCCTCGAGACGCCCCTCGTCCACGAGCTTCTGCACGAACGTGTGGTCCGTGGTGACCTGGGAGAACTCGCCGTCCGCGAGCCGGTAGGCCCGGGAGTCGCCGATATGCGCCATGTACAGCGTGGTCCCCGCGAGCAGGCCGGCGGTGCACGTGGTGCCCATGCCGGCGAGCTTGGGGTTGGCGTGCACCAGCTCGTTGAGGATCAGGTTGGCGTTCTGGATCTCGTCCGGCAGCACCGTGGCCGGGTCCTCGTAGCCCACCGCATCCAGCGGGGCCAGGTCCAGCACCGTGGACGCGCTCGCCACGTCGCCGCCCACGTGCCCGCCCATGCCGTCCGCGAGCACGGCCAGATGACGGCCCACGTAGGCGGAGTCGTCGTTCTTGGCACGGACGCGGCCGACGTCGGAGCGGGCGGCGTAGCGGAGGACGAGGGTCATGGGTCAGGCCTCGAGCTCCATGACGGTCTTGCCGATGCGGATGGCCGTGCCGGGGCCCACGGGCAGCGCGCGGGTGACGGGGGCGCCGTTCACGTAGGTGCCGTTCGTGGAGCCGAGGTCCTCGAGGAACCACCGGGTGCCCTGCGGGAACAGCCGGGCGTGGCGGCCGGAGGCGTAGTCGTCCACGAGCACCAGGTCGGCGTCCTGGGCGCGGCCCATCAGCAGGGGACGGCCCTCCAGAGCGATGGTCTGCCCGGCCTTCGGGCCCTCGACCACCCGCAGGGTCCGGGACAGCCGCGGGGCCGGCGTCGTCGGCGCGGATGCGGCGGGGGACGGCGTCGACGCGGGCGCGGGTCGGTCGACCGCGGACGAGCCCGCCCCGGCGACCCCGGCCGCGGGCACCGCGGTGACCAGGCCGGCGTCGCGCTGGGCCTGCTGGAGGCGCGTCTTGTTGCGCCGGCCGACCACGAGGTCACGGCCCTGCGCCATGACGATGGAGATGATCAGCACCCACAGGGCCAGCAGCAGGCCCATGCGGAGCACGGCGACGGCGAGCTCGCTCATGCGCGGCCCCCCGTCCCGCCGAAGAACAGCAGCTCGGTCTGGCCGACGGTCACCACGTCCCCGTCGCGCAGGGTGACGGAGCCGTCCACGCGGCGGCCGTTGACGAGCACGCCGTTGCGGCTGCCCAGGTCCAGGAGCGTGACCGTGGAGCCGACGGTGAGCAGGCGCAGGTGCTCGCGGGACACCGAGGAGTCCGGGATCACGAGGTCGGCACGCTCGGCCGAGCGGCCGAGGATGAGGTCGTCCCCGTCCAGGGGGAGCATGCGGCCGTCCAGCTCGAGGGCCGGGCCGGCGGGCACGGTCACGGGGCGGCCCATCACGACGGTCGGCTGGTCGGCGTGGGCGGGGGCGGCGGTCGTGGTCGGGGCGGCGGCCCGGCGGGGCGCCGGACGGGGCTCGACGCGCGGGGCGGGGGAGGGCTCGCGGGGTGGAGCCGCCGGCAGGTCCTCGACCAGTCGGTCCGGCGCCGCGGCGGTGGCTCCCGGGCCGTGGGCGGTGGCGGGCGAGGCGCCGTCGTCGTGGGGGGCCGGGGCGGTGAGCGAGCCGTCGTCCAGGCGGGTGACCACGCGCAGGTCCCCGGCGCGCACGTCCGCGTCCGGGTGGAAGGCGACCCGGACCGTGCCGGGCAGCGCATAGCCCTGGGAGTCGGCGTGGCGGATGACCTCGTCGCACAGCTCGCTGGCGAGGGTGGACCCCCACGAGCGGGCGCGCTCGAAGTCGGCGGGGGAGAAATGGACCACGTAGCTGTTGGGCGCGACCGTGTGGCCCTCGGACAGCGCGAACGACTCGTCGTCCATCGCCTGTCGCAGGGCCGAGGCGATCTCCACCGGCTTGACCGCCCGCGGACCGCCGGCCGAGAAGGCCGAGCGCACGGCCCGCTCCAGGCCGCGTTCGAGGTTGTCCAGAAGTCCCACGACGGGGCCCCTTTCCACAGTTGTCCGTCCCGATACTACGGGCCGGGCTGGGAGACCGCCGAGAACAGCGGGATTCTGCGGGGTGGAGAGCGGGTGGGAGAGGTGCCGGAGGGGGCGCGCCACGGGCGTGGCGGGGACGCGGGGGTGGGCGTCGGGGTCGATTTGCACGCCCGGGCGGGCGGGGGTTAGAGTATTCCTCGCTGCCTGTGACGGTCGCCGGATGTCCGGAGCCGAGATCAGGAAGCCGCTCGCGCGAGTGGCGGAATTGGTAGACGCGCTGGCTTCAGGTGCCAGTGTTCGCAAGGACGTGGGGGTTCAAGTCCCCCCTCGCGCACCGAGGACGAAGGCCCCGGAACCACACGGTTCCGGGGCCTTCGGCGTTCCCGGGCTGGTCCGGGCGGGCGGCCCTCACGGCTTGACGCACACCACCGGGACGCGCGCCTCGAGGATGATCTGCTGCGCGGCCGATCCCAGCAGCAGCTTGCCCACGGGGGAGCGGTGCTTCACGCCCACCACGATCCGGCTCGCACCCACGCGCTCGGCGTGCTCGAGCAGGTCGCCGACGGCGTCCCGGCCGCGCTCCTGGGCGTGCGCCACGGACACGGCGACGCCGGCCTCGCGCGACTCCGCCTCGTCCGGCTCGGTCCCGTCGAGGGAGAACCAGACCACGTCCTCTCCGCGCAGGGCCGCCTCGGCCAGGGCGGCCCGCCAGGCCGCGGCGCTCTCGGGGGTGCTGGTTCCGGTGCTGATGATCGTCATGGGGACCACTGTGCGTCATGGTCGCGGTCCCCGTCACCACCCGGACCGGTTGTCGTCGGTCACTCTTCGGACGCAGAGCGCACGCGGCCCCGCTGCGCTGTTACCGTGACCTCCACCACTCGCACCTCTCCCCGGCGCCACTCCCTGGCGGCGGGGTGTCTCTGTTAGGAACCGCCATGTCCTCCACCTCCCCCGACGGCCCCCCGCGCCGACGCACGGGGATCGGCCGGATCGTCTTCAGCGTGATCGCGGTGCTCACCGTGCTCGCGGCCTCCGCCTTCTCCGTCCGCTCGGCCTCGGGAGGCAACGACATCCGCACCAACCTGACCCTCATCGCCCCCGCGGCCGCCGGCGGCGGCTGGGACTCGTTCCAGCGCGAGCTGCAGCAGACCATGCGCGTCAACGGGCTGGTGAACAACGTCCAGGTGGTCAACATCCCCGGTGCCGGTGGCAACATCGCCCTCGGCCAGCTGACCACGCTCGAGGACGCGAACAACCTCATGGTGGGCGGCACCGGACAGATCGCCGCCCACGCGGCCCGTGGCACCGGCCCCGAGCTCTCCCAGGTCACCGCGGTCAGCCGCGTCGTCGAGGAGTACAGCCTCGTGGTGGTCCCGGCGGACTCGCCGTACCAGAGCATGGACGACCTGGTGACCGCCTGGCGCGCCGATCCCGCCCACGTGGCGTGGACCGGCGGCGGCTCCTTCGACCAGCTCGTCATGGCGGACATCGCCCGCACGGCCGACGTGCCGGTCGCGGACACCACCTACATCCCGTCCGACGGCGGCGGCGAGGCCATCCAGGCCCTGCTCAACGGCACCGCCCAGGCCTCCGCCGGCGGCTTCGCGGACATCTACCCGCAGGTCCAGGCCGGCCGACTGCGCGCCCTCGGCGTGGTGGCGGCCGAGCCGCTGGCCGGCGTCGAGGAGATCCCGACCCTGCGCTCCCAGGGCTACGACGTCACGCTCACCAACTGGCGCGCCCTGTTCGTGCCCCCGGGCGTCTCCGCGGAGGAGCGCACCGAGCTCGAGGCCCTCATCGCCGAGGCGGTGGACACCCCCGAGTGGAAGGAGGCGGTGCAGCGCAACTACTGGAACCCCGTGCCCCTCTCCGGCGCCGAACTCGAGGAGTTCATCGCCGCCGAGAAGGAGCGCATCGGCACGCTGACGGAGGAGATCAAGTGAGCCACGCATCCACCGTCCCCCCCGCCGCCGACGCCCCCTCCCGCTGGGGGCGCGCCGCCGGGCTCTCCGGACTCGTCATGCCCGCCGTGCTGGCCGCGTTCAGCCTCTACCTGCTGGTGGGGTCCCTGGCCATGGACACCGACGGCGCCGACTTCCCCGGCCCGGACTTCTTCCCGCTGATCCTCGCGGTCGCGGGCCTCGTGATCGCCGCCGCGCTCGCGGTGGAGGTCGTGCGCGTGCGCCAGGCCCCCGAGGGCCAGGCCGACGCGGACGGCGAGGTCGGCCAGGCGGCCGGCCCGCTGACCCTGTTCCACTCGGACTTCGGCGCGCTGGCCTGGTGCTTCCTCGGCTTCCTCGCGTTCGCCGTCCTGCTGCCCTGGCTGGGGTGGATCCTCGCCGGGGCGCTGCTGTTCTGGTGCGTCACGCGCGCGTTCGGCGCCCCGCACCCCGTGTTCGACATCCTCGTCGCCCTGTTCGTCTCCTCGCTGGCCTACCTCGGCTTCGCGGTGGCCCTGGGCCTGACCCTGCCCTCGGGCATCCTGGGAGGTGGCTTCTGACATGGAGACCCTCGGACTCCTCATGGAGGGCTTCGCCGGAGCCCTCACCCCCATGAACCTGCTCTGGGTGGTGCTGGGCTGTCTGCTCGGCACCGCGGTCGGCGTGATGCCCGGACTGGGCTCCTCGATGGCCGTGGCCCTGCTGCTGCCCATGACCTTCGCCCTCGAGCCCACTGCGGCGTTCATCATGTTCTCCGGCGTGTACTTCGGCGGCCTCTTCGGCGACTCCACCATGGCCATCCTCATGAACACCCCCGGCCAGGCCTCGGCCATCGCCTCCACGTTCGAGGGCCACCGCATGGCCCAGGACGGCCGGGCGGCCCAGGCCCTGGCGACGGCGGCGCTCGGCGCCTTCATCGGCGGCATGGTGGCCTCGGTGTGCGTCGTGTTCCTCGCCCCCGTCCTGGCGGAGTTCTCCACGAGCTTCGGCCCCGCGGAGTACTTCGCGCTCGCGCTCTTCGCGTTCGTGGCCACCTCCTCGGTGGTCGCCGACTCGGTGCTGCGCGGCCTGGCCTCCCTGGTGCTGGGACTGGGCATCGCCGTCGTCGGGATCGACGCGGTGACCGGCACCGAGCGCTTCACGATGGGCTCCCCGCAGCTGTTCGACGGCATCCCGCTCGTGACCGTCACGGTGGCGATCCTCGCGCTCGGCGAGGTGTTCCACGTGGCCTCCCGGGTGCGCCGCGAGCACGAGGACCTGCGCATCCGTCGCACCGGCCGGCCGTGGCTGTCGGGCGCCGAGTTCCGCGAGGCCGCCCCGGCGTGGCTGCGCGGCACGGCGATCGGCCTGCCGTTCGGCATCGTGCCGGTGGGCGGCTCCGAGGTGCCGACGTTCCTGGCGTACTCGGCCGAGCGGCGCCTGGACCGGCGCCGGGCGCATCCGCAGTTCGGCCGCGGCGCGATCCGCGGGCTGGCGGCCCCGGAGGCCGCGGGCAACTCGACCACCGGCATGGCGATGGGTGCCCTGCTCACGCTCGGCCTGCCCGTCTCCGCGACGGCGGCCATCATGCTGGCGGCGTTCCGCCAGTACGGGCTGCAGCCCGGCCCCCTGCTGTTCGACCGCAGCCCGGACCTCGTGTGGGCGCTGTTGGCGAGCTTCTTCATCGCGATGATCGTGCTGCTGGCGATCAACCTGCCGTTCGCGCAGCTGTGGGCCAAGCTCCTGCTCATCCCGAAGCACTACCTCTACGCGGGGATCACGCTGTTCTGCGGGCTGGGCATCTACGCCACCACGGGCGCGGTGTTCGACCTGCTGATGCTTCTGGGGATCGGCGTGCTGGGCTTCCTGATGCGGCGGTACGGCTACCCGCTGGCGCCGCTGATGATCGGCATGGTGCTCGGCCCGCTCGCGGAGACCAGCCTGCGCGACGCCCTGCTCAGCTCGGTGGGCGACCCGGCCGTGCTCGTCTCCACCCCCATCACGTGGGTGATCTACGGGATCCTGGCGATCGTGCTGGCGTTCTCGGTGCGGGCCGCCGTCGTGCGCCGGACGCGTCAGGACGTGTGAGCGGAGGCGGGATCCGCGCCCCCCAAGGCAACGCGGGTTGAGTTGTCACCGGTGTGCGGCCTCCGCACCCGTGACAACTCAACCCGCGTTTCTGGTGGGCGGTGGCCCCGCTCAGTAGTGGTACGTGTCCGAGGGTGCCGTGATCGCGTTGTCCTGGTCCGGATACCGCGTGGAGTGCACCCCGAACGCGGCGGCCAGCCCGAGGATCTTCTCCGCGCGGGCCTTGCGGGGCAGGTCGGAGCCGTTGCGGATCTCGCCGCCGTCGGCCTCGAAGTCCGCGAGGAACTCGTGGGCCCACGCCAGCTCCTCCTGGGACGGGCTGAGCCCTTCGTTCACGGCCGCGCACTGCTCCGGCGCGAGGCACAGCTTGCCGGTCATGCCGAACTCCGCGGTCACCGCCGTCGCCTCGGCGAGCTTCACGCCGGTGGAGCCCACGGTGGGCCCGTCGATCGCGCCCGGCAGCCCCGTGGCCTTCGCCGCGATCGTGAACTGGGACCGCGTGTACGCCAGCGCCATCGGCGACTCGCCCAGGCCGGTGTCACGGCGGAAGTCGCCGATCCCGAAGGCCAGCCGGAACGTGCCCTTCGCGGCGGCGATCGAGTCGATCCGCTGCAGCCCGCGCGCCGTCTCCACGAGCGCCACGACGGGCACCCCGGGCAGCCGTCGGGCGGTCTCGTTCACGTGGTCCGTGGACTCCACCATCGCCAGCACGACGCCGGCCAGGCCGCCCTCGGCGACCGGCCCGCCCAGGTGCGCGGGAAGGGCCGTGGCGAGCGCCTCGACGTCCTCCTCCCACCACCGCGAGCCGTAGCCGTTGAGCCGCACCCAGCCGGTGTGACCGGAGGTCAGCCACGCGACGGCGTCCGCGCGGGCCCGGTCCTTGTCCTTGGGGGCCACGGCGTCCTCGATGTCGAGGATGACGATGTCCGCGGCCGAGTCCTCGGCGGGCTGGAACCGCTCGGGCTGGGCGGCGTTGACCAGCAGCCAGGAGCGGGCGAGCTCCGGGTCGATGCGCTGGCCGGGCACGGCCTGGAACGCGGGGGAGGGGGTGATCGCGGCGGGCAGGGTCACGGTCATGAAAGGGCTCCTTCACGGGGCTGGGGCGTCGGGCCGAGGTCGCGGGCGGGGTGCCTCGCGCGGCGGACGGCCGGGGGACGGACCAGGTGGGCCCTGAGCGAGCGGCGTCGGTTCGACGCCGAAGGGCGCCGCGGGTGTGCGGCGCGTCCACAGCACAGTACACGCCGCTGTGTCCGACGTCACCCGGGTGAGCGTGGATCTCGGCTCAGAAGGGGTGACGGGTGACCGGGGAGCGCGTAGCGTTCATCGGGGTCCGGACGACGTCGGCCGCGCAATGGGGCGCGGCCCTCCGCGCGTCGGTCGGGCCGCGACACATCCCTGCCCACCGGACCACGAGGACGCTCAATGACGAGGATCCCCGCCGAGGACGAGGCCGTGACGGCCCCCTCCTCCCCGCTCGACAACGCCCTGGCCCAGCTCTCCGCCGCCGTGAAGACGCTCGGCTACGACGAGGGCCTGCACCAGATGCTCGCCGCCCCCCGCCGCGAGATGGCCGTCTCCATCCCCCTGCGCCGCGACGACGGCTCCACCGAGGTGCTCCGCGGCTACCGCGTGCAGCACAACTTCTCCCGCGGCCCGGCCAAGGGCGGGGTGCGCTTCAGCCTGGACGTGGACCTGGACGAGGTCCGCGCGCTGGCCATGTGGATGACCTGGAAGTGCGCCCTGCTGGACGTGCCCTACGGCGGCGCCAAGGGCGGGGTGACCATCGACCCGCGCCAGTACTCGAAGGCCGAGCTCGAGCGCGTGACCCGTCGCTACACCTCCGAGATCCAGCCGATCATCGGCCCCGAGGTGGACATCCCCGCCCCGGACGTGGGCACGGACGAGCAGACCATGGCCTGGATGATGGACACCTACTCGGTGAACGTCGGCCACACCACGCTCGGCGTGGTCACCGGCAAGCCCGTCTCGCTCGGCGGCTCGCTGGGCCGCGCCTCCGCCACCTCGGCGGGCGTGGTCCACGTGGCGCTCGCCGCGCTCGAGCACCTCGGCATCGAGCCGTCGCGGGCGACGGCGGCGGTCCAGGGCTTCGGCAAGGTCGGCGCCGGCACGGTCGAGCTGCTCGAGGCGGCCGGCGTGAAGGTCGTGGCCGTGTCGGACCAGTACGGCGCCGTGCGCGACGACGAGGGCCTGCACTACGACGCCCTGCAGAGGCAGCTCTGGGACACCGGCTCCGTGAAGGACACCCCCGGCACCGCGTCCATGGACGCGGACGAGCTGCTCGAGATGGACGTGGACCTCGTGGTCCCGGCCGCCGTGCAGTCCGTGCTGACCGAGGAGAACGCCCCGCGCGTGCGCGCCCGGCTGGTGGTGGAGGGCGCCAACGGCCCCACCACGGGCGAGGCCGACCGCATCCTCGCGGAGAAGGGCGTCCTGGTCGTCCCGGACATCCTGGCCAACGCCGGCGGCGTGATCGTCTCCTACTTCGAGTGGGTCCAGGCGAACCAGGCCTACTGGTGGAGCCGTGAGGAGGTGGACGAGCGCCTGAAGCAGCGCATGGTCGCCGCGTGGCAGGCCGTGCTGGCCACCTCCGAGAGCCGCCGCGTGAGCCTGCGCGAGGCCGCCACCCTGACCGCCGTGCAGCGCGTGGCCGAGGCCCACCGCACTCGCGGCCTCTACCCGTGACGGGGGGCGGCCCCGCCGCCTGACCCCGCGCCGACGGCCCGGAACCCCCACAGGTTCCGGGCCGTCGTCGTGGGTGGGCGCGGCCCGATGGGCCCCCGCGGCCCGTGACGTCCGTCTCTCTTTCGAATTTTGACGACCAGGCATGGACAACCCGCCCGGATGATGTTTAAATTTGAAACAAGTTCGGAGGCCACGGAGCCCTCGCCCCCCGCGGCGGCCCACCCCGGACACACCAGACAGATCCGCTTCAGAAGGAGCACCCCATGCACGCCATCACCACCGGAACCTGGAATCTCGACGCTGCCCACTCGGACGTCGACTTCGTCGTCCGCCACGCGGGCATCTCCAAGGTGCGCGGCACCTTCCACGCCGTGGAGGGCCAGCTCGTCATCACCGAGCAGTTCACCCAGTCCTCCGTCGACGTGACCGTCGACGTCGCCTCCATCAGCACCAAGAACGAGGGCCGCGACGCCCACCTGCGCTCCGCCGACTTCTTCGACGTGGAGCAGTTCCCCACCATGACCTTCCGCTCCACCGAGGTCCGCGGCGAGCCCGAGGAGTTCACCCTGGTCGGCGAGCTGACGCTGCACGGCGTCACCCAGACCGTGGAGCTCGAGGCCGAGTTCGGCGGCCAGGACAAGGATCCCTTCGGCGCGACCCGCGTGGGCTTCGAGGCCACCGGCGAGATCTCCCGCAAGGACTTCGGCCTGACCTGGAACGCGGCCACCGAGGCCGGCGGCGTCCTGGTCTCGGACAAGGTGAAGCTCGAGATCGGCGCCGCCTTCGTGCTGCCCGAGGCCGACGCCCAGGCCTGAGCCTGAGTCGACCTCGCGCGTCGAGACCGGGTCCCTCGATGAGGGGCCCGGTCTCCTCGTAGGGTGGGGCCCATGATGGCTTCGAAGACCCCGCACCAGAACGTCACGTTCGACCTGCCCACCAAGGACGCCGGCCAGGACGGCGACCGGACGGGCCACGGCTACCTCGCGCTGCCCGCCTCCGGGAAGGGTCCCGGCGTGATCGTGATCCAGGAGTGGTGGGGCCTGGTGGACCACATCAAGGATGTGTGCGACCGCCTCGCCGACCTCGGCTTCGTCGCGCTCGCCCCCGACCTCTACGGCGGCTGGATCGCCCACGACGGCGACGAGGCCGGCGAGATGATGCAGAACCTGCCCGCCGAGGAGGGCGCCCGTCAGCTCGCCGGCGCCGTCGACTGGCTCCTGGCCCGGGACGAGGTGACCTCGCAGACCGTGGGCGCGATCGGCTTCTGCATGGGCGGCGGCTTCGTGCTCGCCCTCGCAGCCCAGCAGGGGGACAAGGTCTCCGCCGCCGTGCCCTTCTACGGCGTGGGCCAGGGCGTGCCCGGCGACTTCTCCGGCGTCACCGCCGCCGTCCAGGGCCACTACGCCGAACAGGACGACTCCTTCCCCGTCGAGGACGCGCGGAGGCAGGAGCAGCAGATCCGCGAGGAGTCCGGGGCCGACGTCGAGTACTTCTACTACGACGCCCCGCACGCCTTCCACAACGACGAGAACCCCCAGGGCAACCACCGGCCCGAGGCCGCGGCCCTCGCCTGGGACCGCGCGGTCTCCTTCCTGAAGGAGAAGGTCCGCTGAGCGGCTCCCGTGGCGGCCGGGGCGGGAAGTCCCGCGCGAGCAGGGGCGGCCCCGCCCGGTCCACCCGCTCCGGCGGCGGGCGCGGCGTGGCCAAGGGCGTGAAGCCCGCGGGCCGCGCCGGAGGTGAGGGCCGGCGTCGTCCCGCGCCCGCGCCACCGGCCGACCTGCCCGTCCCGCCTGAGACCCTCTTCCTGGCCACCATCCCCGGGGCCACGCCGTCCACGTGGGTGGAGCGGTTCACCACCCGCCAGCGCACGGTGCAGCTCGTCAACCACGACGACGCCGCCCAGCTGGCCCACCTCGCCCACGACGACGCCGGTCAGCCCCGCCACTTCCTGCCGCAGCTGGGCTACGTGCGGCGCCGCCGCGACGTGCCCGCCGAGGAGTTCCTGCGCGCCGGCGGCGTCGACCCGCGGCACGTGCACCTCGTGGGCGTGTACTCCGAGCTGCCGGTGGTGTGCGTGGGCAGGGACCACCTGCTCGCCGCGTGGGACGTGGACGCGGACGGCCCGGTGTCGCCCGCCGAGCTCGACCCGGACGAGGAGCTGGATCCCGCCCGCTTCGCCCCGGCCCCCAGCGCGGAGCCGATGGACGCCGCCGAGCTGCCCGGCGCGGGCGAGCGGATGGCCCTGGAGATCGCCGCGTCCGGCGCCGGCCACGTCGTGCTGCCGATGTCCGTGGCCCGCATGTTCGGCCGCAAGGACGTGATCGTGCTGCCGCTGGCCTCCACCCTCGACGACACCGTGGGCCTGTCCCGCGCCGACCGCGAGGCCGCCGCCACGCGGTCCGCGCTCGCGGACGAGCAGGCGCGGACCGAGGCGGAGGCGGGCGCCGCCGTCGTCGACGGGCCGGATTCCGCGGGTCAGGGCGACGACGACGCCCGCCACCCCGGCTGGGACGTCGCCCTGGCCTGGCTCAAGGCGGTCGACTCGGAGCTCGTGCAGGCGTTCGTGGGGGTGGCGCGCGGGCGAAGGGGCGCCAGCTCGCGCTGAGGGCAGGCCTGCCTATGCTCGGAATGACCCGCATCACACTCAAGGAGGGCGCATGTCCGAGCATCAGCAGCACGTCGGTCGCCGGGACCCCCGGATCAGCGACGAGGCCATCGAGCGGGGCCGCCGCGCCCACGAGCTCGACCGCGCGCACGTGTTCCACTCGTGGAGCGCGCAGCGCGACCTGAATCCCATGACCATCCTCGACGCCGAGGGGTCGTGGGTGTGGGACGGCGAGGGTCGGCCCATGGTCGACTTCAGCGGGCAGCTCGTCTTCACGAACGTCGGCCACCGCCACCCGAAGATCGTGGCCGCGATCCGCGAGCAGGCCGAGACGCTGGCCACCGTGGCCCCGCAGCACGTCAACGACGCCCGGTCCGAGGCGGCCCGGCTGATCACGGAGCGGCTGCCGGAATCCATCAACCACGTGTTCTTCACGAACGCGGGCGCGGAGGCCAACGAGCACGCGGTGCGGATGGCGCGCCTGCACACGGGCCGGCACAAGGTGCTCTCCGCGTACCTCTCGTACCACGGCGCCACGCGCCTGACGGCGAACCTGACCGGCTCCCTGCGGCGCGTGGGCTCGGACTCGGCCTCCGACGGCGTCGTGCACTTCCAGCCCGCGTACACGTACCGCTCCGCTTTCGGCTCGGAGAGCGACGAGCAGGAGGCCGAGCGCGCGCTGGCCCACCTGCGCGACGTGATCGAGCTCGAGGGCCCCTCCACCGTGGCCGCCGTGGTCCTCGAGGCCGTCCCCGGCACCGCGGGCATCTTCCTGCCGCCGCCGGGCTACATGGCCGGCGTCGGGGAGCTGTGCCGCGAGCACGGGATCCTGCTGATCATCGACGAGGTCATGGTCGGCTTCGGCCGCGTGGGCGAGTGGTTCGGCCATCAGCTCACGGGCGTCACCCCGGACATCGTCACGTTCGCCAAGGGGGTCAACTCCGGGTACGTGCCGCTGGGCGGCGTCGCCATGAGCGACGACGTCTACGAGAGCTTCGCGACCACGCCCTACCCCGGCGGCCTGACCTACTCGGGCCACCCCCTCGCGTGCGCGGCCGCCGTCGCCGCGATCACCGCGATGGAGGAGGAGGGCATGGTCGCCCACGCGAAGCGGATCGGCGGTCAGATCATCGGGCCGCGCCTGGCCGAGATCGCCGCGGCCCATCCGAGCGTGGGCGATGTGCGCGGCGCCGGCGCGTTCTGGGCCGTCGAGCTGGTGAAGGACCGGCAGACCCGGGAGCGGCTGGCCCCGCTCGGTCAGGTCGCGCCCGTGATGGGGCGGATGATGGCCGAGGCCAAGGACCGGGGGCTGCTGCTGTTCATGGCCGAGAACCGGTTCCACCTGTGCCCGCCGCTGAACATCTCGGACGAGGACCTGCGCTTCGGCCTCGACGTGCTCGACCAGGTCCTCACCCTCGCCGACGAGGAGGTCGCGGCCGGCTGACGGGCACTGCCCCCAGCCCCGCCTCGCCCCGCCCCCGCCCCGCGCAGCCCAGCCCAGCCCAGCGCTTTCGAACGTGAAATGGGGGTTCTCAGCGCTTTCGGTCGTGAGATTGGCCCTATCTCACGACCGAAAGGGCGCGGCGGGTCGGGGTCGGGGGTCAGCCGAGTCGCCCGGCCTCCGAGGCCTCGAACTGCTCCTCGTCCTCGGGCACCGGCTCGGTGCCGCGGGCGCGGGCGATCGCCGTCATGAGGTGGTACACCACCAGGGCGGCGACCGTGCCGAGCGTGATGCCGCCGAAGACGAGCCCGCCCACCACGAGCTGGGGGTCGGCGATCGCGATGATCAGGCCCGCACCCGCCGTCATGAGGTTCACGGTGTTGGAGAAGTCCACGCGGTTCTGCACCCAGATGCGCACGCCCATCATGCCGATCATCCCGTAGAGGATGATGCCCGCGCCGCCGGCCACCCCGGCCGGGATGGTGGCGACGGCGGCCCCGAACTTCGGCAGGAACGCGAGGGCGATCGCGGTGAGGCCGGCCACCCAATACGCCGCGGTCGAGTAGACGCGCGAGCTGGCCATCACGCCGATGTTCTCCGCATACGTGGTGGTGCCGACGCCGCCGCCCGCGCCGGAGAGCATGGTGGACAGGCCGTCCGCGATGAGGGCACGGCCGGTGAGCGGGTCCAGGTCGCGCTTGGTCATCAGCCCGACGGTCCTGACATGGCCGATGTTCTCCGCGACCAGCACGAGCACCACGGGCAGGAACAGGGGCAGCAGGTCCCAGCGCAGCTCCGGGCCGTGGAAGGGCGGCAGCCCGATCCAGGCGGCCTCCCCGACGGCGGCGAAGTCCACCTGGCCCTGCGCGAGGGCCAGCAGGTAGCCCACCACGATGCCCACGAGGATGGACAGGCGGCCCAGGAGTCCCCGGAACGCCACCGCCGTGAGCACCACCGCCAGGGCCGTGCCGAACGTGGTGACGGGCACCTCCTGCATGGCCGTCGTCGTGGCGCCGGCGAGGTTGAGGCCGATCAGGGCCACGATCGTGCCCATCACCGCCGGCGGCATGAGCGCGTGGATCCAGCCGGTGCCGGCGCGGTGCACGATCGCGCCGATCACCGTGAGCAGCAGGCCCGTCACGAGGATGCCGCCGAGCGCGGCCCCCGTGCCGCCGATCGTGGCGGCGGCCGTCAGCGGTGCGATGAACGCGAACGAGCTGCCCAGGTACGAGGGCAGGCGGTTGCCCGTGATGACCAGGAAGAGCAGGGTGCCGAGGCCGGAGAAGAGCAGCGCCGTCGTCGCGGGCATGCCGGTCAGGGCGGGCACGAGCACGGTGGCGCCGAACATGGCCATCACGTGCTGCACGCCGATGCCCACGGTCCGCGGCCAGCTCAGCCGCTCGTCCGGGGCGACGACGGTGCCCGGGGTGATGGTGCGGCCGTCGCCGTGGAGGCGCCAGCCGGGGCCGCGTGAGGGCCGGGTGGGGGTGGGGGACATGGCCGCCTGCCGAGGGGTCGGGGATGGGGGTGTCGGGCGTTTCTCGGGGGCCTGGAAGCCTGCGCACAGCCCCGGTTCCGCGCCGGTGATTAGGGTACCGTGGGGCGCGTGGCTCAGTACTGTGGTGTGATCGGAGAGGCGCTCGTCGACGTCGTGGTCTCGGACACCGCGACCCCCCGCGTGCACGTCGGTGGCAGCCCCCTGAACGTGGCCGTGGGCCTGAGCCGGCTGGAGCGGCCCGTCCTGTTCGCCGGCCGCCTCGGCCGCGATGCGCACGGGGACATGATCGCCTCGCACCTGCGGGAGAACGGCGTGCGCTGCCTGCTCGGGCCGGATGCCGCCGCCACCTCCGTGGCCACCGCCCGCCTGGACCCCACGGGTGCCGCCAGCTATGAGTTCGAGCTGGACTGGACGCTGCCGCCCGCCACCGCGCTCGCCCGGGACTTCGACGACGCCGCCGGCGGCCCCCTGCACCACATGCATGCCGGCTCCATCGCCACCATGCTCGCCCCCGGCGACGCCGAGGTGATGGCCCTGCTCGAGCGGATCTCCGCGGTGACGACCATCAGCTACGACCCCAACGTGCGGCCCACGATCGTGCCGGACCGGGCGTTCGCCCGCGCCCGCGCGGAGGAGTCCGTGCGGCTGGCGGACGTGGTGCACGCCTCGGACGAGGACATCGCGTGGCTGTACCCGGACCGCCCGCTGCGCGAGTCGCTGCAGGCGTGGCAGCAGATGGGCCCGGCGTTCGTGGTGATGACCCGCGGCGCCGAGGACATCGTGGCCGTCAGCGCGCACGGCGTGGTGGAGCGGCCGATCGTGCCCGTGGACGTCGCGGATACCGTGGGCGCCGGTGACTCGTTCACCGCCGCCCTGCTCGCCGCCCTCGACGACCGCTCCCTGCTGGGCGCCGCGAACCGCGGCCGCCTGCACGCGATGGACCCGGCCGACGTCGAGTCGGTGCTGATCTACGCCTCCCGCGCGTCGGCGATCACGGCCTCCCGCCCGGGCGCGGACCCGCCCACGCGGGCCGAGCTCGCGGACTGATCCGACGCCCGCCCGTCCCCGCACGAATCTGTTGCGCATCTGACCCTTCCGGCGGGTGGGGACGCCCCCAGAAGGGTCAGAGACGCAGACGATCCCGGCCGCCTCAGAGCAGGCCCAGCCCTCGCACGGCGTCGCGCTCGGCCTCCAGCTCGGCGACGGTCGCGGCCAGCCGCCCGCCCTCACCCGGCAGCACGGACTCGTCCGGCTCCAGCCCCGGCACGATCCGCCACGCGGTGCCGCCGTCGGAGGTCACGGGGAACGAGCTGATCAGCCCCTCCGGCACCCCGTAGGAGCCGTCCGAGACCACCGCGGCCGACGTCCGGCGCGGCGCACCGTCCGCGTCCACACCGGTGCCGAGGGTCCAGTCGCGGATGTGGTCGATCGCCGCGGACGCCGCCGACGCCGCCGAGCTCGCCCCGCGCACCTCGATGATCTCCGCGCCCCGCTTAGCCACGCGCGGCACGAACTCCTCGCCCGCCCACACCGGGTCCACCACCTCGAGCGCCGGCCGCCACGTCCCGTCCACCCGCACGCGGGCATGGGTGAGGTCCGGGAACTGGGTGGCGGAGTGGTTGCCCCAGATCGTCACGCCGGACACGTCCGTCACCGCGACGCCGGCCTGCGCCGCCAGCTGCGCCACGGCCCGGTTGTGGTCCAGCCGGGTCAGCGCCGTGAAGCGTTCGGCCGGCACGTCCGGGGCGTGCGCGGCGGCGATCAGCGCGTTGGTGTTGGCCGGGTTCCCGACGACGACGACCCGCACGTCCTGCGCCGCGTGGTCGTTGATCGCCCGGCCCTGCGGCCCGAAGATCCCGCCGTTCGCCTCGAGCAGGTCGCCGCGCTCCATGCCCTTCGTGCGCGGCCGCGCGCCGACGAGCAGCGCGTGCTGGACGCCGTCGAAGGCGCGTGCCGGGTCGTCCGTGACCTCCACGTCGGCCAGCAGCGGGAAGGCCGCGTCGGCGAGCTCCATGGCGGTGCCCTCCGCGGCGCCCAGGGCGGCCGGGATCTCGAGCAGGCGCAGCCGGACCGGGGTGTCCGGGCCGAGCATCCCGCCGGCGGCGATGCGGAAGAGCAGCGCGTAGCCGATGTTGCCGGCGGCGCCGGTGACGGTGACCGTGCGGGGCGTCGTCGACGCGGGGTCCGGGGCGGTGTCCTGTGCGGTGGTCTGCTGTGCGGTGTCCACGCCCCCATCGTGCCCCCGCTCGCCCGCGGAGGACACCCCGGCCCGCCGCACGGCCCCGGCCTAGACTGAGCGCATGCCCGCCCTGCCCCTGCCCTCGCGCCGTCCGCGGATGATCGCGACGGACCTGGACGGCACCATCATCGGGTACCGGCACACGCGGTCGGGGCGCCTGAGCCCGCGCACCATCGCGGCGCTGCGGGACGCCCACGACGCCGGCGTCGAGGTGGTGTTCGTGACCGGCCGTCCCCTCCGCTGGCTCGGCCCGCTGAGCGCGCAGCTCGGTCCCGTCGGCCCGGTGATCTGCTCCAACGGCGCCGTCGTCGTGGACACCGCCACGGACGACGTGCTGATCGCCCACCCCATGCCCGTCGAGGCCGTGTGGACCGCCACGGACCGGCTGCGCGCCCTGGACCGCACCGTGTCCTTCGGCGCCGAGACCCTCGAGGGCTTCTTCTGGGAGCACGCGTTCTCCGAGCGCGCCGAGTTCCGGGCCGAGGTCCACGCGGCGGCCACGCTCGAGGCCGCGCTGCCGGGTCGGCTGGGCGTGGTGAAGCTGCTGGCCCGCTCGGACACCCTGGCCCCGGACGCCTTCCTCGCCGCGGCCCGCGCCGAGCTGGACGAGCTCGTGAGCGCCACGCACTCCGCGCCCGGCATCGCGCTCGTGGAGATGTCCGCGCCGGGCGTGCACAAGGCCGCGACCCTCGCCGAGTTCGCCGCGAGCAAGGGGGTCGCGCCGGCCGACGTCGTCGCGTTCGGGGACATGCCCAACGACCTGGAGATGCTCCAGTGGGCCGGTCTCGGCCTGGCCGTGGCCTCGGGCCACCCGTCGCTGCTGGCCGCGGCGGACGGCGTGGTCGGGGCGTGCGACGACGACGGGGTGGCCGCCACCGTCGAACGCCTGCTGGAGCTGCCCACGGACTGAGCCGCGGGCCGCCCCCGGCGGTCAGAGGAACTCATCTCCTACGACGCGACTTCTTGGCGATGAGCCACCGGACGGTCGGGCCGCGTTCCGGGCCCGCAGGATCCTTCATGACGACACCGGCATCGCGCAGGTCCGCGAGCAGTTGGCGGGCCTGCTGGACGTCCAGATCGAACATGTTTCGGATGGTCTTGTTTGTGATCCAGCCGTATTCGTCCAAGTGCGCCTCGACCCGTCGCCGCGCCTGGTCTGCCTTGGTCCTGTGTGTCACCGCCGTCCCCAAGCCGGCTGCGGTGAGAGGGAGGAGCCGCCATGCGGCCTTCCGACTCGATGGTGAGGAAGAGCGTTCGAACAGCGCGTGCGGCGCCGTCGAGAGTGTATCAACGCGATGAGAGGCCTCGTCGACGGGAACCTGCAGAATGCGCGCCGCTTCGTCGGCGGAGAGAGAAGGCCGTCGGCACAAGTGATCGAGGAGGAGGATGGCATCGACATTCTCGCGTAGCTCAGGCGGCAGGGTGGCCAGAAAACGGGCGAATGCGCGGTTCGGCGCGCCGGTGCTGAACCGCACGGTCACGGAATAGTCATCCGGCTCGATGACCGGCTGCGTTTGCCCCACTCGGATTTGCTCCCGAAACATCCGATCGATGCCTCGTGAGGTGCGCTCTGCGAGTCCGAGCTGTTGGAGGAGGGACATCAACTGCGGGTTCCGCGGCGTCGACACGGTGCTGAGGAGACGGTCCGGATCCACGCCGTAGGGGAGCGAGCCTGGAGAGTGCACCGTCAAGGTGGTGGCACTGTGGTCGATGACAACGCGGTCCCGCACTCCGTAGTCACGGTGGACCAGCGCGTTCGTGACCGCTTCCTCGACAGCGAGGGGCGAGAAGTCGGGGAGCGCCAGTTCCTGACCCGTCGGCAAGGGGATCGAGGTCACTTCCGGATTGATGGCGGTGTTGATGAGCCCCATGACGGTGGTGAGTGCCTGGGCCACGGGGAGTCGCAGCCGGCGTGTCGAAGGCTCGGCTCCGGGTGCAGGGCGGGTCAAGAAGTCCACGGTGTCATGATCTGGTGGGCAGAAGACGAGCTCTCCCGCCACGAGTAGGTTTCCTTGGCCGTCGACCGCCCCCAGACTGCGGAGAAGGTCGTCATCGTGCAGATCCGCGAGCTGGCGTCGAAGGTCCGGGAGTCGGCGCAACAGATCTCGCACATGGTCAAGGGCATCGCCGCTGACGTCCTTGGGGCCCCGTTCGGAGCGGCGCGCAGTGAAGTCCGGATTCCGACGGGTGTAGCCGAGGTGGCGTCGAGCCGCTTCCGACATGGGATGGCAGTCGGTCCCCCGGCGTTGATGCGCGACGCCTTTGGAATTCGTCACGAGGTCGAGGCCTTCGACGACGCGGATCACGAGGATCCGATGCTCGTGACGGTGCTCCTCACGGATGTCCACCGTCACGGGCGGTGTGGTGTTGTGGTGCAATCTCGCGCGTAAATCGTTGCGGTCGGCCGAGGTGCCCGTGAAGGCTTCCGGGCCGCTCGACTTGTCGTCGACTCCCAGCACGATGTGACCACCGTCTGCGTTGGCGAAGCAGATGACGGCTGTCGTCAATTCGTCGATGAGCTGGGCGCGCGGGTTGCCGCGGAATTCCGCCACGGTGGCCGGGTCACGTTTGAAGTCGAGGGTCTGACTTTCCAGGTCGGCGGCGGTGGCCCCCCGCTCCAGGGCATCGAGGGCGCGGGCCACTTCGTCGAGTTTAGTCACGAGTTTATCGTAAGGGCAGAACTATCTCCGCGTCTATAAACTCGCGAGGAGCCGCGGGCCGCCCCCGGCGGGTCAGAGGAACTCGTACGGGTCGAACGCCTCGACGTCGATCACGCGCAGGCGCGGCAGGGACGAGTCGAACGCGCCCACCGCGTGCTCGAGGTCGAAGAACTCGACCCCGGGGATGCGGCGCAGCTCGTGGGAGAGGAACTCCTCGAAGCCCATGATCCCGGTGCGTCGGCCCGGCGTGGCCGCGAGGTCGGTGAGCTGGGGGGCGAAGTCGGAGTCGTGGCTGACGAGGACGACGTCGTCCTCCCGGCCCAGCAGCGCCTCCGCGGTGCGCTGGATGCCGATGTCCACGACCTTGCCCTCGCCGCGCAGCATGATCGGCTGGAAGCCGAGGGCGGTGAGTGCCTGGACGAACGGGATGGGGATCTCGCCGTCGATGGCGAGGAAGAACAGGCCCTTGACCGGCTGGTCCCAGCGGTCCTCGAGGTAGCCGAGCAGGCGCTTCCAGCGTGGCCGCTCGTCGGGCTGGGGGCGCCGCTGCAGGATGGACGTGCCGAGGGTGGCGTCGATGTTCTCGCCGTCGATCAGCAGGTAGGTGGTTCGCTCGCTCACGCTCTCGAGGCTACCCGCTGGGGTGGACGTCGGTCAGCGCCCGCGGCCGAACGGGGCCGTCAGCAGGCGGACGACGCCCTCGAGCGGCCCCGCGCGGAACGGGCCGATACGCACGACGGCCCGCCACAGCAGCGGCAGCAGCAGCGCGCCGGCGACCAGCACGGCCAGGTTGAACCACGTGTCGTCCGTGCCCGTGGCGCTGCGCCATGGGCCGGGACCCAGCCGCAGCACCCACCCGAGGTACCACAGGTGCGCCACGTACACGGACAGCGTCATCGCGCCCGGCACGGCCAGCAGCCCGGCCCGCCGCGGCATGAGGGCCGCGCACGCGCCGAGCACGGCCAGCACGAGGCCCGTGTCCAGCAGGGCCTCCGCCGGGGTCGCCGTGTAGGGCACGGGCGCGGCGCCGGTCTGTGTCCGGGACAGGGCCAGCACGACGCCGGCCAGCGCGATCCCCCCGGCCGCCCAGCCGAGTCCCGTGAGCCGCGCGCTCCGGGCCGGGGCCGCCGTCGTCGTGCCGTGGACGGCGGCGACCAGCACCGCCCCCAGCAGCGCCCACGCGAGGAACAGGGGGAGACGGTACGGGCCGTCCGTGAGGAACGCGGAGACCCACGGGGTCAGCGTCGCGCGGCTCAGCCCGAGCGCCTGCGCGGCGGGGAGGAGCCGGTCGACGACGTCGGCCGTCGGCGTGGCGGCGAGCAGGAGGCCGCCCCCGCCGCTGAGGAGGGCCAGCACGAGGTGCGCGCCGAGCGGGAGGGCGGCCAGCAGGGCCATGACCACCGTGAGCACAGCCAGGTGCGCCAGCACGTTCACGACGGCCGCCCCGAAGTGCCCGGTCAGCCACACCGCCCCGAACAGGGCGGCCGCCCGCACGAGCGCGCGGGGCACGGCCCGGCCACGGCCCAGCCACTCCGCCTCGAGGCGCGCGCCCACGCCCACGAGCGCCGCGAACAGGGGCGCGGTGAGGTGCTCGGAGAGGTGGAGCACCCCGCCCGGGCCGCCGGTGGGCGCCGTGTGGGCGACCATCATCGAGACCAGGGCCAGACCGCGCGCGACGTCCACCCAGACCAGGCGGCCGCGGGCGGTGGGGGTGACGGCGGGGACGTGGGACGAGCGGGCGGACACGGCGACCTCCGGGGTGGGGGACTCAGTCCAGGACGCGGGTGAGGTCGGCGTCCTCGTAGCGGACCGGCTTCGAGCCGGTGACGAGCTTGTGGCCGAGCCACAGCGCGAGGAACAGGGGCAGGCCGATGTACGCGGTGGCCACGGCCACGAGGTCCACGTCGCCCATGAATGCCTGGTAGTTCTGCCCGAGGATCACGACAGCGCACATGACCAGCGCGACGATCGGGCCCAGGGGGAACAGGAACGCGCGGTAGGGCAGGTCCTTCGGGTCGTGGCCCTGCGCGACGTAGGCCCGCCGGAACCGGTAGTGGCTCCAGGCGATGCCCATCCACACGATGAACCCGGCCAGGCCCGAGGCGGAGACGAGCCACACGTAGGCGGCGCCGTCCCCGATGAACGTGGTCAGGAAGCACGCCGCGCCCACCGCGGTGGTGGCGTAGAGGGCGTTCATGGGCACGCCGCGCCGGTTCACCTTCGCCAGGAAGCGCGGGGCCTTGCCGGAGTCGGCCAGGGCCCAGAGCATGCGGGTGGAGGCGTACAGGCCCGAGTTGCCCGCGGAGAGGATGGCCGTGAGGATCACGGCGTTCATCACGGAGGCGGCGGCGAGCACGCCCGCGTTCTCGAAGACGAGCGTGAACGGGGAGATCGAGATGTCCTCGACGTCGCTGCCCAGCAGGTGGGGGCTGGTGTAGGGGATGAGGAAGCCGACGACGGTGATCGCGCCGACGTAGAAGAGCAGGATGCGCACGAACACGGTGCGGATCGCCTTGGGCACGTTCTTCTCCGGGTCCTCGGCCTCGCCCGCGGCGACGCCGACCAGCTCGGTGCCCTGGAAGGAGAAGCCGGCCACCATGAAGATCGCCAGGATGCCGGCGCCGCCGCCCACGAAGGGGGCCTCGCCGTCGGTCCAGTTGTGGAAGCCGGGGGAGGAGCCGCCGAGGATGCCGACGATCATCAGGACGCCGAGCACCAGGAAGATCACCACCGTGGCGACCTTGATGAGCGAGAACCAGAACTCGCTCTCGCCGTAGGCGCGCGTGGAGAGGGCGTTGAGGCCGAAGAGCAGCGCGAGGAAGATCGCGGACCAGATCCACGAGGGCACGTCCGGGAGCCAGTACCGCATGATCAGGGCCGCCGCGACGAGCTCGGCGGCCACCGTGATCGCCCAGTTGTACCAGTAGTTCCAGCCGATGGCGAAGCCGAACGAGGGGCTCACGAAGCGGGTCGAGTACTCCTCGAACGCGCCGGAGACCGGCAGGTACGTGGACATCTCACCGAGCGACTGCATCAGCAGGAACACCATGAAGCCGATGGCCACGTAGGCCACGAGGGCGCCACCGGGGCCGGCGGTCGCGATGGTGTTGCCCGAGGCCACGAAGAGACCCGTGCCGATGGCGCCGCCCATCGCGATCATCGTCAGATGCCGGGATTTGAGGGTGCGCCGCAGGGAGCCGCCCTCGGGGGTGGCGTGGGCGGCGGAGGCGGGCGGCGTCGACGGGGACGTCCGGGGTGCGCTGGTGTCCACGGTGGCCTTTCGGTGGGAGAGCGGTCGGACGCGCGTCGAACGCCGCGGCATCCCACCCTGCTGCACGGTGGTAGAAGGGTATCCCGGATGCTCGGGCCGGCGGGTGGTCCCCGCCGGCCGCGGGCGTCCGTCAGGCGACGGGGACGAGTTCGGCGCGCAGTGCGGCCGTGAACGCGTCCACGTCGGCCTCGGTCGTGTCGAAGCCGCACACCCAGCGCACCTCGCGCCGCGCCGCGTCCCAGTCGTAGAACCGGAAGCGGGCGCGCAGCCGGTCGGCCACGCCCTCGGGCAGGACGGCGAACACGGCGTTGGCGTCCGTGGCCTGCGTGAGCTCGACGCCGGCCAGCGAGCCGTCGGCGACCCCCGCCTCGATGCCGGCGCGCAGCCGGGCGGCCATGGCGTTGGCGTGGCGGGCGGAGCGCAGGTACAGGTCGCCGTCGAACAGCGCGAGCAGCTGCGCCGAGACGAAGCGCATCTTCGAGGCCAGCTGCATCTGGTTCTTGCGCAGGTACACGAGGCCGTCCGCGGCGTCCGGGTCGAGCACGACGACGGCCTCGGCCAGCAGCGCCCCGTTCTTGGTGCCGCCGAGGGAGAGCACGTCCACGCCGACGTCGGTGGTGAAGGCGCGCAGCGGCAGGCCCAGGGAGGCCGCGGCGTTGGCGATGCGGGCGCCGTCCATGTAGACGCGCATCCCGTGTTCGTGGGCGTAGTCCGTGATGGCCTTGACCTCGTCCGGGGTGTAGACCGTGCCGAGCTCGGTGGACTGGGTGAGGTAGACGACCAGGGGCTGGGCGCGGTGCTCGTCACCCCAGCCCCAGGCCTCGGCGGCGATCAGCTCGGGGGTGAGCTTGCCGTCGTCGGTGGCCACGGGCAGCAGCTTGATGCCGGCGGACTTCTCGGGCGCGCCGCCCTCGTCCACGTGGATGTGCGCGGTGTCCGCGCAGATCACCGCGCCCCAGCGGGGCAGCATGGCCTGGAGCCCGACGACGTTCGCCCCGGTCCCGTTGAACATCGGCCACGCGGCGGCGTCCTTGCCGAAGTGCTGGGCCACGACCTCCTGGAGACGCGCCGTGTACACGTCCTCGCCGTAGGCGACCTGGTGGCCCCCGTTGGCCTCGGCGAGCGCCGCGAGCACCTCCGGGTGGACGCCGGAATAGTTGTCCGAGGCGAAGCCCCGCTCCTGCGGATCGTGGATCCTCTGCATGTCAGTTACGTTCCCTTCTCCTGGAGCGTGAGGACGGCGTCGTTCAGCGCGCCCGCCTCAGCCTCCCACAGTCGCATGTACTCCTCGGCCAGCCGTTCCTCGAGCCCGGCGAGGGACTTCACGCGGAACACGACGGCCGCCGAGCGCAGCGGCGTCTCCGCATCCCGGGCGGCCTTGGCCCAGCCCTGCGCCACCGCGCGGGTCCATGCTTCGCTCGCCGCCTTCACCGCGGCGTAGTTCGCGCCGCCGGCGAGCGGCCGGGTCACCGCCGTGGACGAGACGATCGCGAGGCGTCCGGCGGACGAGGCCCGCAGGTCGTCGTCGAGGGCCCGGCTCACGTGCCGCAGCGCCGTGAACGAGGCCTCGAGGGCGCGGTAGTCCTCCTCGGTCTGGCCGGCGAGGCCCCCGCCGCCGCGCCAGCCGCCCACCAGGTGGAGCAGGCCGTCGATCCGGGTGCCGCGGGCGTGCAGGTCCTCGACGAGACCGCGGACGGCGGCCTCGTCCGTGAGGTCCAGGGCCGCGGTCTCGGCGCCGAGCTCGGCGAGGGGGGCGAGCTTCGCGGCGTCGCGCCCGGTCGCGACGACGTGCGCGCCGGCGTCGAGGAGCGCGCGGGCGGCGACCCGGCCCGAGACGCTCGTGGCGCCCGCGATCAGGACCGCACGGTCGGTCAGGGCGGCCACGGGTCAGGCGTCCGTGCCGCGGATCCCGGCGGTGGACTCGATGACGCCGCTCATCTTCTTCTCGAGGGCCTCGAAGAACATGGACAGCGGGAACTCGTCGTCGAGCACGAGGTCGGTGTAGCCCTTGGGCGGGCCGGCGAGCACCTCGCGCGGCAGGCCCTGCGCCCACACGGAGGCCGGGTGCGGGGTGACCACGGAGGCCACGAGCTCGTAGGCCTGGAGCCAGTGCACGGTCTTGGGGCGGTCGATGGACTCCCAGTAGAGCGTGTCGATGGCGTCGCCCAGCTCGACGACGGCGTCGGCGAGCCGGTCCCAGTCCACGCTGAGGGCGACGTCCCGCCACTGGATCACGTCCTTGCGGTGCAGCCAGGCGAAGAGCAGCTGGCCGCCGAGGCCGTCGTAGTTGCGGACGCGGGAGCCGGTGAGGGCGAAGCGGAAGACGCGGTCGAAGAGGACGGCGTGCTGGACGAGCCCGGCGTGGCGGCGGGTCTGCTCCTCGAGCGCGGTGAGCTGCTCGCCCGCGGCGGCGCGCGCCGTGAGGCGGCGCTCGATCGCCACGCACTCGCGGAAGGCGGTCATGTCGCAGCGCATCTCCTCGAGCGTGTAGAGGAAGAAGGGCATGCGCTGCTTGATCATGAACGGGTCGAAGGGCAGGTCGCCGCGCATGTGCGTGCGGTCGTGGATGAGGTCCCACATCACGAAGGTGCCCTCGGCGAGCTCCTGGCTGGAGAGCAGTTCGGCGAGCTCGGCCGGGAGCTCGAGCTGGGTGATCTCGGCGGCGGCGGTGACGACCCGGCGGAAGCGGGCGGCCTCGCGGTCCTGGAAGATGGCGCCCCATGTGAAGGTGGGGATCTCGCGCATGGCCACGGTCTCGGGGAAGAGCACGGCCGAGTTCGTGTCATAGCCGGGGGTGAAGTCGATCAGGCGCAGGGAGACGAAGAGGCGGTTGCCGTAGTCGCCGGCCTCGAGCTCGGCGATGAACTCGGGCCAGATGGTCTCGACGACGAGGGCCTCCACGTGCCGGTCCGGGGAGCCGTTCTGCGTGTACATCGGGAAGACCACGAGGTGCCGGACGCCGTCGACGCGGTGCTCCTGCGGCTGGAAGGCGACGAGGGAGTCCAGGAAGTCGGGCTCGGCGAAGCCGCCGTCGGCCCAGCGGGCGAAGTCGCGGGGCAGGGCGGCGAGGTAGGCGGCGTCGTGCGGGAAGAGCGGGGCGAGCTCCTCGACGGCGGCGACGATGGTCTCCACGTGCTCGCGCGCGGCCGCGTGGTCCGCCGGGTCCGGGATGGAGCCGTCCTTCACCTGCAGGGGCTGCAGGGCGGTGGCGGCGGCCTTGAGGCGGAGCCAGGCCGGGTGGGTCTCGACGGTGCGCGCGTCGGCCGGGGTCTCCGGGACGACGACGTCGGCCCGGGTGGGCTGCAGAGTGGTGGACATGGAACCCTCCTGAGGTCGAAGCGCCGGAAAATATCCGGTGACGCGGATCACTTGCCGGAAGGTTTCCATGAGCGCACGGGGCTGTCAACCCGGCGGCCGGGGCCGGCTGATAGCGTGCGGCGCATGGACGACCCTGTCGACGTGCGGCTCGCGGCCGCCGTCTCCCATGACCCGCGCGCCACGCTCGCCCAGCTCTCCGAGCGGATCGGCCTCTCGACCTCCGCCGTGCAGGCGCGTCTGCGCCGGCTCGAGAGCACGGGCGTGATCACGGGCTATCGCGCGCTGCTCGACCCCGAGGCCGTGGGCAGGCCGCTCTCCGCGTTCATCGAGATCAGCCCGCTGGACCCGCGCCAGCCCGACGACGCCCCCGAGCTCCTCGAGTCCATCGCGGCGATCGAGGCGTGCCACTCCGTGGCCGGCGACGCCGCGTACATGCTCTTCGTGCGCGTGGGCTCGCCGCGCGAGCTCGAGGCCCTCGTGACCGAGATCCGCCAGAGGGCGTCGGTGTCCACCCGGACCACCGTGGTGCTGCAGACCTTCTACGAGCACCGCCCCATGCTGGAGCTGCCGGCGGAGGACTGAGGGCGGGCGCTTCGGCCCCTCCTGTCACGCGAGAGGTCGGAATGAGGGCCGATCTGACGCTCATTCCGACCTCTCGCGTTCCCGGCCGCGGCAGTGGAGCGCTCACCGCCCGGCCCCGCTACCGTGATCCCGTGCGTCCGACCTCGCCCCGTCCCGCCCCCGCCTACCTCACCGACTCCGTCCCCGCCCGTCGCGGCCACCCGCTGGGGTTCGCGCACCGGGGCGCCGCCGTCGACCGGGAGAACTCCCTGGCCGCGTTCGTGGACGCCCACGCCGCCGGGTTCACCTACCTCGAGCTGGACGTGCGCACCACGGCGGACGGCGAGCTCGTTGTCTTCCACGACGACACCCTGGACCGCGTCAGCACGGGCCGCGGCCGGCTGCGCGACCACACGTGGGAGCGGCTGGCGGACGTCACGGTCGGCGGGGAGCCGATGCTGCGCTTCACCGAGCTGCTCACGGCACTACCCGAAGCCCGCCTGAACGTGGACCTCAAGGACCGCGCATCGGCCCCGGTGCTGGCCCGGATCATCGCTGAGCACGGCGCCTGGGACCGCGTGCTCGTCGCCTCGTTCCACGACTCGCGGCGCCTCCTCTTCCGGCGCTCCCTCGCCCGCCTCGGCTACCCCGAGCGGGCGTACGGGCCGGAGCGGGTGGCGACGTCGGGCGGGGCGGCCGCCATCGCGGCGCTCGTGACGCTGGGCCCGCTGGGACTGACCCGCTGGCTGCGCCGGTACGCCCTCGACGTCGACTGCGTGCAGGTGCCCGTCCGGCACGGCCGCGTGCCCGTGGCCACCGCCGACTTCGTGCGTCGCTGCCACGCGGCCGGCCTGCCGGTGCACGTGTGGGTCGTGGACGAGCCCGCAGAGATCGAGCGCCTGCTCGACCTCGGCGTCGACGGCATCATGACCGACCGTGCCGACGTCCTCGCCGAGGTCTACGCCCGCCGCGGGTTCTGGCCGCAGCGCTGATCCCCGCCCCCTCAGAGCATCTTCGGCAGCAGCGCCCGCTTCATCCGCCCGTACGGCGGGTAGGCGGTCTTGAGCGTGTCCACCTGGTCCGACTTCGTGATGGACGGGCGCAGGTGGGAGAACGTCTCGAAGCCGTGGATGCCGTGGTACGCGCCCATCCCGGACGCGCCGATCCCGCCGAACGGCAGCGTCGCGATGCCGGCGTGCAGCAGGCCGACGTCGTAGCCGAGGCCGCCGGCCTGCACCTGGTCGTCGAACGCGCGGTGGTAGCTCGGCCGGTCCGTGAAGAGGTAGGCGGCCAGCGGGTGCGGGCGCTCCGCGATGAAGTCGAGGGCGTCCTGGAAGGTGTCCACGGTCAGCACGGGCAGGACCGGGCCGAACAGCTCCTCCTGCATGAGCGCGCCGTCCGGCTTGACGCCCGTCACCACGGTCGGCGCCATGTACCGCCCCGCCGCGTCCACGTCGCCGCCGACGAGCAGCTCGGCGCCGGCGTCGAGGTCCGCCTGGAGCATCTCCCGCAGCCGCTCCGTGTGCTCGGCGGAGATGAGGCGGCCGTAGTCCTTCGACGCGCGGGGGTCGTCGCCGTAGAACTCGCGCAGGGCTGCGGGGAGCTCGGCGGTCACCTGGCGCAGCGCGGCCTCGCCGACGGCCAGCACGTAGTCCGGGGCCACGCACGTCTGGCCCGCGTTGGTGAACTTCGCCCACGCGATGCGGCGGGCCATCGCGCCCGTGTTCCGCGACGGCGTCACCACCGCCGGCGACTTGCCGCCCAGCTCGAGCGTCACGGGGGAGAGGGTCTTCGCCGCCGCCTCGTAGACGATCCGGCCCACGCGCTCCCCGCCGGTGTAGAGGATGTGGTCCCACGGCTCCGCCAGCAGCGCGGTGTTGCACTCCTTGCCGCCCGCCACCACGGAGACCAGCGCGGAGTCCAGGTACTGCGGCACCAGCTCCCGCAGCGCCGCCGCCGTGGCCGGGGCCTTCTCCGACGGGCTGAGCACCACCGTGTTGCCGGCCGCCAGCGCGCCCACGACCGGGGCGAGCGCAAGCTGCACCGGGTAGTTCCACGCGCCGATGACCAGCACGAGACCCTTGGGCCGCGGCCGGACCTCCGCGCTCGCGGGGCGCAGGGCCAGCGGCAGCTTCACGGGCCGCGGCTCCATCCAGTCGGTCAGGTGCAGCAGCGCGTGGTCCACCTCGGAGCGCACCGAGACGATCTCCGTGATCAGCGCCTCGGTGGCCGGCTTGCCCAGGTCCGTGCCGAGCGCCGCGACGAACCGGTCCGCGTGCTCGGTCAGCATCCGCTTCAGGCCCTTGAGCTGGCGCACCCGCACCGCGCGCGGGTGGGCGGCGCGGGAGCGGGCGGCGGCGCGCAGCCGCTCGACGGCGGCCCGCGGCTCCTCGGGTCGGGGCCCGGCCGGCGCGATCGGCAGGGCCTCGGTGGGCAACGGCTCGCGGACCGGATCGTCGTTGGGGGAGTCGGGGGAGTCGGTGGTCAGACCGGGGGGCTGCGTGCTCATGTCGGCCACGCTACCGAGCGGCCCTGTGCGACGGCAGGGCGTGGCGCCGTCGTCGCCCCCGCGCGACCCGCGCACTTTCGTGTGGAAGACGGCGCCCCCAGTGCCTTTTCGTTCGAGAAACGGCCCGCGCCCGGCCGTTTCCCGAACGAAAGCGGTGCGACACGCCGCCGTTTCCCGAACGAAAGCGGGCGGGGGGGGGTCAGCCGATGACCGCGTCCACCAGCTTCTGCGCCTCCGCCTGCACCTGCTTCAGGTGCTCGGGGCCGCGGAAGGACTCCGCGTAGATCTTGTAGACGTCCTCGGTGCCGGAGGGCCGCGCCGCGAACCATGCGTGCTGCGTGACCACCTTGAGCCCGCCGATCGGGGCGTCGTTGCCCGGGGCGTTGGTCAGCGTCGCGAGGATGGTCTCACCGGCCAGCTCGGTCACGGGGACGTCGTCGGGGGAGAGGGTCTTCAGCTTGGCCTTCTGCTCGGCGGTCGCGGGGGCGTCGATGCGCGCGTACGCCGGGTCGCCGTGCAGGGCCACGAGGTCGCGGTACCGCTCGGACGGGGACTGCCCCGTCACGGCGATGATCTCCGCGGCCAGCAGGCACAGCAGCAGCCCGTCCTTGTCCGTGGACCACGGGCTGCCGTCGAACTGCACGAAGGACGCACCCGCGGACTCCTCGCCGCCGAACACGCCGGTGCCCGTCAGCAGGCCCGGCACGAACCACTTGAAGCCCACCGGCACCTCCACGAGCTCGCGGCCCAGGTCCCCGGCCACGCGGTCGATCATCGAGGAGCTCACCAGGGTCTTGCCCACGCCCGCGCTCTGGGGCCACTGCTCGCGGTGGCGATACAGGTAGTCGATGGCCACGGCGAGGTAGTGGTTCGGGTTCATCAGCCCGCCGTCGGGGGTGACGATCCCGTGCCGGTCCGCGTCGGCGTCGTTGCCGGTGGCGACGTCGAAGGGCACCTGCCCGTCCGCGCCCGGGGTCATCCGCTCGATCAACGAGGCCATCGCGTTCGGCGATGAGCAGTCCATGCGGATCTTGCCGTCCCAGTCCAGGGTCATGAACCCGAACCGCGGGTCGACCTCGGGGTTCACCACGGTCAGATCCAGCCCGTGGCGGTCGGCGATCTCGCCCCAGTACGCCACGGACGCCCCACCCATGGGGTCGGCGCCGATGCGCACGCCCGCCTCGCGGATCGCCTCCACGTCGATCACCTGCGGCAGATCGGACACGTACCGGTCCAGGAAGTCGAAGCCGCCCAGCTTCGCGTGGCCGGCGACGTCGGCGCCCGCCACCCGGTGCACGCCCGCCAGCCCGCCGGCGAGCAGCTCGTTGGCACGGTCGGCGATCCACGTGGTCGCCTCGGTGTCCGCGGGGCCGCCGTGGGGCGGGTTGTACTTGAAGCCGCCGTCCGCGGGCGGGTTGTGCGAGGGGGTGATCACGAGGCCGTCCACGAGGCCGGCGTTGTCCCCGTCCACCGCGAAGCCCGACGGCGACAGCTCGCGCCCGGCGTTCAGGTGCAGGATCGCGTGGGACACGGCGGGAGTGGGCGTGTAGCCGTCGCGGGAGTCGACGAGCACCTCGACGTCGTTGCCGAGCAGCACCTCGACGGCGGTGTCCTGCGCGGGCCCGGACAGGGCGTGCGTGTCCTTGCCGACGAGGACCGGCCCCGTGATCCCGTGGTGCGCCCGGTACTCGACCACGGCCTGCGTGATGGCGGCGATGTGGTCGTCGTTGAACGAGGTCGTGAACGCGGAGCCGCGGTGGCCGGAGGTGCCGAACACGACCTTCTGCGCCGGGTCCGTCGGGTCCGGGTGACCGGTGCGGTACGCCTCCAGGAGGGCGTCGACGTCGATCAGGTCCTGCGGCAGGGCGGGGGTGCCGGGACGCTCGGCGGCGGGCAGGGCGGCGGTGTTCTCGGTCATGTGCCACACCTTGGCACGGGCGGGCGGACGGGGGAAGACGCGCGGCCCAGCGGGACGACGCCGACGGTCACTCCCGGCAGCCGGCGCACAGCCCCCAGTAGTAGACCTCGGCCTCGTCGACCGCGAAGCCGTGGTCCTCGGGGGCGTCGAGGCACGGGGCGGAGCCGGTGCGGCACGGCACATCCACGACCGTGCCGCAGCCGCGGCACACCAGGTGGTGGTGGTTGTCGCCCGTGCAGATCTCGTAGCGGGCCGGGGAGCCGGCGGGCTGCAGGGAGCGCACGAGCCCGGCCTCGGTGAGCGCGTGGAGGCAGTCGTAGACGGCCTGGTGCGAGGTGCCGGGCAGGGCCCGACGAACGGCGGCCAGCACGGTGGACGCGTCCGCGTGGGGGTGGTCGGCGAGGGCGGTCAGCACCGCCAGGCGGGGCCGGGTCACACGCAGGCCGACGCCGCGCAGCAGCGTGCGCTCATCCTCGTCCCGCGTCGTGGTCTCCATGCCAGTCGATCCCATCCGGTTCTCTGGAACATGTCAAGAAAGAGCGGGCCGCTTCGCCCCCGGCGCACCGGCCATTCCCTGCCGTGCCCGTGCTGACTACGGTGAATCCTCGACCCCGGGGCGCACCGGCCCGGGCGCCGTCGACGAGGAGGTCCCCACCCATGGCCCAACCCGAGCCCGTCCGCCTCGTCCCGGGCGGAGCCGTGGACCGCCCGGCCGAGCAGGCCCTCCTCACGGCCGCCGCGGCCTGCGACGGCGACGTCGACGCGATGGTCGAGCTTCTGTGTGCGGCTTCCGGTGCCCTGTCCGACGAGGACGCCGCCCCGCTGGACCTGCCGCTGTCCGGCGCGGGGCGCACCCGCGAGCAGTGGGAGCTGCTCGCCTCCGTCGCCGCGCAGGACCTCTCGGCCGCCCGGGTGCTCGAGCCCCATCTGGACGCGCTCTCGATCCTGTCCCAGGCCGGCGTCCCCGCCCCGGCCGGGCTGCTCGGCGTCTACGCCTCCGAGTCCGGCGGCCGCACCCCGGCCCTGCGCCCCGCCTCGGACGGCCCCGACACCGCCTGGCTGCTCGACGGCGAGAAGCCCTGGTGCTCGCTCGCGGACCGGTGCGCGGCCGCCGTCGTGACCGGCCGGGAGGCGGACGGCACCCGCCGTGCCGTGCTCGTGGACCTGTCCCACCCCGGCGTCGCCGAGACCGACTCGGCCTGGCCCGCGCTCGGCCTCGCCCCGATCCGCACGGTGGGCCTGGCCTTCGACGCCGTCCCCGGCAGCGCCGTCGGCGGCGCCGAGTGGTACCTGCGCCGGCCCGGCTTCGCGTGGGGCGGCATCGGCGTGGCGGCGGTGTGGTTCGGCGGCGCCGTCGGCATCGCCCGCACCCTGCGGAACGCCACCGCGGCCCGCGCGGCCGCCCAGGCCGAGGGCCGCGGACCGGGCCCCGACCAGATCGGCCAGGCCGCGCTGGGCCGCGTCGACCGGCTGCTCCACGCGATGGCCGCCCTGCTCGCCCGTGCCGCCGACGACGTGGACGCCGGCCGCCTGGACCACGGCCGCGGCATGGTCGAGGCCGACCGGATCCGCGGCACCGTGGCGCAGCTGTGCACCGAGGTGATGGACGTCGTCGGGCAGGCCACCGGCCCCGGCCCGCTCACCGGCAGCGCCGCGCACGCCCGCGCCGTCGCCGACCTGCAGGTCTACCTGCGCCAGCACCATGGACACCGCGACGACGCCCGGCTGGGCGCCGCACTCCTGACCGGCGAGACCGACGGCGGCTGGACGTGGTGAGCTTCTCCCACACCGACGACGGCACGTCCGAGGCCGCCTGGGCCGAGGGCGGCGTCGGCGATCTGCCGGAGCTGCGCCTGCCCGTCTGGGACGCGGAGACGCTGCTGCTCGTGGCCGTGGCCCACCCGGACGACGAGACCCTCGCCGCCACCGGCCTGATCCGCTCCGCCCTGCGCGGCGGGGCACGCGTGCACGTGCTGGTCGCCACCGCCGGCGAGGCATCCCACCCGCATTCGCCCACCCACACGCCCGCGGACCTGGTCCGGCTGCGCCGGGACGAGATGGAGCACGCCCTCGACGCCCTCGCCGCCGGCCTGCCCGCCTCCGCGGGCCCCGGCTCCCCGGTGCGGGACCGGCTGACGTGGGCGTCCCTGGCCCTGCCCGACTCCGGCGTGGCCGAGCACGAGGACGCCGTGCGCGACGCCGTCGCCGCGGCCCTCGACGCCCACCCTGGCCCCGCCGTGCTCGCCTCCCACGACCCGGGCGATGGCCACGCGGACCACGAGGCCGTGGGCCGGGCCGTCGGGGCGCTCGCGGGCGAGTGCGACCTGCCGCTCTACGCCTTCCCCATCTGGTTCTGGCACTGGGCCGACCCGGCCGACCTGCCCGCCCGCCGCTACCGACGGCTGCCGCTCACCGAGGACGACCGTGCCGCCCGCCGCGCCGCCCTCGACGCGCACGCCTCCCAGGTCCGGCCCCTCTCCGCCGCGCCCGGCGACGAGGCGATCCTCGGCCCCGCCGTGCTCGCCCACCACGAGCGCCCGTTCGAGGCCCACCGCGTCTCCGGCCCCGACGACGCCGACGCCCACCGGGCCGCCGCCGTCTTCGACCGGCTCTACCGGGCCCAGGAGGACCCGTGGCGCTACCTCAGCTCGCCGTACGAGGCCCGCAAGCGGGCGCTCACCCTCGCCGCCCTGCCCCGGCCCCGCTACGGGACCGTGGTGGAGGCGGGCGCGTCCATCGGCGTGCTCACCGCGGACGTGGCCGCGCGCGCGGACCGCGTGGTCGGCCTCGAAGCGTCCGCCATCGCTGTGGAGCGCGCCGCCGCCCGGCTGGCCGGCGCGCCGCACGCCGAGGTGCGCCGTGCCGTGCTGCCCGCGGACTGGCCGGCCGACGTCGCCGGCGCGGACCTCGTGATCGCCTCCGAGATCGGCTACTTCCTGCAGCCCGAGGAGCTCGACGCGCTGATCGACGACGCCGACGCCGCGCTCGCCCCCGGCGGCGAGCTGCTGCTGTGCCACTGGCGCCACCCCATCGAGGGCTGGCCGCTGGACGGGGACGCGGTGCACGCGCGTGTCGCCGCCGACCCGCGCTGGCGGCTGCGCACCGAGCTCGTGGAGGACGACTTCCGGCTCAGCCTCCACGTGCGGGCCACCGCCGCGACCCACGCCGTCGTCGTGGTGCCCGCCAAGGACGAACAGGAGCGGCTGCCGGCCGCGCTCGCGGCCCTCACCGTCGCCCTGGACCGCTGGGAGGAGCACCACGCGCAGGGCACGGCCGCGGTCGTGGTCGCCGCGGACCGCTGCGACGACGCCACGGTGGCCGCCGCCCTCGAGGCCCGCGCCGCCGACCCGCGCATCCACGTCCTCGAACTGGGGGAGCCGACCGCCGGGCAGGCCGGCGTCGGGCGGGCCCGCGTCGAGGGCGCCCGCCGGGCCCGCGCGCTGTTCCCCGACGTGCCCGCCGAACACCTCTGGCTCGCCTCCACCGACGCGGACAGCCGCGTCCCCGCCGACTGGCTGCTGGCGCAGACCGTGGCCGCCGGCCGCGACGAGGTGCTCGTGCTGGGCACGGTGGACGTGCGCCAGGGGCCGCTGCGGCAGGCCTGGCTCCGCGGCTACCGGCACGAGGAGGGGCACCCGCACGTGCACGGGGCGAACCTGGGACTGCCGTGGTCGCTGTACGAGGCCGTCGGCGGGTTCCCGCCGGTGGCCGAGCACGAGGACGTCGGCCTGGCCGAGGCCGTGCGGGCCCTGGCGGGCGAGCGCGACGGCGGTGACGGCCGCCGGGTGCGCGTGATCGCCACCGACACCACCCGCGTGCTCACCTCGTCCCGCCTGGAGGGGCGGACCCCCGGCGGGTTCTCCGGGTACCTCAAGGCGGTGGGCCGGCCCGGGTGAGGCCGGCCGTGGAGCAGGGGTGCGGGGCCGGGCCGGGTCCGGGGGCACCGCCTAGACTCGGCACCGGACCGCGACGCCCCGAACCGGAAGGACCGTCATGACCGACCCCCACGCCTCCCACGACCCGCGCCGTGAGGCCGCCCGGCCGAGCTGGTACGGGTCCGAGGCCGGTGCGGGCTCCTCCGGCACCGGCTCCTCCGCCGCCGGCTGGCCCGACGCCCCGGCCGGCGACGCCGACCGCGCCGCCTGGGACCGGGCCCCCTCGTACGCCGAGCAGGAGGGGCAGACCCGCCCCGCCTACGGGCAGCCGTACGGCTACGGCCAGGACGCGAACACCGTCCCCGCCTACGGCTACGGGCAGGGCACGCCCGGCCACGGCTTCGGAGCCCCGCTGCAGCCCGGCCAGACCGACGGCGTCGGCCGCTCGGTGGCGTCCATGATCCTCGGCATCATCTCCGTGGTGGGCGGGTTCACGTTCCTCCTCCCGCCGATCGTGGGCGTGGTCCTCGGCCACATCGGCCTCAAGCGCGAGCCCCACGGCCGCGGCATGGCGATCGCCGGCCTCGTGATGAACTACGTGTCCCTCGCCCTGCTGCTGCTCGCCGTCGTGTTCCTCGTGATCCTGGTGATCGCCGGGATCTCCCTGGGTGACTACACCTCGACCTGACCGGCCGGCTCAGCCGGCCAGCAGCAGCTCGAGGTGCGCGGCCAGGGCGAGCAGGGGCGCGGACGTGCCGGGCCGGCCGATGAGCTGGACGGACCAGTTCAGGCCCCGCTCGTCCCGGAGCACGGGCACCGCGACCGCGGGCAGGCCGAGCACGTTGACCATCGAGGTGTAGGGCGTGAACGCGCACTGCGCCTCGTAGTTGGCCTCGGGCTCCATCGCCAGGAAGTGGCCGACCGGCGGGGGCGCGGTGGCCAGCACCGGGGTCATCACCACGTCGACGGCGGCGAACTGCGCCCGCACCCCGCGCGCCCACTCCTCGAGCCGGTGGGCGGCGTCGTCGAGCTCGGCGCGCCCTGCGGCCCGGGCCGTGCGCAGGAAGTGCGCGGCCACCGCGCCCACGCGCGCCTCGGCGTCCTCCGGCAGCGGCGCCCGGAGCAGCCCGGCGGTCCACACCGTGCGGAAGTCCCGGTGGTAGTCCTCGCCGTAGTAGGGGGAGAGGTCCTCGACCGCGTGGCCGCCCGCGTCCAGGGCGGCGGCGGCCTTCGTCAGGGCGGTGACGGCGGGCCGGGCCAGGGAGATCTCGAGGTCGGAGGCGAAGGGCGAGGCCGTGGTGACGCCGATCCGGCGGGCGTCGACGGCGCCCCCGGCCCGGGCGGTCTCCACGGTGCGGCGCAGGTCCGGCAGCACCCGGCCGGGCAGGCCCTCGGGGGAGAGCAGCACGTCGTAGAGCAGGGCGGCGTCCTCGACCGTGTGGGCGAGCGGGCCCGACACCGTGAGATTGCGGACCGTGTCCGTGTGCTCGTCCATCGGCAGCTCCCCGCGACCGGGCTTGAGGCCCACGAGCCCGCACGCCGCGGCGGGGATGCGGATGGACCCGCCCCCGTCCGAGCCCGGGGCGAACGGGAGGATCCCCGCGGCGACGGCGGCCGCGGCCCCGCCCGAGGAGCCGCCCGCGGTGCGGGTGGGGTCCAGGGGGTTGCGGGCCGGCGCCGTCACGAGGTTCTCCGAGTAGGAGTCCAGGCCGAACTCGGGCACGGTCGTCTTGCCGAGGGTGACGGTGCCGGCCCCGCGCAGGCGGAGCGCGAGCGGGTCGTCCTGCGCGGACGGCGGCGCGTCGGCCAGCAGGGCGGAGCCGAATCGCGTGGGCATCCCGCGCACGTCGATCAGGTCCTTGTACGCCAGCGGAAGACCGTGCAGGGAGGCGGGGGCGCCGTCGTCGTCCGGGGCGGGGGAGGTGTGCGGACCGGGCACGGCCCGGGGCGCGACGCGCGGGTGGGCCGCGTCCAGCTCGGCGGCACGGGCCCGGGCGCCTTCGGCGTCGAGGAGGGCGAACGCGCCGAGGTCCGCGTGGGCCTGGGCCGCGGCGAGGGCCGCCTCCGTGACCTCCCGGGCGCTCAGATCCCCGGCGGCGAGGTCCTCCCGCAGGCGCACGGCCGAGCGGTCCAGGAGCCGGGCCGGGCCGGGGGCGGAGGGGGTGCGGTCGTCGTCGGCGGCGGGTGCGGCGTCGGAGGTCTGCATGCGGCCGAGCCTAACGGGCGTGGGCCGGGTCATGGACGGCGGGGCCTTCCTGGGACGTCCGGGCGGGTGGCTACGCTGAAGCCATGAGCGCCTTCGAGACCGTCGATGTGAACGAGATCCCCGCCGATGCGGCCATCCTGGACGTCCGCGAGGACGACGAGTGGGCCCTGGGCCGCGCCGCCGGCGCCCAGCACATCCCGCTGGGCCAGCTGCCGGAGCGACTCGAGGAGCTGGACCCGGACACGGACTACTACCTGATCTGCCGCACCGGCGGCCGCTCCGCCCGCGCCGCCGAGTTCATGACCGGCCGCGGCTACTCGGCCATCAACGTGGCCGGCGGCTCCGGCGCGTGGCTCGAGGCCGGCAAGCCGATGGAGGCCGACGGCGACGCCGAGCCCACCGTCAAGTGACGGGGACGGGCTCCGCTGACGCGACGCCGTCGCGCCTGCGCTACGCCTTCCTCGGCCCGGCCGGCACCTTCACCGAGGCCGCCCTGCGCAAGGTGGCGGACCCGGCCGAGGCCGAGTTCGTGTCTGCGGGCTCCGTGCTGAGCGCCGTGGCGGCGCTGCGCAGGGGGGAGGTGGACCGCGCCGTCGTGCCCATCGAGAACTCGGTGGAGGGCGGCGTCTCCGCCACCGTGGACGAGATCGCCCTCGGGGAGACGCTGCAGATCCTCGCGGAGGTGCACGTGCCCATCAGCTTCGTGCTCGTGGGCCGGCCCGGCGTCGCGATCGAGGACGTGCGGCGCGTGACCACGCACCCCCACGCCTGGGCGCAGGTGCGCGGCTGGGCCGAGACGGCGCTGCCGGGCGGGGAGTTCACGCCCGCCCCGTCGACGGCGGCCGGGGCCGGCCTCGTGGCCCAGGGCGACTTCGACGCCGCCGTGTGCGCCCCGCTCGTGGCCGAGCAGACCGGACTGCCGGTGCTCGCCGAGCGGATCGAGGACGTGCCGGGCGCCGTGACGCGCTTCGTGCTGCTCTCCCGGCCGACGGCCCTGCCCGCGCCCACGGGAGCGGACAAGACCACGCTGGTGGTGCCGCTGCCGGAGGACCGGCCCGGCGCCCTCGGACAGATCCTGGCCGAGTTCACCACGCGCGGGGTGAACCTCTCCCGCATCGAGTCCCGGCCGACCGGCGAGGGCATCGGGCGGTACTTCTTCTCCCTCGACCTCGAGGGGCACCTGGCGGAGGCCCGCGTGGGTGATGCGCTCGCGGCCCTGTACCGGGAGTACCCCGACCTGCGGTTCCTGGGCTCGTACGCGCAGGCCGAGCCCGTGCCCACGAGGGTGCCGGCCGAGTTCACCGATGCCGCGTATCGCTCCGGCCGCGCCTGGGTGGAGTCCCTCCGCTCCCGCTGAGGCCCGGGGGTCACTTTCGTTCGGGAAACGGCGGCCCCAGGGCCACTTTCGTTCGGGAAACGGCGGGCCCCGAGGGACTTTCGTTGACGAAACGGGAGGCCCTGGGGCCACTTTCGTTGCCGACACGGGACGATCACCACGACGACGACGGGCCGTCGTCGTACTTCCCGCCCGCGCGCCGCCCCGGCGTCCGTTTCGTCAACGAAAGCGGTGGATGAGGCGTCCGTTTCGTCAACGAAAGCGGTGGGGAAGCCGCCGTTTCCCGAACGAAAGCGGGGACGGGGGATCAGATGTGCGGGGCCGGTTCCGGGACGGGGGCGGCGGCGGAGACGCCGTCGTCGCGGACGGAGGCGTCGTCCTCGGCCACGAGCATCACGACGAGCGAGTCCGGCTGCACGCGGGCGTCGAGGGCGGTGATGACCCCGGTGGCGTCGCCGTCGAGCTGGGAGGGCATCGGCTCGGCGAACTCGACCTTCACGCGCTGGGCCTGCTCCGTGTGCATCGCGGGGATGGAGCTGCGGGACCGGGTCACGGTCTTCACGGCGATCCGCGCCCAGTCGAGCGCGTGCCGGGGCGAGAGGACCATGACGTCGAGGAGGCCGTCGTCGAGCTTGGCCTGGGGCAGCAGCTCGACGCCGCCCGTGAGCATCCCGCAGTTGGCCACCATCACGGTGCGCACCTTGAACCGGCGGGGCTGACCGCCGTCGAGGGCCACGGTCACCTCGTGCCGCTTGCCGCGCAGGTGCCGCATGCCGGCCTCGCTGTAGGCCAGCCAGCCGGCCAGGCTCTTCAGCTCGTCCTTGGTGTCCCCCATGATGTCCGCGTCGTAGCCGGCGCCGCCGATCACGGTGAAGGTCTGCCGGGTGACGCTCCCGTCCTCGTGCGTGAAGCGGACGTCCACGGTGTCGATGCGTCGCTGCCGGCCCCCCACGGCGATCCGCAGGCACTGCTCGACGTCGTTGATCGGCAGGTCCAGGTTCCGGGCCAGCAGGTTCCCGGTGCCCAGCGGCACCACGCCGAGGGCGACGTCGGTGCCGGCCAGCTGCTCGGCCACGGTGCGGACCGTGCCGTCGCCGCCCGCGGCGATCACGAGCCGGGCGCCGGCGTCGAGGGCCTGCCGTGCCATGGCGGTGCCGGGGTCGTCCTCCTGGGTCTCGAGCACGAGCACCTCGCCGAGGCCCTCCGCCGCCGCGAGCCGCTCGAGCTCGCGCCGCACCTGGCCCGCGTTCGTCTTGATGGGGTTCAGCACCAGCGCGACCTCGTGGCGGCCCGTGCCGATCCCGGGCACCTTCTCCAGCCGGCGCTGCACGCCGCCCACCCGCGCGTCGAGGGCGTCCACCAGGAGACGCGTCCGCTCGTGCTGCACGCCGAGGCGGACCTGGCGCACCGCCAGCACCACCACGACGACGGTCAGCACGGCCAGGAGCACCAGGGCGGCCAGCGCCATCCACCACTCGGGAGTCATGCCCCGAGTCTAGGCGTCGGCCCCGCCCGCTAGGCTGGCGCACGTGATCGACGTCAAGGACCTCATCGAGCAGCCCGAGAAGTACCGCGCCTCCCAGGAGGCCCGTGGGGAGGACGCGTCTCTCGTGGACCGCGTGGTCGAGGCGGACGCGGCCCGCCGCTCGTCCATCGCGGGCTTCGAGCAGCTGCGCGCGGAGCAGAAGGCCTTCGGCAAGCGCGTCGCCCAGGCGAAGGGTGAGGAGAAGCAGGCCCTGCTGGCCGAGGTGAAGGACCTGGCCGCGCGCGTGAAGGAGGCCGAGTCGGCCGCCGGCGCCGCCGAGGCCCGCCTCGCGGAGCTGCAGCGCGCCTTCCCGAACCTGATCGTCGACGGCGTCCCGGCCGGCGGCGAGGACGACTTCGTGGTCCTCAAGGAGGTCGGCACTCCGCGCGACTTCGCCGCCGAGGGCTTCGAGCCGCGCGACCACCTCGAGCTCGGCGAGCTGCTCGGGGCGATCGACATGGAGCGCGGCGCGAAGGTGTCCGGCGCCCGGTTCAGCTTCCTCAAGGGCGTGGGCGCGCGACTCGAGCTCGCCCTGATGCAGCTGGGCCTGGACCTGGCCCTGGAGAACGGCTTCGTGCCGGTCATCCCGCCCACCCTGGTGCGTCCGGAGACCATGCAGGGCACCGGCTTCGACGTCGAGCACGACGACGAGATCTACCGTCTGGAGCGCGACGACCTGTATCTCGTGGGCACCTCCGAGGTGGCCCTGGCCGGCTACCACGCGGACGAGATCATGGACGTGAGCGCCCCCGTCCGGTACGCGGGCTGGTCCACGTGCTACCGGCGTGAGGCGGGCTCGGCGGGCAAGGACACCCGCGGCATCATCCGCGTGCACCAGTTCAACAAGCTGGAGATGTTCATCTACGCCGCTCAGGAGGACGCGGAGGCGGAGCACGAGCGCCTGCTCGCGTGGGAGGAGCGGATGCTGGGCGCCATCGAGGTGCCGTACCGCGTGATCGACATCGCCGCCGGCGACCTCGGCCTCTCCGCCGCCCGCAAGTTCGACTGCGAGGCCTGGGTCCCCACGCAGGGCACCTATCGCGAGCTGACGTCCACCTCGAACTGCACCACGTTCCAGGCCCGCCGTCTCAACATCCGCGAGCGGGTCCGCACGGAGGACGGCTCCAAGGGCGGCACCCGCATGGTGGCCACGCTCAACGGCACCCTGGCCACCACCCGCTGGATCGTGGCGATCCTGGAGAACCACCAGAACGCGGACGGCTCGGTCACCGTGCCCGCCGCGCTGCGCCCCTACCTCGGCGGGATGGAGCGCTTCGAGCTGGTCTGAGCGGACGACGTCGTCCCCCGGCGGCGCCGGCGGCCTCGCCCGCCTGCCCCGCGGCGCCCCCGCCGTTCACCCGCGCGTCGCCGTCGTGTCCGGGCCGTGTGGTTGGGTGGGGCCATGACGAAGAAGCTCGTGTGCCTGGACGTGGACGGAACGATCGTGGACCATGACGGCCATCTGCATGAGCCCGTGCGCGCGGCCGTGCGGGCCGTGCTGGACGCCGGGCACCACGTGGTCATCGCGACGGGCCGCTCCCGCGGGGCCACCCTGCCCGTGGCGCGCTCCCTGGGGATCGGTGCCGGCTACATGGTGTGCTCCAACGGCGGCGTCACGCTGCGCCTGGACCCCGAGCTGGAGGAGGGCTACGAGGTCACGGACCTGCGCACCTTCGACCCGCGCTCGGTCCTGACCCAGCTGCGCCACCGCCTGCCCAGCGCCAAGTACGCGCTCGAGCTGCCGGACGGCACCTTCCGCTCCACCGAGCGGTTCCAGGACATGTCCTTCGGCGTGGCCGCGGAGGGCGTCACGTTCGAGGAGCTGATGGACACCACGGCCGTGCGCCTCGTGGTGTTCTCCACGGACTCCTCCGCCGAGGAGTTCGGCCGCGCGGTGGAGGGCATCGGCCTGTCCGGCGTGACCTACTCCGTGGGCTGGACGGCGTGGCTCGACGTCGCCGCGGCGGGCGTGACCAAGGCGTCCGGGCTCGAGGCGCTGCGCACCGTGCTGAAGGTGGCCCCCGAGGACACCGTGGCCGTGGGCGACGGCCGCAACGACATCGAGATGCTCCGCTGGGCCGGCCGCGGCGTGGCCATGGGCCAGGCCGTGGAGGAGGTCGTGGCCGCCGCGGACGAGGTCACCGGGCACGTGGACGAGCACGGGCTCGCCACGGTGCTGCGCTCGCTCCTGGAGGAGCCGGCCGCGGTCTGAGCGGCGCGACCGGCCCGAGCCGCCGAGTCAGCCCCCCGCCAGCGTGAGCAGGCGCGCGGCGGCGGGGCGGCAGGCGTGCTCCTCGTTCCAGTAGGAGCGCTGCACCGCCTGCGAGACGGCCTGCGCCGTGATCCCGAGCGCGGCGGCCGCCGGCTTCTGCTGGCCGCGCACCCCGGGCACCAGCAGGTCCAGCACCGCCCACTCGGCGTCGGTCCGGGACCACACGAGCTGCCCGACGAGTCGCAGCACGGCCTCGGCCTCAGCGGCCGCCTCCTCGTCCCGGCCGCGCACGGCCAACGGGATCCGCGCGGTGGACACGGCCGCCGCCTCCACGGCCCGCCGCGCCGCCGCGAGACCGGGCCCGCCGGCGTCGTGCAGGTCCCCGGAGGCGGGCGCGCCCGCCGCACCGTCCGCGTGCGTCACCGTCCCGACGCCGACCCCCACGTTCCAGCGGCGCTGCCGCAGGGCGCGCAGCGCCACGTCCACGGCGACGCGTGGGTCCTCGACGGCGCCGATCAGCTCATCGCCCACGGCGCGCTGGAACGGGAGCGCGACGGCGTCGCCCAGCCCCGGCACGTCCTGGAGGGCGCGCAGGAACGTGTCCACGCGGTCGCCGGCGTCGAGGGTGTCCCGCTGGTTGATGGTGAGCACGAACATGGTCGTCGATTCTGCCAGCCCGCAGACGACGCCGGCCGCCCACCCCGAGGGGTGAGCGGCCGGCGTCGCGCGCGTGAGCGGTGCGGGGGTCAGCGGCCCTGGGGCTCGTCGGTCTCCTCGCCCTTCTCGGTGGCCGGCTGCGCCTCCTCGGTGTCCACCTCGCGGCCCTGGGGCTCGTCGGTCGGGGACTCGTCGCCCTCGGCGTTGAAGCGCTGGATGGAGGCCTCGAGCTCGGCCTCGGCCGCCGCGCGGCCCTCCCAGCCCTCGGCCTTGACCCACTTGCCCGGTTCCAGGTCCTTGTAGCGGGTGAAGAAGTGCTCGATCTCCTGCTTGAGGGACTCCTCCACGTGCTCGAGCTCGGTGATGTGGTCGTAGCGCTTGTCCGCCGGGACGCACAGCAGCTTGGCGTCGCCGCCGCCGTCGTCGGTCATGTTGAACACGCCGATCGGGCGGGCCTCGACGACGCAGCCCGGCACCAGGTCGAAGCCCGGCAGGTACACGAGGGCGTCCAGCGGGTCGCCGTCCTCGCCGAGGGTGTTCTCGAAGTAGCCGTAGTGCGTGGGGTACTGCATGGAGGTGAAGAGCACGCGGTCCAGGCGCAGGCGGCCGGTCTCGTGGTCGAACTCGTACTTCACGCGGGAGCCCGCGGGGATCTCGATGGTGACGTCGTGCGCCATGACTCTCCTTCGCACAGAGGGTGGGGTGTCCGGGCGGCGCGGCGCCGACCGGCGGTGCTGCCGTCAGCCTACCGGGGGCGTCCGTCATGATGGACGCATGGGACAGGTGGACACGGGGCGCGCTGGGCGTCGGGATCGACGCACGGAACGCCCCCGGAGCCGCTCGCTCCCCGCCGCCCTTCTGGCCGCGTTCGCGGCCGTCCTGGTCGCCTGCGGGCCCGTGACCGCGCCGCCGGCCCCGTCGAGCGCGCCCGCCTCGTCGACGACCGCCGGGCCGACGTCGTCGTCCCCGTCCACCGGCCCCACCGCGGCCGAGGTGGCGGCCGCCGTCGAGCCGGGGCTGGCGGGGTCCCCGGGCACCGTCTCCGCTGAGTTCCGCGACCTGGCCACCGGTGAGGTGCTGTACGCGCGGGACGCGGACGAGCCCGTGGCCCCCGCGTCCTCGCTCAAGGTGCTCGCCGCCGCGGCCATCGTCTCCGCCCTGGGTCCTGAGACGACCCTGCAGACCACGGTGGTGGCCCAGCCCACCGCGGACGGCGCGGCCACCGAGCTGGTGCTCGTGGGCGGCGGCGACGTGCTGCTGGGCACGGGCGCCTCGGACTCGACGCACGTCTCCGGCCGCGCGGGCCTGCGCACCCTCGCGGAGCGGACCGTGGCCGGGCTGGTCGAGGACGGTGTCACCGGCCAGGTGGTGGTCAGCACGGACCTGCGGCTCTTCGCGGACCGCACGGCCCTGAACCCGCGCTGGACGTCGGACATCCCGGAGAGCGGCAACATCGCGCCGGTGCAGCCGTTGGCCACCTACGGCGGCCGTGAGGTCCCCGGCACCGGGGAGGACCGCATCGCGGCCCCGGCGCAGTTCGCCGCGCTCACCTTCCAGGCCGCGCTCGACGACGCGGTGGCCGCCTCCGGCGCCGACCTCGAGGTGGGTCTGCGGGACACGATCCCGGCCACCGAGGTGCCGCGCGCCACGGTCCTCGCCGCCGCCCCCGTCGCGGCCGTGGAGTCCGCGCCCGTGGGGGAGCAGGTCGCGTACCTGCTGGCCCACTCGGAGAACCAGGTGGCCGAGGCCCTGGCCCACACGGCCGCGCCCGCCGCCGAGCTGCCCGCCACCCACGAGGGCGCCACGCAGCTGCTGACGGCCACCGCCGAGGACCTCGGCGTGGACACCGCCGGGATGGCGCTCGTGGACTCCTCCGGACTCTCCCCGGACAACCGGGTCAGCGCGGGCCAGCTGGCCGACGTCGTGGCCGGGGTGGCCCGCACGCCCGCCCTGGCCACCGTGCTGGAGGGCCTGCCGCGGCCCGGCGAGGACTCCACGCTCGGCGACCGTTTCCCGGACGCCCCCGCGCGGCAGGCCGTGGCCGCCAAGACCGGCACGCTCGACCAGACGGTCTCCCTCACCGGCACCGTCACCACGACGTCCGGGCGGGTCCTCGCGTTCAGCATCATCTGCTCGGATCTGCAGTGGAAGCTGGAGCCCGCGCGCGCGGCGGTCGACGAGGCCGTCAGCGCCGTCGCCGGGCTCTGATCCGAGGTCCGGGGCCTGTGATCTGATGGAGCCCATGAGCGACGACCACGCGACCGACCGCCCCCGCGCCGCGGACGCCGAGCCGGGCGCCACCGCCCACCCGGTGGACTGGGCCTTCGCCGCGCGGACCGCACGGTCCCTCGCCGCCGCCGGCCCCCGGTTCACGCCGCGGGAGGCGACGCGCGAGGCAGAGGGCCTGCGCGCCGCCGCGGAGGCCGCCGTGCCGCACGTCCACCGCCTGACCGGGCTCGAGGCGGCACGGGACCTGCGCGACTCGCAGGTGCTCGTGGTGGACCGCCCCACCTGGTCGCGCGCCGCCACCCAGTCCTTCGCCACGCTGCTGGACCCCACGTTCGCGCATCTGCGGGACACCCGCCCCCGCGAGCACGCCGCCGCCACCACCCGCGTCACCCGGCACGCCACCGCCCTGGAGATGGGCGGGATCCTCGCGTGGATGTCCGGGAGGATCCTCGGCCAGTACGACCCGTTCATCGCGCTGCCCGGCCCCGGGGGGACGGCGGGCGGCCCCCCGGGCGGACGCCTGCTGCTCGTGGCCCCGAACGTGGCGCAGGTCCGCGCGGAGATCAACGTGGACCCGGCGGACTTCCGCCTCTGGGTGTGCCTGCATGAGCAGACCCACCGCGTGCAGTTCGCGGCCGCGCCCTGGCTGCGCGAGCACCTGCGGGCGGAGATCACCGCGCTCACCGTCGGCCTGTTCGACAAGGCCGAGTCCCTGCCCGAGCGCCTGCGCTCCGCGCTCGCGGCGGCGAACCCGCTGGGTCGGGAGGCCGACGCCGGCCGGACCGGGACGCGGGACGGACACGACGCGCAGGACGCGGCCCCGGCCCGCCCCGCGCCGGGCCTGCTCGGCGTGATCCAGGACGAGGAGGACCGGGAGCGCCTGTCCCGGCTGACGGCCGTGATGTCCCTGCTCGAGGGGCACGCGAACGTGGTGATGGACGGCGTCGACTCCTCCGTCGTGTCCTCCGTCAAGACCATCCGCCGTCGCTTCGACGAGCGCGGCGACCGCCGCTCGCCCCTGGACCGCATGCTCCGCCGCGTGCTGGGCATGGACGCGAAGATGGCCCAGTACCGCGACGGCCAGAGGTTCGTGGCCGCCGCCGTGGCCGAGCTCGGCATGGCCGGGTTCAACGTGGTCTGGGACGCCCCCGAGCTGCTGCCGAGCGAGGCCGAGCTCCACGCCCCCGAGACGTGGGTGGCGCGCATCCGTGCCCAGGCCTGAGGCGCGGGACCCGGGGCCGACGCCGGCGGGCGGGGCCGGCGGCCTGCCCGCGGTCGGCTCATGGCCGCCGCGCACCCGCTGGCCCGAGCCCCTGCACCGGGCCGTCGCGGCGGTGCGGGAGGCCCTCGCGGGCGACGGGTCCTGTCGCGCGGATGCCGGGCCGGGCCGGGCAGGGAATCGCCCCCGCGGGCTCGTCGCCCTCTCCGGCGGCGCCGACTCCCTCGCGCTCGCCGTGGCCTGCGCCGTCCTCGTGGGCACCCGGGACGGTGCGCGGCTCGGCCCGATCGGCGCGGCCGTGGTGGACCACGGGCTGCAGTCGGGCAGCGACGCGGTGGCGGCGGCCGCCGCCGACGTCGCCCGCATCCTCGGTCTGGCCCCGGTCACCGTCACGCGGGTCGAGGTGGCCCGCACCGGCGACGGCCCCGAGGCCGACGCCCGACGTGCCCGCCGGGTGGCCCTCGCCGCCGCCGCCCGAGACGCGAGGCCGGGGGGCGCCGTCGTCCTCACCGCCCACACCGCCGACGACCAGGCCGAACAGGTCCTCCTCGGGCTCGCGCGCGGGTCCGGCACGCGGTCCCTCGCGGGGATCCCGGCGCGCGGGACGCTGCCGGGCGGGGCCGCCGTCGTCCGCCCCCTGCTGGGCCTGGCCCGCGCGGACACCGAGGCGATCTGCCGCTGGGCCGGGCTGACCTGGTTCGAGGACCCGCACAACCGCGATCCCGCGCTGCTGCGCTCGCGGGTCCGCACCCGTGTGCTGCCGGCGCTCGAGGACCCCGACGCCGGCCTCGGCCCCGGCGTGCGGGCCGGGCTGGTGCGCACCGCGGCCATCGCGGCCGAGGACGCAGCGGCCCTCGACGCATGGGCCGGCGACGAGTTCCCCCGGCTGCGCGTCGACGCGCCCGGCCGGGACCCGCGCGTCGTCTCCCTGGACCTGGACGCCCTGGCCGCGCTGCCCGCCGCCGTGCGCCACCGCGTGATCGCGCGCGCCGCCCGCGCCGCGGGAGGGCAGGCCCCGCCCCGCGAACGGATCCTCGCGGTGGACACCCTCGTGGCGGGTGCCCGCGCGGGGGGCACGTCGGCCGGTCCGGTGGAGCTGCCCGGCGGGGTGGCTGCGCATCGGGCGTGTGCCAGACTGGACCTCATCCCCCGCCTGCCCGGTCCCTGACTGCGGCCCGGCCCGGCATTCCCGCACGAGCACTCACCAGGAGCGGCGCATGGACGCACAGGATGTCCAGAACGACCTCACCCACGTCCTCATGTCCCGCGAGGACGTGCAGGACACGATCACGGACCTGGCCCGCCAGATCGACCGCGACTACGCGGACAAGGACCTGCTCATCGTCGCCGTGCTCAAGGGCGCCGTGATGGTGGTCGCCGACCTCACCCGCGCCCTGCACTCCCACGTGGAGCTGGACTTCATGGCGGTGTCCTCCTACGGCTCCGGCACCAAGTCCTCCGGCGTGGTGCGCATCCTCAAGGACCTCGACGCGGACCTCACGGGCCGGCACGTCCTGATCGTCGAGGACATCATCGACTCCGGCCTGACCCTGTCCTGGCTCAAGGCCAACCTGGAGTCCCGCGGCCCGGCCTCGGTCGAGATCTGCACCCTGCTGCGCAAGCCGGAGGCCATGAAGGTGGACATCGACGTGAAGTACGTCGGGCGGGACATCCCCAACGAGTTCGTGGTGGGCTACGGCCTGGACTACGCGGAGAAGTACCGCAACCTGGACTTCGTGGGCACGCTCGCCCCGCACGTGTACAGCTGACCGGGGGCCCGGCCCGGCGTGGCCCGGCGGGGCCGACCTGTCACGCGTGGTGTCGCTCTGGCGCCGGATCTCCGCCCCATTCCGACTCCCTGCGTGGCAGGTCGCCGGCGTCCCCGAGGTGACGGCGCACCTCCACGATCACGCGCGTGAATCCGCGGCGAGCGTCGGAGGAGGACACGGTGATGTTCCGGTATCCCCGTCGCGCGAAGGCCGCGTTGCGCTGCACGTCGCGGTCGATCTGGCGATCCGCGCCGTGGTGGCCGCCGTCGTAGTGCAGGGCCACTCTCGCCCGCCGATAGCCCAGGTCCGCCGTCGCGGGGTGGTGCAGGGAGAACTCCGGGTCCCAGACCTCGAGCTGCAGTGCGGGCTCGGGGAGCCCGGCGGCCGTCAGCGCGAGCCGGAGCCGCGTCTCCTTCGGCGAGTGCGCACCCACCCGGACCAGCGTGGCGGCGGTGCGGAGCCGTCGTCGCCGGTTGTGCGCGGACGGGCTGGTCTCGGCCGCCTGGGCCAGGGCCGCCCGGGTCCGCTCGGCGGCGCCCGGACCGCCGGACAGCTCCGCCCGGCGGACGAGATGGTCGCCGAGGATGACGAGCTCGTCGTCGTCGAGCAGGGTCGCGAGGTCGACCCAGAGACGGGGCGGGGCGGTGACGTACCAGGCCAGGCCGCCGATCCGCACGCCCTCCACGTCCGCGGGCGGGAGCGCTGTCCGGTGGGAGGTGACGCCGGGGAGGGAGAGCTGGCCACGGTCCCGCGGGCGGCTCACGTGGACGCCGTCCCCCGCGTCCAGCCGTTCCGGCAGCCAGATCTCACGGGCGCGGGCCGCGGTCTGGTGCGACACCACCGTGGTGGTGCGGTGCGGGGCGAGCCGCAGCAGCAGCTCCCGTTGGGCCGTCGAGAGCGGGGTGCTCCACCGGTAGGGGGAGGAGCCGGCCACGGGGTGCTCGACGGCGGCCGGGGTGGCCTCACGCCGGCGGTAGAGGCCCCGGGCGAGGCGTTCGACGTCGGAGCGACGCAGCCGGTTGCGGTCGATGCCGGCGGCCCTCGCCTGCGCGGCGGTGAAGGGGCCGTCGGGCAAGGCCGCGGGAAGCGGGGCAGGGCGACGCATGGTGCCAGCCTGGCGCGGTGGGGTGGGCGGCGTCCTGGGCCGCCGTCGGCCTGGGGAGGAGTTCGGGTGCACGGGGGTCTGTGCAGGCGGGGACGCAGGGGCGCGACCGCAGCGCCGGCTGACCGCCCGCGCCCTGTCCACCTGACGCGAACAGTCAGCGGACACCCGGGCCGGGCCGGTACCGTGGGGGCTTGACCCGGGCGCGACGTCGGCCCTGCGCCGGCCCCGGCCGCACGGCGGCCGCCCCGGGCAGCCCGGCCCCCGCGGCAGACCAGGAGACACTCGGACCGTGAAGAAGCTGTTCAACAAGCCCTACGTCTGGATCCTGCTGGGCCTGCTGGTCCTCGCCGTCGCGATCCCGCTGACCACGTCGCAGAGCGGCCGCACCATGGTGGACACCAACGTGGGCATGGCCCTGCTGAAGGACGACAAGGCCGCGCAGGCCCGCGTGGTGGACGGGGACCAGCGCGTGGACCTCACCCTGCGTGAGCCCTACAAGCAGGACGATCGGGACCTCGGCAAGGAGGTCTACTTCTACTTCGCCAGCGCGCGCGCCACGGACGTGGTCACCGCGGTGGACGACTCGGCCCTGGACGGCTACACGGACGAGCCGGTGCGGAGCAACTGGTTCCTCTCGCTGCTCGGCTTCATGGTCCCGTTCCTGCTCATCGCCCTGCTGTTCTGGTTCCTGATGTCCCGCATGCAGGGCGGCGGCGGCAAGGTCATGCAGTTCGGCAAGTCCCGCGCCAAGCTGATCAACAAGGACAACCCGGACGTGCTGTTCAAGGACGTCGCGGGCGCGGACGAGGCCGTGGAGGAGCTCCAGGAGATCAAGGAGTTCCTCACCGTGCCGGACCGCTTCCGCGCCGTGGGCGCCAAGATCCCCAAGGGCGTGCTGCTCTACGGCCCGCCCGGCACGGGCAAGACCCTCCTGGCCAAGGCCGTGGCCGGTGAGGCCGGCGTGCCGTTCTACTCGATCTCCGGCTCGGACTTCGTGGAGATGTTCGTGGGCGTCGGCGCCTCGCGCGTGCGCGACCTCTTCGAGCAGGCCAAGTCCAACGCCCCCGCCATCATCTTCGTGGACGAGATCGACGCCGTCGGCCGGCACCGCGGCGCAGGCATCGGCGGCGGCAACGACGAGCGCGAGCAGACCCTGAACCAGATGCTCGTGGAGATGGACGGCTTCGACGCCTCCACGAACGTCATCATGATCGCCGCGACCAACCGCCCGGACGTCCTGGACCCGGCGCTGCTGCGCCCGGGCCGCTTCGACCGCCAGATCCCCGTGGACGCCCCGGACCTCGAGGGCCGCGCCAAGATCCTCGAGGTGCACGCGCAGGGCAAGCCGATCGCCCTGGACGTGGACCTGCGCGCCCTGGCCAAGCGCACCCCCGGCTACACGGGTGCGGACCTGGCCAACGTGATCAACGAGGCCGCGCTGCTCACGGCGCGCTCGAACAACAACGTGATCGACAACCACGCCCTGGACGAGGCCGTGGACCGCGTGATGGCCGGCCCGCAGAAGCGCACCCGCCTGATGAACGAGCACGAGCGCAAGGTCACCGCCTACCACGAGGGCGGCCACGCGCTCGTCGCGGCCGGGCTGCGCAACTCCGCCCCGGTCACCAAGATCACGATCCTGCCCCGCGGCCGCGCCCTGGGCTACACGATGGTGGTCCCGGAGGACGACAAGTACTCCGTCACCCGCAACGAGCTCCTGGACCAGCTCGCGTACGCGATGGGCGGGCGCGTGGCAGAGGAGATCGTGTTCAAGGACCCGTCCACGGGCGCCGCGAACGACATCCAGAAGGCCACGGACACGGCGCGCAAGATGGTCACCGAGTACGGCATGTCCGCCAAGGTGGGCGCCGTGAAGCTCGGCGGCGGCAGCTCCGAGCCCTTCATGGGCGGCGCCGGCGGCGGCTCATCCCGCGAGTACTCCGAGGAGCTGGCGTACCTGGTGGACGCGGAGGTCCGCGCCCTGCTGGACCAGGCCCATGCCGAGGCCCACTGGGTGCTCACGGAGAACCGGGACGTCCTGGACCGGCTGGCCTACGAGCTGCTCGAGAAGGAGACGCTGACCCAGGAGGCCATCGCCGCCATCTTCGCGGACGTGCGCAAGCGGCCCGAGCGCGGCGTGTGGCTGGCCTCGGACGACCGGCTCCCGCAGGACATCCCGCCGGTCCTCTCCCCCTCCGAGCGCCGCTCGCGCCACGACGGCGGGGATCAGACCCCCGTCGGCGTCGAGGGCACCACGGTGCCGGTGCGTCCGGAGGGTGCGCCGCCGTCGTCGCTGGGCGGGGACGCGGCCGGCCCCGGCCTGCCGCCGCACGGCGGTCCGAGCAACACGCCGGGCCCCGGCGAGGGACCGACCTTTTGACCGCGCAGGAGGCCCGCATGACAGCCCACACCCCCGACGACGCCGTCCCCGGCACGTTCGACCCGGACTCGACCGCGGTCGACCGGCCGCGCATCGAGGCGGCGGTGCGGGAGATCCTGCTGGCGATCGGTGAGGACCCGGACCGCGAGGGCCTGACGGACACCCCGGCGCGGGTGGCCAAGGCGTACGCGGAGTTCTTCGCGGGCCTGCACCAGAGCCCGGACCAGGTGCTCGGTACCACGTTCGACATCGCGCACGAGGAGCTCGTGCTCGTGAAGGACATCCCGTTCTACTCGACGTGCGAGCACCACCTGGTGCCGTTCCACGGCGCCGCGCACATCGGCTACATCCCCTCCGCCGAGGGCCGCGTGACGGGGCTGTCCAAGCTGGCCCGCCTCGTGGAGCTGTACGCGCGGCGTCCGCAGGTGCAGGAGCGGCTGACCACGCAGGTGGTGGAGGCGCTCATGGAGCACCTGGCCCCGCGCGGGGCGATCGTGGTGGTCGAGGCCGAGCACATGTGCATGTCCATGCGCGGCGTGCGCAAGCCGGGTGCGAAGACCGTCACCTCGGCGGTGCGCGGCCAGCTGCGGGATCCGTCCACGCGCTCCGAGGCGATGAGCCTCATCATGCACGGCTGAGGACCACCGACGGCGGAGGAGGACACGTGGACGAGAGCATCGACGCGGCGGCGCGGGAGGCCAACCGCGCCCTGCTGGGGCGGCTGCCCGCGGACCGGACCCTGGTCATGGGCATCCTCAATGTCACCCCTGACTCGTTCTCGGACGGCGGGGAGCACGCCACCGTCCGCGCGGCCGTCGAGCACGCCCGGCGCATGGTCGCGGACGGTGCGGACATCGTGGACGTGGGAGGGGAGTCCACCCGCCCCGGGGCCCGCGCCGTGCCGCCAGCCGAGGAGCAGGCGCGCATCCTGCCCGTGATCGAGGCGCTGCTGGCCGAGGACGTCGTCGTCTCCGTGGACACGCGCCACACCGCCACCGCCCGGGCCGCCCTGGCGCTGGGGCCGGTGATCGTCAACGACGTCTCCGGGCTCGCCCACGAGCCGGAGATGCCGGCGCTGATCGCCGCGTCGGGCGCGCCGTACATCCTCATGCACAACCGCGGGAACCCGCAGACCATGGACGGGCTGGCCGTCTACGAGGACACCGTCCCGGACGTCGTGTGCGAGCTGCGGGACGTGGCCGGCCGCTTCCTCGCCGCGGGGGTCGAGCCCGCGCAGCTGATCGTGGACCCGGGCCTGGGCTTCGCGAAGGCCGGCGAGCAGAACTGGGAGCTGCTGCGCGGCCTCGAGTGGCTCCGCGCCATGGGCCACCCGGTGCTCGTCGCCGCCTCGCGCAAGCGGTTCCTGGGCACCCTGCTGGCGGACGACGACGGCGCCCCGGCCCCGCCCGCCGCGCGCGACGCCGCCACCGCGGCGATCTCCGCCCTCGCCGCCGCCCAGGGCGCGTGGGGCGTGCGCGTGCACGACGTGCGCGCCAGTGCCGACGCCGTCCGCGCCGCCGCCGCTTGGGTCGGGGCGCACGCCCCGGGTGAGCCCGTCTCCGAGGACGTGCTGCCGTGACCGCCCGGGACCGCATCCGCCTGGCCGGGCTGTCCGCCGTCGGGCACCACGGGGTCTTCGACCACGAGCGCCGGGACGGGCAGCCGTTCGTCACGGACGTCGTCCTCCACCTCGACGCCGGCCCCGCCGCGGCCGGCGACGACCTCGCCCGCACCGCCAACTACGCCGAGGTCGCGGACACGGTGGTCCGCCTGGTCACCGGGGAGCCGGTGGACCTGATCGAGACCCTCGCCGACCGGATCGCCCGCGCCGTCCTCGCCGAGCAGCCCGTGGTGGCCGCCGTCGAGGTCACCGTGCACAAGCCGCAGGCGCCCATCCCGCACGACTTCGCGGACGCCGCCGTCACCGTGCACCGCACCCGGGAGGACCTCGCGTGAGCACCGTCGACTGGTCACACCCGGCCGAGGGCCCCGCGCCCGTCCCGGAGCTGGGCGTCCGCCCGGACGCGCCCGTCCCGGCCGTGCTGGCCCTCGGCGCCAACCTGCGCGAGCCCGCGCAGACGCTCGACGCCGCCGTCGCCGCCCTGTCCGCGCTGCCGCACATCACGGACGTCCGGGCCTCGCCCCGGGCCGTCACCGCGCCCGTGGGCGGGCCGCCGGGCCAGCCCGACTACCTCAACCAGGTGGTCACGCTGCGCACGGACCTCGCGCCGAGGGAGCTGCTCGCGGTGGCGCACCGGCTCGAGCAGGACCACCATCGGCGGCGCGAGGTCCGCTGGGGCGCGCGCACCCTGGACGTGGACGTGATCGCCTACGGGGACGTGCGCAGCGACCACCCGGACCTCACCCTGCCGCACCCCCGCGCGGCCGAGCGGGCCTTCGTGCTGCTGCCGTGGCTGTGGCTCGACGCGGACGCCACGCTCGCCGGCACGCCCGTCGCCGACCTCGCCGCCGTCGCCGCGGACGCCCCCGGGGTGCGCCGCCAGGAGCCCGAGCGGCACCGGCTGCTGGCCGGCACCGACGACGTCGTCCCGCTCCGCCCGGCACGCCCGGACGCCCTCGGGAGGGAGGCCACGTGATCGCGCTGCGCTCCGGGTGGACCCTGCTCGTGGTGCTGGCGGCCGCCGTACTCGGCTGGCTGGCCGGGCTCGCCGCGCCGTCCCTGGGCTGGCCGGCGCCCGTGGTGGGCCGCAGCGGCCTGATCACCGTGGCCGCGGTCTCCGTGCTGTGCCTCGCGCTGGGCTGGCGGGTGCGCCGCGACCGGGAGAAGCCCGCCGCCGCGCGGATGGACCCGCTCGCCGCGGCCCGCACCCTCGTGCTCGGCCAGGCATCCGGCTTCGCGGGAGCGGCCCTCGGCGGCTGGCACGCCGGTGTGGCGGTGCAGGTGCTGCTGCGGGCCGGCGTCGGGGCGCCGACCGTGCGGGAGGCCGCCCTGCAGGCCGCCGGCGGCCTCGTCCTGCTGGTGGTGGGGCTGATCGTCGAACGGTGGTGCCGGATCCCCCCTGAGGAGGATGCGCCCGAGGGCGGCCGTGGGCAGGATGGGTCCCCGGACCGGGGCCGACCGGCCCGTCCCGAGACCGAAGGAGGGTATGCCCGTGCCCGGCATTGACCTGAGCGGCGTGGCCTTCACCCCGGCCTCGCCCCGACTGGCGACGGTGCAGTTCATCGCCACGACCATCGGCCACCTGATCTGGCTCGCCGCGTTCTCCGTGCCGCTGATCCTCAAGCTCACCGGCCCGTGGGCGGGGATGGCCGCGTGGGCCGCGTGGGGGCTGCCGGCCGTCGTCGTCGTGTCCTGGGTCGTGGACTTGATCCTGATCCCGCGGCGCGTGCGCGCGATGGGCTGGGCCGAGCGCGAGGACGACGTCCTGTGGCGCGAGGGCATCCTGTTCCGCAGCGTGCATGCGGTGCCGTACGGCCGCCTGCAGTACGTGGACGTCTCGGACGGCCCGCTGCTGCGCCGGGCCGGGCTGCAGACCCTCACCCTGAAGACCGCCGCCGCGGGTGGGGACGTCACCCTGGAGGGTGTGCCCCGCGAGAGGGCCGAGGAGCTGCGCGAGGTCCTCATGGCGCGCGGCCAGGCGCGGCTGGCGGGTCTGTGAGCGCCGCCGCCCCGCCCCCCGCCGACGACGCCGGCTGGGTCCGCGTGCACCCCGCCTCGCCCTGGGTGCGGGGCTGGACCTTTCTGCTGCTGGTCCTGTTCCTCGTGGGCCGCAACGCGGTGGAGGACTTCGCGGCGGGCCGGCTCAGCGGGGAGGACGTCCCGGGCGGCGGAGACGGCAGCCTGCTCGTGGCCGGCGGCATCCTGCTGGGGGTCACCCTGCTGATCAGCCTCGTGTTCTTCTTCTCCTGGTGGTTCACCCGGTTCCGCTGTGGGGAGGACCGGATCGAGCTGCGTCAGGGCTGGCTCTTCCGCAGCCGGCGTCAGATGCGCTACGACCGCATCCAGGCGGTGGACCTGCAGCACCCCCTCGTGGCCCGGCTGCTCGGGCTGGCCACGGTGAAGGTCGAGGCGGCCGACGGCGGCGAGTCCGCGCTCGAGCTGTCCTTCCTGCGCCGCGCCGAGGCCGAAGCGGTGCGCCGGGAGATCCTGGACCGCGCGTCGGGGGTGCTCGGGGGAGCCGGGGCGGAGGCAGCCGCCCCGGAGCGCGCGGCCGAGCCCGGCCTCCCCGACGCCGATCCCGACGCCGTGGACGCGGACGCCGGCGAACTCATGCTGCAGGTGCCCGCGGGGCGGCTCTTCGGCTCCGTCCTGCTCTCCGGAGGCGTGCTGGGGGTGGTGGCCGGGTCCCTGATCTGGCTGGGCGGTCTCGCCCTCGTGGTCGCGCTGCTGCCCGAGGCGGTGCTGGACGAGGGGGAGACCCTGACCGGGATCGGCGCGGCCGCGTCCCTGCCCGCCCTGTTCTCCGTGGTCGGCGTCGCGTGGTCCCGGCTGAACGCCGGCTGGGGCTTCCAGGTGCGCCGCTCACCGGACGGGCTGCGGCTGCGGCACGGGCTCACCGAGACCACCCACCAGACCGTCCCGCCGGGGCGGGTGCAGGGGGTGACCGTCTCCCAGCCCCTGTTCTGGCGGCCCTTCGGCTGGTATCGGGTGAACGTGGCGGTGGCCGGCTACGGGCAGGAGTCCGACGGCGCCCGGGACGTGGCGCTGCCCGTCGGGCCCTGGGGGGACGTGCTCCGGGTCCTCACGGTTGTGGCCCCGGACCCGGGCCTAGACGGTGATCCGCGCGCCGCGCAGGGGCTGACCCCCGCCGGGCTCATGCACCTGGGCGTGCACGGCTCCGGCACGGAGGGGGGCTTCCAGCACGTGCCGCGGCGCGGCAGGTGGTGGTTCAACTGGTTCGCCTGGCGACGGATCGGCTTCACGACGACGCGGACCCTGCTGGTGGTGCGCAGCGGCTGGCTGCACCGCCGGCTGCAGACCCTCCAGCACGAGCGCATGCAGGCGGCCGAGCTGGTGCAGGGGCCGGTGCAGCGGCGCCTGGGTCTGGCCACGGTGCGCGTGTGGGTCGCGGGGGCGAACGCCGTGGTCCGCGACCTCGACGAGGACGTGGCCGTGGACCTGTACGCCCGGGAGGCCCGGCACGCCGCCGTCTCGCGTCGCCTCGCCGACCGCGACCAGTGGATGCGCCCCGAGGAGCTGGCCCGCTTCGAGCAGCGCACGCGCGAGGTCGCGGCCACCGAGGTGGGCCGCCGTGAACTGGCGCGGGCCGGCGTCGGCGGCGGTGCCGTCGTCGGGGAGGAGAGCGGGGCAGACGTCTCCGCTGTGCGCGGCGAGGAGGAGCGATGACCGGCGGACTCGACCTGAGCCTGGACCCGCACGACCCGGCGCAGCGGCCCGGGCGGCTGGGCGTCGGCGTGGTGAGCGCGGGCCGGGTGGGGGCCGTGCTGGGCTCGGCGCTGCGGGCGGCGGGCCACACGATCACGGGCGTGCACGCCGTCTCCGAGGCCTCGCGGGACCGCGCGGAGATGCTCCTGCCGGGCGTGCCCGTCCTGGAGATCCCCGAGATCCTGCGCCGCTCTGAGATGGTCGTCTTCGCCGTCCCGGACGACGCACTGGGCGAGCTCGTGGCCGGCCTGGCCGCCGCGGGGCACGTGCAGACCGGCCACCTGCTCGTGCACACCTCCGGCCGCTACGGGGTGGGGGTGATGGAGCCGGTGCGCGCGCACGGGGCGATCCCCCTGGCGATCCACCCGGCCATGACGTTCACGGGGCTGAGCCTCGACGTCGCCCGGCTGCAGGACTGCGTGTTCGGCGTGACCGCGGACCCCGTGGTGCTGCCCGTAGCCCAGGCGCTCGTGGTGGAGATGGGCGGCGAGCCCGTGGTCGTGAAGGAGGCCGACCGGGCGGCCTACCACCTGGCGCTGTCCCACGGGTCGAACCACCTGGTGACGCTGACGGCGCAGGCCCGTCAGATCCTCGAGACGATCGGGGTGGCCGACCCGGAGCGGGTGCTGCGCTCGCTCATGACCGCCGCACTGGAGAACGCGCTCACCGACGGCGACGGCGCCCTCACCGGCCCCGTGGCCCGCGGCGACGTCGACACGCTGCGGACCCACCGTGAGACCCTCGGCGAGCTCGAGGCCGGGGGACTGCCGGCGGACGTGCGGGCCGTGTGGGAGACACTCGCCCGCGCGACGACCGACCGTGCCGAGACCCGCGGCGCCCTGCGCGCGGACACGGCGGCGCGGCTGCGCGAGGTCCTCGACGGCTCCGACGACCCCCACGACGACTGACCGACCCCCCGCCGCCCCCGTTTTCGTTCGGGAAACGGCGGGTCCCGGACCGTTTTCGTTCGGGAAACGGCGGGTCCCGGACCGTTTTCGTGCGGGAAACGGCGGGTCCGGCGGCGTTCGCGTCGCTGGGACGGGACCCCGGGACCGCGCCCCGGCCGTCAGAGGCGCCCGTCGCGGATCGCGGCGACGACGCCGTCCGCCGCGTCCTCGATCTGCCGGTACATCTCCTCGAACTGCGGCCGCGGATACCCGTACGGATCGGGGACCTCGCGCACCCCGGCGCTGTCCGCATCCGACGCGAACTCGCCCATCAGGTGGATCCGGTCCCGCTGCTCGTCCGTGGTCGCGAGCCGCCGCGCGTCGGCGAGGTTGGCCTCGTCCATCACAAGGATCAGGTCGGCGTCGTCCACGAGGTCGACGGACAGCTGCACCCCCACCGTCGGGAACTCGTAACCCAGTTCCCCGCCGACCTCGCGGGTGAGGTGATGCGGCCGGGCGCCCACGTGCTCGCCGGACGTGCCGGCGGAGGTGACCTCGACGTCGTCGAGATCGGCCTCCGCGAGCTTGCGGTTCAGCACGGCCTCGGCGGCGGGCGAGCGGCAGATGTTCCCCAGGCAGACGGTCATGATGCGCATGGGGCCAGTGTCTCAAGCCCGGGCGGGGGGCGGCGGACGACGCCGGCCCGCACGCTCGACTCGTCGCTGGCGGCGCGACGTCGGTTGCGTCCACGAGGGTTGCCGCTGGGGGCGCGGAGGCCTCCGGCGGTCCGTCCCCCGGCTCCTCGCCGTTTCTCGAACGAAAGCGCTGCGACACGCCGCCGTTTCCCGAACGAAAGCGCGGCCGGCGCCGCCCGTTCCGGCGACGGCTGCGCCGGACGCGCCTGGCAGGATGGAGGCCATGACCGACCAGCCGGAGATGAGCCCCCTGACCGAGCCCGAGCGGGAGTGGGTGCGCGTCCGCCGCGACTTCGCCGCGCAGGAGGGCGTGGACCACCTGGACCTGGACGCGGTCGCCGCCTACTACGACGCCGTGCTGGCCCGCTCGCAGGACGAGGCCGAGGAGCTGGACCCCGAGGAGCTGGCGGTGCTGCTGGACGTCGTCGCGGTGCTGCTCGGCGAGCACCTGGGCGCCCGTCACGGCATGCAGTGGGTGACGGTCGCGGATGAGGAGGGGCCCGCCCTCGCGCTGCGGGACACCCTCTCGGACGCCGTCGTCTTCCCGCAGCCGGTGGTCGGCCAGAGCTGGAACGAGCAGGCCACGGGGGAGTGGATGGGCGGGTACGTCGACTGGCTCGGCGAGCAGCTCCAGCAGATCCGGGCCGACGCCGGCACGCGGCCCGGCGCCTGAGGCGCGGCGGGCACCGGGGCGGCCCGCCGTCGAGGCCACCACCCCGCCGCCCTCCGTGTTGCCCGGATCACGTGCGGGCCGATAGAAACGAACGCATGACCTCCACCCCGGACACCCCCGCCACCCCCTTCCACGACCTCGACGCCTTCACCGCCCTGCCGCGCGTCGCCGGTCTCACCCTCAGCCCGGACGGCGCCCGCCTGGTGACCACCGTCGCCACCCGGGACGCGAAGGGCACCGGCTACGCCACCGCCCTCTGGGAGGTCGACCCCGCGGGCGAGCGCCCCGCCCACCGCCTGACCCGCTCCCGCGAGGGCGAGGCCGGCGCACAGTTCGCCGCGGACGGCACCCTCTTCTTCACCTCCGCCCGTCCCGACCCCGCCGACGCCGAGGCCGAGAAGCGCAGCGCCCTGTGGGCCCTGCCGGCCCGGGGCGGCGAGGCGCGCGTGGTGCTCTCCCGCCCGGGCGGCGTCGCCGCGGTCACGTGCGCCTCCGCGGCGGACCGCGTGGTCGTCACGGCGGACCGGCTGCTCGGTGCGACCACCGAGGCCGAGCACGCGGCCCTCGCGCAGACCCGCAAGGACACCGGTGTGGACGCCATCCTGCACACCGGCTACCCCATCCGCTTCTGGGACCACGACCTCGGCCCCGCCCGCCCCGAGCTCTTCGTCCTCGAGCCCGGCCCGGACCCGCAGGGTGAGCCCGCCACGGACGCCGACGCCGCCGAGCCCGCCACGGACGCCGACGCCGCCGAGCCCGGCCCCGCCGCCTCCGGCCTGGCTCCCGAGGCCGACGACGTGGCGCACCACCTGCGCCACGTCTCCGGATTCCCGCGCTCCCACGCGTTCGGGATCGGCGCGCAGGTGGCCCCGGACGGCTCGTTCCTGCTCACCACGGCCGCCACCGCCGAGGCCCGCGGCAACGTGCGCGAGGGCACGGTGGTGCGCGTGGACCTGGCCACGGGCGAGCACCGCGTCCTGCACGACGTCCCCGGTGAGGACGTGGCCGTCGGCCCCGTCAGCCACGACGGCACGCGCGCCGTCGTCGTCCGCACCCCCGACTCCACCCCGCACTCCGCCGTGCACCCGCGCCTGTACGTGATGGACACAGCCACGGGCCAGACCACGCCCCTGGCCCACGGCTGGGACCGGTGGGCCGACGTCGTCGCGTGGCTGCCGGACGACTCCGCGGTGATCGCGCTCGCGGACTCCGAGGGCCGCCGCCCGGTGTTCCGCATCGAGGTGGCCACCGGCGCCGTCGCGCAGGTGACCCGGGAGGACGAGGCGTGGACCGACGTCGTGCTCTCCCCGGACGGGGCCACGGCCTACGGCGTCCGCTCCTCCTACCTGTTCCCGCCGGAGGTGGCGCGGATCGACCTGGCCACGGGCGAGGCCACGCGCCTGCCGAACCCCGTGGAGCGCCCCGCGATCCCGGGCACCCTCGAGGACGTGGAGACCGTCGCCGAGGACGGCACGCGCGTGCGCGGCTGGCTCGTGCTCCCCGAGGGGGAGCCGCCGGCCGGCGGCCACCCGCTGCTGCTGTGGATCCACGGCGGGCCCCTGGGCTCGTGGAACGCGTGGAGCTGGCGCTGGACCCCGTGGATCATGGCGGCGCGCGGCTACGCGGTGCTGCTGCCAGACCCGGCGCTGTCCACGGGCTACGGCCAGGACTTCATCGAACGCGGCTGGGGCCGCTGGGGCCAGGCGCCCTACACGGACCTGATGGCGCTCACGGACGCCGTCGTGGCGCGTGAGGACGTCGACGGCGACCGCACCACCGCCATGGGCGGCTCGTTCGGCGGCTACATGGCGAACTGGGTGGCCGGGCACACCGATCGGTTCCGGTGCGTGGTCACGCACGCCTCGCTGTGGGCGCTGGACGGCTTCGGCCCGACGACGGACGCCGCGTTCTACTGGGCCCGCGAGATGGACGAGCAGATGCAGCAGGAGAACTCTCCGCACCGGACCGTGGGCGAGATCGTCTCCCCGATGCTCGTCATCCACGGCGACAAGGACTACCGCGTGCCGATCGGCGAGGGGCTGCGCCTGTGGTCGGACCTGCTGGCGAAGTCCGGGCGGCCGGCCGCCGCGGACGGCACCACCGACCACCGGTTCCTCTACTTCCCGCACGAGAACCACTGGATCCTCGCCCCGCAGCACGCGAAGGTCTGGTACGAGGTCGTTCTCGGCTTCCTGGGCGAGCACGTCCTCGGCGACGGCGCCCCGACGGCCCCGGAGACGATGGGACTGACGCGGCCGTCGTCGACGGCGGGCTGAGCCGCCGCGCGCGGCGCCGGGCATCGTGACGGGGGGCTGAACGTCTCTGATCAGCCCCCCGTCACCGGCTGTTCACCGGGCGGGCCGTCTGTGGCCGGAGGGGGGCCACCCGGTCGACACCCGGATCTGGCCCACTGGAGCGGTCATCCCCCTCCCGGAAAGGACCGTTCCATGACCTCCGTCCGTCGTCACGCCGCCTGCGGCCTCGTGGCCCTCGCCGCCGCGGTCGCCGTCAGCGCCCCGCTGGCCGCCCCGGCCGTCGCCGCCCCCGCCGCACCGACGGCCCCGGCCGCCGCGCAGTCCGTCACGGGCAAGCCCGTGGTGCGCCCCGACGTCGTCGGCCACCGCGGCGCCTCCGGCTACCGCCCCGAGCACACCCTGGCCGCCTACGAGCTGGCCGCCGACCAGGGTGCGGACGTGATCGAGCCGGATCTGGTCTCCACCAAGGACGGCGTGCTCGTGGTCCGCCACGAGAACCTGATCGACGGCACCACGGACGTCGCCCAGCGACCCGAGTTCGCGGACCGCAAGACCACCAAGGTCGTCGACGGCGTGGCCCTCACCGGCTGGTTCACCGAGGACTTCACCCTCGCCGAGCTCAAGACCCTGCGCGCCAAGGAGCGCCTGCCGCAGGTCCGCCCCGAGTCCGCGTCCTACGACGGCCGGTACCAGGTGCCCACCTTCCAGGAGGTGCTCGAGCTGCGCGAACGCCTCTCGGCCCGGCACGGCCGGCAGATCGGCGTCATCCCCGAGATCAAGCACCCCACCTACTTCGACTCCATCGGCCTGTCCATGGAGGAGCGCGTCGTCGAGCTGCTCGACGAGCACGGCCTGAACAAGCGCAACGCCCCCGCCACCGTGCAGTCCTTCGAGCTGGCCAACCTGCGCGACCTCAACGCGAACCTCGGCCTCAAGGCCGAGACGGTGTTCCTGTCCAGCGTCACCGGCGCGCCCTACGACTCCGTGGCCGCCGGCGACGGGCTCCGCGACTACGACTTCTACGAGACCGCCGCGGGCATGCGCGAGGTCCGCGCGGCCGGCGTCGACACGCTCGGCCCGGCCTTCGCCCAGATCATCACCAAGCAGAAGGACGGCTCGATGGGCGAGGAGACCGCGTTCGTCTCCCTCGCCCACCGCGCGGGCCTCGAGGTGGTGCCGTACACCTTCCGCGCCGAGAACCAGTTCCTCTACCAGGAGTTCCACTCCTCCCCGGACCCGAACGCGCAGGGTGACATGGTCGGCATGATCCAGCCGTTCCTCGACGCCGGGATCGACGGCTTCTTCACCGACCACCCCGACCTCGGCGTGCAGGCCGTGGACGTCTGGATGCAGGGCAAGAAGGAGCACCCGGGCCGGGGCGTCGGCAAGAACGCCCAGCGGGGCCTGCAGGGGCGCTGACCCCGTCCTGACCGGAGACGATCCCGGCGGACACGAGGTCTTCCGGCACGTCCCTCGCGGTGCTTACCTTGGCCCTCAAGACCGGTGGACCCGGTGATGTGGACGGCCAGAAGGGCCGCCATGAGGGGCCGCCGACCCGGACGAAGGAAGGCACAGCATGACGACGAACACGCCGCAGAACGCCCACGGCTCCTCAGCCGAGGGCCGTGACGCCAAGGACCAGGCGAAGGACAAGGCCCAGCAGGCCGCGGGCGAGGCCCAGGGCCAGGCGAAGGCCGTGGCCCACGACGCCAAGGACAAGGCCCAGGACCTCGCGGCCACCGCCAAGCACGAGGCCGGCCAGGTGAAGGACGAGGCCGCTGACCAGGTGCAGTCGCTGGTCGGCTCCGCCCAGGAGCAGGTCGGCGCCCAGGTGCAGACCCAGCAGGAGCGGCTCGCGGGCCAGGTGCGCAGCTACACCGACGACCTGCACCGCGTGGTCTCCGGTGAGCAGCCGCAGACCGACCTGGTGCGCCGGGGCGTCGCCTCGGTGGCGGACCGTGCCGAGGCCCTGACGCAGCGCCTGGAGACCGCGTCCCCGCAGGACCTGCTGCAGGACGTGCGCGGCTTCGCCGCTCGCCGTCCGGGCACGTTCCTGGCCCTCGCCCTGGGCGCGGGGCTGGTGGCCGGTCGACTGACACGCGGCATCCGTGACGCCGCCCAGCCGGACTCCGCCGCCTCCACCTCGCCGCGCCGTCACGAGACCCGTCTGGACGCGGTGCACGCGGACGTGACCCCGCACCACCTGGACTCGCAGGCCCCGGCCTACTCGAGCGATTCGCTCTCCCAGGCCGACGGCCGCGTCACGGACGGTGCCGGGCCCCGCCGCGCGGCCGGCGTCGGGGACATCCCGTACGGCACGCAGGCGCCGGTCCAGCAGGGCCTGACCGCCGAGCGGCCGTTCGACCAGACCCGGCCCGGGGGTGACGCATGAGCACCGCCCACGAACCGTTCCGCGACGCGACGCCGCACTCCGGCGCGCACACTCCGCCGCCCACGCAGGCGGAGTTCCGCGCCGAGCACGAGAGCCTCGGCGAGATGTTCCAGAGCCTGTCGGCCAAGCTGTCGACGCTGGTCAGCCAGGAGATCGCCCTGGCCAAGGCCGAGGCCACCGAGTCCGCGAAGAAGGCCGGCAAGGGGGCGGGCCTGCTGGCCGGCGCCGCCGTCGGCGGCTTCTTCCTGCTGATGTTCCTGTCCCTGGCCCTGATGCACCTGCTCGACGTGTTCCTGCCGATCGGCTGGGCCGCGTTGATCGTGGCCGTGCTGTGGGGCGTCGTCGCGGCCGTGCTGGCCGTACAGGGCAAGAAGGACATCGAGAAGATCAAGGGTCTGCCGCAGACCCAGGAGACGCTTCAGGAGATCCCCGAGACCCTGAACCCCGCGAAGGAGACGCGATGACCACGAGCAACAACCCCGACGAGATCCGCGCCGACATCGAGCGCACGCGCCGCGAGCTCGGCCAGGACGTGGACGCCCTCGCCGAGAAGGTGAGCCCCACGAAGGCCGTGTCCCGGCAGACCAACCGCATCAAGGACGGCTTCATCCACGCGAAGGAGAACATCATGGGCTCCCCCGAGCAGCACCGCCACGAGCCCTCGCTGGGCGACCGCGCCCACGGGGTGCTCGACGACGCCCGGGCCTCCGCGTACGGCGCGGCAGGCCAGGCCCAGGACCGCCTGGGCGACGCCGGCGACCGCGTGTCCGAGTGGGCCGACGACGCCCAGCACGCCCTGCACCAGGCCCCGGCTCAACTGCGCGGCCGCACCGCAGGCAACCCGCTGGCCGCCGGGCTGATCGCCTTCGGCGCCGGCCTGCTGCTCAGCTCGCTGATCCCCGCCTCACGTGTGGAGCAGCGCGCCGCGGAGGGCCTCAAGGAGCAGGCCGCCCCGCTGGTGGACGAGGCCAAGCAGGCCGCCCAGCAGCTGCGCGAGGACCTCGAGCCCGCCGCCCGCGAGGCCGCCTCGAGCGTGAAGGAGTCGGCCGCCGAGGCCGCGTCCCATCTCAAGGAGCAGGGCACGGACACGGCGCAGGACCTCAAGGCGGAGTCCCAGGACGCCGCCCGCCAGGTGAAGGACACGGCGAAGGACGCCTGAACCCGGCCCGAGCACGACGCCGGCCGGTCCCGTCGACGGGGCCGGCCGGCGTCGTGGGTGGTGGGGCCGAGGCCGGCCTGCGGCTCAGGCCTTGGACCAGATGCGCGCGTTGAGGCGGAAGTCCTCCCCGAGGCCCCGTGCCTAGACTCGGAGGGTGACCCCTCTCGACCGCGTCCCCGACCAGCGCCCCGTCCCCGCCGGCACCGGCCTGACCCTCGAGGACGCCCTCCCCGCTCCCGTGACGGCCGAGGCCGACGGCGGCTCCGCGCGCCCGCGTCTGGCCCGGACCGTCGCCGAGATGCGCTCCGCTCTCCGTGAGCTCGTCGCCCACGCCACGGACGACGGCGACGCCGACCCCGTCACCGTCGGCCTGGTCCCCACGATGGGCGCCCTCCACGGCGGCCACGCGGCCCTGGTGCGGCGGGCCCGCGCCGAGAACGACGTCGTCGCGGTCAGCATCTTCGTGAACCCGCTCCAGTTCGGCGATCCGGCCGACCTGGAGCACTACCCGCGCACCCTGGACGCGGACCTGGACCTGTTGGCGGCGGCGGGCGCCGACGTCGTGTTCGCCCCGGACGTGCAGGAGATGTACCCGGGCTACCCGGACGCACCGATCGTCACCGTCTCCGCCGGCCGCATGGGGGAGGTCCTCGAGGGCGCCTCCCGCCCGGGCCACTTCGACGGCGTGGCCACCGTCGTGGCGAAGCTGTGGAACATCGTGCGCCCGGCGGTGCCGGCCCTGCGCAGCTACTTCGGCCAGAAGGACGCGCAGCAGCTCACCGTCCTGCGTCGCCTGGCCATGGACCTGGACATCGACGTCGACGTCCGCGCCGTGCCCATCGTCCGCTCACCCGAGGGCCTCGCGCTCTCCAGCCGCAACACCCGCCTGGACGCCGCGGGCCTGGAGCATGCGCTCGTCCTCAGCCGCGCGCTGCGCTCCCTGGCCGACGCCGCGGCGGCCGGCGAGCCCGTCGACGTCCAGGCCGCTCGCCGGATGGTCGAGGACGAGCCGGGCGTCGAGCTGGACCACCTCGTGGTGGTGGACCGGGACACCTTCGCCGAGCTCGGTCCGGAGCTGCTGTGCCAGCCGCTGCGCCGCGAGGCCCTCGCCCTCGTGGCCGCGCACGTGCCGCCCGTCCGGCTGATCGACACCATGGTGCTGCCGGCCGCGGGGCCGCTGCCGTGACCCCGGAGCGTCTCGCCGCCGCCTTCGACGGCCCCACGCCCGCGCTCGCCGCGACGCTGCTGGGGTGCCGGCTGACCGTCGTCGCCCCGGACGGCGCCGTCACCGTGCGGCTGACCGAGACCGAGGCGTACGGGGACGCGGGCGCGGACCCCGGCGCCCACTCGTTCCGTGGCCGCACCGAGCGCAATGCCGCGCTGTTCGGGCCGCCGCGGCGCACGTACGTGTACCTGAACTACGGCATCCACCGCTGCCTGAACCTGGTGGGCCACCCCGAGGGGGAGGCCGGCGGCGTGCTGCTGCGTGCGGCAGAGGTGCTCGCGGGAGGGGACCTCGCGATGGCCCGCCGTGGCCGGGACACCGGCCTCAAGCTGCTCTCCGGGCCGGGCAACCTCGGCCAGGGCCTCGGCATCACCCTGGAGATGGGCCACGCGCCCGTGGAGATCGTCACCGCGCCGCCGGAGGTGGCCGACGACGGCGGCACCCCGGCCCGACTCGCCGCGCCGGCCGCGCCCGCCGCGCCCGCCCGCTTCCTCCTGGCCCCGCCCGCGCCCCGCGATCCGGCCGAGCCGCCGATCGAGGTCGTGACGGGCCCGCGCGTCGGCGTCTCGGGGGAGGGCGGCTCCGTGCGCTTCCCGTGGCGGTTCAGCGTGGCCGGCCACCGCAGCGTGTCCGCGTTCCGGCGTGGCCGCAACGTGCCGGACTGAGCCTCAGACCTTGTCGCCCGCCCCGGCCCCGTGTCTAGGTTGATCCCATGACCGAGATGAACAAGACCGCCCACGGCGAGACCCAGCAGACCGTCACCCGGACCATCGACGCGTCCGCCAAGGACGTGTTCGACTTCCTGACCCTGCCCGCGAACCACGCGAAGTTCGACGGCTCGGGCATGGTGCAGTCCGACGACAAGACCCAGCGCATCCAGAAGGTCGGCGACGTGTTCACCATGAACATGCACGCGGAGCACATGGGCGGCGACTACCAGACCGACAACCACGTGGTCGCCTACGACCCGAACAAGCTGGTCGGCTGGAAGACCGCCCCCGCCGGCACCGAGCCCAAGGGCTGGCAGTGGATCTACCGGCTCGAGGACAACGGCTCCGGCAGTACGGTCGTGTCCCTCACCTACGACTGGACCGCCGTGACCGACCCGGAGCTGCTGGAGAAGAACCTCTTCCCGATGGTCTCCGAGGAGCAGATGGAGGAGTCGCTCGCGAAGCTGGCCGCCGAGGTCGGCTGACCCCCGCCTCCCGACGGCGGCCCCCGGGTCGGCCGTCCCCACGACGACGGGCACGCACCCGACCAGGGTGCGTGCCCGTCGTCGTGTCCGGTGTCACGGCTAGAGTGCCGTGCGAGACCGTCCCACCCCCCACGTCCAGGAGGATCCGCCGTGACCGCCACCGCCGAGCCCGAAGTCCCGTCGCCGCGCGAGGACCTGTACCGCCACGTCAACGCCGGGTGGCTGGACACCCACGAGATCCCCGCGGACCAGGGCGCCTACGGCGCGTTCCTCGAGCTGCGGGACGCGGCCGAGCTCGCCGTCCGGCACCTGTGCGAGGACGCCGTGCGCGAGGTCGGCACGGGCTTCGACCCCGCCCAGGCGCGTGTGCAGGCCACGGCCGCGGCCGGTGCGCACCGGGACGCCCCGCTCGCCCCCCTCGACGAGGAGGACGTGGAGGGCACGGAGCATCCGGAGCTCAAGCGCCGGATCGCCGCGCTGTACGCCTCCTTCATGGACGACGAGACCGTGGAGGCCCGCGGCCTCGAGCCGATCGCCTCGGACCTGGCGGCGGTGGCCTCCGTGTCCACCCCCGCGGAGCTGCTCGCCCTGTCCGGAAGGCTGCAGCGCCAGGGCGTCTCCGGCCTCATCAACACCGGCGCCCTCAACGACGCCGGGAACCCGGACCGCATGCTCCTGCACCTGCTCCAGGGCGGTCTGGGCCTGCCGGACGAGTCCTACTACCGGGACGAGGCCTACGCCGAGATCCTCCAGCAGTACACCGAGCACACCGGCCGCCTGCTGGCGCTGGCCGGGATCGGCGCGGACCGGACCGAGGCCGCCGCGCTGGGCACCCGGGTGGTGGAGCTGGAGAAGCGCATCGCCGCCCTGCACTGGGACGTGGTCCGCACCCGGGACGCCGTGGCCCGCTACAACCTCATGACCCACGACCGGCTGACGGAGCTCTTCCCCCTGGCCGACGCCTGGCTCGAGGGCGTGGACGCCGCGGGCGAGCGCGCCGCAGAGGTCGTGGTGTGGCAGCCGGACTTCCTCTCGGGTGTGCAGGAGCTGCTCGACGGCCCCGAGGCCGCCGACCTCGAGGACTGGCGCCACTGGCTGATCCTGCAGGTGCTGCGCTCCTTCGCCGGGTTCCTGCCGGACGCCTTCGTGCAGGAGAACTTCTCCTTCTACGGACGCCGCCTGGCCGGCACCGAGGAGGTCCGTCCGCGCTGGAAGCGCGCGGTCGCGTTCGTCAACGGGGCGGCCGGCGAGGACGTGGCGCAGCTCTACGTGGCCCGCCACTTCCCGCAGGGTCACGTGGCCGCGATGGACGAGCTCGTGGGCCTGCTCCAGGAGGCCTACCGCCGGTCCATCGAGGAGCTCGAGTGGATGGGGGAGGAGACCCGTCAGCGGGCGCTCGAGAAGCTGGCGATGTTCCGTCCCATGGTGGGCTACCCCTCGAAGTGGCTGGACTACTCCGCCCTCGAGGTCCACGCCGGCGACCTGCTGGGCAACGCCCGCTCCTCCTCGGAGCTCGAGTGGGAGCGGGACCTGCGCAAGATCGCGGACGGGCCGGACCCGGAGGAGTGGCACATGACGCCGCAGACGGTGAACGCGTACTACTCGCCGCTCGAGAACGCGATCGTCTTCCCGGCCGCCATCCTGCAGCCGCCGTTCTTCGATCCCGAGTCCTCGATGGCGGCGAACATGGGGGCGATCGGCGCCGTGATCGGCCACGAGATCGGCCACGGCTTCGACGACCAGGGTTCGCGGTACGACGGTGCCGGTCGGCTCGAGGACTGGTGGACCGAGGAGGATCGCGCGGCGTTCACCGAGCGCACCTCCCGGCTGGTGGCCCAGTACAACGCGCTCTCCCCGGCCGAGGCCCCGGACCACCGCGTCAACGGCGAGTTCACCCTCGGGGAGAACATCGGCGACCTCGGCGGCCTGGGCATCGCCCACCGCGCCTTGGAGATCTGGCGGGACGAGGGCGACGGCGCCTCCCTCGACGCCGCGGCCGGGGACCGCGAGTTCTTCACCGCCTGGGCCACCGTGTGGCGTCAGCTCACGCGACCGGAGGCCATGGTCACCCGCATCGCCTCGGACCCGCACTCGCCCAACGAGTTCCGCTGCAACCAGGTGGTCAAGAACATCGACGCCTTCCACGAGGCGTTCGGCACGCGCGAGGGGGACCCCATGTGGCTGGCCCCGGAGGAGCGCGTCACCATCTGGTGATCCCGCACGCCGGCCGGGCCCCGCGGCTCCGGCCGGCGGCTCACTCGGATTCGGCGGGGTCCTGCATCCGGGTCTGCCGCTCGGCGGCCAGCCGGTCCAGCAGGCGCGTCAGCGTCCGGATGTCCTCGCGGTCCCAACGCGCCAGGTCGCGGCGCAGCCCGCGACCCGCCGGGCCGCCGCGCACCGCGTCGAGGCGGGCGAGCCCCTCGGGGGTGGCGCTCAGGAGGGCGGAGCGGCGGTCCCGCGGGTCCGGCTCGCGGGTGATCAGCCCGGCGGCCTCGAGGTCGCGGACCATGCGGGAGACCTGGGCGCGGTCCACCAGCAGGCCTTCGGCCACGGCCGAGGGCGTCATGGTCCCTCCGCCGGCCAGCATCATGAACGCCTTCATCGCCCCGACGGACAGGTCCGGGCTGAGGGCCGCCGCGTAGCGGGCCATCACCTGGCGGTGCTGCAGGACCAGACGCGAGAACGCCTGCTCGAGCCCCTGGGCGGCGGCCTCGAAGCCTGCGTCGTCGCCGCCTCCGACCGGGTCCGGGGCGCCGTCAGCCACGGCGGGCCCGGATCAGCGCGGTGACGACGACCGCCAGCAGGGCCGTCCCCGCCACGGCCAGCGCCGTGGGAACGACGGGCCGGCCGGCCACCGGTGACGCCGTCGCCGGGGGCTCGGCCGCCACCGCCCGGGACTGCTCCGGGTCCTCGGCCAGATGCTGCCCCGGCGCCGCGGTCACCACGGGGATCGGTCCGGTCGCGGGCAGCGTCTGCATGGCCTCGGCCGTGGAGTGGGTGGCCAGGTCGGCGCGGGTGGCGTGGAGGCGCTCGGAGGCGGTCATGCGGCCCAGCGGGATGTTCGGCAGGAACAGGATCGCGGCCAGCGCGACGATCGCGAGCGGCACGCCCACGAGGAACGCGTGGGAGATGCCGGTGGCGTAGACGTCCTCGAAGATCGAGCGCAGGCCATCGGGCATCTCCGCCACGCGTGGCAGGGTGCTGGACTTCAGGCTCTCGGACCACTCGGCGGCGTCCGGGCCCAGGCTGCGCAGGGCCGCGGCGAGGTCCGCGCGGCGCTCCTCGATGCGGTCCGGGACCACGTTGGACACCACGGCACCCATCACGGCGACGCCGATGCTGCCGCCCAGGGTGCGGAAGAAGGTGACGCCGGAGCTGGCGACGCCCATCTGGCGCGGGTCCGTGGTGTTCTGCACCACGAGCACGAGGTTCTGCATGGTCATGCCGACGCCGGCGCCGAGCAGGAACATGTAGAGGGACACCAGCCAGAACGAGGTGTCGTAGTGCAGGGTGCCGAGCAGGCCGGTGCCGGCGATCAGCAGGACGGCGCCGATCACGAGCCAGCGCTTCCACACGCCGGTGCGGGTGATGACGCCGCCGATCACCGTGGAGGACACGAGCAGGCCGACGATCATCGGGATGGTCATGAGGCCGGCCTGGGTCGGGGTCGCGCCGCGGGCGAGCTGCATGTACTGGGCCAGGTAGACGGAGGAGCCGAACATGGCCAGGCCCGTGGCGATCGAAGCGATCGTCGCGAGGGTGAAGGTGCGGTCGCGGAAGAGGGTGAGCGGGATGAGCGGCTCGGCGACGCGCAGCTCGGTCACGACGAACAGGACGGTGGCGACGGCGACGCCGCCGAGCATCCACGCGGTGGTGGTGCTGGCCCAGTCGAAGTCGCGGCCGGCGCTGGTGACCCAGATCAGCAGCAGCGCGGTGGCCGCGGCCAGGAACACGATGCCGAGGTAGTCGATGGACACCTTCTGGCGCTCGCGGTGCGGGAGGTGGAGGGTGCGCTGCACCATCACCAGGGCGACGACGGCGAAGGGCACCGCCACGAAGAAGTTCCAGCGCCAGCCCCACAGGTCGGTGATCACGCCGCCGGCCAGGGGGCCGCCCACCGTGGCCACGGCCATCACGGCGCCGAACAGGCCCATGTAGCGGCCGCGCTCACGCGGGCTGATGATGTCCGCCATGATCACCTGGCTGAGCGCGGCGAGGCCGCCGCCGCCCAGGCCCTGCACGGTGCGGCAGACGATCAGGAAGGTCGGGTCGTGGGTGAAGCCGGCCGCCGCGGAGGCGGCGACGAAGAGCACCAGGGCGAGCTGGAAGAGGACCTTGCGGTTGACGAGGTCGGCCAGCTTGCCCCAGATCGGGGTGGCGATGGCCGTGGCGAGCAGGGCCGAGGTGATGACCCAGGTGTAGGCGGTCTGGTCGCCGCCGATGTCGTGGATGATCACCGGCATCGACGTCGAGACCACCGTGTTGGCGATCATCGAGACGAACATGCCCAGCAGGAGGCCGGTGAGGGCCTGGAGCACGGCGCGGTGGCGCGCGGCGTCGGCGGCGGCGCGCTCGAGCGAGGGGGCGCTGGCCGGCGCGACGGCCTCGGGGGCGGGGGAGGTCGGGGTCATGGGGTCCTTCGGCGGGAGGGGCGGCGCGGTGATTGAGATAAGTCAATGATTGACGAGAGTCAATCATAAGGGGCGTCGGCCCGGGCCGCACCCGCCGTTCGCGGTTAGCCTGGTCACGCCGGACGACGCCCCGTCCTCCCCGCCCCGATCCGAGAGTGAGGCGCTGCCGTGACCCCCCGTTTCCTGCTCATGACCCGCCTCCCCGAGCCCGGGCTCGGGATGCTGCGCGCGGCCGGAGAGGTGGTGGACGGCGCCGACGTCGGAGGGGACGCCGCGCTCGCGCGGCTGGTGGCCTCCGGGGACTACGACGTCGTCGTCTCGGCCCTGGACCAGAAGTTCACCGCCGACGTGCTCGCCGACGCGCGGATCAGGGGCATCGCCAACTACGCGGTCGGCTACAACAACGTGGACGTGGCCGCCGCGACGCGGCGGGGGATCGCCGTCGGCAACACCCCGGACGTGCTCACGGACGCCACCGCGGACATCGCGATGCTCCTGATCCTCGGTGTGACCCGCCGCGCCCACGAGGGTGAGCGGATGGTGCGCGAGGGGCGCTTCCACGGCTGGGCGCCGGACCTGCTCGTGGGCAGGGACGTGCGCGGCGCGACCCTGGGCCTGGCCGGTTTCGGGCGGATCGGCAAGGCGGTGGCCGAGCGCGCGCTCGCCTTCGGCATGGACGTCGTGTTCGCGCCGCGACCGCCCGCGCACCGGGAGGTGGCGGCCGAGGAGCTCGGCGACCTCGCCGGCCGCGTCCGTCAGGTCCGCTGGGAGGAGCTCGTCGAGGCCGCGGACGTCCTGTCCCTCCACGTGCCCCTGACGGACGACACCCACCACCTCGTGGATGCGGACGTGATCGCGAAGATGAAGGACGACGCCGTCCTCGTCAACACGGCCCGCGGGCCCGTGGTGGACGAGGCGGCCCTCGTCACCGCCTTGCGCGAGGGGCGGCTCTTCGGGGCCGGTCTGGACGTCTACGAGGACGAGCCCGCCCTCGCACCGGGCCTGGCCGAGCTGGAGAACGTGATGCTCCTGCCGCACCTGGGCTCCGCCACCCGGGACACCCGCGCCGCGATGGCCGAGCTGGCCGCGCGCAACGCGATCGCCATGGCCACGGGCGCGGAGGTCCCGGCCCTCGTCAACCCCGAGGTGCGCGGCTGACCGGCGGGGCGCCGTCGGTAGACTCGGGGACCGTGACCACCCAGAACTCCGCCTCCGCCGCCGTCGACCACCACGATCAGCAGGCCGTCCGCGCCGCCAAGCGTGAGCAGCTGCTCGCCTCGGGCCGCGAGGCCTACCCCGTGCAGGTGCCGCGCACCCACGCGCTGGCCGAGGTGCGCGAGCGGTTCGACGGCCACGAGCCCGACTGGACCTCGGGCGAGACCGTGTCGGTGACCGGGCGCGTCGTCTTCCTCCGCAACACCGGCAAGCTCTGCTTCGCCACCCTGCAGGAGTCCGGCGCGGACGGGGAGGCCGTCCGCCTCCAGGTCATGGTGTCCCTGGCCGCCGTCGGGGAGGAGTCCCTGGCCGAGTGGAAGAAGGTCGTGGACCTGGGCGACTTCCTCTCCGTCACCGGCGAGGTGATCGTCTCGCGCCGGGGCGAGCTGTCCATCATGGCCTCGGCGTGGGAGATGGCCTCCAAGGCGCTGCGCCCCCTGCCCGTGCTGCACGCGGACCTGAACGAGGAGACCCGCGTCCGCCAGCGCTACGCGGACCTGATCGTGCGCGACGAGGCCCGCCGCATGGTCTACACCCGCGCCAAGGTCACCTCGGCGGTGCGGCGCACCCTCGAGGGCCACGGCTACGTGGAGGTGGAGACCCCGATGCTCCAGCTCGTCCACGGCGGCGCCCTCGCACGTCCCTTCGAGACGCACCTCAACGCATTCGACCAGCCGATGACCCTGCGCATCGCCACCGAGCTGTACCTCAAGCGCGCCGTCGTCGGCGGCATCGACCGCGTATTCGAGATCGGCCGCGTGTTCCGCAACGAGGGCGTGGACTCGACCCACTCGCCCGAGTTCACCACCCTCGAGTCCTATGAGGCATGGGCGGACATGCACGTCATGGCCGAGCGCATGCAGGAGATCATCCTCAACGCCGCGGACGCGGTGGGCGCCGGGCGTCGGCTCGAGACCGCGAAGGGCGTCATCGACCTCGACGGCGAGTGGGCCTGGGTCGCCGTGTACCCGGGGCTGTCCGAGGCCGTGGGCCGCGAGATCACCCCGGACACGGACGCCGAGACCCTGCGGGCGATCGCCGCGGAGCACGAGGTCAAGGTGGACCCCGCGTGGGACGCGGAGAAGCTCGTGATCGAGCTGTTCGGTGAGATCGTGGAGCCCACCCTGATGAACCCCACGTTCGTGTACGACTACCCGCCGGCCGCCCAGCCGCTCGCGCGCCCGCACCGCTCGGACGACCGCGTCATCGAGGCGTGGGATCTGATCATCGGCGGCATGGAGCGCGGCACCGCGTTCTCCGAGCTGATCGACCCCGTCATCCAGCGCGAGCGCCTGACCGCCCAGTCGGCGATGGCGGCCGCCGGCGACGACGAGGCCATGCAGCTGGACGAGGACTTCCTGCGCGCCCTCGAATACGGCGCCCCGCCCATGGGCGGCATCGGCCTGGGCATCGACCGCCTGGTGATGCTGTTCACGGACGCCGGCATCCGCGAGACCATCCTCTTCCCGCTGCTCAAGCCGGAGGCCTGACATGGCCGACTTCTGGGACTACTTCTCCGTCCTCGCCCCCTCGATCGGCCTCGGGCTCATCTTCTGGCTGGTGATGCGCTCCCTGCTGCGTTCGGACACGGGTGAGCGCGAGAGTCAGGCCCGCCGGCTCTCGGGCGCGGACGCGCGGGCGGCCCGCGAGGAGGCCGAGGCCCGTGAATGGGCGGCCCGACGCCGAGCCGAGGGAGGGCCGGAGGCCGATCCGGAGGACCGCGCCCGCTGAGATTCCTTCCTCGGCGTTGAAGAATCCTTCTGCCCGGCTTTGTTGCGGTATTCTTGAATCACCACAAGTGCACGGCCGGAATCGTGAGCACGCGGGAAAGAAGCCCGAGAGCGAAGACCGGAACCCAGGGACACGCGCACGAGAGAAGAAAGTGGGAATCACCGTTGGCACAGAAGGTAGAAGTGGTCCTCGTGGATGATCTTGACGGTTCGCCTGCAGATGAGACCGTGAACTTCGCATTGGACGGTCGCAATTACGAGATCGACCTGTCGAAGGAGCACGCCGCGGAACTCCGTGAGTTCCTGAAGCCCTACATGAAGAAGGGCCGCGCCGTGGCGCCGCCGTCGCCCAAGGTCGAGGCCGCCCAGATCCGCAAGTGGGCGGCCGAGAACGGCTACGAGGTCTCGAGCCGCGGTCGCCTGCACCGCGACGTGGTGGAGGCCTACCGCAACGCGAAGCGCAAGTGAGCGCCCCGCCCGGGTGCGTCGAGGAATCGGCGTCCCCGGGCCTCGTTCCGGCCCCTCCCGACGACGGCCGGGCGGCTTCTCCCGCTGGCGAACAGCCGCGCGGCACGCGGTCCGGGTGCGTAGTGTCGACCACGACCGTACGCAAGGAGTGTGCCCATGTTCGAGAGATTCACCGACCGCGCCCGTCGGGTGGTCGTGCTCGCCCAGGAAGAGGCGCGCATGCTCAACCACAGCTACATCGGCACCGAGCACATCCTGCTCGGACTGATCCACGAGGGTGAGGGCGTCGCAGCCAAGGCACTGGAGTCCATGGACATCTCCCTGGGCGCCGTGCGAGAGAAGGTGCAGGAGGACATCGGCCAGGGCCAGCAGAACCCGCCCGGCCACATCCCCTTCACGCCGCGCGCCAAGAAGGTGCTCGAGCTGTCCCTGCGCGAGGCGCTGCAGCTCGGCCACAACTACATCGGCACCGAGCACATCCTGCTCGGCCTGATCCGCGAGGGCGAGGGCGTGGCCGCCCAGGTCCTCGTGCAGCTCGGCGCGGACCTGAACCGCGTCCGTCAGACGGTCATCCAGCTGCTCTCCGGCTACCAGGGCGGCGCCCAGGGCGGCAAGGAGACCGCGGGCGCCGGGGTGGGCCAGGGTGCGGAGTCCGGCCAGAACGCCGGCTCCGTGGTGCTGGACCAGTTCGGACGCAACCTCACCGCGGCCGCGCACGACGGCAAGCTGGATCCCGTCATCGGGCGTGCGGGCGAGATGGAGCGCGTCATGCAGGTGCTCTCCCGCCGCACCAAGAACAACCCCGTGCTCATCGGCGAGCCCGGCGTCGGCAAGACCGCCGTCGTCGAGGGGCTGGCCCAGGCGATCGACCGCGGCGACGTCCCGGAGACGCTCAAGGACAAGCAGCTCTACTCGCTGGACCTCGGCTCCCTCGTGGCCGGCTCCCGCTACCGCGGCGACTTCGAGGAGCGCCTGAAGAAGGTGCTCAAGGAGATCCGCACGCGCGGGGACATCATCCTGTTCATCGACGAGATCCACACCCTCGTCGGGGCGGGCGCGGCCGAAGGTGCGATCGACGCCGCCAGCATCCTCAAGCCGATGCTGGCCCGGGGTGAGCTCCAGACCATCGGCGCCACCACGCTGGACGAGTACCGCAAGCACATCGAGAAGGACGCCGCGCTCGAGCGCCGCTTCCAGCCGATCCAGGTCGCCGAGCCGTCCGTCGAGGACGCCACGGAGATCCTGCGCGGCCTGCGGGACCGTTACGAGGCGCACCACAAGGTCTCCATCACGGACGGCGCGCTCAAGGCCGCCGCCGGCCTGGCGGACCGCTACGTCTCCGACCGGCACCTGCCGGACAAGGCCATCGACCTGATCGACGAGGCCGGCGCGCGTCTGCGCATCCGTCGCATGACCGTGCCGCCGGAGATCAAGGCCTACGAGTCCCGGATCGCGGAGGTGCGCACCCAGAAGGAGGCCGCCATCGACGGCCAGGACTTCGAGGGCGCCGCCCGCCTGCGCGACCAGGAGCAGCAGCTCGAGGACGAGCGCCGAGAGAAGGAGCAGGCGTGGCGCACCGGCGCGGACGCCGACGTCGCCACGGTGGACGAGGACCTCATCGCCGAGGTGCTCTCCAAGTCCACCGGCATCCCGGTGTTCAAGCTCACCGAGGAGGAGACGGACCGCCTGCGCAACATGGAGGAGGAGCTCCACCGCCGCGTGATCGGCCAGGACGAGGCGATCAAGTCCCTGTCCCGCGCCATCCGCCGCACCCGCGCGGGCCTGAAGGACCCGAACCGCCCCTCGGGGTCGTTCATCTTCGCCGGCCCCACCGGCGTCGGCAAGACGGAGCTGGCCAAGTCCCTCGCGGAGTTCCTCTTCGGGGACGAGGACGCGCTCATCACGCTGGACATGTCCGAGTTCCAGGAGAAGCACACCGTCTCGCGTCTGTTCGGTGCCCCTCCCGGCTACGTGGGCTACGAGGAGGGCGGCCAGCTCACCGAGAAGGTCCGCCGCCGTCCGTTCTCCGTGGTGCTGTTCGACGAGGTGGAGAAGGCCCATCAGGACCTCTTCAACTCCCTGCTGCAGATCCTTGAGGACGGTCGCCTGACCGACTCGCAGGGCCGCGTGGTGGACTTCAAGAACACCGTGATCATCATGACCACGAACCTCGGCACCCGGGACATCTCCAAGGGCGTCATGACCGGCTTCCAGTCGGCCACGGACACCACCACCGGGTACGAGCGGATGAAGGGCAAGGTCAAGGAGGAGCTGCGCCAGCACTTCCGCCCCGAGTTCCTCAACCGCGTGGACGACGTGATCGTGTTCCCGCAGCTGCAGAAGCACGAGATCGTGGAGATCGTGGACCTGTTCATCTCCCGCCTCGGCAAGCGCCTGGCGGAGCAGGACCTGTCCATCGAGCTCACCCAGTCCGCCAAGGAACTGCTCGCGGACCGCGGCTACGATCCGGCCATGGGCGCCCGCCCGCTGCGCCGCACCATCCAGCAGATGGTGGAGGACCAGCTCTCGGAGAAGATCCTCTTCGGCGAGATCCCGGCCGGCTCCCACATCACCGTGGACGCCACGGGCGAGGGGGAGGGCGCCGAGCTGACGTTCACGTTCTCCGGCGGCCGGGAGGCCCTGGAGGGTGCGGACCTGGCCGAGCTCGAGCCCGGTGCCGGCGATCCGGTGGACGCCGACCGCTCCGCGTGACCCGCGGGGCCTGATCCACGACGCCGGACCGCGCGTCCGGTGCCCACGGCCCGTCGCCCCTTCCCTCGGGGAGGAGGCGGCGGGCCGTCGTCGTCCCCCCGCGGGACGCTGGGGCCGAGGTCCGCGATACCGCCGCCGGCATCAAGGACGGCCTCCCGAAGGACCGCTGAACCGGCCCGCCTCCCCGCAGGCACGAGAGGGGTTCCCTCGCGGCGGGATCGGTGCCACTGTGGTCTGTGACCGCTCGACGGTGGTCCTGTCTCCGCTTCGACCCGGCGCTCGCCGGGACGGCCGCGGAACAGCCCCGAGAAGAAGGAGGCCGCCCATGGGTATCGGTGACCTGAACAACCTCGCAAACCAGCACTCGGACAAGATCAACGAGGCCGTGGACAACGCTCAGGAGCAGCACGGCGACAAGCTCGGCGAGCACGGCGACACCGTGAACAAGGGTGTCGACGGCGCGCAGGAGAAGTTCCTGTCCGGGGACGAGGGCGAGCAGCAGGCCTGAGCCTGCCGTCGACGCCGCGGGAGCCCCCGCCCGGTCCGCCGGGACGGGGGCTCCCGTCTGTCCAGGGCCGGGATGCCCGTGCCTAGACTGGACCCCATGCCTGCCGACCGCCCCCTCACCCTCCGCTCGGCGCGGACCCAGGACGTCCCGGTCATCCAGGCGCTCGTGGAGCCGCTGGCGCGGGAGCGCGTTCTGCTCCAGAAGGAGGCCGTGGCCTACTACGAGGCCATCCAGGAGTTCGTGGTCGCCGAGGAGGCGGACGGGACCCTGGCCGGCTTCGGCGCCCTCCACGTGATGTGGCAGGACATCGCCGAGGTCCGCACCCTCGCCGTCTCGGAGGCCCACCGGGGGACCGGCGTCGGGCACCTGATCATCGAGGAGCTGCTCGACCGCGCGCGGGCCGTGGGCGTCGAGCGGGTCTTCTGCCTGACCTTCGAGGTCGAGTTCTTCCGCCGGCACGGATTCGAGGTGATGGCGGACCAGTCCGCCGTGGACCCGGAGGTCTACGCAGAGCTGCTGCGCTCCACGGACGAGGGCGTCGCCGAGTTCCTCGACCTCGCCCGGGTCAAGCCGAACACGCTGGGCAACACGCGGATGATCCGCCGCCTCTGAGCCCCCGCACCGCGGGCCGCCCCGTGCCCCGGCGAGGTCAGGCCGGGAAGGTGAGGCCGCCGTCGTCGTCCCGGGCCAGCAGCCCGTCCGCCACGAGCCCAGCCACGCACCGCGTCCACTGCGCGTCCTCGGGGCGGTGCGACCCGAGCCGCCCCCCGGCCACGACGACGGCGGGCACCTCCGCCTCGGCCACGCGCCCGTGCTCGCGGACGGCCGCCATCACGGCCCCGCGCACCTGACGGTCCGTGCCGGCCCAGGCCTGGCCGCGCGGCACCTCCGCCGGCGGCGGCGAGCCCGCCGCGACCCACGCGCACATCTCCGCCAGGGGGCAGCGGTCGCAGGCGGGGGAGCGGGCGGTGCAGACGAGGGCCCCGAGCTCCATGACGGCCGCGTTCCACGCGTTGGCGCGGGCGGGGTCCGCGGGCATCAGGGCCTGGGCGCGGCGCATCTCGGCGCGGGTCAGCGACCTGCCGGGCAGGGCCTCACCCGCGACCGCGCGCGCGATCACCCGGCGCACGTTGGTGTCCACGACGGTCTCGGGGAGGCCGAACGCGAAGCTCGCGACCGCCGCGGCCGTGTACTCGCCGATGCCGGGCAGGGCGCGCAGGGCCGCGGGGTCGGCCGGCACCCGGCCGTCGTGGCGCTGGACGACAGCCCGGGCGGCCTCCTGGAGGCGCAGCGCCCGGCGCGGGTAGCCGAGTCGGTCCCAGGCTGTGAGCACGTCTGCGGTGGGGGCGGCGGCCAGGTCCGCGGGGGTGGGCCAGCGCTCCAGCCACTCCCGCCAGCGGGGCAGCACCCTCACGACCGGCGTCTGCTGGAGCATGATCTCCGAGACGAGCACGCCCCACGGGGAGCAGTCCGGGCTGCGCCAGGGCAGGTCTCGGGCGTGGACGGCGAACCAGCCCAGCACCGCGTCGTGCAGGCGCGGCACGTCCACCGTGGGCGGGACGAGGGGGGCGGGCACGGGCATGGCGTCCACTGTAGGGTGCGCCGCCGCCTACCCTGGATCGCATGCCGTCTCGTCCGACTTCCCCCGGGTCGAAGCCGTCCCCCGCCGTCTACCGCCGCCGCCGGCTCGTGGCCGCCCTGCTCGCCCTCGTGCTCCTGCTCCTCGTGGGCTGGGCCGTCGTGGCGCTCGTCCGCGCCGGGATCGGCGCCTTCTCCTCTGAGGACGCCGACCCCTCGGCCGCTCCGACGCCGGTGCACTCCCCGTCGCCCGCCCCGGCCACGGACGCCGAGTCCGGCTCCGCCTCGCCCACCGTGGCCCTCGAGGACGCGGCCGAGTGCCAGCCCTCGGACCTGCGGATCGCCGCCTCCGCGGACCGGTCCGAGTACCAGCGGGGCGAGGAGGCCGAGCTGCGCCTGGGCATCACGAACCTCTCCTCGACCCCGTGCCGCACGGATGTGGGCACGGCCCGGCAGGAGTTCACGATCCGCACGGCCGAGGGCGACGACGTCTTCTCCACCCGCATCTGCCAGGCGGACCCCGCGGAGGCCCAGCGGGTGCTGTACCCGCACGAGGAGCTCACCGCCGTGTACCGCTGGTCCGGCCGCGCCTCGAGCCAGGACTGCGGCCGCCTCGGCGCTCTCGCGGAGCCCGGGCCCCATCTGCTGACGGTCGGCCTCGGCGACGTCACCTCCCGCCCCGTCGCGCTGAAGATCCTCGAGGAGCTCGCCCCGGGGGCCCAGGACGGCAGCTCCTCGGCCGCCCCCTCCTCGAGCGGCAGCGCCTCCCCGTCGGGGTCCGGCTCAGCTCCGGCGTCCGCCTCAGCCTCGGCGTCGGCCTCGCCGTCCCCGGCGTCGGTCTCGACCACCGACCCGTCGCCGTCACCGTCCCGCTGAGCCGGCCGCGCCGTCAGCGGCCGGGGCCGGCCTCCGGATGCGCGGCCGGGCCGCCGCCGGTCCACGTGGGGATCGTGGCGAGGGCCTCGCCGATCGAGCCGACCTCCGCCACCGTGAAGCCCGCGGGGACGTCCCCGAGCGGCTCGGGGGAGCGGGGGACCAGGGCGCGGGTGAAGCCCAGGCGGGCGGCCTCGCGCACCCGTCGCCCGATGCCGGGCACGGGGCGCACCTCCCCGGCCAGCCCGAGCTCACCGACGGCGATCATCCCCTGCGGGACGGGGGCCGAGAGCTTCGCCGAGGCCACGGCGACGGCCACGGCCAGGTCCGAGGCGGGCTCCGAGAGCCGCACGCCGCCCACGGTGGCCACGTAGCAGTCGTCCTGGGCGAGGGCGAAACGGGCCCGGCGCTGGAGCACGGCCAGGAGCATGTTCACGCGCGCCGCGTCCACACCGGAGACGGTGCGGCGCGGGCTGCCGCCGGCGGACGGGGTGAGCAGGGACTGCACCTCGGCCACGAGCGGGCGCCGGCCCTCGAGCGTCACCGTCACGCACGTGCCCTCGACCGGCTCCGAGACGCCCGAGAGGAACAGACCGGAGGGGTCGTCCAGGGACTCGATGCCGTCCTCCCGCAGGTCGAAGCAGCCGACCTCGTCCGTGGGCCCGAAGCGGTTCTTCACCGCACGCACCAGGCGCAGCCGTGAGTGGCGGTCCCCCTCGAACTGGCACACCACGTCCACGAGGTGCTCGAGCAGCCGCGGACCCGCGATGGTCCCGTCCTTCGTCACGTGGCCCACCAGGACCGTGGTGATCCCCTTCTCCTTGGCCGTGCGGATGAGGCTGGCGGCCACCTCGCGCACCTGGCTGACGCCCCCGGCGATCCCGTCCACCTCGGTGGACTGCAGGGTCTGCACGGAGTCCACGATCACCAGCTCCGGGTCCGTCCGCTCGATCTGCCCCAGCGCCCGACCCAGGTCCGTCTCCGCCGTCAGACGCAGGGTGTCCGCGATCGCCCCGATCCGGTCTGCCCGGGAGCGCACCTGCGCCGCCGACTCCTCACCCGTCAGGTACAGCACCGAGCGCGGGCCGCCGCCGCCCGCGCCGCGGGCCGTCTGGGCGGCCACGTCCAGCAGCAGCGTGGACTTGCCGATGCCCGGCTCGCCGGCCAGCAGGATCACCGCGCCCGGCACGAGGCCGCCGCCGAGCACGCGGTCCAGCTCGCGCACCCCCGTGGAGCGGAACGAGGCCAGCGTGGCGTCCACGTCCGCGATGCGCGGCGCGACCTCCGCGACCGTGGCCGCGCGCGTGCGACCGGTGGTGGACGTCAGCCCGATCTCCTCGACCGTGCCCCACGACTGGCACTCCCCGCAGCGGCCGACCCACTTCACGGTGGTCCAGCCGCACTCGGTGCAGCGGTATCCGGGGGCACGCTTCGGGGCGGTCTTGGTGGCCATGCGCCCACTCTAGGAGCCGGGGCGGACGCGTTAACCGGCCCGCGGGCGGCCCCGACGTCGACCGCCGGGGCCGCGCGTCGCCGTCGGGCTCAGACGCGGGGCAGGTAGGCCCGCGCCTCGTCGTGCTCGGCGCCCGTGGCCTCGATGAGGTCCACCATCATGGGCCGCAGCAGCATCACGAGCGCCTCGCCGTGCACGGACCCGCCGCCCAGCTGGTGCGGGTCCAGCGCGGACGCGGACGCCCCCAGGGCGTCCCGCGCCACGGACAGCGAACGGTGGCGGCCCTCGGCCTGCGGCTCCACGAGGGAGCGGTGCAGGATCTCGACGGCGTCCGCGGCGTCGTCGAACCAGGCGGCCAGGCGCTCGCGGTCGTCGTCGTCGAACACGCCCTCGTCCAGGACCGCGACCACCCGCCGGGCCACGATCCGCAGGGAGCGCACCGCCAGGTCCGAGCGGTCCGCCGCGTTCACCGCGTCGTCCACGAAGGAGCGCGAGGAGCGGTGCAGCGGGTTGAAGAGGGTCTGCTCATGCGTGACGCGCAGCTCCTTGCGCAGCGCCTCCAGCGTGGTGTGCGTGCCGCGGCTGGCCACGAGCGCCATCCAGGCGGTGCGGGAGTCGTCCTCCCGCAGGGCCCGGGAGAGGTCGCGCAGCACCGTCGCGATCGAGTCGTAGAGCCCACCCAGCTGACGCACCGCGGGGCGGCGCACGTCCTGGGGCGAGAGGAACGTGACGAGCAGGGCCAGGACGCCGCCCACGACCGCGTCCTGGCTGCGGACGAACGGCCCTCCCGTGCCGATGGGCAGGAGGACCACGAGGACGGACTGCAGGGACATCTGCATCGTGAACGTGGCGCCGGAGTCCAGGAACCGGGCCACCATCACGGACACGAACACGACCACCGAGGCCTGCCACAGGCCGCGGCCGAGCCCGACCATGAGCAGGTCCCCGATCAGGATGCCGACGGTGCAGCCGACGGCGACCTCGGCCACCTTGCGCAGCTTCGGCTCCCGTTGGAAGCCGAGGGCGATCAGCAGGGCGGTGGAGGCGAACAGGGGCTGCTGGTGGCCCAGGACGGCCTCCGCGAACCAGTAGGCGCCCACCGCGCAGACCGCGACGAGGGCGGCCTGGCCCACGGAGGAGCGGACGCGGGACCAGCCCGCACGGGCGCGCCGACGCAGGAAGCGGCCGAGGCGCTCCCCGCGGGTCTGGGGGTCGACCATCGGCACCGTGCCCGTGGCGGTGGCGAAGCGGTCCGTCATGCGGCCAGCCTAGTCCGACGCCGCAGAGCCCTCGCCGTACGGGGCTCAACAGGGCATTGTGACCCACCGCACAGCCGAATCCCGCGAATGCCGCCCCAGTTCACCATCTGTTCACCCCGGCCGAGCACTCGATTCACCTCTGGACCGTACGGTCGAGTGCGGTGCAGAACCGGGCCAGCCGGATGCTCTGCCCTCACCGTCGTCATCCGATTGAAAGAGGCTCTTCGTGAAGGCTCTCCGCTTCGGCCGCTCCGCCGCCCTCCTGTCCGTGGCCGCCATCGCCCTGACCGCCTGCTCCTCCGCGGACAGCGGCAACGGCGGCTCCGATGCCTCCGGCTCCGCCGGCGGCGAGCAGGGCACCACCTCCGAGGTCCAGGGCAACCTGGTCGGCGCCGGCGCCTCCTCGCAGGAGGCGGCCATGACCGCCTGGACCCAGGGTGTCACCGAGACCGCTCCGAACCTGACCGTGCAGTACTCCCCGGACGGCTCCGGTGCCGGTCGTGAGAAGTTCCTCGCCGGTGCCACCTCCTTCGCCGGCTCCGACGCCGCCCTCAAGGAGGAGGAGGCTGAGTCCGCCAAGAAGAACTGCGGCGACGAGGGCGCCTTCCACGTGCCGGCCTACATCTCCCCGATCGCCGTGGCCTACAACCTGCCGGGCGTCGATGATGTCAAGATGGACGCCGAGACCATCGCCAAGGTGTTCTCCGGTGAGATCAAGAACTGGAACGACGAGGCCATCGCCACGCAGAACGAGGGCGTCGAGCTGCCCGACACCCCGATCACCGTCGTGCACCGTTCCGACGACTCGGGCACCACCGAGAACTTCACCGCCTACCTCACCGAGGCCGCCGGCGATGCCTGGTCCTACGACGAGGTCGAGACCTGGCCGTCCGACATCACTGCCGAGTCCGCCCAGGGCACCAAGGGTGTCGTGGGCCTGGCCTCCCAGACCGAGGGCGCCATCACCTACGCCGACGCCTCCGCCGTGGGCGAGCTGGGCACCGTGTCCGTGAAGGTCGGCGAGGAGTACGTGAAGTACTCCGCCGAGGCCGCGGCCGCGACCGTCGAGAAGTCCGAGGCCAAGGAGGACGGCTCGATCGAGCTCGACCGCGCCACCGACGAGTCCGGCGTGTACCCCGTCGTCCTGGTCTCCTACCACATCTACTGCAACCAGTACGACTCGCAGGAGACCGTGGACCAGGTCAAGGCCTTCGCCGAGTACGTCGTGTCCGAGGACGGTCAGAAGACCGCCGAGGAGTCCGCGGGCAACGCCCCGATCTCCGAGGACACCCGCAAGAAGGCCATGGAGCGCATCGAGGCCATCTCGGTCAAGGGCTGATGTCGCTTCTTGTCGGCTGACCCACCGTCGCTTCGGCCGCCGGGCCCCACGGGCCCGGCGGCTGAAGCGGCGTCAGGGCGCTCGTTCGTCGCGGCCCGTCCATCACCATGCACGTCGATCTGAGGGAAGACACTGTGTCCTCAACCACCAACGAGGCGGCACCGAAGTCGTCCAGCCTGCGCGGCCCCCGCCGCGGAGCCGCCGGAGACAAGCTCCTCTCCGGCGGGGCCCTGGCGGCCGCCGTCCTGATCCTGCTCGTGCTCGCCTTCGTGGCGGTCTTCCTCCTGACGGAGGCATGGCCCGCCCTGCAGCCGGGCGCGGAGCTCGTGTCTGCGGACTCCTTCTTCCAGTACGTGTGGCCGCTCATGGCCGGCACCGTGATGGTGTCGATCATCGCTCTGCTCATCGCCACCCCGGTCGCGATCGGTGTCGCCCTGTTCATCTCGCACTATGCGCCTCCGCGCATCGCGCAGTCGGTGGGCTTCGTGATCGATCTGCTGGCCGCGATCCCCTCCGTGGTCTACGGCGTGTGGGGCTGGCTGACGCTCGCTCCGCTGATGGTGCCGATCTACGGCTGGCTCAACGAGAACCTGGGCTTCATCCCGTTCTTCGGCGGCTCGGCCACCACCACGGGCCGCACCCTGCTGACCTCGGGCGTCGTGCTGGCCGTGATGGTCCTGCCGATCATCACCGCGCTCTGCCGTGAGATCTTCACCCAGACCCCGAAGCTCCACGAGGAGGCCGCGCTCGGTCTCGGCGCCACGCGCTGGGAGATGATCAAGATGACCGTGTTCCCGTTCGCCCGGGCCGGCATCGTCTCCTCGATCATGCTCGGCCTCGGCCGCGCGCTCGGCGAGACCATGGCGGTCACCATGGTGCTCTCCGGCGGCGTCTTCTCCTGGTCGCTCGTGGAGTCCGGCAGGAACCAGACGATCCCGTCGGAGATCGCGCTCAACTTCCCCGAGGCGTTCAACATGCGCCTGCACGAGCTGATCGCTGCCGGTCTCATGCTCTTCATCATCACCCTGGCGGTGAACATGATCGCCCGCGCGATCGTGAACAAGCACAAGGAATTCTCGGGAGCCAACTGACATGAGCACTGTCTCGACTTCTCCCCGGGCCACCGAGGACAGCGTGACGCCGCGGCGTCACTCCCTGACCGAGGGTCAGAAGCCCGGCTGGACCTGGATGGCCGTCGCAGCCGCCGCGGCCGTCGTCGCCGCCGGCCTGACCGTGCTGCTCAGCGGCGCCTTCAACGTCGTCGGTTTCGTGATCATCGCCGCCATCCTCTACATCGCGGGGCTCTACGTGGCCACCCGTGTGATGGAGAACCGGCGCCGCGCCGCAGACGGCCTGTGCCGCAACCTCGTGTGGCTGGCGTTCCTCGTGGCCCTGGTGCCGCTGGTCTCCGTGCTGTGGTCGGTCCTCTCCGCCGGTCTGCCGACCCTGATCGCCAACCCGCAGATCATGGCGTACGACATGAAGGGCATCACCGGCATCGACGACTCGGCATGGGTGGAGGCCGGCAAGCCCGCCGGCGGGCTCGCGGGCGGTTTCGGCCACGCCCTGATCGGCACCGTCGTGATCACGATCATCGCGACCCTGATCTCCGTGCCGATCGGCATGCTCACGTCCATCTACCTGGTGGAGTACAGCCGCGGCGGCTGGTTCTCCCGCGCCATCGTGTTCTTCGTGGACGTCATGACCGGCATCCCCTCGATCGTGGCCGGCCTCTTCGCCTACGCCGCGATCACGTGGGTCCTGACCCTGGTCACCGGCAGCAATTCCACCGCACTGCAGTCCGTGCAGATGGGTCTCACGGCCGCGATCGCGCTCTCGGTGCTCATGATCCCCGTGGTCGTGCGATCCACGGAGGAGATGCTCCGCGTGGTGCCCAACGAGCTGCGCGAGGGCGCCTACGCCCTGGGCGTGCGCAAGTGGCAGACCATCGCCAAGGTGGTCCTGCCCACCGCGATCTCCGGCATCGCCTCCGGCGTCACCCTGGCCATCGCCCGCGTGGCGGGCGAGACCGCGCCGATCCTCGTGACGGCCGGCTTCGCCACCAGCATCAACTGGAACCCGTTCGACAACTGGATGACCGCGCTGCCGGTGTACATCTACCGCCAGCTGGTCGCCCCGACCTCGCCCACGGCGGCGGACCCCTCGACCGCCCGCGCCTGGGCAGCCGCCCTGCTGCTCGTGACCATCGTCATGCTGCTCAACCTGGCGGCACGGTTCATCGCCAAGGCGTTCGCCCCCAAGAAGGGCCGGTGAGGCCCGGCCGCCCGGAATCCCCCGGGCGGCCGGCCCCGACCCCGTCGCACCCCCCCAGAGACTTCCACGAAGGAACAGAACCACTCATGTCCAAGCGCATCCAGGCCATCGACGTCGATGTCTTCTACGGCAAGTTCAAGGCCGTCGAGGGCGTCAACATCGACATCGCCCCCCGCTCCGTCACCGCCTTCATCGGCCCCTCCGGCTGCGGCAAGACCACCTTCCTGCGCAGCATCAACCGCATGCACGAGGTGCTCCCCGGCGCCACCGTGGACGGCCAGCTCCTGCTCGACGGCGAGGACATCTACGGGCCCGGTGTGGACCCGGTCCGCGTCCGCTCCCAGATCGGCATGGTCTTCCAGCGGCCGAACCCGTTCCCCACGATGTCCATCCGCGACAACGTGCTGGCCGGCTACAAGCTCAACGGCACCCGCCTGAACAGGTCCCGTGCGGACGAGCTCGTGGAGAAGTCCCTGCGCGGCGCCAACCTGTGGAACGAGGTCAAGGACCGCCTCGACAAGCCCGGCTCCGGCCTCTCCGGCGGCCAGCAGCAGCGTCTGTGCATCGCCCGCTCCATCGCGGTGCAGCCCGACGTGATCCTCATGGACGAGCCCTGCTCCGCGCTCGACCCGATCTCCACCCTCGCCGTCGAGGACCTGATCAACGAGCTCAAGGAGGAGTACACGGTCATCATCGTCACGCACAACATGCAGCAGGCCGCGCGCGTGGCGGACAAGACCGCGTTCTTCAACATCCAGGGCGTCGGCAAGCCCGGCAAGCTGATCGAGTACGACGACACCAACGTCATCTTCAACAACCCCTCGAGCCAGCAGACCGAGGACTACGTCTCCGGCCGCTTCGGCTGAGCCGCCCCGCGCTCCGTCCCCGACCCCGTCCGGCCCCACGCCGGGCGGGGTCGCTCCGTCTGCGGGGCCGGGCCGCCGTCGTCGGGCGCGGCCTCAGGCCAGCGGGACGAGGGCCAGGGTGCCGAGGAGACCGAGGAGGGCGCAGGCCACCGGCGTGAGCAGCCACCAGCCGACCACGCGCAGCACGGTGGGCCAGCGCACGGACGCGTAGGTCTGCGTCTGGCCGGCACCCACGATGGCCGCCGTCGCCGTGTGGGTGGAGGACAGGGGCAGGTGGAACACCAGGGAGCCGACGAACAGCAGGCCCCCGGGGATGACGGCGGCCACGGACGCCCGCAGGGGGTCGAGGCGCACGAGACGCTCGGTGAGGGTCCAGGCGATCCGCCAGGCGCCGCCCAGCGTGCCGAGCCCGACCGCGAAGGCGAACAGGAACGCGCCCCCCACGAACTCGGCCGTCAGGGCGTCCGGCGCCAGGACGGACCCGGACCCCACCAGCACGGCGGCCCACAGCACCCCCATGCGCTGACCGGCCTGCAGGCCGTGGCCCATGGCCATGGCGCTGGCGGAGATGCCCAACGCGACGCGGGCCCGATGCTGGACGTTGACCGTGGTGCCCCGGGTGGCGAGCCGCATGGCGGGGGCGGTGAGCAGGCGGGCGAGCGCCCACGCGATCAGGGGCGAGAGCAGCAGGCTGAGCAGCACCTCGGCGCGGACGAGGTCGAAGATGGAGTGGGCGACGTCGACGTCCAGACTCAGGCGCACGGCGAGGTGGCTGCCCGCCAGCGCGGAGATCAGCGCGTGCGTGCTGGAGCCGGGCAGGCGTCGCCACCACAGCAGCAGACCCCACACGAGGGTCACCGCGCAGGACACGCCCACAGCCAGGGGGCCGATCTCGCTGCGCACCGCGGGCGAGGTGAAGTAGTGCACGCTCAGCGTGATGAGCCCGATGCCCAGCAGCGCGCCCACGGTGTTGACCGCCCCGGTCAGGAGGAGGGCCCCGCGTGGGGTCAGCGCCCGGTACCGGACAGGCAGCGCCGCGGCGTTGGGGGCGTCGCGGAACCCCATCAGCGCGCCGACGGCGCACAGCAGCACGAGGACGACGGCGAGCCCCGCGGTCACGGCGCCTCCACCGGCTCAGGACTCACGGACGAGCACCATGCCCAGGTCCATGTTCACGCGGGAGAGGGCCTCGAGCGCCGCGTGCAGCGCCCAGGCGACCTCGCGCTGGCGGTTGTAGTCACGCTGCAGCAGGTCCATGCCGAGGTCGGCGAGCCACTCGACCATGATCCGCTCCGTGCGGCGGGAGGCGCGCAGCAGCTGCATCCACGTGGCCTCCAGGGCATCGAGGTCGCGCATCTCGGCGGCGCCGCGGGCGAGCAGCTCGGCCTGCCGGCCCACGGTCTCCAGGACGTCGAGGGCGTGCGTCGGCAGCTCCTCGAGGTCGGCCCGTTGGATCAGCACGCCCGCCGACACGACGCGCCGGGTGGTCGCGTGCACGCCGCTGGCCAGCCGGTAGAGGTCCTGACGGGGCAGCGGAGTCACGTAGGCGCTGCGCAGCGCGGTGAGGAAGGCCATGAGGGTGGCGCTCGAGGACGAGTCGAGCTCCTCAAGCTCACGGGCGGCACGGTCCGCCTCGGGTCCGCGCGTCCCCGCGACCTGGGCCACCAGGTGCACCGCCCGGTGCAGGGCCTCGGCGAGGTCCGCCATGTGGCGCAGCGCCGGGGTGTCGCGCGTGACGAGCCAGGGCATGCGGGGGGACATGGGCAGCGGTCGCTCTCTCGTCGACGGGTGGCGAAGGGGTCGACGACGACGCCGGACCGGGAACGCCTCTCGGCGGAAGGCCGCTCGCAGCGGCTATGTGTTGGAGCCCGGGGTTACCAGCGGCCCGGCGCCGTCCCCATCAGTCTAACGACCCGTCCCGAAACGCTCGACCCGCCGCCTCCAGGGCGTCGGCGGTGCTGACCAGGCGCGCGGCCCGGCGGGTGAGGGCGGCGGCGCGGTCCGGGGCGGCGGCCTCGGAGCCCTCGGCGTGCTCGACCTGGCCCAGGGCCACGACGCGGGCGTAGGCCGCGGCGCGCTCGAACGCGACGTCGATCTCGGAGCGGTAGGCGCCCGTGAGGATCGTGTCCGTGAGGCGGCGCAGCTCGGCCGGCCCCGGCGGCTCGACGGCGCCCGCCACGACGCGCGAGGCGTAGGCGGCGTGCCCGGCGCGGTACCAGGCGGCCCAGCGTTCGCCGTCGCGGGCCGTCGCCTCCTGGAGCGCGTACAGGCGCCACAGGGCGCCGGCGAGCGAGACGGGCGGGGCGTCCGCCCACAGCTCGGCGAGTGTCTCGACGCCGAGCTCGCGGACCAGCCCGACCAGCCGCTCGACGACGGCCGGGTCCTCCTCCGCGCGGCCGCCGGCCACGAGGGCGTGGGCCAGGCGTGAGGCGGCCGCGGCCACCTCCTGCGGGTCTTCGCCGCCGGCGAAGTGCGTGAGCTCCTGCGGTTCCGAGAGGCGGGGCCGGTGGGGGCGCAGCACACCCGAGGCGCTCGAGCTGGCGCCGCGGCCGGCGGGCAGGCGGTGACGTGCCATGGGCGGGCTCCCTTCGAGGGCGCATCGGGGTGAGGATGTGGTCGCCGGAGGCGGCGGCCCCGTCCACGGTAGTGCCCCGGACGCCTGGGCTACCATCGGAGGACGCCCGCGAGGGTCGCCGTCGTCGGCCGCACGCCGTCGTCGCCGGCCGCGGGCGGGGGCCTTTAGCTCAGCTGGCAGAGCATCGGACTTTTAATCCGCCGGTCGCGGGTTCGATCCCCGCAGGGCCCACCCGAGAACGGCCCCTGACTAGGCATGACGCCCGGTCAGGGGCCGTTCTGGTGAGGGTCTGGTGGCCACGATCCACCCTTTACCCACCCGATTCACTCCGTCGATTGGCTGGCCTCGTCGGCATCCGATGGCACGACTTTGTGAGCGACGTACCCGGCCACGCCAGCCCCCTCCAGCGTTCTTGTCGCCAGATTCCATAGCCAGTTCACGAGTGATGGGTCGGGGGCGGTCATGGCGACCGGCAGTGCAACGGCGAACCATGCGATGGTGACCGCCGCGAATATTCCCAGGCGGAGGGCCTCGGGTGATAGGGAGGAGTCCCCCTCAGGCGGAACACTGGCTATGACCAAATTAGCCGCGGCGGAGAGGTCATCACTGCTCGAACCGGCCTGGTTCAACTCGCGGGCGAGGTCGGGCCTGCTGGCGATTTCCTGTCCCACGGCCGCAAGGGCTGAGAGGTCCAAACGCCCTACCAGGATATGAGTCTTTGCCTGAAACTGTGCGAGCACCTCTGCGGCATTGCCCAGCGTCGGCGCGAGTTGCTGATTCAGTTGGGCGGTGACCTCCGCCATGGATGCGAGGCTGGGCGCGAGTTGCTGATTCAGTTGGGCGGTGACCTCCGCCATGGATGCGAGGCTGGGCGCGAGTTGCTGATTCACCTGCGCCATAACTTCAGTCAATTGAACGGTCAGTTTAGGGCTCAGGGATGGCATTGCCGTCGCAAGTGATTTACCCAATGTGGCCGTGGCTTTCAACATTGAATCTTGTAATGGATCAAGCGCCTTGCGCAGTCTTTCCGCCTGCTCAGGTGAGAGTCGGAAATCATCATCATCGGGGGAAAAACCCGTTGTAGTCATGATTGCTCCTCGTCATAGGTCTCCCAGAACCCGGCCAGCGCCGCCGTCATGTCCGCCGCCTCCGGTGCCTTGGCCCGGTAGTGCGTCCGCGTCACAGCCTCCCCGGAGTGGCCCAGGTACGCCGACGCTGCGGCCAGGCCCTCCGCGTCCGCCAGCCGCGTGGCAACCGTCTTGCGGAACGTGTGCGGGGTGACCCACTCGAATCCGATAGCCTCCCGCGCCGTCCGCCACTGCTTCCGGTAGTTCGACGGGTCCCGGACAGTCCCCGTGGACGACGGGAACACCATCGGGGACACCAGGTCCAGGTCCATGGACCGTTCCCACCGGCCGCGGAGCATGTCCGCCGTGTGCGCGTCCACGGTGTAAGTCTGGACGGACCCGGCCGACTTGGGATGATCCTGGCGCACCGCGCCCCCGCGGCCCGCCACGACGACGGCACCCGTGATGGCCACCTTCCGGGCGTCCAAGTCCACGTCCTGCCACCGCAGGGCCAGCGCCTCCGAGATACGGCACCCCGTCGCCAACATGACGTCCACGACGTCCAGCAGATCGTCCGGCCGCCGACGCCTCCCGTTCACCGGTGGCTCCGACTGCCAGGCCGCCAACTTCCGCCGCAGGACCCGGACGTCCGCCGGCGACAGGGCGCGCACCTCCTTCCGTGGGACGGAGATGGGGGACACCTCTCGGAGTGGGTTCCCCTGGATGGCGTCATGCCGGGCAGCCAGACCGAGGACGCCGGACATGACCGTCCGCGCCACCTTGGCCGAGGGTGCCCCGTGGTCCCGCGCGATGCCGCGGAGGAACGCCTCCATCCGGGACGTGGTGCATTCCCTCACCCGGAGTTCCCCGACGCCGCCGCGGGCCTTGCAGACGTGCAGGTCCACGGTGATCCGGTACCGCTTCACGGTGTTGGCCGCCCGGCCGCGGGCCTCCACCTCTGCCAGCCATAGGCGGGCGACGTCGCGGACGCGGGTGTCCGGGGTGACCTCGCCGGCGGGCGGGGCTGTGCGGGCGCGGAGGCGGGCCTCCAGGGCGCGCCGGGCGCGCTCCTTGGAGGACGCCCGGGCCTCCACCTTGCGCGTCACCCCGTCCACGTCCCGGACCTTGGCCATAGCGCGGAATACCCCGGGGGCCACCTCCTTGGGGTCACTGATGCGTCCCCAGGTGCCCACAGCCAACGGCGGGCGCGGCATGATCAGCCCTCCCCGTCTGTGGCGTCGCCCTCGCCCAGGTCCAGAACCTCGTTGAGGGGCCGAAGGGATGCGGGTTCCGGGTGGTCCATGTACCGAACGGCACGGGCATGGACCATCTGAACGACGGGGGTAAGTGGGTGCCTGTCGTCCGCGACCTCCGCGCGGTCCCGCCCGGACAGGGCGCGCCTGGCCTCATCCACCAACCACGTCATGGTCTGCACCCGGGTATTGAACTCCCCCTGGAGGCGGTATAGGCCACGCACGGCCGCGGCGGCCCGCTCCAGGTCCGCCCCTCCGGTGAAGTTGTCCTCACCCGCGTGAATCATCTGATCCACGGTGACGTTGAGGGCCGCCGCGATCCCCTGGGCCTCCCCGAGTCTCACCGGCCGCTCTCCCTTCTCGATCCGGGAAATCGTCGTCTGGTGGAAACCCTTCCACCCCAACTCCGTCATGCGTCGGGCCATCTCCCCTTGTGACCACTCGCTCTCCTCTCGGAGGCGCTTCATGGCGGCCACGAAGCGAGCCTCCGTCTCCGCGCCGGGTGGTTCTGGTGTGTTCGTCATGCCTCCAAGGTGCCACAAATCGTGGTTGACCGTAAAGCACTAGGCGTGGTTACATGGTTTCGTGTTTACAACGGTAGAACACCACGTTGGACCCATTGAGAGGACCGCACCCATGAACACCACCCCCGTCACTGTCACGACGCCGCGCCCCGTCACCCACCTGTCCCCCCAGGACCTTGCCGCCCGCGTGGGCGTCCCGGTCGCCACCGTCTACAACTGGCGATCCACCGGCTACGGCCCCCGCGGGTTCCGCGTCGGGAAGTGCCTCCGGTACCGCCTGGCCGACGTGGAGGCATGGGAGGACGCCCAGGTGGCTGCCGAGGACGACCGATGAGCGCCCCCGACCGCTACTGCCTGGACCCCGCCGTCCTAGACGTGGAGGCCCGCACCCCGGCCGCCGGCGCTCGCCTCCCGTCCGGATGGGTCCGCGCAGCCACAGCAGCCGCCCGCACCATGGGGGAGCCGTTCACCCCGGCCCGCCTCCGCGCCGCGCTCCCGGAGCCGGTTCACCCGGCCCACTTCGGGGCCGTCGTCCGTCACCTCCACGCGGCCCGTGTGATCCGTCCTGCGGGCTTGGCCCTGGAGCGGTCCCCGGACGGGTCCGCGCGCCCTGTCCGCGTCTGGGAGGCCGTCCCCGTGGGGGCCGAGGACCCTGCGGAGGACACCGCCGCTCCCGCCGCATGAGCGGCACACCCACCACCCGCATCACAGGCCTGGAAGGAGGGCACCCATGGGCGCGAGCAACGTCATAGCCGCCTATACCTACTGGCGCGGCCGCCTCTCGCACCGGGACCTCCACGCGCTCGTGTTCATGGCCGTGACCGCCCTCGATTCTGACCGCCCGCCGGTCTACTACGGCGGGTGGGAGGCCGTGGCCCGGGCGCTAGGCCTGGACCTGGAGGGCAACCGCGCCTCTGCCAAGCGGACCACCGTGAAGGCCTTGACCGCGCTCACCGAGGCCGGGGCCATCACCTCCAGCGGTACGGCCCGCGCCGGAATCCGTGCGGAATACGCCCTGAACCTCGCGCCTGGGACCACCTACGTCCCGTCCGGCCGAGGGCGGAACGTCACCTGGACGGCGCGGCCCGCGACTGCCAGGGGGACCGCCATGGACCCCCAGGTAGGGACCGTGGTGGACCCCCAGAGGGGGACCGTCGTGGACCCCCTCCAGGGGGACCGTGGTGGACCTAGGAGGGGGACCGCCGTGGACCCCCCTAAGAGAACCCAGGAACCACACGGAGGAACACGGGAGGAACCACCAGAGGAACCACCCATCACCTCCCAGCCCAACTCCGGTACGCGCGTGCGCGAGTCCGACGCCATGAATGACGACAGGACCCCCTCCAAGGCAGAACAGGAGGCCCGCCTCCTGGCATGGGCCGCCGAGCACTACACCGAGGACCCCGACGCCCTCACCGCCTGACCCTCCCCGCACGACCGCCGCCCCACCTACCACGCACCCCGTGGCCCCGATCCATCCGCCTCTACGCCTGGAGGCCCAGCACCTAGGAACTGACCATGGTCACCACCGCCACCAGACACCACCGCCGCATCCCTGCGGGGACCCTCCGCACCGCAGCCCCGTTCTTCGCTGTCCTGGCCGCCCGCCACGGCATCCCCGCCCCCGATGCCCCCACGCCAGCCAGAACGCCCGCAACGGCCTCGAGCGCGGCGCAGGACGCCCGCCCGACGCTGGACCGCCTCCCCAGCCTGGAGGACCGCCGGTGATCCGCACGCACCCCGCCGAGGACCAGCACGCCAGCGGCCGCTACCTGGACACCGCAGCCAGAAATGCCGAGGACTTGGCAGCCGTCGCCGACGCCGCGGCCAAAGACGCCGAAGCCATGGCCCGCATCGTCGCGGACATCGTGGCGCAGCACGCCGAGGACTTGGCCGGCATCACCGCCACCACGGCCGACGACTCCCAGGCCCACACCTGACCACGCCCACCCTGTTCCACCGCGAGGAGCACACCATGAGCACCACCACCACCCACCCGGCACAACCCACCCCCGCCGACCTCCGCACCATGCTGGCCGTCAACGTCGCCGCCCTGGCCGCCCGCCTGAACCTCGCCGAGGCCGACTGGGAGGACCGCGCATGAGCCGCCAGCCCGCCTCTGTGCCCCTGACCAGTGCCCTTGACGCGGCACCGTTCGGGCGTGAAATGCGCGCACTCCGCCGCGGCGCGGGTCTTACCCAGGCTCAGGCCGCGGACCGGATGGGGGTCTCCCTCCGCTGGCTCAAGTACCTGGAGGCGGGCACCCGGACGCCCCGCTTGCAAGACGTCGGCCGCGTGGCCGTCATGGACCCGCTCACGGGCCGCATGGCCGCCAGTGTCCTCCAGGCCCTCACTCCGGCCGGGAAGATCACCCCGTCTGGCCCGCGGCTATCTCTCGCGCACCTGGCCCGCCTCGCCGGCTGGCCAGTGGAGCCCATGGACCCATCCGTATCCGCTGCCCTCACTCCGGAGGCTCTGGCTGTCGTGGCCGACGTCCTGGATGCCGCGCACGCCCTCCTGGACCAGGCGGACCCGCACATGGAGGACCTGGACGCCTTGGCCGCCACCCGCAACGTCTCCGCCGTGGTTCGCCGCCTGGATCACGTCTACGCCGCTCTCGCTGCCGAGGACGCCCGGTGACTGCGCCGAGCCCCAGTGAACGGGCACCCCCGCGCGGCCCCGTCCCTGCTCCTCACCCCTACTCGAAAGGACCCGCCGGCATGACAACCACACAGACCATCACCGCCAACCTGACCGCAGTCCGTCACGCCTACTACGCGGCCATGCAGACGGCCCGCACCTACCAGGACCCGGACCTCACCCCGGAGGCCCTGACCCGCCAGCGCCAGGACCGCGAGGCCGCCGCCCGTGCGGCCTACGCCCAGGCCCTCCGCCCGATCCGTGACGACTACGAACGGGCGGCCCGCCTGAACGCCATGGCCTTGGCCAAGGTCCCTGGCCCCACCGGCTCCACCGCCGACGTCTGGCGGCGCGTGGAGATGCGCCTGGGCGCGGGGGCTACCCTGGACCAGATCGTGGCCACCGCCGACGTCCCAACCCTCCAGGCGGTCCGTGAGTGGGCACCCACCTACCTGGCCGTGAACGGCGGGGACCCGGCCGCCACCCCCGCGCTGGGGGACCGCCTGGAGCGCGCCACCCTGGCCCGCTACGCCGCGATCACCGAGGACACGGACATGGCCGCCGCCCTGGCCGAGGCCCCCACGCTGGCCGGCCTCGCCGTGACCCTGGACGATGCCGAGGCAGAGGCCCAGGGCATCCCGGGGGCCGGAGGCCTGAACGGTGCTGTGGCCGCTGCCTTGGCCGTCCAGGCCGCCGGGTCCACCACCGTGGACCCCGACACCACCGCCTGACCGACCTACCGGCCACCTGCGGCCCCGTTGCCCCTCACCGGGCGGCGGGGCCGCCGTCGTCCTGGGGCTGATAGCCGTGGACCTAGGAAACTCCGAACAGCGACGGGAGGACGCTTAGGACACCGCCCGAGGAACTCAGGATGAGGCCCCAACTTGTCAGACGCTGGGCCTTGCGCTGAATGTCCGCGCCCTGGCCCGGCTCCATCTCGTTGTGAAATGTCGCGGTGCCATCCCCGTTGTCCTCGAAGTAGACCGGCGGGGCCGCTCTTAGGCCGAGCACACCGAGCACGAGGCCGCCCACGATGAGGAGGATGCTAAGAATCAGTAGCCACATGCGATGAGTATGGGGGCTGGCCGTTGCCGGGTCTGCGGCGGGTCAGCGGTGACGGTTCGGCCCCCACTCGGCCTTGGCCCGGGAGTCTCCATGGGCGGGCGTGTAGGTGCACGTGCGGGTGTAGGACTGGGGGGCCATGCTCTGCGCGTCTCTACTTCCAGTCGGCTGGGTGCTGTAGTCCGCTGTGGCGTTGTAGACGGTCACGGGAGGGTGGCCTGGCGCGTATCCCTCTAGGAATGGCCCCTGGAACTTGACGTCCAGCAATGCGAACTGGCCTGGGCGGCCCGCGCTGTTCCGCTCCTGAGCGCGTAGGAGGTCCATGCACGTAGCCCGGGCGGCCTGTTCCACGGCCGCGGGGGCAGGGGTGGGAGTCGCGGAGGTAGGGGCGGCGGAGCGTGGCCCCGCGTCATCGCCCCCGCACCCGGAGAGGGACAGGGCGGCCAACCAGGCAAGGGCGGTGAGCGTGGCGGAGCGCGGGCGCGTCGTCATACGGGGAGTCTCCCATGGTGCCGCCGAACACCTGTGAACAGCCCACCCTTTACCCACCCTAAACGTCCGGAAACAACGTGTTCCGACAGGGCCAACAGCGGAGGGCGGGGCCGCGGAATCCGCGGAATCGTGCGGGGCACGGGACCCCGTGCGTACTGTCCAGGACCAGGCCTCGAGAATCCGCCGGTCGCGGGTTCGATCCCCGCAGGGCCCACGCGAAAACGGCCCCTGACCAGGCATGACGCCCGGTCGGGGGTCCTCCCTAGGATGGAGCCATGAGCCCCACGCCCCCACCAGTCACCGAGACGATCAGTTCCGGCCACAGCGTGGTGTGGTCGCGCCCGCCGGCGGAGCGCGCGGGCACGGACCTGGTGCTCGTGTTCCACGGCTACGGCTCCAACGAGGTCCGCGCGGCGCGCCGCCACTTCCCGATGCTCCCGGAGCGGTGCACCGGCCTGGCGGTGCGCGGCGGCTTCGAGATCGACGAGACGGCCTCCGAGGGCCCGGGCGACCCCGGCGCGCACGGCTGGTTCCTGCTCGACCTGCTGCTGCAGTCCGACTTCGCCCAGGTGCTCGCCGCCGCCCACCGCGTGTTCGACGTGCTCTCCGCCGAGGAGGTCGTGGCGGCCGGCTTCCGCACGGTCTCGGTGCTCGGCTTCTCCCAGGGCATGGCCATGGCGACGACGGTCCTGCGTCTGCGCCCCGAGGCGTTCACCTGCGGTGTGGGCCTGAGCGGCTTCGCCGTCGACAACGAGCTGCTGGCCATGCTCGACTCCCCGGCCGAGGGACCGGGCCCGCGCCCGTTCTTCTGGGGCCGGGACGCCGAGGATCCCGTGATCCATCCGGACGCCGTCGCCCACACCCGCGCGTGGGCCGAGGAGCACACCCGCCTGACCGTGCGCACCTACCCCGGGATCCTGCACGGGACCGGCCCCGACGAGGTCCGTGACGTGCGCATCTTCCTCGAGCATTCCCTGCGCGCGGCGACGCCCGGGTCCTGACCGCGGGGGTCGCGCGCCGATACTGTGGCGCGCATGGCAAAGAACTCGACGATCGGCCGGTACGCGTCCGGGAAGGTGAAGGACTTCGGGCTGAAGTCGGCACTCGATGAGAACGGCGAGCCCACGGAGGGCTTCGAGAAGGCCCTCTCCACGGTGTTGGCGGTCCAGCGCCCCCTGGTCCTGAAGAACATCCAGCGCTTGACGGCGAAGCACCCGGGGGAGAGCCCGGAGCGTCTCGCCGAGCGGCTCGGGCAGCAGTACCTGACCACCGTCACGGGGGCCGGCGCCGCCGTGGGCGGCACCGCGATCGTCCCGGGCATCGGCACCGTGGCCGCGCTCGGCCTGTCCGGTGCCGCGGTCGTCGGCTTCATGGAGGCCACCGCCCTCTACGCGCAGTCCCTCGCCGAGCTGCACGGCATCACCACGCAGGACCCGCAGCGCGCCCAGGCCCTCGTCATGGGCCTCATGCTCGGCGACGACGCCAAGGAGCTGCTCCGCGAGGCCGCCGCCAAGGCCGGCCGTCCCTACGACCCGCAGTCCAGCCTCAACGCGCTCGCGGGCACCGCATCGGGCACCGGCATCAGCGCGTTCGTGGTGGATCGCCTCAAGAGGACGTTCATGCGCAAGATGCTCCTGCGGCAGGGTGCCGGCTTCGTGGGCCGCGCCGTGCCGTTCGGCGTGGGCGCCGTGATCGGCGGCGTGGGCAACCGCGCCATGGGCAAGGCCGTGATGGAGAACGCCGCGGAGCTCTTCGGCCCCCTGCCGATGGTGATCCCCGGCGAGATCCGTGAGGGCGCCGCGCAGGGGCGCGCCGATGGCACCAAGGACGACGGCGGCGTCTTCGGCGCGATCCGTCGCGCCCTGCCCGGCGGCAAGGACGAGAAAGACGACAGGCAGAAGAAGGGCAAGCCCGCCGCCTGACGGCCCCGCCCCCGCGCGTCCGTCGCCCCCGCCCCCGCGCTGTCGAACGTGAGAGAGGCCCTATCTCACGTTCGAAAGCGCCCATTCGCCCCATGTCACGTTCGAAAGTGCGGGGCAGGGGCCGCGTCTCAGAGGAACAGTGTCGCCACCCCGTGGATCGCCAGGCCCGCGAGCGCGCCGACGACCGAGCCGTTGATGCGGATGAACTGCAGATCCTTGCCCACGAACAGCTCGAGGGTGCGCGCGGTCTGCTCGCCGTCCCAGCGGGCGACCGTCTCCTCGATCACCCCGGTGAGCGCCGGGCCGTAGGAGCTCAGCGCATACGCCGCGGCGCGGCGGGCGTGGCCGTCCACACGGTCGCGCAGCTCGGGGTCCTCCTGCAGGCGGGCGCCGAGGTCGCGCAGGGCGGCCACGAGCGCGCGGTGCAGGTCGGAGGACGGGTCCTCGAGCGCGTCCAGGAGCGAGTCCCGCAGGGAGACCCAGGCCCGCCCGGCCCACGCACGCAGCCGTTCGTCCGCGAACAGGTTCCGCTTGAACCGCTCCACCGAGGCGCGGGTGGCGGGCTCGTTCCGCATCTCGTCGGCGAGGCGGTCGAGCCAATCGTCGACGGCGCGGCGGGCCTCGTGCTGCCGGTCGCGGCGGATGCCGGCGAGATACTTGAGGGTCTCGGCGTGCAGTCTCTCGGCGAGGAGGCGGTCCACGAGGTCCGGGCTCCACTCGGGGGAGCGACGGCGCACCGTCTCGACGAACAGCTCGGGGTGGGCGGCCACCCAGTCCCCGGTGTGGGCGACCACGAGGTCCACCACGCGCTCGTGGTGCCGTCCGGCCACCACGTCCTCCAGCACGCCCGCCAGCGTGGGGGACCAGTCCGGGGCCACCATGTGGCGTTCCATCAGCTGGCGCAGCAGCTCCTGGACGGCGTCGTCGTCGGCCGCGGCCATGGCGCCCCGGGCCGCCGTGGCGATCTCCCGGGCGGTGCGGGCCGCGTTCTCCTCACGGCGCAGCCAGCCGCCGGCGGCCTCGGCCACCTTCAGTCCGTCGACCTTCTCGTGGGCGACCTCCGAGTCCAGGAAGTTCTCCTGCACGAACTCGGTCAGCGCGGCGCCGAGCTGGTCCTTTTTCCGCGGGATCAGGGCGGTATGCGGCACGGGCACCCCCATCGGGTGGCGGAACAGCGCCGTGACCGCGAACCAGTCCGCCAGCGCGCCGACCATGCCGCCCTCCGCGGCGGCGCGCACGTAGCCCCACACCGGGTGGGTGTCCTGCAACGGGAACGCGACCACGAACACCACGGCCAGCAGGATGAGCAGCCCCAGGGCGACGGCCTTCATGCGCCGCAGGCCCGCCGCGCGTTCGAGGGCGCCGGCGCTGAGCAGCTGCTGGGCGGGGTCGGGGGAGAGGGACACGGAAGGCTCCTGATCGCGCGCACCGAATGGTCCCCACCAGTTAACCAGCCGGGCACCCTGCGGTGACGTGGCCGGCACACGCGCTCCCTAGCCTGGCGGCGTGCCCGCCCTCGTGATCGCCCACCGCGGCGCCTCCGCCGCCTTCCCCGAGCACACCCGCGCCGCCATGCTCCACGCCCTCGCCGTGGGCGCGGACGGTCTCGAATGCGACGTCCAGCTCACGCGGGACCGCGAGGTCGTCTGCTGGCACGACCCCACCGTGGACCGCACCTCGGACGGGCGCGGCGCCGTCGCGGAACACACGCTGGATCGTCTGCGCGGCCTCGATGTCGTCTCGTGGCACGCCCGGCGTCCGGGGGCCGAGCCCGCCACGACGACGGCGCCGCCCGCCGTGTACGGCGGCGCGGGGGAGCAGGTGCTCACCCTGGCCGACCTCCTGGCGATCGCGGCGGCCGCGGACCGGCCGCTGCGCCTGGCCGTGGAGCTCAAGCACCCCTCCCCGTTCGGGCATGAGCTCGAGGAGCGGGTGCTGCGGGAGCTGCTGCGGGCCGGCTGGGACCCGGAGACCGGCCGACTGGGTCAGGTGCAGGTGTCCCTCATGAGCTTCCATCCGGACGCGCTGCGCCACGTGGCGCCGCTGGCCGGCACGGACCCCCTCTGCCCCCTGATGGACCTCATGCCGACGGAGCTGCCGACCCGGCTCGCGCGGGGGCCGCTGAGCCGGGCGGCGGTGCGTGCGGCGGCGCGTCAGTCGCTGGCCGGGTCCGAGGCGCTCGTCTGGCGCGGCCGGGCCGGGATGGCGGGGCCCTCCGTGGCCTACGTGCGGGAGCACCTGGCGGACGTGAAGGCGTGGCTGGCGGCGGGGCGGCGGCTGCGGGTGTGGACCGTCGACGAGCGCGAGGACGCCGATTTCCTCCTCGCCCAGGGGGTGCAGGAGCTCACCACCAACCGTCCGGAGGACGTGCTGCGCTGGGTCCGCGAGCGGGCCGCCGCGCGTCGGGAGCGGATGCCCACCGGGGCCTGAGGGCGCCGTGCCGCACGCGCAGACGCGGCCTGCGTTGCGTTCCTGCCCGCGCTTGTGGCTATAGTCACGTCCAGGAGCGTGCCCGAGGTCACACCCGACGGCGCGGTCCCCTCGCACCCGCGTCTCGGCTGAGACCTCTCCCGGAGGAGCCCCCATGGCCACCCGTCTGCGTCACCGACTCCTGTCCGCCGCCGCGCTCACCGCGGCCGGCGCCCTGCTCGTCACCGGCTGCGCCCAGAGCCAGCGCGACGACGGCGGCTCCGGCGGCTCGGGCGGGGGCGACGCCGCCCAGGTGGACGGCTCGTTCATCTTCGCCGCGTCCTCGGACCCGAAGACCCTGGACCCGGCCTTCGCCTCCGACGGCGAGACCTTCCGGGTCTCCCGCCAGATCTTCGAGGGCCTCGTGGGCACGAAGCCGGGCACCGCGGACCCCGCGCCGCTGCTGGCCGAGTCCTGGGAGTCCTCAGAGGACGGCCTGACCCACACGTTCCAGCTGAAGGAGGGCGTGACCTTCCACGACGGCGAGCCGTTCAACGGGGAGGCCGTGTGCGCCAACTTCGACCGCTGGTACAACTTCACGGGCATCCAGCAGTCGGAGACCCTCTCGTACTACTACGGCAAGCTGTTCCGCGGCTTCGCGGACAAGCCCGAGGACGCCGTCTACCAGGAGTGCGAGGCCACCGGCGAGCACGAGGCGAAGATCACGCTGGCGCAGCCGTTCGCGGGCTTCATCTCCTCCCTGTCCCTGCCGGCCTTCGCCATGCAGTCGCCGAAGGCGCTCGAGGAGTACAAGGCGGACGAGGTGGGCGGCACCGCCGAGTCGCCGCAGATGTCCGAGTACGCCCGGGCCCACCCCACCGGCACCGGCCCCTACACGTTCGAGTCCTGGAGCGTGGGCGAGGACATCAAGCTCACCGCCAACGAGGACTACTGGGGCGAGGGCGGCGAGGTCACGGACATCACCTTCCGCGTGATCGACGACCCGGTGGCCCGCCGTCAGGCGCTCGAGGCCGGGGACATCGACGGCTATGACCTCGTGGCCCCCGCGGACACCGCGGCCCTGTCCGAGGCCGGCTTCAACGTGGTGGCCCGCGACCCGTTCACCATCCTCTACCTGGGCCTGAACCAGGAGAAGGAGGAGCTCCAGGACGTCCGGGTGCGACAGGCGATCGCCCACGCGATCGACAAGGACGCCCTGATCGCGCAGACCCTCCCCGAGGGCACGGAGCCCGCCACCCAGTTCATCCCGAAGTCCGTGAACGGGTACAGCGAGGACGTCACCACGTACGAGCACGACCCCGCCAAGGCCAAGGCGCTGCTCGCCGAGGCCGGCTACCCGGACGGCTTCACGATCGACTTCAACTACCCCACGGGCGTCTCGCGCCCGTACATGCCGACCCCCGAGCAGGCGTTCTCCAACCTCTCGAGCCAGCTGGCCGAGGTGGGCATCACGGTGAACGCGAAGCCGGCCAAGTGGAGCCCGGACTACCTCGACCAGGTGCAGGGCTCCGCGGACCACGGCATCCACCTGCTCGGCTGGACCGGCGACTACAACGACACGGACAACTTCGTGGGCGTGTTCTTCGGCCAGGAGAAGCCCGAGTTCGGCTTCACCGACGAGGAGCTGTTCTCCGCCCTCGAGGAGGCCCGCCAGATCCCGACGCTCGAGGAGCAGACGCCGAAGTACCAGGAGATCAACGAGCAGATCTCCGAGATCGTCCCGGCGGTCCCGCTCGCCCACCCGGCCCCGTCGCTGGCCTTCGACAAGCGCGTGGCCTCCTACCCGGCGAGCCCGGTCAACGACGAGGTCTTCAACGAGATCGACCTGACCGAGTGAGCCCGCCGGGCCGGGGACGACCCGCCCCACCGGCGACGACGGCGCCGCGCCCCGGCGCCGTCGTCGCGGGCCCGCCCGCCACCGCCCGTCCCTCGCACCGACCGGCCCGGCCCCCGCGCCGGCATGGAGGCCCCTCGTGCTCAGACTCATCGGCAAGCGCCTGCTGCTGCTGATCCCCACCCTGTTCGGACTGTCCGTCCTGCTGTTCGTGTGGGTCCGCAGCCTGCCCGGCGGCCCCGCCACCGCCCTGCTCGGCGACCGCGCCACCCCCGAGGCCGTGGCCCGGGTGAACGCGGCGTACGGCTTCGACAAGCCCCTGCTCGAGCAGTACGTCACCTACATGGGGCGGCTGCTGCGCGGCGACTTCGGCACCTCGATCATGACGAATCGGTCCGTGGTCGAGGAGTTCGCGGACCGCTTCCCGGCCACGCTGGAGCTCTCGATCTTCGCGATCGTGTTCGCGGTGGTCATCGGCATCCCGCTCGGCTACTGGGCCGCCCGCCATGTGGGCCGGTGGCAGGACGACGTCGCCGTCGTGCTGTCCCTGATCGGCGTGGTGGTGCCCGTGTTCTTCCTGGCGTTCATCCTCAAGTGGGTGTTCGCGGTGAAGCTGGGCTGGCTGCCCACGGACGGCCGGCAGGACCCGCGGATCGACGCCACCCACTACACGAACTTCTACGTGTGGGACGGCATCATCACCGCCGAGTGGGACGCGGCCCTGAACGCGTTGACCCACCTGGTGCTGCCCGGCATCGCGCTGGGCACCATCCCGCTGGCGATCATCGCGCGCATCACCCGCGCCTCCGTGCTGGACGTGCAGGACGCGGACTTCGTGCGCACGGCCCGCGCCAAGGGCCTGGCCCCGCGCCTGATCCGGGACCGGTTCATCATGCGCAACGCCCTGCTGCCGGTGAGCACCACGCTCGGCCTGCAGCTGGGCCTGCTGATCTCCGGGGCGGTGCTCACCGAGACGGTGTTCGCGTTCAACGGGATCGGCCGGTTCCTCGCCCAGGCGATCTTCCAGCTCGACTTCCCGGTGCTGCAGGGCTTCATCATCTTCATCGCCCTGCTCTACTCGCTGATCAACCTGGTCGTGGACGTCTCCTACGGCCTCATCGACCCGAGGGTGCGTGTCTCATGAGCGTGAACCTGCCCCCCAGCCCCGGCGGCGGACCCACCGAGCACGCCGTCGACCACGCGCTGGCGCCCGTTGAGGCCGGGGCCACCCAGGCGACCACCGAGGCCGCCGCGGACGCGCGCGGCACCTCCGTGTGGGGCGCCGCGTTCCAGCGGCTGCGCCGCAACCCGGCGGCGATCGCCGGCGCCGTGATCGTGCTGCTCTTCGTGCTCGTGGCCGTCCTCGCCCCGGTGCTGGCCCCGTACGCGGGCACGGCCACGCCCGGCATGCGCGAGATCCGCCCCACCCACGTGCCCGGCCCCGGCGAGGTGGCCGGCTACCCGCTGGGCCTGGACCGCTTCGGCGGGGACGTGCTCTCCAAGCTGATCTGGGGCGCGCAGGCCTCGCTGCTCATCGGCGTCATCTCGACGGCGTTCGGCCTGGTCGGTGGCATGCTGCTCGGCCTGCTGGCCGGCACGTTCGGCGGCTGGGTGGACTCCGTGGTGATGCGCGTGGTGGACATCCTGCTCTCGGTGCCGAATCTGCTGCTGGCGGTGTCCATCGCGGCGATCCTCGGGCAGACCCCGTTCGCGGTGATGATCGCGATCGGGGTGGCGCAGGTGCCCGTGTTCGCGCGGCTGCTGCGGTCCTCGATGCTCACGCAGAAGGGGTCGGACTACGTGCTCGCGGCGCAGACCCTCGGCCTCTCGCGCGGGCGGATCACGATGTCCCACGTGCTGCCGAACTCGCTGGGCCCCGTGATCGTGCAGGCCACGCTCACCCTGGCCACGGCCGTGATCGACGCGGCCGCCCTGTCCTTCCTCGGCCTCGGCGGCGGCCGCCCCGAGACCGCCGAGTGGGGCCGCATGCTCACCTACGCGCAGGCCGAGCTGGGCATCAACCCGTGGCTCGCGTTCCTGCCCGGCCTGTGCATCGCCATCACCGCGCTCGGCTTCACCCTGCTGGGCGAGTCCCTGCGCGAGGCCCTCGACCCGACCTCCCGGAGGCGCTGACCATGGACCCCAAGCACGACGACGGCGCGCCCGGCCCCGGCGCGGCGCCCGCGGTCCCCGCGGCCGGCGCCCCGCTGCTGGAGATCCGCGACCTGGACGTGGAGTTCACCACCCAGCAGGGCACCGTGCAGGCCGTGGAGGGCGCGTCCCTCACGCTCCCGGCCGGGGGCACGCTGGCGATCGTGGGCGAGTCCGGCTCGGGCAAGTCCACCACCGCGATGGCCGCGATCGGCCTGCTGCCCGGCAACGGCCGGGTCACGGCAGGCTCCGTCCGCTTCGCGGGCGAGGAGCTCGTGGGCCTGCCCGAGTCGCGGATGCGCGGCATCCGCGGCCGCCGGATCGGGCTGGTGCCGCAGGACCCGATGTCCAACCTCAACCCCGTGACCCGGGTGGGGCAGCAGATCGGGGAGACCCTGCTGACCCACGGCATGGCGACGAAGAAGGACGTGGGGGCCGCCGTCGTCGAGGTGATGGAGCGCGCCGGCATCCCCGAGCCGGCGCGGCGGGCCAAGCAGTACCCGCACGAGCTCTCGGGCGGCCTGCGTCAGCGCGTGCTGATCGCCATCGGCCTGGCGTGCCGGCCGCAGCTGCTGATCGCGGACGAGCCGACCTCCGCCCTGGACGTGACGGTGCAGCAGGTGATCCTGGACCAGATCGACGAGATGACCCGCGAGCTCGGCAGCTCCGTGCTGCTGATCACCCATGACCTCGGCCTCGCCGCCGAGCGGGCGCAGCAGCTCGTGGTGATGCACCGCGGACGCGTGGTGGAGTCCGGCGACGCGCGGGCCATCCTCGAGGACCCGCAGCACGCCTACACGCGCTCGCTCGTGGCGGCCGCGCCGTCGGTGGCGGCGGCCCGCCTGCTGCCCGAGGCCTTCGATCCCGCCCCGGCCGACCTGGCCGAGGACGACACCGCGGCTCTGACCACGGTGGCCCTGGCGAAGCAGGACCTCACCCCGCTGGTGGAGATCCGCGACCTCACGAAGGTCTACCCCGTGCGCGGGCACGAGGACTTCACCGCCGCGAAGGACGTCTCCCTGAAGATCCCGCGCGGCAAGACCGTCTCGATTGTCGGCGAGTCCGGCTCCGGCAAGACGACGACGGCGCGCATGCTGCTCAAGCTGATCGAGCCGACCTCGGGCGAGATCAGCTTCGAGGGCAAGGACGTGCTGGCGCTGAAGGGGGAGGGGCTCAAGGACTTCCGGCAGCGTGTGCAGGCCGTGTTCCAGGACCCCTTCTCCTCGCTCAACCCCTCGTTCACGGTGGGCCGGATCATCGAGGAGCCGCTGCAGACGTACCGGCGGGGCAACGCCAGGCAGCGGCGGGCGCGCGTGCTCGAGCTCATGGACCAGGTCGCCCTGCCCTCCCACTTCCACCGCCGGTACCCGGCCGAACTCTCGGGCGGACAGCGCCAGCGCGTGGCGATCGCCCGCGCGCTCGCGCTGAACCCCGAGCTGATCGTGTGCGACGAGCCGGTCTCCGCGCTGGACGTGCTCGTGCAGGACCAGATCCTCACGCTGCTGCGCCGCCTGCAGGACGAGCTGGGGCTGAGCTACCTGTTCATCTCGCACGACCTGGCGGTGGTGCGGCTCATCTCCGACTACGTGTGCGTCATGAAGGACGGCCAGGTGGTGGAGGCGGCCAGCTCCGAGGAGGTCTTCACCAACCCCCGGCACCCGTACACGCGGCGGCTGCTCGCCTCGATCCCGGGCAACGAGCTGGGGATCGCGGTGGAGGCGGACGGGACGCACGTGTGAAGCACCGCGGAAGGATGTGAGCGGCGTCGCTTCCATGCGTGATACTTATTGCACCACTCGCATCACTCGCATCACTCGCATCCCCGATCGCAGGAGCATCCCATGGCCCACGCCGTCGACCCCGGGCGCCCCGTGCACAACCCGGACATCGTCGGGTTCACCGACGCCGAACTGAACGAGACGCCGATCCGCCCGCGCTGGAACTCCCTCGGCCCGGGCATCGTCGCCGCGGCCACGGGCGTGGGCGCGGCGGACCTGGTGGCCACCCTGACCGCCGGCTCCCGCTACGGCTACATGCTGCTGTGGGCCGTGGTGCTGGGCGTGATCTTCAAGATCGTGCTCGTGGAGGGCGTGGGCCGCTACTACCTCTCCACCGGCAAGACGATCTTCCAGGGCTGGCGCACCCTCGGGGCCTGGACGTCCTGGTACTTCGGCCCGTACATCCTCATCTGGGGCATCGTGTACGGGGCGACGGCGATGTCCTCCACCGCCCTGCCGCTCGCGGCGCTGTTCCCCGGGGTGGACAGCAAGGTGTTCGCGATCGCCGCGGGCCTGATCGGCCTGGGGCTGGTCTGGCTGGACAGGTACCGCCTCATCGAGTGGCTCATGACGGTGCTGATCGGCGTCATGTTCGTGACCGTGCTGCTCTCCGCGGCCCTGACAGCCCCGAACCTGGGCGCGATCCTGGCCGGTCTCGTGCCGCAGCTGCCCTCCGGCGACCCGGACGTCATGTTCTACGTGCTCGGCCTCGCCGGCGGCGTCGGCGGCACCATCACGCTCGCCGCCTACGGCTACTGGCTGCGCGAGAAGGGCTGGAACGTCCCGAAGTACCTGAAGGTCATGCGGTTCGACAACGCGACCTCGTACATCCTCACGGGCATCTTCGTGATCGCCACCATGATCATGGGCGTCGAGCTGCTGCACTCGGCGGGGTTGGCGATCTCCTCGGGTGACAAGGGCCTGCTCGACGTCGGCGACGTGCTGGCCGAGCGCTACGGCTCGGCGTGGTCCACGGTGTTCCTCGTCGGATTCTTCGCCGCGTCCTTCTCCTCCCTGCTGGGCGTGTGGCACGGCGTCTCGCTGATGTTCGCGGACTTCTGGACGAACTTCCGCCGGCCCGCCGAGGAGCTGGACCAGGACGACGCGCCGTCGCTGTCCTCGAAGCCCGGCCGCTTCTTCCTGCTGTGGCTGACCCTGCCGCCCATGGCGCTGCTGTTCCTGGACCGGCCGATCTTCCTGATCCTGCTCTACGGCACGCTCGGCGCCCTGTTCATGCCGTTCCTGGCCGTGACCCTGCTGTTCCTCAACAACACGAAGGACGTGCCGCGGCAGTTCCGCAACGGCTGGGTCCGCAACACCCTGCTGGGCCTGACCGCGGCCGTGTTCGTGGCGATCGGCGTGAACGAGCTGCTCAAGGCCCTGCAGCCGGTGCTCGGGGGGTGAGCCGGCGGCGGGAGCGAGGCACACTGGTGCCATGATCGTCGCCTTCTCCGTCGCCCCCTCCGGCCAGCCCGCCGACGCCGAGCACCTGCCCGGTGACGCGGACACCGCGTCCGTGCACCGGGCGGTCGCGGCCGCCGTCGCCGTGGTGCGCGCCTCCGGCCTGCCGCACCGCACCTCCTCGATGTTCACCGAGATCGAGGGGGACTGGGACGAGGTGATGGAGGTCGTGCGTGCCGCCGTGGACGCCGTGTCCCCGTACGGCTCCCGCGTCTCGCTCGTGCTGAAGGCGGACATCCGCCCCGGCCACACCGGCGAGCTGGACGGCAAGCTCGAGCGCCTCGAGTCGGCCCTCGCCGAGGATGAGGAACGGCGCGCCGCCCCGGCCCCGCGCGACGGCGACGCCGGGTGACCCCCGGACGCTTTCGTTCGAGAAACGGCGGCGTGTCGAGACGCTTTCGTTCGAGAAATGGTCGCCGCGCCGGCGGCCCAGAGGAGCAGTCCGTGCCTGAGTCCGTGACCGTGCGCCCCGCCGCCCCCGGGGACGTCGAGGCGCTGCTGCGCGTCAAGGCGCGGTCGTGGCGGGAGGCCTACGGCGCGCTCCTGCCGTCCGCGTACCTGGACGCGGTCGAGGCCCGGATCCCGGAGGACGTGCCCGCGTGGACCGCGCTGATCGGATCGGACCGGGACCTCTGGGTCGCCGACGACGGCGGCCGGCTGCTCGGCGTGGCGCTCGCGGGCCCGCGTCGCTCGGCGGCGGAGACGGGCCGGACGGGTGCGGACGACGCGGCCGCATCGCCCGCCGACCTGCCCGAGGTGGAGCTCATGGTGCTCTACGTCCTGGCCGAGGCGTACGGGACCGGCCTGGGAGCGCGCCTGCTGGACGCCGTCGTCGGGGACCGCCCCGCGATGCTGCGCGTCCTCGCCGAGAATCCGCGGGCCGTGGCGTTCTACGCCAAGCACGGGTTCGCGGCCGTGGGGGCGCCGGAGCCGATGACCGGCCCGTGGGCCGGCCTGCACGAACAGCTGATGGTGCGCCGTCTCCCGCACGACGGCGGTGCGGCGTGAGCCGCCGGTCGTCGGCGCGCCGGGGCCGGGTCGCGGGAGGATCCGCCGGCCCCGCTGGGATCGAGCCGGGCGTCCACGCGATCACCCACGGCACCGCCGAGATCCGTGAGGACGCCTTCGAGCCGGGCGCGTTCATCCTCTACGTCAACGGCGTCGAGTCCTCCCCGCTGGACCCCGAGCGCCCCGAGCGCATGGCCTTCGAGTACATGCGCTGGGCTGCCGCGGCCGTCCGGGCGCACTGGCCGGAGCCCACGCCGCTGCGGGCCCTGCACCTGGGCGGCGCGGGCTGCGCGCTCGCCCGCTGGGTGGACCACGCGTACCCGGGCTCCCACCAGACCGCGGTGGAGATCGACGCCGGCCTGGCCGCCCTCGCCCGCGAGCGCTTCGGCCTGCCCCGCGCCCCGGCCCTGCGCATCCGCGTGGCCGACGCCGCCGAGGTCCTGGCCACGGCCCACCCGGCCAGCCGCGACCTGATCATCCGCGACGTCTTCGCCCCGGACCCCACGGACCTGACCGGCGCCCGCCACATCACCCCGCCGGGCCTCACCGGCCTGGACGCGGCCCGCGCCGCCGCGCGGGTCCTCGCCCCGGGCGGGCTGTACGTGCTCAACGTGGGCGGCGGGCCGGACCTGACGTCGGTGCGGGCGGACGTGGCCGCCGTCGTCGCCGCGTTCGAGCACGTCGAGGTGATCGCGGATCCGCCCATGCTCAAGGGGCGGCGCCGCGGCAACGTCATCGTGGCGGCCTCGAACGCCCCCGTGGCCCGCCCCACCGCGGATGCCCCACCCGGCGCCGACCCCCGCGACCGCCTGGCCCGCGCCCTGCGCATGGACGCCTTCCCGGCCCGGCTCGCGGAGGATCCACGCGGCTTCCCCGCGGGCGTCGCGCCCGGGATCACGGGACTCGTCCCGGGCCCCGAGGCGTAGACTGGAGGCACTCGGCCGGGTCCGCCCGGGGCCCGTCGAGTCCGACTCGAGGAGGTCGCCATGTCCGCCCAGACCCAGCCCGCCGCCCCCCGCCGTGAGGACGCACCGCTCGGCGTCCTGGTGGGTGTGGACGGCTCCGACCAGTCCGTCTCCGCCGCCCGCTGGGCCCAGCGCGAGGCCGGCCTGCGCGGCGAGCCGCTGACCCTCGTCACCGCCTACTCGATCCCCGCGTACTGGGGCTACGGCGCGGACGCCGGCGGCGCCGTCCTGGACGACTCCCGCCTCCGCGAGGGCGTGCAGGCCCTCCTGGAGGAGGTCGCCGGCAAGCTCGACGCCGATGGGGTGCGTCCGGAGCTGCGCGTGGAGATCGGCGACGCGGCCGGCGTCCTCGTGGAGCTCTCCGCCGACGCCTCCCTGCTCGTCTCGGGCGCGCGCGGCCGCGGCGGCTTCATGGGTCGCCTGCTCGGCTCGGTGGCCGCCGCGCTGCCCGGCCACGCGCACTGCCCGGTGGCCCTCATCCCCGCCGGGGTCGAGGCCAGCCGCGCGGGGGACAGGACCGCCGTCGTGGTGGGCGTCGACGGTTCCGAGCAGGGCCGTGCCGCCGCTCTCGAGGCCGCCGAGGAGGCCCGCCTCCGCCAGGCCCCGCTGAAGCTCGTGTGCGCCGTCCCGCCCCTGGGCGCGAACGCCGCGTGGCTGGCCGTCAGCCTGGACGAGGAGGCCCGCGAGCGGGAGCTGCGCGAGCGTCTCGACGCCGGCGCCGCGTGGATCAGCTCCGAGTTCCCCGGCCTCGAGGTCCTCACCGAGCTCGTGGACGGCACCCCCGTGGACGTGTTGGTGGACCAGACCGCCACCGCCCGCCTCACCGTGGTGGGCACGCGCGGCCTGGGCGGCTTCGCCGGTGCGATCGTCGGCTCCACCAGCCGCGGCGTCGCGGACCACGCCAAGGGCCCGGTGCTCGTCGTCCCGTTCCGCGAGGACGTCCGCCTCGGCCGCCGCGCCTCGTTCGGCCCGGTCCACGACCAGCCGGAGTCCTGACCGGCGCTCAGCCCCAGCCGAGCTCGTGGAGACGCTCCTCGGAGATGCCGAAGAAATGCCCCACCTCGTGCATGACGGTGACGGTGATCTCGTCCTCGAGCTCGGCGCGGGAGGTGCAGTGGCGGGTGAGCGGGCCGCGGAACACCACGATCCGGTCCGGCATCTGCCACGCGAACTCGGCGCGCTCGGTCAGCGGCACGCCCTCGTAGAGGCCGAACAGCTCGGTGGCCGGGTCCTCCCAGCGCTGCGGCTCGTACTCGTCCTCCACCACCACGACGACGTTCGTCAGCAGCCGTGCCAGCTCGTCCGGGATGCGGGTGAGGGCCGCGGAGACGGCGTCGTCGAACTCCTGCTCGCTCATCCACGTGGCGGCGGGCTGCTCGGGCGACGGACGGTGGTCCACGGCGGCTCCTGGGGGTGCGGGGCTCCGCGGTGCGGAGGGCGGCCGGCCGGCGGCCGGACTTGCCGGAGGGTGTGCGGCCACCATAGACTCCCAGGGTCCACCTCGGGAATCTCGACACCGGACCTGCCCCTATCGTCTAGAGGCCTAGGACACCGCCCTTTCACGGCGGCGACACGGGTTCGAATCCCGTTGGGGGTACGCAGAACGGCCGCCCTCGGCGGCCGGAACGGCACGTGGAGCGTGAATTTGCACGACGCTCGGAGGCTCTGCTAGAGTTTCCACTCGTTGCGAAAGCAGCGAGAACAACAGAACATGGCCCTGTAGCGCAGTTGGTTAGCGCGCCGCCCTGTCACGGCGGAGGTCGCGGGTTCAAGTCCCGTCAGGGTCGCTCGGATCGTCCGATCACCGGCATTCGGAAACGGAGTCCGGTGACGCATGGTCCTGGTGACGAAGGTCGCCGGGCTCTGTAGCTCAGTTGGTAGAGCGTACGACTGAAAATCGTAAGGTCACCGGATCGACGCCGGTCGGAGCCACCACTTCGAGAAGGCCCCCCACAGACGCGGGGGGCCTTCGTCGTCCGGGACGACGGGCCGCTGACAGGCGGCGACGCGGTGGGCACACTGGGTCGATGCCCGATTCCCACTCCCCCCGCGCGACCGGCGGCGAGACCGCGCTCGTGGTGATCGACGTCCAGCACAGCTACTTCGAGCATCCCGCGCTGGCCGCCCGTCAGGCCGAGCTGACGGCGGCGGTCGTGGAACTGCTCCGGGCCGCGCACGAGGCCGGCCGTCCCGTCTTCCTGGTGCGGACCGAGCACGCGCGGGACCGCTCCACGTGGACGTTGAACATGCTGGCCGACGGCGAGGGCTTCGCCTTCCCGGGCACCCGGCAGGCCGCTCTGCTCAACGGGGTCGCGGCGGCCGCCCCGGACGCCGTCGAGGTCGTGAAGACCCGGGACTCCGCCTTCCACGGCACCGGACTGGCGGCCGAGCTGCGGGGCCGCGGGGTTGATCGGCTCCTGCTGTGCGGTGTGTCCACCCACGGCTGCATCGCCGAGACCGCCACGGCCGCGTTCGCCCTCGACTTCCACGTCGCGATCGCGACGGACGCGATCGCCTCCGAAGAGCCGGCGCTGGCCGCGGCGATGCTCGACTACCTCCGCGCCGAGATGCGTCAGCCGCTCCTCGGGCAGGACGCGGCACTCACCCTCCTGCGCACCGGCCTCGTCCCCGACCGGGGCTGAGGGGCGTTCACAGGATCTCGACGTCGCCCTCGTCTGCACGCGTGCGGTCCTGGGCGTCCTCCTCGATGTGCATGGCGGCGGACTCCGCATTGCGCAGGGAGTCCGGGGCACGTCCCTCCCCGGCCCAGTGCTGCGGGTCGTCCGAGCCGCCGCGCACGGGCTGGCCGTCGCGGCCGTCCTCCGGCTCCGGGTCGCCGGCGGCGTTGGGATCGGCGAGCAGGTCCGTCTCGAGCTCTCGTTCGTCCTCGCGGTCCTCGAAGGGGACGTCGGTCATGGTGCGGGTCCTTCCTCTCACGGGCGGGCCCGTCCGGCGCCGCCGTCGTCGTGGTGTCCCACACCCTAGTGAGGCCGCCCACGCCTCACCAGGGGGCGCCTGCGCCGGGACCGTGGGCGCGGTCACCCCACCGGGTGAGACCGTCCACTCGGCCGCGTCTCAGGCAGGGAGGCGGCAGGCGGGACCACGTAGGGTCGGGAGGATGAGCGATTCGACACCGCCCTCGACCGAGCCCAGGAGTCCCGAGCGACCCGGGTACCATCCGTCCCCGGCGACCGACCCGGACGCCGGCGTCACCCCAGACACCTCCGCCGCGGCCGCCCGTGACCGCGTCCTGCTGCCGTGGGTGTTCTGGCCCTCGGCGGTCATCGTGCTCTCCTTCGTGGTGGCCACGCTACTCGCCCCCGAGCAGATGACCGTGGGCATCGGCCTGGTCCAGCAGGCCATCATCACGAACTTCTCGTGGTGGTACGCCCTCGTCGCCCTGTTCTTCGTGCTGTTCTGCGGCTACCTCGCGTTCTCCCGCAAGGGCGAGATCACGCTGGGCAAGCCCGATGAGAAGCCCGAGTTCACCACGCTGTCCTGGTTCTCCCTGCTCTTCGCGGCGGGCATGGGCATCGGCCTCGTGTTCTTCGGCATGACCGAGCCGCTCATGCACTTCACCTCGCCGCGGCCCGACCTGGCGGCCGCCAACCCCACCCAGGCAGAGGCCGCCCAGTCGGCGCTGGCCACCACGTTCCTGCACTGGGGCCTGCAGCCCTGGGCGATCTACGCGGTGGTCGGCGTAGCGGTCGCGCTGGCCATCCACCGGCGTGGCCGTCCCCTCGCGCTGCGCTGGGCCTTCGAGCCGCTGATCGGCGAGCGCCGCGTGCGCGGCGGCTGGGGCCACCTGATCGACAACATCGCCCTCATCGGCACCGTCTTCGGCGTGGCCACCTCGCTGGGCCTCGGCGTCACCCAGATGTCCGCGGGCCTGCGCGCGCTGGGCATCGTGCCCGAGGACAGCCCCTGGCTCGAGTACGCCATGATCGGCGCGGTCACCTGCGTGGTGCTCTACACCGTGGTCTCCGGCGTGGAGCGCGGCATGAAGTGGCTGTCCAACATCAACCTGATCCTGGCCGCCGGCCTGCTGCTGTTCATCGCGATCGTGGGGCCCACCGCGTTCCTGTTCAAGGAGATGGTGCAGTCCCTCGGCTCGTACATGCAGTACTTCTTCGCGAACTCGCTCAACGTCTCCGCGTTCTACGGCGCCGAGGGCGACGCGTGGCAGGCCGGCTGGAGCGCGTACTACTGGGGCTGGTGGATGTCCTGGACGCCGTTCGTCGGCATCTTCATCGCCCGCATCTCGCGCGGCCGCACCGTGCGCGAGTTCATCGCCGGCGTGCTGCTGGTGCCCACCCTGGTCTGCGTGGTCTGGTTCGGCATCCTGGGCGGCACCGCCGTCTTCCTCGAGACCACCCGCCCCGCCGGATACACCTCCGTGGTGGGCGCGGACGGCGCCATCGACTCCAACACCGCACTGTTCCAGGTGCTCGAGCAGCTGCCCGCGGGCACGATGCTCGTGGTCGGCGCCATCATCCTCTCGGGCATCTTCTTCATCACCTCCGCCGACTCGGGCTCGCTCGTGATGGGCATGCTCGCCACCGGCGGCGACGTGAACCCGAAGGCCACGGTGAAGATCTTCTTCGCCATCGCCACCTCGCTCATGGCCGCGGCCCTGCTGGCCGCCGGCGGCCTGTCCGCGATCCAGGTCCTGGCCATCACCATCGGCCTGCCGTTCTCCGTGATGATGCTGCTGATCTGCCTGGCCACGTTCCGCTCGCTCGGCTACTCCGTGGCGCGGGTGGAGGCGGTGCGCCGCCAGGCCATGCTGGCCTCCATCAAGGACCGCCTGGGCCTCGAGTCCGACGACGACGAGGTGGTCGACGCCGGCCCCGTGGCGGCCTCGCAGTGGTGGGCCTCGCTCAGCCGGGACCACCGGCAGCGGATCGCCGATGCGGCCGCCGGCGTCCCGGCCTCGGAGGGGCCTCGCCGCACCCGGCTGCGCCGCGACGAGCACTGACCTCCGGCCCCGGGCGCCCTCCCGGCCCCGACGAGAACGGCCCCTGTCCCGCGCGGGACAGGGGCCGTTCTCGTCCGGGGGGTCAGTCCTCGTGGGACTGGCGGGTGCGGACCACCGGCAGGGTGCCGGTGCGGTTGTGGGCCGCGGCCGACGCGCGGGTGCCCGTGACGAACCAGGCGAGGGTCAGGACGGCGACCCAGACGAGGCCGATGATGAGCGCCTGGCGCGAATCCGGGATGGTGGCCATGGTGATCACCACGGTGGCCACGAACGCCAGGCCCAGGTAGGTGCCGACGTCGCCCAGCGGCATGGGGAAGGGGGACGGCTCCGCGCCCTGCTCCGCGACGCGCCTGCGCATGGCGCGGTGGGACAGGAAGATCATGGCCCAGGTCAGCACCACGGCGAACGAGGCGACGCCGGCCACCAGGCTGAAGGCGTTCGGGTCCACGGTGATCAGCACCGCGCCGAGCACCATCACGCCCAGCATCACGGCCACGGACAGCCACGGCACGCCGCCGCGGTTGGTGTGGGTGAAGGCCCGGGGTGCCTGGCCGTCGTGGGCCATCGAGTAGAGCAGGCGACCGGACGCGTAGATGCAGGCGTTGATCGCGGAGACGGCGGCCGTGAGCACCACGAAGTTCAGCAGGTGCGGGGCGAAGGGGACGCCGAGGCCCTCGAAGATCTGCACGAACGGGCTGGCCTTGCCGTCCACCTGGTTCCAGGGGACGAGGGCCATGATGACCGCCATCGTCAGCACGTAGAACAACAGGATGCGGATCGGCACCGTGTTGATGGCCTTGGGCAGCACCTTCTCCGGGTTCTTGGCCTCGCCCGCGGCCACGCCGAGGGTCTCGATGCCGCCGAAGGAGAAGGTCACGATGGTGAGCGCGGTCAGCACGCCCAGGATGCCGTGCGGCAGGAATCCGCCGTGGTCCACGAGGTTCGCCAGGCTGGCCTGGGTGCCGTCCGCGGTGGAGGCGCCGGTGAAGAGCAGGATCACACCGCCGAAGATCATCGCCACGATGGCCCCGACCTTCACGAGCGTCAGCCAGAACTCGGCCTCACCGAAGTTGCCGACGTGCGTGAAGTTGATCAGGCCGACCACGAGGATCGTGGCCGCGACCCAGGCCCAGGCCGGGACCCCCGGGAACCAGAACGCCATGTACGTGGTGATGGCGGCGGTGTCCGCGACGATCACGACGGCCAGCTCGAAGACGAAGGTCCAGCCGGTCACGTAGCCGGCGAAGGGGCCCAGATAACGGGAGGCGTAGGCGGCGAAGGACCCGGAGACGGGCTCACGGAGCGTCATCTCCCCGAGGGCGCGCATCACGAGGAACACGGCGGCGCCGGCGACGAGGAAGGACAGGATCACGCCCGGCCCGGCGGCCTGGATGCCGCCGGCCGAGCCGTAGAAGAGGCCGGTGCCCACCGCCGTGCCCAGGGCGATGAACATGATGTGCCGCTGGCTCAGGCCGCGGTGCAGCTGCCCGCGATCCGCGGTGGCCGCGCCGGGCTCGGCGACGCGGGAGCCGGAGGGGGAGGTGCTCACGTGAAGTCTCCGCTCGAAGGGGGGTGGATCAGGACACGCCATGGTGACTCGTGACACAGGGTTCATGCCACTTTGTCCGGTGTGATGCGAGTCATCGTGGACGTTACGCCGCGTTCGTCCGGCCTGGCCGGATGATGTGACCTCAGCCACCGCCGATTCCCCGCGGAAGGTCTGTGGCGCCCCGGCGGGTCCCGGGGCGCGTCCGGCTCAGTCCATGAGCAGCCACGCGGCGGCATCGTGCGCGAGCCGCCCGTCCTGCACGGCCTCCGCCTCCTCGAGGGAGAACAGGGCCCGGGAATGGCCCGCGGGCAGATCGACGGGATCGGTCGACAGGTTCGCCATCACGAGCACGGTGCGCGCCGGGATCGGCTCGCCCGAGCCCAGGTGCCGGCCACCGCCCGAGGTGACCGTGAACGCCAGCACGCCGCGTGCGGGGTCGTGGTGCTCGGACCACGCGAACGTGCCCGTGCCCAGGTCGAGCTCGCCGCGGATCTGCAGCAGACGCCGGTACAGCTCGAACACGGAGCCCTCGACGCCGACCTGCCGGTCCGCCGCCAGCGCCCGGAAGGACGCGGGCTGGGGCAGCCACGGTGCGGCGACGCCCTCGGCGGCGGGCGCGGGGCCGTCGTCGTCCGCGGGGGTCGAGAAGCCGTAGGACGGCTCGTCCGCGGCCCACGGCAGCGGGATGCGGCTGCCGTCGCGGCCGGGCTCCTTGCCGTCCGTGCGGAAGAAGTACGGGTCCTGGCGGTGCTCGGCGGCCAGGGTGGTGTGCTCGGGCAGGCCCAGCTCGTCGCCCTGGTAGATGTACGCGGAGCCGGGCAGGCCCAGCTCCACCATCGCGGCCGCGCGGGCCCGACGGCGACCGACCGCCTCGTCCGGCTGCTCGTCCTCGGCCGTGATGCCGGCGGGGTAGGAGCTCGGGTCCGCGAGGCCGTAGCGGGAGGCGTGGCGCACCGTGTCGTGGTTCGAGAGCACCCAGGTGTTCGGTGCGCCGACCCGTCCGGCCTGCTCGAAGGACCGGTCGATCGCGTGGGTCAGCGAGGCGGCGTCCCAGCCGGCCATGAGGTAGGTGAAGTTGAAGGTCTGGTGCATCTCGCCGGGGCGGACGTACCGGAACATGCGCGAGAGCGGGGCCACCCACGCCTCGGCCACCATCATCGGCTCGTGGTCGTAGGAGTCCAGGACCCGCCGCCAGTCCCGGTAGACCTCGTGGACGCGGTCCTGGTCCATGAACGGGGTGAGCGGCTCGAAGGTGTCCGGGTCGAACGTGGGGTCGGCGTCCTCGCCCGCGTCCGTGACCATGCCCATGCGGGAGTGCTCGGTGTCCGGGTAGCCGGGCTGCTTGATGAGCCCGTGGGCCACGTCCACCCGGAAGCCGTCCACGCCGCGGTCCAGCCAGAACCGCAGGATGGAGCGGAACTCCTCGCGCACCTCCTCGTTCTCCCAGTTCAGGTCCGGCTGCGTGGTGTCGAACAGGTGCAGGTACCACTGGCCCGGGGTGCCGTCCGCCTCGGTCACGCGGGTCCAGGCCCCGCCGCCGAACGTGGACTCCCAGTTGTTGGGGGGCAGCTCGCCGTGCTCGCCGCGGCCCTCGGCGAAGTGGTAGCGGGCGCGCTCGGGGGAGCCGGGGCCGGCGGCCAGGGCGGCCTGGAACCACGCGTGCTCGGACGAGGTGTGGTTCGGCACGAGGTCCACGACCACGCGGATGCCGGCCTCGTGCGCGGCGGCGATCATCTCGTCCGCGTCCGCGAGCGTGCCGAACCGCGGGTCCACGGCGCGGTAGTCCGCGACGTCGTAGCCGGCGTCGTGCTGCGGGGAGAGGTAGAAGGGCGAGAGCCAGATCGCGTCCACGCCGAGCTGGGCCAGGTAGTCGAGGCGCGAGGTGACGCCGCGCAGGTCGCCCATGCCGTCCCCGTCCGCGTCCGCGAAGGAGCGCGGATACACCTGGTAGATCACGGCGTCCACCCACCATGGCGTGACGGGCCGGTTCCGGGCTTCCGAGGGCGGGGTGCTCAGGTGCTGCGTGGTCATGGGATCCACCCTAGGCCCGACGCCGGAGTGCGCGCCCCGCGTGAGCGGCGTCGGCGGCGTGGTGTGCGTCTCGGGCGCCCGGCGCGGTCGGACGCAACGGCCGGCTCAGGTCAGCCGGGCCAGCATCCCGACGGCGGCCCAGCGGCGGTTCAGCCGCTCCTGCGCGACGCCGGCGGTCGCCTCGTCACCCTCCTCGAGGGCGTCGATGAGCGTCCACAGGTCGAAGACGGAGTCGTCCGGCCACACGTGCCGCGTGAGGCCGCCGTAGTCCAGCTCGGCCCACGAGTCGGGGTGGAACGCGCCGAGCCACTCCACCATCACCGTGAGCTCACCGATCAGCTCCGCATCCGGGGCGTGCCGCGCGAGCACCGCCGCCGCGTGCCCGGCCCGCTCCCGGGCGGCCACGATCGGGGCGCGCCGGTACGCCGTGCGCTCCCCGTCCACGAGGCGCTGCACGGGCTCCTCGGGGTCGAACACCATGAGCCAGCCGTGCGGCACACCCCATGTGGCCGTGCGCGTCTGCACGCGGTGGTGGTCCGGCGCACCGTCCTCGTCCTGCGGGTCCTCGCCCGCCGCGTCCGGGTCGGGGGAGAGGCCCCACTCCTCCTCGAGCGCCACGAGGGCGCGGCCGCGGTTCATGGCCCGCGCCGCCGGCGGGATGGCGGCCTCGTGCAGCCGCGGCAGCATGGTCTCCTCGAGCATGGCCGCGGCCATCTCGGCGCGCAGGCCCCGCTCGTCCGGGCAGTAGAAGGCGGAGCGGTGCTCGTCCTGGAGGACCCGCACCAGGTCGTCCTCGCCGGGCTCCGGGAACGGGTCGGCCACGGGCCGGGCCAGGCGGCGCCGGGCCCGTTCGGCCGCCTCGGCCTCCACCTCGGCGCGCGTGCGGTGGCCGCCGGCGATCAGTCGCGCCTGGACCGCGTCCGGGAACGCGGCCAGCGGCTGGAAGACGCGCAGGTGCGCGGTGCCGCGCGCGACACCCGGGGGCGGGCCGTCGTCGTCGTGGGTCATCGCAGGTTCGTCCGTGGTTCAGCCCAGCTCGACGACCACGGGCGCGTGGTCCGAGGCGCCCTTGCCCTTGCGCTCCTCGCGGTCGATCCAGGCGTCCGTGACCGTCTGTGCGAGGGCGGGGGAGCACAACTGGAAGTCGATGCGCATGCCCTTCTTCTTGGGGAAGGCCAGACCCGTGTAGTCCCAGTACGTGTACACGCCGGGGCCGGGGTGGCGCGGGCGCACCACGTCCACCAGCCCGGCGTCTTCGAACGCGTGGAACGCCGCGCGCTCGGGCGGGGAGACGTGCGTGTAGCCCTCGCGCTGGAACAGCTCGATGTCCCACACGTCCTCGTCCTGCGGAGCGATGTTCCAGTCGCCGGCCAGGGCGAGCCGGGTGTCCGGGTCCTCGGCGAGGCGAGCGGCCGCGTGCTCCTGGAGCACGCGCAGCCACTCGAGCTTGTAGCCCATGTGCTCGTCCTCCAGGCCGCGCCCGTTGGGCACGTACAGGCTCCACAGGCGCACCGGGGCGACGCCGTCGGCAGTCTCGGCGCCCACGGTCGCCCCGATGGCGCGGGACTCCTCCTGCGGGTCCACACCGCCCTTGCCGAAGTGCGGCTGTCCGGGGAAGCCGCGCTGCACGTCGCTCAGGCCGACGCGGGAGGCGATGGCCACGCCGTTCCACTGCGAGGTGCCGTTGTGCACCACCTCGTAGCCGGCGCGCTCGAAGAGCTCCCAGGGGAAGTTCTCGTCCCGGCACTTGGTCTCCTGGATGGCCAGGACGTCGATGTCATGGCGCTCGAGGAAGGCCTCGACGCGGTCGGCGCGGGCACGGAGGGAGTTGACGTTCCAGGTGGCGATCTTCACCCGGCCAGGCTATCGAAGGGCGCGGACACCGTGGGATCGGCGCCTCAGCGCCACCAGTCGTCGTGGATCGTCACCGGCATGGTGCGCTTGTGGCGGCTGCGGAGCCAGATGCCCTCGAGCTTCTCCGCGACCTCGGTGGGGACGTCCTTGCCCTCGAGGTAGTCGTCGATGTCCTCGTACGTCATCCCGAGTTCGGCCTCGTCCGTCTGGCCCGGCGTGCCGTCCAGCAGGTCCGCGGTGGGCACCTTGTTCCACAGGGGCTCGGGGGCGCCGAGCTCGCGGCCCAGCGCCCGCACCTGCCGCTTGTTCAGGCCGGCCAGCGGCAGGACGTCCGCGCCGCCGTCGCCGAACTTCGTGTAGAACCCGGTGACAGCCTCGGCCGCGTGGTCCGTGCCGATCACCAGCTGCCCGTGGGCGCCGGCCACCGCGTACTGGGCCGTCATGCGGATGCGGGCCTTCACGTTGCCCTGGTTGTAGTCCGAGATCGGCTCCCCCACGGCCTCGGCGAAGGCGGCGGCCAGACCCTGCACGGGCTCCGCGATGTTCAGGGTGACGTCCTGATCCGCGCCCACGAAGTCCATGGCCGCCCGGGCATCCGCCTCGTCGTGCTGCACCTTGTAGGGCAGGCGCACGGCGGTGAACCGGGGGTTCTCGCGGGAGGGCACGACGTCGGCGCCCACCCCCGCCTCACCCGGCGGGGTGGTGCCGGGGCCGCCCAGGGCGACGGCGTCCGTGACGCCGAGCTGGGCGCGGCGACGCTCGACGGCGAGCTGGGCCAGCCGGCCGCCCACGGAGGAGTCCACGCCGCCGGAGATGCCCAGGACGAAGCCGGACGCACCCGTGGCCGCGAGGTAGTCGACGAGGAAGGCCACGCGCCGTTCGACTTCGGCCGCCGGGTCGATCTCGGGGAGGACGCCCTGCTGGGCGATGATCCGCTGCTGGAGTTCACGCATGCCGGTCAGCGTAGGACCGGCCCCGCGCACGGGGACAGGGGCGGTCGGCGACGGCGGCTCACGCGTCCGGGTGCCCCAGGTTGCGGGCGATGCGGCGCAGGACGCGGACGGCGTCGTCGATCTGGTCCCGCGGGACGTCCGCCGTCGCCTCGGCACGCAGGGCCTCGACCGCCTCGCCCACGCGGGCGCCCGCGGTGCGTCCCGTGGCGGTGAGGGTGTAGAGGTCGCCCTCGACCGTCACCCAGTGGGACTCGACCAGCTCCTCCATCTGACCGGGCACCGCGCCGCGCTGCTCCTCCTCGAAGCCGGCCTCGAGCTCGGCGCGGGACTGCGGGGCCACCGTGAGGGTGTTCAGCAGCTGCCACTGGGCGCGGGTGAGGCCGTGCTCCTCGAGGCTCTCGGCCACGCGCGCCGCGATCAGGCCCTCGGTGAGGGTGAGCCAGTGCGCCAGGGGCAGGCCGGAGGGGTGCTGGACGGGGGCGTCGTCGTGCGGGATCTCGCTCATGGCCCGAGCCTAGCCAGGCCGGGACGGAAGCGGCAGGGGTGGCCGGGCCCGCACTAGCATGGGCGGCATGACCGACGCGCAGACCCCCACCGTTCCCACGCCCGAGCAGGACCGCGAGCGGCTCAAGCAGCTCATCCAGGAGCTCGCCGTGGTGCACGGCCGGGTGACCCTGTCCTCCGGCAAGGAGGCGGACTACTACGTGGACCTGCGTCGTGTCACCCTGCACCACGAGGCCGCCCCGCTGATCGGCCGCGTGATGCTGCGCCTGCTCGAGGAGAACGGGATCGAGTTCGACGCGGTGGGCGGCCTGACCATGGGCGCCGACCCCGTGGCCACCGCGATGATGCATCAGGCCGGCGCCGCGGGCCGCGCGCTCGACGCGTTCGTGGTGCGCAAGGCGCAGAAGTCATACGGCATGGGCCGGCAGGTGGAGGGCCCGGGCGTGGACGGGCGCCGCGTCGTCGTGCTGGAGGACACCTCGACGACGGGCGGCTCCGCGCTGACCGCCGTCGAGGGCGTGCGCAACGCGGGCGGCGACGTCCAGGCCGTGGCCGTGATCGTGGACCGTGCGACCGGCGCCGCCGAGCGCGTGGCCGAGGAGGCGGACGTGCCGTACCTGTACGCGTTCGGCAAGGACGAGCTCGGCCTCGACTGAGCCTCGGACTGCCCCGCGCGCCGCCCGCCTAGAGCCAGTCCGCGCGCTTGAACAGCACGAACAGCGTGAGGGCCACCGCCAGCATGAGTCCCAGGGCGAACGGATAGCCGAACGCCCAGTGCAGCTCGGGCATGTCGTCGAAGTTCATGCCGTAGACCGAGCCCACCAGCTGCGGCGCGAAGATGATCGCCGCCCAGGACGAGATCTGCTTGACCTGCTCGTTCTGGGCGATCGACTGCTCGGACAGCCGCTTCGACGCCAGCGTCGAGTCCAGCTCGAGGGCGCTGTGGAGCATCTGGCGCATGGTCGTCACGCGCTCGTTGATCTGGACGGCGTGGTCGTGGACGTCACGCAGGCGGCGCAGGTTCTCCACCTCGAGGCGCGCCTGATCGCTGAGCTCCTCGTCCTCCCAGGCGTGGGCGTCGTCGCGCCGGGGCAGGCCGTCGGCGTCGAGGTGGCGGGTGTCCTCGTGCAGGCGGGTGCGCACCTCCTCCTGGAGCTGCTCCACGATGGACGGCAGCGCGCGGATGGCGTGCTGGAAGTTCAGCACCTCGCGGGAGAGCTGGTAGATGCGCCGGGAGACGTGCCCGTCGCCGGCGAAGACCTGGTCCTCGATCTCCTCGATGTCCTGTTCGAGGCCGTCGGCCACGGGGAAGTAGTCGTCCACGACCCGGTCCAGGATCTCCAGGGTGACCTGCCACGGCCCCATCGCGAGGCGCTCGCGGCCCTCCGTCTCCAGGGATCGACGCACGGCGGCCAGGTCCGGCTCCTCCGCGTGACGCACCGTCACCACGTAGTGCTCGCCGGTGAAGACGCCCAGCTCGCCGAACTCCACGGTCTCGGTGCGGTCGATGTAGCGGGCCGGGTGCAGGACCATGAACGAGTCCTCGCCGTAGCGGTCCAGCTTGGCGCGCTCGCCCCCGGCGAGGGCGTCCTCCACGGCGAGCGGGTGCAGGCGCAGCTCCTCCGCGACCGCTTGGAGCTCGGCCACGTCCGGGCGGTACAGGCCCAGCCAGGCCATGCCGCCGGTGCGCTCGCACTCCTCCCAGGTGTCCTCGAGGGTGGAGGGGGCGTGGACGCGCCGCCCGTCCACGTACACGGCGTTGTCGATCATGCTCACTCGGACATTCTCCCCGACGGTGGCCCCCGGCGTATTCCAGGATGCGCGCGCTACGGTGGCGCCATGAAGACTCCGCGCCATGCCCCGCCCGTCGTCCGTGACGGCAAGACCCTGCTCCCCGCCCACGCCGTCTCCACGGCCCCGGTCACCGCGTTCGGTCTGATCGGCGGCTACCTGACCGCCCGGGAGACCGGCATCCGCCCGCTCGGCGGCGTCGTGCTGGCCGCCGCCGGCCTGTACGCCGGCCGGACGTGGCTGGCCACGCGGGGGCCGGCCGTCGCCGGAGGCCTGGCCGCCCTGTACCTCGGCGGCTTCGGCGCCTCCCACCCGCTGGCCAAGAAGATCGGTGCGTGGCCGGCCGTGCTCTCCGTGGCCGCCGTGTCCGCCGGGGCCGCCTGGGCCGCCGTCGACCGGTCCGAGGCCGGCCGCTGAGCGAGCCCGCGCCGGCCGAGGACGGCGCCGCGCCCCGCGAGGTCGGTGTCGGGCCGTGGCTCGGCCCGTGGCCGGAGGACCCCCGCTACGACCCGGAGCTGCTCGCGCACGGCGACCGCCGCAACGTCCTCGACCGCTACCGCTATTGGCGCCTCGAGGCGATCGTCGCGGACCTCGACGCGCGGCGGCACCCGTTCCACGTGGCCATCGAGAACTGGCAGCACGACCTGAACATCGGCACCGTCGTGCGCACCGCCAACGCGTTCAACGCCGCCGGGGTGCACATCATCGGGCGGCGCCGCTGGAACCGGCGCGGCGCCATGGTCACCGACCGCTACCTGCACGTGCACCACCACGAGACGGTGGAAGCGTTCACGGAGTGGGCGGCGGGGGAGGGGCTGCCCGTGCTCGGGGTGGACCTGTTCCCCGAGTCGGTGCCGGTGGAGACCTTCGACTTCCCGCGCGCCTGCGTGCTCGTCTTCGGGCAGGAGGGGCCGGGGCTCTCGGCGGAGGTGCGCGCGGCGTCGAGCGCGGTGCTGTCCATCGCGCAGTACGGCTCCACCCGCTCGATCAACGCGGGCGTGGCCGCCGGCATCGCGATGCACGCGTGGATCCGGCAGCACGCGGCGTCCCCTGAGTCCGGCGCGAGCCAGACGATTCCAGGCGCGAGCCAGACGATTCCGCGCTGAAAGGAGCCTTTGGGCCGCAGATTCGTCTGGCTCGCGGCGCAGGACCGCGCCGACGACGCGGGACCGCGCCGACGACGCAGGACGACGCAGGACGACGCAGGACGACGCGCGGTATCGGGCGCGGAGCGCCGTCAGCCCGCGAAGGGACGGGCCGGCAGGCCCGTCACCCCCGGACGGACGGCGAACAGGGCCCCGGCCAGCGGGTCCTCGCCGCGCTCCAGGTTCTCCCAGGAGGTGGTGATGTAGAGGGTGCCGAGGTCGTCGCCGCCGAAGGTACAGGCCGTGGTCTTCTGCACGGGCACCTCGATCACCTCGTCGAGCGCCCCCTCGGGCGTGTACCGGTGGATCTGCCCGTGGCTGATCACGGCCACCCAGATCCCGCCCTCGGCGTCCACAGTGAGTCCGTCCGGCTTGCCCTCGCCGTCGAGAACGTCCACGAGCACGCGGCGGTTCGTCAGGCCCTCCTCGCGGGAGTAGTCGAACACGGCCACCTGCCGCGTGGGGGTGTCGTTGTAGTAGGCCCGTGTGCCGTCCGGGCTCCACTCGAGGCCGTTGGACGTCGTCGCGCCGGTCAGCACGACGTCCACCTCGCCGGCGCCGCCGTCGGGCCCGGGGGCGAGCCGGTAGAGGTTCGCGGCGCCGGGGGTCTTGGCGTACGCCATGGTGCCGCAGTGGAACCGGCCGTCCGGGTCGCAGCCGCCCTCGTTCATGCGGATCCCGGCGTCCGCGCCCCACAGCTCGGGCAGCGTCGTCAGCGCGCCCTCGGGCGAGATCAGGGCGAAGCCCCGCTCCACCGCGACGACGGCGCCGCCCCCCGCACGCGGGCGCAGCGCGGCGGCCACGTCGCCGACGTGCGTGCGGTCCACCGTGCCGTCGGCGCGCAGGGACAGGACGTCCCCGGCGAGCATGTCCACCCAGCGCAGGCCGCCGCCGGCGGTCACGCCCTCGGCGGCGCTGCCCCACGAGGCGGCCCAGACGGGGCCCTCGCCGTGGTAGGTGATGGGATCGGTGACCTGCTCGGCGCGCATGACTGCTCCTTCGGTGGGCGGGACGGTCCTGGCCCCGACGCTAGCCGAGGCTCAGAACCACCCGCACGAGTCGGCGGTCCAGCGGTCGGCGAGGGTCGCGTCCAGGAACGCCCCCATCCGCGGCAGCGCGGCCACGTGGCCGCCCACGTGGGTCGGGGTGAGGAGCGGGTCGAAGCGCACCCGCGCACCCTCCGCGCACCAGCGGCGGCCCAGGTCGCGGCCGGCGCGGTACGGGATGACGTCGTCCGTGACGGAGTGCGCGATCATCACCGGCACATCGGGACGGCGGCCCTGCGCGCCGATCCGCTGCTCGGCGAGGATCCCGGCCAGCTCGGCGTCGGAGCGGACGAGCTCAGGGAAGTCCTGCCCCGTGTGGGTCAGCGTGGCGGAGTCGAGGTGCGCGTAGGCGAGGCTGCCTGCCATGCAGGTCTCGGCCGCGCCGGTGAGGGCCGCCAGGCCGGTCTCGTTGAGGTGCGTGGCCGGGTCCACGTCGTACGCGGCGAGCTGCCCTGCCATCGCGTAGAGCAGGAAGGCCGCGTAGAGGCCGCCGTCGATCCGGCCCGCGACCTGCACGAGGTCGGCCGGCGGGGCGCCCGCGTAGGCGCCCTTGAGGTCCAGCTCCGGGGCGTAGTCGGGCGCGAGCTCGGCGGCGGCCGCGCTCGCCCCGCCGCCCTGCGAGTAGCCCGCGAGCGCGACCGGCGCGGTCGCGGTGACGCCCGACCCCGCCACCTGGGCGGCCGCGCGCACCGCGTCGAGGACGGCGTGTGCCTGGGCCTCCCGGACCATGTAGGTGTGCGTGCCCGGGGTGCCCAGGCCCTCGTAGTCGGTGACCACCACGGCGTGGCCGCGGCTCAGCAGGGACGTGATCCCCACGCCTTCGTACTGCGCGCCGGTGGAGAGGGTGCGGGACGGGGCGCAGCGGTCCGCCGCCCCCTGGGTCCCCACCGCGTAGCCGATCACGGGGCGCTCGCCGCCGCCCGTCCACGGGGCGGTGGGGGTCAGCACGGTGCCGGTCACGGCGATGGGTCGGCCCTGGGCGTCCTGCGAGGCGTACATGATGCGCGTGGCGTGCGCCGGCACCTGCACCAGCCGCACCGGGTCCAGGTAGAAGGCGGTGGGCTCGGTGCGGATCAGGGCGCCGGGGGTCGCGGGCACGGTGGCGGGCGGCAGGTAGAAGGGGTCGTCGGCCGAGGCGGCCGCCAGGGCGTCCCGGGCCGCGTTCCAGCGGGCGTCCTCGGCCGTCGTGGCCGGCTGCGAGAGGTCCTCGGCGGCGGAGCTCACCTCCGGCGCGTCGGGGGCCGGGGCGGACTCCTGGGCCAGGGCAGCGTGCGGCGCGCCGAACCCGGCGACGACGGCCACGGCGGCGGCCAGGGCGAGGGGGCGGGAGGGGCGGCGTGCGGGGGCCATGGTGGTCTCCGGTCTCTCGGATGCGATGTGACGCAGCTCACCCTAGGCCAGCGACGGGGCCGTGCCCAGGTCGGCGTCGCCGTCGGGCCCGGGGCCCTGGGGCGGGTCCGGCCGCGCGGATAGGATGAGCCCGAGGGTGTCGCGCCCGCCGCGCTCCCCCGCCTGCCCGAGTCGACGACGCCTAGGAGCTGCAGCATGCCCATCGCATCCCCGGAGAAGTACGCCGAGATGATCGACGCCGCCAAGAACGGCGCCTTCGCCTACCCGGCGATCAACGTCACCAGCTCCCAGACCCTGAACGCCGCCATCCGCGGCTTCGCCGAGGCCGGCTCGGACGGCATCATCCAGGTCTCCACCGGCGGTGCCGCCTACTTCTCCGGCTCCTCCGTGAAGGACATGGTCGCCGGCTCGCTGGCCTTCGCCGCGTTCGCGCGCGAGGTCGCCAAGAAGTACTCCGTGAACATCGCCCTGCACACGGACCACTGCCCCCAGGACAAGCTCGAGGGCTTCGTCCTGCCCCTGCTGGACGCCTCCGAGGCCGAGGTGAAGGCCGGGCGCGACCCGATCTTCAACTCCCACATGTGGGACGGCTCCGCCGAGACCCTCGAGGAGAACCTGCGGATCGGCCGCGAGCTGCTCGCGCGCACCCACGCCAACAAGCAGATCCTCGAGGTGGAGATCGGCGTCGTGGGCGGCGAGGAGGACGGCGTGGCCCACGAGATCAACGAGAAGCTCTACACCACCGTCCAGGACGGCATCGCCACCGTGGAGGCCCTCGGCCTCGGCGAGCACGGCCGCTACCTCACCGCGCTGACCTTCGGCAACGTGCACGGCGTCTACAAGCCGGGCAACGTGAAGCTGCGTCCGGAGATCCTGCAGGAGATCCAGCAGGCCGTGGGCGAGAAGTTCGGCAGGGAGCGCCCGTTCGACCTCGTGTTCCACGGCGGCTCCGGCTCCGCCGCCCAGGAGATCGCCGACTCGGTGGAGTACGGCGTCGTGAAGATGAACGTGGACACGGACACCCAGTACGCGTTCACCCGCCCCGTGGCCGGGCACATGTTCGCGAACTACGACGGCGTCCTGAAGGTCGACGGCGAGGTCGGCGACAAGAAGCAGTACGACCCCCGCGTGTGGGGTGCCAAGGCCGAGGAGGCCATGGCCGCCCGCGTGGTCCAGGCCTGCACCGAGCTGAACTCGGCCGGCAAGAGCATCGGCTGACCCCGCCGTCCGCCGCACCGGCCCGCACCCTGGCGTGAGGGTGCGGGCCGGCGTCGTCCTCAGCCCTCCCGCTCCTCCTGGGCCTGGAGGAACTCGAAGACCTCGCGCTCGTCCACACCGGGGAAGGTCTGCGTGGGCATGGCCGCCAGGAGGTGCGCGTGCATGCGGGCCGCGGGCCACACGTGCCCGCCCCACGCGGCCTCGAGCTCGGGGTCGGGGCGGCGGCAGCAGCGCGGATCGGGGCAGGTGGAGGTGACCCGGTGGCGGGTGTCCGCGCCGCGGAAGTGCCGGGCATGCTCGAACGGGGTGCCCACGGAGAGGGCGAACTGCCCGTCGGGGCCGTTCTCGATCATCGAGGTGCACCAGAACGTCCCGTTGGGCGAGTCCGTGTACTGCGTGTGGGCGCGGAACCGGTCGTTGCGGGAGAACGCCTGCCGCGCGCCCCACTTCCGGCACGCCTGCTGGCCCTCGATCGCACCGGTGTGGTCGGCGGGGAACACGATCCCGTCGTTCTCGTAGGCCTTGTGGATCACCCCGGTCTCGTGGACCTTCTGGAAGTGGCAGCGGATGCCCAGGTCCACGGTGGCCAGGTTGGTGAACCGGTGCGCGGCGGCCTCGTAGGAGACGCCGAACGCGTCCTTCAGGTCGTCCACGGAGAGGTCCCGGCGCTTCTGGGCGGCCCGCAGCAGCGACGATGCCGCCCGCTGCGGCATGAGCAGCGCGCCCGCCAGGTAGTTCACCGCCACACGCTGGGCGAGGAAGTCCTCGTAGTCTCGCGGCTCGCCGTGGCCCAGGACGGCGGCGGCGAGGGCCTGGAGCACCACGGTGCGGCGGTCGTGGTCCGAGGAGCGGGAGCCGCTGATGTGGATGCGCCCGTGCTTGAGGTCCGTGACGGAGCGCGTGGAGTGCGGCAGGTCCGGGACGAAGCGCAGGGTGAAGCCGAGGTGCTCGGCCAGCTCCGAGACCGCATGCAGGCCCAGCGGCCCGCCCGTGTGGCCGATCGCGTCGAGCAGCCGATGCGCCTCGGCCTCGAGGTCGGGGTAGTGGTTGTCCACCGCGCGCATCTGGGCGCGCAGCTGGGCGTTGGCGCGGCGCGCCTCCTCGGGGGTGGCGGCCTGCTCCTCCAGGCGACGGCGCAGCTCGGCCTCCAGCCCCGCGATCACCTCGAGGACCTCGGTGGGGGTGCGGGGCCCGATGCGCAGCGGCGGCAGGCCGAGGGAGGCGTAGTGCTCCGAGCGCGCGAACCGTTCGACCTCGATCTCCAGTTCGGCCCGACGGGTGGGGGCCCGGCCGGTGAGCAGGTCCTCGACCGGCACGCCCAGGACCTCCGCGATCCGCTGGACCAGCGAGAGCCGCGGCTCGCGGCGGGCGTTCTCCACGAGGGACAGGTGCGAACCGCTCACGCCCGTGCGCTCCGCGAGCTGGTCCAGGGTGAGGCCGGCCTGCTTGCGCAGGTGCCGGACTCGGCGGCCCAGTGCGACGGCGTCCACGGTCGCGCTGTCCTCGGGAAGCGGGCGGGTCATCATGCGCGGAACTGTAGACGGATCCGGGGCAGGAGATCACGTGTGACGGAAAGAAAGTCACATTCTTGACAAGCGGGGGGCTGTTGTCGTGATCCAGACCACACCGGGGCGCAAGGACGGTCACGTTCTGACCCAGCGGCAGGAACGGCCGGAGTTTCCACCGATTTTGTGCTCCAGAGGGCCTTGTCCGGGGCCAGAGTGGAGGTCAACGGCAGCGACGGACACGTCGCACCGAACCCCTCACCGAACCGGACCGATCCCCAGGAGGACGTCATGACCACCCAGCCCCACCACTCCACTCCCGCCTCCGCCGAGCAGCTCCAGCATGACTGGGAGCACAACCCCCGCTGGGCCGGCGTCGAGCGCAGCTTCACCGCCGAGGACGTCGTCCGTCTCCGCGGCCGGATCCAGGAGGAGCACACGCTGGCCCGCCGCGGCGCCGAGAAGCTGTGGACCCAGCTGAAGGACGAGAACGCCCGCGGTGAGTTCACCAACGCCCTCGGCGCCCTCACCGGCAACCAGGCGGTCCAGCAGGTCAAGGCCGGGCTGCGCGCCATCTACCTCTCCGGCTGGCAGGTCGCCGCGGACGCCAACCTCTCCGGCCACACGTACCCGGACCAGTCCCTGTACCCGGCCAACTCCGTGCCGCAGGTGGTGCGCCGCATCAACAACGCCCTGCTGCGCGCGGACCAGATCGAGCACGCCGAGGGCGTCAGCAGCGTCGAGGACTGGCTCGTGCCGATCGTGGCCGACGCCGAGGCCGGCTTCGGCGGCCCGCTCAACGCCTACGAGCTCATGAAGTCGATGATCACCGCCGGCGCCTCCGGCGTGCACTGGGAGGACCAGCTGGCCTCCGAGAAGAAGTGCGGCCACCTCGGCGGCAAGGTGCTCATCCCCACCGGCCAGCACATCCGCACGCTCAACGCCGCCCGCCTGGCCGCCGACGTCGCCGACGTGCCCAGCGTGATCATCGCCCGCACCGACGCCGAGGCGGCCACCCTGATCACCTCGGACGTGGACGAGCGCGACGCCGAGTTCATCACCGGTGAGCGCACCGCGGAGGGCTTCTACAAGGTCCGCAACGGCGTCGAGCCCTGCATCGCCCGCGCCAAGGCCTACGCCCCGCACGCGGACCTGATCTGGATGGAGACCGGCACCCCGGACCTCGAGCTGGCCCGGAAGTTCGCCGAGGCCGTCAAGGCCGAGTTCCCGGACCAGATGCTGGCCTACAACTGCTCGCCGTCCTTCAACTGGAAGAAGAACCTCGACGACGACACCATCGCCAAGTTCCAGCGCGAGCTGGGCGCCATGGGCTACACCTTCCAGTTCATCACGCTGGCCGGCTTCCACGCCCTGAACCACTCGATGTTCGACCTGGCCAAGGGCTACCACGAGCGCCAGATGTCCGCGTACGTCGAGCTGCAGGAGCGCGAGTTCGCCGACGAGGCCCGCGGCTACACCGCGACCAAGCACCAGCGCGAGGTCGGCACCGGCTACTTCGACGCCGTGTCCACCGCCATCAACCCGGACAGCTCCACGGTGGCCCTGGCGGGCTCCACGGAGTCCGGCCAGTTCCACTGAACCGCTCAGCCGAGACCGCGAGGAGGCAGTCCCATGAGCCCGCAGACCATGACCCCCACCCTGCACGAGATCCATGCCGACGACGCTCGGGAGCACACGCCCCTGCCGCATGACGTGAGCACCCAGGCCATCCCCGTCGTCATCCCCGAGGGCGCCGCCCCCGTGGTGACCGTCCACGGGCCGGTCGACGGGCGTCAGGCTGAGATCCTCACGGACGAGGCGCTGGCGTTCCTCGGCCGCCTGCACCGGCTGGCCGAGGACCGCCGCCGGCGGCTGCTCGAGGAGCGGGAGTACACCCGGCGCCGCATCACCGACGGCTGGAACCCGCACTACCTGCGGTCCACCCGCCGGGTCCGCGAGGACGACTCCTGGCGGGTGGCGCCGCTGGCCCCCGGCCTGCACGACCGCCGCGTGGAGATCACCGGCCCCGTGGATCGGAAGATGACCATCAACGCCCTCAACTCGGGCGCCTCGGGCTGGCTCGCCGACTTCGAGGACTCCTCGACGCCGTCCTGGGACCGGATGCTGGACGGGCAGGTCAACCTGTTCGACGCGATCCGCGACCAGATCGACTTCACCTCCCCCGAGGGCAAGGAGTACCGGCTGCGCGAGCGCGAGCTCACGGACCGGCCGACCATCATCGTCCGCCCGCGCGGCTGGCACCTCGTCGAGGACCACATCCGCGTGGACGGCGAGCCGATGGCCGGCGCCCTCGTGGACTTCGGCCTGTACTTCTTCCATAACGCCGACGAGCTGATCCGCCGCGGCCACGGCCCGTACTTCTACCTGCCCAAGCTCGAGTCCCATCTCGAGGCGCGGCTGTGGAACTGCGTGTTCGTGGCGGCGCAGGACGAGCTGGGCATCCCCCAGGGCACCATCCGGGCCACCGTGCTGATCGAGACGATCACCGCGGCGTTCCAGATGGAGGAGATCCTGTACCAGCTGCGCAACCACGCCGCTGGCCTGAACGCCGGCCGCTGGGACTACATCTTCTCCATCATCAAGAACTTCCGGGACCGCGGGGCCGAGTTCGTCCTCCCGGACCGCTCGGAGGTGACCATGACCCAGCCGATGATGCGGGCCTACACCGAGCAGCTGGTCCGGGCCTGCCACCGGCGCGGCGCCTCGGCGATCGGCGGCATGTCCGCCGTGATCCCGGACCGCCGGAACGAGGAGGCCAACGCCGCCGCGCTGGAGAAGGTGCGCGCGGACAAGGCCCGCGAGGCCGGCGACGGCTTCGACGGCTCGTGGGTGGCGCACCCGGACCTCGTGCCGGTCGCCCGGAAGGAGTTCGACGCCGTGCTCGGCGAGGCCCCGAACCAGATCCGCACCCGCCGCCGCGAGGACGTGGAGCCGGACGAGGCCGCCCTGCTCGACGTCGCCGCGACCACGGGCTCGGTGACCGAGGCCGGCGTGCGGATGAACATCGAGGTCGGGATCCGCTACATCGAGTCCTGGCTGCGGGGGAACGGCGCCGCCGCGATCCACGGACTCATGGAGGACGCCGCCACGGCGGAGATCTCCCGGTCCCAGATCTGGCAGTGGGCCCACAACGGCACCGGTGTGCAGCTGACCGAGGGCGGCGTGCGGACCGCCAACCGCGGCTGGATGGAGCAGCTGATCCGCGAGGAGCACGCTCGGATCCTCGCCGGCCCGCTGCCCGAGGGCCACCGGTTCGAGGACGCGGTGCGCGTGTTCTGCGAGTCGGCTCTGCCGCCGGAGTACCCGGCGTTCCTCACCCTGGGCGCGTACCGCCGGCACTTCGCCGGCCAGGACGACGCCGCGGCGAAGGCCTGATCCGCCGGGTCACACGACGACGGCCGGTCACCTCACGAGGTGACCGGCCGTCGTCGTGCCGGGTGTCAGTCCCCGGACGTGGAGGGGGACGGCGAGGCCGAGGCCGACTTCGTCGGTGACGGGCTGGCCGACGCCGAGGCGGACGCCTCCGCGGCCCGCTGGGATTCTGCGGCCTCCCGCGCGGCACCCTGGAACGGCCGCGGCGGCTGGCCCGGGGCCACGGGGCCGGGGGCGCCCTCGGGGCGGTCGATCGTGGACTGGTTGTTCAGCAGCTCGTCGGGCACGCGACCGGTGGGGATCTCCCGGGCCTGGGCCAGGGTCTCCTCGTCCATCTGCGCGTTCAGGAAGAACGGCGAGCTGAGCTTGATGACCTCCTGGAACTCCCCGGCGTCCTTCAGCACGGTGTCCGCGAGGTGGTCGCGGGTCTCGGTGACGAGGGTGGTGCTCTGTGCGACCGGCGAATTCTTCACCTGGGTGAGGCCGCCGTTGGCGTCACCGAAGCCCTCCATGGAGCCCATGGTCACGGAGACCATCTCGCTGCCGTCCTCGGAGCAGGCCCACGCGGTGCGCTGGGGCAGCAGGGGGGCGCCGTCCTGGCCGCCGACCATGCCGGGGCGCAGCAGGGCGAGCAGCCCCTTGCCGGTCTTCGGGTCGAACGTGTACTCGTCCGCCACGGCGGCGGGCTCCTCCTGGCACCACTCCAGGCGGGAGCCGTCCAGGTTGTGCTGGTAATGGACCTGCGCCAGGGGCATGCCGGGGCTGTACTCGAAGTAGCCGTTGTAGACGCAGGTGAGGAACTCGTGGGTCTCGTCCTGCGAGGCGAACAGCTGCACGATCTCGATGTTCGAGCTGTCCGGGATGTGCGTGGCGACAGCGTCCAGGGTGCGCTGGTCCAGGACGTCGCGCGTGCAGTCCATCACGGAGACGGTGTCGTTGCGGACCGCGGCCGTGTTCTTCCAGGCCTCGGTGGCGGCGCCGTCCTTGATGCCCGGGCCGACGGTCTCGAACGCCTGACGCGGCTCGGCGCGCGGGGTGCCCTCGGCGGACTCCGACGCGCGGGCCTCACGGACGCGGGACGCCGCGGCGGACGCCGGGTCGGTGGGGCTCTCCGTGGCCGAGCCGGCCGCGGCCGAGGCCGCCGATCCGCTGGGCGCCGCGGCAGTCGACGAGGCGGGCTCACCGGACTGGCCGGCCGAGCCGCAGCCGGCCAGGGCGAGGGCGAGGGCGGCGACGCCGACGGCCAGCGGGGCACGGCGGCGGGCGGGCGCGGGGTGGGTCATGGAGGCTCCTTCGACGGCATCGGCGGCCCGGCCCCGGGAGCGTGGGGCGGCGGACGGACGCTGCGCCTACGGTACCGGACCGTCCTGGACGCAGGGACGGCCATCCGTCCGGCGTCCGGCGCCGTCGATAGACTCGGCCGCGACCGCATCGTCCGCGAGGAGAAGAGGCATCCCATGTCCGAGTCCCTGATCGGCAAGAACCTGATGGAGCCGCCGGCCACGCGCCTGCCGGAGGAGCCGGAGGTGCTGGCCCGGCTCGAGGCCGGTGACCTGCCCGAGGACATCGTGCCGGTGGCGCCCGAGTCCTCCCTGGTGTGGGCGCTCATGGCGGAGGACGCGTGGGCCGAGGGCCGGACCGTGGACTCCTATGCGTACGCCCGCGTCGGCTACCACCGGGGCCTGGACGCGCTGCGCCGGGCGGGGTGGCGCGGCGCCGGCCCGGTGCCGTACACCCACGAGCCCAACCGCGGCTTCCTGCGCGCCCTGTACGCGTTGGGCCGCGCGGCCGCCGGGATCGGGGAGTCCGAGGAGGTCGAGCGCATCCGCACCTTCCTGCGGGACTCGGACCCCACGGCCGAGGAGCAGATCGAGGCCGACCAGGGCCGCGCCCGGGGCTGAGCGGAGCCGTGGCCAAGCTCTACTTCCGCTACGGGGCCATGAACTCCGGCAAGTCCACGGGCCTGCTGCAGGCCGCCTTCAACTACGAGGAGCGCGGCCAGCGGGTGCTGCTGGCCAAGCCGGAGGTGGACGTGAAGGGGGAGGGCGACGTCGTCTCCCGCCTCGGTGTGACCCGCGCCGTGGACCTCCTCGTCCCGGCGGGAGCGGACGTGCGGGAGCTGTTCCGCCGGCACGCCACCGGTGACGACCCGGACGCCCTCGTGGGGCACGTGGAGGCCCCGCCCGTGGCGTGTCTGCTCGTGGACGAGGCGCAGTTCCTCGAGCCGGCGCAGGTGGACGACCTGCTGCGCATCGCCGTGCTCGACGGCGTCCCCGTGATCGCCTACGGGCTGCGCACCGACTTCCGCACCCGCTCCTTCCCGGGCTCCGCGCGGCTGCTGGAGCTGGCGCACTCCCTCGAGGAGCTGAAGACCATCTGCCGGTGCGGCCGGAAGGCGGTGTTCAACACGCGCAAGGTCGTGGACCCGGCCACGGGCGCCGAGCACTTCGTGTTCGAGGGGGACCAGGTGGCGATCGACGGTGTCCAGGTGACCTACGAATCCCTGTGCGGCACGTGCTACCTGGCCGAGTCCGGCGGCGCCCTGGGCTGAGGCGACCATTGCCAGGCAACTGCCAGGCTGCATGACGGCTGCGCCCATGCTCGGTTCGTACGGTAGAACCACTTCATCGAGGTGCGAGTGATGAAGGTGCGAGTGATGACAGGCGAAGGGCCCCGGTGATCCCGGGGCCCTTCGTCTGTCCTGGCCCGGCCCGCATCGGCCGGCCGGTCAGAGCGAGACGAGCAGGAGCGTGCCGCCGAAGACGAGCCCCGACGCGAGCAGCACGACCGTGGTGTACCCCAGGATGTCGCGCATCTTCAGGCCGGCGATCGCCAGAAGGGGGATCGCCCAGAACGGCTGGATCATGTTGGTCCACTGGTCGCCGTAGGAGACGGCCATGATGGTGATGGCCGGATCCACGCCGAGCGCGTCGCCCGCCTGGAGCATGATCGGGCCCTGCACGGCGAACTGTCCGCCGCCGGAGGGGACGAAGAAGTTCACGAGGCCCGCGGCCAGGAACGCCAGCAGGCCGAACGTCACCGGGTTCGAGATCGCCACGAAGGCGTCCGAGAGCACCGCCACCAGGCCGGTGGACGTCATCATGCCGAGGATGCCCGCGTAGAGGGGAAACTGCAGCAGGATCTCGCCCACGTTGGACGCGGCCGACTGGGTGAGGCCGATCAGCTCGTGCGGGCTGCGCACCAGCAGCAGGATCAGCGCGAGGAAGGACCAGTTGACGATGTCCAGGGTGAGGGTGCCGCCGCCGACGAAGTGCATCACCAGATAGACCACAAGCATGGCGCCGACGAGGAGCGTGGGGACACGGGAGGCGTCGAGGCGGTCCGCCGGCGTCTCGATCTCCGGTGCGGACACGGCGTCCTGGTCCCGCGCGTCGATCTCCAGCTCCACGATCCGGTCCCCGGCGCGCGGGGCGACGAGGAACAGGGCCAGGGCCACGACGAGCACGGTCACCACGGCGGCGGTGATGTTCCACCAGGAGAAGGTGGTCTCCGAGACCGGGACCGTCCGGCCGTCCAGGCTTTCCGTGAGGAACGAACCGGGGGTGGCGGCCGTCAGCGGGCCGGAGCCGGAGTACCCCATGTGCCACACCACGAACCCGGAGAACCTGGCGGCCACCAGCATCGGGAAGTGCAGGGCCAGCCCGCGCTCACGGGCCTGCGCCGCGACCTCCTTGGCCAGCAGCGCACCGACCACCAGGCCCAGGCCCCACGTGATGAGGGAGGCCGCTGCCGCCACCACGAACACGAAGATGTAGGCGGCCAGGGGCGTGCGGGGGATGCTGGCGAGCCGGGCGAGCAGGCGGCGCACCGGACCGGTGTTCGCCAGGATGTGGCCGAGCATGAGCACCAGCGCCATCTGCGTGATGAACGCCAGCAGCCCGGACAGGCCGTCACCCCAGCCCACGACGACGTCGGCCGGCCCGGCCGGAGTGAGCAGCAGGCACAGGGCTGCCACCGCGAACGTGAGCACGATGGTGAACACGAGCGAGGACGGGATGAACCGCTCCATCGTCGTGTTCAGCGGGCGCATGGCGCGACTGAAGAACGTGCCCTCACGGACGGCGCGGCCCGAGGGGCCGGGTGTGGGCGGACGTGTGGACGTGGCGGACATGAGGCTCCTGTTCAGGACGAGAGGTCGAGGCGAGAGTGATGTGGATCACTCTAGGCGCTCGATCGTCGTGGGCAGGGCCTGGTTCACGTCCATGGCCGGGCGCTAGCTGACGAGGGCGCCGGCACGGTCGATCCCCCATCAGTCGAAGACGTCGCGGCCCGGCTCCGCGGCGAGCACCCGGCCGCCGCGGGTGAGCTGAAAGGTGCCCATCCTGGGGAGGAAGTACGAGGAGACGGCTGAGGTGATCATGGGCCACATGCCCGCAGAACCGGCCTGAGGAAGACTGTCACCTATGCGTGCGCCAGTCCCTCCCGCCGGCCTCACTGGCCCCGGTACGTGTCAACAACGTCATGCCCTCCTACACCTAGGGCGCGTCTGAGGATGGATCCAGGGATCGCTGAGACCCGGGGAGGCATGTCCCGGTTCCAGGTCGTCCCCGACGCCCGATGAGAGCTGATCGCCCCGCTGCCCCAGACCGCACGGGCCGGCAGGGCCGACCCTTCTCGGAGGCCTGCACGATGGTCGAAGCGGTCGTCCACCGATGCAGGTGGGGGATTCCGTGGTGGGATCTGCCGGAGGTCTACGGGCCCTGACCGGCCGCGTGGACCCGGCATCGACGCAGGGTGTGGAGACGGGTCTGCCCGGGGGCTGACTCGAGGACTTCTGTTCGTACCCTGTCTGTCATGGCCACCCCTCTCCTGGAGCTCGCCGCGAGTCGAGGCGTCTGCTTCCCGCTGCGAGCCCGCCGGCTGACCCTCACCCCGTTCCGGGGTCTCGATGCACCCGCCGTGTGGGGCTTCTGCCGACTCGAGCAGGTGTGGTCGTGGACCTCCGGCCGCCCGGAGAGTGAGGGCGCGCTGCGAGAGTCCTATCTCGCGGCGGGGGACCGCCTCACCGTGCGGGTCGGAGACGTCATCGTCGGTGTCGGGAAGGCCGCGGTGCAGGACGCGTGGAGTCAGGGCGGCCTGCGGGAGGAAGCCCGGGACGCCCAGGCCGAGATCGGCTGGACGATCGATCCGCGCCAGGCGGGGCAGGGCTATGGCACGGAGCTTGCTCGAGCCCTGCTGGGCTTCACATTCGACGATCTGGGTGTGCGACGCGTGGAGGCTCATGCCTTCGCGGACAACGCCCCGAGTCTGCGCATCATGGAGAAGGTGGGGATGCGTCACGAGGGCACGTTCAAGGAGGAGTCTCTGCATCTCACGCGCGGCTGGGTGGATGGTGCCACCTACGCGATGCTCGCCTCCGAGTTCCCTTCGTCCCTCACGCGGGAGTGATCCCTCCGGCCACGACCGCATCATCTGCCGCTCCACCGCCGAGGGCCGTGTGGCAGCAAGGGGGCTGTGAGCAGGGTGGGGAATGAGCGTGAGTGGCGGTGGCGCATCGGTGTGGCGTCCGCCCTGGTGGGTTCGGCCGGTGTGCTCGCGGGGCTGCGGCAGGACCTGGGACTGGGGTGGGGTCTGACGCTGGTGGCCGTCACGGCCCTCGGAGCGATGCTCGCCTTGCGAGGGGTGCATCACCGGGTCGAGGCGGAGCGGGCTCGCCGCAACGTGTTCGACGCCGGAGCCGGCTCCACCGCGTGGGTGATGCTGCTGATGGGGGCCGCGGTCGTTCCGGGGCTGGTGCTGAACGTGATCGACGACGCCGGCGTCCGGGCGGTTGTAGAGATGCAGCCAAGATTTCACACGACACGCGGTGGACACTTCCGGCATCCGGTGAGGATGAATCGCTCCGGGTCTGGTGGAGGCTCTGATCCAACGGAAGGATGCAGAGCATGCCCGCACCACGGAAGTACCCCGACGAGCTCCGCGAACGCGCCACGCGGATGACTCTGGAAGCCCGTCAAGACCCCGCCACGAGGACCGGAGCGTTCCGCCGCGTAGGAGAACAGCTCGGGATCAATCCCGAGACGCTGCGCAACTGGGTCCGCCAAACCGAGATCGACCACGGCCACCGCCCCGGAATCACGACCAGCGAAGCCGCCCGGGTGGCCGAGCTGGAGAAGGAGAACCGTGAACTACGGCGGGCGAACGCGATCCTGCGCTCGGCGTCGGCTTTCTTCGCGGCGGATGCTCGAGACGCCCACAGCGCTGATCGTGGACTACATCGACGAACACAAGCACGAGTTCGGTGTCGAGCCGATCTGCGCCACGCTGTCCGCGGCAGGCACACAGATCGCACCGAGCACGTACTACGCGGCCAAGACGCGCCCTCCTTCAGTGCGCAGCCTGCGCGATGAGCAGGTGCTCGTGGAAATCCGGCGGGTGCATGAGGCCAACTACGGGGTCTACGGGGCCCGGAAGGTCCACGCGCAACTGCGGAGGGAGGGCCTGCAGGTGGCCAGGTGCACGGTGGAGCGGCTCATGCGAGCCGCAGGCCTGCGCGGGATCAGCCGCGCGAAGGGACCGAGGACCACGGTCCCAGGCCGCGGCCCGGATGAGCGTCAAGACCTGGTCCAGCGAGACTTCACCGCGGCGGCTCCGAACCAGCTGTGGGTCGCTGACATCACCTACTGCCGCACTTTCAGCGGATGGGTGTACGCCGCGTTCATCATCGACGTGTTCTCCCGACGGGTGCTGGGCTGGCAGCTGTCGAAGTCGCTGCGCACGGACCTGGCCCTGGACGCCCTCGAGATGGCGTTCTGGACGCGTCAGCGTGCAGGCCAAGACGTGGCCGGGCTACGGCATCACAGCGATAAAGGAGTCCAGTACGTCGCCGTGCGATACACCCAGCGGCTCGCCCAGGCCGGCGCAGTCGCCTCAGTCGGCACGACGGGGGACTCGTATGACAATGCCCTCGCGGAGGCGTTCAACTCGCTGTTCAAGGCGGAGCTGATCCGGAACAAGGGGCCATTCAAGTCCATCGAGGACCTGGAGATCGCGGTCGCGGAGTACATCGACTGGTTCAACCATCGTCGTGCGCACGGCGAGATCAGGCTGGTCCCTCCGGTCGAGTTCGAGGACGTCTACCATCATGAGAACCCCGTGCCGGCGCCCGCCGGGACGGCACTTACGAGCCTCTAACAAACCCGGGGCGATTCACACGGTGAAGCCGCGGCCCTCGTGCTCGAACCGGCCGACCGGCTCCCCGCCCAGCCGGGTGTGCGCGGCCATGGAGGCGGTGTTCTCGTCCTCCACGAAGGCGACGGCGGCGCGGTGGGCAGCAGCCGTGGCGGTGAGCACGTGCTCGGCCACGGCCCGCAGCACCCCGCGTCCCCGGGCGCTCTCGGCGGGCGAGGTGAGCAGCACCCCGGCAGGGCGGCCGTCCACCTCGGCGACGACGCTGCCGGGACCGTCCAGCCGGGCGCGCAGGGCCTGCGCGCTCATCCGGCCCTGGACGAAGCCGTGCTCGGCGCGCTGCTCCGGGGTGAGCGCGTCCCGGCTATTGGCGGCGTAGAGGGGCTGGACCCAGGCCGCGTCCTCGGCGCGGAGCGGGCGGACGTGGACGGATTCGTCGGTGGTGCTCATGGTCATGAGGGTAGCCCCGCGCCGCCGGCGGCGCCGCGGATGGTGGTGACCACGCGGGTGAGCGCGGGCCGGCGGGGCGTGGACGAGAAACCGAAGCGCGTGGGCGGGTCCACCGGAGCCAGCGCCCCGAGGTCCTGCCCCTCCCAGCGGGCCCCGATGCCGACGACGTCCCGCACGTCCGTGGCTCCGTAGAACTCGCGCCGGCCCTGCCCCGCGGTGCCGCGCGTGCGAACCCCGGGCATCACCACGCGGGCGATCGGGTCCGAGAGCGCGCAGAACGCGGGATGGGAGGCCACGGACGCCGGGACCAGGCGCAGCGCCCAGCCCAGCGGCCGGCGTCGGCCCAGGTGCGCTGTCAGGGTGAGCGACGGCGTCGTGACGGTGAGGGCGCCGGCGGTGAGGTCCGCGGTGACGGGCGCGATGCGCACCTCGTCGAAGCGGTAGGTGGCGGTCACGAAGTCGGCGACCTGAGGGGTGGGCGCGAGGAGGAGCCGGTGCCCGTCCGCGCGTTCGACCATGACGTCCGCGAAGGACCCCAGCGGGGAGTCCGGCCAGACCCCGACGACGATCCGGGTGCCCTCCACGGTGCCGACGCCGAGGATGTGGCCGCGGAAGCGCCAGACGACCGGGGACGGCGACGGAGTGGAGGCGGCGGTCATGCCCCCGAGCGTAGCCGCAGCGGCGGGAGCCCCCGTCGGGCCACGGGCACCGGACCGAGACGGCTCAGCGTGCCCCGCGCCACTGCAGGACCTGCAGGGCGGCGGCGACGTCGACGGGGTTCTCGGCCAGCGGCCGCGGGAGCAGCTCGTCCGCGCGGGCGAGGCGCCGGATGACGGTGTTGCGGTGGGTGTGCAGCCGCTCGGCGGTGCGCGAGGTGTTAAACCGCTCCTGCACGAGGGTCAGGACGGCGTCGTGGATCTCCTGGGCCGCGGTGGCGAGGTCTCCCAGGACGTCAGTGACGTACCCGTCCGCCCGCACGGGCTCGGCGGTGAGGACGTCGACCAGCTGGACGTCCTGGTACCGCGCGATGCGCTGGGGGGACGCCAGGCGGGTCATCATCCGCTGGGCGGCGGCCGCGTCGAGATGGCTGCGGCGGAACCCGACGACGTCATGGCCCGGGCGCCCGATGGCGACGCTCACCTCGGGGTGCCCGGTCAGCCGGGAGGCGACGTCGTCGACCGCGGGCGCGGCGGCGAGGGGGAGCCAGAGCCAGTGGGAGGCGGAGCTGGCGACGACGGTGAGCCGTCGGGCCGTCCCGCCGGCCTGGGCCAGCGCCTCCGCGGCCGCTTCGAGCGCGGCGGGGTCCCCCTCCAGGGTGGTCCACACGACGGCGGCGACGTGCGGCCCGGTCAGCGGGTGGCCGAGCTGGGTCTCGGCACGCGCCCGGCTGATGGGCGCCCCCTCGACGATGCGGGCGACGACGGCCCGGCGCTCAGCATGGCTGCCGCGGTGGAGCTGATCGCGCTCGGCCTCGAGGACCGCGAAGACGGCGTCGAGGGTGTCGTCGATGAAGGTGGCGATGGACAGCAGCGAGACGTCGAGGAGCTCGTGGAGGAGGCTCAGGTCCTGGGTGAGCTCGAAGCAGATCGCCATCCAGCGCCGCGAGGCCAGGCTCTGGCCGGTGCGGTAGCTGTCCAGCGCGGTCCGTCCCAGGCCGCGCCGGGCGAGGTCGCGCGCGGTCTCCAGGTTGTCCGGCTCGAGGTTCGGCGGGACCCTCCGGCCGGGCGCCTTCACGTTCGCGGCGGCCCAGTGCAGCAGGTTGGCCGTGGTGGTGCGGCGGATGCCCTCCGCGAGGACCGGGTCCGCGGCGATGACCTCCATGCGGGTGCCGGCCAGAGCCGCGGCGTCGATGTCGGCCGTCCATTCCGGACGCGGCCGGAGCGCGAGCTCGGCGGCCTGGCGGAGGAGGCGCCGCACCGGCGGCGAGGGGGCCGGCCACGGCTCGGTCATAGTGGCATTGTGCACCACGCGGCTCAATGATCAGGGGCGGATCGCCCTATCCGTGGACGCGGCGGCGTCGGAGACTGTGACACATAAGACATCGAACGCCGTGGGGCCCTCCGCGCCCACGCACCGAACCGCCAGGAGACACCATGCCGCATCCATCCATGCCCGACACCGAGAGCGCGCCGCTCGGCGCCGTCGAGCAGGTCGACGTCCTCATCGTCGGGGCCGGCCTCTCCGGCATCGGCGTGGGCTGCTACCTCACGAGGACGCTGCCGCAGAAGAGCTTCGTCATCCTCGAGGGCCGGGGAGCCTCCGGCGGCACCTGGGACCTGTTCCGGTACCCCGGCATCCGCTCGGACTCCGACCTCACGACGTTCGGGTACGAGTTCAAGCCCTGGCGCGAGGAGGAGTCCATCGCGGACGCCTCACAGATCCTGGACTACCTGCGCGAGACCGTCCGCGAGAACGACCTCGAGCAGCACATCCGCTACCACCACCGCGTGGTGGGGGCCGAATGGTCGTCGGAGACCGCCCGCTGGCTCGTGACGGTGGAGCACGCGGAGACGGGTGAGCAGCGCCTCTTCAGCGCGGGCTGGCTGTTCTCCGCGGGCGGCTACTACGACTACGCGGAGGGCTACACCCCCCACTTCGAGGGCCGCGAGCGCTTCCAGGGGCAGATCGTGCACCCGCAGCACTGGCCCGAGGACCTGGACTACGAGGGCAAGAAGGTCGTGGTCATCGGCAGCGGCGCCACCGCCGTCACCCTGGTGCCCTCGATGTCCGACGAGGCCGCCCACGTCACCATGCTGCAGCGCACCCCCACCTACGTGATGCCCATCCCCCGCGAGGACAAGCTCGCCATCCGCCTGCGGCGCCGCTTCGGGGACGAGCGGGGCCACGCGCTGGCCCGGCGCAAGAACATCGTCAAGCAGCGGGCCATCTGGACGTTCGCCCAGAAGTTCCCCGGCCCGGCGCGCAAGGCCATCCGACGGTTCAACGAGCAGCGCCTGCCCGCGGGCTTCCCCGTGGACGAGCACTTCAACCCCCCGTACAACCCGTGGGACCAGCGGCTGTGCGCCGTCCCCGACGGAGACCTCTTCCGGGCCATCCGCAGCGGCGACGCCTCCGTGGTCACCGACCGGATCGTCACGTTCACCGAGACCGGCATCCTCCTGGAGTCGGGTCAGGAGCTGCAGGCGGATGTGATCGTGACGGCGACCGGGCTCAACATCAAGCTCTTCGGCGGCGTCGACCTCACCGTCGACGGCCAACCCGTGGACGTCGCCGACAGCGTCGCCTACCGCGGCATGATGCTCAGCGGCATCCCGAACTTCGCGATGGCGATCGGCTACACGAACTCGTCGTGGACGCTGAAGATCGGGCTGGTGTGCGAGTACTTCTGCCGGATGCTCGGCTACATGGACGAGCACGGCCACGACGCCGTGTGGGCGGTGGCCGACCCCGACATGGAGACGCGTCCGCTGCTGGACTTCGGCGCCGGATACGTCCAGCGTGCCCTGGGCTCCATGCCCAGGCAGGGCACGGCCGCGCCGTGGCTGATGTCGATGGACTACTTCCAGGACGTCAAGACCCTGCGCCGCGCCGCCGTCGTGGACGAGCACCTGAGGTTCGCGGACGCGGGGTCGGGGGCGACGCCGTCCGGCCCGGACGCCGCGGACGGCGCCTCGCGAGGCGAAGTGGCGACGAGCGCCGCGGGCGCCGCGGCGACGGACCAGCTCGTCGGCTCCGGATCGGGGGCCCGCGCATGAGCGCCGCGGTCGAGTGGCAGCCCGACATCCTCGGCGAGGGCTACGAGCAGACGGTCTTCGAGCTCGGCCCCGACCCGGACGGTCAGGGCGACGTGCGCGCGGTGCTGGTGCGGCGCGTCCCCCGGGCGGGCGAGGACGTGCGGGGAGCCGTGCTGTACGTGCACGGCTTCGCGGACTACTTCTTCCAGACCGAGCTGGCCGACTTCTTCGCCGCCCGGGGCTTCGCCTTCTATGCCCTGGACCTGCGCAAGAGCGGCCGGGCCCGGGTGGCCGAGCAGCACGGCCACTACGCCTCGAACCTGCGCCAGTACGACCTCGAGCTCGACCGTGCCGTCAAGGTCATCACCCTGGAGAACCCCAAGAAGCCGCTCCTCGTGGTGGCGCACTCCACCGGCGGGCTCATCACCCCCCTCTGGCTCGACCGGCGGCGACGCGAGCGTCGCACCGGGCGCATCGTCGGCCTGGTGCTGAACAGCCCGTGGCTCGACCTCCAGGGCCGCCCCGCCATGCGCACCCGCGCCTTCACGACCGGGCTCCACACGCTCGCCCGGGTGCGCCCGTTCCATCCCATCGAGATGGCCGCCGGCGTGTACGGGCAGTCGCTGCACGTCAGCCACGGCGGAGAGTGGGACTACGACCTGGAGCTGAAGCCCGACGCCGCCTTCCCGGTGACCGCCGGCTGCCTCAGCGCGGTCCGCCGCGGCCATGCCCGCGTGCACCGCGGCGTCGAGGTGGGGGTCCCCACCCTCGTCCTGCACTCCGACCGCAGCCACTTCTCGCGCACCTTCTCGGAGGAGACCCACAAGGCCGACGTCGTCCTCGACGTCACGCAGATCGCCGCGCGGGCGCCGTCGCTGGGGAAGGACGTCGAGGTCGTCGAGGTCCCCGGCGCCCGCCACGACGTGTTCCTCTCCCAGGAGGCCGCGCGTCGGGACGCCTACGCGAAGGTCGCCGACTGGCTCGGGCGGCACCCGATGACCGCCGCGGAACGGGTGTGAGGGCCGGACGGAGCACGAGCGGGCCGACGACGACGTCGAGGAGCCGGTCGAGAAGACCTACGGAGAGGCCTCCGAGGAGGGGGCCGACCGGCTGCACTGCTCGTGGCCGGCCCTGCTGACCACCGGATTCCTCGGCGGGGTGGAGATCACCATCGGACTGCTGGCGTACCTGCTCGCCCTGCACGAGACCGGCAGCCACCTGCTGGCGGGCGTGGCGCTCTCAGTGGGGTTCATCGCCCTGTTCCTGGCGCACTCCGAGCTGTTCACCGAGGGGTTCTTCTACCCGATCATGGCCATCGTCGACGGCCGGGGCACCTGGCTCGAGCTGCTGCGGCTGTGGGGCGTCACGCTGGCCACGAACCTGCTCGGCGGCTGGGTCACGGTCGGGCTGATCGCCTTGGCGTTCCCCCAGCTCCACCCGGACCTGGCCGAGACCGCCCACCATTTCCTCGAGATCGGCCTGAGCTGGCAGGGCGCCGCCTTGGCCCTGCTGGCGGGGACGGCCATCACCCTGATGACCCGGATGCAGGCCGGCGCCGAGGACGCACCCACGAGGGTGGCGGCCGCCGTGGCCGGCGCCGTGGTGCTCGGCGGCGGCTCGCTGTTCCACTCGGTGCTGGACTCGGTGATCATGTTCGGCGCCATCCACTCCGGGGCCGCGGGCATCGACTACCTCGACTGGTTGGGGTGGATCTGGTGGGTCATCCCCCTGAACATCCTCGGCGGGCTGCTCCTGACCACGGGGCCGCGCGTGCTGCGCTCGGTGGAGGCGAGGGACTGAGCCGCTCCCCCGACGACGACGAAGCCCCGCGGGGATCACGCGGCAGGTCCTCCTGCGGCGTGTTCGGCGCCACCGCCCGACGCCTGTCCAACACCACCGGACTCCGATCATCGAAACCACCCGTATGCCCGGCCCGCTCCCACGCCCGGTGATGCAGCACCTCGAACAACCCCGACTGAAGCGCCCTGGGTTTCGTTCCGATCCAACTGAAGGAGAATCGGAACATGCCCAAGAAGTACACCCCCGAGCTGCGTGAGCGCGCTGTGCGGATGGTCCTCGAGCGCCAAGTGGCCGAGGGAGGCCCTCGCTCACACTCGATCCGGGCTGTGGCCCCGCAGCTCGGCGTCGGCGAGGAGACCCTGCGCATGTGGTGCAACCGCCACGGCCACGAGATCACCCAGGCGCCGGCGGGAGAAGATCTGCAGCAGGAGAACAAGCGCCTCAAACGTGAGCTCGCTGAAGCCAGGCGCGCGAACGAGATCCTCAAAGCCGCCTAGGCTTTTTTCGCCAGGGAACTCGACCGCCCCACGACGAGATGATCGCGTTCATCGACGAACACCGCGATCAATTCGGGGTCGAGGCCATCTGTCGCACCCTGCGTGCGACGGAATGTGGGTTCATCACCTCCCGCGGCTACCGCGCCGCGAAGACACGACCCAGGTCTTCGAGAACGCTGCGGGACGGGATCCTCGTGGAGGAACTCCGCCGGATCCACGCGGAGAACTACAGCGTCTACGGTGTCCGAAAGATGCACCACGCGATGCGCCGCGCCGGGTGGGAGATCGGCCGGGACCAGGTCGCCCGACTGATGAAGCTCGCCGGCGTGGAAGGGGTGCGGCGCGGACGCACGCCGATCACCACGAGGCCGGCAGATGAGCCGGATGCTCGTCCTGACCTCGTGGAGCGCTGCTTCACCGCCCAGCGGCCGAACCAGCTGTGGGTCGCTGACATCACCTACGTCAGGATCCTGGGCGGGTTCTGCTTGAGTCGCTTTCATCACCGCCGTCTTCTCCCGGCGCATCGTGGGATGGGCGGTCTCGGGCAACCTTCACACCGCGGGGCTGCCGTTGCTCGCCCTCGAGCACGCCCTCGTGAGCACGGGAGCCAGCCGTGGCCGGCAGGGCCTGGTGCACCACAGTGACAGGGGCAGCCAGTACGTCAGCTTGGCATATTCAGACGCGCTCATCACCGCCGGGGTGAGCGCTTCGGTGGGCACCGTGGGCGACTCTTACGACAACGCCCTGGCCGAGACCGTGAACGGGCTCTACAAGGCCGAGCTCATCCACGCCAAGCGGATCTGGGAGTCCGTCGAGGCGGTCGAGCTGGCCACCATGGGGTGGGTGCACTGGTGGAACACGCAGCGTCTCCACGAAGCGCTCGGCTACCGCACTCCAGTGGAGGTCGAGGCGGCCTACACTCACGACCAGGATTCAGCGCCCGTTGCGTCCTGACCTCGGAACGAAACCCAGGGCGCTTCAAAACGACCGTTTGTGCCTCAGGCCAGCCGCGGGGGAGGCGACATCTCTGGCGCACCCCAGGGGAACCTCGTTGAGGACTCGGCCATACGGGCCCGGATCAGGTCTGGGTTGTGGGTGGGGAGCGGGCCGGGCAGGTCGGACATGGTGACCGGCACCGCGTCGACCACGTCCGCGGGGGTGGTGCTGGTCCACTGACATTCGGTGATGACGGCACCGATGTCAGAGTCCAGGTAGGGCGGTTGACGAGTGAAGGCTCCGGCATTGAGGACGTAGACCGTGCCGGCCTGCACGGGAGCGGTGCCGTCGGGGCGGCGTCCGTAGGAGTAGAACAGGCGCCGGTCGCTCGCGGCGCCTGCCCGCTCTCCGGGGTAGAAGCAGGCGTTGAGGAACTGCGGGCAGTCCGGTGCCCGGAGGGCGTAGGCGATGGCCCAGGTGGGGTCCTCAGTGGCGAACACGGCGGTGCGCTTGGACCAGTCGTCGGGGCTGTGGTCCAGCGGCGCGCGGGGTTCGAGGCGGAGCAGGCCGGAAGTGCCCGACCCGTGGAGCAGGTGGCGCCCGTCAGCGGTCCACTGGGCCAGGCGTGTCCAGGCCGGGCTGCCCTGAGTGGGTGCCGGCCAATGCCCTGAGGTCACGAAGGTCTCCCTCTGTCCGACTGGTCTGGCGGTTCGCACTGCCGCTGGCGGAGCGCCCACTCCTTACAGAGCCGAACCATCACCTCCGTGCATGTCAAGGTTCCAGGCGCTCTGGGGCGTATGAATCCAATTGGCGCGTTTTGGAACTCTTCGCTGCATCTCGACACCGGCCCCTCTGGACCGGCGCACTCGCTGACGTCGGGGCCATGGTCCCGCGCTCCTGAACGCTGTTCAATGAACACTGTTAGAGTCCCTCGGGTCAGACCCACCCGGGGCCGAGCCCCGCCCACCGGAGAGGCCCTCCCATGACCGCAGCCCAGGACGACGCCGTCGTCGCCCCCGCCCTCGACCCCGAGGAGCTCGTGGACCGCATCGAGGCCGGACACCGGCTCACCGCCGCCGAGGCCGTCGCCGTGCTCGACGCCCCGGACGCCGAGACCTTCCGGCTCGTCGCCGCGGCGTCCCGCCTGCGCGAGCGCCACTTCGGCCGCACCGTGAAGGTCAACTACCTCGTCAGCCTCAAGACCGGCCTGTGCCCCGAGGACTGTACCTACTGCTCCCAGCGGCTCGGCACCGAGGCCCAGATCCTCAAGTACACGTGGCTCAAGCCGGACGAGGCCGTGCGCCAGGCGGGCCTGGGCATCGCCGGCGGCGCCTCCCGCGTGTGCATGGTGGCCTCCGGCACCGGCCCCACGGACCGGGACGTGGACCGCGTGACCGAGATGATCGGCCGGCTCAAGGACGAGCACCCCCAGGTCGAGGTCTGCGCCTGCCTGGGCAAGCTCAAGGACGGCCAGGCCGAGCGCCTCAAGGCCGCCGGCGTGGACGCCTACAACCACAACCTCAACACCGCCGAGTCCCACTACGAGTCCATCTGCACCTCCCACACCTACGCCGACCGCGTGGACACGGTGGAGCGCGCCACCGCCGCCGGCCTGTCCTCCTGCTCCGGCCTCATCGCGGGCATGGGGGAGACCCACGCGCAGCTGGCGGAGGCCGTCCTCGCCCTGCGCGAGCTCGACTCCGACTCCATCCCCGTCAACTTCCTCATGCCCTTCGACGGCACCCCGCTCGCCGGGCACGTCCAGCTGACCCCGCTCGAGTGCCTGCGCATCCTCGCCGTGGTCCGCCTGGCCTGTCCGGACAAGGAGCTGCGGATCGCTGGAGGGCGCGAGATGCACCTGCGCTCGCTGCAGGCCGTGGGCCTGCAGGTGGCCAACTCGATCTTCCTCGGCGACTACCTCACCTCCGAGGGGCAGGACGCGGAGGCGGACCTGAGCATGATCGCCGACGCCGGCTTCACCGTGCTGGGGGCCGCGGCCGCGCCCGCGGACGACGACGGCGCCCCGGACGGCGGCTGCTGCGGCGGGGGTGGGTGCGGGGAGGGCGGCGTCGAGGACGCCTCGACGCGGGGCGGCACGTCGCCCTCGCCGTCACCGGCGCCGCGCCGCCGGGGCGCGGGCACGGCCGAGCCGGCCAACGCCTGAGCCGGCCGGCTCCGGAGCCGGCCGCAGGATCGGCTAGCGTGGGGGCGCCCGACACCGCCCCGCCCCAGCCGCGCCCCGCGCAGGAGGACCGTCATGACCGACGAACAGGACGCCGTGGACGGAGGCGCCGGCGTCCCGTCCTGGCGCGTCATCGCCGACCGCATCAGCGCCGAGCACCGCGCCGCGGACGACGGGCCGATCGACGAGGTGGACCCCGCCGACTTCGACCTCGACGAGGACTGCTGCCTCGGTGGCTGCTGCGCGAAGGGCATCGCCTACCTGGACGCCGTCGAGCAGGCCGCCGCCCGCCGGGCCCGCCGCACCCGCGCCTGAACCCCCGGACGGACGGACAGGAGGACAGACGGCACCGCGCCGGCCGCCCCGTCGATCCGGGGCGGCCGGCGCGGTGTCCGGCGGGTGCTCGGTCAGGCCGGGCCGCGCTCGGCGTACTCGGCGAAGTAGTCGATCACGCGGGCCTGGTTCACGATGAGGAACGGGAACTCGCTGACCGCCGTCGTCGGGAGCGTGCTCAGCGAACGGCGCGGATCCGCCGCACCACGCACACCACGATCACCGCGAGACCCGTGAGCGCGCTGACGGCCGCGAGGGCGAGGCCTGCCACGGAGCCGACGTCCATCGCGGTGCTCTTGCCGAGCAGGTCCATGAGCACCGGGGTCGTGGCGGCGGAGTCCGGGTGGTCGCCGGCGTCGGGGAAGAGGATCGCGGCCAGCGCGAAGGACCCCCAGGAGACGCCCAGCAGCGTGTGCAGCAGGCGGCCCAGCCGGATGCCGCCCCGCTGCTCGTCCAGCGGGTTCACGCGGGGCAGGAGGAACAGGCTCCCCACCATGAGCATGAGGAAGAGCTCGTGGGGCAGGGCGCCGAAGACCATGTAGATGATCGTCATCCAGCCGTTCGCGCCGAAGTTGGAGCGCAGGGCGAGCGCGATCAAGGGCAGGGCGAGCAGGGCCAGCGCCCACGGCAGCACGGCCCAGGGCCGCCACGTGCCCACGCTCGGGCCCTTGCGGGTGGGGGCCGGGGCGGTGAAGTCCGAGTGCTGTGTGTGGGGCGCTGCGGTGCTCATGGAGCCAGCGTAGCCAGAGGGTGGCATCCGTCACGCTGGTAGGATTCGGGGGTACGGCCTCCGTGCGCACCGCAAGGAGGCGTCTTCCATGTATGGGCCCGAACGGGGCGACCCGCGGCCCTGAGGAGAGATGCAGATGCCAGCGATCGCGATCGTCGGAGCCCAGTGGGGCGACGAGGGCAAGGGCAAGGCCACCGACCTGCTGGGCGGGCGGGTGGACTACGTCGTCAAGCCGAACGGCGGCAACAACGCCGGCCATACCGTCGTCGTCAACGGGGAGAAGTTCGAGCTCAAGCTCCTGCCCGCCGGCATCCTCTCGCCCAACGCGACCCCCGTGATCGGCAACGGCGTGGTGGTGAACCTGGAGGCGCTGTTCGAGGAGATCGACGGGCTCGAGTCCCGCGGCCACTCGTGCGAGCACCTGAAGATCTCCGCCAACGCCCACCTCGTGGCGCCGTACCACCAGACCATGGACAAGGTGACCGAGCGGTTCCTGGGCAAGCGCGCGATCGGCACCACCGGCCGCGGCATCGGCCCCGCCTACATGGACAAGGTGGCCCGCCTGGGCATCCGCGTGCAGGACATCTTCGACGAGTCGATCCTGCGCCAGAAGATCGAGGGCGCCCTGCGGCAGAAGAACGAGCTGCTGGTGAAGCTCTACAACCGCCGCGCCGTGACCGTGGACGAGATCGCCGAGTACTTCCTGGGCTACGCGGACCGCCTGCGCCCCATGGTCGTGGACTCCGTGAACCTGCTCAACGACGCCCTGGACGAGGGCAAGGTGGTGCTCATGGAGGGCGGCCAGGCCACCTACCTGGACGTGGACCACGGCACCTACCCGTTCGTGACCTCGTCCAACCCGACCGCCGGCGGCGCGGCCGTGGGCGCGGGCATCGGCCCCACCCGCTTCTCCCGGACCATCGGCATCGTGAAGGCCTACACCACGCGCGTCGGCGCCGGCCCGTTCCCCACGGAGCTCTTCGACGAGATGGGCGAGCAGCTGCGCACCACCGGCGGCGAGTTCGGCGTGAACACCGGCCGCCCGCGGCGCACCGGCTGGTACGACGCCGTCATGGCCCACTACGCCGCCCGGATCAACGGCTTCACGGACTACTTCCTCACCAAGCTGGACGTGCTCACCGGCATCGAGAAGATCCCGGTGTGCGTGGCCTACGAGGTGGACGGCGTGCGCCACGACCGCATGCCCATGACCCAGACCGAGTTCCACCACGCGAAGCCCGTCTACGAGCACTTCGACGGGTGGACCGAGGACATCTCGGGCGCCCGCGCGTTCACGGATCTGCCGCTGAACGCCCAGCGCTACGTGGAGGCCCTCGAGAAGCTCTCCGGCTGCCGGATCTCCGCGATCGGCGTGGGCCCGGGCCGCGACCAGGTGGTCCAGGTCCGGGACCTCATCCAGGACTGACCCGGCCCGCCGCCCCGCCCCCGGCCCACCCTGACCTGCACTTTCGAACGTGGAAGAGGGCGAATGGGCGCTTTCGAACGTGAGATAGGCCCTATCTCACGTTCGAAAGCGCCCGGGGGTCGCTCGGTCAGTCGGCCAGGCGGCCCGTCGTCGGGAAGCGGTCCCACACGCGGTGCGCGGGCAGCAGCTCCGTCAGCCGGCTGACGGCGGAGGCGCCGTCCGCCGCGGACTCGACGCCCTTGCCGGACACCTGGGCGGCCGCGAGGACGGCCTCCGCCGGCTCGAGGGCGAGGATCGCCTTGGAGTGGCGCCACATCTCCTGCAGCACCTTGACGACGCGCGGGTCCACCGCCTCGGAGTCGGCGGCGCCGGCCTTCTGGTCCAGGCTGGGGGCGGCGTCTGCGGCGGGGGCCGCCGGCGAGGCCACGACCACGGCATCCAGCTCGATGGACGCGGCGGTCAGGTAGGTCCGCTGGGCCACGATCTCCCCGGCCACGGGGCCGCCCTTCGGTGCGATGACCAGCGGGACCATGCCCGCACCGTGGATGCCCTGCACGAGGGCGTCCAGCTCCTTCTCGTCCACGGACTCGCCCACCACGACGCCGACCTGACGGCCGTCGAGCGGCCACGCCCCGCCGATCTGGGACAGCACGGGGGAGGGCTGCACGTCGGCCGGGGTCTCGGTCGGCGCGGGGACGGGGATGCCCAGGCCGTCCGCGACCTGCTGGGCCAGTCGCGTGTCGATCGCGGCGAGGTGGGCCAGCTGGCGCTCTCGGATGGTCTGCTCGTAGCACTTGCCGAGCTCGAACGTGTACGCCTGCGCCACGTGCTCGCGCTCCACCTCGGAGAGGGAGAGGAAGAACAGGCGCGCCTGCGAGAAGTGGTCGTCGAAGGACGCGGCGTGCGCGCGCTCCTTCACCGAGGCCGGCAGCGGCTCCGGGTGCTCGATGAACGCGTGGTCGTCCGCGGGGGTCTCGTACGGCAGGCCGCCGTCGAGCGAATTGGGCCGGTACGGTGCCACCCCGCGATGCACGGCGCTCTGGTGGAAGCCGTCACGCAGCATGTCGTTGACCGGGGCGTGCGGGCGGTTGATGGGCAGCTGGTTCCAGTTCGGCCCGCCGAGGCGGGTGAGCTGCGTGTCCAGGTAGGAGAAGAGGCGGCCCTGCAGGAGCGGGTCGTTGGTGACGTCGATGCCGGGCACGAGGTTGGCCGGGTTGAAGGCCACCTGCTCCGTCTCCGCGAAGTAGTTGGACGGGTTGGCGTTCAGCGTCATGCGGCCGAGGGGCTGCACGGGGGCGAGCTCCTCCGGGACCAGCTTCGTGGGATCGAGCAGGTCGATCCCCTCGAACATCTGCTCCTCGTTGTCCTCGAACACCTGCACGCCGAGCTCCCACTCGGGGAAGGCGCCGGCCTCGATCGCGTCGGCGAGGTCACGCCGGTGGAAGTCCGGGTCCATGCCGTTGGTGAGCAGCGCCTCCTCCCAGGTCACGGAGTGCACGCCGAGCATCGGCTTCCAGTGGAACTTGACCAGCACGGTGGAGCCGTCCGCCGCGATCAGGCGGTAGGTGTGGACGCCGAAGCCCTCCATCATGCGGTAGGAGCGCGGGATGCCGCGGTCGGACATGTTCCACAGGGTGTGGTGCTGCGCCTCGGTGTGCAGGGACACGAAGTCCCAGAACGTGTCGTGCGCGGACTGCGCCTGTGGGATCTCCCGGTCCGGGTGCGGCTTCACCGAGTGCACGACGTCCGGGAACTTGATGGCGTCCTGCACGAAGAACACGGGGATGTTGTTGCCCACCAGGTCCCACGTGCCCTCGTCCGTGTAGAACTTGGTGGCGAAGCCGCGGGTGTCGCGGGCCAGGTCCATGGAGCCGCGGGAGCCGGCCACGGTCGAGAAGCGGACGAACACCTCCGTCTCCTTGTCCTTGGCGAAGAGCCCGGCCCGGCTGATCTTCGCGGCGGTGCCGTAGCCGCGGAACACGCCGTGGGCGCCGGCGCCGCGGGCGTGGACCACGCGCTCGGGGATGCGCTCGTGGTCGAAGTGGCTGAGCTTCTCCCGCAGGTGGTGGTCCTGCAGCAGGGTGGGGCCGCGGCGGCCGGCCTTGAGCGAGTGGTCCGAGTCCTGCAGGCGGACGCCGTGCGCGGTGGTCAGGTACGGGCAGCCCTGCGCTGCGGTCGCCGGGTCTGCACCGGTGTCCTGGCCGGTGGGGGAGACCTGGGCCGGGCCGCGCTGGTCCGGGGCCGGGACGGCCACGGGCTGGTCCGGGTGGGTGAGGGCGGTGTGCTCCTCGAGGTCGGGGGTGATCGGCCCCGGCGTGCCGGGGATGTCGGGCTGCTGGGTGGTCATCGCGTCTGCTCCTGTGGTGTCGACGTGCCGCGCGGTGCCGCGCGGATCGGGGGATGGACGACGACGGCGGCCGATGCGGGCCGACGTCGTGCCCGGCTTCCAGCGTGGCGGCTGGCCGCGGCGCTGACCAGGGCTGACGGCCACCGGCGGGGGCCTGGCTACCCTGGGGGCATGAGGATCAGCGTGGGACAGTTCGGGCCCAGGGGCGACGTCGAGGCGAACCTGGCCGTGATGGCCCGCCTCGCCGCCCGCGCCGCGGGCGAGGGGGCGGACCTCCTGGTGCTGCCCGAGGAGGCCATGCTCGGGGCCCGCGAGGTGGGGGAGGAGTTCCCCGACGCCGTCGCCGCGGCCTGGGAGCCGTTCGCCGCGGGCCTGGCCGCGCTGGCGCGTGAGCACGGGATCGCCGTCGTCGCGGGCGGCTACGAGCCGGGACCGGACCGGCGTCCCTACAACACGCTGCTGGCGGTGGGCGCGGACGGCACCCGACTGGGTGCGTACCGCAAGCTCCACCTCTACGACGCGTTCGCACATCGCGAGTCGGACCGGATCACCCCCGGCGACGGCGGCGTCGCGGCGATCGAGCTCGGCGGGCTCCGCCTGGGTCTGCTCACCTGCTACGACCTGCGCTTCCCCGAGCTGTCCCGGCGTCTGGCGGTGGAGGGCGCGGACGTGCTCGTGATCCCCGCGGCGTGGTTCTCCGGCGAGCACAAGGTGGACCACTGGCGCACCCTGCTCAAGGCCCGCGCGGTGGAGAACACGGTGTGGGTGGCCGCGGCGGACACGTGCTCGGACGGCACCGTGGGCCACTCGATGATCGTGGACCCGCTGGCGCTGCCCGTCGCCGAGCTCGCCGACGAGCGGGAGGCCGTGGTGACCGCGGAGGTCACCCGCGAGCGGATCGAGGAGGTCCGGGAGTTCCTCCCCTCGCTCGCCAACCGCCGCACCGACGTCCTCTGAGCCGCCCCGCCCGGCGGACGGGTCACCATTACCCCCTCGGGCTGGGAAAAGCCTAAAATCACGTCAGACGTGCAACCAGACGGGCGCCCTGGCGCCCGGAACGCGCCCCGCCCGGGGCGGGACGGGAGATCAGAGATGACCATCAACGCCGACGGCAGCCACGCCGTCCAGCCCCACACCGCGAACGCCCACACCGCCCCGACCCGCCCCGTGCGCCACGCCGTGGTGGAGGAGGAGGTGCTCGAGCCGCTGCGCCCGGTGGACGGCTGGGGCTTCACCAACCGCGTCATCCTCGTCTCGGTGCTCGTCGTGATCATCGGCGACGTCGTGCGCGTGCTCACCGGCGGCCTGGGTGATCCCAACGGCTCCGTGGCGCTGGGCGAGACCGGCCACGGCTGGGTCGTGCTGGTGCAGTCGTTCATGTTCGGCCTGGTGGGCGGCGCCCTGGCGGGCGCGGCCGGCTACCTGATCGTGCTGCTGATGGGCGGGGCCGCCCGCTCCGTCGTGCGCTACGTGGTCGGTGGCGTGGTCGGCGGCTTCCTCGGCGCCGTGGGCCTGTTCGCGGTGTTCTCCAACACCGTCCTCTATGGGTCGGGCCTGCACCTGTTCTGGATGCTGCCGGTGGCCGGCCTGCTCGGCGGCCTCTGGGCGGGCGTCGTCTCCTCCCGCCGCTGATCCCCGGACCCGGCGCCTCGGGCGCCGGTCACAGAGAAAGGCCCCGGTCCCGGCTCTCGCCGGGCCCGGGGCCTTCTCCGTCATCACTCGCACCTTCGATGAGGTGGCTTCAGCCTACGAAGTCGCCTTGGGCTTTCCAGGGGAGTCGACTGGGTGTTCCCTGGGAGTGTCGGCCGCCCCGAGCAGGTGCGCGAGCTCGCCGGTGGCGGCGACGAGGGCCGCCCCGCACCGGTCCGCCAGCTCGTCCGTGCAGCGGTAGGCCGGCACGAGCGTGCTGAGCGCCCCGACCACCGTGCCCGCCACGCTGATGGGGGCGGACAGCGAGGTGACATCCTTCTCCACGGAACGGGTGCGCAGCGTGTAGTCCCCCGCGGCCACGCTGCCGCGCAGGGCGTCGCCCACGGCCGTGCCCGCCAGGGGGACGGTGCGTCCGACCCAGTTCGTGTGGCGGACCGAGTGCGTGCCCTCCACGATCGCCAGGTAGACGGCGGAGTCCGGAGGGGTCGTCACCGAGAGGTAGACGGATTCGCCCGTGGCGGCCACGACGTGGTCCATCGGCCCGCGGGCCAGCTGCACGAGCGAGTCCCGGGAGAAGGCCCGCGCCCCGAGCTGGATGAGGCGCACGCCGGGGCGGTAGGCACCGTCGTCGTCGCGGGCCACGAAGCCGGACCCCTCGAGGCTGCGCAGCAGGCGGAGCGCCGTGGACGCCGGCAGCTCCGTGGCGCGGGCGGCCTCGGTCAGGCTCAGCCGGGGCTGCTCGGTGACGGCGGCGAGCAGGTCCAGGGCCCGGTCCACGGTGCGCGTCGAGGCGGTGGGGGTGGAGGTCATGACAGGGAGCGTAACGGGTGCGGGACATGCGGATCGGGCTTGCGCGTGAGCCGGGCCACTGTTTCAATGTTCGGAAAGTGCATGCCGAGCCGTGAAATCACAGGGGCCACCCGTCCCGCCGGCGCACGCACCCCGTCGAGAGGAACTGCCATGGCCGTGGGCTTCACCCAGCACGACCCGTCCCGCACCATCCGCGCCCCGCGCGGCACCGAGCTGTCCGCCAAGTCCTGGCAGACCGAGGCCCCGCTGCGGATGCTCATGAACAACCTGGACCCCGAGGTCGCCGAGCGTCCCGAGGACCTCGTCGTCTACGGCGGCACCGGCCGTGCGGCCCGCTCCTGGGAGGCCTACGACGCCATCGTCGCCACCCTCAAGGACCTCGAGGAGGACGAGACCCTCCTGGTGCAGTCCGGCAAGCCGGTCGGCGTCGTCAAGACCAACGTGTGGGCTCCCCGCGTGCTGATCGCCAACTCCAACCTGGTGGGCGACTGGGCCGACTGGAAGACCTTCCGCGAGCTCGAGGCCGAGGGCCTGATGATGTACGGCCAGATGACCGCCGGCTCGTGGATCTACATCGCCACCCAGGGCATCCTGCAGGGCACCTACGAGACCTTCGCCGCGATCGGCCGCAAGCGCTACGACGGCTCCCTCAAGGGCACCTTGACCCTCAGCGGCGGCTGCGGCGGCATGGGCGGCGCCCAGCCCCTGGCCGTCACCCTCAACGGCGGCGTCTGCCTGATCGTGGACGTATCGGAGGACCGCCTGCGCCGCCGCATGGGCAAGCGCTACCTGGACGAGGTGGAGACGGACATCGACAAGGCCGTCGAGCGCGTCATGCAGGCCAAGCGCGACGGCGAGGCCGTCTCCGTGGGTCTCGTGGGCAACGCCGCCGAGGTGTTCCCCGAGCTGCTCGAGCGCCAGAAGGCCGGCACCGTCGAGATCGACATCGTCACCGACCAGACCTCCGCGCACGACCCGCTGTCCTACCTGCCGATCGAGATCGACGAGAAGGACTGGCACGCCGAGGCCGAGTCCGACCCGGACACCTTCACCAAGAAGGCCCAGGAGTCCATGGCCCGCCAGGTCGAGGCCATGGTCGGCTTCCAGGACATCGGCGCCGAGGTGTTCGACTACGGCAACTCCATCCGCGACGAGGCCCGCAAGGCCGGCTACTCCCGCGCGTTCGAGTTCCCGGGCTTCGTCCCGGCCTACATCCGCCCGCTGTTCTGCGAGGGCCTCGGCCCGTTCCGCTGGGCCGCGCTGTCCGGCGACCCGGAGGACATCCGCGTGACCGACGAGGCCCTGAAGGAGCTGTTCCCCGAGAACGAGCACCTGCACCGCTGGCTCGACGGCGCCGCCGAGTTCGTGGAGTTCGAGGGCCTGCCGGCCCGCATCTGCTGGCTGGGTTACGGCGAGCGCCACAAGGCCGGCCTGCTCTTCAACCAGCTCGTGGCCGAGGGCAAGGTCAAGGCGCCGATCGTGATCGGCCGCGACCACCTCGACTCCGGCTCCGTGGCCTCCCCGTACCGCGAGACCGAGTCCATGCTGGACGGCTCCGACGCGATCGCCGACTGGCCGCTGCTCAACGCGCTGACCGCCACCTCCTCCGGCGCCACCTGGGTCTCGATCCACCACGGCGGCGGCGTCGGCATCGGCCGCTCCATCCACGCCGGCCAGGTCGGCCTGGCCGACGGCACCGAGCTGGCCGCGGCCAAGCTCACCGCCCTGCTGACCAACGACCCCGCCATGGGCGTCTTCCGCCACGTCGACTCGGGCTACTCCCGGGCCGTCGAGGTCGCCGCCGAGCGCGGCGTCCGTGTGCCCATGGAGGCCACGATCCGGGACTGACCCCGGTCACGTCGTCGGACGGCGACGGTGCCGCCGCGCCGTCGCCGTCCGACGGCTTCACCGCCGCGAGCCGGACGGGCGGACGCCCGTCCGGCTCGCGATCGAAAGGACACCACGATGGACTCGTCCCGCCCCGCAGACCACGAGCTGCACACCGACACCACCGCGATGGCCGCGATCGAGGCCGACGCGCCCCGCCCGCCGGCGCGCTGGCGCATGATCGTCTACTCGGCGATCGGCATCGTCATGTTCTTCGTGCCCGTCACGATCAACGGGGCGAGCTCCATCCCGCTGGACCACCTGGTGACCTGGGTGCGCGGGCTGCTCGGCCCGGCCGACCGCTGGGTGGGCATGGCCATCATCGCCGCCGGCGCCGTGTACCCGTTCGCCTCGGGCCGCTGGCGCACCAGCACCACCCGGACGGTCTTCGCCTTCCTCGCCGTGCTCGGCCTGGTCGCCTCGGCGATGGTCGTGTTCGGCGTGGGCCCGAGCTGGATTCTGGACGAGAGCATCGGCCCGTTCCTGATGGACAAGCTCGTGGTGCCCGTGGGCCTGATCGTCCCCATCGGCGGCGTCTTCCTGGCCCTCGTGATCGGCTACGGCCTCATGGAGTTCGTGGGCGTCTACCTGCGCCCGGCCATGCGGCCGATCTGGCGCGTGCCCGGCCGCGCCGCCGTCGACGCCGTCGCCTCCTTCGTGGGCTCCTACGCCCTGGGCCTGCTGCTGACGAACCGCATGTACACCGGCGGCCGCTACACGGCCCGCGAGGCGGCGATCATCGCCGTCGGCTTCTCCACGGTGTCCGCGACCTTCATGGTGATCGTGGCCAAGACGCTGGGCCTGATGGACATCTGGCTCTGGTACTTCTTCGGCACCCTCGCGGTGACGTTCGCGGTCACCGCCATCACGGTGCGCATCCCGCCGCTGAGCCGCATCCCGGACGAGTGCTACCCGGGCGTCACCCACTCGCCCGAGCAGGCCGTCACCCGGGACCGCTTCCGCGTGGCCCGTCGCGCCGCCGAGCAGACCCTCGCCGAGGCCCCGTCCCTGCCGAAGAACATCTGGGTCAACTTCCGGGATGGACTCGTGATGGTGCTCCAGATCCTGCCGTCCATCATGTCCGTGGGCCTGATCGCCCTGGTCCTGGCCACGTACACGCCCGTGTTCGAGTGGATCGGCGTGATCTTCTACCCGCTGTTCTGGGCGCTCGGCTACTCCGACCCCGGCCTGCTGGCCTCGGCCTCCGCCACCTCGATCGCCGAGATGTTCATCCCGGCCACGATGGCGGCCGGTCACGAGGACCTCGTCGCCCGGTTCGTGATCGGCGTCGTCTGCGTCTCCGCGATCATCTTCTTCTCCGCGGTGGTTCCTGCCATCCTGGCCACGGACATCCCCGTGAAGATGTGGCACCTCCTGGTGATCTGGGTCGAGCGCGTGGCGCTCACCATCGTGCTGGCCACGCCGCTGGCCCACCTGGTGGCCGCGCTCACCTGAGGCCCGCCCCACCGGCCCACCCCCGTCCGTCCCGCAGAGAGGCCCCCATGCGCTCCACGCTCATCACCGACATCGCCGAGCTGACCACCGTCGACCCCGAAGGGCGGGTGCTCACGGACGCGGCCGTTGTCGTCGAGGACGAGCGCATCGCCTGGATCGGCCCCGCCGCGGACGCCCCGGAGGCGGACGACCGGGTGTCCGTCGAGGGCCGCGCCGTGCTGCCCGGCTGGGTGGACTCCCACACGCATCTCGTGTTCGACGGGGACCGCTCCGCCGAGTTCGAGGCCCGCATGGCCGGCGAGTCCTACGCGGCCGGCGGCATCGGCGTGACCACCTCCGCCACCCGCGCCGCCTCGGACGCTCGCCTGGCCGAGCTGGTCCGCGGCCGGGTGGCCGACGCGGTGGCCGGCGGCACCACCTACCTCGAGACCAAGACCGGCTACGGGCTCACCGTGGAGGAGGAGGCGCGCCACGCGCGCCTGCTGGCCGGGCTGCGCGAGGAGGGCCTCGTGGACGAGGTGACCTTCCTCGGCGCCCACCTCGTGCCCCCGGGCCGGGATGCGGAGGACTACCTGGACGACGTCGTCGGGCCGATGCTCGCGGCCGTGCGGGAGCACGTGGGCTGGGTGGACGTGTTCTGCGACACCGGCGCCTTCGACGCCGAGCAGACCCGCCGCGTGCTCGCCGCGGGTGTGGCGGCGGGCCTGGGCGTGCGCCTGCACGGCAACCAGATCGAGCAGGGCCCGGGGGTGGGCGTGGCCGTGGAGTTCGGCGCCGCCTCCGTGGACCACGTCAACCACCTCTCCGACGCGGACGTCGAGGCCCTGGCCGGCACCTGGGCCGACTGGGACCGCGCCTCGGCCACCGGCACGCCCGGCACCGTGGCCGGCTGCCTGCCCGCGTGCGACCTGTCCACCCGCGCCCCGCTGGCGCCCGCGCGCCGCCTGCTCGACGCCGGCATCGAGGTCTCCCTGGCCTCGAACTGCAACCCGGGCACCAGCTACACCACGTCCATGAACTTCAACGTGGGCACCGCCGTGCTGCAGATGCACCTGACCCTCGCCGAGGCCGTGCGCGCCGCCACCCTCGGCGGGGCCATCGGCCTGCGGGCGCAGGACCGCGTCGGCAGCCTCGAGGTCGGCAAGCGCGCCGACCTGCACGTGCTCGACGCCCCCGCCGCCATCCACCTGGCCTACCGCCCCGGCATGCCGCTGACCCATGCGGTCTGGCGCGCGGGCCGCCGCGCCGTCTGATCGACCGACATCAAGGAGAACGCATCACCATGACCACCCCTCCCGTCACCGTCACGCTCGGCACGTCCGGGGCCACCCTGGACGACGTCGTCGCCGTGGCCCGCCACGACGCCCGCGTGGTGCTCGCCGACGACGTGCTCGAGACCGTCGGCGCGGTGCGCCGCCACGTCGAAGCGCTGGCCGAGGCCGAGACGCCCACCTACGGCGTGTCCACCGGCTTCGGCGCGCTCGCGGACAAGCACATCCCGCTCGAGTCCCGCGCGCAGCTGCAGAAGTCCCTGATCCGCTCCCACGCCGCCGGCATGGGCCCCGTGGTGGAGCGCGAGGTCGTCCGCGCGCTGATGTTCCTGCGCGCCACCACGCTGGCCTCCGGCCGCACGGGCGTGCGCCCCGTGGTGGTCGAGACCTTCGTGGCCATGCTCAACGCGGGCATCACCCCCGCCGTGCGCGAGTTCGGCTCCCTGGGCTGCTCCGGCGACCTCGCCCCGCTCTCCCACGTGGCCCTGGCGCTGATGGGCGAGGGCGACGTCGTCGGGGCGGACGGCGCGCTGCGTCCGGCCGGCGAGGCGCTCGCCGAGGCCGGGATCGAGCCGGTCGAGCTGCGCGAGAAGGAGGGCCTGGCCCTCGTCAACGGCACCGAGGGCATGCTCGGCATGCTGATCATGGCGCTGGCCGACCTCGAGGAGCTCGCCGACACCGTGGACCTCACCGCCGCGATGTCCGTGGAGGCGCTGCTCGGCACCGACCGAGTGTTCGTGCCGGAGCTGCACCTGCCGCTGCGCCCCCACCCGGGCCAGGCGACCTCCGCCGACCGGATGCTGAAGATCCTGGCGGGCTCGCCGATCGTGGCCAGCCACAAGGAGGGCGACTCCCGCGTGCAGGACGCCTACTCGCTGCGCTGCGCCCCGCAGGTGGCCGGCGGCCTGCGCGACACCCTCGCGTACGTGCGCACCGTGGCCGAGCGCGAGCTCGCCGCCACCGTGGACAACCCGGTGGTGCTCGACGACGGCCGGGTGAGCTCGAACGGCAACTTCCACGGGGCGCCCGTGGCGTACGTGCTGGACTTCCTGGCCATCCCGGTGGCCGACGTCGCCAGCATGTCCGAGCGCCGCACCGACCGCATGCTGGACCCGGCCCGCTCGCATGGGCTGCCCGCGTTCCTCGTGGACGACCCGGGCGTGGACTCCGGCATGATGATCGCCCAGTACACGCAGGCCGGGCTCGTCTCGGACATGAAGCGCCTGGCCGTGCCCGCGTCCGTGGACTCCATCCCGTCCTCCGCGATGCAGGAGGACCACGTGTCCATGGGCTGGCACGCCGCCCGCAAGCTGCGCTCGGCCGTGGAGAACTTCCGCCGCGTGCTCGCCGTCGAGCTCGTGGCCGCCGCCCGCGCGATCGAGCTGCGCGCGCCGTTGCAGCCCTCCGCCGCGACCGGTGCCGCCGTCCGCGTGATCCGCGAGGCCGGCGTGCCCGGTCCGGGTCCGGACCAGTACATGGCGCCGCAGCTGGCCGCCGCCGAGCAGGCCCTGCGCGACGGGTCCGTGCTGGCCGCCGTGGCGGAGGCGCTCGCGGGCGTCTCCGCCGACGCCGAGCCACAGGACCTGGCCGAGGAGTCCGAGGGCGCCGAGGCCGAGGGGCACTGACGCCGCAGAGCGGTCAGACGCCACAGAGTGGTCACGACATGCCGCGTGCGTCTGCACGAGACGGCGTGTCGTGACCACTCTGTGTGTGGGCGACCCTTCCGGCTCAGGCCGCCAGGTCCACGTCCTTCGTCTCCTTCATGAACAGGCCGGTCAGGCCGGTGAGGCCGCCGACCACCATGAGGTAGATCGGGAACGCGCTGGTCCATCCCTGCGCCGTCAGCCACGTGATCAGGTACGGTGCTGTGCCGCCGAAGATCGCGGTGGCCAGCGAGAGCATGGTGGCCACGCCCTTGGCGCGCACCGCCGTGGGCAGCGCCTCGGACCAGACGGCCCCGTTGACGCCGAACAGCAGCGCCACGGCCAGCAGGGCGATGGTCTGCACGAGCAGGAACGAGGCGAAGGTGCCGTCCAGCATGCCGAACAGCGGGAACGGCAGCACCACGAAGAGCAGGCCGAAGGCGATGACCAGCGGACGGCGGCCGACTCGGTCGCCCAGCAGGCCCGCCCCGAGGATGGCGACCAGGAAGATCACCTGGGCCACGAGCGAGGCCGAGAGGGTGGTGGACTTGTCCATCTGATGGGCCACCTGCGCGTGCGTGGGCAGGTAGATCAGCCACGTGTAGAACATCAGGGAGCCGCCCGCGGAGACCAGGAAGATCGTCAGCAGTCCGCGCCACACCGCACCCGGCTCCCGGCGCGGGGCCTCGTCGGCGGTGGGCACCACCTGCTGCGCCGCCGTGAAGTGCTCCGACTCCGTCAGGCTCCGTCGCAGGTACAGCGCGTAGAGGCCGAGGACGCCGCCGATGCCGAACGCTACGCGCCAGCCCCAGGACGCCACCTGCTCGGGGGAGAGCAGCGTGTTGACGGCCAGGCCCACGAGCGTGGCCAGGATCGTGCCCACCACCACGGACACCCACGACGTCGCCCCGAACAGCCCGCGCCGGCCCTGCGGCGCCCGCTCCACGAGGTAGGTCACGGAGGTGCCCATCTCGCCTCCGTGCGCCAGGCCCTGCAGCAGACGGGCGATGACGAGGATCACCGAGGCGAGGACGCCCACCGTGCCGTAGGTGGGGGTGAAGGCGATGATCAGGCTGCCGAGCGCGGTGATCATCATCGCCGCGAAGAGGCTGCGCTTGCGGCCCACCCGGTCCGCGTAGGCGCCGAACACGTAGCCGCCGATGGGGCGGGCGACGAAGCCCACCGCGAAGACGGCCAGGGTGGCGAGCAGCTCGGAGGTGGGGTTGTCCGCGTGGAAGATCTGCGCCGCGAAGACCGGGGCGAAGATCGTGTAGACGTTCCAGTCGTACCACTCCAGCGCGTTGCCGAAGTTCACGGCCAGCATGTCCTTCAGGCTCCGGGGGCGGGCCTCGGGCACGGGAGCGGGCCGGGCCGCACCGGTGGCCGCGGTGCTCATGACCGCCCCTCGAGGCCGGCCTGGGCATCGCCGTCGGCGCCGGGCACCCGCATCTCGAAGGTCTCCCGCACCACGGTGTAGTCGAAGTAGCCCAGGCGGGCGATCGGCTGGATGCGCGGGATGTCGAGGCGGCCGTCGGCGGTGATGACGTCGTCGTCGATGTGGATGGTGTCCACGTGGGCGAAGACCACGTCGATGGTGCCGACGTTCGAGTCGCCCTTGATGCGGTGCGTCGAGTGGTAGCGGCACTCGAAGCGCACGGGGGACTCGGCGACCATCGGGATGGGGTGGTTGTCCGCGTAGACCTTGGTGACGCCGTGCTCGGCGATGCGGTCCCACTCGCTCTCGCCCGGCTCCAGGGCCATGGCGGAGACGTTGACGGCCTCGCGCAGGTCGTAGGTGGCCATGTTCCACACGAACCAGCCGGTCTGCTCCGCGTTGAGGACGGTGTCCTTGCGGCGTCCGTCCGGGTACTGGTTCGCGGAGAACATCACCATGGGCGGGTCGAAGGTGAGGTTCTGCCACTGGCTGTAGGGGGCGATGTTCTCCATGCCGTCCGTGCTCACGGAGGACAGCCAGCCGATGGGCCGCGGCACCGTGGAGCTCTTGAAGGGGGAGTAGGGCAGGGGGGTGGCCTCGTGCTGCGGGCGGTACTTCATGAGTCCTCCATGTGATGCCGGTAACAGGATGTGGGCCACGCTACGCCGCATATTCGGGATATATCAAGAGGATGCGGGAAGATGACTGCCTAGGCTGGGCCCATGAACAAGTCGGAGGAGGCCTACGCCCGCCTGACGCAGAAGATCGAGACCGGGGAGCTGCCACCGGGCGCCGTCCTCAGCGAGGCGGCCCTCATCGACGCCGCCGAGACGGGGCGCACACCCCTGCGCGAGGCAGTGCAGCGCCTCATCCGAGACCACTGGCTCCTGGCCGGTGGGGGACGTGGCCTGCAGATCCCGGCGATCTCCGTGGACGACCAGCTGGAGAGGCTGGAGGTGCGGCGGTCGCTCGAGGCGCTGGCCGTGGGACTGGCCTGCGCGCGGGCGGACGAGGAGCAGCTGGCCGTCGTCGCGGATCACGTGCGGCACCTGCGCACGGTGGAGGACCTGCCGGCGTACGTCGCCGCCGTCGGGCGCTCGCACGAACTCCTGCGCACGATCGCGAAGAACCGCTATCTCGCCGATTCCCTGGTCCCGCTCCAGGGGCTCTGCCGCCGGTTCTGGCTCGCGACCACGAAGGGTCTGCCCGACGAGGTCGAACGCGGCCGGGCGTTCTACGTCCCGGCGCTGGAGGCCGTGACCCGGAGGGACTCGGCCGGAGCCCGGGCCGGGGTGCTGGCCCTGCACGACTTCCTGGCACGCTCGGCGCTGGACTACGCCGCCCGACGCGCGGCCCACGGCAGCGCCGAGCCCCCCGCCCCGTGGGCGGAGGGACGCTGAGGCGCGCGGCCCTCCGCGCCTGAACGGACCCCCGCCCGCCTCAGGCCAGCAGCGAGGCGTCCGTCCGGTGACGGCTGACGATCGTGTGGATCAGCCGGGCCGCGGCCTTCGCCGTGCGGCCGTCCACGTCCAGGGCCGGGTTGAGCTCCACGACGTCGGCCAGGGCCAGCTTCCCGGACTGGGTGGCCTCCACCGTGCACGCGTGGATCACCTCGTACGGCACGCCGAAGCCGGCCGGTGCGCTCACCCCCGGGGCGACGGCGGCCGGCAGCACATCCAGGTCGATCGTCAGGTAGAGCACGTCCACGGCGTTGATGAACGAGCGCACCCAGCGGCGCACGCCGGTGACGTCGGCGGTCTGGGCCTGCTCGTCGGTCACCCACGTGACCCCGCGTTCGCGCGCGGTGTCGAACAGGGCGCGGGTGTTGTTGGCCTCGCTGATGCCCACCACTGCGTAGGAGAGCTGATGCTCCGCCCCCTCGGCGTCGCGCAGCGCCTGCAGGAACGGAGTGCCGGAGCTGGGCCGCGGCGCCTCGCGCAGGTCGAAGTGCGCGTCCAGGTTGAGGATGCCCACGCGGGTGTCCGCACCCACGCGCGTGGAGCCGGTCAGGCCCGTGATCGAGGCGTAGGCGGTCTCGTGCCCGCCGCCGAGCACCACGGCCAGGTCGTGGGCGTTCAGCAGCCCGCTGACCACCGTGCCCAGCTCGGCCTGGCCCGCCTCGAGCTCGCCCGGGGCGTCGTCGTCGCCGCGGTCCACGGACACGTCGCCCGCGTCCACGAGCGCGCCCGTGCCCTCGAGGTACGCGAGCGAGGCGAGAGCGCCGCGCAGCGCCTCCGGGCCGTCCTCGGCGCCCACGCGGCCGTGGTTGCGGCGCACGCCCTCGTCCGAGGCGAAGCCGACGAGCGCCGTGGACCGCGCGCCCGACGTCGGCGCGCCGGCGCCGGGGTGGCGCTGCGTCGCCGTGGGCTCACCGCGGCCGTCGGCGGGGCGGACGACCTGGTGCCAGCGCAGGTGCTCGGGGGCGTCGCCGTCGGTGCGGCCGGTCCAGGCGGGGGAGAGGGAGGTGGTGGGGAGCTCGGAGGTCATGGGCCCATCCCACGCCATCGACGGGCGGGTGCGCAACGAGGGCCGGACGATGCCCGACATGGGGCGTCGTCCGCCTAGCGGTCCAGTTCCTGGCGCCGTGAGCTGATCACGCCGGTGACGAAGCCGGCGAGGTTGAGTCCGCCGTGGAAGCGGGCGTGCTCGATCTTCACGCAGCGATCCATCACGATCTCCAGGCCCGCGGCCTCGGCCTGACGCGCGGCGTCCTCGTTCCAGATGCCCAGCTGCAGCCACACGGTCCGGGCGCCCACGCGGGCGGCGTCCGCCACCACCTCGGGGGCGTCGGAGGACTTGCGGAACACCTCCACGAGGTCCGGGGTGACGGGCAGGTCGTCCAGTGAGGCGTACACGCGGTGGCCGAGGATCTCCTTGCCGGCCGCGGCGAGCACGGGATTCACGAAGTAGACGTCGTACGTGGTCGAGCTCAGCAGGTACGTGGCCACGAAGTAGGACGCACGGGCCGGCTTGTCCGAGGCGCCCACGATCGCGATCGAGCGGGTGCGCCGCAGGATCGCGAGGCGCTCGGGGGCGCCGGGGCCGATCCAGGTCCGTTCGGGGTGGGTGGTGCTCATGGCTCAGGCCTCCTGCTCTGCGGGGACGACGGCGCCGTCACGGGTGCGGCCGGTGGCCTCGGTCAGGGCCTGGTCCAGGTCCCAGAGGATGTCCTCGACGTCCTCGATGCCCACCGAGATGCGGATCAGGTCCGCCGGAATGCCCGCGGCCACGAGCTGATCGGCGGTGAGCTGCTGATGGGTCGTCGTGGCGGGGTGCAGCACCAGCGTCTTCGCGTCGCCGATGTTGGCCAGGTGGGAGGCCAGCTGCAGCGCGGAGATGAAGCGCGACGCCGTCGCGCGCCCGGCCTCCGGGCCGGAGGCGCCGTCGTCGGTGTCCGCGGCCGCCGGGGCCACGCCGAAGCTGAACACCGAGCCGACGCCCCGGGGCAGCAGCTGCTGCGCGCGGGCGTGGTGCGGATGGTCGGGCAGCCCCGCGTAGCGGACCCAGGAGACGCGCGGGTCCTCGTCCAGCCACTGCGCCACGGCCTGCGCGTTGGCCAGGTGGGCGTCCATGCGCGGGGCCAGCGTCTCGACGCCGAGCAGCAGCTGGAACGCCGACTGCGGGGCCAGCGACGGGCCGAAGTCGCGCAGCTGCTCCGAGCGGAGCTTGGTGAGGAAGCCGTACTCGCCGAAGTTGCCCCACCAGGAGACGCCGCCGTACGAGGGCACGGGCTCGGTCATGGACGGGAACTTGCCGTTGTCCCACGGGAAGCGGCCGGACTCCACCACGACGCCGCCGAGCGTGGTGCCCTGCCCGCCGAGGAACTTCGTGGCCGAATGGATGACGATGTCCGCGCCGTGCTCGATCGGCCGGATCAGGTAGGGCGGGGTGAGGGTCGCGTCCACGACGAGCGGGACGCCGTGGCGGTGGGCGACGTCGGCCAGGCCGGGCAGGTCCACGACGTCACCGGAGGGGTTGGCGACGATCTCCGTGTAGACCGCCTTGGTGTTGGGCTGGAGGGCGGCCTCGAAGTCCGCGGCCTCGGCGGAGTCCACGAACGTGGTCTCGACGCCGAACCGGCGCAGGGAGACGTCCAGCTGGGTGATCGTGCCGCCGTAGAGCTTCGAGGACGCCACGATGTGGTCGCCGGCCCCCGCGAGGGCCGCGAAGGTGACGAACTCGGCGGCCATGCCGGACGCCGTCGCGACGGCCCCGATCCCGCCCTCCAGCGTGGCGACCCGCTCCTCGAACGCGGCGACCGTGGGATTGCCGATCCGCGAGTAGATGTTGCCGTACTTCTGCAGCGCGAAGAGGTTGGCGGCGTCCTCGGCGGACTCGAACACGAAGGAGCTGGTCTGGTGGATCGGCACCGCGCGGGAGCCGTGGACGGCGTCCGGGACGGCGCCCGCGTGCAGCGCCTGGGTGCGGAAGCCGAACTCGTGGTCAGCCACGGGGGTCCTTTCGATGGAGGCTTCGGGACAGTCCGTCCCATTGTCCCGGGCGAGGTGCGCCGGGGGCAGGGTGGGCACGTCGCAGAGCGTCACGCGGGGCCGGCCGGTGGCATGCAACGCGGGTTGAGTTATCACCGGTTACGCGGGCCTGGACCCGTGACAAGTGAACCCGCGTTGGCGTGGACCCGTGACACCTCAACCCGCGTCGGGACGGGCGGGGGCGGGTCAGCGCGCGTGGGCGAGCCGATGCCGGACCAGCCCCACGATCCGCCCGAACCCCGCGCGCTGGTCCTCCCAGGTGCAGCGCAGGGTCGTCCATCCCCGCTCGAGGCAGTACGCGTCCCGACGGGCGTCCCTCGCCTGTTGCTGAGCCGTGCGGTGGCCGGCGCCGTCGTACTGGAGGGCCAGGCGAACCGCCCGGTACCCGAGGTCCACGACAGGCGAGGCCGGGTCGGCCGGGTCGACGGCGACCTGCAGCTCCGGCTCCGGCAGCCCGGCCCGGATCAGCGCGAGCCGGAGGAAGGTCTCGGGCGGGGAGTCGGCCCCGACGCGCACCTCCGCCAGCGCGGCACGTGCGAGACGGACGCCCGGTCGGCCTCGGCAGCGGGCGAGCACCTCCGACAGCTCGGGCACGGTGGCCTCGGGATCCGCCCGGCCCGTCGGCGTCCACGGCGGACGCACCAGGTGGTCGCCGGCCGCGATGAGCCAGTCCACCTCGTGGGGGCGGAGCATCCCGGCGAGGTCGAACCAGGTGCGCGCCGCCGTCGTGACGCGCTGGCCGTCGGGAAGGTCGAGCACGTGGTCGGAGGGCAACCGCACCCGGTGGCTGACGACGCCGCCCAGGTCGGTCCGGTGCGTGCGCGCGGACCGGTCGAAGGTCAGGTGCAGTCCGGCCGGCCGCGCGAGGCGGGGCGGCAGCGGCAGTCCGTGCCAGAGGGCGGCAGAGACGTGGGAGACCACCCCGCCCGTGAGGCGGACCAGCGCGGCCGCGCCGTCCGGGGCGCACGGGTCGGGGACGCCCGCGGTGTGCACGCCGCGGCAGATCCGGGCGAGGTCTGCCGCGAGGGTCCGGCGCCACGGCAGGCCGGCGGCCTGCAGCTCGGCCGTCGTGAAGGCGCCCGCGGCGAGGGTGGGCGGCAGGGGCGTGCGCGCGGTCATGGGGCGAGCCTGCCGCCCCCGGACCCTGCGACGGGCCGAACCGACGCGCCCTGGGGAGGGTCGCCGTCGTCGTGGTGGCTGTGCAGGAGCGGCCGGCCCGCCGGACACGGTGGCCCCGGCACAACGCCGGTTGAGTTATCACGGGTGCAAGCCGCCTGGACCCGTGATAACTCAACCCGCGTTGCGGGGAGCGGCCGGCCCGTCAGTCAGGGCGTGCGGTCGACCGGCACCAGCTCCACGTCCTCGAGCCGACCGCCCCGCACCACCGCCCGCATGAGGGTGCACACCGGCTGTCGTCGCCGGTCCGTGCAGGAGCCGGGGTTGAGCAGCCGAAGCCCCGGGTTCGCGGTGTCCGGCCCGGCCACGGTGTCCCACGGGATGTGGCTGTGCCCGAAGACCAGCACGTCCGCGTCCGGGAGCGCCGCGGCCATGCGGCGCTCGCGGCCGGCCGCCGGGCCCGTCTCGTGGACCATCGCGATCCGCACCCCGCCGAGCTCCACGCGCGCCACCTCGGGCAGCCGCGCCCGCAGCCGAGGCCCGTCGTTGTTGCCCCACACGCCCACCAGCCGGGCGGCCCGCGCGTCGAGGTCGTCGAGCACGTCCTCGGCCACCCAGTCGCCGGCGTGGAGCACGACGTCGGCCCGCGCCACCTCGGCCCGCACCTGCGCGGGCAGGGCGCGGGCGCGCCGCGGGATGTGGGTGTCCGCGATCAGGAGCAGGCGGACGGCGACGTCGTCGGGCACGGTCCGCCTCACCGTGCCGCGAACGCGCCGAGCCAGATCGCCAGCGGCAGGCCGACGATGAACACGGCCACGAATCCGCGCACCAGCCACCGGCCCACCGGGGTGGCGAGGTTGACCGTCACGCCCACGCCGTAGCCGGCGCGCTTGGCGGGGAAGACGGCCGGGTCCTTCGGGTCGCGCTTGAGCCCCAGGGGCGTCCACACCTCGTCCTCGGCGAGCTCCGCGGCCGTGGGTCGGTACCCGAGCTCCGCCGCGACGCGGTCCGACCAGCGCGTCCACCGCTGCGTTCCGGTCCGCAGTGCCGGGAAGACACCCACCATGAGCACGGTCAGCGTGAGCGGCAGGAGCCACCACGGCATCGTCCAGGCGCCGGCGGCCAGCACCTCGACCGTCGACGGGACCAGCACCAGGACCATGAGCACGCACAGCCAGCCGAGGCCCTCCTGGACCCCGCGGTGCACCCCCGCCTGGCGCACGCGCCGCCACGGGGACAGCCCCGGATCCGTGGGGACGAGGGCGGTGACCATCGCGGAGACCAACGCCAGGAACCCCGTCATGCCGAGGCCGATCAGCGGCCCCGTCGCCACCGTGCCGAACGAGGCGTCCTCCCACGCATCGGGCCGCCCGTCGACGCCCCAGTGCGTGGGCACCCGCACCGGCAGGCCCGGCAGGGCGACGAGGGCCCACCCCAGCAGCGCCAGGCACAGGGCGGCCGCGAGCAGGAACGGCAGCCACGGACGCAGCCGGCCACGGCGCAGGGCGGCGCGCTCGACGGCGGGGACGTCGTCGGGGGCGGGACGGGACGGGTGGGGCATCGACCCAGGCTAGCCGCGGCCCCCGCCCGCCGCACCCGGTGACCGGCCCGTCCAGACGGCGGCCGCGCACGCCGCGATCACCAGCAGCATCCCCGCCAGGTCCAGCGGGGTGAGCTCCTGCCCGCGCACGGCCCAGGCCGTCAACGCCGCCGCGATCGGCGACAGGCACGTCAGCAGGGAGAACAGGGCGGTCGGCATGCGGCGCAGCACCTGCAGGTCGATCCCGTACGGCACCGCCGTGGACAGCAGCGCCACGGCCAGCCCCACGCCCAGCACCACGGGAGAGAGCAGAGCCGCCCCCGCCGTCGCGACGCCGACCGGCAGCGCCACGAGGGACCCGGCCGCCGTCGCCAGGGCCAGCCCCTGCACCCCCGGCAGATGGGTCCCCGCGCGCCGGGAGAGCAGGATGTACCCCGCCCAGCACGCCGCCGCGGCCAGCGCGAGCGCCACCCCCACCGGGTCCAGTCCCGCCCCGCCGATCCCGCCGCCCGCGCTGAACCCCTCCCGGCCGAGCACCCCGATCCCGGCGAGCGCGAGGGCCGCCCACGCCGCCGACCGCCACGACGGCCGCGCCGCCACGGACAGCGCCAGCGGCCCGAGCACCTCGAACGTCACGGCCACGCCCTGCGGGATCCGCACGAACGCCTCGTAGATGGTCAGGTTCATGCCGGTCATGGCCGCCCCCAGCCCGACGACGGCGGCCCACCCCCGGGGGCCCAGGCCGGCGAGGGCGGCGCGGCTCGGCCGGGTGACGAGCAGCAGCACGGCCGCGGAGAACACCACGCGCAGGGCGACCATGGCCGACGCGCCGACGTCGTCGAACAGCAGGCCCGCCACGGACGCGCCGAGCTGCTGGCTCACCAGCGAGAGCAGGACGAGCAGGACGAGACGCACGCCCACAGCCTAGGGGCGCGCCGCGCCACCCCGGCCCCGGCCGGCGCGGGACCGCTGCTGCCGGAGGACCACCGGGGGCCCGGTTCCGCTGACCCCGAGGCCGCGGAAAACATCACGCTGACGTGCGCTAATCCGCCGCCTCGTGGGAGAGTGGGGGACGCGCGTCCGCGCAGACCCCGCCCCGACCCCAGGAGGCCCGCATGGCCCGGCCCCAGACCGTCCTCACCGTGGTGGCCGCCCGCCGGCTCACCCCGCACCTCGTGCGCCTGACCCTCGGCGGCGAGCAGTTCGACGCCGTCCACGCCCGCTGGGTGGAGAAGGGCGCCACGGACCAGTACGTGAAGCTGCTCTTCGCCGACCCCGCGCTCGGCCTCGAGCCCCCGTACGACCTGGACGCCCTCCGCGAGCGTCTCGCCCCGGAGCAGCTGCCGGTCCGCCGCACCTACACGGTGCGTCGCATGGACGCGGCCGCCCGCACCATGGACGTCGACTTCGTGGTCCACGGCGCGGACGACGACGGCGGCACGCCCGGGCACGACGGCGGCCTGGCCGGGACGTGGGCGGCGTCGGAGCCGGTGGGGCAGCAGGTCGCGTTCCTGGGTCCCGGCGGCGCCTACCGTCCCGACGCCACGGCCGACTGGCACCTGCTCGCCGGCGATGAGGCCGCCCTGCCGGCGATCGCCGCCGCCCTCGAGGACCTGGCCGCCACGGACGCCGCGGCAGCCGGCGTCGCGCTGATCGAGGTGACCGACGCCCGGGACGAGGTGCCCTTGACCGCGCCGGCCGGCGTCGAGGTGCGCTGGCTGCACCGCGGCGGCCCCTTCACCCCGGAGACGACGCGGTTCGCCGCCGCCGTCGAGGACGCGGCGTGGCGGGACGGACGGGTGCACGCGTTCGTGCACGGCGAGCGGGAGCAGGTCAAGCGCGTCCGGGCGTACCTCACGGACGTGCGCGGTGTGGACCGGCGGCAGCTGTCGGTGAGCGCGTACTGGGCCTACGGCCGCGCCGAGGACGTGTTCCAGGCGGAGAAGCAGACCCCGGCGGGACAGATCTTCGAGGACGGCACCACCGGCGGCTGACCTGCACAGGGTCGGCACAGGAGAAGTTCTGGCGTCCGTCAGGGCGCGACGGGCCAGGGGTGGCGTGAGAGGGTCGACGGGACATCGTCCGGCGGTCCCCGGCCGCCGGCACGTCCGCACCTCTGTGAAGGAGTCCCCATGAAGACGCCCGCACGCCTCGCCGTCGGCATGCTCGCCGCCTCCGGTCTGCTGCTCACCGGCTGCGCCTCCGACCCGACGCTGGACGAGAGCTGGCCCGAGGTCCGCCAGAAGGTCGTGGATGCCGAGAGCCTGCGCCTGAGGATGGAGGGCACCGCCGCCGACAAGGAGGAGGACAAGGACGACGCGTCGGCCTCGGCGTCGCCCTCCGCCTCCCTGGGCACGGACGCCATCCAGTCCGCGAACGTGGACCTCGCCGGCGCCACCGACGACTCCCACCTCAAGGGCACCATGAACATGGACATGGGGGCGGCCACCATGGCCATCGAGGTCCTGCGCCGGGACGCCGACGTGTTCTTCAAGCTCCAGGCCGACGGTGACGACCTGCCCCAGGAGATGGGCATGTTCTCCACCCTCGTGGGCGACCGCTGGATCAAGACGAGCGCCGATCAGGCCGCGCAGATGGACATCTCACTGGAGGAGATCATGTCCGACCTCGAGGAGGACATGCCCGCCGCGGACGCCTTCGACGGCAAGGACCTGAAGGCCGAGGAGGTGGAGCTCGAGGGCAGGAAGTACCTCAAGTACGCGCTGCCCGAGGAGCACCACGAGTTCGGCCGGACGATGCTGATCGACCCGGAGAGCACGACCCTCTACCGTCTCGAGGACGTGAACTCGGAGGACGAGGACGTGGACGCGAACGCCACCTTCACCGAGTGGAACGCGGTCGAGGCGCCCGAGGCCCCCGCCTCGGAGGACGTCTTCGACCTGGCCGAGCTGCAGGAGCTGGCCGGCTGACCCGCTGCGCGATCCAGGTGGGCCGGCGGGCCGCCACGGCATGATGTCCTCATGGACCGCACCGCCCCCACCCCGCCCGCGAACGCCCTCGCCCCGGACCTGCCGGAGGACATCGCCCGGGAGGCGATCGCCTTCCGCCGCCTCCTCCACGGGCATCCGGAGCTGGACCTGCACCTGCCCCGCACCCAGGCCGCCGTCCTCGAGCGGCTCGAGGCCCTGCGCGCTGAGGCGGGGGAGGATGCCGCCACCGGCCGCCCCGCGCTGGAGACGGGCGTGGGCCGGGCGCTGAGTTCCGTCGTCGTGGTGCTGCGCGGCGGGGCCCCGCTGCCGGAGGGGGCCCGGCGGCCGGTCGTGCTGCTGCGGGGGGACATGGACGCCCTGCCCGTCACGGAGGAGACCGGGCTGGAGTACGCCCCCTCCGTGCCGGGCACCATGCACGCCTGCGGCCACGACCTGCACACCGCCGGCCTCTACGGCGCGCTGGCCTGGCTGGTGCGCCGTCGCGGGGAGCTCACCGCCGACGTGGTGGCCATGTTCCAGCCCGGGGAGGAGACCGGCGGCGGCGCCCTGCACATGATCCAGGAGGGACTGCTGGAGGCGGCCGGGCGGCCGGTGGACGCCGCCTACGCGATCCATGTCTCCTCGGGCACGTACCCGCGCGGCGTCCTGCTCAGCCGCCCGGGGGCGATCCAGGCCGGCTGCGACGACCTGGTGGTGACGGTGCACGGTCGAGGCGGGCACGGCTCCGTGCCGCACCTCGCCCAGGATCCGGTACCCGTGGCCGCCGAGATGGTGCTGGCGCTGCAGTCCGTGATCACCCGGCAGTTCGACGCCTTCGACCCGGTGGTCGCGACCGTCGGGCACCTGAGCGCGGGCACGGCGGCCAACATCATCCCGGACAGCGCCACCCTCGCCCTCACCCTGCGGACCTTCTCCGCGCCCGCCCGAGCCCGGCTGCGCGCGGCCGTGGAGCGCATGGTGCACGGGATCGCCGCGGCGCACGGCATGAGCGCACAGGTCCGGACGGACTGCGCGTTCCCGGTGACGGCCAACGACGCGGACGCGGTGGCCTTCGTCCGCCGGACCGTGGAGGACCTCTACGGGGCCGACGCCTACCGGGAGCTGCCCGAGCCCGAGCCCGGCAGCGAGGACTTCTCCGAGGTCCTCCAGCGCGTGCCCGGCGCCTACGTCCTGCTCGGGGCGGTCCCGGAGGGCGTGGACCCGGACGAGGCCCCGGTCAACCACTCTCCGCAGGCCGTGTTCGACGACGCCGTGGTGCCGCGGGCCGCTCAGGTGCTGGCCGAGCTGGCGCTGCGGACGGCACCGGTGCCGGCGTCCTGAGCGCGGCGGCCGGCCCGGAGCACCTCGGCGATCTGCCCGACGCACGGCTCGTTCTGCAGGCTCGTGGTGTCCCCGAGCGCGGTGCCCTGGTGCAGCTGCGTCAGCAGCCGCCGCATGATCTTGCCCGAGCGGGTCTTGGGCACGTCGGGGACGAAGACCACCTCGGCGGGCTTGGCCACCGGCCCGATCACCCGTCCCACGTGCTGCCGCAGCTCCTCGGCGCGGTCGGCGGCGGAGGCGCCGGGGCCGTCGTCGCCGGCCAGCCAGCTCTCGTGCGCCACGACGAAGGCGACGGCGGCGTGCCCGGTGGTCTCGTGCGGCACGGGGCACACCCCCGCCTCGATCACCTCCGGGTGCGCCACGAGGGCGGACTCGATCTCGATGGTGCTCAGGCGGTGTCCGGAGATGTTGATGACGTCGTCCACGCGCCCGAGGATCCAGACGTCGCCGTCCTCGTCCCGCTTGGCGCCGTCGCCGGCGAGGAACCAGCCCGCCTCGCCCTGGTCCGCGTAGTCCTCCCAGTACGAGTGGAAGTAGCGGGCCGGGTTCCGCCACACGGTCCGGGCCATCGACGGCGAGGTGCGGGTGACCACGATCCGGCCCTGCAGGCCCTCGGGCGTGGGGGCGCCGTCGTCGTCGACCACGGCCACGTCCACCCCCGGCAGGGGCCGGGAGCCGCAGCCCGGCTTGAAGGCCGTGTCCGTGGGGCGCGGGGAGAGCACGGTGGCGCCCGTCTCGGACTGCCACCACGTGTCCACCATCGGCAGGTCCGGGGTGTCCCGGCCGATCTGGGTCCGCGCCCACGTCCAGGCCTCCGGGTTCACGGCCTCGCCCACGGTGCCGATCAGGCGGATCGAGGACAGGTCCGGGCCGCCGTCCGCGTGCGCCGGGATCCCGTCCGGATGCCAGCCCTTGAGCGAGCGGATCAGGGTGGGCGCCGTGTAGTAGCTCGTCACCCGGTAGCGCTCGATCACCTCGAAGTGCCGGCCCGGGTGCGGGGCGTTCGGCACGCCCTCGTAGATCACCTGCGTGACCCCGTTCGAGAGCGGACCGTAGATCTCGTAGGTGTGCGCGGTGACCCAGGCCAGGTCCGCGGTGCACCAGTGGACGTCGTCGTCGCGCCGTGCCGGGTCCGGGTGGGAGAACAGGAAGTCGTGCGTCCAGGAGGCCGCCGCGAGGTACCCGCCCGAGGTGTGCACGAGCCCCTTGGGCTGTCCCGTGGTGCCGGAGGTGTACATGATGAACAGCGGGTGCTCCGCGTCGAAGGCGCGCGGGGTGTGGGTGTCCGGCTGGCGGTCCACGACGTCGTGCCACCACAGGTCCCGGCCCTCGGTCCACGGGATGTCCCGGTGGCCCGTGCGGTCCAGGACGAGGACGTGCTCGATCGCGTTGTCCCCGGACACGGCCTCGTCCGCGTTGGCCTTCACGGGGACGGCGGTGCCGCGGCGGAACTGGCCGTCGGTGGTGACGAGCAGCTTGGCGCCCGTGTCCTCGACGCGGAACCGCAGCGCCTCCGCCGAGAACCCGCCGAACACGAGTGAGTGCACGGCGCCGATCCGCGCGCACGCCAGCGTGATGACGATCGTCTCCACGAGCACGGGCAGGTACACGACGACGCGGTCGCCCGCCTCGATGCCCAGCTCCTCGAGGGCGTTCGCGGCCCGGGCGACCTCTCGCTGCAACTGTGCGTAGGTGACGGCGCGGCGGTCGCCGGGCTCGCCCTCGAAGTACAGGGCGACCTTCTCCCCGCGCCCCGCCGCCACGTGCCGGTCCACGCAGTTCACGGCCACGTTCAGGGTGCCGTCCTCGTACCAGCGGATCTCCGGGCCGCGCTCGGCGGCCGGGTCCGGGGCGGTGAGGGAGCGCGTCCGGGTGAAGGGCCGCTCCCAGCTCAGACGTCGGCCGGCCGCCTCCCAGAACGCGAGCCGGTCCGCCTCGGCCACCGGGCGGCCGTCGCCGCGCCCGCCGTGCAGCCGGTCCGCCGGGCGGCCGGGATGGACGTCCGGGTCGGCGGCGTCGACGAGCGCCTGCGGGAGGGGGCCGGGCAGCGTCGCGAGGGCCGCGGCGGGCACGCCGTCGTTCGGTCCGCGGACGGCCCCGGAGGCGCCCTCCTCGGCCGGGTCGGGGTGGGCGGGGTCCTCGGTGAGCGTCATGGGCGGCGGTCCTCCTGGTCGGCGGGTCCGACCAGGCTAGGGACGCCGACGACGGCGCCGCGCCCGCCGGCGTCACCGGCGGTCATGCTCGGCCCGCCAGACCCCCGCGGGCGCCCGGCGCGGGCCACGGCGACGGCGGCCGGTGTGGACCCCGTCCCACGGCCGGGGCGTCCCGGCCCCCTGGCCGCCCGCGCGTGTCAGAGTAGGTCCATGACCACCTACGCCACCCTCGCCGCCCGGTACGCCGACGCCTTCGACTCCGTCGCCCACGGCGAGCGGGCCCGCGAGGCGGGTCGGCACCTGCCGTTCGCCGCGCTCGGGGAGCTGCAGGCCGCCGGGTTCGGGAAGGTCGGCGTCCCCGTGGACGCGGGCGGCGAGGGCGGCGGCAGCGAGACCGTGCTGCGCCTGCTCATGGACCTGGCCGCCCGGGACGTGAACACCGCGCACGTCTGGCGCTCCCACCTCGTGTTCATCGCCACGGCCATGGACCAGACGCCCGCCCGCCGGGACCGGTGGCTGCGGCACATCGTCGCGGGGGACTGGGCCGGCTCCGCCCTGGCCGAACGCACCGGCGGGGCCGCGCCGGGCCGCGCCGCCACCCTGGCCAGCCGGGACGAGGGCGGCACCTGGGTCGTGCGGGGGCAGAAGTACTACGCGACCGGCTCGGCCTTCGCCACGTGGACCGCCGCGACCGTGGGCATCGAGGGGGCGGACCTCGTCTCGCGCCGGAACTCGAAGCGGGCCGGGGGCGCGGTCCGCGAGCCGGACCGGGCCGTCGCCGTCGTGCGCGTGCGTCAGCCGCGCGTGGGCATCAAGGACGACTGGGACGGGTTCGGCCAGCGCCTGACCGCCACCGGGTCCGTGGTGCTCGACGACGCCGCGGCCGAGGAGCTGCTCGAGGTGCCGCGGCAGGACGGGCCGGTGCCCGTGCTCATGGAGGCGACCCTGCTGGCGCTGCAGGCCGGGATCGGTCGGGCGGCGCTCACGGAGGGCACGCAGCTGCTGCGGAAGCGGCGCCGCACCTTCAACACCGGCACGGCCGCGCTGCCCAAGGACGACCCGCAGCTCCTCGAGATCATGGGGCAGCTGGCCGGGCGGCAGGCCGCGGCCGAGCTGATGGTGCGCGAGGTCGGGCGTCTGCTCGACGAGGTCGAGGACGGCGCCGACGGGGCCGGCCCGGCGGAGGCCGACGTCGTGGCGGCGTCCGCCGAGGCGATGGCCGCCGCGTACCGGGCTCAGGCCGTGGTGCCGGAGGCCGTCCTCGAGGTGTGCACCCGCATCTTCGACACGCTCGGCGCGTCGGCGACGTCGGCCACGCTGCGGCTCGACCGGCACTGGCGCAACGCCCGCACCCTCGCCACCCACGACCCGGCGGCGTTCAAGGTGCGCATGGCCGGCGACTGGCTCGTGAACGGCACCCCGCCGACCGCGTACACGTCGGCCGGCGAGGTCCCCGAGGAGGACTGACCGCCCTGCCTCAGCAACGCGGGTTGAGTTGTCGCGGGTACAGACGCTCTCGACCCGCGATAACTCAACCCGCGTTTCGCCGGAGGTGCCGGGCTCAGGCCCAGCGGCGCAGGGCCCGGCGCTCCAGCAGACCGAGCAGCCAGTCGGTGAGCTTGCCCAGCACGGCGAGCAGGATGATCGCCAGGATCAGGCGGTCCGTGCGTCCGTTGTTCTGCGAGTCGGTGAGCAGGAAGCCCAGGCCCATCGAGGAGGCGATCAGCTCCGCGGCCACGAGGAACAGCCAGGCCTGGGCCAGGGCCAGCCGCAGTCCGGAGAACACGGCCGGCACCACGGCGGGCAGCTGCACCGTCCGCAGCAGGGACAGCCCGTGGTAGCCGAAGGCCCGTCCGGCCTCCACGAGGTGCGGGTCCACATGGCGCAGGGCCCCGTAGACGGTGGTGAACACCGGGAAGAACGCGCCGATCGCGATGAGGGTGACCTTGGACTCCTCGCCGATCTGCATCCAGAGGATCAGCAGCGGCACCCAGGCCAGCGAGGGCACCGCGCGCAGCGCCCCGATCAGCGGGGCGAACAGGGCGTCCGCCCACCGGGACAGCCCGAGCGCGGACCCCACGGCCAGCCCGAGCGCGGCGCCGAGCAGGAAGCCCAGCAGCACGCGCTGGGTGGAGATGCCCACGTGCAGCCACAGGTCGCCCCGCTCCAGCAGGTTGACGCCGGCGCTCAGCACCGCGCCGGGGGAGGGCAGCTGCACCGCGGAGAGCAGGCCGGCGGCCGTCACCGCCCACCACAGCACCAGGAGGACAGCGGGCGCGGCCAGGCCCACCACCGCCCGGGCGCCGGGCCGGTCCAGCACCCGGGGCCGCTGCCGTCGGCGCGCCCCCGTCCCCCCGTCGTCGTGACCCGACCGCTCGCGTGCCTCGGGGTCCGTCGTCGCGGCGGGGGTGGTCGGGGCGGTGCTCATCGGATGGCCTCCTCGGCGAAACGGGTGTCCAGGATGCTCGCCAGCGCGGCGTCCACCTGGTGCTGGTAGTCGACGGACCCGGTGTCGACCAGGATCCGGCCGACCCCCGTCAGGGCGTCGAGCAGCTCCTGGCCCGGCACGGGGCTGACGTCCGCGTTGGTGCGTTCGAGGATCACGGTGCGGGCGACGTCGGGAGAGATCTTCGCGGCCTCGGCCAGGATCCCGATGGTCTCGTCCGGGTGCTCGAGCGCCCAGGCGCGGGCGCGTTCGTACGTGTCCAGGACGGTCTGGGCGGTCTCCGGGTCCTCCTCGAGGAAGGACTCCGTGGCGTTGAGGACGGAGAACGTGTTCAGGGCGAGATCGCGGTACAGGAAGCGGGCGCCCTCGGCCTCGGCCTTCGCCATGATGGGGTCGAGCCCGGACCACGCGGCCACCGAACCGCCGGCGAGGGCGGCGCGGCCGTCGGCGTGCTGCAGGTTCTGGATCTCGACGTCGGCCGGGTCCACCCCGGCGGCCTCGAGCGCCTGCACGGCGAAGAAGTAGGGATCCGTCCCGCGCGTGGCGGCCACCGTGCGGCCCGCGAGCTGGGCGACGTCCGTGATGTCCGAGCCGGGCGGGACCATGAGCGCGGACCACTCCGGTCGCGAGGCGATGCCCACGATGCGCGTGGGGGCCCCGTTGGCCCGGTTCAGCAGCGCGGCGGAACCGGCCGTCGAGCCGATGTCCACGGAGTTCGAGCGCAGGAGCTCGTTGGCCTTGTTGGAACCGGCGGAGAACACCCAGTTCACCCGGACGCCGCGGGGCGCGAGCGTCTCCTCCAGCCATCCCTGGTGGCGGATCACGAGGGAGAGCGGGTTGTAGGTGGCGTAGTCGATGCTCAGCGTGTCCCGGTCGTTCACCGGGCCGGCCCCCGCCTCACCCTGCAGGACACATCCGCTCAGGCCCAGGGGCAGGGACGCGGCCAGCAGGCCGAGCGCCGTGCGACGGGTCAGGCGTGTGGAGCCGGCGCCGCTCATCGGGCGTGGCTCTCGACGCCGAGGCCCTCGAGGAGCTCGGAGCGCAGCCGGGCCAGGCGGGTGTCTGCGCGGTCGCGGGGGCGGGCCCCCGGCACGTCCACGATCCGCCCCACGGTCGCTCCGGGGCGGGCCACGCCGTCGAGTACCGGGACGTCACGGGAGAGCAGCAGCACGCGGTCGGCGAGCTGCAGGGCCTCCTCCACGTCATGGGTGATGAGCAGGACGGTGGTGCCGGTGGCGGCGTGCACGTCCAGCAGCAGGTCCTGCATCTTCAGACGGGTCAGGGCGTCGAGGGCGCCGAAGGGCTCATCGAGCAGCAGCACGCCGGGGCGGCGCGCCAGGGCGCGGGCGAGCGAGGCCCGCTGGGCCATGCCGCCGGAGACCTCCCGGGGGCGGTGCTCCGCGAAGGGCGCGAGGCCCACGAGCTCGAGCAGCTCCTGCACGCGGTCCCGGCCCGCGGCGCGGTCCAGCCCCCGGGGCAGGCCGAGCTCCACGTTGCGGCGCAGGGTGCGCCAGGGCAGCAGGCGCGGCTCCTGGAAGCCGACGGCGGTGCGCTCGTCGTAGGGGCGCACGGGCGAGCCGTCGATCAGCAGCTCCCCGTCGAAGTCCGGGTCCAGGCCGGCCACGGCGCGCAGCAGCGTGGACTTGCCGCAGCCGGAGGCGCCGAGCACGGCGAGCACCTCGCCGGGCGCCACGGTCAGGTCCACGTCGCGCAGGACGACGCGTGGCCCGTCCGCGGTGGGGAACGTGCGCCCGACGCCCCGGAAGACGACGTCGAGGCTGTGGCGGTCCTCGTCCCGGACCGGGGTGGAGGCGGTGGCACGGGAAGGCGCGTGCACGCTCATGGAGGGCTCCCATCGTCGCTTCGTCGTCGGTGTCGGCGCCGGACGGATGCGGATGCCAGCAGACCACCGCGGGCCCGGTCGGCTGCGAGTCTGCCCCGCCGCCGGCGCCGGAGGGCCGCACGGGCGTCACACCGGGGGCGCCGGGGCCAGCGCCGAGCCAGACGTTTCGGTCGTCGCCGCAGGGTGGAGGCAGCAGATTTCTCTGGCTCAGCGCTGGGGTGCCGCCGGGCCGCAACGGGGCCGCCACCCGCGGACGTGTCCTCCGTCACGTCAGGGCATGTCACGAACCGGGCGCCGGACGCATGGCCGGGCCCGGCGGGGCCGTCATGAACCCCTGGGCCGGACCGGCTTCCACCGCCGGCCGCGTCGGCGTTGCATGGTGCGGAACCGTCGCCCGCCCGGCCGTGCCCCTGCGACCGGGCGGCCCTGGAAAGGAGACCCATGAGCACCGCCGAGAACGCCGGGGCCGGAGCACCCACCCGCCCGGACGAGCACCGCGAGATCCTCTTCAACGCATTCGACATGAACTGCGTCGCCCACCAGTCCCCGGGTCTCTGGCGTCACCCCGACGACCACGCCCGCGACTACAACACCCTCGGCTACTGGACGCACCTGGCGCAGACGCTGGAGAAGGGCCTGTTCGACGGCCTGTTCATCGCCGACGTCCTCGGCCCGTACTCCGTGTACGGCGGCACCTCCGAGGCCGCCATCAGGACCGGCGCGCAGACCCCCGTGAACGACCCGTTCCTGCTCGTCTCCGCGATGGCCGCGGTCACCGAGCACCTCGGCTTCGGCGTCACCGCCGGCACCGCCTACGAGCACCCCTACCCGTTCGCCCGCCGCCTCGCCACGCTCGACCACCTCACGGGCGGCCGCGTGGGCTGGAACGTGGTCACCGGCTACCTGCCCTCCGCCGCCCAGAACATGGGCCAGGACGACCAGATGGAGCACGACGAGCGCTACGAGCACGCCGACGAGTACCTCGACGTCGTCTACAAGCTCCTCGAGGGCTCGTGGGAGGACGACGCCGTCGTCTACGACAAGGAGTCCGGCGTGTTCGCGGACCCGGCCAAGGTCCACGACATCGCCCACGAGGGCACGTGGTTCAAGGTCCCCGGCCACGCCGTCACCGAGCCGTCCGTGCAGCGCACCCCCGTGATCTACCAGGCCGGCGCCTCGACGCGCGGCCGCGCCTTCGCCGGCAAGCACGCCGAGGCCGTGTTCATCAACTCCCCCACGAAGGAGCTGGCGGCCGCCACCGTGAAGAAGATCCGCCAGGCCCTGGTGGACGCCGGCCGTGACCCGTACGACGTGAAGATCTTCGCGATGCAGACGATCGTCACCGGGGCCACCGACGAGGACGCGCGGGCCAAGTACGACGACCTGGCGCAGTACGTGGACCCGCTGGGCGGCCTCGTGCTCATGTCCGGCTGGATGGGCATCGACCTGTCCCAGTACGACCTGGACGAGCCGATCGGGGACGTGAAGTCGAACGCCATCCAGTCCGCTGTGGAGACCTTCCAGAAGGCCTCCGGCACGGACGAGGAGTGGACCGTGCGCAAGCTCGCCGAGTGGGTGGGCATCGGCGGCTTCGGACCCGTGATCGTGGGCGGCGGCGAGTCCGCGGCCCGCCAGCTCGTCGAGTGGGCCGACGAGACCGACGTGGACGGCTTCAACCTCGCCTACCACATCACCCCGGGCACCTTCGAGGACATCGTGGAGTTCGTGGTGCCGGAGCTGCAGAAGCTCGGCCGCTACAAGACCGCGTACACGGACGGCACGCTGCGCCACAAGCTCTTCGGCCGCGGCGACCACCTGCCGCAGAACCACCACGGCGCATCCTTCGCCCTGCGCCGCCGGTAGGGTGACGCCAGTGGCCGCGGCGCCCTGCCTCGGCCGGCAGCAGCCCCAGGAGGAGAACATGCAGCGCAGACGTGCCGTCCGCGCGGCCGGGCTCGGCGTCGTGGGCGCCCTGGCCTTGGCCGGGTGCGCATCCGAGCCGCAGTCGGCGGGGGAGGCCTGGCACCAGGCCCGCACCCAGTTGGACGAGGCCGAGACCGTCCGACTCGAGACCGCCTACACCACCGGCCGTCAGGGCCCGCAGTCGGTCCGCTGGGACATCGCCGGCCGGCTCGACGGCGGCGACGCCGAGTCGAAGGGCGTCATGCAGGTCGGCCGCGACTCGCACATCACCATGGAGTCCCGCCAGGTCGGCGAGGACGTCTTCGTGCGGGTCGACGTGGACGGGTCCGACGTCCCGGACGACGTCCAGATGATGTACTCCGACCCGCAGTGGCGCCGTGTCTCGGCCGGCGAGGGGCAGGAGCCGCCCCTGAAGTCCCTCCTCGACCAGGTGGGCCTCCCCGCGGCGGACGCCCTCGACGGCGCCGAGGTGCGCGCCGAGGAGGTCGACTGGGACGGCGGCACGGCCTACCGCTATGCCGTGCCCGAGGAGGTCGCCGACGCGGCGATGGCCGAGGGCGACGCCACCCGGGTGCACTCCTTCACGGTGGACGACGACGGCGAGCTGGTCGCGCTCACCGTCGACGACGGCCGGGCCACCCAGCAGTACGCCCTGAGCGACTGGAACCAGATCGAGCCGGCCGAGGCGCCGGAGGAGGTGGCCGAGTGAGGCAGCGCCAGACCCAGACCCGCCGCACCCGCCGCGGCCTGTCCCTCGCCGCCGTCGGGGCGGCCGCCCTGCTGCTGACCGGCTGCGCCTCGGGCGATGACGCCCCCGGCGCCTGGGACCGCGCCCGCACCCAGCTCGAGGAGGCCGACTCCGTCCGCATGGTCACCGAGCTGCGGTCCGAGGCCCCGAGCAACGGCCGCGCGGTCCCGGACTCGGTGGACATCTCCGGTCCCGTGGACGGCTCGTCCATGCGGTACGTGTCCGTGTACCAGGACGACGGTCTGATCACCCGGGACGAGTCCCGGATCGTGGACGGCACCGCGTACTCCCGGTTCACGGTGGAGCGCGCCGGCGCGAGCGGCGAGGACCGTCCCGCCTATGTGGAGCGCTGGACCGCCACCCCGTACGAGGGCGATCCCAGCGCCACCGGCATGGGCGCGATGGTGAGCTCGCTCCTGGGCTCCCTGCCGGAGTCGGGCGGCCTGGACGACGTCGAGGCGGACGCGGACGGCATTCGCCGCAGCGGTCAGGACGCGATCCGCTATGTGCTGGACGAGCCCGTCTCGGGCCCGCAGGAGGGCGTGGAGCTGACCGCGTTCACGGTGTCCAAGGAGGACGGCCGCCTGCTCACCGTGGAGACCGAGTCCGCCGGCACGAAGGCCGTGGTGACCCTCTCCGAGACGGGCGAGGTGGATCCGGTGCAGGCCCCGCCGGCCGACGAGGTCCTGAAGCAGGACGGCTGACCCGGCCCACGACGACGGCGGCCCGCCTCCCCGAGGGGAGGCGGGCCGCCGTGTCTGCGCGGGTCAGCGCGTCAGCGGACCCTCGTCACCCAGCGGGGTGGACGGGTCCGAGACGGTGTCCGGCTCGGCACCGTGGCGGGCCGCCGAGGTGATGTTGTCGTTGTTGGACTCGGTCACGCGGTCGTCGCGGACGTCGTTCTTCTTGTCGTTGCCCTGCATGGCATCCTCCACCTTCGTCGTGGCCTTCTGCACCGGATCGGACTTCTTCACCTCAGCGAACTTCTGCTGGGCGGTCTCCTGGACCTGGCCGACCTTCTCCTGGGTCTTGGGGTCGTTCCAGAGTTTCTGGGCGTTCTGGGTCATCTTCTCGAGGTTCTTGCGGCCCTCGGCGGAGCCGAGCAGGTAGCCGAGTGCGGCGCCGAGGCCCAGGGTGATGAGGCGCATGGGTGGTCTCCTTCGTGTGTCGGGACCGCGCCGACCCTCTTGGACGGGCCGGGCGGCGCGCTGGCGCGCTGTCCTGGGATCACTCTGGTCACCGGAGCCCGCCGCGTCAACGGTTGAGGCGCACGGCCGCGCGACGGCCGGTGGCGCGCGTCCCCACCGTCCCGCCCCACGACGACGGCCGCCCACCCCCGGGGGTGAGCGGCCGTCGTCGTGCCGGGGCCCGTGGGCCCAGGGGGTCAGCCGAAGTGCGTCGGCAGGGTGGCCTCCCAGGCCTCGCGCAGCTCCGCGATCGGCAGGGTGAAGGCGTCCTGGACCTCGAGGGCCGCGGAGTCGGCGTCCACCACGCCGATGCGCACGGCCGCGTAGCCGCGGGCCGTGGTCATGTCCGTGAATCGGACCTCCTCGGTGCGGGGCACGGCCACGACGGCGCGCGCCTGCGTCTCCGAGAACAGCGCGGTGAACAGGTCCACGCCGTCGCGGCGCAGCACCTCGTCCAGCACCACGCGGGCGCCCACGCCGAAACGCAGCACCATCTCGGACAGGGTGGCCGCGAGGCCGCCGCCGGAGACGTCGTGGGCGGCGTCGATCATGCCGTCCCGGGACATGTTGACCAGCAGCTCGCCGAGCAGGCGCTCCTTCTTCAGGTCGACCTTCGGGGGCAGGCCGCCGAGGTGGCCGCGCAGGCGCGCGAACTCGGAGCCGTCCAGCTCGTCCCCGGTCTCGCCCAGCAGGTAGATCGCCTGGCCGTCCGCGTCCGGGGCGAAGCCGGACGGGGTGCGGCGCAGGACGTCGTCGAGCTGGCCGAGCACCGCCACCGTGGGGGTGGGGTGGATCGGGGTGCTGCCCGTCTGGTTGTACAGGGACACGTTGCCGCCGGTCACCGGGATGCCGAGGGTCTGGCAGCCGTCCGCCAGGCCGCGCACGGCCTCCGCGAACTGCCACATCACGTCCGGGTTCTCGGGGGAGCCGAAGTTCAGGCAGTCGGAGACGGCCAGGGGCACGGCCCCGGCGGTGGTGACGTTGCGGTACGCCTCGGCCAGGGAGGCCTGCGCGCCCGTGTACGGGTCCAGGTAGGTGAACCGGTCGTTGCAGTCCGTGGCGAGGGCCACGCCCATGCCGGTCTCCTCGTCCACGCGCACCACGCCCGCGTCGTCCGGGGCCGCCAGGGCGGTGTTGCCGCGGACGTAGCGGTCGTACTGGCGGGTGATCCAGGAGGTGTCCGCCAGGTTCGGAGAGCTCATCAGCTCCACGACGGCGGCGCGCAGCTCCTCGCCCGTGGCGGGCAGGTCCTGACCGGCCTCGGAGGAGCGGAACGTGTCCGCCTGGAGCTCGTCCTGCCAGGCCGGACGCGCGTACGGGCGCTCGTAGACCGGGCCGTCGTGGGCCACGGTGCGCGGGTCCACGTCGACGATGACCTCGCCGTCCCAGGTGATGATCAGGCGGCCGTCGCCGGTGACCTCGCCCAGCCAGGAGTACTCGACGTCCCACTTGGCCATGACGGCCTCGAACGCGGCGACGTTCTCCGGCGTCACCACGGCCATCATGCGCTCCTGCGACTCGGACATGAGGATCTCGCCCGGGGTCAGCGTGGAGTCGCGCAGCAGCACGTCCGTCAGCTCCACGCTCATGCCGCCCTCGCCGTTGGAGGCGAGCTCGGAGGTGGCGCAGGAGATGCCGGCGGCGCCGAGGTCCTGGATGCCCTCCACGAGGGAGTCGCGGAACAGCTCGAGGCAACACTCGATGAGCACCTTCTCGGAGAAGGGGTCGCCGACCTGCACCGAGGGGCGCTTGGCGGGCTTGCCGTCGCCGTCGAAGGACTCGGAGGCCAGCACGGAGGCGCCGCCGATGCCGTCACCGCCGGTGCGGGCACCGAACAGGACCACCTTGTTGCCCACGCCGGAGGCGTTGGCCAGGCGCAGGTCCTCGTGCTTGAGCACGCCCACGGCGAGGGCGTTGACGAGCGGGTTGCCCTGGTAGACCGGGTCGAAGCGGGTCTCGCCGCCGATGTTCGGCAGGCCCAGGGAGTTGCCGTAGCCGCCGATGCCGGCCACCACGCCGTGGAACACGCGGGCGGTGTCCGGGTGGTCGATCGCGCCGAAGCGCAGCGGGTCCATCACGGCCACCGGGCGGGCGCCCATGGAGATGATGTCGCGCACGATGCCGCCGATGCCCGTGGCCGCGCCCTGGTAGGGCTCCACGTAGGAGGGCGAGTTGTGGGACTCGACCTTGAACGTCACGGCCCAGCCGTCACCGAGGTCGGTCACACCGGCGTTCTCGCCGATGCCCACCATCATGTGCTGCTTCATCTCGTCGGTGAGCTTCTCGCCGAACTGGCGCAGGTGCACCTTCGAGGACTTGTACGAGCAGTGCTCGGACCACATGACCGAGTACATGGCCAGCTCGGCCGCGGTGGGGCGGCGGCCGAGGATCTTCTTGATCTCGGCGTACTCGTTCTCCTTCAGGCCCAGCTCGGCCCAGGGCTGCTCGACGTCCGGCGTCGCCTGCGCGTCCGCGACCGTCTCGATGTTGAACTGCTGGCTCATGCATGGCCTCCACGGCTGGCGAGGGTGGTCAGGACGGAGGTGAAGAAGCCGAGGCCGTCCACGCCGGAGCGGGGGCCGGCGGCGGTGTCCGGGCCGAAGCCCGTCTCCACGGCGTGCTCCGGGTGCGGCATCAGGCCGACGACGTTGCCGGCCGGGTTCGCGATGCCCGCGATGTCCCGGCGCGAGCCGTTCGGGTTCCAGCCCCGGTAGCGGAACACCACGCGGCCCTCGGCCTCGAGGGCGTCGAGGGTCTTCTCATCCGCCACGTACTGGCCGTCCTGGTTCTTCAGGGGCACGGTGATGGTCTGGCCCTCCTCGAAGTCGCGGGTCCACACAGTGTCCGTGCCCTCCACGACCAGCTCCTGGTCGCGGCAGATGAAGTGCAGGTGGTCGTTCTTGATCATCGAGCCCGGCAGCAGGTGCGACTCCGTGAGGATCTGGAAGCCGTTGCAGATGCCGAGCACCGGCAGGCCGTCCGCGTCGCCCTCGGGGCCGCCGGCCGCCGTCGCCACCGCGTCCATCATGGGGGCGAAGCGCGCGATCGCGCCGGCGCGCAGGTAGTCGCCGTAGGAGAAGCCGCCCGGGATCACGACGGCGTCCACCCCGGCGAGCGTCCGCTGCGGGTCCGCGTCGGCGTGCCACAGGGAGACGGGCTCGGCGCCGGCGAGGCGGACGGCGCGCAGCGCGTCCACGTCGTCCAGGGTGCCGGGGAAGGTGATGACGCCGATGCGCGCGCCGCTGAGCGGCGTCGCCGGCGTCGAGTAGTCGCCGATGAGGGGGAGCTCGGTCATCGGGCGCCCTCGGCCTCGTCCAGGACGGCCACGTTCACGACGTCCTCGATGACGGGGTTGGACAGCATCTCCTCGGCGGCCGTGCGGGCCTGGGCGAGGATCTCGTCGGTGACCTCGCCCTCCACGGTGAGCTCGAACCGCTTGCCCTGGCGGACCTGGCTGAACTCGGTGAAGCCGAGGCGGGGCAGGGCCCCGTTGATCGCCTTGCCCTGCGGATCGAGGATCTCGGGCTTGGGCATGACGTCGACGACGATGATGGGCATGAACACGCTCCTGGGTGCGGGACGATGCCGCGGAGCAGGACGGTGTGATGCCGTCTCACGCCCGGCCCGGGGCGCTCCGCGTGCTTGCCCGCCCAGTCTACTCGGCCGCCCGGACGCGGAATCGGGGGTGTGACGGGGGCGGCACGCGGCAGCCGGCCCGGCGTAGCCTGGCGGCATGAGACCTCAGCAGACCCGTGTGTCCCCGCTCGGCCGCCGTCGGCCGATCAGCCCGCTCGGCCCTGCGCTGCTCGCCGCGGCGGCCGGCGTCGTGCTGACGGGAGTGCGCCGCATCAAGGCCCGGTCCGCCCGGCGTCGCGCGGCCGGACGTCCGCGCCGGTGACCCGTCCTGACCCCTGCCCCTGCGGGTCCGGAGCCGGGCTCGCGGCGTGCTGCGGTCGCCTGCACGAACGTTTCGCCCGGGACGGCGCCCTGATCGCGCCCACCGCCGAGGCGCTCATGCGCTCCCGGTACACGGCGTTCGCGCGGCTGGGCGAGGCCGGGCCGGCGGAGGCCCGGGCGATGGCCGACTACCTCGCCGCGACCTGGGCCCCCGAGCATCGGCCCACCGCGGCCGAGCTGCTGCCGGTCGCGGGGGAACAGGCGCCGCGGTTCACCCGCCTGGCGGTGCTGGAGGTGCGGGACGGCGGGCCGTTCCAGGACGCCGGGACCGTGGAGTTCGTGGCCGTCGGCACGGGGGCCGGGGGGCGGTTCCGACTCCATGAGGTCAGCCGGTTCCGCCGTGAGGACGGGATCTGGCGCTACGTGGACGGCGACGTGCGCTGAGGCCGGGGTGGCGCGTTGGCCGGCGGCCGGCGGTGACGCGTCAGAAGGCCGAGAAGATCCCGGCACCCACGCTGAGGACCAGGCCCAGGATGGCGATCCACGCCACCAGGGTGACGATCGGACGGGGGCGACGCGGGGCGTCGTCGTACCAGTCCACGCCCTCCAGCTCCGGAGGGGTGCGCAGCTCTCGATCCATGGCCCCAGCCTCTCACGCCCCACGCCGACCCGGGCTCAACGCGGGTTGACTTGTCACGGGTGCTGGGTCCCTGGACCCGCGACAACTCAACCCGCGTTGCCGTCAGGGGTGAACAGGTCCTCGATCCGCCGCCCGAACACGGCCGCGAGGCGGAAGGCGAGGGGGAGCGAGGGGTCGTAGCGGCCCTTCTCGAGAGAGATGACGGTCTGCCGGGAGACGCCGAGCTCGTCGGCGAGCCGCTGCTGCGACCAGCCGAGGCGGGCACGCTCGTCGGGGATGGTGTTCTCCACGGCTCAGCCCCGGCGCTTCTGGAGCGCGTAGCGGACGGCCACCGAGGCGCCCGCGACGAGGAGCAGCCCGGCGCCCACGAGGGGGAGGCTGGGCTGCCATCCCGCCAGGGCGACGACGAACGTGCCCAGGCCCAGCATCACGAGCAGGTCGCCGAACGCGCCGGACTGCGCCTTCTCGAGCCACCGGCCCTCGATGGTCTCCTCGGTGTCTCGGATGGCCCCGCGGACGGTGGTGCGGTCCACGAGTGCCAGCCAGGCGAGGGCTGCGCCGACCGGGAGCGCCGACGCCGCCATGACCGCGCCCATGACCGCCGGGAAGCGGGGATCGGCGTCGCCCTGGCTCGAGGCCAGACCGTAGGCCGCGGCCCCGATCAGCAGGGCGATGACGACGCCGGCCACGAGGCTGACGACGATCAGTCGCCCGGATCCGCCGCCCAGACGGGAGGAACGGCCCCAGCGGGAGCGGGTGTCCCGGCGCGGATCGGTGGTGGCGGTGCTGGCGTGCTCCGCCGCGGCGCCCTGGCTGTCCGCTGCGGCGGCGGTGTGGTGGGAGTGGTTCGCGGTCATGGGCCCTCCTGTGGTCGATGCCCTGGGCCGGTGGCCCGGCCCGCCTCGGAGGCCCTGTGAGGGGGACCGACCGGACGTTGTGAAGCAAGCTTGACAGTCAAGTGAGCTTGTCGTCAAGGGAACTTGACGCCGGGGCCCGCACGAACTCCTCCCACGTCATGGGCGGGGTCAGCCCGAGCCAGGCCGGTTCGAGACGGAATCCGAGGGCCGCGTTCATCCGCAGGGACGCCGCGTTGACTTCGGCACCGCCGGTGCCCCACTCGCGCCCACCGCGGGCATGGGTCGCCAGGACGGTCGCCGCCTTGACGGCCTTCGCCACGCCACGGTTCTCGTGCTCGGCCGCGACCGCAGTGCGGTCGACCTCCCACCGGTCAGGGGAGCGGAACGTCAGGGTGAATCCGATGAGCACTCCTCCCACGAAGGCCCCCACGGCAAGTCCCTCTGGGGTGGACAGTCGAGCCTCGAGGTCGTCCGGCAGCGGCTCGTGACGGGAGCCGTCGGTGCGTGGGAATCGGGGAGCCGCTTCCTCGTCGAGGGCCCGCAGCGCGGGCAGGTCGACGGCGGTCAGTCTCCGCACCTCGATTCCCCGCGCTTCGGAAGCCGCGACGTGGCCACGGTAGGACGCCAGGTCGGCGTCGTCGTCGAGGTGGAGGCGCGCGCCCCAGGAGCGGGAGCGTATGCTCCACCCGGCATCGAGCAGCGCGGCGGCCTCGGCCGAGTCTTCGCGGTGCACGCGGGCTTCCGCCCGTGGGTCGGTCACGGGGGTGAGCATCGACCACGGGATGTGCCCGGAGACGGCCTCGCCCGGATAGACGTGCGGGAACTCGGCCGAGTGGGGATCGGAGGGGTCTCCCGGCTCGCGCCGCACCCGCAGGCCGGCCCCCGCCAGTTCGTCCTCGTCCAGGCCGACGACGAACGCGTCTGGCCGGTCCGGGTAGATCGCCGCGCCGACCACGCCCACCTGGGCGGCGTCGTCGGAGGCGTGGAGGAAGCCGACGTCGTCGATCGAGGCGCCGCGCGTCGACGCCGTGTAGCGGCCGATGCGCCGCGCGGCGGCCCAGTCCTCCGGGAGGGTGATGTGCAGGATCATGGCGCGAGGCTATCGGCCCCGGCGTCGACGCCACCCCTCCGGCTGCCCATCGCGGGTTGAGTTATCGGGGGTGCTGGGCGCCCGGACCCGCGACAACTCAACCCGCGTTGCAGGCCCTCCCCGGGCGCGACGACGGCCCGGCGTCTCCGCGGGGGAGTCGCCGGGCCGTCGGGGGCGGACCGGGTTCCGGGTGCCCGGGCCGTCAGTCCTCCAGGAAGGCCTCGACGTCCGGGGTCACCGCGCGGGAGTCGATCAGCTGACGCTCGATCGCGTCGTGGGTGATGCGGTTGGCCTCGCGCACAGCATCGGTGCGCATCGAGATCTTGATGTCGCCCTTGTGCGTCGGGGTCCCGGCCACCTGGACCGGCTGAGTCTCGAGCGGCAGCGGGACGGCGTCGCACAGTGACTTCTCGGCCGGCTGGGCGCCGGTCAGGAAGTAGTCACGGATGGGCGCGTCCACGCACTCGGTGCCGTACGGGAACAGGCCGTGGGTGCCCTCGTTGTCCACGGAGATGAGGGACGTGTTGCGCAGCACGCCTGCGGCACGGTGGCCGCCCTCGTACGGGGTCGCCGCGTCCAGCTCGGACTGCACGATCACGGTGTTCGGGGCGCCCTTGCCGCCGGGCTGGGCGGGCATGGAGGTCTGGGCGGGCCAGTACATGCACTCCGACGGGCCCATCAGCACACCGATCCACGGGGCCTTGCGGCCGAGGTCGTCCACCCACGAGGTCCAGTAGCCCTGCGAGGTGTTCCACTGGCCGTCCTGGCAGCGGATCGCCGAGAACGCGCCCTCGAAGGTGACGGCGTCACCGGCCTGGGTGGCGGCGACGAGCTGCTCGCGCTCGCCCACGGTCTCCAGGCCGCGGGCGGCGAAGCGGTCGAAGGAGTCGCGCTCCTCGGCCGGCAGCGACGCACGGGCCTCGGCCAGGATGCGCTCGATCTGGGCGCGCTGCCCCGCGGGGTCCGTGGCTGCGGCCTCGGACTCCATGATGCGGATGTAGGCGGCGATGACGGACCCGGCGCTGAGGTACTGGGACGTGTCGTACATGGCGGGCAGCAGGAACGAGCCGGCGACGATCATGCCGAGCTGCGTGCGGGTGCCGCCGCCGTCCTCCCAGCGCTGCCGGATCTGCATCGGGTCGTCGCCGAGGCCGAAGATCTCGTCGTGCCGGGCCACGTAGGGGAGCATCGCGTCCTGGAACTGACGGTCGCGGGAGCGCGGCTGCAGGTCCCAGGTGGTCTGGAGCCCGTCGCGGGAGATGTCCACGGCGGAGTCCAGCAGGAACCGGTGCGCGTGTTGGGGGAAGACGCGCTGGTACCAGCTGCCCAGCCATGTGCCGTACGAGTAGCCGATGTAGGAGGTCTTCTCCTCGCCCAGGACGGCGCGGATGAAGTCCATGTCGTACACGGTCTGCTCGGTGGTGATGTACGGGGTGAGCTCGTTCTCGAGGCAGGCGTCGACCTGGGCCTTCGTGTCCTGCCACACGTCGTGCTCGGCGTTCGGCGTGTAGGTGCACTCCAGGGCGGTGGACTGACCCACGCCGCGGGGGTCGAAGCCGATGAAGTCGTACTGTTCCGCGAGCTCCGGGGCGCGCTCGGCCATGGCGGGGCCCCAGGGCAGGCCGGAGCCGCCCGGGCCGCCGGGGTTGACCAGCGCGATGCCCTGGCGGTCGGGGTTGCCCTTCGAGGTCTCCGTCTTGGCCACGCGCAGGGTGATGGTGCGGCCGTCCTCGGGGTTCTTCCAGTCCCGCGGCACCGTGACGTCGGAGCACGCGGTGCCGGGGATCGCGTTGAACCGGGCGTTGAGGCTCTCGCTGCCGAAGTCGCAGGCCTCCCAGTCCAGCGTCTGGCCCACGAGGTGCGGCGCGAGCGCGGCGGCGTCGTTGACCTTGTTGCCGCGCGTGGTGGAGAGGTCGTTGGAGCGGGCCTGGCCCTGCGATGCGGACCCCTTGCCGTTGCCGTTGCCGGGCGCGGAGAGCGCGGGGGCGGCGGCCGTGATGGCGAGTGAGACGGCCGCGACGGCGGCGGCGAACGTGGTGCGGCGGCGAGCTGGAACGGTTCTGGTCACGTCAGGTCCTCGAGTCGTTCGGTGCGGAGAGGGCCGGGGCGCTCACCGGATGACGCGAGTGACGCGCCTCACAGCCTGTATGGCAGCCATCGTAATCATGGACGCGCGCTGGAAGTCCACTCGGCGTCCGGCCGGGCCCCGGGGGCCGCCCCCACGGCCTCGTCCAGCACCGCCAACAGCCGCGCCCGTAGCGCCTGCCCCCGCTCGGCGAACTCGCGCTGTCGCCGCGCGTACTCGGCACGCCCGGCCGGCTCCTCGATCTGCACGGCCGCGTAGCCGCCGCGCCCGTCGGAGAGGTCGCCCACCCCGGTCAGGTCGTACGGCGAGGCCTCCATGTCCAACCGGCGGATGTCCCACGCGAGGTCGAAGCAGTCCGCGAGCAGGTCCGAGTCGACCACCGGCACCAGCTTGTACGCCCACTTGTACAGGTCCATCCCCGCGTGCAGGCAGCCGGGCTGTTCCATCGCCCGCATCCCGGCGCGCGTGGGCAGGACGCCGTCGTCGCCCTCGTTGCGGTCGCGGGCCTCGGGCGCGAAGAACCGGAACGCGTCGAAGTGCGTGCACCGGATCCGCGAGCCCTCCACCACCGCGTCCGTCCCCTCGGCCCCGAGTCGCAGCGGCAGCTGGGAGTGCCGCACCCCGTGCACGTCCGAGCGGTACGCCATCGCCCACTCGTGCAGCCCGAAGCAGCCCAGGCGCGGCGCCCGCGCCGCCGTGCGCGCGAGCAGTTCCCGCGTGAACGCCACCCCCGACGCGCGGTCGGCCAGCACCGCCGCCACGTCCACCAGCCAGCCGCCCACCGGGTGGCCGTCGACGACGGCGCCCGCCACCTCGCCGGCCTCGACGCGCCGGTAGTGCTTCCACTCGCCCCGCGGGGTTGTGCCCAGCTCGGTCGCCTCGGCACGGGCCGCGGCGCCGTCGTCGTCCGCGAGGAGGACCCCCGGCCCGGGGTGCCAGCGCTGCAGTGCGGCGGGGGAGTGCGTGTAGTAGCCGAAGAGGAAGTCCTGCACCGGGTGCTTCTCGCCCCGCATCCGCAGGGCCACCAGCGGGTCCGTGCGTCGGGCGATGCGCGCGCGGTGCGCCCGCGCGTGGGCCCGCCACACGTCGGCGGGCAGGGCGACGACGGCGGTCGGCGGGGACACGGGGGCGGTGCGTGGCTCGGGCATGACCCCACCATCCTCCCCCGTGGCGCTCCTCAAGGGCGAGCGGGCCTGCGGCGCCGACGCGGGGAGCGCGCTCCGGCGGCTCTTATTCGACGGTCCTGGACGTTGCCTGGCAAAGGTCTGGTCAAACGCCCTACCGGACGGTAGATTTCACCTGTCTCGCTGTGGTGCCCATCACATGGGTGCCGATCTCCCCGTCCCCCGGCGCCATCCCCGCCGGTGTGCCACGGGCGAGAGCTGGGCGGACCTTGATGAGAAAGGCGGAGGCAATGCCTCAGAACCCCACCCCTGCCCGGCGCCGTCGGGCCCTGGCCGCGGCCGTCGCCGGCGCGAGCCTCGTGGCCGCTCCCGCGCTCGCGGTGTCGGCCACCGCCGTCGAACTGCCCGACGGCAGCACCGTCTCCAGCCCGCAGGGCGAGGTGCAGGTCCAGCAGCAGTTCGAGGACGGCCGCTACTTCGTGGTCCTGAAGGACCAGCCGTCGGTGACCGCCCCCGAGGCCGGCGCCGTTCCGGGCGCCGCCCCGAAGGCGAAGTTCGACCCCTCGCACCCGCGCGTGAAGAACTACGAGGCCAAGCTCCAGCGCCAGCAGGAGAAGGTCGCGAAGACCCACGGCGCGAAGGCCGAGATCTCCTTCCAGCGCGCCGTGAACGCGTTCGTAGCCGAGCTGACCGCCGAGGAGGCCCAGGAGATCGCGAAGGACCCGGCCGTGCTCGGCGTCGCGCCGGACGAGCAGGTGGCCCCGGACTACAGCTCCACCGAGTTCCTCGGCCTGCCCGGCAAGAAGGGCACCTGGAAGTCCGTGTACGGCAAGGCCGAGAACGCGGGCAAGGGCGTGGTGGTCGGCGTCATCGACTCCGGCATCCACCCGGACAACCCGTTCATCGACGGTCAGCCCGTCCAGCCGCTCAAGGGCAAGGCCAAGGTCGGCGTGCCCTACCGCACCGCGGACGGCCAGATCGCCGTGCTCAAGGCGGACGGCACCACCGCCACGGCCGAGTGCGAGACCGGCCCGGACTTCCCGGCGTCGTCGTGCGACTCCAAGCTGATCGGTGCCTACGCCTTCTCGGAGGACTTCGAGCGCTTCGTCCCGGTGGATGAGCGGGCCCCGGAGGAGCGCATCTCCCCGCTGGGCGTGTTCTCCCACGGCACCCACGTGGCCACCACCATCCTCGGCAACACCGGGGTGGAGCAGACCATCGACGGCGACTCCTTCGGCGAGGGCGCGGGCGTGGCCCCGGCCGCCCACCTGATCTCCTACAAGATCTGCTGGGAGGACACCGATCCGAACACCGGCGGCTGCTACACCTCCGCCTCCGTGGCCGCCGTCGAGCAGGCCATCGAGAACAACGTGGACGTGCTGAACTACTCGATCTCCGGCTCCAACACCTCGATCGTGGACCCGGTGGCCATGGCCTTCAAGTCCGCCGCCGAGGCCGGCATCTTCGTGGCCGCCTCCGGCGGCAACTCCGGCCCCGGCCCGAACACCGTGAACCACGGCTCCCCGTGGCTGACCACCGTGGCCGCGGAGACGTTCTCCAACGAGCTCACCGCCACCGTGCAGTTCTCCGACGGCACGCAGCTCCGCGGCGCCTCCTCGGCCCGCACCGGCGTGGGTCCGGCCGAGGTCATCCACGCGTCCGAGGTCGCCGCCGGCGACGCCGAGGCCGCGCGTCTCTGCCTGCCCGGCGGGCTCACCGACGAGGCCGCCGGCAAGATCGTGCTCTGCGAGCGCGGCGTGAACGCCCGCACCGAGAAGTCGCAGGTGGTGGAGGAGGCCGGCGGCGTCGGCATGATCCTCGTGAACACCCCGTCCGGCTCGCTGGACGCGGACATCCACGCGGTGCCGACCGTGCACATGAACGACAACGGCGTGATCGAGAAGGTGAAGTCCTCCGACCTCACCGCCACGATCGTCCCGGGCGACACCACCGGCCTGCCGGAGGACCCGCTGCCCCAGATCGCCGGCTTCTCCTCCCGCGGCCCGGCCAACGCCGTGAACCAGGAGCTCCTGAAGCCCGACCTCGCCGCCCCCGGCGTGAACGTGATCGCCGGCGTCTCCCCGCTGGACCCCGACTACCACGGCAACACGTTCGGCCTGATGTCCGGCACGTCCATGGCCTCGCCGAACCTGGCCGGCATGGCCACGCTGCTGATCGGCAAGTACCCGGCCTGGTCCCCGATGGCCGTGAAGTCCGCGCTCATGACCACCGCCGGCGACGTGTACAACGCCGACGGCACCGTGAACACGGACAACTTCGCCACGGGCGCCGGCTCCGCCGATCCGGCCGCCGCCGCCCGTCCGGGCCTGGTCTACGAGTCCGGCAAGGAGCAGTGGGACGCGCTGCTGCGCGGCGACATCGCCGGTCGTGACGTGAACGTCCCGTCCCTGGCGATCCCCGACGTCGTCGGCTCGGCCACCGTGACCCGCACCGTGACCGCCCTGGAGAACGGCCGCTGGCAGTTCTCCGCGAACGTGCCCGGCTTCGAGATGACCGCCTCCCCGGCCGTGCTGGACCTGAAGGCCGGCCAGTCCGCCGACGTCGAGCTGACCGTCACCCGCACCGACGCCGCGGTGAACACCTGGACCCACGGCTCCATGTCCTGGACCACCGCCAAGGGCAAGGCCGTCCCGGAGGTGACCTCCCCGGTCACCGTCAAGGCGAAGTCCGCGACCGTCACCTCCGCCGTCGAGGGCTCCGGTGCCACCGGCTCCGCCGACGTGGAGATCACCCCCGGCGTGACCGGTGAGCTGACCCCGCAGGTCCTGGGCCTGGGCAAGGTGGACTCCACCGTGGCCACCGCGACCGCGAGCAACTCGCTCGTGTCCAGCGCGCTGGCCGTGTCCACGGTGACCGTGGAGGAGGGCACCAAGTCCCTGGTGGCCTCGATCAACGCGGGCGCCGCCGGCGCCGACTGGGACCTGTACGTGATCACCCCCGAGGGCAAGCAGCTCTCCCGGGCGACCGCGGAGGAGTCCGAGACGCTGACGATCGCGAACCCCACCCCGGGCGCCTACACCGTGGTCGGCCACCTGTACGCGGCCAACGGCGGCAAGGACACCGGCACCCTCGAGACGCTCAAGCTGCGCGAGGACGCGGGCAACCTCACCGTCTCCCCGAACCCGGTCCCCGTGACCTCGGGCAAGGCCACCGAGGCGACCCTCTCCTGGTCCGGCCTGACCTCGGGCACCTGGAAGGGCCTCGTCACCTGGGACGCGGGCATCACGACCGACGTGACCGTCCAGGTCCCGTGACCGCCGACCCCCTCCGTCCTCGCTGACGGAACGGGAGGAACCGCCCGCACGACGCCGGCCCCGCACCTTCACGCTGAAGGTGCGGGGCCGGCGTCGTGATGGGTGGGGCAGCGGCGGGTGCGGCGTCAGCGGCCGGTGCCGCCGTAGACCGTGGCCTCCTCCTCGGCGTCGAGGCCGAAGGCGGCGTGCACGGCGCGGACGGCGTCGTCGAGCTTGCTCTCGGCGGTGACCACGGAGATGCGGATCTCCGAGGTGGAGATGAGGTCCACGTTCACGCCGGCGTCGGCGAGGGCCTTGAAGAAGGTCGCGGAGACGCCCGGGTTGGAGCGCATGCCCGCGCCGATCAGCGAGAGCTTGCCGATCTCCGGGTCCGAGACGATGTCCTGGAAGCCGATCCGGTCCTGGGCGGCGCGCAGGGCGGCCATGGCGTCCTTGCCCTCCACGATCGGCAGGGTGAAGGAGATGTCCGTGCGGCCCGAGCCCTCGCGGGAGATGTTCTGCACGATCATGTCGATGTTCACGTTGGACTCGGCGATCACGCGGAAGATCTCGGCGGCCTTGCCGGGCACGTCGGGGACGCCGACGATCGTGACCTTGCCCTCGGAGCGGTCGTGGGCGACGCCGGAGACGATGGGCTGTTCCATGGGAGCGCCTTCCTGAAGGGTGATGGTGTCGTTCGGGTCGGGCAGGATCCAGGTGCCCTCGTGGTCGGAGAAGGAGGAGCGCACGTGCAGCGGCACGCCGAAGCGGCGCGCGTACTCCACGGAGCGCAGGTGCAGCACCTTGGATCCGGAGGCCGCCATCTCGAGGGTCTCCTCGGAGGAGAGCTCGGTGAGCTTGCGGGCGGTCGGCACGACGCGCGGGTCGGCCGAGTAGACGCCGTCCACGTCCGTGTAGATCTCGCACACGTCCGCGCCGAGCGCGGCGGCGAGGGCGACGGCGGTGGTGTCCGAGCCGCCGCGGCCCATGGTGGTGATGTCCTTGGACTCGGGGCTCATGCCCTGGAACCCGGCCACGATGGCCACGCGGCCGGCGTCGAGGGCCTCCTGCACGCGGTGGGGGTTGACTTTGACGATCCGGGCCCGGCCGTAGGAGGTATCCGTCAGCATGCCGGCCTGGGAGCCGGTGTAGGAGCGGGCCTCGAGGCCCTCGGCATGGATCGCCATCGCCAGCAGGGACATGGAGATGCGCTCGCCGGCCGAGAGCAGGATGTCCATCTCGCGTGCGGGCGCGTCCTGCGTGAGCTCGGCGGCGAGGTCGAGCAGCTCGTCCGTGGTGTCCCCCATGGCCGAGACGACCACGCACACGCGGTTCCCGGCGCGCACCGTGTCCGCGATGCGGCGGGCCACGCGCTGGATGCCGGCGGCGTCGGCCACGGAGGAGCCGCCGAACTTCTGGACGATGAGACTCATGGGTCGCTCCGGACGGGGTCGAGGGTCGGTTCGGGCCAAGTCTAGGGGCGCACTCTCGCGCGGGTCCGCCAGGTGAACCCCTGTTCCGGATGCTGGACCCGGCGCCCGCGGCAGGCCAGCACGACGGCGCCCGCGGCCCCGCCTGCGACCCCGGTCGGGCTGGGATGGCGCCGGGATCATCCCCCGGGTGGATCCGCGTCCGTGCCCGGCGCGGCAAGGATGGGGCCATGACCGCTCCAGCGCCCCCGCCCGCCTCACCCGTCCTGGGGGTGGCCGCCCACGACGGGATCGTGGCTCACGGCCTCGCCCGCTCGTTCGGCGCCGTCCATGCGGTGCGGGACGTCTCCCTCACCGTGCCCGCCGGCTCCGTGACGGCCCTCGTCGGCCCGAACGGCTCGGGCAAGACCACGCTCCTGCTGATCCTGGCCACCCTGCTGCGCCCGGACGCCGGCGCCGTGTCCGTGGCCGGGGTGGACGCGGTGCGCGAGCCCGTCGAGGCCCGGCGGCGGCTCGGCTGGATGCCCGACACCCTGGGCGTGTGGGAGGAGCTGACCTGCCACGACATCCTCGCCAGCCTGGGACGGCTCTACGGCATGGGGAAGGCGGAGGCGTCGGCGCGCGCGGACGAGCAGCTCGAGTGGGTCGAACTCACGGAGTTCGCCCACCGGCCCGCCCGCGTGCTCTCCCGCGGCCAGCAGCAGCGCCTGTCCCTGGCTCGGGCCACCGTGCACCGGCCCTCCGTCCTGCTCCTGGACGAACCCGCCAACGGCCTCGACCCGGCCGCCCGCATCCGGCTGCGGGACGACCTGCGCGCCATGGCCGCAGCCGGCACCGCCGTGCTCGTCTCCTCCCACGTGCTCGCCGAGCTCGAGGAGATGTCCGACCGCGCCGTGTTCCTCCGTGAGGGCGCCACGGTGGCCACCCAGGAGTTCCGCGCCGCCGACGACCTCGCCCGCCCCTACCGGATCGCCGGACCCGACCCGACGGCCCGGGACACGCTCGTCCGCGCCCTCGAGGCCCGCGGCCTGACCGCGACCGCGGCCACCGGCGCCGGCGCAGGCCAGCGCCGGGACGGCGTCGTGGTGCAGCTGCGGGGGGAGGCCGCCGCGGCCGCGCTGCTCGCGGACCTCGTGCGCGAGGGTGTGCTCGTCAGCCACTTCGCCCCGGAGGGCTCCCGCCTCGAGAACGCCTACCTGGGCCTCCATCTGGAGGGCCCCCGCACCGAAGGAGACCGGCCGTGAGCACCGCCGTCGCGACCTCGATCCACGACCGCCGCCCGCCGCAGCCGCAGCCGGGGGGACGCCTCGGCGCGGCCCAGGCCGTGGCCACCGTGGTGGGCATGGAACTGCGTCAGCGGCTGCGCTCGCGCGGCTGGTACGTGCTGTTGGGCGTCTTCTTCGTGGTGGTGGGGGCGGTGACCCTCGGCGCCCTCGGGCTACGCGGCCTGGGCGTGGCGGAGATGGAGGCGTCCGGCCTGGAGCCGGAGCTGGCGGAGCAGCAGATGCGCGCCCTGGGGCGGACGCTCTTCGACGGCGTCCTGCTCTTCGTCCTCACCCTCTCGCTGCTGGTCTCGCCCGCCCTGGCGGCCAACGCGATCTCGGGCGACCGTGCCGGCGGCACCCTGGCCATCACCCAGGTCACCCTGCTGCGGACCGGTCACCTGATGGCGGGCAAGTGGCTGGCCGCGTGGATCGCCTCCGCCGCGTTCCTCGCGGCGGCGCTGCCGTGGCTGGCGGTCGCGGCCGTGGTGGGGCGCGTGTCCCCGTGGGCCGTGCTGGTGGGGCTCGTGATGATCCTCGTGGAGTTCGGCATGATCGCGGGGATCGGCGTGGCCGTCTCGGCGATCGCCGGGCGCACGCTGTTCGCCGTCGTGGTGACGTACCTGATCGTGGCGGCGCTGACGATCGGCACCCTGGTGGCCTTCGGGCTGTCCCTGCAGTTCCTGCAGACCGAGGTGCGGGCCAACGACGCCGAGTACGGCTCGATGACGGCGGAGCCGTTCACCGAGGCGGAGCTCGAGCAGATGACCCCGGAGGAGGCGGAGCAGGCCTGGGCCGAGTGGGAGGCGGCGAACCCGGAGCTGTTCGACGGGATCGCCGACCGCTGCGTCGGCCCGGTGACCACCCGGACGATCCCCGACCCGCGGCGCAGCGGATGGCTGCTCGCGGCGAACCCGTACGCCGTGCTCGCGGACGCCTCCCCCTGGGAGGCAGGCCTCCTCGAGGACGGGACCCGGGTGGATCCCGGGCCGCTCAACCTGCTGTCCGTGGGGCTGCGCTGGACCCAGCGAGACCCCGTCCGGGACGTCGAGTGCCTCGACGGCGAGCTGCGCGGTCTCGACCAGAGCGGCGTGCCGGACCGGCAGGGCACCTGGCCGGTGTGGCCGCTCGGCCTGGCGATGCAGGGTGTGCTGGTGGCTGGGCTGGTCTGGTGGGGCCACCGTCGCCTGGACACCCCGGCCGGGCGGCTGCCCGCCGGCACGCGTGTGGCCTGAACCGGGCCGGCGTCGGGCGGGACCTGTTCGACGCCGGCCGGTGTCAGCCGCTGATCAGGCGGCGTCCTTCGAAGGCACGGCCGAGGGTGACCTCGTCCGCGTACTCGAGGTCCCCGCCGACGGGCAGACCGGAGGCCAGGCGCGTGACGCGGATGCCCGTGGCGCCGAGGAGCCGGCCGAGGTAGGTGGCCGTGGCCTCGCCCTCGAGGTTGGGATCCGTGGCGAGGATGACCTCCTGCACGGCCTCGTCCTGCAGCCGGGTGAGCAGCTCGCGGACGTGCAGCTGCTCGGGGCCGATGCCGGCGATCGGATTGATGGCCCCGCCGAGCACGTGGTAGCGGCCCTGGAAGGCGCGGGTGCGCTCCATGGCCATGACGTCCTGCGACTCCTCGACCACGCAGATCTGGGAGCGGTCCCGGCGTTCATCCCGGCAGAGCGAGCACACCTCGTCCTCGGAGACGTTGAAGCAGACCGAGCACAGTCGCACCCTGTCCTTGACCGTGCGGATGGCGTCCGCGAGCCGCAGCATGTCCTCCCGGTCCGCCTCCAGCATGTGGAAGGCGATGCGCTGGGCGGACTTCGGCCCGATGCCCGGCAGGCGGCCGAGCTCGTCGATCAGGTCCTGCACCGCGCCCTGGTACATCCGTCTCCCTCATCCGATGGTGCGTCTCGTGGGGCGTGCGCCCCGACGCGGCGCCGTGGTCCGGCGCCGCGTCCATCATGCCCGCGGCCCCGGACGGCGTACGGGCGCGTTCGCCTCAGGCGTCGTTCGGGCGTTCCTCGAGCAGACGGCCGCCGAGCACCCGTTCGATGACGGCCCGGCCCACGAGGCCCGAGTCCTCGAGCGGGATGTCGTCGTCGCTGGCGACCTCGTCCTCCCACCCCACACCGGATGTCGCCGGGGCGGCGGGGCCGGTGTCGGCGGGCCGGGCCGGGCCGCGACCCTGGGCGGCCTCACGGGCGGCGCGGATGGCCGCGGCCCGCGCGTCCAACGACGGCGGCGCCGAGGCTCCCCCGGCGGGCTCGGCGTCGGCGGGGCGTGCCCCGAGCGAGGCCGCGCTCGGCCGGCCCCCGGCGGGAGAGCCCGGCGTGGCGTCCGGGTCGGGGCCATCGGGGGCGCCGGGGCCGCCCGTCCCGCCGCTGGAGCCCGCATTCACCGGAGGCTCGAGGGGCCCTCCGGCCCGCAGCCGCTCCATGAGCCGCGGGTACATGCTCGCCGGATGGCCCGAGCCCGGGAAGTCCGAACCGGCCGAGCCGGCTGCCGTGCGCGGCGTGGCGTCCGCGTCGTCGGCGGGCACGCCCGGGTCGGGGGTCGCGTCGGCCGTGGGCGCGCCCGTGGGGCGCCGTTGCTCGTCCGAGGACGAGCCGGCGCCCGAGGCGGCCGGGTGGGGGTCGCGTCGCTCCGTGGCCGCTGCGTCGTCGTCCGGGGCGGGCGACGGCGTGGCAGGCCGGGCGGAGTCACCGTCCGCGGCGGCGCCCGCGCCGTCGTCGAAGCCGGCGGGACGGGTCGCGCCGAAGCGCTTCGCGAACTCGGCGCGCAGCTCCGCCTCCGGACGGGCGAACACGGGGATCGAGTGCTCCTCCTCGCGGACCAGCGGCCCCGGGTCGTAGGCCCGACGGACCTCCTCGGCACTCGGCTCGCCCTCGCCGGGAGCCGGGGCGGCGGGCCGGGCCGGGGAGTCCTGGCCGGCGTCCGGCGCGGCGCCGCCGGGGGCCGGTGCGGCCTGCGGCGGCGCTCCCCAGTCCTCGACCGACGGCACGGGGCCGTCCCAGCCGGCGGCGCCGACGGGCCGCTCCTCGGCGTCGCGGGCCGGCGGGGTCCAGCCCTCGGGGCCGTCCGAGTCGTCCTGCTCCGCGTCCGGGTCGAACGCGGGCAGCGAGTCCCACGGGTCCTCCTCGGGCGGGGGAGCGTCGTCCCAGGCGGGCGGCTCCTCGTCCGGGCCGCCCCAGCCGTCCGTCGGCGGGGCGGGGGCGGGCGTCGTCGACGACGTCGGCGGCGGCCCCCAGGTGGTGGCGGGTGCCGCGGGCGTCCAGGCGGGGGACGGCTGCGGCGTCTCGCGCTGCTGCGTGGTCCGGGGTGCAGCTGCCGGCGGCGCGGGGTCGTCCTCCGCGGTGGAGGGTGCGGCGGAGCGCGGCGGGGTGGGGCGGGAGGACTCCGGCTCGCGCGGGGCCGGACCCGGCGCCGGGGCGGGCCGGTTCGGCTGCGCCGCCGGTCGGTCGGGCCGGCTCTGCTGCGGGGCCGGGCGCTCAGGCCGGTCCGTCCGCGCCGGTCCGGCCGGGCGAGCGCCGGACTGTGCGCGGGCGTCCCCGGTCGGGGCGTCCCCGCCGAGGATCAGGTCGAGCCGCGGGCGGATGCCGAGCACCTGGTGGACGGCCTCGCCGAGCACGCGGTCGCCGCCCCGGCCGAGCAGCGACTGGCGGGGCCCGTCCTGCTGGAAGCCGATCGTCAGCAGTGAGCCGTCGTAGCCCGCGACGCTCGCGTTGTCCTTCACCAGCATCCACACCAGCCGAGAGGCGTCCTCGAGGGCCGCGAGGATGTCCGGCCACGCCCGGCGGATCATCTCCACCTGGCTCGCCGCCGGGGCGGGAGCGGGGCTCGACGGCGCGGCCGTCTCTTCCGGCCGGTGGGCGGGGGCCGGCGCGGCACCGGTGCGCTCCTGGGCCGGGGGCCGGCCCTCGGGCTCGGGTCGGCTCCCGGCCTCCGGGCGGCGCGCGCCCTCGGCACGGGCCCCCACCTCGGCCGGTTCGGGTCGTCCGGGCTGCGGCGGCTGCTGCGGACGCTCGGACCCCGTGGTCCCGGCGGCCGCGTCCCCCTCCGGCGCCTCGGCCGCGGAGGGCTGGGCAGGCGGTGCCCAGCGCTCCGGCGGGGCGGTCGGCGCCGTCGGCGCGGACTCCTCCGGCCGCCGCATGGCGGCCCGGGCGAGCGCGGCACCGGTCAGAGGGCCGGAGCCCTCCGCGTTCCCGGCCGACCCGCCGCCGTCCGGGGCGGGCGTGCCGGACCGGGCCGGCGTCGTCGTGCCCTCCGCGGTGCCGTCCTCGACGGGCGCGGCGCCCCCGAGCTCGAGGCGCCGTTCGAGGGCCTCGAGGCGGGCGGCCAGGCCGCGGTGCGTCTCGTCCGAGGCGGGCAGCAGCAGGCGCGCCATGAGCAGCTCGAGGTGCAGGCGGGGACTCGTGGCCCCCACCATGTCCGTCAGCGCGAGGTTGGTGATGTCCGCGAGGCGGGAGAGCTCCGCGCGGGAGAGCTGCGCGGCCTGCGCCGACAGACGCCGCACCTGGTCCTCCGGCATGCCGTGCAGGATCGCCCCGGCCTCCTCCGGCAGGGCACGGGCGATCACGAGGTCGCGGAAGCGGTCCAGCAGGTCCTCGACGAAGCGGCGCGGGTCCTGGCCGGACTGCACCACACGGTCCACCACGCGGAACACGGTGGGGGTGTCGTCCGCGGCGACGGCGTCGATCACGTCGTCCAGCAGGGCTTCCGGGGTGAAGCCGAGCAGGCTCACCGCGAGCTCGTACGAGACCTGGCCCTCCTGGGCGCCCGCGATCAGCTGGTCCAGCACGGAGAGCGTGTCACGCACCGAGCCCGTGCCGGCGCGCACCACGAGCGGCAGCACGCCCTTCTCCACGGACACGCCCTCCTCCGCGCACAGCTGCTCGAGGTAGGCGATGAGCGGCTCCGGCGGCACGAGCCGGAACGGGTAGTGGTGGGTGCGGGAGCGGATGGTCCCGATGACCTTCTCCGGCTCCGTGGTGGCGAAGATGAACTTCAGGTGCTCCGGCGGCTCCTCCACGATCTTGAGCAGCGCGTTGAACCCCGCCGCGGTGACCATGTGCGCCTCGTCGATGATGAGGATCTTGTAGCGGTCCCGGACCGGGGCGAACGTGGCCCGCTCGCGCAGGCCGCGGGCGTCCTCCACACCGCCGTGCGAGGCCGCGTCGATCTCCAGCACGTCCAGCGAGCCCGGCCCGCCGGTGGCCAGGTCCCGGCACGAGTCGCACTCGCCGCACGGCGTGGGCGTGGGGCCCTGGGCGCAGTTCAGGCAGCGCGCGAGGATGCGGGCGGACGTGGTCTTGCCGCAGCCGCGCGGGCCGGAGAAGAGGTAGGCGTGGTTCACGCGGTCCTTCGCCAGTGCGGTGCGCAGCGGGACCGTGACATGGTCCTGCCCGATCACGTCCTCGAAACGGTCCGGGCGGTAGCGGCGATACAGGGCGGTGCTCACCCTCGAAAGCCTATCCGGCGGGCGGACGGGCTAAGGGAGCCGGGGAATGCGCACGCCCGCCGGCCCGTTCCCTGGCCCATGACCACCACGCACATGCACACCGACGCCGAGGACACGATCCACCCCACGCAGCCGGCCCCGGACGCGGGACCGCTGAGTCAGGCCGAGATCGACCGCCTCTTCGCGGACCGCCACACGACGCAGCTCTTCTCGGACGAGCCCGTCGACCTCGCGCTGATCGAGCGGGCCTACGCGGACCTCCGCTGGGCGCCGACCGCCATGAACAACCAGCCGCTGCGGCTCGACGTCGTGGACAGCCCCGAGGCCCGCGCCCGCCTGGCCCCGCTGATGATCGAGTTCAACCGGGAGAAGACGGAGCGCGCCCCGCTGACGCTGATCGCCTCCTACGACCTCGACTGGCACCGCCACATGGGCCACCTCGCCCCGTTCCGGGAGGGCTTCGAGGAGGACGCCGAGGGCAAGCCGGGCATGCGCGAGGGGATGGGCCGCACGAACGCGCTCATCCAGGTGGGGTACCTGCTCGTCGCCCTGCGCGCGCACGGTCTCGAGGTCGGCCCCATGGCCGGGTTCGACGCCGCCGCCGTGGACGCCGAGTTCCACGCGGACCGTGCGTGGAAGTCCCTCCTGGTGATCAACGTGGGCCACGCCGCCGCGGACGACGAGAAGGCGCAGCAGCCCCGCCAGGGCCGCCTCGACTTCGCCCAGGCCGCCCAGGTCCTCTGACCGGGGCGGGGCCTGCGGCGGGCCAGGGCGCCGGGCCGCTCAGAGCCCGGTGAACACCCACGGATCACGCGGCAGGGCGGCCGGGTCGAACGCGGGCACGGCGGCCGCCAACGGCCCCGGGGGCAGGCCGAGGGACTCCAGCAGCCGGTCCCGCACCCGCTCGGGGGTCCACGCCGGGTCCTGCGCCGCGAGGTCCTCGAGTGTCACGGCGCCGTCCCGCTTGGCTAGCCGCCGCCCCTCGGCGTTCAGCACGAGCGGCACGTGCAGGTACGCCACCGCGGGCGTCGGCACCCCGCGTGCGGCGCACAGTGCCTCGGCCAGCCAGCGCTGGCGCGGCGCCGAGTCGAGCAGGTCGTCGCCGCGGACCACCTGGTCCACGCTCTGCGCCAGATCGTCCACGACGACGGCCAGGTTGTACGCGTACGCCCCGTCGTTCCGGCGCAGCACCAGGTCGTCGACCAGGCCCGTGACCTCGCCGTGCAGCACGTCCACGGCGGTGGCCCGGGGGATCTCGCCCGCAGGCAGGCCGGCGACCTTCGCCGCGTCGATCCGCAGGGCGGCGGGACGTGCCCGCCGTCGCTCGGCCCGCTCAGCCTCGGTCAGGCCCCGGCAGGTGCCCGGATAGAAGCCGGGGGGACGCAGCGGCACGGTGCCGCCGGAAGCGGGGGCGCCGTCGTCGGGCCTCGGGTGTGGGGCCGACGTCGCCTCGGCGATGTCCTTGCGCGAGCAGAAGCACTCGTAGACCGCGTCCGGGCCGTGCGCGGCGCGCAGGGCGGCCACGGCGGCGTCGTACAGGGCGGTGCGCTCGGACTGACGCACGGGCTCGGCGTCCCAGTCCAGCCCGACGGCGGCCAGGTCCGCCCGCTGCCCGGCCTCGGCCCCGGAGCGGACGCGGTCCAGGTCCTCGACCCGCAGCAGGAAGGCGCGGTCCGTGGCGCGTGCCGCGAGCCACGCGACGAGCGCGGTGCGTAGGTTGCCCAGGTGCAGGCTTCCCGTGGGGGAGGGGGCGTAGCGTCCGGCGGGCATGGGATCTCCTGGGGAAAGTGAAGACCCCTCACGCACCTGCCAGAGCCCACCTACCCTTGCTACCTTCCGGTCCTGGGGGAGTTCAGCGAGATGACACCACGTGAGGGGCCGTCGAAGAGTCTAGCAGTGAGCGTGCCCAGCCGCACCTCGAGCGGCGGCGGGCCGGGGCCGAAATTGGCGCCCCGGGCGCGTGTCTGGTTATGATGGAGCCTGCCCTCGCGCGGTCCGCCGCCTGAGGGCGCACCAAGGAGGATTCGCCTAGCGGCCTATGGCGCACGCCTGGAACGCGTGTTGGGTTAACAGCCCTCGGGGGTTCAAATCCCCCATCCTCCGCGGACAAGCCCCGGGACCCCAGTGGTTCCGGGGCTTTTCGCATGTCCGGGACCGCTGTCGACGGGGCACGGCGCGCCCGGACTCCTCATCCGCCGCGCTGGATGCGAGACGGGGGTCACATTTGCGCGTATCCTTCTCCCCAGTCGTCCGGGACCGCCGGCGGCCGCCGCTCGGAGCTCGCACCGCACCGGCCATCCCCACCCCGATCTGGAGACCCCATGTCCTTCGCAGATCTCATCACCGCCGTGAACGACGTCATCTGGTCCCCGGCCCTGATCTGGCTCTGCCTGATCGTCGGCCTCTACTTCACCATCCGGACCATGTTCCTGCAGTTCGTGAACATCCCGGACATGGTGAAGCAGCTCCGCGAGGGCCAGGACTCCGCGGACGGCACCTCGTCCCTCCAGTCCCTCATGATGTCGCTCGCCGGCCGCGTCGGCATGGGCAACATCGGCGGCGTCGCCACGGCCATCGCGTTCGGCGGCCCCGGCGCCGTGTTCTGGATGTGGGTCATGGCCCTGCTCGGCGCCGCCACGTCCTTCATCGAGTCCACGCTCGGCCAGATCTACAAGGAGCGCGACCCGGACACCGGCGAGTACCGCGGCGGCCCGGCGTACTACTTCGAGAAGGCCTACAAGCACACGGCCGCCGCCCCCGCGTTCAAGGTGTACGCCATCCTGTTCGCCGTCGTCACCGTCTTCGCCACCAGCTACTTCCTGCCGGGCGTGCAGGCCAACGGCGTGGCCGCGGCCGTGGGCGAGGCGTGGGCCGTGCCCGCCTGGGTCGTGGCCCTGGCCATGGTCATCCTGCTGGCCTTCATCGTCCTGGGCGGCGTGAAGCGCATCGCGACGTTCGCCGTCTACGTGGTGCCCGTGATGGCCGTGCTGTACATCATCCTCGCGCTGATCGTGCTGTTCCTGAACTTCGACCAGATCCCCGAGGTCTTCGGCTCCATCTTCGCCAGCGCGTTCGGCGTGCACGCGGTGTTCGGCGCGATCCTCGGCCTCGCCATCCAGTGGGGCGTGAAGCGCGGCGTCTACTCCAACGAGGCCGGCCAGGGCACGGGCCCGCACGCCGCCGCGGCCGCCGAGGTCTCGCACCCGGCCAAGCAGGGCTTCGTGCAGGCGTTCGCCGTCTACATCGACACGCTCTTCGTCTGCTCGGCCACCGCGTTCATCATCATCTCCACGGGCGCCTACCGGGTGTACTCGGACGGGTCCGGCTCCGGCCTGCTGTTCGAGGGCATCGTCTCGCCGACGGCCTCCGAGGGCCCGGCCTTCGTCCAGACCGGCTTCGACGCCGTGTTCTCCGGCTTCGGCCCCACGTTCGTGGCCGTGGCGCTGGCGTTCTTCGCGTTCACCACGATCGTGGCGTACTACTACATGGCCGAGGTCAACCTCGTGTACCTCACGCGCAACCTGCGCAACGGCATGGTCCGCCGCGTCGTGCTGCGCTTCCTGCAGGCCCTGATCCTCGTGTCGGTGGCCTACGGCGCCGTCGCCACCACGGGTGCGGCCTGGGGCCTCGGCGACATCGGCGTGGGCTCCATGGCCTGGCTGAACATCCTCGGCATCCTCGTGCTGCAGGGCCCGGCCCTCAAGGCCCTCAAGGACTACCGCGCACAGAAGCGCCAGGGTCTCGACCCGCAGTTCGACCCGCGCCCGCTCGGGATCCGCAACGCGGACTTCTGGGAGCACCGCGCCGACGGCCTGATCACCCAGGGCGTGGCCGGCACGGCCGAGCACCCGGTCGTCGCCGAGGGCGGCGCCCACCGCGCCTGACGGACCGGCGGGGCTGGTCCCTCCCCGCCCCACCACGACGACGGCCCGGACGCTGCCAGCGTCCGGGCCGTCGTCGTGCGCGGCAGGTCAGAACAGCTGGCGCAGGTTCGCCTTGGCGAGGTCGAGCAGCTTGGTGCCCTTGCCGTCGAGGACGGTGCGCATGGCGTAGAGCGCGAAGCCCTTGGCCTGCTCGAACTCGATGCTCGGCGGGATCGTCAGCTCCTGACGCTCGGTCTTGACCACCAGCAGCGCAGGCCCGTCGTGGGCGAGGAACTCGCGCATCACCGCGGGCAGGTCCGTCGTGTGGTCCGCGCGGAAGCCCTTGATGCCGACCGCCTCCGCGATCACCGCGAAGTCCGGGTTCTCCAGGCCCGTCCCGTAGGGGACGAACCCGGCGGCCATCATCTCGAGCTCCACGAAGTTCAGCGAGTCGTTGTCGAACACGAGCGTCTTCACGGGCAGGTCGTTCTGCACGAACGACAGCAGCTCGCCGAGCATCATGGCCAGCCCGCCGTCGCCGGCCATCGCCACCACCTGGCGGGTGGGGTCGACCGCCTGGGCGCCGACCGCCTGGGTGACCGCATTGGCCATGGAGCCGTGGGACAGGGAGCCGATGATCCGGCGGCGCCCGTTCATCGTCAGGTACCGGGAGGCCCAGATCACGGGGGAGCCGACGTCGGGCAGGAACACCACGTCGTCGTCGGCCAGCTCGTCGAGGAGGCGGGCCACGTACTGCGGGTGCACGCGTCCGCGTCCCGGGGAGGCCAGCTGGTCGAGGTCCTTGCGGGTCTTGGCGTAGTGCTTGAGCGCCTTGTCCAGGAACGCCGACGAGGAGTTCCCGCGCAGCAGCGGCAGCAGGGCCTGGGCCGTCTCCTTCACACCGCCCACGAGCGGCACATCGACGGCCACCCGTCGGCCGATCTGCTCGCCGCGCACGTCCACCTGGATGACCGTGGCGTCCTCGGGGTAGAACTGCCGGTACGGCAGGGACGAGCCGAGGATCAACAGCGTCTCGGCCTCCTTGAGCGCGTGGTAGCCGGAGGCGAAGCCGAGCAGGCCGGTCAAGCCGACGTCATACGGGTTGTCGTACTCGATCCGGTCCTTGCCGCGCAGAGCGTGGACGATCGGGGCCTGCAGGCGCTCCGCCAGGGCCACGACCTCGTCGTGGGCGCCGGCCGCACCCGCGCCGGCCAGGATGGTGATCCGCTTGGACGAGTCCAGGGCCTCGGCGGCCTCGCGCAGCACGGAGTCGGCCGGGATGACGCGGGACGGCGTGTGACGGATCACCTCGGGCTTCGCGGAGAGCTCGGTGAGGGCCACATCGCCCGGGATCACGAGCACGGCCACGCCCCGCTGCTCGACGGCGGCCCGCATCGCGGTGCGCAGCATGCGGGGCATCTGGTCCGCCGAGGAGACGTGCTCCACGTAGACGGAGCACTCGCGGAACAGGTCCTGCGGGTGGGTCTCCTGGAAGTAGCCCGAGCCGATCTCCTCCGAGGGGATGTGCGCGGCGATCGCGAGCACCGGGGTGCGGGAGCGCTGCGCGTCGAACAGGCCGTTGATCAGGTGGAGGTTGCCTGGACCGCACGAGCCCACGCAGACCGCGAGCTCGTCCGTGAGCTGGGACTCGGCGGAGGCGGCGAAGGCCGCGGTCTCCTCGTGCCGGGTGTGCACCCACTGGATGCCGCCGTGGGAGCGCAGGGCCTCGGTCAGCCCGTTGAGGGAGTCCCCGGGCACGCCGTACATGCGGCGCACGCCCGAGGCGTGGAGGGTCTCGACGATGTTCTGGGCGACGGTGGCCACGGTGGAACCTCTCTCTGGTCGGGAGGCGCCCGGGCCGGTGCGGCAGGGGCGCGGCATTCCCTTCCACGCTAGGGGTCGAGGTCCCGGCCCGGGGAGGGCCGGCCGCCCGCAGAGGGGGCGTCCGGCCTGGTCAGCGCAGCAGGTCGCGCTCGACCCAGCGCAGCAGGGACTCGCCCGCCCGCTCGTGGACGTCGTCGGCGTCGCCGATGCCGCGTTCGGCGAGGATCGCCGCCGTCACCACGCCGTAGGGCTTCTCGGGGACGCCGTCGGCGGGCCGCACGTCCATGTGCTCCACGGCCAGTCCGCGCTCGTGCAGCCGGTCGGCCATGGCGTAGTCGCTGCGCGAGTCGCCCGCGGTAAGCCAGCGTTCGGGCACCGGGGTGCCCGCCTGTGCCAGCAGGTCGAAGCAGCGCTCGACGCCCAGGTCCTTGCCCGAGGAGCGGTGCTCGACGTCCACCGAGATCACCGAGGGGGCCACGCGCACGTCCTCGGCGAGTCCACGTTCGGCGAGCAGGTCCTCGACGCCCGCGGCGACGTCGTCGCGCACCCGCTCGTACTCCGTCTGGTCCGCGCCCACCGTCTTCTCGAGGGAGACCATGGCCAGCTTGGTGCGGTCGGTGAACTGCAGGTCCCCGGCGCGCTCATCGTTGAGGGCCCAGATCGCGTCACGGGTGTCCGCGTCGATGGCCATGTCCGGGTCGGTGCGGAGCCAGTCCGGGGTGGTGCCGTCCACGGTGACGTCGGGCAGGTCCCCGGAGGGCACCGCGGAGAACGGGAACCACACGGCGCCCTTCTCGCAGATCGCGTGGAAGGGAGCGTCGTCCGGGAGGCCCGCGTCGCGCAGCGGGGCGATCAGGTTGTGCAGGAGGAAGTCCGTGGAGCGGCCCGTGTTGAAGCCGACCGGCACCCCGCGCCGCGCGAGGCGGACGAGCACGTCGATGATCCCCTCCGGCACGGTCCGGGTCTCGGTGGAGGCCACGGGGCCGTCCACGTCCAGCAGGAGTCCTATCGGGGAGGAAGTGCGCATGCCCCCACCCTAGGCCGCGGTGGCCCGTGCCCGCGATGGGCCCGGCGGCTACGCTGACCCTGAGACCCGCCCCGCCCGGGGCGCACCCCCGACGATCACCCCACGGGAGCACCCATGAGCACCGCCACCGACCTCGGCCCGTCCCGCAGCCCCTTCGGCCCCGACGCCGCGGCGCGCGTCCCCAGCTCGGGGACGGGGCTGTCCTCGACGGGCGGCCGGGTGGCCATGCTCCTGGTCGTGATCCTCGCGGTCGTGGCCGCGTTCCTGGGCTCCGGCGTCGTCGGCGGCCTGACCCCCGTGGCCGAGGCCGCGGGCGGCTGGCTCGGCCCGGACGCCACCTGGGTGTCCCCGGCGACCCCCGCGTTCGGCATCTGGTCCGTGATCTACGCGGGCCTGCTGGCGTACGCCGTGTGGCAGTTCCTCGCCTCGGCCCAGTCCGCCCGCCACGACCGCCTGCGACCGTGGATCCTGGTCTCGGTGCTGCTCAACGCCGCGTGGATCTGGACGGTGCAGGCCGGGCTGCTGGGGCTGAGCGTCGTGGTGATCGCGCTGCTGCTGGCGTGCCTGGCGTGGATCCTGGTGCTCCTCGAATCCGTCCGCGCGCACAGCTGGGGTGAGCGGATCCTCCTGGACGGGGTGCAGGGCCTGCATCTGGGTTGGGTCTCGATCGCCGCCGTGGCGAACCTGGCCGCGTGGCTGGCCTCGACCGGCGTCGTCGGCGATCCGGGGCAGTCGTCCCTCTGGGCGAAGGTGATGCTCGTGGTGGCGGTGCTGATCGGCGCGTTCACCGCCGTGTACAACGGCGGCCGCCCGGCTCCGGCGTTCGCGCTCGCGTGGGGCCTGGTGTGGATCGGCGTCGGCCGCGCGGACGGCACGGGGCTGCTCTCGGGCAGCCTCGCCCTCCTGGCGTGGGGCGGCGCCGCGATCGTCCTGCTGTGCTGGCTGGCCGCGCTGCTGCTCTCGCGTCGGTCCGCGACGGGCGAGGCCCGCGACCTCGTCCTCGACGCCCTCGACGGCGGCGGCGACCCCATCGACGGCCGCCGCTGACCCCCGCCGTCATTGACGGAACGGGGACCGGTGCTGTCGTGACGTGCGGCAACACCTGTGCCTCCCCCATGCGATGATGTGGTGATCCGAAGGCCCCGCCTCACGGCGGGGCCTTCGTCATGTCGTCATCGATCCTCGAGGAGTCCCCATGCCCCCACGTCTCCGCGGGCGCGCCAGTCTGGCCGCCGTCGCGCTGTCCGCCCTGCTGCTGACCGGCTGCACTCCCTCCGAGCCAGCCGAGGCCGGCATCCCCTCCACCGGTGACGGCGGCGCCCCCTCCGCCCAGCCCGTCGTGGCCCAGCCCTCGAGCACGCTCGAGGCCGGTGATCCCGCGACCGTCGTCCGCGTGGTCGACGGCGACACCATCGTGGTGCGCAAAGACGGGCAGGAGGAGACGGTCCGGCTGCTGAACATCGACACCCCGGAGACGAAGCATCCGAACAAGGCCGTGCAGTGCCTGGGGCCGGAGGCCACGCAGGCGCTCGAGACAATCCTGCGCCCCGGCGACGACGTGGTGCTGCGCTACGACCTGGAGCGCACGGACAGGTACGGTCGCACGCTGGCCGGGGTCTTCGAAGACGAGATGCTCGTGAACGCGGAGATCGCCCGGCAGGGCCTCGGCGTGCCGGTGGTCTTCGAGCCCAACCGCCGCTTCTACCCGGAGGTCCTGGCGGCCTGGAATGAGGCCGAGGGGGAGCAGGCCGGCCTGCACCAGCCGGACCTCGCGTGCTCCCTGCCGGTCATCACGGACGCCGCGGCCGCGGAGCCCGACGAGACCCTGATCGGGGAGCTCGCCACGGTGCTCGCCGTCGTCGCCGCCGGCGAGCAGCCGTGGATGGAGGTCCACTACAAGGACGAGCTGGACCGCGTGCAGCGCGTCGTGGACGACCACCGCCGGCGCGCTGACCAGGCGGCCGAGCAGGCGCGCGAGGCGGAGCGGCAGGCCGACCAGAAGGCCGCCGCGGAGCGCAAGGCCGCGGCGGAGCAGGCTGCGGCCGAGGAGGCCCGGGCGGCTGAGGCTGCGCGGGAGGCGGAGGAGGCCCGGGCGGCTGAGGCTGCGCGGGAGGCGGAGGAGGCCCGGGCGGCTGAGGCTGCGCGGGAGGCCGAGGAACAGTCCGCGGCGGAAGCGGCGGCTGCTGAGGCCCGTGCTGCGGAGGAGGCGGCAGCTGAGGCTGCCGAGTCGCGTGCCGAGGAGACGGAGGTGAGCACCTGGGCCGACACGTCGTCCAGCGGCTCCGGTTCGAACTCGAACAAGGCACCCAACCGCTGCTACGCCCCGGGTGGCGAGACGTTCGAGTACTGCGGCGACGAGGAGTCGTCGTCGGACTCCACCGTCGAGGCGGCCACGTCCGGCGACACGGGTTCGGTGGCCGGATCGGGCGGGGTGTGCCCGGACGGGTACCCCGTGAAGGCGAACGACAACTCGGGCATCTACCACGTGCCCGGCCAGCAGCACTACGGCAAGACCAACGCGCGCAACTGCTACGCCTCCGCCGCCGCGGCGCAGGCCGCCGGCTACCGCGCTTCCAAGCGCTGACAGTCTGCGGGGCGACCCCCGCCGACCATGCGATGATGTGGTGCTCCGAAGGCCCCGCCTCACGGCGGGGCCTTCGTCATGTCCCCGTCCCTTCCCCTCCAGGATCCTCGTGCCCCTTGCCCGTCTGCGCGCGGCGCTCCCCGCGGCCGCACTGTCCCTGCTCCTGCTCACCGGCTGCACCGCCACCGACGACGGCGTCACCCCGGCGAGCGATGCCGACACCTCCGCGTCGGGCAGCACGATGCCGACGACGCCCACCCCCTCCGTCGACGCGGCTGCGACGAGCCGTGCCGCTGCGTCGTCGCTGGCCGCCTCCTCCGCCGCGCAGAGCTCGCGCGCCGCGGCGTCGTCCTCGAGCGGGGCCGCCGAGTCGCGTGCCGCACATGCCGCGGAGGAGTCGCGTGCCGCCGAGGTCTCCCGCAGTGCCGGACCGACGGCGCCCGCCGCCCCGGCCGACGTCGAGGGCGACGTGGTCACGGTCGAGTCGATCTCGGACGGCGACACGATCCGCGTGACCCTCGGCGAGGTGTCCACGCGGGTGCGCCTGCTCAACATCGACACCCCCGAGACCCGTCACCCCTCGAAGCCGGTCGAGTGCATGGGCCCGGAGGCGACGGCGGCGCTGACGTCGATGATCAGCCCCGGCGACACGGTGGTGCTGCGGTACGACCGCCGGCTCCACGACCGCTATGACCGCCTCCTCGCCGGCGTGTACGCAGACGGCGTCCTGGTCAACGCCGAGATGGCCCGCATGGGCTACGGCGAGCCGGCGGTCTTCGACGGCAACGACCGTTTCCTGCCCGAGGTCGAGGCGGCGTGGGAGGAGGCCCGGGCGAACGGCGTCGGCAGGTTCTCCGGGGAGTGCGGCACCGCGGCCGAGCCCATCCCGGAGGCGGCCCCCGCCCCGGAGGCGGCCCCCGCCCCGGAGGCGGCCCCCGCACCCGAAGCCGCCCCCGCGGCCGGCGACGCGGGGCCGGTGAGCGGAGCCGACTCCGTGTGCCCGGACTCCCACCCGGTCAAGGCCAACGACAACTCGGGCATCTACCACGTGCCCGGTCAGCAGCACTACGGCAGGACCAACGCGCGCCACTGCTACGCCTCCGCCGCCGCGGCCCAGGCGGACGGCTACCGCGCGGCCCAGCGCTGAGGGCCCCGCGCACGACGACGGCCGCCCACCTCGCCGGGTGAGCGGCCGTCGTCGTCCGTGCCGAACGTGCGCTCGGCGCCGCGCCGGGTGCGGTCAGCGGCCCTCGTGGACGGCCCGCAGCTCGTAGCCGCGCTCCTCCACGGTCGTCTGCTTCTCGGCGCGCTTCTCCACCGCGGCCACGTCCTTCGGGGGCAGCTGCACCCGAGCCTCGGCGGGCAGGCCGGCCTCGAGTTGGAGGGCACGCTCCACCTCGGTGTCGACCTCCAGGCCGAGCAGCAGCACGATGTTGAAGATCCACAGGGCGAACAGCAGCGCCATGATCGTGCCGATCGCGCCGTACGCCGAGTAGCCGGCGAACTGCGTGAAGTACACGGACAGGGCCACCGCGGCCAGCACCATGCCCACCAGCGCCACGATGTTGCCGGGGCCGAAGAGGTGGAAGCGCGGCTTCTGGACGTTCGGGGTGGTGTAGTAGAGGGTCGCGATCAGCACCAGCAGGATCAGGACGACGACGGGCCACTTCACCCACGCCCACACCGGCAGGAACGTGTCCGAGAGGAAGTTCACCACGCCGGTCATGCCGAGCGGGCCGGCGATCGGCTGGAGGAAGCCGTCCACGAGCGAGCGGTTCAGCGCCAGCGAGAGCAGCACGACCGCGATGCCCACGATCAGGATGAGCGTGGTGAGCAGGTTGGTCAGCGTCAGCTTCACCAGGCCGCGGCCCTCCTCGTAGCCGTACACCGTGTTGGCCGAGCGGTTGAACGCCTTCACGTACGCGGAGGCGGACCACAGGGCGGTCGCGATGCCGATGATGAGGGCGATGATCCCGCCGCCTGAGCCGGCCGACTCGCTCATGGTGGTCACCAGGTTCGTGACGAGCGGCTGGTAGTCGCTCGGGACCAGGCCGGTCAGCTGCCCCAGCAGATCGTCGATGGCCCCGCGGTTGGAGGCGAGCACGAGGGACAGGATGGAGAACACGGCCAGCAGCGAGGGGGCCAGCGAAAGCACCAGGTAGTAGGTGAGCTTTGCGGCCAGGTCGGTGCCGCCGTCGTTGCCGAACTCCTTGAGCGCGCGCGTGAGCGCGTACTTCCAGCCGGCGCCGTCGAGCTTCACGCCCTTGAGCCTCTCGGCACGCTGGTCGGGATCGATCTTCGCGGCCTCCAGGGTCGCGTCCACAGGATGAATGGCCACGTCGGTCCTCTCGCGCTCGGGGCAGGGTGGGGATCGGGCCCCACGGTAGCGGACGGGTGCCCCATCCGTCCCGACCGGAGCGGCGCTGGGCCGCGGACCCGGGCGATCAGCACTCGATGACGTTCACGGCCAGGCCGCCGCGCGAGGTCTCCTTGTACTTGGACTTCATGTCCGCGCCGGTGTCGCGCATGGTCTTGATGGCCTGGTCCAGGGTCACCCGGTGCGAGCCGTCCCCGAGCAGCGCCAGCCGGGCCGCGTTGATGGCCTTCACGGACGCGATCGCGTTGCGTTCGATGCACGGCACCTGGACGAGGCCGCCCACGGGGTCGCACGTCAGCCCGAGGTTGTGCTCGATCCCGATCTCGGCCGCGTTCTCCACCTGGTCCACGGTGCCGCCGAGCACGGCGCACAGCGCGCCCGCCGCCATGGAGCAGGCCGAGCCGACCTCGCCCTGGCAGCCGACCTCGGCGCCGGAGATGGAGGCGTTGCGCTTGTACAGGATGCCGATCGCCGCCGCGGTGAGCAGGAACTCGACCACCTTGTCGTCCCGCTCCTGCTGCGTGGCGCCCTCGGGGAGCACGAAGCGCATGTAGTAGAGCATGACGGCCGGGATGATGCCCGCGGCGCCGTTCGTGGGCGCGGTGACGATGCGCCCGCCCGAGGCGTTCTCCTCGTTCACCGCGAGCGCGAAGAGGTTGACCCACTCCATGGCCCACATGGGGTCGGTGCGGTTGGTGGTCTGCAGCAGGTGCTCCCGCAGCGCGGGGGCCCGACGGCGGACCTGCAGTCCGCCGGGCAGGATCGGCTCAGTGCGGGTCACGCCGTTGTGGACGCATTCCTCCATGACGGCCCAGATGGCCAGCAGCTGGGTGCGCAGCTCGTCGAGGTCGTGGCGGGTGGCCTCGTTGGCGAGCATGAGCTCCGCGATGCTCAGGCCCGCCTCGTGGCAGCGGACGGCGAGCTCGGCGCCCGTGGAGAAGGGGTACGGTTCGCCGGTGTCGCCGTCGTCGGCGCGGTTGACGTCCCTGGTGGCGTCCAGCTCGGCCTCGAGCTCGTCCGAGGTGACCACGAAGCCGCCGCCCACCGAGTAGTAGTCGCGGGTGTGGAACTGTTCGCCGGCGTCGTCGTAGGCGGTCAGGCGCATGCCGTTCGGATGCCCGGGCAGGGACTCGCGCATGTGCAGCGTCAGGTCGCCCCGCCGGTCGAAGGCGATCTCGTGGCGCCCGTCCAGGGGCAGCCGACCGCCCGTGACGATCTCCTCCACGAGCCCGGTGCAGGCGTCCGGGTCGATGGTCTCGGGGTCCTGGCCGGCCAGGCCGAGCAGCACCGCGGTGTCCGAGCCGTGGCCCACTCCGGTGGCCGCCAGCGAGCCGAACAGCTCGGCGTGCACGCGGGCGGTGCGCTCGAGGACGCCGTGCTGGCCCATGCTGTCCGTGAAGCGGCGGGCGGCGCGCATGGGTCCCACGGTGTGGGACGAGGACGGGCCGATGCCGATCGAGAACAGGTCGAGGACGCTGAGCGCCATGCAGTGCTCCTAGGGTGCGAGCGGGACGCGCGGTGGCCGGGGGTGCGGGCCGGCCGCGCGGAGCCGGGTGATCCGGTGCAGACCAGACTAGGGGCACGGGGCCCGGCAGGCCATGGGGCCGCGGCTCGTGGTCCGCGGTGCTCTCCGGCCCGTCGCCCGCCGCACGGACCGGAGCCGGGAGCGCTCAGAGGATGTTGTCCTTGGACTCCTCCACCTGCGCGGCCGCACGGAACGCCGTCAGGTCACGCAGATACTCGTCCGCGTGGGGGAACACGGGCCCCTGCCCGGCCACGAGCATGACCCCCTCGAGGGGCTCGAACCGGGAGCGGCCCGCGTGGATGTCCCCGCCGGCGTCGACCAGGGTGCGCAGCTGCCACCACGTGGGGGCCATCAGGTTGACCTCGCCGGCCCGGAAGCGGCGCAGCAGCTCGGCGGGCGACGCCCAGCCGTGGCTGGCCGCCTCGGAGGACATCCGCTCGGGGGACTGGCCCTGCGGCAGGTGGACGGCGAAGAAGAACGTGTCGTAGCGGCGCGGGCCCCCGTGCGGGGTGATCCACCGGGACCACGGCACGAGCGCGCCGGCGTCGGGGCGCAGCCCCTCGCGGTCGAGCAGCTCCCCGAAGTCCACCTCGTGGCGCTCGACGGCGTCGCGCAGCTCGTCGGGGAGCGCGGCCACCCGGGCCGGGTCCACGGGGGTGCCGGTGGCGGCGTCCCGGGCCAGGAGCACTCCGGTCTCCTCGAACGTCTCGCGGACGGCGGCGGCCAGCACGAGGCCGGCGCCCTCGGCGGGGTCGAGCTCCGTGAGGGTGCCGTGGGCGTCCACGGGCTCGTGCGGCAGCCCCAGGCGCCGGCCCCAGTCGGCCAGATCCGTGCCCTCCCACAGCCGGTCCGGCAGGTCGTCCGCGGGGTCCACGCGGCCGCCGGGGAAGGCCGTGGCGTGGGCGCTGAAGGCCATGGTCCCGGCGCGGCGGACGGTGAACACCGAGGTCTCGCCGCCGGCCCCGGGCCGGACCAGCACGAGGGAGGAGGCGGGCACCGCCGGGACCCGGGGCCGGTCCTCGGCGGCCGGCGGCTCGGCGGGCGGGACGGCGGGGCTCACGGTGCCTCCTCGGTTCGGGCGATCATGGTCCGGACGCACGGGCCGACGACGGCGGCCCCGGTCGCTCCCGCGCGCGGGTCATGCGGCCCGGACGTGCGCGGACCCGTAGTCTGTAGCGTAAGTCACCGTGCTCGGGGCGGAGGCCCCGGGGCGAGACCGCGACCCAAGGAGGAGAGGCCGTGAAGATCCTGGTGCTGGCCAAGCAGGTGCCGGACACGTGGCAGGAGCGTGAGCTGAGCCTGGAGACCGGCTGGGTGGTGCGCGACGGCGCGGCCGAGCCCGTGCCGGACGAGATCAGCGAGCGCGTCATGGAGGTCGCCCTGGGCTGGCGGGACGCCGGCGCGGACGTCGAGGTCGTGGCCCTGACGGTGGGCCCCGAGGACTCCTCGAAGACCCTCCGCAAGATGCTGGCCATGGGCGCGGACTCCGCCGTGCAGATCACCGACGACGCACTCGTCGGCTCGGACGCCGTGCAGACGGCCCGCGTGATCGCCGCGGCCGTCGAGAAGGAGGGCGCCGACCTCGTGCTCGCCGGCACGGTGTCCACGGACGGCGGCACCGGCGTGGTGCCGGCCATGGTCGCCGAGCTCCTGGACCGGCCCTACCTGCCGCACGCCGAGGCCCCCGAGCTGGCCGACGGCGAGCTGACCGGCACCGTGGCGACCTCGGACGCGGACGTGCGCGCCGCCGTCGTCCTGCCCGCCGTGGCGAGCCTGACGGAGAAGACCGCCGAGCCGCGGTTCCCGAACTTCAAGAACATCATGGCGGCCAAGAAGAAGCCGCTCACCGTGCTGTCCCTGGCCGACCTCGGCATCGCCGCGGGCCCGGCCGAGGCCGCCTACCGCTCTGTGATGGTCTCGGCGGACACGCGTCCCGAGCGTGCCGCGGGCGAGAAGATCACCGACGACGGCACCGCCGCCGAGCGGCTGGTGGAGTTCCTCGCGGGTCGGGGGCTCGTGTGAGCGCGAACGTGGAGGAGACCGAGATGACGACGCAGACCGACGCCGCGAACAGCGGTCAGACCGTGCTGGTGCACGCCGAGATCGGCGCGGACGGCGCGCTCCGCCCGGTCGTGGCCGAGCTGCTCGGCGCCGCCGCCACCGTGGGCGTGCCCGAGGCCGTCCTCGTGACCGGCGCGGAGGGCAGGGACGCCGCCGTCGCCCGGCTGGGGGAGTACGGCGCCACGCGCGTCCACGTCCTCGTGGCCGACGACGCCGCCACCACCCTCGGGGACGCCGCCGTGCAGGCCCTCGCCGCCGCGGCCGCCCGCACCGCGCCCGTGGCCGTGCTGCTCTCCGGCAGCCCCGAGTCCCGCGCGGTGGCCGGCCGCCTGTCCGTCCGGGCCCGCGGCCCCGTGTGTGCGGACGCCGTGGGGCTGCGCTGGGCCGACGACGAGGTCATCGCCCGCCACTCCGTGTTCGGCGGCGACTACCTCAGCGAGTCCACCGGCGAGGGCGGCCCCCGGATCATCACCGTGCGCCCCGGCGCCGTCGCGGACCGGGCCCCGGCCGTCGAGGCGCCCGAGGTCGTGGAGCTGGCCGCCGCCGAGCTCGGCCCGGTGACCGCCGGCGCCCGGGTGCTCGAGGTGAACGCCCGCACGCAGAACTCCGCCCGTCCGCCGTTGCGCGGCGCCAAGACCGTCGTCGCCGGCGGACGCGGCGTGGGCTCCGAGGAGGGCTTCGCGATAGTCGAGCAGCTCGCCGACGAGCTCGGCGCCGCCGTGGGCGCCTCGCGTGCCGCCGTCGACTCCGGCTACACCGCGGCCGAGCGCCAGGTGGGCCAGACCGGCGTGATCGTGTCCCCGAACCTGTACATCGCCCTGGGCATCTCCGGCGCCATCCAGCACCTGGCCGGCATGAAGACCGCCAAGACCATCGTGGCGATCGACAAGAACGAGGACGCCGAGATCTTCGAGCACGCCGACTTCGGCGTGGTCGGGGACATCTTCCAGGTGGTCCCGCAGGTCATCGAGCAGCTGCGCACCCGCCGCGGCTGAACCGGTGCGGGCGCGGTCCGCTGCGGACCGCGCCCCTCGGACGAGGAGAAGCATGCCCAAGCAGCGAATGGCCGGCTACGTCCCCCTGAAGGGCGCCCCGGCCGAGACCGAGCCCGCCCCCACCCCGGCGCAGGACACCACGACGGCGGCCCCCGCCCCGGTGGTCGCGCCCGCCGTCCCGGTGGCGCCGACCGCGCCGGCGTCGGGCCTCACGCCCCTGTCCGCGCGACGCCGCATGGCCGGGTACGTCCCGTTCGCCCGCGAGGCCGAGTGGCTCGGCGGCGCCCCCGCCCCGGCCGCGGGATCGACCCCGCCTGCCGCCCCGGCGGTGCCCGTCGCGCCCGAGCCGATCGCCGCCTCGGCGTCCCCGACGCGGGCCCCCGCACCCGCGGAGACCGAGCCCGTCGTGCCGGACGTGGCGGCCGCCGTCGCCGCCTCCGCGACCGGTGCGCCGGCCGCGGCCGGGGTGGGCGCTCCCGTGGAGTCCGACCTCGTGCCGCTCGCGGAGCGGCGACGCATGGCCGGGTACGTGCCGTTCGCCCGGGAGGGGGAGTGGTTCACCGAGCTGGCCGCCGTGGGCGCCCCCACCGCGCCGGAGACGGTGGCGCAGGAGGTCGTCGCACCGGAGTCGGTCACCGCCGAGCCCGCCGCCGCGGCGCCGGCCCGGCCGGTCGCCGTCGAGCCGGCCGATGCGGAACCGGCCGTCGCCGCCCCCGTGGCCGCGGCGTCGGCCGCGGAGCCGGCCCCCACCGCGCCGGACACCCGGTCGGCCCCGCCGGCCTCCGCCGCGCAGCCGCCCCGGGCCGCCCCCGGGGCTGCCACCGGTACGCCCGCTCGGGCCGCGGAGACGGACGCCGCCGAGTCCGCCGCCCCGTCCCGTCTGCGCAAGGCGCTGCCGGCGGTGGCCGGCGTCGTGGTGCTGGCGCTGCTCGCGGTGCTGGCCGGACGCTGGCTGCGGAGCCTGGACCCGGTGGCGGACTTCATCGCGACCTACGACGGGCACCCGGTCCTGCCAGAGGGCACCCCCGAGGGGATGCCCTGGTGGATGGGCTGGCAGCACTTCCTGAACATGTTCCTGATGGTGCTGATCATCCGGACGGGGCTGCAGATCCGTCACGAGACGCGGCCTCCGGCCAACTTCACGCCGACGAAGGACGGCCTGTTCTCCGCGCGGGGCAACACCCCGAAGAAGTTCTCGCTCACCATCTGGATGCACCAGGCCCTCGACGCGCTGTGGCTGCTCAACGGCGTGATCTTCGTGGTGCTGCTGATCGCCACCGGCCACTGGGCGCGGATCGTGCCCACGGACCCGCACGTGTTCCAGCACGCCGTGTCCGCCGGCATCCAGTACCTGTCCCTGGACTGGCCCACGGAGAACGGCTGGGTGCACTACAACGCGCTGCAGATGCTCTCCTACGCGCTGGTGGTGTTCGTGGCCGCCCCGCTCGCCGCCCTCACGGGCTGGCGCATGTCCTCGTGGTTCCCCACGGAGGCCACGGGACTGAACAAGGCGTTCCCCATGGAGGTGGCCCGCAAGGTGCACTTCCCGGTGATGGTCTTCTTCGTGGCGTTCATCCTGGTGCACGTGTTCCTCGTGGCCTTCACGGGCCTGCTGACGAACCTGAACCACATGTACACCTCGCGCGGCGGGGCCACCGACGCGTGGGGCCTCGTGGTGTTCCTCGTGAGCGTGGCGGTCACCGCCGCCGCCTGGTTCTTCCTGAAGCCCGCCTTCACGGCCCCCGTGGCCTCCCGGTTCGGCACCGTGGGCCGCTGAGCCGGCCCCACGACGACGGCCCCTCCTCCCGGGACTTTCGAACGTGATGTCGGGGGAATGAGCGCTTTCGAACGTGGGATAGGCCCTATCTCACGTTCGAAAGCGCTCGGGTGCTCGGGCGTGTGGGGCGTCAGCTCCGGGCGGCGCGGAAGGTGACCTGCACCTGGACCATCGGCTTGTCGGCCACGGGGTCGCCGTCGGCGCCGACCGGCACGAGGTCCACGTCCACGAGGCGCAGGGACCGGCCGGCGTGCCGCACCCGCGTGAGGGCGACCATCTCGCCGTGACCCGGGCGCACGAACACCACGCGCACGGCCTGGACGTCGTAGCGCTCGCGGTCCGGCATGGCCGCCTGCGCGGCGGTGACCGCCCGCAGCGTCATGGCCCCGCCGTGGACGGCGCCCGACGGGTTGGCCAGCTCCGGCTTCGGGGCGAAGCGCACGCCCGCCGTGGCCGCGGCGGCGACGGCGGGGCGCACGTCCGGAGCGGCCGTCGGCAGTGACTCGGGGCGGGCGGCCAGCAGCCCCGGCATGGGCACACGGGTCTCGGCCCCGCGGGGCAGCCGTCCGGCGGCGACGAACTCGGCCATCCGCTCCGGCGCTCCGGCCGGCACCGACTGGAACCAGCCGGTCGCCTCGACCACGCGACGCCCGTCCGCGTCCTCGAGCCACGCGCGGGCCACGCCGCCGCCGGCATCCCAGGCCAGCGGGCGGGTCCAGCACTCCAGCAGCGGGCCGTCCTCGTCCCCGGCCGTGACCGCCGCCGCGTCGAAGGCGGGCAGCGGGCCGAGCACGTTGACCTGCAGCTCGGTGGTGACCACGGTCTCGATGTCTCGGGCCGCGTGGTGCACGGCCACCGCCGTGGCGTTGTCCATGATCACGGTGGCCGCCGCGCCGGTGGGCCGGCCGTCCAGGTCGAGGCACCACGGGCCGACCTCGAACGCGGCCGGGTTGAGGGCACCGTCCCGATCGGTCATCAGCGCGTGGCGGCGGATGCCGAACAGCTGTTCCGTGCGGCCGGAGGCGTGGGAGCGGGGGCCGGTGGGCGAGTCCGCGGTGGGGCTGGTGGTGGTCTGCACGGGGAGCACGCTAGCCCACGGCCCGGTGGCGAGACGGCAAATCATTGGATGTCCTATTATCATGGTGACGACAGTCACACCCTGTCGCCGCCCGCGGTGTCACCCCCGCACCACCCCGTCGTGGACCGCCCGCGCGGCCGGACCGAGCCCCAGGAGGACGAACCCATGTTCCCCATCACCGATGACCAGAAGGCCCTGGTCGACGCCGTCCGCGACTTCGCCGAGCAGCGCGTCGCCCCGCACGCCCTCGACTGGGACGCCGAGAAGCACTTCCCGGTGGACGTCCTCGCCGAGGCGGGCGAGCTCGGCCTGGGCGGCATCTACGTGGGGGAGGAGCACGGCGGCACCGGCCTGGAGCGCACGGACGCGATCCTGATCTTCGAGGAGCTCGCCAAGGCGGACCCGGCCTTCGCCGCCTACATCTCCATCCACAACATGGTCGCCTGGATGATCGACTCCTTCGGCAGCGACGAGCAGCGCGCCCGCTGGATCCCCGACCTCGTGGGCATGGAGCACCTGGCCAGCTACTGCCTCACCGAGCCCGGCGCCGGCTCGGACGCGGCCGCGCTGAAGACCCGCGCCGTCCGCGACGGCGACCACTACGTCCTCAACGGCGTCAAGCAGTTCATCTCCGGCGCCGGCGCGTCCGACTACTACGTGGTGATGTGCCGCACCGCGGACACGGGCGCCCGGGGGATCTCCGCCGTCGTGGTCCACAAGGACACCCCCGGCCTGTCCTTCGGCCCCAACGAGAAGAAGATGGGCTGGCACACCCAGCCCACGCGCCAGGTGATCTTCGAGGACGTCCGCGTGCCCGTGGCCGACCGCCTCGGCGAGGAGGGCGACGGCTTCCGCATCGCCATGAAGGGCCTCAACGGCGGCCGCCTGAACATCGGCGCCTGCTCCATCGGCGGCGGCCTGGCCGCCCTGGACAAGGCCACCCGCTACCTCAAGGAGCGCAGCGCGTTCGGCGAGCCGCTCGCCACCAAGCAGGCCCTCGTCTTCGAGCTCGCGGACATGTCCGTGAAGCTGGAGACCGCCCACACGATGCTCATGCGCGCCGCGGACGCCCTGGACCGCAACGACCCGGACACCGTGCGCCTGTGCGCCATGGCCAAGCTCGTGGCCACCGAGTCCGGCTACGAGGCCGCCGACACCGCCCTGCAGCTCCACGGCGGCTACGGCTACCTGCACGAGTACGGCGTGGAGAAGCTCGTCCGGGACCTGCGCGTGCACCGGATCCTCGAGGGCTCCAACGAGATCATGCGCATGATCGTGGGTCGCGGCCTGATCGGCTGAGACCGGGGGGCCCGCCCGGTCGCCCCCCACAGCACGGCGCCCCGCGGTCACCACACGTGACCACGGGGCGCCGTCCGTCGGGGCGAGCTCAGCCGAGCTGCAGCGGGTCCACCCCGGGCACGGGCTCGAAGTGCCCGGCCACGTCCTCGGCCGAGACGTCCTCGAGCCGGGCCGGGCTCCACGTCGGATCCTTGTCCTTGTCCACGAGCAGCGCGCGGATGCCCTCGGCCATGTCCGGCTCGCGCATCAGGTGGGTGCCGATCGTGAACTCCTGGCGCAGCGCGTCGGCCACGGTCAGGTCCGCCCCGCGTGCGGCCAGCCGGCGCTGGGCCTCGTGGGCCACGGCGACGGCGGTCGGGGACTTGGTGCGGATGGCCTCGGCGGCCCTCCCCGCGGCCTCGGCGTGCTCCCCGCCCGCGGCGGCGCGCTCGTCCAGGGCGGCGAGGGCCTCGGCGGCCGTCTCCCGGCCGTAGGCGTCCTCGATCCACTCCCGGCCGGCCGCCAGCGCGGACGCGGGCCGTGCGTCCTCGGCCACCGCGAACCGGGCCAGCACCTCGTCGGCGGCGGCGAAGGCGGCGTCGTCGCGCCCGCCCGCGTCCGCGGCCGAGCCGAGGGCGCCGAACGCCGCGGCGAGGGCCTGCTCGAGCTCGTCCAGCCGGGCGGACTCCACGAAGACGTCCGCCAGGCCCAGGGCCACCGCGTCGGACCCGGAGGCGTGCGCCGAGGTCGCGGCCAGGTGCCGGCCCGCCTGGAAGGGTGCGCGGGCGAGGTGGAAGGAGCCGCCGACGTCGGGGGTGAACCCGATCGCCGTCTCGGGCATGCCGGCGCGCGTCCGCTCGGTGGCCACGCGGTGCGAGCCGTGCGCGGACACGCCCATGCCGCCGCCCAGGACGACGCCGTCCATGAAGGCCACGTACGGCTTGGGGTAGGCGGCGATGCGCTCGTTCATCGCGTACTCGTCGCGGAAGAACTCCTCGGCCTCCGCGAACCGCCCCGCCAGGAGGGAGGCGCGCAGGGAGACGACGTCGCCGCCCGCGCACAGTCCCCTCTCCCCGGCACCGCGGATCAGCACGCCGCGCACGGCGGGGTCCGCGGCCCAGTCGGTCAGGGCCGCGTCGATCGCCCGGACCATGTCCTGCGTCAGCGCGTTCAGGGCGCGCGGACGGTTCAGCGTGATGCGGCCGAGGCCGTCGCGGACCTCGAGGAGCACCTCGTCCGCCGCGCCGTCCTGCCCGGCCGCGGGGGCCGTCGTCGCCGTGGTCTGCGCGTCGCTCATCGGTGCTGCCACCCCGCCTCGCGCTTCGCCGCGAACGCGTCCATGCCCTCCTTCTGGTCCGCCGTGGCGAACGCGGCGTGGAACACGCGGCGCTCGAAGGCGATGCCCTGGGCGAGCGTGGTCTCGAACGCGGCGTTGACGGCCTCCTTGGCCATCCAGGAGGCCGGCTTGGACTTGGACGCGATGGTCGCGGCCACCTCCAGCGCCTCCTCGAGGGCCTTCTCGTCGGCCACCACGCGGGAGACGAGCCCGATGCGCTCGGCCTCCTCCGCCCCGATCATGCGGCCGGTGAGGATCATGTCCATGGCCTTCGCCTTGCCCACGGCGCGGGTCAGGCGCTGGGAGCCGCCCATGCCGGGGATGACGCCGAGGTTGATCTCGGGCTGGCCGAACTTCGCGCCCTCGCCGGCCACGAGCACATCGGCCATCATGGCCAGCTCGCATCCGCCCCCGAGGGCGTAGCCGGTCACGCACGCCACGATGGGGGTGCGGGCACGGGTGAGCCCGTCCCAGCCGGCGAACCAGTCGGCCGCGTACATCTCGGAGAACTCCTTGGTGGCCATCTCCTTGATGTCCGCGCCGGCGGCGAACGCCTTGGGGGAGCCGGAGAGCAGGATCGCCCCGATCTCCGGGTCGGTGTCCAGCTCCTGTACCGCCGCGACGACGGCGCGCATCGTCGCCTCGTTCAGCGCGTTCAGGGCCTTCGGCCGGTTCAGGCGGATGTGGCCGACCCGGCCCTGCCGCTCCACGATGATCGGCGACTCGGCGCCGTCCGGGGTGGTCTGCTCGCTCATGCCTCGCTCCTGTCCGTGTGGGATGCTCGGATGTCCTCGATGATGCCGGAAAAGTCGCGGGCGGCGCCTTCTCCGGCGGCGTACTCGGCGTATTTGGCCTGCGCGAGGCGGCCCAGGTCGGCCGCCACGCCCTGCTCGTCCAGGGCCGCGAGCGCGAGCCCGAGGTCCTTGGCCATCAGGGCGCCGGCGAAGCCGGGCTGGAAGTCCCGGTTCGCGGGGGAGCCGGGGACGGGGCCGGGCACCGGGCAGTTGGTGGTCAGGGACCAGCACTGCCCGGAGGCCTTGCTCATCACGTCGTACAGGGCCTGGTGCTGCAGGCCCAGGCGCTCGCCCAGGACGAAGGCCTCGGCGACGGCGATCTGCGTGACCCCCAGCACCATGTTGTTGCAGATCTTCGCGGCCTGGCCCAGGCCGGCGGCCCCGCAGTGCACGATCCGCGCGCCCATGACCTCGAGCAGCGGCAGCACCTCGGCGTACACCTCGTCCGAGGCGCCCACCATGAAGGCGAGGGTGCCGGCCTCGGCGCCCACCTGGCCGCCCGAGACCGGCGCGTCGGCCGCCCGCATGCCCGCCGCCTCCGCCGCCGCGGCCGCCTCGCGGGCCTCGGCGACATCGATGGTCGAGCAGTCCAGGAACACGGTGCCGGGGCGGGCGGCGGCGAGCAGGCCGCCGTCGCCGTCCTCCCCTCGGTAGACGTCCAGCACCAGGCGCCCGTGGGGGAGCATGGTCAGCACGACGTCGGCCTCCGCGGCCGCCGCGGCCGTGTCCGTGACGGTCTCGACGCCGGCCGCACGGGCCTTCTCGAGGGCCTCGGGGACGAGGTCGAAGCCGAGCACGCGGTGACCCGCTGCGGCGAGGTTGGCGGCCATGGGGCCGCCCATGTGGCCGAGGCCGAGGAACAGAACGGTGGTCATGGGGTCCTCCTGGTCGGGACGGGCTGCGGGGCGGTCACGAGCCGGCCGGCATCACGAAGCTGGCGCCCTCGCGCACGCCGGAGGGCCAGCGCGTGGTGACGGTCTTCGTCTTGGTGTAGAACTTCAGCCCGTCCGTGCCGTGCTGGTTCAGGTCGCCGAAGCCGGAGGCCTTCCAGCCGCCGAAGGTGTAGTAGGCGATCGGCACGGGGATCGGCACGTTCACGCCGACCATGCCGGTGTCCACGCGGGTGGAGAAGTCGCGGGCGGCGTCGCCGTCGCGGGTGAAGATGGCCACGCCGTTGCCGAACTCGTGCTCGTTCACGAGCGTGAGCGCCTCTTCGTAGTCCTTCGCGCGGACCACGGAGAGCACCGGGCCGAAGATCTCCTCGCGGTAGATGCTCATCTCCGGGGTCACGCGGTCGAACAGGGTGGCGCCCACGTAGAAGCCGTCCTCGTGGCCCTCGACGACGACGCCCCGGCCGTCCGTGACCAGGTCGGCGCCCGCCTCGACGCCGGCCGCGATGTAGCCCTCGATGCGCTCCTTCGCGTCCCTCGAGACGACGGGGCCGAAGTCCGAGGACGCGTCGAGCGACGGGCCGACCGTGAGGTCCTCCATGCGCTCGCGGAGCAGCGCGATCAGGCGGTCGGCGGTCTCCTCGCCGACCGGGACGGCCACGGAGATCGCCATGCAGCGCTCGCCGGCGGAGCCGAAGGCGGCGCCGACCAGGGCGTCGGCGGCCATCTCGAGGTCCGCGTCCGGCATGATCACGGCGTGGTTCTTGGCCCCGCCGAAGCACTGGGCGCGCTTGCCCATGCGGGCGGCGTGCGCGTAGATGGACTGCGCGATCGGGGTGGAGCCGACGAACCCGACGGCCTTGACGCGCGGGTCCTCGATGAGCGCGTCCACGGCGGTCTTGTCGCCGTGCACCACGTTGAGGGCGCCAGCGGGCATGCCGGCCTCGAGGGCCAGCTCGGCCAGTCGCACCGGCACGGAGGGGTCGCGCTCGGAGGGCTTGAGGACGAAGGCGTTGCCCGCCGCCAGGGCGATGCCGGCCTTCCACAGCGGGATCATCGCCGGGAAGTTGAAGGGCGTGATGCCCACGGCCACGCCGAGCGGCTGGCGGATGGAGTGCACGTCGATGCCGGTGCCCGCGTCGGCGGTGAACTCACCCTTGAGCAGGTGCGGGGCGCCCGCGGCGAACTCCACGACCTCGATGCCGCGCTGGATGTCGCCCTTGGCGTCCGGGACGGTCTTGCCGTGCTCCTGGGCGAGCACGGTGGCCAGCTCGTCCATGTTCTCGTTGATCAGGTCGACCCAGCGCAGCAGGATGCGGCCGCGGCGCTGCGGATTCAGCGTCGACCACGCGGCGAAGCCCTCCTCGGCGGAGGCCAGGGCGGCGTCGATCTCCTCGGCGGAGGCCAGCGGCACGCGGCCCGCCACGCTGCCCGTGGCCGGGTGGTAGACGTCGCTGTGCCGGCCGGAGGCGCCCTCGCGCCGCTCGCCGTGCACGAAGTGGGGGATCACGGGGGCGGTCTCGGTGGGCGCGGTCTTCTCGGACATGGGGGCTCCTCGCGGGTCCAGGCGGAAGGGCGGACGTCGTTCGGCGCCGCCCACGACGGGCGTGGCGGGCCCGGCCGTGCATGTGATCTGGGTTACTCATCCGCTAATCTAGGATGAGAACGTAGGACATGCAACTATCGAACTCGGGGGGTATCCCGAGGAGGAAGGGAGGGTCCGTCCATGGACCTGTCGAACCAGAGCGCGATCGTCACCGGCGGGGCCTCGGGCCTCGGCCACGCCACCGCCCGCCGCCTGGCGGACGCGGGCGCCGCCGTCGTGGTGGTGGACCTGCCGGACCGCGAGGGCGAGACCGTCCGCGCGGACGCCGTGGCCGCCCTCGGCCCCCATGCGCGCTTCGTGACGGGCGACGTCACCGCCGAGGACACCGCCCGGGAGGCCGTGGCCGCCGCGCTGGAGGCCGGGCCGCTGCGGGTGCTGGTCAACTGCGCCGGCGTGGCGACGCCGGGCAAGCTCGTGGGTCGCGACGGGCCGCTGTCCGCCGAGGTGCTGAGCCGGGTCCTGGCGATCAACACGGTCGGCACCGTGTCGATGATGGCCCAGGCCGCCGCCGCGATGAGGACGCAGGAGCCGCTCGGCGAGGACCGCGGCGTCATTGTGAACACCGCGTCCGTGGCGGCCTACGACGGGCAGATCGGCCAGATCGCGTACTCCGCCTCCAAGGGCGCCGTGGTCGCGCTGACCCTGCCCGCGGCCCGCGAGCTCGCCTCCTCCCAGATCCGCGTGGTCACGATCGCCCCCGGCCTCATGGAGACGCCCATGATGGCCGGCCTGCCCGAGGCCGCCCGCGAGGCGCTGTCCACCAAGACCCCGCATCCGGCCCGCCTCGGCCGGCCCGAGGACTACGCGCTGCTCGTCGAGCAGATCGTGTCCAACCCGTTCCTGAACGGCGAGGTCATCCGGCTCGACGGCGCCGTGCGCCTCGAGCCCCGCTGAGCCGGGCGGCTGCGGAGAGCGTCAGGAGGAGGTGTGCTCCGCCGTCGCGGGCGCGCCGGCGTCGAGGCCGTCGACCTGGAAGTCGCCGGCCTCGGCGCGGAACCGGCCGAGGACGTCGATGAGGGTGTCCACGTCCGCCGGATCGAAGCCGGAACGGCCGAAGACCTCGGCGTTGAGCGTCTCCGTGGCGGCGACGGCGACGCGCCGGCCCTCGTCCGTGAGGGCGAGCACGAGCGCGCGGCGGTCCGACTCGTGGGGGGTGCGCTCCACCAGCCCGGCGGCCTCGAGCCGGTCCACCGCATTGGTCACCGAGGTGGGGTGGACCTGCAGGAGCGCGGACGCCTTGGACATCCGCATCCGCTTCTCGCGCGAGAAGTTCAGCAGCGCCAGGAGCTCGTACCGCGCGAAGGTGAGACCGTAGGGCTTGAGCGCGGCCTGCGTCCGACCCAGCAGGATCTGCTGGGCCCGCATGATCGAGGTGATGGCGGCCATCGGGCGGGCCACGTCACCCCATCCGTGACGCTCCCAGTTCCGGGCGGCCTCCCGGATGGGGTCCTGGGCGAGGGGTGGCTTCTTCATGGCGCTCCAGACTAGCGGCGCACCGGGGGCCCCCCGCCACCGCCGGACGGGGCGGCGGCGGGGAACGGCCCGGTCAGCGCTGCAGCTCCAGGTCCTCCTCGCGGAACTCGGTGCCGTAGCCGTCCGGGGCGGCGCCCGTCTGGGCGCGCTCGACCTCGGCCTTGCGCAGCTCCACGCGGCGGATCTTGCCCGAGATGGTCTTCGGCAGCTCGAGGAACTCGATGCGCCGGATGCGCTTGTACGGGGGCAGCTGGGTGAGCGTGAACTGCAGGATCGCCCGGGCGGTCTCCGCGGTGGGCTCGTGGCCCGGGGCGAGGGTGACGAAGGCCTTCGGCACGGCCAGCCGCAGCTCGTCCGGGGTGGGGACGATCGCGCCCTCCATCACGGCCGGGTGCTTGACCAGCACCGACTCCAGCTCGAACGGGGACACCTTGTAGTCCGAGGACTTGAAGACGTCGTCCGCGCGGCCCACATAGGTCAGCACGCCGTTCTCGTCGCGGCGGGCGATGTCACCGGTGTGGAAGACGCCGTCGCGGAACACCTCGCCCGTCTTCTCCTGGTTGCCGTAGTAGGACTTCAGCAGGCCCACTGGACGCGGGTCCAGGCGCAGGCAGATCTCGCCCTCCTCGGCCTCCTGGCCCGTGAGCGGGTCGAGCAGGGTGACGTCCATGCCGGGCAGCGGGCGGCCCATCGAGCCGATGACGACCTTCTGGCCGGGGGTGTTGGCGATCTGCAGGGTGGTCTCGGTCATCCCGAAGCCGTCGCGGATCGTGGTGCCCCACGCCCTGTGCACCTGGTCGATCACCTCGGCGTTGAGCGGCTCGCCCGCGGAGATGGTCTTGGCCGGCGGGGTCGTCAGCTGCGCCAGGTCCGCCTTGATGAGCATGCGCCACACGGTGGGCGGGGCGCAGAAGCTCGTGACGCCGTAGCGCTCCATGTTGGCCATCAGGGCTGCGGGGTCGAACTTGCGGGCGTTGTGCACGAAGATCGTGGCCTCCGCGATCCACGGGGCGAAGAAGTTGGACCACGCGTGCTTGGCCCAGCCCGGGGAGGCCACGTTGAGGTGCACGTCGCCCGGCTCCAGACCGATCCAGTAGAGCGTCGTGAGGTGGCCGACCGGGTACGAGGTGTGGGTGTGCTCCACGAGCTTCGGCTTCGAGGTGGTGCCCGAGGTGAAGTAGAAGAGCAGGGTCTCGTCCGCGGGGGTCGGCTCGGCCGGGGTCAGCTCGTCGGCGGTGTCGGCGGCGTCGTCGTAGGAGAGCACGGTGTGGCCGGCGACGTCGGGGGCGCGGCGCGCCGGGCCCTCCGCGAAGACGCCCGGCACGTGCACCAGGTGCAGGCCCTCGCCGACGCCGGCGAACTTCGCCAGGTCCTCGGCGCCGGCCACGGCCCACGCGGCGCCGGCGCGCGTCACGCGGTCCTCGAGGTCCCCGGAGGTCATCTGTGTGGTGGTGGGCACCATGACCACCCGCAGCTTGATGCAGGCGAGCATGAACTCCCACAGCTCCACCTGGTTGTTCAGCATGAGGATGAGGCGGTCGCCGCGGCGCAGGCCCTGCGCGGAGAGCCAGTTCGCCACCCGGTTGGAGGCCGCGGAGAGCTCGGCGAAGGTGCGTTCGGTGCTGCGACCGTCGTCCTCGGCGATGATCAGCGCCGGCACGTCCGCGCGGGCCGGGTCCTGGGCCAGGCGGTCGAACCAGTCGAAGCCGAAGTTGAAGTGCTCGAAGCGGGGCCACTCGAACTCGGTGCGGGCGCGCTCGTCGTCGGTCTGGCACTCGACCAGCAGGTCGCGGGCCGCGCGGAACACCTCCGTCGGCGACGGGGCGGCGACGGCGGTGGAGTCCTGGACGGTCATGGGTCCCTCCTCGGGGTGGCTGCTGAACGGATCCTTGGCCGGGGGCCTGTGATCTGGAACACTACTGGCAGACCTGAATAGTTGGAAGTCCTACAGTCGGATTCGCGGCGAAATCGCCCGCCGTCGTCGGACCGCCCCCGAAGGAGAGCCATGACCGCCCTCGCCGACCGCCCCGTCCCCGCCTCCGGCGCGCCCGCCGTCGCCCCTGGCCTGCCCCACGTGGACCTGCTCCGTCTGCGGGGCCGCCTCGAGTCGGCCGAGCGTGCCCGGCTCGACGCGATCGAGGACCACCTGCAGACCCGTGTGCGGCCGCACCTGACCCGGTACTGGGACGCCGAGGAGTTCGCGTTCGACCTGCTGCCGGGCCTGGCCGAGCTGGGTCTGGGGCGCCTCGTCCTGGACGGCTCGTCCTCGCTGTTCCAGCAGCTCGTGCACGCGGAGATCGCCCGGGTGGACCTGTCCCTGTCCGCCCTCGTGGGCATCCACAACGAGCTCAACCTCGGCATGATCGCCGGCCTGGGCTCGGAGCGGCAGAAGGCCACGTGGCAGGGGCGCCTCGAATCCTTCGACGCCCTGGGCGCGTTCTGCCTCACCGAGCCGGACCACGGCTCGGACATCGCCGGCGGCCTCGCCACCACCGCCACCCGCGACGGCGACGAGTGGGTCATCCGCGGCGCCAAGCGCTGGATCGGGGCCGGCACGATCGCCGACGTCGCGCTCGTCTGGGCGCGCGACACCGCCGACGGCGAGATCAAGGGCTTCGTGGTGCCCACCGACACCCCCGGCTACGAGGCCACCAAGATCAGCGGGAAGATGGGCCTGCGGATCATGCAGAACGCGGACATCACCCTGGACGTGCGCCTGCCCGCGGACGCGATCCTGCCCGGCGCCACCACCTTCGCCGCCACCCGCGCCCTGCTGCGCGACTCGCGCATGTGGGTCGGCTGGCAGGGCGTCGGCGCGCAGATGGGCGTGCTGGACGTGCTGCGCTCCTACGCGCTGCGGCGGGAGCAGTTCGGTCGCCCGCTGGCCGCGTTCCAGCTCATCCAGGCCCAGATCGCCGAGGTCGCCGGCAACCTGGCCGCCTCCGCCGGGATGATGCTCCAGGTGGACGCCCTGCGGCAGGAGGGGCGGATGGAGATGATGCACGCGGCGATGGCCAAGGCCACCTCGACCCGGCTGGCCCGGTCCTCGGCGGCGCTCGCCCGCGACGCCCTCGGCGGCAACGGCCTGCTCACGGAGCACGAGATCGCCAAGATCATGGGCGACGTGGAGGCCATCTACTCCTACGAGGGCTCCTACGGCATGAACACCCTGATCGTGGGGCGGGCCCTCACCGGCGTCTCGGCCTTCGTGTGAGCCACGCGTCCTGCAGGTCCTGGATCAGCCGGCGGTGGGCGATGAGCAGCAGCACGCCGGCCACCGGGATGACCACCTCGAAGCCCAGCCAGAGGTAGCCGGCCGCGCCCGCCGTCCCGCCCAGGAAGAACAGGGCCACGGGCAGCGCCAGCAGTCCCACGCGCCGCGGCTGTCCGACGACGGGGGCCGTCGGCAGGATGACGGGAGACGCCGTCGTCGACGCCTCCCGTCATCGTGCCCGGGCTCAGTAGCTGGAGTAGCCGTCCTCCGACAGGGTGTGCTTCTCGTCGCCGGTGATGGCGGGGTTGAACACCGAGATCAGGTGCATGTCCTCGGTGCCGCCGCGCAGGTCGTGCGGCTCGTGGTCCGGCAGGACGTAGATGACGCCCGGCGTGATCTCGTGGACGGTGCCGTCCGGCTCCACCACGGAGCCGTTGCCCGCGATGCAGTAGCAGGCCTCCTGGTGGTGGCGGTACTGGAGCTTCGAGGACGATCCGGCGCGCACGATCGTGTGGGCGACGGCGAAGCCCATCTCGTCCTTCGCGGTGAGGAGGCGTTCGGAGGTGCCTCCGCCCCACTCGACCTTCTCGACGTCGTTCCGGCTGCGGGTGTACATGGGTGGATCGCTCCCTCGGTCGGCTCCGGGGCGGAGGAACACGGCCCGCCCGTCCCCGCCACGGTAGACACGGGCGCGTGGGGTGACTCAACCCCTCCCGGGCGCCCGTTTCCTGAACGAAAGCGCTTCGACACGCCGCCGTTTCGTCAACGAAAGCGCTCCGACACGCCCCGTCTCGACCCCTCCCGGCGGCCCTGTGACGCGGCCTACACGTGTGGGATACTGACGGCACGCCGCATGCCCCGCGCGGGAGAGCGTCGGCGCGCGTCCTGCCCCGGCCGGCCGCGTGAGCAGGCCGCCGAAGGAGCAAACCCTCCCCGGGAATCTCTCAGGCATCCGTACCGCGTGGGGTCAGGCGCTCTGGAAAGCGTCTCACTCCGCCGCGCCCGCGTCCGGACCGAGACCACCGACGGTGCAAGCCGCCCACCCGGGCGTCGGAAACTCTCAGGTCCATGACAGAGCGGGGAGGAGCAGACCCACGCCGTGACCACGGCAGGATCCCCCCGGAGGTACCCCGTGACCAGCCCCCAGACCACCGAGAGCACGACCGCGCTGCCCCACGAGCGCGTCGAGCCCAAGGACACCGCCTCGGCCCCCTTCGTGGCCCGCCACATCGGCCCGCGCCCCGCGGACGTCGAGCACATGCTGCAGACCCTGGGCTACGACTCGCTCGAGGCCCTCGTGGACACCGCCGTCCCCGCCGGCATCCGCCAGCCGAAGCCCCTCGAGCTGCCCGCCCCGCTGACCGAGTCCGCGGTTCTGGAGCAGCTGCGCGAGATCGCCGGCCGCAACGTCATGAAGACCCAGATGATCGGGCAGGGCTTCTCGGACACCGTCACCCCGGGCGTCATCCTCCGCAAGGTGCTGGAGAACCCGGCCTGGTACACGGCCTACACGCCGTACCAGCCGGAGATCTCCCAGGGCCGCCTCGAGGCCCTCCTGAACTACCAGACGATGGTCCAGGACCTCACCGGCCTGGACATCGCCAACGCCTCTCTGCTGGACGAGGCCTCCGCCGCCGCCGAGGCCGTGCTCCTCATGCACCGCGCCAACCGCCGCAGGACCGACGGCGTCACCCTCCTCGACGCGGACCTCTTCCCGCAGACCCTCTCCGTGGTGCGCCTGCGCGCCGAGGCCGTGGGCATCGACGTGCGCGTGGCCGACCTCTCCGCAGGCATCCCGGAGGACGTCCGCGCCGAGGTCGAGGAGAAGGGCCTGTGCGGCGTCGTGCTGCAGCAGCCCGGCGACTCCGGCCGCATCCACGACCACGCCGCCGTCATCGCGCAGGCCAAGGAGGCCGGCGCCCTCGTGACCGTCGCGGCGGACATCCTCTCCCTCGCCCTGATCACCCCGCCCGGGGAGCAGGGCGCGGACATCGCCGTCGGCTCCACGCAGCGCTTCGGCGTGCCCCTGTTCTTCGGCGGCCCCCACGCCGCCTACATGGCCGTGAAGGAGGGCCTGCAGCGCAGCATGCCGGGCCGCCTCGTGGGCGTCTCCCACGACGACGCCGGCAAGCCCGCCTACCGCCTCGCCCTCCAGACGCGCGAACAGCACATCCGGCGCGAGAAGGCCACGTCCAACATCTGCACCGCCCAGGCGCTGCTCGCGATCGTCGCCTCGATGTACGCCGTCTACCACGGCCCCCAGGGCATCGCCCGCATCGCGCGCCACGCCCACGCCCAGGCCGTCCGCCTGGCGGAGGCGCTGCGGGCCGGCGGCGTCGAGGTCGCCGAGGAGCACTTCTTCGACACGATCACCGTCCGCGTGCCCGGCCGGGCCGAGCAGGTCCTGCAGGCCGCCGAGGAGAACGGCGTGAACCTGCGCCTGGTGGACGCGGACACCCTGCGGATCGCGGCCGATGAGACCACCGTCGACGCCGACCTCGTGGCCGTCCTGACGGCGTTCGGCCTGGACGCGGGCTCCCTGCCGGCCTCCGCGCACGAGGGCGCCGTGGCCACCCCGGCCGTGCCGGAGGCGCTGCGCCGCTCCTCCGCGTTCATGACGCACCCGGTGTTCAACACCCACCACTCGGAGACGAAGATGCTGCGCTACCTGCGCCGCCTCTCCGGCTACGACCTGGCGCTGGACCGCACCATGATCCCGCTGGGCTCGTGCACCATGAAGCTCAACGCCACCGCGGAGATGGAGGCCATCTCCTGGCCCGAGTTCTGCTCCATCCACCCGTTCGCGCCCGACCACCAGACCGAGGGCTGGCGGTTCCTGATCACGGACCTGGAGGCCAAGCTCGCCGAGATCACCGGCTACGCGGGCGTCTCGGTGGCCCCGAACGCCGGCTCGCAGGGCGAGTTCGCGGGCCTGTGGGCCATCCGTCAGTACCACCTGGCCCGCGGTGAGGGTGAGCGGGACATCTGCCTGATCCCGGCCTCCGCCCACGGCACCAACGCGGCCTCGGCCGTGCTGGCGGGGCTGAAGGTCGTCGTCGTCGCCACCGCCGACGACGGCACGATCGACGCCGCCGACCTGGACGCCAAGATCGCGGCGAACGAGGGCCGCATCGCGGCCATCATGATCACCTACCCCTCCACGCACGGCGTCTACGACGCCGACGTCAAGGAGGTCTGCGCCACGGTGCACGCCGCGGGCGGCCAGGTGTACATCGACGGCGCCAACCTCAACGCGCTCGTGGGCCTGGCCCAGCCGGGCGAGTTCGGCGGAGACGTCTCCCACCTGAACCTGCACAAGACGTTCTGCATCCCGCACGGTGGCGGGGGCCCGGGCGTGGGCCCCGTGGCGGTGGGCGAGCACCTGGTGCCGTACCTGCCCTCCCGCGAGGCCCTGATGACCGCGGCCCCGCACGGCTCGGCCGGCGTGCTGCCCATCTCCTGGGCCTACATCCACCTGATGGGCGCCGAGGGCCTGCGCTCCGCCACCGAGCACGCGCTGCTGGGCGCCAACTACATCTCCCGCCGCCTCGCGCCCCTCTACCCGACGCTGTACACGGGCAACGACGGCCTCGTGGCGCACGAGTGCATCCTCGACCTGCGCGAGCTCACGGCCCGCACGGGCGTGACCGCCGAGGACGTCTGCAAGCGCCTCATCGACTACGGGTTCCACGCCCCGACCCTGGCGTTCCCCGTGGCGGGCACGCTCATGGTGGAGCCCACCGAGTCCGAGGACCTCGAGGAGATCGAGCGGTTCATCGAGGCCATGGAGGCCATCCACGCCGAGATCACCGCCGTCACCCCGGAGACCGTGGCGGACTCCGTCCTGCGCCGCGCCCCGCACACCCTCAACGTCCTGATGGCCGACGAATGGGACCGCCCCTACTCGCGCGCCCAGGCGGGCACGCCGGTGCCGAGCCTGCGTCTGGACAAGTACCTGCCGCCGGTGGGCCGCATCGACGGCGCCTACGGCGATCGCAACCTCGTGTGCTCGTGCCCGCCGCCCGAGGCGTTCGAGGACGCCGTGGCCGACACCGCCGACGAGGACTGAGAGGATCACCCCATGAGCGATTCGACGCGCAACTCCCCGCTGCACCCGGTCCACGAGGCCGCGGGCGCCACGTTCACGGACTTCGGGGGCTGGAACATGCCTTTGAAGTACGGCTCCGAGCTGGCCGAGCACAAGGCCGTCCGCACCTCCGCAGGCCTGTTCGACCTCTCCCACATGGGCGAGATCCGGGTCACCGGCCCGGAGGCCGGGGCCATGCTGGACTACGCCCTCTCGAGCGTGCTCTCCACGTTGAAGCCCGGCCGCGCCAAGTACGCCCTGTGCCTGACGGACGCCGGCACCATCCTGGATGACACGATCGTCTACCGGATGGACGACGGCGAGGCCGGCTCCGAGCCCGACTACCTGGTGGTGCCCAACGCGGGCAACATCGCCGCGGTCCACACCGCCCTGAACCAGCGGGCGTCGGGCTGGGACGCCGTCGTCGAGGACGAGTCCTCGACCACCGCCCTCGTGGCCGTGCAGGGCCCGCAGGCCGAGACGATCCTTGCCCGGGCCATGCCCGAGGCCGCGGCGCAGCTGGCCGAGCTGAAGTACTACGGCCACCTGACCCTGACCGTGCCCACGGACGCCGGCGACGTCACCGCCGTCGTCGCCCGCACCGGCTACACCGGTGAGGACGGCTTCGAGCTGTTCCTGCCCGCCGCCTCCACCGCCGAGGCCGGTGACCGCGGCTCCGCCGTGTGGAACACGATGCTCTCGGCCGCGGACGAGGCGGGCGTGGAACTGACGCTGTGCGGGCTCGCCTCGCGGGACTCGCTGCGCCTCGAGGCGGGCATGCCGCTCTACGGCAACGAGCTGGACACCGGGCACCAGCCGCACGCCTCCGGCGTCGGCTTCGCGGTGCCCGCGAGCAAGGAGGCCGACTTCGTCGGCCGGTCCGCGCTGGTCGGCAAGGACGACGTCGAGGAGGTCGTCGTGGGGCTGCAGGGTGCGGGCCGGCGTGCCGCCCGGCACGGCTACGCCGTGCTGGACGAGTCCGGCGAGCGGGTGGGCGAGGTGACCTCGGGCGCCCCCAGCCCGACCCTCGGACACCCCATCGCCCTGGCCCGCGTCCGCCGCGACGTGGCCGCCGAGGGCACGTCCCTGCAGGTGGACCTGCGCGGCCGCGGTGAGCCGTTTACCGTGGTGGCCACGCCGTTCTACCGCCGGGAGCGCTGAGCCCGACGCAGCCGTCCCTCGGCCCGCCGCTCGGCGGTCCCGGGGCCCTTCGCTAGACTCGGGCTCCGGGCCGTCGTCGCGGCCCCCCGTCCCGCCGTCCACCTGCAGGAAGTCCGCATGACTCACGTCGCCGCCCGTGCCCGGGTCCCCCTGAAGGGGCTGCTGGTCTTCCTCGCCGTCGCCGCCGTCCTGCTCCTGCTGGGCATCGTCACCGTCCTCCGCGGCGTGGCCGCCGACGCCGCCCGCGTGGACATCGTCACCGTGCTGGACGGCAACACCGTGGTGGTGAACCAAGGCGGCACCGAGCGGACCGTGGTCCTCGCCGGCGTCACGAGCGCGGGCCGCAACCCGGAGGGCCTCAAGGTCGGCCCCAACCTCTGCATGGGGGAGGAGTCCTACGCCTGGCTGCGTGATCGGCTGCCGCAGGGGGCGACCGCGAGCATGACCACCTCGGACGAGGGCGCGCCCGAGGGGATGGAGAGCGCGGTCATCTCGATCGGCGGCGGCACCGTCAACGTGGCCATGGCGGAGGCCGGCATGGGCGCCCCCACGGAGGTCGCCGTCAGCGAGCGCTTGGCGGAGGAGATTGCGCAGGCCAATCAGGAGGCCGTGGGCCGTGGCGTGGGGCTCTACGACATCGAGGAGCCCTGCACGTACCAGAACCTGCTCTACGAGGCCCAGTTCGCCCTGGAGCAGATCCCGGAGGACGCGGAGGCGTCCCTGACGAAGATCGACGAGCGATCGGTGGAGTACGCGGCCGGCCTGGACCAGGTGCGCCTGGTGCAGCAGGAGGTCCGGGCCCTCGACCCGGAGAACGGCACGTTCGCCGACCTCGCCTACGGCCCGGCCAAGGACTCGCTCCTGGCCGAGGCGGACCCGGTGGTGGAGCACGGGATGCAGGTCCTGAAGGACCTCAACACGCGGCGCAACGAGATCGCGGCCCGCGGCTGACCTCGCCGCGCTCAGTCCAGGGCGAGGGTGACGAGCCCGAGCTGGGCCGCCCGGATGATCAGCTGGACGCGGTCGCGGACCTCCAGCTTGGCCATGATCCGCGTGAGGTTGGCCTTGACCGTGGACTCGGAGACGAAGAGGTTGGCGGCGATCTCCGGGTTCGACTGGCCCCGGGCCAGCAGCCGCAGCACGCCCAGCTCCCGCTCGGTGAGGTCGGAGCCGTCGGGGCTGCCGGGCTGCACCGAGGTGGGGCCCACCGTCGGCCGGTCCCGCTCGATCGAGGCGAGCAGCTTGGTCGCCACGGCGGGGGAGAGCACGGACTCGCCGCGATGGACGGCCTGAATGGCGCCCAGGATGGCCGGCGGCTCCGCGTCCTTGAGGAGGTAGCCGCCCGCTCCGGCGCGCAGGGCCGGCACGAGGTAGTCCTCGGACGTGAACGTGGTGATCGCCAGGACCCGGATCGCGGGGTGGGTGTCCTTGATCCGGCGTGTGGCCTCCACCCCGTCCATCAGGGGCATCTGCATGTCCATCAGGACCACGTCCGGCTCGATGGCGGCGCACGCCTCCACGGCTTCGACGCCGTTGGCGACCACACCCACGCAGGTCATGCCGGGGGCAGAGTCGACGAGCACGCGGAGCGCGCCGCTCATGAGCGGCTGGTCGTCGGCGATCAGGATGCGCAGCTCTTCGGACACGCAGGTCAGCGTAACCGGTGCTGTGGCGCATGCCACCTTGTCGGCGTCGGGGCGAGGCCGGGGTGCCCGCCGGCCGTCATCTGCGCCATGCCGCGGCGCGGCCTGTGCGCGGCGTGCACCATTTGTGACGGGCGTCATACATACTGGGGCCATGAAGACTCGCGCTCTCCTCGCTTCCGCTCTCCTGCTCGCCTCCACCCTCGTCGGCGCTCCGGCCGCCGCCGCCTCGGCGGCCTCGGCCGAGGACGACGTCGTCACGACCCTGGGCCTCGGCAAAGGCACTGCGGAGTGGACGTGCCGCCACTTCGGCATCTGGTGCGACTGACCCCGGGGCGGTCCGCCCCCGATGCCTGATTCGAGCCCATCGACCCCCTCCGTCCGGAGCGGCGTGCCCTCCCGGGCGCGCCGCTCCTCGACGTGGCGTCAGCCGCGCAGCCTGCGGTGGGGCGAGTTCTGGGCCGCGGCGCCGCTGAGCCGCGTCTACCTCGCCTTCGGGTCGGCCTTCCTGCTCGCCTCGACCGCGTCCGACATCGGTCTGTTCGGCCCGGGCCACGGCGTCATCCCGGTCCTGGACGGGATCGCCATCGCGTCGGCGACCAGCGCCTTCCTCGCCCAGTGGTGGCGCAGCACGGTGGGCTTCGCCCTGCTCCTGCCCGGGGCCGTCGCGACCGTCGTCGGCGGTTCCGAGGTGCTCTTCGCCGTCGTCGCGCCCGTGGTCCTCGGGGCCGTCGCGGCGACCGCCCGTTCCTGGGGGTTCGTCGTCACGGCCGCCGTCCTGGCACTGACCTGGGGCGTCGCCCAGCCGTTCGCGGTGGGTCAGTCGAACGCGACGTGGTTCATCCTGCTGCTCATGTCCATGGGCCTCGGCGGCGGGCTCTTCATCCGCGAGAGCCTGGCCCGGCGGGAACGGGATCGCCACCGGGTGTTCGAGGCGGAGGAGCGGGCCCGGCTGGCCGCCGAGGCCGAGCGTCGCTCCCTGGCCCGCGACCTGCACGACGTGGTCGCGCACAACCTCACGATCATCTCGATGCAGGCCCGGACGGCACGCTACCTCGGCACTCCGGAGGCGGCTCAGGGTGTGCTGGATGTGGTGGGCGACTCCGCGAAGGACGCGCTGCGGGACCTGCGGCGCATGCTCTCCATCCTCCAGGAGGACGGGATCGTGGACCCGAGCGGTGAGCCGGGCGCCGCGGGGGGCGCGGACGGGGCGACGTCCGCGGATCCGGTGCTGTCCGTGGCCCGCCTGGCCGAGGAGCTGCGCAGTCTCGGAATGACGGTGGTGACGGACGTCCGCTGCGACCAGAGCGCGATGCCGATCTCCGTGCGCTCCACCCTGCACCGGGTGCTCCAAGAGGCCACCACGAACGTCGCCAAGCACGCCGGCGAGGGCGCGCGCGTGTGCATCGAACTCCGCGACGCGGGGTCGGAGGTGGTGATCGAGGTGGAGAACACCGTCACCGAGCGGTCCGGCCCGCCGCAGTGGAACTCCTCCGGTGTGGGCCTGAACTCCATGCGGGATCGCGTGGCCACCTTCGGCGGCACGATCGAGGCCGGGCCGGGGGGCTGGGGGTGGCGGGTGCGCGCGGTGCTCCCCAGGTCCGTCTGACGAGGCCGACGCCGCCGCAGCGGCGGACCAGACCCATGTGATCTGCCTCACATCAGAGCCCGAAAGTCTGCACCTTTCGCCACTGTCGGGGGCGCCGTCGTCCCTCCTAGAGTGGGTCATGCCCCATTGAGACGGTGCACAGTGCGAATCACGAGCCGGGATACATGCCTGAGGGGATGCGGGCCCCGGACGCGGTTCCGAGAAGGACGATGGCCATCCGGCCATCGTCCTTTCTCGTTGTCGGGCGTGCTCAGGCCGGCTCGGCGGGCGACGGCTCCGGGGTGACCGTGCGGACGAGGGGACGGGCCGCCGTCCGGCCCAGGGCCATGAGCACGGCGGCCGGGAAGCCGATCACCGGGATGAGCATCGGCAGGATGCCCGCCGCGCCCTGCGTGAGCACCACCAGGCCGTAGAGCATGCCGATCAGCGCGTACGCCAACACGTGGACCCACTGGTTGAGCACGTGCCGGAACGCCCAGTTCACGAGCAGGCACAGCGGCAGCCCCACCACCAGCCCGGCGATCCCGACCACCGTCAGCAGCGGTGTCAGGCTGCCGAAGGCCTGCAGCCCCGGGACCACGGCCAGGATCGCCACCACGGCGGCCATCACGAGGTTGGGCAGCAGCCAGGCCACGAGGAACCCGTTCAGTCCCATGCGCAGCTGCGGGCGGGGGCCGGAACGGGTCGCGCGGCGACGGACACGGGCGGCGGACGCGACCGGGGCGGGGGTGGTCATGGCGGGAACTCTCCGGGAGGGGGATCGACGACGTCGGGCGGGTCCCCACTGTAGTGGGCCGGGCTGGACGGGCCCCGGGAGGGCCCGGGTCAGGCCCGCCGGTCGCCGTCCACGTGGAAGGTCAGGTCCTCGACGCCGGGGAAGGACTCGATCTCCTGGAACGCGTCCCAGGCGTCGCTGTCCGCCTCGGCGTCCGCGGGCAGGGTCACCGTCAGGGCGCCGATCTCCCCGTCGATCACCTGCAGGCGCAGCTCGAGCTCGTGCCCTCCCGCGGAGCCGGAGGCGAAGCGGCCGCGGACGGGCCAGACGCAGTCGTTCGGCACCGCGCGACGGATGTCGTCGTCGGTCTCGACGACGAGCGGCACCCAGTCCGGGACCTCGCCGGCTTCACGGATGGCCTCGGCCACCGAGGTGACGGTGCGCGCGTGCGGCAGCTGGGAGCGCAGCGCCTCAGCCCCGGGCAGGTCCCGGCCCTCGGCCAGCGCCGGGTCGAGCAGGGTCTCGAGCAGCACGCGCACCTCCACCGGCAGCTCGGCGGTGGCCTCGGGCTCGACCTCGTCGACCGTGTCCTCGTCCAGGCCAGCGGGGCCGGTGACGGCGAGTTCGACGGCGTCGCGGCGGGTCCGGCGGGCGTCCTCGTTGGCCAGCAGCATCGCCAGGGAGGCCGCTGCGGCCAGCGCGACGCGCGGGGCGGGGACGCCGACCCGCTGGAGCCCGCGCACCAGGGCACCGTCGATCCGGTCGTTCAGGCCGGTGGCACGCAGCGCGACCGCCGCGACCGCGCCGCCGACGGCCAGCCCGCCGAGCCCGCGCAGGGCACGCGCGGCGGGGGAGGGGGCCACCTCGCCGTCGGCGATCGCGGCGGTGTGGAGGGCGCCGGCGGTCTCGGCCGCGAGGAACGTGCCGCTGACGGCGGCCTCGAGCTCTGCGAGGGCCCGGCGCTCGCGCCCTCGGCGGGCGTGCGGATCCAACAGGGTGAGCCCGCCGACCGCGGCCGCCGCCGCCAGCCCGTAGAGCCGGCCGCCCGGGGCGAGGGCGCGCTGGCGCAACGCGGGGACGACGGCCTCCGCGTCGTCGACGGGAACGGACGACGCCGAGTGGTGGACCTCGCCGGGGACGGAAGGGGCGGGGGAGGGGAGCTTCATGCCCCCAGTGTGGCGCACCGCCCGGCTCAGGACGAGTCAGCGGCCCACGTGCGCGCTCAAGCGGAGCGCAGGCCGCCCTGCCACAGGGCGGCGAACGGCGTGCGGCCCTCCACCGCCTGCGCGATGCCGGCTCGCACGAACTCCTTGGCGCGGCGCGCGGCCTCGAGCGTGGTGGCACCCTTGGCCAACTCGGCGGTGACGGCGGCGGCGAGCGAGCAGCCCGCACCAGAGACGCCGGACTGGCCGATCTTCGGGGCGGAGAGCACCTCCACGGTGTCCCCGTCCACGAACACGTCCACGGCGTCCGGGCCGGGCAGGTGCATCCCGCCCTTGGCCAGGACGGCCGCGCCGGAGATCTCGTGGATGCGCCGAGCGGCCGCCGTCAGGTCCTCGACCGAGCGCACGGTCATGCCGGAGAGCTGCTCCGTCTCGAAGTGGTTCGGGGTGGTGAAGGTGGCCAGCGGCAGCAGCTCGGCCTTGAGCGCCTGGTCCGTGTCCAGGGCGTGGCCCGGCTCCTGGCCCTTGCAGATGAGCACGGGGTCCAGGACCACGTGGTCCCACTCGGCGCGGCGAAGGGCCGCGGCCGAGGTGCGGATGACCTCCGGGGAGCCCTGCATGCCCAGCTTCACGGTGCGCAGCCGCTCCGGGTAGTCGCCCTGGATGGCGTCGAGCTGCTGCTGGAGGATCTCGGTGGGCACGGGGAAGAAGCGGTGGTTCCAGTCGTCCTCCGGGTCGAAGGAGACGATGCAGGTCAGCGCCACGATGCCGAAGACGCCGAGTTCCTGGAACGTCTTGAGGTCGGCCTGGGCGCCGGCGCCGCCGGTGGCCTCGGACCCGGCGATGGTCAGGGCGAGCGCGGGGGTGGAGGCGGAGTGCTGGGGGGAGTGAGCGGTCTGGGGCATGCGCCCATGGTAGGACCGACCCCGGACGGGAAGCGCCCGACGGCCGGCGGTGTTCACCGGGGAACGAGGGTCCTCGGACCCGGAGCGTCCGCCCGGGCGCCCCGAGCGACCCGCGAAGGACGGGGACGGACGTGCTCGAGTTGCTCACCGGCACGGGCCTGGCCACCTCGGCCGGGCTCAACGCCTACATCCCCCTGCTCGCCCTGGGTCTGCTGGACCGGTTCACGGGGCTCGTCGACCTGCCCGCGGGCTGGACGTGGCTCGCCGCCGACGCCTCCCTCTGGATCCTCGGCGCCCTGCTCGCGCTCGAGCTCGTCGCGGACAAGATCCCCGGGGTGGACGCGGTCAACGACGTCGTCCAGACGGTCGTGGGAGCCGACACGGTCACGGTGGGGGCCGCCGCGCCCGTGCTCTCGGCGGCCGAGGACGTCTCGGCGGCCGGCCTCGTCGCGGCCGCGCTGTTCCTGCCGGTGCTGGTCGCCGTGCTGGTGGTCGCCGTCGTCGTGGGCCTGTGGCTGCTGGCCCGGCGGTTCCGCGACCGGCGGACGCGAGGCCGTGCCGCGGCCGTCCCGGGTGGGCCAGAATGGACGGCATGATCCTCATCAACCTGAAGTTCACCGTCCAGCCCGAGCGTGCCGACGAGTGGATGGACGCCGTCGCGAAGTACACCGCGGACGTGCGCTCTGAGCCCGGCAACCTGTTCTTCGAGTGGTACCGCCCGGTGGAAGGCGGCCCCAACGAGTACCTCCTGATCGAGGGGTTCACGGACGAGGGTGCGCAGGCCCACGTCGCGTCCCCGCACTTCCAGGAGGGCCTGGACGCGATGCGTCCGCTGCTGGCGAGCACGCCCCAGATCATCTCCGAGCAGGTCGGCGTGGAGGGCTTCGGCCCGATGGGCGAGCTGCAGATCGACTGAGCCCGCCTCCGGCCGGAGGAGGCGACGGCGCCCGCGTCACGAGCGTGACGCAGGGCGCCGTCCCTGTGTCCGGGGTCACACCCTGGCTACGGTGAGCGCATGAGCGCCGAGCAGAACAGCACCCAGACCCCCGGCCACCGCGCCGCCCACGTCCCCGCCGGCCAGGATCTCGGCCACCGCTGGTCCACCCGCGAGGCCGATCACGACGATCCGGCGGACCGCCGCGCCGTCCGCCAGATCGCCGAGCTGGCCTTCGAGTCCACGGCCGAGGCCGACCTCGTCGAGGAGCTCGCCGGCGGCGCGGAGGGCTGGCTGCCCCAGTACTCCCTCGTGGCCATGACCGCCGCGATCCCGGGCACGGACCTGCAGTCGGACCCGATGGGCTACGGCACCCTGGTCCGGGCCCACATCGACGACGCCGAGGTGCTCGCCCTCGCCCCGCACGGCGTCCTGCCCGAGCACCAGGGCGAGGGCGCCGGCACCGCGCTGGTCAACGCCCTGCTGCAGAAGGCGCAGGCCGACGGCGAGGAGGTCGTGGTGGTCTACGGCTGGCCCGAGTACTACGCGAAGTTCGGCTTCCACCGGGCCTCCGAGCACGGCGTGCACGCGGCCTTCGCCCGGCAGCCCGAGGCCCTGCAGGTCCTCACGCTCCAGGACGGGGCCGAGGTGCCGGCCGGCGAGTTCCGGTACCCGCCCGCGTTCGGGGCGGAGAACGCGCAGGTCGCCGGCCGCTGAGAGCCCGGTCTCAGCCCAGGAGCCGGCGCACGGCGGCGAGCGTCCGCTCGGCCTCGGCCGGCTCGGCCGTGAGCCGCGCGATGACCTCCGCGAGGTCCGTGCGCAGGCCGGCCTCGGCGTCGTCGGCCGGGGCGTGGAGCCACGCCCGCAGGGCGCGGTTGTGGACGGCCACCACGGCCGCCGCCAGCCCGACGGCGATCCCGCCGCGCGCGGGCGTGTCCGGCAGGGCCGTGGCGAGCCAGCCGGAGAACAGCTCCGTGTAGCGGTGCGAGGTGAGCAGCTCGCGCGTGCGCAGCGACTGGGAGCCGCGCAGCAGGCGGGAGCGCGCCCGGGCCCGGTCCGGATCGGCGGTGTGATGCCGGAAGACCTGGAGGACCGCCTCCTCGAGGGCCTCCCGCACGCCGAGGGAGGTGCCGCGCAGGAAGTCGTTTAGGCGGGCGAGCAGCGCCGCGTGGTCGGCGAAGACCACCTCCTCCTTCCCTCCGAGGTGGCGGAAGAAGCTGGCCCGGCTCATGCCGGCCTGGCGGGCAAGCTGGTCGGCCGTGACGGCGTCGTAGCCCTCGCGGTCCAGGAGGTGGATCAGGGCGGTGAGAGTGTCCTCGGCGGGCGTCGTCATGCGGGCCATGGTGCCACGGGCGCGGCACAGGAGTGAGACTGCGTCTGATTCTGTGAGATGGCGTGTCAGTCGGTGTAGGGTGATGACAGACACACCCATCTCTCCGACCCCGCCCGGGAGGCCACCATGACCGAGACCCTGCCCACCGTCGAGCCCGAGTACGACGTCGCCATGCCGCTGGACACCGACTTCTACCTGGCGCTCGCGGACGTCTCCGACGCCGAGAAGGACGTGTGGCGTCGGGCCCGCGCCTTCGCGCTCGAGCCGGACGTGCTGCCCCGGATCCGGGAGGCGTGGGACCGTCACGAGTACCCGCTCGACCTCGTGGCCCGCCTGGGCCAGGCCGACCTGCTGCGCGACGGCGTCCCCGTGGACGGGCTGCCCGACGTCTCCCGCGTGGCCGCGGGTTTGGCCATGATGGAGCTCTCGCGCCTGGACGGCTCGATCGCCACGATGACGGGCGTGCAGGGCGGTCTGGCCATGCGCTCGATCCAGCTGTGCGGCAGCGAGGAGCAGCGTGCCGAGCACCTGCCGGCCATGGCGCGCGGCGAGCTCTACGGCGCCTTCGCGCTCACGGAGCCGACCCACGGCTCCGACTCCGTCTCGCTGGAGACCCGCGCCGAGCGCGTCGACGGCGGCTGGCGGCTGCACGGGCACAAGAAGTGGATCGGCAACGGGGCCGCCGGCGGGGTGACCGTGGTGTGGGCGCGCAGCGCCGAGGACGAGAAGGTCCGCGGGTTCATCGTGCGCCAGGAGTCCGAGGGCTACACGGCCGAGGTCATCAAGGGCAAGGTCGCGCTGCGGGCCATCGACCAGGCCCACATCACCCTCGACGGCGTGTTCGTGCCCGACGCCGACGTCCTGCCCGAGGCCCGCTCCTTCAAGGACACCTCCCGCGTCCTCTTCGCCACGCGCGTGGGGGTCGCGTGGTCCGCCCTCGGGAAGGCCGTGGGCTGCTACGAGGCGGCGGTGCAGTACGCGGGGCAGCGCATCCAGTTCGGCCGGCCGCTGGCCGCCGCTCAGAGCGTGCAGACCCGCCTGGCCGAGATGCTCTCCCAGCTCACCCAGGTGCAGCTGCTCGTGCTGCGCGCGACCCGGCTCGAGGACGAGGGCCGGCTCACCGGGCCGATGGCGTCCATGGCCAAGTACTCGGCGACGCGCGCCGCGCGGTCCATCGCCGCGAACGCGCGTGACCTGCTCGGTGGCAACGGCATCCTCATCCAGAACGAGGTGGCCCGCCACTTCGCGGACATCGAGGCGATCCACACCTACGAGGGCACCGAGACCGTGCAGGGGCTGATCATCGGCCGCGAGATCACGGGGGTCGGCGCGTTCGTGTGAGATGACGCGAGCGGGGGGCGGCGTGAGCCAGAGATTTCCGCTGGTACGCACGCCCCCCTGCCGCTGATTCGTCTGGCTCGGCGGCCGATTCGTCTGGCTCACGCAGGCAGAGGGAGCCGCAGGTGGGCGGCGAGGTCGCGCAGCAGGGCGTCGAGGCCGCGCCGAGTGAAGACGCTGGCGGCCACGCGCAGCACGATCCACCCCTCGGCCTGCATCCGGCGGTCGCGCTCGATGTCACGGCGCCACTGCTGCGGGTCCGTCCGGTGATGATCGCCCTCGTACTGCACGCAGACGCGGGCCTCCCGCCACACCAGGTCCGGCCGGACGGTGGACCCGTCACGCAGCAGAAGCAGCGGATTCACCTCCGGCTCCGGCACACCCGCGTCGGTCAGCGCCAGTCGCAGGAGCGTCTCGGCCCTCGAATCCGCGCCGTCCCTGAGCAGCGGCAGGGCCGCCCGCAAGGTCCGCGTCCCTCGCCTCCCGCGCACCCGGAGCACCTCCGCCTCCAGATCACGCACGGTGCACCGCGGATGCTCGCCGGGGCGACGCCGGCCCGCCGGGCCGTCAGCCCGTTGCAGCAGGCTGTCCCCGGCGGCGGCGACGTCGGCCAACGGCAGACCCAGCTGCGCCAGCGCCGCCCAGGTGGCGGCCGGCGTCGTGATCCGCACCCCGGCCCGCACCAGCACGGGGTCCTGCGGGTGCAGCTCATGCCCGACGACGCCGCTGCGGCGCGGCGCCCCGCCCTCGGCCCGCGTGCGCGCCAGATGGATGGGGCCGCGCTCCCACTGCCGCGGCAGCCACATCCCCCAGAGGCGAGCGGCGGTGGCGTGGGTGGCCGCGGTGCCGGGGTTCGTCCGCTGGAGGGCGCGGACGACGTCGGCCAGTGAGGGCTGACCCCCGGCGGTGTGCCGCAGCCCGTGGTGCGGGGCATCGAACCGGGGGCTGCGCAGCTGCGAGGCCGTCAGACCGGCCTGCAGCCCCGCGGCGACCGGGAAGACGGGGCTGGGGGCGGCGTCGTGGTGCGGAGGAGGGGCGACCATGCCGCCAGCCTCCCCTTCCGTGGGAGGGCTCGGCGCCGCGGCCGCGAGGGCTGTGGAGGGCGAGCCGGGCCGGCGGCCCTGTGCAGGAGCCGCTGAATCGTCTGGCTCACGTCCCCCACGCGTTCGGGCGGCGCTGAGCCAGACGAATCGGTCGTGACAGCCCCCTCAGAACAGCAGAAACGTCTGGCTCGCGCCCGCCGCAGCGTGCTGGCTCGCGCCCGTCGCAGCGTGCCGGCGCACCCAGCACCGCTCAGCCCTTCGGGGCGTAGTACCGGCCGAGGGTCTCGGCCTTGAGCTCCGCGAGCGTGCCGTCCTGCATGGCCGCGCGGATCCGGTCCACGAGCGAGACCGTGAACCGCTCGTTGTGGATGGAGAGGAGCGTGTGCGCCACCATCTCCTTCGCCTTGAACAGGTGCCGCAGGTACGCGCGGGAGTAGTGGGCGCACGTGTAGCAGTCGCACTCGGGGTCCAGCGGCCCGAAGTCGCGGCGGTACTTCGCCCCGGGCAGGTTGTAGCGCCCGTCGCGGGTGTAGAACGCGCCGGTGCGGGCCACCCGGGTGGGGGAGACGCAGTCGAAGGTGTCGGCGCCGTTCTCGACGGCGGTGAACAGGTCGTCGGGCTCGGAGATGCCCAGCAGGTGGCGCGGCTTGTCCTCGGGCAGCTCCTGCGCGCACCAGCCCACGATGGTCCCGAGGTTCTCCTTCTCAAGGGCCCCGCCGACGCCGTAGCCGTCGAAGCCGGAGGCCACGCCGTCGAGCTCCCCCGCGGCCGGGAACTCGGCCCGCATCGCCGCGAGGTCACGGCAGGCCTTGCGGCGCAGGTCCTCGTACTGGGCCCCCTGGATCACGCCGAACAGCGCCTGGTACGGCCGCGCCGCGCGCACCCCGGTGAGGCGGGCGTGCTCGTCGAGGCAGCGCTGGGCCCAGCGGCGGGTGCGCTCGAGCGCCTCCTCCTGGTAGCCGCGGGAGTTGTGCAGGGTGGTCAGCTCGTCGAAGGCGAACATGATGTCCGCGCCGAGGTTGTGCTGGATGCCCACGGACACCTCGGGGGTGAACCGGTGCCGGTCCCCGGTGAGGTGGGACTTGAACCAGACGCCGTCGTCGTCGACATTGGCCAGGCGCTCCTTGCCGGGGGCGACGGCGTCGTCGGCGCCCTGCCCCTCGGGCGCGCCGGGGCCCTTCATGTCGATGACCTTCTTGAAGCCCGAGCCGAGGCTCATCACCTGGAAGCCGCCCGAGTCCGTGAAGGTCGGCCCGGGCCAGTTCATGAACGCGCCGAGGCCGCCGGCCTCGTCCAGGAGGTCGTCACCGGGCTGCAGGTACAGGTGATACGCGTTGGCCAGCAGCGCCTGCGCGCCGAGCTCCGCCATGGACTCGGGCAGCACGGCCTTCACCGAGGCCTGCGTCGCGACGGGGATGAACGCCGGCGTCTGGATCCGCCCGTGCGGCGTGGTGATCACGCCGGTGCGCCCGAGCGGGGCGCCGTCCGCACCGCCGGTCTCCAGCCGGTGCGTCACCTCGAAGCCGAACTGCGAGGGATGCGCGGGGGCACCGGAGGCGGGCTGCGGCGTCGGGGCGGCGGGGGTCTCAGGCATGGGACCCAGGGTAGTGCGCGGGCGTCGGGCGGAGCGGGCGTGCGGACGACGACGGGGCGGCCTCCGCTGGGAGACCGCCCCGTCCTCAGGCCCGGCAGCCGTCGCCGGGACCGTTCACTCCACGCGGATCTTCGTGGAGTCGACGACCGTGCTGCCGTGGAGGATGTCCACGGTGCCCAGGTACACGCTCGTGCCGTCCGAGGTCAGGGTGCCCTGGAAGACGTGCTCCGCCCCGGGCTTCACGTCCGCGGACGCCGGGTCGAACACGAGGTTCCCCGCGTCTCCGTCCTTCGGGAAGAACACGCGCAGGGTGTAGTCGATCGGCGCGTCGGAGTCCTTCAGGTCCGCGCCGGGCTTGGCCACCACGTAGATCCTGTGCTGCGGGGCCGAGCTGATGATCGACTGCTCCAGCACCTCCATTCCGGTGCCGCGCGTGACCGACCGTGCCACCGGGTAGCTGGACCACGAGCTGGTCACGTAGATGTCCAGATCCACGTCCGGGTCCGCGGCCTCCGCCTCGATGCGGACCTTGGGGTAGCCCCGCGGGTACGCGAAGTCGTGGGCGGTGAGAGCCGCGTCCGAGGCGTCGAACACGGCGCGGCGCACGGTGGAGCCGGTGTACTGGTCACCACGCACGAGCCCGTTCACGCGGGTGGACAGCGTGCCGTCGATGCCGGAGACCACGGGCAGCTCCAGCGTGTCCGCGTCGCGGGCCACGGTGATCGCGGCCGGTGCGTCGGCGATGCCGGGGCGCACCACCACGGGGATCCGGACCTGCTTGCCGGCGGGGCCGGACCACACCACGTGGCCGGTGGCCCACTGGCCCGCGGGCGCACCTGCGGCGGTGACGGTGATCGCCACGTCCTGCTCGCTGCCGCGCGTCGGCCGGATGACGTTCGGGGACACGGCGACGTCGAGGCCCTGGAGCCCCTCCACGTGGGCGGTCCAGGTGCCGTTGTTGCCGCCCACGTTCTTCAGGGTGCGGGTGACGGTCTGCGAGCCGTACAGCTCACTGATCGCCAGGGAGGGGACGTTCAGCTCGGCGGCCGGGATGGGGTGCTCCGAGACCGGCTCACCCGTGTTCGACCACGCGATGCCCTGGCCGGCGAGGTAGTCGTACCAGTCCTGCTGGTCCGAGTCGAAGACCAGGCCCGGGTCCAGTGCCTTCAGCGGGTCGACGAACCCGGCGCCGCCCGCGAAGGGCGAGGTGGCCGAGGCGTGGTCGCGCGCCGTCGTCATCAGGGCGGACTTGATGCCCATCGGGCTCAGATCCGGGCGCGCCTGCTTCAGAAGCGCTCCCAGGCCCGCGATGTGCGGGGAGGACATCGAGGTGCCGGAGGAGTAGGCGAACCGCTCGCCGCCGTTGTCCGGCGAGTAGGCCGCGAGGACGTCCACGCCCGGTGCCGAGACGTCCGGCTTGAGCAGGCCGGACTTCGCCGCCAGCGACGGCCCGCGCGAGGAGAACCCGGCGACCTCGGGCACGCGGGTCGCGGTGCCCTCGTTCGTGGCCAGGATGCGGCCGGTCGGGCGGTCCGTCTTCACGTAGGCGAGCAGCCGGTCCCGCTCCGTGTGGGACAGGTGCACGGCGGGGATCGCGTGCAGATCCGCGTTGAGCCCGGCGTCGGTCACGTTCACGAGGGCCATGCCGGCGCCTCCGGCGTCTGCGACGACCTGGGACTTCTCGGCGCGGGCGTTCTCGCCGCGGTCGCAGACCACGAGCTTGCCCGCGGTGGCCGCCGAGTCGAGGGTGCCGGGCAGGCAGAGGGCCGCCGAGGCAGAGGTGGCACCGGCCGCGGCGACGTCGCCGGCGTAGACCATCGGGGTCTCCGCCTCGAGCGGTGCGGTGATGGACGAGCCGATGAAGCGCTGACCGTCCCCGGTGACGAGGGTCTGCTCGTAGACCGCATGGGTGGAGGCGGCCACCGTCGTGATCCACGGGGACGGGTGCGCCGTCGTCGAGACCGTGGGCCCGGAGTTGCCGGAGGACGCGGCCACGAACACGCCGGCGCTCGCGGCGTGCATGAACGCGACCTCCACCGGGTCCACCACGTTGGTCGTGGTGCCGGAGATGGAGTAGTTGAGCACGTCCACGCCGTCGGCGACGGCGGCGTTGATCGCCGCGACCGTGTCTGACGTGGCGCAGCCGCCGGAGGGCACGCCCTCCCAGCACGCCTTGTACGCGGCCACGTGGGCGCCGGGGGCCATGCCCGAGATCGTGCCGCGTTCGACACCGTCGACGACGGCGCTCACCCCGGAGTTGCCCGCGGCGGTGGACGCGGTGTGGGTGCCGTGACCGCCTGCGTCCAGCGGGGACAGGGTCTCGACCGGCGCCAGGCGTCCCGTGCCGAAGCCGTTGACGAAGTACTTCGCGCCGATCAGCTTGTCGTTGCAGGAGTCGGTGGCGAACGCGTCCTCATCACCGGTCTCGCACCCGCCGACCCAGTCGGCAGGGGCGGCCGGGTGCCCCTGGTCCTGGAAGGACGGCGCCTCCGGACGGATCCCCGAGTCCACGATCCCCACGACGACACCGCGACCGGCGTCCTGTGCGGGCGTCTTCTTGCCCACCACCTGGGCCCAGAGGCCCTTCTTGCCGGTGAGCCCGAGGACGTCGGGGGAGGAGACGGTGTCGAGCGGGCGGATCTCGTCCGGGACGACGGCCAGCACCGCCGGGTCCGCCGAGAGGGCGGCGGCCTCCTCCGCCGTGAAGGTGCCCGCGAAGCCGTTGAGGGCCGTGGTGTAGCGGGTGTGCGGGGTGTCGGGACCGGCGCCGGCGCGCCGCAGGGTCGCGTCCTGGTTCTTCTTCAGGTGGGCGGCGTACGCCTTGGCGTTCGCGCTCTTCGGCTGGAACCCGTTCTCCCGGCCCTTGCCCTTGCCGGGCTTGGTGGGGGCGAACCCGGGGGTGCCGCCGTCATAGGAGGCCACGGGCTGCTCGGCGAGCAGGACGATGTAGCCGCCGTCTTCGAACGTCTCGGGGGCGGTGCGCGGCTGCGCCGGATCCGGCGTCGGCGCGGGGGCCGCGGCGACAGCGTCGTCGACGGCGGAGCCGCCCGGGTCGGTCGTGGCGGAGGCCGAGGCCGCGCCCGCCAGGACCAGGGCGAGCGCAGAGGTGATCCCGAGCGCCTGCTGGCGGCGGGAGTGCGAGTGAGTCATGGAAAGCCCTTCGGTGAGTGGGTCCGGCCCGCGGGTGGGGACGGGGTGCTTCCTCGAACCCGCGCCGGCCCGCCCGCGGGCCGTTCGAGCCATCCCATCACTGTGAGAGCCGTCACAGGGTGGTGTGCGCTAGCGTGAACACGCCATGGCGTGATCCCGCCACCCCGGGGGAGCTCCGCGCGTCGGGCCGTGACCGAGGCCGCTCGCCCGGCAGGAAGGGAGGGGTCGCATGGACATGGCGGGCCACGCCGGGCTGGACCCGGCGGACGTCGACGTCTTCCGCGCCCTCCTGGCCCGGCCCGAGACTCTGGCCGCCGACCTCGACCCCGCTGCGGTCGACCGCCTGGAGGCGCTCGGCCTGGTGCGCCGCGGCGTCGACGGGGCCCTCGCCGCACTGCCCCCGCACCGGCCCCTGCTGGCGGAGGCGCACCGGGCCCAGTCCCGTGCGGATGCCCTGCGGGAGACCGCGGAGACGCTGCGGGCGGAGTTCCACCGGCGTCCCGGGGCTGCCCGCGACGCCGTGGAGGTGGTGGTCGGAGGGCCGGAGATCGTCGGCGCGGGCGTGCAGATCGCGCGGCAGGCGCGCCGGCTCGTCCGTGGCTTCGACCGCGGCCCCTACTTCCATGACGGCTCCCTGCCGGACGACGCGCAATCCCGCTCCTGGACGCGCGGTGTGCCGTGGCGCGTGGTCTACGAGGGGCGGTCCCTGCAGGCCGAGCCGCCGGACCGGTGGGAACACCTCGGCTCGACGCCCGGAGAGACCGGCCGGATCCTGCCGCGGCTGCCGTTCAAGCTGCTGATCGCCGACGACGACGCCGCGCTCGTCGGCCTGGCCGGTGCGGCCGGCCAGGGGGAGGCCCTCGTGGTGCGGGGATCCCTGCTCGTCGACGCGTTCGTGCGGCTGTTCGAACTCCAGTGGGAGCTGGCCCTGCCGATCGCCGACGTCGCCCGGGGCGGAGACGACGGGGCTGACGGCCTCGGGGGTGACGTCCTGACCGAGGTGGAACGGCGGCTCGTGGCGATGCTCAGCTCCGGGATGACGGATGAGGCGATGGCCCGCGCCATCGGGCTCTCGCACCGCACGGTGCAACGGCGCCTGGCCGACCTTGCCCGACGGGTGGGTGCGGAAGGCCGGTTCCAGCTGGGCGTGCAGGCTGCGCGCCGCGGCTGGGTGTGACGGCCGAGGTCACCGCCGCGGGCGTCAAGCGGAGCGGGCCGCCCCGGCTCAGCCCAGCACCTCCCGCGCCACCGCGCTCGCCACCACCAGGTCTTGCCAGGGCATGCCGGTGGTGACGAGCAGGGCGGGCGCTCCCTCCCGACGACGCGCGGTCCCTGCCACGAGCTTGGCCAGCGTCACTGTGTCCTCGATCCCGGCCAGGGCCCCGGAGGCCACCGCGAGGGTCACGTCCCCGGCCTCGCGGGCGGCCGAGTCCCGCGACTCCACCGCCACGGTCGCGCGGCGGGCCAAAGCGTCGTCGGTCTCGCGGGCGTCCGTGGTGTGCGAGCCCATCGCCACGACCGTCGCGTGCTCCGGCACGAGCGTCCCGTCGAACAGCGGGGCCGGCGCGGCCGTGCACGTCACCACGACGTCCGCCTCCGCCACGGCCTCCGGGCCCGCGGCGCTCGCGGGCACGCCGAGCTCCGCTTCGACGCGCGCGGCCAGGGCGGCGGCCCGGTCGGCGTCGCGGCCCACCACGGACACCCGCTCCAGCCCGAACACGTCCTGGAACGTGAGCGCGTGCTCCCACGCCTGCACGCCCGTGCCGAACACGACCAGGTGCCGGGGCGAGGCGTCCGCGAGCAGCCGCACCCCGAGCGCGGACACCGCAGAGGTGCGCAGGCCCGTCAGCTCGACGCCGTCCAGCACGGCCCGCGGGGCCTGGCCGGGGGTGCCGGGGGCGCCGAACAGCACGTAGACGCCCTGGATGACGGGCAGTCCGCGCTCGGGGTTGTCCGGCGTGAGGGTGAGCAGCTTGGTGCCGACCTCGCCCCCGCGCGTCGAGGGCATCTGCAGCAGCTGCCCGGCGGCGGTGGCCACGCGGGTGCGGGGGGCGTCGGCCTCCGGGTCCAGGCCGGCGGCGAGGGCCGCCTCCAGCGCGTCGACGGCGGCGCGCGGGCTCAGGGCGGCGCGCACGGCGGGGCCGTCGATCCAGGGCAGGCCGGGGGCGGTCGAGGTCGGGGTGCTCATGGCCCCACCCTACGGAGGGGCGGGACGGGGCGGGGCGGGCGAGACGACCGGCCCGGCATGGCCGCGGGCGGGCCTCGGCGCGAGGGGCGGCTCAGCCGAACAGCGTGCGGAAGTTCACCAGGATCCGGCGCGGGTGCTCGGGGTCGACGGCGGCCAGCCCCGCCACCGTGGGCTCGTACTCGCCCGGGGCGAAGTACCCGTGGTCGCGGTAGATCTCGAGGCGCTCGAGGATCCCGGCCTGGTCCAGCTCCGGGTGGAACTGGGTGGCGTACTGGCGGGTGCCGAGCCGGAACATCTGCACGGGGCAGTCGGCGCCCGCGGCGAGCAGCACCGCGCCGGGCGGCAGCGCGCTCATCGCCTCCTTGTGACCGACGTACGCCGCGAACCTGCGCGGGACCCCGGCCAGCAGCGGATCCGCGGCACCTTCGTCGGTGAGCGTGACCTCGACGGGCGCGGCCGATTCGCCGTAGGCGTTGTCCACGACGCCGCCGGCGTGCCGGCCCAGCGTGCCGACGCCGTAGCAGCAGCCGAGGAACGGCAGGTCTCGGCGCCGGACGACGTCGAGCATCCGCCCCAGCTCCGCCTCCACGGCGCGCTGCACGGGGGACTTGGTCTCCTCGGGGTCGGTGCCCGTGAACGGGCTGCCGGGCAGGATCACGGCGGCGACGTCCGCGAGCTCCGCCTCCCAGTCCAGGCCGTCGGCCGCGGCCGGCTGCTGCACCGCGCGGTCCAGGCGCAGCACGCGCAGCCGGCCCTCCGGGTAGCCGCCGAGCCGCTCGACGGCCTCGACCTCGGCGGCCGCGGCGTCGTCCTCGGGGCGCGTCTGGACGAGCAGGAACGGCCGTGGGTGCGGGCTCGGGACGGCGTCGGTCGGGGTGGTCATCTCGGCAGACTAGCGGGGCACGAGGCCGGGAGGGCGTGGCGTCGTCGTGGGGCGTCGTCGGGGGCGGGCCGCGGTCAGCGGTCGGCCCAGGGGCGGGCGTCGGAGGCCCACGGCAGGGGACGGACGCGTTCCTCGGGCAGCGGGTCCGTGGCCAGCCGGCCGTAGCGGTGCACGTCGAGCCGCCGCCCGCCCGCACGGAGGCGGCCGCGCTGCGTGCCTTCGTGACGGAGCCCGGCGGCCCGGGCGACGGCTCCCGTCGTCGGGCCGTCCGCCCGGTGGGCCAGTTCGATCCGCTCGAGGCCGCCCTCGGCCAGCTCGGCGTCCGCCACGGTGGTCGCCGCACGGGACATGATCGCGTCCCCGCGCCAGCCCTGATGCAGCCAGGCGGTGAGCGCGCCGATGCCGTGTGCCTCGTCGCGCACGACGGCGACCAGGCCGATCAGCGTGTCCGTCCCGCGCTCCACCACGGCGACGGCGTCCGCCTCCTCTGCCTGGACCAGCCCGTCGACGTAGGCGCGGGCGGAGGTCTCGTCGGTGACCTCTGCGGGATCGGCCATGCCGACGGTGCCCGCGTGGAAGGCCGCCAGGACGGCGGCCGCGTCCGTGGAGCGGAGGGGGCGGAGCTGGGCGGGTGCGGAGCCGGTCATGCCGGGAGCATAACCCCGACACGGGCTGGAAAGTGAGGTGCGCCACACGAACCGGACCCTGGAGGGCGGGTCACCGGGGACGGGGCCGGCTCTCGACGCCCGTCCTGCGGCCGGGCCTCACCGGCGCGTGGCGGCCTTCGCCTCGAGCTCGTCGGCGAGGGTGCGCAGCGTGCCGAGCTCACGGGCGATGCGGGAATCCAGGTCGGCGTCCGTGAGCGTCTCGGAGCCGCCGCGGGCACGCAGATAGAGCAGCTGGTCGAACCGGGCGCGGCGCCACTGATACTCGGCCTCGGCGTCGCGGGCCTGCAGGGCGCGGGAGATCTCCCGGTCGTAGAGCGGCGGCTCGTTGAGCTGGCGCTGGCGCACCTCGAGCACCCGGGCCGCCCGGCCCGGCTCGGAGGGGACCTCGTCCGCCTCGAGCAGGCGCCGACCGAGGTTGGCGGCGGCGATGTGCTCGCCCTCCTCGCGCAGGATCAGCGACGCCAGGGACAGCGCGGCCTGGATGGACTTCCACCGCCCCACGGCCCCGTCCCACGGCAGGTTCGTCAGCAGGCCCAGGGTGGCGAGCGTGCCCTCGGTGTCCTCGTGCAGCAGGTAGAGCCGCTCGGCCATGCCGAACACGTCCTCCAGCTGGGAGCCGGAGCGCAGGTTCAACCCGTGGGAGAGCCGGGCCGCGGTGGCGGTCAGCTCGGTGTCCTCGAGGTGGCGCTTGCCGACGGCGACGATCCGCTCCTCGGGGGATCCCGCGTCCACGGGGGAGAAGGTGGTGTCCGGGATGGCCCTGCGCTCCTCCGGGCGGTCCGTTCGGACCCGGATCACGGAGCCGTGCGCGATCTTGACCTCGCGGCCGCCCTCGAGGGTGGCGATCACGAGCGCGGGGGTGCCGAAGTCGTCCCGCATCACCCGGGTCGAGGCCACGGGCGGGGCGGGCTCGCCGCGGCGGGTCAGGAAGCTGTCCCCGGGCTGCACGTCCTGGGACTTCAGATGGCGGAGATAGCCGCCGACGACCGGTGCCATGCTCAGCGCCCCCATCCCACGTGGGCGAGGGCCTGGCGCACCAGGTCCCCGCGGCCACCGATGAACTCGGCCTGGATGTCCTCGCCGAGGGCCTCCTCGGGGGTGAGCCAGGTCAGCTCGAGCGCGTTCTGGCGCGGCTGGCACTCACCCGTCACAGGCACCACGTAGACCAGGGCCACGGCGTGCTGTCGGTCGTCCGTCAGCCCGGTCTCGGACGGCGCCGGGAAGTACTCGGCGACGGTGCAGGGGACCACCGACGGCGGCAGCTGCGGGAAGGCGAGGGGGCCGAGGTCCTTCTCCAGGTGGCGCATCAGCGCGGCGCGGATGGTCTCCCGGTACTGGACGCGGCCGGAGACGAACGTCCGCTGGAACGTGCCGGTCTCGTCCGCCACGTAGAGCAGGCCGATCTCGGTGACGTAGCCGAGGGAGTCCAGCCGCACCGGGATGGCCTCCACATACACCATGGGCAGCCGACGCCGGGCCTCGTAGAGGTCCTCGTCGGACAGCCAGCCCGGATTCGGGTCGGGGGTGCGCACGCTCATGGTTCTGTTCTACCGGAGTTCCGCGCCGGGGGCACACCGGGTCCCGCGTGTTCCGCTCACCACTTGGCGCGGAAGTACTGCCGGGCCATCGGCACCTGCTCCGAGGGGACGTCGAGCGCGAGGGCGGCCGCGGTCGGCCAGTTCGGGTTCGCCAGGGCGGCGCGGCCCACGCAGACGGCGTCGGCGCGGTCCTCGTCCACCACGGCTGCGACCTCCTCGGCGCCGGTCAGCGAGCCGACGGCGGACACCAGGATCCCCTCGGTGCCCTCCTTCACGGCGGTGGCCAGCGGCACCTGATAGCCCGGGCCCTGGGGGCCCTCGTAGGTGTCCCCGATGCCCGCGGAGGACAGGTCGAACCAGTGCACCTGTCCCTGCAGCTCCTGCGCCAGGCGGACGGTCTCCTCGATGCTCCAGCCGCCCTCGACCCAGTCCGAGCCGGAGATGCGGATGCCGAGGACCTTGTCCGCGGGCCACACCTCGCGCACGGCCGCCACGACCTCCTTGAGGAAGCGGGTGCGGCCCTCGAAGTCCCCGCCGTACTCGTCGGTCCGGGTGTTGGTCAGCGGCGAGAGGAACTGGTGGATGAGGTAGCCGTGGGCGGCGTGCAGCTGCACGGCGCCGAAGCCGGCACGGTCGGCGCGCTCGGCGGCGTCAGCGAAGGCCTGGACGGTCTCCCGGATCTCGTCCACCCGCATCGCGTGGGTGCGGATCTCCATGGAGTTGGTGGCCACGCCGGAGGGGGAGAGGGTCTCCCAGGAGTCGGGGCCCTCCAGGATCGGCTGCCCGGCGGGCGCGCCCGGGTGCATGGGGACGGTCGAGGCCTTGGCGCCGGCGTGACCCAGCTGGATGGCGGGCAGGGCACCCTCGGAGGCGATGAACGCGGCGATCGGCGCCCACGCGTCCTGCTGCTCGTCGTTCCACAGGCCGGTGTCCCACGGGGAGATGCGACCCTCGGGCGTGACGGCGGTGGCCTCGGCCACCACGATCCCGAAACCACCAGCCGCGCGGGCGCCCAGGTGCTGGAACTGCCAGCCGTGCGGGACGCCGTCGCGCGCCTCGCACGAGTACTGGCACATCGGCGGCAGGATCAGGCGGTTGCGCACGCGCACGCCGTTGATCTCGATCGGTTCGAAGATCGCGGTCACGGCGGGGGCGTCGGTCTGCGGGGTGGCGGTCTGAGTCATGGACCCCACCCTACGAGCGGGTCCGGACACGGGAGGGCACGCGTCCGCCGCGGGCGGAAGGGTGGGCACGGCCCGCGCGACGAGAGAAGTCGTCACCGTTGCTGCGTCCACCCCTACCCTGGGCCCATGCCCTCCTACCGCGCCCGCCTGCAGATCGGCGACCTCCTGCCCGGCCACCGGCCCGAAGAGGTCATGGACCTGGCCGAGGCGGCCGTCCAGGCCACGCACGAGCTCGCGGCCAAGGACATCGAGGTCGTCGCGCGCGTCCCGCGGATCGTGCTGCGCTTCACGGTGCCCGGCTCGCACCGGGCCGGGGAGGACGCCGAGGCCGCCGAGGTGGCGCGGCGGATGGCGGAGGCGGTGTCCGGCGTCGCCGTGACGGGCCGGCTGGACGTGCTCCGGCGCGACGGCGGCCGGTGGGTCCCGGTGCCCGCTGGGCCCGGGCGCTGAACGGGGCCGGGCTCAGGCGCCGGCCGGGAGCGGTCGGCGGGCGGCGTCACGCTCGACCTGGCGGACCCAGGAGCGGCGCACGGCCGCGACGGTGAGCAACAGCAGCGCCCCGAAGGCGGCCGCGAAGCCGACCCACGCGCTCTGCTGTGCCCCGAGCGGGCTGGGCAGCAGGCGGGGCAGGGCGAGGCAGAGCAGGGTCCAGGCCATGCCCAGGGCCACACCCAGGCGGCCGCGCCCACCGAGCACGAGGCGCAGGGCCGCCAGCAGCAGGGCCACCAGCACCAGCAGGGCGAGCAGCTCGGTCGGGAACCAGTCGACGTGCACGCCCCAGGCGTGGAGGGCGGCGCCCACCGCGGTGGGCGCGCCGGCGAGGAGGGTGCCCAGCAGCACGCCGAGCGCGCCGTCCTCGGCCACCCGTGCGAGGCGGCGGGCCGCCGGACGGGCGCCGAGGCGCCGGACCACACGGAGCATCAGGACCAGGGCGAGCAGCCACGGGACGACGTCGAGGCCCCCGGGGGCCAGGACGGCCAGGGGGAACCACAGGGCCAGCGCCAACAGGGTCCCCGCGACCGCCCCTCGGATGCGGCGGTGCCGCGGCGACGCGCCCTGGCCCCGCCCCCACTGCCGGAGCACGTACATCCCGGTCAGCAGCCACAGCACCGGCCAGATCGCCGGGTGCAGCGGGGACAGCCCGAACACGCTCGCGCCGGGGCCGTTTCGGCCGTCGGCGGTGAACGGGTAGGCGCCGGCGTCGAGCGCGCCGAGTCCCGGGACGCGCCCGGCCAGACCGAGGCCCCACGCGCTCGAGAGCACGAACAGCGTCCACACGACGGTCAGCAGCGCCTGGCCGCGTCGGTCCGCAGGGGTCGGTGAGCCGGCCGGCTCCTCGGGCGGAGCGGGGGTGTAGCCGGGGATCAGGGGCAGGGCGCCCGTGACCGGCCCCGCCGAGGAGTGGGCGATGGCCTCGGCCTGGACGGCCTGCGCCTTCGTGGAGAGTCGCTGCCGCCGCCGCCACTCGGGCAGGGCCACCCGGGCCCGGGCGAAGAGCTCCTCGTCGGTGAGCCGCTCCTCCGGGTCGGACAGCAGCGGCCGGTCGGCGGCGGCCGGGAAGACCTCGGGGCCCTCGAGCTCGCGCGCGGCCCGGGCGAGCGCGCGGGACTCCCGCTCCTCGTGCTCGCGACGGCGGCGGGCGGCGTCCTCCGCCGCACGGCGCTCGGCCTCCCGGGCGCGGTCCTCGAGGAGCCGGGCCTGGGCGAGGGCGCGCTCGGCGTGCAGCACGGTGTGCGCGCGGACGCGTGCGGTCTGGCGACGACGTCGCTCGGCTTCGAGGCGGGCGGCCTCCTCCGCCTCGCGACGGAGCCGCTCGGCCTCCTCGGCCCGACGGCGCCGCTCGGCCTCGACGCGTTCGGCCTCGAGGCGACGGCGTTCGGCCTCGGCCGCCTGCCGACGGCGCTCCGCCTCCGCCTCCGCCTCGAGCCGCAGCCGTTCCCGCTCGGCGAGCGCGGCCTCCTCGCGGGCCCGTCGCTCCGCCTGCACGCGGGCGCGCTCGGCGGCGACCTCCGCCTCCCGGCGGCGCCGTTCCTCCTGCTCTCGGCGGCGGGCCTCCGCCTCGGCGGCGGCACGGGCCTTCTCCTCGGCCGCCACCCGACGGCGCCGCTCGGCGTCACGCCGACGGCGCTGCTTCTCCTCCTCGCGGCGGCGGCGGGCCACCCGCGCGGCCTGGGCCCGGCGGGCCTCCTCGTCGAGGCGGGCCTGGAGGGCGGCGGCGTCGCGAGCCTGGGCGGCATCGCGGGCCTGGGCCTCGGCGGCGGCCTCGGCGGCGAGCCGCTCGTGCTCGGCGGCCCGGCGACGGGCGGCCTCGGCGGCGCGCTCCCGGCCGGCTCGCAGGCGGGCCCGCCGGCGCTCCTCGGCCGCAGTGCGGCGGCGTGCGGCCTCCGCGGCCTTCTCCGGGTCCCGCCCCGGGGCGGGGAGGATGCGCTCGACCGTGCCGACGAGCGGGTCGGCGAAACGGGCGAGGTCCGGGCTCCCGAGGCGGTCCAGGATATCGCTGAGGTCGCGGCGTGGGCGCTGCTGGGCGGGAGCGCCCGGAGTGCGCAGGCGGTCCATGGCGCGGTGCACGTCCGCGCGGCGGTCCTCGCGCACGCGGCGCTCGGCGGCGGTCTCGGGTCGGCCCGAGCGCAGGGCGCGCTCGTGACGGCGCAGATCGCGGCGGGAGATCTCCCCGGGCGCGGCCAGGGCGCGGCGGGGGCGCGCGGCGGGGGTACGCGGCGCGTCGTCGTCGGGACGGGGCGCCGAGGCGTCCCGGAGGCGCTCGAGCGCGGCGCGGGACTCGGAGGACGCGTCCTGCATGCTCACCCCTTCCGGCCCCGGCGACGGTGGGCCACGATCCCCGCGATCATCAACCCTGCAAGGGTACCGAACACCATGCCGACCACCGCGGACGCCCACCACGGCAGGCCGGTGGCCCGGCCGGTGATCCAGCCGAGCCCCACCATGGACCCGGACCACGCGAGCGAGCCCGCCCCGGACAGCCACAGGAACACGGGCCAGCGGATCCCGCCGATCCCGGCCGCCGCCATCGACGCCGTCCGTCCGCCCGAGACGAACCGCAGCACGGACAGCCCCGCCAGGCTGCCCGCCGGGCCCACCCGCACCAGCAGGGTTCGGATCCCCCGGTGGATCCGCCGCCACCACGCCCAGCGGTCCAGGCGGTCGGCGAGGCCGTGGCGGAACAGCGCGTAGAGGCCGACGTCCCCGGCCCAGCAGCCCAGCCACGCCGCCAGCACCGCGGCCACGGGGGAGACCCGGCCCTCCGCCGCGAGCGCGCCCGAGCCGATGACCACCACCTCCGACGGGACGGGCGGGATCGGGGCGTCCAGGGCCACGAGCAGCGCGGTGAGCGGGTGGAACCACGCTCCGAGCGCGTCCAGCAGGCCGGCCGGGTCCCCGCCCGTCACCGCGGTCGCTCCTGCAGCTCGGCGGGGGAGGTGAACTCCCGCTCCCCGCCCGTCACCGGGTCCGTGAAGCGCAGCGACCGGGAGAGCAGCTGCAGGGGCCGTGTGACGTCGTCCGGGGCGAGGTCGAGCAGGTCCGGGTAGAACGGGTCGAACGCGATGCCCAGGCCCAGGGCGGCCAGGTGGATGCGCAGCTGGTGGGTGCGGCCCGTGCGCGGGGTGAGTCGCAGGTGCGCCACGCGCCGCCCCGCCAGCGCCCCGGCGGAGACGCCGACGCCCAGCAGCTCCACCCGGGACTCCGCGTTCGCCCCGTCGTGGGGCCGGTTCGCCCGCCGGGTCCGCACCGGCGCGCCCGCCCGGCGTCCCGACGCGGCCGGCGGGATCTCCTCCACCACGGAGCGCAGGACCCCCTTGTCCTTGCGGATCCGGCTGCGCACGGTCAGCGGGAACCGTCCCAGGACGGGGTCGGCCGGGGCACCGGGGCGGCGGGCGCCGTCGTCGGGGGCGTCCGGCAGGAGCGCCACGGCCTCGTAGGTCTTGGCCACGGCACGCCGCTCGAAGAGCAGGTGGTAGGCGCCGCGGGTGGCCGGGTTCGCGGAGAACATCACGACGCCGGCCGTCGCCCGGTCGAGCCGGTGCAGGGGCACGAGGTCATCGAGGCCGAGCTCGTTGCGCAGCCGCACCAGCGCGGTCTCCTGGACGAAGCGGCCGCCCGGGGTGGTGGGCAGGAAGTGCGGCTTGTGGATGACCACGAGGTGCTCGTCGCGGTGCAGGAGCGTGTGCGTCACGGGCAGCGGGGCCTCATCGGGGACGTCCCGGTAGTACCAGAGGTCGTCATGCACGCCGAGCGGCGTCGCCGGCGTCAGTGCGGTGCCGTCCGCCGCCACGACCTCGCCGCGGGCGAAGCGCGCGCGGATGCCGTCCGGGTCCACGTGACCGAACCGGTGGAGCACGTAGTCCTGCGCGGTGGGCCAGCCGGCGGCGGGCAGGCGCAGGCGCGTGGCGTTGACGCCGTTGCGCGGGGGGAGGGGAGAGGGGACGGCCACGGGTCCATCCTCCCAGCCCGGCGCGGCTGCGTCCGACCGGCGCCGCTCAGTCCGACCGGCCGGGCCGGCCGGAGCCGGTCGTCTCGTCCTCGGCCGGGCCTCGGTCCTGCGGGGTGAGCACCACGACCTCCTCGGCCGGCGCGGCGCGCCCCGTCACCTCGTGCGCCGGGACCGCCCCGCCGACGTCGACCACCACGGTGTCCAGCACCGCGCCCGCGGGGACCTCGCAGTCGCCCAGCAGGAGGCTGCCGCGCACCGTGGCTCCGGCCGCCACGACCACCCCGGGGCCGACCACGCTGTCCGACACCTCGCCCTCGACCCGGCAGCCCGGGCTGAGCAGCGAGCCGGAGACGCGGGCGTCCGGGGCCACCCACGCCGGCGGCGCCTGGTGGGGGTTGGTGATCAGCGGCCAGCCCTCGGCGGCCACGTCCAGGCCGGTGCCCTCGAGGATCTCCCGGTGGGCGCGGACGTACGCGTCCAGGGTGCCGATGTCCCGCCAGTACCCCACCAGGCGGTGTTCCCGCACGCGTCCGCGCGCCACGAACGCCGGGATGATGCTCTCCCCGTAGTCGCCGAGGGAGGAGCCCACGGGGTCGCCGTCCTCATCGGTCTCGCCCTCGTCCTTGGTGGCCGCCTCGTCCTCGCCCACCACGAGGTCGCCGACCACCTCGGAGAGCGCGGCGACGTCGAACACGAACACCTCGGTGGCCACGAGCGTGCCCGCCGGGTCCTCCGGCTTGTAGGCGTAGTCGGTGACGGCGCCGTCGTCGTCCACCTGCACGACGCCGAAGCGCGAGGGGTCCTCGTCCGTCTCGGTGGTGACCACGGTGAGCTCGGCGCCGGAGCGGGCGTGCTCGGCCAGCACGGGGCGCAGGTCCAGCTGGTACAGGTGGTCCGCGGAGAGCACGACGACGGTCTCGGCGCCGAACTGCTCCAGCAGCGGCAGCTGCTGGGCGATCGCGTGGCCGTTGCCGCGGGCGAAGCCCTCCTCGGCGCGGCCCTGCGCGGGGGGCAGGAGCCGCAGGCCGTGGCGGGTGCCGTCGAGATCCCACGGCCGGCCGCCGGCCAGGTGCTGGTTGAGCGTGAAGGGGCGGTACTGCTCCACGATCCACACGTCCCGCAGGCGCGAGTGGGCCAGGTTGGACAGCACGACGTCGATCAGCCGGTACTGGCCCGCCAGCGGCACCATCGGCTTGGCGCGGGCCGCGGTGAGCGGCATGAGGCGGCCGCCGGTGCCGCCGGCCAGCACGAGCGCGACGACGGCGCCCTCCGGGTCCTTCGGGAACGGGTCGGCCATGGCTCCTCCTCGGGTCGGGGCGGGTTCAGCGTAGGGAACGGGGACGACACGCGGCCACCGTTCGGGTGCGTCCGGCTCAGCGCTGGCAGTGCGGGCACCACCACAGCCGCCGCGCGTCGTCCTCGGGGGAGCCGTAGTCCTCCTGGCGGACGGGGCCGCGGCAGCGCAGGCACGGGGCGCGGTCGTGCCCGTAGACCCAGTACGACGGCGTCCCGCCGCGCGCGCCGGGCGTCCGGCCGGGTGCCGTGCCGGGTGGCGGACCGGCCGGGACCAGCACCTCGACCCCGAAGGGCCGCCCCGGGTTGGGACGCACGCCCGTGGTCCGGCGCCGGGCGCCCGTGGCGGGGGCGGCGGGCGGGACGTTGGCGCGCAGCAGGTCCCGGGCGAGCAGCACGAGTCCGGCGACGTCCTCGACGTCGCCGATCGGCCGGTGCGGGTCGATGCCGGCCAGCAGGAGGGTCTCGCAGCGGTAGATGTTGCCGATCCCGGAGACGAGCCGCTGGTCGAGCAGGGCCAGGCCGACCGGCCGCTCGGGCCGGGCCGTGAGCCGCCGCACGCCCTCGACGAGCAGCGCGGCGCCGTCGTCGGGCGTGTCCCAGGCCGGGTCCAGCAGGTCGGGGCCGAGGTGGCCGAGGACGGTGGCCTCGTCGGCGGTGGGCACGAGGGTGAGCAGGCCCAGCTGGGCGCCGAGCACGCGGTGCTCCGCCGTCTCCAGCACCGCCCGCACCTGCCAGGCGGGGGCGCCCCACCGCGCGTCGACGGCCGAGACGAGCCAGCGCCCCTCCATCTTCAGGTGCGAGATGAGCGTGAGCGGCCGGGCCCCGGGGCGGGCCGCGGGCGGGGCCAGCCGCATCAGCAGGTACTTGGCGCGCGGCAGGACCTCGGCCACCGTCCAGCCGGTCAGGTCCGCGGTGGCGTGGCGGGGCACGCGCAGATCCGCGTGCGTCAGGACCCGGCCCTCGAGCACGGGGCGGAGCCGGTGCGCGACGCGGACGAGGGAGTCGCCTTCAGGCACGGGCCGTCACCGGCTCAGGCCGCGTTGAGCTGCCAGGTCACGCCGAAGCGGTCCCCGACCCACGCGAAGCGGCGGGAGAAGCCGTCGTCGTCGGGCGGCATGTAGTCACGGCCGCCGCCGGCGAGGAGCGCGTCGTGGATCGCGTCCACCGTGGTGGCGTCCGGCAGCTCGACGAACAGGCTGATGGCCGGGGTGAACGTGAACCCGTGCGGGGTGAAGGAGTCGAAGAACCGCAGCCGCTGGCCGGCGATCTCGAGCTCGCCGTGCAGGACCTTGCCCGCCCATGCGGCGCCGCGCGGGGAGGAGTCGTCGAAGAGGTCGCGGCGGACCTCGGTGACCGGCAGGTGCTCCACGAACGCGGTGAGGTAGGCGTCCATGGCCGCACCGGCGTCACCCTCGAACATGAGGAACGGGGTGACGGAGGGGTCCGAGGGGTGCGGCAGGGAGTCCTCGAGGGCCTCGGGGGCGGGGGACGTGCCCGTGGGGGCGGTGCCCACGTCCTCGGGCGGGGCGGCGTCGATGCTCATGGGCCGAACCTACCCCCGGGACCCGTCGCCGCGACAGGGCCACCCTGGGCAACGCGGGTTGAGTTGTCGCGGGTGTTCGACGGCGGGACCCGCGACAACTCAACCCGCGTTGCGGACGGACGGACGGACGGACGGACGGCGTCGAGCTCTCAGTTCCGGAACCGGATGCCCGACGGGCTCGAGTAGAACCCCGCGGCCAGCAGCGCCTCGGCCAGCGGCGTGCCGAGCACGGGCCCGCCGTTGACCTTCTCCAGGCTCAGCCGCTCGGTGCGGCCGGTGCGCAGCGCCCACACGAGCGCCTCCGCCGCGGCCCGCAGCTCGCCCGGCTCCTCCGTGAACGCGAGCAGCGTGCGCCCGCCGCGCTCCATGTAGAGGGCCAGCCGCCCCGCGATCAGCACGACGACGGCGCCCGCCTTCCGGCCCGGGCGGTGGCCCGTGGGCACGACGCCGTCCGGCCCAGCCGGCACGGACGGCCAGTCCAGCGCGGCGCCGTAGGGGTTCGCCGGATCCGTCGCGGCCAGGGCGAGGGCGAGCGGGGCGGCGTCGACGGCGGCGTCCTCCTCGTCCCGCTGGAACCCGCGCAGCCGATCCACGACGGCGCCGGTGGAGAACTGCGCGCCGCCCAGCCCGTCGACGAAGTGGCCGCGGCGCACCTGGCCCGCGTCCTCCATCCGGGTGAGCAGCCGGTACTGCCCCGCGAATCCGCCGGGCACCTCCTCGGCCACCACGGAGCCGCGCGTGATCACGCCGTACCGGTCCAGCAGCAGCTCGGCGGTGGCGTGGGCGCGGATCGTGGGGTCCTGCTCGGCGGCCGGCAGCAGGGACCAGCGGCCGGCCGAGCGGGCCTGCTCGGCGGCCGAGAGCCCGACGGTCCCCGCCGTGAGACCGGCCGAGCCCCGGGCGCCGTCCTCGGACGAGGTGAGCCCCGCGTACCGGCCACGCCCGCGCACCCCGGCCAGCCGCCCGCCGAGTCCGCGCCCGGCCGCCGCCCCCGCGGCCCCGCCCGTCCGCGCGGTGCGGGCCCGCGGCATCTGCCGGCCGGTGCGGTGCGCGGTCTTGCCGAGCGAGAGCAGGCCGCGGACGGGGGCGAACGTGTCGTTGCCGACCCGGCCGTCCCACACCAGGCCCCACAGCGCGCCCAGCACCGCGGGTCCGCGGGCCAGGTCGGCCGGGCCGCGGTGCGGGTCGGGCCCGACCGCCCCGCCCGCAGCCCCCGTGCCGCCGTCGCCGGCCGCCGCCTGCACCGCCCGCACCCGCTCCACGAGCTGGGGGAAGAACCAGGCCCCGCCGCCGGCGAGCACCTCGAGCACGGCCGCGCGCAGGGCGGCGTCGGCGGGCGTCTCCTCGGCGGGCTCGGGCAGGCGCAGCGTGAGGTCCACGGCGTCGGCGGGGTGCAGGGCCACCCAGCCGTCGTTGCCGGTGGCCTCCCCGACGCCCGACCACACGTACTCGCCCGTGGCCAGCAGCTCGTCGAGCAGGGCGGGGGCGTAGTCCCGCACGCGGGCGGGCAGCACGAGGGACTCCCACGCGCTCGCGGGCAGGGGTGTGCCGGCTAGCTGGTCCAGGACGGTGGCCACCCCGTCCACGCCATCGAGCGTGGCCGGCGGCCGCCAGGCCCCGTCGCGCCCCGCCCGCGGCCGCAGGTGCTGCCAGTCGGCGAGGAACCGGGCGTACGCGGCCTGGTCCACCGGCTCGACCTCGGCGCGCAGCGCGGCGAGGGAGCGCATGCGGATCCGCCGCAGCACCTCGGCGTCGCACCACTCGGCGTCCAGGCCGGCGGCTCCGGGGGTGCCCTCCGGCCGGAACGCGCCCGTGCTCACGCGGCGCTCGGTGGCCAGGCGCTGCAGCACCGACAGCACGACGGCGCCCCCCAGCCCCAGCGCGGCCCCCGCCTCGGCGGCGGTGAAGGGGCCGTGGGTGCGGGCGTAGCGGCCCACGAGGTCCCCGAGCGGGTCGTCGACCGGGTCGAGGAACGCGGTGGGCACCCCGTGCGGGATCGGCGTGCCGAGCGCGTCCCGCAGGCGGGCGGCGTCCTCGACGGCGGCGAACCGCTCGACCCCGTCCTGGCGCAGGCGGAACGCGCGGCCGGCGCGCTCGAGCTCCGCCAGCATCCCGGCGACGGCGTCCTCGTCCGCGGCCTCCTCCGCCTCCCCCTCCCCCTCGGCCCGTGTGCGCCGCGCGGCCTCCGCCGCGGACAGCGGGCCCAGCAGGCGCAGCAGGTCCGCCACGCCCTCGACCCCGCGGGCGCGCCGGTCGGGCGCGAGCCGCTGCAGCTGGGCCTCGACCTCCGCGATGACCTCGGCGTCGAGCAGCTCGCGCAGCTCCTCCGTGCCCAGCAGCTCGGACAGCAGTGCCGGGTCGAGGGAGAGCGCGGCGGCGCGGCGCTCGGCCAGCGGGGAGTCGCCCTCGTAGATGAACTGGGCGATGTAGCCGAACAGGATGGACTGGCTGAACGGCGAGGGCGCCGTCGTCGTGACCTCCACGAGCCGGACGGCCCGCGAGGCCACCCGCCCCGCGAGCTCCTTGAGCGCAGGGAGGTCGTAGACGTCCTGGAGCACCTCGCGCACGGTCTCCAGGATCACGGGGAACCGCGGGTGCTTCCGCGCCACGTCCAGCAGCTGCGCGGAGCGCTGCCGCTGTTGCCACAGGGGGGTCCGTCGCCCGGGATCACGGCGCGGCAGCAGCAGGGACCGGGCCGCGTTCTCCCGGAACCGGGCCGCGAACAGCGCAGACCCGCCGACCTCCGCCGTGACGATCTCGTCCAGCTCCTCGGCCGTGAACTCGAACAGCTCCGCGCCCGGCGGCTCCGCGTCCATCAGCGGGATGCGCAGCACGATCCCGTCGTCGGCGGCCATCGCCGCGCCCGAGCCGGTCTCCAGCCCGTACCGCTGCGCCAGCCGTGCCCCCACCGCGAGCGCCCACGGGGCGTGCACCGCCATGCCGTAGGGGGAGTGCAGCACCACGCGCCAGTCGCCGAGCTCGTCCGTGAACCGCTCCACCACGAGCGTCTGCTCGGTGGGCAGCACCCCGGTGGCCTCGCGCTGGTCCTTCAGGTAGGCCAGCAGGTTGTCCTGCGCCCACGGGTCCAGGCCCGCGGCCCCCAGGCGGGTGCGGCCGGCCTCGGGGTCCGCGTCCAGCTCGCGGCGGAAGCGCCCGACGGCGTCGCCCAGCTCCGCCGGCCGGCCTGCGGCGTCGCCCCGCCAGAACGGGAGCTTGCCGGGCTGCCCGTAGGCGGGCAGCACCAGGACGCGGTCCGCGGTGATGTCCACGATGCGCCAGCTCGTGGCGCCCAGCAGGATGACGTCCCCCACGCGGGACTCGTAGACCATCTCCTCGTCGAGCTCGCCGACCCGGCGTCCGCCGGAGCGGGCCGAGCCCGCGGACGCGGTGCCCGCCGACTCGGCGGTGTCCCCGGCCGCCGCGCCGCCGGGGGTGCCGTCCGCGCCGCCGTCGGAGGCCAGGAACACCCCGAACAGGCCGCGGTCCGGGATGGTGCCGCCCGAGGTGACCGCGAGGCGCTGGGCGCCGGGGCGGGCGGCGAGCGTGCCGTTCTCCCGGTCCCACAGGATGCGCGGGCGCAGCTCGGCGAACTCGTCCGAGGGGTAGCGGCCGGCCAGCAGGTCGAGCACGGACTCGTAGGCGGAGAACGGCAGCGTGGCGAACGGCGCGGACCGGCGCACGAGGTCGAACCACTCCTGGGCGTCCAGGTCCGCGACGGCGACGGCGGCCACGGTCTGCTGGGCGAGGATGTCCAGCGGGTTGGCGGGGATCCGCAGCGACTCGATGCGCCCGGCCGTCATGCGCTCGGCCACGACGGCGGTGTCCACGAGGTCGCCCCGGTGCTTGGGGAAGAACACGCCGCGGGAGACCTCGCCCACCTGGTGGCCGGCGCGGCCCACGCGCTGCAGACCGGAGGCCACCGAGGGCGGCGACTCCACCTGGATCACCTGGTCCACGGCGCCCATGTCGATGCCCAGCTCGAGCGAGCTCGTGGCCACGACGCAGCGGATCTGGCCGGTCTTCAGCGCCTCCTCCACGATGGCGCGCTGCTCCTTGGACACGGAGCCGTGGTGGGCGCGGGCGAAGTCGGAGACGGTGCCCGATCCGGTGCCGGCCTGCCCGGCCACCTGGGCGGGGCCGTGGAAGCCGGTCGGATCCGGCGTGCGGAAGCCGGGGACGGCGTCCGGGTGCTCGGCCGCGGCGGCGGCCTCGGCGCGGGCCTCCCAGATCTCGTTGAGCCGACCGGTGAGGCGCTCGGCCAGGCGGCGCGAGTTGGCGAACACGAGCGTGGAGCGCCGCTCGGCCACCAGGTCCACGATCCGCTCCTCGACGTGCGGCCAGATGGACCCGCCCGGCACCGCGCCCTCGCCGTCGAGCCCGCCCGTCGAGGAGCCGGGCCCCAGGTCGTGGGCTGCGGCGGGGGAGGAGAGGTCCGTCAGGTCCGGCACCGGCACCGTGACCGTGAGGTCCCAGCGCTTGGCCGAGGCGGGCCGCACCACCGTCACCGGCTGCGTGCCGCCGAGGAACCGGGCCACCTCGGCGGCCGGCTCGACCGTGGCGGAGAGGCCGATCCGCTGCACCGGCGTGTCCAGCAGGGCGTCCAGGCGCTCGAGGGAGACGGCCAGGTGGGCACCGCGCTTGGTCCCGGCCACGGCGTGCACCTCGTCCACGATCACCGTGCGGACCCCGGCCAGTGCCGCTCGGGCCTGCGAGGTGAGCATGAGGTACAGCGACTCGGGCGTGGTGATGAGGATGTCCGGCGGATCCTGTTGCAGGCGCCGCCGCTCGGCCGCCGGGGTGTCCCCGGAGCGCACACCCACCCGCACGCGCGGCACGGGCCTGCCCTGGTGCGCGGCGGTCTGCGTGATGCCCACCAGCGGGGCCCGCAGGTTCCGCTCCACGTCCACGCCGAGCGCCTTCAGCGGCGAGACGTAGAGGACGCGGGTGGCCGCCGTCCCCTCGGCGGCGGGCTCGCGCACGAACGAGTCGAGCGCCCAGAGGAAGGAGGAGAGGGTCTTGCCCGAGCCGGTCGGCGCGATCACCAGCGCGTGCCGCCCCGAGGAGATCGCGTCCCATGCGCCGAGCTGGGCCGGCGTCGGGGCCTCGAACGCGCCCGTGAACCAGGCGCGCGTGGGCTCGGTGAACCGGCCCAGGACGACGTCGGCCGCGGGCGTGGCCGAGCCCGCTGCGGTCTCCGCGGGCCCGCTCATGCGTGGTGGTACGGTCGGCCGGCGGAGATCTCCTGGGCTCGGTAGACCTGCTCCGCCAGGATCAGCCGCACGAGCTGGTGCGGGAAGACGAGCGGGGACAGGGACCAGACGCGGTCCGCGCGGGCGTGGACCCGGGCGTCCACCCCGTACGCGCCTCCGATCACCATCGTCACCGGGGCGCCGACGTCGAACCGGCTCTGCAGGTGCCGCGCCAGACCCGGCGAGTCGAACGCCGTCCCCCGCTCGTCCAGCAGGATCAGGTGCTCGTCCGCGCCGACCGCGCCCAGGATCCGGTCCGACTCCTCCGTGCGCGCCGCCTCCTCCTGCCGCGCGGAGTGCGGCAGCAGACGCCACGAGAGGTCGTGGGGCTTCTTGAGGCGCCGCTCGTAGCGGTCGATCCCGTCGACGACCCACGCCTCATGCTTCTTGCCGATGGCCAGCACCCGAACAGACATGGCCCCATGATCGCACCGGCCGCGGACACGGTACGGGGATCGGCCCCCGCCGCTCGGTTACGCTCGCCGGGGCGGGGTGCCTGGCTCCGCACCGGAAGGGGGCCCATGACGTCGGCGACACGGTCCGCGCGGGTGTCCCGCCGCGCCGCGCTCGGCCTCGGGGTCGGCGCCCTCGCGGTGGGCGGGGTGGCCGTCGTCGCCGACCTGGCCGGTGCCCCCGCCGGGCCGCTGGGCGCCAACGCGACGGCCCTGTACGGCATGCGCAGCTCCACCGGCCACACGTACGCGGCCCTGCCCGGGCGCGCCGGACGCATCGACGTGTACCGTCCGCCGGGCCAGGGCCCGTTCCCGGTCCTCGTGTGGAACGCGGGCTCCGGCTGGCGCGGCGACCGCGGCTACAGCGACGGCGCCGACATCGCCCGCGGCCTGGTCCCGCACGGCTACGCCGTCGCCGCGTTCTCGGTGCGCAGCTCCAAGCAGGGCACGTTCCCCGCCCAGGTGGAGGACGCGACGGCGGCGGTCCGCTGGGTGCGGCGCAACGCCCCGGGCCTGCAGCTGGACGCGGGGCGGGTGGCGGTGGCCGGCTCGTCGTCGGGCGGCTGGAACGCCCTCATGGCGGGCCTCACGGGCGGGCAGGACCTGGACCGGGAGCAGGTGCCGCCGCCCGGCCGGGAGGTGCCCGACGGCGGCCACGCGATCCCGGAGGAGGACCGCGTCCAGGCGATCGTGGACTTCTTCGGCCCCACGGATTTCCTGACGATGAACCGTCAGATGCTCCCGGGCGCGTGCGCGGACTACAACCGCGCGAACCGGCTCGAGCACTGCCACCTCGACGACCGCAGCACCAAGTCGGACATGCTGGGGGTGCCGGTCCTGGCCTCGGGCGGCCTGACCCGGCTGGCCTCCCCGATCACACACGTGCGCCCGGACTCGCCGCCCCTGCTGGTCGTCCACGGGCGCAAGGACGTCACGGTCCCGTGGGGACAGAGCCTCGAGCTGTACCAGGCCGCCGAGGCCGCCGGACTGCGCACCGCGTTCTACTCGGTGGCCGAGGGCGGCCACGACCTGGGCATGATGACCGCGAAGACCCGCAGCGCGGAGGTGCTCCGCAACGGTGTGCCGGCCAGCGCCGTGCACGCCACCATCTCGTGGTCCGCGGTGGCCTCGTTCCTGGACGCCGTCCTGCCGCGCTGAGCCGGCGGCCGGACCCGCCCGGCATGGCGAAAGCCCGGGAACACGAGGCTCCCGGGCTTCACATCTGGCGGTGACGGTGGGATTTGAACCCACGGTACGGGGTTACCGTACACAGCATTTCGAGTGCTGCACCTTCGGCCGCTCGGACACGTCACCAGACCAGGACACCCTACCCGAGCCGTGGCGGCGCGCCCAAACCGGCCGCCCGCCGGCGTCGGGCGCGGGCGCGTTCAGTCGCGCTGTGCCGCGAAGAACCCCCGCAGCAGCGCCGCGCTCTCCTCGGAACGGACGCCGGCGCGGACCTGCACCTGGTGGTTGAAGCGGGGGTCGCGGACCACATCCAGCACCGAGCCGCACGCGCCCGCCTTCGGGTCCCACGCCCCGAACACGACGCGCGGGATCCGGGCCAGCAGCAGCGCACCGGCGCACATGGGGCAGGGCTCGAGGGTCACCACGAGGGTGCAGTCCGTCAGGCGCCAGCCGTCGCCCGCTCCGGCGGCGGCCCGCAGCTCCGCGCCGCGGCGCAGCGCGAGGACCTCGGCGTGGGCGGTGGGGTCGTGGTGCTGCTCGCGCTCGTTCCCGACGACGGCCAGGACGGTCCCGTCGCCGGCCACGAGCGCGGCGCCGATCGGCACGTCGCCGGCCGCTCCGGCCGCGCGGGCGGCCCGGAGTGCCAGGCCCATCCACGCGTGCTCCTGCTCGGCCGTGGGCGCGGGGGAGGGGACGGGGGCGGACACGCGGCCAGCCTAGCGGCGGTGTCGGCGCCCCCGCGGGCGCGGGGACGGGCGGAGGGGCGCGCGTGGGCGGTACCGTGGGCGCCATGCGCGTCCACATCGTCGACCACCCGCTCGTGGCCCACAAGCTCAGCGTCCTGCGGGACAAGAAGACCCCGTCCATGATCTTCCGGCAGCTCACGGAGGAGCTCGTGATGCTGCTCGCCTATGAGGCGACGCGCGACGTGGCCATGGAGGAGGTGCGGATCGAGACCCCGGTGACCGAGACCACCGGCTTCCGGCTGGCCCGCCCGCGTCCGTTGGTCGTGCCGATCCTGCGCGCGGGGCTCGGGATGCTGGAGGGGATGACCAAGATGGCGCCGTCCGCCGAGGTCGGGTTCCTCGGCATGGCCCGCAATGAGGAGACGCTGGACATCGTCACCTACGCGGAGCGGCTGCCGGCCGACCTGTCCGGGCGTCACGTGTTCGTCCTGGACCCCATGCTGGCCACGGGCGGCACGCTGATCGAGGCCATCCGCTTCCTCTACCAGCGCGGCGCGGCGCGGGTCACGTGCCTCTGCCTGCTCGGAGCGCCCGAGGGCATCGAGCGGTTGGAGGCGTCGCTGGGCGACGTCGAGGTGGACCTGTACCTGGCCGCCGTCGACGAGCGCCTGGACGAGCGGTCCTACATCGTCCCCGGCCTCGGCGACGCCGGCGACCGCCTCTACGGTCTGGCGGAATGACCTGAACGGACCTCCGCGTCCGCCACGAGACGGCCACGGCCCCCGCCCCCACCCGGCGGGGGCCGTGGCCGTCTCGTGGGAGCGTCTCCGGCGGGGACGTCAAGCGGAGCCGCGAATGTGTCGTCCATCTAGTGGACGTCGAGGCCCGCTGTGACCCGTCATCACGGCGTCACATGGCAAACCTGGAAGTCGCCTGCATAAATATTCCGCATACTCACTCATCCTGTGGCACACCCTGCCCTGTCGAACAATGAAAGAGTTATGCGGGCGAGCCGAGCGGCCGCGCAACGCTATTCCGATCCGCGAATAGTGATGTTGAGCACATTCAGGACTCGTTCTCTCAAATAGTGAGACAAAACCGCGAACGTTACTTGCCAGTCTCCTCGGTGACGTCACATTCTTGTCATGTGACGCCTCGTCCGCCGCACCGACCGAGCGGTGGAGGGGCCATGAGCCGAAAGAGGAGTGGTGGCCATGGGTCAGTCCGCCGGATACGTGCACATCTCCGTCCGCAATGCGCAGCGCCGGGCCGACGGCATGTCCCGCCGAGGCCAGGCCCGTGCAGGCCTGCGCCTGGCCGGTGGCACCGACGCCCCCGACTCCCAGACGGCGCCGACGCCGGTCCTGGCGCCGAACGGCATTCCGGGCCCCCAGGCGGTGGCCCGGGAGAACGAGGCGCGTGGGTTCGTCATCTACGTGGGCATGGACGAGCTGGCCGCCTCGGCCGCCGGCACCTCCCTCACGCGGCTGGCCAACGAGCTGCGCCACTACGTGGAGTCCCTCGTCCCCGGCGCGGAGTCGCACGCCGCCGTCGCCCTGGCCCCCGCCGGCGCGGAGGGCCGCGACCTCGAGGTCGTGCGCCAGGTGCTCGGCGATCCGACCGTGCAGGGCAGCACCCGTCCCGACCTGGCACAGGCGCCGGCCCCCGTGTCCACGCGCCAGCCCGGTGTGCTGATCGACCTCTCCCGGCGCGAGGTGCAGCTGGACGGCGAGTCGCTGAACCTCACCTTCAAGGAGTTCGAGCTCCTGAACTACCTCGTGGAGAACGGCGAGCGCACCGTCGGCCGCGAGGAGTTGCTCGACGCCCTGTGGCGCAACGCCGACGAGGTACCCAACGAGCGCACCATCGACGTGCACATCCGCCGACTGCGCGCCAAGCTCGGGCGTCTCGCGAACACCGTGCGCACCGTGCGCGGCCAGGGCTACCGCTTCTACCGCCACCCCGAGGTGGTCGTGTGGGCGGCGCCGGAGTACAGCATCTGACCCGCGCCCGCCCGTGTCCGACGACGGCCCCCGCTCACCCGAGCGGGGGCCGTCGCCGTAGCCTGGCCGCATGAGCACCGCCGACGCGAAGACCCTGATCGTCCTCCGGCACGCCAAGGCCGGCTGGCCCGACGCGGCCGACGACCACGCCCGCCCGCTCGCCGAGCGGGGCCACGCCCAGGCGCCCGCCGCCGGTGACTGGCTCCGCGAGCACGACCTCGTCCCGGACGCCGTCGTGTGCTCCGATGCGCTGCGCACCCGTCAGACGTGCGTGTGGGTGTGCGAGCGCCTGGGCGAGCTGGCACCCACGCCCTACCTGGACCCGCGGCTGTACGGCGCCGACGCGGCGCGGGCCCTGGCCGTCGTCAACGAGACGGAGGAGACCACGCGACGGCTGCTGGTGGTGGGCCACATGCCGTGGGTGCAGGAGCTGGGCATGCGGCTGATGAGCCTGGACTCGGACCAGGACGCGGCGCTGCGCATGAGCGAGCACTACCCGACGCTCGGGATGCAGGTGTTCCGGGTGGAGAAGCCGTGGGCCGAGCTCGACGGCCGCGACGCCGCCCTGACGCACTTCGTGGTGCCGGGGCGCTGACCTCCGCGGCGGCGCGCGTGGGCGCGTGGCGGAGGAGCGCGCCGACATGACGAAGGCCCCGCTCCTGCAGGAGCGGGACCTTCCGATCGTGCGCCCAAAGGGATTCGAACCCCTGACCTTCTGTTCCGTAGACAGACGCTCTATCCAGCTGAGCTATGGGCGCATCATCCGATCCGCCGGAGCGGCTCGAACTCGTAGAACACTACAGGACCTCGCTGACGAAGTGCAAATTGGCGGTCTGCGGTGGTCTGCGGCGGGGGTGTGGCGGAGGCGCGGTCATGATAGCCGCGCTCGGGTACCATGGCAGGACCGTGCGGCCACAACGATGTGGTGCGCGCTTCGGCGGTGCACGCATCGGAGTGGACGGGACGGAACGGCCCCGGACCCCAATGGGAGGACTCTCGACCATGGCTGACAACGCCACCACCTCGTTCGCGGATCGCGCCCTGGCGGACGCGCCCACGGACTACGCCCAGCTGCGCGAGTGGGTCGCCCAGATCGCAGAGCTGACGCAGCCGGACTCCGTCCAGTGGGTCGACGGCTCCGAGGAGGAGCGCGACCGCCTCGCGGACGAGCTCGTGGCGGCGGGCACCCTGACCCGCCTGGCCGAGGACAAGTTCCCCCACTCCTTCGCCGCGTTCTCCGATCCCGCCGACGTCGCCCGCGTGGAGGACCGCACCTTCATCTGCTCCGAGAAGGAGGAGGACGCCGGCTTCACCAACAACTGGATGGACCCGGCGAAGATGCACGGCATCCTCGACGACGCGTTCACCGGCGCCATGCGCGGCCGCACCATGTACGTGATCCCGTTCGTGATGGGCCACCTCGACGCCGAGGACCCGAAGTACGGCGTGGAGATCACCGACTCCGCCTACGTGGTCCTGTCGATGCGCATCATGGCCCGCATCGGCCAGGACGTGCTGGACAAGATGTCCCGCGAGCAGGCCTTCTACGTGCCGGCCGTGCACTCCGTGGGCGCCCCGCTGGAGCCGGGCCAGGAGGACGTGCCGTGGCCGTGCAACGAGACCAAGTGGATCGTGCACTTCCCCGAGGAGCGCTCCATCTGGTCCTTCGGCTCCGGCTACGGCGGTAACGCCCTGCTCGGCAAGAAGTGCTACGCGCTGCGCATCGCCTCCGTGATGGCCCGGGACGAGGCCTGGCTCGCCGAGCACATGCTGATCCTCAAGCTGACCAACCCCGAGGGCCGGTCCTACCACATCACCGGCGCCTTCCCGTCGGCCTGCGGGAAGACCAACCTCGCCCTCATCGACCCCACGATCGAGGGCTGGAAGGCCGAGACCCTGGGCGACGACATCACCTGGATCCGCGCTGGCAAGGACGGCGAGTTCCGCGTGATCAACCCGGAGACCGGCTACTTCGGCGTCGCCCCCGGCACCGGGTGGTCCACCAACCCGAACGCCATGCGCGCGATCTCCAAGGGCAACTCCATCTTCACCAACGTCGCCCTCACCGACGACGGCGGCGTGTGGTGGGAGGGCATGACGGACGAGGTCCCCGAGCACCTCACCGACTGGCGCGGCAACGACTGGACGCCCGAGTCCGGCACCCCGGCCGCCCACCCGAACTCCCGGTTCTGCACGCCCATCGAGCAGACGGACATGCTGGCCGACGAGTACCGCGACCCGCGGGGCGTGAGGCTGGACGCCATCCTGTTCGGCGGCCGCCGCAAGACCACCGTGCCGCTGGTGACCGAGGCCTTCGACTGGGAGGACGGCATCCTCAAGGGCGCCACCCTCTCCTCGGAGACCACCGCGGCCGCCGCCGGCGCCGTGGGCGTCGTGCGCCGCGACCCGATGGCCATGCTGCCGTTCCTCGGCTACGACGCCGGCGACTACCTGGCCCACTGGGTCAGGGAGTCCGGCAAGGCCGACCCGGAGAAGCTGCCGCGCATCTACCTGGTCAACTGGTTCCGCCGCAACCGCGACGGCGGCTTCGCCTGGCCCGGCTTCGGCGAGAACTCCCGCGTCCTGAAGTGGATCGTGGAGCGCCTCGAGGGCAAGGCCGAGGCCGAGGAGACCCCGATCGGCCTCGTGCCGGCCGCGGGCTCGCTCGACCTGTCCGGCATCGAGGTGTCGGCCGAGGACCTCGAGGACGCCCTCAAGGTCGACGCCGCGGAGTGGGCCGAGGAGAACGAGCAGATCGAGCAGTGGCTCGGCCGGTTCGGCGAGTCCCTGCCCCAGGCCATCCGCGACCGCTTCGAGGCGCAGAAGGCCCGGTTCGCCCAGGCCTGAGCCCCGCCGCACGCGGAACGGCCCGCACCCCGTGAGGGGTGCGGGCCGTTCCGCGTTCCAGGGCCGGATCAGGCGGCGAGCCAGAGGTCCGGGCCGAAGATCTCGTAGCGGATGGACGTCGCGGGCACGCCGGCGTCGATCAGCTTCGAGCGGGTGGACTGCATGAACGCGAGCGGGCCGCACAGGATGTAGTGCCCGTCGCGGGGCAGTTCGACGTCGTCGAAGTGCATCACACCCTCGACGGTCGTGACGCCGTCGGGGTCGTGTTCGGGCCGCACCCCGAGGAAGAGGCGGGCGTCGCCGTGCGGCAGCGCCGCCAGGGACTCCGTCACCTGTTCCCGCAGGGCCACGGCCTCCCAGGACGCGTCGCCGTGGAAGAGGAGGACCTGGCGGTCCGAGCCCTGCTGGGCGAGGGCGTCCAGGATCGCGGCGGCCGGGGTGATGCCGATGCCGGCGGTCGCCAGGACCAGGGGAGCGGTGGAGCCCTCGTCCGCGAGGGTGATGTCGCCGTAGGGGTTGGACAGCTCGATGACGTCGCCGACCTCCACGTTCTGGATGAGCATGGGCGAGACCTCGCCGCCCTCGTCCAGCTTCACGGTGATGACACGCTCGTCGGCGGACCCGGCCTTCTCGGAGAGGGAGTACTGGCGGCACTGGCGCAGACCGTCCTCGACCTTCAGGCGCACGGACACGTAGCCGCCGGCCCTGCCGGGGCTCTGCGGGGTGTCGTCGGCCGGCTCGAAGCGGAAGGTGACGGCCGCGTTGCCGGTGGGCTCCTTCGCGACGACCTTCCAGTCCGTCCACATCCTGTCGTTGGCCTGCTGGGCGTAGAGGCCCTTCTCGATCTTGACGAGGGCGTCGGCCATGAGCCAGTAGACCTCGGTCCAGGCGTCGGCCACCTCGGGGGTGACGGCGTCGCCGAGGACCTCGCCGATGGCCCAGAAGAGGTTCTCGTAGACGAGCGGGTACTGCTCCTCCACGATGCCGAGGGCGGTGTGCTTGTGGGCGATGCGGAACAGGACGGCCTCGGGCAGGGTGCCCGGGTTCTCGAGCAGGTGCACCGCGAACTTCACGATGGATCCGGCGAGGGCCTGGGCCTGCTCGCCGTTGCGCTGGTTGGCGCGGGAGAAGACGCCGTCGAGGAGCTCGGGGTGGGCCTCGAACATGTGGGCGTAGAACAGGGGCGTGATCTCCGGCATGTGCTCGGCGACGACGGCGGCGGTGGCCTCGATGACGGGGTGGGACTTCTCGGACAGCACGGGAGTCTCCGTCTCCTCGGTGGCGAATCTTGCGCTGACTTTGCCAGATTACACCCGGCCGTCGCCGTCGGGAACTCGCCCCCGGGCCGTTCCCTCAGTGCGCCACGGGGATCTCCGGCAGGCCCAGCAGCACGGGCCCGCCGACAGGCCCGGCGCTCACCAGATCCCGGATCCGCACGGTGTCGAGCTCGGCGAGGAAGGCCTCGCGTGCGCCGTGCAGGGCGCCGCGCAGGCGGCAGTCGCCGGCGTAGGGGCACGCCACCCCGGAGTCGCGCCCGGCGCAGTCGATCACCTCGTCGCGGCTGCTCAGCGAGCGCACGAGCTCGCCCACACGCTGGTCCAGACCGGCCGCGGCGATCATGGCCCCGCCGTGCCGACCGCGCAGCACCTCGATGGTCCCGCGGCGACGCAGCTCGGCGACCGCCTTGATCACGTGGTTGCAGGGCACCTGGATCCGGTCCGCGATCTGCTGGCTGGTGAGCCGTTCCCCCTCGGCGGCCGCGAGCGTCATCAGCACACGCAGGCAGACGTCGGTGTAGGCGCTCAGCTTCATCCCGCCATCATCCCACCGGTGCACGGCGCCTCCGCGCCTGCGGTGTCCGGGCCGGTTGGCATACTGACGCCATGGACGCCACCTCGCACCCCGACGCCGGCCCCCGCCTCCCCGAGACCTCCACGCCGGGCGGGGACGCCGCGCTGCACGAGGAGGCCCTGGCTGTGCTGCGTCGGCTCGTGGACCGGCCGGACGCGCGGTTCAAGGACGGGCAGTTCGAGGCGATCGAGGCGCTCGTGGCCCACCGCCGCCGGGCCCTGGTGGTGCAGCGCACCGGCTGGGGCAAGTCCGCCGTGTACTTCGTGGCCTCCCTCCTGCTGCGCGCCCGCGGCGCGGGGCCCACGCTGATCGTCTCCCCGCTGCTCGCGCTCATGCGGGACCAGGTCGCAGCCGCCGCCCGGGCGGGCGTGCGGGCGGTGTCCGTGAGCTCGGCGAACGCCACGGAGTGGGACGAGGTCCGGGCACGGCTCGCAGCGGACGAGGTGGACGTGCTCCTGATCTCGCCCGAGCGACTCACGAACCCCCGGTTCCGGGACGAGCAGCTGCCGGACCTCGTGGCGCGCATGGGCCTGCTCGTGGTGGACGAGGCCCACTGCATCTCCGACTGGGGGCACGACTTCCGGCCGGACTACCGCCGCATCCGGGACCTGATCGGGCTGCTGCCCGCCGAGGGGCCGCGCGCGGTGCCCGTGCTGGCCACCACCGCCACGGCCAACGCCCGTGTGGTGGCGGACGTGGTGGAGCAGCTCGGCGTCGCCTCCGAGCAGGACGTGTTCGTGCTCCGCGGCCCCCTGGCCCGCGCCTCGCTGCGCCTGGGCGTGCTGCGCATGCCCAGCCCGGCCGCGCGCCTGGCCTGGCTCCTCGACCACCTCGGGGACCTGCCGGGCTCCGGGATCGTCTACGCCCTCACCGTCTCCGCCGCCGAGGACACGGCGCGCGCCCTGCGCGAGGCGGGGCACGAGGTGGTCGCCTACACGGGCCGCACGGACCCGGAGCGTCGCGCCGAGATCGAGGAGGACCTCAAGGCCAACCGGGTGAAGGCCGTCGTGGCCACCTCGGCGCTCGGCATGGGCTTCGACAAGCCGGATCTGACGTTCGTGGTGCACCTCGGTGCGCCGGGCTCCCCCGTGGCGTACTACCAGCAGGTCGGCCGCGCCGGCCGCGGGACGGACCACGCGGACGTGCTCCTGCTGCCCGGGCCCGAGGACCGTCGCATCTGGGAGTACTTCGCCACCGCCTCCATGCCGGACGAGGAGCCGGCGCGCGCCGTGCTGGGGGCGCTCGCGGACCACGGCGGGGCCCTCTCCGTGGCGGCGCTCGAGCCGGCCGTGCGGATCAAGCGCACCTCCCTGGAGCTGCTGCTCAAGGTCCTCGCCGTGGACGGGGCGGTCGAGCGGGTGGGCGGCGGCTGGCGCGCCACCGGGCGGGAGTGGACGTACGACGCCGAGCGGTACGCCCGCGTGGCCGAGGCCCGCCGGGCCGAGGAGCGGCTCATGCTCGACTACCAGACCACGGACCGGTGCCGCATGGAGTTCCTGGCCCGCACCCTGGACGACCCCACCGCCGCGCCGTGCGGCCGCTGCGACGTCTGCGCCGGCCCCTGGTACCCGACGGGATCGGACGGGGCGGCGCGTGAGCGCGCGGAGGCCGCCCTGCGCCGCACCGGTGTGCCGATCGAGCCCCGTCGCATGTGGCCCTCGGGCATGGACCGGCTGGGCGTGCCCGTCAAGGGGCGCATCGCGTCCGAGTCGCAGGCCGAGGAGGGCCGCGCGCTCGCCCGCCTGACGGACCTCGGGTGGGGCACCGTCCTGCGGGACCTGCTGGACCGGGAGGACGCCCCGGTGCCGGAGGAGGTCCTGCGGGGCGCCGTCGACGTCCTGGCCGGCTGGGGGTGGCGGACGCGGCCGATCGCCGTCGTCGCGATGCCCTCGCGCACCCGCCCGCAGCTGGTGGGGTCGTTCGCCGAGGGGATCGCCCGGATCGGCCGGCTGCCGTTCCTCGGTTCGCTCGAGCACGCGCGCGGCGGCCCCACGGCCGGGCCGGGCGGCAACAGCGCCTACCGGCTCGGGTGCGTGTACGGCCGGTTCGCCGTCCCCGAGGCGATGGCGCAGATGCTGCGCACCGCCCCGGACGCCGGCCGGCACGGCCCCGTGCTGCTCGTCGACGACCTCGTCGACTCGCGGTGGTCGCTCGCCGAGGCCGCGCGGGTGCTGCGCGAGGCCGGCGCGCAGGGGGTGCTGCCGCTCGCCCTCGCCCAGGCCGGATGAGCCGCCGCGGTCAGCGCTGGGCGCGGACGATCGCCAGCACGGCGTCGCGGAGCGCCTCCATGGTGCCGGCCGTGCGGGCCTCGCCGTTGTAGCGCAGGAACGGCTCCGTGTTGGACGGGCGCAGGTTGAACCACCACGTGCCGTCCTGGGCGGCGACCGTGGTGCCGTCCATGCGGGTCACCGTGGTGGCCACCCCGGCGAAGTCCTCGTGCACGGCCTGGCCCTCGCCGACGCCCTCGCCCACGGCGGGGGCGAACTGCGCCACCACCGCGGCCACGGCGGCGTCCTTGTCCTCGACCTGCGAGTTGATCTCTCCGGAGGCCACGTACGGCTCGTACTCCTCGGCCAGCTCGGACAGCGGCTGCTCCTGGCCGCCCAGGGCCGCCAGCACGTGCATGGCCGCCAGCATGCCGGTGTCCGCGTTGAAGAAGTCGCGGAAGTAGTAGTGCGCGGAGTGTTCGCCGCCGAACACGGCGGACTCGGCGGCCATGACCGCCTTGATGAAGGAGTGGCCCACGCGGGTCTCCACGGCCCGGCCCCCGTCGGCCGCCACGAGCTCGGGGACGGCGCGGGAGGTGATCAGGTTGTGGATGACCACGGGGGTCTGCTCGCCGTCGGCCTTCGCGCGGGCGATCTCGCGGCGGGCCACCAGGGCGGTGATCGCGGAGGGGGAGACCGGGGCGCCCTGCTCGTCGATCACGAAGCAGCGGTCGGCGTCGCCGTCGAAGGCCAGGCCGATGTCCGCGCCGTGCTCCACGACGGCGGCCTGCAGGTCCCGGAGGTTCTCCTGCTCCAGCGGGTTGGCCGGGTGGTTCGGGAAGGTGCCGTCCAGCTCGAAGTAGAGCGGCTCGATCTCCAGCGGCAGGGCGGCCAGCTCGGCGTCGCCGAGGACGGCCGGGGTGGTCTTGCCCGCCATGCCGTTGCCCGCGTCCACCACGACCTTCAGGCGGCGCACCCCCGTCAGGTCCACGAGCGAGCGCAGGTACGCGGCGTAGCCGGGGAGGATGTCCTCCTCCGTCACGGTGCCGACCGTCTCGGCGGCGGGGATCTCACCGGCGTCGAGGTAGGCCTGGGCCGCGTCGCGGATCTCGAACAGCCCGGTGTCCGAGGAGACCGGCACGGCGCCGGCCTGGGCCATCTTCATGCCGTTGTACTCGGCCGGGTTGTGCGAGGCGGTGAACACCACGCCCGCGGCCTGCTTCACGCCCGCCGCGTAGTAGAGCATGTCCGTGGAGATCAGCCCCAGGGTGACGACGTCGGCGCCGCGGCGCGTGGCGCCCTCGGCGAAGGCCGTCATGAACGCGGGCGAGGAGGGGCGCATGTCCCCGCCGACCAGCACGGTCTGACCGGCCAGGCCCAGCACGTCCACGAAGGCCGCGCCCACCGCGCGGACGCTCTCCGCCGTGATGGACTCGCCCACGATGCCGCGGACGTCGTACGCCTTGAAGGAATCGTGCAGGTCGAGGGAGGGGGTCGAGGTAGTCACTCGACCGATCGTAGTGGACAGCCTGGATACAGTGATGGCGTGCCCCCGACCACTTCGCCCCCGCCCGCGGGGCCCCCGGCCGTTCCACCGTCGGGACCCGCGCCGGCCGCCCCCGGGGAGCCCGCGTACCGCAGGCTGCTGATCGGGCTGTTCCTGGCCGGGGTGGCCACGTTCGCCCAGCTCTACTCCCCGCAGGGTCTGCTGCCGCTGGTCAGCGACGACCTGGGCGTCCCCGCGGACCGCGCCGCCCTGCTCGTCTCCGCCAGCACGCTCGGCCTCGCCCTGTCGGTGGTGCCGTGGTCCGTGGCCGGGGACCGGTGGGGCCGCCGACGCGCCATGGTGGTCTCGATGGTCTCCGCCAGCGCGTGCGCGCTCGCGGGCGTCCTCGCGCCCACGTTCGAGGCCATGCTCGGCCTGCGCCTGCTCGAGGGCATGGCGCACGGGGGCGTCGCGGGACTCGCCGTGGCACTGCTGGCGGAGGAGGTGGCCCCGCACGCGGTCGCGGCGGCCGCCGGCACCTACATCGCCGGCACCACCCTCGGCGGGCTCTCCGGCCGGCTCCTGGCTCTGCCCGTCGCGGAGGCGTCCTCGTGGCGCGGCGGGATGCTGGCCGTCACCGTGGTCGGGCTGCTGTGCACGGTCGGCTTCCTGGCGATCACGCCGCGCGCCCGGCGTTTCACGCCGTCGCCCACGTCCCCGGCGACGCTCGTGCGCATCGTGCGCGGCCACCTGCGCTCGCCGGAGCTCGTCGCCGTCTACCTGCAGGGGGCGCTGCTGATGGGCGGGTTCGTGGCGCTGTACAACTTCGTGGGGTACCGCCTGCTCGACCCGCCGTTCTCCTGGACGCCGACGGCGGCCGGCCTCGTCTTCCTCGCCTATCTCGCGGGCACGTGGTCGTCGCCGCGCGCGGGCCGGCTGGCCGCGCGGGTGGGCCGGCTGCCCGTCCTGGCCGGCGCGACGGCGGCCATGGCCGCGGGCGTCGCCCTCACGTCGGTCCCGCATCCGGCGGTGCTGGTGCCTGCCCTCGTGCTCGTGACGGGCGCGTTCTTCGCCGCCCACGCCGTGGCCTCCGCGTGGTCCGGGACGGCCGCCCCCACGGGCCGCGCCCAGTCGACCTCCCTGTACAACTTCGCGTACTACGCCGGCTCGAGCCTCTTCGGCTGGCTGGGCGGCGTGTTCCACGAGTCCCACGGGTGGCCGGGGACGGTGTTGATGGTCCTGGCCCTGGTGCTGACCGCCCTGGCGAGCGCCGTCGTCGTGCTGCGCGGGCGCGGGACGGCCCCGGCGCGCTGAGCCGGGGCCGTCGTCGGGGCGGGTGTCAGCGCGCCGACCCGCCGGTCACCAGCCGAGGGCCTCGGCATCCGTGCCGGTGGCGGACCGGGCCTGGTCGCGCCAGGCGGCGAGGACCTCCGGGTCCTGCAGCTCGAGCCACGCGATCATCTGCTGGTAGGTCACGCAGTAGGTGTCCTCCTCGACGCAGACCTCCCGCATGACCTTCTCCACCGCCGGGTTGAACGCGTTGAGACCCCAGTCGTTGAAGTGGTTGCCGAAGACCAGCGGGGCACGGTTGCCCGCGAACGCCGAGTCGTACATGTAGCGGTAGGTGCGGTACTGGAAGTCGGTGAGTCGGGCGACGTCCTCCGGGATGTCCTTGCCGCCGTTGCCGGAGATCCAGAAGTTGTAGTCCATCGCCATCACGAACGGGCTGGCCGCGCCCTTCTCGGCGAGCACGGGGGACCAGGTCATCGGCATCTCGAACTCCCAGATCCCGTCCTCCTGGTAGGGCCAGGCGACGCCGGAAGCGGCCGCGGCACGCGACGTGTCGTACTCGAGTCCGTTGTCCTTCCACATCGGGACGAGCTGGTCCCACTCCCCGTCGAGGCAGGGCAGACGTCCGCCCTTGACGTCCTCGGGGGTGACCTCCAGCGCCGGCAGGGAGCTGCCCGGGTTGTAGGCGGCGGGGTCGGAGAGGATGTCCGCGAACGAGCCGTACTCCTGCTCCCATTCGGCCGTCGACCACTTGTCGCCGCCGTACGTCGCAAGGGCGCACAGGTGGCCCGCGTAGTGGGTGCCGATCTCGTGGCCGGCGGCGTGGGCCGTGTTGATGTTCTCGATGCGCTGCGCCACCTCGGCCTCGTCACCGCCGAACTCCGTGCCCACGTAGCCGGGCGTGTTGCCGGGTGCCGTGTAGTTCTCCCGGTTGGCGGTCTCGATCAGGTTGATCGCGGACTGGAACACCGTGAACTTCGCGTCGGAGTCCGCCGCCGCGTCCAGGAAGGTCTTCCAGCGCGCGTCCTGACGGCCGCCGTCGAAGGAGAAGAGGACGAACTGCGGCGGGCGCTCCTCCGCCGTGAAGGCCCGCATCGGCACGCCCTCATGGGAGCGGGCGGCCAGGGGGACCGCGGGGTCGGCGGCGGCCGACGGCGAGCCCTCGCCGGACGACGCCGCAGCCTGCGAGGAGGCCGCATCCGAGGACCGTCCCTGCGACGACGCGGCCTCGGATCCGTCCGCAGATGCGGGCGACGAGACGGCAGCGTCCGTGGCGCCGGAGGACCCGGCCGCCGTCCCCTCGTCCCCCTGCGGGGCGGCACAGCCGGCCAGCACGAGGGCGAGCGCCACCGACGTCCCCCACCAGCGGCGTCGCCGGGGCGAGGGGGTGTCGACGGTGCGGGCGGACGGGCGGGGGAAGGACATGCGGTCTCCTGGCTCGGTCGAGTGGCGGGCGGAGTGTCTCCTCCATGGCCGCCGTGACCAGACACGGAGGACTCCACGTTCCACCGTAGGGGAGGCCCCCCGGTGGCCCTGGAGCCCTGGCAGAACTGTGACCAGGTTGTGATGTGGCGCCGCGGTCGCCGGCATGGCCCTCGCGGGCCACACCTAGAATGGAGGCATGGAATATCTCGTCCCTGTCCTCGCGGTGGTCGTCATCGGTGCCCTCGCGTTCGCCGCCGCCCGGTGGATGTCGGCCGGTCGAGCGCGTCAGGCGGGGGACCCGCGCACGCCGTCCGGTCGCGGGCTGGACATCGGACCGGAGCGGGCGCGTCTGGCGGCGGGGCTGCTGGACGAGGACGCCCATCGGCGCGTGTACGGGCACATCGCCCAGAGCCGCGTGATGGAGGCCGTGCGCGACTACCGCGCCCACACGGGACGCGGCCTGAAGGACGCCGTCATGGACGTGCAGTCCCTCGCCGTGCATCCGCAGGTCTACTCCGAGCCGGTGCAGGAACCGGACGCCACGTCCGCCGGAGTCGCGGGGCCCGTTCCCGCCGACCATGGGGAGCCCCACCGGGACGACGCGGCCCCGGCCGAGACCCCCGGGCCGGAGCGGCCCGGACAGGATCCGAGTGGGCGGAGGGAGCCGGACGCCCAGACGACCGAGGGCGAGACCTCTGGCGCCGTGGCCAAGGACGACGCCCGGCAGGACGCCGACCACGACTCAGCAGCGCCGCGTCCGACGGCGCCGCCCGCCGACGAGCTGACCACCCTGACCGTCCCGGCCGAGTGGACCGCCTCCCCTGCCGAGGAGGAGTTCCCCTTCGAGGTCGAGGTGATGCGGGGGACGGACTCCGTCCGCCTCTCCTCGCAGGACCTGCCGCCGTGGCTGCGCGACCAGCTCTCCGCCATGGTGCGGGACGGCAACCTCGAGTCCGCCGCCGTCCAGCTGTCCAGCCACTCGGAGCTCTCCGTCCCGGAGGCGTACGAGCTGCTGCGCCGCATGCGCGAGCGTCGCGGGGAGGGCTAGTCACCAGCCGGTCGCCATGTCAGGTCGCCGCGTGCAGACGCGAAGAGGGCCGGAATCGCGTGGATTCCGGCCCTCTCTGGCGGAGACGGGGGGATTTGAACCCCCGGCCCGACTTTCGCCGAGCCCTTCATTAGCAGTGAAGTCCATTCGGCCGCTCTGGCACGTCTCCTCCGTCCGGCGCGCCTCGCACGGGGCGACGCGCGGTCAGACCGGTCCAGCTTAGCGCGCCAGGCCAGGGCAGGGCAAAGGAGCGACGTGCTCACGGGCGGACCACCACCGCGCACGAGCGGGGCCCCGGATCCATGGATCCGGGGCCCCGCGTGATCTGTCAGCCGTCCGGCCTGAGGCCAACGCGTCCGTTCAGATCAGATGCGATCCTTGCGGTCGTTGCGGCCGTCGAGGTCGCGATCGGTGGCGTCGCCGTCGACCTTGACGTCCTCGTGGCGGACCTCCTCGGTCACCGTCTCGGTGTCCTGCACCTGGCGCTTGCCCAGGGAGACCTTCTCGGCGTCCACGGTCTTGTTGACGACCGGGGTCTCCTCGTAGGTGGTCACCTCGACGTCGCCGTCGCGGCCGGCGGTGCGGGCCTCGGCGGAGTTCGGGTCGACGGACTCGCGCTCCACCACGACCTCCTCGCGGGTGACGGGCACCTCGACGGTCTCGGTGGTGGTGTAGGCCTGCTTGCGCAGACGGACGCGGCCGGAGGCGCGGCGCTCGGTGCCGACGTTCAGGTGCTCGTCCTTGACGACGACGGAGTCGGCGTCGGTCACGTCGCGACGGTCACGGTCGGCCACGTCGCGGCGGTCGCCGTCCACGACGGCCTCGTCGCGGCGGTCGGCCACGCCGGCCACGCCCGCAGTGCCGGCCACGCCAGCGGTGCCGGCGTCGGTGCGCACGTCGTCACGACGCACGTCGCCGTCGTGGTCCGCAGCGGAGTACTCCATGGAGTAGTACTCGTAGATGCGCTGCTCCTCCTCGGGGGTCAGCGAGCCGTCCGCGTCCACGTTCGGGGCGTCCTTCACGAAGGACTTCTCGAAGGGCACCGTGATGCCGTCGGCGGTGGTCTGGGCCTGCTGCAGCGGGACGAAGGTCTCGCGGGCACCGAACAGGCCGGTCTTCACCGTGACGAAGGTGGGCTCGTTGGTGACGTCGTCGAGGTAGACCTGACCGACGGAGCCGATCTTGTCGCCGTCGGTGGCGAAGACGGTGGAGTTCTGCAGCTGGTCGAGAGCGTTGCGGTCCATGAGGAATTCTCCTTCTGAATTGGTGTTTTGTTGCCTTACGCTCATTCACAATTCCCCATGGGCCCGAGTGGCGTCAACCGTCGGCCCCCCAGATTCCCAATTCCCAGACTTCTCTCAGAATCTCGGTGCGATCCGCATGATTCCGCGGATTCTCCGTCCGGCCCTGCTGTAGATCCTGGGGGATCGGTGGGAGTGTGGCGCAAGCGGTCCGCGACCCTTGACGGCCACCGATATTGTGTGGAATACGCGCGCCGCAGGCGTGAATAACGATCCCGAGGAGAGTGGAGGCCCCATGTCCGAGCCCCTGGTGGCCGATCGCCGCCTCGCAGTGGTGGGAGCGGGCCCCCGCGGCGTCATGCTGCTGGAGCGGATCCTCGCCCGACTCGAGGGCGCGGCCCCGGACGCACACCCTCGGCGGATGCGCATCGACGTCGTGGACCCCTATCCGCCCGGGCCAGGGCGGGTGTGGCGCACGGACCAGTCCGAGCTGTACCTCATGAACACCCCCGCGTTCTTCCCGACCGCGTGTGCCGCCGACAACCCCGGTCTGCGCCCCTCCACCGCCGCCCAGACCTTCGACCAGTGGCGACGGGTGCACCCGGAGGCCAGCCTCGGCGTGCGCCGCCACCAGTACCCGGCCCGTGCGGTCTACGGGCGCTACCTCCGGCATCTGTACAAGGACGTCGTCGCCGGGCTGCGCGCCCGTCCCGAGGTCGCCGAGGTCGTCGAGCACCGCGCGGAGGCCACCGCCCTGCATCCCCGGCCCGACGGCGGCGCCCGCCTGGAGCTGCGCGACCCCGACGGCGCGGTCTCCGTGCTCGACGCGGACGCCGTCGTGCTCTGCCTTGGCCATCAGCCTGCGGAGCTCAGCCCCGGCCAGAACCGGATGGCCGCCGCCGCGCGGGGCCGGGACGAGCTGCACTACCAGGGCCCGCAGATCCCCTCGGACGTGGACTGGGAGACCGTGGAGGCCGGGGCGGACGTCCTCGTGCGGGGCATGGGCCTGAACGCGTTCGACCTGCTGGCCCAGCTCACCCAGGGCCGGGGCGGGGTGTACCGCCGCACCGGCGACGGACCCGGCCGGGCCCTGCGGTACGAGCCGTCGGGGGACGAGCCGCGCCTGCACCTGATGTCCCGCCGCGGCATCCCCTACCTGCCCAAGGCCGAGGTGGACGCCTTCGTGCCCCGGGGCGTCACCCTCAGCTACCTCTCCGACGCCGCCGTGGACGCCCTCGCCGCCCGGCACGGGGCCCTGGACCTCGCCGAGCACCTCTGGCCGCTGCTGCACCGCGACGTGGTCCGGCACTACTACGCCACGCTCGTCCGGGCCCAGCCCGAGATCCTCGGCGGCCCCGTCGAGGCGCGCCGGTTCCTCGGGGAGCTCGTCGGCCAGCTCGAGGAGGCCGGCCGCGGCGCCCCCGTGACCTCCGCGCACGCCGAGGAGCTCCTCCAGCGGTACGCCCCCGGCCGCCGCTTCCTGGACATCCTGGCCTATGGGTCCCCGTTCGAGGACGCCGTGTTCGCCTCCCATGAGGACTATCAGCGGGCCGTCGCGGACCTCATGGAGCAGGCCTGCGTGGAGGCCGCCCTCGGGGAGGAGTCCCCGTTCATGATGGCCGTCGGCGCGCTCCATGCCGGCCGGCTGCGGATCAAGGCGTGGATCGCCGAGGGCCGGATCGCCGAGGCCTCCCGCATCCGGGACGTCCAGGGCTGGTTCGAGCCGCTGGTCGAGGGCCTCGCCTCCGGCCCGCCCCTGTGGCGCGTCGAGCAGATGCTCGCGGTGCACCGGGCCGGCCTGCTCACCTGGGCCGGCCCCGCGCCCGTGGTCGAGGCCGAGGGCCACGGCTTCACCGCCCGCAGCCCCCAGGTGGGAGCGCAGGACTCGCTGGAGCCCGCCGTCGTCGAGGGGGTCTGGCTGGTGGAGGCCATGATGCCGCCCAACCGCGTGCAGGCCGCCGCCTCCCCGCTGGTCCGTCAGATGCTGGCGGACGGTGTCGCCGCCGCCGGGACGTGGGAGGACGAGGAGGGCGTGCGGGTGCCCGCCACCGGCTTCGACGTCACGGCCCGCCCGTACCGGCTGCGGGCCTCGGACGGCACGGTCCACGCGGACGTGTTCGTGCTGGGCCTGCAGCTCTCGGGCGTGCAGTGGGGCACCGCGATCGCGGCCGAGGCCGGGGCCGATCCGGCCGGACGTGCCCTCTTCCTCGCCGACGCCGACGCCGCCGCGGCGGCCGTGCTCGCCGGCTGAACCCCACGACGACGGCGGGGCCGCCCGGGTGGATCCCGGACGGCCCCGCCGTCGTCATGCCGGGTGCGGCGCCCCGCGCCCCGTCAGGGACGGGCCGGCCCGCGGCCCTTGCCGGGGTGCTCCGGGCCGTGGCCCTTGCCGGGGTGCTCCGGGCCGTGGCCCTTGCCCGGATGGTCACCGCCGTGGCCCGGGGTCGCGCCGATGCAGCGCAGCCACTCGCGCACGGAGTTCGCGGGCTTGCCGGGCACGCCGCGCGGATCGGTCACGCCGTCGCAGGTCTCACCCGGGGTGGGTTCCGGCTCCGGCTCCGGGGTCGGCTCGGTCACGGGCACGTCGAGCTGGAGGCCCACCAGGATCGGGTTGTGGTCCGAGGACCGCCACTGGTCCGCGGAGTACAGGTCCTCGGCCACGTAGTTGTGGCGCGAGTACTCCAGGGCCACGGATTCGTTCGCGTTGATCATCCAGATGTCCTGGCCGGTGATCGCCGCGGCCGCGGACGGCGAGGCGTAGATCCCGTCCAGGCTGCCGACGGCGCCGCCGAACGCGTAGGAGTACTCGCCCGTGAGCGCACCCTGGGAGACGTACCCGGCCGCCTCGAGCACGCGGATCGGGTCCTCCTTCTCGTAGGCGTTGAAGTCGCCCATCAGCAGGACGCGGTCGGTGCCGGTCTCGGCCTTCATGCGCTCGGCGAAGGCCACGAGGGCCTCGGCCTGGCCCACGCGGTCCGCGTTGTACGCGCCCTGGCCGTCGCCGGAGTCCACGTTGCCCCCGGTCGCACCGGAGCCGCCCTTGGACTTGAAGTGGTTGGTGATCGCCACGAACTCGGTGCCGGCCGCCCCCTCGGACGTGCCGTCGGCGGCGCGGAACAGCTGCGCCATCGGCTCGCGTGCGTTGTCGAAGTTCGTCTGGTCGTCCAGGATCACCGACTCGCCCACCGGGGTGACCTCGGCCGGCTGGTAGATGAACGCGGAGCGGATGACGTCCTCGTCCGCGAGCGCGGGGCGCTCGGCCGGGGAGGCGACGAAGGCCCAGCGCTGCTCGCCGGCCTGCGCGTTGAGGGCCTCCACGAGGTGGGCCAGCGCGTGGTCCCGGTCGAGGCCGAACTTCTCGGAGTTCTCGATCTCCTCGAGCGCGACCACCGACGTGTCGAGACCGTTGATCGCGGCCGCGATCTTCTCCTGCTGACGGGCGAACGCCTCGGGGGTGTAGGCGCCGCGCGGCAGGCAGCCGTTCGTGGTGACGGGGGTGCCGGCGCGGTCGCGGTAGGCGCTGCAGCCGGCCACGTCCTGGCCCAGGGTCGTGAAGTAGTTGAGCACGTTGAAGCTGCCGACGGTGACGTTGCCGCCGACCGCCTCGGGGGCGGCCTCGGCCGGGCGGGTGTCCTCGATCGTCACAGGCTGGACGGCGGCCGCCGTGGCGTCGGTGAGGTGGCCCAGCGGCTGGAAGGACCACGCGTCGAAGCGCCAGTCGAGGATGACTCCGGTGGTGAACTCCAGGCCCGCGCCCACGCGCACCGGCTGGTCCGCGTCCAGGTACGGCAGCGGGTTCTGGTTGCCCGGCGAGCGCATGAAGTTCGTGGTGGCCCCGTCGTCGAGGACGATCAGCTGCTGCGCGTTGGCGGCCGCGACGGCCTGCGCCTCGGCGCCGGGCAGCGCCACGGACGTCGGGTTGTCCAGCGGCGTGGTGCCGGGGACGATGCCGAGGGAGCCGTACTGGTTGAGGGAGTAGTTGTCCGTGACCGTCCAGTCGCCCTGCGGGGCGAGGACCATGCCCTCGAGCGCCTCACGGTCGGCCTCCTCCAGCGGGAACTCCACCGGCGTGGGGGCCACGGCGCCGGGCTCGGCGACCGGCAGCACGCCGCCGGCGGCGACCTTGATCTGCGTGAGGCCGTAGTGCTCGGCCGCTTCGCCCGTGACCTGGACGTGGTCGCCGAGCGTCACGGAGCCGACCGTGTCCGGCGAGTACACGAACACGCCGTCGGAGGCGCCCGGGGTGGCGTCGGGGGTGTCGCCGCCGGTGCCGGCGGTCTGGATGTAGTAGCCGTCGTAGCCGCCCGTGGAGTACACGGCGGTGACGACGCCGGTGGTGGTCACCTGGCGCCCGGCGTACGGGGTAGCCGTGCCGGTGCCCTGGAGCTGGGCGATGGTGATCCGCTCGGCCGGGGTCGGCTGCGGCTCGGGCTCCGGGGTCGGCTCGCCGCCGGTGGCGGCGGCGTTGGTCGGGGTGACCTGGTCGGTGACGGTGAAGTCGGCGCTGTTGTCGTCCGTGTCCACGCCGTTCGTGCGGGTGAGGGACTTCGGGTCCGAGTTGGCCGAGGGGGCGCCGGCGGCCGCCGTTTCGAAGGTGTTCGTGGCTCCGTAGCCGAGCACGTCCGCGACGCCCGGCACCTGGCCGGTCACCACGGAGCCGACCGGCAGGTCCGTCACGGTGCCGGCCTGGCGCGCGAGCACGATCGTGCCCTTGGTGCCCGCGGGGTTGAACGCCCCGCCGGCCACGAGGTCCGCCTGCGGCAGGGCGGCGCCCGCGGTGCCGTTGGAGCCGCCGGAGACCAGGAAGTGGCCCTTCGCGGGCACCGTGCCGGACAGTGCGACCGTGCCCTGGGTCGCGGCCGTGCCGGCGGCGGAGCGGTACTGCAGGGACCAGCCGTCGAGGCTGATCGGCTGGTCGGTGGGGTTGTAGAGCTCCACGAACTTGTGGGTGTACACGGCGTTCGCGGAGCCGCCGTTGGTGTACGCCTCGTTGATGACGAGGGAGTCGCCGGCCGGGCTGGCCTGGGAGGGCAGGGCCACAGCGGGGGCGAGCAGGGCCAGGGCGGCGGTGGTCACCGCGGTGCGCGCGGCGAAGCGGGGCAGGGGGGTCATGTCGTCCTCGGTCTCGTTCTCGATGGGTCAGCGCGGCAGGCCCGCGGCGGTCAGCCAGGCATGGGCGGAGAAGACGGGGTGCGTGGGGGCGCCGCGCTGCACGCCGCGGCCCTTGCCCGGGTGGTCCTCGCCCTTCACGCGGCCCTTGCCCGGGTGGTCGGCGCCCTTGTCATGGCCCTTGCCATGACCCTTGCCCGGGTGGGTCGGTGCGGGCTGCTCCGGCTCGGTGGGGGTCGGGGCCGCGGTGACCTCGAGGGCATGGCGCACCACGGTCGTGATGCCGTCGGCGTAGCGCACGGTCATCACGAGCTCGCCCGTGCCCGCGGCGGCGGGGGCGGTGATCCCGGAGAGCGTGACGGCCTCGGAGCCCGCGGGGACGGCCACGGTGCCCAGGCCGGTCTCGGTGCCGTCGGCCGTGCGGAAGGCGACGTCGACCGCGGTCGCCGCGGGGGCGCCGTCGGAGTCCACCACGAGGTCCCCGAGGGTCAGGCCGACGGCCTGCCCGGCCTCGACCGAGGCGGGGGCGTCGGTGACCGGCACGCCGTTCTTGCCGAAGTCCGGGGCGACGGCGCCGTGGGCCGCGTCCTGGGCGCGGGCGTAGTCCGTGATCGCCTGGGAGTCCAACAGGCCCATGTTCACGAAGTTCTGGCGGCCGGTCGCGAAGGCGGTGTAGCCGTCGGGGGCCTTGGTCGGGTCCCCGAGCGTCGTCCAGGTGTCGTCGGCCAGGAACGACTGGCTGGCCACCGTGTACATGCGGTCCGCCTGGAGCGGCTCGCCGTCGATCCACACGCCGGTCACCTTGTCCCCCTGCGGGCGGGACTCGTCGTAGGTCCAGGTCAGCTCCTCGGACCAGCCGAGGGTGAACTTGCGCACGTCGTTCCGCCAGTTCTCCTCGAGGGCCAGCTTGATGGAGGAGCCCGGGATGTCGAAGTAGGTGATGGTGTTGCCGAACGGCGCCATGTCGAGCAGCTCGCCCAGGGTGAGGCGACCGACGAGGTCGGCCGGCTTGGCCGGGAACGCGCCGCCGTCGGTGAAGCGGTCCGTCAGCAGCTCGGAGCGCAGGCCGCCGGGGTTGGTCACGCCGAGGTCCACCTCGGGGTTCGCCTGCTCGGCGGCGTGCTTGACGGCGTCGCCCACCCAGGTGCCCAGGGTGGTCTCGGCGGCGCGCGTGCCGCCGGCCTTCCAGGACCCGCCGGCGTCGATCAGCTTCTGGTAGTCGGTGGTGATGGAGGCGGACAGGTCGGCCACGACCTCGCCCTGCAGGTCCTCGAAGACCGCGACGGCCTCCTGCTCGATCGCGTACACCTGGGCGGTGACGGGGGATTCCGCGGCGGCCTCGGCGGGGGCCTGCGTAGACCGGGCCAGCAGGCGCGGGGTGAGCCCGGTGACCTCGCCGTCGGCGCCCACGGTCAGCTCGACGGCGGCCAGGTGGCTGCCGGAGGCACCCGCCTGGATCACGGGGCGGTGGGCGCCGCCGGCCGCGGTGTCGTACTGGTAGAGCTGGTGGGTGTGGGCGTTGAAGATGACGTCCACGGCGGAGGAGGTCTCGCCGACGATGCGGTCGAACTCGGCCCGGGCCGCCCGCTCGGCGGTCAGCTCGCCCGCTCCGGCGGCGCCGTCGTGGTACGAGGCCACGATCACGTCGGCGGCGTCCTGGGCCTCCAGCTCGTCCGCGACCGCGTTCACGGCGGCGACCTCGTCGAGGACCTCGTTGCCCTTCAGGCCCGCGCCGGTGGTGGTCGCGTACAGCTCGTTGGGGGAGGCGCCGATGACGGCGACGCGCACGCCGTCGACGTCGGAGACGGTGTGCGAGGTGAGGACGGGCTCCTTGCTCGTCGGGTCCACCAGGTTGGCGGAGAGCACCGGGAACTGGGCCCGGGACTCCACGCGGCCCTGCAGGTCGTCCAGGCCCTTGTCGAACTCGTGGTTGCCGGCGGTCAGCGAGGCCAGGCCGAGCGCGTTCATCACGTCGATCGTCGGGTTGTCCTGCTGCACGTTGGACACGGACTTCGAGCCGCCGATCAGGTCGCCGGCGCTGGTCAGCAGCGTGGAGCCGGCGCCGTGCTCGGCCTCGAACGCGGTGCGGTAGTCCTCCACGGTGTCCGCGAACTGCGTGCCGATGTAGTCCGCGGACAGCGCGCCGTGGAAGTCGTTGAAGGACAGGATCGAGATGGTGGTCTCGTCCGCGGCGGCCGTCTCGACGGCCAGGGCGGGCGCCGCGCTCGCGGGCGCGAGGACGAGGACGGTGCAGGCGGCCGTGGTGACGGCACGACGGCGGAACAGGCTGGGCATGGCTCTCCCCGGGATGCGTGATGACAGAGGTGCGCCGCCGGTGGACGGCGGGGTGACGCGCCGAGTCCACCACATCCAGGTGGCCCCCAGGTGAACGAGAGGCGGCGGGCCGTCCGGCCCGCCGCCTCTCGTCGTGTGCACGCGGATGGTGAGGGATTCGAACCCTCGGCACGGGGTCACCGCGCACCGGTTTTCAAGTTCCGCCGGGCACGTATTCATGCGGATTCTGGCGTGTCACGGCGTCCACGATTTGGCATGATTCCGCGGTTCCCGTGCTCGTGCGTGCCGTTCCGTGGTGCCTCGTGCTCGTGCGTGTGGCCACAGATTGGCCACACGTGGCCACGCCTGGCCACAGGGTGGCCGGTTGAGCGGGGACCCGGCCGCGAGCGCGGCCGGGGCGTCGTGTTCGGGGGGGGTGTCTACTGGACGCCCCCTCGAGGGCGGCAGGGAAGGGGGTCGGCAGTGCCGACGCCCTGCGGGAGTAGCGCGGGGAGGGTGTCAGCAGTGCTGACGCCCTTGGAGAGCGGCGCGGGGAGAGGGCCGGCGGGCCGGGGGAGAGGTCGCGTGATGCGTTACGTCCCTGGGGGTGGCGTAACGCGAAACGTTACGGCCCCGGGGCGTGGGGAGAGAGATGACTACCGGGCGGCAGTCAGGGCGGCCGCCGTTCGCGAAGACTGAGACGCCCCTCCCCCTGGGAGCGCACGTCGGCCCCGGCACCGTGGGGTGCCGGGGCCGTGGTGTCGGCGCTGGGAGGTCTGTGACGCGAAAGAGGTCGGACGCCTCGCTCCCATCGTTCCCGCGGGGCCGAGTTCAAGGGCGGCCCCGCGGGTGACGTTGACGCCTACCGGCCGCCGGTGAACCTGAAGGGGGGCGGCGGCCGGTGGCTGGGGATCACGCCGTGGTGAGCTTCACGCGGGTGATCAGGGTCGGCTGCAGCACGACGGGGAGCACGCGCTCCTCGACGCGGCAGGTCATCTGGTTGGTGATGAAGTCGTCGCCGGTGGCGCCGACCTCCACGCGCAGCCCGGTGGCGTGCTGGTAGAAGTGCCCGAAGCCCGGGGAGAGCAGGTAGATCGTGCCCGGGGTGGCCGCGGCGGTCGAGGCGAGGGGCACGCCGTGGATCGTCGGGGCCGCGGCGGCCATCGGGTCGATGGCGTACTCACCGGAGCCGGCGGCCTTGACCATGCGGATCTTGGCGACGTCCACCGGGTTGGCCACGATGGTCCCGGGGTTCAGCCCGTTCGTGGCCTGGGCCGCGGCGATCGCGCCGGCCAGGACGTCCACGGCCTTGTCCTCGGTACCGGTGGAGGTGAGCGCGTCCGTCTGGGCGTCGAGCAGGTCCAGGATGAGCTTGTTCTCCCGGGCCAGGACGGCGCGGGCGGCGAGCTGCTGCAGGTAGTTCACGAGGAACGCGGCGTCCTGGGCGAGCTCGTCGGTGAACTGGAACCGAACGGCGATCTTCTGCAGCGCCTCCGTCACCGGGGTCACGGAGGTGTCCAGCTCGGGCTTGATACCGCCCTCAGCCACGACGTCCGCGCCGCGGCCCACGCTGAACTTGTAGTACCGCTCCACGCCGTTGGCGGTGGTCGTGACGGGGAACAGGTCGCGCAGGGGCGTGGACGTGGCCGCGTCCGGGGCGAGGGAGACGCCGCCGGCCCCGCCGGCCTGGGCGGCGTCACCGATGCGGGCGACGCTGGACCCGTCCGCGCTCGTGGTGGTGCTGAACGACTTCAGGGCGAGGTCGCGGCCGCTCTTGATGGGCAGGTTGTAGCCGAACGTGGACTTGGAGGCCACGGCGCGGGCCAGGCCTTCCTTCACACCGGGCATGTCGGGCGAGTCGAAGCCGGCGCCGTCCGGGGCCGTGTGCGAGCACAGGCGGGCCATGAGCGCGTCGGCGTCGGCGGCCTTCTTGCGGTGCTCGTCGATCTTGTCGACCTCGGCGAGCAGGTCGGTGACGCGCGCCTGATCGGCGCCGGAGACAGCGTGCTGTCCGGTGGCCTTGACGCGGGTCACGATGCTCTCGGCCTCCTTGAGCAGCGCGGCGCGGCGCTCGAGGCTGTAGGGGCTCTGGGTGGTCATGGTCTGGTCCTCCAGGATCAGGGATGCGCCCGCGGGTGTGCGGCGGCCATGAGAGAGGCCGGCGCGGGGCGCGGTGAGTGAGGGTGTCCCTGACGGGCCCGGCTGCGACGGGGGCCACGTCATCACGTGGACCACCCGGAGGGGCTGGCCAGTCGGATGCGTCCGCACGGATCGGCGGCGCGTGTCCTGGGGCTGCACTTACGTTCCAGCGGTGGCGGTGCCTTGCCGTGTCCGGTCCTCGGCCCCGCTCGACTGGAGGTCGTCTCGTGCGCTCCTACGGCCAGAATACCCCCCGGGGGTGTTGGGTCACAACGTGATCCCCTGCTCGCGCAGCCAGCGCGCCCACTCGGCGGTGTTCATGTCCTCGTCGCCCACACGCGCCCGGAGGTCCACGAGGGAGGCGAGGCGGGGCACGAGGCGGCGCAGCTCGTCGGCGTCCATCCGGGCGAGGGCGTGGGCGGCTAGGTCGGTGTCGCGGGTGGCGACGGCCTCCACGATGGACAGGGCCACGGCGGAGAGCTCGTCGTCTGCAATGCGGGTCATCGGGGGCCTCCGTTGGCGAGGTCGGAGAGGGTCTGTCCGTTGAGCTGCTCGGCCGGCACGTTCATCCACGCGGTCCGGGCTCGGAGCTCCTCGTGTGCGAGCCATGCCCGGGTCGTGCCGGGTTCGGTGGGGATCGGTGCACCGCTGCTGCTGCGGTGGGGGTCCGGGTCGGGGGCGGGTTCGACGGTGACGGTCATCATCGGGGGGTCCTCTCGGGTCAGGCAGCCGCGGGGCCGTCGTCGTGGGGGTGGTGCTCGGCGGCCAGGGCTCGAGCGGAGCGCTCGAGGTCGGGGACCGTGCGGCCGCGGATGCGGGAGACGGGGACCCCGTACCGGGCCGCGAGCGCGCGGCGGGCGAGGTCGAGGCGGTGCAGCTGCACGGGCCGGACCGGGGCGGTGGTGCTGCTGGGCTCGGGGGCGGGGCCGCGGGGGCTCATGCCGGCACCTCCTCGGCCTCGTCGTGGTCCGCGTGGTCCTCGGCGTCGGGGACGGCGAGGAACGGGGCGAGCTGGCGGACCTGCGTGGCGGCCTCAACGAGCATGTCCCGGGTCTGTTGGTAGTGGCTCGCCGCCGGGCTGGCCACGTCGCGGACGGTGCGCACGTAGGCGATGACGCCTAGCGCGGTCTCGAAGTCGGACACGGTGGGCGGCTCGGCCGACGTGAACGGGTAGGCGGTCATCTCGGGGGCGGTCATCAGGGGTTCCTCCTCGGGGTGGGGGTGGGCAGGTCGGTGGGGCGGGCGTCCGCGAGCGCGGCGGAGCGTTCGCGCTCGCGGGCGGCCCGGGCGGCCCTCATGGGGGCGAGCAGGTCGCGGACGGCCTGGCGGCCCGGTCCCACGGTGGCGGGGGTGGGACGGCGGCCGGCGCCGGCGGTGGATGGGATGCAGTCCGCGCAGAGCCCGGAGGGGGTCAGGGCCTCGGCCGGGGTCTCGCGCTCGCAGTCACGGCAGACGGTCACGAGATGTCGCCGCCTCGGGTGCGGGCGTAGCTGGCGGCCGCTCGGCGTCGGGCTACGTCCTGGCGGATCGTGGCCACGGTCTCGGCGGCCTCGGCCTTGCGGTGATCGCTGTGCTCGGGAGCGGCCCAGGCGTGCGGGGCGATCATGCCGGCGGCGGCCAGGGCTCGGGCCTGGTGCTGGTCGGGGAACAGGCCGGCGGCGTCGAGGCTGGCCATGACGTCCGCGGCCCGCTCGTCCAGACTGACCGGGGTGAGTTCGGAGACGCTGGCCAGGTGCAGCCGCGGCGCCGGCCGGGCCGAGGCGGGACGACCCGGCTGCGGGGCCGGGAGGCCGTCGAGCTCGGGGAGGGCGGGCTGCGTGAAGTTCGGGGCCGGTGCAGAGTGGCGGGGGCTCATGCGGGCACATCCTCGGCGTCGGGGCTCCACCCTGCCTGGCGGGCCGCGATCATCACGAGGTCATCCTCGGAGAGGCTGCCTTGTACCGTCCGGAGGTCCGCGAGCGCGGCCCGGCCCTGGTCCGGGGTGCGCACGAGGAACAAGGCCGCGGAGCGCAGCGGCGAGCTCGCGCGCGTACTGCTGGTTGCGTCCAAGGCGATGTTCTCCTCCCTGTATTCCTGGTGTGGTTCATCAGTCGTAGTAGGCCCCAACGAGCCGTTGGGGCTCTTTCCAACGATCCGTTGGGGCTTCTGCCCCAACGATTCATTGGGGCTCTGCCCCAACGTTCCGTTGGGCCTCTCCCAGATGCGCGCGGACTTATCCACAGGGCGCCCGGTCGTGCGATCGAGGACAGTCCACGTCGTCACGAGACGCCCATTCCCGTCCCGTGCTGTGCCCGTGGCGGCCACAGATCGGGCGGGGTCCAGGGTCAGCGCGTACTCGGCCCGGCGGCCCGTGTGCGCCTTGCCGGAGGACACGAGGGCCCCGGCCTCCGCGAGCGCGCCGAACGCCTTGCGGGTGACCTCCTGTGCGCTGCGGGCCTTGCCCTCGGGGTCCAGGCCGATGGCCCGGGCCGCGGCCTCCCAGCCGCCGAAGTACACGGGCGGGCGGTCATCGTCGCGGGACATGAGCGCGAGGTAGGCCAGCAGGGAGCGCTCACGGTGGCCCAGGTGAGCCCAGGACGTGAACACGGCCATGGCGTTGGCGTAGCCCATCAGGCGACCCTCCTCTCCTCGCCGGCGGCCGGGACGGGCACGGTCAGCCGGTAGCCGGTCCGGGCGGCCCCCGCGCCGCTGTAGGGCGACGCGGGGGCCGGCTCGAGGTATCCGGCGGCGTGCAGGTCCGCGAGCGCGCGGCGGGCCGTGGACGGGTGGACGCCGGCGAGCTCGGCCACGTCAGGCACCGTGAGGTGTGCGCGGCCGCTCGAGGTGGCGCGGGTGGCCAGGGCCAGGCCGGCCAGGCGGGCGCCGCGGCGCAGCTCGGAGTGCGTGAGCGCGTGCAGCCACAGGGCGCGCGACGCCGGTTCGGGGACAGGGCGGGTGCTCATGCTGCCGCCCGGTAGTAGTCGCCGCGGCGACGGGCCTGGTGCTCGGTCGGCAGGGCGGCCACGAGGTCCAGGCGCCGGTGACGGGAGAGGAACCGTTCCAGGGCGGACACGGTGGGGAAGCCGGCCCGGCGGGCGGCCTCGGCCCGGTTCGTGCCCTGCGCGGCCAGGAACTCGAGGTCCTCCAGGCGGGCGGCCGCGCGCTCGCGGGCGGCGGCGATCGACACGGCGGCGGCCTTCTTGCCGTTCGCGGACCGTGCGGCCCGCTGGGCGGGAGTGGACGTGATCATCGGGTCTCACCTCCGTGACGGCGGGCGGGGAGGTCGAGTCCCTCGGCGGTGTCGGCCAGGTGCACGAGGGCCGCGGCCAGGGACCGGGCGGAGGACGGGGTGATGAACGCGCCCCACGCCTGGCCCGTGGTCGAGCCGGCGTCCTCCCAGATGAGCTGGACCAACGGCACGGCGGGCCGGCCGGTCACGTCCTCGGGCGCATACGCCCCGTGACGGTAGTGCTGCACGAGGGACGCCCAGATGGTGCGCGCGTCCTCGCGGGCGCCCCACGCGTCCACGGGGAAGCCGCGGCCCTCGCAGACGTGGCCGTGTTCGGCGACGGTCTGGCCGGAGGCGGGGCCGTCCATGCTGCAGAACGGCGCGCAGTGGCCGTAGACGGGGATCAGATCGGGGTCCTGATCGGAGTCGCAGGGCTCGGGGAGCGTGGGAGAGGGGAACACGGGCGCGGGGGTCCTATCGCGTCCTGGGGTCGTGGGATGCTGGTTCATGGTTCGAGTTCCTTCCTGGGGGTTCGGGCTGAGGGCGTCCCCGCCGATGCCGGCAAGCTGCGCGGGGGCGCCCGTTGTCGTCTCTGGGGTGGTGGGGCGGGGCCGGCGTCGTCCGCGGCCGCCGCGCGATCCGCGAGCGCGGCGCGGGCGAGGGGTCGGGGTCTCGTCGTCAGGCGGCGTCACGGGGCTCCACCTCCCCGGCGAGGTAACGCTCCAGCTCCACACGGGAGACGAGGCGGCGCGTCCCGAGGCGGAGCACGCGGACGGGGAACTCGTCGCGCTGCACGAGGGTGTAGGCGAGGGATCGGCCGATGCCGAGCCGCTCGGCCGCGGCGGGGATCGAGAGGGTGGCCGGTTCGGGGGCGGTCTTCGTGGCGGTCATGCCAGCTCCTAGGTCGTACTGGGTTAGGACGTAACCCAGACGCTAGAGCATCCGCCCGCGTCCGCGCAAGTCCATTCGCTGTTCCGTCTAACCCGTTCCGTGTTAGCGTGTGCGTCATGCTTGAGGACGGCAACGTGTACATAGGGAGCAAGATCACTGAGGCGCGCGAGAAGCGCGGGTGGAATCAGGGCGCCCTCGCGGCGCAGCTGCAAGACGCCGGCCTCGCATGGCATCAGACCACCGTGTCCAAGGTGGAACGAGGGGAACGGCCCGTGCGGGCCGTCGAGCTGCCCACACTCGCGCTGGTGCTCAGCCGCGACCCGTTCGACTTCCTCCCCGGCGGGCGCCTCGGCCAGCTGGTCAACGAGGCGGAGTACGGCATCGGAAGTGCGCGCATCGAGGCCGCGTCCGGGGCGCGGGGATATCTCCGTGCTGTCGCCGTGCGAGACGCCGTTGTCATGCTCTCGACGCTGAGCGCGGATGGCGGCGCACGATTCGCTGTGGACTCCGACCCGTTCCAGTTCGCCGGATTCCTCACGCGAGACGTGGAAACGGCTGCTCGGCGCGGCGGCTGGCGCGGACTCTGGCCGGAGGTGCTCGGGATGCTGGACACGCGGCTTGCAGACCGCGCCGCAGCGCTTGCAGAGGACCTGCGCCAGGGCCGGCCAGTGGAATGCCCTGAGTCCGTCCAGTGGTTGATAGACGATCTGTCCGCGGACTTCCCAGGTGCCGAACCGGTGACCGATGAGGACTTCAACGCCGTGGCCACGCGCGTGGCCATCGGGCAGATGTTCCCGGATGTCTACCCGGGAGTGGAGTTCAACGCGGACGTGACCGCCGACCCCGATTCGATGTGGGCGCGAGCGGTCGAGCTGCTGAACGCGGACGACGCGGGCGGGTGGGGGATCGAGGACTTCCCCATCATCGTGGCGCGCGAGGGCGGCGCATCGTGAAGGGCACCGTCTGGAAGCGCTGCCCGTGCCCGCCGGAGGACCTCCCGCGGGGCCGGGACGGGCGGGCACTCGCGTGCAAGCGGCGGCACGGGTCGTGGTCGTGGCGGCTGGACGCCGGCGCGGACCCGGTGACCGGGGCGCGGCGCCGGCCCTCCCGCGGCGGCTACCCCACACGGGAGGCCGCGGAGGAGGCGCTCGAGGCCGTGGCGCGCGAGCTGCGCGCCGGTACCTGGACGGACGACGCGGCCGAGACGGTGGGGGAGTTCCTGGACCGGTGGCTCAGCCGGCGGGCGCCGGCGCTGAAGCGGACGACGGCGGACGCCTACCGGGGGCACGTCGAGCGGTACCTACGGCCGGAGCTCGGGCACCTGCGGCTGCGGGACCTGCGACCCTCGCACGTGTACGCGCTGCTCGAGGTCGTGGCCGGCACTCGCGACGACGTGCACGGGGAGCGCCCTGAGCGGCCACGGAGTGCGGCCACGGTCCACCGGGTGCGGGCCACCCTGCGCACGGCTCTGGCGGCTGCGGTGCGGGAGCGGAAGCTCTCGTGGAACCCTGCCCGGGACCTGGACATGCCGCGCGAGGAACGGGCGCAGGTGCAGCCGTGGACGCCGGCGGAGACAGGCGCGTTCCTGGACGCGCTGACGGACGCCGGGGAGCGCCTGGCGCCGCTGTTCCACGTCGCGGCCTATCTCGGGCTGCGCCGCGGCGAGGTCCTCGGGCTGCGCTGGTCGGACGTGGACCTCGTGCGGCGTCGGGTGCACGTGCGTCAGCAGGTCGTGCAGGTGGCCGCGGACGACGACGCGCCGGCGTGCCCGGGCTGCGGCCGCGTGCACCGGGGGATCGGATTCGCCACGCCCAAGACCGCGGACTCGGCCGGCGTCGTCCATCTGGACTCGGGGACGGTGGCCGTGCTCCTCGGCCAGCAGCTCGCGCAGGGCGAGGAACGCGCGGAGTGGGGCGAGGCCTACGCGGACCACGGCCTCGTGTTCGCACGCGAGAACGGGGACCCGCTGCGGCCCTCATGGGTCACGCGCCGGTTCGGGGAGCTGCAAGAGGGCGTGACGGTCCCGAGCGGGCCGAACGGGGCGCCCGTGGCGCTGCGCCGGGTCCGGTTCCACGATCTGCGGCACGGCGCGGCGTCCATGATGCTGGCCGCCGGCGTGGACCTGGCGATCGTCTCGAAGGTGCTGCGGCACTCCACGATCAAGCTCACCGCGGATACGTACGGGCACCTCCTCCCGGGCGTCGGGGAGGCGGCCGCGGACAAGCGCGCGGCCATGATCCCGCGGGCATCGTCCCGAACCGATGGCCACAGAATGGCCACAGATCGGCCCTGAGCGGGGCCGGGCAGACGAAACGGCGGGCCGTGTGGCCCGCCGTTTCCCTTGGGATCACGCGGATGGTGAGGGATTCGAACCCTCGGCACGGGGTCACCGCGCACCGGTTTTCAAGACCGGCTCCTTCGGCCGCTCGGACAACCATCCCGGGCCTGACCGCGACGGCATGGGCCGCCGCGTCGAGGACCCACTCTAGCCCGTGGCCCGGCGGGCGACCGGTGGCGAGTCCGGCCCCCGCGCGCGAGGATGGACCCTCGACCCCCGACCAGAGGAGGAGACCCCCATGGACGTCCCCGCACAGATGCGCGCCGTGCGATTCACCGGTGCCGGCGACAACGGCGTCGTCCGCGTGGGCCACGAGCCCGTGCCGGACCCCGGCCCGGGCGAGGTGCTGGTGCACGTGGCCGCCGCGGGTCTCAACCGCGCGGACATCGCGCAGCGCGAGGGCCGCTATCCGCCGCCGCGCGGCGCCTCCGAGATCCCCGGGCTCGAGGTCTCCGGCACCGTGGCGGCCCTGGGACCCGAGGCCGGGATGCCGGGTGAGGGGCGCTTCGCCGTCGGTGACCGGGTGTGCGCGCTCCTGGCCGGCGGCGGCTTCGCCGAGTACGTCGCTGTGCCGGCGGGCCAGCTCATGGCCGTCCCCGACGGCGTCGGCCTCGTCGAGGCGGCGGCCCTGCCGGAGGTCGCCTGCACGGTGCACTCGGCGCTCGTGGGCCGTGCGGGCGTGCAGGCCGGGGACTGGGTGCTCGTGCACGGCGCCACCGGCGGCATCGGCTCCTTCGCCGTCCAGTTCCTCACCGCGCTCGGTGCACGGGTGCTGGGCACGGCCGGCGGCCCGGAGAAGGTGGCGCTCGGCCGGCGGCTGGGCGCCGAGCACATGTTCGACCACCGCGCCGCCGAGTCCGGTGCCTTCGCCCCGTGGGTCAAGGAGGTCACGGACGGCCACGGCGCGGACGTCATCCTCGACGTCGTCGGCGCCCCGTACCTGGCACCCAACGTGTCCGCGCTCGCCCCCGAGGGCCGCATCGTGACGCTCGCGGTCCAGGGCGGCGCCGTCCCGGAGGACTTCAACATCATGAAGCTGGTGGTCAAGCGCGGCTGGCTCACGGGGGCGACGCTCCGCTCCCGCTCGGTCACAGACAAGGCCGGGATCGTGGCCGCGACCGAACGTGCCGTGTGGCCCCTGGTGGCGGCGGGCCGCATCGACGCGAGCGTCGGGGCGTGCTTCCCGCTCGCCGAGGCCGCCGAGGCGTTCGACTGGTTCGACTCCGCCACCCGCACGGGCAAGGTCGTGCTCGTCACCGACCCCGCCGACGCGCGCCGGCCGTCCGGCGACCGCGCATGAGGGGGCCCTTCGCACGCTTCCGTCAGGAGCGTGCCGACGACCGCGAGCTCGGCACGGGGCTGTGGCGCCGTGCCCACGACCGCCTCGGCCGGGCCATGGACCGCTACTGGCAGGTGCTGGAGGGCCGGCGGGGCACGGACGTGCTGAGCCCCGAGGAGCGCAACGGCGTGGTCCACGCCGGCAACGTCCTCACGGAACGGCTCCCCGCGGTCCGTGCCCTGTGCGTCCGTCTGCACCGGGACCACGAGGGCGACGGCGAGCACATCCCGGCCGAGGCCGCCGACGTCCACCGTGAGCTCTCCCGCGCCGCACACGAGCTGGCCGCCACCGCCCAGGCCCTCGCCCTGTACCGGCTCGGCCAGGGCTCGGCGGAGTCGGTCGGCCGGCACGCCGAACGCACCCTCGGCCACCTGGACCGGGCGGAGGAGCTGGGAGCCGGGCTCTGACGGCGGCGCGCCCCGGAGGGCCGGCCCGGAGACGAGAGGACCCCGCCGCGTGATCACGCGGCGGGGTCCGGGGGAGCCCCCTGCCGGATTCGAACCGGCGACCTGCTCTTTACGAGGGAGCTGCTCTGGCCAGCTGAGCTAAGGAGGCACGTGACCGTGAACGGCCACGGCTGACGAGCATACCGGTTTCGCGGCCCCGATTCCACCGCGCGGCCGGGTGCGCGGGCCACCGAGTGTGGCCCGCCCCTTCTGCGGGCGTTCACCCCCAGGCCATGCCGCGGCCAGACGGGGGCGGTTCCCTGGTGGGCACACACCGTCGACGGGAGACGCATGAGCCTGCCCCACGCCCCTCGCACCCCGGCACCCCCCGCCGCGGCCTCGTCGGCCGTGCCCCTCCGCCTGGCCGTGGTGGACATGTCCGGCACGTCCATCGTGGAGCACGGGCTCCAGGACACGGCGTTCGCCCGCACATTGGACCAGCACGGCGTCCCGGCGGGCACGCCGGAGCACGACGACGCCGCGCGGCGGTTCCGCGCGCTCCGGCCCACCTCGCGCACGGCCGTGTTCCCCCGCGTGTTCGCGGACCGGGCGGTGGCCGCGGCGGCGACCCGCACGTTCGAGGCGGCCTTCGACGCGCTGCTGGCCGAGCACGGCGTCCGGGCCGTGCCGGGCGCGGAGGAGGCGCTCGTCCGCCTGCGTGCGCTCGGCCTGCACGTGTGCCTGTGCACCGGCTACGCCCGCCACACCCAGAACATGATCCTCGAGTCGCTGGGGTGGATGGGCCTGGCGGATCTCAGCCTCTCCCCGGACGACGCCGGCCGCGGCGTCCCCTACCCGGACATGATCCTCACCGCCCTGCTCGGTCTCGACCTGGACGACGTCCGCAGCGTCCTCGTGGTCGGGGACACCGCGGAGGACATGACGGCCGGGCGCCGCGCGGGGGCCGGACTCGTGGTCGGCGTGCGCACGGGTCGCGACGCGGACGACGTCCTGCTGGCGGCGGGCGCAGACCGGGTGGTGCCGGGCCTGGCCGATGTGCCGGACCTGGTGGTCCGCACCCGCTGAGCCGGCGCCGGTCCGCCCCGCGCGGCCGCTCAGCGACGTCGCGGGGTGCGCACCCGGCGGGGCAGCAGCGCCAGCATCATGGCTTCGAGGGCCAGCTGCTCCGGCACGTTGGCGGCGATGCGCTCGCGGGCCGTGGTGACGGCGTCGATCCGGGCGAGCACCTCGGCCGAGTCACCGGCGGCGCCGCGGGCGTACGCCTCGATCTCGCCCCGGCGGTGCTCGTTGATGAGCTCGCCGTCGGCCCCCAGCTGCACGCGCAGCACGTCCCGGAACAGGCCCATGACGTCGATCATGGCCCGGTCCAGCGAGTCCCGGACGGCGCGGCGCCGCCGGCGGGTCTGGTCCTCCTCGAGCCGTTTGACGTGGTGGCGCAGCTTGGGCGGGACGGGCTCGCCGGGCTCGAGGCCCAGGGAGCGGCGCAGCGCCTCGAGCTCCTCGGCGTCCCGGGCTTCGGCGGCGGACTCGGCCTCGGCCTTGGACACCTCGGCCAGCGTGGCGGCCAGCGCCATCGCGTCGGAGACGGCGGTGGCCTGGAGCGGCAGGGAGAGGATGCGTTCGCGACGCTCGAGGGCGTCCGGGTCCCGCGCGAGGCGGCGGGCCATGCCCACGTGCGACTGGGAGATCCGCGCGGTGGTGAGTGCGGTCTCGCGGTCCAGCCCGTCGCGGCGGTGCAGCAGCTCCGCCACCTGCTCCACGGCGGGGATGCTCAGCGTGATCAGCCGGCAGCGGGAGCGGACGGTGGGGAGCACGTCCGCGGGGGACGGGGTGCACAGCATCCAGATCGTGCGGGCCGGCGGCTCCTCGATGGCCTTGAGGAGCACGTTCGTGGCGCGCTCCGTCATGCGGTCCGCGTCCTCCATGAGGAAGATCCGCCAGCGCCCGGTCGCGGGGGTGGACTGGCCGGCCTCCACGAGGGCGCGGACGTCCTCGATCCGATAGCTCACCGCCTCGGTGGCCAGCACGGTCACGTCCGGGTGGGTGCCGCCGAGGACGGTGCGGCACGCGTGGCACTCGCCGCAGCCGCGCGCCGCCGGGTCCGCGACCTCGCACTGCAGGGCCGCGGCGAACGCCCGCGCGGCCGTCGATCGGCCGGAGCCGGGCGGGCCCGTGAACATCCAGGCGTGGGTGGGGCGGTCCTCGGCCGCGGCACGGCGCAGCTGGGCCACCGCGGCGTCCTGGCCCGCGAGGTCCGCGAACACCGGGGGCACGGGAGCGGGGGCCGTCATCGGTCGGCCACCTGGGCGGTGACGCGGGCCAGTGCGCGGGCGGTGAGCTCCTGCGGCGGCAGCGCGCCGTCGAGCACGAGGTACCGCTCGGGCGCGGCCGCCGCGCGGGCGAGGAAGGCGGCGCGCAGGGCCTCGTGCCGGTCTGCCGTCTCCCGCTCCATGCGGTCGGGGGCGCCCTCGCCCCCCGCCGCGCGGCGCTCACGCCGGTCCGCGGCGGTGGCCGCGTCCACGTCGATCAGCACCGTCAGATCGGGGACGAGCCCGTCCGTGGCCCACTCGTTCAGGGCGCCGATCCGCGCCTCGCCCAGCCCGCGCGCCGCGCCCTGGTAGGCCACGGACGAGTCCACGTACCGGTCCGTGACGACGACGGCGCCCCGGGCCAGCGCGGGACGCAGCGTGCGGACGGCATGGGCGGACCGGGCTGCGGCGAACAGCAGCGCCTCGGTGCGGGGGTCCACGGGGGCGTGCTCGGGGTCCAGCAGCAGCTCCCGCAGCGTCTCGCCCAGGTCCGAGCCGCCGGGCTCGCGGGTGAGCACCACCTCGTGGCCCGCGGCGCGCAGGGCCTCGGTCAGGGCGCGGGCCTGGGTGGACTTGCCGGATCCGTCCGGCCCCTCGACGGCGACGAACAGGCCGCGATGCTCGGTCTGGGTGCTCACGCCTCGAGCCTAGACGCCGCCCCGGACGGGGAAGGAACCCGGCCGGGCCGACCGCCTAGACTGACCGGCATGAGCGCCCCCATGCACGTCGCCCTCCTCTTCGACCACTGGCTGTTCCGCGTCCTGGCGATCGCCGCACTCGTGCTCGAGGTCTGGGCGCTGGTGGACGTCGTCCGGCGCCGCCCCGACGACTTCGCCCGCATCGGGGGCCGGGACAGGAGCTTCTGGCTGATCCTGACCGGCGTGGCCGCCGTCGTCGGGCTCCTCGGCGTGCTCGCGGGCGGCGGGATGGGCATGTTCGGCCTGGTGGCCGCGTGCGTGGCGTGCGTCTACCTCGCCGGCCCCCGCCAGGACATGGGCCCGGCCCTGCGCCGCTGAGGGCCCCGCGCCGTCGGCGCCGCCCTCATGACGACGGCGCCACCGCCGCCCAGCGCACGCTCAGCTCCCCGCGCCGCCACTGGTGCGGGCCGCCCAGCACGGGCCAGCCCGCCGAGCGCAGCGTGCCGACCGTCGCCAGCCACCGCTGCCGCGTCCCGTAGGCCGCGAGCGGGGCGTGCGCGGCCCACGCGGCGTCGGCCTCCGCCAGGAGCCGATGGACGGGCTCGCCGGGCACGTGCCGGTGGATGAGGACCTTCGGCAGGCGCGCCGCCACGTCCGAGGGGCGGGCGAAGGAGCCCAGCCTGAGGGCCACGGTCAGGCTCGCCGGTCCGTCCCGGCGCAGATCCACCCAGGCCGCCCGCCGACCGTCCTCGGAGCAGGTGCCCTCCACGAGGACGCCGTCGTCGGCGAGCCCCGCGCACAGCAGAGACCAGATCGCGGGTACGTCCTCCTCCCGGTACTGGCGCAGCACGTTGAACGCGCGCACCACGGTGGGCGGCCGCGGCACGGGCAGCTCGAAGCCGCCGACCGCCCAGGTGACCCCCGGCAGGTCGCCGGCCCGCTCCCGGGCCCGGGCGACCCGAGCGGGGTCGATCTCGAGGCCCACCAGCTCGAGGGCCGGGTTCTGCACGCGCAGCCGCTCGGCCATCTCGACGGCGGTCACCGGCTCCGCGCCGAAGCCCAGGTCCACGGCCAGCGGGCGGGGAGTGCGCCGCAGCAGGGGGCCGTGCACGTCCGTGAGCCAGCGGTCCACCCGGCGCATCCGCTGCGCCGCCGTCGTGCCGCGGGTGATGTGGCCCTGCGGGCCCCGTGCCGGGCCGGGGCCGGGCGTCGTGCGCGCGCGCAGCCGCCGGGCCTTCTCCACCATGGGCTCCAGCGTAGGGGAGCGGCGGGACGGGTCCGCCTAGGATGGTGACATGGCGAACACCACGTACACGCTGGTCCTGCTGCGGCACGGTCAGAGCGAATGGAACGAGAAGAACCTGTTCACCGGCTGGGTGGACGTCCCGCTGACCGAGAAGGGGCGCGCCGAGGCCGCCCGCGGCGGTGAGCTGCTGGAGGCGGAGGGCCTCCGCCCGGACGTGGTCCACACGTCCCTGCTCAAGCGCGCCATCACCACGGCCAACCTGGCGCTCGAGGCCGCGGACCGCCAGTGGATCCCGGTCAAGCGCAGCTGGCGCCTGAACGAGCGCCACTACGGGGCCCTCCAGGGCAAGGACAAGGCCCAGGTGAAGGAGGAGTTCGGCGAGGAGCAGTTCATGGTCTGGCGCCGGTCCTTCGACACCCCGCCGCCCGCCCTGGACGACGACTCCGAGTTCTCCCAGGTCGGCGACGAGCGCTACGCGGACCTGGGCAAGGACGCCCCCCGCACCGAGGCCCTCAAGCAGGTCGTCGACCGCCTGCTGCCCTACTGGGAGGAGCAGGTCCTGCCCGACCTCAAGGCCGGCAAGACCGTGCTGATCGCCGCTCACGGCAACTCGCTGCGCGCGCTGGTCAAGCACCTGGACGGCATCTCGGACGAGGACATCGCGGGCCTGAACATCCCGACGGGCATCCCGCTGGTGTACGAGCTGGACCAGAACTTCAAGCCGATCACCGCGAACGGCCGCTACCTCGACCCGGAGGCCGCCGCGGCCGGCGCCGCCGCCGTGGCCGCCCAGGGCTCCGCGCACTGACGCGCCCGACGACGACGGGCCGGGCCCCGCTCGGGGGCCCGGCCCGTGGCGTCGGGGACGGTCAGGAGCCGGTGGCGTCCGGGCGGTGGGTCGCCCACTCGCCCGTGACGAGATAGCGCACCTTGGCGGCCACGGACAGGCCGTGGTCCGTGAACCGCTCGAGGTAGCGGGAGGCCAGCGTGACGTCCGTGGTGGTGGCCGGCGTCGCGCTCCAGTCCGGGGCGGCGATCGCGCGGAAGACGGACACGTGCAGCGCGTTGACGTCCTCGTTGAGGGTGTCGATCCGGTCCCCGTGCGCCAGGTCCTGGGTCTCGAGCAGCAGGACGACCTCCTCGGCCACCTCCACGGCGGCGTCGCACATCGCGGTGAACACGGTCCGGACCGGCTCCGGGATGACATGCTCGGGGTAGCGCAGCCGGGTCAGCTGGGCCACGTGGCGGGCGAGGTCGCCCATGCGCTCGAGCGAGGAGCTCATCCGCAGCGTGGCGACGACGGTGCGCAGGTCCGTGGCCACGGGCGCCTGCAGCGCCAGGATGCGCACGGCCTGCTCGTCGAGGGACTCCTGCAGCTGGTCGATCCGCGCGTCCTCCGAGATGACCCGTTCGGCGCCGTGCACGTCGGCCGCCTCGAGGGCGGCCTGCGCGTCCATCATGGCGCGGTGCACCAGGCGGGCGATCTCGGTCAGGTCGCGGCCCAGCCGTTCGAGGTCGGCTCGGTAGAGCTCGCGCATGGTCTCCTCTCCCCGGCGACGCCCGTGCGCCGCCGACCCCGAGTCCGCGGGGCAGCGGCCCATCCTGCCAGGGCAAGATGAACGGCCCATGAACGCCGATCGTCCGGCGTCTGGCGGGGCCGGGGCAGCCCGTCTCCGGGCCGCCAGAGGCTAGTCTGGTGCCGTGGATCCCGTCATCATCGGCCTGCTGTGCGGAGCGGTCGGACTGTTCACCGGAGTGGCCTCCATGCTGGCCTTCCGGGCGTCCGAGCGCTCGCGGACGGTAGACCTGACGGTCGGCGAACCCACCCTGGCGCCGGGCGCCGCCGAGGTCCTCTCCGTGGTCGGCCGCGCGTACGCGGTGGTGGACGACATCGACGGTGTGGTGCGGGCGAACCCCGCGGCCTACGCCCTGGGCCTCGTGCGGGGGCACTCGCTCGTCCAGGACCAGCTGCGGGAGCTCACGCGGACCGTGCGGGCCGACGGCGTCATCGTCGAGCGCCGCATGGAGCTGCCCCGAGGACCCCTCGGGCAGTCGAGCCTCGTCGTCGAGCTGCGCGTGGCCCCGCTGGACGAGGAGTACATCCTGATCCTGGCCGACGACCGCACGGACGTGACCCGCACCGAGGCCATGCGCCACGACTTCGTCGTCAACGTCTCGCACGAGCTCAAGACGCCGGTGGGTGCCATCTCCCTGCTCTCCGAGGCCATCGGCGACGCCGCGGAGGACGAGGAGGCGGTGCGTCGCTTCGCCGCACGGCTGGGCGTCGAGTCCCGCCGGCTCACGGCCCTCGTGCAGGACATCATCGAGTTCTCCCGGCTGCAGGCCAAGGACGTGGTCCAGGACGGGGGGCCCGTGGACCTCAACGCCGTCGTCGCCGACGCCGTGGACCGCCTGCGCCTGACCGCCGAGGACCGCGGCATCGCGCTGCGCGTGGGCGGCCGCGTGGACGCGGTGGTGCACGGGGACCAGGACCAGCTGATGACCGCGGTGCGCAACCTGGTGGACAACGCGGTGCGCTACTCCCCGGAGGGCACCACGGTGGGCATCGGCCTGAGCTCCGTGGACGGGCTCGCGCAGGTCACCGTCACGGACCAGGGCATCGGCATCAGCCCGGAGGAGCAGGAGCGGGTCTTCGAACGCTTCTACCGCGTGGACGCGGCGCGGTCGCGCCAGACGGGCGGCACGGGCCTGGGGCTGAGCATCGTCAAGCACGTCGTCATCAACCACGGAGGGGAGGTCACCCTCTGGTCCCAGCCGGGCCGCGGGTCGACCTTCACCATCCGCCTGCCCGAGTGGGGGGACGGTGTCGCCGTCGACGGCGCGCCGGGCGCCGCCCACGTCACCGAGCGGCGCGGTCACCGGGTGACCGCCTCGGCCGCACACCCGACCCGGAAGGAGACGAGCGCATGAGCCGCATTCTGATCGTGGAGGACGAGGAGTCGTTCAGCGACCCCCTGTCCTACCTCCTGGAGAAGGAGGGGTTCGAGGTCACCGTCGCCGCCGACGGCAACGAGGCGCTGAGCGTCTTCGAGCGCGACAGCGCGGACCTGATCCTCCTGGACCTGATGCTCCCGGGGATGTCCGGCACCGAGGTGTGCCGTCAGGTGCGCCAGCGCTCCAACGTCCCCGTGATCATGCTGACCGCGAAGGACTCGGAGATCGACAAGGTCGTCGGCCTCGAGCTCGGCGCGGACGACTACGTGACCAAGCCGTACTCCTCGCGCGAGCTGGTGGCCCGCGTCCGCGCCGTGCTGCGCCGTCAGGGGGAGCAGGAGGAGCCGATGTCGGCGACCATCAGCGCCGGCCCCGTGCGCATGGACGTCGAGCGGCACGTCGTCTCCGTGGACGGCGAGCAGGTGTCCCTGCCCCTCAAGGAGTTCGAGCTGCTGGAGATGCTGCTGCGCAACGCCGGGCGCGTGCTCACCCGCGGCCAGCTGATCGACCGCGTGTGGGGCTCCGACTACGTGGGGGACACCAAGACCCTCGACGTGCACGTGAAGCGCCTGCGCTCCAAGATCGAGCCCGACCCCTCGAGCCCCCGCTACCTCGTCACGGTGCGCGGTCTGGGCTACAAGTTCGAGGCCTGACCGGCACGCTCCGCCCGGGACGACGACGGCCCCGGCTCCACCTCGCGGTGGGGCCGGGGCCGTGGCGTGCCGGGCGCGGGCCCGGCGGAGGTCAGTGCTCCTCGCCGTAGTGGTGGGTCTCCTCGTGGAGGTGCCCGACGAGATCCTCGTCTGCGGGCTCGACGCCCTCGGGGAGCAGGTCACGGTACTGCTCCTGGGTGGCGCTCAGCAGCGGGACGGCCAGGTCGGCGGTGCCGCCGGTGCCGGAGACGGTCACGGGCAGGTTCTCGCCGACCCACACGCCCTCGCGCTCCAGGACGGTCGTGTTCGCGTCGTCCTCGAGCTTGCGGCTCTCGCCGGCGGGGACCCTCAGGGTCGCGGAGCTGCCGCCCTCGGCCTGGAAGGTGTAGGTCTGGTCCTGGCCGGAGGTGTTCTCCACGGTGCCGATCAGGCGGGCGGGACCCGACTCGCCGTCGCCGACGAGGGCGAGGTTGCGGTAGCTCAGGAAGTCCTGCTCCTGGCCGTTGATGCCGTCCGAGGCGGAGTACTGGATGGCGGTGGCGATCGGGCTCACGGCGGAGCAGCCGGTGGCGCCCAGCAGGGCGACCGCGGCCAGCGCACCTGCGGCGAGGTGGCGCCGGGCGGGCCGGGATGCGTTCTTCACAGAGGTCTCCTCAGGTGCGATGACGTGCTCAGGAGCCCCGAGGCAGGGGTCCTGCCAGGTCAGGCTACCGCATCCCGGGACGCCGACAGGCGTGTGGCGCGGGGTCCTCCACTATCACATCCGGAGGCCGAAGATGTGACGGCACGCGCGGCATGACGAGGCCGCATGATAGAATGAGACGACTGAAAGGGGCACAACAACATGGTTTTTGAGGTCGGAGAGACCGTCGTCTACCCCCACCACGGTGCTGCGCGGATCGAGGAGATCAAGATGCGCACCATCAAGGGGGAGGAGAAGATGTACCTCAAGCTCAAGGTGGCACAGGGAGACCTGACCATCGAGGTCCCTGCGGAGAACGTCGACCTCGTCGGCGTGCGTGACGTCGTGGATGCGGAGGGGCTTGAGCACGTCATGGAGGTCCTGCGGGCCGAGCACGTGGAGGAGCCGACCAACTGGTCCCGCCGCTACAAGGCCAACCTGGAGAAGCTCGCCAGCGGCGACGTCAACAAGGTGGCCGAGGTCGTCCGTGACCTGTGGCGCCGCGACCAGGACCGCGGCCTGTCCGCCGGCGAGAAGCGCATGCTCTCGAAGGCCCGCCAGGTGCTCGTGTCCGAGCTGGCGCTGGCCAAGAAGGTCACCGAGGAGGAGGCCGAAGGCCGCCTGGACAAGGTGCTCGAGGGCTGACGAGCAGCACACGGCAGGGGAGGGGCCCGCGTCCACGACGCGGGCCCCGCCCCTGTCTCGCCCCCGGCCACGGCCGTCGCCGTCGGGGGTCCCGGGCCACGGACACCGGCGCGCTCCCTAGGATGAGGCCATGCCCACCGCCCTCGTGATCGCCGCCGCCGGCGCCGGCACCCGCCTCGGCGCCGGGCTGCCCAAGGCCCTCGCCCCCCTCGCGGACGGCCGCACCCTCCTGCACCACTGCCTGGCGTCCGTCGCCGCCGCACGCGCCGCCGGGCTCGCCCTCGACGCCGTCGTGGTGCTCACCCCGCCGGCGGAGGCCGACGCCGGCCGCGTGGCCGCCGAGGTCGACGCCGGCCCGCGCCTGGACGTGCCCGTGCACTGCGTGCCCGGCGGCGCCGAGCGCGCGGACTCGGTCCGCGCCGGACTCGCCGCGGCCTCCCGCGCTCTGGCCGACCTCGCCCCGGCGGGGGCGCCCCGCCGCGTCCTCGTCCACGACGCGGCCCGCGCACTGACCCCGCCGAGCGTGTTCGGGGCCGTCACGGCGGCGCTCGAGACCGGCGCGGTCGCCGCGGTCCCGGGCCTGCCGCTGACGGACACCGTCAAGCAGGTCACCCCCGGACGGGGCGGCGTCGACGTCGTCGCGGCCACGCCGGCCCGCGCCGGACTGCGCGCGATCCAGACGCCGCAGGGCTTCGACCTGGACACCCTGCTGGCGGCCCACGAGGCCGTGCGCACGGACCCCACGCTCGACGCCGCGGCGCTCACCGACGACGCGATGGTCATGGAGGCCGCGGGGCAGGAGGTCGTGGTGGTGCCCGGCGACCCGGCCGCGTTCAAGGTCACCGCCCCCGCCGACCTCGACCTCGCCCGCCTCGAGCTCGCCCGCCGCGCCCCCCAGGAGGCCTCCATGAGCCAGCCCACCCGCCCCGCCGTCGCGGCCGCCCCCCTTCCGCGCGTGGGGATCGGCACCGACGTGCACGCGTGGGCACCCGAGGATGCCCCCCGGCCCCTGTGGCTCGGCGGGATCCACTGGCCCGGCGAGCGGGGCGTGGCCGCGACCTCGGACGGGGACGTGGCCGCCCACGCGGCGTGCAACGCCCTGCTCTCCGCCGCCGGCCTCGGTGACCTCGGGGCCGTGTTCGGCGTCGACCGGCCCGAGATGGCGGACGCCTCCGGCGCGGACATGCTCCGCGAGGTGCTGCGCCTGCTGACGGAGGCGGGCGTCGCCGTCGGGAACGTGGCGGTCCAGGTGGTCGCCCCCCGGCCCAAGGTGGGCACGCGCCGCGCGGAGATGGAGGCCGCCCTGTCCGCCGCCCTCGGCGGGGCCCCCGTGTCCGTCTCCGCCGCCACCACGGACCGGCTGGGGTTCATCGGGCGCAAGGAGGGGCTGGTCGGGATCGCGACCGCGCTCGTCATCCCTGCGGCCTGAGCCCGCACCGGCGCACCGACTAGGCTGGCAGAGCCCCGTCAGGACCCCGCCCCTCCGGAAGGACCGCGCCCCCATGGCCCAGCGCTTCTACGACACCCGCACCGCGCAGATCCGGGACTTCGAGCCCCTCGTGCCCGGCGAGGCGTCGGTGTACTACTGCGGGGCCACGGTGCAGGGCATGCCGCACGTGGGCCACGTGCGCAGCGCGATCGTGTTCGACATCCTCATCCGCTGGCTCGAGGCCACGGGGCTGCGCGTCACCTCGGTGCGGAACGTGACGGACATCGACGACAAGATCCTCGACCGCTCGGCCGCCTCCCACGAGGCCGGCTTCGAGGCCTCGGACCTCTACCCGGCCCGCGAGCCGTGGTGGGCCCTGGCCTACCGGTTCGAGAAGGCGTTCGACGCCGCCTACCTCGCCCTCGGCGTCCGCCGTCCCACCTACGAGCCGCGCGCCACCGGCCACGTGCCCGAGATGTTCGCGCTCATCGAGCGCCTGATGGAGCGCGGCCACGCCTACCCCGCGCAGGACGGCTCGGGCGACGTCTACTTCGACGTCCGGTCGTGGGAGCGCTACGGCGAGCTCACCCGCCAGCGCGTGGAGGACATGCAGGACGCGCCCGACGCCGACCCGCGCGGCAAGCGCGACCCCCGCGACTTCGCCCTGTGGAAGGGCGCCAAGCCCGGCGAGCCCGCCACCGCCGTGTGGGAGTCGCCCTGGGGGGCCGGCCGCCCCGGATGGCACCTGGAGTGCTCGGCCATGTCCACGAAGTACCTCGGCGCCGAGTTCGACATCCACGGCGGCGGCCTGGACCTGCGGTTCCCGCACCACGAGAATGAGCTGGCCCAGTCGACGGCCGCCGGTGACGGCTTCGCCCGCTTCTGGCTGCACAATGGGCTCGTCACCTACGGCGGGGAGAAGATGTCCAAGTCCGTGGGCAACACGATCTCCCCCGAGGAGATGCTCGGCATGGCCCGCCCGACGGCGGTGCGCTACTTCCTGGGGCAGGCCCACTACCGCTCCCAGCTCGACTACCGGCCCGGCGCCCTCGACGAGGCCGAGGCCGCCGTCGAGCGCATCGAGGGCTTCACGGCCCGCGCCCGCGCCGCGGGTGCCGTCCCGCCCGCCCCCGACGGGGCGCTCGCGGACCGCGTGCCCGCCGCCTTCCGCACCGCCATGGAGGACGACCTGAACGTGCCCCAGGCGCTCGCGGCCCTGCACGAGGCCGTGCGTGCCGGCAACTCGGCGCTGGCCGGGCAGGACCTCGACGCCGCGGCCGCCCGCCTGGCCGAGGTGGAGGCCATGACCGCGGTGCTGGGCCTGGACGACGTGCCCGAGGGTGACGACGCCGCGGCCGGCCCGGTGTCGGACGCCCTCGACTCGCTCGTCCGCTCGCAGATCGAGGCGCGGGCGCAGGCCCGCGCGGACAAGGACTGGGCCACCGCGGACCGCATCCGGGACGCGCTGGCCGCGGCCGGCGTCGTGCTGGAGGACGGTGCCGACGGCGCCACATGGCGCCTGGCGGACTGACACCTAGACTGGAGGGCGATCCGGCGGCGCCCCGCGTGCCGCCGCCCCCGTCCCCGGCACGCAGGAGTCCCGCCATGTCCACCGCACCCCGCTCCGGCGGATCCCGCAAGCCCAAGGGCAAGAAGGGCCCCATGAAGGGCACCGGCGGCCACGGTCGCAAGGCGCTCGAGGGCCGCGGACCCACCCCCAAGGCCGAGGACCGGGTCTACCACAAGGCGCACCGTGCCAAGCAGCTGGCCGAGCGCTCGGCCGCCAAGCGCGGCCCCGTGACGGACCAGGTCCGCGGCCGCGTGAAGCTCACGGACGAGACCGTCTCCGGCCGCAACCCCGTGCTCGAGGCGCTGCGCGCGGGCATCCCCGCCAAGGCGCTGCACGTGGCCGTGCGCATCGAGATGGACGACCGCGTCAAGGAGGCCCTGCGCCTCTGCCTCGAGCAGGGCGTGCCGGTCCTGGAGAACACCAAGCCGGAGCTGGACCGCCTCTCCGGCGAGGCCGTGCACCAGGGCATCGTGCTGCAGATCCCGCCCTATGAGTACGCCGACGCCACGGCCCTGGCCCTCGACGCGCTCGCGAAGCACGAGAAGGGGCACCTGCGGACCCCGCCGCTGCTGATCGCGCTCGACGGCATCACCGACCCCCGCAACCTCGGCGCCATCATCCGGGCCGGCTCCGCGTTCGACGCGGACGGCGTGATCGTGCCCGAGCGCCGCTCCGTCGGCGTGACCGCCACCGCCTGGCGCACCTCGGCCGGCGCGGCCGCGCGGGTGCCCGTGGCCCAGGCCGGCAACCTGAACACCACCCTCGTCGACCTGCACAAGGCTGGCTACTTCGTGCTGGGCCTCGACGGCGGCGGGGACGTCTCCCTGCCCGGGCTCGCCCTGGCCACGGAGCCGCTCGTGCTCGTGGTGGGGGCCGAGGGCAAGGGTCTGTCCCGCATGGTGCGGGAGCACTGCCAGCAGATCGTGTCCATCCCGATCGACTCGACGATGGAGTCCCTCAACGCCTCGATGGCGGTGGGCATCTCCCTGTACGAGATCTCGGTGCAGCGCGCCGGCGGGCGCTGACCTCCACGGCGTCCCGCCCGGGATGACGGCCGGGCGGGGACGCGGGTGTGGCGCACGGCGCCGACGGGCGCAGAGTGTCCACGGTGACGCCGATCACATGGCAGGATGTCGCGTGGATGCGCGCACGTCTTGCCCGTGATGCGTGTCACCGCGCACAGTGTCTGCACTGTGTCCGACGGGCCCCCGTCGGCGAGCGCATCCCGCACCGCACCATCAGAACGAGGTCCGTCTCATGAAGCACCGCTCCCTCCCCCTCACCGCCGCCCTCGCCGTCGCCGCCCTCGGGCTCACGGCGTGCGGCGACTCCGGCTCCGGCGGTTCCGGCTCCTACACCGTGGGCATCAACCAGCTCGTCTCCCACCCGGCGCTCGACGGCGCGGCCGAGGGCTTCAAGGAGGCGTTCACGGACGCCGGCCTGGACGTGACGTTCGAGGAGCAGAACGCCCAGGGCGAGCAGGCCACCGTCACCTCCATCGCCTCCACCTTCGCCAACGACGGGGACGTGGACCTCGTGGCCGCGATCGCGACCCCCGCCGCGCAGGGCACCGCCTCGGCCGTGAAGGACAAGCCGGTCGTGTTCATGGCGGTCACCGATCCGAAGGGCGCTGAGCTCGTGGCCTCGGACGAGGCCCCGGGCGGCAACGTCACCGGCGTCTCGGACCGCAACCCGGTCAAGGAGCAGCTGCAGCTGCTCAAGGACGTGAAGCCGGACGCCACGACCGTCGGCATCGTCTACAACTCCGGCGAGGCCAACTCCAAGGTCCAGGTGGACCAGGCCAAGGAGGCCGGCAAGGAGCTGGGCCTCGAGGTCAAGGAGGCCACCATCACCAACTCGTCCGAGGTCCAGCAGGGCGTGCAGTCCCTGTCCGGCGTGGACGGCATCTACGTGCCCACGGACAACGCCGTCGTCTCGGCGCTGGAGACCGTGGTGGGCTACGGCAAGGAGCAGCGCGTCCCCGTCATCTCGGCGGACATCGACTCCGTCGAGCGCGGCGCCCTGGGCACGTACGGCATCGACTACAAGGCGCACGGCAAGCAGGCCGGCGAGATGGCCGTGAAGATCCTCAAGGACGGCGCGAAGCCGGCCGAGCTGCCCGTGGGCTACGCCGACCCGGCCAACCTGCAGCTCGTGCTGAACCCGACGGCCGCCGAGGCCTACGGCGTCGAGATCCCCGCCGAGCTCAAGGACAGGGCCGACCAGCTCGTCGAGGGCTGATCCCGCGCCTGCCCGCCTCCGCGGCGGCCCGGACCACGGGGTCCGGGCCGCCGCGGAGCACGTCGACGGCCGGCCCACCCCGTCCCGCCGTCGTCCGTCCCCCTCGCACCGCCCGAAAGGCACCCACCCCATGCTGACCGCAGTGGAACTGGGTCTGATCTACGCCGTCGTCGCGCTCGGCGTGTACCTGACCTTCCGCATCCTCGACTTCCCCGACCTCACGGTGGACGGCTCGTTCACCACCGGCGCCGCCACGGCCGCCGTGCTCATCACGGGCGGCACGCCGGTGCCCCTGGCCATGCTCGCCGCCTTCGTGGCGGGCGCGCTCGCGGGCCTCGTCACCGGCCTGCTGCACACCAAGGGCCGGATCGACGGCCTGCTCGCCGGCATCCTCACGATGATCGCGCTCTACTCGATCAACCTGCGGATCATGGGCAAGGCCAACATCCCCCTGCTCGGCCAGGACACCCTGTTCACGTGGCTCGGCGATCTGGGCCTGGCCCGGAACTGGGGTTCGATCCTCGTCCTCTTCCTCGGCGTGTTCGTGGTGAAGCTGATCCTCGACTGGTTCCTGCACACGGACCTGGGCCTCGCCCTGCAGGCGACCGGTGACAACGAGGAGATGATCCGCTCGTACGGCGTCTCCACGGACCGGATGAAGATCCTCGGCCTCATGATCTCCAACGGCCTCGTGGCCCTCGGCGGCTCCCTGCTGGCCATGTACCAGGGCTTCGCGGACATCTCCATGGGCATCGGCCTCATCCTCGTGGGCCTGGCGTCCGTGATCGTGGGCCAGGCCGTGTTCGGCCAGCGCACGGTCTTCTGGGCGACGCTCGCCGTGATCGTCGGCGCCGTGCTCTACCGCCTGATCATCCAGTTCGCCCTCAACGCGGGCCTGAGCCCGAACGACATGAAGCTGATCTCCGCGGCTCTCGTCGTCGTGGCCCTGCTGCTGCCGCGTTTCGGCTTCGCCAAGCGCCTGAGCCTGCGCACTCGGGGCACGGCCGCGACCCCGGGGCCGGCCGCCGCCGCACCGGCCACCGCCGGCATGCCCCTGACCGGCGAGCCGGGCGGCGCCACCCCCGCCGCATCCGTCCCCGAGGAGGCCCCCCGTGCTTGAGATCTCGCAGGTCTCCAAGACCTTCTTCCCGAACACCGTCAACGAGCGGCGCGCCCTGCAGGGCATCGACCTGCACCTGGCCGAGGGCGACTTCGTCACCGTGATCGGCTCCAACGGCGCCGGCAAGTCCACGATCCTGAACACGATCGCCGGCAAGCTGCTCCCGGACACCGGCACCGTGGCCGTGAGCGGCAAGGACGTCACCCGCATGCCGGACCACCGCCGCGCGGCCTCGATCGGCCGGGTGTTCCAGGACCCGACGGCGGGCACGGCACCGAACCTCACGATCGAGGAGAACATGGCCCTGGCCTGGCGACGTGGGCACGCCCGCGGGCTCTCGCGGGGCGTCTCCCGCGCCCGGCGCGCCACGTTCCGCGACGAGCTCACGAAGCTCGAGCTCGGCCTGGAGAACCGCCTCACCGCCAAGGTGGGGCTGCTCTCCGGCGGCCAGCGTCAGGCGCTGAGCCTGCTCATGGCCACGTTCTCGGGCCCGAAGATCCTGCTGCTGGACGAGCACACCGCCGCCCTGGACCCGTCCCGGGCGGAGCTGGTGACCCGTCTGACCCGGCAGGTGGTGGCCGAGCACCGGCTCACCACGCTGATGGTCACGCACAACATGTCCCAGGCCCTCGAGGTCGGCAACCGGCTGATCATGATGCATGACGGCCGGATCATCCTCGAGCTGGACGAGCAGGAGAAGGCCGGGCGCACCCCGGCGGACCTGTTGGCCGAGTTCGCCAAGATCAAGGGTGCCGTCGTGGACGACAAGACCATGCTGTCCTGAGCGCTCCGTCCGGCGCCCCCGTCCCCGGCCCGCCCCTCCGCCCCACGGCGGGCGGGCGGGCCGGCCGTTCTCACCGGCGCGGCCGCGGGGTAGCGTCGTGGCGTGAGCACCGTGAAGCCCGACACCCAGAGCGCCACCGCAGCCGATGTCCGCCTCCAGACCGTCACGGGGCGTATCCCGGTGACGGACGTGCAGCCCGTCGTGCTGGACGGCCGGTTCCCGGCGAAGGCCGTGGTCGGCGAGGACATCCCCGTCCGCGCCACCGTGTTCCGCGAGGGCCACGACTCCGTGCGCGCCACCGTCCGTCTGCTCGACCCGGCCGGCGCCGAGGTGCAGCGCGTGCAGATGCGTCCGGGCCGGCCCGGGCTGGACGAGGTCGTGGCCACGCTGCGGCCCGCCGAGCCGGGCCTGCACCAGTTCGTGGTCGAGGGCTGGGACGACCCGGTGGGCACGTGGAAGCACGCGGCCACCGTCAAGATCGCCGCCGGCATCGACGTGGAGCTGATGCTCGCCGAGGGCGCCGCCCTGTTCCGCCGGGCCGCCGAGGACGCGGAGCGCTCGGCCGAGGACCGCGCCGTGTTCGAGGAGGTCGTCCGCGGCCTCGAGGACGAGTCCCTCATCCCGGTCCAGCGCCTGGCCTCCGCCGAGTCGGCGGAGGTGTCCGCCGTCCTCCACGCCCGCCCCGTGCGGGAGCACCTCACAAGCTCCGAGCTCTACCCGCTGGACGTGCAGCGTGAGCTCGCCGGCCGCGGCGCCTGGTACGAGTTCTTCCCCCGCTCCGAGGGCGCCCGCTTCGACGAGGCCTCCGGCACGTGGTCCTCCGGCACCTTCGCGACGGCGGCCCGCCGGCTCCCGGCGGTCGCCCGGATGGGCTTACAGGTCGCCTACCTGCCGCCGATCCACCCGATCGGCACCTCGCACCGCAAGGGTCCGAACAACACGCTGACGGCCGGTCCGCAGGACCCGGGCTCGCCGTGGGCGATCGGGGCGCCCGAGGGCGGACACGACGCCGTGCACCCGGACCTGGGCACCGTCGAGGACTTCGAGGCGTTCGTGGCCACGGCCGCGGACGAGGGCCTCGAAGTGGCCCTGGACCTGGCCCTGCAGTGCTCCCCGGACCACCCGTGGGTCGCCGCGCACCCGGAGTGGTTCACCACCCGCGTGGACGGCACCATCGCGTACGCGGAGAACCCGCCGAAGAAGTACCAGGACATCTACCCGCTGAACTTCGACAACGACCCGGACGGCCTCGCCCAGGCGGTGCTGGACGTGGTGCGGGGCTGGGTGGCCCGCGGCGTGCACATCTTCCGCGTGGACAACCCCCACACCAAGCCCCTGTGGTTCTGGGAGTGGCTGATCGCCAAGGTCCGCGCCGAGGAGCCGCGCGTCGTGTTCCTCGCCGAGGCCTTCACCCGTCCCGCGATGATGCACGCCCTGGGCAAGGTCGGGTTCCAGCAGTCCTACGGGTACTTCACCTGGCGGAACACCGCCGAGGAGCTCGCGGAGTACCTCCAGGAGATCTCGCACGAGACGCCGGCGTTCTACCGCCCCAACCTCTTCGTCAACACGCCGGACATCCTCACGGAGTACCTGCAGCACGGCGGCCCGGGCGCGTTCCGGATCCGCGCCGTCGTCGCCGCCACGGCCAGCCCGCTGTGGGGCGTCTACGCCGGGTTCGAGCTGTTCGAGCACGTGGCCCGGCCCGGCGCGGAGGAGTACATCGACAACGAGAAGTACGAGTACCGGCCCCGGGACTGGGAGGGCGCGGAGGCCGCGGGTGCCTCGCTCGCCCCGTACCTCACCCGGCTCAATGAGATCCGCGCTGCGCACCCGGCGCTGGGCGACCTGCAGAACCTGACCCTGCACGCCTCGACGCACCCGGACCTGCTCGTGTTCTCGAAGACGCGCTCGGCCCGGCCCGAGGGCGCGCACCGGGACGCCGAGGCGGTCACCGACGCCGGTCCCGCGGAGGACACCCTGATCGTCGTCGTCACCACGAACCCGCACGACGTCGTCGAGGCGACCCTGGACCTGGACCTCGAGGCGCTGCGTCTGCGCCCCGAGGACCGCGACGCGTCCGGGGCCGTCGAGGTGGAGGACCTGCTCACCGGCCAGCGCTGGCAGTGGGGCCGCACCCCGTACGTCCGCCTGGACCCGAACGTCGAGCCCGCCCACGTCCTGCGGGTCGTCCGGAACGGCTGAACCGCTCCCGACGCCTGCCGTCCCCAGAACAGGAACCGCCATGACCCCGTCCGCCGCCCCCCGTCCCGCCGCCGCCCCGCTCGCCGTGGACCCGGAGGTGCTGGCCGCCGTCGCGCAGGGCCGGCACCACGATCCGCACACCGTGCTGGGCGCCCATCCGCATCCCGACGGCGCCGCGGTCACCTACCGCGTGCTGCGCCCGCTGGCGCGCACGGTCACGGTGGTCCGCGCCGGCGACGGGCAGCGGGTGGAGCTGACGCACGAGCACGACGGCGTGTTCGCGGGCGTGGCCCCGACGCCCCGCGTGGCCGGGGCCGCCGCGGGCGACTACCGCGTCGAGGTGGCGTATGAGACCGAGGACGGCACGACCGGCCCCGTCCAGGAGCAGGACGACGCGTACCGGCACCTGCCCACGCTCGGCGAGCTGGACCTGCACCTGATCGGGGAGGGCCGGCACGAACGGCTGTGGGAGGTGCTCGGCGCCCGCGTGGTCCGCACCTCTGCCGACGAGGCCGTCGGCACGGCCTTCGCGGTCTGGGCGCCGAACGCGCGGGCCGTGCGCGTGGTGGGCGACCACAACGGCTGGGACGGCCGGACCCACGCCATGCGGTCCCTCGGCTCCTCCGGCGTGTGGGAGCTGCTGGCGCCCGGCATCGGTCACGGCGACCGCTACAAGTTCGAGATCCTCGGCCGGGACGGGCTCTGGCGGCAGAAGGCGGACCCGCTGGCCCGCTGGACGGAGGTCCCCCCGGCCACGGCCTCGCGTGTGCTGGAGTCCGACTACGCCTTCGGGGACCGCACCTGGATGGAGCGCCGCCGCGTCACGGACCCGCACGAGCGTCCGCTGAGCATCTACGAGGTGCACCTGGGCTCATGGCGGCCCGGGCTCGACTACCGCGAGCTGGCCGAGCAGCTCGTGGAGTACGTGCAGTGGCTCGGGTTCACGCACGTGGAGTTCCTGCCGGTCGCGGAGCATCCGTTCGGCGGGTCCTGGGGCTATCAGGTGACCGGCTACTACGCCCCCACCTCCCGGTTCGGCTCCCCGGACGAGTTCAAGCACCTGGTGGACGCGCTCCACCGGGCGGGGATCGGCGTCATCGTGGACTGGGTGCCGGCGCACTTCCCGAAGGACGAGTGGGCGCTCGCGCGCTTCGACGGGACCGCCCTGTACGAGCACCCGGACCCGCGGCGGGGCGAGCATCCGGACTGGGGCACCCTCGTGTTCGACTTCGGCCGCACCGAGGTCCGCAACTTCCTCGTGGCCAACGCGCTCTACTGGCTCGGCGAGTTCCACATCGACGGGCTGCGCGTGGACGCCGTCGCCTCGATGCTCTACCTGGACTACTCGCGCGAGGACGGGCAGTGGGAGCCCAACGTGCACGGCGGCAACCACAACCTCGAGGCCATCGACTTCCTGCGCGAGGTCAACGCGACCGTGTACCGCCTGCACCCCGGCGTCCACATGATCGCGGAGGAGTCCACGGCCTTCTCCGGGGTGAGCGCTCCCGTGGACGCGGGCGGTCTCGGCTTCGGCAAGAAGTGGAACATGGGCTGGATGCACGACACCCTGGCCTACCTGTCCCAGGACCCGGTCAACCGCCGGTGGCACCACGGGCAGTGGACGTTCTCCATGGTGTACGCCTACTCGGAGAACTACGTGCTGCCGCTGTCCCACGACGAGGTCGTCCACGGCAAGGGCTCCCTGCTGGGCCGCATCCCGGGCGACCGCCGGCAGCAGCTGGCCACCCTGCGCGCCTACTACGGCTACATGTGGGCGCACCCCGGCAAGCAGCTGCTGTTCATGGGCGGGGAGTACGCGCAGCCGAGCGAGTGGTCCGAGGGCGAGGGCCTGGACTGGCCCGTCTCGTGGGACGAGGCGCACCGCGGGGTCCAGCTGACGATCCGGGAGCTCAACGCGCTCTACCGCAGCAAGCCGGCGCTGTGGTCGCTGGACCACAGCCCGGAGGGATTCGCGTGGGTGGACGGCGGCGACGCCGACGGCAACACGCTCGTGTTCCTCCGCATGCCCGCTGCGCAGGTGGTGCCGGAGCAGCGGATCGACGACGGCGACGCGGTCCCGGCCGCCGAACCGGGCGGCGCCCCGCTGCTGTGCATCACCAACCTCTCGGGGTCGCCGCGTCAGGGGCTCCGGGTGGGGGTGCCGTCCGCAGGGGAGTGGACGGTGGTGCTGGACACCGACGCGATCGACTTCCACGGTGACGGCTGGCGGGAGCAGACCGGCCAGTCCGAGGTGATCGCCGCCCATGAGGGCCAGTGGCAGGGCCAGCCTGCCCACGTCACGGTGAACGTGCCGGCGCTGACCACCCTGTGGCTCCAGCCGCATCCGGACTCGACGGTCACGCCCTGACGTGTGGTGCACGTCACGATCGACGGTCTCGGCGCGGGAGTGCCGAACCGAGTCGGACGGCATCGAGGAATCCGCGAGAACACGCGGAAGTCGACCGTCCGCCCGGGACTGCACGCCGGGTGTCACCCCTGATTTTGTGTTCGGTGGGGTTCGTGTGTAGAGTTCCATCTCGTGCTCAAGACGCCGACCGGGTGACCGGGAGGCGGGGTGAAGAACACAGAATCCGCGGATTCATGCCGAGAATGGCAGGTCCAGGGCGGGTGGTGCTCACCGGGTGCGCGGCTGGCAGTGATGCTGGTCGGGATTCCTGAAGAAGATGATCTGGTTTGACAGCCGGGAATCATGTGGTAAGCTTTTCGAGGCCTTCCACGTGGATGGTCCGGTGAGTGTCTGGCCCCGCGGAAGCGGAGTTGACATTGTCGGATCGCGTGGTAAGGTTTTCTAGCCCGGCCACGTGAACGGACGGTGAATGCTTCGGACACGGAGTTGACACGGTCGAAACGGATGGTCTAGGATGGAGAAGTTGCTCCAGAGCGAAACGGCCCGCGGAGCGGGTCGCTGAAGCTGGAAGCGCCTGTTGTTTGAGAACTCAATAGTGTGCCAAGTTTGTTGATGCCAATTGTTTTAACACATATTGGTTGATCATCGCCTGCCACCCCCGTGGTGTGGTGATGGTCTGCTAGGTATTGAATGGATGTCGTGGTGGTTATTTCCGGCTGCCACGGTGTTGTTCTGTAATTTTTTTACGGAGAGTTTGATCCTGGCTCAGGATGAACGCTGGCGGCGTGCTTAACACATGCAAGTCGAACGATGAAGCCCAGCTTGCTGGGTGGATTAGTGGCGAACGGGTGAGTAACACGTGAGTAACCTGCCCTTAACTCTGGGATAAGCCTGGGAAACTGGGTCTAATACCGGATAGGAGCGCCTACCGCATGGTGGGTGTTGGAAAGATTTATCGGTTTTGGATGGACTCGCGGCCTATCAGCTTGTTGGTGAGGTAATGGCTCACCAAGGCGACGACGGGTAGCCGGCCTGAGAGGGTGACCGGCCACACTGGGACTGAGACACGGCCCAGACTCCTACGGGAGGCAGCAGTGGGGAATATTGCACAATGGGCGCAAGCCTGATGCAGCGACGCCGCGTGAGGGATGACGGCCTTCGGGTTGTAAACCTCTTTCAGTAGGGAAGAAGCGAAAGTGACGGTACCTGCAGAAGAAGCACCGGCTAACTACGTGCCAGCAGCCGCGGTAATACGTAGGGTGCGAGCGTTATCCGGAATTATTGGGCGTAAAGAGCTCGTAGGCGGTTTGTCGCGTCTGTCGTGAAAGTCCGGGGCTTAACCCCGGATCTGCGGTGGGTACGGGCAGACTAGAGTGCAGTAGGGGAGACTGGAATTCCTGGTGTAGCGGTGGAATGCGCAGATATCAGGAGGAACACCGATGGCGAAGGCAGGTCTCTGGGCTGTAACTGACGCTGAGGAGCGAAAGCATGGGGAGCGAACAGGATTAGATACCCTGGTAGTCCATGCCGTAAACGTTGGGCACTAGGTGTGGGGACCATTCCACGGTTTCCGCGCCGCAGCTAACGCATTAAGTGCCCCGCCTGGGGAGTACGGCCGCAAGGCTAAAACTCAAAGGAATTGACGGGGGCCCGCACAAGCGGCGGAGCATGCGGATTAATTCGATGCAACGCGAAGAACCTTACCAAGGCTTGACATGTTCTCGATCGCCGTAGAGATACGGTTTCCCCTTTGGGGCGGGTTCACAGGTGGTGCATGGTTGTCGTCAGCTCGTGTCGTGAGATGTTGGGTTAAGTCCCGCAACGAGCGCAACCCTCGTTCCATGTTGCCAGCACGTAATGGTGGGGACTCATGGGAGACTGCCGGGGTCAACTCGGAGGAAGGTGAGGACGACGTCAAATCATCATGCCCCTTATGTCTTGGGCTTCACGCATGCTACAATGGCCGGTACAATGGGTTGCGATACTGTGAGGTGGAGCTAATCCCAAAAAGCCGGTCTCAGTTCGGATTGGGGTCTGCAACTCGACCCCATGAAGTCGGAGTCGCTAGTAATCGCAGATCAGCAACGCTGCGGTGAATACGTTCCCGGGCCTTGTACACACCGCCCGTCAAGTCACGAAAGTCGGTAACACCCGAAGCCGGTGGCCTAACCCTTGTGGGGGGAGCCGTCGAAGGTGGGACCAGCGATTGGGACTAAGTCGTAACAAGGTAGCCGTACCGGAAGGTGCGGCTGGATCACCTCCTTTCTAAGGAGCATCAGTGCCCGTTGCATCACCGCGTGTGTGATGGCGGGTTGCTCATGGGTGGAACATCAATGAATGGTGCCAGTGGTGGTGCCGGCAGTGCTCGAGTACGTCATGCCTTTGTGGGTGTGGTTGGAATGGGTGGTGTTGGTGGCTGCGAGCTGGTGTTGGCACACTGTTGGGTCCTGGAACAGCAGGCGCCCTGGCCTTGGGGTTGGGGTTGTTGTTTCTGGTCTCCGTATCTTGTGAAGCTGGCCTTGTGGGTTGGTGGATGGGGTGTGGGTTGTTGTTTGAGAACTGCATAGTGGACGCGAGCATCTTATTTTTTGTTGCTGCATCGTTGATCGCACTGTTCCCCCCTGGGGTGGTGTGTGAGGTGTGGTGATGCCGAGAATGACATCTTAGTTAGATATTGCTCATTTGAGGACTTTCATTGTGTGTGAAAGTTTCCAAGGGCGCATGGTGGATGCCTTGGCAACAGGAGCCGAAGAAGGACGTGGGAATCTGCGATAAGCCTGGTGGAGTCGATAACCGGACGTTGAGACCAGGATTTCCGAATGGGGAAACCCCGCACGACGTGTCGTGTGACCCCCGGTTGAACACATAGACCGGGTGGAGGGAACGTGGGGAAGTGAAACATCTCAGTACCCACAGGAAGAGAAAACAAAAGTGATTCCGTTAGTAGTGGCGAGCGAACGCGGATGGGGCTAAACCGTATGTGTGTGATACCCGGCAGGGGTTGCATGTGCGGTGTTGTGGGCCCCTCCTTGTCATGTCTGCCGGCATGGCGCAGTGAGGTGCGGGCATATAGACGAACCAGTGTGGATGCTGGACCGTAGAGGGTGAGAGTCCCGTAGTCGAAATGTGTTCCGCCGCTGTTGGAGGGTCGCCCGAGTAGCACGGGGCCCGAGGAATCCCGTGTGAATCTGCCAGGACCACCTGGTAAGCCTGAATACTACCTGTTGACCGATAGCGGATCAGTACCGTGAGGGAATGGTGAAAAGTACCCCGGGAGGGGAGTGAAATAGTACCTGAAACCATGTGCCTACAAACCGTTGGAGCCTCCTTGTGGGGTGACAGCGTGCCTTTTGAAGAATGAGCCTGCGAGTTAGTGATACGTGGCGAGGTTAACCCGTGTGGGGAAGCCGTAGCGAAAGCGAGTCTGAATAGGGCGTTTGAGTCGCGTGTCCTAGACCCGAAGCGGAGTGATCTACCCATGGCCAGGTTGAAGCGCGTGTAAGAGCGCGTGGAGGACCGAACCCACTTCAGTTGAAAATGGAGGGGATGAGCTGTGGGTAGGGGTGAAAGGCCAATCAAACTCCGTGATAGCTGGTTCTCCCCGAAATGCATTTAGGTGCAGCGTCACGTGTTTCTTCCCGGAGGTAGAGCTACTGGATGGACGATGGGCCCTACAAGGTTACTGACTTCAGCCAAACTCCGAATGCCGGGAAGTGAGAGCGTGGCAGTGAGACTGTGGGGGATAAGCTTCATAGTCGAGAGGGAAACAGCCCAGACCACCGGTTAAGGCCCCTAAGCGTGTGCTAAGTGGGAAAGGATGTGGAGTTGCTGAGACAACCAGGAGGTTGGCTTAGAAGCAGCCACCCTTGAAAGAGTGCGTAATAGCTCACTGGTCAAGTGATTCCGCGCCGACAATGTAGCGGGGCTCAAGTACACCGCCGAAACCGTGGCATTCAGTTTTGCTGGATGGGTAGGGGAGCGTCGTTCACGAGGTGAAGCCAGCGGGTAACTTCTGGTGGATTGTGGACGAGTGAGAATGCAGGCATGAGTAGCGAAAGACGGGTGAGAAACCCGTCCGCCGGATGACTAAGGGTTCCAGGGTCAAGCTAATCTGCCCTGGGTAAGTCGGGACCTAAGGCGAGGCCGACAGGCGTAGTCGATGGACAACGGGTTGATATTCCCGTACCAGTGAAGAACCGCCCATGCTGAGCCGGTGATACTAACCGCCCGAACCATCCCGATCCTCGTCTTTGACGGGGACGGTGATGGGGAGCGCGGGACCTGAACCGGGGAGGCAAGCGCATTAACAGGTGTGACGCAGGAAGGTAGCCGGGCCGGGCAATGGAAATGACCTGGTCTAAGGGTGTAGGGCTGCCGGTAGGTAAATCCGCCGGCTGTATGCCTGAGACCTGATGGGCGCCCACGTGGTGGGTGATCCGGTGATCCTATGCTGCCAAGAAAAGCATCGGCGCGAGGTTCAAACTGCCCGTACCCTAAACCGACACAGGTGGTCAGGTAGAGAATACTAAGGCGATCGAGAGAATCATGGTTAAGGAACTCGGCAAAATGCCCCCGTAACTTCGGGAGAAGGGGGGCCCCAACCTTGAGCACCACGTGCTGGTGTGAGGGGATCGGGGCCGCAGAGACCAGGGGGAAGCGACTGTTTATCAAAAACACAGGTCCATGCGAAGTCGTAAGACGATGTATATGGACTGACTCCTGCCCGGTGCTGGAAGGTTAAGGGGACCTGTTAGCTTCGGCGAAGCGGAGAACTTAAGCCCCAGTAAACGGCGGTGGTAACTATAACCATCCTAAGGTAGCGAAATTCCTTGTCGGGTAAGTTCCGACCTGCACGAATGGAGTAACGACTTCCCCGCTGTCTCAACCATGAACTCGGCGAAATTGCATTACGAGTAAAGATGCTCGTTACGCGCAGAAGGACGGAAAGACCCCGTGACCTTTACTATAGTTTGGTATTGGTGTTCGGTGTGGCTTGTGTAGGATAGGTGGGAGACTGTGAAGCGGGCACGCCAGTGTTCGTGGAGTCATCGTTGAAATACCACTCTGGTCACTCTGGATATCTAACTTCGGCCCGTGATCCGGGTCAGGGACAGTGCCTGATGGGTAGTTTAACTGGGGCGGTTGCCTCCCAAAATGTAACGGAGGCGCCCAAAGGTTCCCTCAGCCTGGTTGGCAATCAGGTGTCGAGTGCAAGTGCACAAGGGAGCTTGACTGTGAGAGTGGCAGCTCGAGCAGGGACGAAAGTCGGGACTAGTGATCCGGCGGCTCGTTGTGGAACGGCCGTCGCTCAACGGATAAAAGGTACCTCGGGGATAACAGGCTGATCTTGCCCAAGAGTCCATATCGACGGCATGGTTTGGCACCTCGATGTCGGCTCGTCGCATCCTGGGGCTGGAGTAGGTCCCAAGGGTTGGGCTGTTCGCCCATTAAAGCGGTACGCGAGCTGGGTTCAGAACGTCGTGAGACAGTTCGGTCCCTATCCTCTGCGCGCGTTGGAAATTTGAGAAGGTCTGTCCTTAGTACGAGAGGACCGGGACGGACGAACCTCTGGTATGTCAGTTGTACCGCCAGGTGCATGGCTGATTAGCTACGTTCGGGATGGATAACCGCTGAAAGCATCTAAGCGGGAAGCCGGCTTCGAGATGAGATTTCCTTGCCCCTTTGAGGGTGTGAGGCCCCCAGCTAGAACACTGGGTTGATAGGCTGGATGTGGAAGCGAGGACTGAAGACTCGTGAAGCTGACCAGTACTAATAGGCCGATGACTTACACACACTCTTATCCCGTTGCTTGCTTCAAGGTGATGGGTTGGTGTTCGCGTCCACTGTGCGGTTGTCTGATTGCAACCGGCTGTCCACTGTTGGTGGGTGGTTGGGGTGTTTCAGTTGAATAGTGTCACTGTTGTGTGACCCGTAGGTTTCCCTGCTGTTGCCCGTGTTGAGGGTGGTGGTGTGGGGTTAGGGTTACGGCGGTCATAGCGTGGGGGAAACGCCCGGTTCCATTCCGAACCCGGAAGCTAAGGCCCACAGCGCCGATGGTACTGCAGCCGGGAGGTTGTGGGAGAGTAGGTCGCCGCCGGACATTCTTTGAGGGAGGGCCTCGCACTGTTCGTGCGAGGCCCTCCCCGCATTCCCGGGAGGATTCACCGGGCGGCCCCGTGCGATGAGCACGGGGCTTTCTGCGTTTCCGGGTGCATTCGCCCGCGGCGCTCAGAGCTCCTCGCCGGCCCGCAGTCGTGCCGTGAGCGCGCGGGTGAGTCGGCGGCGCAGCCGGCCGTGCTCCGTGCCCTGCTCCAGAAGGCGCGCGTGCACGGCATCGGCATGGGCCGGCTTGTCCGAGTCGGGGAGTGCGAGGAAGTCGCGTAGCAGCGGCTCCAAGCGCCCGGTGAGGGCGAGCACGAGCTCCTGGGTCTCCAGGGGTCGTATGCGCTGCAGGCGAGTCCAGGCCGGCGCGTACTCGGCGGCGTGCTCGACCATCTCCCACGCGAGGGCCCAGCTGTCCGGGCGCAGTCGGTGCCGCTCGGCGCGCAACAGCTGTCGCAGGGCCGCCACGGCCTCCTCGAGCTCGGCGGCCGTGGCGCCGTCGTCGTCGGGGGAGGGGCTCGCGGAGGGACGCGGGAACGGCCACCAGCTCATGCCGGCCTCTCTCGGATTCGCGGGGTGCGCAGAGGTCTCACGCGTGAGATTCTGCCCCGCATATCGGTTTGGCGGCACCCGGTGTGGCTGGTATAGTCGGTCTCTGTTGGATTCAGGTCTGAGACCTCCAACGGGGTGTGGCGCAGCTTGGTAGCGCGCGTCGTTCGGGACGACGAGGCCGCAGGTTCAAATCCTGTCACCCCGACCAGAAAGAGCCCCCGCCGGATCGGCGGGGGCTCTTCTCGTCTCCGGGTGCTCACCGGGTGCGGTGCGTCAGTCCTGGCGGGACTCCAGGAACTGCAGATGCTCGGGGCCCGCCGGGTCCACTTCGCCGGCCACGTCGTCGTGTTCGTTCACCCAGTCCTTCACGTACGGGCACACGGGGACGATCCGGCGTCCCGCGGCCACGGTGTCCTTCAGCGCTTCGCGCACGAGGGTGGAGGCCAGGCCCCGGCCCTCGTACCCGTGGTCGACCTTGGTGTGCGGGAAGATCCGCTGGGTCGGGCCGTCGCCGGTGTCGTCGTCGATCGCCACCGTGTAGCCGGCCACCGTGCCCGCCTCGTCGACGACGATCTCGTACCTCTCCGCGTTCTTGCGGACCTGCGGGTGCTCCAGGCTGGGGGTCTGCTCGGTCATGGTCGGTCCTCTCGTTCCTGGGTGGACCCCGCCGCCGGGCCGGCGACGGGGAAGGGGGTCAGCCGTCCCGGCGCCGCACGGGGTGATGGGACAGGATCGAGATGCGGTTCGTCAGGTTCATCACGATCGCGACCCACTGCACGGCCGCGTACTGGGCGTCCGTGAGCACAGCGGCCGTGGAGGCCTGCACGTAGTTCAGCTGCTCCTGCTCGGGGAGGTCCGTGACCGCCTCGGCGAGCTCGAGCGCGGCGCGTTCCTGCTCTGAGTACACAGCCCCGGCCTCACGCCACGCCGGCAGCAGCCCGAGGCGCTGCACGCTCAGACCGGCGTCGGCGCCCTGGCGGGTGTGCCGGTCCAGACAGAACACGCAGCCGTTGAGCTGGGAGACCCGGAGGTTCACGAGTTCCACGAGCTGCCGGTCCAGCCCGGCCTGCTCGGCGGCGCCGCGCGCGGCCGAGGCCAGCGGCCCGACCGCGTGCCATGCCTCGGGCACGGCCTTGTCGAGGAAGAACGCGAGGGGGTCCTGGCGGGGTGCGGGGGTGTCAGCGGCGGTCATGGTCCTTCAATGTCTCGCAGAACGGGGCGATGGGCCAGGGGCCGGGTGCCGGTCCCGGGCGAGCTTCCGGCTCAGATCCGGCCCCGATCGGCTCAGAATCGGCCGGACGAGCCCGCCCCGGAGAACGAGCCGGCTGAGGATCCGTAGCCGGTCCCGGAGGAGCTGGACTGCGCCTGGCGATGGTCCTGGACGGACCGCTCGCCAGCCTGGTGGCCCGTGGTGAAGGCCACCACCGTCCAGTAGGCATCCGTGGGCAGCGCGGAGTCCAGGATCGAGCCGCGCGCGGACCGGGCCGGGCCACGGTGCGTGCGCAGCTCGTCGCGCAGCAGCTCACGCTCGGCCTCGTCCTTGCCGAACGCCGCCACCTCGGCGTCGGCGAGTGCGGAGACCAGCCCGGTCAGGCGACGCCGCAGCGCATCCAGCTCGTCCAGCGCTGCGGCCGGGGTCAGGCGCTCGTCCTGCAGGTCCGCGCCCAGCGCCTCGAGCCGGCCCTGGGCCTCGGCGCGGAAGGACTCCAGCGCGGCGACGGCGGACCGGACGGGTCCGGCGGAGCCGACGGAGGAGGCCAGCGTGCCGACGGCGTCCAGGTCGGCCCGCAGCGGGGCGGTCTGCTGGTCCCACGCCGACGGCCACCCCGGGTGGCGGTTGAGGAAGGTGTTCGCCGCGGCCACGGCGTCGTCGAGGCGGTCGAGCTCACGGGCGCGGTCCCGGACGTCCTCCGCGGCCCGGGCGTGCTCCGTGCGATGCAGGCTGCGCTCCGGCAGGGCCTCGAGGCGGTCCAGTTCCGCCGACGCGTCGAGCGCCTGGCGCCGGAAGCCGCGGAAGCGCTCCATCAGCGCGGCCGCGTGGGGCGAGTCCTCAGGCACCGTGGACGCGTTCACCTCGGTGGCGTCCATCTCCAGGGTCACGGAGGTCAGGTGGGTGCGGGCCTCGGTCAGCAGGTCGGCCGTCCGGCGGCGGCGACGCCGTCGGCTCGCGAGCACCGCGGCCGCGGCGCCGCCGCCCGCCACACCGACGATCCCCGCGCCGAACCACAGCTCGGGAGCCTGCCACCAGGGGCGCCCGATCAGCTCGGCGGCGGCGTCCGTCACCTCCACGACCGTGTCCGTCCACCGGGCCGCACGGGCTGCCTCGTGGCCGGCCTCGCGCACATCCCGCAGCTGGTCCGTGCTGAGCATCCGGTCCTCGCCCACGTACACCCCGATCAACCGGTTGTCCGGGTCGAGGGCCACGATCACGAGGCCGTCAGCCCACTTCTGGCCGTCCGCGCTGAGCCAGTCCGGGTGCTCGGCGCGAGCCCGCTCGAGCACCCGCCCGTTGAACGCCTGAGACGCGCGGTCGTCGTCCAGCGCGGACAGGTCCGGGCCGCGCTCGGTGACCACGGCGACGCGGGTCGGCTCCCGGAACTCGATCCCCGCCAGGTCACGGCGCAGCTGGGCGGGGTCGATCACGCCCGCGTCATCCACGAGCTCCACCCGGTCCCAGGCCACGGCGTGGGCCTGCGGCGCGGCGGCCACGACGGCGCCCGTCACCCCTGCCGTGACCGGCAGGGCGACGACGGTGGCGGCCGCCGCCGGCCCGGTGAGGGCGGCGGCGGACAGGGCGACCGCGGCGAGAGTGCGGCGGGCGGTGCGGTGCGTCGGACGGGTCACGGGGGCCTCCTGGACGGGTCGGCGGTCCCGCCCAGCGTAGGCACCGCAGGGCCGGTGGCGCCTCAGCCGGTGGGCGCGTCGGCGAGCAGCGCGGCGAGCCGGCCGGCGTCGTGCGCGGTGCCGAACCCCGCCGCCCCCGGCTCGAGGACGCCGGCCCGGTCGAGGCCCGTGTAGGGGACCGCGTCGAAGCCCATGGCGGTGACGAGGGCGATCACCGTGTCGCGCGCGGCGGCGACCGCGGCCGGGTCGGCCGTCGCGTCGGCCGGCTCGGTGCCCACCGCGAGGGCGCGGAGCGGGGCTGTGGCACGCCCGGCATCTCCGAGGTCGTGATGCGAGATCTCCGAGAACGCGCGCACGACGGGCACGCGCAGCCCTGCGGCGGCCCAGCGCTCGGCGATCCGGACTGTGCCCGGCGCGCCGTCGTCGTCGAGCCACGCCGGGACCGGCTCGTCCCCCCAGGTGTTCGTCAGGTCCACCACGGCGCGCGTGGCCGGCCCGGCGAGGGTGAGCGGGTCGACGTCGTCGAGCGCTTCGCGCGGCACGGCCACGACGACGAGCTCCGCCTCCGCCGCCAGGTCCTCGGCCGACACGGCGACGGCCTCGGGAGCGTAGATCGCCAGGTGGCGCTGGACCGCCGCGGGGCGCCGCGTGCCCGCGACCATCACCCGCGGGGCGGCCGTGCCCGGGGAGAGGCGGGGGATGCGCGCGATCGCCCGTGCCAGCGCGGTGCCCGCCCGCCCCGCACCGAGGATGCCGACGACGCGGGGCAGGGCATGCGCCGGTGCCGCCGCCTCAGACGAGCTCATTGCGCTGGCGTCCCAGCCCGGTGATCTCCACCTCGACGACGTCGTCGGGACGCAGCCACGGGCGGCGGCCCTCGGCGTCCCGGCGGGCCAGGGCGACCCCCGCGGGCGTGCCGGTCAGGATCAGGTCACCCGGGTTCAGGGTGATCAGCTGCGAGGCGTAGGAGACCAGCTCGGCGGGGGAGAAGACGACGTCGGCGACCCGGTCCTCCTGACGCAGCTCGCCGTTGACGTGCGTGAGGACGCGCGCATCCGCCGGGAACTCGTCCGGGGTGACCAGCCACGGACCCACGGGCGTCGAGGCCTCCCACACCTTGCCCTGCAGCCACTCGGAGGTGCGGCCCTGGAAGCCGCGCATGGAGATGTCGTTGGCCACCGCGTAGCCCGCGATGTGCTCGGGGGCGTCCTCGGCGGCGATGCGTCGGCCCGGCTCCCCGACCACGATGCACAGCTCGCCCTCGTAGTCGACCCGGTGGTCCTCCTCGGGAACCTCGATCGGGTCCAGCGCGCCCGTGAGGGACTGCGGGAACTTCGCGAACAGCGTCGGATGCTCGGGGCGCTCCAGGCCCGTCTCGTCGATGTGGTTCGTGTAGTTCAGGCCCACGCAGAACACCTTGGTGGGGAAGGGGACGAGCGTGTCGTAGACGAGGCCGGAGGTGTCCAGCAGGAGGGACCGGTCGGCCTGCGCCGCGCGGAGGGCGCCCTCCACCATCTCCCGCTGCTCCTCCGGCGTGGCGGTGAGGTACTCGCCGACGTCGCGACAGTCCGGCAGGGCGACGGCGCGCACGGCGACCTCGGGGTCCTCGGGGTGCACGGAGGTGATGACCGCGGCGAACGTGGCGCCGGGGTAGGCGGCGTCGGAGTCGGGCTGGCGGAACGTGGCGAGCTTCATGGGCCCATCCCATCACAGGGCGGCGGGTCCGGACCCGGGGCGGGCGGACGTGAGACGGTGAGGCCATGAGCACAGCCCCCACGCATCCGCCGCTCGACCTCGACCCGACCCCGGCCACCCCGATCGTGCTCGGGACCATGGCCTGGGGGTCCGTTCCCCCGCCGCCCCCGGACGCCGATCCGGGGGCGGGGCCGGAGGGGCCAGCGGGCGACGCGCAGGTCGAGGCGGCCGTGGAGCGCGCCCGCCGCGCCCTGCGCGCCGGGATCGAGGCCGGCGTCGACCTGCTGGACACCGCGGACATCTACGGGGCCGGCCGCTCCGAGGAGACCGTCGGACGGCTGCTGCACGAGCTGCCCTACGAGGAGCGCTCCGCCCTGAAGGTGCAGACCAAGTGCGGGATCGTCCTGCACGAGTCAGACCCGGCCGGGCGGCGCCTGACCCGCTACGACTCCTCGCCCGAGCATGTGCGCGCCTCGCTGGAGGGCTCGCTCGCCCGCCTCGGCGAGCAACGCGTGGACACCCTGATCATCCACCGGCCCGACGTCCTCACGCCCGTGGCCGACACCGTGCGCGCCTTCCTCGACGCGCGGGAGGCGGGCCTGGTCGGCAAGCTGGGCGTCTCCAACCTCGGCGTGGGCCGCGTCCTCGAGTTCCAGCGCGAGCTCGAGAGCCAGGCGGCGGACGGGACCGGGCTGGCGTGCGTCCAGGTCGAGCTCGGCCTGCACCACCGCACCCTCGTGGAGGCGGTCGTGCTCGCCAACCACCCGGACGCCCCCGCGGACGCCGACGCCGGGCGCCTCGGCCCGGTGTGCGCCGCCGAGGGGATCGAGCTGCAGGCCTGGGGTCCGCTGGGGCAGGGCCGGTTCAGCTCCGGCGACGACGGCGCGGCCGGCGTCGTCGGCGAGGTCGCGGCGGAGCTGGGCGTCAGCCGGGAGGCCGTGGTGCTCGCCTGGCTGCTGCGCCTGCCGTGGGGCGTGCGGCCCGTGATCGGCACCCAGGACCCGGAGCGCGTCGCCGCGTGCGCCGAGGCGGCTGCCGCGGCCGAGGCGATGGACTCCGCGCAGTGGCACCGCCTGTGGACCGCGGCGCGGGGCGCCGGCCTGCCCTGACGAGGCGCGACCGGCCGCGCGCCCTCCCGCCGGAGTGAGACCTGTGTCACACTGGGGCATGGACTTTGCGAACGTGGACCTCGTGACTCCCTGGATCCTCTACTGGCTGGCCTCACTGACCCTCGTGGTCGGCGGCACGCTCGTGGTCGTCGGCTTGTGGCGTGCTCGGCGGCACCGGCGCTTCGCCGCGACCCACGGCCGCAACCCGGAGATCGGGCTCCTCGAGGACACCCGCACCCAGCGCGGGGTCGGGGCTGTCGCGCTCGCGGCCGCCGTCGCCCTCGGCGCGACGGGCGCCGTCCTGCACGTCCAGGGTCTGGACGCGTTCCGCGGCAACCTCGAGGCGAAGTACGGCTACACCGCGGTGGACCGCATCCGTCAGTCCGGCCCCGGCTTCGTGGCCGATCTGACCCAGGCCGACGGCAGCGTGCTGCGCGACGAGATGATCCTGCTGGAGTCCTCGGGCGAGCCCGTCGTGGGGGAGGACATCTTCGCCCGTCCGGTCGAGACGCGTTGACCTTCCCGCCCCGGCCCGTCGGGCCTGATGCCGCGTCGGGGGCCTCTGTTAGCGTCGCCGCGTGAGCACCTCGACCGTCCGTCCCGCCCCCGCGTCCACCTACCGGCTCCAGGTGAGCCCGGATCTGCCGCTGGAGTCCGTGGCCGGGCTCGTGCCCTATCTGCGGCGCCTGGGTGTGGACTGGCTCTACCTCTCGCCGCTGCTCGAGGCCGAGCCCGGCTCCGACCACGGGTACGACGTCGTGGACCCCACGCGGCTGGACGCCGCCCGCGGCGGGGCCGAGGGACTGGACGCGGTCGCGCGCGCCGCGCACGAGGCGGGCATGGGCGTGCTCGTGGACATCGTGCCGAACCACGTGGGCGTGGCCACGCCCCAGGCCAATCCGGCGTGGTGGGACGTGCTCACCCACGGTCCCGAGGCGGCGCATGCGGCGTGGTTCGATGTGGACTGGCCGGCCGGCGACGGGTCCCTGCTCATCCCCGTGCTGGGAGACGGTCCCGACGGGGACGCGGACGCGGAACTGGACCGTCTCGTCGTCGACGCCGAGGGCGGCCGTCTGCGCTACTGGGACACCGTCTACCCCCTCGCCCCCGGATCGCTCGAGGCGGCCGAGGCGGAGACCGGGCTGCGCGCCGCGGAGGTCTTCGCGGCGGCGGACCCGGCGAAGGAGCCGACCGCGGAGCAGGCCCGCCTGGCCCGCGCCGTGCACGACCGCCAGCACTACCGGCTGGTCGGCTGGCGCCGCGGCGACGCCGAGCTGAACTACCGCCGCTTCTTCACCGTCACCACGCTCGCGGGCGTCCGGGTGGACGAGCCCGAGGTCTTCGACGCCGTCCATGCCGAACCCGCCCGCTGGGTCCGAGAAGGGCTCGTGGACGGGCTGCGCGTGGACCACCCGGACGGCCTGGCGGACCCGGCCGGCTACGCGCGGCGCCTGCGCTCCCACGTCCTGCCGGAGGGCTACCTCGTGGTGGAGAAGATCCTCGAGCCCGGCGAGGCGCTGCCCGCGGACTGGCCCGTGGACGGGACCACCGGCTACGACGCGCTCGGCGAGGTCGAACGCGTCTTCATGCATCCCGAGGCCGCGGGTGATGCGGCCGAGGACGCGCGCCGTCGTCGGGAATGGGACGAGGCCGTGGTGCGGGCCAAGCACGACGTGGCCACCGGCTCCCTCGCGGCCGAGACCGCCCGGCTGGTCCGGGAGGTCCGCGCCGTGCACGCGCTCGGTGCCCACCCGGATGAGGACGTGGCCGCCGCGTTCGCCGCCGTGCTCGCCCGCCTGCCCGTGTACCGCACCTACCTGCCCGTGGGCCTGGCCGTGCTCGAGGGCGCGCTGGCGGACGCGGCCGCGGCGGAGCCGGGCCTCGCCGACGTGCTCGGCGACCTGCGGCCCGAGCTGACCGACCCGGACTCGCCCGTGGCCCGCCGGTTCCAGCAGACCTCCGGCATGGTGATGGCCAAGGGCGTCGAGGACCGGTCCTTCTACCGGTACACCCGGTGGGCCAATCTGAACGAGGTCGGCGGAGACCCCTCCCACGTCGCCCTGTCCCTGGCCGACTTCCACTCCGCCCAGCAGGCGCGCCAGGCCGCCTGGCCGACGGCCATGACCACCCTGAGCACCCACGACACCAAGCGCGGCGAGGACGTGCGCGCCCGCATCGCCGTGCTCGCCGAGGAGCCCGACCGCTGGGCCGCCGAGCTCGCCGAGCTGACGCGCCTCCACCCGCTCGGCCACCCCGACGCCGAGCGGCTGCTCTGGGAGTCCATCGTGGGCGTCTGGCCCACGGACGGCACCGCACCGGAGGAGGAGCGGATCCTCGGGTTCCTGCAGAAGGCCTCCCGCGAGGCGGCCCTGGCCACCAGCTGGACGGACCAGGACCCCGAGTTCGAGGCCCGGCTCGCCGCGCTCGCCGCCGCCGTCACCTCCCCCGAGGGGCCTGCCCGGGGCGTGCTGCAGGCCGTCGCGGACCGCATCGCCGAGCCCGGCCTCGTGGTCCAGCTCGGCCACAAGCTCGTCCAGCTCGCCGCCCCCGGCGTCCCCGACGTCTACCAGGGCACGGAGGTGCCCTTCCCCACCCTCGTGGACCCGGACAACCGCCGCCCCGTGGACTTCGCGGCCCGGGCCGACCTGCTGGACCGCCTCGACGCCGGCCACACACCCGGCCTCGACGACCCCGCCGCCGCCAAGCTGGCCGTCGTCGCGGCGGTGCTGCGCGCCCGCCGCGACCGGCCCGAGCTGTTCACCGGCCACCGCCCGCTCGACGTCTCCGGCCCCGCCGCCGACCACGCGATCGCGTTCGACCGGGGCGGGGCGCTCGCCGTGGCCACCCGCTGGCCCGTCCGCCTGGCGGCCGCGGGCGGCTGGGGCGAGACCGTCGTGACCGTGCCGGCGGGGCGGTGGGAGGACGCCGTCACCGGCCACCCCGTCCACCCGGACGCGCGCGGCGCCGTGCGCCTCGACGAACTGCTCAGCACCCTGCCCGTCGCGCTGCTCGTCCCGGCGCACGCCCCGTCCGACCGCCGAGAGAGGACCGCCCCGTGACCGAGCCCCGTCCGGCCGACGCCCCCGCCCCGGGCCTGCACCCGATCGGCTCCGACCCCGTGGACCCCGCCGCGGCCGAGCGGGCCGCCGTCGACGCCGCGCGCGCCGTCCCCTACGCCGTATGGGCGCCGCACGCCGAGAGCGTCGACCTCGTCCTCGTCGACACCGAGCCCGGCGCCCTGCACGACGCCGAGGACCGCTGGCCCGTCGCCGCCGTCGTGGCCATGGACCCCGCCGCCGGAGGCTGGTGGACGCCCACGGAGGACCCGCTGGCCGCCCTCTGCCTCGACGCCGCCCAGCCGCCGGCCGACCCCGGCTACGGCTACCGCGTGGACGGGGCGGACCCCGTGCCGGACCCCCGCTCCCGACGCCAGCCCGACACGGTCCACGGGCCCTCCCGCCGCGACGTCGCCGGCCGCGCCGTCGCATGGCCCGACGAGGGCTGGGCCGGGCCGCCCGGGGTGGAGTCCGATCCGACCGCGCCCCAGGGCGGCGGCCTACGCGGCGCCGTCCTCTACGAGCTGCACGTGGGCACCTTCACGGCCGAGGGGACCCTCGACGCCGCCATCGCCCGCCTGCCGCACCTGACGGACCTCGGGGTCACCCACGTCGAGCTGTTGCCCGTGAACTCCTTCTCCGGCCCGCGGAACTGGGGCTACGACGGGGTGGCATGGTTCGCCGTCGACGAGTCCTACGGCGGCCCCGCCGCCTACCGCCGCTTCGTGGCCGCCGCCCACGCCGCCGGCCTCGGCGTGGTCCAGGACGTCGTCCACAACCACCTGGGCCCCTCCGGCAACTACCTGCCGGTGTTCGGGCCCTATCTGGGCCCGGGCGGCACCGGCTGGGGCGACGGCCTGAACCTGGACGGCGCCGACTCGGACGAGGTGCGCCGGTTCGTCCTGGACAACGTCCGCTTCTGGCTCGAGGAGATGCGCGTGGACGGGCTGCGCCTCGACGCGGTGCACGCCCTGCGGGACGCCCGCGCCGTGCACCTGCTCGAGGAGATGGCCGCGCTCGCGGACGGGATCGCGGCCCGTGCCGGCCGACCCGTGCCGCTCCTGGCCGAGTCGGACCTCAACGACCCGCGCCTGGTGCTGCCCCGCCAGGCCGGCGGGCTCGGCCTCGCGGCGGCCTGGAACGACGACGTCCACCACGCCCTGCACGTGGCCGCGACGGGGGAGACCCACGGCTACTACGCGGACTTCGCCCCGCTGGAGGCGGTGGCCAAGGTCATGGAGCGCACCTACTTCCACGACGGCACCCGCTCCACGTTCCGCAGCCGTGACCACGGGCGCCCCGTGCCGGACGCCGTCCCGAACCATGCGTGGGTGGCCAGCATCCAGAACCACGACCAGGTGGGCAACCGCGCCGGCGGCGACCGCACCGCGGCCGCCCTGTCCGAGGGTGCGCTCGCGGCCGAGGCCGCCCTGCTGCTGACCGGCCCGCACGTGCCGATGCTCTTCATGGGCGAGGAGTTCGCCGCGTCGACGCCGTGGCCGTTCTTCACCTCGTTCCGCGAACCCGAGCTCGGGGACGCCGTCCGGCAGGGACGACGCCGCGAGTTCGCCGCTCACGGCTGGGACCCGGCCGACGTCCCCGACCCGCAGGACCCCGCCACGCGGGACGCGGCGGTGCTGGACTGGGCGGAGGCCACGGGCGGCGCGGACGGCCAGGGCCGCGGGGTGCGCGTGCTCGCCGCCTACCGCACCCTGATCGGCCTGCGCCGCACGCTGCCCCAGCTCACCGACCCTCGTCGCGACCGTGTCCGGGCCGAGGTGGACGCCGCCCGGCGCCACGTGCGCCTCACCCGCGCCGGCGCGGACGCCGACGTCGTCCTGCTCGTCGCCCTCGGCGCGGAGCCGCTGCCCGTGCCCGCGGACCTGACGCGGGCCGAGCTCCTCGCCGGCCACGGCGACGACGGCCCCCTCGGCCCCGGCACGGTGCCGGCGGCGGTCCCGGCCCCCGGCTTCCTGCTCCTGCGCCGCTGAGCCGCGGGCGGCGTCAGTCCTCGTCCGCGGGCGGGACGGCGCGCAGCATGGTGGTCGTGGGGTGCAGCGCCACCGCGTCCTCGTCGCGGCGGGCCCGCAGCACCGTGTCCACGTAGGAGTCCACCACCTCCTGCAGGGGCACGGCCTGGCCGCGGGCCTCGGAGAGGTACCAGCGGTGCTCGAGGAGCTGGTGCATCACCTCGGCGGGCTCGAGCTTGGCACGCAGTTCGAGGGGCACCGAGCGGACCACGGGGTCGAACACCTCCACCACCCAGCGGTGCGCCGCGCCCTCGATGTCCATGTACGGGTCCCACTCCCGGCGGGCGGCCTCGATGTCCACGAGCAGCCGGCGGGCCTGGTTCTCCTGGACCTCGAGTCCCGTGAGGCGGGTCAGCCGACGGCGGTGGTAGCCCGCGTGGATCTCGACGGGCCGGGCGATCATCATCCCGGGGGCGTCGGCGGCGCGCAGTGAGTACTCGGCCAGCTCGAAGCCGAGCTCCTGCAGGCGGCGGACGCGGCGGTCCAGGCGCCACGGCTCGGCGCGGGGGAACAGCAGGGGCCCGGTCAGCTCGTCCCACAGCCGGCGGTAGGAGGCCACGAGCAGGTCCGGCGTGGTGACGGGGTCCACCTCCGGGTCCAGCAGCCCGCTGGCCTGCAGGTCCAGCAGCTCACCGCCCACGTTCACGGCGGCCACGTCCAGGTCGTGCTGGCGCTGGCCGTTGGACAGCCGCTCCCGGAGCTCGCCGGTCTCGGCGTCCACCAGATGGGCGGCGAACCCGCCCGCGTCCCGCCGGAACAGGACGTTGGACAGGGAGACGTCACCCCAGAAGAACCCCTCGAGGTGCAGTTCCACGAGCAGCGTCGCCAGCGCGTCCATGAGGCGTACGAGGGTGCGGCGCTCGAGGCGCTCCGAGAACACGGCGCGGTACGGCAGGGAGAAGCGCAGGTGCCGGGTCACGAGGGCGGCGGGCAGGGGCGTGCCGTCGTCCTCCGTGCGTCCGGTGACCACGGCCACCGGCACCACCGACGGCGCCGGGCTCCGCTCGAGCCGGCGCAGCAGCCGGTACTCGTGGAACGCGAGCTCCTCCGTGGTCTCCTTCACCGCCACGATGCCCCCGCCCATCCGGGCGAAGCGCACCACGTGACGGGAGATGCCCCGCGGCAGGGCCGCCAGCACCTCCCGCGGCCACGTCTCGAGGGGGAGCGCCCAGGGCAGGGCGAGCAGAGACGTCGCCGGGTCCTCGGTCGCGTCCCCCGACGGGGCGCCCGTGATGGTCAGTCGATCGACGGGGGAGGGGGTCTCGACGGTGTCCATGGTCACGATCCTTCCAGACAGGGCCGCTATGCTCGCCTGGCGCGGCGCGCCCGCTGCCCGCCGGCTCCGGTGCTCGACCCGGACCGACTGCCCCACGAGGAGGACCCTTGGCCCGGAACACGTCAGGCTCGCACACCTCGGCGACGGACGCCCGTGCGCGTGCCCGCCAGATCCAGGAAGAGCAGCGCAGGAAGGACCGCCGCCGCCGCACCGGCGTCATCTGGGGCTCGGTCCTCGCGGCGGTGCTCGTGATCGGCCTCGTCGTCGCGTTCGCGCTCACCCGCAACGGCGACGACGCCGCGGCCGCCGGCCCCATCCCGGCCGCGGCGAACGAGCAGGGCGGCATCGAGTTGACCTCGGCCACGGGCCTGGCGGAGGGCGCGGGAGAGCGTGAGGTCGACCCCTCGAAGATCGAGGTGCCGAAGCAGGCCGAGAGCTCCCAGCCCGAGACCCTGCCGAACACGGAGGCCCGCGGTGACGGTGAGCCGACGCGGATCGTGCTCTATGCGGACTTCAACTGCGTGCACTGCGCCGACTTCGAGTCCTCCAACGCGGAGCAGATCGAGCAGTGGCTCGAGCAGGGCGAGGTCACGGTCGACTACCGGATGGTGGACTTCCTGAGCGCCCCGAACAACCAGAACTACTCGGCCCGCGCCGCCAACGCCGCGTACTGCGTGGCGGACCAGAAGCCCGAGGCCTACAACGGCTTCGTGACCGCCCTGTTCGCCGCCTACGACGAGCACCAGGGCAAGGGCCTGGACAACGCGGCGCTCATCCAGCTCGCGCAGGAGCACGGCGTGGACATCTCCTCCTGCGTCGAGGACGGCACGTTCCGCTCCGCGGTCGAGCACACCACCCGCCAGGCGCGCGTCGCCGGCGTGGCCGGCACCCCGACCGTGTTCGTGGACGGCAAGAACTGGGCCCTCGACGGCGAGGACAAGACCTTCACCGACTGGGCGGGCGCCAAGATCGCCGGCTGACCCGGCGCCGAGGCCCGCGGGGCGTCCCCACACGGGGGCGCCCCGCGTCGTCCGCCCGGGCCTTGTACGCTGGAAGGGCTGGCCGCGGCACCCCCAGGTGCCGGCCGCAGGCCTCCTTAGCTCAGCTGGCCAGAGCAGCTGCCTTGTAAACAGCAGGTCGCCGGTTCGAATCCGGCAGGGGGCTCCACCCCACCGCGGGCCCGACGGCGCCGCGCACCTCCGCCGGGAGGGCGCGGCGCCGTCGTCGTGTCCGGCGTGGGCTGACGCTGGGGTTCCGCTGTGCCGGTCCGAGGCCATCCGCCAGGTCCGGCTGGCGGAACCGCCAGAGATGCCTCGACTATCCGCCAGACTTCGGCCCGCGGCCTCGCCGTGACGGAATCGTGACCTTACCGTGATCTCAGTCACCCCGGCCCGAGTCCCTCGGGCATCCGCATCCGGTGGCCCCGAACTCCGAGGAGATCCCGTGCAGTCCTCCACACCCCGCAGCACCCGCCGCCGCATCGGCGCCCTCGTGGCCGGCGCCGTCCTCGCCGGCGGGACGCTGACCTCGTCCCCCGCGCTCGCGGCCCCCTCCGGCGCCGCCCCCGCCGCACCGGCAGCCAGCCCGACCGTCGCCTCGCCCCTGGCGGCGGCGCAGGTCGAGGACCCGAACGCCGACGGCTACGACTCCTTCATCGTCACCTACAAGGAGACCGCCGCCAACGCCCACGCGAAGGGCCGCGCGAACGCCTGGGGCAAGGCCGCGAAGGAGGCCGGCGTCTCCGTGAAGGAGCTGCGTGAGACCGCGCTCGGCTCCCGCGTGATCACGGCGGACCGCAAGCTGGATCAGGCCGAGTCCGCGAAGTTCATGGCCGACCTGAAGGCCTCCGGGGCGGTCGAGGCCGTGGAGCCGGACGCGATCCTCACCGCCACCGGCCTGAGCCCCGTGGACGCCCTCTACTCGCAGCAGTGGGGCTTCACCGGCACCCACGGCATGCGGGTCCCCGGGGCGTGGGATCGCACGACGGGCTCCGGTGCGACCGTGGCCGTCATCGACACCGGCATCACCTCCCACCCGGATCTCGACCGCAACGTCGTGCCCGGCTACGACTTCATCTCCGACAGCGCGGCGGCACGTGACGGCGGTGGCCGCGACTCCAATCCGCGTGACGAGGGCGACTGGTACGCCGCCGGCGAGTGCGGCACCGCCGGCGCCTCCGACTCCTCGTGGCACGGCACCCACGTGGCGGGCACCGTCGCGGCCGTGGCCGACTCCCAGGGCGTCGTCGGTGTGGCGCCGAACGCAAAGATCCAGCCGATCCGCGTGCTCGGCAAGTGCGGCGGCTCGCTGTCCGACATCGCCGACGCGGTCGTGTGGGCTGCCGGCGGCACGGTGGCGGGCGTGCCGGCCAACCCGAACCCGGCGGACGTCATCAACATGTCCCTCGGTGGCTCCGGCATGTGCGGCACCACCTACCAGAACGCGATCAACGCGGCAGTCTCCCGCGGCGTGCCCGTCGTCGTGGCCGCGGGCAACGAGAACCAGCCCGCCGCCAATGTGCGCCCGGCCAACTGCCAGAACACCATCGTGGTGGCCGCCTCCACCTCGCAGGGCGCCCGCGCCTCGTTCTCGAACTACGGCTCCGCCGTGGACGTGACCGCCCCGGGTGCGAACATCATCTCGACCGTGAACAACGGCGCCACCACCCCGACGACGGCCGGCCACGCCGCCTACAACGGCACCTCGATGGCCACCCCGCACGTCGCGGGCCTGGCCGCCCTGCTGCTGGCCGCGCAGCCCAGCCTCACCCCGGCCCAGGTCGAGTCCACCCTCAGGTCCACGGCCCGCTCCATGCCGGTGACCTGCTCCGCGGGCTGCGGCGCCGGCCTGGCGGACGCCTCCGCGGCGGTCTCCTCCCTCGGCGGCGCCCAGACGGAGCCCGGGCCGGCTCCGGTGGCCTCGCTGATCGTCAACGGCGGCTTCGAGTCCGGCAGCACCGGCTGGACCGGCACCCCGACCGGCTTCGTGCGCACCGACGCGGCCAAGGCCGCCTCGGGTCAGGCCTTCGCCCAGCTGAACGGCGTGGGCCGCCGCAACACCGCGACGGTCGAGCAGAAGGTCACCGTGCCGGCCTCCGGCGCCACGCTGACCTATGCGCTGCAGGTGGACACCGCGGAGACCACCGCCTCCCGCTCCTACGATCTCCTGGACGTCCAGGTCGTGACCGGCGCCACCGGCACATACACCGTCGCCTCGCACTCCAATCTGGACAAGGGTGGCTACGCCACGCGCACCGTGGACCTGTCCCGCTTCGCGGGCACGACCGTGACGCTGCGCTTCCGCGGCACGGAGGACTCCTCCGCGGCCACGACGTTCCGCATCGACGAGGTCGCCGTGACCGCGCGCTGACCGCCCTTCGGCTCTCGATGGCCGCTCCGCCGCGCGCGGGGCGGCCATCGTCCGGGTGGACAGGCGGCGCCGCCTGAGGTATCGTTCTTCGAGTTGTCACCCCCATGGGGCGACGCCCGGATCTTTAGCTCAGTTGGTTAGAGCGTTCGCTTCACACGCGAGAGGTCGCTGGTTCGAGTCCAGTAAGATCCACCACAGCAGGGCCCTCCTCCGGGAGGGCCCTTTCGCGTTCCCGGGCCGCGGCGCCGTCGGCCCCGGCGGAGGAGGCGTCGGCGTGGTTGGATGGACGCGCGGCGGGGCTCGGCCCACCGCCGTGGCGCGTCCAGCGCCCGCATACGGAAGGAGAGGGTGAGCCGCATGGAGCAGGAGGGCACCCAGGAGCCGGCGCGGTTCGACCCCCGCATCGCGGAGCCCCCGGCCGTCCCCACGCTCATCCCCGTGCTGCGCCCGGCCGGTGCCGAGGACGCCGCCGCTGCCGGCGACCTCGACCCGGAGGACCCCGGCCTGCTCGACCTCGACCCGGCGGAATCGGCCCACCCGGCCGCGGTCGCCGTCGAGCCCACCGAACCGCTGCCGCCCGTGGTCCGCCCCGCCGCCGCCGATCCGGCCCCGGCGCCGGAGCCGGAGCCAGAGGAATCGGCCGAGCCGGAGGCGGAGACGCTGCCGGAGCCGACCGCGGACGCGCCCCTGACCGAGCCGCCGCTGTCCGAGCAGGTGCCCACCTCCGTCCTGGCCCCCGCGGAGGCCGACGGGGCCCTGCCCGCCCCGGACGTGATCCCCGCGCCAGACATCACCGTCCCGGACCCGGTGGTCCCCGTGGGCCCGCCCGAGAAGCGCGGGCGTCGGCGCGGCCGGCGCTCCCGCGAGGTCTTCGTCGAGAACCTGCCGACGCAGGCGCTCGTGCTGGCCGACCGCCTGCACTCCTCGCCGTACGGGCGCCGCATGCGCTCCACGCTGCAGCAGCGCCGCGCGGAGGCGCAGGCCCTCGAGGCCCGCACCACCCTGGACTTCGCCCTCAAGCTGGGCGAGACCATGTTCAGCTTCGGCGCGGCCTCGCTGGACGTGGAGACCTCGATCATCGTGGCCACACAGGCCTACGGGATCCTCGAGACCGAGGTGGACCTGACCAACCAGTCCATCTCCCTGAACTACGCGCCCGACTCCTCACGCGGCGAGGCACCGTTCACCCTCCAGCGGGTGGTCCGCTCGTCCTCGGTGAACTTCGAGGGGCTCGTGGCCGTCCACCGGCTGGTCGAGGAGATCGCCGCGGGCGAGGTGGACCGGGCCGAGGCCCAGCGCCGGCTCGTGGAGATCCGGCATCAGCCCAAGCCGTTCCCCGCCGTCTTCGAGGTCCTCTTCTCCGGCGTGTTCGTGGCCTGCTTCGTGCCGTTCATCGGGGGGACCTGGACAGGCGCGGCCCTGGGCATGGTCTCCACCTGGCTGGTCTTCTGGCTCAAGGTCCAGGCGGACAAGGCGCGCTTCCCGGAGATCTTCTCCACCATGTTCGGGGCGATCACGGCCACGGTGATCGCGCTGATGGCCTACGCCCTCGACCTGCCGGTCAACCCGGCGCTGGTGATCGCCGGCGGCATCATGATGCTCCTGCCCACGGCGAGGTTCGTCACCGCGGTGCAGGACGCCATCCACGGCTTCCCGGTGACCGCGGCGGGCCGCTTCCTCTCCGCGCTGCTCGTGTTCGCCGGCGTGATGGCCGGGATCATGATCGCCGTGGGCATCGGGGATCTCGTGGGATTCGAACAGCTGGACCTGGCCGAGGCGGGGACGCTGAGCTATCCGCCGCTGCTGCTGCTGGGCCTCGTGGTGGCCGCGGGCATGGCGGACGCGGTGGTGGAGCAGTCGCGGTGGCCCCAGATCCTGGCCTGCGGTCTCGTGTCCGGGGCCGGCTTCGGCGCGTACCTGGCAGCGCAGCAGATCGGGGTCAGCGACCGGCTGGTGCCCGCGGTCGCCGCGGCGGCGGTCGGGTTCCTCGGCCGCCTGGTGGCCCAGCGGCTCGCGGCCCCGGCGCTCGTGATCGTCCTGCCGTCCATGCTGTTCCTGCTTCCCGGACTCACCATGTTCCGGTCCGTCTACGGGTTCACCGTGGAGACCGGGGCCACGCTGCTGGGCGTCGAGGGACTCTTCAACGCCGCGGTCATCGTCGTGGCGATCGCGGCCGGCGTCGCCTTCGGCAACACCCTGGCCAAGCCGATCACCGACCGGATGGGCACGCTGCTGCCCACCGAGCTCGTGATGCATCAGCGCGGCTGACCGGCGGCCCGGCTCAGTCGGGCAGGCGCCAGTCCACCGGATCCGCGCCGGCCACCTCGAGGAGCCGGTTCACCCGGCTGAACGGCCGGGAGCCGAAGAACCCGCGGTGGGCGCTCAGGGGCGAGGGATGCGGGGACTCCACGACGCCGGCCCCGGCCGCCGTCAGCAGCGGCGCCATGCGCCGCGCGTCGGCTCCCCACAGCAGCCCCACGAGGGGGGTGCCGCGCGCGCAGAGGGCCCGCACCGCGGCCTCCGTGATCTGCTCCCAGCCGAGGCCGCGGTGGCTGCCGGGTGCGCCGGCCCGCACGCTGAGGGCGCGGTTCAGCAGCAGCACGCCCTGGTCCGTCCACGCGGAGAGGTCGCCGTGGGCGGGCGGGGTGATGCCGAGGTCGTCGTGCAGCTCCCGGTGGATGTTGGCTAGGGAGCGGGGCAGCGGCCTCACGTGGCGGTCCACCGCGAAGCTCAGGCCGATCGGATGGCCCGGCGTCGGGTAGGGGTCCTGGCCCAGCACGAGGACGCGGACGTCCGCGAACGGCTGGCGGAACGCCCGCAGGATGTGCTCCGGTGCGGGCAGCACCTGCTCTCCGGCTGCCCGGCGGGCCCGCAGCCGCTCGCCGACCTGCTCGAACGCGGCGGCCTGCGGGGCGAGGGCCGCCTCCCAGCCCGGATCCAGGGGCGCGATGAATTCCATGCCCCGAGGGTAGACCGGGTGGGTACAGTGGCCGCCATGTCCCACCCCACGCCCGTCTCGCCCGATCCGGCCCCGGACGAGGGTGCCCGCGCGCGGGCGCGGCGGGACGAGCTGACGGACCTGGAGCGTGCGGTCCTGGACCTGGAGGCCGCCACCTGGCGGTACGGCGGGGCCAAGGACCACGCCGTCCGCGAGCGTCTGGGGCTGTCTCCGACCGCCTATTATCAGGTGTTGAACGGATTGCTGGACCGTGAGGCCGCCCTGGCCTACCGACCCCTGCTGGTCACGCGGCTGCTGCGCAGGCGCGGCACCCGCAGCCGGGCCCGGAGGGGACCCGCGGATCCGGCGCCGTCCACGCCCGCTTCCCGCCAGGAGAACTGACCCATGGCCTACCAGCCCGACCGCTTCGACGAGGTCCCCGAGTACACGGACCAGCGCGGCGCGCACCGCGAGTCCTTCGCCGCCGCCGGCGCGACCGCCACGGGCGGGGGTCGCCGCCTGAGCCCGCTGCTCTGGGTGGCCGGCCTCGTCCTGCTCGCCGGCCTGTTCGTGGGCGTCGTCCTGCCGTGGCTCACCGGCGACCGCTCCGCGCCCGTCGCCGCCGAGAGCTCGACGACGGCCCCGGCTGCCGCGCCGTCGACGTCGGCCTCGTCCGTGTCCTCCTCGGCGTCCTCCGCGCCGGCGTCGACTGCATCCGCGTCCGAGTCCGCCACCCCGTCCGAGGACGCGGCGGAGGCGTCCCGCTCCGCGGCCGCGGCCGAGTCCTCGCGGGCGGCGCAGGAGGCGGCCGCCGCCGAGGCCGCCGAGTCGTCCCGTGCCGCCGCCGAGGCACAGGCGTCGGAGGCCTCGCGTTCCGAAGCCGCCGCGCAGTCCGCCGAGGCGTCTCGGTCGGCGGCCGCCCAGGCGGCGGAGTCCTCGCGCGCCGCCGCGTCCCGTTCGGCCGCCGAGGCGTCCCGTTCCGCCGCCGCGGCGGAGGCCTCGCGCTCGCAGGCCGCGGCCGCGTCGAGCTCCCGTGCGGCCGCACAGTCGGCGGCCGCGTCGAGCTCTCGTGCAGCCGCACAGTCCTCGGCCGCGTCGAGCTCCCGTGCGGCCGCGCAGTCCGCGGCCGTGCGCGGCACCCACGTCACCGTGTACAACGCGACCCGCACCCAGGGACTCGCCGCCTCCTACGCGCAGCGGCTCACGAGTGCCGGCTACACCTCGGTGGAGGCGAAGAACTGGAGCGGCTACGGCATCCAGTCCTCCACCGTCCTGTACAACGGCTCGGCCAACAAGGCCGCCGCCGAGGCGGTCGGCAAGGAGCTCGGCTTCCCGGTCATGCAGACCCCGAACCTGCAGGTGAACGGCGTCGCGGTGGTCGTCACCGGCTGATCCGCCCGTCGCGCGGCCGTGCCGGCCGCGCACCGCTCACGGCCCCCGGCGGGGCGCCTCCCGAGGCGCGCTGCCGGGGGCCGTCCGCCGTCGGCGGAAGGGCGGCCTCCCGCACCGCAGACCTTTTGCACTCTCCCGGTGCGAGTGCTCATAATGGGGTTAGCACTCCGAAGGCGCGACTGCCAGCCGTACCCCGGTCGGCCCGGCGCCGTGGAGGAGGACCTGTCCACCGGTGAGGCCCCCAGGGGCCGTCCGTCGCGGGCATCGGCGCGGGTCAGCCACCAGCAGTAGGAAGCCGACGTCCAGAAAGGACCTGCACATGGCCAAGACCATCGCATTCGACGAAGAGGCCCGCCGCGGCCTGGAGAAGGGTCTGAACACCCTGGCCGACGCCGTGAAGGTGACCCTCGGCCCCCGCGGCCGCAACGTGGTGCTGGAGAAGAAGTGGGGCGCCCCCACCATCACCAACGACGGCGTCTCCATCGCCAAGGAGATCGAGCTCGAGGACCCGTACGAGAAGATCGGCGCGGAGCTCGTCAAGGAGGTCGCCAAGAAGACCGACGACGTCGCCGGCGACGGCACCACCACCGCCACCGTGCTGGCCCAGGCGCTGGTCCGCGAGGGCCTGCGCAACGTGGCCGCGGGCGCCGACCCGCTGTCCCTGAAGCGCGGCATCGAGAAGGCCGTGGAGGCCGTCACCTCCGAGCTGCTCTCCGCCTCCCGCGAGATCGAGACCAAGGACCAGATCGCGGCCACCGCCTCGATCTCCGCCGCGGACAAGCAGATCGGCTCCCTCATCGCCGAGGCCCTGGACAAGGTCGGCAAGGAGGGCGTCATCACCGTCGAAGAGTCCAACACCTTCGGCCTCGAGCTCGAGCTCACCGAGGGCATGCGCTTCGACAAGGGCTACATCTCCGGCTACTTCGTGACCGACGCGGACCGCCAGGAGGCCGTCCTCGAGGATCCCTACATCCTCATCGTCAACTCGAAGATCTCCTCCGTGAAGGACATGGTGGCGATCCTCGAGAAGGTCATGCAGTCGGGCAAGCCGCTGCTGATCATCGCCGAGGACGTCGAGGGCGAGGCCCTGGCCACCCTCGTGGTCAACAAGATCCGCGGCACCTTCAAGTCCGTGGCCGTGAAGGCCCCGGGCTTCGGTGACCGCCGCAAGGCCATGCTCGCCGACATCGCCATCCTCACCGGCGGCCAGGTCATCTCCTCCGAGGTGGGCCTGTCCCTGGAGAACGCGACCCTCGACCTGCTGGGCACCGCCCGCAAGGTGGTCATCACCAAGGACGAGACCACCATCGTGGAGGGTGCCGGCGACGCCGAGCAGATCGCCGGCCGCGTGGCCCAGATCCGCTCCGAGATCGAGAACACCGACTCGGACTACGATCGCGAGAAGCTGCAGGAGCGCCTCGCCAAGCTGGCCGGCGGCGTGGCCGTCATCAAGGCCGGCGCGGCCACCGAGGTGGAGCTCAAGGAGCGCAAGCACCGCATCGAGGACGCCGTGCGCAACGCCAAGGCCGCGGTGGAGGAGGGCATCGTCGCCGGCGGCGGCGTGGCCCTGATCCAGGCCGGCGCCAAGGCGTTCGGCGGCCTGCAGCTCGAGGGCGACGAGGCCACCGGCGCGAACATCGTGAAGGTCGCCATCGAGGCCCCGCTGAAGCAGATCGCCTTCAACGCCGGCCTGGAGCCCGGCGTCGTGGCGGACAAGGTCAAGACCCTCGACGACGGCCACGGCCTGAACGCCGCCACCGGCGAGTACGAGGACCTGCTGGCCGCCGGCATCAACGACCCGGTGAAGGTGACCCGCTCGGCCCTGCAGAACGCCGCGTCCATCGCGGGCCTGTTCCTGACCACCGAGGCCGTCGTCGCGGACAAGCCCGAGAAGGCCACCGCCGGCGCCGAGGGCATGGACCCGATGGGCGGCATGGGCGGCATGATGTGATCAGCCGCTGAGCCGGCCCGACCCGTTCGGGCGCCCAGCCTGCGAGGCCCGTCTCCCCGTCCGGGGAGGCGGGCCTCGCCGCGTCCCGGGCCGGCACCGGGGCGCCCCGCTCAGGCCGACAGCGCGGCTCGTTCCGCCGCCAGATTGCGGCGGGCGGCGGCCTCCCAGCGTGCTCGGCCGGGCGCGGTCCGATACAGCCGCCCGGCGTCCAGCAGGGCGTCCAGCACCGCGCCGCGACCGCGGGCCCAGTCCGCGTCGGACACGTGCGCGTAGTCCCGCCGCACCGCGGCCGCGTAGCGGGCGTAGGCCTCGGGGGAGCGGCCGAGGACCTCGAGGTCCGCGTCCGAGAGCACCGCCCCGGCCGCGTCGTGCGGGGCGGGGTCATGGGCCGCGGTGAGCAGCACGAGGCGTGCCACCTCGTCGACGACGTCGGCCGGCACGGCCAGCCGCGGATCGGTGAGCACCTCCCGGGCCAGGGCGGCCGAGTCCGCCTCGTCCTGGCCGGCGGGCGCGGTGGGGTCCCCGGCGTAGACGGCGTCGTGGAACCACGCGGCCAGGCGGACCGCACGCGGATCCGGCCCGGTCTCCGCCCCCGCCCGCTCGAGCAGGTCCACGGACTCGAGCACGGCGAGCAGGTGGGCCGGGTCGTGGTAGTGCCGATGCGGCTCCGCCCAGCGGGCCAGCAGATCGCGTCCCGCCGTCGTCACCGCATCCGGGCTCGCCGCCGTGCCCTCGAACAGCCGCGCCCAGCGCCGGGCGAGGACGACGTCCCGCTTCTCGGCGCGGCTCCGGGCGGGCACGCGCAGCCCCGAGGCGGCGAGCCGACGCACCAGCTCCCGTCCGGTGACGGGCACCGCCCCGCGGGCCACGAGCTCGGCACGTCGGTGCGCGGGCACGTCGTAGTGGTCCCGGTCGAAGGCCCGCTCCGAGAGCCCCGCCGCCCGTGCGAACGCGTGGAGCTCCTCGAGGGAGGTGTCGGAGACGAGGTGGGAGAACACGGTGCCGTGGGCGGGCCACGCGGGCGGGTCGATCAGGACGGTCATGCCCCCACTCTAGGAAGCACGGACCGGGGCGCGGCCAGCCGGCCGCACCCCGGTCCGTTCCGGGCGCTCAGAACCGGAACATCGCGGCGTTGGCGGTCTCCGCGTCCTGGTACTGGGTGGCGGCGGCGTCCATCGCGCGGCGGATGCCCGCCAGGGACTCCTCCACGCGCTGCTGGGTGGCGCGCCACTCGGTGAGCACGCCCTGGAAGTTCGCGGCCGCCTGGCCGCGCCAGGTGTCCTGCAGCTGGCGCAGGTTGGCCTCCATGGTGCTCACCTCCGCCTGGAGGCGGCCGATGGAGCCCTCCACCGCCCCGCTCTTGGCCCGCAGGTCCTCGACGTCGATCTGCACGATGCTCATGTGACTGTCCCCTCTGACGAGTGCTGATGGGCGGCGGGCGCCGCCGGGCACCACGCTAGGGACGGGCGTCCCGCTCCGCCGCCGGGTCGTCCTCGCCTGGGGACGGGGCGTCGGCCTGAGGCGCCTGTGCAGGAGCAGACGCCCGACGGCGGCGCTCGGCCGAGGCGCGACGGAACCGCTCCGCCGCGCGCAGCAGGCGGCTGCTCCGGGCGGCGTCCGCGGCGCTGGCGCCGGCGCCCGACGGCGCGGTCAGAGCGAGGGGGCCGGTGGGCGGACCGGCCGCGTCGTCGTCGATGTCCCGTGCGGGCAGGCGCTCGTCCTCGACGTCCTCGTCCGCCTCGTCCTCGAACGGTGCCCACGGCAGGTGGACGGAGAAGGTGGCGCCGCCGCCCTCGGTCTCCAGCAGCCGGACGGAGCCGCCGTGCTGGGCCACGATCGCCGCGACGATGGCCAGGCCGAGCCCCGTGCCGCCCGTCTCGCGGTGCCGGGAGGTGTCCGCGCGGTAGAACCGCTCGAAGATGCGGGCGCGGTCCTCCTCGGACACGCCCGGCCCGTGGTCACGGATCTCGATCACGGAGCTGCGGCCCGCGCCGTCCGCCCCGGCCTGGCCGCCGAGGTGGTCGACGGTGCCGACCGCGATCTCGATGGGGGTGCCGGCGGGGGTGTAGCGCAGGGCGTTGGCCACGAGGTTCACCACCACCTGGCGCATCCGGTTCTCGTCGCCGAGGATGGGCGCCGGGGCCGCCCGGTCGTCGTCGGGGCCCACGAGGGTGACCTTGCGGTCCGGGGCGTTCACGGAGGCGTCCATCAGGGAGTCCATCGCGAGGATGAGCAGGTCCACCGGGGCGTGCTCGAGGGGGCGCTGCTCGTCGAGGCGAGCCAGGGTGAGCAGGTCCTCCACGAGGCGGGTCATGCGGGTGGCCTCGGACTCGATGCGCTCCATGGCGGCCGCGACGTCCTCCTCCTCGCGCAGCCCGCCGTGCCGGTACAGCTCGGAGAACCCGCGGATGGTGACCAGGGGGGTGCGCAGCTCGTGGGAGGCGTCCTGCACGAAGCGGCGCATCTTGTCCTCGGAGATCTCCTTGTCCCGGAACGCGGACTCGATGTGCGCGAGCATCGCATTGAGGGAGCGGGAGAGCCGGCCCACCTCGGTGTCGGGTGCCGCGCTCTCCACGCGCTGGCTCAGGTCGCCGGCGGCGATCTTGGCGGCGGTGCGCTCCACGCGGTTCAGGGTGCGGAACGCGCGCTGGACCGCCAGGTTGGCCACGATCACGGTGCCCGCCGTCGCGAGCAGGCCGATGGTCACGACGATCGAGGTGACGCGCTCGACGGAGGAGGTCACGCTCTGCAGGGGCAGGGCCACGGCCATGGTGCCGTCGCCGCTGCTGAGCCCGTACAGCTGCACGCGCCAGCCGCTCGAGTCCGCCTGTGTGCCGGGCACCTCGAAGGAGGCGGAGCCGCGCTCGCGGGCCTCGGCCGGAGTGAGGTCCGGCAGGGCCGGCTCGTCCGCGTCCAGCATCACCGGGGTCTGGACGACCCGCGCGCCCTCGTTGTCCCACACGACGCCATAGAAGCGCAGGATGGGCAGCTGCGGCATGTAGTACTCGCCGGTCTGGGCGACGTTGGCCAGGTACATCGAGACGGTGTCCCGGTTGGCGGCCATGTCCTCGTCCAGCTGGCGCACCGCCTCCTGGCGGAACAGCGCCGCGGTCGCCAGGGCGGTCACGGCGACCAGGCCCAGCATGAGCGCCGCGATCATCACAACCAGCTTGGTGCGCAGGGACTGCCCCTGCCACGCACCCCTCAGCCAGGCGCGCGGATGGCGGGCGCGGGCCGCCGCGGCGTCGAGCCGCGCACGCACGTCAGCGCTTGTCCGCGGTGCGGAGCATGTAGCCGACGCCGCGCTTGGTGTGGATCATCTTCTCGCGGCCGCCGACGTCGATCTTGCGGCGCAGGTAGGAGATGTAGGACTCGACGATCGAGGCGTCCCCGTTGAAGTCGTACTCCCACACGTGGTCCAGGATCTGGGCCTTCGAGAGCACCCGGTTCGGGTTCATCATGAGGTAGCGCAGCAGCTTGAACTCGGTGGGGGAGAGCTCCACGACCTCGCCGCCGCGGCGGACCTCGTGCGCGTCGTCGTCGAGCTCGAGGTCGTCCACGCGCAGCACCGCCGCGTCGTCGTCGAGGGAGGCGGTGCGGCGCAGCACGGCGCGGATGCGGGCGACCACCTCGTCGAGGGAGAACGGCTTGGTCACGTAGTCGTCGCCGCCGACCGTCAGGCCGGTGATCTTGTCCTCGGTGCCGTCCCGCGCGGTGAGGAACACGACGGGGAAGTGGCGGCCGGCGGCGCGCAGGCGGCGGGTCACGGTGAAGCCGTCCATGTCCGGGAGCATCACGTCCAGCACGGCCAGGTCCGGCTGGAACTCCTCGGCGGCGTCCAGGGCCTCCCGGCCGTTGGCCGCGGCCGTGACCTCGAAGCCGGCGTAGCGCAGGGATGTGGAGAGCAGCTCGCGGATGTTGGGCTCGTCGTCCACCACCAGGAGGCGTGCTTCGGGGTTCTGAGGCTGCATGGCGCCCAGTCAACCGCTCCGACCTGGGAACACCCTGAAAGGGCGCTGGATGTCGCGGGGCGTGGTCGGCCCGGCGACTCAGGGGCGCGAGCGCCGGACGGCGCCCAGCACCACGTGCAGCAGCATCAGGCCGAAGCCGACGGGCAGGCCGAACAGCGCGAGCGCGAACAGCGCCGGGGACGCCGGCCAGGCCAGGAAGTACGCGACCAGCAGGGCCACCAGGGCCAGGGCCGACACCGCCGTCACGGCCACGCCCAGCACCAGGACGACGCCACGACCGCCCCGGTGGTCGGCGGGCGCGGGGGCGGGGAGGGTGGAGGTCCGAGGCATGCCTGCCACTCTAGTCGGGCTATCCTGGGAGGTCATTGACGACCACGTCCTCCGCCGTCCCCTCCGGGCGCACGGCCAGGCTGGTCCCACCGATGCCGCGGCGCACCGCCACGCCGGTGCCGGACCCCGCCGACCCGAGACGAGAGCACGGCCGCCCCCGCGGCGCCGGCCCGACGCGGAGGACCCGCATGACGAGGAGCAGGTGACGCACATGCCCACCGGACGCATCAAGTTCTACGACTCGACCAAGGGCTTCGGGTTCGCCCAGACGGACGAGGGCGAGGAGGTCCACGTGCCCGCCTCGGCCCTGCCGGCCGGGGTGACCGAGCTGCGCGGAGGCACCCGCGTGGAGTTCGGCGTGGCCGAGGGTCGCCGCGGCAAGCAGGCGCTCTCGCTGCGCGTGCTCGACGCCGCGCCCTCGGTGGTCCGCAACCACCGGCCCGGCGCCACCGAGATGGCCGTCCTCATGGAGGACCTCATCACGTGGCTGGACCAGGCCTCCAACGGCCTGCGCCGCGGCCGCTACCCCCAGCGCGCCCAGGCGCAGAAGATGGCGCAGGTGCTGCGCCGTGTCGCCGACGACCTGGAGGCCTGAGCCATGACCACCCACGACGACGCCCCGCGCGTCGACCACCGGAGCCCCGACGCCGAGCCCGCCGAGGAGCGGACGGCCGTGCCGCCCGCGCGCCGCCGGGCCCCGCGCCGCGACGAGCTGCTCGCCGCCGACGTGGACACCGCCCGCGCCGGGCTGGCCGGGCTGGCCGCCCCGGACGAGGTGGGGGAGCACGTGGACGTGCTCGTGGACGACGACCGCCTCCTGACCCACCGCTTCGCGTGCCGCCTGCCCGGCTACGCGGGCTGGCTCTGGTACGTGACGATCGCCCGAGCCCCGCGTGCCAAGCAGGTCACCGTGTGCGAGACCGGCCTCATGGCGGGGGAGGGCTCGCTCGTGGCACCCCCGTGGGTGCCGTACGCCGAGCGCGTGAACGAGGAGGAGCGCGAGCGGCTGAAGGCCGTGGCCGAGGGCCGCGTGCCCGGCGCCCCGGCGCCCGACGCCGAGGGGGACGGGACGCCCGAGGCCGCGGCCCGCGGCTGACCCGGCTCAGCCCAGGCGCTCGACCACGTGGTCGATGCAGCGCAGCAGCGCCGCGACGTCCTCGGGCTCGGTCGCGGCGAAGGTCGCGATCCGCAGCTGGTTCCGGCCGAGCTTGCGGTAGGGCTCCACGTCCACCACGCCGTTGGCGCGCAGGACCTGGGCGACCGCCGCCGCGTCGACGTCGTCGGAGAAGTCGACGGTGCAGATCACGGCGGAGCGGTCCTCCGGCCGGGCCACATAGGGCGTGGCGAAGGACGACGCCTCGGCCCACGCGTACACGCGCGAGGAGGAGTCGGCGGTGCGGGCGGTCATCGCGTCCAGCCCGCCCTGGCCGTTCATCCAGCGCAGCTGCGCGTCCAGCATGACGAGCGTGGCCAGCGCGGGCGTGTTGTAGGTCTGGTCCTTGAGGGAGTTGTCCACGGCCGTGGCGAGGTCCAGGAACGCCGGGATCCAGCGACCGGACTCCTTGATCTCCGCGACCCGCGCCAGGGCCCGCGGGGAGAACAGCGCGAGCCACAGGCCGCCGTCGGACGCGAAGTTCTTCTGCGGCGCGAAGTAGTACACGTCCGCCTCGGACACGTCCACCGGCAGGCCACCCGCGGCCGAGGTGGCGTCGACCACGACCAGGGCGTCCTCGTCGATGCCCGCGGGGCGGACGACGGGCGCCATGACACCGGTGGAGGTCTCGTTGTGCGGCCACGCGTACACGTCGACCCCGGCCACGGCCTCCGGCTCGGGGCGGGTGCCCGGCTCGGAGGTGCGGATGTCCGACGGGGCCAGGAACGGCGCCTGGTCGGTGGCCTTGGCGAACTTCGAGCCGAACTCGCCGAAGCTCAGATGCTGGGCGCGCTCGCGGACCAGGCTGAAGGCGGCCGCGTCCCAGAACGCGGTGGAGCCGCCGACGCCGAGGATCACCTCGTAGCCCTCCGGCGCCGAGAACAGCTCGGCGACGCCGGACCGGACGCGCGCCACGAGGTCCTTGACCGGCTTCTGGCGGTGCGAGGTGCCGAGCAGCCCGGCCGCGTCCTGGAGCGCGCTCAGCTGCTCGGGGCGGACCTTGGACGGGCCGGCGCCGAAGCGGCCGTCGGCCGGCAGCAGGTCCTGGGGGATGGTGATCTCGGCGGGGGAGGTCATGCGTGCTCCTGACGCTTCGGGGTCGCGGGTCGTGCCCATTCTCCCGCGCCCGGGACCACCGGCCCTCCACGTGACTCACGCCTCGCTAGGATGTCCGGGACGAAGAGCCCGAGGGAAGAGGACGCGCCATGACGGATCTGATCGACACCACCGAGATGTACCTGCGCACGATCCTCGAGCTCGAGGAGGAGGGCATCCCCCCGCTGCGCGCCCGCATCGTCGAGCGACTGGAGCACTCCGGCCCCACCGTCTCCCAGACCGTGGCCCGCATGGAGCGGGACGGGCTGGTGCACGTGGGCATGGACCGCCGGCTGGAGCTGACCGTGGCGGGCCGTGAACGGGCCGTGTCCGTGCTGCGCAAGCACCGCCTGGCCGAGCGCCTGCTCGCGGACGTGATCGGCCTCGAGTGGGAGCTCGTCCACGAGGAGGCCTGCCGCTGGGAGCACGTGATGAGCGACCAGGTGGAGCGTCGCCTGCTCACGCTGCTGGAGAACCCCACCGAGACCCCCTACGGCACCCCGATCCCGCCCCGGCCCGAGCAGGCCTCCGCCGAGGACTGGAGCCGCGACATGGGCCTGGCGGGCACCCGGCTCTCCGAGGAGGCCGCCACCGCCGGCCGGTTCCGCGTCCGCGGGCTGGCCGAGGGTGTGCAGACCGACCCCGACCTGCTGGCCCAGCTGGCCGGCGCCGGCGTGACCCCCGGCCGCGTGGTGCGGGCCGAGGCCGCCCGCGACGCCGGGTACATCCGGGTCGAGGGCGAGGCGGAGGACGGCGCGGCCGCGGACGGCGGGGCCCTCGAGCTGGCCGCGGCCACGGCCGCACACGTGTGGGTCGAGCGCCTCGACGGCTGAGACGCGGCGCGCCGCCGTCGTGCGTGACGGGCGCGTGATGGCCCGGTGACGGGCCGGTGAACCTCTTCCGCCACCGCAGACGACACGCGGCGCGCCGATGCACCCGCGTCTAGCGTGGGGACACGACGCCCCCTGTGTCCCCACGCTCTCGAGGCCCCCGATGCGCACACTCGTCCTCAACGCCGGCTACGAACCCCTCTCGGTCGTCTCCGACCGCCGAGCGCTGCTGCTCGTGGCCACCGGCAAGGCAAGCGTGCTCGAGGACGCCGGGGACCCGATGCGCAGCCCCACCCGCGCGTGGGGCCGACCCCTCGTGATCCTGCTGCACCAGTACATCCGGGTGCCCCACACGGACGCGACCCCGGTCTCTCGCAAGGGCGTGCTGCGCCGGGACGGACACCGCTGCGCCTACTGCGGCGCCCACGCCACCACCGTGGACCACGTGCGGCCGCGCTCGCGGGGCGGCGAGAACACGTGGGAGAACCTCGTGGCCTGCTGCCTGCGCTGCAACGGGGCCAAGGCGGACCGCTCACTCGAGGCCCTGGGCTGGCGGCTGCGGGTGGAGCCGGTGCGCCCGCGCGGGGCCCAGTGGCGGATCCGCGAGCTGGAGCGGCCCGCCGAGGCGTGGCGGGACTACCTGCGCCTGGCGGCCTGACGCCGGAAGCGGAATCGCGCCCGCCCGTCCCCGGCGGTTCCTAGACTCTCGAACGGTCGAGAGAGCGGAGGGGCCCATGAGCATGGAGTCAGCGGCACGGATGTCCATGATGCGGATGACCCACGGGCAGTCCGACGCCCAGCAGAGCCTCGCCCGCGGCACGGTGCGCCGGACCATCGCGTTCGCGGGCCGGTACCGCACCCGCCTGATCGTGTTCGTCGCGGCGTCCATCGTGGGCGCGGTGCTCGGCGTGGCCTCGCCCGTGCTGGCCGGCGACGTCGTCAACGCGATCACCGGCGGTGCGGACCGCGGGCTCGTGGTGCGGCTGGCCCTGCTGATCGCCCTCGTGGCGGTGCTCGACGCGGCCCTGTCCGTGTTCACCAAGTGGCTCTCCTCCGGGCTGGGGGAGCGGGTCATCTACGACCTGCGCACCGCCGTGTTCGACCACGTGCAGCGCATGCCCGTGGCGTTCTTCCAGCGCACCCGCACCGGCGCGCTCGTCTCGCGCCTGAACAACGACGTGATCGGGGCGCAGTCGGCGATCTCGCGGACGCTCTCCGGCGTCGTCGCGAACGTGGTGTCCGTCGCGCTGACCCTGGGCGTGATGGTGGCCACCAGCTGGCAGGTCACCGTCCTGTCCCTCGTGATGCTGCCGCTGTTCCTGGTGCCGGCCCGGGCGGTCGGCTCGAAGCTGGCGGGCCTGTCCCGCGAACGGGCCGGGCACAACGCGGCGATGGGCGACCAGATGACCGAGCGGTTCTCCGCTCCCGGTGCCACCCTGATCAAGCTCTTCGGCCGTCCCGCCGCCGAGTCCGCCGAGTTCGCCCGCCGCGCGGACCGCGTGCGCGCCACCGGCGTGGACATCTCCGTGCGCCAGGCCGTCTTCACCACGCTGCTCACCCTGGTCTCCGCGCTCGCGCTCGCGGCCGTGTACGGCGTGGGCGGTCTCCAGGCGATCGCGGGCACCCTCGACGCCGGCGATGTCGTCACCCTCGCCCTCCTGCTGACCCGGCTGTACGCGCCCCTGACCGCGCTGGCGAACGCCCGCGTGGAGATCATGAGCGCGCTCGTGAGCTTCGAGCGCGTGTTCGAGGTCCTGGACCTGGAGCCGCTCATCACGGAGCCCGCGCGGCCCGCGGCCCTGCCGGAGGGGCCCCTGTCCGTGCGGCTGCGGGACGTGCGCTTCGCCTACCCCACCGCGGAGCAGGTGTCCCTGGCCTCCCTCGAGGAGGTCGCCGTGCTGGACACGCGCGGCGGCGAGGAGGTGCTGCACGGGATCGACGTGGCCGTGCCCGCCGGGGCCACCGTGGCCCTCGTGGGCTCCTCGGGTGCGGGCAAGTCCACCATCGCCTCGCTCGTCACGCGCCTGCACGACGTCACCTCCGGCGCCGTCGAGATCGGCGGTGTGGACGTGCGGGACCTCGCGTTCGCGGACCTGCAGCGGGCCGTGGGCATGGTGACCCAGGACGGCCACCTCTTCCACGAGACCGTGCGCGCCAACCTGACGCTGGCCCGCCCCGACGCGACGGACGAGCAGCTGTGGGACGCCGTCGAGCGGGCCCGCCTGCGCCCCGTGGTCGAGGCGCTGCCGGACGGGCTGGACACCGTGGTCGGCGAGCGCGGCTACCGCCTCTCCGGCGGCGAGCGGCAGCGGATGACGATCGCACGGCTGCTGCTGGCGGCCCCGCGCGTCGTGGTGCTGGACGAGGCGACGGCGGCGCTGGACTCCACCAACGAGCGGGCCATCCAGGAGGCGCTGGGGGAGGCGCTGGCCGGGCGGACCGCGATCGTGATCGCGCACCGGCTCTCCACCGTGCGCAGCGCGGACGAGATCCTCGTGGTCGAGGCCGGGCGGATCGTGGAGCGCGGCACGCACGCAGAGCTGCTCGCGGCGGGCGGGCGGTATGCGGAGCTCTACACCACGCAGTTCGCCGACGCGGAATGAGGCGGCGGCCGGACTGGCCGCCCAGGTGCCCCAGGCCGGAATCGAACCGACGGCCTACCCTTTAGGAGAGGGTCGCTCTATCCAACTGAGCTACTGGGGCGCGGACCGTGCGTCGGTCCGGTGAGCGAGTCTAGCCGAGCCCCTCAGGCCTCCCGCGCGGCGGGACCACGACGACGGCGCCGCCCGGCCCACAGCATCACGGCCACCGCCAGCGTGAGCAGCGCGAGCAGGACCCAGCGGGTCAGCGTCAGGGCGGCGGCCAGGCCGGCGCCCGGGCCGCCGGCGGCGATGGCCTGCTCGATCGCGATGTTCTCGCAGATGTCCACGACCGCGAACAGCACGCCCAGCCCGAAGACGACCCACTTGGCCTCGGCGGGACGCAGGCGCCACGCGCCGACCGCGGTGACCGTCAGCGCCACGGCGATCGGGAAGATCACGCCGGCCGTCTTGTGCACCCAGTTCAGCTGGCCGCGGGCGTCCTCGTCCATGACCGCGGAGAGCGCGCGGATGTGGTCCTGCCCGTAGAACAGCAGGGAGTCCGGCATCGCCAGGCCGCCGCTGAGCTGGGTCATCTGCTGCAGCACCAGCAGATGGAGGTACGCGCCCACGAGCAGGGTGGTCACGATCAGCGCGCTGACCGGGATCGCGGGGCTGCCCTCGCGCTCAGCGGCCGTGGCGAGGTCCTCCCGGACGTTGACGTCCCGCAGCGTGGGGCGGGAGCGCGGGGACTCGGCGACCGGGCGCGCGGCGGGCCGCGACGGACGCGGACGGGACTTGCGGGACTTCTGGGACACGGGGCACCTCCGCGGTCCATCCTCCCAGACCGGCCGAGCCGGTCCGGCCCCGCGCCGCCCAGCGCGTCCAGCCCTTCCCACTTTCGAACGTGAAATGGGGGTCATGGGGACTTTCGAACGCGAGATAGGCCCCACATCACGTTCGAAAGTGCGGGTGGGGTGGGGTGGGGTGGGGTGGGGGGCGGGGTCGAGTCGGGGGCGGCTCAGTCCGCGTGGCGGGGCCGCGGGCGGGGGACCCGGACGGGTGCGTCGGCCGCCGGCTCGGTGGCCGGGGCCGGCCCCGCGGTGGGCTGCGGCTCGGACGCCGGCTCGACGACCGACAGGGGCGCCGTCGTCGGGGCGGGCTCGGCGGTCTGTGCCGGCACGGCGTCCGCCGCCTCCGACGCCGAGACCCGGGTGCGTGGCCGCGCCCGGACGCGTCCCGCCGTCGGGAATTCGAAGAGCCAGCGCACCCGTCGGTAGCCGAGCGCGAGGGCGAGCGGGACGAGGAACGTGAACGACGCGATGGCCACGTAGAAGTCGACCGGGCGGACCGCGGCGAGGTCGCGGAAGGCCGCCACCGCCAGGATCAGCACCGGCATGTGGGCGACGTAGAGGACCATCGAGCGGCGGCCGCAGAACTCGAGGAACGGCAGGCGGGGCAGGCGCGGGCCGAGCCACAGCACCACGAGGATCCCCGGCAGCGCGGCGAACACGGACCAGGGCTGGCGCTCCGCCACCACGAGCGCGCCGGTGCGCGTGGCCGTCACGGTGAGCACCATGAGGATCACCGCGATCACGCCCAGGGCGGCGGGCGCCGTGCGGATCCGGGGGAGCAGTCGCGCGGAGGCGGCACCGAGGAAGAAGTACACGCCCCAGTACAGAGGGCGCACCCAGTGGCGGGGGCCGCTGACGAACTCGAGGAGCAGGACGAACAGGACGACGGCGACCACCAGCGCCGGGACGCGACGGATCACCGGGCCGATGAGGTAGCAGAGCATGAGCACCCACAGGAACCACAGGTGCCACGCGCCGCCGCGCCAGAACTCGATGGACAGCAGGGATCCGGGCCCGCCCGTGGCCAGCGCCAGGACGACCATCCAGACGAGGAACGGCCACAGGATCCGCTCCGCCTTGCCGCGGTAGTACGTGCCCAGCGGCTTGGACACCGAGCGGGGCAGCAGGACGCCGGACAGGAACATGAGCATCGGCATCCGCCACGACTGGAACACCTGCGCCACGTTCGCGAACGCCACGGAGCTGAAGGCCGCGTCGAGTCCCTGCGGCATCGTGTAGGTGTGGGTGAACATCACCAGCAGTACGGCGAATCCTCGCATCGCGTCCATCCAGGTCATCCGGCTGGGGGTGGACCCGTGGGACACGGGCGGGGTCGGAGTGGTGGACATGGCGGCTCCGGGGTGGCGTGGCGGGGCGGGGGAAGGGGGCTCCGCCGCCACATCGCGCGGAACGCCCAGAAGACCATAGCGGGCCGGTCGATTCCCGCCGGTTTTCGAACGTGAAATCGGGCTCATGGGGACTTTCGAACGCGAGATAGGCCCCACATCACGTTCGAAAGTGCGGACGGGTAGGGCGGGGCAGGGGAGACGACGGCGGCGCCCGCTGTCGCGTCCGGGGCCACGCCTAGACTGGGTCCGCCATGGCTGACCTCTTCTCCGCGCTCGGACGCACGCCCCTGAACCTCGACCGCACCCGCCGCCCGGCGGACCCGGAGACCGCCCTGCCCGGGCTCGTGCCCCCGGCCGTCACGCGCGCGGCCGCGGACCCCGAGGCCTGGGGCCAGGACGCCCGGCCGGCCGCGCCGACGCACACTCCCGAGTCGCTCGTGGCGGGGCTCAACCCGCAGCAGGCAGCCGCGGTGACCCACACGGGGGCGCCCCTGCTGATCGTGGCGGGCGCCGGCTCGGGCAAGACCCGGGTGCTGACCCACCGCATCGCGTGGCTGCTCGCCACCGGCCGGGCGCGGCCGCACGAGATCCTCGCCATCACCTTCACGAACAAGGCCGCCGCGGAGATGCGCGAGCGCGTGGCCGGGCTGATCGGCCCCACCGCCCAGCGGATGTGGATCTCCACGTTCCACTCCTCCGCCGTGCGGCTGCTGCGCAACGAGGCCGCCAACATCGGGCTGAAGTCCACGTTCACCATCTACGACTCGGCGGACAGCCTGCGCCTGGTCACCACCGTCGCCAAGCAGCACGAGCTGGACCCGAAGCGCTTCGCGCCCAAGGCCTTGCTGAACCGCATCAGCTCCCTGAAGAACGAGCTCGTGGAGGCGGAGGACTACGCCGCCACCGTGGCCGAGGGGGACCCGTGGGGCCGCGCCGTCGCCGCCGTCTACCGGGACTACACGGCCCGCCTGCGCCAGGCCAACGCCCTGGACTTCGACGACCTGATCGGCATGACGGTCCACATGTTCGAGGCGTTCCCGCGCGTGCTGGACAACTACCGCCGCCGGTTCCGCCACGTCCTCGTGGACGAGTACCAGGACACCAACCACGCCCAGTACCGCCTGATCCGGCTCCTCGCCGGCCCGGCGGGCGACCCCGAGGGCGTGGAGACCCCCGGCGGCGAGCTGACAGTCGTCGGCGACTCGGACCAGTCCATCTACGCGTTCCGCGGCGCGGACATCCGCAACATCGTCGAGTTCGAGCAGGACTTCACGGACGCCGTCACCATCAAGCTCGAGCAGAACTACCGCTCCACGCAGACCATCCTGGACGCCGCCAACGCGGTGATCGAGCGCAACCCTGACCGCCGTCCCAAGCGCCTGTGGACGGCCGAGGGGGAGGGCCCGGCGATCGTCGGCTACGCCGCGGAGAACGAGTCCGCCGAGGCGGAGTGGATCGCCAGCACCATCGACCGGCTGCAGGACGAGGAAGGGATCCGCCCGGCCGACGTCGCCGTGTTCTACCGGACCAACGCGCAGTCCCGTGCGCTCGAGGAGCGGCTGGTGACGCGCGGCATCCCGTACAGGGTCATCGGCGGCACGCGCTTCTACGACCGCAAGGAGATCAAGGACGCGCTCGCCTATCTGCGGGTGATCGTCAACCCCGACGACGACGTCAACGTGCGCCGCATCCTCAACGAGCCCAAACGGGGCATCGGGGACCGGGCCGAGGGCGCCGTCGCCGCGTGGGCCGAGCGCAGCCGCTCCACGTTCTCCGCGGCCCTGCGCGACGCCGAGAACGCCCCCGGCATGGCCGCCCGCTCGCTCAAGGCCGTCAAGGGCTTCGTGCAGATGATGGACGACCTCGGCCAGGTCGCCGAGTCCGCCGGCCCGGCCACCGTCCTGGAGGCGGTGCTCGAGCAGTCCGGCATGCTCGCAGCGCTGCGCGAGTCCGAGGACCTGCAGGACGAGTCCCGCGCGGACAACCTCGGTGAGCTCGTCGCCGTCGTCCGCTCCTTCGAGACGACGCACCCGGACGGCACCCTGTCCGACTTCCTCGAGCAGGTGGCGCTCGTGGCGGACGCGGACCAGCTGCCCACGGCCCCGGACGTGGAGGGCGAGGCGCTCGCGGAGCAGCAGGGCCAGGTCACGCTCATGACGCTGCACACCGCCAAGGGCCTCGAGTTCCCCGTGGTGTTCCTGACGGGCATGGAGCACGGGGTGTTCCCGCATGCCCGCTCGATGACGGACGAGAAGGAGCTTGCGGAGGAGCGTCGCCTGGCGTACGTGGGCCTGACACGCGCCCGCCGTCGCCTGTTCCTGACGCGCGCCGAGGCACGCTCGCTGTGGGGCCAGCACCAGTTCAACCCGCCCAGCCAGTTCCTCGGGGAGATCCCGGAGGCGCTCATCGACTGGGAGCGGGAGGGCACCACCCGCTCGGCCGGCTCGTTGAGCCTGACCGGCGCCGGCACCTCGCGCTACGCGGGGCGGTTCGGGGGCGGTCGGCCGGCCTGGCGGTCCCGGGACGACGACGGCGCGCGGCCCCAGCGCCTCACCCGCGGGGACGAGCCGGCGGACCTCACGGTGCCCTCCGCCGTGGTGCGCGGGAAGGCGCCGAGCCGGGTGCAGCCGCAGAAGGAGATCGTGGCGCTCAGCCCGGGCGACCGCGTCTCCCACGCGACCTTCGGCGAGGGGCGCGTGGACGCCGTCGCGGGCGCGGGGGACAAGACCGTCGCGACCGTCACCTTCGACACCACCGGGGCGCAGAAGCGGCTGCTGCTGCGCTACGCCCCGCTGACGAAGGTCGAGGGCTGACGGGACCGGCCCGCCGACCCCCCGGTCGCCCCGGGGTGTGGACTAGAGTGAGCCGTGGAACGCCGCCGTCCGCCGCCCTGCTGTGCCCCCGTGCCCGGCCCGGCCACGGAGGGGGCGTCGACGTCGGCCGCGCCCGCGGGCGAGGCCGGCAGACCCTGTCTTCGACCAAGAAGGACACACCACCGTGGACCTGTATGAGTACCAGGCGCGCGATCTGTTCGAGGCGCACGGCGTCCCCGTGCTGGCCGGCATCGTTGCGCAGACCCCGGACGAGGCCAAGGCGGCCGCGGAGAAGATCGGCGGCGTCACCGTCGTCAAGGCACAGGTGAAGGTCGGCGGCCGCGGCAAGGCCGGCGGCGTGAAGGTCGCCAAGACGGCCGACGAGGCCTACGAGCACGCCAAGGCCATCCTGGGGATGGACATCAAGGGCCACACCGTGCACCAGGTCATGATCGCCCAGGGCGCCGACATCGCCGAGGAGTACTACTTCTCCGTGCTGCTGGACCGCGCCAACCGCACCTACCTGGCCATGTGCTCGGTCGAGGGCGGCATGGACATCGAGCAGCTCGCCGAGGAGCGCCCCGAGGCCCTCGCCAAGGTGCCCGTTTCCGCGCTGACCGGCATCGACGCCGAGACCGCCCAGAAGATCGTCGCCGAGGCGGGCTTCCCCGAGGAGCTGCGCGCCGACGTCGCCGAGGTCATCCAGAAGCTCTGGGAGGTCTTCGAGAAGGAGGACGCCACCCTCGTCGAGGTCAACCCGCTGGTGAAGACCGGCGACGGCAAGATCCTCGCCCTGGACGGCAAGGTCTCCCTCGACGACAACGCGCAGTTCCGCCATGAGGGCCACGCCGCCCTCGTCGACGAGCGCACCGAGGACCCGCTGGAGGCCAAGGCCAAGGCCAACGACCTCAACTACGTGAAGCTGGACGGCCAGGTCGGCGTGATCGGCAACGGCGCCGGCCTCGTGATGTCCACCCTCGACGTCGTCGCGTACGCCGGCGAGCAGCACGGCGGCGTGAAGCCGGCCAACTTCCTGGACATCGGCGGCGGCGCCAATGCCGAGGTCATGGCCAACGGCCTCGACGTCATCCTGGGCGACGAGCAGGTCAAGTCCGTGTTCGTGAACGTCTTCGGCGGCATCACCGCGTGCGACCAGGTCGCGAACGGCATCGTCAAGGCCCTCGAGATCCTGGGCGACACCGCCACCAAGCCGCTGGTCGTGCGTCTGGACGGCAACGCCGTGGAGGAGGGCCGCCGCATCCTGCAGGAGGCGAACCACCCGCTCGTCACCCTGGCCGCCACCATGGACGAGGGCGCCGACAAGGCCGCCGAGCTCGCCCACTCCGCGAACTGACCGTTCGGAAAGACTGAGGAAACAGCTATGTCGATCTACCTGAACAAGGACTCCAAGGTCATCGTCCAGGGCATCACCGGCGGTGAGGGCACCAAGCACACCCGCCTCATGCTCAAGGCCGGCACGAACATCGTGGGCGGCGTGAACGCCCGCAAGGCCGGCACCACCGTGTCCCACGAGGACAAGGACGGCAACGCCGTCGAGCTGCCCGTCTTCGGCACCGTCAAGGAGGCCATGGAGAAGACCGGTGCGGACGTGTCCGTGGCCTTCGTGCCGCCGGCCTTCGCCAAGGACGCCGCCATCGAGGCCATCGAGGCCGAGATCCCGCTGCTCGTGGTCATCACCGAGGGCATCCCGGTGCAGGACTCCGCCAAGTTCTTCGCCCTGTCCCAGTCGAAGACCGGCGAGGACGGCAAGCCGAAGACCCGCATCATCGGCCCGAACTGCCCCGGCATCATCACCCCGGGCGAGGCCCTGGCGGGCATCACCCCGGCCACCATCACCGGCACCGGCCCCATCGGCCTCGTGTCCAAGTCCGGCACGCTGACCTACCAGATGATGTACGAGCTGAAGGACTTCGGCTTCTCCACCGCCATCGGCATCGGCGGCGACCCGGTCATCGGCACCACCCACATCGACGCCCTCGAGGCGTTCGAGGCCGACCCGGACACCCAGGCCATCGTGATGATCGGTGAGATCGGCGGCGACGCCGAGGAGCGTGCGGCCGAGTTCATCAAGGCCAACGTCACCAAGCCGGTCGTCGGCTACGTGGCCGGCTTCACCGCCCCGGAGGGCAAGACCATGGGCCACGCCGGCGCCATCGTCTCCGGCTCCGCCGGCACCGCGCAGGCCAAGAAGGAGGCCCTCGAGGCCGCGGGCGTGAAGGTCGGCAAGACGCCGTCCGAGACCGCTCAGCTCATGCGGGAGATCCTGCAGGCCCAGGCCTGATCCCGACCCTCGGCCGCCGGGCCTGACGGCACGGCGACCACAGCGAACGGCCCCTCACCCGCCAGGGTGAGGGGCCGTCGTCGTGGTGAGGTCCTGTGAGGTGACGGGAGACGCGGAGTCAGAGCCACTCGTGGCGGCGGGCGAACCGCGCCGCGTCATGGCGCGTGGACGTCTGGGTCTTCTGCATGGCACTGGAGAGGTAGTTGCGGACCGTGCCCTCCGCGAGGTGCAGCTGCTGCGCGATCCTGGCCACGGAGTACCCCTCGCCCGTGGCACGCAGGGCGTCGAGCTCCCGGTCGGTGAGGGGACAGTCGTCCGAGATCGCCCGGGCCGTGGTGTCCGGATCGATCCATCGCTGCCCGCTGTTCACCCTGCGGATCACATCGGCGATCTCCTCCGGCTCCGCAGACTTGGTGACGAACCCGGTGACGCCGGCCTTCAGCGCCCGTCGGAGCACCCCGGGACGGGCGTGGCGGGTGAGCATCACCACCGGGAGGTCGGGGTGGGTCTCGCGGAGCGTCGCGACGGCTGCGACGCCGTCCAGACCGGGCATCTCCATGTCCGTCACCAGCATGTCGGGATCGATGCGGCGCACCGCCTCGACCGCCTCATTGCCGTCGGCGGCCACCTCCTCGACGCGGATGCCACCCTCCATCTCCAGCAGAGTGGCCAGTGCTGTGCGCAGGAGCTTCTCGTCGTCCGCCAGGACGATCCTGATGTCATTCACACCGACTCCTCCTCGTCCGCTTCCCATCGTGCCCCGAGGGTGAACCGTCCGTCCCCACAGGAGACGTCCAGGCGGCCTCCGACCCCCGCGAGGCGGGACCGGAGATTCTCCAGCCCTCCCCTGTGGTCTTCGGCGGGGACAGCCAGCACACCGTCATTGGACATCACCACGTGCCCGGGGGCAAGGCTGATGTCGACCCGACGGGCGTCGGAGTGGCGCAGGATGTTGGTGGTCCCCTCCCGGATCACGACGCCGGCCACATGCTCGAACTCTTCGGTGCGCGGGCCGCCGTCGTCGTCGGTGGTGACGGTGATGCCTGCGGCCTTGAGCAGTGAGACGGAGTTCGCGAGCTCTCCGCGCAGGGTCAGAGTGTGGCCGTCCTGTGCCAGCGCCTTGGTCTCGGCCATGGTCTGGCGCAGGGTCTGCTGAGCCTCGTCGAGTTCCCGCCGTGCAGCCTCGGTGTCCGTGGACAGCAGTCGCTGGGCGACGGCGATCTTGAGCTTCACCACATGCAGTGCGTGGCCCTGGATGTCGTGGAGGTCCTGGGAGAAGCGCAGCCGCTCGGCATCGACAGAGGCTGCCCGTTCCTGCTCCGCGCGCTGGTCCTGGAGACGCATGAGGTCGAAGGAGGCCCGGGAGTCGGGGATGGTCACGCACGCGGCTCCCGTCAGCAGGGCGCCCATGCCGACATAGACCCACAGTGCCTGGGGGTCTGTGACGACCACGAGAACGCCGACGGCTGCTCCGACGGTCAGCGTCAGCAGGGTCATGACGGCCCGGGTGCGTCGACTCCACATGACCTCGAGCGCACCGGCGAGGGCGAACGCCAGGGCGCCGAGGGGAGTCAGCTCCCAGAGGGCGCTGAGCGCCCAGGTGAGAGTGCCCAGGGCGAGCACTGCCCAACGCGTCGGAGCAGCCACCTCCCGGTGCCACTGGGACAGCAGCCAGAGGCCGGCGATGAGGCCGGGTGCCAGGACGAGAGGGGGCCACGGCTCCACAGCGGACGTCAGGAGGGCGACGATGGCGGCAACACCGAAGACTGCGAGCAGGACGAAGCTCGTCCTGCTGCGCAGCCTTCGCGTCTCCGACGTGTGCTCGGAGGTCATGGGCACTCCATGTTCAGTCAGCGCGTGGATCGGGTGCCCCTCAGGAGATCACCTGCGTCTCTCGCTCGACGGCCTTGTGGCTGGCCGAGAACCCCACAGCGGTCGCGACGACGGCGACCACCATGCCGACGATCAACCAGGTGGCGTCGGCGGTGTCCCGTGCGGGGACCCAGGAGGTGATCTCCGAGGGCAGGATATCGGGGATGGGCAGGTAGTGCAGCGTCAACATGACGCCGAACGCGGTGGCACAGAGGAACAGGATGAATGCGATGGTCCGGATGGTCTTCATGGGAGCCTCCCGTGTCCAGGGCGATGGTTGGTTCTCTTCGGTGGTCCCGATCCGCCGCGGGTGCCGCGGGATCGGAACGACACCCACCCTTCCGTCACCGGCCCGCCCCGCACCAGTGACGCAGCGTCATGCTTGCGCACCAACTCTGTCATGCCGCGCAGTGACGTGACCTCACTGTCTGGGGCGGATCCCGGTTGGTTGTGTGGGGGACATGCAAAACACGACGCTTCTCCCCGCCCCCACCGCCGTCGACTCCCGCACGCAGACGATCGTCGAGATCCACGACCTCAGGGTCGACTACGGGGACTTCACCGCCGTCGACGGGATCGATCTCGAGATCCGACGTGGGGAGTTCTTCGGCCTGCTCGGCACCAACGGTGCCGGGAAGACCACCACCATCGAGGTCATGGAGGGCCACCGGGTCCCAACCGCCGGCTCCGTGCGGGTCCTCCAGCAGGACCCGAGCGACCGTACCCTGCGTCGTCGGGTGGGGATCATGCTCCAGGAGAGCGGGTTCGCCCCGGACCTGACCGTGCGCGAGACCCTCGCGCTGATCGGTCGTCTGACGCGGCGGGACGACGACGTCGACCGTGTCCTGGACCTGGTGGACCTCCGTCGGCGCCGGGACACCCGGACCGGGCAGCTCTCTGGCGGCGAGAAGCGCCGCCTCGACTTCGCCACGGCGATCTTCGGCTCACCGGAGCTGATCTTCCTCGACGAGCCCACCACGGGGTTGGACATCGAGGCACGCGACGCCCTCTGGCACGTCGTGGACCGGCTGCGTGACGAGGGCGCGACGATCCTGCTCACCACGCACTACCTCGAGGAGGCCCAGGAGCGGGCCGACCGCATCGCGCTCATGCACAGCGGCCGCATCCATCGGCAGGGGACAGTCGCCGAGCTCACCTCGGCCTTCCCCTCGACCATCAGCTTCCGGCTGAACGGTGAGCTCACCGTCCCGTTCGAGGACGCGACGACCGCACCCGGCGGCGCGGTCACCATCCCCACCACGAACCTCCAGGAGGACCTGTACCGCCTCCTGGTGTGGTCCCGCTCCCGCGATGTGGAGCTCGAGGGCCTGAACGTCGGAGCCGAGGGACTCGAATCCCTCTTCCGCGCCCTGAACGCCTGATCACACGTCCTCACGATTGACTCGACCACCACAAGAGGAGCCCGCAATGTTCGCCATCGCCCGCAGCGAGATGACACAACTCGTCCGCAACCGCCTCGTCGCAGCCTCGTCGTTGTTCGTCCCTCTCGCCTTCAGCGCGGTCCTCATCTTCAATCGGGAGAACTTCGGAGGGACGGCAGTGGCCGCCGCCCTGATCCTGGTCACCGTGACCGCCATGGGCACCTACGTCACAGCGACGACCACCCTGGCCTCCCGCCGCCAGAACCTGTTCCTCAAACGGCTGCGCTCCACATCGGCGAAGGACGCCTCCATCCTGAGCGGTCTCGTGCTGCCGATCGCGCTGGTGAACCTGGTGCAGGCCGGGGTCATCGTCGCGATCCTGTCGGTCGTCGGCACCCCTCCGGTGGGGGTCGTGGCCGTCGTGGCCGCCGTCGTCGTCCTGGAGTTGATGTTCGTGGGCGCAGCCATCGCGACGGCGGGTCTCACCAACTCCCCGGACCACGCGCAGGTGACCACGCTGCCCCTGTTCGTCGTCGCCCTCGGGGCAGCAATGTGGGTCGGCCTCACCGGGACCGAGGAGCTCGCTGGAGTCAAGCGACTACTGCCCGGCGGTGCGGTGACCGAACTGATTGTCGAGGGATGGAGCGGCATGGCCCTGCATGAGACCGTCAGCCTGCTGCTGCCGAGCCTGGCCTTCGTCGTAGCGGCGTTCGCCATGGCCAAGAGCACCTTCCGGTGGGAACCGCGGGCCTGAGGCCCGCATGGCCGCCGCCTTCCGCTCCCATGACACGGAGCAGAGCGACACTGCGACAGCGGGCAGGCCCACCGCTGTCGGTGCACTCTTCGGGGCTCTGGAGGAACCGAGTCGCCGAGAGGACGGAGAGGACCGGAGGCTCTTCTCGTGGCCGGGGCGTCAGACTGCCCTCCCCGCGTCAGCCCACGTTCGCGCCGAAGAGCAGGCCCAGCACGTACGTCACGGCGGCGGCGCCGAATCCGATCGCGAGCTGGCGCAGGCCCCGAGCCAACGGTGAGGAGCCGGACAGCAGCCCGACCACACCGCCGGTGAAGAGCAGGGCCGCGCCCACCATCGCCGCCGCCAGGCCCAGGGCCCACAGCCCGGACATGCCGAAGATGTACGGCAGGATCGGGATGAGCGCGCCGGAGGCGAAGAACGCGAAGCTGGACAGGGAGGCGCTCCACGCCGAGCCGATCTCCGCGAAGGAGTCCGAGTGGTCCACCGGACCCTGGGAGCCGTCGGGACGGGCGGAGAACTGTGGGTTGCAGTCGCACGTGAGATAGCCGAGGCGCTCGAGCGCGCGGTGCTCGGCGTCCTCAGGCGTCATGCCGCGGGCCAGGTAGACGAGCGTGAGCTCGTTGTGGTCCAGGTCCAGGTGCTGGGCCGCCTCGAGGGTGATCTGGGTGGGGGAGGAGGCCTCGAGCAGCTCCCGCTGGGACCGCACCGAGACGTACTCGCCGGCCGCCATGGACAGCGCGCCCGCGAGCAGTCCGGCCACGCCGGTGAACAGCACCACGGACGGCGCCACGCCCGTCGCGCCGATGCCCATCACGAGCGCCAGGTTGGAGACCAGCCCGTCGTTCATGCCGAAGACGGCGGCGCGGAAGTTGCCGGCCAGCTGTTCGCGACCCCGGGCGGCGAGGCCCCGCACGACCTCCTCGTGGATGGCCTCGTCCGCCGCCATGCCCTCGGGGGCGTCCTGGTCCTTCGCGTAGGGGGTGTCCGACTCGGCGCGCTGGGCCAGGGCCAGCACGAACACGGAGCCGAAGATCCGTGCGAGCCAGCGCAGCAGGATGCGACGGAAGGAGGGGCGCGGGGGGTTCTCGGCGTGCTCGCCCAGGAGAATCCGCCAGTGCTGCTCATGGCGGCGCTCGGCCTCGGCGAGGCCGAGCAGGATGTCGCGCTCCACGCCGTCCTTGCGGGCGGCGATGTCGCGGTAGATCTGGCCCTCGGCGATCTCGTCGGCGAGGTAGCGGCGCCAGCGTCGGACCTGTTCGCGGGTCGGCTCGGGGCGTGCCGCAGGCGTGGCGGTGTGGGCGGGGCTCATGGGGCTCCATCGGATGGGCGGGCGGGGACGGGCGGCGCCGTCGCGGACCGCGGCGGCCGGGCGCGCCCGACCGGCCAGTCTACGCCGTCGCTACCATGGCCGCATGGACGCAGCAGAGACCCCCGACGGCCCCGAGACCGCCGCCCACGACGGCGGCCGGCCGGCCTGGCAGCACCGCCTCCTGGCGGGCGGGGTGGAGCCGGACCCCCGGTTCACGCTCGCCAATGAGCGCACGTTCCTGGCCTGGGTCCGGACGGCGCTGGCGCTGTTGGCCGGCGGGGTCGCGGTGGAGGCGTTCACCGGCGCCCTCTTCGCGCCGCCGGTCCGGGTGGTGCTGAGCACGGTGCTGCTCGTCCTGGCGGCGCTGCTCGCCCTGGGCGCGGGTGCGCGCTGGCTCCGGGTGGAGCGGGCGATGCGCCGCGGCCGTCCGCTGCCGCTGCCGCTGATCGTCCCGGTCCTGGCGGGGGGCGTCGTGCTGGCCGTCGTGGTGCTGCTGGCCGCCGTCGTCCTGCCGCGGGGCTGAGACGATGCGTCTGCATCACGACCCGGGGCTGCAGCCCGAGCGCACCGTGCTGAGCTGGGGCCGCACGGTCCTGGCGCTGGGCGTCCTCAGCCTCACGTTTCTGAGGTGGTGGCCGGCCGTCGGCGCGTGGGCGTTCGGGCCTGCGGTGGTGGCGGCCGTCGGCGGGGCGGCTGTGCTGGCCACGCAGCGCCGGCGCTACGTGGCGCAGGCGGACGGGATCGCACGGGAGCAGGCCCGGCCGGCCCTGGCGTCGGTGGCCTGCATGGTCGCGCTGGTGGTGGGCTTGGCGGCCCTCGGGATCACCGCCACGCTGCTGCACGCGACCTGATCCGCGGACGACGACGGCGCCCCTCACCTGCGCGGGCAGGTGAGGGGCGCCGTCGTGCCTCCGGAGGCGGACCGCTCAGCGGGCGATCATGCCGTGGGGGTCGATGATGAACTTGTCCACGGAGCCCTGGTCGAACTCCGCGTAGGCCTGGGGTGCCTCGTCCAGGCTGATCACGCGCGGGTTGACCATCTCCGTCAGGTACGGCATCCGGTCCCACAGGATCGACATCATCAGCTGGCGGTTGTAGCGCATGATGGGCGCCTGCCCGCCGATGATGTGGGGCGACTTGATCCAGGCCTTGCCGAAGTCCACCGGGAAGGTGCCCTCCTGCTCGGCCTTCGTCTCCGCGATCGGGTCCGGCCCGTAGATGCCGATGATGCCCGTGGCACCGCCCGGACGGGTGATGTCCAGGACCTGGTTCACGGCGGCGATCGGCTGCATCTCATCGGACTCGGAGCCCAGGCCGTGGGCCTCGGAGCCGACGTAGTCCACCGCGCAGTCCACCATCGGCTCGCCGAGGATGTCGTTCACGGCGTCCTGCAGGTTCTCCGTGACGGAGAGGTCGATGGTCTCGCAGCCGTGCTTGCGCACCAGCTCCAGACGCGAGGCGTCCTGGTCGCCCACGATGATGCACGAGGCGCCCAGCAGTCGAGCGGCGGCCGCGGCGCACCGGCCCACGGGGCCGGCGCCGGCGATGTAGACGGTGGAGCCGGGCTTGGCGCCGGCCGCCATGAGACCGTGGAACGCCGTGGGGAGGATGTCCGAGAGCACGGCCAGGTCCAGGATCTTCTCCATCGCCTGCTCCTGGTCCGGGAAGCGCAGCAGCTGGAAGTCGGCGTACGGCACGAACAGGTACTCGGCCTGTCCGCCCTGGAAGTCGCCCAGATTGAAGCCGTAGGCGGCGCACGCCTGCTCCGGGTTGGCGGTCTCACAGATCTCAGTGTGGCCGGCGCGACAGTTGCGGCAGCGGCCGCAGGCCACGTTGAACGGCACGGAGACGAGGTCGCCCTCCTTCAGGAACTGGACGTCGCTGCCGACCTCCAGCACCTGGCCGGTCATCTCGTGACCCAGCACCATGCCCTCGGGCACGGGGAAGGAGCCGCGGTAGATGTGCAGGTCGCTGCCGCAGATGTTGGTGGCGACGATCTTGAGGATGACGCCGTGCGGGGCGGCGGAGCCGTTGGGCATCTCCAGCTTGGGGAAGTCCAGCTCGTCGACGCGCACGTCCTTGATGCCGTGGAATGCCACGGCGCGGTTCTTGGTGGTCATGAAACTGTTGCCTTTCTGTCTCCAGCGAGGCCCCGGCGGGGCGAGAGACGGGGCGAACCCGAGTGGGAGTCCCGGTCCCGGGCTGTTATGCACACACTAGGGTCGGGGGGAGCCCGGGGGAAGGGTCGCCCGCCACCGCACCGCCTGGCCTCGCCCATCGTGCGGGCGTCGGAGGAACGCAGGCCCCGGGCTCATCGGCCAGCGGCATTCTCAGACCGCTGCGTCGACGCCGTGGCGGGAGCGCACCCGCCAGGCCTCGAGGACCGCGGGGTCCGTGGGCCGGGTCATCAAGCTGAGGAGGACGTACACGACGGCGGAGGCCGCCAGGCCGACGTAGATCGGCTCGTTCGCGAAGACGCCCTCGAAGGGCTCGGCCGCGTTCAGCTCGAGCCAGCCCATGGTGCCGAGGGTGCCCACCGTCCCGACCACCATGGACCACACGGCCGCCGTGCCGGTGCCGCGCTGCCACACGAGGCCGCCGACGATCGCGACGAACAGGCCGCCCACGAGGATGTCGTACGCGATGGTCAGGGCCGCCACCACGTCCGGGACGACGATCGCCAGCCCCAGGACGACGGCGCCGAGCAGCAGCACCCAGCCGCGGTTCGAGGCGAGCTCCGCCGCGGTCTCCGGAGCCTCGTCCTCGGCGGTGGCGCCGTCCTCGGAGGCGGCGGCCTCGCCGCGGAGGATGGGGAGGATGTCGGTGCGCATCACGGTCGAGGCCGCGATGATCGCCCCCGAGGCGGTGGACATCATGGCCGCGACGGCGGCCGCCAGGGCCACGCCACCGATGCCGACGGGCAGCAGGTTCTGGGCGACCCACGCGAACACGTCGTCCTTGGTGGCGATGTCCGCGGTCACCGTGCGGGCGGCCATCCCGATCACGGCGCCGGCGACGCCGTAGGCGATGCAGTACAGCCCCGCGGTGGCGCCGCCGATCTGGGCCACGCGCGGGGAGCGGGCCGTGAAGACGCGCTGCCAGACGTCCTGGCCGATCAGCAGGCCGAGGGTGTAGACCACGAAGTAGGTGACGATCGACTGCACGCCGATCCCGTCCCAGCTGAAGAACTCGGCGCCCAGGCGCTCCTGCATGGCGCTCCAGCCGCCGGCGTTGGCCAGGGAGAGGGGGAGCATGAGGGCGAACAGGCCGATGGTCATGATGAGGAACTGAGCCATGTCGGCCAGGGTGATGGACCACATGCCGCCGAGCACGGAGTAGGCCAGCACGATGCCGCCGCCCACCAGGACGGACAGCCAGCGGTCCCAGCCGAAGAGCACCACGAAGATCGACGCGTAGGCGCCCGTGGAGGTGGCGGCGAGCATGAGCGTGTAAGCGAGCATCACGAAGGAGGAGGCGTGGGAGGCCCCGCCGCGGCCGTACCGCAGGCGCAGCATCTGCGAGACGGTGTAGATCTTCAGACGGGCCAGGATCGGGGCGAACGCCACCGACAGGATGAGCACGCCGACGCCGATGGCGGCCACGAGCCACGCACCGGAGAGCCCGAACTCGTACCCCAGGCCGACGCCGCCCACGGTGGCGGCGCCGCCGAGCACGACGGCGGCCATGGTGCCGGTGAACAGCATCGGCCCGAGACGGCGGCCCGCCACGAGGTAGTCCTCCGAGCTGGCGGCGCGGGTCTTGCCCCACCAGCCGAAGGCGAGCATGCCGACCAGGTAGACGGCGACGATGGTCAGGTTGAGGGTCACGGGCGGTCCTTGGGGCGAGAGGATCCAGGGCGCCGGGATGAGGGGGCGCCGCGGGCGGGACGGGAGCGATCGGCGTGTTGCCGATCACACGATCTGGGTCTACGGTAAACACATGTTGCTTGTCAGACAACATGACGTCCAGGGTGACCTCGGCGACGCCGCCTGGCCGACGTCGGGAGGAACACGATGAAGGCCCTCCCGCTCGAGACCGCGCCGGGCCAGGCGCTGATCGGCCGCCGGCTGCGCGCGCTGCGCGAGGCGCGGCGGCTCACCGTGGCCCAGCTGGCCGAGGCTGCCGGCGTCAGCAAGGGCTTCCTCTCCCGCCTCGAGCGGGACCTGACAAGCCCGTCCGTGAGCACGCTCGTGACCCTGTGCCAGGTGCTCGGCGCGAGCCCGGGCGACGTCCTGGACGCGCCCGAGGTGACGGTCGTGCGCCTCGCCGACGCCCCCGCGATCAGCCTCGGCGGCGAGGGCATCCGCGAGCGCCTCATCACCCCGCGCGGTCGTCGCGACCTGCAGATCCTGCGCGCGGACATCGCGCCGCACGGCCGCGGGGAGGCGGAGCTGTACACCGTGGACTGCCGCGTGGAGGCGGTGCACGTGGTCACCGGCCGCCTCGAGCTGCGGACCACCGAGGCCGTGCACCTGTTGGAGGAGGGGGACACCGTCACCCTCCCCGGCCGCGAGCCTCACTCGTGGGCCAATCCGGACGACCGCCCCGCCGTCGTGCTGTGGACCCTCGTGGGCCACGCGTGACCCCGTGCGGCACGCCCGCACCGGACAGACCAGACCGACCAGACCGCACCGAACCGCCCAGAGAGGACATCCCAGATGCTCGAGATCCCCCGCGTCGAGGACAACGGCCGCCTCGGCCCCGTGAACTCCGCCCTCGTGCCCCGCTACGGCGGCGCCCCCACCTACGCGCTGCTGCCGCGCCTGGACGAGGCGGCCGCAGTCGGCGTCGCCCCGGAGATCAAGGTGGTCGGCGTGCCGTTCGACGCCGGCGTCTCCTACCGCCCCGGTGCACGCTTCGGGTCCGGCCACGTGCGACAGTCCTCGCGGCTGCTGCGCCCGTACAACCCCGCCACGGACACCTCGCCCTTCGCGCAGGCCCAGGTGGTGGACGCCGGGGACATGGCGGTGAACCCGTTCAACATCGGCGAGGCCATCGAGGCGATCCAGCAGGACGCGATGGACCTCACCGAGGACGGCTCCTCGCTCATGACCATCGGCGGCGACCACACCATCGCGCTGCCGCTGCTGCGCGCCGCCTCCGCCCGTGCGGGTGAGCCCGTGGCCCTGCTGCACTTCGACGCCCACCTGGACACGTGGGACACCTACTTCGGCGCCGAGTACACCCACGGCACGCCGTTCCGCCGCGCCGTGGAGGAGGGGATCCTGGACACCGAGGCCATCTCGCATGTGGGCACGCGCGGTCCGCTCTACGGCAAGAAGGACCTCGACGACGACCATCGCATGGGCTTCGGCATCGTCACCTCCTCGGACGTGTTCCGTCAGGGCGTGGACGAGATCGTGGACCAGCTGCGCCAGCGCATCGGGGGCCGGCCGCTCTACATCTCGGTGGACATCGACGTCCTCGACCCAGCGCACGCGCCGGGCACCGGCACCCCTGAGGCCGGCGGCATCACGAGCCGCGAGCTGCTCGAGATCCTCCGCGGCCTGCGCGGGCTCGACATCGTGGGCGCGGACCTGGTGGAGGTGGCCCCGGCCTACGACCACGCCGAGCTGACCGGCGTCGCCGCCTCCCACGTGGCCTACGACCTCGTCTCCCTGATGGCCGACCGCCGCGCCACCCGCGCGGCCGCCGGTGAGGAGTCGGCCCGATGACCGACGAGCAGACGACGACGGCGGCGACTCCGCGGCGCAACGGCGGCGACCTCGCCGTCGAGACGCTCCATGCCCTGGGCGCACGGACGGTCTTCGGCATCCCGGGCCAGCACGCCCTCGGCCTCTTCGACGCCCTGTCCCGCTCCCCGCTGGAGTTCGTCTCGAACCGCGTGGAGAACAACGCCGCCTTCGCCGCCGACGGGTACGCCCGGGCCACCGGCGAGGTCGGCGTGCTGTTCCTGTCCACCGGCCCGGGCGCGCTCACCTCACTGGCCGGCCTGCAGGAGGCGTACGCCACGGGTGTGCCGATGCTCGTGATCGCCTCGCAGATCCCGCTGTCCGGGCTCGGCGCCCGGCGCAAGGGCATGCTGCACCAGCTGGACGACCAGAAGGCCTCGGCCCGCAACGTCACCAAGGCCCAGTTCACGGTCCACCACGCCTCGGGCATCCCGTCCGCCGTCCAGGACGCGTGGGCCGAGGCCGTCACCGTGCCGCAGGGGCCGGTGTGGGTCGAGATCCCGCAGGACGTGCTGCTCGGCGAGGTCATGGTGCCCCCGGTCGAGGACGCCCTGGCCGTGCCCTACGACCACCCGCCGCGCGCCGAGCTCGTGGCCGAGTCCGTGCGCTGGCTGCGCGGGGCCGGGCGGGTGGCGATCGTGGCCGGCGGCGGCGTGCGCCGCTCCGGCCGGGCCGCGATGGCGAGCCTGCGGGAGGTCGCGGAGCTGCTCCAGGCACCCGTGGTCTGCTCGCCGGGCGGCAACACCGCCTTCCCGTGGGAGCACCCGCTCAGCCTCGGCGGCTGGGTGGAGGACCGCCTCGTCACGGACCTGCTCGAGGACGCGGAGGTGCTGCTCGTGGTGGGCTCCTCGCTCGGCGAGGTCACCTCGAACTACTTCACTCTCGAGCCGCGCGGCCGCCTCATCCAGGTGGACGCGGAGCCGCGCGTGCTGGAGGCCAACCACCCCACGCTGGGTGTGCGCGCGGACGCCGGCCAGGCGCTCGAGGCGCTCGCCGCGGCGCTGCGCGAGTCGGGCTCGGTGGCGCAGGACGCCGCCGTCTGGCACGGCCGCACCCCGGCCGAGGTGGTGGCCGACGTCAACGCGCGCATCAGCGCCCGGCTCGACGCCCAGGACCTCGGCGTGGAGCGCCGGCTCCTGGCGGACATCCGGGCCGCCGTCCCGTCGACCATGCAGACGTACTGGGACATGACCATCGCCGCCTACTGGGCGTGGAACTGCTGGGACGCGCAGGACGGCGAGTTCCACTCGGCGCAGGGTGCCGGAGGGCTCGGCTACGGGTTCCCGGCCGCGTTCGGCGGCGCGGTGGGCCTGGCCCACCAGGGACGCACCGGGATCGACGGGCGCGTGCTCGCCGTCGCCGGCGACGGCTCGGCGATGTACTCCCTCGCCGAGCTCGCGGCCGCCAGACAGCACGGCGCGGCGGTGACGTGGCTGATCATCGACGACGGCGGATACGGCATCCTGCGCGAGTACATGGAGGGCGCGTTCGGCAAGGCCACGGCCACCGAGCTCGACAGGCCGGACTTCCCGGCCCTCGCCGCCTCCTTCGGCGTGCCCGCCGAGACGGTGGGAGTGGAGGACGTGCGCGGCGCGCTCGAGCGCGCGTTCCAGGCGGACGGGCCGAACGTCGTGGTGGTGCAGACCCGCCTGGCGATGTGGGCGCCGAGCCACCTGGGGGAGGCCCCGGAGGTCTGAGGCGGCCCGGCGCGGCTCAGCGGCGGCCGCGGGCCTCGAACGGCTCGTAGTCCGGCCCCGCCCCGGCGGCAGCCCGACGTTCAACACTCGTGCCACGAGCGCGGTGGCGCAAGGCCGCCCGGGGTGGGGTTGGCGTGCACCTGTGGGAACTCGAGTTGCGGGCGGTGCGTGCGCAGTGCGGTGACGAGGTGGACCACGGCCAGGGAGCTGTCTCCGTGGCGAAGAAGCCGGACTCGGGCGTCAAGGGAGCCGGGCCGAGGGCCCGCGCGGACCGACCCGGTCACCAGGGACATGGCCCGCCATGTCGACGGCGTCGGGGCGGTTGCGGGTGTCCCGCCGGTGTCCGAAACCTCCCAGAAGACGTCCTGGAACCATCCCGCCGATCTCCGGAAACGTCCGGCATCCGTTGCCATGCTGGCCTCTCGACGCGGCCCGCCACCCGGCGGGCGCCCCACGAGAGGAACTCCAGGGCCCCCTGGCTCCCGACCCGCTCCCGCCGTCCCTTCCCCCAGGTCACCGAGGGAGGCGAGGCCCCCGCCGTCACGCCCACCTTCGAGGGCCGGGCCTTCCACCGCCCCGCCGAGGACGTCGAGGACCAGGGCGCCGCCTTCGACGTCGGCACGCTCGTCTCCCGCCGCAACGCGCTGGGCATCTTCGGCGCGGGGTCGGGAGCCCTCGTCCTCGCCGCGTGCGGTGTCCAGGAGGGCGCCTCGTCCTCCTCCGGCTCGACCTCTGCGAGCGCCGGCTCCTCGTCACCCGCGGCCTCCTCCTCGTCGGCGGCGAGCGCCTCCCGTCCGCCACCCTGACCGAGATGGTCACCGAGACCGCAGGCCCGTACCCGGGCGACGGCTCCAACGGCCCGGACGTGCTCGACGCGTCCGGCCTCGAGCGCTCCGACCTGACCACGAGCATCGACACGGGCACCGTCGCCGAGGGCGTCCCGCTGACGGTGACGATGAACGTGATCGACATGGCCCACGGCGACGCCGCCATGACCGGCGCCGCCGTGTACCTCTGGCACGCCGACGCGCAGGGCCGCTACTCGATGTACTCGGACGGCATCACGGAGGAGACCTACCTGCGCGGCGTCCAGGTGGTGGGCGACGACGGCACGGTCACCTTCACCACGGTGTGGCTCGGCTGCTACGCCGGCCGGTGGCCCCACCTGCACTTCGAGGTGTTCCCGGACAAGGCGTCCATCACGGACGCGACGAACAACGTCCTCACCTCCCAGATCGCGATGCCCGAGGAGCAGTCCTCGCAGGTCTACGCCACCTCGGCCTACGACGGGTCGACGGCGAACTTCGCCCAGGTCAGCCTCGAGACGGACAACGTCTTCTCGGACGGCTACGAGACACAGCTGCCGCAGATCACGGGCTCCGTGGAGAAGGGCTTCGCCATCACCATCGACGTCCCGATCGACACCACCACCGAGCAGGAGCAGGGCGGGATGGGCGGGCCCGGCGGCGGGCAGCCCCCGGCGGGCGGCGAGGGCGGGCAGCCCCCGGCGCGTCCCTGAGCCTCCCCGGCCCGGTCACCGGGTCAGTCGGTCTGGGACGCGTTGCGCTCGGGGTGCGGGCCGAACACGAAGTGGCGGCCGGACACGCGCTGGACGTCCACGCGGACGTAGAAGTCCTTGAGCGTCGGCACCCACGGCTCGATGCCGAGGGACTCGGCCTCCGCGATCTCCGCCTCCGTGTCCAGGCGGCGCGCGGTGCCGTGCACGAGCACGGACCAGGCCTGGTCGGCCAGGATCCCGTCGGCCTGCACCACGACGCGCGGGTTCACCGTGAGCTCGGCGAGCTTCGAGCCGGGCGCGGTGCGGAAGTAGACGGCGCCGTCGTGGGCCCGCACGTTCACCGGCACGATGTCCGGCCGCCCGTCCACGGCCAGCCCGAGGCGCGCGTGGCGCACGCGGCGCAGCAGTCGCCAGACCTGGTCCTCGTCCAGCACCAGGACGGCCTCGTCGTCCGGGTGCTCGAACATCAGGTGGTCCCCGGGCTCCGCGACGGGATCGGGGCGCTGCATCGACGGGGCGTCGGCGGTGTCGTGGTGCTGCGGGGTCATCGGGGCCTCCTGGCGTGCCGGGACGGGCGCCGTCGGGAGCGGCGCTGAGATCGGGCTCACACCCACTCTAGGCGTGGTCGGCCGCCCGCGAGGCGAGGATGTCGCCCAGCACCGCCGCCGTCGTCGGTGCCTCGCGGCCCGGCGCGACGGCGAGCGCGAACGGGCACGTGTGGGCGCGCGGGCCGTCGTCGACGAGCCGGCCCGACGACGGCGCCCCCGGCTCCGGCGTGAGCCACCTGCCCCCGGCGCGGCGCAGGATCAGCTGCCCCGCCGCGACGTCCCACGGCTTGGTGTCCACGTACAGCGCGGCGTCGGCCCAGCCCGCCGCCGTGTGGGCGAGCTCGAGGGCGCCGGAGACGGTGCGGCGCACGGTCGCGTGGGCGGTCACGAGCCGCCCGAAGCGGCGCAGCGCCTCCTCGCCCTCGCGCGCGATCGCCTCGCCCGCCGGATAGGAGGTCACCAGGTTCTGGGCGCGCTCGCCGCCGGCCGGCGCCGGCCGGGCACCCTCGGCCAGCGGGCGCTCCGGCCCGTCGCCGCGGGAGAGGTAGGCGCCGTCCTCGTCGGCGGAGAACGACAGCCCGCCCACGGGGTCCAGCACGACGCCGGCCACCACCTCGCCGTCGACCTCGGCGGCCAGGGACACCGAGAACATCGCGAAGCCGTGCGCGAAGTTGGAGGTGCCGTCGATGGGGTCGACGATCCAGGTCAGCCGGGCGGCCTCACCGGTGCCGGCCTGCGCCCCGAGCTCCTCGCCGAGCACGCCGGAGCCGGGGACCGCCGTCGTGAGCGCGCCGACGAGCCGGGCCTCGGTGTGTCGGTCGTGCACGGTGACGAGGTCGTGGTGCGTGGTCTTGGCCTCGGGCCCGGTGGCGGCGGGGGAGCGGAAGGCGGCGGCGAGGTCGCCGGCGACCGCGCGGGCGGCGTCGAGGGCGATCGCGCGCAGCTCGGCGGGGCGGGGCAGGGTGGGGCTCATGCCCCGAGCCTAGGCGGGGGCCCGGACACGCCGGCCCGCACGCGAGACAATGGGGCCGACCCCCCCCCCGAGCAGAGGAGCCGCCATGACCGAGCACCCCCTCCCGACCCCCGACGACGGCGCCACCCTCACCGGCCCGCAGACCCCCACGCCCCAGCGCGTGGCCGCCGTGCGTGCGCTGCGCGAGCTGCTCGCCGCCGGCTACGGCACCGAGGCCCGGCCCATCGCCTCCTACGGCGCCCCCGCGCCCGGCACCCTCGGCGGCGTCTACCCGGACTACGACGACCGCGTGTTCCCCGGCCTGGTGGCCGCGCAGGAGCTGGCGGGCATCGACGTCGACTACCTGCGGAACGTGGACCGGGTGAGCGAGGCTGGCATCGCCGAGGCGTCCCTGGCCGACCTCGGCACGCTGTTCACCTACCTGGTGCGCGGCGAGCGGTTCGCGGACGGGCACGTGGCCGCCGCGATCGAGAACGGCAAGGTCGGCCGCATGCTGGACCGCCTGACCGCGCTGGTCCCCGAGATCCGCTGAGAGCGCGCGGTGCGGAATACTGGGCGCATGCCCGCAGCCTCCGACGCCCCCACGCCCGCGCCCCGGCGCGGCCGCTTGGCCCCTCCCGGTGACCCCACTCCCGTGGAGAACGTCGCCACACACCTGCAGGAGGGGTGGAACCGCTGGCACCGCGCCCGCGCGCTGCGTGCCGGCAACGTGCCGACGGTCATGGCGTTCACGGGCTACGGCAGCACCAGCTGGGTGCGGATCCTCTCCCGTGTGGTGATCGCCTCCGACGAGGAGTTCATGAACGGCCGTCGGCTGTCGAAGGTGGTGGCGGACGGCGTGCGCGGCTGGCGCAACTTCGTGGCCCCGCCCATGGCCTACGCCGAGGTGGAGGTGCAGGTGGGGGACCTGCGCACCACGGTGCGCACGGACCGGATGGGCGTCGTCGACGTCGTGTTGGACGTGGAGCTGGAGCCCGGCTGGCAGACCGCCACACTCCACGTCGGCGGCCAGGAGGAGCGCGCCGTCATGGACCTGTACATCTGCGAACCGGGCGCGCGGATCGGCCTGGTCTCGGACATCGACGACACCGTGGTGGTCACCTCGCTGCCCCGCCCCCTGCTGGCGGCCTGGAACTCCTTCGTGATCGACGAGCACGCCCGCACGCCCACCCCGGGGATCGCCGTGCTGCTGCGCCGGATCGCCGAGCTCGAGCCGAAGGCCCCCGTGCTGTACCTGTCCACGGGCGCGTGGAACGTGGCGCAGACCCTCACCCGCTTCCTGGGCCGCAACCTCTACCCGCTCGGCGCGCTGCTGCTGACCAGCTGGGGGCCCACGAAGGACCGCTGGTTCCGCTCCGGTCAGGAGCACAAGCGGGTCCAGCTCGAGCGCCTCGCCGAGCAGTTCCCGGACATCCAGTGGATCCTGGTGGGCGACGACGGCCAGCACGACCCCGAGATCTACGCCGAGTTCGCGCAGCGCCACCCCGACCGGGTCAAGGCGATCGTCATCCGGCAGCTGACCCCCTCGCAGGCGCTGCTCGCGGGCGGTCGGGCGGAGGACACCCGCCGTTCCACCCCGGGCATCCCGTGGTGCTACGGCCCGGACGGGGCCACGCTGTCCAATCAGCTCGAGGACCTGGGCATCCTGCCCGTCGAGTTCGTGGACGTGCAGCCCGAGGCCTGGCGCGAGGACATCCTCGGCGACGACGAGGCGCCGGCGACCCTCGACGCCGCGGCGCAGCGCGACGGTCGGTCCGCGGACGAGGAGGCCGCCCGATGACCGCCTCGCGCTCCGTCGAGGTCCGCATCCCGCTGCGCTGGGCGGACATGGACGCCTACGGCCACGTGAACAACATCGCCGTGGTGCAGCTGCTGGAGGAGGCCCGCGTGGCGGCCTTCGGCGTGCCCGCGAACACCGGCGCCGGTGGCGGGCAGGCCCCGCCGATCGACCTGCTCGAGGGGGTGGCCCCCGGTGTGCGGACGTTCATCTCCGAGCACACTGTGAAGTACCGGGCCCAGATGCCCTACCGCCCCGTGCCACTGCGCGTGGTGGTGAGCGTGGACGCCGTGAAGGCCGCCTCGGTGCACGTGGGCTACGCCCTGCACGACGGCGTCGACGACACCCTCTGCGCCACCGCGACGTCCGTCATGGTGTTCGTCGACGGGCAGACGGGCCGCCCCGTGCGCATCAGCCCCGAGCAGCGGGCGGCCCTGGCCGGCTGAGGTGGGCCGAGGTGGGCTGCTGACCGCCCGACAGCCGCCCAGCGACATCACCGCCGTGCAGCACGGCTGCGATGTCGCAGAGCGGAGGTCGACCGCTCGGGCTCGCCGAGTCGGGACCGGGCCCGTGGGACGGCCGTGGATCAGACCGAGCGGGGGACGCCCGCGGCGGTGAGGATCCGCGCCAGCCGGTCCGGCCGCAGGAGGTCTCCCCACGTCCAATGCGCGCCCGCCCGGGTGACCAGCTGCAGGGCCACCTCCCGTTCCTTCTCCCGGCGGATGCTGGCGCGGCGGGCCGTGTCGTCACCGTCGAAGAACGACAGGTCGTACTTGCCCAGCCCGTCGAATTCCCCGTACACCCGCACCTGCTCCCACCAGAAGTCCGTGCGGGCCACCCCGCGTCCGTTCGCATCCCGGTGGCGATGCTGCAGCGCCGTGGGCGGGACGAAGCCGAGCTCGTGGATGATGGCCCGGCTGTAGGACTCGCCGGCGGATTCCGCCCGCGCGTCCGCGAAGTGCCAGGCCCGCTCGAATCGGCGGAGGGCGGCCGCTGATCCGAGTCGGCTCTCCGCCTGCCTCGCCCAGCGTGCGGCCTCCTCGGGCCAGGCTCGGACGAGCGCGTCCAGCGGGGCCACGGCGTCGCGGAACGGGGTGGCCGCGCCGAGGACCAGCAGCACCGTGGGCAGCGGATCCGCCAGGACGGTCCCGAGGCTCTGCCCGTCCGACAGGACGGCCTCGACCGGCTGAGGCGCGGCGTGGGCCGCCTCCGGCAGCCCCCACCGGGGTCGGCGGCGTGGCGGGCCGGGAAGCCGGCGGTCATGGGCCACCAGGGAGGGGGCGAAGGGACGGCGGGTCAGCGGACCGGCGCCGTGATGCCCGGGTGAGGGGGCGGGCAGCTCGAGCGCGGGCGGTTCGACGGCCGGCCCCAGACCGTGCAACCGGGCCGCGGTCAGGCCCGTGAACACCGTCTCGGGGCGGGCGATCGAGAGGGCGACGGCGGACACGACCGCCCTGTCCCACGGACGCAGCGCGGCCCAGTCGCTGACGCTGATGTAGACGCGCGGGCAGAGCCGCACGAGGACCCCGCGGGTCCAGGCGCGTTCGAGACGGCGCCGCGCCGCCCCGTCGTGGGGGTCCGCCGCGCTGAGCAGGGGACCGCGTCCCGGGAGCAGTGTCCGCGCGTGGTCGGAGAGCAGGGTCATGCGGCCCAGTGTCGTGGGCCCGCCCGGGGCGCGCGGGGTCGGCCGCGCCGGACGGTGGAGGGCCCCCGACGTCGGGGGGCCTGTGCAGGAGTCGGGTGCCCTCGAACGACCGCCGCCCTGCGACATCACCGCGCGTCAGAACGGCGGTGATGTCGCAGGGCGGCGGCGGATCCCGTGAGGGGCGGGGCCTAGCCTCAGACCACGCCCTGGGCGATCATCGCGTCGGCGACCTTGATGAACCCGGCGATGTTCGCCCCCGCCACGTAGTTGCCGGGGGTGCCGTACTCCTCGGCGGTCTCCACACAGCGGTCGTGGATGTCGCGCATGATCTGCTCGAGCCGGTCGTGGGTGTAGTCGAAGTTCCACGAGTCCCGCGAGGCGTTCTGCTGCATCTCCAGCGCCGACGTCGCCACGCCGCCCGCATTGGCGGCCTTGCCCGGGCCGAACAGCGTCCCGGAGTCGACGAACAGGTGGGAGGCCGCCTCGGTGCAGGGCATGTTCGCGCCCTCGGCCACGGCCTTCACCCCGTTCTTCAGCAGGGTTCGGGCGGCGGACTCGTCGAGCTCGTTCTGAGTGGCACACGGCAGGGCCACGGTGCCCTCGACGTCCCAGACGCTGCCGCCGCTGACGTAGCGGGACCGCCCGCCGCGGCGCTCGGCGTACTCGGAGATACGGCCGCGCTCGACCTCCTTGATCTGCTTGAGCAGGTCCAGGTCGAGGCCGTCCGGGTCCACGATGTAGCCCGAGGAGTCGGACGCGGTGAGCACGGTGGCCCCGAGCGCGGCAGCCTTCTCCGCGGCGTAGATGGCCACGTTGCCGGAGCCGGAGATCAGCACCTGCTGGCCGTCCATGGACTCGCCGCGCGTGCGCAGCATGGAGTCCACGAACATCACGGCGCCGTAGCCGGTGGCCTCGGTGCGGACCAGCGAGCCGCCCCACGTCAGGCCCTTGCCGGTGAGGGCACCGGCCTCGAAGCGGTTGGTCAGTCGCTTGTACTGGCCGAACATGTAGCCGATCTCGCGGGCGCCCACGCCGATGTCGCCGGCCGGCACGTCCGTGTGCTCACCGATGTGGCGATGCAGCTCCGTCATGAAGGACTGGCAGAACCGCATGATCTCGCGGTCGGACTTGCCGGCGGGGTCGAAGTCCGAGCCGCCCTTGCCGCCGCCGATCGGCATGCCGGTGAGCGAGTTCTTGAAGATCTGCTCGAAGCCCAGGAACTTGACGATCCCGAGGTACACGGAGGGGTGGAAGCGCAGTCCGCCCTTGTACGGGCCGAGCGCCGAGTTGAACTCCACGCGGAACCCGCGGTTGACCTGCACGACGCCGGCGTCGTCGATCCACGGCACGCGGAAGATGATCTGGCGCTCCGGCTCGCAGAGGCGGTGCATGACCCCGGCCTCGACGTACTGGGGGTGGCGCTGCACCACCGGTCCCAGTGCCTCGAACACCTCGGACACCGCCTGGTGGAACTCGGCCTCGCCGGGGTTGCGCGCGAACACTTCGTCGCGCAGGCTCTCCAGAGACTCATTCATGGTGTCCTCCTCGGACATCGGGATAAAGACGCCCCGCGGTGCCCCCGCCGTGGCGCGCCGCGGTCGGAGGAGGCCGCGGTGCCTGACGCCCATCCTGACAGGGAGCGCGCCCTGTTACCGAAATGAGACGCGGGCCACCCCGGGCCCCGCGTTCGGCTCAGCGCGGCGGCGCCGCCTCGGTGTCGATGCTGGCCTGCTGGCTCTCGCTGTAGCGCGGGCCCGCCACGGTCGCGTCATTGACGAGGGCGTCCAGGCGGGCGACGTCGGCCGGGGTCAGCCGCACCTCGTGCGCGCCCCGGTCTTCGAGCCAGTGCTCCCATGAGGTGGTCCCCGGGATCGCCAGGACGTCCTCGCCCTGGGCCAGGACCCAGGCGACGGCGAGCCCCGCCGTGCTCGTCCCGAGCCGGACGGCCTCGGCCGAGAGCGCCTCGCGCAGCGTCAGGTTGGCCTTGTAGTGGCCCTCCGCGAAGCGGGGCAGCCGGTGCCGGAGGTCTCCCGCGTCCAGCCGGTCCAGCCGCGGCGGCGCGTCTGTGAGCAGGCCGCGACTGACGGGGGAGAAGGCGACGAAGGCGGTCCCGTGGCGGCGGCATGCCTCGAGCACGCCCCCTTCGGGGTTGCGGGTGGCGAGGGAGTACTCGGACTGCACGGCCGCGATCGGGTGGACGGCCACGGCCCGGGTCAGGGTGGCGGCCGAGACCTCGGACAGGCCGATCGCCCCGATCTTGCCGTCCGTGACGGCCTCCGCGAGCGCCCCCACGGACTCCTCGACGGGGACCTCCGGGTCCAGCCGGTGCAGGTAGTACAGGTCGATCCGGTCCTGGCCGAGCCGGCGCAGGGAGGCGTCCACGTGCGCGCGCAGCGTCTCCGGGCGGCCGTCGATCCGCCGCTGCCCGTCCCGCACGAGCCCGCCCTTGGAGGCGAGCAGGACGCGCTCGCGGACGTCCGACCTCGCCCGGGCGAGCGCCCGCCCCACGAGCTCCTCGCTGCGGCCGCCGCCGTAGAGGGTGGCGGTGTCCAGGTGGTCGGTGCCGTCGTCCAGCACGCGGGTGAGCAGATCGACGGCGGCGTCGTCGTCGAGGAACCCGGAGTAGCCGTGCACGATGTTCATGCACCCGAGGCCGACGGGGTGCACGTCCTTGCCGGCGAGGCGGCGGGGCGCGGCGGGATCGGGCAGGGGGCCGGGCTCGGCGGGGCGGGGCTGCGGGGTGGCGTCCATGCCCGCCACCCTAGCCACGGCTCCGGACGCGAGACCCGGACCGCACGGCGCCCGCACGGCGCCCGGCCCGGGGGGCTCAGCCGAACACGCGCGCGGCCAGCAGCGCCGGCGCCGTCAGCAGCCGGCGGGCCAGCTCCACGCGGCGGCGCTCCTGCACCGCGATCGCCTTCTCGTAGTAGCCCACGAGCTGCTCGCACAGCACCGGCCAGGTCCGGCCCTGCACCGATGCCCACGCCGCGTCGGCGAACGCGGCGCGCTTGACGTCGTCGTACACGAGGTCCGCGACGTGGCGGCGCAGCTCGTCCAGCTCGCCGGGCGGGTAGAGCCAGCCGGTGCGGGAGGCGTCCACGATGTCGAGGGGGCCGCCGCGGCCGACGGCGACGACGGGCACGCCCGAGGCCATCGCCTCCTGCAGCGTCTGGCCGAAGGTGTCGGACTCGCCGGGGTGCACGAACAGGTCCAGGCTCGCCACGTGGCGCGCGAGGTCCTCGCCCCCCTGGAAGCCGGCGAAGTGCGCGCCGGGCAGCTCCCGCTCGAGCTGTTCGCGCAGCGGCCCGGAGCCGATGACCACGAGGCGGGTGCCCGGCAGGTCCGAGAGCACCCGCAGGTCCCCGACCTGCTTCTCGTGCGCCAGCCGCCCCACGAAGCCCACGAGCTTCTCGCCGTTCGGGGCGAGCTCGGCGCGCAGCGCCTCATCCCGCTTGGCGGGATGGAATCGGCGGGAGTCGACGCCGCGGCCCCACAGGTGCACGCGTCGCACCCCCTGGCGGTGCAGCTGCCGGACGGTGAACGACGACGGCGCGAGCGTCAGCGTGGCCATGTTGTGCAGGCGCGCCACGTGGCTCCACAGCACGTCCTCCAGCCACGGGGCGCCGTACCGGGCCGCGTAGCCGGGGACCTCGGTCTGGTAGACGGCCACGGAGGGGATGCCGAGCTCCTCGGCCGCCTGCACCGCGCGCCAGCCCAGCACGAAGGGGGAGGCGATGTGCACCACGTCCGGGGCGAAGTCGGCGAGCATGCCGCGCAGCCGGCCCACCGTGCCGGCGGCCACCCGCACGGAGGCGTACCCGGTCAGGGGCACGGAGGGCAGGGTGCGCACGGGGAAGCCCTCGACCTCGCGGGGGGCCTCACCGGCGCCCGCGCGTTGGGTCCACCCGGCGGACCACGAGGCGGCCGGGGCGATCACCATCGCCTCGTCGCCCCGCTCCCGCAGGTGGCGCAGCACCTGGAGGATGGAGTGGGTGACCCCGTTCATGTGGGGCAGGAACGATTCGGCGACCACGACGACACGCACGTGGCCGACGCTAAGGACCCCGGACCACGGCCGGGACACCCTCCGACGACGGCCCGGTGACCCCGCGGTGAACTCTCGGGGCGCGTGACGGTCGTCGCACCGGACCGCGCGGCCCGCCCCCGTCCAGGCGCCGCCCGGAGTCGGGTGGCACCATGGACGGGTGAGTTCCCGCCCCGCTGCGCCCCGTCTGCTGCGCCCCGTCCCCCTGCCGCTGTGGCTGCAGGGGGTGGTCGAGGCGCTCGTCACGGCGATGATCAGCCTGCTGGCGGTCATGGTCCCCACCCTGGCGGTGTGGGCCACGGGCGGGTTCGAGCGGCCGACCATCGAGGGTGCCGTCCAGGTGGGCGGCGTCCTGTGGCTGGCCCTGCACGCGGTGCCCGTCACCGTGGCCACGGCCATGCCCACCGCGCCGGATCACCTCATCACCGGCACGGCGTGGCTCGTGCCGTGGGGCCTGACCCTGGTCCCGCTCGCGCTGTCGTGGCGGGCCGGCCGGCGCCTGGCCCGCGCGTCCTACCGGGACCAGGCGTGGCAGGCCTTCGTGGGCGCGGTGGGGGCCTACGCACTGGTGGGGCTGGCCGTGGCGTTCCTGCCCGGCACGGACGAGCTGACGGCCCACCCCGCCCCGGCGGCGCTGCTGCCCGCCCTGCTCTTCGGCGTCGCCGCCCTCGCGGGGGCGCGGCGCGAGGCGGGCACCTGGGCGCACCTGATCGGCCTGGATCTCACGGAGCGGATCTCGCGGCGGTCGCAGTACGAACGCTGGGCCGGCTCGTATGCGTGGTCCGTGGTGCGCGCCGCGGCCGTCGCCGTGCTCGCCCTGACGGGCCTGAACGCGCTGCTCGTGGCGGGGCGGCTGGTCGTCGAGTGGACCGCCGTCGTCACCGTGGCCCAGGCGATCGGGGGCGGTCCGCTGGGCGGCCTGCTGCTGGCGCTGCTGCAGATCGGCTGGCTGCCCACGTTCACCGCGTGGTCGATCGCGTGGACGGCGGGCCCGGGGTTCTCCGTGGGTGCGGACAGCCTCTACTCCGTGTTCGGCGCGACGCCGGCCACCGCGCCCGCCCTCCCGGCGCTGGGTGCGCTGCCCGGGACGTGGTCGCCGTGGCAGCTGCTCCTGCTGGCCGTGCCGATCGGCGCCGGCGTCGTGGCCGGCGTGTGGCTGCTGCGGGAGGGGGAGAACCACCTCGACGACTGGCTGCACACCCGCCACGGCAGCCGCGCGGTGTCCCTGACGCTGTCCACGCTGGCCCTGGCCGTGCTCACCGGACTGCTCACGGGGCTGCTGCTGCTCGTGCCGCTGGCCCTCACCTCCGGGACGCTCGGGCTCGGCGCGCTGACGGACATCGGCTCCCACGTCTGGGCGGTGTGCGCCGCCGTCGCCGGGTGGGTCGCGCTGGGCTGCGCGGCCGGCTACCTCACGGCCCTGGCCGTGGCCGGGCACCGGGACGGGACGACGACGGCGCCGCGGTCCGGCGACCGTGCCTCGGGCCCGCGCGACCGGCCGTCCCCGCGCCGGGCGCGGGACTGACGCCCGCGGCTCAGGGCCGCAGCTGGGGCACCCCCGTGCGCTCCTCCACCTGACGGGTGAACTCGTCCGCGCACGCCTGCTGTGCCCGCACGGTGAGCGCGGAGGCGCTGCACTGCTCGAGCTGGACCGTCGCGTCCCACGCGAGCAGCGGCAGCGCCGCCGTGGTCATGCCCACCAGCGCCATCGCCATGCCGGCGGACGCCACCGCGCGGGGCAGTCCCGAGCGGTCGGCGCCGCGGCTCGTGACCCACACGCGCACGCCGAGCACGAGGGCGACCAGCCCCAGCGCGAGGGCGATCAGCTTCCACGGCAGCACGAGGGAGAAGGAGAGCACCATCCCCAGCAGCGCCACGGACTGCCACAGCAGGGCACGACCGGTGCGGACGCGGCCGGGGTCCGGGGCGCCCTGCGGCGGGCGGGGCGGGGAGGAGGGAACGGGGGCGGACACCCCCTCACCCTACGATGGGCGCATGCGCATCGTTGCCCTCGTCTCCGGTTCCGGCACCAACCTGCAGGCCGTCCTCGACGCCGTCGCCTCCGGCGCCCTGGACGTGGAGATCGCCGCGGTGGGCGCCGACGTCGCCGACGCCGGCGGACTCGACCGTGCCCGCGCCCACGGGATCGAGACGTTCGTGGTGTCCCCGAAGGACCACGCGGACCGGCGCGCGTGGGACGAGGCGCTCGCGGACGCCGTCGCCGCCTACGCGCCGGACTGGGTGGTGTGCTCCGGGTTCATGCGGATCCTGGGCGCCCCGCTGCTCGAGCGGTTCGACGGCCGCATCCTCAACACCCACCCCGCCCTGCTGCCCTCCTTCCCGGGGGCCCACGGCGTCCGGGACGCGCTGGCGCACGGGGTGAAGGTCACCGGCTGCACCGTGCACGTGGTGGACGCGGGCGTGGACACCGGCCCGATCCTCGCGCAGGCCGCGGTGCCCGTGCTGGACACGGACACCGAGGCCGAGCTGCACGAGCGCATCAAGGTCCAGGAGCGGGCCCTGCTGCTGCGCGTGCTCGGCGAGCTCAGTCGGCGCTGACCTCGAGGGCGCGGCCGCGGGTCTCCGGGGCCAGCGCCAGCATCGCCGCGCAGGCCAGGACCACGAGCCCGCCGGTGACGGCGAACGCCGCCGGCAGCCCGAGGGCGGGGACCAGCGTGCCCACGAAGAGCAGCGGGCCCAGGCCCGCGCCCACCCGCGAGGCCGCCGACGCCCAGCCGAAGCCGGAGGCGCGCAGCGTCGTCGGGTACAGCTCGGAGACGTACGTGTAGAGCACCGGGATCGCGACCTGCACCACGAAGCCGAACGCCAGCACGAGCGGCAGCACCGCGGCGGGCACGTCCAGCACGCTCGCCAGCCAGACGGTCAGGGCGCTCGCGACGACGGCGCTGACGGCCAGCAGCCAGCGGCGGCCGGTGACCTCGATCAGCACGGTGGCCACGACCACGCCGAGCAGGCCGGCCGCGGCCATGCCGGAGGTCATGATGAAGGCGCGGCCCTCCGCGTAGCCGGCGTCGATGAGGAACGACGGCAGCCACTGCAGCGCGATGTAGTAGACGAGCATGATGGCCACGAACAGGGCCCAGGCGACCGCGGTGATGCGCGGGGAGAACCGCCAGACCGCGGCGAGCTGCGCGCCGACGCCGCCGGAGCGGGCCGGCTCGGCCGGGGGCATCGTGTAGGGCCGGCGGGGCGCGCCGGTGGCCGCCACCATGCGGTCGATGACGGCGCGGGCCTGCGTCTCGCGGCCCCGGCTCATCAGGAACAGCGGGGACTCGGGGATGCCCAGGCGCACGACGAACACGAGCAGGGCCGGCAGGACCATGGCCATCAGGGGCAGGCGCCAGTCGCCCCACGTGCCCACGAGCCAGGCGGAGACGAGGCCGCACAGCGCGGCGCCGACGGGCCACCAGCCGTCCATCGCGGCCAGGACGCGACCGCGCAGCCGGCGCGGGGTGAACTCGCCCACGAGCGCGTAGTCTACGGGGATAGTGCCGCCCAGGCCCATGCCGGCCACGAACCGGAACAGCGCGAACCACAGCAGGGAGTCCGTCAGCGCGCCCGCGATCGTGAACACGGAGAAGATCGCGAGCGTCCACGCGAACGCCGCCTTGCGGCCGATGCGGTCCGCGATGGTGCCCCACAGGAACGCGCCCACGGCCATGCCGATGAGGTTGGCGGTGCCGATCCACGCGGCGTCGGCCTTGTCCAGGGCCCACTCCTCGCGCAGCAGCGGGATCATCACGCCGTTGAGCGTGACGTCCCATGCGTCGAACATGAAGCCCAGGCCGCCGATCAGGAAGATCCGGCCCTGGACGGACCAGCGCCACGGCAGCTCCTGGACGACCGCCTCGCCGGTGGGCAGGGCGGCGTCGGGGGCGACGGCGTCGGGCGCGGGCCCGGGGTGCGCGCCGTCGGCGCTGGGGCGGGGCGGGGTGGTGGAGGACATGGTCGGCTCCCGTTCGTCGGGTGGAGTGGGGGCGGTCCGTCACGCGGACGCCTGGGCCATTATGCGGCCCGGCCTATGCTGGAGGACGCACCCCGGACCCCCTCGAAGGAGCGCCCCCTCGTGACCTCTGCCCAGCCCACCACCACCGTCCTGGACACGGTGCCCCTGAAGCGGGCCCTGATCTCCGTCTATGACAAGACCGGCCTCGAGGAGCTCGCCACCGGGCTCCACGCCGCGGGCGTGCAGATCGTCTCGACCGGCTCCACCGCCCAGCGCATCGCCGCCGCCGGCGTGCCCGTCACCGAGGTCGCCGAGGTCACCGGGTTCCAGGAGTGCCTGGACGGCCGCGTGAAGACGCTGCATCCGCGCGTGCACGCGGGCATCCTGGCGGACCGTCGTCGTGAGGACCACGTGACCCAGCTGCGCGATCTCGAGGTGGAGCCGTTCGACCTCGTCGTCGTGAACCTCTACCCGTTCGTGGACACCGTGAACTCGGGCGCCGCGGAGGACGCCGTCGTCGAGCAGATCGACATCGGCGGGCCGTCCATGGTGCGCGCGGCCGCGAAGAACCACGCGTCCGTGGCGATCGTCGTGGACCCGGCGCGCTACGGCGAGGTCGTCCAGGCCGCCCAGTCCGGCGGCTTCGACCTGCGCGCCCGCCGGCGCCTGGCCGCCCTGGCCTTCGCCCACACCGCGGCGTACGACAACGCCGTGGCCGCCTGGACCGCCGCCCACTTCGGCGAGGACACGCACGCCGACGAGATCCCCGTGTTCCCGCCCTACGCCGGCTTCTCCCTCGAGCGAGCGCAGATCCTGCGCTACGGCGAGAACCCGCACCAGCCCGCGGCGCTGTACCTGGACTCCTCGGCGGCCCCCGGCATCGCGCAGGCCGAGCTGCTGCACGGCAAGCCGATGAGCTACAACAACTACGTGGACGCCGACGCCGCGGTGCGCGCCGCCTTCGACCACCCGGTCCCGGCCGTGGCGATCGTCAAGCACGCCAACCCGTGCGGTGTGGCAGTCACGGACGAGGGCACGGACATCGCGCAGGCGCACGCCAAGGCCCACGCGTGCGACCCGGTCTCCGCGTTCGGCGGCGTGATCGCGGCCAACCGCCCCGTCACCGCCGCCATGGCCGCCCAGGTGAAGGACGTGTTCACGGAGGTCGTCGTGGCTCCGGCGTTCGAGCCCGAGGCCCTGGAGATCCTCTCCGCCAAGAAGAACCTGCGCCTGCTGAGCCTGCCCGAGGGCTTCCTGCGGGACGCGGTGGAGGCCAAGCAGGTCTCCGGTGGCATGCTGCTGCAGATCGCGGACGCGGTGGACGCGGACGGCGACGACCCGGCCACCTGGACCCTCGCCGCCGGCCCCGCCGCCGACGACGCCGTCCTGGCCGACCTGGCCTTCGCGTGGCGCGCCGTGCGCGCGGCCAAGTCCAACGCCGTGCTGCTGGCCCACGACGGCGCCACGGTGGGCGTGGGCATGGGCCAGGTCAACCGCCTCGACTCCTGCCGCCTGGCCGTCGAGCGCGCCAACACCCTGGGCGCCGCGCAGACCGGCGGGCAGGACGTGAGCAGCGCCGGCGGCGCGGAGAACGTCTCCGGGGAGGGCGCCCCCGAGCGGGCCCGCGGGTCCGTGGCCGCCTCGGACGCGTTCTTCCCGTTCGCGGACGGGCTGCAGATCCTCATCGACGCCGGCGTGAAGGCCGTCGTCCAGCCGGGCGGCTCCGTCCGGGACGAGGAGGTCGTGGCCGCGGCCGAGGCCGCCGGCGTGACCCTGTACCTGACCGGGGCGCGCCACTTCTTCCACGGCTGAGCGCGGCGCGCCGCCGCCGGACGGGGGCCCGGACCGGGCCGCGCATGGTCCCCGTGCTGTTCCGGCCCCTGGACAAGTCGACGGCGGTCCACGTCTTCGCGGCGATGGAGACGGGCTGGCAGTCCGACCTGGTGCGCCAGCTCCAGGACGGTCAGGTCCAGGACCTCGTCGCCGAGCTGCGGGTCTCGGGCCCGCCGGACCGGCCGTGCCGCCGTCGTCGGGGGGCGCCCCCGCCGACCCGACGCCCCCCTGGTACCCGAGCGACCCCGCCGGGCCCGGCGAGGGCACCGGCGACGGCCGCGGGCGCTGACGCCGAGCCACACACGGTGTGGCGCGTCCGAGGCGCCGGGTAGATTGGCGGGGAGTCACCCGTTCCCTGCCGACGAGGGCCGCGTCTCGAGTGCGGCCAGAAGGAGAGATCATCCGCATGTCGAAGATCATCTACACGCTCACGGACGAGGCGCCCATGCTGGCTACCGCGTCGCTGCTGCCGATCGTGCGCGCCTACGCGGGCACCGCCGGCGTGGAGCTGGAGACCCGTGACATCTCGCTGGCCGGCCGCATCCTCGCCGCGTTCAAGGACGTCCTGCCCGAGGAGCAGCGCACCGCGGACGCCCTCGCCGAGCTCGGCGAGCTCGTGAAGTCCCCCGAGGCGAACGTCATCAAGCTGCCGAACATCTCCGCCTCCGTGCCGCAGCTGCGCGCCGCGATCAAGGAGCTGCAGGCGGACGGCTACGCGCTGCCGGAGTACCCGGACGAGCCGAAGACCGACGAGGAGAAGGACGCGAAGGCGCGCTACGACTCGGTCAAGGGCTCCGCCGTGAACCCGGTGCTGCGCGAGGGCAACTCGGACCGCCGCGCCCCGAAGGCCGTGAAGGCGTACGCCAAGCGCTTCCCCCACTCGATGGGCGAGTGGACCCCGGACTCCAAGACCGCCGTCGCCACCATGGGCGCGGACGACTTCCGCGCCAACGAGCAGTCCGTGACGCTGCCGGCCGCCGACGTGCTGACGATCGAGTTCACCGGCGAGGACGGGAAGACCACCGTGCTCAAGGAGGGCCTGAAGGTCCTCAAGGGCGAGGTCGTGGACGGCACGTTCATGTCCGCCAAGGCCCTGGACGCGTTCCTCGCCGAGCAGGTCAAGCGCGCCAAGGAGGAGGGCATCCTCTTCTCCGCGCACCTGAAGGCCACCATGATGAAGGTCTCCGACCCGGTGATCTTCGGCCACGTCGTGAAGGCCTACTTCTCCGAGCTGTTCGAGAAGTACGGCGAGCAGCTGGCCGCCGCCGGCCTGTCCGCGAACAACGGCCTCGCCGCGATCGAGGGCGGCCTGGACAAGCTCGACGCCGAGACCGCCGAGGGTGTGCGCGCCGCCATCGCCGCCGCCTACGAGAACGGCCCGGACGTGGCCATGGTGAACTCGGCCAAGGGCATCACCAACCTACACGTGCCCTCCGACGTGATCGTGGACGCCTCCATGCCCGCCATGATCCGCACCTCCGGCCGCATGTGGAACAAGGACGACCAGACCCAGGACACCCTGGCCGTCATCCCGGACTCCTCCTACGCCGGCGTCTACCAGGCCGTGATCGACGACTGCAGGGCCAACGGCGCCTACGACCCCACCACCATGGGCACCGTCCCGAACGTGGGCCTCATGGCGCAGAAGGCCGAGGAGTACGGCTCGCACGACAAGACGTTCATCATGGACGCCGCGGGCACCGTGGCCGTGAAGAACTCCGCCGGGGAGACCCTGCTCTCCCACGAGGTCGAGGCCGGCGACATCTGGCGCGCCTGCCAGACCAAGGACGTCCCGGTGCGCGACTGGGTGAAGCTGGCCGTGACCCGCGCCCGCGCGTCCCAGACCCCGGCCGTGTTCTGGCTGGACGAGACCCGCGCCCACGACCGCGAGCTCATCAAGAAGGTCGAGGAGTACCTCAAGGAGCACGACACCGAGGGCCTGGACATCCGCATCCTCTCCCCGGTGGAGGCCGCCAAGCTCTCGGTGGAGCGCATCCGCCGCGGCGAGGACACCATCTCCGTGACCGGCAACGTGTTGCGTGACTACAACACGGACCTGTTCCCGATCCTCGAGCTGGGCACCTCCGCGAAGATGCTCTCGATCGTCCCGCTGCTCAACGGCGGTGGCCTGTTCGAGACCGGTGCGGGCGGCTCCGCCCCGAAGCACGTGCAGCAGCTGGTGGAGGAGAACCACCTGCGCTGGGACTCCCTCGGCGAGTTCCTCGCGCTGGCCGTGTCCTTCGAGCACGAGGCGGTCGCGAACGAGAACCATCGCGCGCAGGTCCTGGCGGACACCCTGGACGCCGCGACGGGCACCCTGCTGATCGAGGGCAAGTCCCCGCAGCGCAAGGTCGGCGAGCTGGACAACCGCGGCAGTCACTTCTACCTGGCGCTGTACTGGGCCCGCGAGCTGGCGAAGCAGACCGAGGACGCCGAGCTGGCGGCCGCGGCGAAGCCGATCGCCGAGGAGCTGGAGGCCCAGGAGGAGACCATCCTGGCCGAGCTCAACGGCGTGCAGGGCTCCCCGGTGGACCTGGGCGGCTACTACGCGCCGGAGCTGGAGAAGGTCACCTCGGTGATGCGCCCGTCCGCGACGCTCAACGCGATCGTGGACAAGCTCTCCGTCTGAGCGTCTGAGCGTCTGAGCGCCTGGGGGCCGGGTCGCGTGCGTGGAGCGCGCGGCCCGGCCCCTTCTCGTGCCCGCAACGCGGGTTGAGTTATCACGGGTGTTCGGCCCACGGACCCGTGATAACTCAACCGGCGTTGCCGGGGGCGTGGGCGGCGGTCAGCCCGCGTGGGCCGCCTCGTGGGCCAGCAGGGCCTGCTTGGCGGCGGTGCCGTAGAGGTAGTGGCCGGCGGCGCCGTCGGCGCGCACCACCCGGTGGCAGGGCACGACGACGGCCACCAGGTTGGCGGCGCACGCCCCGCCGGCGGCGCGTACGGCCCGCGGGGTCCCGCACCGCTCGGCCAGGCCGCCGTAGGTGGCAGGGGAGCCGGGGGCGATGCCGCGCAGCTCCCGCCACGCCCGCTGCCGGAACGCGGTGCCCGGCTGGGTGACGTCGAGGGCGTCCAGCGCGGCGACGTCCCCTGCCGCGTAGGCCGCCAGGGCGTCGGCGACGGGCTGCGACACGCCCGGGTGGGGCTCCACCGGGCGCGGGTTCATCTCGCGGTCCGCGGTCGTCGGGTCCAGGGCCTCGAGCCGGTCCATGAGCGTCTCGAGGAGGCGCCCGATCGCGGCGGCGGGGGGCTCCGAGTCCTCCGGCACGGCCACGCCGGAGGCGCGCACCGTCTGGTCCTCGGGGGAGAAGACGGCCACGAGGGTCAGCTCGGTGGCGGGCAGGGCGGCGGCGGTCCAGCGCAGCTCGGGAAGCAGGTCCATCCCCTCATTGTCCTGCACGGCCCGGCCCGGACAGGTGTTCGCGTCTCCGCCATCTGTGCCAGGCTGGCGTGCATGACCGAGATCCGCGTCTTCGAGCACCGCACCCTCCTGCGCCACCCGCGTGAGGTCGTCTTCCGCTGGCTGGAGAACCCCGGCGCGCTGGAGCGGCTCACCCCGCCCTTCGCCGGCGAGGTGGTCCAGGGACCCACGGACGGCCTCCGCGTGGGCTCCGAGTCGCGGCTGCGCATCCAGGCCCCCGGGGCGGCCGGCCTGTTCGCGGGTGCGGCCCACGGGATGCTCACGGGCCTGCTGCCGGACGCCGTCGCCTCCCGCCTCCCCGGCGGAGCCGCGCCCGCGGTGCCGTGGCGGGCCCGCCACACGGCCTACGAGGAGGGCCGCATGTTCCGGGACGAGATGGTCTCCGGCCCCCTCGCCTCCTGGAGACACACCCACCTGCTCGACGACGCCGCGCCCGGTGAGGCGGACACGGCGGACGGGCGACGCGGCACGGTGGTCACGGACCACATCGAGTACGCGCTGCCGGGGGAGTCCCTCGTGTCCCGGGTGCCCGGTCTGGGCACCGCGGCCTCGCGCCGCACCCACGAGGCCTTCGAGGCGGAGCTGGGCCGCCAGTTCGCCTACCGCGCCCGCGTGATGGCCGATGACCTGGACTTCCACGCCGCCCACCCCGGCCCCCTCGTCGGCGGACCGGCCCGCACGGTCGCGGTGACGGGGTCCGGCGGACTGATCGGCCGGCAGCTCTGTGCCCTGCTCACCACCGGCGGCCACCGCGTCATCCGGCTCGTGCGGAACCCGGACCGGGCGGGTACCCCGGGCGTGGCCTCCTGGGACCCTGGCCGGGAGACCGTGGACGAGGACGCCCTGGCCGAGGCCGACGTCGTGGTGAACCTGGCGGGCGAGCCCATCGCCGGCCGGTTCACGGACGCGCACAAGGAGGCCGTGCACGACTCCCGCGTGCGCGGCACGCGCACCCTCGTGGACGCGCTCGCCCGGATCGCCGCGCGGGAGGGGGACGACGCGCGGGCACGGGCGCTCGTGAACGGCTCGGCGATCGGGTACTACGGGGCGGACGCGGGTACGGGCCCGTTCGGCAGCGGCCTCGTCGAGGATCTGGAGCCCGGGGACGACTTCCTCGCCGAGGTCGTGGCGGACTGGGAGGCCGAGGCCCGGCGCGCCGAGGCGGTCGGCATGCGGGTCGCGATGCTGCGGACCGGCGTGGTGCTGAGCCCGGCCGGGGGCATGCTGCAGCAGGTGCTGCCGCTGTTCCTCGCGGGTCTCGGCGGCCCGGTCGCGACCTCGGGCGGGGAGAGCCACGACGGCAGCCCGTGGCTGAGCTGGATCGGCGCGGATGACATCGCGGGGGCCTTCGCCCACGCGGTGCTCGACGACGGCGTCACCGGCCCGCTGAACGCCGTGGCGCCGGAGCCGGTCACGGCAAAGGAGTTCGCCACCGTGCTCGGGCGGGTGCTGCGCCGGCCCGCGGTCGTCCCGGTCCCCGACGCGGGCCCGCGTCTGCTGCTGGGGGAGGAGGGCCGGGCCGAGACCGTGGCGGCGGACCAGAAGGTCATGGCGGACCGGCTGGTCGCCTCCGGCTACGTCATGCGCGACCCCGAGCTGGAGGGCGCGTTGCGCCACGTGCTCGGGCGGTGACGGGGGGCGGCGTCCCACGGGGACGCTGCCCCGGCAGGTCGTCAGTCCTGCAGGCGCCGGGCGAGGTCTTCGTATTCGTCTGGAGTGCCCGCCAACAGGACCCAATCGCTAGGAACTCGACGCCATCGCACGTCCTCCCCAAGCTCGGTGAAGACGTTGTACATGGGTGCGATATAAGTTTCCCCGGCTTCCTTCCAATGAGCTTCTGCATGATCAAAGGCCCTGAGGTAGTCGTCGGCCGAACGAAACCAGTAAAGCCCGTTGCTACAGAGGTCGGACACCCGGACCTTTTCGCGAGTCCCAGCTACCTGGTCCTGAGCACCAGGAATAACGAACGACCAGTGTTCACCGTCAGCCTCGAAAACATCCAGAGCGCCGACCACAGACTCGCCATAATTGTACTCAACAAAATTTGTTAGAATAGTGTCGATGTTGAAAATATAAATCGATTCCTGCGTGACTATCTGGCGTAATGCTTCAGCAACGGTTTCGCCTTGACCGCTGGTTGCATGCTCGAGCTCTACGACAGTGACGTCGATGATGCCTAGTTCTTGAGCAGAGGCGCGGACGAAGGATGCGGTCTCGCCGTCGGAAGGAACGACGAAAACGAACGAACGATTCTGAAAGTACTCAGAAAACGATGAGACGGCCCGGTCAAAGAGTGTCCGTCCACCCAGGAGCAGGCGGTACTTGGGAGACGTGTATCCAGCATTGAAAAAGCGGGAGCTCTTGCCCATCATGGGGAAAATAAACATTTGTCACCTCACGCGACGAAGTCGCTGTAGCAGCGGAATGCATTGAGTAGAAGAGCGCGTTGGCGCGCCGGGTTGTCGGCGTGCAACGGCAGCATCGAGAAAAAGAGCAGCACCATCACTGGTGCTACGTCAATGGTTGCCACCTCCGGAAGGAATCGAAACTCGAAAAACTGCTGGATGATGCGGTCGTAGTTGTCGGGAGTCTCGACAGTGAAGCTATACGATCCTCGCTCGGGGCCTTCGCCGACGGCAAATCCGCCAGCGATGATCTCGTCGTACAGACCCAGGATGGAATGCGCGAGTTTAGCGAGGTCATAGACAAGGTCGCCGGAGTGCGTACCGTCAGCGGTCCCGCGCGGGTCCAGAACGCGTAGGCGTGAAGCACGAGTGTCAAAGAACGTATTGGACAGACAGAGGTCGCCGTGAAGGAAGCCTGGAACGAGTGGAAGGCGTCTGGCGCGATTCAGACAGTCAGCGATGATCTCTGCCGCACTTCCAACACTTGTGCCGTTCAAAGAAACTTGAAGATCAGGGTCGAAGCCTTGACTGTTGCAATAGTTGCTGAATCTCTCATCCGTTTTTGCTTCGAGAAGAAAGTGTCGCGAATTAAGGGCCGAATATTCAGAATGATCGCCTTCGCGCGCTACACGGAACCAGGCGGCGAAAGAGGCGAAGATGACAGCCCACCGCCCCTGTTCCAGGCGGCCATGAACGAAAACCTCGTTGAGAGGACACTGGGGAAGGAATTCGAGCGCGTATCCCCCGTCGTCTAGTCGGCCGTAGTAGGCGGGAGTGAAGGGGCGGAGAGAGAGCGGGAGGGCTTCAAACCACAAGAATTCTCGTTCCATCTTTCCGGGCATTGTGCTGGATTTGCGCACAATTCCATCCTTGATGGAAAGGCTATTAAATGATCGAGCTGTGGAAATCATGGAGCGCGAATCGAAAAACGTATGGACATGCCCAAAGTCCCGCCACCCATGCAGAAGAGGTGTCGTCGGAGGTCGCGACTCACCGTACTCGCGCACTCCAGCGACAAAATCGCTCATATTGCGCACCAGCGATTGAGACAGCAAGGGTGCAGACGCGAATGCGAAAAAGCCGGCCCACACCCTGTGAGGCGCCGCAACATCGGGCTCCCAATCGTATTCAGACGGCGCGGGCGTCAACGCCACGCAGTCTTCATCGTCGGGAAACTCGTCCGCCAACGTGTCCCCATGAAGGATGACAACACGGTCTAGGAACTGCGGATGAGAGTTCATTGCATAAAGGACCGATTCGGCTAGCCCCAGTGCCAATGGAACGTGCGTGACGGTGACGTCGTACTTGTGAAAGAGCTCCAGGAGGTAAGAGTTGGGCGTGAAGTCCTCTGGGAGAGAAAGCTGGAGAAGTTCATCAGGTCGCCGGAGTGCTTGCAATTTCTCCAGTTGGAAAGATAGGAGAACTCGGTTGCCTACGGGCAGAGCTACTGGCGGGATTCGACCCACTTCGACACGGAGATCACTTTCCACATACTGAGCGGAGGTAATTAGGATCACTGCATTTCCCCCTGGGTTTCTCGATTAATTAGTTCCTTGATTTCCAGTTCTGTCATTCGTGCGAACTCGGAAGGTCGGATAGCTCGGTCATCCACATAGAATCCTTCATTTCCGCACCATGGTTTTCCGATATGGAGTTCATCGTAAGGTACGTCGTGACGCTCGAGCCACTCGGCAATGATCGGCACGGTGTGGCGGGTTATAAGGCCTATATTGCTCTCAAAAGTCCGCATATTGCGGCTAGTATGAATTACGATTGTGTACCCCAGGTTACGCATTTTTCGCACCTGCTCGATCACGGGGGCGACTGGCTGCGCGTTGGCGTAGTCTCCGCCGTGCGCAACGCACAGTGTGTTGTCCAAATCAATTACGATCGCTTTGCGTGGACTCATGCTTCACCCTCCTGGGTGTCGGGGAGGAACTCTTGGAGTTCCTCCAGGGTCAGCTTTCGAACCTCGTGGAAACCGCCGCGGTGCACATTGCTAGGTTCAACTCGCCCGCCACGCAGCCAGTGCTCGACTGCAAGGTTCACGTGCCCCATCTTCAGGGTGCGCCGATGCTCGAACTCGGCCATGATCTGGGACGAAAGCGCCCCTTCAAAGGGAAGATCAAGCAGCTCGACCATTGTGTTCGCTGGGCCGTAAAAGAACTGGTCGCCCATTCCAAAGCCCCAGCCCTCATAAATGTATCCGCTAGTATCTGCCGCCACTGATGTCACGGCGCTCAGTTCAGCCGGGCCAAGGCGGCTACCTGCGGCAAAGCGCATATCTGGCCGGGTCTTAATAATGAAATCGTATTGGTCGCAGAAATAGTCTGGGCCAAGCGTGTTGATCCAATAAGCGTTGTGGTAGTACATCTTGGAAGGTCCGGTCAGGCGACTGAGTGGGTATTCGCGGTCGCTCGCCAGATGCACGTGCCGTTCCCGGGCAAAACCGAGACAGTCGTCTAATGCCCTCTTCAGGGCTCCGACGTCGCCGTCCCGAGGGTCCGTCGGCACGGCCCGGTCCAGTTCCTCAAGTTGGGAGTCGTCGAGGGACGAGAGAACAAACTCTGTCGCCTCCGGGGTGAGACGGCGAGAAGCTCGGGTCCGGGTGATTCGCGCGCCACCCACCACATCCCAGGCTGACACATATGCATCGATCTCTACCCCGGCTGTCTCGAGAACGTCTGCGAGTCCTGCGAGGCCGGCCTCAAAACCGCGGAGTTGGCCGCACACCATGAGGGCGACGCGAATGCGTTTGCCTTCCTGGCTTTGCGCGGGCCGTCTGGAGGGAGCCGCAAGCTTGCTTCGACGGAGTTGGATCCAGGTGCGTACTTGACGCCCCATCAGAGTGTCAGGTGTCGAGAGAGTGAGGAGTGCAGCCAATCGCTCAGATTCGACTGGAGCAGAAGCATTCTGAGCTGCAACAGCGAAGGCGAGCTGGAGTTGCATCTCGGCTGTCGTGTCAACTCGTCCGCCACTATGCAGGTGTTCCAGTAGGCCTTCGACGGCGATCTGCGAGGCAGCGATCCGGAATGCGTGTGGGGGAACAATATCGCTCAGATCCGCTGACCCGTCCCGTACCATCTGTAGAAACACGTGTGGAGCGAAGAACGCGAGATTCGATACGTAAGTCCGTGCGGCATTTCCGGTGGGGCGCAGGGGCTGTGGAACGTCATTCTCGAAATGGCGGTCGAGGACTTCAGCCATACGGCGGGCCGGGGATGTGATGCCGACGTTGGCTGAGTAATTGACTAGCCCGTGGTATTCGTCAGTAGCCAGCGCGCTCGAAAGCGCAGCTACATCGAGCGTGCCTGCTGCGATTTGTTCTTCCACATAGGGCACCGAAGCGAGTTGTCGGATGTCGGGTGTCATTTTTTCGTACCTGTCAAGTCGATTGGATTCGCCGGGCTGGGACTACTACTAAGCCGTAGTGTGGGAGTCTTTCGGTCCCGTGGCCATATCGAGCGGCTTCAAGTGCTCAAACTGGTTGCGTAGGCCTGCTGCCAAGATCGCTGCGTCCACAGTGTCTGCCTCGTGTGGGTGCGAGCTGCGATAGCGCAACACGAAACCGGCCTGTGCCCCGCTCAGCGCAGTGATGGCCTGATGCTCCGTATCCAACCGTAGGCCGGAAGCCACCTGACGGAGGTCGGCCATGACCGCCAGTCGCTCCGTCACTGAGAAGTCGAAGGTCAGGGCTCTCCGCGACACCGAGTTCTCGCGTCGGATCCGCAGGTAGGCCGGGTCGGGCAGTTCCAGTGCGGGCGCAAAGTCCAGATCATGTCCCATGAGCTGCGCCATGAACACGATGTCCTCGCCCGAGTGCAGATCTTCGGGGTAGCGGCATGCCCGGGCGATGTCTGTCGGGATGAGTTTGCATGCATTCTGGCCCAGGGCCCATGGACGAAGCTCGAGGGGTTGGGAGGCGCCGTGCAAGGAGTCCACGTTCTTCGATTGCGGCGTCTCCTGGACGATCTCGCCCGCCGGAGTCAGGTCGTAGAGCCTGCTGAGCACGACCCTGGTGGTCGAAGAAGCGAGCCACGCGGCTAGCAGGAAGTTTTGGCCCAGCAAGTCGTCATCGTCCACGAATGTGACATGGCTGCGCGTCGCGAGGTCCAGTCCGAGGTTGCGGGCGCCCCCCACCCCCGGCTCGTCCCGGAAGCGGTAGACCACGTCGAACCCGGTTCGGGCCTCGAACTCTTCCACGGCAGCCCGGCTCTCGGGCTCACCACCGTTCTCCACCACCACAAGTTCAATCAAGTGGGCGGGCAGTGTCTGAGCGGAGATAGAGTCCAGCATCCCGCCGATGCGCTCTGCCCCGCGATGCGTGGCGAGGATCAGACTGACGCCGGGGCGTACCGTGTCGGATCCCCCCTGCAGTGCCGTGACTTCCGGCGACTGTGCGCCGCGCACTGCAAATCCGAGGGCGCGCAGGAAGAGCTCGGGAGTGTCTTCCCATGGCCGGTTCGCCACACACGGGAGGACGCGGACCACGGCCAGCGGATTAAGTCGCAGTACGGGCTCGGCGTGGTCGAGGCCGGCGACGGTCAGAAGGTCCGCCTTGCGGACCGTGGGGATCAGTTCGTTCGGCCACCCGTGCAACCGATGCCCGACAACGAGAGACGACGCGCCGACGCTGCGAGCGGTGTCGAAGAGGACGGCGAGTCGGCTGCGCTCGCGCGCGGAAGGTGCTGTGAATAGAGGCGCCGAGGCAGGGTCTGTGGCGAGTGCGCCGTCGACGACGACGAGGTCCACGTCGAAACCGATCGCGGAGGGGAGGTCGGTTGGGTCCAGAGCGATCACCTGCATCCCTGTGGCTACCCAGGACGCAATGAAGTCCTCCGCACCCAGCACGAGCGCGCTGAGATCGGTGATATTGCGCTCGACTGCCTCTGCGACACCGCCATAGTCCGGCATAGGGGCGTCCCTCTCGCCTCCGAGAACGGCCGGGAGGGTCGGGAAAGCCCCCTTGACCACGGGCACACGGCTCGCCAGCGTGCTGTTCTCTACGAGCCCGGTCTCATCGACGACAGTGCTCATCCCCTCGAAGGTGCGTAGCACAGTGTGCTCCAGGACATCCGCACCGTAGGGCGTTGCGAGGGCGCGTTCGGCTCGGCGCACGTCCTCGGCTTGCGTCACCACCCATGTGGCCGGGAGGCGCAGGCGGTCCGCTGCGAGGGCGGCCGCAAAACCGACCCACCAGGGCCCCCGAGCCACGATGTGGTCGAACCCAAGCTTCTGCACATGGCGGGTGATGGCGCCTGCGTGGGCCTCGAGCCAACGGTCGGCGCGGACGAGACGCCCCAGGGCAGAGACGGGGCCTCGGTCGGGGGACGCTTCACCGTCTGCGCTTGCGCCTCCGGCAGGAGAGGCCGATACCCCAGCGGGCCCGTCGTCCCTCGGGTCGCGGAATGGGTAGGGCACGAGCTCCAAGGTGTAGGGAGCGTTGACGGCGCCGTGATCATCTGTGGAGCTGATCAGCAACGGGGGCCGGGTCACGCGGAACTCGGCGTCTGTCCGGGGGAGGTAGTGGGTCAGACGGCGCGTGTCCAGGGCGGTGATACCGCGGACCCACAGTTCCGCGTCCTTCACCGGGCCCGTCGTACGGGATGTGATCGTGATCGCGGCGTCCAAGAGCTCCAGGGCGCGTTCGTAGGACCCCTGGCGTAGTGCATCTTCGACGACTGCTAGCACTTCGTCCTCGGTGGCGGGAATGACCTGAGCGTCCACGCCGGCCGCAGCAGGGCCTTCGGGGCGTTGCCGTACATCGGCGAAGACGGTCAACCATGCGTCGGCGACGATGTCGGGGTCATAGCGGAGTGCATCATGGCGCGCCGCCGCTGAGCGGGTGGCGAAGGTGTCGGCCTCTGATGCCCCGGCGCGGATCAGGTCGTAGGCCGCGTCCTCGTCCTCGAGGGGGACGGGCACGGTGCCCGCCGCCCGTGCAGGGACGAATGAGAAACCAGGATCGCGCTCCAGCCCGGGATTCAACAGCCACCCCACGCGTCGTAGCCAGTCGGCGTTCGGGCCAACAGTAGGCTCCACGACCAGGCCGCCGTACAGGGCCTCCTCGAGACCGATGTCCGCGAACAGGCGGCGCCATTGGTCTGCCGTGGCCGCGTCCCCTGCCGTTTCGGCGGCCGCCCACGGGAAGGGGCCGCGCAGGTGAAGTACGTGCCGTTCGTCGTCGGCGCGCAGCCGACGGAGCAGGCGCAAAGCGGAACCCACGTCGGCAGGGCTCAGGTCCGCGGTCTCCAGGCCAAGGTGGAAGCGCGCTTCGTGTGCCTTCGGGCGAGTCATGCCCTCCAGGTCAAGAGCAGGGGGTACAACGTGTACGCGGTCTGCCGGGGTGCCTTCGACCTCGAGCAGGCGCTGCCGACTCATCGGAGAGTGTACGACCACGGCGTCACAGCGTTCCCAGGCGAGCGCCGGAGTGTGGTCGTCGAAGACCCCGTCTGGCACATGAGCGATGAGGCGCTGGTCCGGCCGCAGAGCCCGTGTGACTGCCTGCAGAAGTGGGCCAGCGGAGGCGGTGACGATCAGATCCGCGTCACCCACCTCGGCGGGCAGTGGGGTGCGCGGGGCGTCCTGCGCTGGCTCGGCGGCCCGCACTGCGTGCACCTCGAGGTCTGGGTGCTCTGCCAGGGTCCGCGCCTCAGACGCGAGGGATGAGAGGTCCTGACCGATGAACAGCAACCGAACCGGGGCGACGTCATCCTCCGTCCGGAGGGACACGGACGGACTCGGCAACGTCCACTGCCCGGCGGCGGGCATACCGCTGCGAACGGGAGCGGTCTTTTCGCTCGGTTCCAAGGGATTGGGCTGGTGCAGCAGGTCGGCCGCCGAGGTCACGACGGTGACCCGCGGGTCGAGTCCAGGTGGAAGGGCGCGCGTGACCAGGACCGGCCGCGCCCCGCGGGCGAGATGGTATGCCACGGCCAAGGAGTGCGCCACGCGATCTCGCGGCTCCGGGACAAGCCCCCACGGCGCGGCTGTGGGGGCAGCGCCGACTCCGAGGACTAGCCCTGGGATGTCACGCCACTGCACGGCGTCCTCATCCGAGAGGGGAGAGGCACCCGTGAGTCGCACTCGGGGGACGTGTCGCATTGAGCGGGTCGCGTCCACATAGGGGCCGAGGTCGGGAAGCCCGCCGGCGACGAAGTAGTCAAGGCAGACTTCCACGTCGGCGGGTCCGGTCGATGCGTCCCTCCAGACTGACAGGGCCGCAGCGGGTTCGGCCGGCGTGGGCAGCACTCCGACGCGTGCCGCTGAGGCGGGGAAGCGAGACTCCAGGTCTGCACGTTGGACGTCGGAGACCACCAGGATGCGACGGCTGCCTTCGACAAACGATTCAAATCGCCGCTCCACCAACGGGGAAAGGGGGCCAGAAACGTGGGGCTCGTCTACCGGGATCGAGATCAGGCGATCCCTGAGGGCGCGGCCGCCAGCGACTGTCAGGGACAGCTCGCAGCCCTGCACGACTGCGAAGTCCACCCTGCGAGCCCGAGCATGGGCCACAACCCGCCGGGCTCGGAAGCGGGGCAGATGCACATGTTCGTTGACGTGGTCCGGTTCTGCTGGGTCGTGGGGGAGGAGCTCGACGCCGAGGTCGGCCACCTCCCGTTCGAGACCGCCGAGATTCTCTTCGCGGGGATGCAGAAGCACATCGTGACCGGCTTCCCGGAGTGAGTAACACATTCCGAGGACCCACGATCGGGCGGCAGGGCTGCGACGTACGGGTACGTCTGGGGCGAACAGGACCAACGCCATGTCAGCGGACCTCCGTCTCGTGGGGTGTGTGTGAACGGCCGCGGGCCAGACCGACGCTGTGTACGGCAGCCCACACAGGGGTGTGGGCGGTGTCGTCGGCGGGGCCCGATTTCCGCGACTCGGCAAGGTCCGCGGTGCATGCGTCGTACAGGGCGGTCTCCGCTGAGGATTGGGGACGGCCGTAGGCCAGGGCCAGAACTCTGCCGCCGTTGGACTGGACGTGCGACGCCGCCTCAAGGAGCTCACGATGCAACGCTGCGGCACCGGTGTTGAGTGCGCCCATCCAGGGGCCCGAGGAGAACGCATGCCAGTCGACGACAAGGGTGTCTACACGCGGAAGGGACACCTGGTGCAGCAGGGCGCCCGGGATGCCGGGCATGGCGGGGCTCACCCTCCGCACGGTTTCGAGCATGTCCACGGCGCCGACGACGACGGTCTCCACGTGATGGTGGACGGCGGGCAGACGAAGCCATGGGCCGAGGTCCACCCCCTCGGCGACGCTCCCTGCGTCTTCGGCCGGAGTCGGAGCCAATGCCTCATCCAGCGCGGTGCGGGGTGTGTCGGGTGCCTCGTTCACGCGTGCGCCTCCATCGATCCGAATTTGTCCTCCACGGCGGTCCAGAGGACCTCGCGCGCCGCCGCCACGTCATCCAGTGGCGACTGCAGGGCCGGGCCCATCACCCACATCGAGCTGCCCTCTTCCACAATCGCCCACGTGGCCGCGGACGAACCCGAGTAGTCGCTCCACTTGGACGGCAGGTAGGGGTTCACTGCGTGGTGCCCACTTGTAGCCGCGTCTCGGACCACGAGGAGGTCGAACGCATCCGTGGCGGCAAGGAACTCCAAGAACGGGAGGGAGGGGTGGAAGGACACCAGGTGCTCGATTCCGTGGGCCCCCACACCGTCGAGGGCACGGCGCACAAGGGAGTCGTACTGGGCCGGGGAGAAATTCCGCGGCCGCTGTCCGCCTTCAGCCGCAGGTACGTAGTTCGTGAACACGTGGAGTCGCGTGCGCTCACGGAGGTGTTCGGGGAGGCTCCGCATGGCGGAGGTGACCTCGACCAGTCCTCGGGAGGAGTAGAACTCGCCGAAATAGGCGATGTTCAGGAATTCAGAGCTCACCTCGACAGCGGGGTGGGCCATCCGGTAGAAGGGCCGTGGCAGCGCGGGGTGGTGGCTCACCGTGGCCACGCCACGGACGCGTTCCCGCAGATCCTGGCGCTCCAGTCCGTCCAGCATGGTCTTCATTTGGAGGGCGTTCGTGAAGATGATCTCGTCCGCGAAGGCGAACGCCACCAACTCGGCCAATGCGAAGACGGTCTGCTCCTGTTCGGTCAGCGCACCATGGCGTTCCTCCAGCGCCGTGATCAGCATGCTGGAGCAGGCGTCCTCCAGCACCGGCCCGCCGCGGTGCTTGCCCTCCACATCCTGGGAGAGTGGATCTGAGAACTCGGCCACCCAGTGCAGTTCTGGATGACGCAGCTTGACCAGGGCGCCCGCGATCAGGGAGGGGGACCACATGGCGCGCGTATAGAGGAACTCATATGGGTCCTGCCGGGCGGCCATGTACCGCTCCGCCATGTCGGCGGCACGGGTGGCGAAGGCGGCGTGGGCGGTCCAGTGGCCCCAGTTCGGCGCGAAGGGCAGGAAGTGCTTGGACTTCACGTACGGGGCGGAGATCCGCTCGATTGTGGGGTCGGCCTTCTTGTGATGCAGGAACGAGCAGGCGATCACGTCCACGGATGCGCCGAATTGGCGCAATCGTTTAGAGGCCACGGTGGAGCCTGTGTCCTGGAAAGGGGAGAAGTTGTACAGCAGGGCGAGGCCCTGGGCCTCAGGGATGATGTCCTGCCACGGGAGCTGCTCAGCCCCCGGCACCAGCAACACGTGATCGCTGATGTCACGCCGCATGTCGGCCGGTCCGTGCAAGAGCTCCCGGAGAGCCGTGACCGCGTCGTCGGCGAGCACCGCCTCGCCTGCTTCGGTGGCGGCCACCCATACCGCGGCGGCGTCCTGGGCTGGCTGGACCCGATCGTTCACGATCTCTCCTGCCGGGACCTCCGGGGCGACCGTCAGAGTGAGACCTCGATCGTGAGCCCGACGGATGAGGGGTTGTACGTCCACCGGGGACGACGACGGGCGCGAAGACTGGGGGCTCATGCGGCTCTCATTTCGGTCACGTGACAGACCCTCGACATCCTAGGCCCCGCACTCGAGGCGTCCATGCCAGCGGGACAACCGGCGCCTTAATCCTGCAGCGCGCCGGTCTCCCGGATGAGCTGGCTCAGCGCGGTGAACGCGTCGCGGGCCAGCGCCTCCCACAGGGCCAGGGCCAGCTGCGGGAAGCCCTCCTGGAGCGCGACCATCACCTGGGCGGTCAGGACTCGCGCCGTGACCGGCCCGCGCGCGCGGACGGTGGAGGGCTGGCGGCCGGGCTGGCCGAGGGCCATCTCGCCGAACGTCATGCCCGGGGTGAGCAGGGTGCGGCGCACGCGGCGGTTTCCCGTGCCCTGCCCCGAGAGCTCCACGGTGCCGGAGACGATCACGTAGATGCCGCCGAACGGCTGGCCGGCGCGACGGATGATCTGGCCGTCCGAGTAGACCCGCTCGTCCATCATGGACTCGAGCAGACGCGCATCGTCCGCGGAGAGGTGCTGCAGCAGGGGTGCCACGGCCGCCTCCTGCGCGTCCCGCGGCAGCAGGTGGGGGGCGTGCCGGGAGAGCAGCCGCTGCTCAGCCCACTGGGCGGCACGCGAGCGGGAGTCGAAGAACACGAACTGCGCGCCCTCGGCGGCGGGGTCCACCCCCTCGGCCTCATCCTGCAGCGGCTCGGGCAGGTCCACCTCCACGGACTCCTCGACGGCCGCCATCAGCTCCTTCATCTCCGTGGCGTCCCGGTCCACGACGACGACGTCGAGCCCGTTGCCCAGCGCGCGGGCGAACCACTGGGCCACCAGCAGCCGGGCCGGACGGGAGATGGAGCTGACCGAGCGCATGTCCACCACGAGCGTCTCGAGGGCCTCCGGCAGACCGCGGCTGACGCGGGCGATCGCGTCCACCTGGCTGAAGCCGAGGTGACCGCCCAGCTCCATCACGTGCACGGTGTCCGCGAACCGCCCGAGCGCCTCCAGGACGACGGCGCTGCGCACCGTGCCCGAGGGCGCCTGGTCGATCCGATAGTGGGTGCGCAGGGCCGCGCGCGGGGAGCCGGTGACCACCGACGGGTGCAGCTCGAAGTCCTCGACGATGGTCCGCAGGGCGGCCATCGCCGCGGTACCGAGCCCGTTCTCATCCGTCGTGTCCGACTGCAGCGCCAGACCGAGGTGGCCCGGCACCACCACGAGCACCGTGCCGCCGCGCGTGGACGCCCAGCCGGGCTGGCCGACGTCGTACGCCCATCGGGAGTCCCGGGTGTCCATGCCGCAGGAGTCCATCACGGACAGCACACCGCGGACCGTCTCCTCGCTCAGCACGCGGTCCCCGGTGACGGGGTGGACACCGCCGTGCGCGAGGGTGCCGGCGAGCAGGGCGAGGTCCTCCACGGTCACGGCGGCGGCACGCACCGTGGCGATGTCCTCGAGCAGCGTCTCCGGGTCGGCGTCCAGCGTGTCGAGGGACTTCATCAGCCAGGCAGCGGACCGGGTGTGGTGCTGGGCGCGGTTCTCCGCGCGGGCGGCCGATTCCGTGACGGTGACCTCGCGGTCGAACAGGGCGGAGAGCAGCTGCATCATGCGTGCGGTGCGGTCGCGGCCACCGCGGCCCTTCACGAGGGAGGCGGTGGCCACCGCGCCCGCGTTCTGCAGCGGGTTGTGGGGCAGACCCGTCACGGCGTCCACCTCGACCCGGTGGTCCAGGTCGCGCACGGGGGCGGCCCCCACGCGCTCGCCCACCCGCACCGCGCCGAGGTCCTCGAGGGCCTGCGCGTGGAACAGGGGAGAGGCGAGCGTGGCCAGGGGCACGGACGTCATGGATCCGGAGACGTAGCGGTGCCCGTCCACCATGAGCATCGCGACGCCCAGCCCGTCCGGGATTTCCCCCTCACCCGCGTGGGCCGACGTGAGGCGATCGAGGTGCTCCTGGACGGGTGTGGTCATGGGTCACAGCCTAGTCAGTGGGGCAGGTCCGGGACAGCGTGGCGGAGGCGTCGACGGCGGCCTCAGAGCTGGTTGCGCACGGCCTTCATGGCCGTGGCCGCGTCGAACCAGTCCTGACGCTCGTAGGGCGGCACGCCCAGGCGGAGCAGCCGCGCGTACCACTCGCCGAGCAGCTCCGGGGGCAGTCCCGCGTAGGCCTGCGGATTGAACCGCTCCATGAAGGCCAGAGACGTGGCCGGGATGCGTTCCAGCACGGGACCGGGGATGCCTTCCTCGTTGTAGAGGAGGGATGCGGCCTCCGGCCCGAGGACGCGCAGCACATACAGGGCCGCGAGGTCGTCGGCGAACACGGCACCCCACCTTCGCGGCTGCCCCAGCACGGGCAGGGCCGGCAGGGCGAGATCGAGTCCCGCACGCTGCGCCACTGCCTCAAGGAGGAGCCGCTTGCGGTGGTATTTCACCTCTCCGCGGTGGGCCACGGAGGCCAGCACGTCCAAGAGCAGTTCCGGCCGACGGCGCGCGCAGACAAGCATCGTGCCCGCCTCCGAGACGCCGGCCACGGGGGAGGCTGGCCCGAGCCCCAGGACCTCGGCCACCGGAGTCGTCCGCTGTGGGACCGGCCCGGTGAACACCGCGGGCAGGGACGAGGCCTGAATGTCGCCGGAGCCCAGCACGGCCAGGTCCAGTTCGTCCCGCAGCAGGATGCCGGCCGAGGACATGAACGCCTCGGTGCCGTGCAGGTTCAGGCCGAGATCCACCAGGTTGGTCTCCACGATGTGCGTGGGGAACCGTGAGTACACGGGGCGCTCCCGGGCGAACCGTCCGCCGAAGTCCAGGGAGACGAGATGGGCCTCCGGCATGATGAGCCGGGCCGCCAGCGAGTCGAAACCGCCGGAGAAGTTCAACGCCTGCGCCGTGCCGGGCTCGCGGCTGCGGTCCGTGCCCGGAGCGTGCTCCACGCGGGCGCCCGTCATCTCCTCGATGGCGGCGCTCAGCCGCGGACCGATCGGCAGGTCGATCTGGACCTCGTCGAACACCTCACCGCACAGACCGGCGTACACCGCGGCGATGAGATCTGGGGCCGGGGTGAAGGCGTAGGGCAGACGGAACCAGAGCTCCTGAGCCTCCCCGTCGCGATGGACGGCGCAGGTGACGACACCGTCGTTCGAGACGTCCACGTCCGTGAATGCGATCCTGCGGCCCATGTTTCGCTCCTGTCGCCGTAGGAATCTGACCCTACCCCCGGGTCACGGCTCAGCCACCGGCCGACTCGGCGGCGCGGGCACAATGGACCCGATGCCCACCCCCGCCGATCCCGTCGCCGTCCCCACCGCCCTCGCCGCCGCCCTCGACCGCCTCGGTGCCGGGCTGACGTTCACCGCCGCCCTGCCCGACCTCGAGGCGGCGCTGGACGCGCGCGGGGCGGCCGTCGTCGAGGCGCCCCCGGGCACGGGCAAGACCACCGTGGTCCCGCCCGCGCTCGCGGTCCGGCTCTCGGACCACGGCGGCGGGCGCGTCCTGGTCACGCAACCGCGGCGGGTCGCGGTGCGCGCGGCGTGGCGGCGGCTGCGCACGGCGATGCTGGCCGCCGCGGCCGACGCGCAGCCCGGCGCCGGCCCCGACGCGCGGGCTCGGGTCGCGGACGCCGCCGTCGGGTACGCCGTGCGCGGCGACGCGGCGGGCGGCGGGGCCTCGGCCGTCGAGTTCGTGACCCCGGGCCTGCTGCTGCGCCGCCTCCTCGCCGACCCCGGGCTCGACGGCGTGGGCGCGGTGGTCCTGGACGAGGTCCACGAGCGGGACCTGGACACGGACGTGCTCTTCGCCCTCCTCGCGGATCTGCGGCAGTTGCGTCCCGAGCTCGCGCTCGTGGCCATGTCCGCGACCGTGGACGCGGCGGCCCTGGCCGCCCGCTGGGCCCGCGGCATGGGGGAGGAGGCGCCCCTGCCCGTGGTCTCCACCCCGGCCGTGCTGCACCCGCTGCGCGAGGAGCACGCCCCCTTCCGCGGCCACCGCCTCACCGCCGAGGGCCGCGTGGACCGGGCCTTCCTCGACCACGTCGCGGCCACGGTCGCGCGCGCCCACGCCGAGGCGCTCGACGCCGACCCGACCGTGGACGCCCTCGTCTTCCTGCCCGGCGTGGCCGAGGTCGAGGCGGTCGCGGGGCGCGTCGCCGCCCTCACCCCGGACACCGAGGTCCGCGTCCTGCACGGCCGCCAGGAGCCCGCCGACCAGGACGCCGCGCTCGCCGGCCGCGCCGACCCCGCCGTGCCGCGCGTCGTCGTCGCGACGGCGGTCGCCGAGTCCTCACTGACCGTGCCGGGGGTGCGCCTCGTCATCGACTCGGGCCTGGCCCGCGAGCCGCGCCGGGACCGGGGCCGGGGCATGGCCGGGCTCGTCACCGTCCAGGCCTCGCGTGCCGCCGCCGGCCAGCGGGCGGGCCGCGCCGCCCGCCTCGGCCCCGGCACCATGGTCCGCTGCCACACCGCCGCGGCCCTGGGCACCGCGCCCGCCGCCCCGACGCCGGCCCTCGCCGTCGTCGACCTCGCGCCGGTGGGCCTGGCGTTCGCGGCGTGGGGCGCCCCGGGCGGCCGCGGGCTGACCCTGCCCGAGGACCCGCCGGCCGACGCGATGGCCGCCGCCGAGCGGACGCTCGCCTCCCTCGGCGCGGTGGACACGGACGGGCGCATCACCCCGCACGGCGCCGTCCTGGCCGAGCTGCCCCTGGACCCGCCCCTCGGCCACGCCCTCCTGCGCGCGGCACCGTGGACGGGGCCCCGCCCCGCGGCCGAGGCGACGGCGGCCCTCGCCCTGGACCTGCGCGCCCCCGGCGCCGACCTCGAGGCGCTGGTCGCGGCCCTGCGGGACGGCCGGCACCCGGAGGCCGGGCGGTGGCGCCGGGAGGCGGATCGGCTCGAGCGCCTGGCCCGTCGGCACGCGCACCACGCCCCGGAGACGCGGGAGCCGGACGGGCCCGGGCCCGAGGCGGCCACCGCGCGGCGGCACCCCGCCGGCCTCGTGGCCGCCCTGGCCTTCCCCGCGTGGATCGCCCGACGCGCGGGGGAGGAGGGGGCATACCTGCTCGCCTCCGGCACCCGCGCGGCCCTGCCCCGCGACGCCGTCGGCGGCGGCCTGGCGGGGCAGGAGTGGCTGGCCGTGGCCGAGGTCGCCCGCGTGGCCGGGGACGCGGCCGGCACGGGTGCCGTGATCCGCGCGGCCGCGCCGATCGACCGGCCCCTCGCCGAACGGGCCGGAGCGGTCCTGCGGCGCACCGAGGACACCGCCGACTGGCGCGGGGACCGGCTCACCGGCCGCCGCGTGGACCGGCTGGGCGCGCTGGTGCTGGCGGAGACGCCGGCACCCGTCGCCCCCGACGCCGCCGCGCAGGCCGTGCGCGACGCGCTCGCCGCCGACGGCCTCGCCCGGTTCGACCCGCGCGGCCGGGCCGAACACCTGCGCCGCCGAGTGCACCTGCTCCACCGCGTCCTCGGCGCCCCGTGGCCGGACCTCTCGGACACGGCGCTGCCCGGCCTGGACGCGCTGGTCGACGGGCTCGCGGTCGACCTGGCCGCGGGACGGCCCCTCGCACGCCTGGACGCCGAGGCGCTGCTGCGCGGCGCCCTGCCCTGGCCGGAGGCGGGCCGGCTGGACGAGCTCGCCCCCGAGCGCCTGCCCGTGCCGAGCGGGCGCGGCGTCGTCGTGGACTACCCGGCCGTCCACGAGGACACCCCGCCCGTGGTCGCCGCCAAGCTGCAGGAGTTCTTCGGGGCGCGTGTCACCCCCGCTGTGGCGGACGGTCGTGAGCCGGTGGTCCTGCACCTGCTCTCCCCGGCAGGCCGCCCGCTCGCCGTGACCGCCGACCTGCCGTCCTTCTGGGCCGGCCCCTACGCGCAGGTCCGCGCCGAGAACCGCGGGCGATACCCCAAGCACCCGTGGCCCGAGGATCCCGCCGCCGCGGAGCCGACCGCCCGGACGAACCGCCGCGCCCGCTGAGAAAGGGGCCCGCGAAACGTGCAGGAATCGCTCCGATGCGTGATGATGGCCGTCACATCCGACTCGCATCGAATGAGGTTCCACTTGTGAGACACGACACGCGGGCACGTCAACGGCGCCGGGCCACGCTGGCCGGCGCCGTCGCTGCGGGCGCGCTCATCCTGGCCGGGTGTGCCCCGGCCGAGCAGACGCCCACCCTGACCTGGTACACCAACCCCGACGACGGCGGGCAGGCGAAGATCGCCGCCCAATGCACCGACGCCGCGAACGGCCGGTACCGGATCGAGACCTCCATGCTCCCGACGGACGCCGCCTCCCAGCGCGAGCAGCTGACCCGCCGCCTCGCCGCGGGCGACACGTCGATGGACATCATGTCCCTCGACCCGCCGTTCGTCCCCGAGCTCGCCGAGCCCGGCTTCCTGGCCCCCGTGCCGGAGGAGATGCAGGCGTACGCGAAGGACAACGCCCTGGAGGGCGCCCTCGCGGCCGCCAGCTGGAAGGACGAGCTCGTCACGGTCCCGTTCTGGGCCAACACGCAGCTGCTCTGGTACCGCAAGTCGGTCGCCGAGGCCGCGGGGCTGGACATGTCCCAGCCCGTCACGTGGGACCAGCTGATCGAGGTCGCCCGCAGCCAGGACAAGGACCTGGGCGTCCAGGGCGCCCGGGCCGAGTCCATGACCGTGTGGCTCAACGCGCTCATCGAGGGCGGCGGGGAGCAGATCATCCCCAACGCCGAGGCGCCCACGGACGAGGTCACCACGAACCTCGACTCCGAGGCCGGCCGCACGGCCGCGCGGATCATCTCCACGATCGGCAAGGAGGGCCTCGGAAGCGCCGGCCTGCCGACCCAGGACGAGAACGCCTCCATGCTGCTCTTCCAGGGCAAGAACGGCTCGTTCATGGTCAACTGGCCGTTCGTCTGGCCGGCCACCCTCGGCTCCGTGGAGGAGGGCTCGCTGCCGACGGACCTGCCCGAGGACATCGGCTGGGCCGTCTACCCCCGCACCGTCGAGGACCAGGACGCCGCGCCGCCCGTGGGCGGCATCAACCTGGGCGTGGGCGCGAAGTCCGAGCACCAGGACCTCGCGTGGGACGCGATCTCCTGCATCACCACCACCGAGCACCAGAGCCAGTACTTCGTCGAGAACGGCAACCCGCCCGCCGACCCGGCGGCCTACGACGCCCCCGAGGTCGCCGAGAAGTTCCCCATGGCGGACACCATCCGGGAGTCCCTCGAGCTCGGCGCCCCGCGTCCGCAGACCCCGTACTACAACGAGGTCTCCACCGCGATCCAGCAGCGCTACGCGCCGCCGTCGGGCGTCTCCGAGTCCACCCCCGCCGAGACCGACGACTTCATCCAGGAAGTCCTGAGAGGGGAGCGTCTGCTGTGAGCCACGTCGACACCGCACCCGCCGCATCCACCCCGCGCGCCGCCGAGGGCCGCCACCCCCGCCGGGTGAAGTCCCAGCGCGCGAAGTCCGAGGCGCGTCTCGGCTGGCTCCTGGCCGGCCCCGCGTTCTTCGTGATGCTGTTCGTGGTCCTGTACCCGATCCTGCAGGCCCTCTACGACTCGCTGTTCAAGTACCGGCTCACCGCCCCGGGCGACCGCGAGTTCGTGGGCCTGGGCAACTACAGCGTGATCCTCACGGACCCCGTGTTCTGGAAGGACCTCGGGGTGACCCTGCTGATCACCGTGGTGACCGTGGTGGTCGAGCTCATCCTCGGCTTCCTGCTGGCCCTGGCCATGCACCACGCCATCAAGCAGACCCGCGGCCTGATCCGCACGATCATCCTGGTGCCGTACGGCATCATCACCGTGGTCTCCGCGTTCGCGTGGTTCTACATGTTCTCGATCGACTCGGGCTACATCAACGCCTGGTTCGAGTGGGTGCCGGGCGTCGACGCGGACCTGAACTGGTTCGCGCAGAGCAGCACCGCGCTGTTCGTGATCATGCTCTCCGAGATCTGGAAGACCACGCCGTTCATCTCCCTGCTCCTGCTGGCCGGTCTGGCCCAGGTGCCGGGCGACCTCACGGAGGCCGCCGCCGTCGACGGCGCCTCGTGGTGGCAGCGGATGAAGCTGGTCATCCTGCCGAACATGAAGGCCTCGATCATGGTGGCCGTCCTGTTCCGCGCGATGGACGCGTTCCGCATCTTCGACTCCATCTACATCATGACCAACGGCGCCTACGGCACCGAGGTCCTCTCGCTGCTGGCCTACCGCACGTCCATCGGCCGGCTCGAGATCGGCATGGGTTCGGCGGTCTCCGTGATCCTGTTCCTGTGCGTGGCCCTCATGGCGGTCATCGCCGTCAAGGGCTTCAAGGTGGACCTGGCCGACCGAGGAGGTTCCAAGTGAGCACCGCCGCATCCGCTCCCGCCCCCGAGGGCCGCGCCCCTGAAGGCCGCGGGCCCGAGGCCCGCGCGCCCCACCGTCGCGGCACCGGGAAGGCCACCGCGCTGTGGTGGATCCTCACCGTCGTGATCGGCGTGTGGTGCCTCTTCCCGCTGTTCTCGATCTTCGCGACCAGCTTCAAGACGCCCGCCGACCTCGCCAACGGCAAGCTGCTGCCCACCCAGTGGTCCACCGTGAACTACGAGGAGATCTTCGTGGGCGGCTCGCGCGAGCTGTTCCTCACGGCGCTGCGCAACTCGATCGGCATCACCGTGATCGCCACGATCATCGCCGTCATCCTGGCCACGCTGTGCGCCTACGCGATCGCCCGCCTGGACTTCCCGGGCAAGCGGCTCGTGCTCACGGTGTCCCTGATGGTCTCGATGTTCCCCGTCATCTCCCTGGTGACGCCGCTGTTCAACATGTGGCGCACCCTCGGGCTGTACGACACGTGGATCGGCCTGATCATCCCCTACCTGTCCCTGACCCTGCCGATCTCCATCTGGACCCTGGCCGCGTTCTTCCGCCAGATCCCGTGGGAGCTCGACCAGGCCGCGCAGGTGGACGGCGCCACCCCGCTCGAGGCGTTCCGCAAGGTGATCGTCCCGCTGGCCGCCCCCGGCGTCTTCACGACGGCGATCATCGCCTTCTTCATCGCCTGGAACGACTTCGTGTTCGGCATCTCCCTGACCTCCACCGAGACCGCGCGCACCGTGCCCGCCGCCCTGGCCTTCTTCACCGGCGCCTCGCAGTTCGAGTCGCCGACCGGGGCCATCTCGGCGGCCGCGATCATCGTGACCATCCCGATCGTGATCCTGGTGCTGGCGTTCCAGCGGCAGATCGTGGCCGGCCTGACCAACGGCGCGGTGAAGGGCTGAGGCCCGCGCACGAGACCTCCCGAAAGGACCCCCCGATGGCCTCCATCACCCTGAACCACATCGACAAGACCTACGACGACGGCTTCCACGCCATCAAGGACGTGAACCTGGAGATCGAGGACGGCGAGTTCGTCATCCTCGTGGGCCCCTCCGGCTCCGGCAAGTCCACCCTGCTGCGCATGATCGTGGGCCTCGAGGACATCACGGACGGCGAGATGCTGATCGACGGCCGCCGCGTGAACGAGGCGGCCCCCAAGGACCGCAACCTCGCGATGGTGTTCCAGAACTACGCGCTGTACCCGCACCTGACGGTGTACGAGAACATCGCCTTCCCGCTGCGGCTGATCAAGGAGAACAAGCCCTCCGAGGAGGAGATCGACCGCAAGGTGCGCGACGCCGCCCGCGTGCTCGAGCTCGAGGACCACCTCGAGCGCAAGCCCGGCAACCTCTCCGGCGGCCAGCGTCAGCGCGTGGCCATGGGCCGGGCGATCGTGCGCGAGGCGGACGCGTTCCTCTTCGACGAGCCGCTGTCCAACCTGGACGCCAAGCTGCGTGGGCAGATGCGCGCGGAGATCTCGCAGCTGCAGCGCCGCCTGGCCACCACCTCCGTCTACGTGACGCACGACCAGACCGAGGCCATGACCCTGGGCGACCGGGTGGCCGTGCTCAAGAAGGGCGAGCTGCAGCAGGTGGCCAGCCCGCGCGAGCTCTACGAGCAGCCGCTCAACCTGTTCGTGGCCGGCTTCATCGGCTCGCCGTCGATGAACTTCCTGCCCGCCTCGCTGAAGCAGAAGGAGGGCGGCCACGTGCTGTCCTCGCCGATCGGTGACATCCCGGTGCCGCCCGAGAAGGCCCGCGCCGCCGAGGGGCGGGACATCGTGTTCCTCGGCCTGCGGCCGGAGTTCTTCGAGGACGCCGAGCTGGTGGAGGACAGCCGCCGCGACCAGGGCTCCACCTTCGACGCGACGCTCACGCACCTGGAGTGGCTCGGCCACGAGCAGTACGGCTACATCGAGTTCGATCCGGACCCGGCCGTGGCCGAGATGCTCTCCTCGCTGGCCAAGGACCTGGACGCGGACGAGCTGCGCCCCGTCGTCGTGGCCACCCTCTCCGGCGAGTCCCGCGCCCGGCCGGGCACGCCCACCCGCCTGTGGGTGGACACCACCCGCGTGCACCTGTTCGACCCGACCACCGGTGAGAACCTCACCCGCGACCCCGAGGTCGGCGCGGAGCTGACCCGCCGGGCCGCCGAGGAGCGCCGCCGCCAGATCGAGATGGCCACCGAGCGCGATGCCGCCGAACGCGAGGCGGACGCGCCGCGCCGCTGAGCCGGCACCGCGGACGCCGGGGGCGGGTCAGTACCCGCCCTCGGCGTCCACCAGGCCCTCCAGCTCCGTCCCGGCCGCGCGGGCCCGCAGGTTCCGCTCGACGCGCGCGTGGAGCAGCGGGACGCACATCTCCGGGGTGTCCGCCGTGTGCGGCGTGATGAGCGCACGCTCCTCCGTCCAGAGCGGGTGGCCCTCCGGCAGCGGCTCGGGGTCGGTGACGTCCGTGCCGTAGCCGTGCAGTCGGCCCGCCGCGAGTGCCCGGACGACGGCGTCCGTGTCCACCAGCGTCCCGCGGGCGATGTTCACGAGCACGGCGTCCTCGTCCAGGAGGGCGAGGCGGTCGGCGTCGAACAGGCCGCGGGTCTCGTCCGTGGCGGCCGCGGCGATCATCACGACCTGCGCACCGGGCAGGACCTCGTCGAGGCGGTCGGTCGTGACGGTGCGGTCCGCGCCGGGCACCTCGCCCGCGCGTCGGCGGACCGCGGTGACGTGCACGTCCCAGGTCTTCAGCAGGCGGATGTACTCCTGTGCGATCCCGCCGCCCCCCACGACCACGGCGTTCAGGCCGTTCAGGGTGCGGCCGGAGGAGGGGCCCCACGTGGTGGCGCGGACGCGCGCGGGCAGGTCCCGCAGCAGGGCCAGGGTGAGCAGCAGTGCGTGCTCGGCCACCGGCGGCGCGTACGTGCCCTTGGCGGACGTCCACACGATGTCCGGGCGGCTGCGCACGAGGGGGACGAACGGCTCGATCCCGGCGAATGGGAGCTGCACCCAGCTCACCCGGGGGTGGGCGGTCAGGGCCGCGGCGAGCGCATCGACCGGGATCGGGCGGACCATCAGCAGGGCCGTGGCGGAGGTGTCGCCCTCGGTCACCACGGCGCCGCCGACGTCGGCCACGGCCCGCTCGGCCAGCCGACGGGCGTGGGCGTAGGGGGTGCCGGCGACGTCCTGCGCCGCGGGGAGGATGAGCAGACGCTCGGGGACGTCGTCGGGCGTGGTGCGGGGGAGAGCGGAAGAGGTGGGCATGGTGCCCACCGTCCCACATCCTCCGGGCCGAGTTCAGCCGGCGACGGCGTCCCGGTGCGCGGCGGACAGCCGCAGGTAGGTGGCCGCGTTCTTCTTCAGGCCCTCCCGCTCCTCGTCCGTGAGGGGGCGGCGGACCTTCGCGGGGACGCCCGCCACGAGCGAGCCGGCCGGGACCTGCGTGCCCTCGAGCACCAGGGCGCCGGCGGCCACGAGCGAGCCGGCGCCGATGACCGCGCCGTTCATCACCGTGGCGGACATGCCGATCAGGCAGTCGTCCTCCACGGTGGCCCCGTGCACCACGGCGGAGTGGCCCACGGAGACACCGGCGCCGAGGGTGCACGGGAAGCCCTCGTCCGCGTGCAGCACCACGTTGTCCTGCAGGTTGGTGCCCGCGCCGACCCGGATGGGGGCGGAGTCGCCGCGGGCGGAGGCGCCGTAGAAGGCGGAGGAGCGCTCGGCCATCTCGACGTCGCCGGTGATCGCGGCGGTCGGGGCGAGGAAGACGGACTCGTGGATGCGCGGGGTGGCACCCGCGACGGTGATGATGTGGGCCATGCCACCAGCCTAGGTGTAGGAGGGCATGACGTTGTTGACACGCACCGGGGCCAACGAGGCCGGTGGAGCATCTCCGCAGGAGGTATGCGGCCGATGGTAGTTGTAGTGATTCACCCACACCTGAAGGGCCTCACGCCGAGCCCGCTCTGAGGTGTAGGGGCGGGCGTAGAGGACCTCATCGACCATCAGCCGGTTGTACCGCTCGACCTTCCCGTTGTGCTTTGGCGTGTAGGGGCGGATCCGGTGATGCCGGCCCCCGAGAGAGACCACCTTCGCGGTGAAGTCCACGGCCCGGTAGTTGTTCCCGTTGTCCGTGACCACCCGGTCCGCGGTGATGCCGTGAGCGGCGAAGAACGCGCGGGCCCGGCAGTAGAACCCGATCGTGGTCACCGCCCGCTCATCCTCCAGCGCCTCCGTGTACGCCAGGCGGGTGAACCCGTCGATCGCCGAGTGTAGGTAGGTGTAGCCGACCCGCTGGCCAGACCCCCGCTTGGAAGCACGCCCCGCCTCACTGTCTCTTCCGTGGGCGCGCCAGCCTCCCCCTTCAGGGATGCGTCCGATCTTCTTCACGTCCAGGTGCACCATGTGCCCTGGCCCCCTCGCGGTGATCCTCCGGGCCGGCTGCCGGCGGAGGTCTTCTCCGGCTGGGGTCAGGTCCCGTAGGCGGGAGATCCCGGCCCGGTGCAGCCACCGCCCCACGGTGCGAAGACACACCTGGTGGCCCTCGCCGACCAGATGGTGATGGATGCGCCGGGCGGACCACTTCTCGGCCCGGCGCAGGGCCTCCAGCTCGGCCACGATCGCGGGGTCGAGCCGGGCAGGTGAGCGATGGGGCCGGCTCGACCGGTCTTGCAGTCCTGCCTCGCCTTCGGCACGGTAGCGGGCGACCCAGGTGGCCACCGTGGGCCGACTGACGCGGAACTCCGCGGCCACGTGGGACTGCGGGATCCCGTCGTTCAGGTGGCGGTGGACCATGCGCAGCCGGCCGGTGGGGGTCAGAGGTGCGTTAGCGTGAGTCACGAGCGGGCTTCCTTCCGCGGATGAGTGGATGTCGCAATTCCCATCCTGCGGGGCGGAGCCCGCTCGTCTCATCTCAGCCCGTGCCTCGTGTCAAGAACCTCATGACCCACAACACCTAGGCGGGCAGGACGACGGCGCCGCGTGGCGCCGTCGTCCCGGGCTCAGCTGAAGACGACGGTCCGCCGGCCGTCCGCGAGGACGCGGTGCTGGGCGTGCCAGCGCACGGCCTGCGCGAGCGTGGAGCCCTCGACGTCGCGGCCGCGGGCCACGAAGTCGGCGGCGGTCTGGGCGTGGGTCACCGGCTGCACGGACTGCGCGATGATCGGGCCCTCGTCCAGGTCGGCGGTCACGTAGTGGGCGGTGGCGCCGATGAGCTTCACGCCGCGTTCGTGCGCCTGGTGGTAGGGGCGGGCGCCCTTGAAGGAGGGCAGGAACGAGTGGTGGATGTTGATGGCCATCCCGGCCAGGTCCCGGCACAGCTCGTCCGAGAGGATCTGCATGTAGCGGGCCAGGACCACCAGCTCGATGTCGAACTGGGCGATCAGGTCGCGCAGCCGGTCCTCCGCGGCCTCCTTGGAGTCCCGGCTCGAGGGGTCCTTCGAGACGGGCACGTGGATGAAGGGCACGCCGTAGAAGGAGGCGAGCGGCTGCAGGTCCAGGTGGTTCGAGACCACCACGGGGATCTCGATGGGCAGGGTGCCGGCGCGCTGCTGGAAGAGCAGGTCGTTGAGGGTGTGCCCGTCCTTGGAGCACATCACGAGGGTGCGCATGCGCTGCGCCGCGTCCCACAGGCCCATGCGCATGCCGAACTCCTCGCGCACCGGCGCGAGCGCCTGCTCGATGTCCTCCCGCGTGGCCGGGGTCACGAACTCCACGCGCATGAAGAAGTCGCCGGTGTCCGGGGAGTCGTACTGCTGCGACTCGGTGATGTCCGCCTCCACGCCCAGCAGGGCGCCCGTCACGGCGTGCACGATGCCCTTGCGGTTCGTGCAGGCCAGCGTGAGCACGCGGGCGTGCTCCGCGCCGGAGGCGGGGGAGGGGCTGGGGGAGAGGGCTGCCGTGTCCATGGCGTCGATGGTAGGCGGTGCCGGCCGCGCGGAACCGCGGGATGACGGGGCTGATCCCTGGTCGGGGGGCCGGGCCCCGTGTCATCCTCAAGACCAGGTTCCCCGCCGCGCGGCGGCGCGGGAAGCAAGACGCGGCGCCCGGCCCGGCCGGTCGCCCCAGACGACCGAGGAGCACCCCCATGCCACAGTCCACCCTCTACTGGATCATCGCGGCGATCATCGTCGTGCTGCTGATCCTGATCATCCTCTCGGTGATCGCCTCCCGCCGTCGTCGCGAGGCCGAGGCCGAGGCGGCCGAGACCCGGTTCGAGCGCCGGGGCATCACCGCGGACGCCCCGGGTGAGCAGGCGGCCGCCGCCGCGGCCGCCCCCGCGGCCCCGACCCGCCTCTCCCGCCTGGACGAGGTGGCGGCCGAGAAGGACGTGCGCCCGGCGCCCGCCGTGAGGCCCGCCGGGGGTCTGGCTGCGTTCGACACCGCCGCGGCGGACCGCGAGACCGACGAGTCCGGCGCCGGCGTGGCCGGCGGTGCCGGGGTGACCGTGGACCAGCACGACGCCCCGAGCGCCGACGCCGCCGCTCAGACCCACCGCCGCGACGCCGCGGCTCCGGCCACCCGGGGCACTCTGCGCCCCGCTCCGGCGGCGCCGAGCACGGCGCGCGAGGCGGACACCGTGGGCCTGGGCGCGGCCGGTGTGGCCGGCGGCTCCGGCGTCACCCTGGACGAGCAGACGCCCGCGGCGGACGTCCCGGCGACCCCGGCCTCCCCGTCCCCGGTGACCGAGACCCCCGCCCCGGCGGCACCGGCCGCCGAGGCTCCGCAGCACAGGAGCCACCTCACCCCGGCTCCCGAGCACGTGCACGGGACCGTCCCCGCCGCCGAGGTCGCCACCGAGCACACCCCCACCAAGGAGTTCGCCACGGACGCGATCCCCGTCCCGCAGGGCGAGCACCTCGAGACGCACACGGTCGCCACCACCGCGCACGGCTCGGTCACCGTCGTGGCCGCCGAGTTGGACCAGGCCCAGCAGGCCGGCGCCGCCGGGGCGGATCGCTCGGCCGCCGGGGCCCTGCGCATCGACGGCACGCCCGGGGTGCCCGGGCGCGTGGCCGAGGCGGACCGCGAGCCGGCGCGTACCGAGGACCATCGCGTGGACGCCGCGCAGCCGGCGGCGGTCGAGCCCGCAGCCGAGCGCCCTTCCCTCGAGGCCGCCCCGGCCACCCGCCGGGCCGAGGCCCCGGAGACCCACGCCGGCACCACGCCGGCCACGCCCCTGGGCGGCGCGCCGGAGCTGGATCCGACCGCGACCTCGTCCGACCGTGCGGAGGACGCCACCCCGGCGACCCGCCGCGAGGCCCGCGCCGCGCAGTCGGCGGCAGCCGCCGGGGCCGCCGGGACCGCCGGGACTGCTGGGACCGCCGGGACTGCTGCGCCGACGTCGTCGACGCCCACGACCGTGGCCCCGGACACCTCCACCTCCTCCGCCCCCACGGATGAGGAGCCCGCCGAGGACGACACCGAGGGCGCCGCCCTCCCGGACCTGCGGGCGGACCGCGACGAGACCCGAGCCTCGGACGCCGAGGGCGGGTCGAAGCTGGCCCAGGCCGGCGCCGTGGCGGCCTCCGCGTTCGAGACCGTGCGTGACAAGGTCGCCGTCCCGCTGCGGGACAACGTGGCCGTGCCCGCCAAGGATAAGGTCGTGAAGGTGGTCAAGGACAAGCTGTCCCAGGCGCAGGAGCGCCGCTGGGGCAAGCGCTGACCGGAACAACCGCCCCACGACGACGGCGGCCGCCCCCTCGTGTGAGGGAGCGGCCGCCGTGCGTTCAGCGGAGCCCGCGCGGGCGCCCGCCGGGGGAGGGAGCCGTCAGATGCGGGCCTCGCCGCCGGCCTCGACGCCCGGGATGCCGTCGCCCTCGTGGCGCTTGACCTCGTCCTCGATGCGCTGGCCGATCGTGGCGTCCACGTTCTTCCAGTACTCGAAGGCGCGGGCCTGGACGTCCTGGCGGACACCCTTCAGCGCGCCGGACACGGTCTCCACGAAGTCGTCACGCTCCTGGTCCGAGAAGACCTCGCGGACGAGGGTGCCGGCCTGGCCGAAGTCGTCGTCGTCCGCGCGCAGGGCCTGGGCCTCGCGGGTCAGGGTGCCGTCGGCCTCCCAGCCGTCGTCCACCGGGCCGGTCTCGTCCGACCAGGAGTCGCCGTTGGAGTTCGGCACGTAGGTGGATCGGTCGCCGGTGTGGTCGTACCACATCTGGCCGTCGAAGGCGTAGTTGTGCACCGCGTTCTTGGGACGGTTCACCGGCAGCTGGTTCACGTGGGCGCCCACGCGGTACAGCTGGGCGTCGTGGTACGCGAAGGCGCGGCCCAGGAGCATGCGGTCCGGGGAGAGGCCGATGCCCGGCACGGTGTTGCTCGGGCTGAACGCGGCGGACTCGATCTGCGCGAAGTGGTTCTCCGGGTTGCGGTTCAGGGTCAGCGTGCCGACCTTGATGCGCGGGTAGTCCTTCTTGGAGATCGTCTTCGTCAGGTCGAAGGGGTTGAACCGGTAGGTCTTGCCCTCCTCGTAGGGGATCGCCTGGATGTAGAGGTCCCACTTGGGGTGGTCGCCCTTGGCGATGGACTCGAACAGGTCCTGGCGGTGGAAGTCGGCGTTCTCGCCGGCGATCTTGGTGGCCTCGTCGTTCGAGAGGCCGTGCACGCCCTGCTGGGAGATGAAGTGGTACTTCACCCAGTGCTTCTCGCCCTGGGCGTTGACCCACAGGTAGGTGTGGGAGCCGTAGCCGTTCATCTCACGCCAGGTGCGGGGCAGGCCGCGCGGGCCCATCAGGTAGGTGACCTGGTGGGCGGACTCGGGGTTGTTGGTCCAGAAGTCCCACTGCATGGTGGCATCGCGCAGGCCGGAGTCCGGCAGACGCTTCTGCGAGCGGATGAAGTGGGTGAACTTCATCGGGTCACGCAGGAAGAAGACCGGGGTGTTGTTGCCGACGATGTCGTAGTTGCCCTCCTCGCTGTAGAAGCGCAGCGCGAAGCCGCGCACGTCGCGCCAGGTGTCCGGGGAGCCGAGCTCGCCGGCCACGGTGGAGAAGCGCAGGAGGGTCTCGGTCTTCGTGCCGGGCTGGAACACGAGGGCCTTGGTGTACTTCGACACGTCCTCGGTCACCTCGAACTCGCCGAACGCGCCGGAGCCCTTGGCGTGCGGGCGGCGCTCCGGGATGTTCATGCGGTTGAAGTGCTGGTGGGTCTCCAGCAGGTGGGTGTCGTGCAGGACGATGGGCCCCTCGCTGCCCACGGTCAGGGACTGGCGGTCGCTGACGGCCGGGGCGCCGTTCTGGCGGGTGGAACCGGTCGCGTGCGGGGTCGTCTTCTGGTACTCCGTCATGGAACTCTCCTTCGTCGATCGACGTCGGCCGCGCACCGATCGGCGCGGTGGGCGGCGTCACCCCCGATCTTGGCATATTTCTGAATCAGTCAAAAGAACCGTGTGCCGGGGTCGGTCGCCGGGGCCGCGGGCCGCCGTCGCGCAGGACCGACGACGGCGCCCGGTCACTAGGATGGAGGGCACCGGAGCCTTCCGGCCGCACAGACCCCCGTTCGAAGGGAACCCCCGTGACGCAGACGCCCGACATCAACACCCAGCCCCTCGCCGAGGTGGACCCGGAGATCGCCGCGGCGCTCGCGGACGAGCTCGGCCGCCAGCGGGGCACGCTCGAGATGATCGCCTCGGAGAACTTCGTGCCGCGCGCCATCCTCGAGACGCAGGGCTCGGTGCTGACCAACAAGTACGCGGAGGGTTACCCGGGCCGCCGCTACTACGGCGGCTGCGAGTTCGTGGACGTGGCCGAGAACCTGGCCATCCAGCGCGCCAAGGACCTGTTCGGCGCCGAGCACGCCAACGTCCAGCCGCACGCCGGCGCCCAGGCCAACGTGGCCGTGATGACCTCGCTGCTGGACCACGGGGACACGATGATGGGCCTGTCCCTGGCGCACGGCGGCCACCTGACGCACGGCATGAAGCTGAACTTCTCCGGCAAGAACTACAGCATCGCCGCGTACGAGGTGGAGCCGGACACCCACCGCATCGACATGGACAAGGTGCGCGAGAAGGCCCTCGAGGCCCGTCCCAAGGTGATCGTGGCCGGCTGGTCCGCGTACCCCCGCCAGCTCGACTTCGCCGCCTTCCGCTCGATCGCGGACGAGGTCGGCGCCCGGCTCTGGGTGGACATGGCCCACTTCGCCGGCCTCGTGGCCGCCGGCCTGCACCCGAACCCGGTGCCGCACGCCGACGTCGTCTCCTCCACCGTGCACAAGACCCTCGCCGGCCCCCGTTCGGGCTTCATCCTCTCCACCGAGGAGCTGAAGAAGAAGATCGACTCCGCCGTGTTCCCGGGTCAGCAGGGCGGCCCGCTGATGCACGCGATCGCGGGCAAGGCCGTGGCCTTCAAGATCGCCGGCTCCGCAGACTTCAAGGAGAAGCAGGAGCGCACCCTGGCCGGCGCGCAGATCCTGGCCGAGCGCCTGACCGCCCCGGACATGGCCGAGCACGGCATCTCGGTGCTCACCGGCGGCACGGACGTGCACCTGGTCCTCGTGGACCTGCGCGAGTCCCAGCTGGACGGCAGGCAGGGCGAGGACATCCTGCACGAGGTCGGCATCACCGTGAACCGCAACTCGGTGCCGTGGGACCCGCGTCCGCCGATGACCACCTCCGGCCTGCGCATCGGCACCCCCGCGCTGGCCTCCCGCGGCTTCGGCGAGGCCGAGTTCCGCGAGGTGTCCGACGTCATCGCCGAGGCCCTCAAGCCGAGCCCGGACGTGGAGGCGCTGCGCGCCCGCGTCGTGAAGCTCACCGAGGACTTCCCGCTGTACGACGGCCTCGAGGGCTGGTGAGCCGCCGATGACCGCGAAGGTCCTGGACGGCAAGGCCACCGCCGCCGCGATCAAGGAGGAGCTGCGCGGCCGCGTGGCCGCCCTCGCCGAGCGCGGGCACACCCCGGGCCTCGGCACCCTGCTCGTCGGCGAGGACGCCGGCTCGCAGAAGTACGTGGCGGGCAAGCACCGCGACTGCGCCGAGGTGGGCATCGAGTCCATCCAGCGTGAGCTGCCCGCGGACGCGACACAGGAGCAGATCCTCGACGTCGTGCGCGAGCTGAACGAGGACCCGGCCTGCACGGGCTACATCGTCCAGCTGCCGCTGCCGAAGCACGTGGACACCCAGAAGGTGCTCGAGGCCATCGACCCGGACAAGGACGCGGACGGCCTGCACCCCATGAACCTGGGCCGGCTCGTGGCCTCGGTCGGCGGCGAGCTGGACTCGCCGCTGCCGTGCACCCCGGCCGGCTGCGTCGAGCTGCTGCGCCACCACGGTGTGGAGCTGGCCGGCAAGCACGTGCTCGTGATCGGCCGCGGCGTGACCATCGGCCGGCCCGCCGGCCTCGTGCTCACCCGCCGCGAGGTCAACGCCACCGTGACCCTGGCCCACACCGGCACCACGAACCTCGACGAGCTGCTGGCGAGCGCCGACGTCGTGATCGCCGCCGCCGGCTCCGCCTACATGGTGAAGCCGGAGCAGGTCAAGGAGGGCGTGATCGTCCTGGACGTGGGCGTCTCCCGCGTGACCGGGGAGGACGGGAAGTCCCGCGTCCTGGGTGACGTGGACCCGGCCGTGAAGGAGAAGGCGTCCTGGATGGCGCCGAACCCGGGCGGCGTCGGTCCGATGACCCGCGTCATGCTGCTGGCGAACGTCGTCGAGGCCGCCGAGCGCGCCGCCGACGGCGAGGACTGGGCGGGGGAGCGGGCCGGAGCCTGACCTCTCCCACTTCCGCGACCAACCCTGCGATATGGCCCCCATCCACCCCGGATGGGGGCCATATCGCAGGGTTCGCCGCCGAGGGGGCGGGACGCGTGCGGGCGGGTGGTGCGCCTATGCTGTCGGCTTGTGAGTCACACCACTCTGCCCGCCGCCCCGGCCCCCGCCTCCGTCATCCGTGCCCGTGGGCTGCGCAAGCAGTACGGCGAGTTCCACGCCGTGAAGGGCATCGACCTGGACGTGCGCCCCGGCGAGTGCTTCGGCCTGCTCGGCCCCAACGGCGCGGGCAAGTCCACCACCATGCGCATGCTCGCGGGCACCTCGCAGCGCACCGCGGGCGAGCTGACCATCCTGGGCATCGACCCGGAGGAGGACGGGCCGGCCGTGCGCGCGCGCCTAGGCGTGGTGCCCCAGCAGGACAACCTGGACGAGGAGCTCACCGCCCGGGAGAACATCCTGATCTACGGCCGCTACTTCGGCCTGCCCTACTCGTACCTGCGGCCCAAGGCCGAGGAGCTGCTGGCCTTCGCCCAGCTCACCGAGAAGGCGGACGCCAAGGTCACCGACCTCTCCGGCGGCATGAAGCGCCGGCTCGTGATCGCCCGCGCCCTGGTCAACGAGCCGGCCCTCTTCCTCCTCGACGAGCCCACCACGGGCCTGGACCCGCAGGCCCGCCACATCCTGTGGGACCGCCTCTACCGGCTCAAGGAACGCGGCACCACGCTGCTGCTGACCACGCACCACATGGACGAGGCCGAGCAGCTGTGCGACCGGCTCGTCGTCGTCGACGGCGGCGAGATCATGGCCGCCGGCACCCCCGCCGAGCTCATCCGCGAGTACGCCTCCCGCGAGGTCCTCGAGGCGCGCTTCGGCGCGGACCGCAACGAGGCCGCGGCCCGCACCGTCCAGGCCCACGCGGGTGACGGCGTCGTGCACCGCGTCGAGGTCCTCCCGGACCGCGTCCTCGTCTACGCCCGGCGCGCGGACGACCTGCACGACGTCGTGCAGCGCCTCGTCGACGAGGGCGCCCTGCCCGCCCCCGTCACCACGCTGACCCGCCGCGCGAGCCTCGAGGACGTGTTCCTCATCCTCACCGGCCGCACCCTGGTGGACTGACCCGTGCCGTCCCCCACCACGCCCGCCGGGCCGCTGCGCCCGCCGCACACCGCCGCCGAGTCCGCGGAGCGTGTGAGGCGCCGCGGCGTCCTGCTCTACGCCGAACACCAGCTGCGGAACATGCGTCGCTACGGCGCGGTGCTGCTCGTCGGGGCGCTCGGCGAGCCCGTGCTCTACCTGCTGGCCATGGGCCTGGGCCTGGCCCAGCTCATGGGCGGGGGGATGCCGCAGGACGCCCTGGGCGGGGTCTCCTACGTCGCGTTCATCGCCCCGGCGCTGCTGGCCTCGGGCGCGCTGATGACCGCGTCCGTCGAGTTCTCCTACCCGGTGATGGGCGGGTTCCAGTGGCAACGCACGTACTACGCGGCGCAGGCCACTCCGCTGTCTCCGGCGCAGATCGCCCTGGGCCACCTCGTGGCGGTGAGCCTGCGGTTCGTGTTCCAGGCCGCCGTGTTCCTGCTGGTGATGTTGGCGTTCGGCGTGGTCTCGAGCCCGTGGGCGTGGGTGCAGGTCCTCACCGCCACGCTCGGCGGGCTCGCCGTCGGCGCGCCGATCATGGCGTTCGCCGCCTCCCTGAAGGAGGACAAGGGCCAGTTCGCCACCCTGCAGCGGCTCGTGGTCATGCCCCTGTTCCTGTTCTCCGCCACCTTCTACCCGCTGGACGCACTGCCCGTGTGGCTGCGCTGGATCGGCTGGCTCTCCCCGCAGTGGCATGCCGCCCAGCTCGGCCGCGTGCTCTCCTACGGGATGGCCGAGCCGGTCTGGCTCACCGTGGTGCATGTGGCGTTCCTGCTGGTTCTCGCGCTCGGCGGGGCCTGGCTCGCGGTGCGGATCTACACGCGCCGCCTCGGCTGGGTCCGCGGCACCCCGGACCGCGACGCCGTCACGGCCGCCCGCCGGGACCGTGCCCCGCGCCTGGGCCGCCGTGCCGCGCGCACCGGGGCCGCCCGCGCCGACGTCACGCCCGCCGCCGCGCAGGCGGGCCCGGCCGCGCCGTCGTCGTCGGTGGTGCGGGAACACGCCGCCGCCGTGCCGCCGATGCCCGAGATCCCCGTGCGCCGCGGCCCGCTGGCCGGCGCGTACTCGGGCAACGTGCGCGCGGTGATGGAGCGGGCGTTCCTGTCCCTGAAGTCCAACAACTGGGTGGTGTTCTTCTCCGGGTTCTTCGAGCCCGTGCTCTACCTGGCCTCCATGGGCCTGGGGCTCGGCGCGCTGGTCGGCGACGTGGCCGGCCCGGACGGCACCCCCGTCCCGTACGGCATGTACCTCGCCCCCGCACTGCTGGCGGTCTCGGCGATGAACGGCGCCATCTACGACTCCACGTGGAACGTGTTCTTCAAGCTGCGCTACGCGAAGACGTACCAGACCATGCTCTCCACGCGGCTGGGCCCGCTGGACGTGGCCCTCGGGGAGATCGCGATGGCGCTGCTGCGCGGGCTGATCTACGCGGTCGGCTTCCTGATCGTCATGACCGTGGCCGGGCTCGTCACCTCGTGGACGGCGCTGCTCATGATCCCCGGCGCCCTGCTCGTGGCGCTGGGCTTCGCCTCCCTCGGCATGGCGGTGACGAGCTGGATGAAGACGTTCCAGCACATGGACTGGATCCAGATCGTGCTGATGCCCATGTTCCTGTTCTCGGCCACGTTCTTCCCGCTCGCGGTCTACCCGGAGCCGATCCAGTGGGTGATCCGCGTGTTCCCGCTGTGGCACGCCGTGGAGATGATGCGTGCGCTCGCGGTGGGCGTGCTGAGCTGGGCGACCGCCGGCCACGTCCTCTACTTCGTGGTGATGGCCGGCGTCGGGGTGTGGCTCGCCGCCCGCCGGCTCGGCGCACTGTTCCTGCGCTGAGGCCCCCGCGGGCCGGTCAGGCCGCGCGCACCGCGCGGCGCCGCCGGACCACGTCCAGGGCCGCGACCGCGGCGGTGAGCGCCCAGCACACGGCCACCATGCCCATGGCGGTCGAGGCCGCGTGTGCGTACGCCGCGGCCGACGGCGGCCCGGCGCTCTGGGCTGCGGCGCCGGCCAGGGCCGCGAAGAACGCGCCCGTCACCACGGACAGGCCCAGGGCGGTGCCGAGGCGCTGCGCCGTCTGGGCGACGCCGCCAGCCGCCCCCGCCTCGTGGCCGGCGACGTCGTCCATCATCAGCACCTGCGTGCTGGTGAGCAGCAGGGCCTGCGAGGCCGACTGCACGATCAGCCCCACCCCCACGATCCACGGCGACCACGCGCCGGCCGCGCTGCGCTCGAACGCGAGCGCGAGCACCCCCAGCGACACGAGGCCCACGAGGGCGCCGAGCAGCACGAGCACGGGCCCGCGCCGCTGCACCATCGAGCCCACCCACGGGGACAGGGAGGCCACGACGACGGCGCCGGGCAGGCCCACGAGGCCGGCCTCGAGCGGCGTGAACCCCATGCCGCGCTGCAGGAAGATCGCCACGATCGCGAACACCGCCGGCATCGTCGCCAGGTAGATGGTGGACTCGAGCGCGCCGATCGTGAAGGACGGCCGCCGGAACAGGGTCGGGTCCACCATGGGCTGCACGCCGGTGGCCGCCGCCCGGGCCTTCACGCGCTTCTCCCAGAGCCACCACGCCGTCACGAGCGCGGCGGCGAGCACCAGCAGCCCGGCGGTGCCCGGGACGATGAACGGCACCATGAGGCTCACCCCGCCGGCACCGAGCAGCAGGGCGCCCACCGGGTCGAGCGCGGCGATCCCGCGCGGTCCGGGGGCGGCGGGCAGGCCGTGCACGCGGGTGGGCGGCGGCAGCCAGAGGGCGCCCATCGCGACGGCGGCCAGGCCCACGGGCACGTTCATGAGGAACGTGGAGCGCCAGCCCCACTCGGGACCGAACGCGCCGAGGAACAGCCCGCCGAGCAGGGGTCCCACGGCCACGCCGAGGCCCACCACGGTGCCGAAGAGCCCGTAGGCCCGCCCGCGGGCGCGGCCGTGGAAGTTCGACTGGATGAACCCGATGACCTGGGGGTTGAACACACCCGCGCCCAGGCCCGTGAGCAGGCGCCCCGCGTTGAGCAGCAGGGTGTCCCCGGCCAGGCCGGAGAGCAGGGAGCCGAGCATGTACAGCGTGATGCCCGCCAGGAACAGGCTCTTGCGGCCCCACAGGTCGCCGGCGCGGCCCGCGGCCACGAGCACGGTGCCGAACGTCAGCGTGTACCCCGCCAGCACCCACTGCAGATCCGCGCTCGTGGCGTCCAGGCCCGACTCGATGGCCGGCAGCGCCACGTTCACCACGGACACGCTCATCAGAGCGAGGAAGAGCGGCATGAGCAGCGCGGTGAGGATGCGGCGCTGGTCGGAGGTGAAGGCCCCGGACGCGGGGTCGGCGGGGCGCGGGGGGCGGGGGGTCATCGCCTCAGGATAGGCGCCGACGCGGGACGCCCGATTCGGAGCGCACCCCACGATGCGGGATGATGGAGGGCAGACCCCACGAGCCCCTCCGGAGGAGCACCCATGTCCCAGTCCCTGACCCCCGGTCCCGACGGCGCGCGCCGCGGCCCCCGCGCCGGCCTGCGCGTGGGATCGCTCGGCTTCGTCGCGATGATCGTCATCCTGATCGTGGCGATCATCTTCGCCGCGAACCAGAACGACGTGATCGGGTGGCTCGTGGTCGCCGTCGCCGCCGGCTGGCTCGTGTTCGCGGTGGTCGTGTTCCTGCAGATGCGCCGCGGCGTCCAGGCCGCGGGCCGCAAGGTGGACACCGCCATGCAGAACGCCCGCGCCGACGTCGCCGCCCTGCGCGGCCGGGACACCGACGCCGCCGCCCCCGCGGTGGCCCCGTCGGCGCCGGCCGCGGACCCCCTGCGGGACACCAAGCTGGACCACTCGTTCAAGATCGCCCAGGTGCAGGTGCGCGTGGTGCGCGAGCAGCTCGCCGCGGGCGAGGGCATGGACCGCGAGATGGTGGACCGCGCCCTGGAGACCATCGACATCACGGCCTCCAACGCCCGCGACATGATCAAGGAGTCCCGGGCCGGTGGCGCCGAGGGTCCGGTGAGCGGGACGGTGATCGGCTGATGACGGCGCTGCCCGAGAAGGACCCCGTCACCGGGAAGTACCCCGAGCCCGCCGAGGGCGAGCCCGTGGTGCACGCCAACGCCGGGGCGCCCAAGGCCGACGGCGCCGTGCGCGTGGCCACCGTGAACGTCAACGGCATCCGCGCCTCGCACCGCAAGGGCATGCGGGAGTGGTTCGCCGGCCGCGGCGTGGACGTGCTCACCCTCCAGGAGGTGCGCGCCCCCGCGGACGTCACGGCGCAGCTGGTCCGCGAGATCGTGGGCGAGGACTGGGACGAGGTGCACCTGGCCGACGCCGTGGCCGCCGCCAAGGGGCGGGCCGGCGTCGCGATCGCCTCGCGGTTCCCGCTGGGCGAGGTCCGCACGGGCATCGCCGACGCCGACGGGTACTTCGACGATGCCGGCCGCTGGATCGAGGCCGACCTGCGCCTGCCGGACGGCTCGCCGCTGACCGTGGTCTCCGCGTACGTGCACTCGGGCGAGGTCGACACCCCGAAGCAGGTGGACAAGTACCGGTTCCTCGACGAGATGGTCCGCCGCCTCTCCGAGCTGGCCGCGGGGGAGGGGCACGCCCTCGTCACGGGCGACCTCAACGTGGGCCACACCGAGCTGGACATCAAGAACTGGAAGGGCAACGTGAAGAAGGCCGGCTTCCTGCCGGAGGAGCGCGCCTACTTCGACCGGTTCTTCGGCGAGCTCGGCTTCACGGACGTGCACCGAGCCCTCGCCGGGCCGGTGCCGGGCCCGTACACGTGGTGGTCCATGCGGGGCAAGGCCTTCGACAACGACGCCGGATGGCGCATCGACTACCACATGGCGACCGCGGGCCTGGCCGAGCGGGCGAGGACCGCCGTCGTGGACCGCGCCCCCAGCTGGGGCACCCGCTTCTCCGACCACGCCCCGCTCGTGGTCGACTACCAGTTCTGACCGTGCAGGAGAGACCCGAGGCTGAGATGACCATGAAGAAGAACTCCGTCCAGGACGTCCTGGCCCAGGACGCCGCCGCCACCGCCCACCTGGCCGGCGCGTCCGCCCGGCACCGCGTGCTCTCCGGCATGCAGCCCTCGGCGGACTCCCTCCACCTGGGCAACTACCTCGGCGCCCTCGTGAACTGGGAGCGCACCCAGGCCGACTTCGAGGCGTTCTTCTTCATCCCCGACCTGCACGCCATCACCGTGCCCCAGGACCCGGCAGCCCTGGCGGAGCGCACGCGGGTGGCCGCCGCGCAGTTCATCGCCGGCGGCATCGACCCCGAGCGCTCCACGCTGTTCGTCCAGTCCCAGGTGCCCGAGCACGCGCAGCTTGCCTGGGTGCTGACCTGCATGACCGGCATGGGCGAGGCCATGCGGATGACCCAGTTCAAGGACAAGTCCGCCAAGCAGGGCGCGGACGCGGCCGGCGTCGGCCTGCTCGCGTACCCCATGCTCATGGCCGCGGACATCCTGCTCTACCAGCCGCACGGCGTGCCCGTGGGCGACGACCAGCGCCAGCACGTGGAGCTCACCCGCGACCTCGCCCAGCGCTTCAACCATCGCTACGGCGAGACGTTCGTGGTGCCCACCGGCTTCTACCCGGAGACCGGCGCGCGCATCTACGACCTGCAGGACCCCACGTCGAAGATGTCCAAGTCCGCGGCGTCCCCGAACGGGCTCATCAACATCCTCGAGGAGCCGAAGAAGACCGCCAAGAAGATCAAGTCGGCCGTGACCGACGACGGCACCGAGGTGCGCTTCGACCGCGAGGCCAAGCCCGGCGTCTCCAACCTGCTGACCATCCTCTCCGCGGTGTCCGGCACGCCGATCCCGCAGCTCGAGGAGGAGTTCGTCGGCAAGATGTACGGGCACCTCAAGGTCGCGGTGGCGGACGCCGTCGTCGAGCGCCTGGCCCCCGTGCGCGAGCGCGCCCTCGCGCTGCTGGACGACCCCGCCGAGCTGGACCGCATCCTCGCCGCCGGCGCCGAGAAGGCCCGCGCCGTGGCCACGCCCGTGCTCGAGGACGTCTACGCCAAGGTCGGCTTCCTGCCGCCGCTGCGCTGAGCCGGACCGCACCGGCCTCCCCGACGACGGCCTGCGTCCCCGACCTGCGGGGGATGCGGGTCGTCGTGTTTCTCCGACTCGAGGTGGAGGCGGCGGCGTGTGCGCGGCTGTCAGGATGGAGGCACCGCCCCCGCTCCTGCCGCCGTGGGGGCGTGCCCCACCGACAGAGGAGTGCCGGAGCCATGTCCACCGCAGTCGCGACCCCCGGGGTCGCCGAGGTCCCGCCCGGGGCCGAACCCGTCCTGGAGACGGAGAACCTCGTCAAGGTCTACGGCCGCGGGGCGTCCCGCTTCGACGCGCTGAAGGGCATCACCCTGCAGATCCAGCGCGGCGAGTCCCTGGCCGTCGTCGGCAAGTCCGGCTCCGGCAAGTCCACCCTGATGCACCTGCTGGCGCTGCTGGACCAGCCCTCCGCCGGCGTCGTCGCGATGGACGGCCGTCCCGTCTCCCAGCTCAAGGCCGCGGAGATCTCGCAGCTGCGCAACGAGCGGTTCGGCTTCGTGTTCCAGCAGTTCTTCCTGAACCCGAACCAGACGGTCCTGGAGAACACCGTGCTGCCGCTGAAGATCGCCGGCGTGGGCCGGGCCGAGCGCACCCGCCGCGGCATGGCGGTGCTCGAGCGGCTCGAGCTCGCGGACAAGGCGAAGAACAAGGCCACGGACCTCTCCGGCGGCCAGAAGCAGCGCGTGTGCATCGCCCGCGCGCTCGTGAACAACCCGACGGTGCTCTTCGCGGACGAGCCCACGGGCAACCTGGACTCCGCCACCTCGGCGGCCGTGGAGGACATCCTCTTCGGCCTGCACCGGGACGAGGGCATCACCCTCGTGGTGGTCACGCACGACGACGACCTGGCCGCGAAGTGCGACCGTCGCGTCGAGCTGCAGGACGGCGTGGTCATCGCCGACGAGCGCGTCGGCACCGAGCGGGACGGAGCACGGGCATGAAGGTCACCGACGTCGCGGGCACGGCGCTCGCCAACACGATGCGCTCCAAGCTGCGCACCTTCCTCACCGTCGTCGCGATCGTGATCGGCGCATTCACGCTGACCCTCACCACGGGGCTCGGCGCGGGCATCAACAAGTACGTGGACAACGTGGTCGAGGGCTTCGGCAAGCCCGGCGAGCTGACCGTGATGAAGCAGCAGGACATGTCCTCGGCCGGCGCGGCGAGCGGTTCGCCCCAGGAGTACACGGAGCAGGACGCCGCCGGCGGCGAGATGTTCGGCATGCCGCTGCTCACGCAGGAGGACCTCGCCGCGATCGAGGACACCGAGCACGTCACCGAGGTGAAGACCTATCGGGTGGCCGAGCCGGAGTACATCCAGGGCCCGGACGACCGCAAGTGGCAGACCGGCTTCATGGGCAGCTCCGGTGAGATCGACATGCTCACCTTCTCCGCCGGCCGTGCCCCCGAGGCCGGCGCCGACGAGATCGCCATGCCCGAGTCGTGGGTGGCGGACCTGGGCGCCGGCGACGCCGAGGACCTGATCGGCACGGAGCTGACCGTCGTGGCGGCGACCCCGCTGCAGGAGCAGAAGTCCGTGAAGGCCACCGTGGTCGGTGTGACGGAGGCGGCCGCGTCCGGTGCGGGCACCGCCCCAACGCCGTCGGAGTCGCTCGAGCAGGCGATCTACGACATCACGACGGAGGGCCTGCCGGAGTCCCAGCGGGACACCTACTTCCAGGCCACGGCGATCGTCGAGGACCCGGAGGCGAACGAGGAGGCCGTGAAGCAGGCGCTGGCCGACCAGGGCCTGCTGGCACAGACCCTCGAGGAGCAGCTCGGCGTGATCCGCGGCATCATCGACGCCGTCACGTGGGTGCTCACCGGCTTCGCGCTCATCGCCCTGCTCGCCGCCAGCTTCGGCATCATCAACACCCTGCTCATGGCGGTGCAGGAGCGCACCCGGGAGATCGGCCTCATGAAGGCCCTCGGCATGACCGGCGGGAAGATCTTCGGCCTGTTCACCATGGAGGCCGTCGTGATCGGCCTGCTCGGCTCGCTGATCGGCATCGGCCTGGGCGTCGCCGTCGGCCTCATCGCGAACCAGGTGCTGACCACCGGCCCCCTCAGCGGCGTCACCGGCCTGGTCCTGTTCGCCGTCAACCCCCTCGCCCTGCTGCTGATCCTGCTGCTGATCGTGGCCATCGCGTTCATCGCCGGCACCTTGCCCGCCCTGCGTGCGGCCCGGAAGGATCCCATCGAGGCCCTGCGCCACGAGTGATGCTGCCGCCGCGTCCGTCACCGCCATCACCGTCACCCACGACACCGAGGAGCACACCATGACCACCGATCGACCGCACCAGGACCCGAACCCGGGTCAGCCCGCCGCGGGCTCCCGCTACGGCACGCAGCCCTACGCGGCCCCGGGCTACGGCGCCCAGCCGGGCAGCCCGTACGGGGTCGTCCCGGAGCCGACCGCGTTCCCCGCCCTCCTGACGCTGACGCTCACGTCGCTCGCGCTGTACGTGCTGTCCTCCCTGCCGGCCCTGTTCGGCGGCGAGGAGAGCATCGAACGCATGCGGGACTCCCTTCGCCAGAGCGGCCTCACCCCGGAGCAGGTGGAGGAGATCGCGCCCGTCGTGGGCGCCTCCGTGACGGTGGGCTCGATCATCGTCCTGCTCATCGGCGTGGCCCTGTACGCCCTGGTGTACTTCAACCTCCGCAGGGCCGAGAACTGGGCCCGCATCCTCGGCATCGTCTTGGCGATCCTGGGCACCCTCAGCGCCGTCGGCGGCATCTTCTCCTTCGTGACCTTCCCCGGCATCGGCGGCGTCCTGGCCTCCGTGCTGAGCCTGGCGCTGGTGATCGTGAACATCCTGTGGCTGGTCAAGGCCTTCAACCCGCAGGTCGCGGCCTACACCCGTCAGGGCCGCCGCGCCTGATCCCGACGCCGTTCGCCGGCGGCGAGTCCGGGGTCGCCAGCCCTCGCCCCGGCGTCGGCCAGCGGAGACCATGGCGACATGGCCTCCGATCATCGACCCCCGCATCCCGTGTCCCCCCATCCCGACGACCTGGACGGCGGCGGGCGGCCCGAAGTGGGCCCGGATGAGGCGCGGCGGCGCATCGCCGGGCACTCCGGTCCGGACGCCCGCCCGCTGATCCGCCCCGACGCCCGTACCCCCGGCGTGTTCCGGGCGCTGCTCGGGCTGACGGTGGCATCCGCGGTCCTCTACGCCGCGTCGATCCTGCGCAACCTCCTCCCGGGCGCGGCCCAGGACGTCGCGGACTCGCTGCCGGAGGGCAGCGCGCAGTCGCCCGCGATGACCGCCGAGGCGATCGAGGGCGCCCTCACCGGCAGCGTCTGGTTCGCGACCCTGCTGGGCCTGGCGGTCTACGCGATCGTCCTCGTCGGCCTGACCCGGCGCAGCAACACGGCGCGCATCATGGGCGCCCTGTTCGCCTCGATCGCCATCTTCGTGACCCTGCTGGGGACCATCCGCCTGTTCGTCTTCCCCGCCGGGGACGTCGTGCTGCCCCTGGTCCTGGGCGGGCTGTTCGCGGTCGTGAACGCGGCCTGGCTCGTGTGCGCGTTCAACCCGGGCCTCGCGACGACCTTCCTGCGCCGCCGGGCATGATGGGGGCATGCACCCCCTCGCCGACGATCCCCACGACGCCACGGACCGCGACCCCGCCCCCGATCGCGCGGCCCTGCGTCCCCTGCGCCTGTTCCAGACCGTCACGGCCGTCACGGGCGCACTGAGCGCGGCCGGCGTGGGGGGCGTGTTGGCGCTGCAGTCGGCGCCCGGCTACGCCCGTGCCGTGCTGGAGGCGCGCTCCTGGGGCGCGAGCGAGGTCACCGACGCCGACGTCGCCGCGTTCCTCACCCCGGCGGGGGCGTGGCCGGTGGCCGCCGCGGCGGTGGTCGTCCTGACCCTGGTGCTCCTGGCCGGCATCACGCGTCGGATCCGGGCGGTGCGCCCCGTGGGCAGCGTGTTCGTGGTGCTGGGGATGCTCACGGCGGCCTTCTGGATGGTCGACGGCGGGCGGATGGTGCAGGCCGGGGGAGGGGGGCCGGTCGTGCTGGGGGCCGTCGTCGGGATGCTCGTATCGAGCGCGGTGTGGCTGCGTGTGGCGCACCGGCGGGAGACGCGCGCCGCCTTCGACGGCTGAGCTCGCACCGCCTCCGCCCCCGGTCCCGCCCCCGTCCCCGCGCTGAGGCCCGCACACACGCCGCTACGCCGGGCCGGTGACGGCGCGTCTGCGGGCCTCGGCGGAAGGGGCTCCGCCCACGACGACGGCGGCCCGCCTCCTCGCGTGAGGAGACGGGCCGCCGTCGTGGTGCGGGGGATCAGAACTGGCGGGCCAGGATGGCCTGCTTCACCTCGGCGATCGCCTTGGTCACCTGGATGCCGCGGGGGCACGCGTCGGTGCAGTTGAAGGTCGTGCGGCAGCGCCACACGCCCTCCTTGTCGTTCAGGATCTCCAGGCGCATGTCGCCGGCCTCGTCACGCGAGTCGAAGATGAACCGGTGCGCGTTGACGATGGCGGCCGGGCCGAAGTACTGGCCGTCCGTCCAGAACACCGGGCAGGACGAGGTGCACGCGGCGCACAGGATGCACTTCGTGGTGTCGTCGTAGATCGCCCGGTCGGCCTGGGACTGGTAGCGCTCCTTGGTGGGCGCGTGGCCCTCGGCGACCAGGAACGGCATGATCTCGCGGTAGGACTGGAAGAACGGGTCCATGTCCACGATCAGGTCCTTCTCCACCGGCAGGCCCTTGATGGGCTCCACCAGGATGGGCTTGGACAGGTCGAGGTCCTTCAGGAGCGTCTTGCAGGCCAGGCGGTTGCGCCCGTTGATGCGCATGGCGTCGGAGCCGCACACGCCGTGGGCGCAGGAGCGGCGGAACGACAGGGTGCCGTCGTGGTCCCACTTGACCTTGTGCAGGGCGTCCAGCACGCGGTCGGTGCCGTACATGGTCAGGCGCCACTCGTCCCAGTAGGACTCCTCGGAGGACTCCGGGAGGTAGCGGCGGACCTTGAGCACGATGTCGAAGCTCTCGACCTCGCCTGCGCCGCCGCCGGCGGACTGGGTCTGCGCCTGGGCCACGGGGGCCTCGGTCTCGGTTGCTGAGTGGCTCATCAGTACTTACGCTCCATCGGCTGGTAACGGGTCACGACGACGGGCTTGGTCTCGAAGCGGATGCCCTTGACGCCCTCCATCTCCGCGGTCTCGTCACGGTAGATCATGGTGTGCGCCATGAAGTTCTCGTCGTCGCGATCGGGGTAGTCCTCGCGGTAGTGGCCGCCGCGGGACTCCTTGCGGCCCAGGGCCGCGAGGGTCATCGCCTCGGCGATGTCCAGGAGGTAGCCCAGCTCCATGCCCTCGAGCAGGTCGAGGTTGAAGCGGTGGCCCTTGTCCTGGACGGACACGTTCTCGTAGCGCCCGCGCAGCTCCTCGATCTTGGCCAGTGCGCGGCGGATCGAGTCCTCGTCGCGGAAGACCTGCATGTCCGCGTCCATGGACTCCTGGAGCTCGGCGCGGATGTCCGCGACGCGCTCGGAGCCGGTGGCGGAGCGCAGGTTCTCGATGTGCTCCACGGTCGGCAGCTCGCCGCCCTCGGGCAGCTCCACCCAGTCCGCCTGCGCGGCGTACTCGGCGGCGTAGATGCCGGCGCGGCGGCCGAACACGTTGATGTCCAGCAGCGAGTTGGTGCCCAGGCGGTTGGACCCGTGCACGGACACGCAGGCCACCTCACCGGCGGCGTACAGGCCCGGCACGACGGTGTCGTTGTCCTGGAGGACCTCGGCCTTGATGTTCGTGGGGATGCCGCCCATGAAGTAGTGGCAGGTGGGGAACACCGGCACCGGCTCCGTGTAGGGCTCGACGCCCAGGTACGTGCGGGCGAACTCGGTGATGTCCGGGAGCTTCTCGTCGATGTGCGAGGGCTCCAGGTGCGTCAGGTCGAGCAGCACGTAGTCCTTGTTGGGGCCGGCGCCGCGGCCCTGACGGACCTCCTCGGCCATGGACCGGGCCACGATGTCGCGCGGGGCGAGGTCCTTGATGGTGGGGGCGTAGCGCTCCATGAAGCGCTCGCCGTCCGCGTTGCGGAGGATGCCGCCCTCGCCGCGTGCGGCCTCGGAGAGCAGGATGCCCAGGCCGGCCAGGCCGGTCGGGTGGAACTGCACGAACTCCATGTCCTCGAGCGGCAGACCCGCGCGGTAGGCGATGGCCATGCCGTCGCCGGTGAGGGTGTGGGCGTTCGAGGTGGTCTTGTACACCTTGCCGGCGCCGCCGGTGGCGAAGATGACCGACTTGGCCTGGAAGACGTGGATCTCGCCGGTGGCCAGCTCGTAGGAGACGACGCCGGCGGTGCGCTTCTGCTTGTAGGCGGTGCCGTCCTCGCGCACGGCGTCCTCCTCCACCAGCAGCAGGTCGAGCACGTAGAACTCGTTGAAGAACTCCACGTTGTGCTTGACGCAGTTCTGGTACAGCGTCTGGAGGATCATGTGGCCGGTGCGGTCCGCGGCGTAGCAGGCGCGGCGCACGGGCGCCTTGCCGTGGTCACGGGTGTGGCCGCCGAAGCGGCGCTGGTCGATCTTGCCCTCGGGGGTGCGGTTGAAGGGCAGGCCCATCTTCTCGAGGTCGAGCACCGCGTCGATGGCCTCCTTGGCCATGACCTCCGCGGCGTCCTGGTCCACCAGGTAGTCGCCGCCCTTGACGGTGTCGAACGTGTGCCACTCCCAGTTGTCCTCCTCGACGTTGGCGAGGGCCGCGCACATGCCGCCCTGGGCCGCGCCGGTGTGGGAACGCGTGGGGTAGATCTTGGTGAGGACGGCGGTGTGCGCGCGCTGACCGGCCTCGATGGCCGCGCGCATGCCCGCGCCGCCGGCGCCGACGATCACCACGTCGTACTTGTGCACCTGCATTCAGGTCTCTCTTTCTGGGTGTCTGTGACGCGGCGGCCGCTCGGGCCGGCCGCACCGCAGGGTGAGCGTTTCCGGGGTCAGCCGCAGAAGGCCGGGGAGCCCTCGAGCAGGGCGCCGGAGGCGTCCACCATGCAGGGATCGAAGGTGAAGATCACCAGGGTGCCGAGGATGATGATCACGGCCGTGGCGATGTACAGGATCATCGTCAGCCAGAACCGGCCGGTGCCGCGACGGGTGTAGTCATTGATGATCGTGCGCACGCCGTTGGCGCCGTGCAGCATGGCCAGCCACAGGAGGGCCAGGTCCCAGAACTGCCACAGCGGGTGCGCCCACTTGCCGGCCACGAAGCCGAAGTCGACGGCGTGGATGCCGTCGCCCACCAGCAGGTTGGTGGTCAGGTGCACGGCGATCAGCACGACGAGGAAGACGCCCGAGATGCGCATGAACAGCCAGGCGAGCATCTCGAAGTTGCCGCGGCCGCCGCCGTCGCGCGTGTACTTGGGGTCCAGACGGCGGCTGCGGGGCGCCGCGATGGTGGTCTCAGCGGTGGTGCTCATGGCTCAGTGACCTCCGAGTGCGAGGCTGAAGTGACGGATGGCGAAGCCCAGGGTCAGGACGGCCCACAGCCCCAGCACGATCCACAGCAGGGTCTTGTGGTGCTGGGTGCCGCCCTTCCAGAAGTCGACCAGGATGATGCGCAGGCCGTTCAGGGCGTGGAAGATGATCGCCGCGACGAGGCCGGCCTCGCCGAGCGCGAAGTACCACGTCTTGTACGAGCCGATCACGGCGTTGTAGGCCTCGGGGGAGACCCGGACCAGGGCCGTGTCCAGCACGTGGACGAGCAGGTAGAAGAAGATGACGACGCCGGTGACGCGGTGGCCCACCCAGGACCACATGCCGCCGTGGCCCCGGTACAGGGTTCCGCGGCCGTTCTTGGCCGGGGCCTGCGCAGTGGCGCTAGACACGGTTGATACCTCCAGGGGGAATGCACGATCCCGGTCCTCCGCCGTGGGACGACGACGGGCAGGGGCGTGTGCGAGTGGATTCCTCCGCCTAGGGTAGACCCTTCCCGCGCCTCCGTGCCCGATCGGGGACCGGGGCGGCCACTGTGACGCGTACGGCGCCCCGCCGCCGTCCTGCTCGGTGTGGGCTGTGCCCCGCCTGGGACGCGTCGAGTGGTCGGCTGTCCGGACGGTTCCGTAGTCTGGCCCGGTGAGCACCGATCCGAACCTGACCGATGCCCCGCGCGAGGCCGCGCCGGGCACGGCCCTGTCCCGCTTCCACGCCGTGATCCCCGCCGGGGGCGTGGGCACCCGCCTGTGGCCCCTCTCGCGGGCCGCCGCGCCGAAGTTCCTCCACGACCTCACCGGCTCGGGCCAGACCCTGATCCGTGCCACGTGGGACCGTCTGGCGCCCCTGGCCGCGGGCATGCTCGTGGTGACCGGGGAGGCCCACCGGGAGGCGGTGTGCACGCAGCTGCCGGCCCTGGCGGAGACGGATCTGGTGCTCGAGCCCTCGCCGAAGGACTCCGCGGCCGCCATCGGCCTGGCCGCGGCGATCCTCTCCCTGCGCGACCCGGACACGATCATGGGCTCGTTCGCGGCGGATCAGGTGATCTCCCCGGTGGAGGTCTTCCAGGACGCGGTGCGGCAGGCCGTCGAGACGGCGGCCACGGGCCGGATCGTGACCATCGGCATCGAGCCCACGCACGCGGCCACGGGCTTCGGCTACATCCGCCGGGGCCGCCGCCTCCGCGTGGCCGGCGCTCCGGACGCGCACGACGTCGCCGCGTTCGTGGAGAAGCCGGACCTGAAGGTCGCCCAGCAGTACGTGAAGTCCGGCCGCTACCTCTGGAACGCGGGCATGTTCGTGGCGCCCGTGGGCCTCATGCTGGCCCACCTCGAGGAGAACGAGCCCGCGTTGCACGCCGGCCTGATGGAGATCGCCCGCGCGTGGGAGACGCCGGAGCGGGACGAGGTCATGGCCCGGGTGTGGCCCGAGCTGACGAAGACCGCCATCGACTACGCCGTGGCCGAGCCCGCCGCCGCCGTCGGCGACGTGGCCGTGATCCCCGGCTCCTTCACGTGGGACGACGTGGGGGACTTCGCGGCGATCGCCCGCCTGAACCCGGTCAAGGACGCCTCCGGCATCACGGTGATCGGGGACACCCCGCGCGTGTACTCGGACGACGCGTCCGGCGTCGTGGTGACGGACACGAAGCGCGTCATCGCGCTGATCGGCATCGAGGACGTCGTCGTGGTGGACACCGAGGACGCGCTGCTGGTCACCACCACGGAGCACGCCCAGGAGGTCAAGAAGGCCGTCGAGGCGCTCAAGGCGGAGGGCGTGGACGAGGTCCTCTGACCGTGTCCCCGGCAGGGTCCGGCCCCCATCGACCGGCACCCCCGGAGTAGGGTGCTGGGCCATGACCACCTCCGACTCCGTGCTGACCGGGCCCCGTCCGACCTCCGTCCCCTCGGTGGGCCCCGTGGTGGCCGAGCTCGAGGACGAGATCGTGTCCTTCCGCCGGGACCTGCACCGGCATCCCGAGCTCTCCTATGAGGAGTACCGCACCACCGACCGCATCGTGGAGCTGCTCTCCGGCTACGGGCTCTCGCCCGTGCGGATGGAGTCCACGGGCGCCTACGTGGACGTCGGGGAGGGGCCGGTGGTGCTGGCCCTGCGCGCCGACATCGACGCGCTGCCAGTCGAGGAGGAGACCGGCCTGCCCTACGTGTCCGTCAATGACGGCGTCGCGCACGCGTGCGGCCACGACATGCACACCGCCGTCATGGCGGGGGTGGCCGTCGCCCTCGGCCGCATCCTCCGCGGGGCCACCGCCGACGCCGACCTGCGCGCGGCCGGCGAGCGGGCCCACGGCACGGTCCGCGTCATCTTCCAGCCCGCGGAGGAGCGGCTGCCCGGCGGGTCGCTGTCCGTGCTGCGCCAGGGGATCCTCGACGACGTGCCCCGCATCCTGGCGGCGCACTGCGACCCGCAGGTCGACGTCGGCTCGATCGGCACCCGCATCGGCGCCATCACCTCGGCGGCGGACACCATCCGGATCACCCTCACCGGACGCGGGGGGCACACCTCGCGGCCCCACCTCACCGAGGACATGGTCTTCGCCCTGTCCCAGATCGCCGTGAACGTGCCCGCCGTGCTCTCCCGGCGGATCGACGTGCGCTCGGCCGTCTCCGTGGTGTGGGGGCAGATCGCCGCCGGCAGCGCGCCCAACGCGATCGACAACACCGGCTACCTGGCCGGGACCATGCGCTGCCTCGACGCGGACGTGTGGGAGGAGGCCGGCGCGCTGCTCGACGAGGTGGTCCGGCAGGTGGCCGCGCCGTACGGCGTGCACGTGCAGCTCGAGCACGTGCGCGGCGTCCCGCCGGTGCACAACACCGAGGGCGAGACGGCGCTGATCGAGACCGCGGCGCGGCGGGAGCTCGGCTCGCGGGCGATCCTCCTGACCCCGCAGTCGATGGGCGGCGAGGACTTCGCCTGGATGACCCAGCAGGTGCCCGGCTCCATGCTGCGCCTCGGCACCCGGTCCCCGGGTGGCCCCATCTACGATCTGCACCGCGGGGACTACGCGCCGGACGAGCGGGCCATCGGCGTGGGCATGCGGGTCTTCACCGCCGCCGCGCTGCAGGTGCTCACGGGCGAGGACCACCACTGACCCCGCCGCCCGCACCCGCCGGAGGGGACGGGCCAACCGTTCGGTAGACTCGCGCACATCCGGACGGGGCCACCCGCACGGGCCCCGTCTTTCCGCGGCCATCGGCCACGAACCTCGCACCCTGCCTTCCGAAATGAGGACCCCCATGGGCATCGCCACCCCGTCGGCCGCGCGCCGCCGTCGTCTCCTGCTCCCCGCCGCCGCGCTCGGCGTCTCCGGCCTGCTGCTGACCGCGTGCGGCGCCCCGCCGGAGCAGTCCGAGGCCTCGGGCTCCGGCGCCGCCGAGAGCGAGGCCATCGCCACGGTGGACGGCGTCGGCTCGGACAACAAGGACTACAAGGCCTGCATCGTCTCGGACGAGGGCGGCTTCGACGACCGCTCCTTCAACCAGTCCTCCTACGAGGGCCTCAAGGCCGCCGAGAAGGCCTACGGCATCACCACCAGCGAGGCCGAGTCGAACGAGCCCAGCGAGTACACCCCGAACGTGACCGCCCTGGTCAACGCCGACTGCGACGCCGTCATCGGCGTGGGCTTCATGCTCGGCAAGGCGATGCTGCCGGTCTCCGCGCAGAACGCCGAGACCCACTTCTTCGGCGTGGACGTCACCGACGGCGACTTCAGCGACAACTTCCAGAAGCTCACCTACGACACCGCGCAGGCGGCGTTCCTGGCCGGCTACCTGGCCGCGGGCACCACCGAGACCGGCACCGTGGCCACCTACGGCGGCATGGAGATCCCCACCGTCACCATCTTCATGGACGGCTTCGCCCGCGGCGTGGAGCACTACAACGAGGTCAAGGACAAGGACGTCAAGGTCCTGGGCTGGGACAAGGACGCGAAGACCGGCTCCTTCACGGGCGACTTCCAGAACGTGGCCAACGGCAAGACGAACACCGCCAACTTCATCAACGAGGGCGCCGACATCGTGATGCCGGTGGCGGGCCCCGTGGGCCTGGGCACCCTGGACGCCGTCCGCGAGGCGAACCAGGGCGGCAAGGACGTCAAGGTCATCTGGCCGGACTCGGACGGCTACGAGTCCACCAAGGACGGCAACCTGATCCTCACCTCGGTGAAGAAGAACATGGGCCAGTCCGTCTCCGACGTGATCGCCGCGGACCTGAAGGACGAGTTCTCGGCCGAGCCCTACGTGGGCACGCTGGAGAACAAGGGCGTCGAGCTGGCCCCGTTCCACGACTTCGAGGACACGGTGCCGCAGGAGCTCAAGGACGAGCTCAAGGACCTCGAGGCCAAGATCGTCTCGGGCGAGCTGAAGGTCGGCTCGGAGTACTCCCCGGAGGCCTGACCCGCCTCGCCACCGCCGCAGGGCCGGCCCGGACCCCTCCGGACCGGCCCCGCGGCGCGCGGGCGCCCGGCCCGCCCCCGCCGCCGAGCGCGGCATCACGAGCATCGACCAGACGGAAGGCCCTCGATGAGGCTCGAACTGCGCGGGATCACCAAGCGCTTCGGCTCGTTCGCCGCGAACGAGGACGTGAACCTGACCGTGGAGTCGGGGCGGGTGCACACCCTCCTCGGCGAGAACGGCGCCGGCAAGTCCACCCTGATGAACGTCCTCTTCGGGCTCTACGAGCCCACCGAGGGGGAGATCCTGCTCGACGGCGAGCCCGTCCGGTTCTCCGGTCCCGGTGAGGCCATGCGCGCGGGCATCGGCATGGTGCACCAGCACTTCATGCTCGTGCCCGTCTTCACGGTGGCCGAGAACGTGGCCCTCGGCGACGAGCACACGCGCGCCCTCGGCGTGCTCGACCTCGAGGCCACCCGCCGGCGGATCCGGGAGATCTCCGCCCAGTACGGCTTCGACGTGGACCCGGACGCCGTCGTCGAGGACCTGCCCGTGGGCGTGCAGCAGCGCGTCGAGATCATCAAGGCCCTCGTCCGCGATGCGCGCATCCTCATCCTGGACGAGCCGACCGCCGTGCTCACTCCGCAGGAGACCGACGAGCTGCTCGGCATCATCCGCCAGCTGCGCGCGGACGGCACGGCGATCGTGTTCATCTCCCACAAGCTGCGCGAGGTCAAGGCCGTCTCGGACGACATCACCGTGCTGCGCCGCGGCCGCGTGGTCGGCACGGCGGACCCCTCCGCCGAGGCCGCCGAGCTGGCCGCCCTCATGGTGGGCCGGAGCGTCGTCCTCGAGCGGCGCAAGACGGCCCCGACCCTGGGGGAGGAGACGTTCCGCGTCGAGGACCTCTCCGTGGTCTCGCCCACGGGCCAGGTGCTGCTGGACGCCGTGTCCTTCGCCATCCGCCAGGGTGAGGTCCTCGCCGTGGCCGGTGTGCAGGGCAACGGCCAGACCGAGCTGACCGAGGCGATCATGGGCCTGGTCAAGGCCACCGGCTCCGTCACCCTGGACGGCCGGGAGCTGATCGGCCGGTCCACCCGCCAGATCATCCGCTCCGGCGTCGGCTTCGTGCCCGAGGACCGCTCCACGGACGGGCTCGTCGGCCCGTTCTCCGTGGCGGAGAACATGGTGCTCAACCGGTACGACGTCGCCCCGGCCGGCAACGCCGTGCAGATGCGCCCCGCCGCGGTGCGGGCGCTCGCCGAGCGCCGCGTGGCCGAGTTCGACGTCCGCACCCAGGGCGTGGACCTGCCGGTCTCCTCCCTCTCGGGAGGCAACCAGCAGAAGGTCGTCATGGCCCGCGAGCTCGTGGACGGGCTGCGCCTGTTCATCGCCTCGCAGCCCACGCGCGGCGTGGACGTGGGCTCGATCGAGTTCCTGCACGACCGGATCATCGCCGAGCGCGACGCCGGCACCCCCGTGCTGATCGTCTCCACCGAGCTGGACGAGGTCCTCGAGCTGGCCGACCGGATCGCCGTGATGTACCACGGGCGGATCGTCGGCATCGTGCCGGGGGACACCTCGCGCGAGACGCTCGGCCTCATGATGGCCGGCCAGACCCCCGACGACGCGGCCCTCGCCTCCGGCGCGGACGTCGCCGCGGGCACGCCCGGCGCCGCCGGCGCGGCGCCCGCCGCCCACCCCACCACGGAAGGAGAGCGCCCGTGAGCACCGCCGCCCCGCAGCGCCCGGCCCCCGCGTCTGACCCCCGCGTCCGGCCCGCCCCCGCCGACTCCGCCCTGCGCCGGATCCTCTCGGGCAACGGCACGGTCACCGCCCTGGCGATCCTGCTGTCCCTGCTGATCTCCGGCCTGCTGATCATCGCCGTGGACGAGGACGTCCGCGACGCCGCCGGCTATTTCTTCGCCCGCCCGGGCGACCTGCTCTCCGCCGCCTGGGCCGCGTTCGCCGGAGCCTTCGCGGCCCTGTTCCGCGGCGCCGTCTTCAACTACCGGGCCTCGGACGCGACGGGCATGCTCTACCCGCTCACCGAGACCCTCACCGTGGCGACCCCGCTGATCATCATCTCGCTGGGCATCGCCATCGCCTTCCGGGCGGGCCTGTTCAACATCGGCGGCCAGGGCCAGTTCATCTTCGGCGCCATGTTCGCCACGTGGTTCGGCGTGCACCTGCACCTGCCGCCCGGCGTGCACCTGCTGCTCGTCGTCGTGATGGGCGTGCTCGGCGGCGTGCTGTGGGGCTCCGTCGTGGGCGTGCTCAAGGCCTGGACGGGCGCGCACGAGGTGATCCTCACGATCATGCTCAACTACGTGGCGGTGAACCTGCTCGCGTACCTGCTGAACACCCCCGTCCTGCGGGCGCCCGACACCACGAACCCGGTGTCCGCTCCGCTGGACCGCTCCGCCATGTTCCCGCGGCTGCTGGGGACCGACTTCCGGCTGCACTGGGGCTTCTTCGTCGCGCTGCTGGCCGTGCTCTTCACGTGGTGGCTGATGCAGCGCTCCACCCTCGGCTTCCGCCTGCGCGCCGTGGGCGCCAACCCGGACGCCGCCCGCACGGCCGGCATCTCCGTGAAGGGCTCCTACGTGGCCGCCATGGCGATCTCCGGCGGCCTCGCCGGCCTCGCCGGCGCCACCCACGTGGCCGGCACGGAGAGCACGCTGAACACCTCCGTGGCCGGGTCCTTCGGCTTCGACGCGATCACGGTGGCCCTGCTCGGCCGGTCCCACCCGGTGGGCGTGCTGTTCGCGGGTCTGCTCTTCGGCGCCCTGCGCGCCGGCGGCGTGACCATGCAGACCGAGACCGGGGTGCCGGTCGACATCGTCCTCGTGGTGCAGTCCGTGATCGTGCTGCTCATCGCAGCCCCGCCGCTGGTGCGTGTCATCTTCCGACTGCCCGCCCCGGGCGCCGCCCGCGCCCGCCGCGCCGCCGACCCCGTGACCCAGCCCGCCGTGGCCGGCGCCGCGCTGACCGGCGCCGGCGGCCACGCCGCCGCCCCGTCCACGGGCGTCCAGGAGGCCGCGGCCGCCGCCGTCGCGGACCCGCAGGCTCCGACCACCCAGCCCACGGACGCCGCCCCGACCCATCGCCCGCACGAGCAGAAGGGGGACGCCCGATGAGCGCGACCGCCGCCCGGCCCCACGCCGACGTCGTCCGCCCCGAGGCCGCCGAGCCCGCCCGGGTCGTGGTCCGGCACTGGACCACCCCGATCGCCCTGACGGCCCTGACCCTGCTGGCCCTGGCCGTCTTCGCCCTCGGCGCCCCCGAGGCGACGGCGACCTTCCGGCTCTCCCACGCGTCCGACGCCGTCGTGCTCCCGGACCTGACCGCCGAGCCCGTGCTGTGGGGCTGGCTGCTCGTCGGGCTCATGGCGGTGCTCACCGTGGTGGCCTGGCTGGCGACCCTGCGCTCGGGGCGCACCCCCGGCTGGGCCGCCGCCCTGTTCGCCGTCGCGTTCGTGGCCGCGTTCCTCATCTGGGTGATCGGCTCGGCGGACAACACCACCGTGTTCCTCACCGGCCTGATCGCCGGGTCGTTCGCACTGGCCGTCCCGCTGATCTTCGGCTCGATGGCCGGCATCCTGGCCGAGCGTTCGGGCGTGGTGAACATCGCGATCGAGGGTCAGCTGCTGGCGGGCGCGTTCACGGCCGCCGTCGTCGGCACCGCCACCGGCTCGCCCTGGGCGGGCCTGGCCGCCGCCATCGTGGCCGGCGTCCTCGTGTCCTGGCTGCTCGCCGTGTTCTCGATCAAGTACCTGGTCAACCAGGTGATCGTCGGCGTCGTGCTCAACGTGCTCGTGGCCGGCCTGACGAGCTTCCTGTACTCCACCGTCCTCACGGGCGGGGACACCGAGCTCAACGCGCCGCCGCACTTCCCGAACCTGCGGATTCCGGGCCTGGCGGACATCCCCGTGCTCGGGCCCATCCTGTTCGACCAGACGATCCTGGGCTACGCGATGTACCTGCTCGTGATCGCGCTGTGGTTCGCCCTGTTCCGCACCCGCTGGGGCCTGCGCGTGCGCGCCGTGGGCGAGCATCCCAAGGCCGCGGACACCGTGGGCATCGACGTGAACCGCACGCGGTACGCCGCCGTCCTGCTGGGCGGTGCGGTGGCCGGCATGGGCGGGGCGTTCTTCACGCTCGTCTCCGCGTCGTCCTTCACCAAGGAGATGACGGCGGGCCAGGGCTTCATCGCGCTCGCGGCCGTGATCTTCGGCCGCTGGAACCCGATCGGCGCGTTCTTCGCGGCGCTGCTGTTCGGCTTCGCCACCAACATGCAGTACGTCCTGGCGATCCTCGGCACCCCGGTGCCGAGCCAGTTCATGGCGATGCTCCCGTACCTCGTCACGGTGTTCGCCGTGGCCGGCCTCGTGGGCCGCTCGCGCGGCCCGGCCGCCTCGGGCGTGCCGTACGTGAAGGAGTAGCCGTGGCGGACGGGCAGCACACGACGACGGCGCCGCGCGTGGACTGGGACCGGCTGCGGGCCGCGGCCCTGGCCGCCACGGAGCACGCCTACGTGCCCTACTCGGGGTTCCGGGTGGGCGCCGCCGCGCTCACCGACGACGGCCGCCTCGTCTCGGGCTGCAACATCGAGAACGCGTCCTACGGGCTGACCCTGTGCGCCGAGTGCGCGCTGCTGGCCGACCTGCGCATGGGCGGGGGCGGCCGACTGGCCGCGTTCGTGTGCGTGGACGGCGAGGGCGTGCTCACCATGCCCTGCGGGCGGTGCCGCCAGCTGCTGTACGAGTTCCGCGCCCCCGGGCTCGTGCTGCTCACCCCGGCGGGGGAGCGGGGGATCGACGCGGTGCTGCCGGACGCCTTCGGCCCGGCCGACCTGGAGCGGGCGGACCGTCCCTGACCTGCGGCGCGCTCCCGGGCCCGCTCGCTAGAGTCGGAGGCTGACCGTCGCAGCCGTCCTCCGAGGAGAACCCCATGACCGCGCAGCCGCAGGCCGAGCCCTTCGACGCCGTCGAGGTGATCCGCACCAAGCGGGACCGGGGGACGCTGTCCCCCGAGCAGATCGACTGGGTGGTGGACGCGTACACCCGCGGCGTGGTGGCGGACGAGCAGATGTCCGCCCTGGCCATGGCGATCCTGCTCAACGGCATGGACCGCGCCGAGATCGCCCGCTGGACGGACGCGATGATCGCCTCGGGCGAGCGCATGGACTTCGGCGGGCTCACCACCCCGGACGGCCGCCCCCTGGCCACCGCGGACAAGCACTCCACCGGCGGCGTGGGGGACAAGATCACCCTACCGCTGGCCCCGCTCGTGGCCTCCTTCGGGGTGGCGGTGCCGCAGCTGTCCGGCCGCGGCCTCGGCCACACTGGCGGCACCCTGGACAAGCTCGAGGCGATCCCCGGGTGGCGGGCCGACCTCAGCAACGAGGCGATGCTGCGCCAGCTCTCCGAGGTGGGCGCCGTGATCTGCGCCGCCGGCTCGGGCCTGGCCCCGGCGGACAAGCGCCTGTACGCCCTGCGCGACGTCACCGGCACGGTGGAGGCCATCCCGCTGATCGCCTCCTCGATCATGTCCAAGAAGATCGCCGAGGGCACCGGCGCCCTTGTGCTGGACGTCAAGTGCGGCTCGGGCGCGTTCATGAAGGACGAGGCGTCCGCCCGCGAGCTGGCCCGGACCATGGTGGACCTCGGCCGGGACGCCGGGGTGGACACCTCGGCGCTGCTCACGGACATGTCCGTGCCCCTGGGCCGGACGGCCGGCAACGCCCTCGAGGTCCGCGAGTCGGTGGAGGTGCTCGCCGGCGGCGGCCCGGCCGACGTCGTGGAGCTCACCGTGGCGCTCGCCGCCGCGATGCTCGCCGGCGCCGGGGTCACGGACGTGGACCCGGCCGAGCACCTGGCCAACGGCCGGGCGATGGACGTGTGGAACCGGATGATCGAGGCCCAGGGCGGCGACCCCCGCGCGGCCCTCCCGACGGCGGCCCACACCGAGGACGTCGTCGCGGAGACGGACGGCGTCCTCACCGAGCTGGACGCGATGGCCGTGGGCCTGACCGCGTGGCGCCTCGGCGCCGGGCGGGAGCGACAGGGCCAGGCCGTCCAGGCCGCGGCCGGCGTCGAGGTGCACGTGCGCCCCGGCGAGCGCGTGGCCCGGGGTCAGAAGGTGCTGACCCTGCACACGGACACGCCGGAGCGCTTCGAGCGGGCGAGGGCCGCGCTCGCCGGCGGCTGGTCCGTCGGCGAGCTCGACGACGCCGCCGCCCGGACCCTGCGCGAGCGCTCCGTGATCCTGGACCGGATCGGCTGACCGGATGCTCGCGTGGCTCGAGGAGGCGATCCTCCACGCCTCCGCGCAGTGGTGGGTCCTGCCGCTGACGCTGCTGCTGTGCCTGCTCGACGGCATCGTGCCGATCTTCCCGTCGGAGTCGGTGCTGGTGGCCCTCGGCGCGATCGTCCGCGACGGGCACCCGTTCTCCCTGTGGGCGCTGTGGGGGGTCGGCTTCGCGGGCGCGTTCCTGGGGGACGTGGCCGCGTACGCGATCGGCCGTGCCGTGGGCGTGGAGCGGTTCCGGTGGATGCGGCTGCGGCGGGTGCGGGCCACGGTCGAGGTCGCCCGCCACCACCTGCACAGTCACGGCGCGCTGCTGCTGTTCACCGCCCGGTTCATCCCCGGCGGCCGCGTGGCCCTGAACCTCACGGCCGGCGCCACCCGCTATCCGCCGGTGCGGTTCGTGGCGCTGGACCTGCTCTCCACGGCCAGCTGGGCCGCGTACTCGATCATGATCGCGCGCCTGACCGCGGGCTGGCTGGAGAACCCGGTGCTGCAGATCGCCGTCTCCGTGACGGGTGCCGCGCTCGTGGGCCTGCTGCTGGACCGCCTGCTCAAGGCCCTGCTGCGCCGCCGGCTGGGCGCCGGGGTGAAGGGCCTCACCCTGGCCGAGCAGGAGGCCCTGCGCTGAGCGCCCTGCCGTAGAGTGACGCCCGTGACGACGACGCAGCTTCCGGACACCGCATCCCCCTCCCCGCTCGAGGTCGACCTGGCCGTCCTGCCCAAGGTCTCCCTCCACGACCACCTCGACGGCGGCCTGCGCGTGGGCACCGTCCTCGACCTGGCCCGCGAGGCCGGCGTCGAGGTCCCCGCGGACACCGTCGAGGGCCTGGCCGAGTGGATCGCCGAGCACGCCAACGGCGAGTCCCTCGAGAAGTACCTGCAGGTCTTCGCCCTGACCACCGCCGTGATGCAGACCCGCGAGCAGCTGCGCCGCGTGGCCCGCGAGTTCGTCGAGGACCTGGTCGCCGACGGCGTCGTCTACGGCGAGATCCGCTGGGCCCCTGAGCAGCACCTGGCCGGCGGGCTGAGCCTGGACGAGGCCGTCGAGGCGGTGCAGGCCGGCCTGGACGAGGCGGTCGAGGCCGCCGACGCCGCGGGCCACGTGATCCGCGTGGGCCAGCTGGTCACCGCGATGCGGCACGCCGACCGGGCCCAGGAGATCGCCGAGCTGGCCGTGCGCCACCGCGAGGTCGGCGTCGTGGGCTTCGACATCGCGGGCGCCGAGGCCGGGTTCCCGCCCTCCCGCTTCGCCGACACCTTCACGTGGCTGGCCGCCCACCACCTGCCCGTCACCGTGCACGCGGGCGAGGGCGACGGCCTGGACTCCGTCCGCTCGGCCCTCGTGGACGGCCGCGCCCTGCGCCTGGGCCACGGCGTGCGCCTGGTCGAGGACATCTCGGTGGAGTACGGCGGCGTGGACGAGGACGGCGAGCAGCTGGACGAGCTGACCGGCATCGTGGACCTGGGCGAGACCGCCGCGTGGGTGCGGGACCGGCAGATCGCCTTGGAGGTCTGCCCGTCCTCGAACCTGCAGACCGGCGCGGTGGACGCCGCGGCGGGCATCGCGGGCCATCCCATCGACCTGCTCGTGCAGCTCGGCTTCCGCGTCACCGTGAACACGGACAACCGGCTCGTCTCGGACGTGTCCCTGACCGACGAGCTCTACCTGCTCGCCGAGACCTTCGGCTACTCGCTCTCCGAGCTGCTGGACCTGCAGCTCAACGCCGCCGAGGCCGCCTTCCTGTCCGTGGACGAGCGCGAGGACCTCGCCGAGATCCTCGTGGCCGGCTGGGGCGAGGTCATCTCCGGCGACGCCGTCGGCCCGGTCCTCGAAGAGCTGGACGACGAGGACGAGGACGACTGATCCGCCCGTGAGCGCGAGTGTGGACCGTCTGGTGGCGGTGGTCGAGGCCCTGCGCGACCACTGCCCCTGGACGGCCGCGCTCACCCACGCCGACCTCGCCGAGTACCTCGTGGAGGAGGCGTACGAGGCGGTGGCGGAGATCGAGTCCCGCGACGCCGCCGCGTGGGCCGACGTGCCCGCGCGTCGGGCCGACGGCGCGTACCCCGCCCTGGCCGCCGAGCTCGGGGACGTCCTGTTCCAGGTGGTGCTGCACGCCGCCGTCTCCCGGGAGCCGGGCGCCCCGGCGGAGACGGCCGGGTTCCGCCTGGACGACGCCGCCGACGCCCTCACCGCCAAGATGATCCGGCGCAACCCGCTCGTGCTCACCCCCGAGGGCGGCCTGCGACCGGCCGAGGAGCTCGCCGCCGTCACGCCCGAGGCCGTCGAGCTGGCCTGGGAGCGGGTCAAGGCGCAGGAGCGGGCCGCCGCGGGGCTCTCGTCCGCCGCCCCGACCCACGACGACGGCGGCACCGGCCCGGGCCTCGACGTCGGCGACATCCCGGCCCGGCTGCCGGCGCTGGCCGCCGCCGCGAAGGTGGTCGACCGCGCGGCCCGGCAGGAGCCGGACCCGCTCGCCGCGCACGTCCCCGCGCCGGCCGCCGAGGCGGGGGAGCGCCCGGCGGCGGTGTGGCCGGACGAGGCCGCGCTCGGGACGGAGCTGTTCGCGCTGGTGTTCCGGGCCCGGGCGGCGGGGCTGGACCCCGAACGGGCCCTGCGCACCACGGTGGCGCGAGTGCGTGCGGGGGACTGGTCGGCGCTGCGTCCGTCCGGCTGACGCGGCGCCGCGCCGGCCCGGCCGCAGCCCCGACCGCGCCCCAGCGACATCGCAGCCGGGGGGAACGGCGGTCTTGTCGCCGGCGCGCGGCCGACCGGAACCGGAGGTCCCCGCTAGGCTGAGGCCGTGTCCACGCCGCGGGCACGACTTCCGACTTCGATTGAAGGAGACCCGTCCATGGCCCTGATCGACGCCATCCACGCTCGCGAGATCCTCGACTCGCGGGGCAACCCCACCGTCGAGGTGGAGGTCCTGCTCACCGACGGCTCCCTGGGCCGCGCGGCCGTGCCCTCGGGCGCGTCCACCGGCGAGTTCGAGGCGGTCGAGCGCCGTGACGGGGACAAGAAGCGCTACGGCGGCAAGGGCGTGCTGGACGCCGTCGCCGCCGTCGAGGGCATCGCGGAGGAGCTCGAGGGCGAGTTCGCCGCGGACCAGCGCGCCGTGGACCGCGCGATGCGGGACCTGGACGGCACCCCCAACAAGGGCACGCTGGGCGCGAACGCGATCCTGGGCGTGTCCATGGCCGTCGCCGTCGCCGCCGCGCAGGCCTCCGACCTCATGCTCTACAAGTACCTGGGCGGCCCGAACGCCCACGTGCTGCCCGTGCCGATGATGAACATCCTCAACGGCGGCGCCCACGCGGACTCCAACGTGGACATCCAGGAGTTCATGATCGCCCCGATCGGCGCCCCGTCCTTCCGCGAGGCCCTGCGCTGGGGCACCGAGGTCTACCACGCCCTGAAGACCGTGCTGCAGGAGAAGGGCCTGTCCACCGGCCTGGGCGACGAGGGCGGGTTCGCCCCGTCCCTGGAGTCCAACCGGGCCGCCCTGGACCTCATCGCCGAGGCCGTGACGAAGGCCGGCTACCGCCTGGGCGAGGACATCGCGCTGGCGCTGGACGTCGCCTCCTCCGAGTTCTTCGACAAGGGCTCCTACACCTTCGAGGGCCAGCAGCGCTCCGCCGAGGAGATGGCCGCCTACTACACCGAGCTGGTGGACAACTACCCGATCGTCTCCATCGAGGACCCGCTCGACGAGGACGACTGGGACGGCTGGCAGCACCTGACCGCGCAGCTGGGCGATCGCGTCCAGCTGGTGGGCGACGACCTGTTCGTCACCAACGTGGAGCGGCTGCAGCGCGGCATCGACGAGAAGGCCGGCAACGCCCTGCTCGTGAAGGTCAACCAGATCGGCTCCCTGACCGAGACCTTCGACGCCATCTCCCTGGCCCAGCGCCACATGTTCCACTGCATGATCTCGCACCGCTCGGGCGAGACCGAGGACACGTTCATCGCGGACCTCGCGGTGGCCACCAACGCCGGCCAGATCAAGACCGGCGCCCCGGCCCGCTCGGACCGCGTGGCCAAGTACAACCAGCTGCTGCGCATCGAGGAGGACCTGGACGACGCCGCCGTCTACGCGGGCCGCTCCGCCTTCCCGCGCTTCCGCGGCTGACCGTCCCCGACGACGACGCGCGGGCCCGCCCGGATCCTTCCGGGCGGGCCCGTGCCCGTCCCGGCGCGACCAGGATCCTGCCAGGGGCGGGCAGTAGGCTGGGAGGGTCCCCGCCACGCGTCCGAAGGAGTCCGCGATGAGTCCGCGCCGCCCCCGCGTGCCCCGTGTCGACCCGACGACGGGCGCCCCGCGCCGGACCGCCGTCGTGGCCCCGGCGGCCCCGACGACGGCCTCCCCGAAGGCGGACGCGCCCACGCCGACCCCCGCGGCCCCCACGCCGGCGCCCGCGGCGACGGACGCCGAGGTCATCGACCTGCAGAGCGTCCAGGAGCGCCGCCAGGCCGGTCACCCCGGACACCTGGACGGGCACCCGGACGCGGACCGGGCCGACACGGCCCCCGCCGGGGACACCGCCGCCCCCGCATCCCCGTCGGCACCCCCGCGCCGCACGGCTCCGGCCCGCCCGGCCGGGCGTCGGCCCCGGCCCGCCCCCCGCGGCGCCGCATCCGCCGCCGCCACGGCCGCCCGCCGTCGGGCCCCGCTGCCGGAGCCGGTGCCGGCCCGGCAGATCACGGGCCGCTCGCTCATCGTCGTCGCCGTGCTGCTGGTGGCCGCCGTCCTGGTGGCGCCCACGCTGCGCGCGTTCCTGAACCAGCAGCTGGAGATCTCGGCCGCGCGCGAGGAGATCGCCGCCATGCAGGCCCAGCGCGAGGACTACGAACGGCGGATCCAGCTGTGGGACGATCCCGCCTACGTGACCCAGCAGGCGCGTGAGCGTCTCGAGCTGGTCATGCCGGGGGAGACCCTGTACTCCGTGACGGGGCGGCCCTCCGAGACCGACACCGCGACCGAGACCGAGGACACGCCCGCCGCCGGCGCGGACGAGGTCGTCAACACCCGCCTGCCGTGGGCCGAGGGCCTGTGGGACTCGGCCGTCCGCGCCGGGCTCGAGTGAGCCCCGCGCCCCGCCCCCGCCCGCACCACCCCCGCACCCCCGAGGACACCATGACCGTCAGCCCCCGCCCCGCCCAGGACCGCACCGTCACCGAGAAGGACCTGGACACCCTGTCCCGCCAGCTCGGCCGCCCGGTCCGGGACGTCGTGGAGATCGGCGCCCGCTGCGTGTGCGGCAACCCCCTCGTGGCCACCACCGCGCCGCGGCTCTCCAACGGCATCCCGTTCCCCACGACCTTCTACCTGACCCACCCCGTGCTGACGGCGGCGGTCTCGCGCGTGGAGGCGGACGGGGAGATGGCGCGCATGAACGACCGCCTCGCCCAGGACCCCGCGCTCGCGGCCGCGCACCGCGCGGCGCACGAGGCCTACATCGCCGAGCGGGACTGGGTCGGGGCCGAGGCCGGCACGGGGCCCGTCCCGGAGATCGCCGGGGTCTCGGCCGGCGGCATGCCCGAGCGCGTGAAGTGCCTGCACGCCCTCGTGGGCCACGCGCTCGCGGCCGGGCCGGGGGTGAACCCGCTCGGGGACGAGGCGATCGCCCTGGTGGCCCCGTGGTGGACGCCCGAGGTCTGCGCGTGCGAGGGCGCGTGGGACGAGGCCGCGGCGGTGCCCACGAAGGACCTCTCCCGGCACGTGAAGCACCTCGAGCGCGTCGCCGCGCTGAAGGAGGTGACGGTGGCCGGCGTGGACTGCGGCACGAACTCCATCCGCCTGCTGATCTCCCGGCCGGCCGGGACGGACGAGACCACCGGCGCCGGGGCCGACCCGGCGGCGCCGCTGGCCGACGTCGTGCGCGAGATGCGCGTGGTGCGCCTGGGCGAGGGCGTGGACGCCACCGGCGCGTTCTCCGACGCCGCGCTGGAGCGCACCTTCGCGGCGGTCGACGAGTACGCCCGCCTGGTCCAGCGCCACCACGCCGGCCGGGTCCGGTTCGTGGCCACCTCCGCCAGCCGGGACGTCTCCAACCGGGCCGCGTTCGTCGACGGCGTCCGGGAGCGGCTCGGCGTCGAGCCGGAGGTCGTCTCGGGCGCCGAGGAGGCCGGCCTGTCCTTCGCGGGCGCCGTCTCCGCCGTCGAGACCGCGGACCTGGGCCCGGAGGACCTCGTGCTCGTCGTGGACCTCGGCGGCGGCTCCACCGAGCTGGTCGTCGGCACGCCCGCGGGCGAGGTCGTGGGCGCGGTCAGCCTGGACATGGGCTGCGTGCGGTTCACCGAGCGTCATCTGCGCTCCGACCCCCCGACGTCGGATGAGGTCACCGCGGCCCGCGCAGACGCGCTCCGTCTCCTCGACGACGCCGCCGCCCGCCTGCCGCTGGAACGCGTGGCGCGCGTGGTCGGCGTGGCCGGCTCGGTGACCACCGTGACCGCCGAGGCCCTCGGGCTCAGCACGTACGAGCCCGAGGCCATCCACGGTGCGCGCCTGCCGATCGCCGAGTTCCGCGCGGCGGCGGAGGGCCTCGTGGCGGCGACCCGGGCCGAACGCGCCGAGCGGGGGTTCATGCACCCGGGACGGGTGGACGTGATCGGCGCGGGCGCGCTGCTGTGGAGCACCGTCCTGGAGCGGGTGGCCGAGGTCGCGGGCGTCACCGAGGCCTGGGCGAGCGAGCACGACATCCTGGACGGGATCGTGCTCTCGCTGCGGTCCTGACCACGACGGCGGAGAGTGGAGGGGCCGGGCCCGTGCGTGCGTAGACTGGCGGTATGTCTCTCACCCCTGAACTGTCTCCCAAGCCGCGCCTGCTGATCGTCGGCGGCGGCTACGCCGGTTTCCAGCTCGCGAAGGAGCTGCAGACCAAGGTCAAGGACCGCGGCGGCGTCGTGACCGTCGTGGACCCGCTGCCGTACATGACGTACCAGCCGTTCCTGCCCGAGGTCGTCGGCGGCCACATCGAGGGGCGCAACGTCGTCGTGGACCTCGCCACCCATCTCAAGGACGCCGAGGTGCTGCGCGGCACCGTCGTGAAGGTGGAGCACGCCCGCCGCGTGGCCACCGTGCGCGGCGAGGACGGCCACGAGTTCGAGCTGCCCTACCAGGACATCGCCATGACCGCCGGCGCCACCACCCGCGTCTTCCCGATCAAGGGCCTGGGCGAGCAGGGCATCGGTCTGAAGACCGTGGAGGAGGCCGTGACGCTGCGCAACCAGATCCTGGAGCGCCTGGACGCCGCCTCCCTCATGGTGGACGCCGAGGCCCGTCATCGTGCCCTGACCTTCGTGGTGGTCGGCGGCGGCTTCGCCGGCATCGAGACCGTGGGCGAGATGGAGCACCTCATCCGCACCGCCGTCGCCCGTGACCCGCGCCTGTCCCAGTCCGAGATCCGCATCGTGCTCGTCGAGGCGATGGGCCGCATCATGCCCGAGGTCGGCGAGGACCAGGCCGTCGGCGTGGTGGAGCACCTGAAGGACCGGGGCATCGAGGTCCTGCTCAACACCTCGCTGGGCGACGCCACGGACGGGATCATGACCCTCGTGGACATGAAGGACAAGTCCGAGAAGGAGAAGTTCGGGGCCGACACCCTCGTGTGGACCGCGGGCGTGGCCGCCAACGCCGTCGCCAAGCAGACCGACTTCCCGGTCGAGGAGCGCGGCCGCATCGAGGTCACCCCCACCCTCCAGGTCAAGGACGGGGAGAACGGCGTGCTCGAGGGCGCCTGGGGCTGCGGCGACGTCTGCGCCGTCCCGGACCTGACCGGCGCGGGCCCCGGCGGGTTCTGCGTCCCGAACGCCCAGCACGCCGGCCGTCAGGCCAAGCAGCTGGCCGCCAACTACATGGCCGTCCGCCACGGTGAGGGCGAGGTGCAGGAGTACGTGCACAAGTCGCTCGGCGCCGTCGCCGGCCTGGGCTTCTTCAAGGGCGTCGGCAACCCGCTCGGCGTGAAGATCGCCGGCCCGGCCGCCTTCCTGGCGCACCGCGGCTACCACGCCTACGCGATGCCCACCCTGGACCGCCGCTTCCGCATCCTCTCCGGCTGGGTCGCCGAGACCCTGTTCGGCCGCGACTCCACCTCGGTGGAGGGCCTGGACACCCCGTTCAACCCGTTCCGCCGCGCCGCCGGCGTCGAGCTCGCGCCCGGCCGCTTCGAGCGGCGGCGGGCCCTCGAGTCCTCGAAGGGCTGATCCTGCAGCCAGCGGGCCGCCGGCCCCGTCCGAGCGCATCGGACGGGGCCGGCGTCGTCCGCACCCGGGCCCGCGTCCACGGGCCCGCCACGCCCCCGTGGCCCAACTGGCAGAGGCGGCCGACTTAAAATCGGCGTGTTGCGGGTTCGAGTCCCGCCGGGGGCACCAAAAACGGCCCCTGACTAGGCATGATGCCAAGTCGGGGGCCGTTCAAGCACCTGGAATCCCGGCCGAACCACCGGAATGGAACTCCTACTTACCGGCCATGTCGCTGTCCTCGGTGACCTCGGCGGGGGCTCGATCGACTGTGATTGTCACGTCTGGTGTTCGCGGATCGATTTCGAGAGCGAAGTCGAGCACTCCCTTCATCTGCCTTGCCAGGATGGCGCACGCATCGTAGGCAGCATTGTGCAGGCCGGCCTCCACGGTCGCCTGGATGACCTCTTCATCGGATGCCTCGTTGAGGGGGGAGTCTGAGGTGAAGTGAACGACACCACCGACTAGGAGATGCTGGCGGTCCTCGATGAACTCTGTCGTCACGAACAACGCGCCATATCGGCAGTCGTCCTCCTGGTGGAAGTGCGCTTCGATCTCGAAGAGCCGCTCATCTGGTCGTTCGTCGTCCAGGAGTACGCCGGCTGACATGTGAGCAATTTGCGTTCCGTTGACAGTCAGTCGCATGAGGCACCCGCCATCGCGTAGGAGGAATGATGGTCAGCGTTCGAGCCCTGGCGCCCGATTCGGGCGCCACTGTGGCTGTAGCGAAGTGGCCCTCGGGACGCAGCGTGGGCGATGTACCACTTGTTCGCCATCTTGTCGTAGAGATCGGGATCCTTGGCGTCTTGGACCTTCTGGTCGGCCCAGGGCTCTCCGTCGCATGCCTCGATGACAACGAGGGCGTTCATCGCCAACGCATAGCGACGAATCGTGCTCAGGGTCGGGTTCGAGTCGTGGCGCTCCAGCTGGGCGACTCCTGGTCGGGAGATGCCCATGCGCTTAGCTACCTGAGCCTGTGACAAGTTCTTGGACTCACGGATGGCCACGAGGCGAGGGATCAGGTCCATAGTCTGCTTCACAAGTTCATCAGACAGGACCTGACGAGGGTTGAACTCATCCCCCTCAAAGAGGTCATCTAGGATCGACATCTTGCACCTCCAGTTGTCGTCTCACGACGAGACGTGACTCAAAACTAACAGTCCGTGAGGCGATGCTACAGGCTAAGACCCCAGGTGGCGCCATCGCGGTTCCCGCTTGTGTATCGCCACTGGGCTGTTTTGATCTGCCTCGTCTGGACGCCGTCGCGGTCCTGTCCTCGAGGCTTGCGAGCGAAGTGCAGTGCCAGGAGGACATGCTCATGCTCCGGTGGCTCGGCGTAGTAGAGCCTCAGGAGGTGACGCTTGCTGACGTCCGGGTGATCAGGGTTCACCTGAACGCGGATTTCGAGCATGTCCGGGTACTTCGGTAGTTCGCCAGCCGCCGGTGGGTCGTCGAAGGTGAGGGTCCCCTCGCGTGCTTGACGGATAAATCGCTTGGGTTGTGACTTGGCTTCAAGGTGGGCGTCCTCGTCAGTTGCTTCCAGTGCGTCCATGATCTGAGTGATCTCGCGGGCGACCGGGCAATGCTTGAACTCTGGAGCCTCTTTAGCGTCGAACCACGTCCCCCCGGTGCCGTTCGTAGAGCGGTACTTGGTCCTGGGATCATCTTCCCGGGCTGGCGTCTGGGGGGCGGCCTGCTGGCTCCTGCCAATGTGGGGCCCCGGTCGCGGTGGTGGTGTTCCAGTCATGCATTCTCCTCATCCCAGAATGTAGCCAGTGTGCCACTCATGTCCGCCGCGTCTGGCGCCTTCGCCCGGTAGTGCCCGGCCGTGATCGCCTCGTTCGAGTGCCCCAGGTACGCCGACGCTGCCGTCAACCCCTCCGCGTCCGCGAGCCTCGTTGCCACCGTCCGCCGGAACGTGTGCGGCGTGACCCACTCGAACCCGTTCGCCGCCGGCGCCTTCCGCCACTGCGTGCGGAAGTTCGAGGGGTCCCGCAGGGTCCCCTCGACGACGGGAACACCACGGACGACACGACGCCGAGAGACGTCATCCGCTCCCATCGGCCCCGGAGCATGTCTGCCGTGTGCGCGTCCACCGTGTACCGCTGGACCGGTCCCCGCGACTTCGGGTGATCCTGGCGCGTGATCCCGCCCGTGGTGACCATGACGGCGCCCGTAATCTCGACGTGCCGGCCGTCCAGGTCCACAGCGGCCCAACGCAGGGCCAGCGCCTCCGAGATACGGCACCCCGTGGCGAGCATGACGTCCACGACATCCCGTAGATCGTCCGGGCGCGTGTACCGGCCGTTCTGCAACGGCGCCGACTGCCACTCGCCCAACTTTCGCCGCAGGGTCCGCACGTCCGCGCGGGAGAGGACGCGAACTTCATTCCGGGCCGCCGGGATCGCCGAGACCTCCCGCAGAGGGTTCGACGTGATCTCCTCGTAGCGGGCGGCGATGGACAGAACCCCGGACGCGCACGTCTTCGCCATGCGCGCGGTCGCCGGCCCGCAGGGCCGCCAGAATCGCCGGTATCATGCGGGAAGCGGGCACCCCCTGGGCGGCATGGGATCACCGACCGACAATCGGCGTGTTGCGGGTTCGAGTCCCGCCGGGGGCACCCCACGCGCACGGCTCGAACCGCAGTCCAGAGGATCACGGGCTGGGGTTCGAGCCGTGTCGGCGTCCGCGGTCCCGGTGAGCGCGCCCTGCGCCTCATCCGTGCCGAGGAGGAGTCGACCGACGTCCGCCGCACCGACCCCCCGCTGTATCCGGCGGCCGTGTCCGGGCCGCGCGCTCATGGAGCACGCCTGGTGGGCCCCAGAACTGCGGCGCCGAACCGCGCGGAGAGGCTCCGGGGACGTCAGTACGCGAAGTGGATCTGCGCCCGGTGGCGGGTGGGCGTCTCGATCTCATCGAGCACGGCGCGGGCGAAGTCGGCGCCGCTGATCGCGGACTTCCCGTCCTGGTCGAACAGCGCGACCTCGCCGGAGACGCGGTAGCGTCCGAGCGCTTCCCCGGGCGCGTGGGAGCCGAACTCTGCGGCCGGGCTGACGAACAGCCAGTCCACGTCGACGGACCCCGTGGCGAGGTCTGCGAGGATGTCGTTCATCTCCCGAGCTTCGGCGGCGAACTCCGGGGGCAGATCGTCGCCCTCGACGAACCGCGGGGCGCCCTCCGCCGGGCGGAGAGAGCTGAATCCCCCGATCCCGACGAACCGGGCGCCGTTCGTGGCCGCCGCCTGGGCGAGCGAACGGTAGGCGTCGCGCAGCTTGCCCGCATTGTCCCCTCGTGGTGAGAGCGCGGCGACGACGACCTCGGCACCCGCGATGTCGGGGACGGACTGGGTGAGGTCGCCGGTGACGTAGTCGACGCCCTCGACCTGTGTCCCGGGGGCCGTTCGACTGATGGCCGTGACGGTGTGGCCGCGACGCGCGGCCTCGGCGACGATCGCGGCTCCCGCGTACCCCGTTCCTCCGACAACCGTGATTGCAGTCATCTCGGTGCTTCTCCATCCTTGGTGAGATCAGTAGGTGGTGGTTACTGTAGGAGACCAGGCGACATTCGGGAAGTAGGCACCTTGTGGTAACCATGAATCAGGCGGGATCGAAGCGCGGGAACCCCTACGAGCAGGGGTGCCCGACGCGGCATATCCTCGACCGGATCGGTGACAAGTGGACGATCCTGATCGTCGGGGCGCTGGGAGAGGAGAGCCTCCGGTTCTCCGAGCTGCGCCGACGGATCGAGGGGATCTCGCAGAAGATGCTCACCCAGACCCTGCGCGCCCTCGAGGAGGACGGCCTGGTGGTGCGTACGGTCTACGCGGAGGTCCCAGCGCGGGTGGAGTACCGGCTCACCGAGGCCGGGCACAGCCTTCGGGCCCCGCTGCAGGCGCTGGAGGAATGGTCGATCACGCACCTCGCCGATGTGCTGCACGCTCGCACCCACTACCAGACCTGACGCGCACCGCCCTGGAGGAGGAGTCGGTCCACCGGACGGAGTGGGGCCTGCGGTACGGATGAGGGCGCTTCACCTCTGCGCCCACCGTGAACAGCCCGCGAATCCACGCGGATCCGCGCCCGGGGCCCGCGCACGGACGGGCATGTGTCGATAGGATTGTGAGGGAACCCCGGGGCACGGAGCGCGGCTCACCGCAGCGGCGTGCGACCGGGCCGACTCGACCCGAAGGAGCGAGCCGTGGCGAATCCGGTCATGAACTCTCAGAACTTCCAGCAGCAGATGCAGGGCGGCGGACAGGCGCAGCCCGGCTGGTACCAGGGCGGGACGCAGTCCGCGCAGTCCCCCTACGGCCAGCAGGACCCCTCCGGCCGGGCCCAGGCGTTCGGCGCCGGCCAGGCCGCGCAGGACTACGCCCACCAGCAGTCCATGGAGGACGCCTTCCGTGCCCCAGCCGCCAGCCCGGAGCACACCGGCCGGATGACCTACAACGACGTCGTCGGCAAGACCGGCCTCATGCTCGTGCTGGTCGTCGTGGCCGGCGCGGTCGGCTGGTTCTCGCCGGGCCTGATGATCGTCGGCGCGATCGCCGGCCTCGTCCTCGGCCTGGTCAACTCGTTCAAGCGCGAGCCCTCCCCCGTGCTGATCATGCTCTACGCCCTGGCCGAGGGCCTGTTCCTCGGCGGCATCTCCGCCGTGTTCGAGGCGTCCTACCCGGGCATCGTGGTGCAGGCCGTGCTCGGCACCCTCTCCGTGTTCGCGGTGATGCTGGCCCTGTACACCTCGGGCAAGTTCCGCCCCACCCCGCGCATGACCAAGATCGTCATGACGGCCATGCTGGGCTACCTCGTGTTCATGCTCGTCAACCTGGTCCTGACCTGGACGGGCATCGCGAACCTGCGCACCGGCGGCCTCGGCCTGATCATCGGCGCGCTCGCCGTGCTTCTCGCGGCGTACTCGCTGACCATGGACTTCGAGATGGCCGCCGTGGGCGTGAAGAACGGCGCCCCGCAGAAGTACTCCTGGTCCGTCGCGTTCGGCCTGACCGTGACCCTGGTCTGGCTGTACATCGAGATCCTGCGCATCCTCTCCATCCTGCGCAGCAACGACTGACCCGTCCGTCCCGTCCCCGCACGGAGACCCGCACCGCCGCCCCGGTCCTGCACAGGCCGGGGCGGTCTGCGTCCGCGAGGGCGTAGATTGAGGGGGTCCCTCGCCGTCACCCAGGAGGTCCCGTGACCGAGACCAGCGACCTGCCCGCCTTCGGGGCCCCGGACGCCACCGGCACCCAGCACCGCCTGCACCGCGGGTCCGCGGAGGCCGTCGTCGTCGGCCTGGCCGGTGCCCTGCGCAGGTACCGCGTGGCCGGCGTGGACCTCACAGAGCCGTACGGCCCGGACGTGGTCCCGCCCGCCGCCAACGGCATCCAGATGAGCCCGTGGCCGAACCGCGTCGCCGGCGCCCGCTGGATCCTGGACGGCGTCGAGCAGCTTCTGGACGTCACCGAACCCGCGCGCGGCCACGCCAGCCACGGCCTGCTGCGCAACACCCACTTCGTCACCGAGACGTTCTCCGCCCACGCGGTGACCCTGCGCGGCGAGATCCACCCCCAGCACGGCTGGCCGTTCCGGCTCACCCACCGCGTCACGTACGAGCTCGAGGCGGACGGCGGCCTCACCGTCACCGCCGAGGTGCAGAACCACACGGACGCCACCGTGCCCGTGGCGGTCGGCGCCCACCCGTTCCTGCGGATCGGGGACGTCCCGACGGCGGAGCTGAGCCTGCGCGTGCCCGCGGACGCCTGGATCCGCACGGGGGAGGACCTCATCCCCGTGGAGACCCTGCCGGTGGACGGCACGGACCTGGACTTCCGCCGCGGCCGGACCGTGGGCGAGGACGCCCTGGACGTGTGCCTCACCGGCCTGACCCCGGACGCCGACGGCCGGCACCGCCAGACCCTGCTCGCCGCGGACGGCCGGGCCGTGACCCTGTGGTCCGACCACGCGTTCGCCTACACCCACGTCTTCGTCACGGACCGGCTGCCCGGCCGGGACACGGCGCTCGCGGTGGAGCCGCTCACCGCTCCCGCGGACGCCCTGAACTCGGGGGAGGGCCTGCACCGGCTCGCCCCGCACGCCCGCTGGAGCGTCCAGTGGGGTCTGACCCCCCATGTCCCCGACCACCCACACGAGGAGGATCGCGCGTGAGCTCGACCCTGGCGGCCCAGACCAAGATCAACAAGGACGTGCCCTACGGGCTGACGGTGGCCGCAGCCTGGTCCTGGCGGCTGGTGGCCGTCGTCATCGGCGTCGGCGTCGTGGTGTACCTGCTCAGCTTCGTGAGCCTCGTGCTGATCCCCATCCTGGTGGCCGCGCTGCTGGCCACCCTGCTGGCCCCGGTGTACCAGGCGATGCGGCGCATCCGGGTGCCCGGCGTCGCGGCCGCCCTGCTGTGCGTGCTGCTGCTGATCGTCGTCGTGGTGGGCCTCATGGGGCTCGCCGGTCAGCAGATCGTCCAGGGCTTCGCCCAACTGGGCGACCAGCTGGGCCAGGCCGTCGACGACGCGATCGCCTGGCTGGCCGGCGTGGGCGTGGAGATCCCCCGTTCCGGTGCCGGGCTGGAGGGCCTGTGGCAGACACTGCGGGACAACTCCGCCACGCTCATGAACAGCGCCGTCACGTTCGGCTCCACGGCCGTCAACATCGGCGCGGGCCTGTTCATCGCCCTGTTCGCCCTGATCTTCTTCCTCTACGACGGCGACCGCATCTGGCGCTTCCTCCTGATCTTCGTGCCGAAGGCGCACCGGGCCACCGTGGGCCGTGCGGGCCGCTCGGGCTGGCAGTCGCTCGGCTCCTACGTGCGGGTGCAGATCTTCGTGGCGTTCATCGACGCCGTCGGCATCGGCATCGGCGCCCTGATCCTGGGCGTGCCGCTGGCCATTCCGCTGGCCGTGCTCGTGTTCCTGGCCTCGTTCATCCCGATGATCGGCGCCACCCTGACCGGCGCGATGGCGGTGCTCCTGGCGCTGATGTCCAACGGCCTGGTCAACGCGCTGCTCATGCTGGGCGTGGTGCTGCTCGTGCAGCAGATCGAGTCGAACGTCCTGCAGCCGCTCGTGATGGGCAAGGCCGTCGCGCTGCACCCGCTGGCCGTGTTCCTGGCCGTCGCCGCCGGCTCCACCGTCCTCGGTCTGGCGGGCGCCGTGTTCGCCGTGCCGGTGCTGGCCTTCGTGAACAGCTTCGTCCGCGCCCTCACCGCGGACACCCCCGAGGAGCTCACGGAGCGGACGGACCACGCCCTCGAACCGGGCGGCGCGGAGGACGAGGCGGCCGGCTCCCACCGGTACCGCCCCTCGACGCACGACGACGCGGCCCTCGCCTCCGAGGCCGACGCGGGCACCCGGCACGGGGACGACGCCTGATGGGCGCGGCGCAGGCCACCGATGCCCCGGACCGCACCGTCCCGACGCCGTCGCCCCGGTGGGTGCGGCCCGCCGACGGCCCGCCGGCCCCGGCGGAGCTGCCCGTCACCCTCGGGGAGATCGAGCGGGCGCGCGAGACGCTGCGCGGGATCGCCGAGCGCTCCCCGTTGCAGCACTCCCGGGCGCTCTCCCGGGCCGTGGGCACGGACGTGCACCTGAAGTGCGAGAACCTGCAGCGGGCCGGCTCGTTCAAGGTCCGCGGCGCCTACGTGCGGATGGCGCAGCTGAGCGAGGGGGAGCGCGGCCGCGGCGTCGTGGCCGCCTCGGCCGGCAACCACGCCCAGGGTGTCGCCCTCGCCGCCGCCAAGCTCGGCATCCGCGCCCGCATCTTCATGCCGCACGGCGTCGCCCTGCCCAAGCTGCAGGCCACCCGGGACCACGGTGCCGAGGTCGTCCTGCACGGCTCCACCGTGGACGAGTCCCTCGCCGAGGCGCAGCGGTGGGCCACGGAGACCGGTGCCGTGTTCATCCCGCCGTTCGACGACCCGGCCGTGATCGCGGGCCAGGGCACCGTCGGCCTCGAGATCCTCGACGTGCTGCCGGACGTGGACACCGTGATCATGGGCATCGGCGGTGGGGGGCTCATCGCCGGCACGGCCGTGGCCCTCAAGGAGGCCGCCCGGCGTCGTGGGCGCACCGTGCGCGTCATCGGGGTGCAGGCGGCCACCGCCGCCGCGTTCCCCGGCTCCCTCGAGGAGGGCCGCGTCCAGGTGCTGGAGAGCGTGTCCACCATCGCGGACGGCATCGCCGTCGGCAAGCCCGGGGCCCTGCCGCTGCGGATCGCCGCCGAGCTGGTGGACGCCGTCGTGACCGTCACGGACGACGAGATCGCCGCGGCCCTCGTCCACCTCCTCGAGCGCTCCAAGCTCGTCGTGGAGCCGGCGGGCGCCGTCGGGGTGGCCGCCCTGCTGGCGGGCCGCACGGCGGACCTGGGCTTCGAGCTCGGCACCACCGCCGTGATCCTCTCCGGCGGGAACATCGATCCGATGCTCATGCTGAAGTCCATCCAGGCCGGACTGTCGGCCGCGGGGCGCTACATGACCGTGCGCATCCCGCTGCGGGACCGCCCGGGCGAGCTGGCCACGATCTCACGGATCATCGCGGACACGGACGCCAACGTGGTGCGCGTGGACCACACCCGCGTCGGCCCGGAGCTGTCCATGGGCGGCGTGCACATCACGATCGACATGGAGACCCGCGGCGCCGAGCACTCCGCCCAGGTCCTGGAGGCGCTGCGCGCGGCCGGCTACAGCCCGGCCCCGCTGCCCTGACCGGGCCGGCTCAGGCCACGGAGCCGGCGGCGGCCGCGGTGACGGTGCCGGAGGTCCCGCCCACCGCGCGGCGCACGGCCTGGACCAGGAGGTCCTCGCGCGTCAGCGTCTCGATGCGGCGGACCATCTCGCGGCGGTCATAGCGCTCGTGGGCGCCCGGCAGCAGGCGTCGGGCCAGGTTGAGGTGCTGCAGCACGCCGAGCAGGAGCACGTCCTCGTCGGAGGGCTCGGCCTCGTCCAGGACCACGGCGGTCAGGTGCGCGAGCAGCTCGGCGCGCTCGGTGCCGCGGGGGACGTGTCGGGTGGCCAGGAAGGCCTTGCGCTCGGTGAGGCGGCCGGTCTCGGTCAGATGCGCGACGACGGCCTTGCGCAGGTCCGGCTTCCCGGCCGCGACGGTGGACACGAGCGGCCGGCCGGCCAGGGCGTCGACCTCTCGGAGGGAGGAGTCCAGGACGGGGTCGCCGGTGGTGCCCGCCGCGGTCACGAGCACGCGGGCCCGATCCACGGGGACGTCCTCGAGGGTCACGATCCCGGCGGAGCGATGGTCGGCCAGCGCGGCGGCCGCGAGGGCCACGCGGTGGTGGGAGGGGCTCTCGGAGAGTCCGTCCTCGCGGGTGAGCAGCAGGTGCGCCTTCTCGACGGTCAGCATGGGGCCAGAGTAGCAACGGGGGCGCGGTGGGGCCCGGGACGGACGACGGCCGCGGCCCCTCGAGGGGACCGCGGCCGTCGTCGGGGCCGGGGAGGGTCAGCCGGAGTAGGGCTGGACGTCCTTGACCTCGACCTCGATGTCCTTGCCGTTCGGGGCGGTGTAGGAGACCTTGTCGCCCTTCTTGGCGCCGTTGATGGCCTCGCCGAGCGGGGAGCGCTCGGAGTAGACCTCGAGCGACTCGTCGTCCGCGGCGATCTCGCGGTTGCCGAAGAGGAAGGTCATCTCGTCGCCGGCGACGACGGCGGTCACCACGGTGCCCGGGTGCACGGCGCCGTCGTTCTCGGCGGCCTCACCGACGCGGGCGGTCTCGAGCAGGTGCTTCAGCTCGGCGATGCGGCCCTCGTTCTTGGACTGCTCCTCGCGGGCGGCGTGGTAGCCGCCGTTCTCCTTGAGGTCGCCCTCATCGCGGGCGGCCTCGATGCGCTCGATGATCTCCTGGCGGCCGGGGCCGGAGATGTGCTCGAGCTCCTTGGAGAGGCGGTCGTACGCCTCCTGGGTCAGCCACGGGGCGTCGGACTGGCTGGTGGTCATGCTCTGTTCCGCCTTTCTGTCTCGGGTGATGCGGAGTCCGGGGCGCGGCACACCGGGTCCGGCGCGCGATCCGCGTCCGGCGGACGCGCCCGCATGCGAAAGACCCCGCCGATCAGGAGGACGCGCGTGGCCCGAGGGCTCCGTGCGACGCCTGCCTGACTCACCGGCGGGGCGGGAATGCTCCGAGGAGTCTATCCGGGCGGTGTGCGTCACACCAAAGGCGCCCGCTACGCCGAGGGCGGAGCGGGCCGGGAGGGTTCAGACCTTGCGGCAGGTCTCGACGACGCCGGAGTCGCCCCGCACCACGGTGCGCACGTCCACGGTGTAGCGCTGCTGCGCGTCCGAGGGGGAGTCCCGCCGGTCGGCCGGCAGGGTCTCCAGGCGGACGGTGCGGAAGCCGACGGGGGCGGCGTGGGAGTCGGTGACGAGCACATCGCATTCGGCCTGGACGCCCTCCGGGACGGAGGCCTGGAAGGTGACGGTCGCGTGGCCGTCGTCCTCGATGGTGAAGCCGACGTCCTTGTACTCGATGGCGCCCACGGACATGTTCAGGCCGATCCACACGGACAGCAGCACGGCCACGACCAGCCCGAGCCCGCCGAGGACCGCCCACAGCCGACGACGGCCCGGACGCGTGTGGTCCGTGCCGTACCGGTTGGCTAATGTGGGGTCCTGCGCGCGGACCGCGGGGGCGTGGTGAGACATCCCCTCCACCCTAGCCGCTGCCCGCCGCCGGAGGCCGATCAGGACGTCGGCCCCGCCCCCTCACGCCGCCGTCCCCGCGTCGGCCCCGCCATCCGGACAGGAGTGTGCGATCCCCGTGACCGATCAGACCCCCCAGGCCCAGCCCGCCGCAGGCACCGCCCTGCCGCCCTCCACCGGGCTGCGCCTCATGGCGGTGCACGCCCACCCGGACGACGAGTCCTCGAAGGGGGCCGGCACCATGGCCGCCTACGCGGCGGCCGGGGCCGAGGTCATGGTCGTCACGTGCACCGGCGGCGAGGCCGGCACCCTGCTCAACCCGTCGTTCGGGGACACCACCCGGGCCGACCGGGACATCGCGGCCGTGCGCCGCGAGGAGATGGCGGAGGCCGCGCGCATCCTCGGCATCCGGCACGCCTGGCTCGGCTTCCTCGACTCGGGCCTGCCCGAGGGGGATCCGCTGCCGGCCCTCCCGGCGAACTGCTTCGCCGAGGTCCCGCTCCGGGATGCGGCGACCCCGCTGATCTCGCTCGTGCGCCGGTTCCGCCCGCACGTGCTCATCTCCTATGACGAGGTCGGCGGCTACCCGCACCCGGACCACCTGCAGGCCCACGCCGTGACGATGGAGGCCTACCGGGCCGCGGGCCTCGCGGACGAGTACCCCGAGGCCGGGCCCGCGTGGGAGGTCTCGAAGGTCTACTACGACTGCGGCTTCAACCCGCGGAAGTTCCGCACGATGGCCGCGGTGGCCGAGGCCGACGGCGAGGACGTGCCGTTCGCCCGACGCCTGATGATGTTCGACGCGATGGACGCGATGCGCGAGGTGCTGCGCCGCCGCGAAGCCGGGGAGGACGTGCCCGACCCGGAGGTCATCCCGCCGTGGGTCACCGCGGACCACGACGTCACCACGCAGGTGGACGTCACCGGCTTCCTCGACGAGCGCGACGCCGCCCTGCGGGCGCATCGCACGCAGATCGACCCCGACGGCATGTTCTTCGACGCCCCCCACGACCTGCAGCGGCGCGCCTGGCCGTGGGAGGACTTCGCGCTGATCGACTCGCGCGTGCCCTCCGAGCTGCCGGAGCACGACCTCTTCGCCGGCCTGCGCTGAGCCGACCCGGCTCGGGCCGTGCGGCCGGGGCCGGTAGAGTGGGGCGGCGTGACACCCCTGTCTGGCCTTCCCCTCGTCCTCACCGCGCTCGCGGCCGCGAGCCCCGCGCCGGTGCCCGCCGTCCCGGAGCCGACGCTGCGCCCCGGGCTCGAGGAGGCGGAGGTCACCCCCGGCATCGAAGGGTTCCTGTTCACCGCGCTCATGGTGGTCATGGCGATCATCGTCTTCCGCGTCATGGTCCGCTCCGTGCGCCGCGTCCAGCAGCGCTCCCCGCAGGCCGAGGCCATGCTCGTGGAGCGCCATCAGCAGCACCTGCCGGACGAGGCGCGCGCGGGCGGCGAGCACCTGGACGCGGACTCCGAGGACCGGCTGCGCCGCCTGCAGGAGAAGTACCCCGGCTACCTCCAGGAGCCGGCCCCGGAGCCCCAGGCCCCGGACACCGGACGCGACTGACCGTCGTCGGGCCCGTGCACGCCCGAGACTCGACGCCGGAGACTCCACGCCCGAACCCTTGAGGCCCGCAGACGCGCCGCTACGGCATGACCGTAGCGGCGCGTCTGCGGGCCTCGGCGCTGCCCGGCGGGGCGCAGACCCCCTTCCTCGACACGCTCAGGCGACGACGAGCACCGCCCGGTAGATGGCGACGGCGTGGCACACGAAGCCGGCCACCGTGAAGGCGTGGAACAGCTCGTGGAAGCCGAACCACTCGCGGTGGATCGTGGGGGCCTGCAGCGCGTAGCAGACCGCGCCCGTGATGTACGCGGCGCCGCCGGCCACGATCAGCCACCCCGCCGCCGCATCCGCGGCGAAGAAGTCGCCCAGGTACAGCAGCGCCGCCAGCCCGAGCACCACGTACACCGGCGTGTAGAGCCAGCGCGCGGCATCCGTCCACAGCACCCGGAACGCGACGCCGGCCACGGCCCCCACCCACACCAGGGTGAGCAGCACCCGCGCCCGGTCCGGAGCCAGCAGGGCCAGGGAGAGCGGCGTGTAGGTGCCGGCGATGACCAGCATGATGTTCGTGTGGTCCAACCGCTTGAGGACACGGGAGACCACCTCGTTCCACTGCACCAGGTGGTACGTCGCCGAGACCGCGAACAGCAGCAGGCCCGTCACGGTGTAGACCGCGCTGGCCCACCGCAGCGTCGCGGTCGGCGCGAGCACGATGAGCACGATGCCGGCCGCCAGCGTCAGCGGCGCCATGACCGCGTGGATCCAACCGCGCAGTCGGGGCTTGTACAGCGGATGGTCGGGGTCGCGGATGCGCTCGATGCGCCAGCGCAGGCGACGGGCGGCGTCGGTCTCGCGGAGGGGTGTCACAGGGTCCATGCCTCCATTGTCGTCGGTCGGCCCGGGGCCGGGGCACGGGATGGTCGCTGTGTGCCGCGCGCGTATCCTGGAGGCTCGCAGGACCGTCCGAGAGGGGAGCGCGCCGTGGGTCGACCCGAGGCCTTCTACCGCCTGTACGAGCGGCGGCTGACGCGCGGCCTGGACCCGGAGCGCCTGCCACGGCACATCGGCGTGCTGGTGGACGGCAACCGTCGCTGGGCCCGCGCGTTCGGGGCGTCCACGCAGCAGGGCCACCAGGCCGGCGCTGAGCGCATCCTCGACTTCATCGGCTGGTGCGACGAGGCCGGCATCCCCGTGGTCACGCTCTACATGCTCTCCACCGAGAACCTGCGGCGTCCGGCGGAGGAGCTCGCCCCGCTCCTGGAGATCATCCAGACGACGGCGGAGCGCCTCGCCCAGTCGGCCGAGGGCCGCGCCCCCGTGTGCGTGCAGCCGGTCGGCGCGGTGGACCTGCTCCCCGAGCCCATGGCGCGACGGCTCGCCGAGGTGGCCGAACAGACCAAGGGCCACGACGGCGTGCACGTGAACGTGGCCGTGGGCTACGGGGGCCGCCAGGAGATCCTCGACGCCGTGCGCGAGCTGCTGCGGGACGAGCACGCCCTGGGCCACAGCGCGGCGGAGGTGGCCGAGTCCGTCACCGTCGAGCAGATCGCGGACCGGCTCTACACGCGCGGCCAGCCGGACCCGGACCTGGTCATCCGCACGTCCGGGGAGCAGCGGCTCTCCGGGTTCCTGCTCTGGCAGTCCGCGTACTCGGAGTTCTACTTCTGCGAGGCCATGTGGCCCGCGTTCCGCAAGGTCGACTTCCTGCGTGCCTTGCGCGACTACGGCAGCCGTCAGCGCCGGTTCGGCACCTGACGGTCGGCGCGGCCCCACCACAGGCCCAGCAGCACCCCGACGACGGCCCCGGCCAGGTGGCCGGTCCACGAGATGCCGGGGGCCGGCAGCAGGCCGATCAGGCTCGAGCCCAGGTGCGTGAGCGCGACGAGCACGGAGACGACGACCGCCCCGATCCGCCGCACCGCGATCCCGTAGACGATCAGGAACGCGATCAGCGCGTACACGATCCCGGAGGCGCCGATGTGCACGCCCGGGGTGCCGATCACCCAGGTCAGCAGGCCCGATCCCAGCCAGGCGCAGACGAGCAGGGCCACCGGTCGGCGCGAGACCAGGGCGGCCAGCGGACCGAGGACGAGCAGCGCCGTCGTGTTGCCGATCAAGTGGGCCCAGCCGGCGTGCAGCACGGGGGAGAACAGGACCCCGTCCAGGCCCTCGAGGCGTCGCGGGATCAGCCCCACGCCGGGGATGATCACCCGGCCGAGGAAGATCAGCACGAACTGCGCGACCCACATGGCCGCGATCAGCACGGCGGTGGGCGCGACGGCGCCCAGCAGGCGGCCGCCGGCGCGCTCGGCCAGGGTCGGGGCGGGGGCCGGGCCGCCCGGCAGATCGGGCAGGCCGGGGGACGGGCGGTGCATGCTCAAGGGCCCTCCTGGGGACGGGGAGCGGGCGGCCGTCGGGACGTCGGCGGCGCGTCTCCAGTGTAGAGAGCACTGGCCCTCGGGGACCGTGGCGGGGCCCGGACGGACCGTCACCGCGACTTCATCCCGGGTTCACCGTGCCGGGCCCCGGCGGACGACGCCGCTTCCTAGCGTGGCCCGTGGGCGGACCCCCGCCCACATGGTTCACCGGCACAGGAGGCAGACATGGTGGCAGAGCTCGTGGAGCACGCGCAGACCCGGCAGGAGCCGTCGAGCCGGCCGGGCCAAGCGCGTGCCGAGGCGGGGCCGGCGGAGGCGGCCGGCCTGCGGACCTACGTGGTGGACACGTCCGTGCTGCTCTCGGACCCGCGCGCCCTGCTGCACTTCGCCGAGCACGAGGTGGTCCTGCCGCTCGTGGTGGTCTCGGAGCTCGAGGCCAAGCGCGCCGACCCCGACCTCGGCTACTACGCGCGCACGGCGCTGCGCCTGCTCGACGACCTGCGCGGTCGCCACGGCGCGCTGGATCAGCCCGTGCCGATCACCCCCGAGGGCGGCACGCTGCGGATCGAACTGAACCACGTGTCCGTGGACGTGCTGCCCCTGGGCATCCGCGGCACGGACAACGACTCCCGCATCCTCGCCGTCGCGAAGGCGCTCGCGGACGAAGGCGCCACGGTGACGGTCGTGTCCAAGGACCTGCCGATGCGCGTGAAGGCGGCGGCCATGGGCCTTGCCGCGGACGAGTACCGTCACGAGCTCGTGCGTGACTCGGGCTGGCGCGGCACCGTCTCCCTCAGCGTGGCGCAGGAGCGGCTGGACGCGCTCTACGACGACGGCGAGGTCGATCTGGCCGGCATCCCGCTGGGGTCCCTGGCCGGCACGGGCGTCGAGACCGGGCCGGGGGAGGCCCCGGCCGAGGCGGACCGCCTGCCGGTCAACACGGGGCTGGTGCTCACCGCGCCCCGGGGCTCCGCCCTGGCGCGGGTCGGCGAGGGCGGCCGGGCCCGCCTGGTGCGCGGGGACCGCGACGTGTTCGGCCTGCACGGCCGCTCCGCCGAGCAGCGGTTGGCGATCGAGCTGCTGACGGATCCGGGCGTGGGCATCGTCTCCCTCGGTGGCCGCGCGGGCACCGGCAAGTCCGCGCTGGCGCTGTGCGCGGGCCTCGACGCCGTGATGGAGCGCCGCGAGCACCGCAGGGTGGTCGTGTTCCGTCCGCTGTACGCCGTCGGCGGCCAGGACCTGGGCTACCTGCCCGGCTCGGAGGGCGACAAGATGGGCCCGTGGGCGCAGGCCGTGTTCGACACCCTGGGCGCCCTGGTCTCCCCGTCCGTGGTGGACGAGGTGGTGGACCGCGGGATGCTGGAGATCCTGCCGCTGACGCACATCCGCGGCCGTTCGCTGCACGATGCGTGGGTGATCGTGGACGAGGCGCAGTCGCTCGAGCGGAACGTGCTGCTCACGGTGCTGAGCCGGATGGGCCGCAACTCGAAGGTGGTGCTGACCCACGACGTCGCCCAGCGGGACAACCTGCGCGTGGGCCGGCACGACGGCATCGCGGCCGTGGTGGAGCGCCTCAAGGGCCACCCGCTGTTCGGGCATGTGACGCTGACCCGTTCCGAGCGCTCACCGATCGCCGCACTGGTCACGGACGTGCTGGAGGAGGGCCGGGCCTGAGCCGGCCGGCGGGGTCGGGCATGAAAAAGGGGCCGCTGCCGAAGCAGCGGCCCCCGGCGGGGGTGCTCGGCCCCGCGGAGGGGGGATGGGGGACCGAGGAAGCCCGCCACCATGGCCCCTTGAAACGGGATTGAGGCCATGGGGTCTGTGTGAGCCCCGCACATCCATGAGACGGCCGGAAGCTCGTGAGTCCAGAGTAGACCCGCGCGAGGGGTCGTCGCAATGGGCGGATCCGGTTGCGCTGTCGGCAGAACACCGGGTGGCCGGACCGTGAACGCGAGGTGGCCGGATCGCCCTGTGGACGGCGGCCCGGCGGGCGCGCCGCCCGGCCTAGGCTGGGCGCATGAGCGGGCTGGGGTGGGCGTGGACGCACGGCGCGACGGCGACGGCGGTGCTGTGGTCCCTGGGGCTGGTGTGGTTCGCGGTGTGCGCGGGCGTGCTCGTGCGCACGGACCTGCGCGAGCATCGGCTGCCGAACCGGTGGACGCTGCGGCTGGCGCTGGGCGGGCTGGCGGCGATGACCGGGGGAGCGCTGCTGGCGGGCCGGGGTGACCTGGCGCTCTGCAGCCTGCTGGGCGGTCTCGGCTACACGGTGGCGATGCTCGCGCTGCACGTGCTCAGCCGCGGTGGCCTCGGGATGGGGGACGTGAAGCTCGCCGGCGGCCTGGGCGTGTACACGGGGGTGCTCGGTCCGACGGCGGTGCTCGCCGCGGGGGTGGGCGCGATCCTGCTCGGCGGAGTGGTGGCCGGGGTGCTGGTGCTCGCGGGCCGGGCGACGGGGCGGACGGCGCTGCCGTTCGGGCCGGCGATGGTGGCGGCGGCCGCCGGAGTGCTGGTGCTGGCGTGAACGACGAGCGGCCGCCCTCCGCACGGGAGGACGGCCGCTCGTCGTCGTGGCCCGGGAGGCGGCGTCGCGCCGCTCACCGGATCCGCCGGATCACTCCGGGTGGGTCATGGACATGGTGTCCAGGGCCTTGTCCAGCTGCTCCTCGGTGACCTCGCCGCGCTCGACGTAGCCGAGGTCCACGACGGCCTCGCGCACGGTCATCTTGTTCGCGACGGCGTGCTTGGCGATCTTGGCGGCGGCCTCGTAGCCGATCACCTTGTTCAGCGGGGTCACGATGGACGGCGAGGCGCCGGCGAGGAAGGCGCAGCGCTCCTCGTTGGCCTCGATGCCGTCGATCATCTTGTCCGCCATGACGCGCGTCGTGTTGGCCAGCAGGCGGATGGACTCGAGCAGGTTGGCGGCCATCACGGGGATGCCCACGTTGAGCTCGAAGGCGCCGTTGGTGGAGGACAGGGCGACGGTGGTGTCGTTGCCGATCACCTGGGCGCACACCATGATCGCGGCCTCGCAGATCACGGGGTTGACCTTGCCCGGCATGATCGAGGAGCCCGGCTGCAGGTCCGGGAGGGCGATCTCGCCGAGGCCGGTGTTCGGGCCGGAGCCCATCCAGCGCAGGTCGTTGTTGATCTTCATGATCGAGAACGCGATGTTCCGCAGCTGGCCGGAGGCCTCCACGAGGCCGTCCCGGTTGGCCTGGGCCTCGAAGTGGTTGCGGGCCTCGGTCAGCGGCAGGCCGGTCTCCTCGGCGAGCAGCTCGATCACGCGGGCGGAGAAGCCCTTCGGGGTGTTGATGCCGGTGCCCACGGCGGTGCCGCCGAGCGGGACCTCGGCCACGCGCGGCAGCGCGGACTGGATGCGCTCGATGCCGTAGCGGACCTGCGCGGCGTAGCCGCCGAACTCCTGGCCCAGGGTCACCGGGGTGGCGTCCATGAGGTGGGTGCGGCCGGACTTCACGATGCCGGCGAAGGCCTCCGCCTTCTTCTCGAGGGAGACGGCCAGGTGGTCCAGCGCCGGGACGAGGTCGTTCACGAGGGCGGCGGTGACGGCCACGTGCACGGAGGTCGGGAACACGTCGTTCGAGGACTGGGAGGCGTTGACGTGGTCGTTGGGGTGCACCTCGTCCTCGGAGCCGGCCTCCTTCAGGGCGCGGGTGGCGAGGGTGGCGAGCACCTCGTTGGTGTTCATGTTCGAGGAGGTGCCGGAGCCGGTCTGGAACACGTCGATCGGGTACTGGTCGTCGTGGTCGCCGGCGATGACCTGGTCCGCGGCGGCGACGATGGCGTCCGCGCGCTCCTGCGAGATGATGCCCAGCTCGGCGTTCGCCTTGGCCGCGGCCTTCTTGACCTGCGCGAGGGCGTGGATGTGGGCGGGCTCGAGGCCCTTGCCGGAGATCGGGAAGTTCTCCACGGCGCGCTGGGTCTGCGCACGGTAGAGCGCGTTCACCGGCACCTTCACCTCGCCCATGGTGTCGTGCTCGATGCGGAACTGCTGATCGGTGTTCTCTGCGGTCATGGTCACATCCTAGGACGGCGCGGGCGCCCGGTGCCGCACCGGACGCCCGGCGTCGTCAGACCGCCAGGTCCCCGTGCACGCGGCCCGGCCGCGCGGTGCCCTCGGACAGTGAGTAGGTGAGCCCGACGACGGCGGTGCGCCCCGACTCGACGGCCGCGCGGACGGACTGCGAGGTCTCCAGGAGGTGGTCGCAGGTCTGGTCCACGTGCTCGGCCACGAACTCGTCGACCTCCTCCAGGCCGCGGCGGCGACCGGCCAGCACGGACGGGATGATGCGCTCCACGAGGGGGCGCACGAAGCCGCGCGGCATGGTGCCGGAGATGTAGGACTCGACCGTCGCCGTGACGGCGCCGCACGAGTTGTGGCCCAGGACGATGACGAGCGGGATCTCCAGCACGTCCACGCCGTACTCGATGGAGCCCAGCACGGCGTCGTCGATCACGTGGCCTGCCGTGCGCACCACGAACACGTCGCCGAGGCCGAGGTCGAAGATGATCTCGGCCGCCAGGCGCGAGTCGGCGCACCCGAAGATCACGGCGACCGGGGCCTGACCGGCGGTCAGGTCGCTGCGCCGCTCCGCGTTCTGGTTCGGGTGGCTCGGCTCGCCCGCCACGAAGCGGCGGTTGCCCTCGGCGAGGACCTCCCACGCCTCCGCGGGGGTCAGGTCGGAGGTGGGGACGACGACGTCGGGGGCCGGCGTCGTCTCGGGGCGGGTGTGGGGGGTCATCGTGTCTCCTTCGCGACGCCGTGCGCCAGGTCTTCGAGGACGGCCTGGTCGCCGGTGGTGGTCAGCACCACGGTGGTGCCGTCCACCTCCGCCACGAGCCGTCGCTCCGGCTTCTTCGGATCGGCGTGGAGGTCCCACGCGATCCCGTCGATCTCGATCGTCTCCGACGTCGGGACCTGGTCCACCCGCAGGCTCACCCAGGTGGGGTCGACGTCCTCGGCCTGCTGCAGGCCCGCGAACACCGTGTCCGTGACCACCCAGCCGACGTCCCACGTGGAGACGCCGTCCAGCTTCTGCAGGCGGGCGTAGTTGGCGTACCAGGACTCCGGCACCTCGGGCGCCAGGGCCGGCAGGTCGCCGTCGTCGTGGGGGACCGTGGCGGCCTCGGCGGCGACGTCGACGCGGTCCTCGCGGGGCCGCTGCGGCGGCTCCGGGTTGAGCAGGAGGACCACGGCCACGATCGCCAGCAGAGCCAGCAGGGAGAGCACCATGGCCATCCACGGCTGCCGGGCCCGCTGCGCCTGCTTGGCGGTCAGGACGGGGCGGGGGGCGGGGGAGTGGGGGTCGGCGGAGCTCACGGACAGCATTGTGCCACCCGCGGGAGGCCGCCCCCGTAGGATGAGGACCGGGGCAGAGCCGCCCTCACGCCCCGTCCCGTGCGGACGGAGCGCCGCGAGCAAGGATCGGAGCAGCGATGACCAGCGCGTCCTCGGAGAAGACCGGCTACGAGAACCACGTCCCGGACCGCAACCTGGCCATGGAGCTGGTGCGGGTGACCGAGGCGGCGGCCATCGCCGCGAGCCCCTGGGTGGGCTACGGGGACAAGAACAAGGCGGACGGCGCCGCGGTGGACGCGATGCGCGCGTTCATGGACACCGTGGCCATGGACGGCACCGTGGTGATCGGCGAGGGCGAGAAGGACGAGGCGCCCATGCTGTTCAACGGCGAGCAGGTCGGCGACGGCTCCGGCGCCGCCGTGGACGTGGCCGTGGACCCGATCGACGGCACCCGCCTGACCGCCATGGGCTACAACAACGCGCTCTCCGTCTTCGCGGTGGCCGAGCGCGGCACCATGTTCGACCCGTCGGCCGTGTTCTACATGGACAAGCTCGTGGTGGGCCCCGAGGCCGCCGACTTCGTGGACATGCGCCTGCCGGTGAAGCAGAACGTGAACCTCGTGGCCAAGGCCCTGGACAAGCCCGTCTCCCAGGTGACCGTGTGTGTGCTGGACCGCCCCCGTCACGAGGGCCTGGTCAAGGAGATCCGCCAGGCCGGTGCCCGCGTGAAGTTCATCCTGGACGGCGACGTCGCCGGCGCCATCGCCGCCGCCCGCCCGGGCACCGGCGTGGACATGATGATGGGCATCGGCGGCACCCCGGAGGGCATCGTCACCGCGTGCGCGATCAAGGCCACCGGCGGCATCATCCAGGGCCGCCTGGCCCCCACCGACGACGCCGAGAGGCAGAAGGCCCTCGACGCCGGCCTCGACCTCGAGGCCGTGCTGACCACGGACGAGCTGGTCACCTCCGACCACTGCTACTTCGCGGCCACCGGCATCACCGACGGCGACCTGCTGCGCGGTGTGCGCTTCGCCGACGGCCGCGTGCACACGCAGTCCATCGTGATGCGCTCGTGGTCCGGCACGGTCCGCACCGTGGACGCCGAGCACGACGTGAAGAAGTGGTCCAAGTGGCTGGAGGACCGCGACGCCCGCTGAGCCCGGGGGCCGGACTGCCGGGTTCAGCCCCGCGGCAGGCCGGCCACGTGCACCGTGGCCGGGGCGCCGGCCGCGGCGCGGACGGCCAGCGGGCCGGACGCCGTCTCGGCGGCGGGCAGGAACACAGCCTCGCCCGGGCCCAGCTCGATCTCCTGGCCGGCCAGGGCCAGGCGCGCCGTGCCACGGGTGACCACCGCGATCCCGGGCCCGTGCACGTCGAGGCCGTGGACGGCGTCGTCCTCGAGGGTGGCCTGGAGCAGCTCGAACTCCTCGAACGGAGGGCGGAAGGCCACCACGGAGTCGGCCACGCGCTCGGGCTCGGTGGAGGGCACCGGCAGCGCCTCGAAGGTGACCACGCGGCGCAGCTCGGGCACGTCCACGTGCTTCGGGGTGAGTCCGCCGCGCAGCACGTTGTCCGAGGCCGCCATGACCTCCACACCCAGCCCGTGCAGGTACGCGTGCACGTTGCCGGCCGGCAGGTGGACGGCCTGACCCGGGGCCAGATCCACGCGGTTGAGCAGAATGGCCACCACCACGCCGGGGTCGTCCGGGTAGTGCTGGGCGACCTCGAGGGCCGTGGCCAGCGAGGGGTCGCGCTCGGCCAGGTCCGGCGCGGCCCGCAGCACGTCCACGACCTGCGCGACGGCGCCGGGAGCGCCCCACACGGAGTCGGGGTCGAGGATCGAGGTGAACGCGTCCTCGAGGTCGCCGGCGGCGAGGGCCTGGCTGATCCGGGCGGCGGCGACGGCGACGGCGGACGTGTCCCCGTCCGCCCGCTCGGTGAGGGCGCGAGACAGGGCCTCGAAGCTGTCCGAGGAGACCTCGGGGGAGCGGAAGCCGCACATCGCCGCGAAGGGGGTCAGCGCGAGCAGCATCTCCGGCTTGTGGTTCGCGTCCTTGTAGTTGCGCTCCGGGGCGTCGACCGGCACGCCGGCGGCCTCCTCCGCGGCGTAGCCCGCGCGGGCCTGCTCCAGGGTGGGGTGCGCCTGGATGGACAGCGGGGCGCCCGCGGCGAGCAGCTTCATCAGGAAGGGCAGACGGCCCTCCGGCGCGGCGGGTCCGAGGCAGTGCTCGGGGTCCGCGGCCACCACCTCGTCCAGGCCGACCTGGGCGCCGTCCGCCACGACGGCGACGGACGGGGCGCCCGGATGGTCGCCCAGCCACAGCTCGGCCTCGGGGCGGCCGGTGGGCTCGCGTCCCTGCAGGTCGGCGAGGAGCGTGGGGGAGCCCCAGGCGTAGTCACGGATCACGGGCTTCAGGACGTGCATACGCCCAGCCTAGGTCAGCCCGTCGGCCCGCGCGTCGCGCCTCACGGGGCGGGGACGCACAGCCCGTTCGACGAGGACGCGTGGTTCAGCACGTCCTCCTGGCCCAGGTCCTCGGCCGTCATCAGGTCCTCGGCGGTGAAGGGCTCGCCGTCGGAGCGGGTCGGCGGGGCCGGCCACGTGGCCGGGTCGTCCTCATCGACGTCGGGGGCCTGCGTCTCCTGCGCGACGACGGCCAGCACGGTGAGCAGCGGGGTCGCCGAGACGCCGGTCGGGTCCGACCCGGCGGTCACGGACGCGTCGGCCAGCATCTCGTCCACGCGGCGGTGGACGAGGTCGTAGTCGGGATAGGTGGTGAAGTGGGTGCCCGTGTCGCCGAAGTCGGGCGGGCCGATGGTCAGCCGCCGCATCTTCTGGCCGCGTGAGCGCTCGGCGAGGTCCACGAACGTGCCGAGCTGGGACTGCGGCAGGTCGGTGGTCACGATCTGCTGGCCCGCCGCGAGGATCCCCTCGAAGCGGGTGAGCACGGTGGCGGGGCTGAACTGCTCCAGCATCGCCGCCTGCATGCACTGCTGCCGGCGGATGCGGGCGTAGTCGGTGGACCAGTGCCGGGAGCGGGCGAAGGCGAGCGCGTCGTCGCCGTTGAAGTGGTGGGTGCCCGGCTCCCACCAGATGTTGCCCCAGGCGCCGTCGGGCCGGACGCCGCGGTGCACCACGTAGCCGCCGCTGACGACGTCGACCCCGCCCATGGCGTCGATCAGCTGGGCGAAGCCGCCCATGTCCATGAGGGCGTAGCCGGAGACGTCCAGGCCGAGGATGCCGCCGGCGGCGTCCTTCATGGCCTCGGCGCCGGGGTGTTCAGCGTCCGGGTAGAGGTCGGCGTGTTGCTCCTCCACGTCCGTGTAGAGGGCGTTGAGGATGCACTCGTCGCCGCAGTCGAAGCCGTTCGGGTACACGTCCCACAGCGGGGAGCCCTCGACGAACGGCGCGTCCTGGAGGTTGCGGGGCAGGGAGAACATCACGATGGCGCCGGTGCGGGCGTCCACGGAGACCACGTGCATGGAGTCCGGGCGCAGCCCCTGCCGGCCCTCGCCGGCGTCCGCGCCCAGGACCAGGATGTTGTAGCGGCCCTCGGCCTCCGGGACGGCCGGCCCCTCCTGGAAGACCTCGCCGAGCGCGCCGCGGCTCGTGTTCGCGGCCCAGCCGCCGTAGAGCAGGGCGCCGCTGGTGAGCACGAGCGCGAGCGCGGTGACCGCCGCCGTGATCTTCCGCGCGCCGGGGGCGAGCAGGTGCAGCCGGATCAGCCGGAACGTGTCCACCCACAGCACCGCCCAGCCCACCGCCAACGCCGCCAGGACCACCGCCAGCCCGAGCAGCACGCCGTCCCGGGCCATGAGCGAGATCAGGCTCGCACGGGAGACCAGCCACCACAGCAGCCCCAGGATCAGCACGGCCCACACGGTGACGGTGACCCCCAGCGCCACGCGGCCGAGCCGGCGGCTGCCGGCGATGATCTGGGCGCCGCCGGGGACCAGCAGGGTCAGGGCGGTGAGGATCAGCGCCCGGCGGGTGCGCTCGGTGGGGGAGGCGACGCGCGGGTCCCGAAGCGGGTCGGGCTGCGCGGGACCGGCGGGCACGGATCCGGTGGCGGGCGACATCAGCGGTCGGCGGCCATCCGCTCGCGCAGGCGGGCCCCCTTGGCCCGGGCCTGGGCGTTGAGCTCGTCGGCGTGCTCGGCGAGGGCGGCGCGCAGGCGGTCGCCCTCCGCGGTGTCGGCCGAGGCGAGGATGCGGGCGGCCAGCAGGCCGGCGTTGCGGGCGCCGTCGATGGAGACGGTGGCCACCGGCACACCGGCGGGCATCTGGACGATCGAGAGCAGGGAGTCCATCCCGTCCAGGCTCTTGAGCTTCACGGGCACGCCGATCACGGGCAGGGGGGTGACGGCGGCGAGCATGCCGGGCAGGTGGGCCGCGCCGCCCGCACCGGCCACGATCACGCGGATCCCGCGCTGGTGCGCGCGGGCGCCGAACTCCACCATCTCGTGGGGCATGCGGTGCGCGGAGACCACGCCGACCTCGACGGGCACGTCGAGCTCGCGCAGGGCCTCGGCGGCCGCGCTCATCACGGGCCAGTCGGAGTCGGAGCCCATCACGACGGAGACGACCGGGGCGTCGTCCTGCAGGGGCTGGGCGGGGGTCTGGGGCGTGGCGGTCATGGGCGGGCCTCCGTCTCGGTGCCGGTGGTGGGGGCGTCCTCGCGCAGGAGTGCGGCGGCGGATTCGGCGATCCGCACGGCCTCCTCGAGGCTGAGGCCGTGGTCCGCGACGACGTTGACGTGCCCGACCTTGCGGCCCGGGCGCACGTCCTTGCCGTAGAGGTGGGCCTTGGCCTGCGGGTGGGCGGCCAGGGCCACGACGCTGCCGGCGTGCAGGTCCTCGCGGGCGCCGCCGAGGACGTTCTTCATCACGACGCCGGCCCCGCGGGGGGCCGTCTCGCCCAGCGGCAGGTCGAGCACGGCGCGGACGTGCTGCTCGAACTGGCCGGTGACGGCGCCGTCCATGGACCAGTGGCCGGAGTTGTGTGGGCGCATGGCCAGCTCGTTCACCTGGAAGCCCGGGCCGACCCCCGGCGTCTCGAACAGCTCGACCGCGAGCATGCCGGTGACGTCCAGCTCCTCGGCGAGGCGGACGGCCGCGGCGGTCGCGGCCGCGGCGACGGCGGGGTCGAGGTCCTGGGCCGGGGCGACCACGAGGTCGCACACGCCGGCCACCTGGACCGAGTCGACCACGGGGTAGACGGCCACCTCACCGGAGGGGGTGCGCGCCACCTGCGCGGAGAGCTCACGGGAGAAGGGGACGAGGGCCTCGGCCAGCAGCGGGGTGATGCCGGCGCCGAGCCACGCGGCCAGGGTGCCGTCCGCGGCGGAGGCGCGGGCGTCGTCGGCGTCGTCGAGCTTGAGCACACCCTTGCCGTCGTAGCCGCCGCGGGGGGTCTTGAGGATCATCGGCCAGCCGTGCTCGTCGCCGAAGGCGAGGACGGCCTCGAGGTCGTCGACCGGCGCCCACGCCGGGTTCGGCAGGCCCAGCCGCTCGACGGCGGCGCGCATGACCAGCTTGTCCTGCGCGTGCTGCAGCGCCTCGGGGCCGGGACGCACGGCGACGCCGGCCTCCTGCAGGGCCCGCAGGTGCTCGGTGGGCACGTGCTCGTGGTCGAAGGTGACCACGTCCACCGTGGCCGCGAACGCCCTCAGGTCCGCCAGGTCCGCGTGGTCGCCGACCACGTGGGGGGCGACCTGGGCCGCTGACGCGTCCGGGGCCTCCGCGAGCACGCGGAAGGGCACGCCGAGCTCCGCGGCGGCGCCCGCCATCATGCGGGCCAGCTGCCCGCCACCGATCACACCGAGTCGAGGGGAAGTCACCCGCACAGGGTAGTCGGACCGGCTGAGAACTCCGTCACGGAGGGGCGGCCGATGCCGGATCCGAGGAGGTCGCGCCCCGGGGGCGCGGCTACAGTGTTCCCCAGCCCTGCGCGGGTCCGCCCCGCGTGCACACCCCCGTCCCCATCCCGAACCGAGGAGTCCACGCCCATGCTGTCCGATCTCTGGGGCCGCCTGACCGGGATGGTCTCCCTGCTGTGGCGGGAGGTGGCCAAGTTCGGCACCGTCGGTGCGGCCGCGTTCGTGGTGGACTCGCTCGTCTTCTGGTGGATGATGACCGGCCCGCTCGAGGGGTCCAACGTCAAGGCCAAGATCGTGGGCGGCGTCGTCGCCACCCTGTTCAGCTGGGTCGCCAACCGCTACTGGACGTTCCGGGACAAGCGCTCCTCGAACAAGACGCGCGAGCTCGTGATGTTCCTGATCATGAACGCGATCGGGCTGGGCATCCAGGCCGGCTGCGTGGCGATCGCGCAGTACCTGATGGGCGTGACCGACCCGACCGGCCTGTTCATCGCCGGCAACGTGATCGGCCTGTTCTTCGGCACCGTGTTCCGCTACTTCGCCTACCGGTTCTGGGTGTTCAAGGAGGAGCTGGACGTGGAGCCCGGCTTCGCCAACGACCTCGCGATCATCACCGGCCAGATGCCCGTGCTGCGCGACGACCAGCTGCCTGAGCACGGCCGGCACGAGGCCCGGGGCCGGCCCGCCGAGCGGGGGCCTCGGCCCGACGGCCCGGCCCGGCACCGCGCCCCCGACGCCGGGGTCTGAGCGCCCCGGCCTGACCCCGCCGCCCCGTCAGGGGTGCACGGTCACCGCCCGACCCGCGTCCCACGCCTCCAGCGCGGCCCGCACTCCCGCCCACGTCAGGCGGGGGCGCGGGCCGTCGTCGTCCGGGCCGACGTCGACCCCGGCCGGGATCGACGCGGGCCGCACGTGGTCCACGGGGCCGGGCAGGGCATCCGGCTGGGCGCGGATCTCGGCGGCCACGTCCACGACGGCCGGATCGGCGGCCGGGCCGTCGAATTCGGGATCGAGGCCGCGCGGCAGGGCCACGGCGAACACGGCCGCGGACGGGTCCGGCCACGCCTCGGGCCGGTCCGTGAGGACGGCGGCGGGGGAGTCACCCTCGAGGGCGGGCTCGGCCCCGGCGCAGAGCACGCCGAGGGCGAGGGCGTGGGAGAGCCAGTGGACGGGCAGGTCCAGGGCGACGGCGTCGCCCGCGCCGATGCCCTCGGCGCCGAGCAGGCCCGCGAACTTGGCGGCCCAGTTCACGGTCACGCGGCCCGAGAGCTCGATGCGCTGGTCCACCGCGCCGGGTTCGTCCGGGGCTCCCGGCTCCTGGACGAGCGCGGGCCGCGGGGAGGAGGCGAGGCGGAGCACGAGGGGGCCGGTGGACCGGGGTGCGGAGAGGGAGACCATGGGCCCAGTGTGGCACCCGCTCGGTTTGACTCGGCATGAATCACACCGATGTAATGAACCCGGGCCAACGGTCCCGGCAGGAGGGGCCCGCCGGCTTGCCCGGCACCCGCGCGGACCGCACGATCACCCGGCCCACACCGCCACGTCGATCCCGGGAAGAGGCGTCACACATGGAGCAGACCCAGCGAGTCGAGGACGCGCACCGCGCCGATCCCGCGCAGGCGCCGGCGCCCCGTCCGCGGAGCGTCCCCAGCGACTGGTTCCTCGACCCCGCCGACCCGCAGGCCGGCGTCCCGGGCGCGAGCCTCGAGGACCAGGCGACCGCCTTCCTCACCGCCCACGACCTCGACGACGAGACCGGCACCCCGGCCGCCACCGTCACCGCCCTCTTCCCCGGTGACGCGCGTCCGGTCGAGGCCGTGCCCTTCTCCCAGGACTGGGCCGCGATCCCGGGCGTGACCACCGAGCCCATCGAGGGCGAGCTGGCCTGGCAGGCGGACGCCCTGTGCGCGCAGACGGACCCCGAGGCGTTCTTCCCGGAGAAGGGCGGCTCCACGCGGGACGCCAAGCGCGTGTGCGAGGCCTGCACCGTCAAGGACGCGTGCCTGGAGTACGCCATGGCGAACGACGAACGCTTCGGCATCTGGGGCGGGCTCTCCGAGCGCGAGCGTCGCCGCCTGCGCCGCGCCCGCGCCTGACGCACGGCGCCCCTCCACCGGGCGCCGTGCCCGGCGCGGACCGCCCGGTCCGGGCTCAGCCGCGACCCCAGCTGGGGTCGAGCACCTGCGGGTCCACGCCCAGCGCCTCGGCGCAGCGGCTCAGCGCGACCCCGTAGACGGCCCCCTCGAGGTCGGCCGGGTCGGCCGCGTCCCGCAGCGGCCGCTCGAACAGGGTGATCAGCACCCCGTCCCGGCCCTGCCGCTCGGCCCGCGCGAACAGCGCCTCCTCATCCCGTTCCTGGCCGGCATGGAGCTCGCGCAGTCGCTCGTCGAGCCGGTCCGGGATGCGCTCCACCCGCGCGGTCACGTGCCGCAGCCCGGGCGCGTCCAGGGAGCCCAGCCGGTCCACCGCCTTCTCGACGGCGGTCAGCAGCGCCTCGCCCCGGCCCCGTTCCGAGCGTGCACCGAACGGGCGCGGATGCCGCAGTCCTCGGCCACGGCGGTCCCGGACGCCGCGCCCCGCGGGGGAGGAGACGCCGGCCTCGGCCGGGCCGCCCTCGACGCCCGGCTCGGCCCCCGCGGCGTCGCCCGCCCGGAACGGCAGGGGGTCGAGGGGATCGGAGGAGGCGGGCGCGGTCATGCGCGCCATGGTAGGCCACCGCGCGGGCGGGAGGGCCGAGTAGGGTGGTCTGCCGTGGGACCCATGCGACGCTGCAGCAAAACCGGATGCCAGAGCCCGGCCCTGGCCACGCTGACGTACAACTACGCCGACTCCCAAGTGGTGATCGGCCCCCTGGCGCAGCGCGCCGAGCCGCACACCTACGACCTCTGCGCCGAGCACGCGCGCCGCACCACGGCCCCGCGCGGCTGGGAGGTGCTGCGGCTGGAGCTGCCCGAGCACTACGAGGCCGTCGACGCGGACGGCGGCGTGCGCACGGTCCCCACCCGGCCCGTGGCCGTCCCGCCGTCCCGCCCCGGGCTGCGCGTGGTGCGTGACGGGGACTGACGCGGCGCGTGTCGTGCCGTCCGGGGCATCGCTAGGCTGGAGGGCATGACTGAGACCTCCGCAGAGTTCCGCACGCCCGACGTCGACCCGGCCTTCGCCAACCGCACCACCGTGCCCGGTGCCTCGTTCGACTTCACGGTCCGGGACCTGTCCCTGGCTGAGGCGGGCCGCCACCAGATCCGCCTGGCCGAGCACGAGATGCCGGGGTTGATGTCCCTGCGCGAGGAGTACGGGGAGGCCCAGCCGCTGAAGGGTGCCCGCATCGCCGGCTCCCTGCACATGACCGTGCAGACCGCCGTGCTCATCGAGACCCTCACCGCCCTCGGCGCCGAGGTCCGGTGGGCCTCCTGCAACATCTTCTCCACGCAGGACGAGGCCGCGGCCGCCGTCGTCGTGGGCTCGGGCACCCCCGAGGACCCGCAGGGCGTGCCGGTGTTCGCCTGGAAGAACGAGTCCCTCGAGGACTACTGGTGGACCGCCTCGCAGATCCTCACCTGGCCGGGTGCGGACGAGGATCCGGAGCGCGGCCCCAACATGATCCTGGACGACGGCGGCGACGCCACCCTGCTGGTGCACAAGGGCGTCGAGTTCGAGGCCGCGGGCGCCGTGCCCAGCGCCACCGAGGACGACCCCGAGGAGTACCGGATCATCCTGGAGACGCTGCGCCGCTCGCTGGCCCGCGACCCGCAGCACTGGACCCGGACCGCCGGCACCCTGCGCGGCGTCTCCGAGGAGACCACCACGGGCGTGCTGCGCCTCTACCAGCTGGCGCAGGAGGGCCGCCTGCTCTTCCCGGCGATCAACGTGAACGACGCCGTGACGAAGTCCAAGTTCGACAACAAGTACGGCATCCGCCACTCCCTGCCGGACGGCATCATGCGCGCCACGGACGTGCTGATCGGCGGCAAGGTGGCCGTGGTCTGCGGCTACGGCGACGTCGGCAAGGGCGCCGCCGAGGCCCTGCGCGGCCAGGGCGCCCGCGTGATCGTCACGGAGATCGACCCGATCTGCGCGCTGCAGGCCGCGATGGACGGCTACCAGGTGGCCCGCCTCGAGGACGTGGTGGGCGAGGGCGACATCTTCGTCACCACCACCGGAGGCAAGGACATCATCATGGCCGAGCACATGGCCGCCATGAAGGACAAGGCCATCGTGGGCAACGTGGGCCACTTCGACAACGAGATCGACATGGCCGGCCTGGCCCGCATCCCCGGCGTCGTGAAGACCGAGATCAAGCCGCAGGTCCACGAGTGGACCCTGGACGGCGGCACGGAGGCCGAGCGCAGCATCATCGTGCTCTCCGAGGGCCGCCTGCTGAACCTCGGCAACGCCACCGGCCACCCCTCGTTCGTGATGAGCGCGTCCTTCACCAACCAGGTGATGGCGCAGATCGAGCTCTTCGGCGGCTCCACGGGCACCGGCGCCCTGACCGGCGAGCACTACGAGAAGCGCGTCTACACGCTGCCCAAGGTGCTGGACGAGAAGGTCGCCCGCCTGCACCTGGACGCCCTCGGCGTCGGGCTGACCGAGCTGACCAAGGCCCAGGCCGAGTACCTCGGCGTGGACGTGGCCGGCCCCTACAAGGCCGACCACTACCGCTACTGATCCCCGGCGCCCGCGGGCGGACGGACCCACTCGAGAGAGGCACGAGCATGGCTTCCCATCAGGCCGGCCGCGGGCGCGACGAGCGCGCCGGGGCGGAGGACTTCGAATCCGGGCTGGACTACGGCGCGTTCGTCCAGGACGACGCCGCGGACGACCCGAACCGCACCCAGGCGCTGCCCGCCATGGACCGGGACGACGACGGCGGCGCCCAGCACACCTCGGCGCTCAGCCCGGAGGACCTCGCCGCGCTGCGCGGCGAGGACGCGGCAGCCGCGGACCGACGCGACGCCGACCGCCCGGCCGCGGACGCCGACCGCGACATCGTCGCCTCCCGGGCCGTGCCCGAGAGCGACCGGCGGCAGCTGCCCGGCGCCGACGAGCTCGGCCCGCTGAGCGCCGCCGTCGGGGCCCGCGCGGCGGGGTCGAGCGCAGCCGCCCCGGTCGACCGCTACCCCGAGGACGGCACCGCCGCCCCCGTGGCGCAGGCGGCGGCCCTGCAGGGCCCCACGCCGGAGGAGCGCGCGCGCCTGCCCAAGGCGGGCCCGCGCCTGGCGCAGGTGCTGCTGGCGATCCTCGCCCCGCTCGCCCTGCTGCTGGCCGCCGTCCGCCTCGTGGCGAGCCCGGTGTTCCTGTGGCTGGAGTACCACCGGCCCGGGTTCCCCGCGGACCGGTTCGGCTTCACCCTCGCCGACCGCATGCACTACGGCTCCGCCGGGCTGGACTACGTGACCAACCTGGCCGGGCCGCGGTACCTCAGCAGCCTCACGCACCAGGGCGCGCCCCTGTTCACCGAGGTCGAGGTCGACCACATGACGGACGTGAAGACCGTGCTGTGGATCGCCACCGCGGCGCTCGTGGTGCTCGTGGTGGTGTGCGCCCTGCTCATCGCGTCCCTGCTGCGCACCAGCCCCGGCGGGGTGCGCCGCGCCCTGTTCGCCGGCGCCGTGTGGCTGCCGCTCGCGGTGATCGCGCTCGCGGTCCTGGCGGTGCTGGGCTGGGAGACGTTCTTCGCCGGGTTCCACTCGCTGTTCTTCGCGGACGGCACGTGGACGTTCTCCGTGCGGGACGCCCTCATCCGCCTCTATCCCGAGCAGTTCTGGGTGGACGCGGCCGTGGTGGTCGGGCTGGTGACCCTGCTGGCGTCCCTCGTGACGCTCGTGCTCACGTGGCCCACGCGCCGCCGTCGTGAGCTGAGCGCGGACCGCCGCGAGCAGCTGCTGCGCACCCGCCTGCGGTGGGCCCGGGAGGACGACGCCGTGGTGCGCTGACCGCCGCCGGACAGCACCGGGAACGGGCCGGGAGGACGAGGCGTCCTCCCGGCCCGTCGTCGTCCGGGGGGCGGGGTCAGCGGCGGTAGAGGGCCTCGACGTCCTCGGCGTGGTCCTCGATCACCTGGGCCCGCTTGAGCTTCTGGGACTGGGTGACGTGCCCGGAGTCCTCGGTGAAGGGGTGGTCCAGGATGCGGAAGCGGCGGATGGACTCGGCGCGGGAGACGCCCGCGTTGACCTGGTCCACCGCCTCCTGGATCGAGGCCAGCACGGTGGGGTCCGTCGCGGCCTCGGCCGGGGTGAGGCTGAGCTCGCGGTCCAGGGCCCACTGGGTGAGGGCCTCGGTGTCCAGGGTGATCAGGGCGCCCACGAACGGGCGGTTCTCCCCGACCACCACGACGTGCTCGATGAGCCGGTGCTGGCGCAGCGCCTCCTCCATGGGCGTGGGGTACACGTTCTTGCCGCCGGCGGTGATGATCACGTCCTTCTTGCGGCCGGTGATCCGCAGGAAGCCGTGCTCGTCCAGCGTGCCGATGTCCCCGGTGCGGAAGAAGTCGTCCTCCATGGCCTCCGCCGACGCCTTGGGCATGCCGTGGTAGCCGTCGAACACCACGGGGCCGCGGATGAGGATCTCGCCGTCCTCGGCGATCTTCACCGTCACCCCGGCCACGGGCAGGCCCACGGTGCCCACGCGGTGCGCGCCGGGGATGTTCACGGTGGCCGGCGCGGTGGTCTCCGTGAGGCCGTAGCCCTCCACGATCGGGATGCCGGCGCCGCGGAAGAAGTGCACCAGCTCCGGGGAGAGGGCGGACGCGCCGGACACGCACGAGATCACCTCGCCGCCGAGGGCCTCCCGGATCTTGCGGTAGACCAGCCGGTCGAACAGCGCACGCCGGGCGCGCAGCAGGGCCGAGGGGCCGGGGCCGTCCTCGAACTCGGCCTCGTCCACGGCCGTGGACCACTCGATGGCGGTGCGCTTGGCGGCCGCGTAGATCGGCCCGGTGCCGCCCTTCTGGGCCTTGGCCTCGATGCCGGCCTCGACCTTCTCGAACACGCGCGGCACGGCCAGCAGCCACGTGGGGTGGAAGGAGGCGAGGTCGCCGAGCAGCGTGGCCGGGGAACCGGAGTGGGCCACCTGGATGCGGGCGTACAGGCAGATGACCTGGATGGCGTGGGCGAGTACGTGGGCCAGCGGGAGGAAGAGCAGGGTGCGCGACGTCGTCGTCTCCGGGGACCACTGGACCACCTCGCGTCCGAAGTGCAGCACGTTGATGGCCGCGCCCACGAAGTTGCCGTGCGTGATCACGGCGCCCTTCGGGCGGCCGGTGGTGCCGGAGGTGTAGACGATCGAGGCGGGGCTGGCGAGGGTCGCCAGGGAGCGGGCGTGCTCGACGGCGTCGTCCGACACGAACGCGCCGGCCTCGGCCAGCTCCGCCAGCCCCGCGTCCGTCAGCGGGAACGTCGCCACGTCCACGTCCGCGTGCCCGGCGGCCTCGGCGACACGCTCGCCGAGCTCCTCGCTGCCGACGGCGACCACCCGCAGCCCCGAGTCCGTGACGATGTGCTCCACCTGGTGGGCGGAGGAGGTCTCGTAGATCGGCACGGAGACGGCGCCGGCGAACCACACGGCCTGGTCGAGGACGGCCCATGCGTACGAGGTGGGGGAGAACAGGCCCACCCGGTCCCCGGGCTGGACGCCGCGGGCGATCAGGCCGGCCGCCACGGCGCGCACCTGGGTGAGGAACGCGGTGAAGTGGACGTCCACCCAGCCGCCCGCGCCGTTGCGCACGGCGTACACGGGGGCGTCCGGCCGGTCGGCACAGGAGGCGACGATCAGGTCCGTGATGGTGGAGTCCGCCGGCGGCATGCCGACGAGCTCGGTGGCGGACTCATGGACGGGGCTCTGGTTCTGCACGGTCCGAGCGTATCCATTTCCGGGCGTGCGGCGCGCGGTCGGGCACGCCCGCGCCCGCGACGCGGCCGTCAGATCCAGCTGCTGAACCACATCCGCCAGCGCCACTGGTCGTACGGGATGACGTCGCCGATCCACACGGGCAGGAAGAACAGGGACACGGCGACGGCGATCGTCACGTACGCCAGCACCAGGGCCGAGCCCCAGCGGGGCCCGGGCCGGCGGCCCGGCCGCAGCAGCAGCGAGAGCGCCAGGGCGATCATCATCACGAGGAAGGGCTCGTAGGCGATCGTGTAGAAGAAGAACATGGTCCGCTCGGGCCACAGGAACCACACCAGCTGCCCGGCCGCGTAGGCGCCGAGCAGGGCGCCGGCCCGCCAGTCCCGGTGGCGCACCAGCAGCCACACGCACACGAGGACGGCGGCCAGGCCCGTCCACCACACGAACGGGTTGGCGATGTCCGTGATGGCCGCCGAGCACGCGCCCGCGGCGTCCGGCGGGCAGATCCCCTCGCCGGGCTCTGCGCCCTCGTAGTAGTAGCTCACGGGCCGGCCCATGAACGGCCAGGTCCACGGGTTGGCGGCGTAGTCGTGGGGGCTGGTGAGGCCCTGGTGGAAGGTCGTGGACTCCACGTGGTAGTGCCACAGGGAGCGCAGCGGGCCGGGGACCAGCCCGGCGAGCAGGCCCTCCGGCGGGTTGTCCCGGTGCCAGTCCCGGTAGTAGCCGCCCTCCGTGACGAACCAGCCGGTCCACGAGGCCAGGTAGGCGACCAGGCCGCCGCCCACCACGGCCACGAACGCGTACAGGCCGTCCTTCTCGACGCCGGCCCACGCCCAGCGCCGCACCCCGGCGGTCCGGCGCGCGGACATGTCCCACAGGACCGTGAGCAGGCCGAAGGCCGCCATGAACGCCAGTCCGGAGAGCTTCACGGCGCAGCCGGCGCCCAGCAGCACGCCCGCGAGCAGTCGCCACGGGCGCCAGCCGAGCCACGGCCCGCTGGCCAGGGCGTCGCGTCCCCGCCGGGCGACGTCGAGGGCCAGCCGCTCCGCGAGCAGCCGCCGCCCGTGGACGCGGTCCGCCAGGAGCGCGGCGAAGGCCGCGAGCACGAAGAACGAGAGGAAGATGTCCAGCAGCCCGATGCGGGACATCACCAGGTGGTGGCCCTCCACGGCCAGCAGCAGCCCGGCGACCGCGCCCAGGGACACCGAGCGCAGCAGGTGCTGCGTGGCGAGGGCGACCAGCAGGACGGACAGCGTGCCGGCCACCGCGGCGCTGAATCGCCAGCCCACCCCGTTGTCCGGGCCGAACGCGAGCATGCCCAGGCCGATCAGCCACTTGCCCAGCGGCGGGTGCACCACGTAGGCGGCTCCCTCGAGCGGCTCCGCCTCGCCGCGCGCGAACGCGTCGTTGACGTCCTCGTCCCACCGCCGCTCGTAGCCGGACTCCAGGAGGGAGTAGGCGTCCTTGGGGTAGTAGGTCTCGTCGAAGATCAGCTGGTCCGGGTGGGCCAGGTTCGTGAACCGCAGGACGCCGGCGATCATCGTGACCAGCAGCGGCAGGATCCAGTGCCACCGCGTCAGGGGTGCCGCACTCACCCCGAGGCGGGCGCGCAGGGCGGCGACGCCGAAGGGGCCGTCGTCGACCGCGACGGCGGCGGGGCGGGGGGCGAGGGCGGTGGCGGGCACGGGCTCCATGCTAGGGGGCCGGGTGGGCGGCGAGACGTGCACGGTGGCCGGGGCCGTAGGCTCGGGGCAGCCGTCCGTCCGTCGAAAGGTCGTCCCATGCCCGAGGGCCGCATCGTCCTGGCCGCCACCCCCATCGGCAACCTCGGGGACGCGTCCGCGCGCCTGCGTGAACTGCTGGCGGAGGCGGACGTGATCGCTGCCGAGGACACCCGGACCGCGCGGCGCCTGTGCGCCGGCCTGGGCCTCACCCCGACGGGCTGGGTGGTGGCCCATCACGAGCACAACGAGGCGGCCTCCGCCCAGGGGCTGCTGGACCAGGTGCGGGGCGGTGCCACGGTGGCGGTGGTCTCGGACGCGGGCATGCCCACGGTCTCGGACCCGGGGTACCGGCTCGTGGCGGCCGCGGTGTCCGCAGGGCTGCCCGTGACCTGCGCGCCCGGCCCCTCCGCCGTGACCACCGCGCTCGCCCTGTCCGGCCTGCCGACGGATCGGTTCGCCTTCGACGGCTTCGTCCCCCGCAAGGACGGGGAACGACGGCGATGGCTCACCTCCCTGCTCACCGAGGCGCGCACCGTGGTCGCCTTCGAGTCGCCGCAGCGTCTGGCGGACGCGCTGGCCGTCGTCGTGGAGGTCCTCGGTGCGGAGCGGCCGGTGTGCGTGGCCCGCGAGCTCACCAAGCTGCACGAGGAGGTGGTGCGCGGCACCGCGGCCGAGGTGCATGCCTGGGCCGCGGAACGCCACGCAGGGGAGGGGATCCGCGGGGAGATCGTGCTGGTGATCGGGCCGCCCGCCCCCGGCGCCGAGGGCGAGGCGTCCGAGGCGGACGCCGTCGCCGAGGTGGCGGTGCTGGTGGAGTCCGGCACCCGGCTCAAGGAGGCCGTGGCCGCGGTGGCCGGAGCCCACGGGATGCGGAGCCGGGAGCTCTATCAGGCGGTGCTGGCGGCCCGGGGCTGACACGTCCCCGGCTACACAGATGCTCATGTGCCATGGCGCGGCCCCGGTGCCTGGCTAGGATCAGCCGTGGAGCCGCCGCCGGGCGGCGTCGGAATACCCGTGGCCGTCCACCCGTTCCCCTGAGGGACGCGGGGCGTGCCGCCTCCGACCACCGACCCCGAAAGAGGTGCATCATGACCGTGACCGCTGAGCGCGAGAAGGCGCTGCTGGAGTCCGTCCCCACCGGCCTGCTGATCGACGGCGAGTGGCGCGATGCCTCCTCCGGCAAGACCTTCGACGTGAAGGACCCGGCCACCGGCAAGGTCATCGCGAGCCTGCAGGACGCGAACTCCGACGACGCCATGGCCGCCTTCGACGCCGCCTGCGCCGCGCAGGCCGACTGGGCCCGCACCCCGGCCAAGGAGCGCGCCGACATCCTGCGCCGCGCCTACGACCTGATCAACGAGCGCGCCGAGGACTTCGCGCTGCTGATGACCCTCGAGATGGGCAAGCCGCTCGCCGAGGCCCGCGGCGAGGTCACGTACGGCAACGGCTTCCTGCGCTGGTTCTCGGAGGAGGCCGGCCGCCACTACGGCCGCACCCTGACCGTGCCCGAGGGCACCCTGCGCATGCAGGTGCACCATCGCCCGGTGGGCCCGTGCCTGCTGATCACCCCGTGGAACTTCCCGCTGGCCATGGCCACCCGCAAGGTGGGCCCCGCCGTCGCCGCCGGCTGCACCATGGTCCTCAAGGCCGCCAAGCTGACCCCGCTGACCACCCAGCTGTTCGCGCAGGTGATGCAGGAGGCCGGCCTGCCCAAGGGCGTGCTCAACGTCGTGGCGGGCTCCTCCGCCTCGTCGATCTCCAGCCCGATCCTGCAGGACCGGCGGCTGCGCAAGGTGTCCTTCACCGGTTCCACGCCGGTCGGTGTGAGCCTCATGAAGGACGCGGCGGACAACGTGCTGCGCACCTCCATGGAGCTCGGCGGCAACGCCCCGCTCATCGTCTTCGAGGATGCGGACCTGGACGCCGCCGTCGAGGGCGCCTTCGCCGCGAAGATGCGCAACATGGGCGAGGCCTGCACCGCCGCCAACCGCTTCCTCGTGCACGAGGACGTGGCCGAGGAGTTCACGCAGAAGTTCGTGGCCAAGCTCGAGGCGCTCAAGCCCCTGCGCGGCACCGACCCGGAGTCCACCCTCGGCCCGATCGTGGACGAGGGCGCGCGCGACGACATCGACCAGCTCGTCCAGGACGCCGTGGCGGCCGGCGGCGAGGTGCTCACCGGCGGCCACAAGATCGAGGGCGACGGCTACTTCTACGCGCCGACCGCGATCAAGGTGGAGAAGGGGAACCCGATCCTCCAGCAGGAGATCTTCGGCCCCGTGGCCCCGATCGTGACCTTCTCCTCCGAGGAGGAGGCCATCGAGATGGCCAACGACACCGAGTACGGCCTCGCCTCCTACGTGTTCACGAAGGATCAGGCCCGGATGTACCGCGTGGCCGAGAGCATCGAGTTCGGTCTCATGGGCTACAACGTGGGTGTCATCTCCAACCCGGCCGCGCCGTTCGGCGGCGTGAAGCAGTCGGGCCTGGGCCGCGAGGGCGGCGCCGAGGGCATCGAGGAGTACACCTCGGTGCAGTACATCGGCATCGCCGACCCGTGGGCGGCCGCGAAGGCCTGACCCCTTCGCCGAGCCGTGCCCTCCGGGGGCGGTGTCGGGCGGTATCCACGTCGGATACCGCCCGACACCGCCCCCGAGGCGTATCAGCGGCCCGGGCTCGGCTCCCTAGAGTGGGGTGCATGGCCCACGCATCCGAGACCCCGCTCGCCTACCGCGCCCCCGCCCAGCAGCCGGACGACGACGGCGGCCCGCGCCGGGACGCCCACGAGGAGAAGTCGGGCCGCAAGCGTCGTCTCGAGTACCCGCCCGCACCCGAGCCGCTGCCGGTGCCCGTCGTGGACAACCACACGCACCTCGACTTCCGCGACGGCCTGGTCCGCGTGGACGTCCACCAGGCGATGGACGCGGCGGAGGCCGTGGGCGTGGTCGGCGCGGTCCAGGTGGGCTGCGACGTCGCCTCGGCCCGGTTCACGATCGCGGCGATCGAGGCCGAGCCCCGCCTGCTCGGCGCCGTGGCGCTGCACCCCAACGACGCGGCCCGCCTGACCGAGCGCGGCGAGTTCGAGGAGGCGTTCGCGCAGATCGCGGAGCTCGCCCGCCACCCCCGCGTGCGCGCCGTTGGCGAGACGGGCCTCGACTACTTCCGGACGCAGGACGAGGCCGGCCACGCGGCGCAGCAGGAGTCCTTCCGCCGGCACATCCGACTCGCCCGCGAACTCGGCACGGCCCTGCAGATCCACGACCGGGACGCGCACGACGACGTCGTCCGGATCCTGCTCGAGGAGGCGGCCGACGGCGGGCTGCCCCCGCACGTGGTGTTCCACTGCTTCTCCGGTGGCCCCGATCTGGCCCGCACGTGCGCCGAGCACGGCTGGCACATGTCCTTCGCCGGCCCCGTCACCTTCAAGGCCAACGACGAGCTGCGCGAGGCGTTGCGGATCGCCCCGGCCGAGCTGCTGCTCGTGGAGACGGACGCGCCCTTCCTCACGCCGCATCCGCACCGGGGCCGCCCCAACGCGCCGTACCTGGTCCCGGTGACCCTGCGGGGCATGGCGGAGACGCGCGGAGACGACGTGGCGGCCCTCGCCCGCGCGGTGAGCGAGAACACCGCCCGGGTGTACGGGGCGTTCTAAGCCGATCCAGACCCGGCCCCTAGGATGGGCGACGTGCTGACCCGACTCCTCAAAGCCCGGCTGCCCGAGGGAACGCAGTACCTGGTGGACCGCCCCATGCGGATCCGCCTCGTGTTCGTGGTCCTCGGGTCCGTCCTCGTGGCCGGCCTCGAGATGGTGGCGCTCGCCTCGATCATCCCGCTGGTCAGCCTGCTGACCTCGGGTGAGCTGGGCTCCCCGGTGCTTGAAGGGCTGCTGGCCCGGTTCGGGGCCGTGACGGTGCCGGAGCAGACGGTGGCCTTCGCCGTCGTGATCGTGCTGGCCTTCCTGCTCAAGGCGATCCTGGTGCTCGCGTTCCGCTGGTGGACCATGGGGTTCACCAACCAGAACCTCATCCGCACATCCGCCACGCTGCTGCGCTACTACCTGCGGGCTGACTATGGCCTGCACCTGACGCGCACCGTGGGCACCCTGGTCAACAACGTCACCGGCACCTCCAGCATGGCCTACACGGGCGTGGTGAACGCGTCCGTCACGTTCCTCACGGAGGCCGTGACGCTCGTCGCGGTGGCGGTCGTGGTGGGCGTCTCCATGCCGCTGACGGGGCTCGGGATGGCCCTGTACTTCCTCGCCGTCGCCTGGGTGATCAAGACCGTGATCCGCCGCCCGGCCTCGCGTCTGGGCTGGGCCCTGGTGACCACGGGGGAGCGGGCCAACACCGCGGCGCTGCAGGGCCTGGAGAACTACAAGGACGTGAAGATCCGCGGCAACGACTCGGCCTTCATGGAGGAGTACCGGGCCGCCCGCGCGGAGAGCGCGGAAGCCACGCGGCTCAAGATGATCCTCACGATGATGCCGCGCTACGTGCTCGAGGTCGCCTTCGTGGCCGCCATCGCGGCGCTCGTGGCCGTGGCCTTCATCCAGGGCCGCGGCGGGGAGGCGTTCGGCTCGCTCGCCCTGCTCGCGATGGCCGGCTTCCGTGTGCTGCCGTCCATGGCCGCGCTCATGGCCACCACCAACGAGATCCGCACCTCCTGGCCGGCCTTCGAGCGCACGACGGCGGAACTCGCCGCCGCGCAGCCGGTCCTGCACGCGGCGGACCGGCCCTACGAGCGCGTCACGTTCGAGGAGTCCATCGAGGTGCGGGACGCGTCCTTCACCTACCCCGGCAAGGCCGAACCGGTCCTGCGCGACATCGACCTGCGCATCCCCTTCGGCTCCTCGTACGCCTTCGTGGGCGGCAGCGGTGCCGGCAAGACCACCCTGGTGGACCTGGTCATCGGCTTCCACCACGCCCAGCGCGGTGGGGTCTACGTGGACGGGGTGGAGCTCGAGGCCAACCCGCGCGGCTGGTGGGACAACGTGGCGTTCGTCCCGCAGTCCGTCACCGTGGTCAACGGGACGGTGCTGCACAATGTGCTCCTGGACGTCGAGGCCGCCGAGACGGCGGACCGGGCCGAGGTGGAGCGCGTGCTGCGCGAAGCCCAGCTGGGGCAGTGGCTGGACGAGCTCCCCGACGGCCTGGACACCGTGATCGGCGAAGGGGCCGTGGGCGTCTCCGGCGGCCAGCGCCAGCGCCTGGGCATCGCGCGCGCGCTCTTCCGGCGCCCCCGCCTCCTCGTGCTCGACGAGGCGACGTCGGCCCTCGACAACCTCACGGAACGCCGGGTCACCGAGGTGATCGAGTCGCTGCGCGGACGGATCACGGTCATCGTGGTCGCCCACCGTCTCTCCACGGTCAAGCGCTGCGATCAAATCGTGCTGATGGACCAGGGGCGGATCATCGGCCAGGGCACGTTCGCCGGGCTGCAGGAGACGAGCCCCGAGTTCCGCGAGCTCGTCCGGCTCGGTGACCTCTCCACCTGAGCGGAGCCCGCGCCGCTGCGCCCCGGTTACCCCGTCCGGTACCCCGATAGACTCGCGGGCATGGTCCAGCCCTCCCCGCACCCCGCCCCCGCCCCGCTGCTGAGCGCCGCGGACGTGCGGCGCATCGCCGCCGAGCTGGACCTGCGCCCCACCAAGCAGTGGGGCCAGAACTTCGTGATCGACCCGAACACGATCCGGCGCATCGTGCAGGCCGCGGACGTGACCGCGGACGAGCACGTGCTCGAGATCGGCCCCGGGCTGGGCTCGCTCACCCTCGGCCTGCTGGACGCGGCCGCCGCCGTCACCGCCGTCGAGATCGACCCGGTCACCGCCGCCCGCCTGCCGCGCACCGCCGCCGAGTTCCGCCCCGGGGCCGAGGACGCCCTCGCCGTGCTGCACGCGGACGCCATGACGCTGAGCGAGCAGGCACTGGCTGAGGTCCGGCCCGCCGCCGCCGCCGGCGGTCCCACTGCGCTCGTGGCGAACCTGCCCTACAACGTGGCCGTGCCCGTGCTGCTGCACGCGCTCGCGGTCCTGCCGGGGCTGCGGCACGGCCTGGTGATGGTGCAGGAGGAGGTCGCGGACCGTCTCGCGGCCGGGCCCGGCTCCAAGGTCTACGGCGTGCCGTCCGCCAAGGCGGCGTGGTACGCGGACGTGCGCAAGGCGGGCACCATCGGCACCCAGGTGTTCTGGCCGGCTCCGCGCATCCACTCCGGGCTGGTCGCCTTCACCCGGCGCGAGCCGCCGGCGGGCGGCGCTTCCCGCCGGGAGGTCTTCGCCGTGGTGGACGCCGCCTTCGCCCAGCGCCGCAAGACCCTGCGCGCCGCGCTCGCATCCTGGGCGGGGTCGCCGCAGGCGGCGGAGGATGCCCTGGTGGCCGCCGGCGTGGACCCGCGCGCCCGCGGCGAGGCCCTGGACATCGCGGCCTTCGCGCGGATCGCCGAGCACGGCCCGCGGCGTGCGGCGGAGGAGGTGAGCGCATGACGACGGAGGACCTCGGCCTCGACCCCACGGCCCGGCACGTCACGGTCAGCGCCCCCGGCAAGGTGAACCTGTCCCTGCGGGTGGGACCCCCCGGCGCGGACGGCTACCACCCCGTGGCCACCGTGTACCTGGCCGTCAGCCTGCGGGAGACCGTCACGGCGATCGCGCGCACGGACGGGAGGATCACCGTCGGCCCGTCGGGCCGCCACATCAGTCTGGTGGACACCCAGGACGTGCCCTGGGACGAGCGCAACCTCGCGCACCGCGCCGCCGCGCACCTGCGGCGCACCCTCGGGCTCGATCCTGACACCCACGGCGTCCACCTCGAGGTCGCCAAGCAGGTCCCGGTCGCGGGCGGCATGGGCGGCGGCTCCGCCGACGCGGCCGCCGCGCTGCTCGCGTGCAGCGTCCTGTGGGAGACCGGGCACACCCGCGCCGAGCTCGCCGAGCTGGCCGCCCCGCTGGGCGCGGACGTGCCCTTCAGTGTGCTGGGCGGCGCCGCCGTCGGGCTCGGGACCGGGGCGGAGCTGACCCCCGTCGCGGCCCGCACCCCGGTGCACCTCGTCCTCGTCCCGGCGGACGCCGGGCTGTCCACCCCCGTGGTGTTCCAGACCCTGGACGAGCTGCGCCGGGAGGGCCACCTGCCCGACGGGCCGGCGCGCCCGGAGGTGAACGAGGCCGTCCTGCGGGCCCTCACCGCGGCCGACCCGCTCGAACTCGCCACCGCCATGGACAACGACCTGCAGACCCCGGCCGTCGTCCTGTTCCCCGAGCTCTCGGACGTCCTCGACCTCGGCCTGGACGAAGGCGCGCTGCGCGGCATGGTCTCCGGCTCCGGCCCCACCCTGCTCTTCGTGGCGCAGGACGAGGCCTCCGCGCTGCGGTTGGCCTCGGCCATCGAGGAGCGCACGGGCGTGCGCGCCCTCCCCGTCCACGGCCCCGTGCCCGGTGCCCACGTGCTCTGACACCCGGCGGCGCACCCCGCCGCACCCGACCACCCCTCCTCCGTCCGGAAAGGACCACTCCCTCCATGGCCCACCTGCTCGGCGCCGAGAACATCGGCATCGCCTTCGGCACCCGCACCGTCCTCGAGGGCCTCTCCCTCGGCGTGGATGAGGGGGACCGGATCGGACTCGTGGGCCGCAACGGCGACGGCAAGTCCACGCTCCTGCGCATCCTCGCCGGCCTCCAGGAACCCGACACGGGCCGCGTCACCCGCCGCGGCGGCGTCCGCGTGGGCGTGCTGGATCAACAGGACCGGCTCGACCCGGAGCACACCGTGCGTCAGGCCGTGGTCGGGGACGTGGACGACCACGTGTGGGCCTCGGACCCCAAGGTCCGGGATGTCCTGGGCGGTCTCCTCGACGGCTTCGACCTGGAGCAGTCCGTGCGGGGCCTCTCCGGCGGCCAGCGCCGTCGCGTGGCCCTGGCCCGCCTGCTCGCCGGGGACGACGACGTCCTCTTCCTCGACGAGCCCACCAACCACCTGGACGTCGAAGGCGTCGCGTGGCTCGCCCGCCACCTGCAGCTGCGCTGGCGCCCCACCGACGGCGGCCTCGTGGTGGTCACCCACGACCGGTGGTTCCTCGACGAGGTCTGCACGCGCACGTGGGAGGTGCACGACGCCACGGTGGACCCGTTCGACGGCGGCTACGCGGCGTGGGTGCTCGCGCGCGCGGAGCGCTCCCGGCAGGCGGCGGTGACGGAGCAGAAGCGTCAGCAGCTGGTGAAGAAGGAGCTCGCCTGGCTGCGCCGTGGCGCCCCGGCGCGCACGTCCAAGCCGAAGTTCCGCATCGAGGCGGCCAACGCCATCATCGAGGACGTCCCCGCCCCGCGCGACTCGGTGTCCCTGGCGAAGATGGCCACGGCCCGGCTCGGCAAGGACGTCCTCGACCTCGAGCACGTGAGCCTGACGCTGGGGGAGAAGCCGATCCTCGACGACGTCACCCTGCGCCTGGCACCCGGCGAGCGGCTCGGCGTGGTCGGCGTCAACGGTGCGGGCAAGTCGACCCTGCTGCGCCTGCTCGACGGCCGCATCGCCCCGGACGCGGGGCGGGTGAAGCGCGGCAAGACGGTGGTCTCGGCCACCCTCACCCAGGACGTGAAGGAGCTCGACGACGTCGCCCACCTGCGCGTCGCCGAAGTCATGGCCCGCGAAGGCTCGTCCTTCCAGGTCGGTGACCGCGAGATGTCCTCCGGCCAGCTGCTCGAGATGCTCGGCTTCGGCACCTCCCGGCAGTGGACTCAGGTCTCCGAGCTCTCGGGCGGCGAGCGCCGGCGCCTGCAGCTGCTGCGCCTGCTCGTGGGCGAGCCCAACGTCCTCATGCTCGACGAGCCGACCAACGACCTGGACACGGACACCCTGGCCGCCGTCGAGGACGTGCTGGACGGATGGCCGGGGACCCTCGTGGTGGTCTCCCATGACCGTTACCTGCTCGAGCGCGTCACCGACCACCAGGTCGCCCTGCTCGGGGACGGCAAGGTCCGCGGCCTGCCCGGCGGGGTGGACCAGTACCTCGAGCTGCGCGCCGCGATGGACGACGCCGGCGGCCCGGCCCGGGGAGCCGGCGCGGCCCGAGGCCGCAACGACGTCGTCGGGACATGCGCGGGCATGGGCGGACCGGAGGAGGACACCGGACCCACCGAGGCGGAGCGTCGGCTGGCCCGCAAGGAGATGGCCCGACTCGAGAAGCAGATGACCCGGCTCCGGGACCGCAGGTCCGGCCTCGAAGCGCGGATGGCCGAGCTGGGGCAGGCGCAGGACTTCGACGCCCTCACCGCGGCCTCCGCCGACCTGAAGGACCTCGACGCGCAGCTGGACGTCCTGGAGGAGGAGTGGCTGCAGGCCGCTGAACTCGCCGAAGGGGACTGACCGGCGGGCGCGCACAGGAGAGTGTGGCAGGTGGCACAGCTGAAGGCTGTTTCCGGCCTACAATCGGGGGCCGGGGCACAGCACCATGCCCGACCCCCACGACGTGGACCATCCCCCGCGTCAGGACGGAGGAGCAGAGCGTGATCGGGAGTCCCGGTGATGAGTCGACCGCGCTCCGCATGGGCTCGACTGCCCGCGGCCGTGTCCTGGGCCGGCCCTGGGAGCGGGGCCTTCCGCTGCTCGTCCTCATCGTGGACGTGGTCGCGGTCCTGCTCGCCACCTTCGTCTCGGCCCAGCTCCGCTTCGGCGGACCGCGGCGCACGACCCTCCCCGGCGCCGAAGTCATCGATTACAGCGTCATCAGCCTCGCGCTGAGCGCGGCCTGGGTGCTCGCGCTGACCATCCAGGGCTCGCGGGACATCCGGATCCTGGGGGTGGGCAGCGAGGAGTACAAGCGGGTCCTGCAGGGCACCCTGTACCTCTTCGGCACCGTCGCGATCCTCGCCTATGCGGCAGGTCTCGAAGTGGCGCGCGGCTACGTGGGTCTGGCTCTGCCGCTGGGCGTGCTCCTGCTCCTGCTGGGCCGGTTCCTCGTGCGCGGGTGGGTGGCGCGGCAGCGCCACCGCGGCAGGTTCCGGCGGCGGCTCCTGCTCGTCGGCGGCCCGAAGGCGGTCCGGCACATCTTCCAGACCCTCGACTCCGAGGCCGGCGCCGGCTACGCCCCCGTGGCGGCGGCTCTCCCCGGATACAAGGCCCGGCGGGAGGACTACCTCCCGATACCGGTCTCCACGGACCTGGACACCGTGGAGGACGTGGTCGCCCTCGTGGAGGTGCGCGACGTCGAAGCCGTGGTGATCACCTCGGGCCACTCGTTCGTCCCCGGCGACGTCCGCCGCCTGGGCTGGGACCTGCAGGAGCGCGGCGTCTCCCTGATCATGGCGCCCGCCCTCGTGGACGTCGCCGGACCCCGCCTCCATACACAGCCCCTGGCGGGTCTGCCCCTCATCCACCTCTCCACCCCGCGCCTCTCCGAGGGCAAGGCGTTCGCCAAGCGGGCGTTCGACGTCGTCGCGTCGGGGCTGGGCCTGATCGCCATCTCGCCGCTGCTGATCGCCGTCGCGATCGCGGTCAAGGCCACGGACGGCGGGCCGGTGCTGTTCCGGCAGGAGCGCATCGGTCTCGGCGGCAGGCCGTTCACCATGCTCAAGTTCCGTTCCATGGTGGTGGACGCCGAGGCGATCCGGCAGCGGCTCGTCTCGGACGGCGGGGATGCGGACGTGCTGTTCAAGATGAAGGACGACCCGCGCATCACCACGGTCGGCAAGTTCATCCGCCGCACGAGCATCGACGAGCTGCCCCAGCTCGTGAACGTGCTGCGGGGGGACATGTCCCTCGTGGGCCCGCGGCCCCACCTGCCGCACGAGGTCGAGGCCTACGAGCAGTACGTGCACCGCCGCTTCCTGGTGCAGCCCGGCATCACGGGCCTCTGGCAGGTCTCCGGCCGCTCCGACCTCCCGTGGGAGGAGGCGGTCCGCCTGGACCTCTACTACGTGGAGAACTGGTCCATCCTGGGCGACCTCGTGATCCTGGGCCGGACCGTCAAGGCCGTGATCGCCGCCGACGGCGCCTATTGACCCCGGATCCGCGCGACCTGTGTGGAAGAATGGGCCGTCGTCGCCGCCCCCTGGGGTCCGGCGCTCCGCCCTGGTGTAATGGCAGCACGCCGGCCTTTGGAGCCGTGCGGTCTAGGTTCGAATCCTAGGGGCGGAACCCCCGTCCTCTGACCCCCACCGGTGCAGGAGCCCTCATGTCCCAGCCGTCCGCCCGTCCCTCCGCCGTGATCGTCCTGGCCGCGGGCCAGGGCACCCGCATGAAGTCGACGACGCCGAAGATCATGCATGCGATCGGGGGGCGCTCGCTCGTGGGCCACGCGCTCGCGGCGGCCTGGTCGCTCGCGCCGGAGCACCTCGTGGCCGTGGTCCGGCACGAGCGGGCCCGCGTGGCCGAGCACATCGAGACGGTGGCGTCGCAGCTGGGCATCGACGCGCTGGCGATCGCCGACCAGGACGACGTGCCGGGCACCGGCCGCGCCGTCGAGCTGGGCCTGGCCGCCCTGCCCGCGGACCTCGAGGGCACCGTCGTGGTGACCTACGGCGACGTCCCGCTGCTGACCCCGGAGACCCTCGCCCGCCTCGTCGCGGACCACGAGGCGGACGGCAACGCCGTCACCGTGCTCACCGCCACCCTCGAGGACGCCACGGGGTACGGCCGCATCGTCCGCGACGCCGAGGGCCTCGTGGAGCGGATCATGGAGCACAAGGACGCCCTCGCCCACGCCGAGTCCACGGGGGACGACTCCTTCGTGGCGATCCGCGAGGTCAACTCCGGCATCTACGCCTTCGACGCCGCCCTGCTGCGCCGCACCCTGCCGGAGATCTCCACGGACAACGTGCAGGGTGAGAAGTACCTCACGGACGTGCTCGGCATGGCCCGCGCCGAGGGCGGCCGCGTCGCCTCGGTGGGCACGGACGACGTGTGGGAGGTCGAGGGCGCCAACGACCGCCGGCAGCTCTCCGACCTGGGCCGCCAGCTCAACGACCGCGTCCTGCGCGGCTGGATGAAGGAGGGTGTCACGGTCGTCGACCCGTCCTCCACGTGGGTGGACGTCACCGTCTCCCTCGCCTCGGACATCACGCTCAAGCCCGGCACCCAGCTGCACGGGGCGACGTCGGTGGCCACGGGCGCCGTCGTCGGCCCGGACTCCACCCTCACGGACACGCAGGTGGGGGAGGGTGCCGTGGTGAAGCGCACCGACGCCACGGAGGCCGTGATCGGCGCGGGCGCGACCGTCGGCCCGTTCACCTACCTGCGCCCGGGCACGGTGCTGGGGGAGGACGGCAAGATCGGCGCGTTCTACGAGACCAAGAACGTGATCGTGGGCCGCGGCGCCAAGCTCTCCCACCTGGGCTACGCCGGGGACGCCGAGATCGGCGAGTACACCAACATCGGCTGCGGCAACATCACCGCCAACTACGACGGCGTCGCCAAGCACCGCACCGTGATCGGCGCGCACGTGCGCACCGGTTCGAACACGGTGTTCACGGCCCCGGTCTCGGTGGGCGACGGCGCCTACACCGGTGCCGGCGCGGTGGTCCGCGACGACGTCCCGGCCGGCGCCCTGGCGCTGAACGCCGTGGCGCAGCGCACCATCGAGGGCTGGGTGCCCGCCAAGCGCCCCGGCAGCACGTCCGCGCAGGCCGCGGAGGCGGCCGGGGCGACCGTCGCGGACGCCGAGGGCTGATCCCTCGCACCCTAGGATGGGTGCGAGGACCGGGCCGCCACGGGCGGCCGACGCCGACGCCGGGCGCCCACCGCTGTCGGTCCTGGAACGCGAGACGACGAAGGATGTTGAGGACGTCATGACGGAGCTGAGCCGCAGCGAGGACAAGCGACTGGTGCTGGCCACGGGCCGCGCCCACCCCGAGCTCGCGCAGGAGATCGCCGAGGAGCTGGGCACCGAACTGCTCCCCATGAGTGCCTACGACTTCGCCAACGGCGAGATCTACGTGCGCTCGGGCGAGTCGGTGCGCGGCAAGGACGTGTTCATCATCCAGTCGCACCCGGCGCCGCTGAACAACCACCTCATGGAGCAGCTGATCATGGTGGACTCCATGAAGCGCGCCTCCGCCCGCCGCATCACGGTGGTCTCGCCGTTCTACCCGTACGCCCGCCAGGACAAGAAGGGCCGCGGCCGCGAGCCGATCTCGGCCCGTCTCGTCGCGGACCTGTACAAGACCGCCGGCGCCTCCCGTGTGATGAGCGTGGACCTGCACACCGCCCAGATCCAGGGCTTCTTCGACGGCCCGGTGGACCACCTGTTCGCCATCCCGCTGCTGGCGGACCACATCCGCTCCAGCGTGGAGGGCGAAGAGGTCACGGTCGTCTCCCCGGACACCGGTCGCGTGCGCGTGGCGGAGCAGTGGGCGGACCGCCTGGGCGGCGTGCCGCTGGGCTTCGTGCACAAGAGCCGGGACCTCACCGTTCCGAACAAGGCCGAGTCCAAGACCGTGGTCGGGGACGTCGAGGGCCGCGTCTGCGTGCTGATCGACGACATGATCGACACGGGCGGCACGATCGCCGGCGCCGTGCAGATCCTCAAGGATGCCGGCGCGAAGGACGTCATCATCGCCGCCACGCACGCGGTGTTCTCGGACCCGGCCGCCCAGCGGCTCGCCGAGTGCGGCGCCCGCGAGGTCGTGGTGACCAACACCCTGCCGATCCCGGAGGAGAAGCGCTTCGAGACCCTCACGGTGCTCTCGATCGCCCCGCTGATCGCCCGCGCGATCCGCGAGGTCTTCGAGGACGGCTCGGTCACCAGCCTGTTCGACGGCGTCGCCTGACCATGGCCGAGCGCCTCGAGCCGGTCCCCGGGGACGACGTCGACGGCGGGGCGGGCGCCGCGGGGCAGCCTCGCCGTCCGCGCCTGCCGTTCTGGGCCTCCCTGCTGCTGAACGTGGTGGTCGCCATCGCGGTCGTCGCCGTGGTGCAGGCCCTGTGGGTGAAGGTGTACTCGGTGCCGTCCGGCTCGATGGAGAACACCCTTGAGGTGGGGGACCGCATGCTGGTCAACCGCACCGCCTACCCGGATGGGATGGCCGACTCCCAGGACGTGGTGGTCTTCACGGCGAACGAGGACTGGGCGACCCCCGCGTCGCCCGAGGGGGCCGTGGAGAACGCCGTCCGCACGTTCGGCGACCTCACCGGCATCGGCCGCTCGCACGAGCAGGCGCTGGTCAAGCGCGTGATCGGCACCGCGGGGCAGACCGTGGAGTGCTGCACCGCCGAGGGCGCCGTGACCGTGGACGGGGAGCCCTTGGACGAGCCCTACATCCACAATGACCTGCCGTTCATCCGGGACGAGCTGGACTGCGAGTCCGAGGTGATGTCCGCGCGCTGCTTCGGCCCGGTCACCGTGCCGGAGGACTCGATGCTCGTGCTCGGCGACCACCGCTCGAACTCAGCCGACTCCGTGATCGCGTGCCGCGGCATCCCCGCCGACCAGGCCGGGGACTGCGCCCGCTTCGTCACCCGCGAGGACATCGTGGGGGAGGTCTTCGTGACCGTCTGGCCGCCCACGCACTGGGGCGGGCACTGATCTCCTGAGGCGCCGGGTGCCGTGGGCGACGGCCGACGACGGGCCGTGCCGACTCAGCCGGCCCTGGCCAGCTGCACGGCGATCAGGGCGTCCATCGCCTCCCGCACCCGGGCCTCAGCGTCCTCGGGCACGGGCCCTTCGGCGCGGAGATGGGCCACCACGTCGGCGGCTGTCCGCGGCTCGTCCAGCAGGAGCCAGACGGTCGGGCCCACACCGTCGAGCACGACCAGCCGTTCGGAGACGAGCAGGACCAGGCGGCCGCTGTCGGTCAGGATGCCGTCGTCGACGGCGCAGCGGGCCACCGCGCCCGGGCTCGCCGGGCCGACCGAGGCCGCAAGCTCTTCCTCGGTGAGCGCCTCCCAGGCGGGGGTGACGGGCGTGGGCGAGGCCGCCAGCAGGCCGTCAATGACGCCCCGCAGGTCCTCGGCTTCGGCGTAGACGAGGCGTTGGGCACCGCCGGCCGCGTCGAGGACGCGGCAGAGCGTCACGAGGCCCCGGGGGAGTCGGGAGAGAGAGGACGTCTGGGGGACGAGCGCCTCGAGCGCGGCCACAAGCTCCATGGCCTCCGCCCGCGGCGGCACCGGACCCTCCGGATCCCGCACGCGGTCCAGCACGGCGATCCGGGCCAGGCGGGCGGTGGGGAGGGTCGGGCCGAGACCCAGGTCGTCCGGGCCCCGTTGGGTCTTCGGCCGCACCCCCCGTGCCCCCAGCACGGACAGCGGCTTGGGGTAGGGCGTGACGGCCAGGCCGTCCGGGTCGATGATCGCCGTCTCGTCGGTGAGGTAGGCGAAATGGGGTCCCAGCCGGCGCGTGGCCGTCGTCTTGCCCGTCCCGGACGCCGCCACCAGGACCATCGCCGCCCCGGTGTCCGGCGCGGCCAGGCACGCGGCATGGAACAGCAGGTGGGTGCCGCGGGCGGACTCGATCGCCCGTGAGGTCGCCAGGAACACCAGGTCCTCGTGCCACTGCAGCCACGGACGCGCGGTGTCGGCGTCGCGGTGCGCATCCGGGTCGGTGGGCGGCTCCACGGCCTCCACACCGCATCGGGCCCAGGACGCGATGACCTCCGCCCGCTCGTCACCCGTGAGGCCGCTGACCGTCACGGCATCGAGACCGGTGCCGATGCGCAACGCGGTGGTCTCGTGCATGGCTTCGTCCTCCCCGTGGGTGCCGGGCATGGCTCACCCCTTCCATCCCGTGGCTGCCCGGTCAGTGTACTGAGAGCCGTGCGGACGGCCACGGGGCCGCCCCACCGGCTGGCGCGGGTCCTCGCCAGTCCGTCCCTATACTCGACACAGGTTCTCGGGCGCTGAGTGCGCCGTCCATCCGAGCTGAGGGAGGAGCCCGCATGGCAGTGCAGTCGACCGCGACGGCCGTCACCGTGGTGATCCCGCATTACGGCGATCCGGCCCCCACCCTCGCCCTCGTCGACCGCCTGCTGACCGATCCCGGAGACGCGCTGGCCGCCGTCGTGGTCTCGGACGACGCCTCGCCCACCCCATACCCCGAGGCGCACGATCCGCGTCTGACCGTGGTGCGCCGCGAGTCCAACGGCGGGTTCGGGGCGAACGTGAACACCGGCCTGGCCGCGGTCACCACCGAGCTGGCCCTGGTCCTCAACTCGGACGCCGAGATCACCGGGGCGCAGATCGACGCGCTGGTGGCCGCGGCCGCTCCGTACCAGCCGGCTGTGGTCAGCCCGCAGGTCGTCAACGAGGACGGCACGCCGCAGTGGTCCGGCCGGCACTTCCCCACGGTCCTGCATCAGACCGTCGAGTGGCTGACCCCGCTGGCCCGCTTCCGTCACCTGGACGTGCTCCACGAGGCCGTGGGGCACGACGTCGCGGCGGCCCGGTCCGTCTCGCCCGTGGCGGCCGACTGGGTGATGGGCGCCGTGCTGCTCCTGCCGATGGCACACGTCCGCGCCGTCGGCGGGTTCGACGAGGAGTACTTCATGAATTCCGAGGAGGTCGACCTGCAGCGCCGCCTGCGCGAGCGTGGCGTACCGTCGATCGTAGTGCCGGCCGTCCGTGTGCCGCACGCATCCGGCGGATCCTCCGATCCGCTGCGCCGGCGCGGCTGGCTGGTGGACTCCCGGTACCGCTACGCCCGGAAGTTCGGTCACCCCCGGGTCCTCAAGGCCGCGCTCACCGCGGCCACCGGGGCGAACTTCGCCGTGAATGCGCTCCGGCAGGCCCGGGGTGTGGACGTGGATGCCCGTGCCGTGCTCCGGGACGAGCACGCGTTGGTCTGGAAGGGAAGCCACCGATGACATTCGCCTCTCGCCTCGTAGAGTTGCCGCCCCGGCTCGCATGGAAACGCGGGCAGGTGCTGTCTGCAACGCTGTACCGCCGAGCGTTTCGCGACTGGGGTCGGGGCAGCGTGATGGTTGCGCCGTTAAAGGTCAGAGGGGCCGACCGGATCTCGGTCGGATCGGACTGCGCCCTCTACGGTGGGATCTGGCTCGAGGCCGAGGGTGACGGATCCGTCGAGATCGGTGATGGCGTCTACTGCGGCCACGGTGTTCACATCCACGGCGTCGATCGGGTCGTCGTCGGGGCCAGGGCGATGCTCGCGGACGGGGTGTTCGTGGGCGCAGGGGGCCATGACCCCGTGGAAGGGATGGCCGTCACCAACGGGGGGCCGATCGTGATCGGGCGGGACGTGTTTGTGGGTCAGCACGCCATCGTCCTCGGCGGGGTGACGATCGGCGACGGTGCGGTCGTGGGCGCAGGCTCCGTCGTCACGAAGGATGTCCCTGCCGGAGCGGTCGCCGCGGGTGTCCCCGCGAGAATCCTCAAGGACGGCGTCGACCACACCCCAGTGAACAGAGAAGAGCAACAGTCATGACGAAGTACCTCATCACCGGTGGGGCGGGTTTCATCGGTCAGTACGTGGCTCGGGCGCTGACGCGACGCGACGACGAGGTGGTCGCGCTTGACACACTCGAGCAGCAGGTGCACGCCGATCCTGGAGGGGCGGCCGCGCGGTTCCCCGGGGACGTCCTGCGCCGCGACGTGAGCGATCCGACGTCCTGGGCAGATCTGCCGGAGGTCGGAGGTGTCATCCACCTGGCCGCAGAGACCGGGACGGCTCAGTCGATGTACGAGCAGGACCGCTACCGACGCGTCAATGTGGAGGGGACGCGGCTCGCAGCCGAGTTCGCCGCCTCGCGAGGAGTTCCTCTCGTGTTCATGAGCTCTCGCGCCGTGTACGGCGAGGGCCTCGTGGCCACGTCGCCGATGGCGTCCTCGGACGGCAGGGATTTCGGCCCGGACGGCCTGTTCGTGCCCTCGGGCGAAGACCAGCCGCACGCGCCCCTCTCCGTGTACGGGGAGACCAAGTCCGAGGCCGAGGAGATTGCCCGCACCGCCCTCGCGGACGGCCGCCTCACCATTCTGCGCCCGCAGAACGTCGTTGGTTTGGGGCAGGCGCTCCACAACCCCTACACCGGTGTGCTGGCGGCGTTCCTAGCCCGCCTCAAGGCGGGGCTGCCGCTCACCGTCTACGGGGACGGCACGGCGACGCGGGACTTCGTGCATGTGTCGGACGTCGCCGCGGCCATCGTCTGGGCGCTAGAAGCCCCCCGCCGCGGAGAGCCCGTGATCGCCAACGTCGGCACAGGGGTCCGTATGGATCTGGACGAACTGGCCGAGACCGCGCGAGCTGCGGGCCGCGGTACAGCGGTCGAGATCACCCATGTGGAGGTCCACCGGGCAGGTGACATCGACCATGCATGCGCGGACATGACACACGCGTGGAGCCTGGGCATGCCGCGCCCACGCCTGACCTCCCAGGAGGCTGTCGCGGACTTCATCTCCCATTCATGGGACTTGGAGGCCGCTGATCCGCGGCTGTGGGACCGTGCGCTGGAAGAGCTGACCGAGCGCGGGCTCACGGAGAGTTGAGCATGCGCGTCCTCATCGTCGGGCCTCGATTCCACGGCTATCTGGCCGCCATGGGTGCCGCCCTGGAACACCTGGGCCATGGCGTCTCCGTGCACGCGTACGACGCGGCAGACACTCTGGCGGAGCGCGTCCGCAACAAGGCTCTGCACGACCTGCCGGGGAGGTGGACCGCACGCTGGGCGGGCCGGGAGGGCCGGCGTGCGGCGGCGGTTCTGAATCGTGAACGCCCGGAGGCCCTCCTGGTGGTGAAGGGCGATCGTCTGGGAGACGATTGGTGGGCTGCCGTAGACCGGTGGAACGGGCCTCGGGTGACTTGGCTCTACGACGAGATCGACCGCATGGCCTATACGCGCGAACAGCTTGCCGCGATGCCCGTCGTCGCCACCTACAGTGCGGCCGACGCGGCGTCGCTGGCGGGGACGGCGGATACGGTGCGTCACCTGCCGCTGGGCCACGACTCGCTGCTGGCGTTCGACCGGCGCCCGACCGGTGCTGTGACATTCATCGGGGCCCGTTACCCGCAACGCGAAGTCCTGCTGGCCGGTCTCGTCGCCGCTGGCATCCCTGTGCGCGCCTATGGGCGGGATTGGTCCAGGCATCCCGCGGATATACTCGCGTCGCGTCACTGGCGACCTCCGGGTGTTCCTGCGGGACGCACCTTGGCGCGTGACGAGGCATACGGGGTGATGGCCGGCAGCGAGGCCACCGTCAATATTCACGGTCACCAGGACGGCTTCACGATGCGCACCTTCGAAGCGTGTGGAGTGGGCGCCCTCCAGTTGGTGGACCGCGCGGACGTCGACGTGCACTTCGAGCCGGGCAGAGAAGTCCTGGTGTTCGCCGATGGCGACGAATTGGCCGAGCACGCGGAGCGGGCGATCCGCGAACCGGCGTGGGCCCGCGGCATCGCCGAAGCAGGGCGACGCCGGGCCCTGGCCGAACACACCCTCGTGCACCGGATGCGGGAGGTGGAAGCGCTGTGGGCCTGAACCATCCCGATTCCCTCGCGGACTGGCGCCGGTGGGCACGGCCCTCCGCGCTTCGGCGATCCGTCGCTGCAGTGCGCGGTCGCGGCCGTCCAGCAGACCGCGCCCTTCGTCTCCTTCTCTACGGAACGGCGCCGACGGTGCTCGCCGCCCTCGACTCCGCGACGCTTTCCGGCATCGCGGCCGGGCTGCGCCCGGTGGCGTTGGGGCCGCGTGTCAACGTGGCGGTCCTGTGCCCTCCGCACCTGGTCCCTGCGGTCCAGGCTGTGCTCGGAGATCCCGTCGAGGACGGGCCGATCACCTCCGCTGACGACCTGTCCGCCCTCGACGGCACGGTCGGGACGGTGCTGTCGCTTGGCCACTACCTGCGGGCCGGGGAGCTGGCCCTGGAGTGGGCCGCGGCACGGGGCGTGGAATACGTCGTCGTGCAACACGGCCTGCTCACACCGTTCGCGCCGCCTCTGCCTGACGAGGTGACGCTGTACGCGTTCTCGCACGAGGACGGGGCCTTTTGGACCGGTGGCCGTCCGGGGCGGACCGTCAGGGTGGTGGGCTCCCAGATGCTGTGGGAAGCCGCGGACCCCTATTTGCCAGCCGTCCAGCCGGGTCCGACGGTGTTCTTGGGGCAGCTCCACGGGCGAGAGCTGGGCCGGTGGCCCGCCACTCAGCAGACGCTCGCGTTCCTTCGTGCCGAGCCTCAAGTGCTCTATCGTCCGCATCCTTCGGAACGGGACATGCTGAGCCGAGCCATCCACCGCCTCATGCAACGCGGAGGCACCCGCTTCGAGACCAGCGGGCGTCCTCTGCCCGAGCTGGGAGCCGACGTCGTCGCACTGTTCTCGACGGGTGTCCTCGAAGCGGCAGCCCAGGGACGCGGCGGCTGGGTGTACCACGCCGCCCCTCCAGCCTGGCTCAGCGAGTTCTGGGAGCGTTACGGCATGGCGCCATGGGCGCTCGGGTGTTCGGCCGGCGACCAGCCCGAGCGCACCCCTGCCCCCGTCCGCCCCGGGATCGAGCCTGCGCGGTCCATCGCCCGTGCCATTTTTGGAGAGGAGTCCGCGTGAGCATCCTGTGCGTCATCCCCGTGCGCGGCGGGTCCCGGGGGCTGCCCGGCAAGAACATCCGCCTCCTGGGCGGCCACCCACTCGTGGCCTGGACCATCCAGGCCGCCCTCGAGGCGGAGGAGGACCTGCATGTGGTGGTCTCCACGGACTCGGCCGAGATTGCCGAGGTCGCCCTCCGCTACGGCGCGGACGTCCCGGGCCTGCGCCCGGCCCACCTGGCGCAGGACTCGACCCCCACCGAGCCCGTGATCGAGCACGTGCTCGCGGCCGAGCGCGCGGCCGGCGTCGAACCCGAGGGCGTGATGCTGCTCCAGGCCACCAGCCCGCTGCGCCTGCCCGGCACCCTGGACCGCGCCGTGCGGCAGTTCCGGGACACGGGGGTGGACTCCCTGGTCGGCGTCGTCCCGGTGTCCCCGTTCCTGTGGCGCCACGCCGAGGACCCCGGCGCGGGCCCGATCCCGGACTTCGACGTCACGGCGCGCAAGCGCCGGCAGGACATGTCGCGCGCCGACCTGCGGTTCCGCGAGAACGGGTCCCTCTACGTGACGCGCCCCTGGGTCTACGACCGGCTGCACAACCGGCTCGGCGGCCGGATCGGCCTGCTGGAGCTCGACGACCTCGAGGGCGTGGACATCGACACCGAGCTGGACTTCGCCCTCGCCGAGCAGCAGATGGACCAGTACCTGGCGGTCCACAAGGTGCTCCAGCACCGCTCCGGCCTCGGTGCCCCGCACACCGCCGAGAGCCCCACCACCGGCCCGAACCGCACCCCCGGAGGCACGCTGTGATCATCGAACGCCGGCTCACCCCCTACCTCGTCTTCCCCGAGGACTCGCTCCTGGTCGCCCTGCAGAAGATGACCGACAACCGCGAGCGCACCGTGTTCGTGGTGGACTCTCACGGCTTCCTCGTCGGCTCGCTGACGGACGGGGACGTGCGCCGCTGGCTGGTGGCGCATCCGGAGGCGTCGCTGGACGTGGCCACGGCCGACGTCGCCCATCGCGACCCGGCGACGGCGCCCCTGGGCGCCACCCCGGCCGAGATGCGTGAGGCCCTGCCCGCCGGGGCGCTGCACCTTCCGCTGCTGGACGAGCGCGGCCGTCTGACGGCCCTGGCGATCAACCGGGAGGCAGAGCTGCGGATCGGCGGGCACCGGATCGGGGAGGGCCACCCGGCGTTCCTGATCGCGGAGATCGGCAACAACCACCAGGGCGATGTGGACCTGGCCCGCCGTCTCGTGGACCTGGCCGTCGAGGCGGGCGCGGACGCCGTGAAGTTCCAGCTGCGGGACATGGACGCCCTGTACCGGCAGTCCGGTGCGGCCACCGCCGGCGAGGACCTGGGGGCCCAGCGCACCCTGGACGAGCTGGCCAAGTTCTCGCTCTCCGCCGAGGACATGGTGCGGGTGTTCGACCACGTCCGGGAGGCCGGCGTCGCCCTGATGTGCACCCCGTGGGACGCCCCGTCCATGCGGGTGCTGCGCGCGTACCCGGTGGACGGCGTGAAGATCGCCTCGGCGGACCTGACGAACCACGGTCTGCTCCGGGACGCGGCCGCCTCCGGCCTGCCGATGGTGCTCTCCACCGGCATGTCCCGGGAGGAGGAGATCCGCGAGTCGACGGCCCTCGTGCGCTCCTTCGGCGTCCCCTTCGCGATGCTGCACGCCCAGTCCACCTACCCCGCCCCCTACAAGGACGTGAACCTGGCCTACCTGGACCGGCTCGCGGAGATCGCGCAGACGCCGGTGGGCTACTCGGGCCACGAGCGCGGCTTCCACGTGGCCCTGGCCGCGGTGGCCCGGGGCGCCGCGATCATCGAGAAGCACTTCACCGTGGACCGCGGGCTCGAGGGCAACGACCACAAGGTCTCCCTGCTGCCGGAGGAGTTCGCGCAGCTGGTCCGGCAGACCCGGGACATCGAGGAGTCGATCGGCGTCGGGACCGAGCGCGTGGTCTCCACGGGCGAGGCGATGAACCGCATCAACCTGGCCAAGTCCCTGGTGGCGGCCCGTCCGCTGCGGGCCGGCGCCACGATCACCGCCGACGACGTGACCGTGAAGTCCCCGGGCCGCGGCCTGCAGCCCAACGAGCTGCCGCGCCTGGTCGGCCGCACGCTGCACCGCGAGATGGCCGAGGGCGACTTCTTCTTCGCCGGCGACCTCACGGACACGGTGCCCACCGGGCGCCAGTTCGAGTTCCGGCGCCCCTGGGGCCTGCCGGTGCGCTACCACGACGTCGCGGCGCTGACGAAGGACTGCACCCCGGACTTCCTGGAGTTCCACTTCTCCTACAAGGACCTCGAGATCGACATCGACTCGGTGTTCACCGAGCCCCTGCCGATGGGCTTCACCACCCACCTGCCGGACATCTTCTCCGGCGACTTCCTCGTGGACCTGGCCAGCGACGACGACGCCGTGTGGGAGCGCTCGATCGCCGAGGTGCAGCGCACGATCGACATCACCCGGGACCTGAAGCGCTGGTTCCCGTCCGAGGAGGCACCCATCATGGTCATCACCATGGGCGGGTTCACCCTGGACCGGCACATCCGCCCGGAGGAGCGGCTGCCGAAGTACGAGCGCATCGCCGAGGCCGTGCAGCGCTTGGACACCTCCGGCATCCGGATCGCCGCGCAGACGCTGCCGCCGTTCCCGTGGCTGATGGGCGGTCAGCAGTACCACAACCTCTTCATGGACCCGGACGACACCGTGGCATTCGTGGAGGCCACGGGGGTGCCCCTGTGCCTGGACACCTCCCACTCCAAGCTCTCGGCCACGTTCCTGGGCATCCCCTTCTCGGAGATGGTGGAGAAGCTGGCCCCGCACACCATCCACCTGCATCTCGTGGACGCCGTCGGTGTGGACGGGGAGGGTCCGCAGATCGGCGAGGGCGACGTCGACTGGCCCGTGCTGTGCGAACAGCTGGACCTCCTGGCCCCCGGGGTGAGCTTCATCCCGGAGATCTGGCAGGGCCACATCAACAACGGCGAGGGCTTCTGGACGGCCCTGGACCGCCTGGAGCAGTGGCTGTGATCCCGGACGTGACGACGCCCGCCCCGGCCCCACTGACGCTCTGGGTGGTGCCCGTCGCCGACCTCGGCGGCGTGGCGCGGCACGTCCTCGACGTCGCGCGCGTGGGCCTGCCCGGTCTGCGTCTGGCGGTGCTCTGCCCCGAGGGGCCGCTCGCCGAGCGCCTGCGCGAGCAGGGCGCGGCGGTGTTCACCGGGGACGTCGGCCCCGACGCCGGCCTGGCCGCCTCGGTGCGCACGCTCCGCACGGCGGTGCGCACCCTGCGCCCGGCCGCGGTCCACACGCATCTGGCCTACGCCGACCTCGCGGCCTTCACTGCACTGGGCGCGGAGCGGGCCCTTCGGCGGGCCGGTGTACCGGCGCTGCTCAGCACCGAGCACGGGATCGCCCCGGACGACCAGCTGTACAACCGCGCCGCCGCGGCCCGGGTGAAGAACACCGCGCACCGGGCCCGGCTGCGCGGCACGGACCTCGTGATCGCGGTGGCGCAGTCCACCGCGGACGTGCTCCGACGCAAATGGGGTGCGGGGGCGCCCCTCACCGTGGTGCGCAACGGCGTGGACGTGCCCGCGGTGCGCGCCGCGGCCGTGGGGCAGCGGCGCGCACCGGGGGAGGGGCTGCGCATCCTGTCCCTGTCCCGGCTGGCCCCCGAGAAGAATCTCGACCGGCTGATCGCCGCGTTGCCCGCTCTGCTGGAGCGCGACCCCGGGACGCGGTTGACGCTGGCCGGCTCGGGTCCGCTGGAGGGGCAGCTGCGCGCCCAGGCGGAGGCCCTCGGTGTCGCGGATGCGGTCGACCTGCCCGGCTTCGTGGAGCCGTGGGGCACCATGGCCGAGCACGACGTGCTGGTGCAGCTCTCCGCGTGGGAGAACCTCAGCTACACCCTGCTCGACGCCGCCGCGGCCGGCCTGCCCGCCGTCGCCACGGACGTGGGCGGCAACGGGGAGATCCTGCCGCCCGAGCACCTCGTCCACGAGACCGCGCCGGCGGCCATCGCCGACGCCGTCATGCGTGCCGCGGTCGAGGGCCCGGGCGAGGTGCGCGTGGGCGATGTGGAGACCATGGCCCGAGCCACCGCCGAGGCGACCCTCGAGGTGCTCGGGCGCCGGGTGGGGAAGGCGGGTAGCCGATGACCGCGGCAAGCCCGAACGAGCCGGGGGCGGCCTCGGTGGCCCCGGCCGAGAAGCGAGTGCCGGGGCCCCGGTTCCGGGAGCTCGACGGTCTTCGAGGGATCGCGGCGCTGGCCGTGGTGTTCTCGCACTTCGGTGGGACGCACAATTTCCACTACCGCGACGATCCCCCGGCTTTTCATGACTTCGTCTGGGGTGGCACGGGGGTCCAGCTGTTTTTCATGATCAGCGGTTTCGTGATCCTCATGACCGCGCGCCGTGCCTCGCGTCCCAGCGATTTCGTCATCTCCCGAATGGCGCGGCTGTACCCGCCGTACTGGCTCTCGCTTGCATTCGCCGTCGTGATCCTCGCCCTCGTTCCGGTGCCGGGGTACTCGCTGAGTCCGGGGCAGATCTTCATCAATCTCACGATGGTGCAACGATGGTTGCTCGTCGACGATGTGGTCGATGTGTACTGGACGCTGGCGGTCGAGATGCAGTTCTACGCACTTGTCTTGACCCTCCTCATCCTCAGCCGTTGCCGGTTGTCGGACCGTCTCGTCCTGTGGGCATGTCTGGGTTGGTCTGTGTTGTCCTGGACGGTGGTGGCCGTGACTTCACAAGCCGCAGCGCCACGCCCAGCGGGGGACCCCACGTGGGTCAAGCTCGTCAACAACATCACTGTTGCCGAGTACGCGCCGATGTTCGTCCTGGGCATGGTGGTGTTCTTGGCACGGGAGACGGGTCGCCACCGACGAGCGGTGGCCGCAGCCTTTGCATCGGCTGTCGTGAGTCCGTTCGTCTTGCGCGACGTGACCCTCGGGTTCTGGGTGCTCGCAGCAGCAACGTTGTTCACTGTAGTGGCCCTCCGACGAAACACCTGGCTCCTCACAACGCTGCCCCTCCAGTTCTACGGCCGGATCAGCTACTCCTTGTACATCATCCACGTCATTCCCGGCTATCTGGTCATCCATGCTCTATGGCCGTATGTGGGCCGGAACATGGCCATGCTCGTGGCCTTGGCCGTGGTCTCCGTGCTCGCCTGGGCCCTGCAGAAGTACGGCGAGGAGCGCCTTGGCCGCGCGGCCAAGCGGGGGCTGACCCGCGTCCGCTCCGTCGTGGACGCGCGGACCGGACATCCCCGATCCCTGGGGTCGGTCCGATGACCGGACGCATCTGGATCCTGGCGAACCAGGGCGAGGTGGGCGGCGGCGAGGTGATGCTGCACCACCTCGCCACGGCCTTGCGCGAGCTGGATCGGGACGTGGGCGTCGTGGCCCCGGCCCACCCGGCCGAGACCGCCGATCGCCTGGCCGCGGACGGCTTCGACGTGGTCCGCGTGGGTGGGCCCGGACGCCTGGGGTACCTGCGCGCACTCCGGGCCTGGGACCGTGGCCGAGGCGAGGACGACGTCGCGTGGTGCAACGGGCTGCTGCCGGCGACGGCGCTGGCCGGCCGGCCGCGCCGGATCGTGCACCTGCACCAGGTGCCCCAGAAGCCGCTTCTGCGCGTGTTCTCCGCCCTGGCGCGCCCCGGTGCGCTCGCGGTCCTCGTGCCGTCCCGGTTCGCCGCGGACCGGATCCGCGGGGCACGCGTACTCCACAACTGGGTTCCGGCCCCCACGGCGCCGCAGACACGTCCGGCCCGCGGTGCCGATGATCCGGTGACCGTGGGCTTCCTGGGCCGGCTGTCCGAGGACAAGGGCATCGTCACCCTGCTCGAGGCCGCCTCGCTGCTGCGGAAGACCGACCCGGGTGCTTTCGTGTTCCGCGTCGCGGGGGAGAGCCGGTTCGTGGCGGAGGACGAGGCCGAGCGGCTCGCCACCGCCCTGAAGGCAGCCGGTGAGGACGTCCAGGTGCTCGGCTGGCAGGACACCGCCCAGTTCCTCACCTCCGTGGACGTGCTGGCCGTGCCGTCGCACGCGGCGGAGTCATTCGGCCTCGTGGCGGCGGAGGCGATGGCCGCGGGCGTTCCGGTGGTGGCCTCCGATGCCGGGGCCGTTCCCGAGGTGGTCGGCAGCGATCACCCCTTCGTTGTTCCGCAGCGGGACGCTTCCGCGCTCGCGGACTGCCTGCGGGCCGTGCGCGCGGTCGATCTGGGCGCGGTGGCCCACGCCCAGCGGCGCCGCTGGGAGTCGCTGTTCTCACCCGAGGCCGGCCGCGCCGCCGTCGCCGAGCTCCTGGATGACCTGTCCCTATGATCCCGGTGGAGGACTCATGACCGAGACGCCCCTGATACCCGAGGCCAGCGTGATCGTCCCCAGCCGGGGCGGCGCGCAGCGGCTGCCGCGCCTGATCGGCGCCCTCGCCGCGCAGGAGGACGCCCCGTCATTCGAGGCCCACGTGGTCGTGGACGGGGATGTGGACGGGTCGGAAGCGGTGCTCGCCCAGTTGACCGCAGAACATCCGGGCCTGGACCTGAGCTGGACCGTCTTCGGCGAGAACCGCGGACGGGTCGCCGCGCTCAACGCAGGTGCCGACGCGACGTCCGGCCGCATCCTCATCCGCTCCGACGATGACCTGGAGCCCGGGCCCCACTACATCCGGGATCACGTGGCCGCGCACGACGACGGGCAGCGCGGCGTGATCGGATTGACGGCCAACGTCCTCCCAGACTCGGCCTATCAGCGCGTCTACGGGGATGCCCAGGACGAAACGCACCGTCGTCATGCCTACGCCCTTCTGGCGGAGCAGCAGTGGCGGCACTGGGCCGGCAACGTGTCCGTCCCCCGCACCCTCCACGAGGAGCTCGGTGGCTACGACCCGGACTACCGGCACTACGGGTGGGAGGACGTGGACTTCGGCTACCGGCTCCACGCGGCCGGGTACCCGGTGAAGATCCGGCCGGAGCTGGAGACCCGTCACCACGCGGCAGCGGTCACCACCTACACCAAGGCGCGCCGAGCTCTGCATTCCGGGTCCGCCCGGCAGATCTTCATCGCCAAGCACGGGGCGGACGCACTCGGCGGGGACCGTGCCCCGGGCGGGCCGTGGGGCGTCGCCGTACGGGCGGTGGCTGCTCTGAGCACGGAACGCACGATCCAGTACAGCTCCGCCGTCGTCGAACGTGCCGCCGCCGTGTTGCCGGCTCCGATCGCACGCAAACTGATCGCCTTGCAGGTCGAAGCCGCCGCGGAGACCGGACGCACCCGGCCGGGGCGCGCCCGCCGACAGTTCTGAGGGGAGCACCATGACCGACACGACACGCGGCCGGATCGCCATCGCCCACGACTACCTCACCCAGAAGGGCGGGGCGGAACGGGTGGTGCTCGCCCTGCACCGGATGTGGCCGGACGCACCCATCTACACGACGTTCTACGACCCCGAGGGAACCTTCCCGGAGTTCAAGGACGCGCACATCATCACCTCACCCCTCAACCGGGTGGGAGCGCTGCGGAAGGACCCGCGGAGAGCACTGCCGCTGCTGCCGTTTGCGTCGTCATTGATGCACGTGAAGGAGCCGGTCGCCGTCGTCTCCACGTCCGGCTGGGCCCACGGCTTTCGCTACGAGGGCGCCACGCTCGTCTACTGCCACACCCCGGCGCGCTGGGTGTACCTGCTGGACGACTACTTGGGTGAGAGCGGCCGGAACAGCATCAAGGGCCGGATCGCCCGCGTGCTGCGCCCGGGCCTGCGCACATGGGACCGCGCGGCCGTCCGGCGCCGATCGCGCTATGTGGCCAACTCCACGGTGGTGAAGGAGCGGATCGAAGACGTCTACGGGCTCGACGGCGTGGACCTCGTGTTCCCGCCGCACTCCGTGACCACGGACGGCCCGCAGGAGCCGATCCCCGGTGCCGAACGGCTGACGGAGACCGGCTTCCTGCTGTCGGTCGCTCGGCTCATGCCGTACAAGCACGTGGACGTGGCGATCGAGGCCGCGGCCCGCGCGGGGCGACCGCTCGTGGTGGTCGGCAAGGGCCCGGAGGAGGCTCGGCTGCGGGCGATGGCGGGGGAGGACGTGGTGTTCGGCCAGGACCTCACCGACGCGCAGCTGCGCTGGGCGTACGCGCACGCGACGGCACTGATCGCCGCGAGCCACGAGGACTTCGGCATCACGCCGCTCGAGGCGAGCGCGTGGGGCGTGCCCACTGTGGCGCTGCGCGCCGGCGGCTACCTGGACACCATCGTGGAGGGCGTCAACGGCGTGTTCGTGGAGGAACCGACGGTGGAGGCGGTGGCTGGCGGCGTGTGCCGCGCCCTGGAAGCCCGCTGGGACCGGGACGCGATGCAGGCCCACGCCGAGCGGTTCTCTGAGGCAGCGTTCGGGCGGCGGATCAGTGCGGAAATGGGGCGGATCACGTCTTGAAGAATAGGGAATGCACTGCGCGGCGTCAGTGGTCGGCCCGGAGACGGCGAACGGCCCCCCGAGGCGGGCGATCTGGTTTTCCACGCGGCTGTATCGGCGCCGAAAGTGGTTCAGGAGAGACACTTTACCTACACGCCACTCAATGAATTCCTCCGCATGATGCGCGATGAACTGGGCATTGTTGCGGAAAACTTTGGCCTGGCACTGGAGGTCCGTGGTGTAATCCCCGGAAGCGGTCTCGGACTGAGGGTGCTTTCGATAGTAGTAAAGCGGATGAGGAAGCTGGACCACAGCGCGGTGGGGGTCCGGGGCAAGGGCCAGGATCTTCATGAAGAAGTCCTGATCCTCATAGCGGCGGAGTGACTCATTGAAGCCGCCCACGCAGATGGCATCTTTGCGGCGCACCATCTGACCAACTTGAAGCACGCTTTCATTCAGGAAATGTCCGAGATTGAACTCGGGGCATTAAAGGCCATTGATAGTGCCAAACATTAATGTCTGGCCGCCGGCAATATACGCTTCTGGGTGTTCTCGGAAGATATTCAGACCCGCTTCGGCGAAGGTCGGGTCGATGTGGTCGTCACCGTCTAGGAATATGAGAAAGTCAGCCTGAGAAGTGCGGATGCCCATGTTCCGCGCCGATGAGACGCCACCCTTTTCCTTATGGAGTGCCTGAACCCTCTCATGCGCGGAGACCTCGTCCAGGATGCGCTGCGTGTCCGGATCGCTCACTCCGTCTGCCACCACGATGACATCTGTTCCGGGATGCGTCTGGTGGAGGGCTGAGTCCACGGCTTCACGGAGGAGCCCCCCTCGCGGTGGCAGGGAATGATGACACTGACCGTGGACATATCGCTCCTTTGAGCTGGACGGGTAGAAATTCAGGCATTGTCGGAATGACTTAATATCGTTCGAGGCCGCGCCGGATGCTGGCCTTGAATCGGTCTATATGACGGTAGGTGTGGCGATAGGCGGCCAATTGCATCTCCGCCTCATTTAGGCGCTCGATGAGTTCAATCTCCTGGCCAGCATAGAGGTCGGAGTTTTCACTACGTACCAGCGCAGCGGCCCGCGCCGTCTGCCGTGGATCAATATAGCCCCGCGTCACCTGGTGTTCGCCTAGGTTCCGACGTGCGATGGGAGCACCGAGGATTTCGACCGTCCCGCCAGTTCGGAGAAGGCGCATCCAAAAAACCCAGTCCTCGCCCATGGAGAGGCCTTCTGGAAAGCCCTCCACGGCTTTCCAGTCGGAGCGCCGGAACATAGAAGCCATGGCTAGGAGTGTGGCCTCGCGCATAGCGCTACGGGTGACAGGACCGTCCGGGGGAGGGCACAGATACTCCGCACCATTGATCACTTCGAATGCGCCTCCCGTGACAATGGCGACGTCATTGTGTCGGTCCAGGATCTCACCCATCGCACGGGGCGCTTCGGGTGTGACTTCATCGTCGCTGTCTAGGGCAATGATGTAAGGCGTTGCCAACTGCTGAATGCCCGTATTGCGGGCTGAACTGACCCCGCCGTTGGGCTGTCGAATGACACGGAAGCCCTCCTCACGGAGAGAGTCGAGGGCAGCGAGGGTGTCTGAATCATTGCTCCCGTCATCAACGACGATGACGTTCTCGGCGTTGCCGAGGGCGACTCGGGCGCTCCGGGCGGCCCTGAGCGCTAATGACCCTGTGTTGTATACCGGGATGACGATCCCAATACGGCTTTCAATCGGCGAAGGAGCGTGCAGGTTGGACTCCATGCGTTGAATCTTAACCTGGGTGACCGGAGACGTAGCGCGGATTCCGCCAGGGCAGGAGCTCACGGCCTCGGTGTTTAGCGCAGCTACTGCACAGTCCTGCTCGCCAGGCCCCTCCCATGGACGAGGGGGCGGAACCGGCCCTGTTACTTGTGTGTAGAGAAGCGGTATTCGAGGTGGAGGGCGCGCATCCCTATCAGACGGAGGAAGGTCGCCTCTAGGGAGAACACGCGTATCTTCCACTACGAAACTGAGAGGCTATCCGGTCATCGCGACCAAAGTGGAGACGTAGCCGATTGCGGCACGAGTGATCCCAGCGTTCCAGGCCGAGGACGATCCGCCGTTTGGCTGGTGGATGACTTGGTGCGCCTTCTCTGTCGTCCCTGGGAACTCGAGTAGGTCGGCCTGCGTGGACTCGTCGTATACGACATGGTCTCCTCGGGCAGCAGCTGAGGCGATCACCTGGCGCAGATGGGCAGGGTCGTCATTGAATGTGCGGATCATGATGGAGATCCGAGGGTTCAACTCACGCCTCGTCGGAAGGAGGGCCAGGTAGGGCGGGGACGCTCAGTGGGACGCGGGGCCGGTGGGGTCTGCTCGGTCGACCAAGCCGAGCAGGTATTGACCGTACCCCGACTTCACGAGCGGCTCAGCGCGCTGGCGCAGCTCGTCGTCGGTGAGCAGGCCCTGGCGCCAGGCGACCTCCTCAGGGGAGCCGACCTTGAGGCCCTGGCGGGACTCAATGGTGCGGATGAAGTTGGACGCATCATTCAGGTCGTGGAACGTGCCTGTGTCCAGCCAGGCGGTGCCGCGGGGCAGGACCTCCACGTTGAGGGTGCCGCGTTCAAGATAGGTCCGGTTGACGTCGGTGATCTCGAGTTCACCGCGTGCCGACGGCTTGAGGCCCTTCGCGATCTCGACGACGTCGTTGTCGTAGAAGTACAGGCCCGGCACCGCGAAGTTGGACTTCGGCTGGGCAGGCTTCTCCTCGAGGGAGACCGCCTTGCCGTGCTCGTTGAACTCCACCACGCCGTAGGCGCTGGGGTCCGCCACCCAGTAGCCGAACACAGTGGCGCCGTCGACCTGGGTGTGACGGCGCAGCTGCTGTCCCATGCCGGGGCCGTAGAAGATGTTGTCTCCCAGCACGAGCGCGACATGCTCGGCGCCGATGTGGTCCTCCCCGAGGATGAACGCCTGTGCGAGGCCGTCCGGGGAGGGCTGCTGGACGTAGCTGAGCGAGACCCCGAACTGGGAGCCGTCGCCCAGGAGCCGCTGGAACTGCTGCGCGTCGTGCGGGGTGGTGATCACCAGGATGTCTCTGATCCCCGCCAAGATCAGCGTGGAGAGCGGGTAGTAGATCATCGGCTTGTCGTAGACCGGTACGAGCTGCTTAGAGATGCCGTGGGTGATGGGGTGCAGGCGGGAGCCGGTGCCGCCGGCGAGGATGATGCCCTTCATGGGGCCGACTTTACTGGCAGAGTGTCTGAAATCGATCGCCGCCCCTGAAGTCGTAGACAGAGGTCAGGGCGTCGGTGATGCTGGAGTTCCGTTGAGAAAGATGTGGGGAACATGTCCTGGATGGTCACCGGCGGTGCTGGATACATCGGCGGGCACGTGGTGCACGCCTTTCATGCGGCTGGCATTCCTGTTGTCGTTGTGGATGACCTATCGACGGGTCGTGCTCGGTTCGTTCCAGACGACGTTCCGCTGATCAGGACGAGCGTCTTGGACACCGAGGCACTCTCTCACGTTCTGCGAGAGCATGCAGTGAGCGGTGTCGTGCATGTGGCGGGTTTCAAGTATGCGGGGGTGTCCGTACAAGAACCTCTCCGCACGTATCGGAACAATGTTCAGGGAACACTGAGTGTGCTCGAAGCGATGGAGGCGTGCAACGTGCGCCGAATCGTCTTCTCCTCCTCTGCGGCCGTCTACGGCACGCCAGACGTTCCTGTAGTGACGGAGCAGACGGCCCCCTCGCCGGAATCGCCGTACGGCGAGTCCAAGTTGATCGGAGAGGTGATGATCGCCGCCCAGGCGGTCGCCACGGGCCTACACCACACAAGCCTGCGTTATTTCAACGTGGTGGGGAGCGGGACTGACGGGATTGTTGACCTGAGCCCCCACAACCTTTTCCCGCTCGTCTTCACGGCCTTAGAGCGGGGCGAGGTGCCTCAGATCTTCGGCGCGGACTATCCCACGCCTGACGGCACGTGCGTCCGCGACTACGTGCACGTCGTGGATGTCGCCCGTGCGCACGTCGCTGCGGCGCAGGCATTGATGGCGGGGGTTGAGCTGGCGCCGGTCTATAACCTCGGATCCGGTGATGGGACTTCAGTTCGACAGATCATGGACGCCGTCGGCAGTGTCACCGGCCGTGGTTTTGAACCGGCCGTCCATCCACGCCGCCCGGGCGACCCCGCTCGAATCGTCGCTGATGGATCATCTGCGGCGCGGGACCTCGGCTGGGAGAACCGGCACAGCCTCGTGGAGATGGTGGGCAGTGCTTGGCAGGCGCGAAGGGCATGGGAAGCCCACTGATCGGGACCCTCGCCAGCGGCGGCCTCACGGGCCGGCGGACGTGGGCAATCTTGCCGCGGGCTGCTCACTCGCGGGAAACAGCGGGAGGCATGCCCCGGCCACCGGGGTTCGTCTCGGCGTGAGTGATGAGAGGTGCGGGAGGCCGCCCCAAAACGCGGTAGCGCAGATGACCTTCGAGTGTGCCCAGCTTCCATCCCCACTCGGCACCATCTTCGAGAGTCGCGGATCCGCGGAGGACCCGCCCCCACTTGGGGAGACCCGTGAGAGCGCCCTGGACTGCGCCTCGCAGGCTCACTCCGAGAGGATCGACTAGGTGAGGATGGCGGGTCCACAACTGGATGGCGGTCCGGGCGTAGTTGCGGCGCTGGGTGACCACCCCTCGGACATCCGAACGCTGCAGATAGTCGATGCGCGCTTCGGGGACGAAACAGGTGGGAAATCCGGCGTCTGCGGCGCGCCACGCGAAATCCGCCTCGTCGTGTCCCCCTCGAAATGACTCGTCGAAACCACCGACGGCGTCGAACACGTCACGGGTCATGGCCATGTTCGCTCCGAGCGGGTAAGGAGGACCGCCGAAAACGTGGTGGAGACCCAGATCTTCCCCCACACGCCGGCCGTTGCCATCAACGGGGATGGCGGCACCGCCCGCGACCCCACTGCCCGAGAAGGCGGAACGGAAGGCCTCTACCCAGCCTGCGTGAATCCTGTCATCTGCGTCGCAGATCAGGAGGACGTCGCCTCGAGCCTCGGCGAGACCCACGTTGCGGGCATGATTGACGCCCTGACGCTCGGCGGCAGTGACCACACGTGCCCGGGGATCAGCCGCGGCAGCCTCCGCGAGCAGAGCGGGAGTGGCGTCTGTCGAGAGATTGTCCACCAGCACCAGCTCGTCTTCGGGGCCCAACTGGGCGAGTACGGCCGTGATCTGCCGGCCGATCCAGGCCGCGGCGTTGTAGCAGGGGATGATGACGCTGACGGTGGGTTTCATCGGTAGACCTCCTGGAGGCGGGCGCGGAAGCGCTGTTCCCCGTATTCCTCGGCCACGGCATGGGCTGTCCGGCGAGCATGGTCATTGGCGGCGTCAGGATCCCGGAGCACCCGGCTGACGGACGCCGCGAAGGCCCGTGGGTCATCAGCCACGAACGCGGCGTCGGCGGGGTGGATGCCCTCGTTTCCCACGGTGGTCGTCACCGTGGGCACTCCGCGGATGAGTGCCTCCACCACCTTGAATTTCACGCCGGCGCCGTAGCGGAGGGGGACCACCACCACGGCGGCTTCTGCATACAGAGGCTCGAGGTCGTCCACGAAGCCCAGAACCTCAACGGCGTTGGCTTCGAGTTCTGCCACGACGTGATCGCGGAGCCCGCCGCCCGCGACGGCGACCCGTGCGTTCGGATGCGCTTTGCGTACTTCGGGGAGGATCTCTGTGACGAACCAGTGCATCGCGTCTTCGTTCTCCCAACGGGCCATGTAGCCCACGAACAGGAGCAGCGGGTTCGTAGAGGAGGGTGCTTCAGCGCGCACGTGGCCGGAGATCGCGGGGGGCACCACATGCACCCGTGCGTGCATGCCCCGGCGGGGCAGGAGATCGGCGTCCTTCTGGCTGAGGACCACGACATCGTCGGCGTGTCGAGCGATCCGGCCCTCGAGGTGGAGGGCGGCGACACGCCGGAGCGCCCACGCTGCTCGGCGTGGGGTGCTCGTCTGGAGCTTCCGCTGCCGCCCGAACCGTTGGGAGAGGACGTCGTGCAGGGTCACGACGACGCGCGCGTTGGGATTGATGCGGCGAATGGCACCCAGCAGGATGGCGGTCTCCTCCCACTGCAGGTCGATGACATCGGCCTCTGCCACCAGGTCTCGAACCCGTGAGAGGGCGGCGCGGCTCAGCGACGGGGCCACTGCGAGCAGGCGTTCCAGGCGGCCGCGGCGGTCTGCCGCAGGGGAAAGCATCCGATGGGAGAAGGGGACTCCGCGGGCGAGAGCGCGACGGTTGGCCGGGCCATCGGTCGTGACCATCGTCAGGTCGGCGCTGTCGCCTACCACCTCGGCAATGGCGTGCACCAGGTGCTCGCCCGCTGACTCCTGGCGGGTCGACGAAGGAAGAACGGGTGTGAGCATGACGGCTTTTCGCTTGGTCGAGGCGGAGGGCCCAGGACCTCTGCGCGCTTCGAGGGCGGAATGGGCCGCCTGTTCCGCTGCGTCTGCCCATGCCTGCCAGTTCAGCCGCGCCCGGCCGTCTCGGATGGCCGCTTCGGAGGCGCGCGCCACGGTTGCCTGCGAGATCTCCCGGAGCAGACGCGCGGTCTGGTCGACGGCCTCGCCCGGGGCGACGAGCCATCCGGTGAGTCCTTCCAGGACGATGGTCTCCACACCCCCTACGCGCGTGGCGATGACGGGCAGCCCCGAGACCAGGGCGTCGGTCATGACCACGCCGGCCGCGTTGGCCAGGGCGAGGTCTAGGAGGACATCGTGCTCCCTGTAAAGCTCGACGAGGACCGACCGGTCTACCACGCCTGGGGTGTCCACCCACGGGGGGAGGCCTTCCGGGGTACGGCCAACGATGGTCAGTCCGATCTCCCGGCTCTGTCGGGCCTGCTCCACGGCGAGGACAACGTCGTCTCCACGCTTGCGCTCCCAATCGGCGATGACAGCCAGGACTCGCAACGGGGAACCCGGCGACCGCGGGCGGGGTGCATTCGACGCGGGAGTGGCGGGGCCGAAGGGGGCGACGGTCACCCGACGGGGTGAGACGCCTGCGTCCCCGATCAGACTGCGGGCGGCCCAGTCCGAAGCGGCCAGGAAGTGGTCCGTTACAGCGGCGCCCGCCTGTTCGACGCGTAGCCCTTCTCGCTCATTGCGACGGTCGAGGCCGGTCGCGATCGGGTAAAACCCGCAGATGGCGGGGAACGTGGCATCCGTGACCTGGACGAGGGGCAGATCGTGGGGGAGGGAGAGCACATCGGTCGACGCGGCGATGGCCACCAGGGCATCCAAGGGTTTCCCGGTGTGGGTGCGGATCTGATTCGCCAGAGCTGCGCTGCGAAGCCGAGCGGTCGCCATGGTGTGCGTGGGGAGACTGCGCCGTCCCCTCATGCCGCGGAGGCGGGTGCGGAGCCGCTCGCCGGGTGCATCCGGCTGAGTGACCGGAGGGAACACGGTCACGGCGAATCGCTCACGGAGCGCGGCTGCCATGGGTGCCACGACACCGGACCATGCCCGGGGGTCGTCGGTACTCCAGGGACTGTAGAGCCCGACATGGAGGGCCACGAGTGAGTCAACTCCTCGGTCAGGTGGTCGGCGTCGGGTCCATCCTAGGTCGGACGGTGTGTGTCAGGCCCATGCGTCGCACCCCACTCAGCCCCTGCTCAGGCTGGAGCCTCCGTAAGTGGGCGAAGGCATGCCGTTCAGAAGGGCCCATTTGGCCCGCTTCTCGGTCTGTCGTCGACGTCCGTGCAGAGCTCAGTTGACCCCGTGATTAGTGGCCCCTCCGAAGGACAGCATTTTTGCGAATCAGCGGTGTCTCCGTTTCACCCGGTCAGGCGGCGGTGGGTGAGCTGAAGCGCTCCCGATACCCTGACCCCATGCGCATCCTCGTCACCGGCGGCGCCGGGTTCATCGGATCGAACTTCGTCCATCACGTCGTCCGCGAGACCGCGCACGACGTCGTCGTCCTGGACAAGCTGACCTACGCCGGCAACCGGGAGAACCTGGCCGGCCTGCCCGAGGACCGCGTCACTCTCGAGGTCGGGGACATCTGCGACGCGGCCCTGATGGACCGCCTGGTCGCCGAGTCGGACGCCGTCGTGCACTACGCGGCGGAGTCCCACAACGACAATTCGCTGAACGATCCCTCGCCGTTCATCCAGACGAACATTATCGGAACCTTCGTCCTCCTGGAAGCTGCCCGCAAGCACGGCAAGCGGTTCCACCACGTGTCCACGGACGAGGTCTACGGCGACCTCGAGCTGGACGATCCGGCGAAGTTCACCGAGACCACCCCGTACAACCCCTCCAGCCCGTACTCGGCCTCGAAGGCCGGCTCGGACCACCTGGTGCGCGCCTGGGTGCGCTCCTTCGGTGTGCAGGCCACGCTGAGCAACTGCTCCAACAACTACGGCCCGTACCAGCACATCGAGAAGTTCATCCCGCGCCAGATCACCAACCTGATCGACGGCGTCCGGCCCCGCCTCTACGGCCAGGGCGTCAACGTCCGGGACTGGATCCACACGGAGGACCACTCCTCGGCCGTGCTGCGGATCCTCGAGCGCGGCGAGATCGGCCGCACGTACCTGATCGGCTCGGACGGCGAGAGGAACAACAGGGAGATCGTGGAGATCCTCCTCGAGCTCTTCGACCGCCCCGCGGACGACTACGACCTCGTCGCCGACCGCCCGGGCCACGACCTGCGCTACGCGATCGACAACACCGCCCTGCGCACCGAGCTCGGCTGGGAGCCGCAGTTCACGGACATCCGCGCCGGTCTGGCGGACACGGTCCGCTGGTACCGCGAGAACGAGGCCTGGTGGCGCCCGGCCAAGGCCGCCGTCGAGGCCACGTACCGCGCCGCCGGTCAGTGAGGGGGCACCGCTGATGCGCATCACCGAGACCGCCATCCCCGGCCTGCTGGTCCTCGATCTCGACGTCCACGGGGACAACCGCGGCTGGTTCAAGGAGAACTGGCAGCGGGAGAAGATCCGTGCCCTCGCCGCCGAGCACCCCCGCCTGGCCGCGCTCGCCCCGGTGCAGAACAACATCTCCTTCAACGACGCCGTCGGCACCACCCGCGGCATCCATGCCGAACCCTGGGACAAGTATGTGGCCGTCGCCCACGGCCGGATCTTCGGCGCCTGGGTGGACCTGCGCGAGGGGCCGTCCTTCGGCGCGGTCGCCACCGTGGAGCTCGGCCCGGAGAAGGCCGTCTTCGTGCCGCGCGGGGTGGGCAACTCCTACCAGACGCTCGAGCCGGACACCGCCTACACGTACCTGGTGAACGACCACTGGTCCGCCGACGCGCAGGGCCGGTACACGTTCCTCAACCTCGCGGACCCGACGGCGGCCATCGCCTGGCCCATCCCGCTCGAGGACGCCGAGCTCTCGGCCAAGGACCGCGCCCACCCGTTGCTCGCGGACGTCACCCCCATGCCGCCCGCCCCGATCCTCGTGCTCGGCGCCGGCGGCCAGCTCGGCCGCGCCCTCGTGGCCCGCGCCGAGGCCGCGGGGATCCCGGTGGAGGCCCACGGCCGGGACACGTGGGACATGTCCGATCCGGCCTCGTGGCCGCGGGAGCACTTCCGCGGCCTGCGCGCCGTGGTCAACGCGTCCGCCATGACCGCGGTGGACGCCGCCGAGACGCCCGAGGGCCGGGCCCAGGCCTGGGCCGTCAACGCGACCGCCGTCGCCGAGCTCGCGCGCCGCTGCACCGAGGCCGGCGTGCCCCTGGCGCACGTCTCCACGGACTACGTGTTCGACGGCGCCCTCCCCGTGGGGCAGGAGCACCCGGTGGACCACCCGCTCGCGCCGCTGGGCGTCTACGGCCAGTCGAAGGCCGCCGGCGAGGCCGCGGTGCGCACCGTGCCGCGGCACTGGATCGTCCGCACCTCCTGGGTGATCGGGGAGGGGAAGAACTTCGTGGCCACCATGGCCTCCCTCGCCGAGTGCGGGATCGACCCGGCCGTCGTCGCCGACCAGCACGGCCGCCTCACCTTCGCCGACGACCTCGCCGACGCCCTGCTGCACCTGGTCACCACGGACGCGCCCACGGGCACGTTCCACATGACCAACAGCGGTGACGTGGTCACCTGGCACGACGTCGCCCGGTGGGTCTTCGAGGACACCGGCCACGACGCCGGGCGCGTCTCCGCCACGACCACCGCCGCGTATATGGCCGGCAAGGAGGGCGTGGCCCCGCGGCCGACCAACAGCGCCCTCGACCTCGGGCCCCTGGCCGCCGTCGGCTACACCGCCCCGGACCAGCGCGGACGCCTGCGGACGTACCTGAGGCGCTGACCCCGTCTCGCACGACGAAGCCCCCGCCGGTTCCGGCGGGGGCTTCGTGCGTGGGGGCGATCAGCTGCGCGTGCGGGCCTTGCGGCGTGAACGCCGCCCCTTCTTCGCGGACGAACCGACGCTCGAGAGGTACTTCTCGTGGGACTTGTGGTACGTGCTCTCGTACCCGTAGCCGTAGGAGTAGCCGCCGCCGCGCTGGGAGCGCGCGACGCCGTTCATCACGACGCCCAGCAGATGCGCGTCCACTGCGGTGAGATTCTCCACAGCCGCCTCCAGGTGGTCCTTGCGGGTCCGCCCCTGACGCACCACGAGCACAGTTCCGTCCACGGCCGTGGCCAGGAGCGAGCCGTCCGTGACGGGCAGCAGGGGAGGGGAGTCGACGATGACGAAGAAGTCCTCCGATGCCAGCTCCAACAGGGCCCGCATGCGCTTCGAGCCCAGCAGCTCCGACGGGTTCGGGGGCGTCCGGCCGGCGGGGAGCAGCGTGAGGTTCGGGATTCCGGTCGCCGCGAGGGCGTCGTCCGGCTGCACCTCACCGGCCAGCACCTCGGACAGGCCCACGTCGCCCGCCACCTTGAAGAGGTCGTGCTGCCGGGGGCGCCGCAGGTCGGCGTCCACCACGAGCACCCGTTCGCCGGCCAGGGCCAGGGCGCGGGCCAGGTTCGAGGCGACGGTCGACTTGCCCTCGGAGGGGTCCGCGCTCGTGAACGAGACGACGCGCGGCGGCTCGTCGACGGAGACGAACTTGAGGTTGGTGCGCAGCGCCCGGATGGCCTCGCCGGCCCGGGGGTCGAGGTCCACGGCCTCCTCGCCCGTGCGGGTCAGGGAGACGTTCTCCGGGACGGCGCCGATCACGCCGGCGCCGGTGACCTCCTTCACGTCGGCGCGGCTGCGCACCTTCACATCGAGGAGACGGCGGAGCACGGCGATGGCGAGTCCCGCACCCAGTCCGGCCACGACGCCCAAGAGGACGTTGCGACGGGTGTCAGGGCTCACGGGAGCAGAGGGCACGCGGGCGTCCGACAGGGGCACGACCTCCAGGGGGCTGTTCTTGTCCACCTCCGCCGCCACGTCCGCCGTCGCCTGCAGGGCGCTGTTCGCGAGCCGCGCGGCGGTCTCGGGATCCGTCGAGGTGGCGGTCACCTTGATCATGCTGGACCCGGGGACGAGCGCCGCCGAGAGCGAGTCGTCGTCGTCCTGCCCCGTGTCCTGTGCCACGCGTTCACGCACGGCCTGGCTGTTGATCAGGGCGACGTAGGCCTGAGCCCGGCTCTCGGCGGGTCCGTTGCCGGCGATGAGGCTCTGATCCGCGTTCCGCGCGGCGAGGAGCCCCTGAGATTCGGACGCGTAGATCCGGGGCTGCAGCGCGGAGTAGCCCCAGCCCAACAGACCCCCCACGAGGGCGGCCGCCAGCAGCAGGAGGAGGTTGGCGCGCAGCAGGCGGAAGAAGTCGACGATCGTCACGGAGCACCTCGGGGGTCATGGACGGGGACGCGCGGGCCGTCGTGGGCGAGGCACGCGCGGTCCACGGTACCAAGACCCACCGTGCGGCCTGAGGGCCCCGAGGACGGCGCCCGCCACCGCGCTACGCTGAACCGAGTATCGCCCGGCGTCCATGAAAGGTTCCGCACCATGCGCTCGAGCACGCCCCGTGACCGGACGGCTGCCCGCGCTGTGAGGGCCGTGGCGCCACCCGAGGATCGGCCTGCCCGGGGCCACGCCTCGCTCGGCCTCGTCCCGGACGGTCAGGCCGCGTGGACCAGCTCCCCGTGGAACCCGCTGGTCACGTCGGCCTCACCGCGGCTGTTCGAGGCCGTACTGGCGGTCGGCCTGGTGATGGAGGCGTTCACCGCTCCGGGCCTGCCGATCCCGTTCGCGGAGTTCTCCGCGATCCTTCTCCTGCTCCTGGCCTCGTTCCGGCAGCCCCGCCGGGACCTCTCGCATTACGGCGTATTGGCCCTCGTCGCGCTGGCCCTGGTGGCGTATCTCGTCACGGTGACCGTGTACAACGACCTTGACCCCACGCGTCGCGCCACCAGGATCACGCTCCTGATCCTGCTGATCTACGCCATCGCCAGCGAGCGGATCGACATCAAGGGCGTCCTCTACGGGATGACGGCCGGTGCACTGATCAACGTGCCCCTCTTCTACGCGGGCCTGGTCCCGGACACCTACGGTGGGTACCTCACTGGGTTCCTGGGGGACAAGAACATCTCCGGCCTCTTCTACGCGCTCCTGCCCGTGCTGCTCGTGGCCACGATGCAGCGCATGGGCCCGAAGCTCCTCGTGCTGGGTGCCGGCTCCGCCCTGACCTTCCTCACCGGTTCTCGGACCTCGATGGCCGCGCTGTTCTGCGCGGTCGCGTGGATCTTCGTGAGCCCCTACCTGGGGCGGGCCCTCCGTATCGCACTGGTGGTTGTCATGGGCTGGTTCGTCAGCTGGGCTGAGGAGAACCTGGCCGACCTCGGGATCTTCGGAGACCGCACGGGCACGGACTGGTTCCGGGCGCAGATCCAGGCGGCGTCCGCGGACAAGGTGGCGGAGACGTCCTTCTTCGGCCAGGGCCTCTCCACGGCATTCGTGGACCTGGAGCACGTGTCCATGTTCTTCCACAACTCCTACCTGGGTCTCCTGGTCGAGGGCGGCTGGCCGTTCCTGATCGTGGTGGTCGGCGCCTACCTCTGGCTGTGCCTGCGGCCCTTCGCCCGGACGCACCGTTCGCCTTCCCGTGTCGCCGTCGAAGCGGCCGCCCTCACCATCCTCGTGGCCTCGCTCCAGCTGGGGGAGGTGTTCATCACGATCTTCGGCGCCATCGTGCTCGGTTGCGGACTCCTGCTGAGCGCCCAAGAGGACGAGGAGGACCATGGCGCCCCCGCGAAGGACCGGGCCCACCGCCGCAAGCTGGACCGCATCATCGAGCGGTCCCGACGCGCGGGCCGCTGAACGCGCCGAGCACCACCGGTGCTATCCTGTCCGGGTTGCCCAGGCGAGGGAGCGCGCGCTCCGTGATCGACGAGGCCGCCGCCGCGCGTCAGCATGCTGACCCGCTGCGGCACTGAAGCCCCCTCCTGGCCGCATCCCGCGCCGCCCCCGGTTGCGCGGCCGAGACCCCCACAGGAGGACGCATCATGTCTGACCAGCTCAAGATCAAGGTCACCCGCCGCACCGACTTCGGCAAGGGCGCCGCCCGCCAGGCCCGCCGTGCCGGCCTGATCCCCGCCGTCGTCTACGGCCACGGCCAGGAGCCCGTGCACCTGCTGCTGCCGGCCCAGGAGACCACCCTGGCCGTCCGCAACCCCAACGCCCTGCTCACCGTCGTGAACGAGGCCGGCGAGGAGCACCTGGTCCTGCCCAAGGACATCCAGCGCCACGCCATCAAGGACACCGTGGACCACCTGGACCTCATCGAGGTCCGCCGCGGCGAGAAGGTCATCGTCGAGGTCACCGTGCAGGTCGAGGGCGAGGTCGCCGCCGGCACCGAGTACGTGCTGGACTACGTCACCGTGCCGGTCGAGGCCGAGGCCACCGACCTGCCCGAGGCCGTCACCATCTCCGTCGAGGGCCGCGAGGCCGGCGACCACGTGTACGCCACGGACGTGCAGGTCCCCGCCGGCGCCACCCTGCAGCTCGAGGACGACATCGTCATCGCCACCGTCAGCGAGGTCGTCGAGCAGGACCTCGGCGACGAGTCCGTGCAGGAGGAGCAGGCCGCCGAGTCCGCTGAGGGCGAGCCCGCCGAGGGCGAGTCCGAGGGCTCCGAGGGCTCCGAGGACTGATCACGCCGTGACGACGGGGACCACGCTCATCGTCGGGCTCGGCAATCCCGGGTCCGAGTACGAGCGCACCCGTCACAACGTCGGCCAGATGGTGGCGGATGAGCTCGCCTCCCGCATGGGGGTCGGGTTCACCCGCCACCGGGCCGGCGCCGTGGTGGCCACGGGTCGCCTCGGCATCGGGGGACCGCGGGTCGTGCTCGCGAAGTCCACCGGCTACATGAACGTCTCCGGCCGCCCCGTCTCCGCGCTGGCGTCCTTCTACGGGATCGGCCCCGAGGACCTCGTGGTGGTCCATGACGAGCTGGACATCTCGTTCGACACCCTGCGCCTCAAGCGCGGCGGGGGAGAGGGCGGCCACAACGGCCTGAAGTCCATCACCGCCTCGCTGGGCACGAAGGACTACGCCCGCGTGCGCGTCGGCATCGGCCGACCCCCGGGCCGCATGGACGTGGCCGACTTCGTGCTGCGCCCCTTCACCAAGCCCGAGCAGGACGTCCTGCCGCTGCACGTGGACCGCGCGGCGGACGCCGTCGAGAAGCTCGTCACGGACGGGCTCGAGCCCGCCCAGCAGGCGTTCCACTGAGCCTCCCGCCCCGCGGCGTGCTCGACGGGGGCGCAACCCCACGCTCAGGGGGTCGGGCTCACGGCGCGGGCCAGGGCGTCCGCGATGGTCTCCAGGGCGGGATCCATGATCTGGATCATCTCCGCGTACCCCTCCACCGGCCCGCGGAACGGGTCCACGACGTCGAGGGGCTGGGCGGTCAACCGGGCGAGGGCCCGGTGGCGGGCCGCCTCCGCGGCGAAGGCGCGCACTCCGCGACCGGCGGGGATCCAGTCCCGCCCGTCCCGCTGGTCCATCGCGCGGACCAGCGCCGCGAGCTCCAGCACGGTGAACATCCGGGTGACCGCCTGCGGCACTTCATGGAGTGCGAAGCGCATGTGCTCCTGAGCCGCGGCCAACACGAGATCCGCCTCCGCCACCATGAACGGCTGCAACGCGGCGGGCCGGTGGCCTTCCAGCCCGGTGACGCCGGCCTCGGCGCCAAGCCGCACGAGCGGCGGGGGCACTCTCAGGGCCTGGTTCGGCTGGGAGCCGGCGCTGCCGACCTCCACCCGGCCGGGGACCAGAGCCGCCAGCCGACCCTGCAGGGCCCGGCTCGCATAGGCCGAGCGGCACACGTTGCCGGTGCACACGATGAGCACGGCGTCCGGCGCCGGCAGCGCCCGACGTCCCCGCCGGGCCGGCGGGGACGGGCTCGACAGCGCCGGGCGACGGGAGAACGAGATCAACCGCGCGCGGCTCCGCCGTCACGCTCGAGCCACGAGGACAGCGCCCGGGCCTGGCGATTGACGACCTTGCCCACCATCGGCTCGGCCTTCGCCGCGAGCTTCGAGCCCACCAGCGGGATCCGGCAGACGAGGGTGCCGTCCACGGAGAACTGGGAGCCCTCACCGGCGGCGGTCAGACGGAGGGAGCCGTCCGCCGTCGCCTTGGCGGAGGGCACCGTGATGGTGGTGGTGCCGGCGCGGGAGCCGTCCGCGGCAGGCGCGTCCCACCGCTCCACCTGCTCCACCTGGAGGGCGGAGCCGATGAGCTTGCGGGCCATGTCCGGGACACGATCCGGGATACGGTCCGTGGGCAGGGAGCGCACGGCGGTGACGGTCATCGCGCCCTCCGGGGAGCCCTCGACGGAGAACGAGACCAGGGAGCCGCCGAAGGACTCGACCACGGAACGGTGGAAGTCCTCGGACGCCAGGGCGGCTGCCACGGCCGCCGGCGGGTGCGGGATGGACTGCTGAGCGGAAAAGGCCACGGTGTCTCCTCGGGGTCAAGTCGGGCCGCGCCCGGCGGGCCGTGAGAGGGCCTGCACCGGTTCGCCGACGGCGATGGGCGTCCATCCCTCACCTTATATGCTGGCCTCCGCGACCCGGGTCCCGTGCACGGCGCCGGGACCGGCCGCGCGACCCCTCGTGAACCCCCCCTGGAAGGTGTGTCCGCCATGTCGGCACTCTGGGCCGTGGCCCTCATCCTGATCCTGAGCGGGACGGCGAAGCTCCGTTCCGGCGAGGACGTGCAGGCCACGTTCACCCGGCTCAGGGTGCCCCGCCCGTTCGCGGCCCCCGCCCTGGCGCGCGCGTTCCCCTGGCTCGAGCTGCTGCTCGCCGCCGCCCTCCTGCAGCCCTTCACCCTGCTGCGTCCCGTCGTCGGCCTGGTGGCCGTGGCCCTCTTCGCCGCCTTCCTCGCGCTCGTGGTCCGGGCCCAGGACGACGGCGTCTCGTGCGGCTGCTTCGGCGAGGCCTCGGCCGCCCCGATCTCCCGCACCACCGTGGTCCGCAACGTCGTCTTCCTGGCCCTCGCCGTCCTGGCCCTGGCCGAGGGGATCGTCTCGCTGGCGGTGCACGGCGCGGGCCTGGCCTGGCAGCCGCTCACCGCCTTCGGCGCCGGGGCGTGGGCGTGGGCCCTGCTCGTGTCCGTGCTGCTCGCGACCGCCGCGTTCCTGGCCGGGCGCGAGTCTGTCCCGGCCGCGCCCGACGCCGCCCCGGCGACGCCCGAGGCTGAGGCCGCCGTCGACCCGGCCGACGGCGCCGAGCCCGAACGCCACCCGTTCCCGGACGCCGTCGTGGTCGCGGACGGCGAGTACACCGGTCTGCACCGGCTGGTCGCGGACGGGGCCGTGGTGGCCCTGCGCCTGTCCACGGGGTGCGGCTCCTGCGCGCGGGTGATCGACCGGCTGGACGAGTTCAAGGACGCGCTCGGGCCGGTCCGGCTGCGGGTCCTCATGCCCCAGCACGCCCCCGGCGCCGAGGGGGCGATCCACAGCGGCGCCGTCGACGCGTCGCTCGTGCTCGCCGACCCGGCCGGCGCCGCCTCGCAGGCCCTCGGTCTGCACTCGTTCCCCACCGCGGTGCTGCTCGGCACGGACCTGCTCACCGCCGGCGGCCCGGTGGGCGGCGCCGACGACGTCCTCGCCTTCCTCGAAGAGATCCGGGAGATCATGACCACCGAACTGCCCGCCGCCACGGACGGCTCCACCGTCACCCCGGAGGTCCGCGCATGAGCGTCCCTGAGACCACCCCCGTCCTCGCCCCGCTGCTGCCGCGCCTGCGCGCCGAACGCGTGCTCGAGGCGGCCGCCGCCTCCGCCGCCCGGCCGCTCGAGTCCCGGGGCGTCGAGCTGGAGATCGGCCTGCCCGACGGCGCCCGCGCGCCCCTGCTGACCGTCCTGGCCGAGGCGCTGGCCGAGGGCCACGGCGAGCGCGCCGCCGTCCTCGTGGTCACCGCGACCACCCGCGAGGCCGAAGACCTCGTGACCGACCTGGCCGCCTGGGCCCCCGCCGGCGCCGCCGCGCTGTTCCCGTCGTGGGAGACGCTGCCCCACGAGCGCCTGTCCCCGCGCTCGGACACCGTGGGCGCACGCCTGGCCGTGCTGCGCCGCCTCGCCCATCCCGAGGAGCACGCGGAGGGCCCGCTGCGCATCGTCGTCGCCCCCGTGCGCGCCGTGCTGCAGCCCCTCGTGGCCGGGCTCGGCGAGCTGAGCCCCGTGACCCTGCGGACGGGGGAGGAGCGGGACTTCGACGGCGTGGTGGCCGCGCTCGCGGACGCCGCCTACTCACGCGTGGACATGGTCAGCCGGCGCGGCGAGTTCGCCGTGCGCGGCGGGCTGATCGACGTGTTCCCGCCCACCGAGGACTACCCCGTGCGCATCGAGTTCTTCGGCGACGAGGTGGAACAGATGCGCTGGTTCTCCGTGGCGGACCAGCGCTCCCTCGAGGACACCACGGAGGACGGCTCGGGCCACCCCTCCGAGCTGTACGCGCCCCCGTGCCGCGAGCTGCTCATCACGGACCACGTGCGCCGGCGCGCGAAGGAGCTGATCCCGGTCATGCCCGCCGCCGCGGACATGCTGGACCGGATCGCCGAGGGCGTGGCCGTGGAGGGCATGGAGTCCCTCTCCCCGCTGCTGGCCGAGGCCATGACGTCGCTGCCCCGCATGCTGCCCACCGGGTCGCTGACCGTCCTCGTGGAGCCCGAGCGCCTGCGCGGCCGCGCCGACGACCTGCTGGCCACCAACGAGGAGTTCCTCCAGGCCGCGTGGGCCGGCGCCGCGCAGGGCGCGGTCGCCCCGGTGGACGTGGCCGGGGCGGACCAGTCCGCCGCGGGCGGCTTCCTCACGGTGGCCGAACTCCGCGCGGCCGCGCTCGAGCAGGACCAGGGGTTCTGGTCCGTCACCGCGCTGGTCTCGGACGACGAGCTGCTGCCCGACGCCGACACCCTGCGCGCCACCCTCGGCGTCCCGCAGACCTTCTCGGGCGACATCGAGGCCATGGTCGCGCACACCCGCGTCCGGCTCGCGGAGGGGTGGCATGCCGTGGTCCTCACCGACGGCCCCGGCTCCGCCCGCCGTCTCGCCGAGCTCACCACGGAGGCCGGCCTCACGGCCTCCGTGGTGGACGGGCCCCTGCCCGCGGACCTCGCCCCGGGGCGGGTCTCCATCGCGACGGCGCCCGTCGGCTCCGGCTTCACGATCCCGGACGCGCAGATCGCCCTGATCACGGAGCACGACCTCTTCGGCCGACACCGCACCGCGGGCACGCGCGCCCCCGGAGCGCGGCTGGCCCGGAAGCGGCGCAACGCCGTCGACCCGCTGACCCTGCAGCCCGGCGACCACGTGGTGCACTCCCAGCACGGCATCGCCCGCTTCGTGGAGCTGCAGCGCCGCAAGGTCACCGGCGGCCCGCGCACCGCCCCCGGCGCCGAGGAGTCCTACCGCGAGTACCTCGTGCTCGAGTACGCGCCCTCGAAGCGCGGCGCCCCCGGCGACCGGCTCTTCGTGCCCACCGACCAGCTCGACCTGATCTCCACCTACGTGGGCGGGGAGACGCCGTCGCTGTCCAAGATGGGCGGCTCGGACTGGGCGCAGACCAAGTCCAAGGCCAAGCGCGCCACCCGCGAGATCGCCGGCGAGCTCATCCGCCTGTACTCGGCCCGCATGGCCTCGCGCGGCCACGCGTTCGCCCCGGACACCCCGTGGCAGGGCGAGCTGGAGGAGGCGTTCCCGTTCATCGAGACGCCGGACCAGCTGACCACCATCGAGGACGTCAAGAAGGACATGGAGGCGGCGGTCCCCATGGACCGGCTCGTCTCCGGAGACGTCGGCTTCGGCAAGACCGAGGTGGCCGTGCGCGCCGCGTTCAAGGCGGTGCAGGACGGCAAGCAGGTGGCCGTGCTCGTCCCGACGACGCTGCTCGCCCGCCAGCACCACCAGACGTTCTCCGACCGGTTCGCCGGCTTCCCCGTGAAGGTGGCCGCGCTCTCCCGGTTCCAGACCGCCAAGGAGTCCAAGGAGGTCGTCGAGGGGCTCGCCCACGGCGAGGTGGACGTGGTGATCGGCACCCACCGGCTGCTCTCCGACCAGGTGCAGTTCAAGGACCTGGGCCTGGTGATCGTGGACGAGGAGCAGCGCTTCGGCGTCGAGCACAAGGAGGCGCTGAAGAAGATGCGCACCAACGTGGACGTGCTCGCCATGTCCGCCACGCCCATCCCGCGCACCCTCGAGATGTCCCTCACCGGCATCCGCGAGACCTCCACGCTGGCCACCGCCCCGGAGGAGCGCCACCCCGTGCTCACCTCGGTGGGCCCGTACTCGGACCAGCAGGTCACCGCGGCTATCCGCCGCGAGCTGATGCGCGAGGGCCAGGTGTTCTACGTGCACAACCGCGTCACCACCATCGACAAGGTGGCCAAGCGCATCGCCGAGCTGGTGCCGGAGGCGCGGATCGCCGTCGCCCACGGCAAGATGAGCGAGGCCCGGCTCGAGCAGATCATGGTGGATTTCTGGGAGCGGAAGTTCGACGTGCTCGTCTCCACCACGATCATCGAGACCGGCCTGGACATCGCCAACGCGAACACCCTGATCGTGGAGGACGCCCACCGCTACGGCCTCTCGCAGCTGCACCAGCTGCGCGGCCGCGTGGGCCGTGGCCGCGAGCGGGCGTACGCGTACTTCCTGTACGACCCGCAGAAGCCCCTGGGCGAGGTGGCCCTCGAACGCCTCAAGGCCGTGGCCACCCACAACGAGCTCGGCGCGGGCATGCAGCTGGCCATGAAGGACCTCGAGATCCGCGGCGCCGGCAACCTGCTGGGTGGCGAGCAGTCCGGCCACATCGCCGGCGTGGGCTTCGACCTGTATCTGCGGATGGTGGGCGAGGCCGTGGCCGACTTCAAGGGCGAGGAGGACACCGCGCCCGCCGAGGTGAAGGTGGAGCTGCCGGTCAACGCCCACCTGCCGCACGACTACGTGCCGGGGGAGCGGCTGCGCCTGGAGATGTACCGCAACCTCGCCCAGGCCGCGGACGACGCCGCCGTGGACGCCGTGGTGGAGGAGCTCAAGGACCGCTACGGCCCGCTGCCGGAGCCGGTGGAGGCGCTCGTCGCCGTCGCCCGGTTCCGCAACCGGGCCCGAGCCGCGGGCGTCACCGAGGTCATGCTGCTGGGGCAGAACGTGAAGTTCGGCCCCGCCGCGGACCTGCCGGAGTCCCGTCAGATGCGCCTGACCCGCATGTACAAGGGCGCGCAGCTCAAGCCGGCCCTGAACGGCGTCCTCATCCCGCGTCCCAAGACCAAGCCGGTCATGGGTCAAGACCTCGTGGACGTCCCGCTGCTCGAGTGGGCGCAGCAGGTGGTCGACGCGATCTTCACGCCGGAGGGCTGAGACGGGTCAGGCCTTCCTCACGCGGACGAGGACGCCGTGCGCCTCGAGCATCTCAAGGAAGGCGTGGACGTCGGCCGCGACGTCGGCGGGGGCGAGGCCGAACGCCTCCGCGACCTGGACCGTGACGTCCGTCGTCGACAGCGGCGCCGGCGGATCCGCGACCAGGTCGTCCTCCGGGGTGCGGCCGCCCACGAGGACGTCCCAGATCACGTCGCCCGAGGCGCCCAACACCAGCGGCTGACCGGCTTCGAGCGTCATGACGGCGGCCTGGCCGCCGGCGATGCGGGCCCATGCGATGCCGGGGGCGAGCGCCCAGCCCTCGGTGGTCTCAACGGTCACGGCGCACCGCCCTCGTCCAGGCCCAGGCGGCGAGTGCGCCGAGCCGGGCGCGCTGCTCGCGCCACAGGTCCGCACGGGTGACAGGCCGGCCCAGGCGCATCTGCAGATGGGGGCGGTTCACCGGGATCGTGCGGGCCACGAGTTCGGCCCGCTCCCGCACCGTGGCGGCCGACCGCCACCGGGTGCGGAACAGCTCGAGACCGCTCTGGCTCTCGTGCAGCGCCGCGAAGAGGGCCAGCTGCCGGGTGTCGACGCCGTCGGCGGCCTCGCCCGTGGCGACGTGCCAGGCCGCGCCCGCGTCCAGCCGGTGGGCTTCCTCGCGCAGGGCGGCCCAGCTCTCGGCGGGGAGGGATGCCCGGATGTGCCGGACGTCGAGGCCACCGCGGAACGGGTCGCGGGCCGCGTGGACGATCACGACGAGCCGCTGGTGGCGCGGGCTCGGCACCGGGACGGGCCGGCCGGCGATCACGAGGTGGATGTGCTCGCTCCACAGGGCGTCGAAGGCCGTCTCGGGGGACGCTCCGAGGCCGGGGAAGAGCCGATGCACGTCCACATAGCCCAGCTGGTCGTGCCAGAGCGTGGCCGCGTGCTGGAAGATCGACCCCTCCGAGAAGGTGGCGACCGGTTCCCAGCCGTGGGAGCGCAGGAGCGCGGTGACGGCGGCGGCATCGGCCGGATGGACCAGCAGGTCCACGTCCGAACTGCGGCGGTGATCGGGGTAGACGCCGGGCTCGGTGGCGTAGCCCTTGACGTGCAGGCCGCGGATGCCGGCCCGGTCCAGCAGATGCGCGATGCGGGCGTGGGCGAGGCGGACGCGGACCTCGAGGTCCAAGGACGGCGGGGCGGCCGGTCGCTGTCCCGTCGCTCGTTCCCCCATGGCCGCGAGCTTAGTCCACCGGAAGGAGGGCCCGGTGGTGACTGTGCCGGATACCCGGTGCAAAGTGAAAGGGGATTCAGGTGGATTCGTGGACTGACGGCGCGAGACCCGCACGCTCCCGGGCGCTCCGTGCCGACGTGCCATCCATGAACGCGTGGCAGGACTGGCGATGAGCTGTGCGACCTGTCTAGATCCACCTGTAGAGTTCCATTCTCCATGTTCACCGAGCATGCCGTTCCCCGCGATCGTCCCCCTGCCGTAGGGCATCCCAGACCTGGACTGGTTGCGCTGGTGGGTGCGGATCGCGGGTTTCATCGGTCGTGTTGACTGCATCGCCCGCGGTCGGCTCAGTTGCCGCTCGCTCTGGTGCGGACGCGGCGGTGGAAGGTGGCCCTGCTCGTCACCGCCGCGGTGTGCGTCTTCCTCACGGGCTCCGCACCTCCATGGCGGGCTTGGCGTGCGCCGTCCTGTGGCTCTGGTCGACGCCGCAGATGGGGGTGGCGTCGTGCTCGTCCTCGCCATCCTCGGCGCCTACGCATTCTTAGGCTGCGCCTGTCCGCCCCCGGCTGCGCACCCCCTGCGCGTGGCAGTGGAGGCGGCGCTGTCCCCGATCTCTGAGGCCGGCCGGTCAGGCGCCCGTCGGGTCCTCGTCCTCCACGAGGTCCCCGTCCAGGGCCCGGGCGATCTCCCACGCCAGCAGCTCGACGATCGGCTGCGCGGTCTGCGCCATCGCGGCGTAGCCCTCGGCGGGGCCGCGGAACGGGTCCGGCAGATCCGCGTCCGGCTGCTCCCCGTGGGCGATCAGGCGGGAGCGCAGCTCCGCCAGCGCGGTCACGAGCGCGGTGACGCCCGCGCCCGGAGGGACCGCAGCGGCGAGCTCCTCGCCGTGGTCGCGCAGGAGGGTGCCGATGCCGAGGATCGTGAAGGTCCGGCGCACCGCGGCGGGGTCCTCGCGCAGCACCTCGTCCAGGTGGTCGTCCGTCGCGGTCAGCACGAGGTCCTGGCCCGCCAGCGAACGTCCGGTCAGCTGCTGCGGTCGATGGTGTGTCAGCGCGGCGCGGACGCGGCGGCTCGGCGCGAGGTCGAGCAGCGGTCCGGGGACGGTCAGCGCCTGGTTCGGCTCCGTGCCCGCGCTCGTGACCTCCGCGCGCCCCCGGTCGCCGAGCAGGGCGTTGAGCTGCGCCTGCAGCGCGTACTGCACGTAGGCGGAGCGGCAGATGTTGCCCGTGCACACGACGAGGACGCGGGCGCTCGGCAGGACGCCGGGGGCACTGGCGGCCGGTGAGGCAGGCGCGGCCGGCACAGGAGCCGCGGCGGTCTCGGGAGCCGCCGTGCGCTCGACCGGCGTCGCACGCTGCCGCGGCGCGGCGGGGTCGGCCGGGTGGGGGCGGAACGCCGAGCCGAGCCGGAACTCGGCGAGGCGATCCTCCCGCGCCGTGGAGGCCGCCGGGGCGCCGACGTCACCGCCGTCACCCGCCGGGTGGCCGCCGTCGCGGGCCGGCACCTCGAGCTCCTCCGGGGTCGGCGGCAGGAACGGATTGCGGATCGGGGGGCGATGATCCCTGCTCATGGGTGTGTCCTTTCCGAGGCGGTCGTGACGCGCGGCAGCGCGGACGTGACGGGGTGCGGGGGCTCCACGCGTCGCAGGCGGTGCACCGGGTACCAGCGGCGGCGCGCCCCCGTGAACGGCTTGGACAGGGGGGTGGCGAGCAGGGCGAGGCCTGCCACCCAGCTCAGGGCGAGCGCGAGGGCGAACTTGGCGAAGTTGTCCTCCACGCCGTGGCGCATGATCCACATCAGCACCCAGCCGTGCAGCAGCACCACCACCGTGCCCGTCCGGACCAGGGCGGTGATGACGCGGCGCAGGGCCTGACCCGTCCCGGTGCGTCGGGCGAAGGAGCGCAGCAGCCTCTCCACCATGGAACCGAACACGAGCACCATCCCCGCGGACATCAGGACGCCCACGGCGGGGGTGAGCACCGGCGTGCCGAAGCCGCCGAACTTGATGTTGGGCGGCTCCAGGCCCAGCCGGACCGCGACCAGCCCGAGCAGCACCAGGCCGACGCCGATGAGCGTCCGATGGCGCCGCACGTGCGGCTGGACGTGGCGGCGGAACATCTCGCCGCTGAGGACGAACAGCAGGCAGGGCAGGGCCAGCCCGACGCCCAGCGGCGTGCGGGCGATCGCGGAGTCCGGAACGAGGTGGGCCCACGCCAGCCCGGCCAGGCCCACCGCCCAGGCGACGGCGGACGGGAAGCGCTCGAGGAATCGGCGCAGCACCGTGGTGAAGAACAGGACGGAGATGAACCAGAACGCCCACCACGGGGGCTCCTGGTCCGCGCCCCCGTACCAGCCGGTGAGCATCAGGCGCCGCAGGAGGTCGGGGTCGTCGGCGAACCACGCGAACGCCGCCACGGACATGAGCGCCGCCCACACCAGATACGGCACCATCAGGCTCCGGAAGCGGCCCCGCACGTCCTTGGCCCAGGGGCGGCCGCGCGTCCAGAAGTAGCCGGTGAGGAAGAAGAACAGCGGCATCCGCCAGATCTCCAGGTACCGGCTGAAGGTGAGGTCCGTCAGGTACGCGTGACCCAGCACCACCGCCGCGATGGAGACAAGCCGAAGGGCGTCCACCCCCGTGTTGCGGGTGGACGCCCTTCGGCGCGTGGCGGCCGGACGACCGGTGTCAGCGATCCTCGACTCCGGGACGGCTCAGCGGTGCGCGGCGCCGGTCTCGACGGCGTGGGCGCCGGCGGCGGCGTGCTCGACGGCGGGACGGGTGTGGATGGCGGTGGTGTCCACGGTGTCGCTGCGGCCCAGGAACACCTGGGGGATCATGAAGGCCACGGTGGCCAGGGCCAGCGCGATCAGGCCGGGGACCCAGACCGACTCGAGCGACCAGAAGCCCATGGCGTAGAGGCAGCCGAGGAACACGCCGAAGGCGACGATGAAGGCGATCAGGGAACCCCAGACGCCGCCCACGTTGGAGTGGTCGATGGCCTTGCCGTTGCGGATCACGTGATGCTCCTTCGGTGCGGTCCCGGCCGGGGCGGACGCCCGGCCGAAGTGATGCGAGTCAGTCGGATCCCAGGATAGCAAGCGCGGAGCTGGCCCCGATCCGGGTGGCGCCGGCCTCGATCATCGCCAGGGCGTCCGCGCGGGTGCGCACCCCGCCGGAGGCCTTCACTCCGATGTCCTCGCCCACGGTGCGGCGCATCAGCGCGACGTGCTCGACGGTGGCGCCCGCGGTGGAGAAGCCCGTGGAGGTCTTGACGAAGTCCGCCCCGGCCTCGACCGCGGCCTCGCAGGCCAGGACGATCGCGTCGTCGTCCAGCAGGGCGGTCTCCACGATCACCTTGAGCAGCGCCCCGCCCTCACCCGCGGGGCCGCCCGCATGCGCGGCCTCGGCCACGGCGCGGACGTCCGCGACGAGCCGGGCGCGGTCCCCGGCGCGGGCCGCGGCGATGTCGAGGACCATGTCCACCTCGTCCGCGCCGGCGTCGATCGCCTGCCGGGCCTCGAAGGCCTTGACCTCCGAGGCGTTGGCGCCGAGGGGGAAGCCGATCACGGTGCAGGTCAGCACGTCCGAGCCCGCGAGCTCGGCGGCCACCAGCGGCACCCACACGGGGTTGATGCAGACGCTCTTGACCCCGGCCTCGCGGGACTCGGCTACGAGGCGGCGCACGTCCGCTTCCGAGGTGTCGGCCTTCAGGGCGGTCGCGTCGATGTACTTCGCCAGCTCGGCGGTGGTGAGGGAGACGGTCATGCCCACCAGCCTACCGAGGCTCAGCCGCCCACGAGGGCCGTCACCTCGGCCCGCAGCGCCTCGAGCCGCTCGGCGGCCGCGGCCGGGTCGGCGTCCCGGGTGCCGAGGTAGCACTTGAGCTTCGGCTCGGTGCCGGAGGGACGCACGAGCACGCGGGTGCCGGAGTCGGTGGCGAACAGCAGTGCGTCCGTGGGCGGCAGCCCGTCCCCGCCGGCGGCCAGGTCCCGGTGCACGGTGACCGGCTCGCCCGCGAGCGTGGCCGGGGCCTGCTGACGCAGGGCGGTCATGGTGCGGGCGATCAGGGACGGGTCCGCCACGCGGACCGAGACCTGGGCGCTGGGCATGGCGCCGGTGACCGCGTCGACGTCCGCCAGGGCGTCCGTCAGGCCGCGTCCCTGCGCCTTGAGGGCGGCGGCCAGCTCCGCGGCCATGAGGGCGGCCGTGATGCCGTCCTTGTCCCGCACCATGTCCGGGTCCACGCAGTAGCCGAGGGCCTCCTCGTAGCCGAAGCCGAGGTCCGGGGCGCGGGAGATCCACTTGAAGCCGGTCAGCGTGACGTGGTGCGTCACCCCCTTCGCCTCGGCCAGGGCGGCCAGCTGCGGGGAGGAGACCACGGAGTTCGCGGCGCTGCGGCCGGCCGCGTGCAGGGCCGGCATCGCGTGCGCGCCCAGCAGCGTCCCGACGGCGTCGCCCGAGAGCATCCGCCACGTACGGACGCCGTGCGCGTCGGTGACGGGCGCGGCCAGGGCCAGGCGGTCGGCGTCGGGGTCGTTGGCGATCACCAGGTCCGCGTCCACCTCGGCGGCCAGGGCGAGGGCGAGGTCCATCGCCCCCGGCTCCTCCGGGTTGGGGAACGCCACCGTGGGGAAGGCCGGGTCCGGGGCGGCCTGCTCGGCCACCACGTGGACGGGGCCGAAGCCGGCGTCCTCGAGCAGGCCCGGGACCACGGCGCCGCCCACCCCGTGCAGGGGCGTGTAGACCACGCGCAGGTCGCGGTGGCCGTGCCGGTCGTCGTCGAGCACGCCGAGGGCCGCCGCGCGGTAGGCCTCCAGCAGGTCCGGCCCGGCCACGGTCCAGCCGTCGTCGGCGAGCGGGATGTCCGCGGCCCACGCCGCGTGGTCGATGCGGGCGGCGATCTGCGCGTCCGCGGGGGAGACGATCTGCGCCCCCCGACCCGCCTCGTCCGTGAGACGCCCGCCGAGGTAGACCTTGTAGCCGTTGTCCGCGGGCGGGTTGTGGCTGGCCGTGACCATCACGCCGGCGTCCGCGCTGAGATGGCGCACCGCGAAGGCGAGCACCGGCGTCGGCAGCGGATCAGGCAGCAGGACGGTCTGCACACCCGCGGCCGTCAGGACGCCGGCCGTGTCCGCGGCGAAGGCGGCCGAACCGTGCCGCGCGTCGTACCCGACGACGGCCAGCGGCGGGGCCGCGTCCCGCCCGACGCCGTCCCACAGGTGGGCGGCCAGACCGGCCGCGGTGCGGCGCACCACGAGCCGGTTCATGCGGGACTCGCCCGGGCCCTCCTCCGCGCGCAGGCCGGCGGTGCCGAAGGCGAGCGGCCCGGCGAAGCGGGCGGCGAGCGCCGCCCGGGCGGCCGCGGCCTCCGGGCCGACGCCGGCGGCCGCGTCGAGCTCGGCGCGCAGGGTGTCCCGGTGCGCGGGATCGGGGTCCTCCGCCGCCCACCGCTCAGCCCGGGCGAGGACGTCCTCCGGCAGCGCGGCGACGTCGTCGTGCGGGGGATGCGCGGGCATCAGAGCCGCCCCACGATGTCCGCGAGCAGGCGCGCGATGCGCGGGCCGGCGGCCTGACCGGCCTCCACGACCTCGGCGTGGGACAGCGGCGTCTCCGAGATGCCGGCGCCGAGGTTGGTCACCAGCGAGATGCCGAACACCTCCAGCCCGGCGTGACGGGCCGCGATCGCGTCCAGTGCCGTGGACATGCCGACGAGATCGCCGCCGAGGGTGCGCGCCATCCGCACCTCGGCGGGGGTCTCGTACTGCGGGCCGGCGAACTGGACGTACACGCCCTCGCGCAGGGACGGGTCCACCTCGCGGGCGATCGCGCGCAGCCGCGGGGAGTAGAGGTCGGTGAGGTCCACGAACGTGGCGCCGGCGAGCGGGGTGGCGCCGGTGAGGTTGATGTGGTCCGCGATCAGGACGGGGGTGCCCGGGGCGATCTCCGGGTCCAGGCCGCCGCAGCCGTTGGTCAGCACCACGGTGCGCGCCCCGGCGGCGGCGGCGGTGCGGACCGTGTGCGCCACGGCCTGGGCGTCGCGGGACTCGTAGAAGTGCGTGCGCGAGCCGAAGACGAGGGCGTGCGTGCCGTCCGGCAGTCGGACCGAGCGGATCACCGCGTTGTGGCCGGGCACCTTCGGGGCGTGGAAGCCGGGCACCTCGGCCAGCGGCACGGCGGCGACCTCGTCGCCGATCAGGCCGGCGGCCTCGCCCCAGCCGGAACCGAGGACGACGGCGACGCGGTGCTCCGCCACGCCCGTCGCCCGGGCGATGGTGTCGGCGGCCGCGCGTGCCTCGGCGAAGCCCGGGTGGTCGCCGGTCAGGGGGGAGTCGGGGGAGGGGATGCTGGTCTGGTCGGTCACGTCGTGGAGTCTAGGCGGTGTCCCGTGGCCGCGGGCTAGGACTTTCCCGTCCGCGGCGGACACAATGGAGCCCGTGACCGAGGAAAACAGCACCTTCATCCCGTCCCTGACCATCATCGGCGGCGGCCCCGGCGGCTACGAGGCCGCCATGGTGGCCGCGAAGCTGGGCGCCCGCGTGACCCTGGTCGAGCGCCAGGGGGTGGGAGGCGCGGCCGTCCTCACGGACGTGGTCCCCTCCAAGACGCTGATCGCCGCCGCCGACTCGATGCGCCGCGTGGGCGCCTCCGTGGACCTGGGGGTGGACCTCGGCGGGGCCGAGGCCCACGCGGACATGGGCCGGGTCGGCCACCGCATCCTGAACCTGGCCCACGAGCAGTCCTCGGACATCCGCGCGGGCCTCGCGCGGGTCGGTGTCCGGGTGATCGACGGCGTGGGCCGCGTCGTCGGCCCCCACGAGGTGTCCGTCCGCGCCCTCGACGACGCCGACGCCGGCGCCGAGCCCGAGATCATCACCTCGGACGCGATCCTCGTGGCCGTCGGCGCGAGCCCCCGCGAGCTGCCCACCGCCGTCCCGGACGGCGAGCGGATCTTCAACTGGAAGCAGGTCTACAACCTCAAGGAGCTGCCCGAGCACCTGATCGTCGTGGGCTCCGGCGTCACCGGCGCCGAGTTCGCCTCGGCCTACAACCGCCTCGGCGCCAAGGTCACCCTCGTCTCCTCGCGCGACCGCGTGCTCCCCGGCGAGGACGCCGACGCCGCCGAGCTGCTCGAGAAGGTCTTCAAGGGCAACGGCCTCAGGGTGGTCTCCCGCTCCCGGGCCGAGTCCGTCGAGCGGACCGAGACCGGCGTGCGCGTGCACCTCTCCGGCGAGGGGGCCGAGGACACCCCGTCGATCGAGGGCTCCCACGCGCTGGTGGCCGTCGGTGGCGTGCCGAACACGGCGGGCCTCGGCCTCGACGACGTGGGCGTGAAGCTGTCCGGCTCCGGCCACGTGCTCGTGGACGGCGTCTCCCGCACGTCCGTGCCGAGCATCTACGCGGCGGGCGACTGCACGGGCAAGCTCGCCCTCGCCTCGGTGGCGGCCATGCAGGGGCGCATCGCCGTGGCCCACCTGCTCGGCGACGCCCTCAAGCCGCTGCGCCCGCACCTGCTGGCCTCGAACATCTTCACCTCGCCGGAGATCGCCACCGTGGGCGTCTCGCAGGCGCAGGTGGACTCCGGCCAGTACCAGGCGGACGTGCTGCGCCTGGACTTCCACACCAACCCCCGCGCCAAGATGTCCGGCGCGGAGGAGGGGTTCGTGAAGATCTTCGCGCGTCAGGGCTCCGGCACCGTGATCGGCGGCGTGGTGGTCTCGCCGCGCGCCTCCGAGCTGATCTACGCGCTCGCGCTCGCGGTCACGCACAAGCTGCACGTGGACGACCTCGCGGACACCTTCACCGTGTACCCGTCGATGTCCGGGTCGATCGCGGAGGCGGCGCGCCGCCTCCACGTGCGCATCTGACCCAGAGACGACTTTCGGTCGTGAGATAGGGCCCAACTCACGACCGAAAGCGTCCATTCCGCCGATGTCACGTTCGACAGTGCGGGCGGGGGCCCGGGCGGGAGGGGCTGGCCGGGGTCAGCGCGCGGCGCGGCGCTCGCGGGCCGAGGTGACGGTGTCGAGGTCCGTGTGTCGGGTCTCAGGGGAGAGCGCCAGTGCGATGACGGTGATCGCCGACGCGGCGGCCAGGTAGTAGCCGACGTAGGAGACGTCGAACTTCTGCACCAGCCAGGCGGCGATGAACGGGGTCAGCGCGGCGCCGAGGATCGAGGACACGTTGTAGGCGATGCCGGAGCCGGTGTAGCGCGTGTTCGTGGGGAACAGCTCGGGCAGCACCGCGGACATCGGCCCGAAGGTCAGGCCCATGAGCGTCATGCCCGTGGCCAGGAACGCCAGCATCAGCGGCACGTTCAGCTCCGCGCCCACGCCCATGTTCTCCGGCGAGAGCCACAGGCCGAACGAGAGGCCGAACAGCACCATGAGCACCGAGATCACGATCAGGGTGGGGCGGCGGCCGAAGCGGTCCGCCAGCAGGCCGGAGACCGGCACGAACGCCGCGAAGAACAGGATGCCGACGAGCTGCAGCACGAGGAACTCGGCGTAGGGGACGCCCAGGAAGCCGTTGGCCGGCTTGCCGATCGCGTAGGAGAGGATCCACGTGGTCATCAGGTAGAAGAGCACGTAGGTGGCGTACATGACGAAGGTGCCCAGGATCAGCTCCCACCAGTTGCGGCGGAACACCTCGCCCAGCGGCGCCTTCACGCGCTGGTCGCGGTCGAGGGCGCGCTGGAAGACCGGGGTCTCCTCGAGCTTGACGCGGACGTAGAGGCCCACGGCCACCATCACGATCGAGAGCAGGAACGGCAGGCGCCACACCCACGTGAGGAACGGGCCGTCGAGCACCGGGCTCGTGGAGTCGTGGTCGAAGCCGAGCACGAGCGTGAGGAACAGGCCGTTGGCCAGCAGGAAGCCGATCGGCGCGCCGAGCTGCGGCCACATGGCCGCCTGCGCGCGCTTGCCGTCCTTGGCGTACTCGGTGGCCAGCAGGGCGGCGCCGGACCACTCGCCGCCGAGCCCCAGGCCCTGGAAGAAGCGCAGCAGCGTCAGCATGGCCGGCGCCCACAGGCCGATCTGGAAGTACGTGGGCAGCAGGCCGATGAGGAACGTCGCGATGCCCATGGTCAGCAGCGAGCCGATGAGCGTGGTCTTGCGGCCCACGCGGTCGCCCAGGTGGCCGAAGACGACGGCGCCCAGCGGCCGGGCGACGAACGCCGCGCCGAAGGTGGCCATGGAGGCCAGCAGGGCCGTGTTGTCGTCACCGCCCGCGAAGAAGATCAGCGGGAACACCGAGACGGCGGCCGTGGCGTAGATGTAGAAGTCGTAGAACTCGATCGAGGTACCCACGAGCGAGGCGATGATGACCCGGGAGCGGGGCACCTCCTCCGCAGCGGCGACCGCGTCCGACGCGAGATCGGTGGTGGCGGTGGGGGCGCCCGGGTTCACGGGCGGGGTGGAGTGGGACATGGTGTCTCCCTGGTATGACGGGCACAGGGGGTCGCGATCGACCACGATGTGAGACGAAGATGCGTGTCAGGCTAGGCCTCATCACGCCGATCTGCGAGAGTCACGTCCCCTGCGTCCACCATGTGGAACCAGCCGGCGACGACGGCGCTCCCCGCCGTCGTCGCTGGCGGCTCACTCCGCGTCGGCGATGGTGGCGACCACCGTGCCGGCCGTGACCGTCTGGCCCGGCTCGACCTCGAGCCCGCTGACCACGCCCGCGCGGTGGGCCGCGAGCGGCTGCTCCATCTTCATGGCCTCCACGACCACGATCAGGTCACCCTCGGCCACGGTCTGGCCGTTCTCGGCGGCGACCTTCACCACGGTGCCCTGCATCGGGGCGGTCAGCGCGTCCGTGCTGACGGCCGCGGCCACCGGCGCGCCGCGCTTGCCGCGGGGCCGACGTCGTCCCGCACCGGCCCGCTGGGCGGCGCCGGAGATCGTGTGCAGGGCCTCGCCCCACGTGGGCAGGGTGACGTCCACACGCTTGCCGTTGACCTCCACGGTCACGGTGTGGCGCGCCTCGCGGGGGGCCGGCTCCGCCGGGGTGAGGGCGCTCGGCTCGATGTGGTTCGCGAACTCCGTCTCGATCCACCGGGTGTGCACCGAGAACGGCTCCTCCGAGCCGGCGATCTCGGGGGCGAAGGCGGGGTCGCTCACCACGGCGCGGTGGAAGGGCAGCACCGAGGGCATGCCGACGATCTCGGCCTCGCGCAGGGCGCGGGCGGCGCGCTGCAGGGCCTGGCGGCGGTCCGCGCCGGTGACGATCAGCTTGGCGACCATGGAGTCGAAGGCCCCGGAGACGGTCTCGCCCTCCACCACGCCGGAGTCCACGCGCACGCCCGGGCCGCTGGGCATGCGGAACGTGGTGAGCCGGCCGGGGGCGGGCAGGAAGTTGCGGCCCGGGTCCTCGCCGTTGAGGCGGAACTCGATCGAGTGGCCGCGGGGCTGCGGGTCCGTGTAGCCGAGGGCCTCGCCGCGGGCCAGGCGGAACTGCTCGCGCACGAGGTCGATGCCGGTGATCTCCTCGGAGACCGGGTGCTCCACCTGCAGGCGCGTGTTCACCTCGAGGAAGGAGATGGTGCCGTCCTGGCCCACGAGGAACTCGCACGTGCCCGCGCCGACGTAGCCGGCCTCCTGCAGGATCGCCTTGGAGGACTCCACGAGGCGGGCGTTCTGCTCGTCCGTGAGGAACGGCGCCGGGGCCTCCTCCACGAGCTTCTGGTTGCGGCGCTGCAGCGAGCAGTCGCGGGTGGAGATCACGACGACGTCGCCGTGCACGTCCGCCAGGCACTGCGTCTCCACGTGGCGCGGCTTGTCCAGGAAGCGCTCCACGAAGCACTCGCCCCGGCCGAACGCGGCCACGGCCTCACGGACCGCGGACTCGTAGAACTCGGGGATCTCCTCGCGCGTGCGGGCCACCTTGATGCCGCGGCCGCCGCCGCCGTAGGCCGCCTTGATGGCCACCGGCAAGCCGAACTCGTCCGCGAACGCGACGACCTCCTCCGTGCCGGTCACGGGGGAGGTGGTGCCCGGCGCCAGCGGGGCGCCGACCTTGGTGGCCAGCTGGCGGGCCGAGACCTTGTCGCCCAGCCGGTCGATCGCCTCGGCGGGCGGTCCGATCCACACGAGGCCGGCGTCGATCACGGCGCGCGCGAAGTCCGCGTTCTCGGAGAGGAAGCCGTAGCCGGGGTGCACGGCGTCCGCGCCCGCTCGCTCGGCGGCGTCGAGGATCTTGCCGATCACCAGGTAGGAGTCGGCGGCGGTCTCCCCGCCGAGGGCCACGGCCTCGTCTGCGAGCCTCACGTGCAGGGCGTCCCGGTCCGGCTCGGCATAGACGGCCACGGAGGTCAGCCCCTCATCCTGGCAGGCCCGGATGATGCGCACGGCGATCTCGCCGCGATTGGCGATCAGCACCCGGGAGAACCGGCGCTCCGCCGCGGGGTCGACGGGCGGGACGACCGAGGCCTGCGGTGCGTCGGCGATGCTCATGGGCGATGGACTCCTCGGACGATCACGGCTGGGGGTGCGGGCGCCACGTCCGGGGTCGTGCCCCTCACCCGGTGGGGCGAAGGGCGCGGGACGGCGCCGACTCTGACCAGCACCCTACTCGTTGTGGCGGAACCCTCCGAGGCACGCGGCCCTGTCGCGCCGGATCAGCGCTGCGCGTTGGAGGGTTCCCACAATCGGGTGAAGTCCTGACCCAGGGCCGCCGTGGCCCGCCGCAGCCACGCCACGGACAGTCCGATCACCGCGTTGGGGTCCCCGTCCACGCCGTCCACGAGGGCCGCGCCCGCGCCGTCCACCGTGAACGCGCCCGCGCAGTGCAGCGGCTCGCCCGTGGCCACGTAGGCCTGGATCTCGGCCTCGGTGACGGCGCCGAAGCGCACGACGGCGGACACCACGCCCGCCTCCGCGGCCACCCCGGACCCGGCCCCGGGCTCCGGCAGCACCAGGCCCAGCCAGTGGCCCGAGTGCAGCACACCCTCCCGGCCGGCCTGGGCGCGCCAGCGCTCGACGGCGACCTCGGGCTCGTGGGGCTTGCCGTGGGCGCGGCCCTCGAACTCGAACACGGAGTCGCAGCCGAGCACGAGCGTGGGCGCCTCGACGCCGGCGGCCGCCACCCGGGCGGCCACGTCGCGGCCCTTGGCCTGCGCCAGCAGGCCCGCCAGCTCCGCCGGCGACGGGTCACCCGCCGCCGCGCCCACGGCCGCCTCGTCCACCCCCGAGACGACGACGTGGAACGGCACCCGCGCCCGGGTCAGGACCTCCGCCCGGCCGGGGGAGGCCGAGCCGAGCACCAGCCGCAGGCCCGTGCCGGGGCCGGCCGCGCCGTCGTCGTGCGGGATCACGCGAGCGCCTCCCGCAGGGTGTCCAGGCCCATGCCGCCCAGGCGCAGGGCCCGCGTGTGGAAGCCCTTGAGGTCGAAGTCGGCGCCTTCGGCCTGCTCGTGCTCGGCGCGGATCTGCTCCCAGATGCGCTGGCCCACCTTGTACGCCGGCGCCTGCCCCGGCCAGCCGAGGTAGCGCGTGAACTCGAAGCGGCGCTGGCCCTCGGAGATCATCAGGTGCTTGGCCAGGAACGCGTAGCCCTTCTCCGGGGTCCACGCGCCGCCGCCCTCGGACTCGGGGGCGTCGAAGCCGCAGTGGTAGCCGATGTCGAACACCACGCGGGCCGCGCGCATGCGCTGCATGTCCAGCATGCCGAGGTGGTCGCCCGGGTCGTCGAGGAAGCCGAGCTCCTCCATGAGCTTCTCCGCGTACAGCGCCCAGCCCTCGCCGTGGCCGGACGTCCAGCAGAAGCTGCGGCGCCACAGGTTGAGGTTCTCCCGGTTCATCATGGCGGTGGCGATCTGCAGGTGATGGCCCGGCACGCCCTCGTGGTAGACCGTGGTGGTCTCCGCCCACGTGGTGAACTCGTCCTCGCCCGGGGGCACGGACCACCACATGCGGCCGGGCCGGGAGAAGTCGTCCGAGGGGCCGGTGTAGTAGATGCCGCCCTCCTGGGTGGGGGCGATCATGCACTCGAGCCGGTCCATCGGGGCCGGGATCTCGAAGTGCTCCTTCATGGCCTCGACCGCGTCGTCGGAGAGCCGCTGCATCCACGAGCGCAGGGCCTCGGTGCCCTTCAGGGTGCGCTCCGGATCCGCGTCCAGGATCGCGCGCGCCTCCTCGATCGTGGCGCCCGGCCGGATGCGTTCGGCGTCCGCCTGCTGCGCGGCGATGATGCGGGCCAGCTCCTCCTGGCCCCACCGGTAGGTCTCCTCGAGGTCGATCTCGGCGCCGAGGAAGACGCGGGAGGCCAGCCGGTAGTACTCGATCCCGACGCCGTCCGCCTCCGGGGCGTGCGGGCGCAGCTCGGCCTCGAGCGTGTCCGCGAAGTCGCGGTAGGCCTGCGCGGCGGCGTCCGCGCCGGAGCGGATGCGGGCGGCCAGGGCGTCGTCCACGACGTCGGCTGCCTCGGCCCGCTCGACCAGGCCCGGGAAGAACCCGCCCGCGGCGCCGTGGGCGCGGGCCTGCTCCACCACGATGTCCACCTGGCGCACCGCGGCCACGTGGCCGGCGTCGCGGGAGGCGAGCAGGGACTCGGTGTAGCCGCGCAGGGCGGCCGGCAGGTTCTCGAGGCGGCCGGCGATGTGGCCCCACTGCTCCGCGGTGTCCGTGGGCATGAGGTCGAAGACCGCGCGGATGCCCTGGGCGGGGGAGGCGATGTTGTTCAGTTCGGTGCGGCCGGTCGCGTGGATCTCGCGCTCCAGGCCGATGCGCTCCTGCATGGCCGCCTTCGTGACGCGGTCCGTCTCGTCCTGCGGCTCGAACGCGGCCAGCTCCTCGAGCAGGCGGGCGTTGAGCTCGTCGTCCGCGCGGGCGCCGGCGGGGGAGAAGTCCGTGTACTCGGTCTCCCGGCCCGGGAAGCCGAGCTCGGTGGCGGTGTCCGGATGCAGGGCGAGGAGGTCGGTCACGTAGCGCTCGGCGAGCGCGTCGATGGCGGACGGGGTGCGGGCGCCGTCGGCGGCGGCCTCGGAGGTGTGCTGGGTCATACCGGCACTCTAGGCGCTGCCGCCCGCCCGTCGGGTCACTGCGGGCCCGCGCCCTGACGCCACTGGCCGCGGCCGGGCCGGGCCCACAGGCCCAGGTCGCCGCGACGGCGGAGCGTGCGGTCCAGGGGGCGGGGGTCGGCGGCCTCGGCGGCGAGCCGGGCGGCTTCGGCCCGGGCCGCGGCGGCCGCCTCGAGGACGGCGGCCAGCGCGGCCATCTCCTCCGGCTCCAGCTCCGGGCCGCTGAGCTGCAGCGGGTCGGCCGGCGCCGGCGTGGCCTGCGTGGACGCGTCGTTCTCGTCCGGGGTGCCCGGACCCAGCGCGGCGCTCACAGCGGCATGTTCCCGTGCTTCTTGGCGGGGCGGGCCTCGCGCTTGTGCAGGGTGGCGCGCAGGGCACGGATGAGCTGGCCGCGGGTGGCGTGCGGGGGCACCACGGCGTCCACGTAGCCCAGCTCGGCGGCCTGGTACGGGTTGAGCAGCTCGGCCTCGTAGTCGGCCACGATCTCGGCCCGGCGCGCGTCGACGTCGCCGCCCGCCTCCGCCGTCGCCTTCAGGTCGCGCCGGTACAGGATGTTCACGGCGCCCTGGGCGCCCATCACGCCGATCTGCGCGCTCGGCCAGGCCAGGTTCAGGTCCGCGCCGAGCTTCTTGGAGCCCATCACGATGTACGCGCCGCCGAAGGCCTTGCGCGTGATCACGGTCAGCTTCGGCACGGTGGCCTCGGCGTAGGCGTAGATCAGCTTGGCGCCGCGACGGATGATGCCGTTGAACTCCTGGTCCGTGCCGGGCAGGAACCCGGGCACGTCCACGAGGGTGATGATCGGGATGTTGAACGCGTCGCAGAAGCGCACGAACCGCGCGGCCTTCTCCGAGGCGGCGATGTCCAGGGTGCCGGCGAACTGCATCGGCTGGTTCGCGACGACGCCCACGCTCATGCCGTCCAGGCGGGCCAGCCCGGTGATCACGTTGGGCGCGTACAGCTCCTGCAGCTGCAGCAGGTGGCCCTCGTCCACGATCGAGGCGATGACCGCGAGCATGTCGTAGGGCTGGTTGGCGGAGTCCGGGACGATCTCGTCCAGGGCGAGGTCCTCGTCCGTGGGCTCCGGGTCCGCGGCCTCGAAGGTCGGGGCCTCCGCGAGGTTGTTGGAGGGCAGCAGCTCGAGCAGCTCCTGCACGTAGGCGATCGCGTCCTCCTCCGAGGACGCCATGTAGTGGGCGGTGCCGGAGGTGGCGTTGTGCGAGCGGGCGCCGCCGAGGGTCTCCATGTCCACGTCCTCGCCCGTGACGGTCTTGATCACGTCCGGGCCGGTGATGAACATGTGCGAGGTCTGGTCCACCATCACCACGACGTCCGTCAGGGCCGGCGAATAGGCCGCGCCGCCGGCGGAGGGGCCCATGATCAGCGAGATCTGCGGGATCATGCCCGAGGCCAGGACGTTGTTCCGGAAGATGTCCGCGAACTGGGCGAGGGAGGCCACGCCCTCCTGGATGCGCGCGCCGCCGCCGTCGAGGATGCCGATCACGGGGCAGCCGTTGCGCGCGGCGAACTCCTGGACCTTTACGATCTTCTGGCCGTTGCGCTCGGACAGCGAGCCGCCGAACACGGTGAAGTCCTGGGAGTAGACGGCCACCTGGCGCCCGTCCACGGTGCCGAAGCCGGACACCAGGCCGTCGCCGGCCGGGTGCTTGGCGTCCATGCCGAACGCGGTGGTGCGGTGCACGGCCAGCCCGTCCAGCTCCACGAAGGAGCCCTCGTCCAGGAGGAGGTCGATCCGCTCGCGCGCGGTGTGCTTGCCGCGAGCGTGCTGGCGCTCGACGGCGTCCGGGCCGCCGGGCGCGGCCGTCGCCTCGAGCCGCCGATGCAGGTCGGCCAGCCGGCCGGCCGTGGTGGTCAGATCGGGATCGGTCACACGTCCTCCTTGTGGTGGTCCGCCAGATGCGGAGGCTCAGTCGGCCAGTGTACGGGCCGCCGCGGACGCCCTCCGTTGGAGGAAGCCCACAAACGGCGAGGACGTCGGCCCGGACCGCCCGTCCGCGCGCCCCGGCGGCGGATCGGCCCGCCCAGCCCGCCCCCGGGGACGCCGTGTATATCTAGGGGCATGCACCCCGACGACGCCCCCACACCGGACCTGACCTGGCTGGACTCCGCCGGCTCCACGCAGGATGAGCTCCTCGCGCGGCTGGACCGCGAGGGGCACCGGCACGGTGCGGCCGTGGCCACCGCGGACCAGCGGGCCGGCCGGGGTCGGCACTCCCGCGTGTGGAGCGCCGCGCCGGGGGCGGCGCTCGCCCTGTCCGTGTACCTGCGTCCCGAGTCCGGCGGGGTGCCGGTCTCTCCGGCCCACCTGAGCTGGCTCTCGCTCGTCGCCTCCGCCACGGTCGCCGAGCGCCTCGCGGCCCGGGGTGTCCCGACGCACGTGAAGTGGCCGAACGACGTGCTCGCCACGGACGGGCGCAAGCTGTGCGGCGTGCTGGCCACGGTGGCACTGTACTCGGACGGCAAGGGGCCCGGCGTCGCCGTCGGGATGGGCGTGAACCTGGACCACCGCGGGGCCGCCCCGGTGGACACCGCCACGGATCTGGCGGAGTGGATCGGCGCGGACGCCGTGCCCGCGCCCCGGGACCTCGCGGTCGAGCTGCGCGACGCCGTCGTGGCGGCCGTGGACCGCTTCGCGGCGGGCGTGGCGGGGCAGACGGCGGCCGTGGACGGGCGTCACCCCGCCGTGGCGGCCGTGGCGGACCGGCTCTCCACGCTGGGCCGCGCGGTGCGCGCCGAGCTGCCCGGCGGCGGCGTGCTGGAGGGCACGGCCGTGGGCCTCGGTCCCGGCGGCACCCTGCGCGTGAGGCACGTCACACCGGATCGTGGCACAATCGAGACCGAGGTCAGTGCGGGGGACGTGGCCCACCTGCGCGGAGACGTCCATCGCGGCGCATGACACACCCGTCCCGGTCAGGAGGTGACCGCCGTGCGACTCGAGCCCGGTGAGCAGGTGATGGTGCGCACCCGCACCCACCCGCGCGCGCTGCTGCGCCCCGCCGCGGTCCTCGTGGCCGTCGCGTTCCTGCTCGGCCTGGCCGTCGGCGTGCTCGCACGCCCCGACCTGCCCGGGATCGTCGCCGCGAACCGCGCCGTGCTCGAGGCGGCCGCGTGGGTGGTCGCGGCGCTCGTCCTGCTCCCCGGCACCGTCCGTCCGCTGTGGCGCTGGGTCGTCCGGCGCACCGTGGTCACCGACCGCCGCATCCTCCAGCGCGCCGGCGTCGGCGGCTCCGGGGCCGCCATGCCGCTCGTGTCCATCGCCGACGTGCAGCGGCGCCGCCGCGGCTCGGGCGCCGGAGACCTGCACATCCTCTTCCAGGAGCCCGCCCGCCAGGTCCACTGGCGGCTGCGCGACGTCCCCGAGGCCGCGCGCTTCGAGGAGGCCCTGGCCCACCTCACCCGCCAGGCCCGCACCAGGACCTGGCCCGCCCCCGTCCCGACAGGAGACCTCCGATGAGCCGTCCGGAGACACCGGACACCGCACCGCTGCCGATCGTCCCGCCGGCCGAGGACACGACCGCCCGCGACGTCGAGGAGCGGTCCGCCCAGCCCGCCGGCTGGACGAGCGCGATGCGCACGCTCGACGCCGGCCTGGTGGTGGGCCCGCGCGCCTACACCTCACGGGAGGTGGCGCAGCGCCTCGGCGTCTCGATGGCCTCCGCCCGGAAGATCTGGCGTGCGCTGGGCTACCCGACGTCGCCGGAGGGGCACAAGGCCTTCACCGAGGCGGACATCGAGGCGTTCGAGTCCGTGCTCACGCTCGTGCGCTCGGGGACGCTGAACGAGGACACCGCCATCTCGCTGGCCCGCTCGATCGGGCAGATGACGGACCGCATGGTGGTGTGGCAGATCGAGGCGCTCGTGGAGGACAAGATCGCCTCCGAGGACCTGACGGACCCGGAGGCGCGGCGGGCCGTCGTCGACATGCTCCCGGACATGGTCGGACCGCTCGAGAAGGCCATGCGGATCGTCTACCGGCGCCAGCTCAACCGCGCCGTCCAGCGCCTGACCGTGCGCGTGGAGGCCGGGCTGGCGGCCAGCGCCGAGGGCCGCGACGGCTCCGAGTCGGACGCGCCGCTGCCGCTGGCCCGCGCCGTCGGCTTCGCGGACATGGTCTCCTACACGACGCTCTCCCGGACCATGGACGACCGGACGCTGGCCCGCATGGTGCTGCGCTTCGAGTCCCTCGCCGCGGAGACCATCTCCGCCGGCGGCGGCTGGCTCGTGAAGACCATCGGCGATGAGGTCATGTTCAACGCCGAGACCCCCGAGGCCGGCGCCGCGATCGCGCTCTCCCTGGCCGAGACCATCGCCGCGGACGAGGAGCTGCCCTCGGCGCGCGTCGCCCTGACGTGGGGACGGGTGCTCTCCCGCATGGGGGACATCTACGGGCCCACCGTGAACCTCGCCGCGCGGCTGACGTCCCTGGCCGATCCGGGTACCGTGCTCGTGGACGCCATGACCGCTGCGGCCCTGTCCCGGGACGAGCGCTTCGTGCTCGTCCCGCAGCCGCCCAGGATCGTCCGCGGGTTCGGAGAGGTCCGCCCCTCCCTGCTCTTGGACGGGTCGGCCCAGACCCTGCTCGCCGACTGATCGAGGACCCCGTGGACCCCCGCCCCGAGACTCCGTCCGCGCCGCGCCCCCAGGCCGCCGGCGCCACCCACGTGGGCGCCGTCCGCGACCTGAACGAGGACGCGTGGACCGTGGTGGGGGAGCCGCTGGTGCTCGCCGCCGTGGCCGACGGCATGGGCGGGCACGAGGCCGGCGAGGTGGCCTCGGCCGCCGCGATCGAGACCCTGCGCCGCCGCGCCCCCGAGGTGCTCGCCCCGGGCACGGCCCACACGCCCCAGGACCTCGGCCACCTGATCCACGAGGCGGACGCCGCCGTCGTCGAGGCCGGGCTGGGGCGCTCCGGCACCACCCTGACCGTGCTGGCCTGCCTGGACACGGAACGCGGTCGCTGGGCCGTGGCGAACGTCGGCGACTCCCGGGTGTACCTGCGGCCCGTCGGCTCGCCGGTGCTCCAGCAGCTCACGGTGGACCACTCGGCGGTCCAGATGCTCGTCGACGCGGGAGAGCTCACCCCCGCCGAGGCCCGCGTCCACCCGCGCCGCAACGTCATCACCCGCGCGCTCGGCTCGCGCGAGGCGCTCACGGTGGACGTGGCCGAGGTCCCCCTCGCCTCCGGGGACCTCGTACTGCTGTGCAGCGACGGCCTGACCGGCGAGCTGCTGGACGAGGAGATCCGCGCGCTGATCGACGACGCCGACACCCTCGAGGACGCCCTCGAGAAGCTCATCGGCGCCGCCCTGTGGCGCGGCGGCCGGGACAACGTCACGGCGGTGCTCGTGCGCATCCCCTGACCCGGGTGCGCCGTCCGGGACGCCGACTACGCTGGGCCGGGTGAGCACCCCCAAGGAATCCGCCGCCCAGCCCGATCCGCAGGACATCCCCGCCGCGGACCTGCGGGCGGAGTACGAGGACCTCGTGGAGCGGGTCCGCGCCGCCCGGACCGCCTACTACCAGCGGGACGCCCCGGAGATCTCGGACGCCGAGTACGACGCGCTGTACCGCCGCCTCGAGGACCTCGAGGCCCTGCACCCCGAGCTCGTGTCCAACGACTCGCCCACCCAGGAGGTCGGCGGGGAGGTCTCGGAGGCGTTCGCCCCCGTCCGGCACGGGGCCCGCATGTACTCGCTCGAGGACGTGTTCTCCATCGAGGAGCTCGAGGTCTGGTTCCGCCGCGCGGCGCAGGCCCTGACGCAGGTGCGGCCGGGCGTGGCGCCCCGCTGGCTCGTGGAGGTGAAGATCGACGGGCTCGCCGTCGCCCTGCGCTACCGGGACGGGCGGCTCGTGCAGGCCGCCACCCGCGGCGACGGCGTCACGGGCGAGGACGTCACCGCCAACGTGCGCACCATCGGGGACATCCCGCACGAGCTCTCCGGCGAGGGCTGGCCCGCCGAGTTCGAGGTGCGCGGCGAGGTGTTCATGTCCTCCGCCGCCTTCGCCGAGCTCAACGCGCGCCGTGCCGAGGAGGGCCAGACGCCGTTCGCGAACCCGCGCAACGCCGCTGCCGGCGCCCTGCGTCAGAAGGACCCGGCGGTCACCGCGCAGCGCCCGCTGGCCATGTTCGTGCACGGCATCGGCTCGGTCGAGGCGTTCGGGCTGGAGTCCCAGCACGAGGTGTACGACGCGCTCGCGGGCTGGGGCCTGCCCGTGAGCCCCTACACCCGCCGGGTGGAGGGCGCGGACGAGGAGGCGTTGGCCGCCGTCGTCGCGGTGATCGAGGAGTACGGCCGGCGCCGGCACGAGCTGATCCACGAGATCGACGGCATCGTGCTGAAGGCGGACGCGTTCGCGGACCAGCGCTACCTCGGCCACACCTCCCGCGTGCCCCGCTGGGCCGTGGCGTACAAGTACCCGCCGGAGGAGGTGCACACGCTGCTGCGGGACATCGCGGTCTCGGTGGGCCGCACCGGGCGGGTGACCCCGTTCGCGGTGATGGAGCCGGTCACCGTGGCCGGGTCCACCGTCTCCCTGGCCACCCTGCACAACCAGGACGTGGTCAAGGCCAAGGGCGTGCTGATCGGGGACACCGTGGTGGTGCGCAAGGCCGGGGACGTGATCCCCGAGGTCGTGGGCCCCGTGCTGCCGCTGCGCGAGAAGGCGATCGAGGCGGGCCGGGAGCTGCGCGAGTTCGTCATGCCCGCGCACTGCCCCTCGTGCGGCACGCCGCTGGCCCCGGCCAAGGAGGGGGACGTGGACCTGCGCTGCCCCAACGCCCGCTCCTGCCCGGCCCAGCTGGCCGGCCGCGTCGAGCACCTGGCCAGCCGCGGCGCGTTCGACGTGGAGGCGCTCGGCGAGGAGGCCGCCCGCTGGCTCGTCCAGGGCCCCGGCGAGGACCCGGCCGAGCACGAGGGCCACGTGCGCCCCGAGGGCCCGGGCCCCATCACGGCGGAGGCGCAGATCTTCGACCTCGCCTCCGGCACGCCGGAGGAGATCACGGGCCCGCGCGGCGAGGACGGGCTGACGGACCTGCAGCGCTCCCTCGGCGAGGTCCGCGTGTGGCGCGAGGGCCGTACGAAGGTGGACGGCCGCATGGTGCCCTCGGGCGTGTTCACGCTCAAGCCGTACTTCTTCACCGCCGGCACCGCGAAGAAGCCGTCCGCGCCCACGGCCAACACGCTGCGCCTGTTCGACGAGCTCGAGAAGGCCAAGTCGCAGCCGCTGTGGCGCACCCTCGTGGCGCTGTCCATCCGGCACGTGGGCCCGACGGCGGCCCGCTCGCTGGCCACGGCGTTCGGCTCGATGGCGGCGCTGCGCGCGGCGGCCGAGGCCGGCGACCGGGACCGGCTGGCCGAGATCGACGGCGTCGGCCCGATCATCGCGGACGCGCTCATCGAGTGGTTCGCCGAGGACTGGCACCGGGAGATCGTGGACCGGTGGGCCGCGGCGGGCGTGGTCATGGAGGACGAGCAGGACGAGTCCACCCCGCGCACGCTCGAGGGCCTGACCGTGGTGGTCACCGGCTCGCTCGAGGGCTTCTCCCGTGACTCCGCGAAGGAGGCGATCCTCGTGCGCGGCGGCAAGGCCTCCGGGTCCGTGTCCAAGAAGACCGACTTCCTGGTGGCCGGCGAGGCTGCCGGCTCCAAGCTGGACAAGGCGCAGTCCCTCGGTGTGCCCGTGCTGGACGAGGCCGGGTTCACGGCGCTGCTGGCCGGCGGTGCGGACGCGGTGCGCCCGGCGGACACGGACGACGCCACCGACGGCGCCGCAGACGGGGAGGCCTCGGCATGAGCGCGCGCACCATGGTCCCGGGCCTGCTCGTGGTCGCCAAGGCCGCCGCGCGCGCCGGCGCGGACGTCCTGGCCCGGCGCTGGACCGGTCACCACCCGGCCGTCCCGCTGGGCGTCGAGGAGATCGGCGCGCAGACGAAGTCCTCCGGCTCCGACTGGGTCACCGACTACGACCGCCGCGCCGAGCAGGCCGTCCGGGAGGTCATCGCCGGCTACCGCCCCTCGGACGAGATCACCGGCGAGGAGTACGGCGCCACCCGTCCGGCCGAGCCGTCCGGCTACCGCTGGTCCATCGACCCGCTGGACGGCACCACGAACTTCGTGCGCGGGCTTCCGCAGTTCTGCACCTCGGTGGCCGTCACCGGCCCGGTGGACGCCGAGACCGCCGACCTGCTGGGGGTGGCCGAGGGCACCGAACGCTGGCTGGCCGGCGTCGTGGCGGCGCCCGCGCTGGGGCGCACCTGGTTCGCGAGCGCGGGCCGGGGTGCCTTCAGCACCGCGGACGCGACGACGGCGGGCGTGGACGTGCCCGACCGGGACGCCGCCCCCGTGCGGCTCACCGGTCCCGTGCCGGGGCGCTCGGGGCGGCTGCTCGCCACCGGCTTCGGCTACGACCCCGCCCGCCGGGCCCTGCAGGTGCGGGCGCTCGCGGCCCTGCTGCCCGCGTTCGGGGACGTGCGGCGGATCGGCTCGGCGGCGCTGGACCTGTGCATGGTCGCCGACGGCACCCTGGACGCGTACGCCGAGTTCGGCACGCAGGAGTACGACTGGGCCGCCGGCGCGCTGGTGGCGGAGGAGGCCGGCGTCGCGGTGACGCGGCCCGCCTCGGCGGACGGCACGGCGCATCCCGACTGGATGGTGGCCGGCGACGTGGACGCGGCCGCCCTGGCCGCCGTGACGGGGGAGAGGGCATGAGGCGGATCGTCGGAGACCCGTGGTTCTACCCGGTCCTGTTCGTGGCCGGCGGCCTGACGTTCATGATCGCCGGGACGCGCCTGCAGCAGGTCGGCATGATCGTGGCCGGGCTCGTCCTGGCCGGCTACGCGGTCACGTACCGGTGGGCGGTCCGGGTCCGCTCGCGGCCGTTCGCCGGCGCGCAGGCGCACGTCGAGGGCGGCGGCGTGGTGGTGTTCTGGCGGCCGGGCTGCCCGTTCACGAGGCGGCTGGTCAAGGAACTGACGGCGCAGGAGCGGGATCGCGCCTACTGGGTGAACATCTGGCAGGAGCCGGCAGCCGCGACGTTCCTCGAGGGGATGCATGAGTCGCGCGACGGCCACCCCCACCAGGCCGTGCCCACCGCCTGGCTGCGCCGGCGCGACTACGTCGTGGCCACGGACGCGACCCGCGCCCGCCTGAAGGACACGCTGCGCCAGCATGCCGGAGGCGACGCATGAGCGCCCTCGTCCGCCCGCTGCGCCCCGAGGACCACGAGGCGGTCGCCGAGCTCACCCTGGCGTCCTATGTCGACGGCGGCCACATCGCCCCCGACGACGCCTACGTGAAGACCCTCATGGACGTGGCCGACCGGGCCGGCCGCGCGGAGGTGCTCGTGGCCGAAGTCGACGGCGAGGTGGCCGGGTCCGTGGTGCTCACCCCGCCCGGCTCGCCCCTGGCCGAGACCTCCGGCGACGGGGAGTACGAGTTCCGCATGCTCGCCGTGCACCCGCGGTTCCACCGCCGCGGGGTGGGCGGCGCCCTGCTGGCCGAGATCGTGGCGCGGGCCCGCGCCGAGGAGGGCGTGGACGCCGTCGTGCTGACCACCATGCCCTCCATGACCGGCGCCCACCGGATGTACGAGCGCGCCGGCTTCGTGCGCGTCCCGGAGCGGGACTGGCTCCTCGCGGACGTGGTGCCGGACCTCGACCCGGCCGACGAGACCGGCCCGTTCCTCGTCTACCGGCTCGCGCTGGACTGACCCCGGGCGGGAGATCGGCGCCGGGACCCCATGCGGGGCGGGAGATCCCTGTCATGCAGGCCCGGGGAGCCGCAGTGGGGTGGATTTCCCGCCCCGAAGCGGTGGCCGCGGCCGGGCAGGCCCCGGCACTAGACTCGACCCCGATGTGGCCGCCGCCGCGCCGGCGTCGTCCACCCCGCCCCGACCCGTCACACGAGGAGATCCATGCCTGAGATCACCCGGGATCAGGTGGAGCATCTGGCTCGCCTGGCCCACATCCGGATGACCGACGAGGAGCTGGACACGATGTCCGGCGACCTGGAGAAGATCCTGGAGCACGTCTCCGCGGTCCAGGCCGCCGCGGGCGACGACGTGACGCCGACGTCCCACCCCATCGCGTTGGAGAACGTGTTCCGCGAAGACGTGCCGGCCGGCATGCTCACGCAGGAGGAGGCCCTCGACCAGGCGCCGGACTCCGAGGACGGCCAGTTCAAGGTCCCCGCCATCCTGGACGGAGAGTGATCACCCCCATGACCGAGACGTTCGACGTGAACGCGACCCTCGGCGCCGACGAGCTCGTCCGGCTCACCGCGCTCCAGATGGCCGAGCGCCTGCGCGCCGGCACCACCACCTCCGTGGAGCTCGTCCAGGCCCACCTGGACCGCATCGCGGCCCACGACGGCGACGTGCGCGCCGACGCCGCCGGCGACCGCGGCGTGCGCGCCTACCTCCACGTGAACACGGACGAGGCCCTCGCCGTCGCCGCCGAGGTGGACGCGATCCGTGCCGCCGGCGGCCCCGAGGCCGACGCCCTGCACCCGCTGGCCGGCGTGCCCGTGGCCGTGAAGGACAACATCGTCACGCGCGGCCAGCCGACCACGGCCGCCTCCCGCATGCTCGAGGGCTGGCTCAGCCCGTACGACGCCACGGTGGTGGCCCGCCTCCGCGAGGCCCGCCTCCCGATCCTGGGCAAGACCAACCTCGACGAGTTCGCGATGGGCGGCTCCACCGAGCACTCCGCGTTCGGCATCACCCGCAACCCGTGGGGCGGCGACCGCGTGCCCGGCGGCTCGGGCGGCGGGTCGGCGGCCGCCGTGGCCGCCTTCCTGGCCCCCTTCGCCCTCGGCTCGGACACCGGCGGCTCCGTCCGTGAGCCCGCCGCGTTCACCGGCACGGTCGGCGTGAAGCCCACCTACGGCGCCGTCTCCCGCTACGGCCTCATCGCCATGGCCTCCTCGCTGGACCAGATCGGCCCCGCCGCCCGCACCGTGGCCGACGCCGCGGCGCTGCAGCAGGTCATCGCCGGCCACGACCCGCAGGACTCCACGTCCCTGGCCGACGCGCCGGCGGACCTGACCGGCGCGGCCCGCGGCCGCGACCTGGCGGGGCTGCGCGTCGGCGTCGTGACGGACCTGCCGGCGGAGGCGTTCCACCCGGGCATCCGGGCCGGCTTCGACGAGCACGTCGCGGCCCTGCGTGAGGCCGGCGCGGAGATCGTGGAGGTCTCCTGCCCGAGCTTCGACGCCGCCCTCGGGGCGTACTACCTGATCATGCCCTCGGAGGCGTCCTCCAACCTGGCCCGCTTCGACGGCGTCCGCTACGGCCACCGCGTGGTGCCCGACGGCGGCGGCACGATCGAGCAGGTCATGGGCGCCACCCGCGCCGCCGGCTTCGGCGCCGAGGTCAAGCGGCGCATCATCCTGGGCACCTACGCGCTGTCCGCCGGCTACTACGACGCCTACTACGGCTCCGCGCAGAAGGTCCGCACGCTCGTGCAGGAGGACTTCGCCCGCGCCTTCGAGCAGGTGGACGTCATCCTCACGCCCACCGCCCCGACCCCGGCGTTCGAGCTGGGCGCGAAGACGGACGACCCGATGACCATGTACGTCAACGACCTGGCCACCATCCCGGCCAACCTCGCCGGCATCCCGGGCATGTCCGTGCCGGGCGGCGTCGTCGACGGGCTGCCCTACGGCCTGCAGCTGATGGCGCCGGCGCGCGAGGACGCGCGCCTGTACGAGGCCGGCGCCGCGCTCGAGCGCCTCGTCGGGGAGCGCCGGGGCGGGCCGGTGTGGGCCGAGGCCCCCGAGCTGGAGAAGGGCGCGCAGCGCGCCACCACCGCGACCACGGCAGGAGGCCGGGCATGAGCCACGCAGAGCAGACCATGGACTTCGCGGAGGCGATGGAGCGCTTCGACCCCGTGCTGGGCTTCGAGGTGCACGTGGAGCTGAACACCGCCACGAAGATCTTCTCCTCGGCGCCCAACGCGTTCGGCGACGAGCCGAACACGAACGTGACCCCGCTCGACCTCGGCCTGCCCGGCACCCTGCCGGTGCTCAACCGTGAGGTCGTGGAGTACGCGATCCGCCTGGGCGTGGCCCTGGACGCGCAGGTCGCCGAGACCTGCCGGTTCGCGCGGAAGAACTACTTCTACCCGGACACGCCGAAGAACTTCCAGACCTCGCAGTACGACGAGCCGATCGTCTTCGACGGCCACCTGGACGTCGAGCTGGAGGACGGCGAGGTCTTCCGCGTGGAGATCGAGCGCGCGCACCTCGAGGACGACGCCGGCAAGCTCACCCACGTGGGCGGCTCCGGGCGGATCCAGGGCGCCTCCGCGTCCCTCGTCGACTACAACCGTGCGGGCGTGCCGCTCATCGAGATCGTCACCAAGCCGATCGTCGGCGCCGGCGCACGGGCCCCCGAGCTGGCCCGCGCCTACGTCACCGCGATCCGGGACATCGTGCAGGCCATCGACATCTCCGACGCGCGGATGGAGCGCGGCAACGTCCGCTGCGACGCGAACGTCTCGCTGATGCCCAAGGGCGCCACCGAGTTCGGCACCCGCACCGAGACGAAGAACGTGAACTCCACGCGCGCCGTGCAGCACGCGGTCACCCACGAGATCCAGCGCCAGGCCGCGGTGCTCGCCGCGGGCGGCACCGTGACGCAGGAGACCCGCCACTGGCACGAGGACACCCGCAGCACCACCTCGGGCCGCCCGAAGTCGGACGCGGACGACTACCGGTACTTCCCGGAGCCGGACCTCGTGCCGGTGCACGTGGACGCCGCGTGGGTCGAGCGCGTGCGCGCGGCCATGCCCGAGCTGCCGGCCGTGCGGAACAAGCGGCTCAAGGCCGAGTGGGGCTTCGCGGACGAGGAGTTCCGCGACGTCGTCAACGCCGGCGTGCTGGACGAGATCGTCGCGACCGTGGAGGCCGGCGCCTCCGCGGCGGCCGCCCGCAAGTGGTGGATGGGCGAGATCGCCCGCCTGGCGAACGTCCGCGAGGTCGCCGTCGCCGAGCTGGGGATCACCCCGGCGCACGTGGTGGAGGTCGAGGAGCTGATCGCCGCGAAGACGATCAACGACAAGATCGCCAAGCAGGTGCTCGGCCTGGTGGCCGACGGCGAGGGCGCCCCGAAGGAGGTCGTCGCGGCGAAGGGCCTGGCCGTGGTGTCCGACGACGGCGCGCTCACCGAGGCCGTCGACGCCGCGATCGCCGCCAATCCGGACGTGGCCGAGAAGATCAAGGGCGGCAAGATGGCCGCCGTCGGCGCCCTCATCGGCCCGGTCATGAAGGCCACCCGCGGGCAGGCCGACGCCGGCCGCGTCCGCGAGATCGTCCTGGAGCGCCTGGGCGTGTCCTGACGACCGCGCGGGCCCTCAGCCGTCCAGCGCGGTGAGGGCCCGCGCCACGCGGGGCAGGGTCTTGCGCAGCAGGCGCCGCCAGGACCCCGCGGCCAGCCCGCCGACGATCGCGTCCCGGGCCGCCGCGTCGTCGAGCGTCTCCAGGGCCATCGCCCCGAGCCACACGCGGGCCCGCCGCGCCTCGGCCGCGTCCCGGGCCAGGTCGGGCACCTTGTCCTCGCCGTGCCACAGCGCCAGGTAGGCGACGTTGAGGGCCGGGTCCCACGCGCACGCGAGGTCCCAGTCCAGCACCCCGGCCAGCGTCCAGCGCAGCGGGGCGCGCGGGTCCTCGTCCTCGGGCACGGCACGCCAGCGCATGTTGTGCCCGGCCAGGTCGCCGTGCACGAGCGACGGCGGCACGGGCGGCGCAGCGGTCCACGCCGTCACCGCGTCCGTGAGGGCGGCCACCGCGTCCGGCCACGCCTCGGCGCCCAGCCGCGCGTCGACGTCGTGCCCCTCCCACGCGCCCAGGCGCGCGGCGACCGCCCCCGGCAGTGCCGCGACGTGCCGGGCGCGCTCCGACGTCCACGGGCCGCGGAAGGCGAACGGACGGCCGAGGTGCGGGGCGATCCGCGGGTCGGTGACGTCCACGGCGGCGAGGTCGTCGAGGACGTCGCGCAGCACGGCCGGATCGCCCTCGTGCGGCGGGTGCGGGCCGCCCGGGAGGAAGCGCTGCAGCACCGCGGCGCCCGTGCCCGCGGGGACGGGGTCCGAGAGGGCGACCGGGACGGCCCAGGGCACGCGGCGCTCGGCCAAAGCCGCGGCGAGTCCGTCGAGGAGGGCCAGGCGCCGGGGCAGGTGCGCCGCGGGGTCCCGCTCGGGCGCCCACCGCGCGGCCGGGGCGGCGCCGACCTCGTGGGCCCGCGTCATCCGGAGGACGCCGACGTCCTCGAGCACGAGCACGCGGTGGAACTGCCCGCCCTCCTCCACGGACGCCGCGGCCCAGTCGGCTGTGCGGAGCCGGCGGGCGAGGGCGGGGTCGAGACCGGGGCGGAGGTGCTGCAGGGCGCGGTGGACCAGCTCGAGCTCGCTGGGGGCAGGCGGGGAGACCACACGACCACGCTAACCCTCCCTCTGCCCTCCCGGACTTTCGAACGTGATATCGGGGGAATGGGGACTTTCGAACGGGAGATAGGCCCTTCCTCACGTTCGAAAGCGCCCGGGGGGGAGGGACGGGCGGATACTGGGGGCATGCCCGCCACCCCGCGCACGTCCCGCACCCCGGCCGGCCCGGCCGTCCGACCCGCCCCCGCGCTGCCCGCCCCCTCGGCGCGCACGGTGCGGTGGGAGATCGCGATCGTCCTCGGCCTCTCCCTGGGGAAGTCGGCGGTCTACGCGATCGTCCAGCTCATCGACAAGGCCACCCAGGCCCCGCTGGGGGAGCAGACCACCGTCCTCAACCCGGCTCTGGCCGACCGCTGGGCCTTCGACCTGACCTACCAGCTGCTCGGCATCGGGTTCGCGCTGGTGCCGGTGGCCCTCGTGCTGCACCTGATGCACCTGCGCGGCCGGAACCCGTTCCGGGTGCTCGGCCTCGACCTGCGCCGCCCCGGCCGCGACCTGGCCTGGGGCCTGGGCCTGTTCGCGGCCATCGGGCTGGGCACGCTCGGCGTCTACGCCGCCGGCCGGGCCCTGGGGATCACGACGGCGATCGTCGGCTCGGCGCTCGGGGAGAGCTGGTACCAGGTGCCGGTCCTGCTGCTCTCCGCGCTGCGGCACGGACTGCTGGAGGAGGTCATCGTGGGCGCCTGGCTCGTCGACCGGCTCGGGTATCTGCAGCGGCTGCGCGACGCGGGCCTGGCGCGCGATCCGGCGCCGGCCGTGCCGTCGTCGTGGGTGAGCGCCGAGGGGCTCTACCTGCCGACCCGCGCTGCCGTCGTGGTGCTCGCCCTCGCGCTGCTGCGCGGGGCGTACCACCTGTACCAGGGGATCGGGCCGGGCGTGGGCAACGCCCTGATGGGCGTGGTGTTCGCGCTCGTGTTCCTGCGGGTGCGCCGGGTGATGCCGCTGGTCATCGCGCACACGCTGCTGGACGCCGTCGGGTTCGTCGGCTACCCGCTGCTGGCGCGGGCGGGGCTGCTCGGCTGAGCGGCCCCGCCCCCGCGCTCAGAGCGTGATCTCGCCCTTCGGGGTGCGGAAGGTGACCGAGACGATGCCCGGGGTGCCGGAGGGCGCGACGTACTCGATGTCCACGTCCTGGACCTGGCCGTCCTCGTCGTCGCCGAGCCACTCGGCGAGGCGCTCGGGGGAGCCGGCGATGTTCAGGTGCTCGATGGTGGCCTGCGGCTCGGCCGCCTGCGAGGGGTGCATGTCCTCCTGGCCGTCGGCCCAGCGCAGGATGTACGGCAGCTGCGGGTCCGCGAGGGTGCCCTTGATGCCGATCTGCCGCCAGGACAGCTCGCGGCCGTCCGGGAAGCGACGGTTGCCGGGAACGGCCTCGCGGCCGAGGCGGCGCTCGAACCGGCCGATGTCCGGGGTGGCCACGGCCCAGCTCATCCAGCCGCCGCCCTGTTCGGTGCGGGCGCGCACGAGCTGGCCGAACGGCGCGCTGAGGGAGGCCGGGTGGTCCAGGGCCTCGACGACCTCCAGATACTGCCCCTCCGTCATGGGGAAGAGCGCGTTCTGGGTGCCGAAACGTGGGTGGACACCGCCCTTGATCCGCTCGATGCCCAGCGTCTCGGCGATGCGGGCGACCGTGGCGTCCAGGCCCTCGGGGCCGGCGGCGTAGGACACGTGGTCCATGCGACAGGTGTGCACTGCGCTGTTCCTCTCCGTTCCCGGGCTGCCCCGGGGGTTGACCTGGTGCGAGTCGGGGGGCGTCGAGCCCTTGACGGGTCGGGCGCCCCCGTGCGGAGAGCGTATCCGCGTGTGACACGCGTGACGAAATCGTGGCGGGGCGGCGGGCTACACTCGGAGACACGGTCACGAGAGTCAGCAACAGGCCCCGGCATGCTGACCGGCAACCCTCCTTCCGCGGTGGGGTGCCCCGGGTGACGACCAGGCCGGCCCCACAACGGTTGCCGGCAAGCGCGGGCCGATCCCACGGCCCCTCTCGACGGCGCCGGGTCATCTCCGGCACCTCGACGACGCCGGTCCCCGGATCGGCACGTCGGCCGGCGGGCGGGGCGGACGGGTCCGGCCCCTGAACCCTTCAGGAGGGTCCGCCATGACCGACCAGCCCACCCCGACCCCCGACGCCTGGGGCTTCTCCACCGCGCAGGTCCACGCGGGCGTCGCCGTCGGCCAGCACGCCTTCGGTGCGACCGCCCTGCCGATCTTCCAGACCACCTCGTACGACTTCCCGTCCGCCCAGGTGGCCGCGGACCGGTTCGCCCTCAAGGACCTCGACCCGCTCTACACCCGCATCGGCAACCCGACGCAGGGCCCGGTGGAGGAGAAGATCGCCGCGCTCGAGGGCGGTGTGGGCGCGCTGCTGCTGGCCTCCGGTCAGGCGGCGACGACGTTCGCGATCCTCAACCTCGCCGGCGCCGGCGACCACGTGGTCGCCTCGGCCAGCCTCTACGGCGGCACGCAGAACCTGTTCAAGCACACCCTCGCCAAGGTCGGCGTCGAGACGACGTTCGTGACCGACCCGGACGACCTCGAGTCCTGGCGCGCCGCCGTGAAGCCGAACACCAAGGCGTTCTTCGGCGAGACCCTCGGCAACCCGCGCGGCGACGTCCTGGACGTGCGCGCCGTCGCCGACGCCGCCCACGAGGCCGGCGTGCCGCTGATCGTGGACAACACGCTGGCCACCCCGTACCTGCTGCGGCCGATCGAGCACGGCGCCGACGTCGTCACCCACTCCGCCACGAAGTACCTCGGCGGGCACGCCGCGGCCATCGCGGGCGTGATCGTCGACGCCGGCACGTTCGACTACGCGCAGCACGCCGAGCGGTACCCCGGCTTCAACGAGCCGGACGAGTCCTACCACGGCCTCGTCTACGCGCGGGACCTCGGGGTGGGCTCGCCGCTCGGCGCCAACCTGGCCTTCATCCTCAAGGCGCGCGTGCAGCTGCTGCGCGACTACGGCTCGGCCATCTCCCCGTTCAACGCGTTCCTGGTGAACCTCGGCCTGGAGACCCTGTCCCTGCGCATGGAGCGGCAGGTGGCCAACGCGGCCGCGGTGGCGCGCTGGCTGGAGGGCCGCGACGACGTCGAGCACGTGGTCTACGCCGGCCTGGAGTCCAGCCCGTGGCACGAGCGGGCCCAGCGCTACCTGCCGAAGGGCGCGGGCGCGTTCGTCTCCTTCGAGATCGCGGGCGGCCGCGAGGCCGGGGCCGCGTTCGTGGACGGGCTCACCCTGCACCACCACGTGGCCAACATCGGCGACGTCCGCTCCCTCGTCGTGCACCCGGCCTCCACCACCCACGCCCAGCTGACCGACGACGAGCAGCGCGCCGCGGGCGTCACCCCCGGCCTGGTGCGGCTCTCGCTCGGCGTGGAGGACGTCGAGGACATCCTCGCCGACCTCGAGCGCGGCTTCGCGGCCGCCGCCCGCCGCGGCGACGACGACGCGGGGGAGCGGGCGTGACCGCCGTCGCCACGCGTCCGTCGCGCACCGCGCTGCCCCGCGGCGGCCGCCACCGCCTGCGGGTCGGCGAGCTGCACACCGAGACCGGCGGGCTGCTGCCCGACGTCGAGCTGGCCTACGAGACCTGGGGCACCCTCGCCGCCGACGGCTCCAACGCCGTGCTCGTGCTGCACGCCCTCACCGGCGACGCGCACGTGGCCGCGCACGAGCAGGACCCGACGCCGGGCTGGTGGGACGCCCTCGTCGGCCCGGGCCGCGCCGTGGACACGGACCGGTGGTTCGTGGTCGCCCCCGCCATGATCGGCGGCTGCCACGGCTCCACCGGGCCCTCGACGCCGGCCCCCGACGGGCGGCCCTGGGGCTCCCGGTTCCCGTTCCTCACGCTGCGGGACGCGGTCGAGGCCGAGCGGCGCCTGGCCGACCACCTCGGGATCGGCGCCTGGCGCGCCGTGATCGGCGGATCGATGGGCGGGGCCCGCGCCCTCGAGTGGGCCGCGACCCACCCCGCGCGCGTCGCCGGGGTGGGTGTGCTGGCCGCCACCGCGGCCTCCTCCGCCGACCAGATCGCGTGGGGGCAGGCGCAGACCGCGGCCATCCGCCTCGACCCGGACTTCCAGGGCGGCGACTACTACCCCGGCCCCGGCCCCGTGGCCGGCCTGGGCATCGCCCGGCGCATCGCCCACACCACCTACCGCACGGCCGGCGAGCTCGGCCAGCGGTTCGGCCGGGAACCGCAGGGCGTCGAGGACCCGTTCGGCGCCGTCGTCGGGGTGCCGGGCGGGCGCGGGCGCTACGCCGTGGAGTCCTACCTGGACCACCAGGCGGCCAAGCTCGCCGACCGGTTCGACGCGAACTCCTACCTCGTGGTCACCGAGGCCCTCATGGGCCACGACGTCGGGCGCGGGCGCGGCGGCGTGGCGGCGGCGCTCGCGGACTACCGCGGCCGGGCGTTCGTGGCCGCCGTCGACTCGGACCGGCTCTACCTGCCGGCCGAGTCCGAGGCGCTCGCGGCGGCGCTGCCCGCGCGGCCGCCGGTGCACACGATCGCCTCGCCCATCGGCCACGACGGCTTCCTCACCGAATACGGCCAGGTGGCCGACACGCTCAAGCGCGCCCTCGCCCTCTGAACTTTCGTTCGGAAAACGGCGGCGTGTCGCGGCACTGTCGTTCGAGAAACGGCCACCGGCCCCCGCCGGCCGGGCTCAGGGCTCGACGATGTCCAGCGGCTCGGTGTGGTCCGAGCCCTGCGGCATCGGCGCCCCGAAGAGCGGCTCGGGGACGGGGCGCTTGGCCGTGACGCCGTCGCCGGAGGAGACGCCGCGGAGGCGGCGGACCACCCACGGCGCCAGGTGCGTGCGCACCCACGCGGCGTCCGACGCGCGGGCCTCGCGCCACGTGCGCGGCGCCGGCGGGGCCAGGCGCAGGTGCTCGAGGCCGTGCTCCACGCCGAGGGTGTCCAGCACCATCGCGGCGATCGTGTGGTGGCCGAGCGCGGAGAAGTGCAGACGGTCCTCGGCCCACATCTCCCGCCGGGCGAGGTCCTTGAGCGACCACATGTCCGGCACCAGCGCGTCGTGCCGCAGGGCGATGGTGCGCACGTTCTCGTTGTAGATCGCCACGGTGCCGCGGATGCGGCCGATGACGGGCGTGCCCTTCACGTCGGTCGCGTTGAACAGCAGCACGGTGGCGCCGTCGGAGGCCAGACGCTCGACGACGGCGTCCAGCCGGGCCGCGATCTCGTCCGGGTCCGCGCCGCGCAGGATGTCGTTGCCGCCCGCGCAGACGCTGATGAGGTCCGGCCGCAGGGCGAGCGCCGGCTCGACCTGGTCCTCGGCGATCTGGTCCAGCAGCTTCCCGCGGACCGCCAGGTTGGCGTAGGCCAGGTCCTCACCGGCCGGGGTCAGGCGGGAGAGTTCCTCGGCCAGGCGGTCGGCCCAGCCTCGGTGGTAGCCGGGGCGGTCCGGGTCCGGGTCGCCGATGCCCTCGGAGAACGAGTCCCCGATGGCGACGTAGCGGCGCCACGGATGGGCGGCGGGGTCGTCGACCGGGGTCGCGTCGGAGGCGTGCGGAGGCTGGGAGGAAGATGGGTTACCCACGGGTAGGATTCTGCCCGCCCCGCGCGGGAGGGGTCAACCGCCGGGCGGGGCCGACCGCGCCGCTCGCTAGGCTGGCGGGCGTGAACCCGAACCCCACCCCCGCCGTCGAGCCCGTCGTCCGCTGGTCGCGCCCCGAGGGCGAGCGCACCGAGGACCTGCTGATCGTCCTGCACGGCTACGGCGCGAACGAGGACGACCTGTTCGGCCTTGTCCCGCACCTGCCCGAGCACGTCACGGTGGCCGCCGTGCGCGCGCCCCTGCCCCTGCAGCCGGGCTCCCACGCCTGGTTCCCGCTCTCCCAGGACCCGGTCACGGGCGAGCTGGGCTCCACCGCCGAGCCGGTCCGCGAGGCCGTCGAGGCCCTGCACGCCTGGGTGCAGGCCGTGCGCGGGGACTTCCGCACCGTCTCCCTGCTCGGCTTCTCCCAGGGCATGGCGATGGCCACGTCGCTGCTGCGCCTGGACCCGGAGGCCTACGCGTGCATCGTGGCGCTGTCCGGCTTCGTGGTGGACCCGGAGCTCACCGAGCCGCGGCTGCGCGAGCTGTTCACCCGCGACGACGACGTCGCCCGCGCCCGACCGAAGGTCTTCTGGGGCCGCGGCCAGGAGGACCCGATCATCTCCGAGCCCCGGGTCGAGGAGACCCATGCCTGGCTGAACGCCCACGTGGACCTCATGAAGATCGTCTACGCCGGGCTCGGCCACGCGATCAACGAGCAGGAGCTGGGCCACGTGAAGGAGTACCTCGCCCACATGGTGCCGCCCCGCGGCTGACCCACCGGGCCTGTTCGACGACGGCGCCGCGGCCGCCCGCCGGTGCGTCGGCTCAGGCCTGTTCGGCCTGGACCACGAACGCCTCGCCGTTGAACTCCACGACGTCCCCGTCGTGCAGCTGGGCTCCGCGACGCGTCTCGACCGCGCCGTTGACGGTGACGAGACCGTCGGTGACGACGTCGCGGGCCATGGCGCCGTCCTCCACGAGGGAGGCGAGCTTGAGCGCCTGGCCGAGGCGGATGGATGCGTCACGGATGGGCAGGGGCTGGGCGTCGGGTGCGTTCGTCTCGGTCATGGTGTCCATCATGGCCGGTAGGCTGGACGGGATCGACCGGCGCGCCGCGCCGGAACGGGCCCGCCGCGTCGAAGGCGGCCGGGTGCCGTCGTCGTCGTGATCCCCTCCCGCCCCGCCGATGAGTACGGAAGTGATGCCCCCATGGCTGCCAAGTCCCCGCTGGACAACGTCATCAACCTCGCCAAGCGCCGAGGCTTCGTGTTCCAGGCCGGTGAGATCTACGGCGGTTCGCGCTCCGCGTGGGACTACGGGCCCCTGGGTGTGGAGCTGAAGGAGAACATCAAGGCCGAGTGGTGGAAGACCTTCGTGCGCTCCCGTGAGGACATGGTGGGCCTGGACTCCTCCATCATCCTGCCGCGCGCGGTGTGGGAGGCCTCCGGCCACGTCGAGACCTTCACCGACCCGCTCGTGGAGTGCACCCAGTGCCACAGGCGGCACCGCCAGGACCACCTGCTCGAGGCGTTCGAGGCCAAGAAGGGCCGGCCGGCCGAGGGCATGGCCGAGATCGTGTGCCCGGACTGCGGAACCAAGGGCGCCTGGACCGAGCCGCAGCTGTTCTCGGGCCTGGTCAAGACCTACCTCGGCCCCGTGGACAACGAGGAGGGCCTGCACTACATGCGCCCGGAGACGGCGCAGGGCATCTTCGTGAACTTCCTCAACGTGCTGGGCGCGGCCCGGAAGAAGCCGCCGTTCGGCATCGGCCAGATCGGCAAGGCGTTCCGCAACGAGATCACCCCGGGCAACTTCATCTTCCGCACCCGCGAGTTCGAGCAGATGGAGATCGAGTACTTCGTGCCGCCGGCCGAGGCGGGCCAGCACTTCGACCGCTGGGTGGAGGACTGCTGGGGCTGGTTCATCGACCTCGGCATCGACCCCGCGCACCTGCGGAAGTTCGACGTCCCCGCGGACGAGCGGGCCCACTACTCGGACGCCACGATCGACCTCGAGTACGACTTCGGCTTCACCGGCGGCGACGGCTGGGGCGAGCTGATGGGCATCGCGAACCGCACCGACTACGACCTGGGCCGGCACACCGAGCACTCGGGCACCAAGATGCAGTACTTCGACCAGGCCAACAACGAGCACTACACCCCGTACGTGATCGAGCCGTCCTTCGGCCTGACCCGCGCCATGATGGCGTTCCTCGTGGACGCCTACGCCGAGGACGAGGCCCCGAACGCCAAGGGCGGGGTGGACGTGCGCACCGTGCTCAAGCTGGACCCGCGCCTGGCCCCGGTCAAGGCCGCCGTGCTCCCGCTGTCGAAGAAGCCCGAGCTGCAGCCGGCCACCCAGTCCCTCGCGGCGGAGCTGCGCACCCTCTGGAACATCGAGACGGACGACTCCGGCGCGATCGGCCGTCGCTACCGCCGCCAGGACGAGATCGGCACCCCGTTCTGCATCACCGTGGACTTCGACACCCTCGAGGACCAGGCCGTGACCATCCGCGAGCGGGACACCATGGCCCAGGAGCGCGTGGCGCTGTCCCAGGTGAAGTCCTACCTGCTGGAGCGCCTGGTCAAGTGAGCGGGGACGTGACGGGAGCCGCCGGGGCCGCGGGGCACGACGACGGCGGCGCGCTGTTCGACTCCGCCGCGGTCGCCGGTGGGGAGATCGTGCTGCGTCCCTGGCGGCCCGGGGACGACCTGGCCCTGCTCGAGGTGTGGGGTGACCCGGCCAACGCGCAGCAGCACCAGGACCGGGCGATGCTCGCCGAGGACGCGGAACGGCCCTGGCGCCGCGCGCTCGTGGCCGAGGCCGCCGGTGTGCCGGTGGCGGCCGGCGTCGTCTACGCCTCGTCCGTGCACCCGCGGCGGCTGTGGCTGTACGTCGAGACCGCGGCCGCCGAGCGGCGCCGGGGCATCGGCCGGGCGCTCGTGGCGGCCCTGCGGGGGCTCGCCGCACAGGCGCACGCCGCCGGCGCCATCCCGACGACGGCCCTGAAGGCCAGGTTCGCCAAGGACGCCCTGGTGCCCGGCGTGGCCGGCGCCGACCCGCAGACCGAGGCCGACGGTGCCACGGGCCGCCCGCCCGTGGACACGGACGCCGTGCGGTCCCAGACCGCCGCCCTGGCCGCCGGCACCGAGGCGTTCCTCGTGGCCGAGGGCTTCACCCCCGTGCAGCGCTCCCGCCGCGTCGCGATCGCCCCGGGGGCCATCGGCCTGCCGGACGTGCGCGGGGAGGAGCACCCGGACGGCGTGGTCCTCGAGGAGGCCTCGACCGGCTCCGTCGAGCTGACGCAGGCGGTCACCGCGTTCTACGACGCCGTGCACGCGTGGGACCCGTCGACCCTGAGCGTCGGGGCCGCCCAGCAGCTGCTGCTGGGACCGGCCACCGGGGCCGCGGGCGCCGTCGTGCTCCGCGACGCGCCGAAGGCCGAGGGCGGGCGCATCCGCGCGTTCGCGGTGTCCTACACGCCGGAGCGCCAGGACGCGCCGGCCGATGTGCTCGTGGGCTGGGACCCGGAGCTGGGGGAGGAGGACGCGCTGCAGGCCGTGGCCGACCTGCTCGCCCTGCTCGTGGCCCAGTACCCCGTGCAGATCGAGGTGGACGAGGCGATGGCCCCGCTGGAACGGATCGTGGACGGGCTCATCGGCGGCAACGCGGCGCGGACCCTGGTGGACACGTACGTGTTCGTGGACGACGCGCCGGGCGCGTGAACCGGGCGGCCGCAGCGGACCGCCGGCGCGCCCGCGCCCTGCGGGGCACCGTCCTCGCGGTGGCCCTGCTCAACGGCGCCTACCTGGTGGTCGAGATCATCCTGGCCCTGGGGATCGGCTCGGTGGCCCTCGTGGCGGACTCCGTCGACTTCTTCGAGGACTTCGCCGTCAACCTGCTGATCTTCGTGGCGCTGGGGTGGACGGCGGCCCGGCAGGCGGTCATCGGCAAGGTCATGGCCGGGATCATCGTGCTGCCGGCCGTGGCGGCGCTCGTCATGGCGGCCACGAAGGTCGGGGACCCCGAGCCGCCGGCCGCGGGCGTGCTGCTGGGGGTGGCCGTCGGCTCGATCCTCGTGAACCTCGTGTGCGTGGCCCTGCTGTCCCGCGTCCGCACCGACGGCGGCTCCCTCACCCGGGCGGCGTGGCTCGCGGCGCGCAACGACCTCGTGGCCGGCGCCGTGCTGATCGCCCTGTCCGGGATCACGGTGCTGACGGCGTCGGGCTGGGCGGACATCATCGTGGGCGTGCTGCTCGTGCTGCTCGTGCTGCTCAACGGCTCCGCCGCCAAGGAGATCTGGGAGGCCGCGACCGAGGAGCACCTGGCGGCCCAGGCCCTCGCCGGCGAGGTCGACGACGACTGAGCGGTTCCTGCCGAACCCCGGGCCGGGCCCCGGCACAGAGTGGTCACGACACGCCGCGTGCACCCTCGCGAGACGGCGTGTCGTGACCACTCTGCGGGGCGGCGGGCAGCCGGGCGGCCAGCACCGCCCCGACGGCGGCCAGGCCCAGGAACACCGTCAGCGCCGGCGCCAGACCGACGGCGCCGGCCAGTGCCCCGACCGCCGGGCTGAGCCCGACCCCGGCCAGCCGCATGCACCAGCTCGTCACCGCCAGCCCGGTCTGCGGCCGGAGCCCGGGCGCCTCGTCGCCGAGCGCATAGGCCACGGGCACCACCACGGCGCAGCCCAGCCCCGCCAGTGCCAGCCCCGCGAACGCGGCAGGCACGGCCACCGGCCCCGGCAGCGGCGCCAGGGCCAGTCCCAGCCCCACGACGACGGCGCCCAGCCCCGCCGTCAGCGCCCCGCGTCGTCCCAGGGCGGCGAGGGTGCGGTCGCCCGCGAGGCGGCCGATGAACTGCGCGCCCAGCAGGGTCGACGCGCCGAGCACCGCCGCGGCCGGGTCCAGGCCGCGCTCGGTGATCAGGAACAGGGTGGCCCACGCGTTGCCGAACTCCTCCACGCCGAACCCGGCCATCCCGATCACCACGGCGGGGAGGAGCGCGGCCAGCGCGGCACGCGGCGGGAGCACCCTGCTGCGGGCCGCTGGGGCGGGCGGTGCGGACGTCTCCGACGGCGCGGATGGCTGGTCCGCGGCGTCGCGGGCGGACGCCGAGTCCGTGGGCGCCTCCGCCAGGAACAGGCGCCGGACCCCCAGCAGCACCGCGACGCACACGGCGCCGTTGAGCCCCAGGTGCAGGGCCGCGGGGCCGCCCACGGAGATGACCGCCGCACCGAGCCCGGCACCGGCGGCCGCTCCGAGGCTCCAGCCGGCGTGCATGGTCGTGAGCACGGGCCGGGCCAGCCGGGTCTGCACCTGCAGGCCCTGCGCGTTCTGGGCGGTGTCCACGACGGCGTCGAGCACGCCCGACGCCAGGACGAGGCCCGCGAAGACCCACAGCGGCCAGCCCGCAGCCGTGCCCGCACCGTGCCCGGCCCCCGCGCCCGCCCCGGCGATGTCGAGGACGAGACCGGCCGCCGTCGTCAGCAGGGCGATGGCCACGCTGCCGGCGAGCATGACGCGGCGGGCGCCGAACCGGCGCAGGATCGGCGCGGGCAGGGGCCCGGCGAGCGTGCCGCCCACGGCGAGCGCGATGACGAGCAGGCCGAACCCGGCCGGGTCCAGTCCGAACGCGGCCTTCGCCTCCGGGTAGTGCGGGATGAGCGCGCCGAGCAGGGCGCCGTTCGTCGCGAAGGCGGCGGTGACGGCCCAGCGCGCGCGACGGGCTCGGGCGAAGCCGTCGTCGGCGGCCGGGACGTGCGGCGCGGCCTCGCTCATGCATCCCAGCCGAGCAGGCGCCAGACCTCCGCCCAGCCGGCGAAGATCTTCGCGTTGTACTCGACCCCGAGCTGGTTGGGGTTGGCGAACAGGACCCAGTCGGCGGCGGCGACGGCGTCGTCGGCGGCGAGCTTCTCCGCCACCTCCTCGGCGGACCCGGCGTAGGTCGGGCCGGAGCGGGCGGCGCCGCCCTCGAGCATGCCGGAGGAGTCGCGCGAGGCCCGCTCGCGGCCGAAGTACAGCTCGTCCTCCCGGTCCTGGATGACGAACGCGGAGCGCGTGACCGCCGTGCGGCCCGGACCGGCGTGGCCGGCCGCGGCGAAGGCCTCCCGGTAGCGGGCGATCTGGTCGGCCTGCTGGACGTGGAAGGGGCGGCCGTCGTCCTGGAGCAGGAGCGTGGAGGAGAGCATGTGGTACCCCTCGCGCCCCGCCTCGACCGCCGACGGCGTGGACCCCGACCCCCACCAGATCCGGTCCGCGAGCCCGGGGGAGTGCGGCTCGACCCGCAGCGGCTGCGAGCTGTGCGCCCAGCCCGAGGTGAGGTCCGGCGTCGCGATGCCCTCACCGCGCACGGCGGAGAGGAACCGGCGTCCGCGCTCGCGGGTCACGTCGGCCCAGGTCCGCCCCTCGGCGAGGGTGTAGCCGAACTGCGCCTGGCCGTCGAGGGCGGCCTCGGGTGAGCCGCGGGAGACGCCGAGCTCGAGCCGGCCGCCGGAGATGAGGTCCGTGGTGGCCGCGGCCTCGGCCATGTACAGGGGGTTCTCGTAGCGCAGGTCGATCACGCCCGTGCCGAGGCTGATCCGCTCGGTGCGGGCGGCCATCGCGGCGAGGATCGGGAACGGCGAGGAGAACATCCGCTGGAAGTGGTGGACGCGGAGCCAGGCGCCGTCGAGTCCGGCGTCCTCGGCGGCCACGGCCATCGCGACGACGTCGTCGAGGGCCTGCCGCGCGTCCGGCGCGGTGCCGGGCCGCTGGATCCAGTGGCCGAAGTTGAGGAAGCCGAGGTGTTTGCGGGTCATGCCGGGTGCAACCGCGGGGCGGGCGGGGCTGTTCCCGGGGGCCGGTCCTCGTCTGACCGCCGGCCCGCGACATCACCTGCGGGCAGACCCGCGGAGATGTCGCTGCGGCGCGGTCGATCGCCGCGGCGTCCGCCATACTGGCGGGCATGAGCGAGCAGTGGAGCGAGAAGGACATCGAGCTGGCGAACCGGCTCTTCGACATGGCGCGTGACGGGGACACGGCCCAGCTGAAGGCGTACCTGGACGCCGGGGTGAGCACGCGCCTGCGCAACCACGCGGGCGACTCCTTCCTCACCCTCGCCGCCTATCACGAGCACCCGGACACCGTGGCGATGCTGATCGAGGCCGGCGCCGAGATCGAGCACGCCAACGACCGCGGCCAGCGCCCCCTGACCTGCGCCACGTTCAAGCGGGACGTCGCCTCCATGCGCCACCTCCTGGCTGCCGGTGCGGACCCGGACGCGGGCACCCCCTCGGCGCGCCAGACCGCCCAGATGTTCGCCGGCGATGACCTGCTGGCGGTGCTCGACGGCGGGGACACGGCGCCGTCGTCCGAGGCCTGACCCGCCGGGAGGACGGTCTGCCCGTCCTGGCGGGGCGCCTCGGCGATCGCCTCCCAGCGGGCCTCGTGGTGGGGCACGGTGACGCGGGTGCCGGGCGGAATGGAAGAATGGACCCGACATGACTTCTTCCCACACCCTCCCCGCCGCGGCGGCGGTCGACGGCGCCCCCGACGTCGTCGACCCCCACGCCGCGCACTACGCCAAGTCCGCCGGTGCGGGCCGCCGCATCGCCGACGACGACCAGCTCCACGAGGGCCGCCACGCGGCGCCCGCGACGGACCGCCTGACCCTGCCCGCGCTGACGCTCGGCCCGCTGACGATCGAGACGCCCGTGGTCCTGGCCCCCATGGCCGGCATCACCAACACCGCGTTCCGCCGCCTGTGCCGCGAGTACGGTGGCGGCCTCTACGTCAACGAGATGGTCACGGCCCGCGCGCTGGTCGAGCGGAAGCCCGAGTCGATGCGCATCATCCAGCACGACCCCGACGAGGTGCCCCGCTCCGTCCAGCTCTACTCCGTGGACCCGGTCACCACCGGCGCGGCGGTGCGGATGCTGGTCGAGGAGGACCGCTGCGACCACATCGACATGAACTTCGGCTGCCCCGTGCCGAAGGTGACCCGGCGCGGCGGCGGCTCGGCCCTGCCGTGGAAGTCGGAGCTGTTCGCCTCGATCGTCAAGGCGGCCGTCACCGAGGCCTCGAAGAGGGACATCCCGGTGACCGTGAAGATGCGTCGCGGCATCGACGAGGACCACCTGACCTTCCTCGACGCCGGCCGCACGGCCCGCGACCTCGGCGTCGCCGCCGTGGCCCTGCACGGCCGCACCACGCGCCAGTTCTACTCGGGCACCGCCGTGTGGGACGACATCGCCCGGCTGCGCGAGGCCCTGCCGGACATCCCCGTGCTCGGCAACGGCGACATCTGGTCTGCGGAGGACGCCATCGCGATGGTCGAGCAGACCGGCGTGGACGGCGTCGTGATCGGCCGCGGCTGTCAGGGCCGGCCGTGGCTGTTCGGCGACCTGCAGGCCGCGTTCGAGGGCCGCCAGGACCGGTTCCAGCCGACGCTCGGCATGGTCGCGGACACGCTGTACCGCCACGCCGAGCTGCTCGTGGACACCTTCGGCGGCGACGAGCTCAAGGCCCTGCGGGACATCCGCAAGCACGTGGCCTGGTACTTCAAGGGCTACCCCGTGGGCTCCGAGATCCGCACCGCCCTGTCCACCGTCCCGGACCTGGCCACGATGCGCGAGATCCTCGCCCGCGTGGACCGCGACCAGCCCTACCCGGGCGAGGCCGCCGAGGGCCCGCGCGGCCGCTCCGGTGCCCCCAAGCGACCGCACCTGCCGGACGGCTGGCTGGACTCCCGCGAGCTCAACCCCGAGCAGCAGGCCATGATCGCCGCCGCCGAGCTGGACGTCTCCGGTGGCTGAGCCCACGACGCCGGTGCCCGCCGCCGGAACGCCCGCCGCGCCGTCGTCGCCCTGGACCGGCGCCGCCCACCAACCGGTGCTGTTCGGCCCGGAAGGCCGGCCCCCGTATGCCGGCCGCGCCGTGCAGACCCCCGGCTACACGCCGTGGGACCGGGAGCGGTGGTTGCCCGAGCCGCCCAAGTCCTCGTACCGCTCGGACTTCGAGCGGGACCGTGCCCGCGTGCTGCACTCCGCGGGCCTGCGCCGGCTGGGGGCCAAGACCCAGGTGGTCGCCCCGGACGCGGACGACTTCGCCCGCACCCGCCTGACGCACTCGCTCGAGGTGGCGCAGGTGGGGCGTGAGCTCGGTAGGTCGCTGGGCTGCGACCCCGACCTCGTGGACACCGCCTGCCTGTCCCACGACCTCGGCCACCCGCCCTTCGGGCACAACGGGGAGAAGGCGCTCGACGCGGCCAGCGAGGACGTCGGCGGCTTCGAGGGCAACGCCCAGACCCTGCGGCTGCTGGCCCGCCTCGAGCAGAAGAAGCTCTTCGCGGACGGCTCCTCCGCGGGCCTGAACCTCACGCGCGCCGCCCTCGACGCCGCGTGCAAGTACCCGTGGACCCGTGAGGACGCCCCGCTGCGCCCTGACGGCACGCGTTCGCGGAAGTTCGGCGTCTACGAGGACGACCTGCCCGTGTTCCGCTGGTTCCGCGCCGGGGTGCCCGGCACGCGCACGTCCATGGAGGCGCAGGTCATGGACCTCGCGGACGACATCTCCTACTCCGTGCACGACGTCGAGGACGGCGTGGTCAACGCCGTGTTCCAGCTCAAGTGGCTGGCCATCCCGGAGCACCGGGAGCGCGTCGTGGAGACCACCCGCCAGTGGTACCTGCCGCACACGGACCCGGCCGAGGTCGACGCGGCCCTGGCCCGCCTCGAGGCCACCGACGTGTGGGTCTCCGAGATGGACGGCTCCCGGCGGGCGCTCGCGGCGATGAAGGACATGACGAGCCAGCTGATCGGCCGGTTCTGCAGCGCCGCCTTCGACGCCACGCGCCAGGTGTTCGGCAACGAGCCGCTGACCCGCCACGGCGCCGACGTCGTGGTGCCCGAGGAGACGGAGACCGAGATCGCCGTGATGAAGGGCATCGCGGCGGCCTACGTGATGACCGCCGAGCAGCGCCAGCCGCTCTACGCGCGGCAGCGCGAGGTGCTCGCGGAGCTCGTGGCGCTGCTCGACGCGACGGGGGACCGGTACCTCGAGCCGATGTTCGCGTTCGACTGGGCGCAGGCCCCCGACGACGCCGCCCGCCGGCGCGTGGTGATCGACCAGATCGCCTCGCTCACCGATTCGACCGCCGTCGAGTGGCATCACACCCTGGTGCAGGGCGCGCAGTTCCGGCGCGTCTGGCTCTGACCGGCGGGTCCAGCAGCGCGGGCAGCACAGCCCCGGCGGGACCCCGCAGGACGTGCGTGACCGCGCCGCTCAGCTCGGTCTCCACCGGATTCACCTCGACGACGGCAGCCCCGGCCCCCAGCGCCACGAACGGCAGGGACGCCGCCGGCTGGACGATGCCCGACGTGCCGACGACGACGCACAGGTCGCAGTCCTCGAGCGCGGCGAACGCGCGGTTCCAGGGCTCGGCCGGCAGCATCTCCCCGAACCACACGATCCCCGGGCGGATCAGCCCGTCCCCGCACACGGTGCAGGTCGGCGGTGCCTCGCGGAGCATCGCCTCGAGGTCGGCCTCGGAGCCGGCCGTCGCCTCGTCCGCGGGCGCGCCCGGGTCGACGTCGGCGGGGGCCCCGCAGTCGGCGCAGCGGTGCTCGAAAAGGGAGCCGTGCAGGTGCGCGAGGACCCGGGCGCCGGCGCGCTCGTGCAGGTCGTCCACGTTCTGGGTGACCACCTCCAGGCCGGGTGTGCGGCGCTGCCAGGCGGCGACGGCGTCGTGCCCCGGGTTGGGCCGACGGGCCCGCACCATCCGGGCACGCCACCGGTACCAGGACCACACGAGCGCGGGATCCGCGAGGAACGCCTCCTCCGTGGCGAGCTCATCCGCGGAGAACCGCTCCCACAGGCCGGTCTGGGCGTCGCGGAACGTGGGGATGCCGGACTCGGCGCTCATCCCCGCCCCGGAGAGCACCACGGGACGCTCGGCGGCGGCCACGAGCCCGCGGACGGCGTCCAGCGCGTCCGGGTCGAGGTCGGGAGCGGAGGCGGCGAGGACGGGGTGCGGATCGGCCATGTCCCCAGCCTAGGCAGGCAGCACGGGTGGGTGCCCCCCTCGTTCGGGGGCGGTTTGCGGCGGTATTCCGTCGGAATACCGCCGAATATCGCCCCCGAAACCTCTGGGTGGGGTCAGGCGACGTCGGGCGCCGTCGTCGGCAGGCCCGTTCCGGCGGCGCGGGCGAGGGCCCGGCGCAGGCCGCGGGCCTTGAGGAGGACCTCGTCGTGCTCGGCGGCCGGGTCCGAGTCCGCGACGATCGCCCCGCCGGCCCCCACCGACCACCGGCCCCCGGCGAGCACGGCCGTGCGGATCACGACGGACAACGACGTCGTCCCGTCTGCGCCCAGCATCCCCAGCGCCCCGGAGTACACGCCGCGCGGAGAGGCCTCCCACGCGGCCAGCAGCTCGACGCTGCGGCGCTTCGGCGCGCCGGTCATCGACCCGCCGGGGAAGAGGGAACGGACCACGTCCACGGGTGCGACGCCGGCCCGCGCGGTCCCCGTGACCGTGGAGACGAGCTGGTGGACGGTCGCGTAGCTCTCCACCGCCATGAGGGAGGGCACCTGCACGGAGCCGGGCGCGCACACCCGCGAGAGGTCGTTGCGCAGCAGGTCCACGATCATGAGGTTCTCGGCCCGGGTCTTGGGGTCGGCGGCGAGCGCGCGGGCGGCCTCGGCGTCCGCGGCCGGGTCTGGCAGGCGGGCGGCGGTGCCCTTGATCGGCTTGGTGCTGTACCGGCCCTCGCGCCCGGCGAGGAAGCGCTCGGGGGAGGCGGAGACCACGGCCCACCTGCGGGAGCCCGTGCCGTGCTCCAGCAGCGCCGCATACGGGGCCGGCTGGTGCGCAGCGAGCTCGTGGAACAGGACCAGCGGGTCCACGCGCAGCCCGGGATCGGCGTCGAAGCGGGTGGTCAGGCACAGCTCGTAGGAGTCGCCGGCATACAGCGCGGCGCGGCAGCGGTCGATCTGCTCGGCGTACGCCGCCCGGTCCTCGCGCCACGTGCCCGGTGCCTCCTCGTCGGCCCGGGGTTCCGGGCCGGCGTCCTGCGGGGGCGGCACGACGGCGTCGCCCGCCGCCGTCTCGAGATCGCGGCGGGCCGCGGCGAGGGCGCGGCGCACGTCCGCCGCCCAGCGGTCGGCCCCGGCCTCGGCGGCGGTCGGGTCGAGGGAGACGACGCAGCAGTGCAGCACCCCGGCCGAGTGGTCGGCCACGGCGTAGCGGGACGGGCGCACCCAGAACTGCGCGGGCAGGGACGCGGGGTCCCCGGGTCGACGTGAGGGCGGGGACACCCCCAGATCCGCCAGACCGAGCTCGTAGCCGAGCCACCCGACCAGGCCGCCGCGCAGGGGCAGTCCCTCGCCGCCGACCACCGGCCGGGGTGCGGCTGCGGCCGCGAGGTCCGCCCACGCGCGGTCCGGATCGGCGGGGTCGTCGTGCCGGACCAGCCGCGGGCCGGGGGAGGGCACGCGACCCTGCTCCTCGCCGAGCACGTCCAGCCCGTCGCCCGCCACGGACCAGCGCGCCTCGGCCGGGTCCGGCAGAGCGGAGTCCAGCCAGAACGACGCGGCCCCGCGCATGACGGCGTGCGCATAGACCGCGGCCACGGCGGTCGCCGCCGTGTGCCCGGCCGCCGCGAGCGCCGCGACGTCGAGCGTGCGCACGGCCACGTGCAGCGGGGTGGCGGCGGCCTCGGGCGGTGCGGGGGCGGTGGGCATGGCCCCCAGCGTAGGGGTCAGCCCCCGCCCGGATCGCTCCGTACGCTGGCGGCATGCCGTCCTCCCCGCCCCGCCGCGCCCTGGTCGCCGCGCTCGAACGCCACCAGGTGGCGCTGTACCTCGCGGGGATCGCCGCGGGCGCCGTCGTCGGATGGGCCGTGCCCGGGGCCGACGCGTGGGCGGTGCTCGTCGAGCCGGTCCTCGCGCTGCTCCTGTTGGCGACGTTCCTGGCGGTGCCGTTCGCCGCGCTGGGCGCGGGCCTGCGGGACGGGCGGTTCCTCGGGGCACTGCTGGTCCTGAACTTCGTGGTGGTGCCGGCGGTGGTGTTCGGGCTGAGCCGGTTCGTGGCCCACGACGACGCGCTGCTCGTGGGCGTGCTCCTCGTGCTGCTGGCCCCGTGCGTGGACTACGTCATCGCGTTCACCGCACTCGCGGGCGGGGCGGCCGAGCGGCTGCTGGCGGCGGCTCCGCTGCTCATGCTCGTCCAGCTGGTCGTGCTGCCCGTGCTGCTGCGCGTCGTCGCCGGCGAGGCGGCGGTGGCCGCGGTCGACGTCGGGCCCTTCGTCCGTGCCCTGGTCATGCTGATCCTGGTGCCGCTCGCGCTCGCGGCGCTGCTCCAGTGGGGTGCGGTGCGCGGCCGCGGTGGGGTGCGGGACACGGCGGCCGGGGTGGTGCGCGGGTTCACGGCGGCGATGGTCCCGCTCATGGTCGTCACGCTGTTCACGGTGGTCGCCTCGCAGATCCGCGGGGTGGGGGAGCGGCTGCCCGCGCTGGCCGCCGTCGTGCCCCTGTTCGCGGCGTTCGCCGCCGTGATGGTGGCCCTCGGCGTGGTGGCTGCGCGGTGGGCGCGTCTCGACGTGCCCGCAGGACGGGCGCTCGTGTTCTCGGGCGTGACGCGGAACTCCCTGGTCGTGCTGCCGCTGGCGCTGTCCCTGCCGGCGAGCCTGGACCCGGCCCCGCTCGTGGTGGTGACGCAGACGCTCGTGGAGCTCGGGGCGATGGTGAGCCTCGTCCGGCTGGTGCCCCGGCTGCTGCCGCTGCACGGGCAGTCCGCGGGGGCGGGCGCGCGGCGAACCGTGACCTGACCGCCCAGAATGTTGCCTTTCCGTGACCGGAATCACGGCCCCGGGTGGCTATCGTGGGCGACATGAGCCTCTCGTTCGTGTCCTCGGCGCGCCGCCGTCACGGCGGCCTGGCGTCGGCAGCACTGTTCCATCCGCTGGTCGAGGCGGCCACCGGCGCCCTGCCCGTCATCGACCCCGCCACCGGGCGCCCCGCGTCCGAGGGGGCGGACGCGGCGCGGACCGAAGCGCCCCGCGCGGCGGGGACCGGTCCTGCACAGGCCGCAGCGGAGACCGAGCCGTCCACGGAGGCCGGTTCCGCTCGGGGCTGACCGCCCCGCCCCGTCCCTAGAATGGTCCGCATGGCTGGACTGATCGTGCGCAAGGACATCGACCTCGTCCGCGAGCGCACGGACCTGAAGGCCGTGGTGGAGGAGTTCGTCACCCTGCGCTCGGCGGGCGTGGGCTCGTTCAAGGGACTGTGCCCGTTCCACGACGAGCGGACGCCGTCGTTCCACGTTCGCCCCGGCGTGGGCACCTATCACTGCTTCGGATGCGGCGCGCACGGGGACGTCATCAGTTTCCTCATGGAGCTCGAGCACACCACGTTCATGGAGACCGTGGAGCGGCTGGCGTCCCGGGTGGGGGTGGAGCTGCACTACGAGGACGGCGGCACCGGCCCGGACAAGGCGGAGACGGGGCGCCGTCGTCGCCTGTTCGAGGCGAACAAGGTGGCGGACGAGTTCTTCCGTCGGGCCCTCGGCTCGCCCGAGGCCCAGGCCGCCCGCGACTTCCTCACCCAGCGCGGGTTCACACAGGAGCACGCGGCGCAGTTCGGCCTCGGGTACGCCCCGCAGGGGTGGTCGCATCTGCTGGACCACCTCCGGCAGCGCGGCTTCCGGGACGAGGAGCTGCGCGCCTCCGGGCTGGTGTCCGAGGGGCAGCGCGGCCTGTACGACCGGTTCCGCGGCCGCCTGCTCTGGCCCATCCGGGACATGACCGGCGCGACCATCGGCTTCGGCGCCCGCAAGCTCTACGACGACGATCCCGGCCCCAAGTACCTGAACACCCCCGAGACGCCGCTCTACAAGAAGTCCCAGGTGCTCTACGGCATCGACCTGGCCAAGCGCACGATCGCCAAGGAGCGCCAGCTGGTGCTCGTCGAGGGCTACACGGACGTGATGGCGGCCCACCTGGCCGGCGTCGGGACGGCCGTGGCCACGTGCGGCACCGCGTTCGGCGCGGACCACATCAAGGTGGCCCGCCGCCTGATCTCCGACGACGGCACGGGCGGCGAGGTGATCTTCACCTTCGACGGCGACGAGGCCGGGCAGAAGGCCGCCCTCAAGGCGTTCGACGAGGACCACCGGTTCCTCGCCAAGACGTTCGTGGCCGTGGAGCCCAGCGGCATGGACCCGTGCGACCTGCGCATGCAGAAGGGCGACGAGGCGGTGCGCGCGCTCATCGCCTCGCGGCGCCCGCTCTTCGAGTTCGCGATCCGGGCCGGGCTCAAGGACTACGACCTGAACACCGTGGAGGGCCGCGCCGGCGCCCTGCGCCACGCCGCGCCGATCGTGGCGGGGATCAAGGACGCCGTCCTGCGCCCGGGCTACGAGCGGGAGCTGGCCGGCTGGCTCGGCCTGGACCCGAACGCCGTGCACCGGGCCGTGGCCGCGGCCGGGCGCGCACCGCGGCGGGGGCCCGAGCCCGAGGCGCGGCCGACCCCGGCGAGTGACGGGCAGGCGGTCGGGCCCCAGGGCCGCCACGGAGAGGCCGCCGCCCCGGCGCCGCGGATCGTGGTGCCGGTGGACCCGCGCGACCCCGTCGCCCGCCGGGAGCGGGAGTCCCTCGAGGTGGTGCTGCAGCACCCCACCCTGCTCTCTGCGGAGCAGTGGACCGCGCTGTACGCCGCCCGCTTCACGGTCCCGCAGTACGCCGCCGTCCACCAGGGCGTGAAGGTGGCCGGCTCGGCCGGGGCCACGCCGCAGCGCTGGGTGGACGCCGTGCGGGACGCGGTGCCCCAGGAGGTGGCCGGCGTCGTCTCCGAGCTGGCCGTCCGCGACCTGCCCGCCCGCACTCCCGAGGATGTGGACCGGTACTGCCGGGACATCATGAACCGCCTGTTCGCCCTGCAGATCGTGCACCGCAAGGAGGAGCTGCTCGGGCGCCTGCAGCGGCTCGGACCCGAGGGCGACCCCGCCGAGTTCACCCGCCTCAACAGCGAGCTCATGGAACTGGAGGCGCGCCGCCGTGCCCTCCGCGCCGACGACTGACCCCCACTCGTTTTCGTTCGCGAAACGGCGGCTCCAGGGGCGTTTTCGTTCGGGAAACGGCGGTCCGTCGGCCGCGCAGCGTCAGCGCTCGTCGACCGTGAGCACCTCGCCGGACGTGGCGTCGATCTCGACCTCGGGGCCGTCGGAGCCGTCCTCGCGATCGAACCCGACCTCCCACTGGAGGGTGCCGTTGTCGTCGTCCAGGTCCATCTCGTCCAGGGTCACCCCATCACGGCCCTCCCGGGCGGTGTCGAGGGCCTGCTGGGCGGTGACCTCGGCCTCCTTCGCCTTCTGGACGTCCTCGGGATCCGATTCGCGGTCGGTCTCGGTGATGTCGCCGTCGGCGGTGACGTCCAGCTCCTTCACCTCCTCGCCCACCACGACGTCGGCCTCCCAGGTCGTGTCATCGTCGTCGGCATCCACCGCGACGATGATGCCGTCGCCGTCCTCCTCCAGGACCGCGTCGATCACCGCGTAGGCGGGATCGTCGGCCTGGCCGGTGGCCGAGCCGCTGCCGGCCGCGGCGGCCGTTGACGAAGCCGAGGCGGAGGACTGCGTCGATGCCGACGACGACGCCGAGCCCGACGCCTCGTCCGTGGCGGGGGTGTTCGCCACCGCCGAGGGGGCGTCGACCTCCGGCGAGGCGGAGCCGTCGTCGCCGTTGTCGGCCGTGGTGCCGCAGGCCGCGAGGGCAAGCGCGGCCAGCACGCCCGTTCCGGTCAGCGCGGTCTTGCGCGTGAGGGTCGTGATGGTCATGGACACGTCTTTCCTTCGGGTTCGTTCCTGATGGTTCTGGGAATGTCCTCGCACCGTAGGCCCGCCGGAGCCGTGCCTGGCAAGGGCCTGGTCCCCGGGCGTGGGCGGGACGACGACGGCGCCCCGCGGCCGGGTGGCGCGCAGGCAGGGGCTCTGGTAAAGTTCCATCCGTTGTCCGAACGGCTCCGGCGGTTCGCGGCACATTCCCCCGTAGCTCAACGGCAGAGCATTCGACTGTTAATCGAAGGGTTGTTGGTTCGAATCCAACCGGGGGAGCCGAGCAGAGGCCCCTGCACCGACCATGTCGGTGTGGGGGCTTCTTCGTGCCTGGAGGACGACGGAGCCTAGAGTGCGTCTGGCAATGGATCCAGGGGCCAGCTGACGCCCCGGATCGCATCTCTCGTATCCAGACGGTCTCCGACGCCATTGGGAGCCGACCACTTCGATGCTCCCGGCCCGGGCCAGCCGGCAGGGCCGGCCGTTCGCCGATGTCAGGGCGATGATCGAGGCGACCATCTACCCGCATCGGCACGAGATTCCGTAGCGGGATATGCCCGAGGTCTACGGGCCCTGGCAGACCGCGCTGACCTGGTGCTGGCGGATGGCAGCTGAGGGCACCTGGGATGAGGTGCTAGCAACATTGGCGGCCGCCAGCGACGCTCAGGGCCTCATCGATGGATCGGTCCGGACTGGACTCCGCGATCGCCCACGCCCATCAGCAAGCCACGGACATTGCCCGCCATGCAGGGGATGGATCGAACTACGGGAATCTGCGGGATGAACCTGCCGGTCGCGGTATCGGACGCTCACGTGGCAGGTTGAGCACGAAGATCCATCAGCTCGACGCGGGGGCAAAAATGCCATTGGCCAGCTTGATCGCCTGAGCCAGGCAGGGGATTGACCGATGCCGACTCCACTGCGTGGCAGCCGCGGCGGTCATCCCCGTGTGAGCTGGCCATCAGGGCCACCGCAGGCGTCGTGGCTGCAGCAGCGGGTGCCCCGTCGGCTTCGACGCAGTCGCCTGTAGGGGCCGCAATGTCATCGAACATCAGTATGCGCCCCTGCAGCAGTCGCGCGGACGGGTGGCCAGGTATGACGAGTGCACGATCATCTACCGGCCCGCCGAGCGCCTGACCACTGGGGTCACATGGTTGAAGCTGGTGTCAGACACGCCCTGGGCGCGCCCGGCGCCGTAGTTCTGCTCCGCATGCTGCCCACCTCTTCGAGGCCGATAGAGGAGCGGGAACGGACTGAGGGCGTCATCAACACCCGCACCATTCCCATCCCTTGATCAGCGCGCTCGAGAGAGCCTCAGCGTCCTAGATGTGATGTCCAGGGACGTTGTTGCGTGAATAGCTGACAGGCGAAGGCCTCCTGTTGCGAGAGTGGAGTTGTCGAGAAACCGCTCACGCGAACAGAAGGCCTTCATGCCCCACGCTAACGCCGCCCTGACCCCTCGCGCCCGCCTACGCCTGGCCAAGCTCATCGTCGAGGAGCACTGGCCGGTCGCCACCGCGGCCAAGATGTTCATGGTCTCCCCACCCACCGCACGCAAATGGGCCACACGCTTCCGGGCCGAGGGACCTGCAGGGATGGCAGACCGGTCCAGCCGGCCGTCCACGATGCCGACCAGAACACCGCCGGCGGTGGTGAAACAGATCGTGGCCGCCCGATGGCGCCGACGCCTGGGGCCGGCACAGATCGCTGGAGAACTCGGGATGCCGGCCTCCACCGTCCATGCCGTGCTCGTGCGCTGCCGGATCAACCGCCTCGCCCGTCTGGACCGGGTCACCGGCGAGCCGATCCGCCGCTACGAGCACCCCCACCCCGGCTCGCTGATCCACGTCGACGTCACCAAGTTCGGGCGCATCCCCGACGGGGGCGGACACCGATTCGTCGGGCGCCAGCAGGGCATGAAGCACCGCGCGGCGACCTCGGACCGCGAAGGAACCCGTGATGCCCGATACCAGCCCCGGCTCGGGGTGGGCTTTCTGCACACCGTGATCGATGATCACTCCCGCTTCGCCTATGTCGAGATGCACTCCGATGAACGCAGCCAGACGGCCATCGCGGTGTTGCGCCGCGCGGTCGCCCACTTCGCACGCCTGGGAGTGGAGGTGGAGCGGGTGCTCTCGGACAACGGCTCGGCCTACCGCTCGCATGCCTGGCGTGATGCCTGCACCGAGCTCGGGATCAAGCCCAAGCGGACTCGGCCCTACCGGCCGCAGACGAACGGGAAGATTGAGCGGTTCCATCGCACGCTCGCTGACGGGTGGGCCTACGCCCGGTTCTATAGCTCAGAGACGGAGCGCAGGGCCGCGTTGCCTGGATGGCTGCACTTCTACAATCATCATCGCGTCCACTCCGCGATCGGCGCCGCGCCTGCCACCCGGCTCAACAACCTCCCTGGACATCACACCTAGACGCATGCCGTCGTGCTCCAGGGCCGCCAGCGCACGCTCGATGAAGACGGGAGCAAGAGTCTCTACATACGTTGGGGTGAGGTGGTTGTCGTCCCAGTACACATGGACGTTGCCCACCGTGGGCTGGCACTGACGGCCCGGGCAGATCATGTCGTTCAGCTGCACCTGCGCGATGCGGGGATGAGCATCGGCCAGTCCGGTCAGGGGGCTGGTGTTCGGATCGAGCACGGTATGCGTCCAGCGGCATGTCGCCGCATCGATCCCGTGTGTCCTTCCGCAGGTTGTGGGTGATCCGGCCGCGAACCGGGGGTTGTCCCGGAGTGCGAGGACATGGGCACCCGTCCCCGCAATCTCCTCCATCCGCCCGACCATCCCCGGGGTGAGCATCTCCTCGTCCTCATAGGTGCTGCGTGTGCCCTGCATGAAGACGACGTCCGGGCGTACATGCTCCACGACCAGGTTGAGGTCCGCGAGGAAGTCCGGGCACTTCGGGGAGTCGTCCACCTGCTCCTCCATCGGCGCTACCAGGCAGCTGCCCCGCGTATAGCTGACGACCTCCAGCCGCCTCTCCTCGCCGAGGTGCCGGAGAGCGGGGGACCACTGCATCACGTGGCTGTTGCCGGCCATCAGCACGACGCCGGCCGGATCTGCTTGTGGGACGAGGACATGGCACGACTCGGCTCCGACCTCGGTCAACCGTGCTTCCAGGGCGGGGTCGCACTCCTCGGGGTACTCGGGGAAGGGGTACCGGCCCTCCACCACGGGCAAGACAGGGGCGCCGGGATCGCCAGCCGGCTCGTAGTCGGGGCGCAGGACGGCGGCGCCCGGGTTGTTCCGGTCGGCCGCCACGAGGACGCGTGCGGACTCCGCTGCATCGGCGCCGCGCCACAGGGCCACCGGCGCCACAACGAGAGCGGCGCAGGCCCCCAGTACGACGGCGGACCGCCAGGCGGCCGTCTGGGGCCAGCCCCACGCCCGCAGCGGACGCTCCACGCGCGCCGAGAGGAGGATGGCCGTGCCGAGGGAGACAAGGACGAGAGCAACGCCCGCGGCTGCGCCGGGCTTCTGCGATCCTGTGAGGACGGAGTAGGTGATGAGCAGCGGCCAGTGAACGAGGTAAAGGGCGTAGGCGGAGTCACCCAAGCGGGTGAGGGGCCGGGAGGCCAGTATCCGGTCCACACCGAAATGGGAGCCGCTGGTGCCCGCGACGATCACAGCAGTGGCCGACATCAGCGGCCACAGCGCGATCCAGCCGGGGAAGGCGCCCTGGACGTCCACCACGACGCCGACGGCGATCATGCTCGCGAGCCCTGCCCAGCCGAGGAACACCCGTGTGCGCCGTCCCAGGTGAAGGAATGGAAGGGCAAGCGCGAGGAGGGAACCGAGGGCGAACTCCCATAGGCGCGCCCGGGTGTCGAAGTACGTGAACGCCTGGTTCTGGGAGGTCTGGGTCACCGACCACAGCAGGGACACGACGAACACCGAGGCGAACGCAGTCGTGAGGACGGCTCGGGGCCGCGCCCCGGTGCGGCGGGCCACCAGGGCTGAGACAAGGAAGAGGAGCGGCCACAGGATGAACACCTGCCCCTGGACCGACAGCGACCAGAAATGCTGGAAGGGGGACAGCGAGGTGTTGTCGGCGGCGTAGTAGTCGACGGCGTTGAACGCCAGGGTCCAGTTTTCCACGTAGAGGGCCGACGCCAGCGCCTCCGTCCGCCACGAAGCACGGTCGGCCAGCGGATACACCGTGGCAACGGCAACCAAGGTAAGCAAGATCGTCAGCACCGCCATGGGCATGAGGCGCGTGAAGACGTGAAGCCAGTAGCGCCCCACCGCGAGGGGCCTTCCAGCCTCCATCTTGCGGGTGAAGGAGCCTGTCAGGAAGAAAGCCGAGATGAACAGGAAGATGTCGACGCCGCCCGACACCCTGTCCGTGAAGATGTGGAACACCACCACCAGGAGGACTGCGACCGCGCGCAAGCCCTGGATCTCCGGTCGCCAGTCTGCCTGCCTTCGGGCCACCACAGGAGTCGAATCGGGCCCATCAGCCGCGTGTCGGGGGCGGTAGCCGCGGGGATAGACGGACGGATTGGTCATGGTGGCCTCGGCAGTGTCAGAGGGGTGGGAAGGCAAACGGCAACATCATGCCTGAGGGTGGTTCTTTCGAACGGGAAGCTGACCAGCGGATTAAGGCTCGTGGTCCAGCCCTCACGTCGCACAACGGCGCCCGCACCCTCGCGGGGTAGGGCGCGGGCGCCGTCGTGGGGGTGAAAGGGAACGCCTCAGGCGCAGGCGTCGTCCGCCTCCTCGGACTACTGCTCGCCGAACACGGGGTTGGGGGCTTGCACCTCGCGGAGGTTGATAGGCGCCGTCTGCTGATCGGCGTGGAAGTCGACCGCGCGGCAACCGCCCCCCATGGCCCAGGCCGGAGGCCCTCACGCCGCCGAACGGGGTGCGCAGGTCGCGCACGTTGTTGGAGTTCAGCCCTGCGCCCCGGGGCCGTCTGTCGTCACTGCCACCATGTATCTCCCACGACAGGCAGTCCCATTCCCTGGAGCGCTGTCAGCAACTCGGCGTACTCCCGAGCTAGCGCCTCTCGCACCGCTGCGGGCCACCTCTCCGGCTCAAGTCCCTCGCCGTGATGCCGGTAGTCGAAGGCGTCGCTCATCCTGCTGTCCCAGGCGTCGATCCTGGCCTGGAGATCACGGGGGATTGCCGCGGATATCTGCGCCGCCATAGTCGGACCCTCAGTGTCTGATCTATAGACGTCTATGAAGTTTTCGTCTCCATGAAGGTAGGTGAATCGAACGGACCCTTCCTCCGGTCCAAAATTCTTCGACATCACCATGAGGACGTCGGGAACGACGACACGACCATCTCGTGGTTCATGGACACGGTGACGCGCGGATATCGGGTATACACATGCTGGGGCTTGGCGCTGACGATCCGATCCTGCTGGCGCCGGGCGTGGATGTGCCCGCCTCCGCTGCGGCCGCAACGCGGGGGGATCATCCCGTCGTGCTTTGAACTGAACTTTTCGATCGCGTGAGTCGACCGGCCGGCATTGCGGAGGCCGATGGAGATCGGATTGAGCAGAGGTTGGATTGCCATCGCGTCCCTCCGTAACTGGTTTGTCGTCGATGTGCGCTCGTCCGGGTTGATCCTTCCATCCAGCATGACTGTCTCCGTAGGACCGACCGCGTACCCGGCGCCAGCGCGTGCTCCTGCCGGGAGAGTCGGCGCTTGCGAGGATCCTGTGCCACCGGCGGCTTCCATCGAGACGGGCTCGTCACCGGCTAGGGCTCGTCACCGGCTAGAGGGTCGGCGGGGGGATGAGCCGGTTACGAGGAGAGGAGACAGGACGACGGCGGTGATGACGTCCCTATCTGTCATCTTCGCGAGAAAGATGAGATGAGCAATGCCAAGGAAGTGATGCAAATCCACATTCATCGTTTCCGACACGATCTTCTTGCCCGACTATCTGGGGCGAGCCAGTAGCACGCGATGAACCGGACGTTCTCAGGCCTGGGCCAGCAGAAGTGCCCGAAGACGCATCAGAGGCTGCGGATGGGCGTGGGCGGTCCCGGCGTCGTCGGACGTTGTGCAGGACTCAACCGAAGCGTGGCTGCGGGACGAACATGAGGCCGATCCAGGCCAGCGCCCCGAGAATGGTGGGACCGGCGTATATGTCTGCGGGGCCACCCATGTACCAGGCGAAGCCGGCGACTGCGGCGACGGCGAACGCAATGAACTTGGCCATCGCGAGGAGCGAGCTGATGGGGCGGAGGATGAAGCCGATCACGGCCATGACTGCGAGGGCGATCAGAAACCACATGGCGGGCCTTCCTAGTGCGGAGTGACTGGTCCGTTCAGACTGTGCGCCGGCGCGGACGCGTTAAGACGAGCGTGAGGGCGATGGTCCACTTCACTGTGTCGTTAATGAGCTTGGGGGACAAGTAACCGAAGGGTTGTTGGTTCGAATCCAACCGGGGGAGCCGAGCAGAGGCCCCTGCACCGACCATGTCGGTGTGGGGGCTTCTTCGTGCCTGGAGGACGACCGGGCCGAGCAGCTCAGCCAGGGTGATGTCGAGCCACGCCGCGATCGACGTCGACTCGGGGTGATGCGCTTGGGCGCTGGCGCAGGGTCGCACGAGACAATGCGTACTTGGGTTCACAGGCAGGGCTACACAAAGCAGCACCAGATCGGGGTTGCACTTCTTCGCCACTGTGGTGTGACCATCTGATTGCCTGATTTTCATTGCCCGCCTGCCCTCGCGCACCGGCGAGGGCAGGCAGCTGTCTGAACGGAGTTCTTCATGGCGGGGTCGGTACCGATTCACGGAATGCGCAGCGCAGCTGTGGCTTGGTTGGTTGAGGCAGGGGTGGACCCGGCGGTCTTCCATCCGCGACAGAGTCCAGTGTTCAGCGAGAATTCCTTCTCCGCGGGCCGCGACGACGTGGATGATCTTTGGCGTACGGGCGCACGGATCAGCTGGTTGGGCGGGCCGGCCGTCTCACTCGGGGGGTGGCCTCGGACCGCCGCAGGCTCAGCAATGGCCCACGTCGCGACCTTCCACCTGGGCGATGCCCACGCTGCGCTCGGGGATCCGAAGGAGCGCGGCTGGCCTGACGAAGCCGCGGAATTGCTGCCGGAGGACGGGTACATCCAGGTCTTCCATGATCTGGAGACCTGTGGGTATGAACCGGACGACGTTGAAGCGCGAGGCTGGCTGGTCACATGGCACGCGGACGACCCCAGTCAGGCCCGTCCACCTCTCGTCGAATGCGATGACGACTCCAATGCACCTGGTTCAACGGCTCAGCTCGGACTGTTCTATCCAGGCTGGACGATCCCCTCGCCTCTGGATTTCGACGGGCTGACGGACGGGACGTTCACAGCGGCTGACGCGGCCATCGATGAGCTGGACTCTGCATGGGTGGCGCAGCGCCACCCTGCCCAGCAGGAGCCGCACCCCATTCCTTCCACGCGCTTGCTGGGTCATAGCTCCACCGGGGACTTGGGGCCACGAGAGGAGATCTTGCCCGCCGCGTTGCCGCTGGCTGCCGAGGGCAACGATTACGTCCTCCTCGCCGAGATTGAATCGTGGACCACCTTGAATGGCTGGTTCGGTGACGCTTCCAGTCTCGAAATCTGGATGCGGCGAGATGATCTGCGTGCGCGACGGTTCAGCGAGTGCTGGTGCATCATCCGCACGGATTGACTTCGGCAGGAGCCGCTTGCTGCAGCATGAACGTGGCCTGGGTCCTCACCCGTCGCCGCCACGGCCATGTGTCGCGGTGCCGTAGATCAGGCGTGTCGGACTCGGACAAACATGATCCCAACCCAGGACAGGGTCCCAAGGATGGCCGGCGCGGCGTACATGTCTGCGGGGCCACCCATGTACCAGGCGAAGCCTGCTACGGGCGCCACACGGCGAAGGCCACGAATCTAGCCATCGCCAGGAGCGAGCTGATGGGGCGGAGGACGAAGCCGATCACGGCCATGGCTGCCGTGCCGATCAGAGACCGCACGGTGGGCGTCCGTCGACGAGGGAGGCGAGGCAGTCCTGTACGGGGTCCTTCCGGAGGGGCCGAGGCGGCCCGGACCGGCCCGGAGCGCACGGGGCGCACGGGGCCGGCCAGACAAGCCTACGGGCCGGACGGCTCAGCCCTGGGCCGCCACGACGTCCTCGTCGACCCAGTCGCGGGAGCGTTCCACGGCCTTCTTCCACAGCCGCAAGGCGCGCTCAGCCTCCTCCTCGTCCATGGTGGGCTCCCAGCGCTTGTCCTCCTCCCAGTTGGCCACGAGCTCGTCCTGGGACGCCCAGAACCCCACCGCCAGGCCTGCGGCGTAGGCGGCGCCGAGGGCGGTGGTCTCGATGACCTTGGGGCGCACGACGGGCACGCGCAGCAGGTCCGCCTGGAACTGCATGAGCAGCTCGTTGGCGACCATGCCGCCGTCGACCTTCAGTTCGGTGAGGTCCACGCCGGAGTCCGCGTTCATGGCGTCCAGGACCTCGCGGCTCTGGAAGGCGGTGGCCTCGAGCGCCGCGCGGGCGATGTGCCCCTTGTTGACGTAGCGGGTCATGCCCACCATGGCGCCGCGGGCCGCGGCGTCCCAGTGCGGGGCGAAGAGGCCGGAGAACGCGGGGACGAAGTACACGCCGCCGTTGTCCCCCACACCGGCGGCCAGGGTCTCGACCTCCGGGGCGCTGCCGATCATGCCGAGGTTGTCCCGCAGCCACTGGATCAGCGAGCCGGTGACGGCGATCGAGCCCTCCAGCGCGTACACCGGCTTCTGGTCGCCAATGCGGTACGCCACCGTGGTGAGCAGGCCGTTGTCCGAGTGCACCGGCTCCTCGCCGGTGTTGATCAGCATGAAGTTGCCGGTGCCGTACGTGTTCTTGGCCTGGCCGACCTCGAAGCACGCCTGGCCGAAGGTCGCCGCGTGCTGGTCGCCCAGGATGCCGGTGATCGGCGTCTCGCGCAGCAGCTGCTGGCCGGACACGGTGCCCACCTCGGCGGAGGAGCTGACGATCTCCGGGAGCATGGACATCGGGATGCCCATGTCTGCGCAGATCTCCTCGTTCCAGTCGAGGGTGTCCAAGTTCATCAGCATGGTGCGGGAGGCGTTGGTGACGTCGGTGACGTGCCGGCCGCCCGCGCCGCCGCCGGTGAGATTCCACACGAGCCACGAGTCCGTGGTGCCGAAGATGAGGTCGCCGTTCTCGGCGGCCTCCCGGGCCCCGTCCACGTTCTCCAGGATCCAGGCCACCTTGGGGCCGGAGAAGTACGTGGCCAGCGGCAGCCCGACGCGCTCCTTGTAGCGGTCCGCGCCGGCGTCGCCGGCCAGGCGCTCGCAGAGGCGGTCGGTGCGGGTGTCCTGCCACACGATGGCGTTGTACACCGGCCTGCCGGTGTTGCGGTCCCACACCACGGTGGTCTCACGCTGGTTTGTGATGCCCACGGCGGCGACGTCGTGCCGGGTCACCTCGGCGCGGGCCAGGGCCTCGCCGATGACCTCGCGGGTGTTCGTCCAGATCTCCACCGGGTCGTGCTCCACCCAGCCGGCGCGCGGGAAGATCTGCTCGTGCTCGCGCTGACCGGTGGACACGATGGCCCCACTGTGGTCGAAGAGGATCGCGCGCGTGGACGTGGTGCCCTGGTCGATGGCCATCACGTAGCGGGGGGTGGTCATGTCCTACTCCTTCGAAAGGGGGGTAAGGGGGGTGGCGGGCACGTTCCCGTAGGGGAACGTGTCCGCCCGGGACGGACGGGCGGACTGCTTGAGAGGGACGGGCTGCTCAGACGAACAGCGGCGCGGCGAGGCCGGCCAGGACGGCGCCGACGAGCGGGCCGACGATCGGCACCCAGGCGTAGCCCCAGTCCGAGCTGCCCTTGTGCCGGATCGGCGCGACGGCGTGGAACAGGCGGGGGCCCAGGTCGCGCACCGGGTTGATGGCGTACCCCGTGGGGCCGCCCAGGCTCGCGCCGATCGCGACGACGAGCAGGGCCACCGCGAGCGGGCCGAGTCCGGAGGGGGTGGAGCCGAAGCGCAGGATCACGAACACCAGGACGAACGTGGCGATCACCTCGGTGACCATGTTCCACAGCGGGTTGCGAATCTCGGGGCCTGTGGCGAAGGTGCCCAGGATCGCCCCCTGGTCGGTCTCCGCCTGGTAGTGGTCGCGGTAGGCCAGCCAGGCCAGGGCCGCGCCGAGGAAGGCACCGATCAGCTGTGCCGCGAAGTATGCGATCGTGGTGCCGAGGGTCACGGCGATGCCGGGGGCGTACTCCTCGGCGCCGCTGACGAGCAGGCCGACGGTCACGGCGGGGTTCAGGTGCGCGCCGGTCGCGGAAGCGACGTAGACGCCCGCGAAGACGGCCAGCCCCCAGCCGAAGTTGATGAGCAGCCAGCCTCCGCCGTTGCCCTTGGTCTTCGTCAGGACGACGTTGGCGACGACGCCGACGCCGAGCAGGAGGAGGACCGCCGTGCCGGCGATCTCATGCAGGAAGATCGTGCCCATGGACGGGCTCCTTTCAGTGGGTGGGGGCGGCGTCGGCGGCTGCGAGCGCGGCGGCGGCGGTGACGTCGTCGTGGGCGGTCTCGCCGCGGAGGCGGGCGGCGACGAGGTCCTTGTACGCGCGGATCTCACCGGCGATGCGCGCTTCATCCCAGCCCAGCTCGGGGGCCACGAGGGACGCGATCTCCTCGGCCGCCGCGACGCCGCGGTCGCGGACCTCGGTGGACAGGCGCGTGCGGCGCTCGATGACGTCGTCCAGGTGGACGACGCCCTCGGCCCGGGCGGCGTGGACGATCTCCGCGCGCAGGTAGCGCGGCGCCTCGGCGAGAGGGACGCTCAGGGACGGGTCGGCGTCGATCAGGTCGAGCACGTGGCGCAGCACGGTGCCGTAGCGGAACAGGAGCCGGTCCACGCGGGCCTCGTCCAGGCTGTAGTCGGCGGCGATGCGGTCCGCCTCCGCCTCGATCTCCGAGTAGCCGAGGCCGCCGAGCACGGGGATGTGCTCGGTGAGGCTGGGACGGGTCGGGTGGGTCTCGCGCACCACGAAGTCCACGACGTCCTCGGCCATGGCCCGGTACGTGGTCCACTTGCCGCCGGCCACGGCGGTGAGGCCGGGGGCCACCTCGGTGACGGTGTGCTCACGGGAGATCTTGGTGGAGGCGCCGTCGGAGCCGGCGACCGGCTGCAGCAGCGGCCGCAGGCCGGCGTACGTGGCGACCACGTCGTCACGCGTGAGGTCCTCCTTCAGCACCGCATTGGCGTGCTCGAGGATGTAGTCGATGTCGTCCGCGGTGGCGGCCGGATGGGCCACGTCCTCCGCCCACGGGGTGTCCGTGGTGCCGATCACCCAGTACTCGTCCCACGGGATGAGGAACAGCACGGACTTCTCCGTCTTGGTGATCACGCCGGTGGCGGCGTCGGCGCGGATGCGGTCGCGCGGCACGGTGATGTGGGCGCCCTTGGAGGCGAGCACTTCCAGGCCGCCGTCGGCCTCGGCCAGCTCCTGCTGCTCCTGGGTCCACACGCCCCCGGCCAGGATGACGGCGCGCGCGTGCACGTCGAACTCCTCGCCGGAGGTCTCCTCGCGGACACGCACGCCCTGCACACGGCCGTCGTCGCCGCGCAGGTAGCCGGTGACGGCGGTGTAGTTGGCGGCCACGGCGCCGTGGTCCACGGCGGAGCGCACGAGCATCATGGCCAGGCGGGCGTCGTCGAACTGGGCGTCGGCGTACTCCACCGCGCCGACGATCTTCTCGTCGTCGAGGGAGGGGAAGGTCGCGGCCATGGAGCGGCGGCTGAGATGGCGGTGCGCGCCCATCGCGCGGCGGCGGCCGAGCGACTGCATGGCGTCGTACATGGTGACGCCGGCGCCGATGAAGCCGCGGTCGATCACCTTGTGGAAGAACGGGAAGACGAAGCGCAGGGGGCGCACCAGGTGGGGCGCGGTCTGGGTGAGCAGCAGGTCGCGCTCCCGCAGCGCCTCGTACACCAGCTTGACGTCCAGCATTTCGAGGTAGCGCAGGCCACCGTGCATGAGGCGGGAGGAGCGGGACGAGGTCCCGGAGGCCCAGTCGCGGGCCTCGACGATGCCCACGTCGAGGCCGCGCGTGGCCGCGTCGAACGCGGCGCCCACGCCGGTGGAGCCGCCGCCCACGATCAGGATGTCGAGGGGGGCCTCCGGGCTGGTGGCCCGGAGGCGGGCGAGGTGGTCCTCCCGCGTGGCGGCGGAGAGGGGGACGGTTCGCAAGGTCGGCATGGAGGGGTTGCTCCTTTATCGGTGGAGACACAGTGTAGTGGCGTGGCTCACGATACCCGGTGTCACATCACGAGATCCGGTATCAGCACGAGCCGAGGTCCATGATGTCACTCCCGGGCCGCGGGTATGCAGGCGCGGCGGCCACGCGCCGGGTGGGCGTGGTCAGGCCACCCACCACATGCCGGTGAGGTCTTCGGTGCCGTAGGCGGTGACGGGCCCGGTCTCGCGGAACTCGAGCCGCACGTCCAGGGGCACGTTGGCGCGCGTGGAGGACTCGAGGTAGACGCCGACGCCGGCCCGCCGTGCGTCGCGCTGGCGACGCTCCACGAGGGCCCGGCTGCCACGGGCCGGATCGGGCCGCAGGGTGCCCCGGATGATGCGGTCGAACATGTCCGCGAGCCGCTCCCGCCGGCGACTGCGGGGCAGGAAGAACACCGTGTACGGGTCGGTGAGTAACGCCTCGGTGAGGACGCCGGCCACCCGGGCCACGGCGTCGTCGCCCGCCTGCGCGCGGAACTCGGCGCCGGAGATGTCCACGCCGCCGACGACGACGCCGCGCGCCTGCCGGAGACGGGAAGTGGTGCGTCGGCCCTCGTCGGTGCAGCAGCCCTCTCCTCCGGATGCAGATCGTCCGACCATTCCGTGCGTGGCTAGCATTCGACCATGGTTGAATCCTCTTCGTTCGTGCCGTCGAAGCTCTCCGTGCAGCCCGACGTTCGCGTTCGTGGCGCCCGCGAACACAATCTGCAGGATGTCGACCTCACGGTGCCGCGCGATGCAACGGTCGTCTTCACCGGTGTGTCCGGCTCGGGAAAGTCCTCGCTGGCGTTCGGGACGCTGTACGCCGAGTCTCAGCGACGCTATCTGGAGTCGGTCGCACCGTACGCCCGCCGCCTGATCGATCAGGCGGGAGTGCCCGATGTCGACTCGATCACGGGGATGCCGCCGGCGGTCGCCCTGCAGCAGCAGCGGGGTTCCGGGAACGCCCGATCGACCGTGGGCAGCATCACCACATTGTCGAGCTTGGTGCGGATGCTGTACTCCAGGGCCGGGGACTACCCGGAGGGACAGCCGATGTTGTATGCGGAGGACTTCTCCGCGAACACGGTCCAAGGGGCCTGCTCGGAATGCCACGGCATCGGCCGCGTGTACGCGGTGAACGAGCAGCAGATGGTCCCGGACCCATCGCTCACCATCCGCGAACGCGCCATCGCTTCCTGGCCGACTGCGTGGCACGGCCATCAGCTGCGCGATGTGCTGGTCGCCCTCGGGTACGACGTCGATGTGCCGTGGCGGGATCTTTCGAAGAAGGACCGGGACTGGATCCTGTACACCGATGAGACCCCCTCCGTCCCGGTCCACTCCCGGCTCACGCTCTCCGAGTCCAAAGCTGCGATCGACGCAGGCGTGGAGCCGAGCTACTCGGGCACATTCGTCGGGGCTCGCCGGTACATTCTGGACACGTTCGCGAACACGAAGAGCGCCTCGATGAAACGGCGCGTCGCGCAGTTCCTCACCGCTGCGATCTGCCCGGTCTGCGATGGCAAGCTGCTGAAGCCCGAGGCGCTGTCTGTCACGTTCGAAGGATTCGACGTCGCCGAATTCTCCCAACTGCCGCTCCGGGAACTTGCCACGATCCTCTCGGGAGTCGTCGCACGCGTGGAGGACCACGAGGCCACCTCTTCCGATGTGCGACCCACCCCAAGCCGAGCACCAGAGAAGCATGCTGCTGCGGTCCAGCTCGCTTCAGGGGTACTGCAGCGGCTTCGTCCACTGGTCGATCTGGGACTGGGCTACTTGTCATTGAGTCGGACGACGCCAACGCTGTCAGGCGGCGAGCTGCAGCGACTCCGGCTCGCGACGCAACTCAGCTCTGATCTCTTCGGGGTCGTCTACGTCCTCGACGAGCCATCGGCGGGGCTGCATCCGCAGGACGTGGCGGCGCTCCTCCAGATTTTGGATGGACTCAAGGGGCGAGGGAACAGCCTGTTCATCGTCGAACACTCCGTGGCTGTGATGCGGCACGCGGACTGGCTGGTCGACATCGGCCCCGGTGCCGGTGAACACGGCGGCCGCGTGCTCTACAGCGGCCCGCCCGACGGTCTCGCCGGTGTGACGGAGTCCGTGACACGTGGATACCTCTTCGGCGGCCGAGGTCTCCCTCTTCGCACACCCCGTGAGGCACGCAGTTGGCTGCGCCTGGAGAACGTGACGCGGAACAACCTGCATGACCTCACCGTCGATATCCCTCTGGGTGTCTTCACCGCGGTGACGGGCGTGTCCGGGTCCGGCAAGTCGAGTCTGGTCAGCCAGGCCCTTCCGTCGCTGCTTGGCGATCGCCTTGGCCAGGCTGTCCGGGGCGATGACGAGCCGGTCAGCGACGAGTCACTGCTCGCGGATGCGCCGGAACATCTCGAAGGGCGCGTCGCCGGGCCCGTCACCGGTGTGCAGCGGCTGGTCGTCATCGACCAGCGGCCCATCGGCCGGACCCCGCGGTCGAACGTCGCCACCTATACCGGGCTGTTCGATCACGTGCGTCGTCGATTCGCAGACACCCCGGAAGCTCGTTCCCGCGGGTACAAGCCTGGCCACTTCTCCTTCAATGTCGCCGGCGGGCGCTGCCCGACCTGCGAGGGCGAGGGATCGGTGATGGTCGAGCTCCTCTTCCTGCCGTCCGTGTACACCGAATGCCCCGACTGCCACGGCACCCGATACAAGGCATCAACGCTCGAGATCGCGTGGCGCGGGCGCACGATCGCTGACGTGTTGTCGATGAGCGTCGAGGAGGCGAACCTGTTCTTCGTGGGCGATGAGAAGATCACTCGATCGCTGGCAGCTTTGTCGGACGTCGGACTCGACTACCTCCGGCTGGGTCAACCGGCAACCGAGCTTTCCGGGGGTGAGGCGCAGCGTGTCAAGCTCGCAACCGAGTTGCAGCGCGCGCAGCGCGGAGACACGCTGTACGTCTTGGACGAGCCGACGTCCGGGCTCCACTGCGCCGACACGGATCGTCTCGTCGCGCACCTGCAGACGCTGGTCGATGCGGGCAACACGGTCGTCGCGGCGGAGCTGGACATGCGCGTTGTCGCGGTGGCCGATCACGTGATCGATCTTGGACCCGGCGCGGGCGACGCCGGCGGGACCGTGGTTGCAGCTGGTACGCCCGCCCACGTCGCGGATCAGGGCGTCGGTGCTTCCTCGGGCTACCTCGCCGCCGCACTGCAGGCAGCCACCAACGTGACCCCAACGTGACGAGCGTGCCGCTGTGCGATATGAGAATCGCACAGCGGCACGCTCGACGGGGTCGTGGTCTCAGGCGGGGAGCTTGGAGGCCAGGACGTCCAACTTCTCGATCGTCGGCTCGCTGAACAGTTTGCCGGTCTGCTCGCCGAGAGCGGTCGCAACTGCGCCGGACAGGTGCGCGTCGCGGCCGGCGTCGTCGGGGAACACGTCGAAGATCCCGAAGGAGGACGGGCCGAGACGGATCGCGAACCACGCGACGGTGGCCGGCTCCTCCTCGACGAGCCCTCGCCCGATGCCGAGGAATTCCTGGACCTCGTCTTCTTTGCCGGGCAGGGCCTCCAGCCTGACAAGCAGTCCCTTCGTCACGCTCATGCCATCACCTCTTCCTGGGTCGAATCGCTCGCAAATGACGCCCCGATCGTAGCGCAGATCACAGTCAGGTCATCGGGTGAGCAGCTGGCGATCAGGTTCCGTCCACCACGACGTCAGCACCGGCGTCACCCAGGTCCGTGCGGATGCTCGGGAGGACGTCAAGGTGCGACCTTCGACCACACGGGCCTCGTTCAGCGTCCACGGCCCGTGACAGGCGGCGGTGCAGCCGTGGTGGCCGGGTGCCTGGTGCACTCGGACCGGGGCTCGCAGTTCCGATCTGGACTTTTTCAGGACGCGCGCACCCGTCATGGGCCGATCGGCACGATGGGCCAGGTCAGCCCAGTCGGGGACAACGCGGCCATGGAGTCCTTCTTCGCGCTCCTCCAGAAGAGCGTGCTCGACCGATGTCAATGGGCCACCCGGGACGAGCTGCGGGCGGGGCTCACCACCTGGATCGAGAGGACCTATCACCGCCGCCGACGGCAAGACCGTCTGAGCCGGCTGACCCCCATCGAGTACGAGCTGGCCATGGACCACACGCCCGCTCACACGGCGTGACGACGACTGTCACCTACACGTGCATCAGTCCCGGTCCTCGCACTTCCTCGGGGGATTCACCCAGCCCTTCTCCCTGCGGTCTTCTGCAGTCATGTCTCGAGTCATCTGCGTGGTCTTCCCCCATGCCTCCTGAACCTCAGCCGCACTCATGCCCGGCTTCCAGACCTTCACCCACACTGCTTCAGCGGCGAAGACGAGGAACATCGCGACAGCGCCGCACACGGCAACCCCCGCAGAGACAAACCAGCCGACGATTCCTCCCACGATCGGGGGAACCACGAAGCTCCACACGGCATAGCCCCAGCCGCCCGGGGAAGGGTGGGCCGCTGCGACCACAAAAGGCCGCTCACCACAGGCGACCAAGATCGAGCTGACCACCACAGCGGTCACAGCGAGCCCCAGCGAGAACCATCCACCGAGAGGTGTGGCGAGGGCCTGGCTGAGCAACCACCACAGCAGCCACACCCCCGGCATGAGGGCAAGACCCGTGCTCAGGTGACCCACTGTCGCCCAGGGGAGCGAGATGACTTCCGGGGCACCGCCCCCACCCGACACCTCGTCGGATTCCGTTCGCTGGCGCTTCATCACTTCTCCCTCACCACCCCGGCCACGTTCTCGACCACACGCAAACACCACCTGCACAGTGCAACGACGGGACTGGTGTGCGATCAGGTGCCCGCTGGATCGGGCCGCCTGCCTGACGTCGGACGGGACCGGGACACGACGCCGTCGGTGACGTCGGAGGCGCAGGAGAAGGCGTGCCTTCCCGTAGCGTGGCCGTTCGCTGCGGGGCCGGCCGGGGATCTGCTCGGCTTCGGTAGGTGCGCCTCGCTGTGGAGGGAGCTTCGTCGATGACGGTCATCGGGATCATCTGGCTCAGTGTGCTCACCCTGGTGAGTGGGGTGGCCGTGCGCGGCCTCCTGCAGAACGCGGCTGCGCGAGAGGGCGGGTCCAAGGGCGGCTCCACGGCGGTGCTGTGGTTCCTGCTGGCTCTGGCGTTCCTCCTCACCACCCTGCCGTCTGGAATCGACCCGTTCCGGGCCGCAGGCCTCCATCTGGGGGCAGCCGCGCTCATCGGCTTCGTACTCGACGTCCTGACGCGCGGTTCTGCCGGCCGGGCAGCCTGATCCCACCCTCCGTGTGGTCACGGCGTCGTCGGATCGAACCTGACAGGTCAGCGTCGGCGCCGCGGTGGGCGGCATGCACCACCCCCGCGAGCGCCGTGTCGCGTCCCGCACTCGGATGCGCCCGCCCGCGCCCTCACTCCGCCAGGAACTCCAGCAGGATCCGGTTGAACTCCTCGGAGTGGCTGATGCTGAAGCCGTGCGGGGCATCGTTGACCAGTTCGACGCGGCTGCCGTCGATCGCCTTGTGCGTCCGCTTGCCGGAGCCCTTGAACGGCACGATCTGGTCGGCGTCGCCGTGCAGGACCAGGGTCGGCACGGTCACCGCCGGCAGGTCGCGGCGGAAGTCGGTGGCTCCGAACGCGTCCATGCAGGCCAGCGCAGCCGTCTGGTCGGACTGCAGCGCCATCCGGATGGCCTCCTGGCGCTGCTCCTCGGTGACCTTGAGGCTGCTGGTCAGGCCGGCCAGCTTGGGGGTGGAGAAGAACGTCGTCGTGAAGTCGTCGAAGAACGACTCGCGGTCCTTCTCGAGGCCCGCGCGCATCTCGGCGGCCTGCTTCTCGGTCAGCGGGCCGTCGGGGTTGTCGTCGGTCTTCAGCAGGTACGGGGGCACCGCGCCGGCGAACACCACCGAGTGGATCCGGTCCGCGCCGAACCGGGACATGTAGCGCGCCACCTCGCCACCGCCCATCGAGAAGCCCACGAGCGTCACGTCACGCAGGTCGAGCTCGGTGAGCAGACCGTGCAGGTCGGCGGTCATCGTGTCGTAGTCGTAGCCGCCGGCGGGCTTCTCCGAGGCGCCGAAGCCCCGCCGGTCATAGGTGATCACGCGGTAGTGCGGGGACAGGGCGGCGACCTGGTCCTTCCAGGAGTCGAGGGTCAGCGGCCAGCCGTGGATGAGGACCACGGGACGCCCGTGGCCGGCCTCCTCCACGTTCAGCCCGACCGTGCCGTGGTCCGTGGGGATCTGCATGAGGGTCATGTGCGTCTGCCTTCCTGTGCTCTCGGGGGACGACGGCGGCGCTCGGCCGCCGCTTCCTCCTCACGCTAGGCATGCGCTCGGCATGTGTCAGGCTTCGGTCTCCGCCATCCTGCGCAGCGTCAGCGCGTTGAACGCGGCGTGGCCGTGGTTGTCGTTGTTGAAGTAGACGTAGGCGGGCCGCGCGCCCGCCGCGTCCCCGGCCGGGCCGCCGTCGTCCGCGCCCGTCAGCTCCCGCAGCCGCCCCACCCAGGGTGCGAGCTCGGCGTCGGAGAACGAGCCGCCGTAGCGCCAGTCCGGGTCCGCGTTGTGGAAGCGCACGTAGGCGAGGCGCCCGGTCGCGCGCAGCACCGGCTCCCGCCCGGCGATCACCGAGACCACGAACCCCGCCCCGTGCCGGTCGAGGAGGTCGAACACGTCCTCGTCCAGCCAGGACTCGTGCTGGACCTCCACCGCCACGCGCACCCGCTCGGGCAGCAGGCCGAGGAACCCGGCGAGCCGGTCGTCGTCGCGGTGCAGGTTGGCCGGCAGCTGCAGCAGCAGCGGCCCGGCGTGGTCGCCGACCAGGTCCAGGGTGTGCACGATGCGCTCCACCCAGTCCTGCGGCTCGTTGAGCTTGCGGTAGTGGGTGAGGTAACGGGAGGCCTTGACGGCCATCTCGAAGCCGGCGGGCAGGCGCTCGCGCCATGCCTCGACGGTGCTGTCCGCCGGCCAGCGGTAGTGGGAGCCGTTGAGCTCGACCGTCCGGAAGCGCTCCGTGTAGTGGTCGAGCTGATCGGCGATCCGCAGCCCCTGCGGGTAGAAGGTCCCGCGCCAGTGCTTGTAGGTCCAGCCGGAGGTCCCGATCCGCACGTCCATCCCCCGACGATAGCCCCGGCCCGGGTCACCGGGTCTTGCTTTGACCCGCCGCGGCAGGCGTAGCGTCCCGCTGATCATCGCGGTGGCTCAGAGGTACGACCGGAAGATGGGCATCGGCTCCCTGATCGCCACGATGCTCCCGTCCTCGATCGCCTTCCTGCCCGCGTGCACCGGCATGGTCATCGGCTGGAGGTGGCTGGGCCTGCCGCTGGGCCCGAACGCCCGGTCCAGTACACACCGTGACCGGCCCGGTGCCCGCCCGCGACCCGGGCGCCCGTCCACTACTGTGACAGGAATGGACACGACGCGATTCGACGACGACCTGCGCGCGATGCTCGGCGAGGTGGAGTCCGACCGCCGCGGCGAGCCCTCCGACTACCTCGAGGACGTCGCCGGCCAGCATGTGGACGGCCTCGCCGTGGCGGTGTGCACGGTGGACGGCCACCAGGCCGCCGCCGGGGAGACCGAGCACGCCTTCGCGCTGCAGTCGGTCTCCAAGGCCCTCACCTACGCGGTCGTGCTGCAGGAGATCGGCCTGGACCACGTGCTGGAGGACGTGGGCGTCGAGCCCTCCGGTGAGTCGTTCAACCACCTGTCCCTGCACGACGACGGCCGGCCGTGCAACCCGCTGATCAACGCCGGCGCCATCCTGGTCCACTCCCTCCTGCCCGCCGGGGACGAGGACGAGCGGACGGCCCTGCTGCTGCGCCGCTACAGCGCGCTGGCCGGCGTCGAGCTGGAGGTCTGCGAGGACGTCCTCGACGCCGAACGCACCCGCGCCGACCGCAACCTGGGCCTGGCCCACCTGCTCGCCGACGCCGGCCGGCTGCCCATCTCGGCCCGCGAGGCCGTGGCCGGGTACCTCGCGCAGTGCTCGGTCCTGGTCACCGCACCCCAGCTGGCCGTCATGGGCGCCACCCTCGCCGCTGGCGGCACGAACCCCGTGACGGGGGAGCGGGTGCTGGACGAGTGGGTGGCGCAGCAGACGATGTCCGTGATGCTCACCTGCGGCATGTACGACGCCAGCGGCCAGTGGGTGGCCGAGGTCGGCGTGCCCGCGAAGTCCGGCGTCTCGGGCGCGCTGCTCGGTGCCGTGCCCGGGGCCCTGGGCCTCGCCGCGTGGTCGCCGCGCCTGGACGAGCAAGGTAACTCCCGGCGTGGCATCGGGTTGTTCGAGGGGCTCAGCTCGCGCTGGGACCTGCACGTGCTCCAGCACCGTGGCGCCCTGCGCGGCCTCAGCGGGCCCCGCTGACGCCTAGGGCATGTCTGACAATCGTTTTGACCATGCGAGCACAGCATTCAGGACCAGAGCGGCCCTGTAGATGATCGCGTACTTGTCATACCGGGTCGCCAGACCCCGCCACTGCTTCAGGTGAGCGTACTGACGCTCGATGACGTTGCGGCCCTTGTAGGCGTCCGCGTCGAGGCTGACGGGGCGCCCGCCGCGGGCACCGCGCCGTCTGCGGTGGCCCTGCTGGTCGGCCGGTTCGGGGATGACCGCTTTGATCCCACGGGCACGTAGGTGGGTGCGGATCGCCCGGGAGGAGTACGCCTTATCGCCCAGCACGGCCTCGGGGCGGGTCCGGGGCCGCCCTACTGGCCGGGTCACGCGCAGCTGCTCCAGAAGAGGAAGCAGCATCGGGGAGTCCCCTGCCTGGCCGGGGGTGATCAGGCTGACCAGCGGCAGCCCGGTCCCATCGACGAGCTGATGGATCTTCGTGCTCAGCCCGCCACGGGAGCGCCCGATGCCGTGATCGGCCGGCTCCTCACGCGGATTCTTGTAGTTCGATCCATCCCCCTGTGTGGCGGGTGATGTTCGTCGCGTGCTGGTGGGCGCGGGCGATCGTGGAGTCCACCGAGACCGACCAATCGATCAGGCCTTCGGCGTCAGCGGCGGCGGTCAGCGTGGCCAGCACCGTGTCCCAGGTGCCCTCTTCAGCCAAGCGCCGATGCCAGGTCCACACGGTCTGCCAGGGCCCGTAGACCTCGGGCAGATCCCTCCAAGCGATTCCGCACCGGTACCGGTAGATGATCGCCTCCACCATGGTGCGGGCGTCGGCGAACGGCCTGCCGGCGCGGCCGGTCCGGGTCGGGAGCATCGGGGCGATCAACTCCCATTGGGCGTCGGAGAGCATCTGGAACCGGGACATGTCCCCAGGGTCTCAGCTGACTCGTGCATCTATTCTCAGACACGCCCTAGCCGCCGCCGCCAGGGCCACGCCGACGACGCCGCGCCCCGTCCCTTGTCACCCTCTGACGCGCGCCGCGTAGCATCGGGCCCATGACCACTCCAGAGAAGAAGGACGACGCCCCCGCGATCCCCGTGCAGGACTCCCAGCTGGCCCACGACGACCCGCGCACCCGCCACCCGAAGCTCCACATCACCAAGCAGCGCCAGCCCGAGCCCGGCCTGGACGTGAAGACGGATCCCGTCCCGGACATCGGTCTGGACTCGTACCGGGGGACGGGCCGGCTGACCGGCCGCAAGGCCCTGGTCACCGGCGGCGACTCCGGCATCGGTGCCGCGGTCGCCATCGCCTACGCCCGTGAGGGCGCGGACGTCGCCATCGCCTACCTGCCTCAGGAGCAGCCCGACGCCGACCGCGTCCTGGCGGCGATCGAGGCCGCCGGGCGCACCGCCGTCGCGTTGCCGGGCGACCTGATGGACGCGGACTACCGTGCCGCCCTCGTGGACGAGGCGGCGCAGCGCCTCGGCGGCCTGGACATCCTCGTGAACAACGCGGGCAAGCAGTTCATCTCCGATGACCTGACCGATCTCACCGACGAGCAGGTCCACGAGACGTTCCAGATCAACATCATGTCCATGTTCACGCTCAGCCGCGCCGCGCTGAAGCACATGGGCCCGGGCAGCACGATCGTGAACACCACCTCGGTGCAGGCCTACAACCCCAACCCGAGGCTCCTCGACTACGCCGCCACCAAGGGCGCCATCAACAACTTCACCAAGGGCCTGGCCGAGCAGCTCGGCCCGAAGGGCATCCGTGTCAACGCGGTGGCGCCCGGGCCGATCTGGACGGTGCAGCACGTGTCCTACGGTGAGCCCGAGGAGAAGCTGCCCGAGTTCGGCCACAGCACCCCCATCGGCCGCGCCGGCCAGCCCGTGGAGATGGCACCCGCCTACGTGTTCCTGGCCTCGGGCGAGTCCAGCTACGTCAACGGTGAGACCCTGAACGCCAACGGCGGCACGCCCACCCCGTGACGCCCGACGGCCACGGACCCAGGGAGGACCACGCCTGATCGGTCGGGCGGTCGCGACGGCACTACAGTGGCCGCCGTGACCGCCCGACTCCTCGCCGACGTCGACACCGGCATCGACGACGCCTGCGCCCTGCTCCACCTCGTGGGCGCCCACCGCCTCGGCGCCGGCCCCGAGCTCGCGGCCGTCACCACCACGGGCGGCAACGCGACCGCCCGGGACTGCGCCCTCAACACGGCCGCGGTGCTCGACCTGGCCGGCCGGGCCGACGTCGAGGTGGCCGTCGGTGCCGAGACCCCGCTGCGCCGCCCCGCGGTCACCACCCCGGAGACCCACGGCGACGGCGGTCTCGGCCATGCCCGGATCGTTCGACACCCCGAGCGGCTCTCGCCCCGGCCCGCCGTGGACGTGTGGCTGGACGAGCTGCGGGCCCACCCCGGGGAGACGACGATCCTCTGCACCGCGCCGCTGACGAACCTGGCCCTCGCGCTGCGCGCCGAGCCGCGCCTGCCGTTCCTCGCCCGCGGCATCGTGATCATGGGCGGCTCCTTCTATCATCCGGGCAACACCACGCCCACCGCCGAGTGGAACACCTGGGTGGACCCGGACGCCGCGAAGGAGGTGTTCGCGGCCTTCGAGGGACTGCCCGAGGACCGCCTGCCGATCGTCTGCGCGCTCGAGACCACGGAGCGGATCGAGTACACGCCGGCCCTGCTGGACGGACTCCTGGCCGACGCCGGGGCCCGTCCCGTCGGCTGGTCCGCGGACCGACCGCGGGTCGCCGGGCCGGACGCCGCGACCGGCAGCCCCGTCCTGGACGTGCTCGCCGACGCGCTGCGCTTCTACTTCGAGTTCCACCTCGACTACGACCAGGGCTACATCGCGCACCTGCACGACCTCTTCGCCGCCCAGGTGGCCGCGGGCCAGGCCCGCATCACCACGCGGGCCACCGTCGTCGACGTCGAGGCGGACTCGGAGCTGCTGCGTGGCACGACCGTCCACGACACGCGGGACATCTGGGGCAGGCGCCCCAACGCCCGGCTCGTCACGGCCAACGACCCCGCTCAGGTGTTCGCGGCCTTCGCCCGCGCGGTGGGCGCCGTCGTCGCGGGGGAGCGCACGCCCGACGGCGGCGCCCCGGCCCGGTGACCGCCGTCGGGAATGCCGGCCGCCCGCGCGAGGTTGCACCCGACGCATCCGCCCGACCCCGACCTTTCAGGAGCTCCTTCATGACCAGCGTGCCCACCGTCCCCTTCCACGACGGACAGCAGATCCCGCAGCTCGGATTCGGCGTGTGGAAGGTCGAGGACGGCGTCGCGGCCGACGTCGTCGAGCAGGCGATCCGCGCCGGCTACCGCCACATCGACACCGCCGCGATCTACGGGAACGAGGAGGGCGTGGGCCGCGGCATCGCCGCGTCCGGCGTCGCCCGCGAGGAGCTGTTCCTCACCACCAAGGTGTGGAACTCGGACCAGGGCTACGAGGAGGCGCTCGCCGCCCTCGACGTCTCGCTCGACAAGCTCGGCACCGACTACGTGGACCTCTATCTCATCCACTGGGCCAAGCCGGCGCAGGGGAAGTACCTGGAGACGTGGAAGGCCCTGATCGAGGCGCAGAAGCAGGGCAAGGTGCGCTCGATCGGCGTCTCCAACTTCCCGGCCGCCCAGCTCGAGGAGATCATCGAGGCCACCGGTGTGGTGCCCGTGATCCACCAGGTCGAGACCCACCCGTACTGGCAGCAGCGCGAGCTGCGCGAGGTCGAGGGCCGCCACGGCATCGTCCACGAGTCCTGGTCCCCGCTCGGTCAGGGCGGCGACCTCCTCGCCGACCCCGTGGTCACCGAGATCGCCGAGGCCCGCGGCGCGACGCCGGCCCAGGTGGTCATCGCGTGGCACCTCGCCCACGGCTTCGTGGTCATCCCCAAGTCCGTGACGCCCGAGCGCATCGTCTCGAACCTCGAGGCCGCGGGGGTGGAGCTGACCGCTGACGACGTCGCCCGGATCGACGCGCTGGACCGCGAGGACGGCCGCCTCGGCCCCGACCCGGCGGTCATCGACTTCTGATCCAGCCGCCACCGCGCGCACCCGGCCCGTCCCCCTGGGGGCGGGCCGGTGATAGTTTTGCTCGAGAATGCCCGGCGGCCGCGGCGCCGCCCGGGCGCATCTGTCCAGGCACTCCACGGAAGGCATGCACCATGTCCCACCAGGCTCCCCCCGCCGATGCGTCGAAGGCCCGCGCGCTGCGGACCGCCGTCCCGGTGACCCCGCAGACCCGCGCGAGCTCGCTCACCGACCTGCTCGGCGCCGTCGTGCGCCTGTTGCCCCTGCAGATGAAGGACGAGCTCGCGCTCGCCAAGGGACACGTGGCCGCGAAGGGCAAGAAGGCCGGCATCGGCGCCGGCGTCGCGGTGGTGGGCCTGTTCTTCCTCGCGCTCATGGTGGTCGCCCTCGTGGTGACGCTGATCGGCGCCTTCGCCGACCCGAGCTTCTGGTTCCCGGCGCTCATGGTGGCGCTCGCGTTCCTCGTGCTCGGCCTGATCTTCGCCGGCGTCGGCCTCGTGATGGTCAAGGGCGCCATGCCGCTCGTGCCGCAGGAGACCGTGCGCAACCTCGAGTACGACCTCGGCTACCTCAAGGAGGGCAACGCCTTCGACCCGGCCGAGTACGACCGCCTCAAGGCGGAGCGCGCCGAGGCCAAGCGTGTCGAGGCCGCCCGTGAGGCCGAGCGGAAGAAGGTGGAGAAGGAGGAGAACAAGAAGGCCCGCAAGAACGGCGAGGCCGCTCCCCACCCGGACCGCGACGACGCCACCGAGGCCGAGATCCGTCGCCGTGCCGACCTGCGCCGCCGCCACCTGGGCGACATCCGCTCCGGCCTGGATGAGAAGACCAACGTGAAGGGCCAGCTCGCGGCCTTCGCCGCCCAGCGCAAGGGTCGCGGCGTCACCCCCGAGACCACGCACGCCACCGAGCAGACCGCGCCGTTCACCGGTGCCGCCCGCGCGGGGGAGCGGACCGCCGAGGCCGAGGACTACGTGAAGGACAACTGGCAGCCGCTCGCGCTGCTCGGCGCCTCCTCCGCCGCGTTCGTGGCGCTCGCCGGCCGCCTGCGCCGCCGCTGACCCGGGGGCGCCCGCCCTCCCCAGCCCCCGAGGCCCCGATCCCCACGGATCGGGGCCTCGTCGTCTGCGGGCAGGGGCGACGGCGTCGGTAGGCTGGGCGTGTGGGGCGCCCGGCGGGGGCGTCCGCCCGCGGACCCTGGAGGAGTGACCCATGCGTGTGATCGACGTCGGCCTGCGCGAGGGCCACGAGTACCGCGTCCGCGACACCTGGCTGACCGTGCCGAACCTCATCACCCTGGCCCGCTTCGCCCTGGTCCCGGTGTTCGTGTGGCTCACCGTCGACGGCCGGCACCTGGACGCGTTCGTGATCCTGGCGGTGCTCTCCGGCACGGACTGGGTGGACGGCTACGTGGCGCGCCGGTTCGACATGATCTCCACGGTCGGGCGGTGGCTCGACCCGGTGGCGGACCGCCTCTCCCTGCTGGTGGTGGCCGTGACGTTCGTGGCCACCGGCATCGCCCCGCTCTGGCTCGCCCTGGCCATCGCGATCCCGGACGTCGTGCTCGCCGCCGTGTGCCTGTGGCTGTTCGGCGGCAGCCCAGACCTGCCGGTCACGGTCCTGGGCAAGATGCGCACCGCGCTGCTGCTGGTGGGCACGCCCCTGCTCCTGCTCGCCCGTGTGCCGGGGGTCGACGGCGGCCCGTGGAGCGGCGTGGCCCTGGCGCTGGTCGGCGCCGGCTGCCTGCTGCACATCCTCGCCGCGGGGGACTACCTCGTGCGCGCCGTGGGCAAGGCCCGGGACCTGCGGGCGGACGGTCAGGACCCGCGCGAAGAACCGTCCCGCCGGGGCTGACCCTGGCGCATGGTCGTGCCGGCGCCGACGGTTGCTACCGTGGGACGCGCGCCGTGCCCGCGGCCGACCCTCACGGCACGGGCCGGACGTCGTCGTGCCATCGCCACCACAGAGAGGGACCGCCGTGTCCGACCGTCCCGGGACCGCCGCCGACCGCCCCCTGAAGGTGCTGATCGCCGCAGACACCTATCCGCCCCACGTCAACGGGGCTGCCACCTTCGGCCACCGCCTCGCCACGGCGCTGCACGCGCGTGGCCACGAGGTCCACGTGGTGATGCCGCGCACCGAGGCCGGCCCCGACACCGTGGAGCACCGGCCGGAGGCCACCGTGCACCTGCTGCGCTCCCTGCCGGCGCCGACGCACGAGTACTACCGCGTGGTGCTCCCGCGGCACGCCAAGACCTCCTTCCGCCGCATCTACCGCGAGGTCCAGCCGGACGTCGTGCACGCCCAGTGCCACTACATGATCGGCGAGGCCGCCATCAACGAGGCCGAGCGGCGCCGCATCCGGATCGTCTCCACGAACCACTTCATGCCGGAGAACCTCGAGCCGTTCCTGCCGTTCCCGCAGTGGTTCCTGGACATCGTCTCCCGGGTGTCGTGGACGGACATGGGTCGACTCATGGGCAAGGGCGCGGTGGTCACCACCCCCACGGCCCTCGCCGCGCAGGCCATGGCCGAGCACGCCGGCCTGGACAACGTCCTCCCGGTCTCCAACGGCATCGACGCGAGCGCCTACGAGCTGCAGCCGGGGGAGAAGGTGGACCATCCCGGCCATCCGGTCGTGCTCTTCGTGGGGCGGCTGGCCGTGGAGAAGAACGTGGAGGTGCTGATCCGTGCGATCGCACACCTGGCCCGCACCCGCCCCGACCTGGACGTGCACGCCGAGATCGTCGGCGACGGCGAGCAGCGCGACCGCATCCGTGCCACGGTGGACGAGGAGGAGGCGGCCGACCGCGTCCTGCTGCGCGGCCACGTCTCCGAGGAGGAGCTGCGGGCGGCCTACCTGCGCGCCGACGTGTTCTGCCAGCCGGGCACGGCGGAGCTGCAGTCCCTCGTGACCCTCGAGGCGCTCAGCGCGTCCACCCCGGTGGTCCTCGCGGACGCCCTCGCGTTGCCCCACCTCGTGGACGAGGGCGTCAACGGCCACCTCTTCCCGCCCGGGGACCACGTGGCCCTGGCCGATCGGATCGCCCGGATCCTCGACCTCTCGGACGCGGACCGCGCCGCCATGGGCGAGGCATCCCACGCGAAGGCCCTGCACCATTCCGCCCAGAAGACGGTGGACATCTTCGAGCGCCTCTACCGCGGCGCGACGGCCGCCGAGGTCCGCGCGCTGCTCTGAGCCCCGTCGGTAGGATGGGCGGGTCCCGCGCGGTGCCGCGGGGGGAGGGGCGTTAGCTCAGTCGGTCAGAGCAGGGGACTCATAATCCCTGGGTCGCGGGTTCAAGTCCCGCACGCCCTACGAGGAACGGCCCCCGGCCGCGCGGTATGGCGCGGGCCGGGGGCCGTCGTCGTGCCGGTGCTCAGTAGCGGGCGGCCACCGCGAGCATGTCGGACTTCATGATCGTCGTGGAGGTGAACACCAGGCCCGCGTCCTCGTTGAGGGCGTGGGCGAGCTGGCCGCCGCCCATGTACATGGCCGCATGGTAGATGCGGCCGGTGGACTGGTTCGCGTAGAACACGAGGTCGCCGGGCTGGGCCTGGGAGATCGGCACGTAGGACTTCGCGGCGAGGTACTGGTCGCCGGCGCGGCGCGGGATGGAGATGCCGGCCTGGGCCATGGCCTGCTGGGTGAGGCCGGAGCAGTCGAAGCCGGAGGGGCCGTTGCCGCCCCACACGTAATAGGAGGACGGGTTCCGGACGGCGGCGCGCACGTAGTCGACGGCAGCCTGCTTGGACGCGGGCGCCGGCGCAGGGGCGACGGCGGGGGCGCTGGAGGTGGAGACCGAGGTGGTCTTCAGGACCATCCCCGGGTGGAGCATGGTCGAGGAGCTCATGCCGTTGATGGACTGCAGGACCGAGGCGGACACCCCCGTGCGGTAGGAGATGATCCACCAGCCGTCGCCGGCCAGCACGGTGTAGGTCGAGCCCGAGGTGGACGGCGCCGGGGCCGGGGCCGGGGTGGCGGTGCCGGAGGTCTTGAGGACCATGCCGGGGTGCAGCACGGTCGCGGCGGTCATGCCGTTGAGCGACTGCAGCGTGGACATGGAGACGCCGGTGCGCTGGGCGATGATCCACCAGCCGTCGCCGGAGCGGACGGTGTAGGTGGTCTCGGCGGCCTGGGCGGTCTCGGCGACGGACACGGTGCCGACGCCGGTCAGGGCGGCGGCGCCCAGGGCGAGGGCCACGGAGGCGGCGGCGGTGCGGGGGGCGCGGCGCGAAGCGGCGTGCGAGGAGGTCACGGACATCGGATCTTCTTCCCGGACAGGACCTGCGGCCATGAGGGTGGTGCCTCGGGGCGATGCCCGGAACGAGGCCGGGCCGCGGGTGCGAGTTGACGAGCAGTGCGGATGACCGGGTACGCGAGGATGCGGAGGAAGCCCCGGTGTGGCGGACCGGCTGTAACCGATCCGTGATCAAGATACACGATCGTTATCGAAACGCAATCAGAAATTCGGATGACGCCCAGGTGGCCGATCGGCGCGCGACGCGCCCCGCCCGTCACCCTCCGCGCGCGGCTGTCCCTGCCCCTCTCCGGCGCGGCGCTAGCGTGGTCCGGGTGAGCCCCTCCCGCCCCCTGCGCCTGCTGATGGACGCCCGCTACACCCGCACCGACTTCCACGACGGCATCTCCCGCTACGGCGCGAGCCTCATCGAGGCGGTCGCCCGCCGGACCGACGCGCCGGGACCGGAGGGTGCCGACGTCGAGGTCGAGGTCGCGATGCTGATCTCGGACGAACGACAGCTGGCCCTGCTCCCGGACGGCGTGCCGTGGCACCTCGTCTCCGGCCCCACCTCCCCACGCGAGCCGTTCGTGGCCCGTCAGGTCGCGCGCCTGCGACCGGACGTCGTCTTCTCGCCCATGCAGACCATGGGTTCGTGGGGGCGGGACTACGCCCTGATCCTCACGCTCCACGACCTCATCTACTACGAGCACCGCACCCCGCCACGGAACCTGCCCGAACCGATCCGCTGGCTCTGGCGGGCCTACCACCTGACCAGGACCCCGCAGCGGATCCTGCTCGACCGCGCGGACGCGGTCGCCACGGTCTCCCGGACGACAGCGGAGCTCATCGCCCGGCACCGCCTCACCCGGCGTCCGGTCCACGTCATCGCGAACGCGGCGCAGGCGGTCCCGGAGCCACGGGACCCGGACGAGACCCCGGAGCGCACGCTGCTCTACATGGGCTCGTTCATGGACTACAAGGACGTCGAGTCCCTCGTGGCCGCCGCGCCCCTGCTGCCGGGTTACGCGCTGCACCTGCTCTCCCGCATCAGCCCGGAGCGCCGCGGGCAGCTCGAGGCCCGGCTGGCCGCGCGCCGCGCCGCCGCGGGGGCCGCCGGCGCGGACGTGGTGTTCCACGACGGCACCGACGAGGCCGAGTACGTGCGCCTGCTCCGCCGGGCCACCGCGGCCGTCACCCTCTCCCGCGCCGAGGGCTTCGGCCTGCCCGTGGCCGAGGCGATGGCCCATGGCACGCCGGTGGTGTGCTCGGACCTGCCGATCTTCCGCGAGATCGCCGGCGCGGGCACCCCGTCCTTCCGGGGTGTCCCGCTCGAGGGGGACCGGGCGGCCGCGCTCGCGGCCCGCGTGCGGGAGCTCGAGGACCCCGCCGAGTTCGCCGCGGCCTCCCGGGCGAGCGTCGCCCAGGCGGCCCGGTTCAGCTGGGACGAGTCCGCCCGCCGACTCCTGGACCTCACGGCCGCGCTGGGTACGGCGCGGCGTGCGGCCAGAGCACGGACGGACCGCTCCAGCCGATGAGCACCAGCGGGTCGAGGTAGCGATCGAAGGCCGCGTCCCCCACCCGCCAGCCATCGGGCTCCCGCACACCCCAGTGCACGCACGCCCGCGGGCAGTGGGGTGACGCCTCGGCCAGTCGCCCCACCGGGTCGCCCGCGGCGACGACGGCCCCCACGGTGACATCCGCCTCCACCGGCTCGAGCGAGCTGCGGGTCCCGTCCGCGTGCTCGAGGGTCAGCACGGGGCGGTCGACCACGACCCCGGCGAACACGACCCGGCCCGCCGCCGGTGCTCGGATCGCTGCGCCGGACGGCACGGCGAGGTCCACGCCCCGGTGCCCCCGACCCCACGGTCGCTCCGGCGCGACGAACGCGCGGAGCACATCACCCGGTGCGGCGCCGGCCACGGGCGCGTGCCACGCGACCGGCGCGGCCGTCGATCCCGGACCTGCCGGGGACGCCGCGACAAGCAGCCGCGCGTCGCGCCCCGACGGTGCGGACGAGGCCCGCGGCACGGGGTCGAGGCCGCCCACCCCCAGGGCGAGGAGGAGCCAGGCGAGCAGGGCCGCCGCGACGCACCCCGCGATGTGCGGGCGCGGGAGCTGACGGGGGAGGCGGGTGCGAGGGGTCATGGCGTCAGCCTGACGTCCCGGGCGGCCGCGCGGCGGGCCCGCAGTCCGATCGTGGAGAGCGCCCGCCGCACCGGCCCCTGTGCAGGAGTCGGCGATGGGAGCGGTCGCCCACCTGGGGTAGGATTCACCTCAGCGGTGTCCTGTGACCGGCCCTGTGCTGTGCCCCGGACGCCGACTCCGCGCATCGCGGTGGGTCGCTCCAGCGGCCCAGCCCCCACGCTCGGTCCCGCCCCCGCCGTCCTCCTGGAGAGGACGTCGGCGCGGGTGCTCGTGGGGCCCGGCAGCCCGCCGTCGTGATGCCAGGGGCCGCCCGACCGGGCCGGCCGCCAACCGTCAAGAAATCGACCGGCAGACCGCCCGCGCGTGAAGTGCGGGGTGCCACGGCTGCCACAGAAGGGAACGTCATGCCCGTCGTGACCATGCGCCAGCTCCTCGACTCCGGTGTCCACTTCGGCCACCAGACCCGCCGCTGGAACCCCAAGATGAAGCGCTTCATCTTCACCGAGCGCAACGGCATCTACATCATCGACCTCCAGCAGTCGCTGTCCTACATCGACCGCGCCTACGAGTTCGTCAAGGAGACCGTCGCCCACGGCGGCACCATCCTGTTCGTCGGCACCAAGAAGCAGGCCCAGGAGGCCATCGCGGAGCAGGCCGGCCGCGTGGGCATGCCCTACGTGAACCACCGCTGGCTCGGCGGCATGCTGACCAACTTCTCCACCGTCTCCAAGCGCGTGCAGCGCATGAAGGAGCTCGAGGAGATCGACTTCGAGGACGTGGCCGGCTCGCAGTTCACCAAGAAGGAGCTGCTGCTGCTCAACCGTGAGCTCGAGAAGCTGCAGGCCAACCTCGGCGGCATCCGCAACATGGCCAAGACCCCCTCCGCCGTGTGGGTCGTGGACACCAAGAAGGAGCACCTGGCCGTCGACGAGGCCCAGAAGCTCGGCATCCCGGTCGTCGCCATCCTGGACACCAACTGCGATCCGGACGAGGTCGCCTACCCGATCCCGGGCAACGACGACGCCATCCGCTCCGTGAACCTGCTGACCCGCGTGGTCGCGGACGCCGTCGCCGAGGGCCTGATCGCCCGCCAGGGCGGCAAGTCCGGCCAGGCGGCCGCCGAGCCGATGGCCGAGTGGGAGCGCGAGCTGCTCGAGCAGCACAACGCCCAGCAGGCTGAGCAGGCCGAGGGCCCCGCCGCCGAGGCGCCGGCCGAGCAGGCCGAGGCCCCCGCCGCCGAGGCCGCCCCGCAGGGCGAGTGATCCCGGCCGGCCCGTCGGCCCGGCCCCACCCGGCCGGGCCGACGGACCGGTTCAGACCCCGAACATCCCGCACAACCCACACCACGGGAAGGACCGAACGAGCATGGCGAACTACACCGCTGCTGACATCAAGGCCCTGCGCGAGCGCACCGGCGCCGGCATGATGGACGTGAAGAAGGCTCTGGACGAGGCCGACGGCGACGCCGAGAAGGCCATCGAGATCATCCGCGTGAAGGGCCTCAAGGGCGCCACCAAGCGCGAGGGCCGCTCCGCCGCCGAGGGCCTCGTGGCCGCGACCGTCGAGAACGGCGTCGGCGTCATGATCGAGCTCAACTGCGAGACCGACTTCGTGGCCAAGGCCGACAAGTTCATCGCCCTGGGCGACGTGGTGCTGCGCGCCGCCGTCGCCTCCGGCGCCACCGACGTCGACGGCCTGCTGGCCTCCGACCACGAGGGCCGCACCCTGGGCGACTACGTGACCGAGGAGGGCGCCCTGCTGGGCGAGAAGGTGGCCGTGCGCCGCCTGGCCCGCGTGGAGGGCGCCTTCGTGGACGCCTACCTGCACAAGACCTCCAAGGACCTGCCGGCCCAGGTGGGCGTGCTCCTCGCCGTGGACGCCGACTCCGCCGAGGCCAAGGCTGCCGCGCACGACATCGCCGTGCACACCGCGGCCTATTCGCCCACGTACCTCACCCGTGAGGACGTGCCGGCCGAGACCGTCGAGAACGAGCGTCGCATCGCCGATGAGACCGCCCGTGCCGAGGGCAAGCCGGAGCAGGCCCTGCCGAAGATCGTGGAGGGCCGCCTGACCGGCTTCTTCAAGGAGATCGTGCTCGTGGACCAGCCGTTCGCGAAGGACCCGAAGCAGACCGTCGGCAAGGTCGCCTCCGACGCCGGCACCAACGTCACCGGGTTCGCCCGCTTCCGCGTCGGCAACTGACCGCCGCACCCGGACCGGCCGCTCCCGGTCCACGCCCCGCGGGGGCGTAGGATCGGGAGCGACCCGAGGTCCACTCCGGCGCCGGACGGCGCCGACGACCACCGCATGACGGGGTGGCCGCCCCGACCGGGCGGCCACCCCGTCCGCGTGTCCGCCCCCGGACGGCCGTCCCCGGCCCGACCCCCACCGACCAGGAGATGCTTCCCATGGAGACGAACCGCGCCCCCGAGGACCCGACCACCGCCCACGCCCCGCAGACCTCGGACGACACCGGCCGCCGTCGCGTGCTCCTGAAGCTCTCGGGCGAGGTGTTCGGCGGCGGCAAGATCGGCGTGGACCCGGAGACCGTCCGCGGCATCGCCGAGCAGATCGCCGCCGCGGCGGACCAGGTGGAGATCGCGATCGTCGTCGGCGGCGGCAACTTCTTCCGTGGCGCGGAGCTGTCCGAGAACGGGATGGACCGCCGCCGGGCCGACTACATGGGCATGCTCGGCACCGTGATGAACTGCCTGGCCCTGCAGGACTTCCTCATCCAGGCCGGGGTCACCACGCGCGTGCAGTCCGCCATCCACATGGAGCAGGTGGCCGAGTCCTACATCCCGCTGCGCGCCATCCGCCACATGCAGAAGGGTCGCGTCGTGATCTTCGGCGCCGGCACCGGCCTGCCCTACTTCTCCACGGACACCGTGGCGGCCCAGCGCGCCCTCGAGGTCGGGGCGGACGAGGTCCTGATGGCCAAGTCCGGCGTGGACGGCGTCTACACCGCGGACCCCAAGAAGGACCCCACCGCCGAGCGCCTCACGCACCTGACCTACGACGAGGCGCTGCTGCGGAACATCCGCGTGATGGACCTGACCGCCATGACCATGTGCAAGGACAACGACCTGGACATGCGCGTGTTCGGCATGGAGGGCCCGGGCAACGTGACCCGCGCCCTGCTCGGCGAGCCGATCGGCACCACCGTCACCGTCTGAGGCCCGCCGCGTAGGATGGCGGCAGACCTGATCCACCACATCGAGGAGACACCGTGATCCAGGAGACCCTGCAGTCCGCCGAAGAGCAGATGGACCGCACCATCGAGGCCACGCGTGAGGACTTCGCCTCCGTGCGCACCGGCCGCGCCAACCCGGGCCTCTACTCCAAGGTGATGGTCGACTACTACGGCTCGTTCACCCCGCTGCAGCAGCTGGCGTCCTTCACCACCACGGACGCCCGCACGCTGCTCATCACGCCGTTCGACCAGTCGGCCCTGCGCAACATCGAGAAGGCGCTGTCCGAGTCCGAGGTCGGCGCGAACCCGTCCAACGACGGCAAGGTCATCCGCATCGTGATGCCGGAGCTGACCGCGGAGCGCCGCAAGGAGTACGTGAAGCTGGTCAAGTCCAAGGCCGAGGAGCACAAGATCTCCGTGCGCAACGCCCGCCGCAAGGCCAAGGAGGCCATGGACAAGGCCGTCAAGGACGGCGAGGTCGGCGAGGACGAGGGCGCCCGCGGCGAGAAGGAGCTGGACGCGCTCACCAAGCGCCACGTCGAGCTCATCGACGAGATGGCCAAGAACAAGGAGCAGGAGCTGCTGGAGGTCTGATCCTCCCGCCGTCCGCGCTCGCCCCATGCCCTCCGCCGTGTCCACCTCGCCCGCACCCCCGCGCGGCGGCCGCGACCTCAAGTCCGCCGTCCTCGTGGGGGTGGGGCTGCTGGCGACGGCGCTGGTCGGCCTCCTCTGGCTCGACTGGCTGCTGGTCGTGCTCGTGGTCGCCCTGCTGGTCGGTGCGGTGTCCGAGATCGCGACGGCGGTGCGCGGCATCGGCCTGGACGTGCCGCGGCCCCCGCTCTGGGTGGCCGCGGCGGTCCTGCCGCTCACGGCGTGGCGGTGGGGGGTGCCCGCGCTGTTCGTCGCGCTCGTGGCGTGCCTGGCCCTGGTGGCCGTGTGGACGGCGCTGACGCGCCGGCGCCCGGCGGGCCAGTTCATGCTCGCGGGCGTGTTCATCGTGCTGTGGGCGCCGTTCCTGCTCTCCTTCGCCGTGGCGCTCCTGGACGAGCCGCTGGGGCACCTCATGGTGGCGATCCTGCTGCTGATGGTGGTCTCCAACGACACGTTCGGCTACATCGTTGGCTACCGCCTCGGCCGCACCCCGATCGCCCCGCGCATCAGCCCCAAGAAGTCCTGGGAGGGCCTGGCCGGCTCCCTGGCGGGCTCGGTGCTGGTGGGCGTCGTCGCCGTCCCCCTGCTGGTCGGCCAGCCGTGGTGGATCGGCGCCGTCCTCGGCGTGACCACCGTCGCCGCCGCCACCTCGGGGGACTTCTCCGAGTCCATGGTCAAGCGTGAGCTCGGCATCAAGGACATGTCCTCCGCCCTGCCCGGCCACGGCGGCGTGATGGACCGCCTGGACTCCCTCGTGTTCGCCTCGCCGGTGGCCTACACCGTGCTGGCGCTGCCTCTGACCTGATCCACCCCTCGACCCGGCACGGCCGGGACCCGCACCGCAGGAGACGCCCATGACCCCCCGCACCACCCCGGACGCCGAGCCGGTCTTCCAGCTCGTCGAGCAGGACGAGATCGGCTACGAGACCACCCACGTGGACGCCTTCATGGCGCGTGCCCGTGAGGCGCGCGACGGCGGTGCCCCGCTGACGGCGGAGGAGGTGCGCCAGGCCCGCTTCGCGACCGTCAACGGCGGCTACGCCACGGACGAGGTGGACGACGAGCTGGACCGTCTGGAGGAGGAGCTGGCCGCCGCCGAGCGTCAGGCCTTCGTCACCGAGCGCGGGGACGAGGACTGGGCCGCGGACCTCGAGGAACGCGTGGCCGAGCTCGTGGCCCGCGCCGACCGGGCCCCGGCGGAGCGCTTCCGCCGCCCCTCCCGCGCGGACGCCGTGAGCTACGACGTGGACCAGGTGGACGCGCTCGTGGACCGCCTGCGCGTCACCCTGGCCGGTGGGGAGGGCTCGACGGATCCCGACGCCGAGGGCGGGCTGACCGCGGACGACGTGCGCCGCGCGTCGTTCGGCGAGGCCGAGGGTGCCGCCGGCTACGAGGAGGGCCAGGTCGACGCCTACCTCGACGCCGCCGTCGACGTGCTGCTGCGCCGCGCCTGACACCCGGCCCTCGCGCGGCGGCCCCGGGCAGAGTGGCGCAGATCACACGAAAGTGATTACAATCACACCACCGAGACGCCGCGCGCTCCACCCCTGCTCGCGCATGCGTACAACTCCCTCGCCCCGCACCGTGGGCGTCGATCGGAAGGCAGTGCAGTGACCCTCGTGGACCACACCCGTCCCACCGGCGGACAGTCTGCCGGCTCCCCGCCCCCGGCGGGCCCGGCCGAAGCCGTGGCGCTCCAGGTGCTCGACGCGGAGGGCCGCCGCTGTCCGCAGCCGGAGCTCGACCCGTGGATCGAGGACGTCGACGCCGACGCCCTCGCCGCGCTGTACCGCCAGATGGCCGTCGTCCGGCGCCTCGACGTCGAGGCCACGCACCTGCAGCGTCAGGGCGAGCTGGCCCTGTGGCCCCCGCTGCTGGGCCAGGAGGCCGCCCAGGTGGGCTCCGCCGTCGCGCTGCGCCCGGACGACTTCGTCTTCCCGTCCTACCGCGAGAACGGCGTGGCCCTGCTCCGCGGCGTCCCCGCGCTGGACCTGCTGCGGGTGTGGCGCGGCTCCACGTTCTCGAGCTGGGACCCGAACGAGACGCGGGTGGCCACCCAGCAGATCATCATTGGCGCGCAGGCCCTGCACGCCGTCGGCTACGCGATGGGCGTCCAGCGGGACCAGGCGGACGTCGCCACGATCGTCTACTTCGGCGACGGCGCCACGAGCCAGGGCGACGTCAACGAGGCCATGATCTTCAGCGCCTCCTACCAGGCGCCCGTGGTGTTCTTCTGCCAGAACAACCACTGGGCCATCTCCGAGCCCGTGCGCCTGCAGACCCGCCGCAGCATCGCGGACCGCCCGTGGGGCTTCGGCATCCCGTCGATGCGCGTGGACGGCAACGACGTCCTGGCCGTGCTCGCCGCGACCCGCGCCGCCGTCGAGCGCGCGGCCGACGGGGGAGGGCCCACCTTCATCGAGGCCGTCACCTACCGCATGGGTCCGCACACCACCGCGGACGACCCCACCCGCTACCGGGACGACGCCGAGCTCGAGGCCTGGAAGGCCCGTGACCCGCTGACCCGCGTGGAGGCGCACCTGCGCACCCTCGACGTGGACGTGGACGCCGTGCTCGCACAGGCCCAGGCCGAGGCCGACGAGCTGGCGGCCGAGGTCCGCCGCGCCCTCGAGGCGCTCGAGGAGGACGGCGCGGACAAGCTCTTCGACGAGATCTACGCGGAGCCCCACCAGGAGCTCGAGCGGCAGCGCCGCGAGCACGCCCTCTACCTGCAGCAGTTCGACGACGAGGAGGCGGGCGCGTGAGCGAGCGCATGACCTTCGGCCGTGCGATCAACCGCGGCCTGCACCGTGCCCTGGCCGACGACCCCAAGGTCCTGCTCATGGGCGAGGACATCGGCGCCCTCGGCGGCGTGTTCCGCATCACCGACGGCCTGCAGGCCGAGTTCGGCGAGGACCGGGTGCTCGACACCCCGCTGGCCGAGTCCGGCATCGTGGGCACGGCCATCGGCCTGGCGATGCGCGGCTACCGGCCCGTCGTCGAGATCCAGTTCGATGGCTTCGTGTACCCGGCGTTCGACCAGATCGTGGCGAACCTGGCCAAGCTGCGCGCCCGCACCCGCGGCGCCGTGCCGATGCCGGTGACCATCCGTATCCCCTTTGGGGGCGGCATCGGCTCCCCGGAGCACCACTCCGAGTCGCCCGAGGCCTACTTCCTGCACACCGCGGGCCTGCGCGTGGTCTCCCCGTCCTCCCCGCAGGAGGGGTACGACCTCATCCGCGCCGCGATCGCCTCGGAGGACCCGGTGGTCTACCTCGAGCCCAAGCGTCGCTACCACGACAAGGGCGACGTGGACCTGGACGTCGCGATCCCGCCGATGAGCCCCGCCCGCATCCTGCGCGAGGGCCGTGACGCCACGCTCGTGGCCTATGGTCCGCTCGTGAAGACCGCCCTGCAGGCGGCCGAGGTGGCGGCCGAGGAGGGCGTCGAGGTCGAGGTGGTCGACCTGCGCAGCCTGTCCCCGCTGGACACCGGCCTGGTCGAGTCCTCGGTGCGGCGCACCGGCCGGCTCGTCGTGGCGCACGAGGCGTCCCGCACCGGCGGCCTCGGCGCCGAGCTCGTGGCCACGGTGGCCGAGCGCGCGTTCCATTGGCTCGAGGCCCCGCCGGTGCGCGTCACCGGCATGGACGTGCCCTACCCGCCGTCCAAGCTCGAGCACCTGCACCTGCCGGACCTCGACCGCATCCTCGACGGCCTGGACCGTGCTCTGGGCCGGCCGAATTCGCTGGACTCCGTGGACGCGTTCGCCGCCCCCGAGACCGCCGAGCAGTTCCTCGCCGCCCAGAACGCCGGGGAGGAGACCCGATGAGCCAGAAGACCTTCCGCCTGCCCGACCTCGGCGAGGGCCTGACCGAGTCCGAGATCGTGACGTGGCGCGTGGCCGAGGGCGACGCGGTGACCGTGAACCAGGTGCTCGCCGACGTCGAGACGGCCAAGGCCGTGGTCGAGGTCTCGAGCCCGTTCGCGGGCGTCGTCGCGGCCCTGCACGGCGCCGAGGGCGAGACCCTCGAGGTCGGTGCGCCCCTGGTGACCTTCACCCTCGAGGGCGCCGAGCCCGACGTCGGCGGGCCCGCCGAGGGCGACGGCCGCGTGCCCACCCTCGTCGGCTACGGTGCCGCGCCGGACACCGGCAAGCCCGGCCGCCGTGCTCGGCGCGGCTCTGCGGCCCCGGCGACGTCGGCCGCCCCGGCGGGTGAGCCCGCCCGCGGGCAGGCGCCGTCCACGTCGGAGGCGGCCCCGGCCGGCACCGGGCGCCCGCAGCCCGAGGCCGCCGAGCCGGACCGCGCGGACGCGGCCCCCGAGGCGGCGCCGGGCGAGCGGCCCCGCTGCACCCCGCCCGTGCGCCTGTATGCACGCCGCTCAGGCGTGGATCTGGAGCAGGTCACCGGCACCGGTGCGGGCGGGGTCATCACCCGCGCGGACGTCGAGGCGTTCCTGGCTGGGGGCGGGCAGCCCGCGGTCGCGGCGACGCCGCCGCAGTCCGGCGCAGAGCCGGCTGCGACCGGGGGCGTCCGCACCCTGGGCGGCCGCCCGCGCACGGAGGCCGTGCCGGTCAAGGGCGTGCGCAAGGCGACCGCGGCGGCCATGGTGCAGTCCGCGTTCACCGCCCCGCACGTGACCGAGTTCCTGCAGGTGGACGTCACCGAGACCATGGAGCTGCTCGCCGAGCTCAAGGCCTCCCGCGAGTTCCGGGACGTCAAGCTCACGCCCATGACGCTCGCCGCCAAGGCGTGCCTCGTGGCGATGGAGCGCACCCCGGACGTCAACGCCCGGTGGGACGAGGCCGCCGGCACGATCGTGCGGCAGAACTTCGTCAACCTCGGCTTCGCCGCCGCCACCCCCCGCGGCCTGATGGTGCCGAACGTCAAGGACGCCCAGGCGATGAGCCTGAGGGAGCTGGCCGACGCCATCCGCGATCTCACGGGCCTGGCCCGCGACGGGCGGCTGTCCCCGGCGGACCTGGCCGGCGGCACCTTCACGCTCACGAACGTCGGGGTGTTCGGCGTGGACGCGGGCACCCCGATCATCAACCCGGGCGAGGGGGCGATCATCGCGATCGGCCAGGTCCGGAGGATGCCGTGGGAGCACCGCGGCGAGATCGCCCTGCGGGACGTCATGACGCTGTCCCTCTCGTTCGACCACCGCTTCGTGGACGGCGAGCAGGGCTCGCGCTTCCTCGCGGACGTCGGCGCGATCCTGCGTCGCCCGGGCCTGACCCTGACCATGGTCTGACGGCCCCGGACGCGCCGCGGCCCCGCCACCCGGGCACCGGGAGGCGGGGCCGTCGTCGTGGAAGGCCGGTGCGGCCGCCGGCACGGCGCGGGCCGCGCTCAGTCGCCGGCGGGCAGCTCCATCACGAGCTCGGTGATGACCTCGGCACGGGCGTTGGAGAAGACCTTCTCCTCGCCGACGGTCTCGAAGCCGCGACGGGAGAGCACCTTCACGGAGCCCACGTTGTCCTCGGGGACGTGCGCCCGCAGCGGGCGGGCGGTGTGCTCCTCGAGGAACCGGTCCACGGCCGCGGTCGTCAGGCCCAGGCCCCAGTAGTCCTGTGCGGTCCAGAAGGACAGCTCGCCCACGCCGTCCTGCTGGGTGCACACGAGCGCGCCCACGGCGCGGCCCTCGTGCTCGATGGTCCGCACGATGGTGTGCTCGTCCCCGAGCAGGTGGGCCCAGTGGTAGTCGAAGACGCCGCGGTCCCGGGGGTTGCGGGGGGCGAAGGCGGACATCAGGTTGGCCTGCTCGTCCTGCTGGTGGAGGAAGAACTCGTCCAGATCCTCGGGTCGGACGTCACGAAGAAGCACGGCGGTGGACCTCTCGGGGCGGGGTTCGACGGCGTCCGCCGTCACGGTACCGGCCACCGTATCACCGGGCACGACGCCGGGCCGGTGCCGCCCGCTCAGTCCTCGCCGGGCAGCGGTCCGGGGGCCGTGGCCGCGGCCCAGGCCATGGCCGCGAGGGTCGCGCGGCGGGCCGCGCGGTCGGCCGCGGTGCGCCGCACGGAGCGGGGAGTGGAGTTGAGCAGGCCCAGCACGGCCTGGGCGCGGAACACGGCGGTGGCCCGGTCCTCTTGGGGGTGGACGACCTGCAGTTGGCGCGCCCACACGTCGATGTAGGCGCGCTGGGTGCGCGTGATGGCCGTGCGCGCCCCGTCGGGCAGGGCGGACATGTCGCGGTCCTGCACGCGGATCACGTCGCGCTGGGCGAGGGCGAAGTCCGCCTGGAAGCCGATGAGGGCCCGCAGGGTCTCCGCCCCCGGCGCGTGCTGCGCCTCGGCGGCCAGCCCGCCGTCGAGCAGGTCCTGTGAGGCCGTGTCGAGGATCGCCGTGAGCACGGCCGCCTTGCCGGCGAAGTGGCGGTAGATGGCGGGTCCGCTGATCCCGACGGCGGCGCCGATGTCCTCGAGGCGGACCGCGTCGAAGCCCCGGGCCGCGAACAGTCGCGCCGCGGCCGCGAGCAGGTCCACCCGACGTCGGGCCTTGGCGGCCTCCCGGGCGGTCGGCGGGGTCGCCGGGGCGGCGGGGGACGCGGGATCGGCGGCGGGCATGGGATCCACTGTAGGACGGGACGAGGCGCGCCGGGCACGCGGTCGACGTCGGTGACGATCGTCACTACACTGAGGCTCAGTTCAGTTAGTCGTCATTCACTGAAGGGGGTCTCATGACCGCCAGCACCCCGGCCCCGGCCGCGCAGGCCGCGCCCACCGTGGCCGAGCGCAACGCGGCCGGCCATGCCCGGCTCGAGCAGGAGCTCGCCGACCTCGTCGCCCGCACGTCGCTCGGCGGGCCCGAGCGCTCGCGTGAGCGCCACACCGGCCGAGGCAAGCTGCTGGTGCGGGACCGCATCGACGCGCTGCTCGACGAGGGCTCGCCCTTCCTCGAGGTCGGCGCGCTGGCCGCGCACGGCCTGTACGACGGGGACAGCCCCGCCGCCGGCGTCGTGGCGGGCATCGGCCTGGTCCACGGCCGCCTCGTGATGGTGGTCGGCAACGACGCCACCGTGAAGGGCGGCACCTACTACCCCATGACGGTGAAGAAGCACCTGCGAGCCCAGGAGATCGCCCTGGAGAACCACCTGCCGTGCATCTACCTCGTGGACTCCGGCGGTGCGTTCCTGCCCCGCCAGGGCGAGGTCTTCCCGGACCGCGAGCACTTCGGCCGCATCTTCCGGAACCAGGCGCTGCTCTCCTCGCAGCGCATCCCGCAGCTGGCAGCGGTGTGCGGCTCCTCCACGGCGGGCGGCGCGTACGTGCCGGCCATGTCGGACGAGACCGTGATCGTGCGCGAGCAGGGCACCATCTTCCTCGGCGGCCCCCCGCTCGTGAAGGCCGCGATCGGGGAGGACGTCTCGCCCGAGGACCTCGGCGGCGGCCGGCTGCACGCCGAGCGCTCCGGCGTCGCGGACCACCTGGCGGACGACGACCTGCACGCCATGCAGATCCTCCGGGACATCGTGGCCACCCTGCCCCCGGCCGAGGCGCCGGCCTGGGAGGTCGCCCCCGCCGCGGAGCCCGCCAAGGACCCGGCCGAACTGACCAGCGTCGTGCCCGTGGACGTGAACACCCCCTACGACGTGCACGAGGTGATCGACCGCCTCGTGGACGGCGGCTCCGTCCACGAGTTCAAGCCCCTCTACGGCACCACCCTGGTCACCGCGTTCGCACGGATCGACGGCCACCCCGTAGGCGTCCTCGCCAACAACGGCATCCTGTTCGGCGACTCCGCCCGCAAGGGCGCGCACTTCATCGAACTGTGCGACCAGCGCGGCATCCCGCTGCTGTTCCTGCAGAACATCTCCGGCTTCATGGTGGGCCGGGACGCGGAGGCCGGCGGCATCGCGCGCGACGGCGCCAAGATGGTCACCGCCGTCGCCACCGCCCGCGTGCCCAAGCTGACCGTGGTGATCGGCGGCTCGTTCGGCGCCGGCAACTACGCGATGTGCGGCCGCGCCTACTCACCCCGCTTCCTGTGGATGTGGCCGAACGCGCGCATCTCCGTGATGGGCGGTCCGCAGGCCTCCTCCGTGCTCACGCAGATCAAGCAGGACCAGCGGGCCGCCGCGGGGGAGGAGCCGATGTCCCCCGAGGAGGTCGAGGCCTTCCAGGCGCCGGTCCGCCGGCAGTACGAGGACCAGGGCAGCCCCCTGTACTCCACCGCCCGCCTCTGGGACGACGGTGTGATCACCCCCGGCCAGACCCGCCGGGTGCTCTCCCTGGCCCTCGACGTCATCTCCCGTTCCCCGCTGCCGGACTCCCGGTTCGGCCTGTTCCGCATGTGAGGCACCCGTGATCGAGAACCACGCCCAGGGGACGCCCCTGTTCGACACCGTGCTGGTGGCCAACCGCGGCGAGATCGCCGTGCGCGTCATCCGCACCCTGCGCCGCCTCGGCATCCGCTCGGTGGCCGTGCACTCCGACGCCGACGCCGACGCGCGGCACGTCCGCGAGGCGGACACGGCGGTCCGCCTCGGCCCGGCCCCGGCTCGCGAGTCGTACCTGGACATCGACGCCGTCGTCGACGCCGCGCGCCGCACCGGCGCGCAGGCCGTGCACCCCGGCTACGGCTTCCTGTCCGAGAACGCCGACTTCGCCCGCGCACTGGACGCGGCAGGCATCGTGTTCGTGGGCCCTCCCGTGGGCTCGCTCGACGCGATGGCGGACAAGATCCGCGCGAAGGAGACCGTGGCCGCGTACGACGTGCCGGTGGTCCCCGGCATCCAGGACCCCACGCTCACCGACGAGCAGATCACGGCCGAGGCCGAGCGCGTCGGCTTCCCGCTGCTGATCAAGCCCTCCGCGGGCGGCGGCGGCAAGGGCATGGTGGCCGTGCGCGCCGCCGAGGAGCTGCTCGGCGCCCTCGCCTCCGCCCGGCGCACCGCGCGCTCGGCGTTCGGCGACGACACGCTGCTGCTCGAGCGGCTCATCACCGCGCCCCGGCACATCGAGGTGCAGGTGTTCGCGGACGCCCACGGTGCCACCGTGCACCTGGGTGAGCGCGAGTGCTCCCTGCAACGCCGCCACCAGAAGGTGATCGAGGAGGCCCCCGCGCCCCTGCTGACCGGGCTGGCGCACGGGGCCGAGCTCCGCGAGCGCCTGGGCCGGGCCGCCGTGGACGCAGCCGTGTCCGTGGGCTACCGCGGTGCCGGCACCGTCGAGTTCCTCGTCTCGGACGAGAACCCGGACGAGTTCTTCTTCATGGAGATGAACACCCGCCTGCAGGTGGAGCACCCGGTCTCCGAGGAGGTCGTCCGGGTGCGCGGACAGCGCCTGGACTTCGTGGAGCTGCAGCTGCGCATCGCCGCGGGGGAGCCGCTCGGCTTCGCCCAGGCAGACGTGAGCCTCGACGGCGCCGCCGTCGAGGCACGCGTCTACGCGGAGGACCCCGCGAACGGCTTCCTGCCCTCCACCGGGCCGGTGCTGCGCTGGCGCGAGCCCGCCGGCGAGGGCGTCCGCGTCGACACGCTCCTGCTGCCCTCGCAGGGCGAGGAGCGTGCGTTCGGCTCTGTCCTGACGATCCGCGACGACGACGGTGCGCTGTGGGAGGGGCTCGCGGCCCCGGACGGTGAGCAGCCCGAGATCACCGGCTTCTACGACCCGATGATCGCCAAGCTCATCGCCCGCGGCGCCGACCGCGCCGAGGCCCTGGACCGGCTCGACGCCGCGCTCGCGGACACCGTGCTGTTCGGCGTCCGCTCCAACCTGGGCTGGCTGCACGAGCTCGCCGCTCGTGAGGACGTGCGGGCCGGCCGACTCACCACCGAGCTGATCGACGGCCTCGAGGCGTGGACCGCCCCCGCGCTCCCCGAGGACCTCGCCGCGCTCGCGGCCGAGGCCCTGGCCGACGTGTCCGAGGACGCGGCCGCCGCCGAACGCCGCGCGGCCGGCACCGCGTGGGCCCGGGCGGACGGCTGGCGCGGCGCAGGCGCCCCGCAGCCCGGGATGCGCGTCCGGGTGGGGGACGAGGACCGGATCCTCACCGCCCCCGCCGCCGACGCCGAGGTGGACGAGGACGCCGGAGCCCTGGCGGGCGTCAACCTCCTGGCCGGTGACCCGCGGGACCCGCGCTCGGCGTGGCTGCACCGCGACGGCGCCGCGTGGCAGGTCCGCCGCCTCACCCGGGCCGAGGTGGTCGAGGCCGCCCGCGCGGCCGCGGCCGCGCGCCGTGCCCCGGCCGGCGCAGCGTCCCCCGAGGCCCGCACACCCATGCCGGGCACCGTCGTCGCCGTGTCCGTGGCCACCGGGGACACCGTGGCCGCGGGCCAGGAGCTGGCGGTGGTCGAGGCCATGAAGATGGAGCACCCCGTCACGGCCGCCGTCGCCGGCGTCGTGACCGTCCACGTCGCCGAGGGCGACTCCGTGGCCGCGCAGGCGTTGATCGCCGTCGTCGAGCCCGCCGAGCACGCAGCACCCGAAGAGAACGCCTGAGAACAGGAGAGGACCATGAGCACCAAGCACCGCACCCTGCCCGCCCTCGAGGAGGACTACCAGGTCCTCTCCGACACCGTCCGCGAGTTCGCCGACGAGGTCGTGGCCCCGGTCTCCGCCGAGCTGGACGCCCAGCACGAGTTCCCGTACGAGATCGTGGCCCAGATGGGCGAGATGGGCCTGTTCGGCCTGCCGTTCCCCGAGGAGTACGGGGGCATGGGCGGCGACTACTTCGCCCTGGCCCTGGCCCTCGAGCAGCTCGGCCGCGTCAACCAGTCCGTGGCCATCACCCTCGAGGCCGGCGTCTCCCTGGGCGCGATGCCGCTGCTGAAGTTCGGCACCGAGGAGCAGAAGCAGCGCTGGCTGCCGGACCTCGTGGCCGGCACGCACCTGGCCGGCTTCGGCCTCACCGAGCCGGGCGCGGGCTCCGACGCCGGCGGCACCCAGACCACCGCCGCGCTCGAGGACGGCCAGTGGCGCATCAACGGCGCCAAGGAGTTCATCACCAACTCCGGCACGGACATCACCTCGCTCGTCACCGTCACCGCCGTGACCGGCACGGTGGAGGGCAGGACCGGCCACGACGGCCGCCCCGCCAAGGAGATCTCCACGATCCTCGTGCCCGCCGGCACCGAGGGCTTCTCCGTGGCCAAGGCCTACGACAAGGTCGGCTGGAACTCCTCGGACACCCACGCCCTGCACTTCACGGACGCGCGCGTGCCGGAGGAGAACCTGCTGGGCGCCCGCGGCCGCGGCTTCGCCAACTTCCTCGAGATCCTGGACGAGGGCCGCATCGCCATCGCGGCCCTGGCCACCGGCGCGGCCCAGGGCTGCGTGGACGAGTCGGTCGCCTACGCCAAGCAGCGGACCTCGTTCGGCCAGAAGATCGGGCAGTTCCAGGCCGTGTCCTTCAAGATCGCCCGCATGCAGGCCCGCGCGCACGCCGCCCGCCTGGCCTACTACGAGGCCGCCCAGAAGATGCTGGCCGGCAAGCCGTTCAAGACCGAGGCCGCCATGGCCAAGCTGATCGCCGGCGAGGCCGCCATGGACAACGCCCGGGACGCCACCCAGGTGTTCGGCGGCTACGGCTTCATGAACGAGACCCTCGTGGCCCGTCACTACCGCGACTCCAAGATCCTCGAGGTCGGCGAGGGCACCACCGAGGTGCAGCTCATGCTGATCGCCCGCGAGCTGGGCCTCTGACGTGACGGAACGCGTCGAGATCGAGCAGCGGGGCCGCTACGCGGACGAGCTGGCGGTCGGTCAGGTCTACCTGCACCGGCCCGGCCGCACGCTCACCGAGGCGGACAACGTGCTGTTCACCACCCTCACCATGAACCCGCAGGCCCTGCACCTGGACCACGCGTACGCGGCGGCCCAGCCGTTCGGCCGGCCGCTGGTCAACTCGATGCTGACGCTGTCCACCCTGGTGGGCCTCGCCGTCGGTCAGACCACGCAGGGCACGCTCGTGGCCCAGCTCGGCCTGGGGGAGATCGCGTTCCCGAAGCCGGTCTTCCACGGGGACACGCTCTACGGGCGCTCCGAGGTCACCGCGATCCGCGAGTCCTCCTCGCGGCCGGGGCAGCGGATCGTCACGTTCGCGATGACGGGGGAGAACCAGCACGGCGACGTCGTCGTCCGCGCCCAGCGCACGTGCCTGATGTGGACCGCGCAGGCGCACGCGGAGGCCAAGGCGAAGGCCGCCGACGCCGCAGGGACGGGGGAGCGGGCATGAGCGCGCTGGCCCTCGGACCGGCCGTCATGTTCACCCCGGCGGACCGCTCCGAGCGGTACGCCACGGCGCTCGAACGCGCGGACGCGGTGATCCTCGACCTCGAGGACGCCGTCACCCCGGAGGCCCGGCCCGCCGCGCGGGACGCCGTTGCGGCGGCCTGGGTGGGGCGGGCGACGGGCGGGGTCGACGGCGGCCCGCTGGACGAGGACCGCGTGGTGGTGCGCGTGAACCCCGCGGGCACCGCGGACCACGACGCCGACCTGGCCATGCTCGCCGGGACGGGCTGGCGCACGCTCATGCTCGCCAAGGCCGAGTCCGCCGCGCAGGTGGACGGGGTCGTCGCCGCCCTCGGACCGCAGACCCGCGTCGTCGCCCTGTGCGAGACCGCGGCCGGGATCCTCGCCGCCGCCGAACTGGCCGCCCACCCGCACGTGGGTGCGCTGATGTGGGGCGCCGAGGACCTCGTGGCGTCGATGGGCGGCAGCGCCTCCCGCACCCCCGAGGGCGCCTACCGCTCCGTGGTCCAGCACGCCCGCGCGACGGTGCTGCTGGCGGCGGCCGCCCACGGCGCGGCCGCGTGGGACGCCGTCCACCTGGACCTCGGCGACGAGGCCGGGCTGGCCGCCGAGGCCGAGGACGCCGTCGCCCTGGGCTGCGCCGCGACCGTGTGCCTGCACCCGCGCCAGGTGCCCATCGTGCGTTCCGCCTACACGCCCGCGCCGGAGGCCCTCGAGCGCGCCCGCCGCGTCCTCGCCGCGGCTGAGGGCCGGCACGGCGCCTTCGCGCTGGACGGGACGATGGTCGACGAGGTCGTCCTCGCGCAGGCCCGCGCGCTCCTGCGCCGCGCGGATGCGGTGGGGCCAGCCGGCGCCTGAGCGTCTCCCGGCGGCTCCGCGCCCCGGCGGCCCCGTGCCGTCGGGGCGCAGCCGTGTCCGCACGGCTGCGCACCGGGGCTGTCACATGGGCACACGGCCCAGGGGCGCGCTTGACGGCGCACCCCTCCGCCCGTCACAGTGTGGTTGTCATCACAGTGATCTGTCTCACACTGACCCGTCCCACGCACCCCGGAGGGCCCATGTCATCCAGCGAGCCCACGGCGCCGGTCCCCACGGCCGCGCAGTTCCGCGCCGCGCAGCAGTCCGAGGAGTTCGCCGAGCTCCGGCGCACCCACCGATCCTTCGCCTTCCCCATGACCGTGGCGTTCTTCGTCTGGTACCTGGTGTTCGTGATCGTCGGAGCGTTCTTCCCCGAGTTCATGGCGATCCGCCTCGGCGGCAACATCACCCTCGGCCTGATCCTCGGCCTGCTCCAGTTCGTCACCACGTTCCTGATCACCTTCGCCTACGTCCGTTTCTCCAACCGGACCCTGGACCCCCGCGCCACCGCGCTGCGCGAGCGCCTCGAGCGCGAGGCCGCCGGCGCCCACGAGAACCCGGAGGCCACGCGATGAGCGCTTCGACCCCCCTGCTCCAGGCCGCCGCGCAGACGGTCGGCAACCCCGCCGTGAACATCGGCATCTTCGTGGCGTTCGTCGTGGTCACCCTCGTGATCGTGATCCGCGCGTCCAAGACGAACGCGTCCTCGGCGGACTACTACGCCGGTGGCCGCGGCTTCTCCGGCACCCAGAACGGCACGGCCATCGCGGGTGACTACCTCTCCGCGGCCTCGTTCCTCGGCATCGTGGGCGCGATCGCCCTCTACGGTTACGACGGCTTCCTCTACTCGATCGGCTTCCTCGTCGCCTGGCTCGTCGCCCTGCTGCTGGTGGCCGAGCTGCTGCGCAACACGGGCCGGTTCACCATGGCGGACGTGCTGTCCTTCCGCCTGCAGCAGCGTCCCGTGCGCATCGCCGCCGCCTTCGGCACCATGGCCGTCTGCCTCTTCTACCTTCTGGCCCAGATGGCCGGCGCCGGCGGCCTGGTGTCCCTGCTGCTGAACATCAACGACCGGGCCGGCCAGGCCCTCGTGATCGTGATCGTCGGCGTGCTCATGATCGTCTACGTGCTGATCGGCGGCATGAAGGGCACCACCTACGTGCAGATCATCAAGGCGATCCTGCTGATCGCCGGCGCGGGGATCATGACCGTGTGGTCGCTGGCCCTGTTCGGCTTCGACTTCAACGCCCTGCTGGGGGCCGCCGTCGAGCTGAACCCGAAGGGCGAGGCGATCCTCGAGCCGGGCCTGCAGTACGGCGCCAGCGCGCTGACCCGCCTCGACTTCGTGTCCCTGGGCATCGCGCTCGTGCTCGGCACGGCCGGCCTGCCGCACGTGCTCATGCGGTTCTACACGGTGCCCACCGCCAAGGAGGCGCGCAAGTCCGTGGTGTGGGCCATCGTCCTCATCGGCGCGTTCTACCTGTTCACCCTCGTGCTGGGCTACGGCGCCGGCGCACTGATCGGTCCCGAGCGCATCCTGGCGGCGCCCGGCGGGCAGAACTCCGCGGCCCCGCTGCTGGCGTTCGAGCTCGGCGGCTCCATCCTGCTGGGCCTGATCTCGGCGGTCGCGTTCGCCACCATCCTCGCGGTGGTCGCGGGCCTGGCCATCACGGCGGCGGCGTCCTTCGCCCACGACGTGTACGGCTCCGTGATCGCCAAGCACCCGCTCACCCCGCAGGAGGAGGTGCGGATCGGCAAGATCACCGTGGTGGTGATCGGCGTCCTGGCGATCGTCGGCGGCATCGCCGCCCAGGGCCAGAACGTGGCGTTCCTCGTGGCGCTCGCCTTCGCGGTGGCGGCCTCGGCGAACCTGCCGACCATCCTCTACTCCCTGTTCTGGCGGCGCTTCACCACCCGCGGCGCGGTGTGGTCGATGTACGGCGGACTGCTCTCCGCGATCATCCTGATCGTCCTGTCCCCGGTGATGTCCGGGACGCCGACCTCGATGATCCCGGGCGCGGACTTCGCGGTGTTCCCGCTGAAGAACCCGGGCATCGTCTCCATCCCGCTGGCCTTCTTCCTCGGCTGGCTCGGCTCGGTGACCTCGTCGCGCGCCGAGGACCCGGACAAGCAGGCCGAGATGGAGGTCCGCTCCCTCACCGGCATCGGCGCCGAGAAGCCGGTGCAGCACTGATCCGCGGCTGACCCGGTCCCACGGGGGTCGGCGGGGCGGGACATCGCGGTGCGGCGTCCGTCCGGCCGGCCCCCCGTCCGTGTCCAGGCCCGGCTGGCATCATGGCGGGGTGACGCACGGATCCCTCACCGACTACACGCTGCCCGCCCCCGACCCGGCGGACGACGGCGGCGCCCCGCGCGCCGTCGCCCTGATCGGCTCCACGGGCTCGATCGGCACCCAGGGCCTCGACGTGATCGCCCAGGACCCCGCCCGGCTCCGGGCCGTCGCGCTCGCGGGCGGGGCGAACACGACCCTGCTGGCCGAGCAGGCCGTGCGCTTCGAGGTCGAGGCGGTGGGCTCCGCCGCGGCGGGGGAGGAGGAGCTGCGGGCCGCCCTCGCCGACGCCGCCGCCCGCCTCGGGCGCCCGGCCCCCCGGCCCGTGCTGTTCACCGGTCCGTGCGCCGCCGAGCAGATCGCCGCGTGGCCCGGCGCCGACACCGTGCTGAACGGGATCACGGGCTCGATCGGCCTGCGGCCCACCCTCGCCGCGCTGCACGCCGGTCACCGCCTGGCCCTGGCCAACAAGGAGTCGCTCATCGTCGGCGGGGCCCTCGTGAAGGCCGCCGCGGCACCAGGGCAGCTCGTGCCGGTGGACTCCGAGCACTCCGCGCTCGCGCAGGCGCTGCGCGGCGGCACGGCGGACGAGGTCCGCCGCCTCGTGCTCACGGCCTCGGGCGGGCCGTTCCGGGGCCTGGACCGCGCCGCCCTGCACGCCGTCACGCCCGCCCAGGCCCTCGCCCACCCCACGTGGGACATGGGCCGCGTCGTCACCACCAACTCCGCCTCTCTCGTGAACAAGGCCCTCGAGGTGATCGAGGCCCACCTGCTGTTCGACGTGCCCCTGGACCGGATCGACGTCGTGGTCCACCCGCAGTCCGTGGTGCACTCGATGGTCGAGTTCGTCGACGGGTCCACGCTCGCCCAGGCCTCCCCGCCGGACATGCGCCTGCCCATCGCCCTCGGGCTGTGCTGGCCGCGCCGGGTCCCGGGCGCGGCCCCGGCCTGCGACTGGACGCGGGCGGCCACCTGGACCTTCGAGCCCCTCGATGAGGAGGCCTTCCCCGCCGTGCGGGCCGCGAAGGAGGCGGCGGCCGCCTCGCCCACCCACATGGCCGTGTTCAACGCCGCCAACGAGGAGGCGGTGGACGCCTTCCACGCCGGCGCCCTGCCCTTCGACGGGATCGTGGACACGGTCCGCGCCGTCGTCGCCGACTACGCCCCCGAGGACGTGCTCGCCGCGGCCGGCCACGACCCCGCGGCGCTCACCGTGGACGCCGTGCTCGCCGCCGAGGCCTGGGCGCGCCGTGCGGCGCGGGCCCGCTGGTGACCGTCGTGGAGATCCTCTGGTACGTCGCGGGTGTCCTCGCGGTCGCGTTGGGCCTGGCGGTCTCGATCGCCCTGCACGAGGTCGGCCACCTCATCCCGGCCAAGCTCTTCGGCGTGCGCGTCACGCAGTACATGATCGGCTTCGGCCCGACGCTCTTCTCCTGGCGCCGCGGCGAGACGGAGTACGGGTTCAAGGCCGTCCCGCTGGGCGGCTACGTCGCGATGATCGGGATGCTGCCCCCGCCGCGGCCCGGACAGACGCCCCGCACGGCGTCCACGGGCTTCGTCCAGCAGCTGGGCCGCCTGGCCGACGACGCGCGGGCCCAGGCCGCCGAGGAGGTCCGCCCCGGCGACGAGCACCGCCGCTTCCTCGCCCTGCCGGTGTGGAAGCGCGTGGTGATCATGCTCGGCGGGCCGTTCATGAACCTGCTCATCGCGCTGGGCCTCACCGCCCTGCTGGTCACCACGGTGGGCACCTCGCAGCCCAGCACCACCGTCGCCGAGGTCTACCGGTGCGTGGTCACGACGCAGGAGCAGCAGACCCGCGCCGCCTCCGGCGGGACAGAGGACTGCCGCCCGGGCGATCCCGCCGGGCCCGCCCACGAGGCGGGACTGCGCCCCGGGGACACCGTGCTCGCCTTCGACGGGCAGCCGGTCTCCGACTGGGACGCCCTCTCCGCCGCGATCCGGGACCGCGCCGGACAGCCCACCCGGATCGAGTGGGAGCGCGACGGCGAGCGGATGAGCGCCACCCTGACCCCGCGCCTGACGGAACGGCCCGTGACGGACGCGCTGGGCCGGCCCGAGCGGGCCCCCGACGGGACCGTCGCGACCCACGAGGTCGGGTTCATCGGCATGGGCTCCCAGGTCCAGACCGTGCGCGGCACCCCGCTCGACGCCGGCCCGCTCGTCGCCCAGCAGGTGCGCGGCGTCGTCGACGTCGTCCTCGTCCTGCCGCAGCGGCTGTGGGACACCGCCGTCGCCGTGGTGACCCCGGCCGAGCGCGACCCGGACGGCCCGATGTCCGTGGTGGGGGTCGGCCGGATCGCCGGGGAGGCGGCGGCGCTCGAGCAGGCCACGCTGACGGACAAGGCCGCCCTGCTGCTGTCCCTGCTCGCGGGCGTGAACGTGGCGCTCATGGTGTTCAACCTCATCCCGCTGCTCCCGCTCGACGGCGGCCACGTGGCCGGCGCCCTGTGGGAGGCGGTGCGCCGCGGCTGGGCCCGGACCACGGGCCGCCCCGACCCGGGGCCGTTCGACCTGGCCCGCATGCTGCCGCTGACCTACGCGGTGGGCGCGGCGATGCTGCTCATGGGCGTCGTCCTGATCGTGGCGGACATCGTGGAGCCGGTCCGGCTGTTCTGAGCCCGGCCCGTTCGCCGTGGGCGGTCGCCCCGCGCCCCGGGGCGCCCGCGCGCCTAGGATGGACCGGAGAACCCGGCGGCCCCGCGCCGTCGACCCCGAGAACCCATGAGGAGCGCCCCCGTGCCCGTCAGCCTTGGAATGCCGTCCGCCCCGCCGCCCGTGCTGGCCCCGCGCCGCACCACCCGGCAGATCCAGGTGGGCTCGGTGGGCGTCGGCTCGCAGCACCCCGTCTCGGTGCAGTCGATGACCACCACCAAGACGCACGACATCGGCGCGACCCTGCAGCAGATCGCCGAGCTCACGGCCGCCGGCTGCGACATCGTCCGCGTGGCCTGCCCCACGGACAAGGACGCCGAGGCCCTCAAGGTCATCGCCCAGCAGTCCACCATCCCCGTGATCGCGGACATCCACTTCCAGCCGAAGTACGTGTTCGCGGCGATCGAGGCCGGCTGCGGCGCCGTGCGCGTGAACCCGGGCAACATCAAGAAGTTCGACGACAAGGTCAAGGAGATCGCGCAGGCCGCCTCGGACCACGGCACCTCCATCCGCATCGGCGTCAACGCCGGCTCCCTGGACCCGCGCCTGCTGAAGAAGTACGGCAAGGCCACCCCGGAGGCCCTCGTCGAGTCCGCCGTCTGGGAGGCCTCCCTCTTCGAGGAGCACGGCTTCAAGGACTTCAAGATCTCCGTCAAGCACAACGACCCGGTGATCATGGCCCGCGCCTACGAGCTGCTCGCCGAGCAGGGTGACTGGCCGCTGCACCTCGGGGTCACCGAGGCCGGCCCGGCCTTCCAGGGCACCATCAAGTCCGCCACCGCCTTCGGCTACCTGCTCGGCCAGGGCATCGGCGACACCATCCGCGTCTCCCTCTCCGCGCCGCCCGTCGAGGAGGTCAAGGTGGGCCTGCAGATCCTGCAGTCCCTGAACCTGCGCGAGCGCAAGCTCGAGATCGTCTCCTGCCCCTCGTGCGGCCGCGCCCAGGTGGACGTGTACACGCTGGCCGAGCAGGTCACCGAGGGCCTCCAGGACCTCGAGGTCCCGCTGCGGGTGGCCGTCATGGGCTGCGTCGTCAACGGGCCGGGCGAGGCCCGCGAGGCCGACCTCGGCGTCGCCTCCGGCAACGGCAAGGGCCAGATCTTCGTCAAGGGCGAGGTCATCCGCACCGTGCCCGAGGATCAGATCGTGGAGACCCTCATCGAGGAGGCCAACCGGATCGCCGGTGAGATGGACCTGGGGGAGGACGGCGGTGACCAGGCTGCCGCCGGTGCCCCGGTGGTCTCCGTCCACTGACCGGGAGGTCCGGGCCGCCACGGGAGACCGCGTCCGCCTGCTGACCGACGCGGACACCGCCGCGCTCGTGGCCCTGTCCGCCCGCGCCCCCGTGTCCAACGTGTTCGTGGACTCCCTGCTCGAGGCGGGCCGCCTGGCCGGCCCGCGCGGGGGAGCCGCGGGCACCCTGTTCCTCGGGATCGACGACGACGCCCCGGGCGCCGGGGGGCTGCGCGCGGCCGTCTGGATCGGCTCGAACGTGGTGCCGGTCGCCGCGTCCGAGGCCCCGGACGCGGGCTGGGCGCCGGGCGACGCGGAGGCGCTCGGCGCGGCGACCGCCGCGCTGCGCCGCCGGTATGGGTCGATCTACGGCCCGGCCGGTCCCGTGCTGGCCGCCGGCGAGGCCCTCGCCGCCGCGGGCCACCGGTCCCGGTCCGTGCGCGCCGACCAGCCGCTGCTCGTGCTGGGCGCGGCCGGGGGGATCGACCCGAACCCGTACGTGGTGCAGGCGCAGCCACGCGACTTCGCGCGCGTCCTGCCGGCCAGCGCGGCGATGTTCGAGGAGGAGCTCGGCTTCTCCCCGTTCGCCGGCGGCGCGGCCCAGTACCGGGACCGCGTCGAGCGGCTGATCCACGCCGGGCGCGTCTTCATCGATCCGGGCCCGCGCGACGCGGGCGGCCCGCTGCGCTTCAAGGCGGACATCGGGCTGCTCTCCTCCCGGTGCGCCCAGATCCAGGGCGTGTGGATGGCCCCCGCCGCGCGGGGCCGAGGGCTGGCGGCGTCGGCGATGGCCGCCGTCGTGGACTACGTGCGCCTCCAGGCGCCCGTGGTCAGCCTCTATGTCAACGCGTACAACACCCCCGCGCTGCGCACGTACGAGCGCGTGGGGTTCGAGCGGCGCGGCACGTTCGCGACCGTCCTGTACTGACCCGGCGGACCCTGCGCGGGCGATAGGATCGGCGGTCAGGACGCCGGGCACCCCGTGCCGGCGTCGTCCCGTCCCGCGCGCCGCCCCCGACCGCGCGAGCCCGTCCGAGGAGGCCCCGTCATGCCCCTGCGCATGTCCACCCTGTTCCTGCGCACCCTGCGCGACGACCCGGCGGAGGCCGAGGTGGCGAGCCACAGGCTCCTCGTCCGTGCCGGGTACATCCGTCGCGCGGCCCCGGGCATCTACTCGTGGCTGCCGCTGGGCCTGAAGGTGCTGGCCCAGGTGGAGCGGATCGTGCGCGAGGAGATGGACGCGATCGGCGCCCAGGAGGTGCACTTCCCGGCGCTGCTGCCGCGGGAGCCCTACGAGGCCACGGGGCGCTGGGACGAGTACGGCGACGGGCTGTTCCGCCTGCAGGACCGCAGGGGCAACGACTACCTCCTGGCCCCCACGCACGAGGAGATGTTCACGCTCCTGGTGAAGGACCTGTACTCCTCGTACAAGGACCTGCCCGCGTACCTGTACCAGATCCAGACCAAGTACCGGGACGAGGCCCGCCCGCGCGCCGGCCTGCTCCGCGGGCGCGAGTTCATCATGAAGGACTCCTACTCCTTCACGGTGGACGACGCCGGCCTGGACGCCGCGTACGAGGCCCACCGGGCCGCCTACCTGCGGATCTTCGACCGCCTCGGCCTCGAGGTCGTGCCGGTGCGGGCCACCTCTGGTGCGATGGGCGGCTCCCGCTCCGAGGAGTTCCTGCACCCCACCGAGGTGGGCGAGGACACCTTCGTCGAGTCCGACGGCGGCTACCGGGCCAACGTCGAGGCCGTCACCACGGTGGCCCCCGCCCCGCTGGACGAGGCCGCCATGGCGGCCCTGCCCGCCGCCGAGGTCAGGGACACCCCGGTCTCCACCACCATCGCCGCGCTCGTGGACGTCGCCAACCAGGTGGCCCCGCGCGAGGGCGAGCCGTGGACCGCCGCGGACACGCTCAAGTGCGTCGTGGTCACCGCGGTGGTGGACGGCGGTGAGCGCCGCCCGTTCGTCGTGGGCGTGCCCGGCGACCGTGAGGTGGACCTCAAGCGTCTCGAGGCCTCCGTGGGCCCGGCGCTCGGCGTGGTCGGCGAGCCCACGCTCGAGGCCGCGACCGCCGCGGACCTGGCCGCGCACCCCGCCCTGGTCAAGGGCTACATCGGCCCCGCGGCCGCCGACGCGGTCGAGGGCACCCCGGTGCTCGGCGCGGAGGACTCCGTCTCGGGCCTGCCCTTCTTCGTGGACCCGCGCATCGCCCCCGGCACGGCGTGGATCACCGGCGCGAACGCGGACCAGCGCCACGTGTTCGGCCTCGTGGCCGGCCGCGACTTCACGTGGGACGGCGTGCTGGAGGCCACCGCGGTGCGTGAGGGCGACGAGGCCCCCGACGGCTCCGGCCCGCTGCACACCCGCCGCGGCATGGAGATGGGCCACATCTTCCAGCTCGGCCGCAAGTACGCCGAGGCCCTCGACCTGAAGGTCCTCGACGTCCACGGCAAGCAGGTCGTGGTGACCATGGGCTCCTACGGCATCGGCATCACGCGCGCCGTCGCCGCGATCGCCGAGCGCTACCACGACGACAAGGGCCTGGCATGGCCGCGCGCCGTGGCTCCGGCGGACGTGCACGTCGTCGTCGCCACGAAGGGCGAGGACGGCCTCGCCGCCGCCGAGACGCTCGCCGCGGGCCTCGAGGCCGAGGGCCTGACCGTGCTCGTGGACGACCGTCCGAAGGTCAGCCCGGGCGTGAAGTTCAAGGACGCCGAGCTCATCGGCGTGCCCACCGCCGTGGTGATCGGCCGCGGCCTGGCCGACGGCGAGCTCGAGCTCAAGGACCGTGCCACCGGCGAGGCCCGCCCCGTGCCCGTGGACGGGGCCGTCGCGGCCGTGCTCGCGGAGGTGCGCGACGGGCGCTGAGTGGTTCGGCGCCGTCGAGCTGACCGCCGGACTGCTCGTCCTCGTGCTCGTCGCGGGCTTCGCGGCGGGCTGGATCGACGCCGTCGTGGGCGGGGGCGGCCTGCTGCAGCTGCCGGCCCTGCTGCTCGTGCCCGGGCTGAGCCCGATCCAGGCCCTGGCCACCAACAAGCTCGGCTCGGTGTTCGGCACGGCGACGTCGGCGCTCACCTACCGGCGGCGCCTGCGGCAGGACCTGTCCACTGCACTGCCGATGGCCGCCGTCGCCTTCGCGGCGGCCCTGGGCGGGGCCGTGGTCGCCGCGCATCTGCCGGCCGGCGTGATCCGGCCCGTGATCCTGGTGGCGTTGATCGCCGTCGCCGTGTTCACGGCCGTGCGCCCGGGCCTCGGGCAGGTCGCCGGCGTGGGGCCGCGGCGGAGCGCCGCGCTGGTCCGGGCCGTGGCGCTCGGCGCGGCGGTGGGCTTCTACGACGGCGTCCTCGGCCCCGGCACGGGCACGTTCCTCATCCTGGGGCTGGTCCTGCTGCTCAAGTTCGACTTCCTGCACGCCTCGGCACAGGCGAAGGTGGTCAACCTCGCGACCAACCTCGGCGCGCTCGTTTACTTCGTGCCCGCGGGGCACGCGATGCTGGGCCTGGGGCTGCTGCTCGGCGCGGCCAACCTCGTGGGCGGCTACGTGGGGGCCCGCATGGCGATCGCCCGCGGCACCGGCTTCATCCGCGTGGTGTACCTCATGGTGGTGACCGCGCTCATCGTCAAGGTCGGCGCGGACACCCTCGCCCCGCTGCTGCGCTGACCGCGCCCCGTCCGACCCGGTCGGGAGCACTCGGCCCCGCCGTGGGCCGCCGGTAGGCTCGGCCCCGGATCCCGACCCCGGCCCCCGCCCGCGTGACGCGGCGGCCCCGACCCGACGAGTGAGGCACCCCATGGACAGCACCGACCGCCGCGACGACCTCGCCGAGCTGCGCACCCGCGTCGAGGAGGCCCTGGCGGCCGACGACGTGGTGGTGGAGCAGGTGCGCGCCACGGGCACCGCCGAGCACCGCACCGTCGAGGTGGTCCTCGACCGCGCCTCGGGCACCCAGGGCCTGAGCCTGGACGACGTCGCCCGCCTCTCCGGCCGGGTCTCCGCCGTCCTCGACGCCCTGGGCGACCACGTGCCCGGCGTCGGCGCGGGGGAGTACCTGCTCGAGGTCACCACCGCGGGCGTGGACCGCCCGCTCACCGAGCCCCGCCACTTCGCCCGCAACGTCGGCCGTCTCGTCGAGGTCTCGGTCGACGGCGCCGCGCCCGTGACCGCCCGCCTGAAGGACGTGACGGCCGACGACGTCGAGCTGGCCGTGGTGCGCCCGCCCGCGAAGAAGGGCATGAGGGCCAAGGAGCTGCCCGCCGAGCGGGTCGCCCTCGACCGCCTCGGTCCGGCGATCGTGCAGGTAGAGTGGAGCCCCGCTCAGCAGGCCGGCGACGCCGACGCCGCCGCGGGCGAGGACACGGCCGAGCACACGGAGGCATGAGTTGGACATCGACATGAGCGCGCTGCGCATGCTGGAGGCGGAGCGGGAGATCCCGATGGACCGCCTCATCCCCACCATCGAGCAGGCCCTGCTCATGGCGTACCACCGCACCCCGGGGGCCCTGAAGCGCGCCCGCGTGGAGATCGACCGCGCGAGCGGCCACGTCACCGTGTGGGCCACGGAGCTGGACGAGGACGACACGCCCATCGGCGAGTTCGACGACACTCCGAACGGCTTCGGCCGGGTGGCCGCCTCCACGGCGCGCCAGGTGATGATCCAGCGCATGCGCGAGGAGGACGACGACAAGGTCCTCGGCGAGTTCAAGGACAAGGAGGGCGAGCTCGTCTCCGGCGTCATCCAGCAGGGCCTGAACCGCCACATGGTCCAGGTGAACCTCGGCACCCTCGAGGCCGTCCTCCCGCCGCCCGAGCAGGTGCCCGGCGAGGACTACGCCCACGGCCGCCGGATCCGCGCCTACGTGGTCTCCGCGACGCGCGGTGCCAAGGGACCGTCCGTCACGGTGTCCCGCTCGCACCCCGGCCTCGTGCGCAAGCTCTTCGAGCTCGAGGTCCCGGAGATCGCGGACGGCTCGGTCGAGATCACGGCGCTGGCCCGCGAGGCCGGCCACCGCACCAAGATGGCCGTGCGCGCGACCCGCCCCGGGGTGAACGCCAAGGGCGCCTCCATCGGCGAGATGGGCAGCCGCGTGCGCGCCGTCATGACGGAGCTCAACGACGAGAAGATCGACATCATCGACCACGTGGACGACCCCGCCGCGATGATCGCCAACGCCCTCTCGCCCGCCACGACCGTCTCGGTGGAGATCCTCGACGCGGACCAGCACTCGGCCCGCGCCGTGGTGCCGCAGTACCAGCTGTCCCTGGCCATCGGCAAGGAGGGCCAGAACGCCCGCCTCGCGGCCAAGCTCACGGGCTGGCGGATCGACATCGTCGGCGACGGGGTCACCACCTCCGCCCCGGGCCGCTGACCGTCCCCGGGAACAGATCCGGGCCCAAACGCGCTAGGATGGATGAGGTCCTTTCTCGATCCGACGCCCGTGAGGGGTGAACGCATGACGTCTCGGACGGTCGTGCGCACCTGCATCGGATGCCGATCGAGGGCGGACCAGCAAGAGCTGGTGCGCGTCGCCCTGGACTCCTCGACGGAACCCCCATCCGTCGTCTGGGACCCGGAACGACGCCGTCCCGGCCGGGGTGCGTGGCTGCACCCCGGCGAGGACTGCCTCCACCTCGCCCTGCGCCGCCGCGCGTTCGGGCGGGCCTTCCGGTCCGCCGTCGACGCCGACGCGCTGGTCCGCACCGCGGAGGCACCGGCTGACAGACCGACAGATGAAGGCGGGTCAGAGATCTGATGCGTACCCGATGAGCACTGAAGCATGAGTGCCCAGCGATGAACTTCACCCCCTGCTATCAGGCAGGCCGTGGTGCGCGTGCCCTGGTGGCGCGCGCGACGGCCTGGAGCAACGTCAACGGTCCCAGGACGCGCTGAGACGGACAGCCCGAGCGGCTCCGTTCCGGCCCGTGGGGCCAGAACAGGAGAACCGTGGCCAAGGTCCGCGTCCATGAGCTCGCCAAGGAGCTCGGCATCACCTCGAAGGAGGCCTTGAGCACGCTCAAGGACCTCGGCGAGTTCGTCAGCTCGGCTTCGTCCACCATCGAGCCCCCGGTGGTCAAGAAGCTGCGCAACGCCTACCCGGGTGCCGGCAAGTCCGCCGCCAAGCCCGGTTCCACGCCCGCCGCCCCGGCCGCGGGCCGTTCCGCCGCGCCGAAGCCGGCGGCCGCCCCGTCGCCGCGCACCGCGGCCCCCACGTCGAACGCCGGCGCCCCGGCGCCCGGTCCCGCCGCGGGCCGCACCGCCGCGCCCAAGCCGGGCGTCGCCCCGACCCCCGGCCCCGCCGCACCGACGCCGGCCGCCCAGGTCCCGGCCGCCCCGGCCGAGCCGAAGGCCCCGCAGCCGTCGGCCACGCCGGGGTCGGCCGCGCCGAAGCCGGGCGCCGCTGCGCCCAAGCCGGGTGCCTCCGCGCCCAAGCCGGGCGCCCCGCGTCCCGGCAACAACCCGTTCAGCCCCAAGGGCGGCTCCGCCGGGTCTCGTCCGGGCGCCCGCCCGGGCGGCCGTGGCGGTGCTCCGCGCCCGGGCAACAACCCGTTCGCCCCCTCGCAGGGCATGCGCTCCGGTCGCGAGGACCGCGCGCCTCGTCCGGGCGGCGGCCCCCGTCCGCAGGCCGGTGCCGGCGGCCCCCGTCCGGGCGGTCCGCGCCCGGCCGCGGGCGCCGGCGGTCCCCGTCCCGGTGGGCCGCGTCCGAACCCGGGCATGATGCCCAAGCAGATCACCCCGGCCCCGCAGCCGGCCCGCGGCCGTGGCCGTCCGGGCGGCGGCCCCGGCGGCGGTCCGGGTCGTCCCGGCGGCCCGGGCGGCCGTGGCGGTCGAGGCAACGCCCAGGGCGCCTTCGGGCGCGGCGGCGGCCCGCGCAAGGGACGCAAGTCGAAGCGCGCGAAGCGCCAGGAGTTCGAGCAGCAGCACACGCGTGAGATCGGCGGCGTCAAGGTCCCCAAGGGCGACGGCACCACCGTCCTGCGCCTGCGCCGCGGTGCGTCCCTGGCCGACTTCGCCGAGAAGATCCGCGCCGACGTCGCCGACCTGGTGAAGGTGCTCTTCACCCTCGGCGAGATGGCCTCGGCCAACCAGTCCCTCGACGAGGAGACCTTCCAGCTGCTCGGCGACGAGCTGGGCTACAAGGTCCAGATCGTGTCCCCGGAGGACGAGGACAAGGAGCTGCTGGAGGCCTTCGACATCGACCTCGAGGCCGAGGAGGCCAACGAGGACGAGGCCGACCTCGAGCCGCGCCCCGCGGTCGTCACCGTCATGGGCCACGTGGACCACGGCAAGACGCGTCTGCTGGACGCCATCCGCTCCTCGAACGTCATCGAGGGCGAGGCCGGCGGCATCACCCAGCACATCGGCGCCTACCAGGTGCCCGTGGAGCACGAGGGCGAGCAGCGTCGCCTCACCTTCATCGACACCCCGGGTCACGAGGCGTTCACCGCCATGCGTGCCCGCGGTGCGAAGGTCACCGACATCGCCGTGCTGGTGGTGGCGGCCGACGACGGCGTCATGCCGCAGACCGTCGAGGCGCTCAACCACGCCCAGTCGGCCGGCGTGCCGATCGTGGTGGCGGTCAACAAGATCGACAAGGACACCGCCGCCCCGGACAAGATCCGCGGTCAGCTCACCGAGTACGGCCTCGTGCCCGAGGAGTACGGCGGCGACACGATGTTCGTGGACGTCTCCGCGCGCAACAACATCAACATCGACCAGCTACTCGAGGCGATCCTGCTCACCGCGGACGCCGCCCTCGAGCTCACGGCGAACCCGCACAAGGCCGCCCGCGGCGTGGCCATCGAGGCCAACCTCGACAAGGGCCGCGGCGCCGTCGTCACCGTGCTGGTGCAGACCGGCACGCTGCGCGTGGGCGACACCATGGTGGTGGGCTCCGCCCACGGCCGTGTGCGCGCCATGTTCGATGAGAACGGCAACGCCGTGGAGGCGGCCGATCCGTCGCGTCCCGTCCAGGTGCTCGGCCTGTCCTCGGTGCCGCGCGCCGGCGACTCGTTCCTCGTCACCGACGACGAGCGCACCGCCCGCCAGATCGCGGAGCGGCGCGAGGCGGCGGACCGCAACGCCCAGCTGGCCAAGCGCCGCAAGCGCATCACCCTGGAGGACTTCGACCAGGCCGTGGCCGAGGGCAAGCTGGACACGCTCAACCTGATCATCAAGGGCGACGCGTCCGGTGCCGTCGAGGCGCTGGAGGACTCGCTGCTCAAGATCGAGGTCGGCGAGGACGAGGTGCAGCTGCGCGTCATCCACCGCGGCGTCGGCGCCATCACGCAGAACGACGTGAACCTGGCGACCGTGGACAACGCCATCATCATCGGCTTCAACGTGCGCCCCGCCGAGCGGGTCGCCGACCTGGCCGACCGCGAGGGCGTGGACATGCGCTTCTACAGCGTGATCTACGACGCGATCGACGACATCGAGAACGCGCTCAAGGGCATGCTGAAGCCGGAGTACGAGGAGGTCGAGCTCGGCTCGGCCGAGGTCCGCGAGGTGTTCCGCTCCTCCAAGTGGGGCAACATCGCCGGTTCGCTCGTGCGCTCGGGCCTCATCCGCCGCAACGCCCAGGCCCGCCTGGTGCGCGACGGCGTGGTGGTCTCCGACCACCTCAAGATCGAGTCGCTGCGCCGCTTCAAGGACGACGCCACGGAGGTCCGCGAGGGCTACGAGTGCGGCATCGGCCTGGGCAGCTTCAACGACATCAAGGAGGGCGACGTGATCGAGACCTTCGAGATGCAGGAGAAGCCGCGCGTCTGACGGCCGGGGCGGGGGCCCGCACGGGCCCCCGCCCTCCGCGTCCCACCCTCTGAACCATCACCACCGGAAGGAACCGCACCATGGCCGATCCGGCACGCGCCGGCCGCCTGGCCCAGCGCATCAAGGTCCTCGTGGCCGAGGCGCTGCGCCGCGGCGTCAAGGACGACCGCGTGGAGCCCGTCACCGTGACGGAGGTCCGCGTGACCAACGACCTGCAGCACGCCACCGTCTACTACACCGTCCTGGGCGACGAGGCCACGGTGGCCGCCGCCCACGAGGGAATCCAGGACAACCGCGGCATCCTGCGCCGCGAGGTGGGCCGCGGGCTCACCATCCGCCTGGTGCCCACGCTCGAGTTCGTGGCGGACACCGTCCCCGAGGCGGCCGCACACCTGGAGGACGTCCTCCGCGTGGCCAAGGAGCGGGACGCCGAGCTGGCGAAGGCGCGCGAGGGCGCGTCGTACGCCGGTGACGCGGACCCGTACCGCGCCGCGGAGCCGGACGCCGACGCCGACGACGCCCCGCGCGCCTGAGGCCCGCGGCACGGTGAGCGCACGCAGCACCGGGGGACAGGCCCCCGACGCGCCGGGAACGGAGGCGTCGGGGGTCGTCCTCGTGGACAAGCCGCAGGGGTGGACCTCGCACGACGTCGTCGGGCGGGTCCGTCGGCTGGCGGGCACCCGCAAGGTGGGCCACGCCGGCACCCTGGACCCCATGGCCACGGGCCTGCTCGTGGTCGGCGTCAACAAGGCCACGCGCCTGCTGACCGCCATCACGGGCACGGACAAGACGTACACGGCCACGATCCGGCTCGGGCAGTCGACCGTCACGGACGACGCGGAGGGCGAGGTCGTGCAGACCCGGCTGGCCAACGCCGTCACGCCCGAGCGCGTCGCCGAGCAGGTCGCCGCCCTGACGGGCGAGATCCTGCAGGCGCCCTCGGCCGTCTCCGCCGTCAAGGTGGCGGGCCGGCGCGCCTACGATCTCGTCCGCGCGGGAGAGGACGTCACCCTCGACGCCCGCCCCGTCACCGTGCACGAGTTCACGGTGCACGAGCTGCGCCGGCTCGACGGCGGCCGGCTGGTCGACCTCGACGTCACCGTGCGCTGCTCCTCCGGGACCTACATCCGGGCGCTCGCCCGCGACCTGGGCGAGGCCCTCGAGACCGGCGGGCATCTGACGGCGCTGCGCCGCACCGCCGTCGGCCCGTTCGACGTGGCCGACGCTCTCACGATCGAGGCCCTCGCGGAGCGCTTCGCGATGACCGAGCTCTCCGAGGCCGCCGCCGGGCTCTTCCCGGTGCGCGAACTGACGGAGCATGAGGCCCACGAGCTCGCCTTCGGGCGGGTCGTGGCGCCCACCGGCACGGGTGAGACGCTCGTCGCCGGACGCGCGCCGGACGGCCGCGTCATCGCCCTCGTCTCCGACGTGCGCCGCCGCGGCGCCGACGTCGCCAAGCCCCAGCTCGTGTTCGCCCCGGCCGAGGGGCCGGGACAGGGAAGGACCGCATGATCCTCGACGCCTGGTTCTGGACGGGACTGGTGATCGGCGCCGTCTCGTTCGTGGTCTGCGTGGTGATGACGGCGATCCGCCGCCACCCCGCGGACGCCTCGATCCTCTCGGTGGCCGCCGTCGAGCTGTTCACGCTCGTCTACGCGGCGGCCGCCGCCGTCCGCCAGCTCCGCGGGGACACCCTGAACGGCCCCGGCTGGGAGTTCTGGGGCTACATCCTCACCGCCCTGATCGTGCCGGTGATCGCCGTGGGCTGGGCCGTCACGGACAAGACCCGGTGGTCCAACCTCGTGCTGGCCGTGGTCGGGCCCACGATCGCCGTGATGCTGCACCGCATGCAGGTCATCTGGTTCGGGCAGTGGTGAGGAGGACGGACATGGCACCCAGCGACGGCGCCCCCGCGCGCAACCAGGGTCTCGGCCGGATCATCGTCATGGTCTACGCGGTGTTCGCCCTCTCGGCGAGCGCGCGCAGCCTCTTCCAGATCCTCACGCAGTTCGACGCCGCCCCCGTGGCGTACACGCTCTCCGCGGTCGCGGCGGTCGTGTACATCGTGGCGACGCTCGCGCTCGCCCGCTCCGGCCCCCGCGCCTGGGCCGTGGCGCTCGGCGCCGTGCTCGTGGAGCTGGCCGGCGTGGTCGGCGTGGGACTGTGGACCGTCCTGGATCCGGGGATGTTCGCCCATGACACCGTGTGGTCCCGGTTCGGCGCGGGCTACGGCTACGTGCCGCTCGTGCTGCCGGTGGTCGGCCTGATCTGGCTGCTGACGCACCGCCCCGTCCGCCCGGCCGAGGCGGGGGCGCTCTGATGCGGGTCTGGAACAGCCTGGACGAGGTCCCCACGGACCTGCCGCGCACCGTGGTCACCCTGGGCAACTTCGACGGCGTGCACCGCGGCCACCGCGAGGTGCTGCGCCGGGTCGTCGAGCTGGCGCGGGCCCGCGACGCCCTGGCCGTGGCCGTGACCTTCACCCCGCACCCGCGCGCCGTGCACCATCCCGAGGTGCCCCACGTGGACATCATCAGCCCCGAGCAGCGGGTCGTCCTCCTGGACGAGGCGGGTCTGGACGCGGTGCTCCTGCAGCGGTACACCCTCGAGTTCGCGGACCAGTCCCCGGAGGAGTTCGTCCGCGGCATGCTCGTGCACGGGCTGCACGCCGCCGTCGTGGTCGTGGGGCACGACGTGCGCTTCGGCCGGGGCAACACCGGCGACGTCGCGGAGATGGTGCGCCTGGGCGCCCGCTACGGCTTCGAGGTCGAGGCCGTCGAGGAGTTCCCCGCCGAGCACGGGGCCGAGCCGGAGCGCCGCTGCTCCTCGACGTGGGTGCGCGAGGCGCTGGCCGCGGGCGACGTCGCGCAGGCCGCGGCCGTGCTCGGCCGGCACCACGTGCTCGCCGGCGAGGTGGTGCACGGGTTCGCGCGCGGCCGCGAGCTCGGCTTCCCCACGGCGAACCTTGAGACGGATGTGCAGGGCATGATCCCGGCCGACGGCGTCTACGCCGGCTGGGTGCACGACGCGCACGGCGGGGTGTGGCCGGCCGCGATCTCCATCGGCTCGAACCCCACCTTCGAGGACGTCTCCCGCGTGGTGGAGGCGCACGTGATCGACCGCCACGACGAGCGCGTGGAGGACTTCGACCTGTACGGCCAGCACATCGAGGTCGAGTTCGTGGCCCGGCTGCGTGGGATGGTCGCCTACGAGGGCGTCGAGAAGCTCGTGGCGCAGATCACGCAGGACGTGGACGAGGCCCGGGCGATCCTGGCCGCGACCCCCTCCGACCGGTGAGCGCCCCGGAGCCGGTCGTTCCCCCCGCCGTGCCGAACCTGCCGGGGCGCCCGGCCCGGGCCCGTCGGGCCGGGCCCAACCCCTTCGAGACCGGCGGTGAGCACTACGACGCCGTCCGCCCCTCCTACCCGGCCGCCGCGGTGGACCGCGTCCTGGCGGACACCGCCGACGGCGCGGACGTGGTGGAGCTCGGGGCCGGCACGGGACTGTTCACCCGGCTGCTCGCGGCCCGCCCGGCGGACCGGGTGCGGACGGTGACGGCCCTCGAGCCGTCGGCGTCGATGCGCGCCGTCCTGGAACGCGAGGTCGCGGCCGCCACGGGCGGGCGGGTGCGCGCCGTGCCGGGCACGGGCGAGGCCACGGGCCTGCCGGTGGCGAGCGCCGACGTCGTGGTGGCGGCCCAGGCGTGGCACTGGATGGACCCGGCCGCGGCGAGCGCGGAGGCCGCACGGGTGCTGCGCCCGGGCGGGCGCCTGGCCGCGGTGTGGAACCAGCTCGACACGGCGGTGCCGTGGGTGCACCGTCTCACCCGGATCATGCACGCCGGGGACGTGCACGCCGCCCGGCCGGAGCAGCGCCGGTTCGCCGCCCCGTTCGGGGCGGAGGAGCACGCGCGCTGGGCGTGGACGCAGCCCATGACCGCGGCGGGGCTGCACGGGCTCATGGCCTCGCGCTCGTACTGGCTGCGCGCGGACGAGCGGATCCGGTCCCGGATGACGGCCAACCTCGACTGGTACCTGCACGAGCACCTGGGCCATGCGGCGGACGCGGTCCTGCAGGTGCCCTACGTGACGGTGGCCTGGTGGGCGGCGCCGGTCAGGGGCGGGCGCCCACGGTGACCGGGACCGTCCGGGCGATCCCGGCCCGCCGCGCCTGCCAGAGCAGCAGCGCCGTGGCCACCGCGACCACCGCCACCGAGAGCAGCGTGGCCGCCGGGGAGCCGGCGGTCTCCGCACCCACGTAGCTGTCCTCGACGGTGCCCACGAGCGTGCCGACGGCGATGATCACCACGTTGTTGACCACGTGGAGGGCGACGGCGGCCTCGAGCCCGCCCGTGCGCCACGTGAGCAGGACGGCGGCGACGGCGAACGCGGCGAGGTCCAGCAGGATCCACGGGTCGAGCGAGCCGTGGGCGAGGGAGAAGGCCGCCGCCGAGAGCGCCGCGGTGACGGCGACGGCCACGACCGGCCGGCGGATCCACGTGCCGACGGCCAGCAGCAGCCACCCGCGGAACAGGTACTCCTCACCCGCGGCCTGGAACGGGGTGAGCACGAACGCCATGACGAGCAGCCAGACCCAGTCCTGCGCGCGCGGGGCCGTGGGGGCGCCGTCGAGGGCCCACGTGCCCAGCACGTAGGCGAGGAACAGCGGCGTCAGCACGACGACGCAGCGCGCCAGCCAGCGCCAGCGCACGCGGCCCTCGACCGAGTGGACGAAGCGGGCGGCGACGGGGTGGCCCAGGGCCACGGCCAGCAGCGCGACCCCGATCAGTGCGGCGAGCAGGAGGTTGTTCAGCAGCACCATGGGCGCGGAGTACAGGTCGAGGTCGGTCACGTCCGTGGGGTCGGCCGCGCCGAGCAGTGCGGGCCCGGACGTGGCGATCAGGGCGAGAGCGCCCAGCACGCCCCCGAGCACGAGCAGGCCCACCAGGCCGGCCAGCACGAGGCCGAAGGACGCGAGCGGGTTCCACCATCGGGCCCGCGGCGTGCGCAGCAGCGCGGGGTAGCCGTGGCCGATCAGCGGCAGGTCCAGGGGCGGCGCGGGCGGCCGGAGGGGGAACGACGGCGGGGCCGGGGAGTGGGGGACCGGTGGGGTGCTCACCGGGCCAGGGTAGGCGATGCGGTAGACTCGACCCTCGGCCTCCCTGCAGTCCGCGGTGGGGTGGGCCCCGCGTCGTCCGCCCCGGCGGGGCGCGGCCCGTGTTCGCGGTACCGAAGTGAAGGAGGCCCACCATGGCCCTGGATCCCGCTGTCAAGCAGCAGATCATCAAGGAGTACGCCACCCACGAGGGCGACACCGGTTCCCCCGAGGTGCAGATCGCGGTCCTGTCCCGCCGCATCAAGGACCTGACCGAGCACCTCAAGGAGCACAAGCACGATCACCACACCCGTCGCGGCCTGATGGCCCTGGTGGGTCGCCGTCGTCGCATGCTGGGCTACCTGCAGAAGGTCGACATCGAGCGCTACCGCGCGCTGATCGAGCGCCTCGGCCTGCGCAAGTGACCTGAGGAGGCGGCGCCGGAGCCCGCGGGAGACCCGCGAGCGCCGGCGCCGCCTTTCGTCTGCCCCCGGACGCACGTAGTGTGTCCCGGGGGAGACCGCCGCAGCCTGCGGCATCCCGGCGCGCCATGGCGCGCATCCCCGCATCATCGACACACCCGACGGTTCCGCGCCCATCGCCCGCGGTCCTCGACAGTGGCTCCCGGACCCCGCCGCACGGCGGGATGCCGAGGGCCTCGATCGAAGACCAGGGGGACAGGGGCGCCTGCGGCGCCGTCCACCTGAAAGGAGGCCCTCATGGAGGGTCCTGAGATCACCTTCGCCGAGGCCGTCATCGACAACGGCTCGTACGGCAAGCGCACCGTCCGCTTCGAGACCGGGCGCCTCGCCCAGCAGGCCGCCGGCGCCGCCATGGTCTACATCGACGAGGAGACGTCGATGCTGTCCGCCACGACCGTGGGCAAGTCGCCCCGCGAGGGCTTCGACTTCTTCCCGCTGACCGTGGACGTCGAGGAGCGCATGTACGCCGCGGGCCGCATCCCCGGCTCGTTCTTCCGCCGCGAGGGCCGCCCGTCCACGGACGCGATCCTCACCTGCCGCCTGATCGACCGCCCGCTGCGCCCGGCGTTCGTCAAGGGCATCCGCAACGAGGTCCAGGTCGTCGTGACCGTCACCTCGATCGCCCCGGACGAGATCTACGACACGGTGGCCATCAACGCCGCCTCCCTGTCCACGCAGCTGTCCGGCCTGCCGTTCTCCGGTCCCATCGGCGGCGTGCGCATGGCCCTCATGGACGACGGCTCCGGCACGCGCCAGTGGGTCGCGTTCCCGAAGCACTCCCAGCTCGAGGGCGCCGTGTTCAACATGGCCGTGGCCGGCCGCGTGGTGGGCGACGACGTCGCCATCATGATGGTCGAGGCCGAGGCGACCCCGGACTCCTGGACCCTGGTCAAGGAGCGCGGCGCGCAGGCGCCCACCGAGGAGATCGTGGCCGAGGGCCTCGAGGCCGCCAAGCCCTTCATCCGCGCCCTGTGCGAGGCCCAGGCCGACCTGGTCAAGCGCGCCGGCAAGGACCCGGTGGACGTCCCCGTGTTCCAGGACTACCAGGACGACGCCTACGCCGCCGTCGAGAAGCTCGCCACGGGCCGCCTGACCGAGATCTTCTCCATCGGCGACAAGCAGGAGCGCGAGTCGGCCTCGGACGCCTACCTGCTCGAGGTGCTCGAGGAGCTCGCCGGCGAGGGCAAGGACTTCGCCGAGCGCAAGGGCGAGATCGCCAAGGCCTACGGCTCCCTCACCAAGCAGATCGTGCGGCGCCGCATCCTCACCGACCAGGTGCGCATCGACGGCCGCGGCCTGACGGACATCCGCAAGCTGACCGCGGAGGTGGAGGTCCTGCCCCGCGTGCACGGCTCCGCGATCTTCGAGCGCGGCGAGACCCAGATCATGGGCGTCACCACGCTGAACATGCTCAAGATGGAGCAGCAGATCGACTCGCTGGCGCCGGAGACGGCCAAGCGGTACATGCACCACTACAACTTCCCGCCGTACTCCACCGGCGAGACCGGCCGCGTGGGCTCCCCGAAGCGCCGCGAGATCGGCCACGGCGCCCTCGCCGAGCGCGCCCTGGTGCCCGTGCTGCCGGCCCGCGAGGAGTTCCCCTACGCGATCCGCCAGGTCTCCGAGGCCCTCGGCTCCAACGGCTCGACGTCGATGGGCTCCGTCTGCGCCTCCACCCTGTCCCTGCTGAACGCGGGCGTGCCGCTGCGTGCGCCCGTGGCCGGCATCGCCATGGGCCTGGTCTCCGCCGAGGTGGACGGCCAGACCCAGTACGCGGCCCTGACCGACATCCTCGGCGCCGAGGACGCGTTCGGCGACATGGACTTCAAGGTGGCCGGCACCGCCGAGTTCGTCACCGCGATCCAGCTGGACACCAAGCTGGACGGCATCCCGGCCTCCGTGCTGGCCGCCGCCCTGACGCAGGCCCGCGAGGCGCGCCTGCACATCCTGTCCGTGCTGAACGCCGCCATCGACGCCCCGGACGAGATGGCCCCCACCGCTCCGCGGATCATCTCCGTGCGCATCCCGGTGGACAAGATCGGCGCGGTCATCGGCCCCAAGGGCGCCATGATCAACCAGATCCAGGACGACACGGGCGCGGACATCACCATCGAGGACGACGGCACCGTGCTGATCGGCGCCACCGACGGCGCCTCGGCCGAGGCCGCGCGCTCCGCGGTGAACGCGATCGCCAACCCGCAGGTCCCCGAGATCGGCGAGCGGTACCTCGGCACCGTCGTGAAGCTGACCACGTTCGGCGCGTTCGTCTCGCTCACCCCGGGCAAGGACGGTCTGCTGCACGTCTCCGAGCTGCGCAAGCTCAACGAGGGCAAGCGCGTGGACGACGTCGAGGACGTGCTCGGCGTGGGCCAGAAGGTCCAGGTCGAGATCACCAAGATCGACGACCGCGGCAAGCTCTCCCTCTCCCCGGTGGTGGCGGAGTCCGACGCCCTGACCGAGACCGCGGACGCGATCGAGTCCTCGCAGATCGAGGCCTGATCCGCCCCGGCCGGGCACGCCCGGCCCGGTGACCACGACGGCGCCGCACCCTCCCCGCGAGGGGTGCGGCGCCGCGTCGCGCATGGGCGAGAATGGCCGTCATGAGTGTTCACCGTGAGATCCCCCTGGACTTCGACGGCGTGCTGGCGGACGAGGGCAACGGTTCCGTGGTGCGCCGCTCCGTGCTGCCCGGCGGCGTCCGCGTGCTCACCGAGGCCATGCCGGACCAGCGCTCGGTGACCATCGGCTACTGGGTGGCCGTCGGGTCTCGTGACGAGTCGCCCGAGGGCTACGGCGCCACGCACTTCCTCGAGCACCTGCTCTTCAAGGGCACGCCCACGCGCACCGCGATGGACATCGCGGCCGCCTTCGACCGCGTAGGCGGGGAGTCCAACGCCGGCACAGCCAAGGAGTCCACCGTCTACCACGCCCGCGTGCTGGACGAGGACCTGCCGATGGCCGTGGAGGTCCTCACGGACATGCTCACCTCCTCCCTGATCGACCCGGACGAGCTCGAGACCGAGCGCGGCGTGATCCTCGAGGAGCTCGCCATGGACGCGGACGACCCCGTGGACGTGGCCCACGAGAAGCTCGCCGAGGTCATGCTGGACGGCCACCCCCTCGGCCGGCCGATCGGCGGCACGCCCGAGACGATCCGGGCCGTCACCCGCGACCATGTGGTCGGGCACTACACGCACTGGTACCGCCCGGACGAGCTCGTCGTCACCGCCGCCGGCCACCTCGACCACGACGAGGTCTGCCGCCTCGTCCTCGCCGCCCTGCGCGTCTCGGGCTGGGAGCTCACCCCGGGAGCCCTGCCCGCCCCGCGTCGTGCCGTGGACACCGCCGGGGCCGCGGCCTCGCGGGTGCGGACCGGCACGCACACCGTCACCAAGGCGGTCGAGCAGGCCAACGTCCTCGTCGGCGGCCGCTCGCTGTCCACCACGGACCCGGACCGCTTCGCCCTGGGCGTCATGCAGTCCGTCCTGGGCGGGGGCATGTCCTCGCGGCTGTTCCAGGAGATCCGCGAGCGCCGCGGCCTGGCCTACAACACCTACTCGTTCTCCGCCGGGTACTCCGACGCCGGCTACTGGGGCCTGTACGCGGGCTGCCAGCCGGACCGGGTGGACGAGGTGGCCGCGCTGATGGAGGCCGAGCTGGACCGGATGGCCGAGGCCGACGTCACCGGGGAGGAGCTCGCGCGCGCCCACGGGCAGATCTGCGGCGGCACCGTGCTGGGCATGGAGTCCACGGGCGCCCGCATGTCCCGGCTGGGACGGGCCGAGCTGGTCACGGGGGAGTACGTGGACCTGGCGGCCTCCCTCGCCCGGGTCCGCGAGGTCGACGCCGGCCAGGTCCGGGCCGTGGCCGCGCGCCTGGCCGCGGGGGACCGGGCGCGCGTCGTCGTCGCCCCGGCCTGACCTCGGCCACGGCCGCCGGGGCGGGCCGCGTAGGCTGGAGGCCATGACCGAGACCCGCACCCCCTCCGCCGTGTCCGCTCCCGACGACGTCCCGCGCGTCGCGATCCTGGGCGCCCGTGGCCGCATGGGCCGCCACGCGGTGCCCGCGGTGCGAGCGGCCGAGGGGCTGGAGCTCGTGGCCGAGCTCGGCTCGCAGGACCGCCTGGACGCGGTGCTCGACGCCGGCGCCACGCACGTCCTGGACCTCACGGTGCCGGACGCCTCGCCCGGGAACGTGGCCTTCGCCGTGGAGCACGGGCTGCACACGGTCGTCGGCACGTCGGGCTGGGTGCCCGAGCGCCGCGAGCGCCTCGAGGCGCAGCTGGCTGAGCACCCGGGGGTGGGCGTGCTGATCGCCCCGAACTTCTCGGTCGGCTCGGTGCTGGCCTCGGCGTTCGCCGCGCAGGCGGCGCGGTACTTCGAGTCCGTCGAGCTCGTCGAGCTGCACCACCCGGACAAGGTGGACGCCCCGTCGGGCACGGCCGTGCGGACCGCCGAGCTCATCGGCGCGGCCCGGGACGCGGCCGGCGTGCCCGTCTCCCCGGACGCCACCGAGCACGACCCGGACGGCGCGCGCGGTGCCGTCGTCCACGGCGTGCACGTGCACGCGGTGCGCCTGCGTGGCCTGGAGGCGCACCAGGAGGTGCTGCTGGGCGGGCCGGGCGAGCAGCTCGTGGTCCGGCACGACGCGTTCGACCGCGGCGCCTACATGCCCGGCGTCGTCCTCGGCCTGCGGACCGTGGCCTCCCGCCCGGGTCTGACCTACGGACTGGACGGATACCTGGACCTTGGCTGAGCCCTCCCGCACCCCCGACGACGGCGCCGTGGGCCCGACCGAGCACGCCGCCCGCGCCCGCCGCTCGACCGTGATGAGCAAGGTGTGGGTCGGCTTCGTGTGCCTGCTCGTGCTGCTGTTCGCCGGGTTCGCCCTCAACGCGTCCGTCGCGCTGGTGCGCGCCCCGCAGCCGCTGGCCAAGGCGATCGGCGCGGGCGTCATCCTCGTGGTGCTGGTGACCGTGGCTGTCCTGGCCCGCGAGGTGTGGTTCGGCCGCCAGACCGAACGCCTGGCCGACCAGCTCGAGGCCGAGGGCGGGCTGCCGGAGGACGACCTGCCGCGCTCGCCCGGCGGCCGGATCGACCGGGAGGCCGCCGACGCCCAGTTCGAGCTGTACCGCGTGGAGGCCGAGGCCGCACCGCGCGACTGGCGCGCCCGCTACCGCCTCGCCCTGGCCTACGACGCCTCGGGCGACCGCCGCCGCGCCCGCGAGGCGGCCCGGGAGGCCGTCCGCCTGCACCGCGCCGGCTGACGCGGCCCACGCCTCGCTCAGCGCCCTGCGACGGCCCGTTCCTAATCCGCCCGGGAGAGCCGGGCCATCACGGCCTCGAGCGGACCCCGTCGGCCGCTGAGCTCGGCGGCCAGCCCGGCCGTGAGGCACAGCACGACGAGGGCGGCGAGCAGCGCCCCGTCGGCCGGGTCGAGCCCGGTGGCGTCCACGAGCGCGAGCACCACGAGGTGCCCCACGTAGAGCGTGAGCGGGATGCGCCCCGCACCCACGAGCGGGCGCAGCGCGGCGTGCCCGACCAGCGGCCGGGCCAGCAGGCAGGCGCCCAGCACGGCGCAGGCCCAGCCCGCCGCGAGCACGGCGGCCACCACGGACCCGGAGTGCGGGGTCGGCAGGGCGAGCCACAGCGGATCCGGGATCAGCAGCGCGAGCCGCGGCTCGCCCGTGCGCAGCGTGAGCGCCGTCTCGGCCGGGTCCGTGCCGATCGCCGCGGCGACCCGCCCGACCGTGCCCGGAGCCCGCAGCACCGCCGCACCGACGACGCCGGCCGCCGCCCACGCCGCGGCCCCGCCGCCGAGGATCCCGGCGGCCACGCGGGGCCGGTCCAGCGGCAGCCGCCCCAGGGCCAGCCCCAGCACGAGGAACGCGCCCCAGGACAGGACGGGGTAGTAGCCCGTGAGCGTCAGATCGGCCAGCAGCAGCCCGGGACGCAGCAGGTCCGCGGGGCCGGGGGAGAGCCAGAGCCGCCCGCCCAGGAAGAACTCCTGGCGCCCCACGGCGGCCTGCGCGGCCGCGACCACCGCGAACACCAGCACCGGCCCGAGCACGAGCCACGCCCCCGCGATCAGGCCCAGGGCGCGGGCGCGCAGGCCCAGCAGGGGCAGCGCGAGCAGGAAGAGCAGGGCGTAGTGGCACAGGATGACGGCCACGGGGACGCCGAGCGTCCCGCACGCGAGCCCGAGTACGAACAGCAGGCCCGCGCGTCGGGCGATCCGGCGGCGCAGCGCCGCGCGCCGGACCCCCGTGGCCGGCGTCGCGCCCCCCGTGGACAGGGCCAGCCCGACGCCGGCCAGCAGGACGAACAGCACCGAGGCGCGTCCGGCGAACCACAGGAACGCCGGGTGCGGCGCCCCGTCCGCCGTCGCCGGGTCGACGACGTGGACGGTGATCATGCCGAGCAGGGCGATCCCGCGGGCCGCGTCGACGCCGGGCAGCCGGCGACGTGCGGGCCGGTCCGGGCGGACGGCGGCGGGGGGCGGGGCGGGACGCAGGGCGGGCTCCTCTCGGGTCGCCGCGCGTCGCGGAGGGGCCACGGACGGCGCGGGCCCCCAGTCTCGCAGGTAGGGTGGGGCCCATGAGTGCCGTCCGTTCCGCCGTCATCCCCTCCGAGCTGCTCTTCGGCACGGTCGTGCCCGCCATGGTCACCCCCATGACGGACGAGGGCGCCGTGGACCTCGAGGTGGCCGCCGCGCTGGCCGAGCACCTGGTGGACCGCGGGGCCGACGGCCTCGTGGTCACCGGCACCACCGGCGAGACCTCCACGCTCACGGACGACGAGAACGTGGCGATGTTCCGCACCGTCGTCGAGGCCGTGGGGGACCGCGCCAGGGTCGTGGCCGGCACCGGCACCAACGACACGGCGCACACCCTCGAGCTGTCCCGCCGCGCGGCCGAGACGGGCGTGGACGGGCTGCTGCTCGTCACCCCGTACTACAACAAGCCCAACCAGGCCGGCATCCGCGCGCACTTCGAGGCCGTGGCCGACGGCGTGGACCTGCCGATCATGCTCTACGACATCCCGGGCCGCTCCGTGATGCCGATCGAGCCCGAGACGATCATCGCGCTCGCGCAGCACCCCAACATCCGTGCGCTCAAGGACGCGAAGGGGGACCTGCAGTCCACCACCACCGTCCTGGCGCACACGGACCTCGACCTCTACTCCGGCGACGACGGTGCGACCCTGCCGCTCATGGCGCTCGGCGCCGTCGGGGTCGTCTCGGTGGCCGCGCACGCGGCCCCCGAGCTGTACCGCCGGCTCGTGGACGCCGTCCACGCCGGCGACCTGGCCGGTGCCCGTGATCACCACTTCGCGCTGGACCCCGTCCAGCGCGGCATCATGACCCACGTCCAGGGCGCGGTGGCCGCGAAGGCCGTCCTCGCCGCCCAGGGCGTCATCCCGTCCGCAGCCGTGCGGCTGCCCCTCGTCCAGGCCACGCCGGACGAGCTCTCCGTCATCCGAGCCGACCTCGCGGAGGCCGGCATCACCTTCTAGAAGGGACCCGTTCCATGACCGCAGGCACCCGCCTGTCCACCCCGCCCAAGCTCAAGCGGGGCACCTGCCGCATCGTCCAGCTGGGCGGCCTCGAGGAGGTCGGCCGCAACATGGTCACCTTCGAGATCGACGGCAAGATCCTCATCGTCGACTGCGGCGTCCTCTTCCCCGAGGAGCACCAGCCCGGCGTCGACCTGATCCTGCCGGACTTCGACTACATCCGGGACCGCGTGGACGACGTCGTCGGCATCGTCCTGACCCACGGCCACGAGGACCACATCGGCGCCGTGCCGTACCTGCTGCGCCTGCGCGACGACATCCCCGTGATCGGCTCCAAGCTGACCCTCGCCCTGATCGAGGCCAAGCTCGAGGAGCACCGGATCAAGCCGCGCACCCGCGTGGTCAAGGAAGACGACATCGTCGAGTTCGGCCCGTTCGAGTGCGAGTTCGTGGCCGTGAACCACTCGATCCCGGACGCGCTCGCCGTCGCCATCCACACGGACGCCGGCACCATCCTGCACACCGGCGACTTCAAGATGGACCAGCTGCCGCTCGACGGCCGCATCACGGACCTGCGCGCCTTCGCCCGTCTCGGCGAGGAGGGCGTGGACCTGTTCATGACCGACTCCACGAACGCCGAGGTCCCGGGGTTCACCACCACGGAGGCGGAGATCGGCCCCACCCTCGAGCGCTACTTCGCCACGGCGAAGCGCCGCATCGTGGTGGCCTCGTTCTCCTCCCACGTGCACCGCGTCCAGCAGGTCCTCGACGCCGCCCACAAGCACGGTCGCAAGGTGGCCTTCGGCGGGCGCTCCATGATCCGCAACATGACCATCGCGGCGAAGCTCGGCTACCTCAACGTGCCGAACGGGATCCTCGTGGACATCCGCAAGGTGGACAAGTACCGAGACGACGAGATCGTGCTCATGGTCACCGGCTCCCAGGGCGAGCCGATGGCGGCCCTGTCCCGCATGGCCAACGGGGACCACCAGGTGCAGCTGGAGGAGGGCGACCTCGTCGTGCTGGCCTCCTCCCTGATCCCGGGCAACGAGAACTCCGTGTTCCGCGTGATCAACGGGCTCATGAAGCTCGGCGCGACCGTGGTGCACAAGGGCATGGCCAAGGTGCACGTCTCCGGCCACGCCTCCGAGGGCGAGCTGCTGTACTGCTACAACATCGTCGAGCCCGAGTTCGTGATGCCGGTGCACGGCGAGACCCGCCACCTGATCGCCAACGGCCGGATCGCGGAGAAGACCGGCGTGCCGGCCGAGAACGTCATCCTGGCCGGCAACGGCACCGTGGTGGACATGACCGACGGCCTCGTGAAGGTCGTCGGCGAGGTGGAGTGCGGCTACGTGTACGTGGACGGCTCCTCCGTGGGTGAGATCTCCGACTCGGACCTCAAGGACCGCCGTGTCCTGGGCGAGGAGGGCTTCATCTCGATCATCACCGTGGTCAACCGGCAGACGGGCACGATCGTGTCCGGTCCGGACGTCCACGCCCGCGGCGTCGCCGAGGACGAGAAGGTGTTCGAGGAGATCAAGCCGAAGATCGTCCGGGCGCTCGAGGAGGCCGTGCAGTCCAGCAAGGACCACACCGCCCACCAGCTCCAGCAGGTGGTCCGCCGGACCGTCGGCACGTGGGTCAACCGCAAGCTGCGCCGGCGCCCGATGATCATCCCGGTGGTCCTGGAGGCCTGACCCCTCCGGGTCGCCATGCCTGCCGTGTCCGCGGTTCGCGGTAGTTTGGTGGGCATGGCGACCCGTACTTCCCCCACGCGTTCGTCGTCCTCCTCCTCCGCCACGTCCCGCTCCGGCTCCGCCGGACGCCGAGGCTCCGGACGGAAGGGGTCGACCGCGACCGTCCCCGAGGCCGACCGGCCCGCCGCGCCCCTGCGCGCCCTGCACACCCTGTGGATGGGGTTGGCCACACCGGTCGGCGCGGGCTTCCGCAAGCTCGGCCCGGACGTGCGCATCGACCGCGAGGAACGCCGTGACGGCACCGGCCTGGTCCTGCTGCTGCTCGCCGCGCTGATCGCGGCCGTGGAGTGGTGGGGCCTGCGCGGCACCGTCGTCGGCCGCGTGGTGCACGGGGTGGTGGGCGGCACCGTCGGGTGGTTCGCCCTCCTGGTGCCGATCGCCCTGCTCGTCGTGGCCGTGCGCTGCTTCCGCCACGCCACGGACCATCGCGCCAACGGACGCATCATCATCGGCCTGCTCATGGCCACCGTCGCGGGCTCCGGCATCGCCCACCTCGTGGGCGGCGTGCCCTCGGCCGCCGACGCCTTCGAGGACATGCTCGGCGCCGGGGGCATGGTCGGCTACCTCGCGACGGCGCCGTTGGCCTCCCTGCTGACACCCGTGCCCGTCTGGGTCCTCATGATCCTGCTGGCTTTCTTCTCGGTGCTCGTGCTCACCGCGACGCCCGTCGGCTCGATCCCGCAGCGGATCGCGGGCGGCTACGACTGGCTCACGGGCCAGGACCCCGAGGGTGCCTCCGAGCAGCGGGCCGCCCGCCGTGCCGAGCGGCGCCGGGCCCGGGAGGAGCGCCGCGAGGCCGAGGACCTCGCCACCCCGCTCTCCGTGGATGCGGAGACCGGGCGCACCCACCCGGACCACGACCAGTCCTACCTGGACGGCCCGGCCGCCGGCGCCCACGCCGCCGGGGCCTCCCGCCCCGGCCTGTTCGCGCGCCTGTTCGGCGGGCGCCGGGCACGCGAGGAGCAGGCCGCCGACGCCGCCCCGGAGCACACCGCCAGCACCGCCTACGACTCCCCGGTGATCCACGAGGCCGAGGCCGGCTCCCACGCCGCCCCCGAGGCGGAGACCACCCAGGTCCTGCCCCGGCCCGCCCCCCGGCGAGCCGCTCGCGGGGAGCAGGGCGTGTTCGACGCCGAGCAGGCCGCCGCAGACGCGCGTGACCCGCGGGACGCGGACCAGGACGCCTCGGACGACTTCGACCCGTGGGTGGACGAGGACGACGCGCCCGAGGACGCGGACGCCGAGCCGCAGCCGCCCGCCGGAGTGCGCCGGCCCACGGCCGCGGACCGTGCCCTCGAGCAGGTGCGCGAACACGCCCGCGCCCAGCGTGAGGCCGCCGCCCCGGCCGCCGCATCCCTGGAGGAGGACGCGGGGGAGGACACCCCGTTCGCCCTGGACGACGCCCCAGGTCAGGGCTCCGGGACCGCCGCGTCGTCGTCGTCCTCCGCCGTGCCCGCCAGCACCCCCGCGCCGGTGCCGCCGGTGACCGCCGAGCCGGCCCGCGGCACCCAGTCCCCGCTGGGCGGGGACGTGTCCTACACGCTGCCGCAGTCGGCCCTGCTCCCTGCCGGCCCCCAGCCGAAGGAGCGCTCCGAGGCCAACGACCGGGTCGTCGCCGCCCTGACCACCACGTTCACCGAGTTCAAGGTGGACGCCCAGGTCACCGGGTTCTCCCGCGGGCCGACGGTGACGCGCTACGAGGTCGAGGTCGCCCCCGGCACCAAGGTGGAGAAGGTGACGGCGCTGGAGAAGAACATCGCGTACGCGGTGGCCTCCTCGGACGTCCGGATCCTCAGCCCCATCCCGGGCAAGCGCGCGATCGGCATCGAGATCCCCAACACGGACAAGGAGGTCGTGGCCCTCGGCGACGTCCTGCGCTCGCAGGCCGCCCAGCGCACCGACCACCCGATGGTGATGGGCGTCGGCAAGGACGTGGAGGGCGGCTACGTGGTGGCCAACCTCGCGAAGATGCCCCACATGCTCGTGGCGGGCGCCACCGGCGCCGGCAAGTCCTCGTTCGTGAATTCGATGATCACCTCGATCCTCATGCGCTCCACCCCGGACGAGGTGCGCATGGTGATGGTGGACCCCAAGCGCGTCGAGCTCACCGCGTACGAGGGCGTGCCCCACCTGGTCACCCCGATCATCACGAGCCCGAAGAAGGCGGCCGAGGCGCTGCAGTGGGTCGTCAAGGAGATGGACACCCGCTACGACGACCTCGCGGCGTTCGGCTACAAGCACGTGGACGACTTCAACAAGGCCGTCCGGGCCGGCCAGGTGAAGCTGCCGCCGGACTCCAAGCGCGTGCTGCGCCCGTACCCGTACCTGCTGGTCATCGTGGATGAGCTCGCGGACCTGATGATGGTCGCCCCGCGCGACGTCGAGGACGCGATCGTGCGCATCACCCAGCTGGCCCGTGCGGCCGGCATCCACCTCGTGCTCGCCACGCAGCGGCCGTCCGTGGACGTGGTCACGGGCCTGATCAAGGCCAACGTGCCCTCGCGCATGGCGTTCGCGACGTCGTCGGTCACGGACTCGCGCGTGGTCCTGGACCAGCCCGGCGCGGAGAAGCTGCTCGGCCAGGGCGACGCCCTGTTCCTGCCGATGGGCAAGTCCAAGCCCATGCGCGTGCAGGGGGCGTGGGTCAACGAGTCCGAGATCCACGCCGTCGTGGAGCACGTGAAGTCGCAGATGCAGGTCCAGTACCGCGAGGACGTGATCCCCGAGAAGACCGAGAAGGTCATCGACGAGGACATCGGCGACGATCTGGACCTGCTCCTGCAGGCCGTCGAACTCGTGGTCACCACGCAGTTCGGCTCCACGTCCATGCTGCAGCGCAAGCTGCGGGTGGGCTTCGCGAAGGCCGGCCGCCTCATGGACCTCATGGAGTCCCGCGGCGTCGTGGGCCCCTCCGAGGGCTCCAAGGCCCGCGACGTGCTGGTCAAGCCCGACGACCTCGCGGACGTGCTCGCCACCATCTCCGGAGACACCCCGCCCTCGACCGGAACCGGTGACGACGCCGCCTCGGCGTCGTCCGCTCCGCGCGACCTGGTGCAGGAGGACCTGGACTCGCGCCCGGCCGCCGTCGACTGGAACGATGAGGACGACGACGAGGGATCGGAGGACGCGTGGCAGCTGACGGGCAGATGAGCACGGCGGGCGGGGCGCAGCACGTGTCCGCCTGGAACCTGCCGAACATCCTGACCTCGGTGCGCATCCTGATGGTGCCCTTCTTCGCCTGGGCGCTGTGGGCCGGCGGGCCGTGGGGCGGCGACTCTCTCCTCGCCCGCTGGCTCGCGCTGGCGCTGTTCGCGGCGGCCATGTACACCGACAAGCTCGACGGGGACATCGCCCGCGCCCGCGGGTTGATCACCGACTTCGGCAAGATCGCGGACCCCATCGCGGACAAGCTGCTCACGGGCACGGCCCTCGTGCTGTTCTCCCTGCTGGGCGAGCTGTGGTGGTGGGTGACCATCGTGATCCTGGTGCGTGAATGGGGCATCACCCTGATGCGCTTCGTGGTGATCCGCTACGGCGTGATGCCGGCCGGCCGCGGCGGCAAGCTCAAGACCGTGCTGCAGACCGTGGGCATCGGCCTGCTGCTCCTGCCCCTGGCTCCGCTCGTGGGCGGCTGGTGGCCCTGGGCCGGCTGGGTGGTCATCGGGGCCGCCACCGTGCTGACGGTGCTGACCGGCCTGGAGTACGTCAAGGACGCGTGGGTCCTGCGCCGGGACGCCCTCGCCGCCCAGCGGGGGGCCTGAGGCGATGACCATGGCGGCCGCCCGGGACGTGGTGCACGCGCTCGCGCACGCGGGCCTCACGGTGGCGACGGGGGAGTCCCTCACCGCCGGCCTGCTGGCCGCGCGCCTGGCCGACGTCCCCGGGGCGTCGGCCGTGCTGCACGGCGGCGTGGTGGCCTACCAGAACGCCGTGAAGACCGGCCTGCTGGGTGTGCCCGAGGACCTGCTCACGCGGGTCGGGGCGGTGGACGCGGACGTGGCCCGACGGATGGCCCTCGGCGCCCGCGCGGCCCTGGGCGCCGACGTCGGCGTGGCCACCACGGGCGTCGCCGGGCCCGAGCCCCACCAGGGCCGGCCGGTGGGCACCGTGTGGCTCGGCCTGGCCGTGCCCGACGCGGACGCGAACGCGCTGGACGTGCTCGGCGGCGGGCGCGACGGCGCGGCCACCGCGATCCTCCTCCGGCTCGACGGCGACCGGGCCGCGATCCGGGAGGCCACCGTCGCCGCGGCGCTGCGGGCCCTGACGCGCCTGCTCGCCGGCCGCGGCCACTGAGGCGGCACGGGGGCGCCGACTGACCCGCCTTGGCGCCCCGTCCCTGGTGGCGGCCCGCCCCGCCGCGTAGGTTCGGCGCGATGGAGACCGCATCGCCTCCCACCCCGCCCGAGCGTGCACCGCAGGACGGCGCCGACGCCCCGGGTCCCCGCGTGATCGGACTCGTGGCCGACCCGGGCACCCCGTGGGCGCTCGTGCGCCGCATCGCCGGGGACGTCCAGGACCGGCTCGACGAACGCCTGCCGCAGCCCGGCGGTTGGCGGGTCGAGACGCGGCAGGAGTCGCTGCCGGTCGGTGCGACCGGGGGCATGGTCCTGGAGGAGCCGGTCCGCTCCCTCGCGGACCGGCAGGGATGGGACACGGTGGTCGCCGTCGTCGACCTGCCCCGGTTCGACGACCGGCGCGGCGTGGTGGCGGACGTCGTGCCGCAGCTGCGGGTCGGCGTCGTGTGCGTGCCGGCGCTGGGGGTCATCACCCCGGCCCGCCGGCTGCGGGAGACGGTGCTGCGGATCGTCGAGCACATCGACACCGCCCCCCACGTGGACCCGCCGGACGGGGAGCTGGACGTGCAGTCCTCCGACGAGTCCGGCGAGGTGGAGGAGGACGGCGGCCGGTCCCCGGTGGACGGGCTCCCCGAGCCCGACACGGACGCACTGCGGGGCATCGCCCCGCTGGTCGACGTCGACGCGGACGTGACCACGACCACCCGGATGGGCGGCGGGTCCCGGCGCACGTCCACGGTGTACGTGAAGGGCTGGACGGGCACGCTGCGTCTGCTGGCCGGGATGGTGATGGCCAACCGGCCGCTGCTCATGCCGCGGGACATGACGTTCACGATCGCGTCGGCCAGCGCGGCCGGTGCCTACGGCGTGTTCTTCGGCTCCATCTGGGTGCTCTCCAGCGTGATGTCCCCGGGGCGGCTCGCGGCGGTCAGCGTGCTGTCCGTGGTGCTGCTGGTGGCGTGGCTGGTCACCACGAACGGTCTGTGGACGCACGGTGCGGCCCACCGGCACAGCTCGCGGCTGGACAACCTCTCCACCGTGCTCACCGTGGGCCTGGCCTGCACCGTGGTCTACGTGCTGCTCTTCGTGACGCTGCTGCTGGTCGCGCTCATGATCATCCCCGTGGAGTACCTGGAGGAGGAGCTCGACCAGCCCAGCGGTGTGGTCGACTACGTCCGGCTCGTGTGGCTGGCGGCGTCCATGGGCACGATGGCCGGGGCCGTCGGCTCGAGCCTGGACGACTCCCACCGCATCCGGAACGCCACGTACTCCCTGCGGGAACGGCATCGGCGCTCGGAGCGGCACGCCGGGGCCGGGGAGGGCCCGACGGCGGGGGAGACCATGTCTCGGGAATGAACGCGACCCCGCCCGACGTTGAATGTAACGAGTCAAGAAGAGTGCCTCGCGGGATCAGGCCCGCGGCCCGGCGCCCTTCAGGAAAAGTCCAGGAGTAGGCGATAGACATGATGCGACATCCCGTCCATTCCCACGGAATCACGCGCTGGGTCGATGACCAGCCCCGTCCCCGCGCGGCCACCCCCGACATCAAGGAGCGCAGCATGCCCCTCCTCCGCCACGAGATCGGCGACGTCCTGCGCGACGTCCGGCAGCTCCAGGGCCGCACCCTGCGCGAAGTCTCGCACGATGCCCGTGTCTCGCTCGGCTACCTGTCGGAGGTGGAGCGCGGCCAGAAGGAGGCCTCCTCCGAACTGCTGGCCTCGATCTGCCAGGCGCTGGACATCCCGCTGTCCTACCTGCTGCGGGAGGTCTCGGACCGGCTGGTGGAGCAGGAGGGCATGGTCGTCCCGGACACCCTGCCGGACGACCTGACGGACCCGAGCCTGGGCTCGCTGGCCGGCCGCTGACTCCGCCACTCCCACGGCGCGGGCGCCCCGTCTCGGGGCGCCCGCGCCGTCTGCGTCCCCGTCCCTGACCCCGTGACCGACCACAGAGAGGACCGTCCGTGCGCGAGAGCGAGTTCCGCCGGCTGATGGACGAGGAGTTCGGCCCCGCCCGGGCCGGCCTCGTGGCCGACTCCCTGCACCTGCCCGGTCTGGACACCACCGCGACGGCGGCGCTCGCCGCCGGTGTGGACCCGCGGCGGGTGTGGCTGGCGGTCTGCGACCTGCATGAGATCCCGCAGGAGCGGCGTCTCGGTCGGGACGTGCCGCCGAAACGCTGACGCCGCGACGTCCCCGGCGCCCGAGACCTCCCTCGGTTAGGGTGGTCGAGCGGTCGTGACGGGTGCCCCCGCCCCATTCCGGTCCGTTCCCCCGTACCCCGAGGCAGCAGACAGGAGCCGTGGTGACGTCAGCGCAGGACCCCCCGGAGCGTACGGCACGGATGGCCGCGGCCCTCGCCCCTGGGGACCTCGTCGTGGCGGTGGGCGCCGACCTGAGCGACCATGCACTCCATCTGGCCTGCGCCGCCGGGGCGCACGTCCTGGCCGTGACGCCGGATCCGCGACGGGCCGCCGACGTCGAGCAGTCCGCGCGCCGACGCGACCTCCACGACCGGGTCGAGGTGCACACCTGCGCGCTCGGCGCGCTCCCGGATCAGTCGGCGCGCGACGTGCCGGGGCGTACCGTGGACGGTCTCGTCGGCCGACGTGTGGTGCGCATGCTCGCGATCGACGTCGACGGGCTCGGGCCCGAAGTGCTCGAGGGCGCGAGGGACACGCTGCGCCGCGGCAGGCCGCTCGTGTGGATCGACTGCCCCGACGAGCGGGCGTACCGGGCCGTCGCCGCCGTGCTCTGGCCGCTCGGCTATCGGGTGCAGGACATGCAGGACTGCTCCCCGACGCTGCTGTTCGCCCCGGCCGCCCCGGGCGTCGGCCCGGTCGACGATCCGGGCGTCGACGCGGCATTGCGGCGGCTGTATGCCGAGCGCCGGACCGTCGAGGCCCTGCGTGGGCGGCTCCGGTGCGAGGGCGAGGGCGCCGACACCGCCGGCGTCGTCGGGCTCCACGGCACCGGGATCTCGGAGATCGAAGCCGGGGCACGGGATGACGTCGTGGTGATGCGCGCCGAGCTGGCCGCCGCCCGGCGTCGCGTCGAGGAACTCGAAGCGCGGGCCCGGCGGGACCGGGAGGACTTCCGGGTGCTGCGCGGCTTCGTCGAAGACGTCCAGCAGCGGCTCTGGGAGGAGAGGCAGGCCAGGGCCGCACGCGAGGCCGCCGGTGAGCGGCTGCGCGAGGTGGAAGAGGCGCTCGGCCGCGTGGCCGAGGAGAAGGAACGGGTGGCCGCCACGGCCCGGGAGGCCCGGTCGGCGCTGCGCCGGGTGCGCGCCTCCCGCACCTACCGCGTCGGCCGCGTCCTCGGCGAGGCCCGAACCCTGCAGGGGGCTCGGCGCGCCCTTCCGCGTCTGGTCTCGATCATCCGTGAGAACCGGAAGGACGACGCATGAGCCGCTCCGCCCCCGAGCCCGTCGTGCCCGAGGAGATGACGGCGCGCCGGCGCCCCGGCCCCTCCGTGCCGGTCCGGCGTCGAGCCGGGCGCGCGGGCCGTCTGGTGGTCGCGTGCATCCTGGACGAGTTCTCGCACACCGCCTTCGAGAGCGAGGCCGACCTCGTCCCACTGTCCATGGAGTTCTGGCGTGCGGAGCTCACCGCGGCCCGCCCGGACCTGCTGTTCGTGGAGTCCGCGTGGCGGGGTCACCGGCAGGCCTGGTGGAACACCGTGCACCGACTCGGACCGGAGCTGCGCGGGATCCTGGAATGGTGCCGCGATCGCGGCGTGCCCACGGCCTTCTGGAACAAGGAGGACCCGGTCCACTTCAACACGTTCCTGACGACGGCGGGCCAGTTCGACGCGGTGTTCACGACGGACCTGGACTGTGTGCCCCGCTACAAGCGGGAACTGGGCCACGACAACGTCCACTTCCTGCCCTTCGCGGCGCAGCCCGCCGAGTCGAATCCGGCCGAGGTCTTCGATCGGGTCGACGGCTGTGCCTTCGCCGGGGCCTACTATGCGCGCTATCCGGAGCGGCTGGCCGACCTGCGGGAGCTCTCCGCGGAGCTGTCGTCCGAGGGTCGCCGGTTCGACGTCTACGACCGCAACCTCGGCCGTCCCCCGTCGGGCTACACGTTCCCCGAGGAGTACGACCGGTTCATCGTGGGCGGCGCGCTCACCCCGGACCTGTTGGACGTGCCCTACAAGGGCTACACCGTCAACCTCAACCTCAACTCGGTGAAGCAGTCCCAGTCGATGTTCGCTCGGCGGGTGTTCGAGCTGCTGGCGTCGAACACGCTGGTCGTCAGCAACTTCTCGCGCGGACTCCGACTGATGTTCGGGGACCTCGTGATCTCCACGGACTCCGGTCCGGAGCTGCGCCGCCGTGTCGAGGCCCTGGAGGCCGAGCCGAACGGCGTCGAGCGGCTGCGTGCCATGGCCCTGCGCAAGGTCCTGCGCGAGCACACCTACGCCGAGCGGCTCGAGTTCGTGGCCTCCCGGTCCGGGGTCGCGATGCCGGCCGCGGCGGTCGAGCGCCCCCTGCTGGTCCTGCCCGCGTCAGCCGGACACGACCCGTCCGCGGTCCGCGCGCTCGTGACGGACTGGCGGGCGCAGTCGTGGACGGACTGGGTCCTGGCCGTGGTGGCCGCGGACGAGGCCGACCTGGGGGAGTCCGTCGCCGACCCGCGCGTCGTGACGGTGGACGGCCCGGACGCCCTCGACGCCCTCGCGCGGGCGAGGGGCTGCACCAGCGTGGGCACGCTCGACCCAGGCGACTGGTACGGACCGCACTACCTGGAGGACCTGGTCCTCGCCCTCCGGTGGGCCGATGTCGAGGCGGCCGGGCACGACGAGCACATCGCCGTCGTCGACGGCGTCGTGCAGCGCCGACGGGCCGGCACTGCCTGGACCCTGAGCGAGGATCTCCGGCCCGCGCGTTCGCTGGTGCGGCTCAGCGGCGACGTCACGGCGGCCCCCGGCGATGTCACCCGTCTGCTGGCCCAGGACGTCGTGCCGGGCCTGGCCGTCGGGCCCGTCGAGTACGTGGCAGGCGGGGCCGACTCACCGACGCTGTTGCGGGAGCAGGCGGCGACGCTCGAGCTCGACCCGGGGCTGTCGCTCGCGGCGATCCGCGCCCATGCGGACGCCCTCGAGATCGACGAGCCGGACGAGGAGCCGGACGTGCTGGACCTCGGCCGCATCCTCGAGGGCATGGCGACGTTCGACCAGCTGAGCGTCCTCTGGGAGGAGGGCGGCGCACGGGTGAGCTCGACCATGGAGACGGGCCGGCACCAGTACTGGATCAACCCCCTGATCCGACCCGTGGCCGAGGCGGTGCGCGGAACCGAGGAGCAGCTCCACCTCGACGTCGGGGTGGGGCTCGACGTGATGCTCGTGGCGTTCTGGCTGAACGACGCAGGGGAGCGCATCGGCCATGCGATGATCCCGGCGCGCCAGTACACCCGGGTGCGCGTCCCGGCCGAGGCCACGGGCCTACGGTGGGGGCTGCGCGTCAGCGGGACCGGCAGCGCCGTGATCCACCGGGTCGTGCGGGGTCCGTACGTCGCCCCGCCCGTGCCCATGCTGACCGGCAGCCCGGACCTGCTGGTCACGAACATCTACCCGTCGTACGGGAACCTGTACCGCAACGGCTTCGTGCACGCTCGGCGCCGCAGCTACCTCCAGCGGGGCCACCGGATCGAGGTCGTCGTGCTCGGGGCCGGGGACCAGCCACGGTTCCGGGAGTTCGAGGACGTGGACGTGGCGATGCTCCGCCCCGCCGACCTGGCGGCGACGCTGGCCTCGGGGGAGGTGCGCACGCTGATGGTGCACTGCCTCCTGCCCGAGACGTGGGAGGTGCTCAAGACCGCCCCCGCGCTGCCGCCCACCACGGTGTGGACGCACGGGTTCGAGATCCAGCCCTGGTGGCGCCGGCGCTTCAACTACACGACGGCGGCGGAGCTGGAGGCGGCCCAGGCGGCCTCCGAGGCGCGCTTGGCGATGTGGCGGGAGGTGTTCCAGACGACCGGCGACGACGTCCACTTCGTCTTCGTCTCCCGCTGGTTCGCGGAGACCGTCTTCGACGACGTCGGCGTCCGCCTGCCCGAACACCGGTACTCCGTCATCCACAACCCGGTCGACGGCACCGTCTTCCGCTACCGGGAGAAGACGGCCGAGGACCGTCTGCGCATCCTCTCGATCCGGCCGTACCATTCCCGGGTGTACGCGAACGACCTGGCCGTGGCGGCCGTCCTCGACCTCGCGGCCGAGCCGTGGTTCGACGAGCTCGAGTTCACCTTCCTCGGGGACGGGCCGCTCTTCGAGGAGACGATCGCACCGCTGCGCGATCTGCCCAACGTCACGGTGCGCCGCGGCTTCCTGACCCACGCGCAGATCGCGGCCGAGCACGCGCGCCACGGGGTCCTGCTGGTCCCGAGCCGCAGCGACACCCAGGGCGTCAGCCGCGACGAGGCGATGTCCTCGGGTCTGGTGCCCATCACGTCGGCGGTGGCCGCGATCCCCGAATTCGTCGACGAGGAGGTCGCCTTCCTGGCGCCGCCCGAAGACCACCGCGCGCTCGCGGACGCCGTCCGGACGCTGCGCGCAGAGCCCGCGCGGTATCTGCGGATGTCCGCGGCCGCGGCACGCCGGGTCCGCAGACAGTCCGGCGCGGACCACGTGCTGGACGCCGAACTCCGCCTGGCGTTCCGCACCGACGGGGACCACTCCGCTCCGTCGGTCCGTCCCCATCCCGAGAGAGAGGCCCACAGGCCATGACCGCACGCATCGCCGTCGTCGGGAGCGCCCTCACCCGCTCCGCCCTGGTCGCGGACCCCCGGCTCTCCGTGCCCGCCGGGCACTTCCTCGCCCGGGTCTCCATGGCTGGGCTGGGCACCCCGCCCGTCGAGGACGCCGACCTGACCGGGGTCGCCTCGGACTTCCGGCGCGAGCTGGTCCGTCGCGACGTCGACCGCATGCTCGTGGCGGACCTGGTCCGGCTCGATCCCGACGCGATCGTCGTCGACGTCGCCGACGAGCGATTCGCCCTGGACGTGCTCCCGTCCGGGGCCGTCGTGACCGTCTCGCCGGAGTACCTCGAGTCGGCGCCGCCGCAGGACGGCCGGCGCCGGGTGCCCAGCGGCGACGAGGAGCACCTCGCGCTGTGGGTGGCCGGGTGGCGGACCTTCCTCTCCACCCTGGACGCCGTGGGTCTGAGAGAGCGGCTGATCCTGCATCACGGCGGGATGGCGGTCCGCACCGCGGACGGGACCCCCGCCCGGCACGAAGCCGCGATCCTCGCCGCCGCGCGCTACGCGGACCGGCTCGCCGACCGGGCGGCCCAGGACCTCGACCCGGCCCGGGTGGTGCGCGTGGACGACGCGATCAGGCACGCCGCGCCGGCCGACGACGGCACCGCCGACCCGCTGGCCCTCGCCCCGGCGGCCGCCGCCGCGCTGGCCGCCGGGGTGGTCGCCGTGCTGGACGGGCGCGATCCATGGGAGGTCGACGGGCTCGTCGACGTCAGCCCGGACGCGGAGCCCGCCGAGTGCGCCGCGCCGCAGGCCCACGCAGAGCCCGCCGCGCCACAGGCCCCCGCCGAGTCCGCTGCGCCCGAGCCGTCCGCACCGCACCGGGACGTCGTGGAGAGCGACTATGCGAACTACGGGGTCGACCCGGTCCGCTGGGAGTCGGCCGAGGAGTTCGCGGCCTCCGGCTTCGGCCCGGGACTGCACATCCTGCCGCTGCCGGACGGCAACCACCTGGACCTCATCATCCGCGGTGACCTCGGGGGTGTGGGCGAGCGCGAGTCCGTCGTCGTCTTCCTCACGGGTGCGATGAGTCAGCGGAACAGCGTGGCCCCGCCGTTCTTCGCCGGGCGTCGGCTCACCTACGAGCTGGGGATCCCGTGGGTCGCCGTCAGCGACCCCTCGATGCAGCTCGCCGACGACCTCCTCCTCGGGTGGTACACGGGCTCGCCCGGCTCTCAGGCCCACGCCAGGCTGCTCGCCGCTCTGCGGGCGCTGGCGGACGGGCTGGACCGTGACCTGCTCCTGGTGGGCGGGTCCGGGGGCGGCTTCGCGGCGCTGCGGCTGAACGAGGAGCTCGAGGGGCGCAGCAGCGTCTTCGCCTGGAACCCCCAGACGGATCTCCTCGATTACCATCCGCCCACGGTGCGGGACTACCTGCGGACCCTCTTCCCGGGCGAGGACCTCGACCCCGGCTCGGAGCGCGAGGCCGTGGAGGCGCGGCTGGCCGAGGAGGGGATCGGGCACCGGGTGGGCACGCTCGACGCGGGCCGTCGCGTGGTGGTGTTCCAGAACGCGGGCGATCACCACGTGGAGGGGCACCTGCTGCCCCTCGTCCACCGCACCCCGGGCATGACGGGCGGCCCTCGCCGGTTCGCCACGGACGCCGAGCACCAGGTGCGGATCGCCACTTGGGGGGCCGGGCACGCCGCGCTGCCCGCCCACGTGACGGCGCGGGCCGTGGACGCGATGCGTCGGGGCCACTCGGCCTCGACCGTGGCGACGGACATCGACGCGCTGCTGGCGCATGAACGGGGCGACGACTCGGACGGGCCGGACGTCCTGGTCACCGCCGAGCCCGGCGGGCTCTCACGGGTGGACTGGGCCGCCTTCCCGGGAGAGGCCGACGACGGGCACGCCTGCACCCTGTCCCGGATGCTCGGCGAGGACGTCGTGGACCAGGTGGAGCACATCGGTCCGCCCGTGGTGCTGTCCCGGCTGGACGAGGGGGAGCACTGGCGGCTGGAGGCGTTCGACGCGCGCGGTCGGCGGGTCCACGAGATCCACGTCGACGGTCGGGGGGACCCGGTGCCGTCCGGCGGTATGGGCGGCTCCGCCCGGCCCCGTCGCGCCCGGCAGTGACGCCGGCGCGTCCGGGTGCCGGCGGTCCGGCCGCGGCACGGTCTGCGGCCCCGGGACCGTCTGGGGCCCACGCCGGTCTTCGAACACGTGTTCGAAGAATGCGGTAGAGTCCTGCACAGCAGTGCGACGGGGTGATCTCGTGCACAGGCGGGGCGGGCCACGCTTATCGTGTCCGCCGCCCCCCGTAGATTCACGGACATGACCGAGGCGGGCGCTCCAGCGTCCGCGGCAGCACCACCAGAGCTAGGGGTGAAGGATGAGCAAGGTGACGGATCGCGAGAAGGCCCTCGAGGCCGCTCTCGCCCAGATCGACAAGCAGTTCGGCAAGGGTTCCGTCATGCGGCTGGGAGACCAGACCCAGGCACCCGTCGAGGTCATCCCCACGGGCTCGGTGGCCATGGACGTGGCACTGGGCATCGGCGGCCTGCCGCGCGGCCGCGTGGTGGAGATCTACGGCCCGGAGTCCTCGGGCAAGACCACCCTGGCCCTGCACGCGGTGGCCAACGCGCAGCGCAACGGCGGCATCGCGGCCTTCATCGACGCGGAGCACGCCCTGGACCCGGTCTACGCCCGCAAGCTCGGGGTGGATACGGACGCCCTGCTGGTCAGCCAGCCGGACACGGGCGAGCAGGCCCTGGAGATCATGGACATGCTCGTCTCCTCGGGCACCCTGGACATCGTCGTCATCGACTCCGTGGCCGCGTTGACCCCGCGCGCCGAGATCGAGGGCGAGATGGGCGACTCCCACGTCGGCCTGCAGGCCCGCCTCATGTCCCAGGCGCTGCGCAAGGTGACCGGCCGCCTCCACCAGACCAAGACCACGGCCATCTTCATCAACCAGCTGCGCGAGAAGATCGGCGTGTTCTTCGGCTCCCCGGAGACCACCACGGGCGGCAAGGCGCTCAAGTTCTATGCGTCCGTGCGCATCGACGTCCGCCGCATCGAGACCCTCAAGGAGGCCGGCAACCCCGTCGGCAACCGCACCCGCGTGAAGATCGTCAAGAACAAGATGGCCCCGCCCTTCAAGCAGGCCGAGTTCGACATCCTCTACGGGGTCGGCATCTCCCGCGAGGGTGGCCTGATCGACATGGGTGTCGAGGAGGGCATCGTCAAGAAGTCCGGCGCGTGGTTCACCTATGACGGGGACCAGCTCGGGCAGGGCAAGGAGAACGCCCGTCGGTTCCTCCGGGACAACCCGGACCTTGCCAACGAGATCGAGCAGCGCATCCTCACGAAGCTCGGCATCGGCGTGGCCCCGGAGGCCGAGGATGACGAGGCCCCGGCCCTGACCGCGGTTCCGGGGGACACTGCGGCCGGATGACCCGATCGCGCAGGAGCGTCGGAGGCGGGGCCGCCCACCGGTCGGAGACGACCGGCCGGAGCGGCTCCGCCTCCGGTGCGTCCGCGTTCGACGACGCCCGGGACTCGGACGTGGGCCGGATGTGGCTCGACCTGGCCGGCGCACCGGAGCCGACGTCGTCCGACGCGGACGCCACGGACGCCGAGCAGGACGCCGTGCCCGCGCACGACGCCGGAGCCCCCGCAGGGGACGTCCCGGACCACGCCCCCGGCGCGGCACCGGATCTCGGGGCCCTGCTGACCCGCGCGAGCGACCTGCCCAGCCCCGCGCCCGGCGCCGGGCCCCGATCGCTGCCCTGGTCCGAGCGCCAGGACACCCGGGCGGACACCGAGCGCCGGGGCCGACAGCGGTCCACCACGCCCCCGCGGCGTGGCCGTCCTCGCGACGAGGGTCGCCCGGCCGTGGATCCCCGCCCCGCCGTCGAGGCCGATCGCCCCCGACGTCGCCCCGGCCCGGCGCCCCTGCCCACCGCACCGCGTGAGCGCGAGGAGGCCGCACGCGAGGTCGTCCTGCGCCAGCTCGCCCTGGGCCCCCGCTCCCGCGGCCAGCTCGAACGCAAGCTCGCCGAGCGCCAGGCCGAGCCCGAGCTGATCGAGCGCGTCCTCGACCGCTTCGAGGAGGTGCGGCTCGTGGACGACGCCGCCTTCGCCGAGGTCTGGGTCCGCAGCCGTCACCGAAGCAAGGGCCTGGCGCGCCGCGCCATCGGGCACGAGCTCCAGCAGAAGGGCGTGGACCGGGAGATCGCCGCCGAGGCGCTCGAGGCCATCGACGGCGAGGACGAACGGACCGCCGCCCTGGACCTCGTGCGCCGACGGCTGCGGGGCCGCACCGCCCCCGGCGGTGCCTCGCCGGAGGCCCGGGCCGAGCGGGACAAGGTGACCCGCCGCCTCGTCGGCATGCTGGGACGCAAGGGCTACGGCGGCGGCCTCGCGTTCGCCGTCGTGAAGGAGGTCCTCGCCGAGCACGAGGAGTGAGCGGCCCCGGGCCGCGCCCGGAGTTCCTAGAATGGTGCGGTGACTCTGACGGACCCCACCCCCCGCACCACCCCGCTCGCGCAGGACGGCGCCACCGCGCGCCCGCACGAGGGTCTGACCTATGAGGTCCGCACCTTCGGCTGCCAGATGAACGTGCACGACTCCGAGCGCATCTCCGGCCTGCTCGAGTCCACCGGCTACGCCCCGGCCGCCGAGGACGCCCAGGCCGACCTCGTGGTCTTCAACACGTGCGCGGTCCGCGAGAACGCGGACAACCGCCTGTACGGCAACCTCGGCAACCTGCGCGCGGTGAAGGACGCGCACCCGGGCATGCAGATCGCCGTCGGCGGGTGCCTCGCCCAGAAGGACCAGGCCGCCATCCAGCGCAGGGCCCCGTGGGTGGACGTCGTCTTCGGCACCCACAACATCGGCTCCCTGCCCGTGCTGCTGGAGCGCTCCCGCCACAACGCCGAGGCCGAGATCGAGATCCTCGAGTCGCTCGAGGTGTTCCCCTCCACCCTGCCCACCAAGCGCGACTCCACGCACTCCGGCTGGGTGTCCATCTCCGTGGGCTGCAACAACACGTGCACGTTCTGCATCGTCCCGTCGCTGCGCGGCAAGGAGAAGGACCGCCGCCCCGGGGAGATCCTCGCCGAGGTGCAGGCACTCGTCGACGCCGGCGCCGTCGAGGTGACGCTGCTGGGCCAGAACGTGAACACCTACGGCGTCGAGTTCGGCGACCGCGGCGCGTTCGCCAAGCTGCTGCGCGCATGCGGGGAGATCGAGGGCCTCGAACGCGTCCGCTTCACCAGCCCCCACCCGGCCGCGTTCACGGACGACGTCATCGACGCGATGGCCGAGACCCCCAACGTCATGCCGCAGCTGCACATGCCCCTGCAGTCAGGCTCGGACAAGGTGCTCAAGGACATGCGCCGCTCCTACCGGTCCGCGAAGTTCCTGCGGATCCTGGAGAAGGTGCGCGAGCGCATCCCGCACGCCGCCATCACCACGGACATCATCGTCGGCTTCCCCGGGGAGACCGAGGAGGACTTCGCCGAGACGATGCGGGTGGTCGAGGCCTCCCGCTTCTCCTCCGCGTTCACCTTCCAGTACTCCATCCGCCCGGGGACCCCGGCCGGGGAGATGGACCACCAGGTGCCCAAGGCCGTCGTCCAGGAGCGCTTCGAGCGCCTCGTGGCACTGCAGGACCGCATCTCGGCCGAGGAGATGGCCACGCTCGTCGGCACCCGCCAGGAACTGCTCGTCACCGCCGCCTCCGGCTCCAAGGCCGCGGAGCGCGGCCGCCTGTCCGGGCGCGCACCCGACAACCGGCTCGTGCACTTCTCCGTGCCCGCCGGCGCCGAGACCCCCCGCCCCGGCGACTTCGTCACCGTGACGGTCACCGAGGCCCACCCCTTCTTCGCCGTCGCCGACCCGACCGCACAGGACTACGTCCTGCGCCGCTCCCGCGCCGGTGACGCGTGGGACCGCGCCCAGGCCGAGTCGTGCGGCGCGCCCGCCCCCGGCACGGCGGGCGGCTCCGGGGCCACGAGCCTCGGCATGCCGACCCTGCGCCCGCGGTCCTGATGTCCGCCGCCGCGGCCTGCCCGCCCGTCGTCGCCGTGGTCGGGGCGACGGCGACGGGCAAGTCCGCCCTCGCCGTCGCCCTGGCGCACGCGCTGGACGGCGAGGTGGTCAACGGGGACGCCCTGCAGTTCTACCGGGGGATGGACGTGGGCACGGCGAAGGTCACCCAGGCGGAACGCGAGGGCGTCCCGCACCATCTGCTGGACGTGCTCGACGTCGGCCAGGAGGCCTCGGTGGCGGCCTTCCAGTCCGCGGCCCGCGACCTGTTCGACCAGATCCGCGTGCGGGGTCGGACCCCGATCCTCGTGGGCGGCTCCGGGCTGTACGTGCGGGCGGCGCTGGACGTGCTCGAGTTCCCGCCCACGGACCCGGTGCTGCGGGCCGAGCTGGAGGCGCGGGCGCAGCGGGAGGGCCTGGCCGGGCTGAGGGCCGAGCTGGCCGCCCTGGACCCGGTCTCGGCGGAGCGGCTGCAGGACGCCCGCCGCATCGTGCGCGCGCTGGAGGTGTGCCGGCTGACGGGCCGCCCGTTCTCCGCGTTCATGCCGGAGCGCACGTACGCCCCGGAGGTCGCCCCCGCGGTGCAGCTCGGCCTGCGCCTGGACCGGGCCGAGCTGCACCAGCGGATCGCGGCCCGGGTGGAGCGCATGCTGGCCGAGGGCCTGCTGGACGAGGTCCGCCGCCTCGACGTCCCCGGGCCGGACGGGCTGCGGCGGGGACCGACCGCGTCCCGCGCGATCGGCTACGCCCAGATGCTCGCCGTCCTCGACGGCGAGCTCACCGAGGCGGAGGCGGCCGAGCAGACCGTCGTGGCCACGCGGCGCTTCGCCCGACGCCAGGAGACCTGGTTCCGGGCCGACCCGCGCGTCGTCTGGCTCGACGCGCAGGGCGAGGACGTCGTGGCGGAGGCGCTCGCCGTCGTCGCCGGGGGCGCCCCCTAGACTGGGCCCATGACCGAGCAGCCCGCAGCGCCCGCCGCCCAGGACCCCCTCCACGCGAGCGCGCCGCGCGTGCCGTTCACGAAGGGCCATGGCACGGGCAACGACTTCGTGCTGATCGCCGATCCGGACGGCAACACGCAGCTCGACGCCGAACGCGTCGCACGGCTGGCCGACCGGCACCGGGGGATCGGCGCCGACGGCGTCATCCGCGCCGTGCGGTCCGCGCGCCTGCCGGAGGGTGAGGCGCTGCTCGCCGAGCACCCCGAGGCCGAGTGGTTCATGGACTACCGCAACGGCGACGGCTCGATCGCCGAGATGTGCGGCAACGGGGTGCGCGTCTTCGCGCACTTCCTGGTCGAGAAGGGCCTCGTGGACCTGGCCCCCGGCCAAGCGATCACCATCGGCACGCGCGCCGGCGTGAAGGCCGTGACCCGGCTCGAGCACGGCTACGCGATCGACATGGGCCCCTGGTCCTACCTCGACCCCGAGCTGGCGGAGGAGGCGGCGTCGGACTCGATGGTCCTCGCCCACGGCCTCACCGATCCGCGGCCGGCGCTGAGCGTGTCGATGGGCAACCCCCACACCGTGGTCCCGCTGGCCTCCTTCGCCGACCTGGAGGGCCTGGACCTGGGCCGCGCCCCGGAGGTGGACCCCGCTCCGCCGCACGGCACGAACGTCGAGTTCGTGGCCGCGCACGAGCCGCTCGTGCGCGAGGGCGTGGGCCGCGTGCGGATGCGCGTGCACGAGCGCGGGGTGGGCGAGACCCAGTCCTGCGGGACGGGCGCGTGCGCGGCGGCGGTGGCGATGCGCGCGTGGTCGGGCGACCAGGGCTCGGACTCGTGGCTCGTCGAGGTGCCCGGCGGCGTGCTGGCTGTGGACGTCGTGCCGGGCCCGGAGGGGGCCGAGCACGTGGTCCTCTCGGGCCCGGCCGAGCTGGTCTTCGACGGCGAACTCACCGCCTGACCGCTTTCGTTCGGGAAACGGCGGGCCACGAACCGCTGTCGTTCGGGAAACGGCGCCTCAGCGCGCCCGCGCCACCCGCAGGATCCGGAAGCCCTTGACGCTGTCCGCCCGCTCCGCGGTGAACCGGCCGGGCGCGCGCTCCTCGAGCATCCGGCCGATCCACGGCAGCAGCGAGTCCGCGCCGAGGTTCTTCTGCACCACCAGCCAGGCCTCGCCGCCGGGGGCCAGGCGTGGCAGCCACCGCTCCAGCAGGGCGTGCAGTGCCGGCTTGCCGATCCGGATGGGCGGGTTGGACCAGATGAGGTCGAACTCCGCGCCCTCGGGGACGTCCTCCGGCCGCAGTGCCACGACGTTGCCGAGGCCCAGCGCCGCGGCGTTGTCGCGGGTCAGCTGCAGGGAGCGGTCGTTGACCTCGACGGCGGTCACCTCCGCCTCGGGCGACCGCAGCGCCAGCGTGAGGGCGATCGGTCCCCAGCCCGCGCCGACGTCGAGGAACCGGCCCGTCGCCGGCGGCGCGGGCACGGCCGAGAACAGGGCCGCGGTGCCCTTGTCCAGACCGTCCGGCGAGAAGATCCCGTTGGCCGTCTGGACCTCGACGTCGCGGCCGGCCAGGCGGGTCCGCAGGGTGCGGCGCCGCTCGGGCGCGGAGGGGTCGGCGTCGAAGTAGTGGGATGCGGAGCTCACGGCGACCATGGTAGCCAGCGGGTCGTCGCGGCCCTCAGCCCGACGCCGGCCCGGCCAGGTCCGCGAGGATCGCGCGCACGGCGTCGCGCCCGGCGCGGTTGGCCCCGACCGTGGACTGGGAGGGCCCGTAGCCGAGGAGGAACAGGCGCGGCTCGTCCAGGGCGCGCCCGCCCGCCACGCGGATGCCGCCGGCGGGCGTGCGCAGCCGCAGCGGAGTGAGGTGCCGGATCGCCGGCCGGAAGCCGGTGGCCCAGAGGATCACGTCCGCCGGTTCGAACGAGCCGTCGGGCATCCGCACCCCGTCCGGCTCGACGGCCGTGAACATGGGGTGGCGCACCAGCACGCCTCGCGTCTCGGCCTCGCGCACCCAGGACGAGCGGTGCATCCCGGTCGCCTCGACCACGGAGCCCGGCGGCAGGCCCGCACGGGTCCGTTCGTCCACCCCGCGCACCGACTCGGCCAGGGCGCCGGGCGCGGCCGAGTCCTGCCACTGCGGCTCGCGGCGGGTCACCCACAGGGTGTCCGCGACCGTGGAGATCTCGGCCAGCAGCTGCGTCGCCGAGACGCCCATGCCCACGATCACCACCCGCTGCCCGGCGAACTCGTCCTTGGACACGTAGTCATGGGTGTGCAGCTGCCGGCCGCGGAACGAGCGCATCCCGGGCACCGAGGGCCACCGCGGGGACGTCCAGGTGCCGGTCGCGTTGACCACGAAGTCCGCCCGCCACGTGCCCGGCGCCCCGTCCGTACGGACGAAGAACCCGCGCGCACGTCCCGGCTCGCCGATCCGCTCGACGCGCCTCACACGCACGGGCCGCCGGATCGGGAGGGCGAACCGTGCCTCGTAGTCCGCGAAGTAGGCCGGCAGCAGGGCGTTGGCGCGCGCGGCCGGGTCGGCCGGCGGCACCGGGTCGCCGGGCAGCTCGTGGATGTGGTTGACGGTGGCCATCGTGAGCGAGTCCCAGCGGTGCTGCCACGCCCCGCCCGGGGCGGTCTCCGCGTCGAGCAACACGAACGTGCCGGGGGCGTCCTCGGGGACGCCGGCGGCGCCGTCGTCGTTCGGAGCCAGCCCCACGAAGCCGCGGCGGCGCAGGTGGTAGGCGGCGGACAGCCCCGCCTGGCCCGCGCCGATCACGACGACGGTCGCCCGGCCCGTCCGGCCGGGCTGCGGCGGGGCGGGGGAGGGGGACGCGGTCATGCCCGCAGGATACGTGGGCGTCGTCGGCGGACCGGGCGTCGGGGCTCCTGTCGCCCACGCGCGCCGCCCGGTATACTCGACGCTCATGTGGATCTTCCTGCGCTGACGCCCCCGCGTCACTGCCCGCCCCCGCCCCTCGCGCGCCCGCCTCGGATGAGGCCGTCGAGCGCGCCCCGGCACCTGAGGGAGATCCCACCATGGACCACCTGGTCCGCCCCTGCACGCCCACCGACGAGACCTCGTGGCTGCGGTGCCGCGTGCTCGCCTGCCTCACGCCGACGGAGCCGCCCAGAGGTTGTCGCCACGCGCCGCCGACCCTCGCCCACACGGCCGTGCGCGTCACCCACCACGTCCGCCCCCTGCGGACAGCCGCCTAACGCGTCCGCCAACCCCTCTACCCTGAGACCATCGGGCCGCCCGACCGCGGCGGCCCAGAGGAGACCATGACTGAGAAGAACCAGCACACCCCCGGCCCCCAGGGCGCCCACGGCTCCGAGGACGAGATCCAGGCCGTGATCGACCGCATCCTGGCCGCCGATGACGCTCGCCGCGCCTCCGACCGCGAGGCGACCGGGCGCGGCTCCGCGGACAGCGTGGCCGCGGACCACGAGGGCGCCCTCGACACCGGCACCCCGGATCGCTCCGCCGCGCTCGCGGGCCGCGCACTCGCCCTGGACGAGGGCGAGGACGGCCACACGGATGCCGACGGCGACCAGGACGAGCTCGCCGCGCGCCACTCCCTCAAGCGCGTGCAGGGCCTGTCCACCGAGCTCGAGGACATGACCGAGGTCGAGTACCGCCAGCTGCGCCTGGAGCGCGTGGTGCTGGCGGGGGTCTGGACCGAGGGATCCGCGGAGGACGCGGAGAACTCCCTGCGGGAGCTCGCCGCGCTCGCCGAGACCGCGGGCTCGGAGGTGCTCGACGGCGTCATCCAGCGTCGCGCCACCCCGGACCCGGCCACGTTCCTCGGCAAGGGCAAGGCGCAGGAGCTCGCCGAGATCGTGGCGCTCTCCGGCGCGGACACCGTGGTGGTGGACTCCGAGCTCGCCCCGTCCCAGCGCCGCGCGCTGGAGGACGTGGTGCGGGTGAAGGTCATCGACCGGACCGCGCTGATCCTGGACATCTTCGCCCAGCACGCGAGCTCGCGTGAGGGCCGCGCCCAGGTCGAGCTCGCGCAGCTCGAGTACCTGCTGCCGCGCCTGCGCGGCTGGGGCGAGTCCATGTCCCGGCAGGCCGGCGGCCGTGCCGCCGCCGGCGAGGGCATCGGCTCCCGCGGCCCCGGCGAGACCAAGATCGAGCTGGACCGCCGCCGCATCCGCACTCGTATGGCGAAGCTGCGCCGGGACATCGCCGGGATGAAGCCGGCACGCGAGGCCAAGCGCGCCAACCGTCGTCGCAACCGGGTGCCGTCCGTGGCGATCGCCGGCTACACCAACGCCGGCAAGTCGTCCCTGCTCAACCGCCTCACCCACGCCGGGGTGCTCGTGGAGAACGCCCTGTTCGCCACGCTGGACCCCACCGTGCGCAAGGCCATGACGCCGGACGGCATCGGCTACACCCTCTCGGACACGGTCGGCTTCGTGCGGAACCTGCCCACGCAGCTGGTCGAGGCGTTCCGCTCCACTCTCGAGGAGGTCGCGGACGCGGACGTCATCCTGCACGTCGTGGACGGCTCGCACCCGGACCCGGAGGGCCAGATCGCCGCGGTGCGCTCCGTGTTCGCGGAGGTGGACGCGCACCGGATCCCCGAGATCATCGTGCTGAACAAGGCAGACGCAGCGGACCCGGCCGTCGTCGCCCGGATCCGGTCCAAGGAGCCCCACGCCGTGGTGGTCTCCGCGCGCACCGGCGAGGGCATCGACGAGCTGGAGCGCGCCATCGCGGCCACCATCCCGCGGCCGGACGTGCGGCTCGAACTGCTGGTCCCGTTCACCCGGGGTGAGCTGGTCTCCCGCCTGCACTCGGCGGACGCGGAGATCCTCGCCGAGGGCTACGAGGAGGGCGGCACCCGCCTGTCCGTGCTGGTCCGTGAGGACATCGCGCCGGACTTCGCCGAGTTCGTCGTGGAGGCGGACGCGTCGTGAGCGACGGGGTGAAGGAAGCCGGGGCGGGCGGCGCGCAGCCGCGCACGGAGCACGAGCGCGAGGCGCTGCGCCTGCTGGATGTCGCGGTGCAGGCCACCGGCGGCCAGCACCGTGCGGGCCAGCGGGAGATGGTGCTGCAGGTGGCGCGCGCCCTCGAGTCGCGCCGTCACCTGCTCGTGCAGGCCGGCACCGGCACCGGCAAGTCCCTGGCCTACCTGATCCCCGCCCTCCAGCACGCGATGACGCAGGAGGACCCCGTCGTCGTCGCCACGGCCACGCTCGCGCTGCAGGCCCAGATCATGAAGCGGGATGCCCCACGGCTGGTCGAGGCGCTCAAGGACGAGCTGCCCCGCGAGCCCGTCGTCGCCCTGGTCAAGGGCCGCTCCAACTACCTGTGTCGCCACAAGGTGGACGGCGGCTACCCCGGGGACGAGGGCGAGGAGGCCCTCTTCACGGTCGCCGACGACGGCGGGATGATCGGCTCCGCCACGGACGGCGCCGCCGGGCCCTCCTCCCTGTTGGGCAAGGAGGTCATGTACCTGCGGGCGTGGGCGGACCAGACCGAGACCGGGGACCGCGACGACCTCGAGGTCCCCGTCACCGACCGCGCGTGGCGGCAGGTCTCCGTGTCCGCGGTCGACTGCCTCGGCGCGTCCCGCTGCCCCCAGGCCGAGGAGTGCTTCTCTGAGCGTGCCCGCGCGGACGCGGCGGACGCGGACGTCGTGGTCACCAACCACGCGATGCTCGCCATCAGCGCCTTCGAGGGGCTCGCGGTGCTGCCGGCGTACTCGGCCGTCGTGGTGGACGAGGCCCACGAGCTCCAGGACCGGGTGACCGGTGCGGTCACCGGGCAGCTGTCCGGGTCGATCGTGCACGGCGCGGCCACCTCGCTGCGCCGCCACACCACCGTAGCCGTGGAGGACCTGATCGAGGCCGGGGCGGCCCTGGACCGCGCGTTCACGGACACCCCGTCCGGCCTGATCGCCGCGGGCCCGGACGAGGTGCAGGAGCAGGCCCTCACCGGCGTCCTCACGGCCGCGCGCCAGTGCCTGTCCGACCTCGGCCAGGACAAGGACAAGGAGGCCGACGCCGACGGCGGACGGCAGATGGCGCGCTCGCGGATCCTCGAGGTCCTCGAGGTGGTGGAGCGCATGCTCGCGGCCCGGCCCGAGGCCGACTTCCCCGAGGTGCTGTGGGCCACCCGCCCCGGCCACTTCGAGCCCGGCGTGGGCTGGCAGCCGGGGGACGAGACAGACCCGCCCCAGCTCTACGTGGCCCCGCTCTCGGTGGCAGGCAAGCTGCGGGAGGGCCTGTTCGGCAAGGCGACGACGGTGCTCACCTCCGCCACGCTCACCGTGGGCTCGGGGGAGCGCCGGTTCGACTCGGTGGCCGGCGACGTGGGCCTGGCCGGCCCGGACGCCCCGAAGTTCGAGGCCCTCGACGTCGGCAGTCCCTTCGACTACCCGCGTCAGGGCGTGCTCTACGTGGCCCGGCACCTGCCCCGGCCCGGCCGGACGGCCTCGCCCGAGTCCCTCGATGAGCTCGAGGCGCTCCTGAGGGCGTCGCAGGGCGGGGCCCTCGGCCTGTTCTCCTCGCGCCGGGCGGCTGAGGACGCCGCCGCCGAGATGCGCCGTCGGCTCGGGCCGAAGGCCACGATCCTGTGTCAGGGGGACGCGACCCTCTCCGCCCTCGTGCGCCAGTTCGCCGAGGAGCCGGACACGTCCCTGTTCGGCACCATGAGCCTGTGGCAGGGTGTGGACGTGCCGGGGAACTCGCTGCGGCTCGTGGTGATCGACCGCATCCCGTTCCCGCGGCCGGACGACCCGCTCTCCCAGGCCCGCACCCGGGACGTCGCCCGGCACGGCGGCAACGGGTTCATGCGGATCTCCGCCACGCACGCGGCCGTGCGCATGGCCCAGGGCGCCGGGCGCCTCGTGCGCTCCGTGACGGACCGCGGCGTGGTGGCCGTGCTGGACCCCCGCCTGGCCACCGAGCGGTACGGCGGCTACATCACGAGCGCCCTGCCGGACTTCTGGCGCACCACGGACGGCGACGTCGTCCGCGGGGTGCTGGCACGGCTCGCCTCGGGCGATTGACCTCGCTCGGCCTCGGACCGTCGGCCCGGCCCGGTAGGAGGGCGCGGGTCAGAGCGAGCGCAGGACCGTGACGACGCGCCCCATCACGGTGGCGTGATCGCCGAGGATGGGCTCGTAGGCCGTGTTCTGGGGCAGGAGCCACGTGTGCCCGTCACGGCGGCGGAAGGTCTTCACCGTGGCCTCGTCGTCGAGCAGGGCCGCGACGATGTCGCCGTTCTCCGCCGTCTCCTGCCGGCGCACCACCACCCAGTCGCCGTCGCAGATCGCGGCGTCCACCATCGAGTCGCCCGTGACGCGCAGCATGAACAGCTCGCCCTCGCCCGTGAGGCGGCGCGGGATCGCCATGACGTCCTCGACCTGCTGCTCGGCCAGGACGGGGCCGCCCGCCGCGATGCGGCCGACCCAGGGGACCGGTACGCTGTCCGCCCCGTCCGCGCCGGTGTGCCACGCGGGGATCGCGGAGACCTGCGACGACGGCGCAGCGGCGGGGGAGGCGGCCTCACCCAGCGGGGTGCCGTCCACGTCGCGCAGCACCTCGAGGGCACGCGGGCGGCCCGGGTCGCGCCGGATGTAGCCGTGTCGCTCGAGACGGCCGAGCTGGTGCGTGACGGAGGAGAGCGAGGCCAGGCCCGCGGCGTCGCCGATCTCGCGCATGGAGGGCGGGTAGCCGTGGTCGGCGATCGCGTCCCGGATGGTCTGCACGATCCGCCGCTGGCGGTCGGTGAGCGGCGCGCGCGCCGCCGGCTGATCGTCGGTGGTGCTCATGGCTGCCGTCCGTTCTCCCGGGGGTGATGGTGGCCGGCCTCGTGTTCCGGCGTCCGGCTGCCGTCCGGACGCTTACCGTGTCCGCCCCCGCTGGTTGCCTGTGTCCTGGCGGTCCCCGGGGGCGTTCCGGGGCGTCCGTGCATCGCCTCGAGCCTAGAGGAGAGCCGCCTCTCATTCAAAGATATGTTCGATCTCGTCGTGGCGTGTCTCGAACACCTGTGCTAGAAAAGTACTCGAACGGATTCGAACAGATGTTCGATCGCCTGGAGGGCACTCGCCCCGGAGGAGGACACCATGACGCTCACCACCGCCCAGTTCGCCGGCTCGCCCGCGACCGCGCGGCCGCGTCCGGCCACCATCCGTCTGACCCGCCGCGGCCGCCTCGTGCTGCGGGGGATCCCCGTGATCGCCGCGGCCGTGGCCGCCACGCTGGCGGCCGCCTTCTTCCTGGGTGTGCTGCTGTCGCCCGCCGCGGTGTCCGCGGACACCGCAGGACCGGCCACCCAGTCCGTCACGGTCATGCCCGGGGACAGCCTGTGGACCATCGCCACCACGGTGGCGCCGGAGGCGGACGTCTACGAGGTGATCGCCACGATCGACGAGCTCAACGGGCTCGAGGGCCGGGCCCCCGCCCCGGGTGAGGAGCTGTTCGTCCCGGCCATGCGGTGACGCACGGCGGGCCTCGCCCTCCACGGTTCCTAGACTGGCGGCCATGACCGACCTCAGCACTCTGCCCCTGCGCGAGAACCTCCGCGGCCTGAGCCCCTACGGCGCCCCCCAGCTGGACGTGCCGTACATGCTCAACACCAACGAGAACACGCACCCGGTGCCGGAGGAGGTCGCCGCCGCGATCGCCGAGCGGGTCGCGGCCGTCGCCGGGGGGCTGAACCGCTACCCGGACCGCGAGTTCACGGGGCTGCGACATGCGCTCGCCGGCTACCTCGGCCACGGCCTCACGGCGGACCACGTGTGGGCCGGCAACGGCTCCAACGAGATCCTGCAGCAGATCCTCCAGGCCTTCGGCGGCCCGGGGCGGACCCTGCTGAGCTTCCTGCCCTCGTACTCCATGTACCCGCTGCTGGCCGGCGGCACGGACACCGTGTTCGTGGACGGCGGCCGCGCCGACGACCACAGCCTCAGCGCCGAGCACGCGGCGGCCATGGTGCGGGAGCACCGTCCGCACGTCGTCTTCCTGGCCTCCCCCAACAACCCGACGGGCACCGCCCTGGACCTGGCGACCATCGAGGCCGTGTACGCCGCGCAGGCGGAGAACGAGGCTGCCGGCGGGCCCGGCGCGATGGTCGTCGTGGACGAGGCCTACGCGGAGTTCGCCCTCGCCGGCACCCGCTCCGCCCTCACGCTCCTGCCCGGCCGTGAGCGGCTGATCGTCACGCGCACCATGTCCAAGGCGTTCGCCCTGGCCGGCGCGCGCCTGGGCTACCTGGCCGCGGACCCCGCCGTCACCGACGCCCTGCGCCTGGTGCGCCTGCCGTACCACCTCTCCGCGGTCACGCAGGCCACGGCGGAGGCCGCTCTCGACCACGTGGACGCGCTGCTGCGCACCGTGGAGGACATCAAGGCCCAGCGCGACCGCATCGTCTCCACCCTGCGCGGCCTGGGACTGAGGCCCTCGGTGTCCGACTCGAACTTCGTCTTCTTCGGTCACCTCGAGGACGCCTCCGACGTGTGGCGCCGCCTGCTCGACCGAGGCGTGCTCGTGCGGGACGTCGGCATCCCGCACCACCTGCGCGTCACCGCCGGCACCGAGGCGGAGACGACGGCGTTCCTCACTGCTCTCGCGGAGGTCCTCGGCGAGACCGGGCACCGGTCCTGAGGCGTCACCGGAGTCGCGGCGTCCGCCCGGCTCCCTAGGATGGGGACAGCGCGCGCGGCGCCCCGGCCCGCCGGCACCGGCCGCGCGCACCCGCATCCCCCGCACCCGTCCCGGACCGGTGCGGCCCCAGCCCGAGGAGGACCCGTGGCAGCCGAGCTGATCTCCGGACGCCGTGCGCGCATGACGCGCACCACGAGCGAGTCGGACGTGTACGTCGAGATGGATCTGGACGGCACCGGCCGTGCTGAGATCTCCACCACCGTGCCGTTCTACGACCACATGCTCACCGCGCTGTCCCGGCACTCCCAGATCGATCTGACGGTCCGCGCCACCGGTGACACGCACATCGACGTGCACCACACGGTCGAGGACGTCGCCATCACCCTGGGCGAGGTGCTCAAGACCGCGCTCGGGGACAAGTCCGGCATCCGCCGCTTCGGCGAGGCGTCCGTGCCGCTGGACGAGGCGCTGGCGCGCGCCGTCGTCGACGTCTCCGGCCGGCCCTACCTCGTGCACGAGGGCGAGCCCGAGGGGCAGCAGTACCACCGCATCGGCGGGCACTTCACCGGTTCCATGACGCGCCACGTGTTCGAGTCGATCACGTACCACGCGGCGATCTGCCTCCACATGGACGTCGTGCGGGGCCGGGATCCGCACCACATCGTCGAGGCGCAGTTCAAGGCCTTCGCCCGCGCCCTGCGCGCCGCCGTCGAGGACGACCCCCGCATGACCGGCGTGCCCTCCACCAAGGGCGCCCTCTGATGGCCCGCCCCACCACCGTCCCCGGTGTGCGGCCGCGCGTCGCCGTCCTGGACTACGGCTCGGGCAACGTGCACTCGGCGCTGCGTGCCGTGGAGCGGGCCGGCGCGGAGGTCGAGCTCACGCGCGATCCGCAGGCCGTGCAGGAGGCCGACGGGCTGCTCGTGCCCGGCGTCGGGGCGTACGCGTCCGTGATGCGGGCACTGACCGAGGTCGGCGGCACCCGCTGGATCGGCCGCCGCGTGGCCGGGGGCCGACCCGTCCTCGGCATCTGCGTGGGCCACCAGATCCTCTTCGACGCCGGCGTCGAGCACGGCGAGCGCACCGCGGGCATGGGGGAGTGGCCGGGTGTCGTCGCCGAGCTGCCCGCCGAGGTCCTGCCCCACATGGGCTGGAACACCGTCCGGCCGCCCGAAGGCAGCGCCCTCTTCGCCGGCATCGAGGACGAGCGGTTCTACTTCGTCCACTCCTACGGCGTGCTCGAGTGGGAGTTCGACCAGACGATCTCCGCCATGCGTCCGCCCCAGGTCACCTGGGCGCACCACGGCGCGGACTTCATCGCCGCCGTGGAGAACGGCCCCCTGTCCGCCACGCAGTTCCACCCCGAGAAGTCCGGGGATGCCGGGCTGCAGCTGCTGCGCAACTGGCTGGAGACCCTCTGATGCCCTACTGGTCCGTCCTGTACCTCGCCCTCGGCGGGCTGCTGCTCGGCGCCGCCTGGTCCCTGCGCACGCAGAAGGCGCCGCTGTGGGCCATCGTGATCGTCCTTGTGCTGGCCGGCATGGCCATCGCCGCCTCCTTCCTGACCGTCGGCGCCTGACCGCGCCGGCCGCCCCACCCGAGAGGAACCCCATGACCCCGAACGCCCCCGCCCTCGAGCTGCTGCCCGCGGTCGACGTCCAGGACGGCCAGGCCGTCCGCCTGGTCCAGGGCGAGGCCGGCAGCGCCACCTCGTACGGCGACCCGGTGACCGCCGCCCTGGACTGGCAGCGCGCCGGCGCGGAGTGGATCCACCTCGTGGACCTGGACGCCGCCTTCGGCCGCGGTGACAACCGCGAGGTCATGCGCCGTGTGGTGGAGGAGATCGGCGTGAAGATCGAGCTGTCCGGCGGCATCCGCGACGACGCCTCGCTCGAGAACGCCCTCGAGATGGGTGCGGCGCGGGTGAACCTGGGCACCGCCGCCCTCGAGGACCCGGAGTGGACCGCGCGCGTCATCGAGCGCTTCGGCGACCGGGTGGCCGTGGGCCTCGACGTGCGCGGTACCACGCTCGCCGCCCGCGGCTGGACGAAGGAGGGCGGCGACCTCTGGGAGGTGCTGGACCGCCTCGAGGACGCCGGCTGCGCCCGCTACGTGGTCACCGACGTCACGAAGGACGGCACGCTCAAGGGGCCGAACACGGAGCTGCTGGCCCAGGTCTGCGCGAAGACCGCGAAGCCGGTCGTCGCCTCGGGCGGCATCTCCTCCCTCGAGGACGTCGCCGCGCTCGCGGCCATGACCGGCCAGGGCGTCGAGGGCGCGATCATGGGCAAGGCGCTGTACGCCGGCCGCTTCAGCCTGGAGCAGGCGCTGGCCGTCGCCGGCGGCGCCACGGTGGAGCAGGCGCGCTCCGAGCAGCCTGGCCCGGTCGCCCCGTGACGGGTTCGCACGACGACGGCGGCCTGGCCCGCGGCGACGGGCTCGGCCCGATCGACGAGACGGTCGCGGTGCCGCACCCGGCGGCCCGGGAGCTGCCGGGGCACATCCGGGCCGCACTCGACCGCATGCGGGAGAAGACCGCGGGCGAGAACACCGCGGACACCGCGGGCATCCCGTGGCAGGGCCGCGACCTCTCCGGCCCCGGCGTGGACGGCTCCGCGAACCCGTTGCACGTGTTCGACGAGGACGACGGCACCAGCCCGGCCGAGTGGACCGCCGTCATGGCGGCCCTGACGGACGGCTCCGCCGGTGAGCGGGAGGTGACGGAGGTGCTCACGCGCATCCGCGTGTTCGCCGCCGTCGTGCCCACCCTCGCCGTGGACGAGGATGACGTCCACGACCACGGCGACCACACCGGCCACGAGCACGACGTCGCGGCGCACGGGGACAAGGCCGCGGACGTGGCCCTCGTGACCATGCGCGCGCCGGACGGCCGGCAGGCGCTGCCGGTGTTCACGAACGTGCCCGCGCTGACCGCGTGGAACCCGGTCGCCCGGCCCGTGGCCGTCTGGCTGCCGCGTGCCTGTCTGTCCGCCGTGGACGAGGGCTGTGAGCTCGTCGTCATCGACGCCGGCGCCGAGCACACGTACGTGGTGCGACGCCCGGCCGTGTGGTCGCTCGCCCAGCAGAAGGAGTGGACCCCCGCCTACCGGGACCAGGAGATCGCGGACGAGATCGCCGAGGTCGCCGACCTGGTCCCGAACCTGCTGAACCTGGGCCTCGCCCCCGGGTCGGGGGTGGCCACGCACACGGGCTCCGGCGCGGTGATGAACGGAGGCGGGGCCGGGCCCGAGCTGCAGATCGTCGCGATGCCCACCCGGGACGCCGACGCGGCCGGGGTGCGCCTGATGACGGCCACGCTCAGGACCCTCCTGGCAGACCTGCCGCTGCTGGCCGAGCGGGCCGACTCCGTGGAGATCACGGTCCGCCGACCCTGATCGGTCGCCCGGCGCGTCCGGTACCGTTGAGGGGGAGGGGAGGGCCCGTGGTGGCCCCACCCCATCCTTGGAGGCCGTGCGCCGCGCGCCGGCCCCATGCCTCCCATCCTCCGAGGAGTACCCATGAAAACCAGAACCTTGACCGGCGTCGCCACCGCGGCGCTGGGCGCGGTGGTGGTGGCCGGTGCCGGCCCCGCCCTCGCGCAGACCACGCTCACCCAGGGCTCGGCGATCACCGCGCCGGCCGGGGCGTGCAGCCTGACCATCGTCGACGAGGCCACCGCCTACACCGCGGCCCACTGCGGCGCGGGCCAGTGGCAGATCGGATCGACCGTCCGCGACGTCGACGGCGCAGCGATCGGCACCGTCTCGGCACTGCCCGGCGATTCGGGCGTGGACGCGGTCCGCGTGGCCCTGGCCGACGACGTCGACGTCGTGGGCGACTGGTCCACGCGGCCGGCCTCATCCGTCGGTGTGGGCGAGACCGTCTACACCCATGGCTCGTCCGTGCCGCTGGGCGCGCCGAACACCGTGTCCCACACGCAGACGTTCGAGGCCGCCACGGTCTGCGACGACGCGTACGCGGATCAGGTCGCCCTGGACACCGCCTCGACCCACGCCGGCGACTCGGGCGGCGCCGTCTATGACGCCCAGCAGCGGGTGGTCGGTGTCATCTCGGGCATCGCCCCGGTGACCTTCGACGCCGAGGGCAACGTGGTGGGCTGCGACGCCCAGGCGATGTCCTCGATCATGGTCCCGGTCGAGTCCCTCGACGCGCTGGACGCCTCCGCGGCGCCCGCCGCCGAGACCGCCGAGACCGCCCCGGCGATCGCCGACGTCGCCGGCCCCGTGGCCGACGAGGACCTGCCCACCGGCGGCGAGCCTGCCGTGGACGAGTCGGAACTGACCGAGTTCACGCCGGCCGAGGAGGAGGCCATCGCGGCCGAGCTCAAGGCCCGCGCCGAGGCCGCCGCGGAGGAGGAGGCCGCCGAGGCGGCCCCCGCTGCTGAGGCCCCGGCCGCCGAGGCCGCCGCGCCGGGCGTGACCGACGTCGTGGCCCCGGCCGCCGAGGCCGCCGCGCCGGGCGTGACCGACGTCGTGGCCGCGCCCGCCGAGGGTGTCGCCTACGGCACCCGGGTGGTCGCGCAGACGGATCAGGGCGGCTTCGCCTCCGTCACCGTCACGGCCTACGACGCGGACGGCACCGTCCTGGGCCAGGACGGCCTGGACCTCACCGGCGAGTACCGCGCCTGGCTGCCCGTGCCGGCCGAGGTGCCTGCGGGCGGCTCCGTGGTGGTCACCGTGGTCGACGCCGCCGGTGCCGCCACGGACGCCACCGTGACCCTGGACGGTCAGCTGGTCGGCTGATCGATTCCGCCCCGAACGGCACGACGAGGCCCGGTGATCCCGCACGGATCACCGGGCCTCGTCACGTCCCGGGGCCGGGGCGACCCCGGCCAGGTGGGGACGTGGTCAGCACATCCCCTCGAGCCGGCACCCCAGGCGGGAGAAGATCCGGGTGAGGGACTCCGCCTCGCCCGGGGCCAGGTCGCCGAGGAAGAGCTCGTCCGCCTGCCGGGCGTGCACGATCGCGGCGCGCCGGAAGGCGGACCGGCCCTCGTCGGTGAGCACGGCCTCGAAGCCCCGCCGGTCACAGGCCACCGGGCGGCGGTCGATCAGGCCGCGGGCCACGAGCGTCTTCACCTGGTAGGTGATGCGCGACGGGGAGAAGACCATCCGGGACGCCAGCTCTCCCAGCCGGAGCCGGCCCTCGGGGGACTCGTAGAGGAGCAGCAGCAGGTTGTAGTCGGCCAGCGACATGCCGCAGTCCTGTTTGAGTCGGCGCTCCAGTACCTCCGTGAGCATCTGGGTGGCCTCGAAGTAGGCGCGCCAGGCGCGCTTGGGCAGGTCCACCGGGCGGTGCGCCTCCGAGGCGGAGCCGAACCAGCCGCCGTCGGGCTCCGTCGGCGCCGCCGCGTCCGGAGTGGCGGGCTCAGGGGCCGGGGTTGAGGAGCTGCTCAAAGGGGGTCACCTCCAGGTCGAGGTCCGCGGGCGCGGCGGCGCGTGCCCGCGGGGGGCGGTTCAGGGTGATCTCGGCCAGGTCGCGTCCGGCGGCCCGGATGCGGGACTGCAGCGGGTCGGTCCGCATCGATTCCTGCACGCCGGCCGCCTCGCCCCAGTCGTCCGAGGCCGCGAAGACCGCGGTCGGCACGATGCGGGCCTTGAGGTAGGCGAACAGCGGCCGCATGGCGGTGTCGATCATGAGCGAGTGGCGGGCGGTGCCGCCGGTGGCGCCGAGGAGCACGGGCACCCCGACGACGGACGTGGGCTCCGCGAGGTCCCAGAAGGACTTGAACAGGCCCGAGTAGGAGGCCTTGTACGTGGGCGAGACCGCGATGACGGCGTCGGCCTGGGCGACCTCGTCCAGGGCCGCGCGCAGGGCCGGGGAGATCGCGAAGGTCACCAGGGCCTGCGCGATGTCCGTGGCGAGCTCCCGCAACGTGATCAGGTGGATCTGCGGGACCACGCCGTGCTCGGAGAGCGCCGCCGAGGCGGACTCGGCCAGGCGTTCGGCGAGCATGCGGGTCTGTGACGGGTCCCCGGACCCGCCGGAGACCACGGCGAGGTGTCGGGCCTGCGGCGTGAACGGGTCGGAGGCATCGAGGGTGCCGGGGGTGGTCACTGCGCGGCACCGCCCTTCGCGGCGTCGGCGGTGGCGCGCTGCTCGGCGGCCGCCGCGCGGTCGAGCTGGGCCTGCGATCCCTCCTTGCCGCCGGGCACGGGGGCCTCGCCGCGGCGGGCGCGTGCCACGAGGAACTCGTGGGTCGGGGCCGCCGGGACGTCGTCCGGCCGGAGAGCGTCGAACTCCTTGCGCAGCACGGGCAGGACCTCCTCGCCGAAGAGGTCGATCTGCCGCAGGACGGTGTCCGTGGGCAGGCCGGCGTGGTCGATGAGGAACATCTGGCGCTGGTAGTCGCCCACCCAGTCGCGGAACGTGAGCGTGCGCTCGATGACCTGCTGCGGCGAGCCGACCGTCAGGGGCGTCATCCTCGAGAAGTCCTCGAGGGACGGGCCGTGGCCGTAGACCGGCGCGTTGTCGAAGTAGGGGCGGAACTCCGCCACGGCGTCCTGCGAGTTCTTCGCCATGTAGGCCTGGCCGCCCAGGGCCACGTACGCCTGATGGGCCTTGCCGTGGCCGTAGTACTCGTAGCGCTGGCGGTACAGGCGCACCATCTGGATGACGTGCTCCTTGTTCCAGAAGATGTTGTTGTGGAAGTAGCCGTCGCCGTAGTAGGCGGCCTGCTCGGCGATCTCGGGGGAGCGGATGGAGCCGTGCCACACGAAGGGGGCGACGCCGTCCAGGGGCTGCGGGGTGAGGGTGAAGTCCTGCAGCGGGGTGCGGTGATTGCCGCTCCAGTCCACGGTCTCCTCGTGCCACAGGCGGTAGAGGAGGTTGTAGTTCTCCACGGCGAGCTGGATGCCCTGGCGGATGTCCTTGCCGAACCACGGGTACACGGGGCCGGTGTTGCCGCGGCCCATCGTCAGGTCCACACGGCCGTCGGCGAGGTGCTGCAGGTACGCGTAGTCCTCGGCCAGACGCACCGGGTCCATGGTGGTGATCAGGGTCGTCGCCGTGGAGAGCTGGAGGGTCTCGGTCTGCGCGGCCAGGTAGGCCAGCAGCGTGGGCGGGTTGCCCGGGGCCACGAAGGGCGGGTTGTGGTGCTGGCCGGTCGCGAACACCTCGAAGCCCGCCTGCTCGGCGTGGCGGGCGATCTTGACGGTGTCCTTGATCCGCTGATGCTCGGTGGGGGCGGTCCCGTTCGTCGGATCGGCGGTGATGTCGCCGATCGTGAAGACGCCGAACTGCATGGTGTGCTCCTCAGTGTGCCCGGGGGCGGGTCTCACGGTGCGGCCGCGCCGTCGCCGTGTTCTTAAAAAATGAACTATACCGCACAACGAGCCGTCCGGTACTGGGTATTCCGCCGGGTCCGACACGGCAGACTGGTCCCATGAGCCCCGCCTTCGACGCCGGTCGCCTCGCCCACACGGACGTCCTCACCCTGCAGCAGGTGACGAGCTTCCTGTCCAACGACATCCAGGTGACGGACCCGGACGGGCGCACCGTCGTCTCGGTGGTCACCACGGGCGGGGGGCTGGGCCGAATGCTGATGGGGAGCCGCAGCTTCGACGTGGTCGACGGTGACGACGGCCGCGTGCTCTTCCGCCTCGCCGACCCGGCCACGTTCGGCCGCGACCGCTTCGCGATCCTGGACCCCGACGGGCTGCCCCTGGCCCACCTCGTCCGCCAGTTCGCGTTCCTGCGGACGTCCGTGAACGTCGAGGTCGTGGACGGCACGTGCTTCGCGGTGACCGGCGACCTGTGGGACCACGACTACGCCATGACCGTGGGCCAGCAGCCGATCGCCCGCGTGACCGCGCGGTTCGGAGGGGTCATGAACGCCCTGGCCGGGCGCTCGCGGTACGAGATGCGCCTGGACCCCGGCATGCCGCCCGTGGTGCGCTGCGCCGTGCTCGGCACGGCCATCGCACTCGACCTGATCCGGGCCAAGGACCGGCGCAGCAACAGCTGAGTCCGCCGAGCGCGCGGCTGTCTCGGCGGCGCCTCCGGGGCGTGCCTTGACGTCTCCCATAGGATTCGACGGTGGACTTCGGAGCGTACGGACGGCTGTTGCAGGACCCTCGGATCCGCCATCTGCTGGCGGTGGGGTTCATCGCCCGCTTCCCGCACACCGCGGCCGGGGTGATCCTCACCCTCCACGTGGCGCTCACGCTGGGCCTGGGCTACGGCCAGGCCGGCCTGGCCGGGGCGGCGATGACGCTGGGCATCGCGGTGGGCTCGCCGTGGCGGGGCCGCGTGGTGGACGCGAAGGGGCTGCGCCGTGCACTGCTGCCCTCCGTGATCGCGGAGGCGGTGATCTGGCCGATCGTCCCGTGGCTGCCGTTCTGGCCGATGCTCCTGGCCGTGTTCCTGGGCGGCGTGTTCTCGCTGCCGATCTTCTCCGTGGTCCGGCAGGGACTCGGCGTGCTCACCCACGGCAAGGACCGGCAGACGGCCTTCGCCCTGGACTCCATCGTCACGGAGACGATCTTCATGATGGGCCCGGCGCTGGGCGCCGTCGTCGCGGCCACGTGGTCGAGTGCCCTCGGCCTGACCATCGTGGGCCTGTCCAGCGCGCTGGGCGGCATCCTGCTGATGTGGTTCAACCCGCCCACGCGGTCGAGCCAGCTGGCCGTCGTCGGGCCGGCGACCGAGGACCCGTACACCGAGGAGCAGGACCGTCAGGAGGCGATCGCCCAGGCGGTGACCGCCGCGCCCATGCACGTGGAGATGGCCGCCCCCAGTCTGGCCACCGGCGCGCTGCCCGCGATCACCGAGGCCATCCCGATCGTCACCGGGGCGCTGCCGGTGATCGCGGCGGACGGCTCCGGGCCGACGACGGCGCCGCGCCAGGCCCGGGCCGAGCGGCTGCGGCAGTGGCGGCGGACCCACTTCTCCTGGATCGGGTCGGAGGTGCTCGGCGTGCTCGTGGTGTCGATGGCGGCCGGGATCGTCATGGTCGGCACCGAGGTCTCGATGGTGGCCGAGCTGGAGTCCCAGGGTGCCGCGGCGTCGGTGGGCCTGGTGTATGCGTTCTGGTGCGGCGCCTCCGCCGTGGGCGGGCTGTTCTATGGGGCCTGGGGCCGCCAGGTGCACCCGTACCGGCTGATGGCGCTGTTCGCCGTGGCGACGGTGCCGCTCGCGCTCGTGGACGGGGTGTGGGCGCTCGCACTGGCCTCGATCCCCTCCGGCCTGCTGACGGCGCCGACCCTGGCCTCGGCCTCGTCCCGACTCTCGCACCTCGTGGTGGAGGAGCGGCGCGGCGAGGCGATGGGCTTCTACGGCTCGGCCATGACCGCGGGCGCCGCGATGGGTGCCCCGCTGGCCGGCGTGTTCATCGACGGCGTCGCCCCGTCCGCCGGCTACGTGTTCGCGGCGGCCGCGGGCTTCGTGTTCGTGCTGCTGGCCGTCCTGGCGACGGTGATGCGCGGGCGGCGTTCCGCCTGAGCCGGACCCGCTCCGCGGCTCAGGCCAGGAGTTCGTGGATGCGGCGCACCAGCACGGCGGTGAGATCCGCGTCGAAGTCCGCGGTGGAGGAGTCCATGAACAGGTGCCGGTCCGTGTCGTACTCGAAGAGGTCGGCGGGGCGGTCCGGGTGCTCGGCGGTGGCCGCGTAGGAGCGGGCGGTCTCGAGGTCGCCCTCGAGGGCCCAGGGGTCGCGGGTGCCGAGGTGGATCTGCAGGGCGGTGTGGGGCTGCCAGAGCGGGGCGAAGGCGTCGAGGGGCAGGGCGCCGGCCATGGCGATGCACGCGCGGAAGCCGGGGACCACCTGGGCGGCGCGCCAGGCGGGCATCACGCCCATGCTGACGCCCGCGACGACGGAGGCCTCCTGGTGCTCAGCACACGCCCGCATGCCGCGCTGGCCGATCTCCTCGAAGCCGATCTGCTCGGCGTGGGAGACACCCTCGTCCACGGTGGCGAAGGTGCGGCCGTCGTAGAAGGTCAGGGGTGTGGACCGTGTGACCGCCGCTGGCGATCTGGTCGGCGAGCGCACGCACGCCGTCCGTGAGACCGAGGGCGTGGTGGAAGAGGATGATCTGCGCCATGGGTCAGAGCGTAGACCGCGGTGGGCGGCTGCCCCAGAGTGCGGGTGGGTGATCGGGGCGAAGGAGTGGAGTTCACCTGTCACCACACGTAGGTTGGCGCTCATCTCAACAGAGCGGAGAGAGTCATGCCGTTGAAGCGCTGGGTTGCGCTGGCCCTGGTGGGGGTTGTCGTTCTGGCGTGTTGGGTCAACTGGCCGGACCCTTCGGGGCGTGGGCCGTGGGGGAGTGCTGTGTCGACCCTGCTGGTCGCGGGGGCGCTGATCGCGTGCATCGCGAGCGCAGTTCTTGCCCGATCGGTGCCGGTTGGGATGGTCGCCCTGGTCTTCTCGGCGGCGGCCCTGGCGGGGTCTCTCGTGACGCAGGCACCGAGTTCGGTGCCCTGGGTTCTCATTGCAGCAGTCCTTCCGGCGCGTGCTCTGCTGGGTGGGGACAGGGCCGCGCGCGAGGCATGAGCGGGCAGCGGCCACCTGGCTCCATCCGTCCTGCGACCTTCAGGACGTCATCGCCGGACGATGCCGCAGCCGATAGGTCGCCGTCCCCTTCGGACGCACGGCGACGAAGGGGTGCCATGTCCGACTGCTCCCGGCCCACTCGCCCGCGGCGTCCACGTTCGACGCAGAACGCCTCACGGAGTGGGCGTCGGAGCTGAGTCCACCGTTCCGCGGCGGTGACACGGGCATCGCCGACAGTGCGGTCACGCCGAAGCGGGAAACGCGAGCTGGCAGGGCATCCCGGGTTCGGGGACGGCGGGACTGATGTGCACGGCCCGGCCCGGCAGGGGCTCGACCTCGGTCAGCCGGGGCCAGACGAGCCGGTGCTCGGCGTTCGTCCCGGCCGGCACGAAGAAGCGGTGGGGCAGGTGCAGCAGCAGCCGGCCCGTCGCCAGCTCGCGGCCGCCGAACACCGCCAACCGCAGCCCGGCGGCGGCCGGACGGCCGAGCCAGCCGTGCACGTCCTCCTCGACCGTGCGGTAGGTGTCCCCGACGCGCAGGCCAGACCAGGCGTTCCAGCCCGTGATCACTGCTGTACCGCCGTCGGCCGCGAGCTCGTGCAGACACTCCAGGACGGCCTCCCCGGCCCCCTCGGCGTCCGGGGTCAGCACCGGCAGCCCGGACCGCGCGGTCGCGGCGGCCTCCCCGGTGCCGTCCAGCACGGCCACCGGCCCGCCGCTGCGCATCGCCACCTCGACGACGGCGGCCAGCGTCTCCGCGCGACCCCCCGCGGCCTCGACGATCCACGCGGTGCGTCCCTCTGCGCCGGTCGGCCACCGCCAGGGACGGTGCCGGCCGTGGGCCGCGTCGTCGAGCAGGGCCAGGGCCGTGGCCTCGGCCCGGCGACCGCGGTACGGCACCCAGCGTTCCGGCAGGGCGGGGGTGACCACGGGCGGGGGTGTCGGCCAGTCACCCGCAGCGTAGTTCTCCACCAGGACCGCGACGACGGCCTCCCAGGGGGCGATGGCCGGGGTGGCCGCGGCCTCGCCCAGCCGTCGCCACACGGGCGTGCCGCCGTCGACCGTCCATTGGGACGCGCGGAACGAGACCGTCGGGCGCCCCGCCGTCGAGAGGATCGCGGAGCCGGGGCGGCGCGGGTCGAGTCGGGCCGCGGCGGCCGTGCCCACCAGGTCCCACGACTCCTGCTCCGTCGCGGTGCGCAGGGCGATCGTGCTGCCCAGGTTCGAGCGCAGGTCCGAGCCCACCGCACCCGTGGCCCGCTGCGTGGCCAGGATGAGGTGGAAGCCGAGGGAACGGCCCGTGGCGGCCAGACGTTGCAGGACGGCGGCCGCGTCCGGGTGGTCGTCCACGAGCACGCGCAGTTCGTCGATCGCCACGACGAGCCGAGGCAGCGCCGCGTCCGGATGGCGGCGGCGGAAGCTGGGGTAATCGCTGACCCCGGCCTCCGCGAAGAGGGCCTCACGGCGATGCAGCTCCGCCCGAATGGCGCTCAGCGCCCGCAACGAGGCCGTTCCCACGTGGTTGGTTTCCAGGCTCATCGTGTGGGGGAGCGCACCCAGCGGACCGAACGACGCGCCGCCCTTGAAGTCCAGCAGCAGGAACGCGACCTCGGCCGGCGGGTGGTGCGCCGCGGCCCCCAGCAGGAGGGACAGCAGGAGATCCGACTTCCCGGATCCCGTGGTGCCCGCGATGAGCAGGTGCGGACCGTCGGCGGCCAGGTCCATCTCGACGACGCCCGTCTCGTCGCCGCCCCGGGCGAGGGTCACGGTGAGCCCGTCGACGGCATCACGGGTGCCCACCTGCCCCGGTGGTGTGAGCGTGCCGTCCCCGTCGTCGGTGGGCAGCAGGCCGAGGTCCACGACGTCGTCGGCCAGCTCGGTCAGCCAGGCGACCAGAGTGCCGTCGGCGAGGCCGTCGGCGGCCACGTCCTCGAAGCGCTGCTGTTCGGCCGGGACCACGACGGTGCACCCGCGCAGATCGACGACGGTGTCCCCCGGCGCAGGCGGCGGCCCGGTGAAGTCGTACCGCGTCCAGGGCAGATCCGTCCGGGCCGTGGCCATCGTCCCCGCGTCGTCGCCGATGGCGGCCCGCCACGCTCGCCACGCCGGATCCAGTGCCGCGTCCTCAGGGGCCGTCACCAGCAGCTGCGGGCCGGAGGCGCCCGACCACCAGGTGCGGCGGACGCCACCGGCCTCCACCACGAACGCGCCATCGGCCGCCACCGCGTGCCGCAGGAGCTGGAACACCGCCCACCGGCAAACCCCGGCCACATCGCGCGGTGGCCCGGCCACGACGGCGCGCGACTCCGGCGGTGACGTCGTCATCACGGTGCGCCGCGACGTGACGGCCTCCACCCATGCTTCGTCCGGGTCGTCCCGCGACAGGGACAGCGCCCCGACGCCGGAACCCCACGAGACCGCCACGGCCTCGTCGGCGCCCGCTGTCAACCCGAAGCGGTCCGTCGCGCGGGAGCGGACGGCGCGGGCCACCGCACCGGGGCTCAGTGCCGCCCGAGCCCGCCGACGCACGACCGCGTCCGCGCGGGCGGCGAGCAGCCGCGCATGCCGCAGCCGGGTGCGGCGCTGCATCGCCAGCATGACCAGCGCCACCGTCACGGACAGCACGCCGAACAGCAGGAACATCGGGTTGCCCATCATCAGGACCAGGGCGACCCCGAGCACCAGCGGGCCCAGGGCCGCCACCAGCGGGATCACGACGGACTGCCGGGCCGGTGGAGATCCGAGGTCGACGGTGGGCGGCTCCGGCGTGATCGGCCGTGGCAGGGCGGCCCCGGGCCCGCGGACCAGACCCAGGGCGGTCCGGCCCACCGGGAGCGGGCTCCGGCCGCCCCACAGGCGTCCGGTGCCCCGAGGGCCGTCGTGGATGTGCAGCCCGGTGGGCGCGAGCCGCAGACGCATCGGCCGCGACGGGGCAGAGGGGTCGTCCAGCAGCAGCCGCGCCCCACCGCGTCCCACGCTCAACCCGTCCTCCCCGAGAGGGACGAGGCGGCCGGCGTCGGGTCCGTGCTCGGTGACCACCGCGAGCTCCGGCCCCCGGGCCGGTGCACTCCCGACCCGTTCCGCGTACGTCACGCTGCGCGGCCCGGCAGCGCACCGGCGCAGCGACCGGGCGGGAAAATGTTCCCGCACCGCCCGGTCCTGCTCGTCCGCGTCGGCGGGGAAGTGCTCCACCCGCCATGTCTCGGGAGCGGCTCCGCCCAGGATCCGTACGCTCCAGGCCATCCCCGCCCCTCCCTCCTGAGACCGGCGACCGGCCCGTCCGGCCGCCTGGGGACGACCCTGCCACGGCCTGATGGCAGTTCGGGCGGCCTGTGGACAACTCCCCGTCGAACGGGTCCGCCGCCACGTTGTCCACAGTCATGGTGTCCTGGACCACACGCGACGACGGAACGGGGTATCTTCCTGATCGAGACGTGTGCGGCGCTGGGGATGGCGCCGAATCGGGCACAGGAGGGACACATGGATGCGGTGCGCATTCTCGAGGACGAGATCCGGGAGATCGTCCGGCGGCAGGGCATCGACCCGCAGCGTGAGCACGCCCGGGTCCTGACGCTCATCCAGGACGCGGCCGCGGACTACGAGTCCCGCGCGATGGTCAGCTCGCTGCCGGACCTGGAGGATCCCGTGGCGGCGCGGCAGGACCTGTTCGACCGCATTGCGGGCCTCGGGCCGCTCCAGCGGCTCATGGACGATCCCTCCGTGGAGGAGATCTGGCTGAATGCGCCGGACGCCGTCTACTGCGCGCGGTCCGGCCGCTCCGAGCTGACGGGCATCGTCCTGACCGAGGAGGAGGTGCAGGACCTCGTCGAAGTCATGTTGAAGTCCTCGGGCCGGCGGCTGGACCTGTCGATGCCGTTCGTCGACGCGGCCCTGCCGGACGGCTCGCGCCTGCACGTGGCCATCCCCGACATCACGCGGCGGCACTGGGCCGTGAACATCCGGAAGTTCATCGCCCGGGCGCGCCGGCTGGACGACCTCGTCCGGGGCGGTTCCCTCACGCCGACGGCGGCCCGCTTCCTGGACGCGGCCGTGGACGCGGGCATGAACATCCTCGTCAGCGGGGCCACCCAGGCGGGCAAGACCACCCTGCTCAACTGCCTGGCCTCGGCCATCGGCCCGCGGGAGCGGGTGATCACCGTGGAGGAGATCTTCGAGCTGCAGATCCCGGTGCGCGACGTCGTCGGGCTGCAGTGCCGCCAGCCGAACCTGGAGGGCCACGGCGAGATCCCGCTGCGCCGCCTCGTCAAGGAGGCGCTGCGGATGCGCCCGGACCGCCTGATCGTCGGCGAGGTGCGCGAGGCCGAGGCACTGGACATGCTCGTCGCGCTGAACTCCGGCCTGGCCGGCATGTGCACGATCCACGCGAACTCGGCCGCGGACGCGCTCACGAAGCTCTGCACGCTGCCCCTGCTGGCAGGGGAGAACATCTCCCGGGACTTCGTCGTCCCGACGGTCGCCACGTGCATCGACGTCGTCGTGCACTGCGAGCGCGACCGCCAGGGCCGCCGGCGGGTGCGGGAGATCCTCACCGTCGGCTCACGGGTGGAGGGCGGGGTCATCGAGACGTCGGCGCTCTTCCAGCGCGACACCGAGGGCGACCTGCGCCTCAACGAGGGTGCGAACCTGGAGTTCGAGGCGCTCGCCCGTCGCGGCGTGGACGTCCACGAGCTGGTGGGGCTCCGCTGATGGCCGCGCTGCTGGGGCTCGCGCTCGGCTGCGGCCTGTTCCTGCTGTGGTGGTCCCTCTGGTCCCCTCCCACGGAGAGACCCGAGGCCGCCCGCACCGACTCGCGCCTGCGTGTGCTGATCGCCCAGTCCGGCATCCAGCGCCTCAGCCCGGCCGGCGTCGTGTCCGCCATGGCCGTCGGCGGTCTCGTGGTCGGGCTGCTCGTCCTGTCGCTGACCGGCACGTGGACCATCGCCGCGTGCTTCGCCGTCTTCGGGGCGGCCGTGCCCTGGCTGCTGCTGTCCTGGCAGGCCCGTCGGCGGTCCACGGCACTGCGCGAGCTGTGGCCGGACGCGATCGACCACGCCCGGTCGGCCATCCGCGCGGGCCTGACTCTCCCGGAGGCGCTCATCCAGCTCGGGGAGACCGGGCCGGAGGGGCTGCGCGAGCCGTTCCAGCACTTCGCCCGGGACTACCGGGCCGGAGCCCGCTTCGTGGACGCACTGGACCGGCTCAAGGCCCGGATGGCCGACCCCGTCGCGGACCGCCTGGTGGTCTCGCTGCGCCTGACCCGCGAGGTCGGCGGCGCCGACATCGGCCGTCTGCTGCAGACCCTCTCCGAGTTCCTCCGGCAGGACGCCCGCATCCGCGCCGAGCTCGAGGCACGGCAGTCGTGGACCGTGAACGCGGCCCGGTTGGCGGTGTGCGCCCCGTGGCTCGTGCTCCTGCTGCTGGGGACCCAGCCCGCCGCGGTCGCGGCCTACCGGTCCGCCGCCGGCGGGGCCGTGCTCCTCGCGGGCATGGTGGCCTCCGTCGTCTGCTACCGCGTCATGCTCCGCATCGGCGCGCTGCCCCGGGAGAAGCGGGTGTTCGCATGACGTCCGCGCTGATCTGGGCCGCGCTCCTGGGCCTCACCCTCGGGGCGGGACTGCTCCTCATCCTGGTCACCCAGCCGGTGGGCTGGCGCCCCAGCCTCGAGCAACGGGTCGAACCGCAGCTGCGCCACCACATCCCGGCCTCCCGCCTCCTCGAGGAGGAACGTGCGGGCGCCTCGCCCTGGGGAGCGTGGGGACGCATCCTCGATCCCGTGGTGCAGGCCGGGGTCGGCTGGGTCCAGCGCATCTCCCCGGGCGGGGTGGCGCTCGACCGCAAGCTGGCCGCCGCGGGGCTCGCGGTCACGTCGACGGACTTCCGCGCCCAGCAGGTCCTGAGCGCGGCCGCGGGGGCCGCCGTGGCGGCCGTCCTCGCGCTCAGCCTCACCGTCACGGGCCGCGTGCCGGTGATCACGGGGGTCGCCCTGGTGATCGCCGGCGGCATGGCCGGGTTCCTGCTCCGAGACCAGCTGCTCTCCCTGCGGGCGCGACGGCGGCGCGAGGCCATCCTCTCCGAGTTCCCGTCCGTGGCCGAGCTGTTCGCCCTCTCGGTGGGAGCGGGGGAGAGCGCCGCTGGAGCGCTCGAGCGCATCGCGGGGACGGCGCGCGGGGAGCTGGCCGGCGAGTTCCGCGTCACGCTCGCCGACATGCGTGCCGGGGCGTCGCTGTCCGCGGCGCTCAAGGCCATGGGACGGCGCGTGCAGCTGGCCCCCGTCGAACGGTTCATCGGGGGCGTGCTCATCGCGCTGGACCGCGGCACACCCCTCGCCGACGTCCTGCGCGCGCAGGCCCAGGACGTGCGTGAGATGGGTCGCCGCGAGCTCATGGAGGCCGCCGGCCGGAAGGAGATCCAGATGATGGTGCCCCTCGTGTTCGGCATCCTCCCGCTCACGGTGATCTTCGCCGTCTTCCCCGGCATCTCCCTGATGCGCCTGGGGTTCTGAAGACCCACAACTGAATAGTCCATCCGTCCACCCACCATCACCATCCACCCCGGCCGCACGGGCGGCCGGCCACCCGAGGAGGGGACCATGCTCCACCACCACGCCATCACCGTCCTGGCCGCCCTGCGCGCCCTCATCCACGACGACGTCCGCGACGAGCGCGGCGACGTCCCCGGCTGGGTGATGATCACCCTCATGTCCGCCGTGCTCGTGGCCGGCCTGCTGGCCCTCGCCCTGCCGGCGCTCGAGGGACTGTTCAACCAGGCCATCTCCCAGGTGTCCCAGGGCGGCTGAGCATGCCCCGGGGTGCTGCCCACGGCGCGCCGGCGCCCCGTGGCGGCCACACGGGCGTCCGCTGGCGGGACGACCGGGGCGCCGCGGTGGCCGAGTCCACCATGGTGATGACCCTGGTCGTCCTGCTCTTCGCCGCGCTCCTCCAGGCCGGCGTCGTGATCCACACACGCAACGTGATGATCGACGCCGCCTCCGCCGGGGCCCGGTACGGGGCGCTCGCGGACCGGAGCCCCGAGGACGGCGTCCAGCGGGCTCGGGAGCTGCTCTCGGCCGGCGTGCCCGGCCAGTCCGGGGCCGACGTCGCCGCGGAGCTCACCAGTCAGGACGGGGTCCCGGTCCTTCGGGTCACGGTTTCGAGTTCGCTGCCCGGCCTGGGGTTCCTGCCGGGCCCGATCCCCGTGGAGGTGAGCGGTCATGCGTTCCGTCAATGACGTCCGCGACGAGCGGGGGGCGGCCACGGTCGAATTCCTGGGCCTCACCCTCGTCCTGCTGATCCCCGTGGTGTACCTGATGATCTACGTCTCCCAGGTCCAGGCCGCGGCGTTCGCCTCGGTCGCCGCCGCGGACCAGGCCGTCAAGGCCGTGGTCGCCGAGGCCGAGCACCCCAGCGCCGGCGCCGCCCACGCCACCGTCGAGCTCACGCTCGCCGACTACGGCGTGGGCGCCGGCCAGTACGACCTGACCGTCGGCTGCGATCAGGGCGGCTGTGGCACGCTCGAACCGGGCGAGGTCGTCGCCGTGCGGGTGGACGTGGCGGTGCCCGTCCCCCTCACGCCGGCAGCGTGGTCGCTGACCCCCGTGACGGTGGGTTCCGACGCCCGCCAGACGGTGCCGAGGTTCTGATGCGCCGCCTCCTCACTGCTCGCCTGGGTCGCGACGACGGGCAGACCACCGTCCTCACCGCCGGCCTGTGCGCCGTGCTCGTGGCCCTCATGCTGGTCATGCTCGCGGTCACCACCGTGCAGTTGCAGCACCGTCGCCTGCAGTCGCTCGCGGACTCGGCCGCCGTCGCCGGGGCAGAGGAGCTCGGCTTCCGGCTGGGGGAGGACCCGGGCGTCGTGCTCTCCGACGACGACGTCGCCGCCTCCGCCAGCGCACACCTCGCAGCCGTCGGCGCCCGCGAGGCCGTCCCCGGGCTCGGCGGGATGAACGCCCGCGTGGCCGACGACGGCACCACCGTCGTCGTCACCCTCGACGCCCGGGCCGATCTGTTCGCCATGACCGGCCCGTTCGCGGGCACACTGCCCCTGTCGGTCCCCCTGGAGGCGACGGGCAGCAGTCGCACTAGCCTGGCCCGGTGATCCGCTTCCTCCACGGCATCGGTGGCCGACCCGCCCACTTCGAGCCCCTCGCCGACGCGCTCGGCGCCGCGGCCGACCTCGCGGTCTCGCCCGCCCTGCCCGGCCACCCGGGCACGGACGCCGGCGGTCAGGACCGCCCCCGGGCCGCACGGCCGGCGACCGATGCGGACCCCGTCCTCGACGCGGCCCGCACCTGGGCGGCGCAGGCCGGCCCTGTGCCGGGGCTGCTGATCGGCCACAGCACGGGCGGGGTCATCGCGCTGCGCGCCGTCGCCGACGGGCTGGTGCGACCCCGCGCCCTCGTGGTCATCGACTCGAACGTCCCGGTGACGGACACCGCCCTGGCCGCCCGGGCGGACAAGGCCCGCCTCGCCGCCCGCTCGGACTGGCGGAGCATGCTCCGCGCCTCGCTCGCACGCGACCTTCTCGTCCCGGAGCCGTGGCGCGAGCGGATCCTGGCCGATCTCGACGCGACGCCGGACCATCCGATGCGCGAGCTCTGGGCCGCCGTCCTCGCCGCGGACACCCGTGCCCTCTGGGCGGGCATCACGATCCCGACCCTGTACGTGCGCAGCACCCGGGACGTCCACCAGCGGGACCTGGACGCGGTCACCGAGCACACCACCGTCGTCGACGTCGGCCCGGGCCACTGGCCGCACGTCGCGGAGCCCGAGGCCGTCGCCGCGGTGATCCGGCGCTGGCACACGACCGGCGTCCACCCCACGCGGTAGGCTGGCCGAATCATGGCTGACACTGACTTCTCCGCGGAGATCGACTCCCTGCGCCACACCCTGGCCTCCATCGAGCAGGTCTCGGACCTCGACCGCATCAAGGCGGACATCGCCGAACTGGAGCAGCAGGCCTCCGCACCGGACCTCTGGGACGACCCGGAGGAGGCCCAGAAGGTCACCTCCAAGCTCTCCCACCGTCAGACGGACCTCAAGCGCATCACCTCCCTGGAGAGCCGCATCGAGGACCTGGAGACCATGGTCGAGCTCGCCGCGGAGGAGGACGAGCCCTCCCTCCTCGACGACGCGAACCAGGAGCTGACCTCCATCCGCAAGGCCCTGGAGGAACTCGAGGTCGTCACGCTGCTCAGCGGCGAGTACGACCAGCGCGACGCCGTCGTGACCATCCGCGCGGGCGCCGGCGGCGTGGACGCGGCCGACTTCGCCGAGACCCTCATGCGCATGTACCTGCGCTGGGCCGAGCAGCGCGGCTGGTCCACCAAGGTCATGGACACCTCCTACGCGGAGGAGGCCGGCCTGAAGTCCGTCACCTTCGAGGTCAACGCGCCCTTCGCGTTCGGCACCCTCTCCGTGGAGGCCGGCACGCACCGCCTCGTGCGCATCAGCCCCTTCGACAACCAGGGCCGCCGCCAGACGTCCTTCGCGGCGGTCGAGGTGGTGCCGCTGATCGAGTCGGACGACTCCATCGAGATCCCCGAGTCCGACATCAAGGTGGACGTGTTCCGCTCCTCGGGCCCCGGCGGCCAGTCCGTGAACACCACGGACTCCGCCGTCCGCATGACGCACCTGCCCACCGGCATCGTCGTGTCCATGCAGAACGAGAAGTCGCAGATCCAGAACCGTGCCGCCGCCCTGCGCGTGCTCCAGTCCCGCCTGCTGCTGCTGCGCAAGGCCGAGGAGGACGCGAAGAAGAAGGAGATGGCCGGCGACGTCAAGGCGTCCTGGGGCGACCAGATGCGCTCCTACGTGCTGAACCCGTACCAGATGGTCAAGGACCTGCGCACGGGCCACGAGGAGGGCAACCCCTCCTCCGTGTTCGACGGTCACATCGACGATTTCGTGGACGCCGGGATCCGCTGGCGCGCCGAGCAGGTCAAGGCCGCCCAGGAGGACTGAGTCCCGCGGCGCGGCCCCGCCGCCCGGGCCACCACGACGCCGGCCCGCACCTCCGCAGCGAGGCGCGGGCCGGCGTCGTCGTTCCAGCCCCCGCCGGGACCTCGGGCCTGGCCCGGGAGACCGGCCCGGTGGGATGCTCGAAGCACCGGGCAGGCGCCCCCGCGCGCCGGTCCGGCAGCCGACTCCATTCCCACCCAGGAGGTCGAACAGCATGACCATGCGCGCCGCCCGTTGGCACGGCAAGAAGGACATCCGCATCGAGGAGATCGACTCGCCCACGGCCGGTCCGGGGCAGGTCCTCGTGGACGTCGCGTGGTGCGGCATCTGCGGCACGGACCTGCACGAGTACCTCGAGGGCCCGATCTTCATCCCGCCGGCCGGGCACCCGCACCCGATCTCCGGCGACGCCGCCCCCGTCACGCTCGGCCACGAGATGTCCGGCACCGTCGCCGCCCTGGGCGAGGGCGTCACGGACCTCGAGGTCGGCCAGAAGGTCGTCGTGGAGCCGTACATCGTGCGCGAGGAGGACCGGGACCGACCGGACTACAACCTCGCGCCGGACATGAACTTCATCGGCCTGGGCGGCGACGGCGGCGGACTGGCCGAGCAGATCGCGGTGCAGCGCCGCTGGGTCCACCCCGTGGCCGACTCCGTGCCCCTCGACCAGGCCGCGCTCATCGAGCCGCTCTCCGTGGCCCACCACGCGTGGGTGCGGGCCGGCTCTCCGACGTCGGGCGTGGCGCTGATCGGCGGCGCCGGCCCCATCGGCGCGCTGACCGCGGCCGTGCTCAAGGGCAAGGGCCTGACGGTGTACGTCTCCGAGCTCTCCGAGCTGCGCCGCCGGAAGGTGCTCGAGGCCGGCGTGGTGGACGAGGCCTTCGACCCGCGCGAGGTGGACGTGCCCGCCAAGATCCGCGAACTGCACGACGGCCAGGGCGCGGACGTGGGCTTCGAGTGCACCTCGGTGGACGTGGTGCTGGACATGCTGCTGGACGCGGTGCGCTCCGGCGGCGTGATCGTCAACGAGTCCATCTGGGGCCACGAGCCCGCCGTGGCCCTGCACAAGCTGGTGATGAAGGAGATCGACCTGCGCGGCACCATCGCGTACGCGAACGATCACGCGGACACCATCCGCATGGTCGAGGACGGCGCCGTGGACCTCACGCCGTTCATCACCGGCAAGATCGGCCTCGACGACCTGGTCGACCAGGGCTTCGAGACCCTCATCCACCACAACGAGACGGCCGTGAAGATCCTCGTCTCGCCGACCGGCCAGGGTCTCTGAGGCGCCGGCCCGATCCCCGGACGTCCCCACGACGGCCCGCGCCCGCAGCCGGCGGGTGCGGGCCGTCGTGGTCCCTGCCCCGCGGCGCGTCGTCATGGATGCGTCGCCGCCTGGCGCGCCTGTGACCGGGGTCATAGACTGCATTTGAGTGAATCGTGATGAACCGAGTTGAACGTCCCAGGAGGACCGCATGACCGCCGAGCTGCCCCAGCCTCAGCCCACCGACGCCGTGATCGTGGGCGGTGCCCGCACGCCCTTCACCCGGCTGCTCTCGCAGCAGGCCGACCTGCGCGCCGTGGACCTGGGCGCCCACGCGATCACGCACGCGCTCGAGCGCGCCGGCGTGGCCCCCGAGGACGTGGACATGGTCTACATGGGCCAGGTCGTGCAGGCCGGCGCGGGGCAGAACCCGGCCCGCCAGTCCGCGCTCGCCGCGGGCATCCCGTGGAACGTCCCGGCCATGACGATCAACAAGGTGTGCCTGTCCGGCCTCACCGCCGTGATCGACGCCGCCCGTCTCATCCGCCTCGGCGAGGCGGACGTGGTGGTGGCCGGCGGTCAGGAGTCCATGACCAACGCCCCGCACCTGCTGCCCGGCGCGCGCAAGGGCTTCAAGTACGGCCCGGCCACCATGCTCGACGCCGTCGCGTGGGACGGCCTCACCGACTCCCTGAGCCACGAGGCCATGGGCGAGCTGACCGAGTCCGGCAACGGCGAGCGGAACATCGCCCGCGCCGAGCAGGACGAGGTCGCCGCGGCCTCGCACCAGCGGGCCGCCCGGGCCCAGTCCGAGGGCGTCTTCGAGGGCGAGATCGCCCCGGTGGAGGTGCCGCAGCGCAAGGGCGACCCGCTGGTCGTCTCCCAGGACGAAGGGGTCCGCCCGGACACGACCGCCGAGTCGCTGGGCGCCCTGCGGCCGGCGTTCGCGAAGGACGGCACGATCACGGCCGGCAACTCCTCGCCCCTGTCCGACGGCGCCGCCGCCCTCGTGGTGACCTCGCGGGCCTTCGCCGAGGAGAAGGGCCTGACGGTCCTCGCCACGGTGGGCGCACCCGGCCAGACCGCCGGCCCGGACAGCTCGCAGCTGCACTCGCAGCCCTCCGACGCGATCAACGCCGCCGTGCGGAAGCAGGGCTGGGACGTGGCCGACCTCGACTTCATCGAGATCAACGAGGCGTTCGGCGCGGTGGCCGTGCAGTCCCTGCGCGACCTCGACTACCCGCACGAGAAGACCAACATCCACGGCGGCGCCATCGCCCTGGGCCACCCGATCGGCGCCTCCGGTGCCCGGCTGGCCCTGCACGCCGCCCTCGAGCTCGACCGGCGCGACGGGGGCCGCGCGGCCGTCTCGCTCTGCGGCGGCGGCGGCCAGGGCGAGGCCCTGATCCTCTTCCGCTGACGGACCGCCCCTGACAGAAAGGACCCCGGACATGGCTCTCGACAAGACCGTGGCCACGCCCGCCGAGGCGGTGGCGGACGTGCCGGACGGCGCGTCCCTGGCCGTCGGCGGCTTCGGACTCTCCGGCAACCCCGTGCAGCTCATCGAGGCCCTGCTCGAGCAGGGCGCCACGGACCTGTCCGTCGTGTCCAACAACTGCGGGGTGGACGGCTGGGGCCTGGGCATCCTGCTCGGCGCGCGCCGGCTGCGGAAGATGACCTCCTCCTATGTGGGGGAGAACAAGGAGTTCGCCCGCCAGTACCTCGAGGGCGAGCTCGAGGTGGAGCTCGTCCCGCAGGGCACCCTCGCGGAGAAGCTCCGCGCCGGCGGCGCCGGCATCCCGGCGTTCTACACCCGCTCCGGCGTCGGCACCCAGGTGGCCGAAGGCGGCCTGCCCATGCGCTACGACGCGGACGGCACGGTGGTGAAGTCCTCGCAGGCCAAGCCCACGGACACGTTCGTGCTCGGCGAGGGCTACCTCAGCCAGACCCCGGACGAGCCCGAGACCTATGTGCTCGAACGCTCCATCGTCACCGACTTCTCCCTCGTGCACGCGTGGAAGGGCGACCGCCACGGCAACCTCGTGTTCCGCAAGGCCACCCGCCAGTTCGGCCCGCCCGCGGCCATGGCCGGCCGTGTGTGCATCGCCCAGGTGGAGGAGCTCGTCGAGCCCGGCGAGATCGACCCGGACGACGTGCACCTGCCCGGCGTCTTCGTGCACCGGATCGTGGAGGTCGGCACGGACATCGAGAAGCGGATCGAGAAGCGCACCGTGCGCGCGTCGGGGGAGGAGCAGGCATGAGCGAGCAGACCACCGGGCGTCCCCAGGGCCTGAGCCGCGACCAGATGGCGGCCCGCGCCGCGCAGGAGCTGCCGGACGGTGCCTACGTCAACCTCGGCATCGGCATGCCCACGCTGATCCCCAACCACATCCCCGCCGGGCGGTCCGTGGTGCTGCAGTCCGAGAACGGCATCCTCGGCACGGGCCCGTACCCCACGGAGGACGCCGTGGACCCCGACCTGATCAACGCGGGCAAGGAGACCGTCACCGTGAACCCGGGGGCGTCCTTCTTCGACTCCGCGCTGAGCTTCGGCATGATCCGCGGCGGCAAGATCGACGTCGCCGTCCTGGGCGGCATGGAGGTCTCCGCCGCGGGCGACCTGGCCAACTGGATGGTGCCCGGCAAGATGGTCAAGGGCATGGGCGGGGCGATGGACCTCGTCCACGGCGCCGGCCGCGTGATCGTCATGATGGACCACGTGTCCAAGGACGGCACCCCCAAGATCGTCGACCAGTGCACCCTGCCGCTGACCGGCCGCGCCGTCGTCGACCGCATCATCACGGACCTGGCCGTCATCGACGTCGTCGGCACCCCGGAACAGCCCCGCCTGGCGCTCGTGGAGACCGCGCCCGGCGTCACCGAGGAGCAGGTCCGCGCGCTCACCGGCGCGCCGGTGGACTGAGCCGACGACGCCGCCCCGCGGCCCCGGCGCACCGCCCCGGCGGGCACCGGACCGGCACGGGATAGACTGGACGGCCGCGCCCTGATCGGGGCGCGGCCGTCGCCGTGGACGCTGGAAGGACGTGAGGCCATGGGCAAGAACAGCAAGGGCAAGGCCACCAAGCAGCCGGCCCCCGGCGAACGCCAGGTGATCGCCAACAACAAGAAGGCGCGCCACGACTACACCATCCTCGACACGTACGAGGCCGGCATGGTGCTCACCGGCACCGAGGTGAAGTCGCTGCGCGAGGGCAAGGCCTCGCTCGTGGACGGCTTCGCGGTCTTCTACCGGGACGAGCTGTGGCTCGAGCAGGTCTACATCCCGGAGTACCTCAACGGCTCGTGGACCAACCACGCCGCCCGCCGCCGCCGCAAGCTGCTGCTGCACCGCGCCGAGCTGACGAAGATCTCCCGGCAGATCCAGGATCCGGGCCTGACCATCGTGCCGCTGTCCCTGTACTTCCTGAACGGGCGCGTGAAGGTGGAGATCGGCGTCGCGCGCGGCAACCGGGAGTACGACAAGCGGCACAAGCTGCGCGAGCAGCAGGACAACCGCGAGGCCCAGCGGGCGATGCGAATGCGCAACCGGCGCGCCGGCGTGGCCTGAGCGCGGCGGGCCCCTTGGGAATGCTCGGGGGGCGTGCTACGTTGTATCTCTCGCAGGCCCGGTTTCAGGACCGGCGGGCTCCGCGCCCTCCGCCTGCAGTGGTGATTGACAACCTCATAGAGGAGTCGCCCCCCTGGGGCCGATCGGTTTCGACGGTGTGTGTCGCGTCGGGAGAAGCGGGCCGAGGATGCAGAGTCATCTCGTCAAACGCTCTCTGCAAACCAATAAGTGCCGAATCCAAGCGCACTGACTTCGCTCTCGCTGCCTGATCAGTGATCGAGTCCGTCACCCCGAGGTCGCTGTCGCCTCGGACCGTGGCGTCAGCTAGATAGCCACTGGGCGTCACCCTCGCCGGGGGTCGTGACGCCGACATCAATCCGGCTGGGTCCGGGTTGGCCGCCCGTCTGCGGGACGGCCAGGACCGAGCAACACCCACAGCAGACTGCGCCCGGAGAAGACCCGGCAACACCACATCGGACGCGGGTTCAATTCCCGCCGGCTCCACTCACCACCACGGGAAGGCCCCGGAATCGTCACGATTCCGGGGCCTTCGTCGTGTCTGCGCCCAGTGTGCGGCGGCCCGCCCCTCAGCCGGCCAGGACCGCGTGCAGGCCCAGGCCGGCGCCCCAGCCGACGACGACGGCCACCAGCCCCAGCCCCAGATGCGCGGCCCACAGGCGGGCGGCCGCGCCCCATCGACGGGCGAGCACGGCGTCGGCGGCCTCCGCGGCCACGGTGGACCACGTCCCCAGGGCGAGGCAGAACCCGGACACCACGGCGGACACCGCCGCGACGAGCATGAGCCCCTGCCCGTCGCCCCAGCCCCCGGACGCGTCCACCAGCTCCGGCACGGCCAGGCCGACGGTGACGCCGAGGAGCAGGGCCGCCGTCGTGTTGGCGGTGAGCAGACCCCGGGGGCCGAGCCGGTCGGTCAGGCGCCCGCGCGCCAGGGCGCCGAGCGCCCCGCCCGCCGCGAGGCAGGCCAGGAGGGCCACCTGGAAGAGAGCGAAGACCTCGTATCCCGCGCCGCTCATGCGTCCTCCTCCGAACGATCCGTCCCGACCACACGCGACCCCGGGGCGCCCCCGGCGCGCAGGCCGAGCACGGCTGCCGCCGTCGAGAGCGCAGCCATCAGCGCGAGCACCAGCAGCACCGATGCCGCCGCGGTGAGGACGCCACCCGCCCCGGACGCCGCGGCGCCCAGCCGCACCGGCCACAGCACCAGGGCGACGGCGCTGGAGATGGTGGTGAACGCACCGAGGAAGCCGGTTCCCAGCCCCGCCACCAGGCGGGGACGCCAGTCCGGCCCGCGGCGTCGCGAGGCCGCCCACAGCAGGCCGAGCAGGAACGAGCCGAGCACGTTCACCACGAACAGCGGCAGGGCCTGGACGAGCACGTCGACCACCCCGAACGCGGCGCCGAACGTGCCGCGGAAGTTGGGCGCCCCGGCCAGCGCGGTCACCGCGTTCATCACCCCCGCACCGCACAGCACGCCCGCGGCACCGCCGAGGGCCACCGCACCCGCAGTGCCGGGCCGGCGATCTGTCCCGAGCCCGCCCCTCCGGTCGGCCGTCGGCTCCCCCCGCGCGGCCATCAGGCGCCGTCCTCGGTCTCGTCACCCGTGCGCAGGCGGGCGAAGACGTCGTCGTGGAGCAGGCCGTTCGTGGCCAGCGCGTGCCCGCCGAACGGGCCGTCCTCGCCGTCCAGCGAGGTGAAGCGGCCGCCGGCCTCGCGCACGATCGGCACCAGCGCGGCCATGTCATGCAGCTCGAGCTCGGGCTCGGCCGCGATGTCCACGGCGCCCTCGGCGACGAGCATGTAGGACCAGAAGTCGCCGAAGCCGCGCACGCGCCACACGTCCGAGGTGAGCTGCAGGAACGCGCGGATCGAGCCGCGTTCGCGCCAGCCCTCGATCGAGGAGAAGGACAGCGACGCGTCCTCGACCCGATCCACGCCGGACACGGTGATCCGCTGAGCACGCGTGAGCGAGGTGCCCGCGAAGGCGCCCTGGCCGGCCGCGGCCCACCAGCGACGGTGCAGGGCGGGGGCGGAGACGACGCCGACGACGGGCTCGCCGTCGATCAGCAGCGCGATGAGGGTGGCCCACACGGGCACGCCGCGCACGAAGTTCTTGGTGCCGTCGATGGGGTCGACCACCCACTGCCGGCCGGAGCGGCTCAGAGATCCGCCGAACTCCTCACCCACGATGCCGTCGCGCGCCCGGGCACGGGACAGGGTCGAGCGGATGGACTCCTCGGCGGCGCGGTCCGCATCCGTGACAGGGGTGAGATCGGGCTTGGTGCTGACCTCGAGGTCCTGGGCCTTGAACCGGGACATCGTGATCGAGTCCACGTTGTCCGCCAGCATGTGGGCCAGCCGCAGGTCCTCCGTGAGGTCGCGGCCGCGGGTCGCAGGGTTCTCAGGTCGCTCCATGCCGCCCACGCTATACCGCGCGGGCCGCCTCAGTCCTCGGACGACGCCGCGTCCTCCGCCCCCGAGGGGGCCAGCCGGTTGCCCAGCAGACGCCGCAGCGAAGCCAGGCGTGCCGCTCCCGAGGGGCCGGCGTGGCCCGCGGCCACCCATGCATCCAGGCCGCAGCCGGGGGAGTCGGCGGTGTGGGTGCAGCCGCGCGGGCAGTCCGCCAGTCCGCCGGCGAGGTCGTCGAACGCCTCCACCACGCGGTCCGGCTCGACCCAGCCCAGCCCGAAGGACCGGATGCCGGGGGTGTCCACCACCCAGGTGTCCGGCAGGGGGGCGCCGACGTCGCCCGTCAGCGGCAGCGCGAGCGCGGACGAGGAGGTGTGCCGGCCCCGGCCGGTGACGGCGTTGACGTGGCCGGTGGCCCGTTCCGCGCCGGTGAGCGCGTTCAGCAGCGTGGACTTGCCGACGCCGGAGGGCCCCACGAACGCGCTGGTGTGCCCGATCAGCCGCTCGGCCACCCGGGCCACGAGCGAGGCGTCCAGGGCGGTGTCCCCGGTCTCGGCTTCGAAGGTCGCCGCACCGGAGGTCATCACCTCCAGGTCCAGCGCCTCGTAGTGCGCCACCAGCGCGTCCGGATCACGCAGGTCGGTCTTCGTGATGAGGAGCACCGGGTGGATGTCGGCGTCGTAGCAGGCGACGAGGGCGCGGTCGATGAAGCCGGTCCGGGGCTCCGGATTGGCCGCGGCCACCATGATCACCAGCAGGTCGGCGTTGGCCACCACCACCCGCTCGACCTCGTCCGAGTCGTCCGCCGACCGGCGCAGGACCGTGCTGCGCTCCTCGACACGGATGATGCGCGCGAGCGTGCCCTCGTCCCCGGAGAGGTCCCCGACGACGGCCACCCGGTCGCCCGTGGCGATCGGCGTGCGGCGCAGCTCGCGGGCGCGCATCGCCGTGATCCGCTCGTCCAGGCGCTCGGGCAGCACCACGGCGTACCGGCCGCGGTCCACGGTGGTCACCATGCCGACCTGCGCGTCCTCGTGCTTGGGCCGCTCCTTGGTGCGCGGGCGGGTGCCGCGCTTGGACGGGCGCACCCGGACATCGGACTCGTCCCACGCCGAGGGATCGAGGCGCCGGGCCATCAGCGGGCCTCCTCGGCCGCGTCGCCGGGTGCCACGAGCGCGGTCCACAGTGCGGGGAAGTCCGGCATCGTCTTCGCGGTGGTCGCCACGTCCACGATGCCGGTCCCCGGCACGCGCAGGCCGACGACGGCGGCGAAGGTCGCCATCCGGTGGTCGTGGTAGGTCTCGAGGGCGGCGGGCGACAGCGGCCCCGACGCGTCCGTGCCCGGGAAGCCGAGCGACGTCTCTCCCTCGTCCACGGTGATCCCCAGGCGGGCGGCCTCGGCGGTGAGCGCGGCGAGCCGGTCCGTCTCATGACCCCGCAGATGGCCGATCCCCGTCAGGCGGGTGGGCCCGGAGGCCAGCAGGGCGAGCGCGGCCGCGGTGGGGGCGAGCTCGGCCGTGTCCGCGATCTCACCGGCGCCGGTGATGCGGGGCGCGCCGTCGTCGTGGACCGCCCCGGTCACCGTGAGCCGGCCGCGGGAGCGGTCCGTGCGGTCGACCGTGAGGGCCACGCTCGCCCCGAACTGCGGCAGGATCCGCCGCCAGCGGTCGCCGATCTGCGTCGTGCGGGTCGGCCAGTCCGGCACCGTCACGGAGCCGCCCGTGGCCACGGCGGCGGCCAGGAAGGGGCCCGCGTTGGACAGGTCCGGCTCGACGGCCGCCTCGTGCCCCGGGATGCGCCCCGGGGCCACGGTCCACGCCCGGGGACCCGTCTCCGCGACGTCCACCTCGAGCGCGCGCAGCACCCCGGCGGTCATCGCGACGTGCTCCGGACTCGGCACGGTCTCCCCGGTGTGCCGCAGCCGGAGACCGCGCGGCATCCCCGCGGCCGCCAGCAGTGCGGCGGACAGGAACTGGGAGGAGCCCGAGACGTCGACCGCGACCTCCGGCACGTCGCCGTCGGGGGCCACCGTGGCCGCGTCCGCGCGGGTCGTCATCGTGAAGGGCAGGCGCCCGGGCTCGCCCTCCTCGACGACGGCCACCCCGAGCTGGCGCAGCGCGTCCAGGACCGGGGCCATCGGGCGCAGGCGCGCGCCGGCGTCGCCGTCGAAGCGGACGCGGCCGGGCCGCAGCGCGGCGACGAACGGGACGAAGCGCATGACCGTCCCCGCCAGTCCGCAGTCCACGGCGACATCACCGGCCAGCGGCTCGCCGACCGGCATCGGATGCACGCGCAGGCCGCCGTCGGACAGGGGCTCGAACCGGGCCCCGAGCGCGGTGAGCGCCGTGCGCATCAGTGCCGTGTCCCGTGACTCGAGGACGCCGTGCAGGATGCAGGGGCCGTCGGCGAGGGCGGCGAGCACGAGGTGCCGGTTCGTCAGCGACTTCGATCCCGGCAGCCGCACGTCTCCGCGCACCGGGCCGCGGGCCACGGGCGCGGGCCAGGTCTCGGCGGCGTCGGGACGGGGGGCGGGAGAGTGCGCGGCGGCACGCGTGGGGCGGGTCACCGGACCAGCCTATCGGGCGTCGGTCGGCCGGGGTCGGCCTGTCTCGGGGGAATACCTGGAACGCTGCTGGCGCTCCACTGGGCGACCCTGCACCCGTGACGGCGCACCGGTCCCGCTCGCCGAGGACCGCAGCCGGAGAGGAGCCCCGCATGAGCGCCGCCCTGCTGACGCGTCCCTCCCAAACCCAAACCGTAGACTGGCCCGCGATGAGCACTGACAACAGCCGGCCGGAATTCGCCCGGCCCGAGGACGCCCCCGAGCACGACCGCGCCGACATCGACGTCGCCGCCGAGTCCGAACAGCAGCGCCGTGCCCGGTTCGAGCGTGACGCCCTCGAGTTCGTGGACCAGTTGTACTCCGCTGCGCTGCGCATGACGCGCAACCCGCAGGACGCCGAGGACCTGGTCCAGGAGGCGTACACGAAGGCCTACTCCTCGTTCCACCAGTACCGGCCCGGCACCAACCTCAAGGCCTGGCTCTACCGGATCCTCACGAACACGTACATCAACCTCTACCGCAAGCGGCAGCGCCAGCCCCTCGAGGCGGACAACCCCGAGGTGGAGGACTGGCAGATGGCCCGGGCCGCCGAGCACACCTCCGGTGGCCTGCGCTCCGCCGAGACGGAGGCCCTCGACCGGCTCCCCGACTCCCAGGTGAAGGACGCCCTGCAGGCGATCCCGGAAGAGTTCCGGCTCGCCGTGTACTTCGCGGACGTGGAGGGCTTCGCCTACAAGGAGATCGCCGAGATCCTCGACGTGCCGATCGGCACCGTCATGTCGCGGCTGCACCGGGGCCGCAAGCAGCTGCGCGAGCGCCTCGCGGACTACGCGGCCGCGCGCGGCATCAAGGCCCAGCCGAAGAAGAAGACCGGGCGCGGCGGCACGAAGCAGACCGAGACGAGCACGAAGGAGGCCACGCGATGACCGCGGACCAGCACGGCAATGAGTGCCGCGACGCCCAGGACGCCTCCCTGGAGCGGCTGTACCAGTACCTGGACGGTGCCCTGACGCCCGAAGACATCGAGCAGGTGCGCGCCCACGTGGCGGACTGTCCGGACTGCCGGCACCAGAAGGAGCTCGAGGAGCTCATCCGCTCGGCGGTGCGTCGGTGCTGCCAGGAGAAGGCGCCCGCGCAGCTGCGGGCCACCATCATGACCCGCATCACCCAGGTCTCGACGACGACCGTCACCTGGGGCTGACACCGCGACATGCGGACCCGAGGGCACCCGATCGGGCGCCCCGACGATGACGAAGGGCCGTCCCCTGAGGGGACGGCCCTTCGTGGTCTGCGGTCGCCGGGTGGCACCCGGCCGGTCCGCGACGCCGATCAGCGGATCAGGCGTTGGGACGCTTGCCGTGATTGGCGCCGCTCCTGCGGCGGTCGCGACGCTTGCGTGCACGCTTGCTCATGACGTCTCCCTTCAACGAGTCGGTCGGTGGTCCATTCTGTCACATCACGCCGTGGGCTCAGGCAGACCGAGCCACTGGTACCAGCCCCGGTGCAGCACGAGCCACGCGATGAGCCCGTGGCCCGCCTGGCCCGGCCGGCCCTGGCCGGAGGCGAGGTCCGAGCGCCACTGCTCGTGGCCCACCAGCGGGGTGAACGTGTCCACGTACACGTGGTTGCGCCGGTCGGCCACATCCAGGTAGGCGGCGTTGAGCTCGGCGAGCCGGGCATTGCGCTGCTCGTCCAGGGTGGGCGTGGGGCCCACCACGAGCACCGGGATGTTCCGCTGCGAGGCGGTGTCCAGGACGTTGGCCAGGTTCAGCCGCGAACGGGCGGTCGAGGTGGCCTCCAGGTCCAGGTCCGCGTCGGACAGGGCCACGACGAGGCGGTTCTCCGTCTCCTCGGAGAAGCGACGCGAGGCCTCGCCCCACCAGCGCTCGTTGAGGTCCTCGGTGGTCTCGTGCGGCACGGCCAGCACGTAGTTCTCCAGCTCCACGTCGGGGGCCTGGGTGCGGGCGAGCACGCGGCCCCACCAGCCGATGGCGCGGGCGTCGCCCGCACCGGCCAGCAGCTGCTCGCCGACGGCGGCGATCCGGATCCGGCGGTTGTGCACAGTGTGTCCTTTCGTCGGCCGATCCGGCGCCGCCGCCGCACCGGAGGGTGCGGCGGCGGCGCAGGCTCGGTCCGGGTCAGCGGCCGAAGGCGGCGTCCAGCAGCGTGCCGAGCTCCTGGTCGTGGCGGCCCTTGGTGCCCGCGGAGGTCGCGGCCGAGGCCGGGCGGGACACGAGGGTCACGGGGCGGTCGAGCTGCGGCACGAGGTTCAGTGCCATGAACGGCCACGGGCCCTGGTTCGCGGGCTCGTCCTGCACCCACGCGACGTCGGCGTCCGGGTAGGCGCGGAGCGCCGTGCGGATCTCGTCGAGCGGCAGCGGGTAGAGCTGCTCCACCCGCACGATCGCGGTGGAGGTGTCGCCGGACTTCTCGCGGCGGGCGAGCAGGTCGTAGTACAGCCGGCCGGAGACCAGCAGCACGCGCGTGACGTCCTTGGCGTCCACCCCGGCGTCCGGGATGACCGGCTGGAAGCGGCCCTCGGTGAAGTCCTCCACCGAGTTCGCGGCGGCCTTGAGGCGCAGCAGCTGCTTCGGGGTGAACACGATGAGGGGCCGACGCGGGCGGGCGTAGGCGTGCTCGCGCAGCAGGTGGAAGTGGTTCGCGCCCGTGGAGGGGTTGACCACGCGCATGTTGTCCTCGGCGCACATCTGCAGGAAGCGCTCGATGCGGGCGGAGGAGTGGTCCGGCCCCTGTCCCTCGTAGCCGTGGGGGAGGAGCAGGACCACGGACGAGGTCTGCGACCACTTCTGATCGGCCGAGGAGATGAACTCGTCGATGATCGTCTGCGCGCCGTTCACGAAGTCGCCGAACTGGGCCTCCCACAGCACGAGGGCGTCGGAGCGCTCCACGGAGTAGCCGTACTCGAAGCCGAGGGCGGCGTACTCGGACAGCAGCGAATTGTAGACCCAGAACTTCGCCTGGTCCTCGGAAAGGTGCTTCAGCGGCGCCCACGTCTCGCCGGTGATCCGGTCGTGGAACACCGAGTGGCGCTGCGTGAAGGTGCCGCGCTGGGAGTCCTGGCCCGCCAGGCGGACCGGCACGCCCTCCACGAGCAGCGAGCCGAAGGCCGCCAGCTCGGCGAAGCCCCAGTCGATGCCGCCGTCGACGGCCATCTTGGCGCGGCGCTCGAGCAGGGCCGCGAGCTTCGGATGGACCGTGAAGCCCTCGGGCACGTCGATGTGCGCCTGCCCGATGGCCCGCAGCGTCTCGGCCGAGATGGCCGTGGATGCCGGCGCCTCCGGGACCGCGTCCCGGTCCTCGGCCGGGCGGATGCCCTCGCCTCCGGAGGTGGGCGCGTCTTCGTGGGTCTCCGCGAAGACCCGCTCGAGCTGCTGCTGGTAGTCCTTCAGGGCGGTGTCCGCCTCCTCCTGCGTGATGTCGCCGCGGCCCACGAGGGACTCGACGTACAGCTTGCGGGTGGAGCGCTTCTGCTCGATGAGGTTGTACATGCGCGGCTGCGTCATCGACGGGTCGTCGCCCTCGTTGTGGCCGCGGCGGCGGTAGCAGACGAGGTCGATGACGACGTCCTTGTTGAACCGCTGGCGGTACTCGAAGGCGAGCTGGGCCACGTGCATCACGGACTCCGGCTCATCGCCGTTGACGTGGAAGATCGGGGCCTGGATGGTCTTGGCCACGTCGGTGGAGTACACCGCGGAGCGTGCCTGGGTCGGCGGCGTGGTGAAGCCCACCTGGTTGTTCACGATCACGTGGATCGTGCCGCCGGTGCGGTAGCCGGGCAGCTGCGAGAGCTGCAGCACCTCGGTCACGACGCCCTGGCCGGCGAAGGCCGCGTCGCCGTGCACCAGGATCGGCAGCACGGAGAAGGAGTCGGGGCGCTGACCGCCCAGGTCGAGGCGGTCCTGCTTGGCACGCACGACGCCCTCGAGGACCGGGTCCACGGCCTCCAGGTGCGAGGGGTTGGCGGCGAGGTACACGCGGGTGCTGTTGCCGGCGTCGGACACGAAGGTGCCCTCGGTGCCCATGTGGTACTTCACGTCGCCCGAGCCCGAGGCGCCGCCCGGGGTGGCCCCCTCGAACTCGCGGAAGACCTGGCTGTAGGTCTTGCCGGCGATGTTGGTCAGCACGTTCAGGCGACCGCGGTGAGCCATGCCGATGGCGACCTCGTCCAGCCCGGCGTCGGCGGCGTCGCCGAGGATGCCGTCCAGCAGCGGGATGAGGGACTCGCCGCCCTCCAGGGAGAAGCGCTTCTGGCCGATGTACTTGGTCTGCAGGAACGTCTCGAACGCCTCCGCGGCGTTGAGGCGACCCAGGATGCGCAGCTGCTCCTCGCGGGTGGGCTTGGCGTACGGCTGCTCGAGCTTCTCCTGGAACCAGGCGCGCTCGGCCGGGTCCTGGATGTGCATGTACTCGACGCCGATGGTGCGGCAGTACGCGTCACGCAGCACGCCGAGGATCTTGCGCAGCGTCAGGCTGCTCGCCCCGCCGAAGCCGCCGGTGGGCCACTTGCGGTCCAGGTCCCACAGGGTCAGCCCGTGCTCGCGGATGTCGAGGTCCGGGTGGTAGGCCATCGAGTACTCGAGCGGGTCCACGTTGGCCAGCAGGTGGCCGCGGTCCCGGTACGCGTGGATGAGCTGCTGGATGCGGGCGACCTTGCCGATCTGCTCCTCCGGGTTCACCTGCACGTCCTGGGCCCAGCGGACGGGCTGGTAGGGGATGCGCAGGGAGTGGAAGACCTCGTCGTAGAAGCCGTCCTCGCCCAGCAGGAGGCCGTGCACGATCTTCAGGAACTCGCCGGAGCCGGCGCCCTGGATCACGCGGTGGTCGTACGTGGAGGTCAGCGTGATCGTCTTGGAGATCGCCAGGTCGTGCAGCGTGGACTCGGCGGCGCCCTGGAAGGCGGCCGGATAGGTCAGCGCGCCGACGCCGATGATGGCGGCCTGGCCCTGGGACAGGCGGGGCACCGAGTGCACGGTGCCGATGCCGCCCGGGTTGGTCAGGGAGACCGTGGTGCCGGCGTAGTCGTCCATCGTCAGCTTGTTCTTGCGGGCGCGCTGGACGAGGTCGTCGTACGCCTTCCAGAAGCCGCGGAAGTCGAGGGTCTCGGCGGCCTTGACGTTGGGGACCACGAGCGCGCGGGTGCCGTCCGGGCGGGGCAGGTCGATGGCGAGGCCGAAGTTCACATGGGCCGGCTCCACCATGGTGGGCTTGCCGTCGCGCACCTCGTAGGTCACGTTCATCGAGGGCATGGCCGCGAGCGCCCGGACCACGGCGTAGCCGATGAGGTGGGTGAAGGAGACCTTGCCGCCGCGGGTGCGGGCCAGGTGGCTGTTGATGACCACGCGGTTGTCGATCAGCACCTTGGCCGGCAGGTCGCGCACGGTGGTGGCGGTGGGCATGGACAGGGAGGCGTCCATGTTCGTGGCCACGGCCTTGGCCATGCCCTTGAGGACGGTGGCCTTCTCCTGCTTCTCGTCCGCGGTGGTGGCGGTGGTGTCGGCGGGCTCGGAGGGCACGGCCTGGGCCGCCGGGGTCTTCTTGGGCTTGGGGCCGGTGCTGACCGAGGTCTCCTTGGGCTGCGCGCCCCGGGCCGGGGCGGTCGCCGCCTTCGGCTCGGTCACCTTGGTGGAGGCCTTCGGCTCGGTCACCTTGGCGGAGGCCTTCGGCTCGGTCTGGGCGGCGGCCTTCGGCTCGGCCTCGGCGGGCGTGCTGGCCTCAAGACGGGCGAAGATCTGTGCCCACTGCCGGTCCACGGAACCGGAGTCCTCGCGGTACTTCCGGTAGATCTCGGCCACGAGCCGTTCGTTCCCCGGGAACTCCTGTGCGAGCCGGTCCGACGTGAGTTCTGGCACTGTGTAACGCCTCTTCCTGAGCCTTGGGATGCGATGTGCTGCGCCGGGCCACCCGCGCGGCGCGCGTGGGGCCGGGAACGCCTCGAGACATCATAGTTCTTCGACGCCCCCGGCTGGAATGCCGCGGCCTCGGCTCGACTCCGCTCCCGGCGGACGCGCGGGGGGCTTTCGGCGTCCACCGCGTCTGGGAGACTGAGGCCATGCGCTTCCTCACCGACCCGGCCGTCGACCTGACGTACAACGACGTCTTCCTCGTGCCCTCGCACTCGGACGTCGCCAGTCGCATGGACGTGGACATCGCCCCGGATGACGGCACGGGCGCCACCATCCCCCTGGTCTCCGCCAACATGACCGCCGTCACCGGGCGCCGGATGGTCGAGACCATGGCCCGGCGCGGCGGTCTCGGGATCCTGCCGCAGGACATCCCGGCGGACGTCATCCGGGACGTCGTGCGTCGGGTGAAGGCAGCCCACCCCGTGGCGGACACCGCCCTGACCGTCGGGCCGCAGGACACGGTGCTGGACCTGCTCCACCTCGTGGACCGCCGCAACCACGGGGCCGTCTGCGTGGTGGACGCGCACGGCGAGCTGCTCGGCGTGGTCCGCCCCCAGGACTGCGACGGCGTGGACCGCTTCGCCTCGGCCGCCTCCGTCATGCACCCACCGGCGGTGACCCTCACGCTCGCCGAGCTCGGCGGCGCGGACGGGGCCCCGGACAAGGACGCGCTGCGGGCGGCCTTCGAGCGCCTGCACGCCGCGCGCCAGGAGATGGCCCCCGTCGTGGACCCGGCGGAGGGCACCGCCGCCCCCATGCTGCGCGGGGTCGTCACCGCGGCGGGCCTGCTGCGCTCGTCTGTGTTCACGCCCGGTCTGGACGACGACGGACGGCTCCGCGTCGGCGCCGCCGTCGGCATCAACGGGGCGGTGGGGGAGAAGGCCGCCGCCCTGGTCGAGGCCGGCGTCGACGTGCTCGTCGTGGACACCGCGCACGGTCATCAGCGGACCATGCTGGACGCGCTCGCCGCCGTGCGGGCCCTCGACCCCGGCGTGCCCGTGGTGGCCGGCAACGTCGTCTCCGGCGACGGCGTCCGGGACCTGGTCGCGGCCGGCGCGGACATCGTGAAGGTGGGCGTGGGCCCGGGTGCGATGTGCACCACGCGCATGCAGACCGCGGTGGGCCGGCCGCAGTTCTCGGCGGTCCTGGAGTGCGCCGTCGCGGCCCGCGAGCTGGGGGCACGCGTGTGGGCGGACGGCGGGGTGAAGCACCCGCGGGACGTGGCGCTCGCGCTGGCCGCCGGAGCCAGCTCGGTGATGATCGGCTCGTGGTTCGCGGGGACGCTCGAGTCTCCGGGCGACCTCGTGCACGGCCCGGACGGTCGGCGGTACAAGGAGAGCTTCGGCATGGCCTCGGCTCGCGCGGTCCAGCACCGCACCCGCCACGAGGACGCCTTCACCAAGGCCCGCAAGGCGATGTTCGAGGAGGGCATCTCGTCCTCACGCATGTACGTGGACCCGCGCCGCCCGTCGGTGGAGGACCTCCTGGACACCATCACGTCCGGGGTGCGCTCGTCGCTGACCTACGCCGGCGCCCACGACCTGGCGCAGTTCCGCGAGCGCGCCGTCGTCGGCCTGCAGTCCGCGGCGGGCTACGAGGAGGGCCGGCCGGTCGGCTCGTCGTGGTGAGGCGGCCGCTTTCCCCGGCTCGTTCCGTCGGGGCCTGACGCCCCTATACTGGGCGGACTATGGATCACCCTGACACCTGTGTGCCAGACCGCCCGTCCGCCCACGCGGACGCGGCCGGATCGGAGCCTTCCAGTCCCGGTGCCCCGCACCGCCGCCCGGCCCGCCGTCGAGGGGGTGAGGTCGAGTGGAGTGGCTCCTGCTGATCCTCGGCCTGGTCCTGATCGCGGGCACCGGCTTCTTCGTGGCCGTCGAGTTCGCCATGATCGCGATCGACGTGCCGACCGTGCAGCGCATGGTGGACGCGGGTGACCGCGGCGCCGAGCCCCTGCTGCGCTGCCTCAAATCACTCTCGACCCAGCTCTCCGCGTGCCAGCTGGGCATCACCCTGACCACACTGCTCACCGGCTACGTGATGGACCCGGCGATCAGCCGTCTCATCGACCCGCTGCTGCTCCAGATGGGGCTGCCGGCCGGCGTGGTGGGCACCGTCTCGCTCGTCGTCGCGATGGTCGTGGCGACCCTGCTCTCGATGCTCCTCGGCGAGCTGATCCCCAAGAACATGTCCATCGCCGAGCCCATGGTGATCGGCCGTGCGCTCGCCCGACCCCAGCTCGTGTTCAGCACCGTGTTCAAGCCGGCGATCCTGGTCCTGAACGGGTTCTCCAACGGCGTGCTGGCCCGCGTGGGCATCGAGGCCAAGGAGGAGATCTCCGGCGCCCGCAGCCCCGAGGAGCTCTCCTCGCTGGTCCGCCGCTCGGCGCAGCTGGGCACGCTCGACGCGCAGACCGCCTCGTTCCTGGACCGGACGCTGCGCTTCGCGGACCGCACCGCCGCGGACGTGATGACCCCGCGCATCCGCGTGGAGACCGTGGGGGAGGACCAGGCGCTGCCCGAGGTCCTGGACCTGGCCCGCAGCACCGGCTACTCCCGGTTCCCCGTGATCGGCGACTCCTCGGACGACATCCGCGGCGTCGTGCACGTGAAGAAGGTCGTGGCCGTGCCGCGGGAGCGCCGCGCCGACCTCGAGGCCGGTGCGCTGATGACGGAGGTCATCCGCGTGCCGGAGACCGTGCACCTGGACCAGCTGCTGGCCGAGCTGCGCGACGCGAACCTGCAGATGGCCGTCGTCGTGGACGAGTACGGGGGCACCGCCGGGGTGGTCACGCTCGAGGACGTGGTGGAGGAGATCGTCGGCGAGGTCGCGGACGAGCACGACCGCGTCACCCCGGGGGTCCTCCAGACGGCCTCCGGCCGCTGGTACTTCCCGGCGGAGCTGCGGCCCGACGAGGTGCGCACCCAGATCCCGGCCCTCGTGGTGCCGGAGGACGGGGCCTACGAGACCGTCGGCGGGTACATCCTGGCCCGCCTGGGGCGCCTGGCGGAGGTCGGGGACGTGGTGGACGTGGACGGCGGCACCCTGACGGTCGAGCGGCTGGACGGCCGCCGCATCGAGCGCGTGCGCTTCGACCCGGCCGCTGAGGACGAGGAGACGCGCGCATGAACGGGGACGTCGTCGGACTGCTGTGGCTGGTGGTCCTGTTGGCCGCCAACGCCTTCTTCGTGGCGGGCGAGTTCGCCGTCATGGGCGCCCGCCGGGCGCAGATCGAGCCGCGGGCCGAGGCCGGCTCCCGCCAGGCCCAGGTGGCGCTCTACGCGATGGAGCACGTCTCCCAGATGCTGGCCGTCTGCCAGCTCGGCATCACGGTGTGCTCCCTGCTGATCCTCAACGTGTCCGAGCCGGCGCTGCACCACCTGCTCGTCGTCCCGATGGGCGCCCTCGGGGTGCCGGCCGCGGCGGCGGACGTCACCGCCTTCGTGCTCGCGCTGCTGGTGGTCACCTTCCTGCACGTGACCCTGGGCGAGATGGTGCCCAAGAACGCCGCCGTCTCGTTCGCGGACCGCGCCGTGATGCTGCTGGCCCAGCCGCTCGTGTGGCTCTCGAAGCTGCTGCACCCGGTCGTGGCCGCGCTGAACTGGACCGCCAACCTCGTGCTGCACGCCCTGCACATCGAGCCGAAGGACGAGGTGGCCTCCTCCTACACGCTCGAGGAGGTGCAGTCGATCGTGGCCGAGTCCACCCGCTCGGGCACCCTGGACGACGAGTCCGGCGTGCTGCACTCGGCCCTCGAGTTCTCGGACCACCGGGCCGGGGACGTGATGGTGCCGCTCGAGCGGGTCGTCACCGTCCCGGAGGGGATCACGCCGCACGACTTCGAGTGGACCGTGGGCCGCGTGGGCTTCTCCCGGTTCGTGGTCGAGGACCCCGACGGCGGCTACACCGGCTACCTGCACCTGAAGGACGTCCTCACCGTGGGGCCGTCGGGGTACGACGAGCCGATCCCGCTCACGCGCGTGCGGTCGCTGGCCAACGTGCGGCTCGAGGACGAGGTCGAGGACGCCCTGGCGCTCATGCAGCGCACGGGCTCCCACCTCGCCCGGGTCATCACGCCCGAGGGCGAGACCGCGGGCATCCTCTTCCTCGAGGATGTGCTCGAGGAGCTCGTCGGGGAGATCAACGACGTGACGCAGTCGCCGCGTCGGTTCCGGCCCGCGTGAGCGTCGCGTGGGCGGCGCGGTGCTACTGTTGAGAACCGATTTCATGCACCGCCCCGACACGAACGAGGTCGCCCCATGCTCCGCCGCCGTCGCCTGCCCGCCCTGACCGGGGCCCTCGCCGCGCTCACCCTGAGCCTCGCCGCGTGCGGCGGGACCGACGGCGGCTCCTCGGGTGCGCAGGCCGCGGGCTCCTCTGCGGCCGCCGGGTCCGGCTCGGCCGCGGGCGCGCCCGTGGCCGTCGCCACGACGACGCAGCTCGGCTCCGTGCTCGACCGCGTCGTCGCGTGCGCCGACGCCCGCAGCGCCACGGTGATGGGCCCGGGCGACGACCCGCACGACTTCTCCGCCTCGTCCGCGCAGGTGAAGGACATGGTCTCCTCCGGCCTCGTGTTCTCCAACGGCCTCGGCCTCGAGGGCGGCATGGAGTCCGCCCTCGCGAACGCGGAGGCGGACGGTGCGACCGTCGTCGAGGTGGCGCCCCAGCTGGATCCGCTGCCCTTCGGCGGCCATGACCACGCCGAGGAGGGGGCAGGCCACGAGGGCCACGACCACGGGTCCGAGGATCCGCACGTCTGGATGGACGTCGCCCGCATGGCGAGGGCCGCCGAGCTGATGGGCGACACGCTCGCCCAGGAGCGGGGCGACGAGAAGTTCGCCGAGTGCGGCACGACCGTGCGCGGGGAGCTCGAGCAGACGGACACGCAGGTCCGGGAGATCCTCGCCGGGGTCCCGGAGGACCGCCGCACGCTGGTCACGGACCACGACGCCTACGGGTACTTCGGCGAGGCCTACGACTTCACCGTGTCCGGCGTCGTCGTCCCGGGCGGCTCCACCGACGGCGAGCCCTCCTCCCAGGAGATCGCCGAGCTCGCCCGGTCCATCCGTGACGGCGGCGCGGACGCCGTGATCACGTCCGTGGGCGCGCGCAACAGCCTCGTGGACACCGTGGCCGAGGAGGCCGGCGACCTGCCGGTCATCGAGGTCTACGAGGGCGGCGTCGGCCCGAAGGACACCCCGGAGGCGGACTACGCCGAGGCCATGCTCGCCAACGCCCGCACCCTCGCCGACGCGCTGGAGGGCTGAGGATGGACTGGCTGCTCGAACCCTTCCAGATGGGCTTCCAACAGCGCGCCCTCGTCGGCGGACTCATCGCGGTGGTGATGTGCTCGGTCGTGGGCACGTGGCTGGTGCTGCGCGGGATGAGCTTCTTCGGGGACGCGTTCGTGCACGGTGTCCTGCCGGGCATCGCCCTGGCGGTCGTCACCGGCGGCAGCCCCCACCTCGGTGCGGCGGTGGCCGCCGTCGTCATGATGGCGGGCATCTCGCTGGTGCACCGGGCCACCACCCTCAAGGAGGACACGGCCATCGGCCTGCTCTTCGTGGGGATGATGGCCCTGGGCGTGGTCATCATCTCCAAGTCGGACTCCTACACGGGTTCGCTCACGTCGATCCTGTTCGGCGATGTGCTGGGTGTCAGCGTGGACGGCATCGTGACCCAGGCGGTCATCGCCGTCGTGGTGATCGCCCTGGCCCTGCTGCTCTACCGGCCCCTGCTGGCGCTGAGCTTCTCCGAGGTCAAGGCGCGCTCCCTGGGCATGCGGCCGGGGCTGACGCACACGCTGCTGCTGGTGATGATCGGCGCGGCCGTGATCGGCTCGTTCCAGGCGGTGGGCACGGTGCTCGTGTTCGGCCTCCTCGTGGGACCGCCCGCGACGGCGGCGCTGCTGACGCGCAGCGTCCCCCAGATGATGCTCGTCTCCGTCGTGATCGGCGCGGCGTGCGTCGTCACCGGGCTCACCCTCAGCTACCGGCTGGGCACGGCGGGTTCGGCCACCATGGCGCTCATGCCGATCCTGCTGTTCTTCGTCGTGCTCGCCGTCCGCGCCGCCGTGCTGGCGCTCCTGGGCCGGCACGTGCGCTCGCGCGCGCAGCGTGAGCAGGAGGCGCCGGTCGTGGCCCTGCCCGGAGCGGAGGTCGCCCGATGAACGCGTCCTTCCCCGCGGGCGCCGCGGCGGCCACGCCTCCCCTCGCGGTCGCCCGGGCGCTCGAACTGCGCCACGGCTCGCACGTGGCCGTCCGGCACTCCGACTTCACCCTGCCGGCCCGGCGGCTGATCGCGGTGATCGGGCCCAACGGCTCCGGCAAGTCCACGCTGCTGACCGCCCTGGCGGGCCTGAGCGACCCGGCCTCCGGTGCGCTGGAGGTGCTCGGCGAGAACCCGCGGCGGCGCACGCAGCGCACCTCCTTCGTGATGCAGTCCATCGGCGTGCCCCAGGGCGTGCCGGTGACGGTGCGCGACGTCGTCGGGATGGGCCGGTACCCCACGCTCGGGTGGTTCCGCCGGTTCCGGAAGCGGGACCGGGACATCGTGCGGGCCGCCATGGAGCGCATGCAGGTCGCGGACCTGGCGCGGCGGCACCTCGACCAGCTCTCCGGCGGCCAGCGCCAGCGCGCCTACGTGGCCCAGGGCCTCGCCCAGGACCACGACGTGCTGCTGCTCGACGAGCCGATGACGGGCCTCGACATCGTCTCCGCCCGCACGATCGACGACCTCCTCCACGAGGAGCCGACGCGCGGAGTGTCCGTGGTCTACACGACCCACGATCTCGACGAGGCCGCGGAGGCGGACCATGTGGTCCTGATGGGCGGGCGTGTCGTGGCCTCGGGCCCGCCGCGGGACGTGCTCACGGTCGAGAACCTGGACATCGCGTACGGCCGGGGCGCCCTGCACGGGCCCTCCAAGGCGGTCGAGGACGCGGCGGACTTCCTGGACGACCCCGCGGGCGGCATCCGCCACTGACCGGGGCCCGGCCCCGGGGTCAGGCCGCGCGGGTGCGCCCCTCGGCCCGGCAGCGGGCACAGACGCCGGTGATCTCCACCGTGTGGTCCGCGTCCGTGAAGCCGTGCTCCGCGGCGACGGCGGTGGCCCACGCCTCGACGTGGGGGGCGGTGACCTCGACGGTGGTCCAGCAGATCCGGCACACCAGGTGGTGATGGTGGCCCTCGTCCTCGCACCGGCGGTACACGGTCTCGCCGTCGTCGCGGCGGAGCATGTCCACGAGGCCGTCGTCGAGCTGCTGCTGCAGGGTCCGGTACACCGTGGCCAGCGAGACGCGTTCGCCCTGGTCCTGGAGGCGGGCATGGAGCTCCTGCGCGCTCACGAAGTCCGGGATGCGGTCCAGGGCTCGGTCGACGGCGGCCTTCTGCCGGGTCGCCCGGGGACGGGCGACGCGGGGGCCGGGCTGGGGGGCGCTCACGGTGCTCACGACTCCTTCTGCGGCGGCTGCCGCCTCCTCCGCGCGGTCCGGAACGGGTCCGCGCGGGCCATCCTCCAGGTTATCAGCGGCGCCGAAGGGGGCGTGGAGTAGGGTGTCCGGGTGCACAGCGAGAGCCCGGACCCATCCCCTGTCCCGGACCGCGACGGCGCCGCCCCCGATCGACCCGACCCGCTGATCGTCGTCGACGAGAGGCAGGGCCGCGTGGTCCCGGCGCCCACGGCGGCCCCGCCCTCGGCCCATGACGCCGGCGGCGACCCGGACGCGGACACCGACGGCGTCGATCCCGAGGCCGCCGAGCCGCCCACCCTGGTGACGGTGGACGTGCTGGCCGGCTGGCTCGGCCTGGCCCCCGTCGAGGACCTGCCGCCGGTGCCCGGGGGCCCTGCCTACGCCCAGCCGGGCCGATGCCGCCCGAACCGGGTGATCCTGCTCGACGTCCGGTTCCGGGCCACGGGGGGCGGGCCGGACCACGCCGCCTATCTCCAGGGCCATCTGCCCGGCGCCGTCTACGTCTCCCTGCCCAGCCAGCTCGCCGGCCACGCCGGTCCGGCGGCGGGGCGCCACCCCCTGCCGGACGCGCGCCAGTTCGCGGAGACCGTGCGGATGTGGGGGATCGACGAGGGCGACACCATCGTGGTCTACGACGACGACCACGGCCTGTCCGCCGCGCGCGCCTGGTGGCTGCTGCGCCACGCGGGGCTGCGGGACTCCGTGCTCCTGGACGGCGGCCTCGAGGCGTGGCGCGCCGCGGGCCTGCCCCTGCAGCCCGGCGAGGTCATCCCGGTGCCCGGCACCGCCCGGCCGTCGTGGGGCCGCATGCCCGTCGTGGACACGGCCGGCGCCGAGGCGATGGCCTCCGGCGGTCTGCTCCTCGACGCGCGGGCGGCCGAGCGCTACCGCGGGGAGGTCGAGCCCCTCGACCCCGTGGCCGGTCACATCCCCGGGGCGCGGAACGTGCCCACGGCGGAGAGCATCGCCGAGGACGGTCGCCTGCGGCCCGCCGCGGAGCTGGCGGAGCGGTTCGACGCCGTCGGCGTGGACGACGCCACTCCCGTGGCCGTGTACTGCGGTTCGGGCATCACCGCGGCGCACGCCGTGCTCACCCTGGCCGTCGCGGGGCGACCCGGAGTGGCGCTCTACCCGGGTTCGTGGTCAGCATGGGTCCAGGACCCGTCCAACGCCGTCGCGGTCGGCCCCGAGCCCGACGGCGCGTCCGGCCGGGACTGACGACCCCCGGGGCCCCGCCCCGCCGACCCCTCAGGAGGATCCCCATGGCCACCGTCTTCAGCAGGATCGTCGCCGGCGAGCTGCCCGCCCGCTTCGTGTGGCAGGACCAGACATGCGTCGCGTTCCTGTCCGCCGCGCCGCTCCAGCCGGGGCACACGCTCGTGGTGCCCCGTGCGGAGGTGGACGAATGGGTGGAGGTCGACCCGGCGCTGGTCACGCACCTGACGACGGTCGCCCAGCAGATCGGCAAGGCGCAGGTGGCGGCGTTCTCCGCGCGCCGGGCCGGGCTCATGATCGCCGGCTACGAGATCCCGCACCTGCATGTGCATGTGTGGCCCTCCACCTCGCTCGCCGACTTCGACCTGGCCCGCGTGGACAACGCCCCCGATCCGGCGGACCTGGACGACGCCGCCGCCCGCCTGCGCGCGGCCCTGCGGGACCTGGGCCACGGCGAGGTCGTCCCGCAGGACTGACGGGCCGCGCCGCCCGGACCCGACTCAGGCGCGCGTGGCCCGGGCGAGCGCCTGACGCACCCGCTTCTCGGAGACCGAGACGGCCGTGCCCAGCTCCTGGGCGAAGAACGAGACGCGCAGCTCCTCGATGAGCCAGCGCACCCGCTCCAGCTCCGCGGGCACGGGCGTGCCCGCGAACCGGGCGCGGTGGGCCGCGACGGCGGCGTCGAACTCGTCCTCGAGCCCCTGCACCACCGCCATGTGCTGCCCGTCGCGCTGCAGGTGGCCGCCGGCGTCCAGCCGGTCCAGGCGCGTCAGGATGCCCTGCAGGTAGCGCGGCAGGTGCTGCAGCCGCTCCCAGCCCGTGGCGGCCACGAAGCCGGGGAACACGAGCTGCTCGAGGTGCGCCTTCACGTCCGACAGCGCCGGCGCGAGGGCGAGCGAGACCGAGCCCTTGAGCCGGCGGCGCACCTGCGCGGCCCGGGAGAGCACCTGCTCCACCAGGGACGTGACGGCGAAGACCGTGTCGATCAGGTCGGCCCGCACCCGGTCGAACAGGGCACGGAACGCGGCCTCGTCGAACGGCAGCTCGTCTCCGACGAGACGGTCGACGGCGGCCTGCGTGCAGTCCGCGACGAGGGAGTCCACCGAGCCGTGCGGGTTCTGGGTGAAGGTGAGCTTCTCCCGGTTGTCCAGGTGGTCCAGCACGTAGCGCTGGGGGCTGGGCAGGGTGGCCAGCAGCAGCCGGATCACCCCGGCCCGGTGCCAGGCCGCCTGGTCGTCCGCGGACCGGGCCACGGTCAGGCCGGCCGCGAGGCCGCCGTCGGGCGTGGTCTCCGGTACCAGGCTCGGGTAGCCCGTGATGGCGGGGCCACGCGCCCCGGCCGCGGTGGAGACGGTCCGCGGCACCGTGCCGATGCTCCATGAGGTCAGCCCGTGCCGCTCCTCGAAGGCCGGGGTCGCGCCGGACCGCCCGGGGCTCTCCGGGCGACGTCGTCCCTCGGCCCCGGCCCGCCCGTCGGCCTGGGCCCGGCGGCCGCGGCCCGTGCCGCGCGGGCCCGGCCGGGCCGAGGCGGGGTCGTCGGTGCCGGCGAGCCGGGCGGCGATCGCGGAGCGGTTGGCCTGCGCGAGCCGGGCCTGCAGCGCGGGCAGGTCCTGGCCGGCGCCCATCACTGCGCCGCGGGCGTCCACGACGCGGTAGTCCATCCGCAGGTGCAGGGGCACCGCGTCCAGGGCCCACAGTCCGGGCTCCACCACCACGCCGCGCACCCGGCGCACGGCCGCGGACAGCGCGTCCGGCAGCTCGTCCCGCAGCGGGTCGCCGTGGGCCTCGAGGTCCGCGACGAGCTGCTGGGCCACGTCCGGGGCGGGCACGAGGTTCTTGCGCACCGCCTTGGGCAACGCCTTGATGAGGGCGGTGACGAGCTCGACCCGCAGGCCGGGGACCAGCCACGCGAAGGGGCCGGGGGAGACCTGGTTGAGCAGCAGGATCGGCACGGCCACGGTCACGCCGTCGGTGCCGGCCGCGCCGGTCGGGTCGAACGTGTACTCGAGGTCGAGCTCCACGTCGCCGCCGGGCATCGGATACGTGAACGTGGTGGGGAACGCGTCGGTGTCCAGGTCCTCGGCGTCGGCGGTGAGCAGGGCGGCGACGTCGAGGTCCAGCAGGTCCGGCTGCTCCTGGCGCGCCTTCTTCCACCACGCGTCGAAGTGCCGCTCGGAGACGACGTCTCCCGGGATCCGCGCGTCGTAGAAGGCGAACAGGTCCTCGTCCCCGATCCGCAGGTCGCGGCGGCGCAGGCGCGTCTCGAGGGCGTCGACCTCCTCGAGCGCGGCCCGGTTGCGGGCGAAGAACCGGTGGCGCGTGCGCCAGTCGCCCTCCACGAGGGCGTGCCGGATGAACAGCTCGCGGGAGAGCTCCGGGTCGATCCGGCCGTACCGGACCGAGCGGTCCGGGATCAGGGTGACGCCGAACAGCGTCACCTTCTCGCGCGCGACGACGGAACCCGCCCGCCGCGACCAGTGCGGCTCGTTGTAGGTCCGCTTGACAAGGTGGCCGGCGACCTCCTCGGCCCACTCCGGCTCGATCCGGGCCACCGTGCGCGCCCACAGCCGGGAGGTCTCCACGAGCTCGGCGGCCATGACGAACGGGTGGCGCTTCTTGAACAGGGCGGAGCCGGGGAACACGGCGAAGCGGGTGCCGCGGGCGCCCGCGTACTCGCGACGGCGCTCGTCGTAGGCGCCGATCTGCGAGAGCAGGCCCGTGAGCAGGGACTTGTGCACGGCCTCGTGCCGGCCCACCGGGTCCACGGGTCCGGCCTCGACGGTGAGGCCCACGTCCTTGGCGAGCTGGCGCAGCTGGCGCACCAGGTCCTGCCACTCCTGCACGCGCAGCCAGTTGATGTGCTCACGGCGGCACAGCTTGCGGAACTGGGAGCCGGAGAGCTCCTGCTGCCGCTCGCGCAGGTACGCCCACAGGTTCAGGATCGCGGAGAAGTCCGAGTTCTCGTCCGCGAACCGGCGGTGCAGCTCGTCCGCGGCCTCACGCTGCTCCGTGGGGCGCTCGCGGGGGTCCTGGATGGTCAGGGCCGCGGCGATCACCATGACCTCCCGGACGCAGCCGCGCTCACCGGCCTCGAGGATCATGCGACCCAGCCGCGGGTCCACCGGCAGACGGGCCAGGCGGCGTCCGACCCGGGTGATGGTGCCCGCGCGGGCACCCCCGGCCTCGAGCGCGCCGAGTTCGGTGAGCGTGGTGGCGCCGTCGGTGACCTGACGGCCGTCCGGCGGCTGGACGAAGGGGAACTCCTTGACGTCGCCCGGGGTGCGGGCCACGCCGAGGGAGAGCATCTGCAGGATCACCGAGGCCAGGGAGGTGCGCAGGATCTCCGGGTCCGTGAACTCGGGGCGGGAGAGGTAGTCCTCCTCCGAGTACAGGCGGATCGCGATGCCGTCCGAGGTGCGGCCGGACCGGCCCGCGCGCTGGTTCGCGCTGGCCTGGGAGACGCGCTCGATCGGCAGGCGCTGGACCTTGGTGCGGTGGGAGTACCGCGAGATGCGCGCGGTGCCCGTGTCGATCACGTACTTGATGCCCGGCACGGTCAGGGAGGTCTCGGCGACGTTCGTGGCCAGCACGATCCGCCGGCGCACCCCGGCCCCGGCGCGGCCGAACACGCGGTGCTGCTCCGCCATGGACAGGCGACCGAACAGCGGCAGGATCTCCGTGCCGGCCAGGCGCGTGGTGCCGGCGACGACGCCGGTCAGGTGGTCCGCGGCCTCGCGGATCTCCCGCTCGCCCGGCAGGAACACGAGGATGTCGCCCGGCGGCTCGGCGGCCAGCTCGAGGACGGCGTCGCCGATCGCGTCGAGGGGGTCGCGGGTCTCGGCGGCGTCGTCCGCGTCGTCCTCGGGGTCGTCCGGGGAGGGCTCGTCGGTCAGCGGCCGGTAGCGGATCTCGACGGGGTAGGTGCGCCCCGAGACCTCGATGATCGGCGCCGGGACCACGCGGCCGCCGTCGTCGGCCTCCACTGCGTCCGCATGGTCCTCGCCCTCGGCCAGCGGCCGGCCGAAGTGCCGGGCGAAGCGCTCCGGGTCGATGGTGGCCGAGGTGATGATCACCTTCAGGTCCGGGCGCTGGGGCAGCAGGTTGCGCAGGTAGCCCAGGAGGAAGTCGATGTTGAGGCTGCGCTCGTGGGCCTCGTCCACGATGATCACGGAGTAGCGGCGCAGCTGCGGGTCGTGGGGGATCTCGGCCAGGAGGATGCCGTCCGTCATGACCTTGACCCGGGTGGCCTTCGAGGTCTGCGCCGTGAAGCGGACCTGGTAGCCGACCGTCTGTCCGATCTCCTCGCCCAGCTCCTGCGCGATGCGTTCGGCCACGGAGCGGGCGGCGATGCGCCGGGGCTGGGTGTGGCCGATCGAGCCGGCCTCCCCGAGCCCGAGGGCCAGGCACATCTTCGGCAGCTGCGTGGTCTTGCCCGAACCGGTCTCGCCCGCGACGATCACCACCTGGTGGTCGCGGATCGCGGCCATGATCTCCTCACGGCGCTCCGCCACCGGCAGGTGTTCGGGGAACGTGATCGCGGCGGCGTCGTGGGGCGTCGCGGACGGCTGCGCGGGGGGCGTGGAGGGCGGGGGAGTCTGCGTCATGACGGCCTCCATCCTAGGCGCGCGGGGGCCCGGGCCGACCCGGCCGGGACGGATCCGGGACTGGGGCTGAGAGTCCGGATGTGATTCTCTGGAGCCCATGGACACGAACACCGTCTTCCTGTTAGCGGCGATCGGCCTCTATTTCCTCGCAATGATCGCGATCGGCCTGTACGCCTCCCGCAAGAACACCGACCTCGACGACTACATGCTCGCCGGACGCGACATGAAGCCGTCCGTCGCGGCGCTCTCCGCGGGTGCGTCCGACATGTCCGGGTGGCTCCTGATGGGCCTGCCCGGCGCAATCTACGCCGCGGGCCTGGTCGAGGGCTGGATGGCGGTCGGCCTGACCGTGGGCGCGTGGGTGAACTGGCGCGTGGTCGCCCCCCGCCTGCGCTCCTACACCGAGGTGGCCGGGAACTCGATCACCATCCCGTCCTTCCTCGAGAACCGGTTCAAGGACCGCACGCACATCCTGCGGATCGTGGCCGGCCTGATCATCCTCGTGTTCTTCACCTTCTACGTCTCCTCGGGCATGGTGGCCGGCGGCAAGTTCGTCGAGTCCACCTTCGGCCCCGACTCCTTCTACGCCCAGGGCATCAGCATCAACTACCTCACCGGCATGCTCGTGGTCGCGGGCATCACGGTGCTCTACACCCTGTTCGGCGGCTTCCTCGGCGCCTCGCTGACGGACGTGGCCCAGGGCGTCCTCATGTTCCTCTCCCTGCTGGCCGTGCCCATCGTCGTGATCCTGACCATGGGCGGCTGGGACGCCGTCGTCGAGGGCATCCGCGCCGCCGACGCCGCCGGCGGCGGAGTGAACCACTTCTCGATGTTCGAGAACGCTACGCTGATCGGCGTCCTGTCCTCCCTCGCCTGGGGCCTGGGCTACTTCGGCCAGCCGCACATCATCGTCCGCTTCATGGCCCTGCGCACCCCGCACGACGCGGCCGTCGCCCGGCGCGTGGGCATCGGCTGGATGGCGCTGTCCGTGTTCGGCGCCGTGATGGTGGCCCTCGTGGGCATCGCCTACTTCCAGGCCAACCCCGGCACCACGCTCGAGGACCCGGAGACCGTGTTCCTCGTGCTGGCCTCGATCATGTTCCACCCGTTCGTGGCCGGCCTGGTGCTGGCCGCCGTCCTCGCCGCGATCATGTCCACGCTCTCCTCGCAGCTGATCGTGTGCTCCTCCGCCCTGGTGGAGGACCTCTACATGCTGCGCGGGCGCACCGGTTCCCCGACGTTCACCCTGTGGCTCGGCCGCATCGGCGTGCTGGTGGTGGCGCTCGTGGCGGGTCTGCTCGCCCTCAACCCGGACTCCTCCGTGCTCGAGCTCGTCTCCTTCGCGTGGGCCGGCTTCGGCGCCGCCTTCGGCCCCGTGATCCTGCTCGCCCTGTACTGGCCGCGGTTCACCTCGTGGGGGGCGATGGCCGCCATGCTCACCGGCGCCGCCGTCGCCTGGGTGTGGTCCGAGGCCAGCGCCGAGACGTGGGAGTGGTTCGGCCTGTACGAGCTGCTGCCGGGCTTCGTCGCCGCCCTCGTGGTGGGTGTGGTGGTGTCCCTCGTGACCCAGCGCTCGCGCCGCGTGCAGCGGCGGATCGACGCCGAGTTCACCGGCGCGATCGACATCGTGGCCGGCCGCGAGCCGCACCCGGACGTGGCCCCGGCAACCATGGCGCGGGACGCCGCCGGGGGCTCGACCGCAGCCGCCGCGGATCCGCGCGCGCAGGCGTGAGGCTCTTCCTCGCGATCCGTCCGCCGAGGGCCGTGCTCGACCACCTCGAGCCGGCCCTCGACGGCGTCCGGGACCGGGCGGGACGCGCGCTGCGCTGGACCGAGCGGGAGCAGCGGCACCTGACGCTGGCGTTCCACCCGGAGGTGCCCGCCGGGGCCGTGGACGACGTCGTCGCCGACGCCGGCCGCATCGCGGCGGGACACGCGCCGCTGGACCTGCACCTGGCCGGGGCGGGGGAGTTCTCCCACCGCACGCTCTGGATGGGGGTGGGCGGGCAGGTCCGGGAGCTCGGCGCGCTCCTGGCGGAACCGTGGCTCGCCGACGACGACGGCCGGGACCGCCGGCGCGCCCACCTCACCGTGGCGCGGGTCTCGGCGGCCGCACCGCGGCCCAGGTGTCGGAGGCGGGGCGAGCCTCGACCGTCGGCGCCCAGCACCGTGCTGCTGGCCGAGGCCGTGCACGCGCTCGCCGTGTACCGCGTCCCGCAGTGGACGGCGGACGAGGTCGAGGTCGTGGCGTCCCGGCTCGGCGAGGGCCGCTCCGGCGGCCCGCTGCACGAGGTGCTGGCGACCGTGCCGCTGCGCGGCTGAGGGGCCGACGAGCAGGCCCCGACGAAAAGGCCCCGACGAACAGAGTGGTCACGACATGCCGTGACCGGATTCCGGTGACGGCATGTCGTGACCACTCTGTGTGCCTCAGGCGGCCGACGGGCCGGCCGGAGCGGGAGACCCGCCCGGCCGACCCGGCCCGGGGTCAGCCCTCCAGCGGGCCCTGCACCGCGTACAGGCGCTTGTTGGCGAACTCGTCTAGGGCCAGGGGGCCGAGCTCGCGGCCGAAGCCCGAGCGCTTCACGCCGCCGAAGGGCAGGTTCGCCCCGGCGGCGGAGGCGAGGTTCACGTTCGCCATGCCCACCTCGAGCTGGTCGGCCACGCGCTTGGCCTCGTCCAGGTCCGTGGAGAAGACGGCACCGCCGAGACCGTACTGCGAGTCGTTGGCCAGGGCCACGGCCTCCTCGGCCGAGGACACCTTGTAGACAACGGAGGCCATGCCGAACAGCTCCTGCGTGTAGGCGGGGTTCTCCTGGTCAACGTCCGTGATCACGGCCGGGGAGACGTAGAAACCCTCGCCCTCGGGGCCCGAGACGCGCTCGCCGCCCACGTGGACGGTGGCGCCGGCCTCCTTGGCCGCGGCGATCTGCTCGGCGAGCCCGTCGGCCGCGGACTCCGAGGACAGCGGGCCGTAGACGTCGGCGTCGCGCGAGGTCGGGTCGCCGGGCTGCATCGCCGAGGAGCGCTGGACCAGCTCGTCCACGAAGTCGTCGTAGAGGTCCTCCATGACGATCATGCGCTTGTTCGAGTTGCAGGCCTGGCCCCAGTTGCCCATCCGGGTGGCCAGTGCGTCGCGGGCGGCCGCGCGGGCGTCCGGCGCGGAGAGCACGATGTACGGATCGGAGCCGCCGAGCTCGAGGACGACCTTCTTGAGATGCCGGCCGGCCTGCTCGGCGACGGCGGCGCCGGCCCGCTCCGAACCGGTGAGGGATACGCCCTTCACGCGCGGATCGGCGATGATCGTGGAGATCTGGTCGTGGGTGGCGAACACGTTCTGGTACACGCCCTCCGGCAGTCCGGCCTCGGTGAAGAGCTCTTCCAGCAGCTGCGCCACCTGCGGGTTGATCTCGGCGTGCTTCAGCAGGATGGTGTTGCCGAGCACGAGGTTCGGCGCCACGAATCGGGCCACCTGGTACACCGGGAAGTTCCACGGCATGATCCCCAGCAGCGGGCCGATCGGCAGCCGCTGGACGAACGCCTCCTGCCCGGAGAACTGCTTGATCGGCTGGTCCGCGAGCAGCTCCTCGGCCTCGTCCGCGTAGTACCCGAAGATCTGGGCGCTGTAGCGCACCTCGCCGACTGCCGCGCCGAGGGACTTGCCCATCTCCGTGGTGATCAGCGCGGCGATGTCCTTGGAGCGCTCGGCCAGCAGCTCGGAGATCCGCTTCACGACGGCGGCGCGCTCGGCCACCGACTTCTGGGACCACTGCTCGTAGGCGGCCTGCGAGGCGTCGAGGGCGTCGGCGATCTGCTGATCCGTGGCGTTGTCGAAGGACTTCAGCAGCTCCCCGGTGGCCGGGTTGATCGTGCGGTAGCCCTGAGAGGCAGAGGTGGTGGTCATCAGTCGTCACCCTTTCGTGTGGACGTCCTGCGTTGAGCTCCCCATCCTGCCGGAGGCCCCCGCTCACTCCCAGATCCCGGACGCCCCTCTTCGCCACGAGCCGAGAAGGTGGGTGTCCACGACCCCGGCGGCCTCCATCAGGGCGAAGCACGTGGTCGGCCCGACGAAGCGGCAGCCGTGCGCCTTCAGCGCCCTCGCGAGCGCGCGCGACTCGTCCGAGGTCGAGGGCACCTGCGCCACCGTCTCCGGCCGTGGGGTCGCGGCAGGCTGGTGAGCCCAGACCAGCCCCGGCAGACCGCGGGCCGGCCGGTCGCCGTCGCCGTGCCAGGCGGGGCCCGCGCCGGGGGAGCCCGGGTGCAGCGGGGCGAACCGCTCGCCGCGCATCCCCACGACGGCCCGCGCGTTCGCGACCGCGGCCTCGATCTTGCGCCGGTTCCGGATGATGCCGGGGTCCGCCAGCAGCGCCTCGACCCCCGCGTCCCCGAACGCCGCGACGGCGTCCGGGTCGAAGTCCGCGAACACCTCCCGGAACCGCGGCCGCTTGGCCAGGACGGTCCGCCAGCTCAGGCCCGACTGGAACGCCTCGAGCACGAGGCGCTCGAACAGGCCCGGCTCGTCCGTGACGGGCAGGCCCCACTCCGTGTCGTAGTACTCCCGCAGCAGCGGATCCCGTGCCGCCCACGGCGGGCGGGCTCGCCCGTCCTCACCCACGACGACGCCACTCGGCGGCGCCTGTCGCCCGCTCGCCGGTGGATCCTCGGCGGGGGTGGGGACGGGGGCGGGGAGGCCGTCGTCGGCGTGGTGCGCGCTCATGCCCCGAGCCTAGGAGCGGCCCCGGACATCCGGAGCCGGAACGCGACGCCCGGGGACGCAACGCCGGCAACGGACGCCTGTGCAGGAGGCACCGCCGGACCTCGTCACTCGAGCCGCCCTGCCAGGGAGGGCAGTCACGTGGGGGCTCGTGGACGTGGTCGCGGAGCCGGAGTCCTGGCCTTCGCGCCGCGGCACGGACCGCTCAGTCCCTCGCGAGCACCGCGTCCCCCTCGGGCCGGCGCAGGCTCGGCTCCGGCAGGTACACGGACCCACCGGCGGCCCGGAACTCCGCGGACTTCGCGGCCATGCCGGCCTCGGCGATTCCCGCCTGCTCGGACGCGCCGCCGAACTCGCTGCGGATGTCCTGGCTGATGCGCATGGAGCAGAACTTCGGCCCGCACATCGAGCAGAAGTGGGCGGTCTTGGCGGGCTCGGCCGGCAGCGTCTCGTCGTGGTACTCCTCGGCGAGCTGGGGGTCCAGGCCGAGGCCGAACTGGTCGCGCCAGCGGAACTCGAAGCGCGCCTTGGACAGCGCGTCGTCGCGGTCGCGGGCGCCGGGGTGGCCCTTGGCGACGTCGGCGGCGTGCGCGGCGATCTTGTAGGTGATCACACCCGTCTTCACGTCGTCCCGGTTCGGCAGGCCCAGGTGCTCCTTGGGCGTGACGTAGCAGAGCATCGCGGTGCCGTAGCGGGCGATCTCGGTGGCGCCGATGGCCGAGGTGATGTGGTCGTACGCCGGGGCGATGTCCGTGACGAGGGGGCCGAGCGTGTAGAACGGGGCGCCCTTGCACAGCTCCTGCTGGCGCTCCACGTTCTCCCGCACCAGGTGCAGCGGGATGTGGCCGGGGCCCTCCACCATGACCTGGACGTCGTACGCCCACGCCCGCTCCGTCAGCTCGGCCAGCGTGTCGAGCTCGGCGAACTGGGCGGCGTCGTTGGCGTCGGCCACGGAGCCCGGCCGCAGGCCGTCGCCCAGGGAGAACGCGACGTCGTAGCGCGCGAAGATCTCGCAGAGCTCGTCGTAGTTCTCGTAGAGGAAGTTCTCCTTGTGGTGGCCCAGGCACCAGCCGGCCATGATCGAGCCGCCGCGGGACACGATGCCGGTCACGCGGTCCGCGGACAGCGGCACATGGCGCAGCAGCACGCCGGCGTGCACGGTCATGTAGTCCACGCCCTGCTCGCACTGCTCGATCACGGTGTCGCGGAAGATCTCCCAGGTCAGGGCCTGGTGGTCGCCGCCGACCTTCTCGAGGGCCTGGTAGATCGGCACGGTGCCGATCGGCACGGGGGAGTTGCGCAGGATCCACTCGCGGGTGGTGTGGATGTCGTCGCCCGTGGACAGGTCCATCACGGTATCCGCGCCCCAGCGGGTGGCCCACTGCAGCTTCGAGACCTCCTCGGCGATCGACGACGTCACCGCCGAGTTGCCGATGTTCGCGTTGACCTTCACGGCGAACGCCTTGCCGATGATCATGGGCTCCGACTCGGGGTGGTTCACGTTCGCCGGGATGATGGCGCGGCCCGCGGCGACCTCGGCGCGCACGAGCTCCACGTCCACGCCCTCGCGCAGGGCGACGTAGCGCATCTCCGGGGTGATCTCGCCGCGCCGGGCGTAGTGCATCTGGGTGACGCGCGCGCCCTCCTGGGCGCGCAGCGGGGCGCGGCGCTCGCCGGCCCACTCCTGCGAGGCGGCGCCGCGGCGCACGGCCGAGCGGCCGTCGTCGAGCAGGTCGCGCTCGCGGCCCTCGTACTCCTCGACGTCGCCGCGGGCGCGGATCCACTCGGCGCGCTGGGCGGGCAGGCCGCGCTCGGGCACGGAGCCCGGGCCCATGGTGCGGTAGACGGTCAGGGGCGCGTTGGGTGTGCCGTCGGGGGAGTCGTCCTGGTGGACCTCGGTGACGGGGACGCGGATGCCGTGCTCGGCATCCTCGAGCCAGCCCAGACGGTGCGTGGGGTAGTTCTCCTCGGCGACGACCTCGGCCGTCGACTCGGCTGCGGGCAGGGGGGTGCGCTCGGAAACGGACATGGCCGCGGCTCCTTCTTCCTTCGCCGGAATGACCCGGACAGGTTCAGACGGTCTCCGGGCGGCGTCAGCCCGGTCTCAGCCCCGTGCCGTGGGGCTCCCGTGGGATGCGAGCGACCCTAGCACGTCCCCTGCGAGGCCTCACCGCCGCCGGCAGCGGCCATGCGGCGGGCCGCTCAGGCGCGCGCCGCGCGGGCCGCCCGCCGGCGCACCGTGGTGCGCTCGACGATCCACGTCACGATGAGCATCACGATGATGACGATGCCGGCGTAGCCGAGGACGGGGTAGACGGTGCCCACGAGGTCGGAGAAGCCGACGCTCGAGAGCAGGGTGGCGGCCAGGGCCGTGACGACGGCGATGACCCAGCCCGGCACGCGTCGCATCGAGGACAGCAGGGCGATGCGCTCCACCCCGCCGTACAGGCACGAGACCGCCGTCGTGAACTGCGCCAGCAGCAGGACGACCGTGTACAGCAGGGCGGCCCAGCCGCCGATCATGGCGGCCAGCTCGACCATGGGCAGCTCGGCGCGGCCGATCAGCTGGGCGTGGGCGGTCATCGCGGCCATCACCGCGCCGGCCATCACCACGAGGCCCAGGGCCCCGAGCCCGGCCCCGGCGACGAGGGAGCGCCCCGACGAGGAGCTCTCCTGCCCGATCGGGGCGAGCACCGCGTAGGCCAGCTGGATGTTGAACGCCACGTACAGCACACCCGAGAGCCACCACTGGTTGATCAGCGGGGACGAGGTCACGAGCGCGGCGACGTCGTCCACCGCGGCCCCCGGGTTCACCAACCCCCACACCGCGACGCCGACGGCGACCACGATGATCAGGGGGACCACCACGGCCTGGACGCGCACGAGGCCCGTGATGCCGGCCAGCACCGAGACCACGCAGACGGCCGCCATCACGAGCGAGCCCACGAGCGAGGGCAGCCCGAACGCGGTGTGCACCGCCGCCCCGGCCCCGGCCAGCATGATCACCAGCGTCCCCAGCAGGGACGTGGTGATGCACAGGTCCGCGAACCAGGTGGGCACGCGCGAGGTCGTGGGGTTCACGATCCGGTGGATGTCCGTGGTCCGCAGCTTCTGCGCCAGCCGCAGCACGATCACCGCGAGCAGGAAGAACAGCGTGCCGGCGATCACGAGCGCCCCCGTGCCGCCCCAGAGGCCGAAGCTCACGAAGTACTGCAGGATCTCGTTGCCCGAGGCGTACCCGGCGCCGATGGTGGTGCCGATGAACGTGGCGGCGATCCCGAGCGGGGAGGTCGGCCGCAGCGGCGCCGACTCCTCGGCTCGGCCGGGGTGCGCGGGGGAGCTCTCTGTGACGGGGGACATGCGACTACATTCTCATGGGCGGGATCGGCCCGGCCCGGGCGGCCGATCCGCCCCGACCCGAAGGAGCCCCGCATGACCCCCGCCGTCCCCCGCGTGCTCAGCATCGCCGGCTCCGACTCCGGCGGCGGCGCGGGTGTCCAGGCCGACCTGAAGACCATCGCCGCGTGGGGCGGCTACGGGATGACCGCGATCACCGCGATCACCGCCCAGAACACGCAGGGCGTGCAGGCCGTCCACCCGCTGCCGGTGGACGTGGTGCGTGCCCAGCTCGACTCGGTCGCCGCCGACATCGCCGTGGACGCCGTGAAGATCGGCATGCTCGGCACGGTGGAGCTCATGCGGGCCGTCGCCGGCTGGCTCGAGGAGACCCTGCCCGCCGTCGTCGTGCTGGACCCGGTCATGGTGGCCTCGAGCGGGGACGCTCTCACCGCGGTGGGCGACGACGACGGGCGCGCCGCGTGGTCCCGGCTGCTGCGGGCGGCGCACCTGGTGACCCCCAACCTGCCCGAGCTGGCCCGGCTGACCGGACGGGACGCGACGGACTGGGACGCCGCCCTCGACGCGGCGCGGGGCCTGGCCGCCGAGCACGACGTGACGGTGCTGCTCAAGGGCGGGCACCTGGACGAGGCCGCAGCGGCGGAGGTGCCGGACGCCGTCGTGCGCGTGGACGGGGCCGTGCACGAGGTGCGCGGCCCGCGCGTGGCGACCCGCGCCTCGCACGGCACCGGCTGCACCCTCTCCTCGGCCCTGGCCACGCTGGCCGGCGCGGGCCTGAGCTGGGAGGACGCGATCGAGCGGGCCAAGCCGTGGCTGGCCGACGCGATGCGGGCGGGGGAGGCGCTCGCGGTCGGGGACGCCTCGCGGCCGACGTGGCACGGGCCCGTGGACCACGGTCACGCGCAGCGGGGCTGATGTGCGCGGGACCTCCGGGCTTCGACACGTTCGTGGCGGGAAATCCGGCGAATGCGCACCGCGGGACGTCCCATGAGGTCGATTTCCCGCCTCGAATGCCGGTGACCCGGACCTCCCGCTCCGCTCAAGCGCCCGGGGCCGCAGAACGCGGAAGAGCCGGACCCCCGTGTCGCCACGGGGGTCCGGCTCTGTTCGCTCGTGCCCCCGGCAGGATTCGAACCTGCGGCCTTCTGCTCCGGAGGCAGACGCTCTATCCCCTGAGCTACGGAGGCGGGGGTCGCGACGCGTCGAGCGCGTTGCGGACTCGTCGACTCTACACCATCAGGACGGCCCGTCCGTGACCTCCCCGCGGGGCGCGTCAGCCGGGCAGGCCCGCGCGCAGGGTCCGGGCCGCGGCCTCGGGGTCCTCGGCCTGCGTCACGGCGCGGACCACCACGATCCGTTCCGCCCCGGCCGCGCGGACCTCGGGCAGCCGGTCCGCGTCGACGCCGCCGATGGCGAACCAGGGTCGCGCCCCCGCCGGGTCCTCGGCGTCCAGGCGCGCGGCGAGGGAGGGCAGCTCCAGTCCGACGGCGGCCCGGCCCGGCTTCGTGGGCGTCGCCCACACCGGCCCCGTGCAGAAGTAGTCCAGGCCGTCCTCCGCGCGGGCGGCGCGCACCTGCGCCTCGGTGTGGCACGAGCGGCCGAGCACCGTGTCCGGGCCCAGCAGGGCGCGGCACTGTGCGGTGGTCAGGTCGGTCTGGCCCGTGTGGAACACGTCCACCCCGGCCAGGGCGGCGACGTCGGCGCGATCGTTGGCGGCCGAGAGCGCCCCGTGCTCCCGGGCCAGCGGGACGAGCACGGCGAACGCGGCCAGCTCGACCGCCACGTCCACGGCCTTGTCCCGCACCTGGATCAGGTCCACTCCGCCGCGGAACGCCGCCGCGCAGAAGTGAGCGAACGCGGCCGTGTCGAGCGTGCCGTCCGGGCGCAGGAACCGCTGCAGGTCGGTGCAGACGTACAGCCGGGAGGCGGCGAGGCGGGCGCGGCGGCCCGCGCCGGTGTCGCCGTCGTCGTGGTCGGCCGCGGCCATCAGGAGCGGATCGGGGGAGTGCATGCGCCCACTGTGGCAGACTGGCCGCAGTTCCATGGGAGCCCGGGCCGCACACGCCGGGCTGAGAGGGCCGCAGGGGCGCACCGCGCCGGCGCGGCCGACCATCACCACTCGATGCGGGTCATGCCGCCGTGAGGAGGACCGGTCCGTGCACGTGGCCGTCGTCGGGGCCGGGATCATCGGCCTCACCGCCGCCGTGCGTCTGCGCGCCGCAGGCCACGCCGTCACCCTGATCGCCCCCGAGCTGGACACCGCCGGGCGCCCGCACGCCGTGGCCGGGGCCACCCACGCCGCGGCGGGGATGCTCGCCCCGCTCGCCGAGACCCAGTTCAGCCAGGACGACCTCGCCCCGCTGCTGCAGGCCGGCTGGGAGGCCTACCCGGCGCTCGTGGACCTGCTCGCCGCCTTCACCGGCGTCGAGACGGGCTTCCTCGCACAGGGCGCCTGGATCGTGGCCGCGGACCCCTCCGATGCCCGCGCGTGGGACCACGTGCTCGAGCACGCCTCGATCCTCGGCCGCCGGGTCGAGCCCGTCTCCGTCCGCGCGCTGCGCCGCGCCGAGCCCGCCCTGACCCCGGGCCTGGCCGCCGGCTTCGACGCCCCGGACGACCATCAGGTGGACCCGCGACGGCTCGCCGCCGCCTGCGTCGCCGCCCTGCACGCCGAGACCGGGCCCGACGGCGGCCCGCTCCCGGCCGGCGCCGGACCCGTCGCCCGGTTCCTGGCCGGACGCGTCACCGCCGCCGACCCGGAGGGCGAGGGAGTGCGCCTCACGCTGGCCGACGGGGACGTCCTCACCGCCGACGGCGCGGTCCTCGCCGCGGGCCTGGGCCACCGCGGGATCGGCGGCGCGGCCACCGCCGTCGAGGTCCCGCTGCGCCCCGTCCACGGCGACGTGCTGCGCCTGCGGGTGCGCCCCGAGCAGCTGCTGCCGGGGGAGTCGCACCTGATCACCCGCACCGTCCGCGGCCTCGTCCACGGGCGCCAGGTCTACCTCGTGCCCCGCGCGGACGGCACCCTCGTGGTCGGCGCCTCGGCCCGCGAGGACGGCCTGGCCGGCACCTCCGCCGGGGCGGTGCTGGACCTGCTCGCCGACGCCGCCGCGATCCTGCCCGCCGTCCGCGAGTGCGAGCTCGTCGAGATCACCACCGCCGCCCGCCCCGGCACCCCCGACGACGCCCCGCGCGTGCTCACCGTGCCCGAGGCCCCGGGCGCCGTCGTCGCCACCGGCTTCCACCGTCACGGGATCCTGCTCGCCCCCTGGGCGGCCGGGCGGATCCTCGAGCTGCTGCACGCCCGCCTGAAGGAGATCGCATGAGCACCCTCACCCTGACCCTCAACGGAGAGCCCGCCGAGCTGGCCGCGGCCACCGTCCGCGACGTCGTCGCGCACGTCACCGGGCGCGCGGTCGGCGACGACGGCGCCGCCGCGGACGGGCGGCGGCTCGGCGTGGCCGTGGCGGTCGGCGGCGAGGTCGTGCCCCGGTCGGCCTGGGCCACCCGGGAGCTGGCCGCCGGGGACGAGGTCGACGTCGTCACCGCGGTGCAGGGGGGCTGAGCGATGGCCGAGCACCGCACCCCGCCCGCCGCCCCCGCGATCCCGCCGCTGCGGATCGGCGGCTACGACCTGGCCTCCCGGCTCATCATGGGCACGGGCGGCATCACCGACCTCACCGCCCTCGAGGGCGCCCTCGTCGCCTCCGGCACCACGCTCACCACCGTGGCGCTGCGCCGCTGGTCCGCGGACACCCGTGACGGCCTGGTCGCGCTGCTGGACCGCCTCGGCATCGACGTGCTGCCCAACACCGCCGGCTGCTACACCGCCCGGGACGCCGTGCTCACCGCCCGGCTCGGCCGCGAGGCGCTCGAGACCGAGCTCGTGAAGGTCGAGGTCATCGCCGACGAGCGCACCCTGCTGCCCGACGTCGTCGAGACCCTCGAGGCCACCGAGCGGCTCGCCGCCGACGGCTTCACCGTCCTGGCCTACACGTCGGACGACCCCGCCATGGCGCTGCGCCTCGAGCAGGCCGGCGCCGCCGCCGTCATGCCGCTGGGGTCGCCGATCGGCTCGGGGCTGGGCATCCTCAACCGCGCACACCTGGAGCTGATCGTCTCGCGCGCCTCCGTGCCGATCGTGCTCGACGCCGGCGTGGGCACGGCCTCGGACGTCGCCCTGGCGATGGAGGCCGGCTGCGACGCCGTGCTCGCCGCCTCCGCGATCACGCGCGCCGCCGAGCCCGCCCGCATGGCCCACGCGTGCCGGCTCGCGCTCGAGGCGGGCTTCCACGCCCGCCGTGCCGGGCGCATCCCGCGCCGCGAGCACGCCCTGGCCTCCTCGCCGATGGCCGGGCGGGTCACGGCCGAGGAGGACGAGCGGTGACCGCCGCCCTGGGCTCCGCCGCCCGCGATCCCCGCGACCTCACCGCACTGTCCGACACCCAGCTGCAGCGCTTCGCCCGCCACCTGAGCCTGGACGGCTTCGGCCCCGAGGCCCAGCTGGCGCTGCTGCGCTCCCGCGTCCTCGTGGTCGGCGCCGGCGGCCTCGGGGCGCCCGTGCTGACCTACCTCGCCGCGGCGGGCGTGGGGGAGGTCCACGTGATCGACGACGACGTGGTGGACCGCTCCAACCTGCACCGCCAGGTGATCCACGCCGAGGCGGACCTCGGCCGCCCCAAGACCGCCTCCGCCGCCGCGACGATGCGCGGCCTGCACCCCGAGGTGCGCGTGGTCGAGCATCGCGAACGCCTGACCGCCGCCAACGCGCTCGAGCGGGTCGGCGCCGTGGACCTCGTGCTCGACGGCACGGACAACTACGCGACCCGCTACCTCGTGGCCGATGCGTGCGAGATCGCCGGCGTGCCCGTGGTGTGGGGCGCCATCCTGCGGTTCGCGGGGCAGGTGAGCGTGTTCGCCCCGGGCGGGCCGCTGTACCGGGACGTGTTCCCGGAGCGGCCCGAACCCGGCGAGGTGCCCTCGTGCGCGCAGGCCGGGGTGCTCGGGGTGCTGCCGGGGATCGTCGGCTCCCTCATGGCGGCCGAGGCGATCAAGCTGCTCTCCGGGGTGGGCGAGACCCTGGCCGGGCGGCTGCTCTCCGTGGACGCCCTGACGATGCGCTTCCGTGAGCTGCGGCTCGTGGCCGACCCCGAGCGGCCCCCCGTGACGGACCTGTCCGCCCACGCGGCCCAGGCCCCCCGCCCGGACGACGCCGGCGCCCCCGGCTCGGCGGAGGCCTGCGGCGCCGCGGGCGGGGAGATCGCCCCCACCGCGCTGGCCGCCCTGCTCGCCGACCCCGCCCGGGCCGCGTCCCTGACCCTGCTCGACGTCCGCGAGGACTGGGAACGCCGCCTGCGCCGGGTCGAGGCCCCCGCGGCGGTGGCCGATCGGCACGTCCCGCTCGAGGCCGTCCTCGCGGAGCCGGCGGCCCATGCGCCCGGGCAGGACCGCGTCCTGGTGGTCTACTGCGCCGCCGGAGCCCGCTCGGCCCGGGCGCGGGACGCCGTCGTCGGTGCCGACCCGAGCGCCGGCGGGCGCGTCCTGTCCCTCGCCGGCGGCCTCGCCGCCTGGCCCGCCTGACCCCCCACCCCGACGAACCCTGCGAAAGGGCCCTCACCGCGGGCCGGAGGGGGCCATCTCGCAGGGTTCGTTCGCACGCGCACGGGCGCGGCGGCCCTTCCGTAGACTTGGGCGGGTGAAGCCCGAAGACCTCTCCGCCCTGCTGTCCGCTGTCCTCACCGACGCCGTCGATGCCGGTGACCTCCCCGCCGAGCTGCGGGGGGAGATCACCCCCGCGCGCGTGAAGGTGGAGCGACCCCGCAGCCGCGAGCACGGCGACTGGGCCACCAACGTCGCCCTCCAGCTGGGCAAGAAGGCCGGGATGGCCCCGCGCGACCTCGCCGGGCTCGTGGCCGAGCGCCTGACCGGGAAGCCGGGCATCGCCGCCGTCGACGTCGCCGGCCCCGGCTTCCTCAACGTCACCCTGGACGCGGCCTCGGCCGGCGCCCTGGCCCGCGAGATCGTCGAGGCCGGCCCGGAGTACGGCCGCAACGACGCCCTGGCCGGGCACACCGTGAACATGGAGTTCGTCTCCGCCAACCCCACCGGCCCGCTGCACATCGGCCACACCCGCTGGGCCGCGCTGGGCGACGCGATCGCCCGCCTGCTGCGCGCCTCGGGCGCGGACGTCACCGCCGAGTACTACGTCAACGACGCCGGCAACCAGATGAACGTGTTCGCCGACTCGGTCCTCGCCCGCCTGCACGGCCGCGACGTCCCCGCGGGCGGCTACCCCGGCGCGTACGTGCAGGAGCTGGCCGACGCCGTCGCCCTCGAGCACCCGGACGTGCGCGAGCTGACGGACGAGGCCGCCCGCCCGGTGGTCCGCGAGGCCGCGTACCGGCTCCAGATGCAGGACATCAAGGACACGCTCGCCGCCTTCGACGTGCACTTCGACGTGTTCACCTCGGAGCAGACGCTCCACGACTCCGGCGCGATCGAACAGGCCGTGCAGCGGCTGCGCGAGCAGGGCCACATCGAGGACCGCGAGGGCGCCGTGTGGCTCAAGACCACCGACTTCGGCGACGACAAGGACCGCGTGCTCATCCGCGCCAACGGCGAGCCCACCTACTTCGCCGCCGACGCCGCCTACTACCTCCACAAGCGCGACCGCGGCTTCGAGGAGAAGGTGTACCTGCTCGGCGCCGACCACCACGGCTACGTGAACCGCCTCAAGGCGATCGCCGCCGCCGCCGGCGACGACCCGGCGACGAACATCGAGATCCTCATCGGCCAGCTCATCTCGGTCAACGGCGCGAAGCTCTCCAAGCGCGCCGGCAACATCATCGAGCTCAAGGACCTCGTGGAGTGGCTCGGCCGCGACGCCCTGCGCTACGACCTGGCCCGCTACCCCGCGGACTCGCCCCTGACGATCGACCCCGAGCTGCTGCGCTCCGCCACGAACGACAACCCCGTCTACTACGTGCAGTACGCCCACGCCCGCGCCTCGGGCGCGGCGCGCACCGCGCAGGCCCACGGCGTGGACCGCTCCGAGTTCGACGCCGCCCTGCTCACCCACGCCACCGAGTCGGAGCTGCTGGCCCAGCTGGCGGAGTTCCCGGCCGTCGTCGGCGCGGCGGCGCGCCTGCGCGAGCCGCACCGCGTGGCCCGCCACCTCGAGGTGATCGCCGGGGCCTACCACTCGTGGTACGCCGCCTGCCGGATCGTGCCCATGCCCACCGACGACGGCACGCCGCGTCCCGTGGAGACCCTCAACCGCACCCGCCTGTGGCTCAACGACGCCACCGCCCAGGTGCTGGCCAACGGCCTCGGCCTGCTCGGCGTGTCCGCCCCGGAGAAGATGTGAGCGCCCAGATGACGACGCCGCAGCCCGCCCCCGCCTCCCCGCTCGCGCCCGCCTGGCTTCCCGCGCCGGGGGACCCGGACGCGCTCGTGCCCGGCCTGTGGGCCGCCGGCGTGGACCGCGCCGCCGACGGCGAGCTCACCGTCCAGGGCCTGCGCGCGAGCGCGCTCGCCGCGGAGTTCGGCACGCCGCTGCTCGTGGTGGACGAGGACGACTTCCGCGCCCGCGCCCGCGCGTTCCGCGAGGGCTTCGACGCCGCCTTCGCCGACCTGTGCGGGGGAGCGGACGTCTACTACGCCGGCAAGTCCATGCTCACCCTCTCCACCGCCCGCTGGGCGGCCGAGGAGGGCCTGCGCGTGGACACCGCCTCCGGCGGCGAGCTGGCGATCGCGCTGGCCGCCGGCGTCGACCCGGCCCACATCGGCCTCCACGGCAACAACAAGTCGGACGCCGAGCTGCGCACCGCCCTCGAGGCGGGCGTGGGTCGGATCATCGTGGACTCGCTCGACGAGCTCACCCACCTGGCCGCGCTCGCGTCCGAGGCCGGTCGCCGCGCCCCCGTGATGCTCCGGCTGACCCCGGGCGTGCACGCGCACACCCACGACTTCATCGCCACCGCGCACGAGGACCAGAAGTTCGGGCTCTCCCTGGCCCCGGCCTCCACCGACCGGGACGGCAACGTGGCCGGCCGCTCGCCGGCCGCCGTCGCCGTGGCCGCGGCCCTGGCCGCCGAGTCGATCGAGCTGCTGGGCGTGCACTGCCACATCGGGTCCCAGATCTTCGAGGCCGAGGGCTTCGGGCTGGCGGCCGGACGCGTGCTCGAGTTCCTCGCCGAGGTCAAGGCCGAGCACGGGGTGGAGCTGGCCGAGCTCGACCTCGGCGGCGGCCACGGCATCGCCTACACGGCCGTGGACGAGCCGCGCCCGGCCGCGGAGATCGCCGACGCCCTCGCCGACGACGTCCAGAAGACCGTCGAGCGCCTCGGCCTGACGTGCCCGCGCATCTCCCTCGAACCGGGGCGGGCCATCTCGGGCCCCGCGGGGCTGACCCTCTACACGGTCGGGGTGACCAAGACCGTGGACGTGGACGCCCCCGACGGCGGCACCGCGGCCCGCCGCTACGTCGCCGTGGACGGCGGCATGTCCGACAACCCGCGTCCCGTGCTCTACGACGCCGACTACACCGCCGTCTCCGCGCGCCGCACCTCGGAGGCCGAGCCGCTGCTCTCCCGCGTGGTGGGCAAGCACTGCGAGTCCGGCGACATCCTGGTCCGCGACGTGTACCTGCCGGCCGACCTGGGCCGCGGCGACCTGTTGGCCGTGCCGGCCACGGGCGCGTACACGCACGTGATGTCCTCGAACTACAACGCGCTGGCCCGCCCGGCCGTCGTCGCGGTGTCCGGCGGGCAGGCGCGGGTGATCATCCGTCGCGAGACGCAGGAGGACCTGTTCGCCCGCGAGGCCGATCCGCGCCTCGCCCGCTGAGGATGCGGGCGCCCGCCCCCGGCCGTCGGCCTCGGGCCCGGGTGGGTCCGTCCCGCTCTGCGGACACCGAGTGTCGCGCGGTGGGACGGGCCGGGGCGCCACGCTAGATTCGAGGCCAGCCGGGCCGCGCGGTCGCGCGGGCCCGACCCCACCCTGGATCACGGAGGACCATGCCCCAGCACACCGACGCCCCCACCGCACTCAAGGTCGCCCTGCTGGGCGGCGGGACCGTGGGGTCCCAGACCGCCCGGATCCTCACCGAGGACGCCGACATCCTGCGGGACCGCGTGGGCGCCGACCTCGAGCTCACGGGCATCGCGGTGCGGGACACGGGCGCGACGCGCGACTGGCAGGCGGACCCGGCGCTCTACACCACCGACGCCGAGGCGCTCGTGGACGGCGCCGACGTCGTCATCGAGCTGATGGGCGGCATCGAGCCGGCCCGCACCCTGATCCTGCGCGCCCTGGCCGCCGGCACGTCCGTGGTGACCGGCAACAAGGCGCTGCTGGCCCAGCACGGCGAGGAGCTGTACGCCGCGGCCGCCGCCACCGGCGCGCAGCTCAGCTTCGAGGCCGCCGTCGCCGGCGCCATCCCGATCCTGCGCCCGCTGCGCGACTCCCTGGGCGGCGACCGCGTCACCCGCGTGATGGGCATCGCCAACGGCACCACCAACTTCATCCTCGACCGGATGGACTCCGAAGGGGCGGACTTCGACGACGCCCTCGCCGAGGCCCAGCGGCTCGGCTACGCCGAGGCCGACCCGACCGCCGACGTCGAGGGCCACGACGCCGCCGCGAAGGCCGCGATCCTGGCGACCATCGCGTTCGGCGCGCCGTACACCCTGGACCAGGTGGCCGTCGCGGGCATCACCGCGATCACGGCGGAGGACAACGCCGCCGCCGCGGAGGCGGGCTACGTCATCAAGCTGCTGGCGATCGCCGAGCGCGGCCGCGCCGCCGACGGCGCCGAGGGCGCGGTCCTGCGCGTGCACCCCACCCTGCTGCCGCGGGAGCACCCGCTGGCCTCCGTGCGCGGGGCGTTCAACGCCGTCTTCGTGGAGGCCGAGAACGCCGGCGAGCTCATGTTCTACGGTCCCGGCGCCGGCGGCGCCCCCACCGCGTCCGCGGTGATGGGCGACGTCGTCTCGATCGCCCAGCGCATCGTGCGCGGCGGCCCGGCACGCCTGCGCACCCCCGTCACCGCCCTGCCCGCCCTGGACCCGGCCGAGGCCCACACCTCCTTCATGGTCGTGCTGCGCGCGGCGGACCAGCCCGGCGTGCTGCGCCGCGTCGCCGGGGTGTTCGAGGAGCACGGCGTCTCCATCGAGACGCTGCGCCAGGTCCCGTCCGAGCGCGAGGACGCCCCCGGCGCGTCCCTGCGGCTGATCACCCACCGTGCGCGGCAGCGCGACCTCGACGCCACCGTCGAGGCGCTCGCCGCCCTGGACGTCGTCCACGAGGTCGCGTCCGTCCTCCGAGTCGAAGGGAACTGACCCATGGCCCACCAGTGGCGCGGCGTCGTCCGCGAGTACGCCGACCGCCTGCCCGTCACCGAGGACACGCGCGTGATCACCCTCGGCGAGGGCGGCACCCCGCTCATCCACGCCCCCCACCTCTCCGAGCTGGTGCAGGGCACCGTGCACGTGAAGTTCGAGGGCATGAACCCGACCGGCTCCTTCAAGGACCGCGGCATGACCATGGCGATCACCGCCGCCGTCGCGGACGGCGCGAAGGCCGTCGTCTGCGCATCCACCGGCAATACGTCCGCCTCGGCGGCGGCCTACGCCGCGCAGGCCGGGATCACGTGCGCCGTGCTCGTGCCCGAGGGGAAGATCTCGATGGGCAAGATGTCCCAGGCCGTGGCCCACGGCGCGGAGATCCTCCAGGTGCAGGGCAACTTCGACGACTGCCTCGAGGTGGCCCGCAAGCTCGCCGAGAACTACCCCGTGTTCCTCGTGAACTCCGTCAACCCGGCCCGCATCGAGGGGCAGAAGACCGGCGCATTCGAGGTCGTGGACACCCTCGGCGACGCCCCGGACTACCACCTGCTGCCCGTGGGCAACGCCGGCAACATCACCGCGTACTGGAAGGGCTACCGCGAGTACGCCGCCCCCTACGTGAACCCGCACGAGGGCGCCTCGGACGCCGAGCTGCCCGCGGTGGCCACGAAGACCCCCGTGATGTGGGGCTTCCAGGCCGCGGGCGCCGCCCCGATCGTCCAGGGCCACCCCGTGACCGACCCGGACACGATCGCCACCGCCATCCGGATCGGCAACCCGGCCTCGTGGGAGCAGGCCGAGGCCGCCCGCGACGAGTCCGGCGGCATGATCGACTCCGTCACGGACGAGGAGATCCTCGAGGCCCACCGCTGGCTCTCCGCGAAGGAGGGCGTGTTCGTCGAGCCCGCCTCCGCCGCCGGCGTCGCCGGGCTGCTCAAGCACCACGCCGCCGGGAACGTGCCGACCGGCAAGAGCTGGGTCATCACCGTCACCGGCCACGGCCTCAAGGACCCGCAGTGGGCCCTGCGCGGCGCCGACGGCGCCGACGTGACCCCGCGCTCGGTGCCGTTCGACGTGGTCACCGTCGCCCAGGCGCTCGGCCTGAGCTGAGCCATGGCCGCACCGCAGCCGCTGGCGCCCGGGACCGCCGCGTCCGTCTCCGTCCCCGCCACCTCCGCCAACCTCGGCCCCGGCTTCGACTCGATGGGCCTGGCCCTGGAGCTGCGCGACGAGGTGACGCTCACGGTCGTGGCGGGCCCCGACGTCGCGGAGGTCGAGGGGGAGGGCGCGGCCACCCTGCCGCGGGACGGCGCGCACCTGATCCTGCGCCTGGCGCACGAGCACCTGCGGGACCGCGGGTTCACCGCGCCGGGGCTGCACCTGCGCGCCGTGAACCGGATCCCGCACGCCCGCGGGCTCGGCTCGTCCGCGGCCGCCGTCGTCGCGGCCTACGCCGCGGCGGAGGCCCTGCTGCCGGCCGCGCTGCGCCGGGCGCCCGCGGACCTGCTCGAGGCGGCCACCCGCTTCGAGGGGCACCCGGACAACGTCGCCCCCGCGCTCGTGGGCGGGGCCACCGTCTCCTGGACCCGTGACGACGTGCCCGGCCCGGCCACGGCGCCGCTGCGGCTGCACGAGCGCGTGGTGCCGGTGGTCGCGATCCCGGACATCGAGCTGTCCACCCACGTCGCCCGGGGCGTGCTGCCCGCCGAGGTGCCCCACGCGGTGGCGGCGGCCCAGGCCGGCCGTGCCGCGCTGCTCGTCCACGCGCTGGCGGAGGACCCCGCGCTGCTGCTGGCCGCCACGCGGGACTGGCTGCATCAGGAGCCGCGCGCCGTGACCATGCCGGCCAGCTCCGCACTGGTCGCGGGGCTGCGCGGGCGCGGCCATGCCGCCGTCGTCTCCGGCGCAGGTCCCACGGTGCTCGCGCTGTGCGACGGCGTCCAGGCGGCCGAGCACGCCGCGGAGGCGGCGCGTGCTCTGACGGCGGACGGGGCGGCCGCCTGGCGCGTGCTGGTGCCGTGCGTGGCCGTGGACGGTGTTAGGGTGGAATCACTCCACCACGGCTGACCCCACCGCCTCGCGCGGCCCGGGTCTCCGGTGCCCGGGCCAGTGACGGCCGGACGCACCGTGCGCCGTCGGCCGGAACCCCGCCGCGATCCATCCCGTGCTGCGCACGGCCGGCGTGCGGGACCCCCTCCGGCTCGGTCGAGTCCGGACGCCTCCGCCCCGTCACGCAGCGACTGCGCACGATCAGGGGAGGCGCCACTGCTGAGTTCACACCATGAAACCCGGTTTTCTGGGGCGCCGCTGCGCGGCCCGACCGGATGCACACCGCAGCCCGACGCGCCACGCGCCGCCGGGCCGCATTCGAGGGAGAAGGAACCTTCGTGACCGAATCCACGGAACAGACCACGCCGACGAACGGCGGTGGCCTGGCCTCGCTCAAGCTCGCCCAGCTCCAGGCCCTGGCCTCTCAGCTCGGCATCGCCGGCGGCTCGCGCATGCGCAAGGCCGACCTGGTGACCGCGATCTCCGACCACCAGCGCGGCGGCTCCGTGGCGGACCGCGACGCCGCCGAGCGCGCGGCCCAGGCCACCGCGGCCCCCGCCGCCGAGGCCGCCCCGGCCGCCGCGTCCTCTCAGGACGCGGCCCCGGCCGCCGAGCGCCCGGCCCGCCGCCGCTCGCGCCGCGCCGACGCCGACACCTCCGCTCCGGCCGCCGCCGCCCAGGACGGGCAGCCCCAGGCCGAGGCCCGCGAGGACCAGACGGAGCAGGCCCCCCGTGAGACCGCCTCGGACCAGGATCGGTCCGGGGGGTCCGAGGCCCGCGACGAGGGCGAGGACCGCCCGCAGTCCGAGCGCCGCTCCCGCGGTCGTCGCCGCGCCGGCGACGACGACGCCCAGCAGGGTCAGGACCGTCGCTCCGACGGCGCCCAGGGCGAGGACGGCGCGGACCGCCGCGGCGACCGGGAGGACCGTGACGACAACGGGCGCGAGAACGGCCGCGGCCGCAACAGCCGCAACGGGCGGGACCGCGACAACGGCCGCGACCGTGAGAACGGCCGCGAGAACAACCGGGACCGTGAGAACGGCCGTGACGGCTCGCGCGAGCAGCGCGGCGACAAGTCCGAGGACGGCGGCCGGGGCGACGGCGGACGCGGGGACCGCAGCCGCCGCGACGACCGCGACGACGAGGGCGGCCGCAACCGTCGCAACCGCCGCAACCGCAACGAGCGCGGCCGCAACCGCCGTGGCCGCGGCGGGCCCGAGGTCGACGAGACCGAGCTGACCGAGGACGACGTCCTGCAGCCCGTGGCCGGCATCCTCGACGTGCTGGACAACTACGCGTTCGTCCGCACCTCCGGCTACCTGCCGGGCCCGAACGACGTCTACGTCTCCCTGGCCATGGTGAAGAAGTACGGTCTGCGCAAGGGCGACGCCGTCGTCGGCGCGATCCGCGCCCCGCGCGACGGAGAGAAGCAGCAGCACCACGGCGGCGGCTCCAACCGTCAGAAGTTCAACGCCCTGGTGAAGATCTCCTCGGTCAATGGCCAGCCCGCCGTCGAGCACCCGCAGCGCGTGGAGTTCGGCAAGCTCGTGCCGCTGTACCCGCAGGAGCGCCTGCGCCTGGAGACCGATCCCAAGCTGATCGGCCCCCGCGTGATCGATCTGGTCAGCCCCATCGGCAAGGGCCAGCGCGGCCTCATCGTCTCCCCGCCCAAGGCCGGCAAGACGATGATCCTGCAGTCGATCGCCAACGCGATCAAGACGAACAACCCCGAGGTCCACCTCATGATGGTGCTCGTGGACGAGCGCCCCGAGGAGGTCACCGACATGCAGCGGTCGGTGGACGGCGAGGTCATCGCCTCCACGTTCGACCGCCCGGCGGACGACCACACCACCCTCGCCGAGCTGGCCATCGAGCGCGCCAAGCGCCTCGTGGAGATGGGCCGCGACGTCGTCGTGCTGCTCGACTCCATGACCCGCCTGGGCCGCGCCTACAACCTGGCCGCCCCGGCCTCGGGCCGCATCCTCTCCGGCGGTGTGGACTCCTCGGCCCTGTACCCGCCGAAGAAGTTCTTCGGTGCCGCCCGCAACATCGAGAACGGCGGCTCGCTGACCATCCTGGCCACCGCGCTGGTCGAGACCGGCTCGCGCATGGACGAGGTGATCTTCGAGGAGTTCAAGGGCACCGGCAACATGGAGCTGCGCCTGTCCCGCCACCTCGCGGAGCGCCGCATCTTCCCGGCGGTGGACGTCAACGCGTCCGGCACGCGCCGCGAGGAGGCCCTGCTCTCGCAGGAGGAGGTCAAGATCATGTGGAAGCTGCGTCGGGTGCTCTCCGGCCTCGAGCAGCAGCAGGCCCTCGACCTGCTCACCAACAAGATCAAGGACACCGCGTCCAACGCCGAGTTCCTCATGCTGGTCTCCAAGACCACGCTGGGGTCCAAGGGCGACGACTGACCGTCCCGTCGCACGGCCCCGTCCCGTCCGGGGGAGCTCGTCTCCGCCGGACGGGGCGGGGCCGTCCGCGTCGGACAGCCCGGCCCGCTGAGGCCGGAGGAGGAGAGGCACGCACGTGTTCGATTCGGAGCAGCGGCGCGAGGCCGTGGATCGGCTCCTGGCGGAGCATCGCGAGCTGACGGCGCGCCTGTCCGACCCGGCGGTGCACCAGGACCCGGCGCTCGCCCGGCGGCTGAACCGGCGGTTCGCCGAGCTCGGCGCCGTGGTGACGGCCCACCGCGCCTGGTCGGCGGCCGTGGAGGAGCTGGCCGACGCGCGGGAGCTGGCCGCGGCCGGCGACGACGACGCGGCGGCCTTCGCGGCCGAGGTGCCCGGTCTGGAGGCGGCCGAGGCGGAGGCCGCCGAACGGCTGCGCCGGCTGCTGATCCCGCGCGACCCCGACGACGCCCGCGACGTGATCCTCGAGATCAAGGGCGGCGAGGGCGGCGAGGAGGCCGCCCTGTTCGCGGGTGACCTGCTGCGCATGTACCTGCGCTACGCCGAATCCCGGGGCTGGAAGACGGAGGTCCTCTCCGCCACGCACTCCGACCTGGGCGGCTACAAGGACGTCCACGTGGCGGTGCGGGGGAGCGCGGCCGACCCGGCCGACGGCGTCTACGCCCGGCTCAAGTTCGAGGGCGGCGTGCACCGCGTGCAGCGCGTGCCCGTCACCGAGTCCCAGGGCCGCATCCACACCTCCGCCGCCGGGGTGCTCGTGCTGCCCGAGGTGGACGCCCCGGACGAGGTCCACCTCGATCCGAACGACCTCAAGGTGGACGTCTTCCGCTCCTCCGGGCCGGGTGGCCAGTCCGTCAACACGACCGACTCCGCGGTGCGTCTGACGCACCTGCCCACGGGGATCGTCGTCTCCATGCAGAACGAGAAGTCCCAGATCCAGAACCGCGAGGCCGCGCTGCGCGTGCTGCGGTCGCGGCTGCTCGAGCGGCAGCGGGCGGAGCAGGACGCCGAGGACTCCGCGGCGCGCGCCGCGCAGGTGCGCACCATGGACCGCTCGGAACGCATCCGCACCTACAACTTCCCGGAGAACCGGATCGCGGACCACCGCACCGGCTACAAGGCGCACAACCTCGACGCGGTCCTCGACGGCGACCTCGAGGCCGTGATCGCCTCCTGCCTCGCCCTCGACGAGGAGCGCCGGCTCGCCGCGCTGGGCGCGGACGCGTGAGCGCACCGGCCTGGTCCGCGCTGCTGCGCGACGCCGCCGCCCGCCTGACCGCGGCGGGCATCGACTCGCCGCGCGTGGACGCCGAGCTGCTGCTGGCCCACGTGCTCGGCCTCGACCGCGGCGCGCTGCTGGCCCGGGTGTTCGCCGGGGCCGTGGCCGAGCCCGCGCAGGCGGCGGCGTTCGAGGCGCTCGTCGGGCGCCGCGCCGCCCGCGAGCCCGTCCAGCACCTGACCGGCGTCGCGCACTTCCACGGGCTCGACCTCGCGGTCGGCCCGGGGGTCTTCATCCCGCGACCGGAGACCGAGCTGCTCGTGGAGACCGTCGTGGCCGACCTGGCTGCGCGGCCCACGGCGGACGTGGTGGTGGACCTGTGCACCGGCTCCGGCGCGATCGCCGCGGCCGTCGCGGCGTGGGGCGAGGCACGGGGCCGCCCGCTCGCCGTCGCCGCCGTCGAGCTCGACCCGACGGCGGCCGACTGGGCCCGGCGGAACCTCGCCCTGCGCGGGGTCGACCTGCGACAAGGCGACGCCCTTGTCGCATGCCCGGACCTCGAGGGCCGCGTGGACGTCGTCGTAAGCAACCCGCCCTATGTGCCCGAGGCCGAGGTGCCCGCCCAGCCCGAGGCCCGACTGGACCCGGCGCGGGCGCTCTACGGCGGGGACGCGCCCGGGCTGCGGGTCCCGCGGGCCATCGCGCACCGGGCGGCGGACCTGCTCGCCCCGGGCGGCCTCTTCGCCATGGAGCACCACGAGACGCAGGGCCCGGCGCTCCTGGCCGCCCTCGGCGCGGACCCCCGGTTCACGGGCGTCCGCGTGCACCAGGACCTCACCGGACGAGACCGGTTCCTGACGGCGCGCCGGTCCTGCGACGCCGCGGCGGGCGCGGAGGTGGAAGAATGACCGACGTGAGTGACTTCATCGACGTCTCGGATCCGGCCGCCCTCGAGAATGCCGTGGCCCGCGCCCGCGAGGTCCTCGCGGACCGCGGCTGCGTGGTCCTGCCCACGGACACCGTCTACGGCATCGGAGCGGACGCGTTCTCCCCGCTGGCCGTGGCCGTGCTGCTGGCCGCCAAGGGCCGCAGCCGCACCATGCCGCCGCCCGTGCTCATCGCGGACCGCCGCGTCATGTCGGGCCTCGCGTACGACGTGCCGGAGGAGGCCGAAGCCCTCGCCGAGCGCTTCTGGCCCGGCGCCCTCACGCTCATCCTCAAGTCCCAGCCCACGCTGACCTGGGACCTCGGCGAGACCCGCGGCACCGTCGCCCTGCGCGTGCCGGACGACGCGGTGGCCCGCGAGCTGCTCTACGCCGTCGGCCCCATGGCCGTCTCCAGCGCGAACCGCACCGGCATGGACGCCGCCACCACCGCCGACGCCGCCCGCTCGATGCTGGGGGAGTCCGTGGCCCTCTACCTCGACGCCGGCCCCCGCGAGAGCCGGGATCCCTCGACGATCGTGGACTGCACCGTCACCCCGTTCCGCGTGGCCCGGCAGGGCTCCGTGCCCCTGGAGGAGCTGCGCGCGGTGGTGCCGGACCTGCTCGCCGAGGGCGAGGAGCCGCCGGTCGCCGCCGAGCGGATCGCGGCCGACGACGCCGCCGCGGCGCGTCCCGCCGACCGGGAGGCCTGACCGGCCCCCATGCGCGCGTATCTCGTCCTGGTCGTGGTCACGGCCGTCGCCTGCGGGGCCCTGACGCCCCTCATGCGCCGGCTGGGGCTGCGCGCGCGCGTGTTCACCCCGCTGCGCCAGCGGGACGTGCACCGGCACCCCGTGCCGAAGCTGGGCGGCGTGGCCATGGCCGCGGCCGTGCTGGTGGGATTCGCCGTCGGGGGAGTCGTGCCGTTCCTCCAGGGGATCTACGCGGACGACGCCGCGATGCGCGGGCTCCTGGTCGCCGTCGCCGTCGTGCTCGTCGTGGGCATCGCCGACGACATGTGGGACCTGCGCTGGTGGGTGAAGATGGCCGGCCAGGTGCTGGCCGGGCTCGCGGTGGCCCTGGGCGGGATCCGCATCGAGGCGATGCCGGTGGGCTGGATCCCGGTGGGGAACGAGACCACGCAGGTCATCCTCACGGTGTTCGCCGTGGTGCTGACGATGAACGCGATCAACTTCGTGGACGGTCTGGACGGCCTGGCGGCGGGCGTCGCGCTGATCGGCGGCTCGGCCTTCTTCGTCTACTCGTATCTGCTGACGCGGACCATCAACCAGTTCGACTACGCCAACCTCGCCACCCTGCTCATGGCCCTGCTCGTCGGCGCGTGCGTGGGCTTCCTGCCGTGGAACCTGGCCCCGGCCCGCATCTTCATGGGCGAGGTGGGGGCCATGATCATCGGCCTGCTGATGGCCGCGGCCGCGGTCGCCGTGACCGCGGACGTGAACGCCCTGGACGGGATGCGCTTCCGCAACGTCCCCGCCTACATGCCGATCCTGCTGCCCGTCGCCGTCCTCGCACTGCCGCTCACGGACCTCGCCCTGGCCGTGCTGCGGCGGACGGCCAAGGGCACCAGCCCCTTCTCGGCGGACCGCGGGCACCTGCACCACAAGCTCGTGGACGGCGGCTACACCCAGGCGCAGGCCGTCGCGCTGCTCTGGCTCTGGGCGTTCCTCGTGGCCTGGGGCGCGGTGTCCCTGAACTTCGTGGACCACAGGATCGTCCTGCCCGTGCTCGCCGTGGCCCTGGCCGGAGCCGGCTACCTCACCCTGCATCCGATCGTGGAGCGCCGTCGCGCGGTCCGGAACGACGCCGCGGCCCACCCGGACGAGCGGGGGGACGCGTGACCGGGGCGGGAGGTCGCCGACGCCGGCGCCGCTGGGAGAACCGCCGTGGCTGGTGGGGGATCCTCGGGTGGTCCCTGGCCGCGGCGGGGGCTGCCCTGGCGATCACGTGCGCCGCGTGGCTGCTCTCCGCCGGCGGGGAGGCGGCCGGGAGCGCCCTGCTGGGCGGCGGCGCGGTGCTCGCGCTCTCGGCGCTCACCGGGGTGACGACGGCACTCGTCTGGGACCGGGCGCGCGAGGCGGCGCTGCCGGTCAGCGTGGGGCTGTTCGTGCTCAAGATCGCGGTGTTCGCGGTGCTGCTGGGGGTCCTGCCCCGCCCCGACTGGGTCCGGCCGGACGCGGCGGCGATCGCCGCCCTCGTGACGATCCTCGTCTGGCAGGCCGCGGAGGTCCTCGTCTTCGCCCGGACCCGCCGCGGGATCTACGCCGATTGACCCGCCTGAGGGGCGAAGACACGGAGCCGCGGGCCATGCCGTGGGCCCCTTCTGCGGTACGGAGCACGGGTCACCGTTTGGTATCGTTGGAAGCGAACACTTCGACGGCGCCCATCTGCCGCCATCCGTGTCTCGCATCGCACCGGTACCCCCGCAATGTCGCGGCGCCCGCCTGTGGTCCGGGGACGAGGCTGCGGTCCCGTCGACTGCATCACTTCGGAGAGGAACCGCGTGCTGACCCTCGTGCTGGCCAACGCATCATTCGTGCCCCCCACCATCTCTGATGGTCACCTCCCGGAGATCTTCCCCTGGGGTGCGGAGTACGGCACCGGCTTCGGCAAGCAGATGCTGCTCGTCCTGCTCTCCGTGGTGCTCATCACCGCCTTCTTCGCGTGGGCCATGCGCCGTCCCCGGCTCGTGCCCGGCAAGGCCCAGTGGCTCGCCGAGTCCGGCTACTCCTTCGTCCGGAACGACATCGCGAAGGACATCCTGGGCGAGAAGAACTTCAAGCAGTGGGTGCCGCTGCTCTTCGCCATCTTCTTCTTCGTGCTGCTGAACAACCTGTTCGGCGCCATCCCGGTGCTGCAGCTGCCGACCTTCTCCCACGCGGGCGCCGCCTACGGCCTGGCCCTCATCGTCTACGCGATCTGGATCGGCGTCGGCATCAAGCGCCACGGCGTGCGCTACCTGAAGCTGGCCGTCGTGCCCTCCGGTGTGCCCGGCTGGATCCTGCCGCTGCTCGTGCCGCTGGAGATCATCTCCAACTTCATCGTGCGCCCCCTGACCCACTCCCTGCGTCTGATGGCCACCATGCTCTCCGGCCACATGATCGTGATGCTCGCCGGCGCCGGCGCCGCCTACCTGATCACGCAGACCGGCAGCCTGGCCCTGCAGGGCACCGGCATCCTGGTCATCCTCGGCTCGGTGGCCCTGTACTTCCTCGAGCTGCTGATCATGTACCTGCAGGCCTTCGTCTTCACGCTGCTGACCGCGATCTACATCCAGGGCGCGATCGACGCGAACGACCACTGATCTTCCGGGGCCGCCTCGGGCACGACCCAGGCGGCCGCGGTACGGCGGGAGAGCCCGCCACCAGTCTTCCCGGCCCTCCGCAGGAGGACCACCCGGGAGGCCGACCCTCCACAACCCGGCCGGACACCTCGGCCTCGTGAAAGGAACACCATGGAACTGCACGGTTCGCTCAACATGATCGGCTACGGCCTCGCCGCCATCGGCTCCGCCATCGGCGTGGGCCTGATCTTCGCCGCCTACATCAACGGCGTCGCCCGTCAGCCGGAGGCCCAGCGCATCCTGCAGCCGATCGCCCTCCTGGGCTTCGCGCTCGCCGAGGCCCTCGCCATCCTGGGCCTCGTCTTCGCCTTCGTCATCGGCGCCTGACGCGCCGCGTCCACGGAGCGCCCGCACGGTGAGACCGTCGGTGCTCCCTCTCCACAGGACTCTTGACCGAAGGATGGTTGAAACATGATCAGCAACGGACTGATCCTCGCGGCGGCTGAGGGGGCCAACCCCCTGATCCCCAACCCGTGGGAGATCCTCGTCGTCGTGGTGGGCTTCGCCCTGCTCATGTTCATCGTCATCAAGTTCATCGTCCCGACCCTCGAGAAGTCCTACCAGGACCGTGTCGAGGCGATCGAGGGCGGTCTGGCCAAGGCTGAGAAGGCCCAGGCCGAGGCGAACGCGATGATGGCGGACTACGAGTCGCAGCTGGCGGACGCCCGCACCGAGGCGAACCGCATCCGCGAGGATGCCCGCACCGAGGCCGCCGAGATCGTGGCCGAGGCGCGCGAGCGCGCGACCGCCGAGGCGACGCGCATCTCCGAGCAGGCGCAGGCGCAGATCGCCGCCGAGCGTCAGCAGGCCGCCGCGCAGCTCAAGGGCGAGGTCGGCTCGCTGGCCACGACCCTGGCCGGCAAGATCGTGGGCGAGTCCCTCGAGGACGACGCCCGCTCGCAGCGCGTGGTCGACCGCTTCCTGGCTGACCTGGACCGTCACCAGAGCGCAGGTGTCGCCGAATGATGACGGGCGCATCGAGGGACTCCCTGGCCGCCTCCCTGGAGGCCGTCGGTCCGGTGCTGGACGAGGGCGGCGTGGCCCTGGCACGCGAGCTGTTCGGCGCGCTGGACGTGGTGGACGAGCACGGCGCCCTGCGCCGCGCCCTGACCGACCCCGCCTGGACCACCGAGCGCCGTCACGGCCTCGTCGACTCGCTGTTCGGCGCCCGGGTGACCCCCGGTGCACTGCAGGTCCTCAAGGACCTGGCCGGCCGCCGCTGGTCGGCGGAGCGCGATCTCGGGGACGCCCTCGAGACGGTGGCCGCGCACGCGGCCGCCGCGGAGGCCGCACGCGGCGGACACGCGGGCCTGGCCGCCCTCTCGGGCGAGCTGCTGGCCTTCAACCGCACGGTGGAGGACTCGCACGAGGTGCAGCGGGCGCTCACCGATCAGCACGCACCCCTCGAGGCGCGGGCCGCTCTGGCCGGTCGTCTCCTGGGCGAGTCGGCCAGCCCGGCCGGCCGACTGCTGGTCGAGCGCGCCGTCGCGGCTCCGCGCGGCCTGAAGCCGTCCGCCGCCATCCGCAAGGCCGCGGACGTCGTCGCCGAGCGGCAGCGCCAGTGGATCGCCGAGGTGACCGTGGCCCGGCCGCTCGAGGCCGAGCAGCAGGAGCGGCTGGCCCTGGGCCTGCGCCGCGCCTTCGGCCGCGATCTCGTCATGGACGTGACGGTGGACCCCCACGTGGTGGGTGGCATCCGCGTCCAGGTCGGCGACGACGTCGTCGACGGGTCCATGGCCTCGCGCCTCCACGACCTCCAGCGGCGGATGGCCGGCTGAGGCCGGCTCCCGCCCGCATCCGGAACACCCACGAACGTAAGCATCATCGTCACGTCGATGATCACCAAGCACAGAGAGCAGGGACTGCAGATGGCCGAATTGACCATCAACGCTGACGATGTCCGCAATGCCTTGAACGATTTCGCGGCATCGTACGAACCGTCGGGCACCGATCGCACCGAGGTCGGCCGTGTCATCTCCGCGGCGGACGGCATCGCTCGTGTGGAGGGTCTGCCCTCCGTCATGGCGAACGAGCTGCTGCGCTTCGAGAACGGCATCCAGGGCCTGGCCCAGAACCTCGACACCCGCGAGATCGGTGTCGTCGTCCTCGGCGAGTTCCAGGAGATCCGCGAGGGCATGGAGGTGCAGCGCACCGGCGAGATCCTCTCCGTCCCGGTGGGCGACGCCTTCCTGGGCCGCGTGGTGGACCCGCTGGGCCAGCCCATCGACGACCTGGGCCCGATCGAGGCCGAGGGCCGCCGTGCCCTCGAGCTGCAGGCGCCGACCGTGACCGAGCGCAAGTCGGTCCACGAGCCGCTGCAGACCGGCATGAAGGCCATCGACGCCATGATCCCGATCGGCCGTGGCCAGCGTCAGCTGATCATCGGTGACCGCCAGACCGGCAAGACCGCGATCGCCGTCGACACGATCCTCAACCAGAAGGCCAACTGGGAGTCGGGCGACGTCGAGAAGCAGGTCCGCTGCGTCTACGTGGCCGTGGGCCAGAAGGCCTCCACCATCGCCGGCGTCCGCGCCACGCTGGAGGAGCACGGCGCCCTGGAGTACACCACCATCGTGGCCTCCCCGGCGTCCGACCCGGCCGGCTTCAAGTACCTCGCCCCCTACGCCGGCTCGGCCATCGGCCAGCACTGGATGTACGGCGGCAAGCACGTGCTGATCATCTTCGACGACCTGTCGAAGCAGGCCGAGGCCTACCGTGCCGTCTCCCTGCTGCTGCGCCGCCCGCCGGGCCGCGAGGCCTACCCGGGCGACGTCTTCTACCTGCACTCCCGGCTCCTCGAGCGCTGCGCCAAGCTCTCGGACGAGATGGGCGCGGGCTCCATGACCGGCCTGCCGATCATCGAGACCAAGGCGAACGACGTGTCGGCCTACATCCCGACCAACGTCATCTCCATCACCGACGGCCAGATCTTCCTGCAGTCGGACCTGTTCAACGCCAACCAGCGTCCCGCCGTGGACGTGGGCATCTCGGTGTCCCGCGTGGGCGGCGCCGCCCAGGTCAAGGCCATGAAGAAGGTCTCCGGCACGCTGAAGCTGGACCTGGCGCAGTACCGCGACCAGCAGGCGTTCTCCATGTTCGCCTCGGACCTGGACCCGGCCACCCGCCGCCAGCTCGCCCGCGGTGAGCGCCTCATGGAGCTGCTCAAGCAGCCGCAGTACTCGCCCTACCCGGTCGAGGAGCAGGTCGTGTCCATCTGGGCCGGCTCCAAGGGCCACCTCGACGAGGTGCCGGTGCAGGACGTGCTGCGCTTCGAGCGCGAGTTCATCGACCACCTGCGTCGCCACACCTCCGTCCTGACCGACATCGCCTCCACCGGCAAGCTCGAGGACGGCACCGTGTCCGCGCTCGAGTCGGCCGTCGCCGAGTTCTCCAAGGGCTTCCAGTCCTCCGAGGACGGCGGCGTGCAGGCCGGCCACGAGGAGCACCGCGCGATCGAGCAGGACCAGGTCGCGCAGGAGCAGATCACCAAGCAGAAGCGCTGACCGCCGGTCGGTGAGGGAGCGGTCCGGCGTCGGACCCCACGGGGACGACGCCGGGCCGCCCTCCCGCCAGGGAAAGGACCACCATGGGAGCCCAGATCCGGGTCTACCGTCAGAAGATCGCGTCGACGTCGTCGATGAAGAAGATCTTCAAGGCGATGGAGCTGATCGCCACGTCCCGCATCACCAAGGCACGTGAGCGCGTCAGCGCGTCGCTGCCCTACGCGAACGCGATCACCCGCGCCGTCTCGGCCGTGTCGAGCCAGCACGACATCGATCATGTCCTCACCACGGAGCCCGAGAACCCGACCCGGGCGGCCGTGCTCATCATGTCCTCGGATCGCGGCCTCGCCGGCGCGTACTCCGCGAACGTGCTGCGCAAGGCCGAGCAGCTCCTCACCCGCCTCGGCGAGGAGGGCAAGGACGTGGACGTGTACGTCGTCGGCCGCAAGGCGCAGACGTACTTCGACTTCCGCGGCCGCGACTACAAGCAGCTGTGGACCGGCCAGACGGACGCCCCCGTCGCCGAGCGCGCCTCCGAGATCGGCGAGGTGCTCGTGGACGCGTTCCTCACGGACACGGCGGACGGCGGCGTGGACGAGATCCACGTCGTGTTCACCGAGTTCGTCTCGCTCGTGAAGCAGAACCCCCACGTGGTGCGCCTGCTGCCCCTCGAGGTCGTCGAGGAGGAGGCCGCCACCGCCGAGGAGGTGCTGCCGCTCTACGAGTACGAGCCGGACGCGGGGGAGGTCCTCGACGCGCTGCTGCCCAAGTACATCGAGTCGCGCATCTTCAACACGATGCTGCAGTCGGCGGCCTCGGAGCTCGCCAACCGTCAGCGCGCCATGAAGTCGGCGGGCGACAACGCCACGAGCCTCATCAAGGACTACACGCTCCTGATGAACAACGCCCGTCAGGCCGAGATCACCCAGGAGCTCACCGAGCTCATCGCGGGCGCGGACGCGCTCAACAACTCCTGAGCCCGTTCGGGACTCACCAGACTCGCCATCCACACACGATAGAAGTGAGAGAGATGACTGCCACCATCACTGACCAGGGCACCGGGACCCCCACCGGCGGTGCCACCGGACGCGTGTCCCGCGTCATCGGCCCCGTGATCGACGCCGAGTTCCCGGCCAACGCGATGCCGGAGATCTACAACGCGCTGACCACTGAGATCGACCTCAACGGCCAGCGCCGCACGGTCACCTTCGAGGTCGCCCAGCACCTCGGCGACAACATGGTCCGTGCCATCTCCCTGCAGTCCACCGACGGCCTGGTGCGCGGCACCGACGTCGTGGACACCGGCGCCCCCATCTCGGTGCCGGTCGGCGACGCCGTGAAGGGCCACATCTTCAACGTGCTCGGCGAGACCCTGGACATGCCGTCCTCGCAGCTGCAGGCCGAGGACCGCTGGCCGATCCACCGCCCGGCGCCGAACTTCGCCTCCCTCGAGGGCTCCACCGAGATGCTGGAGACCGGCATCAAGGTCATCGACCTGCTGACCCCCTACATCAAGGGCGGCAAGATCGGCCTGTTCGGCGGCGCTGGCGTGGGCAAGACCGTGCTCATCCAGGAGATGATCACCCGTGTGGCCCGCAACTTCGGCGGCACCTCCGTGTTCGCCGGCGTCGGCGAGCGCACCCGTGAGGGCAACGACCTCTGGGTCGAGATGGACGAGGCGGACGTCCTGAAGGACACCGCCCTCGTGTTCGGCCAGATGGACGAGCCGCCGGGCACGCGTCTGCGCGTGGCCCTGTCCGCGCTGACCATGGCGGAGTACTTCCGCGATGTGCAGAACCAGGACGTGCTGCTGTTCATCGACAACATCTTCCGCTTCTCGCAGGCCGGTTCCGAGGTCTCCACGCTGCTGGGCCGCATGCCCTCCGCCGTGGGCTACCAGCCGAACCTGGCGGACGAGATGGGCGTGCTCCAGGAGCGCATCACCTCGACCCGCGGCCACTCCATCACCTCGATGCAGGCCGTGTACGTCCCCGCGGACGACTACACCGACCCGGCCCCGGCCAACGTGTTCGCGCACCTGGACGCGACCACCAACCTGACCCGTGACCTCGCGTCCCGTGGCCTGTACCCGGCCGTGGACCCGCTGGCCTCGACCTCGCGCATCCTCGACCCGCAGTACGTGGGCCAGGACCACTACGACGTGGCCATCCGCGTGAAGCAGATCCTGCAGAAGAACAAGGAGCTGCAGGACATCATCGCGATCCTCGGCGTGGACGAGCTCTCCGAGGAGGACAAGATCACCGTGGGCCGCGCCCGCAAGATCGAGCAGTTCCTCTCGCAGAACACCTACACCGCCAAGCAGTTCACCGGCGTCGAGGGCTCCACCGTCCCGGTCAAGGACACCGTCGAGGGCTTCAAGGCCATCGCCGACGGCGACCTGGACCACGTCGCGGAGCAGGCCTTCTACAACGTGGGCGGCCTGGACGACGTCGAGCGCGAGTGGGCCAAGATCCAGGCCGAGGGCTGATCGATCATGGCTGAGCTCAACGTCGAGATCGTCTCCGAGGAGCGGTCCATCTGGTCGGGCGCCGCGTCGGCCGTGTCGGCGCGCACCGTCAACGGTGAGATCGGCATCCTCCCGGGCCACACCCCGATGCTCGCCGTCCTCGGCGACGGCGAGGTCGTGGTGCGCACCACGGACGGCGGCACCGTCACGGCGCAGGCCCACGGCGGCTTCTTCTCCGTGGACCACGACCGTGTCGTGATCGCCGCGACGTCCGCCCGGCTGGGCGACGCCGCGGCGGCCTGACGCGGCGCGGCAGGACCTGACGGTGGAGGGCCCGGTGCTCATCGCCTCGGCGACCGTGGTGGCAGTCATCGTGCTGTCGACACTCGCCCTGGTGATGCGGCGCCGGGCCCTCGCCCGTGTCACGGCCGCCTTCCCGGCGGTCCTGGAGCGGGAGGGCCCGGGGCGTGAGCGCGTGATCGGCGTGTACGACGAGTCCCGTCTGCGCCTCACCGGGCCCTGGCGCCTCTCCCGGGAGCGTTGGAGCGCGGACCGGAGCCGCCTGCAGATCGACCGCCTCCCGGCGGACGAGGCCGGCCGGACCGTCCTGGAGCTGAGCGCCGGCGCACGTCCGGTGCGCGTCGTCGTCGACCCCGACGACGCCGGCGCCCTGCGCGCCTGGAGCGAGGCGGGGCCGTCCGCGGCGTCGTCCTTCTGGCGTCGCTGAGCCCGCCCGGCGCCTCAGAACAGGCGGGATTCGGCGTCGTCCACGCCGCGCATCGCGTCGTAGTCGAGGGTGACGCAGCGGATGCCGCGGTCCTCGGCGAGGGTGCGGGCCTGGGGCTTGATCTGCTGGGCCGCGAACACGCCCCGCACGGGCGCCAGGAGCGGGTCCCGGTTCATCAGCTCGAGGTAGCGGGTGAGCTGCTCGACCCCGTCGATGTCCCCGCGGCGCTTGAGCTCGACCGCCACGGTGCCGCCGTCGGCGTCGCGGGCCAGGATGTCCACGGGGCCGATCGCCGTCATGTACTCGCGGCGCACGAGGGTGTGGCCGTCGCCGAGCAGGCTGATCTGCTCGGCCAGCAGACGCTGCAGATCCGCCTCCACGCCGTCCTTGACGAGGCCGGGATCCACGCCGAGCTCGTGGGAGTCGTCCGCCAGGACCTCCTCGATGAGCACGATGAGCCGGTCGTCGGACTTCTTGGCCTGCACGCGCCAGACCTGCGTCACTCCCTGGTCGGCCTGGTCGGGGGAGGGCTCCTCCACGTGCAGGGTCGCGGGCGGCGACATCCAGTTGAGGGGCTTGTAGGAGCCACCGTCGGAGTGCACCAGCACCGAGCCGTCCGCCTTCACCATGAGCAGACGGGTGGCGGTGGGCAGGTGGGCGTTGAGGCGGCCCTCATAGGTCACGGAGCAGCGGGCAATGACGAGTCGCACCGGTCCATCCTAGGCGGACCGCGCCCACCGGCTCGTGTGCCAGCATGGAGGCATGCCCCGTTCGAACCGCCCCCGCCGCTCGTCCGCGCCTCGGCGCAGCGAGCGCGGGGCCTCCGGCGCCTCCCGGCGGTCCCGGCCGTCGCCGGGGCGCGCCGACCCGCTCGAGGAGCTCCTCGGCCTGGACGCGGGCTACTCGCGCCAGTCCGGGTCCGACGGCGGATGGCACGTCCGGCAGATCCCCGCGTGGCGCGCGGTGAAGGACTACACGTGCCCCGGCTGCGGCCGGGTGATCCGGCAGGGCCAGGCGCACCTCGTGGCCTGGCGCGCCGACTGGATCATGGGGGACGAGGACGCGGGCGCCGACCGGCGGCACTGGCACCCGGTGTGCTGGCGCACCCGCCCGAGCCGCTGACCGCGACGGTCCGGGCCGCGCCGCCGTCGTGGGCCTACCGGGCGTCCTGGCGGGGGATGAAGACCTCGCGGACCAGAAGCAGCAGCGCGGCGGCGAGCGGGATCGCCATGAGGGCGCCGAGGACGCCCAGCAGCGCGCCTCCTGCGATCACCGCGATCACGGCCACGGCCGCCGGCACGGACACCGCGCGCGCCATGACGCGCGGCGAGATGACGTAGGCCTCGATCTGCAGGTAGACGAAGTAGATGGCCGCGAACACGGCGGCGGTCTGCCACGAGGTCAGCAGGCTCACGAGGGTCAGCAGCGTGCCGCCGATCGCGGCGCCCACCAGCGGGATGAAGGCCATGAAGGCGGCGATCGCGGCGAGCAGGACGGCGAAGGGGGCGCCGGCGATGGCCAGCGCCGTGAACGCCACCGCGCCGTTGAGGGCGGCCACGAAGGACTGGCCCATCACGTAGTGGCCGACCGAGGAGGTGATCTGCTCGGACAGCGCCTCGATGCGCGGCCGGCGCGAGCGCGGTGCGAGCCGGTAGGCCCAGTACTTCATGTGCGGCAGGGAGGAGAGGAAGTACAGCGTCAGCACGACCACCACGAGCACCGAGAAGACGGCGTTCAACACGGTCTGGCCGAAGCCGAGGAGCCCGCCGAACAGGTCGGTGACGGCGGCGCCGTCGGCGGCGAGGCGCTCGGTCTGGGCGCGGACGGCCTCCTGGAGGTGGAACTCCTCGTCGAGCTGCACGAACCACTCGGCCCGCATCACCCCGTCGATGATGGCCGGCAGGTCCTGGACCAGCTGCGTGGACTGCTCGATCACCGTGGGGACCAGCAGGGCGACGAACGCCCCGGCCACGGCGGCCAGGCCGAGCGCGGCCGTGAGCACGCCGACCCAGCGGGGCGCGCCCCATGACTCGACCCGGCGCACCAGTGGGTCCAGGCCCAGGGCGATGAACAGGGCCGCGGCGATCCACACGATCAGCTGCCCGTTCGTGCGCAGCACCGAGACGACGCCGATGGCCAGGGCCACGCCCACCGCGAGCAGGAAGCCGGTCAGCACGGGGGACGCGACGGCCACGGCCGCGACCGCCGGATCCGCAGCGCCGTCGGCGGGGACCGACTCGGGGTCCACCCGGTCCTCCGCGAGGAAGGGGCGGCGCCGCCGCAGGACGGAGCCCAGGCGGAGCAGTCGACGACGACCGGCGGGAGTCGGCCCGTGCGACGGCGGCGCGGCGGCCACCTCGACCGGCTGCGCGGGGATGCCGGCCACGGGCGGCTGCTCGGCGCCCGCGGGCTCGGCTGAGGCGCGGACGCCTGCGGTGTCCGGGCCGGACGCGGTCTCCTTCTCCTCCACGCGTTCAGCGTACGTCAGGGCCCCGGACTGACCGCGCCGCGCCCGGGAGGCTACCGTGGGGCCCACTGACAACGCCCCTCGCTCCGACGACGGGGCGGCCCCGGACCGGAAGGATCGTGACCGACGTGACCGCCCAGCCCCCCTCCGACGCCCCGTCCCACCTGCGCGGCGCCGTCGACCTGTCCTCTCTCGGCACCCCGGCCTCGGCCGGACGGACCGCGCCGGGGGCCGACGCCGGCGCCGGCGGCGGCTCGTGGGTCATCGCGGACGCCGACCAGGGTCTGCTGCAGCAGCTGGTCCAGCTCTCCGCCCAGGTGCCGGTGCTGCTGCACCTGCATGTGCCCGGGGACGCGGCGAGCGAGGCGCTCTACCGACAGTTCGCGGACGCGGTCGACGCCCAGGCGGGACGGCTCGTGCTCGCGCGTCTGGACGTGGCGAAGGAGCCCGCAGTGCTGCAGGCGCTGGGCCTGGGGGCCGGCCCCGCGGTCATGGCCGTGGTGGGGGGGCAGCCGGTGCCGCTGGTCAATCAGGAGGTGCCGGAGGAGACGCTGCGCCAGCTCATGGGGGAGATCCTCGAGGTGGCCCGTGAGAACGGTGTCGCCGGCACCGTGCCCGCGGTCGCCCCGGCGCGCCAGGACGCCGGCGCCGCGGCCGCGGAGGCTCCGCCCGTGCCGCCGCTGCACCGGGCCGCCCACGAGGCCCTCGCCGCCGACGACCTGCCCGGGGCCGTCTCGGCGTGGGAGGCGGCGCTGGCCGACAGCCCCGCGGACGCCGTGGCCCAGCAGGGCCTGTCCGCGGCCCGCCTCATGCTGCGCACCCGCGACGCCGACGCCGCAGCGGTGCGCGCGGCGGCCGCGGACGGCCCGGACGACGTCGCCGCCCAGCTCGCCGTCGCCGACCTGGACGTGCTCGGCGGCCACGTGGAGGACGCCTTCGACCGGCTCGTGCGGTTCATCGCCCTCCACCCCGGCGACGACCGTGAGACGGCGCGCGCCCACCTCGTGGACCTCTACACCGTGGTGGGCACGGACGACCCCCGCGTGCAGGCCTCGCGGCGCCGACTGGCCGCAGCGCTGTTCTGAGGGACCCACGGTTCATCCCTGAGGACGACGCCGTGTCCGCCTGACGGTGGGTAACGTCCCAGGCATGACTCCCCATGCGCCCGAGCCTGTCCCCGCCCACCTGGCGGCCGCCGCCCGTCGGCGTGCGGCCGACACCCCCGATCCGGACCTCGCCCTCGTCACGCGCGGGCTGACCCAGCGGTTCGGGGACAAGCTGGCGCTGGACGCGCTGGACCTGGACGTTCCGGCCGGCTCGTTCTTCGGGGTGGTCGGGCCCAACGGGGCGGGCAAGACCACGGCCCTGTCGATGGCCACCGGGCTGCTGCGCCCGGACCACGGCCGTGCCTGGATCCACGGCGTCGACGTGTGGGAGCAGCCCCTCGAGGCCAAGCGGCGGGTCGGCGTGCTCGCCGACGGCGTGCGCACCTTCGACCGCCTCACGGGCGCGCAGCTCGTGACCTACGCCGGGCTGCTGCATGGCCTCGACGCGGACACCGTGGCCGAGCGGACCGCGGACCTGCTGCGGGTGATGGACCTGGAGGACGCCGGCCGCACGCTCGTGGCCGACTACTCCGCCGGCATGACCAAGAAGGTGTCCCTGGCGGCCGCCATGGTCCACGCCCCGGACCTGCTCGTCCTGGACGAGCCGTTCGAGGCCGTGGACCCGGTCTCCGCCGCGAACATCCGGGACATCCTGCGCTCGTACGTGGAGCGGGGCGGCACCGTGATCGTCTCGAGCCACGTGATGGACCTCGTCCAGCGCACGTGCACCCACGTCGCCGTGATCGCGGCCGGAACGCTGCGGGCCGCCGGCACGCTCGAGGAGGTCCGGGACGGGCGCGACCTCGAGGACCGCTTCGTGGACCTCGTCGGCGGCCGCCACGGCTCGGAGGGGCTGGCATGGCTCTGACGCTCGTCCGACTGCGCTGGACGCTGACCCTGAACCAGTGGCGCCGGTCCCCGTTCACCCTGGTGGTGAGCGTGCTCGGCGCGCTGTATGTGCTCGGCATGGCCGCCGTGGCCGTGACGCTGTTCGTCACGGGCCTGCCCGCCCTGCCGGACGAGGCCCGCGGCGCGACGACCGTGCTGGTCGCCGCCGTCGTGGTGCTCGCCTGGCTCGTCATCCCGCCGTTCGTCACGGGCGTGGACGCCACGCTCGACCCGCACAGCTTCGTGCTCTTCCCCGTCCCGGCCCGCACCCTCATCGCCGGGCTGGTCCTGAGCGCCTTCACGACGCCGGTCGGGCTCGCCACGCTGGCCGTGCTGGTGGGCCTGGGGGCCAGCTGGTGGGACCGGCCGGCCGCGCTGGCGGCGGGCCTGGTCGGGGGCGCGCTCGCCGCGGTGACCGCGGTGGCGATCGGCTCCGGCCTCGCCGGCCTCCTGGCCGCCTACGCGAGCCGGCGGCGGGTGCGGGACGTCGTCTCCGTCCTGCTGTTCATCCCGCTCATGCTCGGCGGCCTCGCCCTCTCGCGGGCCATCGCGTCGTTCGAGGACTTCCTGGCGATCGCGCCCCAGATCGCCCGCGGCGCGGCGTGGACCCCGTTCGGGGCGGGCCCCGCCGCGGCGTGGGCGGCCGCCGAGGGCCGCGGCGCCGCCGTCGCGCTCCACCTCGCGGTGGCGGCCGCCTGGTGCCTGGCCGCCCTGGCCCTGTGGCACCTGGCCGTGCGCCGCACCGTGGAGCCGGTGGCCGTGGGCGGCGGTCGGTCCCGTCGCGTCGCCGCGGGAGCGGACCCGACGCCGCTGCGCTGGCTGGGCCGACCGGCCACGGGCCCGCGCACCGCGATCGCGGCCCGCGCCCAGCGCTACTGGCTGGCCGACCCGCGGTACGCGGCCGGGCTCATCATCATCCCGCTCATGGCCGTCCTGCTGTGGTTCACCGGGGGCATGGCCGCGGAGGGGGGTCCCGGACTGGGCCTGCTGCTGGTCCTCGGGCCCATCACCGCCTGGTCCCTGGCCTACTCGATCTCCGCGGACATCGCCTACGACCACACGGCGTTCCACCTGCACGTCGTCTCGGGCGTGCGGGGCGTGGACGACCGCTGGGGCCGGGTCCTGGGCCTGGCGGGCTGGGGCGTGCCGATGATCCTGCTCGTGACGACGGCGACGGTGGCGGCGGCGGGTGACTGGTCCCTGCTGGCGCCGATGCTGGGCCTGGCCCTCGGCCTGTTCGGGACGACCGCCGGGCTGTCCGCACTCGTCTCCGCCCGCTTCGTCTACCCGGTTCCGAAGCCGGGGGACAGCCCGTTCGCGACGCCGCAGGGCGCGGCCATGCGGACGATGCTCGTCCAGGGCGCCGCGATGCTGGTGAGCCTGGCGCTCGCGGTGCCGTTCCTGGTGCCCTTCGTCGTCCGGCTCGTCACCGGGGCCGCCGTGTGGGGCTGGGTGACGGTGGCGCTCGGGCTCGCGTGGGGCGCCGTCGCGCTGTGGCTGGGTGTGCGCCTGGGGGCGCGCTGGTACGACCGCGCGCAGGCCGAGACCTACCAGGCCGTGGCCGCCTTCTGAGGGGCGCGGCTAGACTGGCCCGCATGAGTGTGACCGGCGAACCCGACCTGAACGACCCCTTCGCGCCCGCCGGCGGCGGCACGTCCGTCCTCGAGCGTGAGGAGCTGCGCCAGGAGATCGAGCCGGGCGACCACGAGCGCTTCGCCCACTACGTCCGCAAGGAGAAGATCACGGAGTCCGCCGTCACCGGCGCCCCCGTGATCGCCCTGTGCGGCAAGGTGTGGGTGCCGGGCCGGGACCCGAACAAGTTCCCCGTGTGCCCCACGTGCAAGGAGATCTACGAGGGCCTGCGCGAGCCGCAGGACGGCGGCGACGGCGACGGCGGCGGCAAGCGCGGTGGCTGGTTCGGAGGCCGCGGCCGTGGCTGACGGCCGCTCCCTGACGAGCGGCACCCCGGACGGCAGCGTCCAGCACGACCTGTTCCACATCGGCGAGGACCTTCCCCCCGCCATGCCCGAGCGCGCGGCGTGGGGGACGGCCCCCAAGCTGCGCCAGTGGCAGCAGGAGGCGCTGGAGCGCTATCTCGAGACCGCGCCGCAGGACTTCCTGACGGTCGCGACCCCCGGCGCGGGCAAGACCACGTTCGCGTTGCGCGTGGCCAAGATCCTGATGGACTCCGGCGTGGTGCAGCGGCTGACCGTCGTCGCGCCCACGGACCACCTCAAGCGCCAGTGGGCGGACAACGCCGCGCGCGTGGGCATCGCGATCGACCCGAACTTCAAGAACGCGGACGGGCGGCACGGCGCCGAGTACCGCGGGGTGGCGCTGACGTATGCCCAGGTGGCGAACAAGCCCGTCCTGCATCGCAACCGCACCGAGGCTGCCAAGACCCTCGTGATCCTCGACGAGATCCACCACGGCGGCGACGCCCTGAGCTGGGGCGAGGGCATCCGCGAGGCGTTCGAGCCGGCCGCGCGGCGTCTGTCCCTGACCGGCACCCCGTTCCGCTCCGACACCGCCTCCATCCCCTTCGTCCGCTACGAGCTCGGCCCGGACGGCATCGAGCGGTCGAAGGCGGACTACACGTACGGCTACGGCCCGGCGCTGCGGGACCACGTGGTGCGCCCGGTGATCTTCATGGCCTACTCCGGGCAGATGCGCTGGAAGACCTCCACCGGCGAGGTCATGGAGGCTCAGCTCGGCGAGGCCGCCACGAAGGACATCACCGCCTCCGCCTGGCGCACCGCGCTGGACCCGGCGGGCGAGTGGATCCCGTCCGTGCTGCGCGCGGCCGACCGGCGGCTCAGCGAGGTGCGCCGCAACGTGCCCGACGCCGGCGGCCTCGTGATCGCCACGGACCACCAGGACGCGCGCGCGTACGCAGCGCAGCTCGAGGCGCTGACCGGCCAGCGGCCGGCCGTGATCCTCTCGGACGACAAGGGCGCCTCGGATCGCATCGAGGAGTTCGCCGCGTCGGACGAGCGGTGGATGGTGGCGGTGCGCATGGTGTCCGAGGGCGTGGACGTGCCCCGCCTGTGCGTGGGCGTGTACGCCACGTCCACGTCCACGCCCCTGTTCTTCGCCCAGGCCGTGGGCCGCTTCGTGCGCTCCCGCCGGCGTGGGGAGACCGCCTCGGTGTTCCTGCCGTCCGTGCCCGCGCTCATGCTGCTGGCCAACGAGATGGAGCTCGAGCGGGACCACGCGTTGGACCGCAAGGAGGGCGCCGTCGAGGTCGAGGACCTCGAGGACGCCCCCGAGGAGGACCTGATCGCGGAGGCCAACCGGGCCGAGAGCGGCTCGGACGCGCTGACGCGGGAGAAGTTCGAGGCCCTCGAGTCCCGGGCCAGCTTCGACAAGGTGCTCTTCGACGGCGGCGAGTTCGGCCTCGGCGGCGCCGTCGGCTCGGAGGAGGAGCAGGACTTCCTCGGCATCCCGGGCCTGCTGGACGCCGAGCAGGTCTCCGCCCTGCTGCGGCAGCGGCAGGCCGAGCAGATCCAGCGCCGGCCGCGTGCGCAGGCGGCCGAGCCCGCCGACGTCGTGGACCACCGGCGGATGAAGGAGCTGCGCTCCGAGCTGTCCAAGACGGTGTCCGCCTGGGCTGCCCGTTCCGGCCAGCCGCACGGGGTGATCCACAACCGCCTGCGGGAGATCTCCGGCGGCCCCGCCGTGGCCCAGGCCTCCCGCGAGCAGCTGGAGAAGCGGCTGAGCACCCTGCGCGGGTGGTTCGTCGGCCGGACCTGAGGTCCGTCGGGAGCGCCGCGGGCGCCCGCGCGCCGGGGTCAGCCGTCCCGGGACTGGAAGCGCACGAAGGCGCGCAGCTCGTCGCCCTCCACGTCACGGGACTCGCGGAATCCATGGGCCTCGTAGAAGGCGCGCTGGCGCTCCTCGGTGTCCGTGAGCAGCACGTGCCGACGCACGTGGCCGAACCGGGCGAAGACGCGGCGCAGCAGCTCGGAGGCGATGCCGCGGCGCTGGTGCCCCGGATCCACGAGGATGTCCTGCAGGTAGGCGATGGTGTGGCCGTCGGAGACCACGCGGGCCAGACCGACGAGACGGCCGCCGTCGAAGGCGGTCACCACCGTGGCCGAGCCCTGCAGCCCGCCCATGAGCGTGTCCATGTCCGCCGTGTAGGCGGACCAGCCCACGGCGTCGTAGAGGGCGCGGACGTCGTCGGCGGCCGGGATCGCCCCGGAGAGGTAGCGGATGCCGTCCCGGTCGGCGGCGATGGGGGAGTCGGTCATGGCTGCTCTCCTCCTCTGCGTCGGGCACCGGCTCCGGCACGCCCGCCGGGGCCGCGTGCCCCCATCATGCCGCACGTCGTGACTTTCGTCACTGTCCCGACGTGCGGCGCCTCAGAGGCGACGCGGGCGCCGCTCGGGGCCGAACCCGCTCACGAGGTCGCCAGGATGGCCCCGGCGGCCTCCATCTCGTGGAGCGCGGCCTGGGCGGCCGCCTCGTCGACGCCGGCCACCAGGTCGGTCAGCACGGTGACCTCGTAGCCGGCGTCGAGGGCGTCGAGCACGGTGGCGCGCACGCAGTGATCCGTGGCGATGCCCACCACGGTGATCGCGTCCACACCCTGCTCGCGGAGCCACTCGTCGAGGCCGGGGGCGCCGGACTCGACGGCGGCCGCGGCCACGGCGGTGGCCCCGTACGGGCCGACGGTCCCGGAGGGGCGCTCGCCCGCGGCCCCGGTCGGGACGGCGTCGGGCTCGCCGAGGGCCCCGTCGAAGCCGGAGTAGGCGTCCGTGTGCAGGCCCTTGAGGAACTCGGCGTCGAGGTGCTCGATGTCCAGGTCGGGGTGCAGCTCGGCGCCGGTGGTGCCGGCCACGCAGTGCACCGGCCAGGTGGTGCGGAAGTCCGGCTCGGCACCGGTGGCCGCCGCGAAGTGCGTGCCCGGGTCGACGTGCCAGTCGCGCGTGGCGGCCACGGCCGTGTAGGCGTCCGCGTGCTCGGCCAGGTGCTCGCTGACCCCGGCCGCGACGGCGGCGCCGCCGGTCACGCCGAGGGCGCCGCCCTCGCAGAAGTCGTTCTGCACGTCCACGATCACCAGGGCGCGGTTCAGGTTCTCCACGGGTCAGTCCTCCAGGAAGATGGTCGGGATGGCGGGGTCGCCCGGCTGCAGGCGGCCCACGGAGGCGGGCAGCTCGCGCAGGGAGGCGGCGTGCCGCTCGGCGGCACGGGTGACGGCCTCGGGACCGGTCCAGCCCTCGGCCAGCTCGCCGGCGTGCACGAAACGGTGCAGCAGGGGACGGTCGTCGGCGTCGGGCGCGGCGCCGCGGTTGACGCCGATCACCTCGGCGGTGGCCCGGCCCCCCGGGTCTCGGCGGCGCGCGGCCTCCTTGCGGCCGCCCCGGCTGGCCTTGCCGGAACTGGCCTTGGCCACGTCCACCCACGTGCCGTCGTCGTCCTGGCGGGCCACGAGCTTGTAGACCATGGAGGCGGTGGGCGCGCCGGATCCGGTGACCAGGCGCGTGCCCACGCCGTACGAGCTGACGGGGGCGGAGCGCAGGGCGGCGATCGCGTACTCGTCCAGGTCCGAGGTGACCATGATCCCGGTCTCGGTGTTGCCCAGCTCGTCGAGCAGCTCGCGCACCCGGTGGGCCTGGATCACGAGGTCGCCGGAGTCGACCCGGACGTTCCGCAGGGCCGGGCCGGCCACCTCGACCGCGGTGCGCACGCCCTGTTCCACGTCATAGGTGTCCACGAGGAGGGTGGTGTCCGCTCCGAGCGCGGCGACCTGGGCCTCGAAGGCGGCGCGCTCCGTGTCGTGCAGCAGGGTGAAGGAGTGGGCGGCGGTGCCGACGGTCGGGATGCCGTACCGGCGGCCCGCCTCGAGGTTCGAGGTCGCGGTGAAGCCCGCGATGGCCGCGGCGCGGGCCGCGGCCACGGCGGACTCCTCGTGCGTGCGGCGCGAGCCCATCTCGGCGCACGGGCGGCCGTCCGCGACCGCCGTCATGCGGGAGGCGGCGGAGGCCACGGCGGAGTCGTAGTTGTAGATGGAGAGCAGGTAGGTCTCCAGGATGCACGCCTCGGCGAAGGTCGACTCCACCTGCAGGAGGGGGGAGTGCGGGAAGTAGGCCTCACCCTCGGCGTAGCCCACGATGTCGCCCGTGAACTCGAAGTCGGCGAGCCAGGCCAGCGTGGCGTCGTCGAGGGCGGTGGTGTCCGCGAGGAAGTCGAGCTCGGGCGTGTCGAACCGGAAGCGGGACAGGCCCTCCAGCGCGCGGCCCACGCCGGCCACCACGCCGTAGCGGCGGCCGCTGGGCAGGCGTCGGGTGAACAGCTCGAAGCGGGAGCGGCGGTGCGCGGTGCCGGCCTTCAGCGCGGCCTGGAGCATGGTCAGCTCGTAGTGGTCGGTCATCAGCGCCGTGGGGATCTGCCAGTCGTCGGCGGTCCGCGGGGCGCTGGGCACGGGGTTCTGGCTCACGCGCCCACCCTAGTGGACCGTCGCGGGGCCGGTCCTGGCCCGCCCGCCTCGTACACTGGGGCGCATGTCCGTGCTGACCCGCCACGATCCGTCCGCGCCGCGCGCCGTGCGTCCGGCGCCGGGCGAGTCCGTCCCCGCCGGCGCCACCGACACCGCCCTGCTGGAGCGGCCGCACGAGGACACGGCCCGGGACCGGCCGTGGAACGTCGTGGTGTGGAACGACCCGGTGAACCTGATGAGCTACGTCGCCTACGTGTTCCGCACCCACTTCGGCTACTCCGCGGCCAAGGCGCAGCGGCTCATGCTCGAGGTCCACGAGCGGGGCCGGTCCGTCGTGGCGACGGGCACCAAGGAGAAGGCCGAGCTGCACGTGGGCGCGATGCACGGCTACGGGCTGTGGGCCACGCTGGAGCAGGCGGAGGACTGAGGAGGGGCATGGCAGAGCGGTTCCGCTGGACGCGGCGGGGGTACACGGCGCAGCTGGAGCTGCCGGAGGTGCGCCTGCTGCGCGGGCTGGTCAGGGACGTCGTCGCCCTGCTCGAGGGCCGACGCGCGGACGTGCGCCCCGCCGAGGCGGACCCCGCCGGGGCCGTGGCCGCCAACGACGGCGTCGACACGCCCGAGGACATCCCGGCGGCGCCGCCGTCCGCGTCCGCCGCGGAGGACGCGGGCCCCGTGGCCGGACTGGACGCGTCCGACGCCGCGTTCTGGGGGCTGGTCTCCGGCCTGCACCTGAGCCAGGGCCCGGAGTCGCAGCGCTCGGCCCCCGCCGACCCGGCCGTCGCACGCCTGCTGCCGGATGCGATGCCCCAGGCCGGCGCCGCCGAGCAGGGCGCCCACCGGGCCCTGACCGAGGACGCCCTGTCCGAGGGCAAGCTCGCGGACGCGCGCCTGGCACTCGAGCTGCTGCGCTCGACGCGCGTGGAGGTGCCGCACGACCAGGCGCCGGCCTTCGGCCGCGCGCTCAACGACGTGCGCCTCGTCCTCGCCGCCCGCCTGGGCGTCGAGACCGAGGAGGACGCCGCTCGCGTGCACGCCGTGGACGACTGGCGCAGCGCGGAGGACGTCGAGTCCACCATGGCCCTGCTCTACAACTTCACCTCGTGGCTGCTGGAGACGCTCATGACGGAGATGCTCAGCGAGCTGCCCGAGGGATCGGACGAGTCTGCGCCGGGCGCCGGGGACGCGGAGGGCGAGCAGTGACCGGCCGGCGCACCGTCGTGGACGCCGCCGCGCCGATCGGCGTGTTCGACTCGGGCGTGGGCGGGCTGACCGTGGCCCGGGCGATCATGGACCAGCTGCCCCACGAGTCCATCCTCTACGTGGGCGACACGGAGCACTCGCCGTACGGCCCGCGGCCCATCGCCGAGGTGCGGGCCCTGGCCCTGGCGATCATGGACGAGCTCGTCGCGCGCGGCGTGAAGGCGCTCGTGATCGCGTGCAACTCCGCGTCGGCCGCCGTGCTGCGCGACGCTCGCGAGCGCTACACGGGAGGCCACGGCATCCCCGTGATCGAGGTGATCCAGCCCGCCGTGCGCCGCGCCGTGGCCGCCACGCGCACGGGCCGGATCGGCGTGATCGGCACCGAGGCGACCGTCGGGTCCCGCGCCTACGAGGACTCGTTCTCGGCCGCCCCGCACCTCGAGATCACCTCGGTCGCGTGCCCGCGGTTCGTGGAGTTCGTGGAGGCCGGCATCACCACCGGCCCCGAACTGCTGGAGACCGCCCGGGAGTACACGGCCCCGCTGCGTGCGGCGGGCGTGGACACCCTCGTGCTGGGATGCACCCACTACCCGCTGCTGACCGGCGCGCTCTCGCTCGTGATGGGGGAGGACGTCACGCTCGTCTCCTCCGCGGAGGAGACCGCCAAGGACCTCTACCGGGAACTGGTCCGCCTCGGCCTCGAGCACCCCCACTCGGCCGCGGGCTCCGGCCAGGCCACCCGCCACCGCTTCGCCGCCACCGGCGACCCCGACCACTTCCAGGCCCTCGCGCGCCGCTTCCTCGGACCTGAGGTCGAGTCCGTGCGACGCCTGGAGACGATCGGCGCGCCCCGCCCCGCGGCTGCGCCGGTCCCGACGCGCTCGACGGCCTCCGTGCGGCCGGGCGCCGAGCAGGAGGGTGTGACGTGAAGCTGACCATCATCGGGGCCTCCGGGTCCTTCCCCGGCCCGGGCTCGCCCGCCTCGTGCTACCTCCTGACCGCCGAGGGCGTGGCCGAGGACGGCGTCACCCCGCGCACGTGGCGGATCCTGCTGGACCTCGGCAACGGCGCCCTCGGCGTGCTGCAGCGCTACGTCGATCTCGAGGACCTGGACGGCATCCTGCTCTCCCACCTGCACCCGGACCACTTCATGGACCTGTGCGGGATGCACGTGGCCATCCGCTGGAACCCGGCCGGCTGGGGCCGCGGCCGGCTGCCCGTCTACGGACCCGCCGGCACCGCCGACCGCATCGCCGAGGCGTACGGGATGGACCCCGAGCCGGGGATGCACCAGGACTTCGAGTTCCGGTGCTGGACTGCCGGCCGGACCGAGCGGCTGGGTCCGTTCCGGTTCACCCCGGTCCCCGTGCGCCACCCCATCGACGAGGCCTACGCGATCCGGGTCGAGGTGGACCGCGTCGACGACGACGGCGGCCTCACCACCCGCGTGCTCACCTACTCCGGGGACACCGACGCGTGCGAGGGGCTCGTCGAGGCCGCGCGGGACGCGGACATGTTCCTGTGCGAGGCCGCCTTCCACGAGGGCCGGGACGACGGCATCGACGGCGTCCATCTGACCGGCCGACGGGCCGGCGAGACGGCGGCGCAGGCCGGGGCCCGGAAGCTGCTGCTCACGCACCTGCCGGTGTGGAACGATCCGCAGCGCGCCGTCCAGGAGGCCCGCGCGGTCTACGACGGCCCGCTGGCCGTCGCCGTCTCGGGGCTGAGCTACGGCGTCTGAGGGCGTGCCTAGACTGGAGACCATGAGCTCTCCCGCCACCACCGCCCCCCGCCCGGACGGCCGCGCCGTCGACGAGCTGCGCCCCATCACCATCACCCGGGGCTGGTCCCGGCAGGCGGAGGGCTCGGCCCTGATCGAGTTCGGGAACACCCGCGTGCTGTGCACCGCCTCCTTCACCGAGGGCGTGCCGCGCTGGCTCAAGGGCGAGGGGACCGGCTGGGTCACCGCCGAGTACGCGATGCTCCCGCGGGCCACCAACGAGCGCAACCAGCGCGAGTCCGTCAAGGGCCGGATCGGCGGGCGCACCCACGAGATCTCCCGCCTGATCGGCCGGTCCCTGCGCGCCGTCATCGACCTGTCCGCCCTGGGGGAGAACACCATCGTCCTGGACTGCGACGTCCTCGACGCCGACGGCGGCACCCGCACCGCCGCCATCACGGGCGCCTACGTCGCCCTCGCCGAGGCGGTGGCCTGGGCGCGGCGCGAGGGGATCCTCGCCAAGGGCGCCGCCGTCCTCAAGGACTCCGTCGCCGCGGTGTCCGTGGGCATCGTGGACGGGGTGCCCGTCCTCGACCTGCCATACGTGGAGGACGTGAAGGCGGAGACGGACATGAACGTGGTCGTCACCGGCGCCGGGGAGTTCGTGGAGGTGCAGGGCACCGCCGAGGGCGCGCCGTTCACCCGCGCCGAGTTGGACACCCTGCTGGACCTGGCCCTGATCGGCACGGGCGAGCTGGCCCGCATCCAGGCCGAGACCCTGGCCGCCGCCACGGAGGACCGGGCGTGAGCGGGCCGGCCGCCTCCTCGTCGTCGGGTGCGCCGGAGGGCGCCCGCATCGTGCTCGCCACGCACAACGCGGGCAAGGTGCGCGAGCTGCGGCAGCTGCTCGCCGGCGCCGTGCCCGGCCTCGACATGGAGACCGCGGTGGTGGACGCGGGCGCCGTGGGCGCCCCGGACGTCGTCGAGGACGGCGTCACGTTCGCCCAGAATGCGCTGAAGAAGGCCCGCGCCGTGGCCGCGCACACCGGGCTGATCGCCGTCGCGGACGACTCCGGTCTGGCCGTGGACGTGCTGCACGGCGCCCCCGGGATCTTCTCGGCCCGCTGGGCCGGGCGCCACGGGGACGACCGTGCCAACCTCGAGCTGCTGCTGGCCCAGCTGGCCGACGTGCCGGACGAGCATCGGGGTGCCCAGTTCGTGTGCGCCGCCGCGCTCGCGGTCCCCAGCGGCCCGGACACCGCGGGCGCCCGGGCCATCCACGTCGAGCACGTCGAGCACGGCCGCCTGCCCGGCACGCTGCTGCGCGAGCCCGTGGGGGACGGCGGCTTCGGCTACGACCCGATCCTGCGCCCCGAGGGCCGGGACGTGTCCACCGCGCAGCTGAGCCCCGAGGACAAGAACGCGATCAGCCACCGGGGGCACGCCTTCCGCGCGCTGCTGCCCTACCTGGTGGACGCGCTCGACGCGCGCCCGTGAGCGGCGGGCGCGCCCCCGTGCCGGGGCTGGACTTCACCGCGATCGACTTCGAGACCGCCAACGGCTTCCGCGGCTCCCCGTGTGCCGTGGGCGCCGTTCGGGTGCGGGACGGGGTCATGGTGGACCGTGCTGAGTGGCTGATCCGTCCGCCCGTGGGCTTCGACCGGTTCGATCCCCGCAACGTGCGCATCCACGGCATCACCGAGGACCGCGTCCTGGACGCCCCCCGGTTCGCGCAGGTGTACGACGAGCTCGCGGACTTCGTGGGGACGGACGTGCTCGCGGCGCACAACGCGGGCTTCGACGTCGGCGTCATCGAGTCCGGCCTCGAGGTCTCCGGGCGGGACGTGCCGGGCCTGGAGTTCGTGTGCACCCTGGTGCTGGCGCGCCGCGTCTACGACCTGCCCTCGTACGCCCTGCCCTCCGCGGCGCGCGAGGCCGGCTTCACCCCGGGACGCCACCACGACGCACTGGCCGACGCCGAGGCCTGCGCGGCCATCCTCGTGGACATCGGCCGGCGCGTGCTGGGGGCGCCGCCGGCCGACGCGGAGGTCCTGCCGGGGCTGACCGACGCGCCGGCCGGCCGCGGCGTCGACCGCCTGATGCGGGCCCAGGGGCTGAGCGTCAGCGTCCTCGCCCCCAAGGCGGCGGGATCGGGCGCCGAGTCGAAGGCCACCCGCCAGGCCCGGCGCACCGAGGGCGTCTTCGACGCGCGGGTCCCGCTGCGGGACGAACGCGCCATGCCCGACTTCATGCGCTGGCCGGACGAGGGCGTCAATCCGCTTCCGAACCCGGCCGCCGACCCGGGCCACCCCCTGTTCGGCCAGACCGTGGTGTTCACGGGCGGCATCGGCATGTCGCGTCAGAGTGCCAAGACGCGCGCGGCCGCGCACGGCGCGCAGACCGCGAACCGGGTGGGCGCGGCCACCACGATGCTCGTCGTGGGGGACGGCTTCGAGGCCGCGGACCTGCACCGCCCGCGCGCCGAGGACGGGGCACCGCAGGCCGTGACCACGGCGCTGGCGCACCGCAAGACGCGGGACGCCCTGCGCCGGCGGGAGCGTGGGCAGGCCATCGCCCTGGTCTCCGAGGGGGAGTTCCTGCAGATGCTCGACGGGAACTGGCCGGACGCCGCGCGCTGAACCGCTCAGGTGGTCGCGGCGCTCCAGCGCCGGGCGGCCTCCAGGATGACCTCGCGCTCGGCGATCCACCCCGGGACGGAGGCCTCGGCCGCGGCGCGGTCCGCGGGGTCGTGCGCACCGAACACGGCGGTGCCGTGCGCCGCGCCGAGCACCTGCCCGGCCAGCGAGGCCGTGGAATCGGAGTCGCCGTCGTGGTTCACGCCGATCCGCAGCGCCAGGGCGAGCGCCGCCGCCGGATCGGCCGGGTGCGCCGCCTGCGCGGTGAGCGCGGCATACAGCGCGATGGCCAGGGCCTCCTCCGCGACCCAGCCCTCGCCGAGCGCGGTGGGGAGGGCGCCGGGGGCGCCGGGGTCGGCGTCGACGGTGCCGACCAGGTCGACCGCCGCGGCGACGGCGGCGCGGGTCTCCTCTGCCTCCTCGCCCAGGCCGTCGAGCCACGCGCGGGCGTGCGCGACCGCGGCGGCCAGGTCCAGGCCGCGCAGCAGGGCCGCGATGACGAGGGCGTACGCGGCCGCCGCGACCCACGCGGTGGGGTGGCCGTGCGTGAGGACGGCGCCCTGGCGGGCGAGGGACACGACGTGCGGATCCTCGAGCCCCGGCACCATCCCGTACGGGGCCGAGCGCATGACCGTCCCGCAGCCCTTCGAACCCGGGTTGTGCGGGTCGCCCGGCAGGCCCATCCCCGGTTCGGCGAGCCCGCTCAGGCACGCCGTGCCCGGCGCGCGGCGCACCTTCAGCTCCGCGTGCGCGTCGATCCAGCGGGGCGGGGCCGGGGGAGCGTCCTCGGGCAGCGCGCCGTCCTGCGTGGCGAACCAGCGCAGGCACGCGAGCCACACGCACGCGGCGGGATCGGCCGGGACGCCGTCGTTCTGCCACTCGATCCACTCGAGCAGGCCGTCGAGCACGTACAGCGTCAGCTGCGTGTCGTCGGTGATCGGCAGGGCGTGGGCGCCCTCCTGGGCGAGCAGGTCCGCGGCGTCGGTGACGCCGGCGGGGCCGTGCACCGCCGCGATCCCCGACGCGGGGGTGAACTCGACGACGCCGCCCAGCGCGTCCCCGGCGGCACCGGCCGCGAGGAGGGCCAGGACCCGGTCGGCGTGCTCGGGGCCGGGCAGGGGCGTGGACGAGGAGGCGGTGGGCTCGGGCGCGGTGGCGGACATGCCGCCATCGTACGAGCTGCGCCGCGTCGTGCTTATCCCGTCCGCAGCCTCCCTAGAGTGGGCCGCATGATCCTGCTGCACACCTCGGACTGGCATCTGGGCCGGTCGTTCCACGGCACCGGGCTGCTCGAGGCCCAGGAGGAGGTCCTGGACGCCCTGGTCGCGACCGTGACGGAGCGCGGCGTGGACGCCGTCCTGCTGGCCGGGGACGTGTACGACCGCGCGCTGCCGCCGGCGGACGCCGTCCGGCTGTTGGACCGGACGCTCACCCGGCTGCACGCGGCCGGCGCCCAGGTGGTGCTCACGAGCGGCAACCACGACTCGGCGGTGCGCCTCGGCTTCGGCGGCGGACTCCTGGCGGCCGCGGGCGTGCACGTGCGCGCGGACGCGGCGGAGCTGGACCGCCCCGTGCTGCTCACCGAGCCCGGGGTCGACGGCGGTACAGGCCAGACCGTCGCCGTCTACGGCATCCCCTACCTCGAACCGCGCCACCAGGGACCGGCCTGGGGCGTGGAGCCCCACCACACGGCCGTGCTGACGGAGGCGGTCCGCCGCGTCCACGCCGATCTGGCCGCCCGCCGCGCCGAGGCGCCGGAGCCGGTGGCCGGCGTCGTGCTGGCCCACCTGTTCGCGGCCGGGGGCCACGGCTCCGAGTCCGAACGGGACATCGGCGAAGGGGAGCACGTCGAGCCGGACGCCCCGCCCGAGATGCTGGTGGGCACGCTGGGGCAGGTGCCGGTCTCCGTGTTCGACGGGCTCGACTACGCGGCCCTGGGCCACCTGCACGGCCGGCAGCGGCTGGCCGAGCACGTGCGGTACTCCGGCTCTCCGCTGCCGTACTCCTTCTCCGAGGCGGGCCACCGCAAGGGCGGCTGGCTCGTCCACGTCACGGGCGGGGCCGTCACCGACGTCGAGGCCGTGGACTGGGACGCCGGGCGGCGCCTGGCGGTGCTGTCCGGGCCGATCGAGGACCTGCTGGAGTCCCCGGAGTTCGCGTGGGCGGAGCAGTGCTGGGTGCAGGTCACCGTCACCGACGACGACCGCCCCGAGCGGGCCCTGGAGCGTCTCAAGACGCGGTTCCCCTCCGTGCTCGTCTTCCGCCACGAACCGGCCGGCGGGAGGCGGGCCCGGGAGCGCACCTACGCCCAGGTCCTGCGGCAGGCGCCCTCGGACCACGCGCTCGCGGTCGGTTTCGTGGACCACGTCCGGCAGCGGCCGGCCAACGAGGCCGAGCGGGACCTGCTGGGGGACGCCCTCGAGGCCGCCCGCGCGGCGGAGGTGCGCGCATGAGGATCCACCGGATGCGCCTGGAGGGGCTCGGGCCCTACGCCCAGGCGCAGGACGTCGACTTCGACCGGCTCAACGCGGCCGGCCTGTTCCTGCTGGACGGGCCCACCGGCGCGGGCAAGTCCACCGTGCTGGCCGCGCTGTGCTTCGCCCTCTATGGGACCGTGCCGGGCGGACGGTCGGCCGAGTCGCTCGTGACCACGCTGCGCGAGCCCGGCGCGGTGATCCCCGAGGTGCAGGTCGAGTTCACCGTGCAGGGCCGGCGCTTCGAGGTGGTCCGCTCGCCCAAGCACGAGCGGCCCCGCCGGCGACGCAGCGCGGCGGGGGGTGCCACCGTCACCACGCCGGCCACGGTCTCCCTGCGGGAACGCGTGGCCGGGGAATGGACGGCGCCGCTCACCCGGGCGGACGAGGTGGGCCAGCAGATCGCGGACGTCCTGCACCTGGACGCAGAGCAGTTCATGCAGGTGGTCCTGCTGCCCCAGGGGCAGTTCGCCCAGTTCCTCACCGCGAAGTCGGATGAGCGCCGCGCCCTGCTGCGGCGGCTCTTCGGCACGCAGCGCTTCGACGGCGTCGAGGAGCACCTGCGCGGCGAGACGGCCCGGCTGGACACCGCGGTGGCCGTGGACGCGGACGTGGCCCGGACCGCGCGGGCGCAGCTGGCCGAGGCGCTCCACGAGGCGCTCGGCCCGGACTGGCATGCGCCGGAGCCGTCACCGGACACGGACGAGCGGCTGCTCACCCTCGCCGCCGAGCGCGCGGGTCGCGCCCAGGAGGACGCACGGGCCGGCCTCGCCATGGCCCGCGCCGCCGAGCAGCAGGCTCGGGGGACGGCGCGTGAGCTGGAGACCCGCGGGCGGGACCTGGCCGCGGCCGAGGCGTGGGGGCGCCGTCGACGCGACCACGACGCCGAGGCCGAGACCGCCGCCGCGCGGCGCCGCGCCGTCGACGCCCATGAGTGCGCCGGGCGGGTGCTCGCGGCCGTGCACCGGGCCGCCGCGGCGGCGGACGTCGCCGGCACCGCGTCGGAGGCGGTGACGCAGGCCCTGGCGCACGTCGAGGACGAGCCGATCGCGGCGGCGTGGCTCGCCGCCGCCCGGGCGGACGGGGCCGCCGACGCGCCCGCCTCCCGCCAGGCGCTGGGGGAGGCCGAGCGCGCCGCGGAGGCGGTGGCGCGCGCCGTCCGGGACCGTGACCGGATGCGCGAGCTGGAGCAGGAGGCGGCCGCCGCGGCGGAGCGGCGGGCCGAGATCGACCGCGACCGCGCCGCCCTGGTCGAGTCCCGCCCCGAGCGTGAGGCGGCCGTCGCGACACTCCGCTCGGCCGTCGAACGCGGCACCGAGCGTCTCGGTGCCCGGGAGGCCGTGGACCGCGCCGTGGACGAGGCCGCCGCGCGCCGCACGGCCGCCGAGGCCGCGGCTGCCCGCGCCGTCGAGGTCGAGACCGCGGCCCGGGCCCATCGGGAGGCACAGGAGCGGCGGAGTGAGGCCGCCGAACGGCACGTCGGTCTGCTGCGTGCCCGGTACGAGCAGGCCGCCTCCGAGCTGGCGGAGCGGCTCGTGCCCGGCGAGCCGTGCGCCGTGTGCGGCTCGCCCGAGCACCCGGCCCCGGCCGCCACCGCGGACACCACGGTGACCGAGGCGGACGTGCGGGACGCCGAGCAGGCCCGGACCGCGGCCGACCGTGCCGCGGCCGACGCCGAGACCGCCCTGCGCGCCGCCGAGCAGACCCTCCGCACGGCGCGCGAGGCCGCCGCCGGGCTCGCACCCGAGGCCGCGCGAGAGGCGCTCGAGCGCGCCGAGGCCGAACGGGCCGTGCTGGACCAGGCGGCGAAGGACCTCGCCGCGGACCGCCGCCGGCTGACCGCCGCCGAGAAGACGCTCGCCGGGGCCGACGAGACCGCCGCCGCGCTCGCGGCCGAGGACGGCCGGCTCGCCGAGGCCGCCGCCCACCGCACCGCCCGGCTGACCGAGCTGCGGGACGCCGTCGAGGCCGCCCGCGGCGACGCCGAGACCCTCGACGCCCGCGGCGACCAGGTCACCGCCGCACGCCGGGTCCTGGCCGCGCTCGCGGCGGCGCAGGACGAGGACGCGCGCGCCCGGGCGGTCGCGGACGAGACCGGCCAGGCGCTCACCGCCGCGCTGGCCGAACAGCACTTCGACGACGTCGACGCGGCGCGCGCGGCCCGCCTCGAGGAGACGGACGCCGCCGCCCGCACGGCCGCCGTGCAGGAGTGGGACGCCGAACGGGCCCGCCTCGCCGAGCTCGAGACGAGCGAGCCCGTCCGCCGGGGCCGCGCCCTCGCCGAGGCGGGCGTCGCGCCGCCGACCGAGGAGCAGACCCGCGCCGCCGCCGAGGCGCTCGCCGCGGCCGAGGCCACGAGCTCGTCCCGGGCGACGGCGGTCGGGCGGCTCGATTCGCTCGTCGCCACGGTGCGCCGGCTGTCGGCCGCCCTGACCGAGGTCCTGGAGCGGTCCGCCGGGCTCATCGCCGAGCACACGCGGGTGCGGGCTCTGCTCGACCTCGTCCGCGGCGGCGGGGAGAACCTGCTCAAGATGCCCCTGACGAGCTACGTCCTCGCCGGGCGGCTCGAGGAGATCGCCGCCGCGGCCACCGAGCGTCTGCTCGCCATGACGGACCAGCGGTATTCGATCGAGTACTCCGACGCCGTGGGCGGGCGCGGGAACAAGGGCCTCGAACTCGTCATCCGGGACCACTACGTGGACGAGACACGCCACCCGGCCACGCTCTCGGGCGGCGAGACCTTCATGGCCTCCCTCGCCCTCGCCCTGGGGCTCGCGGACACCGTGCAGGCCGAAGCCGGCGGCATCGAACTGGACACGCTCTTCGTGGACGAGGGCTTCGGCTCGCTCGACGCGGACACCCTCGACGACGTCCTGGACGTCGTGGACACCCTGCGGACCGGCGGCCGGACCGTGGGCCTCGTCTCCCACGTCGAACGGATGAGGCAGGAGATCGGCGTGCGCCTCGAGGTGCGCAAGGACCGGCGCGGCTCGAGCCTCGCGGTGCACGACGGCGCCTGAGCGGCGGGGGTGCGCCCCGCCGCCCCGGTCCGCGCCACGCGTGAGGTCAGGCCCGGCGCCACCGCCGGCGGAGGCGCTGCCGGAGTCGGCCGAGGCGTCCGGCGTCGAGCTCGGACGGGGCCGCGCTTCCCTGCTCGGCCCGGCGCTCCCGCTCGGCCGCCCGCTCCGCCGCGACGCGCTGCGCCTCCCGCTCGGCCGCGACACGGCGCTCCTCCTGCAGGCGGCGCTCCCCGCGGACCTCGGTGAGCCGGTACAGCACGGGCACGAGCACGAGGGTGAGCAGGGTGGAGGACACCAGGCCGCCCACCACGGCCACCGCGAGGGGCTGGGAGATGAACCCCGCGTGCCCCGTGACGCCCAGGGCCATCGGGGTCATGGCCAGGACCGTGGCCAGGGCCGTCATCACCACCGGGCGCACGCGGTTGAGCGCGCCCACCTCGATCGCCTCGTCCAAGGTCATTCCGCGGTCGCGTCGGTACTGGTTGATCAGGTCGATCAGCACGATCGCGTTCGTCACCACGATGCCCACCAGCATGAGCAGCCCGATCATCGTGGACAGTCCCAGCGGCGTGCCGGTGGCCAGCAGCGCCAGGAACACGCCCGTGGCGGCGAAGGGGATCGACACGAGCAGCACGAGCGGCTGGCGCAGCGAGTTGAACGTCGCCACCATCACGACGTACACGGTCGCCACGGCGGCCAGCAACGCCAGCCCGAGGTCCCGGAACGTCTGCGCCTGCTGCTCCGCCGCGCCGCCCACGGCCGCGGTGACGCCCTCGGGCAGGTCCAGCTCCGCCACGGCCTGCGTGACCCGGCGTGAGACGGCCCCGAGGTCCTCGTCGTCCGGGGTCACCGTGACGACGGCGGTCCGCTCGCCGTTCGAGGACGTCACCCGGGCGGGCACGGACACCCGCGAGACCTCGGCGAGGTCCCCCAGCGGCACGGGTCCCTCGGCCGTCTCCACGGGCACCTGGCGCAGGGCGTCGAGGGACTCGACCGGCTCCGGGTCACCCAGCTGCACCGCGAAGCTCTCGAACCCGAAGCGGACCTCGCCCGCGGGCACGGCCTGCAGGGCGGCGGCGGCCTGGCCGGCCACCGCCTCCTCGGTCAGGCCGAGCCGGGCGGCGGCGACGGTGTCCACGTCCACCTGGAACGTCGGGCGCAGGTCCGAGGCCGGCGTCGTCACCTCGCGGGCACCCTCGACGGGCCGCAGCGCCTGGGCGACCTGATCGGCGGCCGCGGTGAGGGCCTGCGGGTCGGGGGCGGAGACGGACACCTCGATGTCCTGGCCGCCGCTCGGCCCCTGCTGTGTGGAGACGGACACGTCGCCCACGCCGTCGAGACCGGTGAGCTCGGCGCGCACCCCGTCCTGAAGGGCCCCTTGGTCGGCATCCGGGTCGGTCACCACCGTGAACCGCGCCCGGTCCGCCGAGGAGCCGCCGAAGGCCCCCATCGGACCGGCGGCGGTGCCGGCCGTCCACTGGACCGTCTCGACGCCGTCGGTGTCCAGCAGCACCCGCTCGATGCGCTCGGCGGCGGCGGCCGTCGTCTCCAGCGACGCCCCCGGCTCCTGCTCCGCCGTGACGACGAACGAGTTCTGTCCCGAGTCGCCCAGGAGGTTCGTGGGGATCAGCGGGACCAGCGCGGCCGTGCCGGCCAGCAGCGCCAGGGCGGCGGCGAGGGTGACCACGGTGTGCCGCTGCGTCCAGCGCAGCACCGGTCGGTAGGCCCGCGTGAGCCACCCGCCGGCCGCCACGGGCCGGTCGCCGGGGACGGCGGGCGCGGCTGCGGTCTCGGCCCCACGCCGTGGGTCGCGCAGGAACCACCAGCACAGCACCGGCACGATCGTCAGGGCGACGACGAGGGAGGCCAACAGGGCGACCGTGGCGGTCACGGCGAAGGGCCGGAACAGCTCGCCGGCCAGGCCGCCCACGAAGGCGATGGGCAGGAACACGGCCACGGAGACGAGGGTGGAGGCGGTGATCGCCGTGGCGACCTCGCGCGTGCCGTCCAGGATCGCGGTGCGCCGGTCGGCGCCCAGGCCGAGGTGCCGACGGATGTTCTCCACCACCACGATCGCGTCGTCCACGACCCGACCGATCGAGATCGTCAGCGCCCCGAGCGTCAGCGTGTTGAGGGAGTAGCCGAAGGCCGCCACCCCGATGAGGGCGGCCAGCAGGGACAGCGGAATGGACACGGCGGTGACGAGGGTGGAGCGCACCGAGAGCAGGAACACGGCGATCACCAGCACGGCGAACGCCAGGCCCAGCAGGCCCTCCTGGAACAGCGTGTCGATGGACTGCTGGATGAACGGGGCCTGGTCGAACACCACGGTCAGGTCCGCGCCGCCGCCCACCAGCGACGCCAGCTCCGGCAGGGCGTCGCGCACGGCCTCGGAGACCGCCACGAGGTCGGCGTCCGGGGTCGCGGTCACGGAGACGGACAGCGTCGGCACCCCGTCGGTGCGGGTCAGGGACGTGGGGGCCGCGGCCACGAGGGTGACGTCGGCGACCTCGTCCAGGGTGCGCGGTTCGCCGTCGCCGGAGGGAGCGACGACGATCCCGCGCAGGCCCTCGAGGTCCTCGACGGCGGCGCCCGCCTGGACGGGATAGGTGGTCGCGCCCTCGGTGACCTGGCCGACGGGGAAGAGGCCGGCGTTCTCCTCGAGTGCGTCGGTGATGTCGGAGGTGGTCAGCCCGGCGGCGGCGAGCGCGGCCGGGTCCGGGACCACGGAGACGTTCTCGTCCGTGCCGCCCAGGACGTCGGCGCCGCGGACGCCGTCGATCTTCTGCAGTCGCGGGGCCAGGACGTCCTCGGCGCGGCGGCGCAGGGTGTTGAGGTCCTCGTCCCCGGACAGGGCGAGGAAGACCACCGGGAAGTCGGAGACGGAGCCCGCGAAGGACGAGGTCTCCGCCTCCTCCGGCAGCTGGGGCCCCAGGTTGGCGACCACCCGGTCCACCTGGGACCGGGCCCGGTTCAGGTCCGTGCCGTAGGCGAACTCCAGCTGGACCGCGTTGAAGCCGGACTGCGACGTGGACCGCGAGGATTCGAGCCCCTCCACGGCCTGCAGGGCCGTCTCGAGGGGCTCGCCCACCTGCGCGTCCACGACCTCGGGGGACGCCCCCGGGTAGAGCGTCGAGACGGAGATGACGGGCAGCTCGAGCGGGGGGATCAGCTCCCGCTTGAGCTGCCCGGCGGAGAGGACGCCGAAGACCGCGATGAACACGGTGACGAGCGCCACGAGCGCCCGCCGGCCGAGTGAGAACCGTGCGAGCGCTCCCATCGCGGCCTCAGGCCAGCTTCAGTGCGGCGTCCGTGACGGTGCGGACCTCGTCCAGCAGCGCCGGGTCGTCGTTGAGCGTGTGGCCCAGCGACGGGATGAGCTCCTTGAGCGTGCCGTCCCAGCCGGCCATCTTCGCGGGGAAGCAGCGCTCGAGCAGCTTCACCATGATGGGGGCCGCGGTGGAGGCGCCCGGCGAGGCGCCGAGCAGGCCGCCGAGCGAGCCGTCCGCGTGGGTGACGACCTCGGTGCCGAACTGCAGGACGCCGCCGAAGCGGCCCTTGCGCTTCATCACCTGCACGCGCTGGCCCGCGGTGATCAGCTCCCACTCGCCGCCGTCAGCCTCCGGGTAGAACTCGTGCAGCGCGTCGATCTTCTTGTCCCGGGACTTCAGCACCTCGGTCACGAGGTACTTGGTCAGGTCCATGTTGTCCTTGGCCACGTCCAGCATCGTGCTGAGGTTGTGCGGGCGCACGGACAGCGGCAGGTCCAGGTAGGAGCCGGTCTTGAGGAAGTTCGTGGAGAACCCGGCGTAGGGACCGAACAGCAGGGACCGCTTGCCGTTGACGAAGCGGGTGTCCAGGTGGGGCACGGACATCGGCGGGGCGCCGACGGCGGCCTGGCCGTACACCTTGGCCATGTGCTGGTTGACCACGGACTCGTCCGTGCAGCGCAGGAACTGGCCGGAGACCGGGAAGCCGCCGAAGCCCTTGACCTCGGGGATGCCGGACTTCTGCAGCAGGGGCAGGGCGCCGCCGCCGGCACCGACGAAGACGAAGCGGGCGCGGTCCACGACCTCGGATCCGGCGGCCTTGTTCTTGACCTTGACCTCCCAGCGGCCGTCCGTGCCGCGGGTGAGGCCGGTGACCTTGTGACCGAAGCGCACCTCGGCGCCGGCGCCGGCCATGGCCGTGACGAGCTGGCGGGTGAGGGAGCCGAAGTCCACGTCGGTGCCGCCCGTGTTGCGGGACGCCGCCAGGCGCTGACCCGACTCACGGCCCTCGATCAGCAGCGGGGCCCAGGCACGGATCTGCTCCGGGTCCTCGCTGTGCTCCATGCCGGCGAACAGCGGCTGGGCGGACATGGCCTCGTAGCGGGCGCGGAGGTAGTCGGCGTGGTCGTCACCCCACACGAAGGACATGTGCGGCAGCGGGTTGATGAAGGACTTGGGGTCCTTGAGCGTGCCGTCCGCCACCAGGGAGGACCAGAACTGGCGGGTGGTCCAGAACTGCTCGTTGATGCCCAGCGCCTTGGTGACGTCCACCCGGCCGTTCTTGTCCATGGGCGAGTAGTTCAGCTCGCAGAGGGCGGCGTGGCCGGTGCCCGCGTTGTTCCACGGGTCGGAGGACTCCAGACCGGCCTGGTCGAGGCTCTCGTACAGGGCGATGGACCAGGTGGGCTCGAGCTTCTGCAGCAGCACGCCCAGGGTGGCGCTCATGATGCCGCCGCCGATCAGGACGACGTCGTGGGTGGCGGTGGACGAGGTGGTGGGCACGGTCAACTCCTGAAGCAGAACGACGGCGGGTGGGCGCAGTGCGACCAGGCCGAGCAGTGGCGGTCGGGCCGGGCGCCGTGATCTCCCACTGTACTACCGGTGCGTTCAGCCTTCGGTCAGCCTGACGCGCGAGAAGGGCTCGTCCAGCTGCGGCGACGTCGGGTAGGAGGCCACGCGCGGGCCGGTGGCCAGGGCCGAGATCGGGTAGACCAGCGGCAGCGCCGGCAGGTCGAGGGCCATGGCCCGGACGACGCGGCGGAACAGGCCGCGGCGCGCGTCGTCGTCGGTCTCGGCCGCCGCCGCGTCCACGTCCTCGACGACGCGCGGGTTGCGGTAGCCGGTCTCGGCGCGGCCCGAGCGTGCGAAGGGCTCGAGGAACGCGTGCGGGTCGCGGTAGTCGCCGGTGCGGCCCATCAGGTGCAGGGCTCGGGTGGGTCGGGAGACCACGGCGTGCAGGTAGTCCTGGTCCTCCGGCACGGGCACGGGCACGATGTGCATCCCCACCGCGCCGAGGTCGCGGGCGACCATCGCGTAGACCCGCTCCGGTTCGGGCAGGGAGGGGCGGGCCGTGCCGGCCGGGTAGAGGAACTCCAACGGCTCCCCGTCGTATCCTGCCAGGCGGAGGAACTCGCGGGCCCGGCCCGGGTTGACGTCGTAGCGCCGCGCCTCCTCGTCGCCGACGCCGAGGGACGGGGGGACGAGGTCGTGGGCCAGGCGGGTGCCCTCGAGGAAGACGTCGCTGCCGGCGATGCGCGGGCGGTCCACCGCGTACGCGATCGCCTGGCGCAGGTACTGAGAGCGCACGCGCGGGTGGTCCAGGTTCATGCCCACGTAGAGCACGCCCAGGGGGTCCCGGGGCAGCACCTGGGTGCCGGCCTCGACGAGGGGGCGCAGCTGGCCGGGGGCGACGACGTCGATCACGTCCGCCGTGCCGCGCCGCAGCTCCCGCAGGCGCACGGAGGCCCGACCCCACGCCTGCACGGCCACCGGGTACGCCGCCGGATCGGAGCCGCGGTGGCCGGCGCTGGGGACCAGGATCGTCGCGCCCGAGGCGCCCGGGTGGGCGCGCGTGAGCTCGGCGGTCTCCGCGGCGTCGGCCCAGCGGTAGGGGCCGGTGCCGGCGGGGGTGGTGACCTCGGAGCCGTCCACGTCGACCGTGCGGTCCCACGAGGCCGGCGAGGAGATCCCGAAGGCCGGCGAGGCCAGCGCGGCCGCGAGGTGACGGCGGGGGGAGTGCAGGCGCAGCCGCACCTCGAGCTCTCCGTGCGCCTCGACGCCGGCGAAGGCGGAGTCCGCGTCCCCGGCGTATCCGCCGAAGGCCGAGACGAACGAGGAGGGCGGGGTGACGGTCCCGTCCACGGGCGCAGGGGCGGCGGCCCACCGCTCGATGTTCGCAACCACGGCGGCGGCGTCGCACGGCTCGCCGTCGTCGAACACCACCCCGGAGACCAGGTGGAACGTGTGGAGGCGGCCGCCGTCGGACTCCTCGTGCCGCTCGGCGAGGCGGGGCGTGGGGGCGCCGGTGTCCGGGTCCACGCCGAGCAGCGTCTCGAAGACCTGGCGGATCAGACGGAAGGACTCGACGTCTAGCGCACGGGCCGGATCCCGCGTCAGCGCCCGCGCCGGGGCGCCGACCACGAGCAGCCGACCCGGTCCCGAGGAGGTCGGGGCGGCGGTGGACGGCGCCGCGGGCGACGTCGTGCAGCCGACCGCGCCCAGGCCGAGCAGGCCCAGGCCCCCGCCGAGGAAGGCGCGGCGAGTGGGCTGCATGGCGGCCTCCTCTGGCAGGTGACGTCGGGATCGGGCGGGCCCGGGGAGTGCGGGCGGGGGGACTCGAACCCCCACGTCCAGGACACTGGAACCTAAATCCAGCGCGTCTACCAGTTCCGCCACGCCCGCGCACACCCCGCGCACGGGGCGAGGCCCGATCCTACCGTGTGGTGCCCGGGCGCTGCGGGCGCGGATCAGGCCTCGTCGAGGCCGAGGGTGCGGCGCAGTCGGGCCACGTGGCCGGTCGCCTTCACGTTGTACTGCGCGTGGGTGACCTCCCCGTCCGGGCCGACGACGATCGTGGAGCGGATCAGGCCCTCGGAGGTCCGCCCGTAGTTCTTCTTCTCGCCCCAGGCGCCGTAGGCCTCGGCCACCGCGTGGTCCTCATCCGAGAGCAGGGGGAACGTCAGGCCCTCCTGCTCGGCGAACCGGATGATCTTGCCGATCGGGTCGGGGGAGATCCCCAGGACGACGTAGCCGGCCGCGGTGAGGGAGGCGAGGCTGTCCCGGAAGTCGCAGGCCTCCGTGGTGCAGCCGGGCGTGGACGCGGCCGGGTAGAAGTAGACGATCGTGTGCTTGCCCGCGCTGTCGCGCAGCGAGACGGGCCGGCCCTCCTGGTCCTGGAGGGTGAACGCAGGTGCCGTGTCGCCGGGCTGGAGGCGGTGCTGGGTCGTGTCGGTCATGGGCCCAAGCCTACGGTGGGGCCTGCCGGGGAGCGGGGACGACGAAGGCCCCGTCTCCGTGGAGACGGGGCCTTCGCTTCGTGTGGTGCACCCCCCGGGACTCGAACCCGGAACCTGCTGATTAAGAGTCAGATGCTCTACCGGTTGAGCTAGAGGTGCAGGTGCCGCACCGCCTCTCGGATCTCTCCGGTGCGCCGTGCAACGAGGTGAAACCCTACCAGGGGTTTCAGACGCCGTGCAAATCGGGGGGCGTGACGTCCGTCGTGTCCGGCTCCGGGGCCGCGTAGAGGCGGTCCAGTTCATCCATGAACGCGGTCATGAAGGCGTGGAAGTCGGTGGCGTCCTCGGCCTGGTCGAGCTCCGCGGTGCCGTCCTCCGTGAGGTCACCCACCGGGACGCGCGTGTGCTCCGGGACGTCGAACCACGTGCGGAAGCCCGTGACGGTCTCCACCTGATAGCCGCTGCCCGTGTCCGCCACGGTGGCCACGTTGGCCAGGCCCACCCCGACGACGTCGGCGCGGTCTGCGGAGGCCTCGGTCACCGGGCCGTGCGGGTCGTCCTCGGCCACGCCCGGGGTGCGGCGGTCGTGGTCGTCCGGGGTGGAGGTGGGGTCGAACGGGCACAGCAGCATCTCGAGCGGCTGGTGGCGGTACCCGATGACGAGGGGGGAGGAGGAGCCCGAGGGCTGGCCGTAGACGACGTTGTAGTCGCCATGGTTGAACACGCGCGCATCGAAGACGCGGCGCAGCCGTCTGTGCAGGGTGGGCGTGTCCATGACCCCAACGTACGCGGACCCGTCCGCACGTGTCATGCCGCCGCGCCCGTCACACGGGGACGTCGCTCCGGCCCTCTCGCGCCGTGCTCACTAGACTCCGCGGCATGGACTCCGCCGCGTCGACTCCCAGCACCCCGTCCGCCGCCCCCGACATGAAGCCGCGCTCGCGCGACGTCACCGACGGCATGGAGCGCACCGCCGCCCGCGGCATGCTCCGCGCGGTCGGCATGGGGGACGAGGACTTCGGCAAGCCGCAGATCGGCATCGCCTCGTCCTGGAACGAGATCACGCCCTGCAACCTCTCCCTGGACCGCCTCGCCCAGGCCTCGAAGGACGGCGTCCACGCCGCCGGCGGATATCCGCTGGAGTTCGGCACGGTCTCCGTCTCGGACGGCATCTCCATGGGCCACGAGGGCATGCACTTCTCCCTCGTCTCCCGCGAGGTGATCGCCGACTCGGTGGAGACCGTGATGATGGCCGAGCGCCTGGACGGCTCCGTCCTGCTCGCCGGCTGCGACAAGTCGCTGCCGGGCATGCTCATGGCCGCCGCCCGCCTGGACCTGGCCTCCGTGTTCGTCTACGCCGGCTCGATCATGCCGGGCGTCGCCCGCCTGACCGACGGCACCGAGAGGCAGGTGACCATCATCGACGCCTTCGAGGCGGTCGGCGCCTGTGCCCGCGGCCTCATGTCCGAGGAGGACCTGCTCCGCATCGAGAAGTCCATCGCCCCGGGCGAGGGCGCCTGCGGCGGCATGTACACCGCCAACACCATGGCCTCCATCGGCGAGGCCCTCGGCATGTCCCTGCCCGGTTCCGCCGCCGCCCCCTCCGCGGACCGTCGCCGTGACGCCTTCGCGCGCCGCTCCGGCGAGGCCGTGGTGAACATGCTCCGCCAGGGCATCACGGCCCGGGACATCATGACCAAGCCCGCGTTCGAGAACGCGATCGCCGTGACCATGGCCTTCGGCGGCTCCACCAACGCCGTGCTGCACCTGCTCGCCATCGCCCGGGAGGCGGGCGTCGACCTGCAGCTGTCCGACTTCAACCGCGTCGCCGACCGCACCCCGCACATCGCCGACCTCAAGCCGTTCGGCCAGTACGTCATGACGGACGTGGACCGCATCGGCGGCGTCCCCGTGGTCATGAAGGCCCTGCTGGACGAGGGCCTGCTGCACGGTGACACCCTCACCGTCACCGGCAAGACCCTCGCCGAGAACCTGGCCGCGCTCGATCCGGACCCGGTGGACGGCAGGGTCATCCGCACCATGGACGACGCGCTGCACCCCAACGGCGGCATCGCGATCCTCCACGGCTCGCTGGCCCCGGAGGGCGCCGTCGTGAAGTCCGCCGGCTTCGATGCGGACGTCTTCGAGGGCACCGCGCGCGTCTTCGACCGTGAGCGCGCCGCCATGGACGCCCTCGAGGACGGGACCATCGCCGCCGGCGACGTCGTGGTCATCCGCTATGAGGGCCCGAAGGGCGGCCCGGGCATGCGCGAGATGCTCGCGATCACCGGCGCCATCAAGGGCGCGGGTCTGGGCAAGGACGTCCTGCTGATCACCGACGGGCGCTTCTCCGGCGGCACCACCGGCCTGTGCATCGGCCACATCGCCCCCGAGGCCGCCGAGGGAGGGCCGATCGGCCTGGTGCAGGACGGCGACCGCATCCGCGTGGACATCGCCGGACGCACCATGGACCTGCTCGTGGACGAGGCCGAGCTCGCCGCCCGCCGCGAGTCCTGGGAGCCGGTGGCGCCGAAGTTCACCACGGGCGTGCTGGGCAAGTACGCCAAGCTGGTGCACTCCGCCGCCGAGGGCGCCTACCTGGGCTGAGGCCTGGTCGGCCCGCACGCCGCGTCCAGCAGGGGATGAGCATGCATGAGCTCGCCGCCCGGGCCGGGGGACCCGCGCCCCGTCCCGGGCGGGAGGCGCGCTGATGGAGGTCGTCATCCTGCCCGACGCCGGCAGTGTGGACGTGCAGCTGCTCGCCGCGCAGACCCGGCGGGACGACGCCCGCGTCTTCGACGGCGACCTCGAACTCGCGGGGGAGTACCGCCACATGGGGGAGGCCAAGCCGTCCTGGCAGGGCCTCTGAGCGCCCCTCGTCCATCGACCCGTCCACCCCGGAAGGTGCATCCGTGCCCGCCTCGGTCCCTCACCGGCCGCGCGCCGAGCAGGCGTCGCCGGCCGTCGCATCCCCGTCGGTGCTGCGCGCGGACCGCGTCCATGACGGCGAGTGCCTCGGCGGCTCCGGCTGGATCGCCCTGGCCGAGGGCCGCGTGGTGGCTGTCGGGACCGGCGACCCGCCGCGCACCCGCGGCCCCGTCCACGACCTCGGCGACGGCCTCCTCGCTCCCGGCTGCGTGGACGTGCACTGCCACGGCGGCGGCGGACACGCCTTCGAGTCCGGCGCGGCCGCGGCACGCGAGGCGGCCGCGGCCCACGCCCGTGCGGGCACGACCACGGTGGTGGCCTCCCTCGTCACGGACCACGTCGACGCGCTCGCGGCGCAGCTGACGGCCCTGACGCCCCTGTGCGCGGAGGGGGTGCTGGCCGGCGTGCACCTCGAGGGCCCTTGGCTCTCGCCCCGGCACCGCGGCGCGCACCGGGCCGCGTCCCTGCGCGCCCCGGCCCCCGACGACGTCGCGCGCCTCGTCGAGGCCGGCGCGGGCAGCCTCGCGATGGTGACGCTGGCCCCCGAGCTGCCGGGCGCCCTCGACGCGGTGCGGACGCTGCGGGCGGCGGGCGTCCTCGTCGCGATCGGCCACACCGACGCGTCCTACGAGGTCACGCGCGCGGCGATCGAGGCGGGCGCGCGGATGGCCACCCACCTGCACAACGCGTGCCGGCCCGCCCACCACCGCGAGCCCGGGCCGGCCGTCGCCCTGCTGGAGGACCCCCGCGTGGGGATCGAGACCATCGTGGACGGCGTCCACCTGCATCCGGCCACGGTGCGGCGGGTCGCCCGGGAGGCGGGGGAGCGGTGGATCCTCGTCTCGGACGCGATGGCCGCCGCCGGCTGCGGCGACGGCGACTTCTCCCTCGGACCCCTGCGGGTCCGGGTCCACGACGGCGTCGCGCGGGTGGTCGGCGCGGATGGCGCAGCCGGGGCCATCGCCGGGTCCACGGCCACGCTCGCCGGCTCGGTGCGCTCCGCCGTCGCCGCCGGGGTCGACCTCGACGCCGCGCTGCGGGCGGCGACGGCCGCGCCCGCGGACGCCCTGGGGCTCCCCGACGTCGGCCGGCTCCGAGTCGGGAGCCGAGCGGACGCCGTCGTCTTCGGCCCGGAGCTCGAGGTGCGCGGGGTGCTCCGTCACGGAACGTGGGTGAAGGCGGCCGCCCCCGCGGCGGCTGACTAGGGTGGGCTCAGGCCCGGGATCCGACCCCGACCGCTCGGTCGTCTCACGATGTGACGCTTTATCTCACATTGCGAGACAGGCGGGTGGTCGATGGCGGACGGGGCGCACGGCTGTCGATACTGAGACCACCCCCGAAGGACCCGGCGGCCCGTGTCCCCACCTCAGACTCCGCCACGCCGGCCCGATCCGTCATCGACGCGGCCACGGTCCCCGACGCCCGACGGATCCGAACGACGACCGTCCGACGCCCCCGCGACGGACACGCAGCGACGAACGCAGTGAGGTGACCCCATGAGCACGACCCCCCGCGACGCCCGCGCGGCGGTCCCGCAGGTCCCGACGCCGGCCTCCCGCCCGACGGAGACCGCCCGGGTCCAGGAGCGCCGTCCGGCCCCCCGGCCCGAGATCGTCGAGCCGCGGGTGCCCGGCGAGGGCTCCCGCGTCGAGCCGACCCGGATGACCGGCTCCGAAGGCATCATCCGCTCCCTGGAGGAGCTGGGGGTCACGGACGTGTTCGGGCTGCCCGGCGGCGCCATCCTGCCGACCTACGACCCGCTCATGGACTCCGATCGGATCCGCCACATCCTGGTGCGCCACGAGCAGGGCGCCGGTCACGCGGCGCAGGGCTACCACCTGGCCACCGGCAAGGTCGGCGTGGCCATCGCCACCTCCGGTCCCGGCGCCACCAACCTGGTGACCGCCATCGCGGACGCCCACATGGACTCCCAGGCGGTCGTGTTCATCACCGGCCAGGTCTCCTCCGCCGCGATCGGCACGGACGCCTTCCAGGAGGCGGACATCGTGGGCATCACGATGCCCATCACCAAGCACTCCCGGCTCGTGACCCGGCCCGAGGACGTCCCCCAGGCCCTCGCCGAGGCGTTCCACATCGCCGCCACGGGCCGGCCCGGGCCCGTGCTCGTGGACGTCACCAAGGACGCCCAGCAGGGCGAGTTCGAGTTCGCGTGGCCGCCCCGGATCGACCTGCCCGGCTACCGCCCCGTCCTGCGCGGCCACCCCCGGCAGATCCGCGAGGCCGCCCGGCTGATCCGCGAGGCCCGGCGCCCCGTGCTGTACGTGGGCGGCGGCGTGGCCCGCGGCGAGGCCCACGAGGAGCTGCGCGCCCTCGCCGAGCTCACGGGCGCCCCGGTGGTCACCACCCTCACCGCCCGCGGCGTCTTCCCCGACTCGCACCCCCAGCACCTGGGCATGCCGGGCATGCACGGCGGCGTCCCCGCCGTGGCCGCGCTCCAGCAGGCCGACCTGCTGATCACGCTCGGCGCCCGCTTCGACGACCGCGTGACCGGTCACCTGCCCTCGTTCGCCCCCGGCGCCCGCGTGATCCACGCGGACATCGACCCGGCCGAGATCTCCAAGAACCGCACCGCGGACGTGCCGATCGTCGGCCACGTCAAGGAGATCATCCCGGACCTGGTGGCCGAGCTCGCGACGGACACCGAGGCGCTGCCCGACCTCGCCGACTGGTGGGCGGTGCTGCGGCGCCTGCAGGACACCTACCCGATGGGCTGGACCGAGACCGAGGACGGCCTCCTCGCGCCCCAGGAGGTGATCTCGCGTCTGTCGGCCCTGTCGGGCCCCGAGGCCACCTACGTGGCCGGCGTCGGCCAGCATCAGATGTGGGCCAGCCAGTTCGTCGCCTATGAGCGGCCGCGCCAGTGGCTCAACTCGGCCGGCCTCGGGACGATGGGCTTCGCCGTCCCCGCCGCGATGGGGGCGCAGGTGGGCGAACCCGACCGCGTGGTCTGGGCCATCGACGGCGACGGCTGCTTCCAGATGACCAACCAGGAGCTCGCCACGTGCGTGATCAACCGCATCCCCATCAAGATCGCGGTGATCAACAACTCCTCGCTGGGCATGGTGCGCCAGTGGCAGACCCTCTTCTACGACGGGCGCTACTCGAACACGGACCTGAACACGGGCCACGACACCGCTCGGGTGCCGGACTTCGTCAAGCTCGCCGACGCCTACGGCGCCGCGGGCCTGCGCTGCGACCGCCGGGAGGACCTGGACGACACCATCCGCCAGGCCCTGGCCATCGACGACCGGCCCGTGATCGTGGACTTCGTGGTCTCCCGCGACGCCATGGTCTGGCCGATGGTCCCCGCGGGGGTCAGCAACGACGCGATCCAGGTGGCCCGGGGCATGACGCCCGACTGGGACCAGGAAGACTGAGGAGGGCAACCGATGGAACGCCACACCCTGTCCGTGCTCGTCGAGGACGTGCCCGGCACGCTGACCCGCGTGGCCGGCCTCTTCGCCCGGCGCGCGTTCAACATCCACTCGCTGGCCGTGGGCGTCACGGAGGTCGAGGGCCTGTCCCGGATCACCGTGGTCGTCGACGCCGACACGGACCTGCTCGAGCAGGTCACCAAGCAGCTGAACAAGCTGATCAACGTGATCAAGGTCGTCGAGCTCACGCCCGACTCCTCCGTTCAGCGCGACCACCTGCTCGTGAAGGTGCGCGCCGACGCGGCCACCCGCGGCCAGGTCGTCCAGGCGGCCGACCTGTTCCGCGCCCACGTCGTCGACGTGGCCCCGGAGTCCCTGACCCTCGAGGCCACCGGCACCCGTGACAAGCTCGAGGCCTTCCTCGAGATGATGGAGCCCTACGGCGTGCGTGAGCTCGTCCGCTCGGGCACCCTCGCCCTCGCCCGGGGGCCGCGGTCCATGACCGACCGCGCCCTGGCCCGCTGACCGTCCCGATCCACCCATCCCGTGAGGAGAACAGCATGACCGTGAAGAAGTTCTACGACGACGACGCCGACCTGTCGATCATCCAGGGCCGCACCGTGGCCGTCATCGGCTATGGCTCCCAGGGCCACGCCCACGCCCTGTCGCTGCGCGACTCCGGCGTGGACGTGCGCATCGGCCTCGCCGAGGGCTCCAAGTCCCGCGCCAAGGCCGAGGCCGAGGGCCTGCGCGTCGTCGACGTCGCCACCGCCGCCGCCGAGGCCGACCTGATCATGATCCTCACCCCGGACCAGGTCCAGGCCGACGTCTACGACCAGCACATCGCCGGCAACCTGCAGGAGGGCGACGCCCTGTTCTTCGCGCACGGCTTCAACGTGCGCTTCGGCTACATCCAGGCCCCCGAGGGCGTCGACGTCGCCCTGGTCGCCCCCAAGGGCCCGGGCCACGTGGTGCGCCGCGAGTTCGAGGCCGGCCGCGGTGTGCCCGCGCTGATCGCCGTCGAGAAGGACGCCTCCGGCCAGGCCCACGCCCTCGCCCTGTCCTACGCCAAGGCCGTGGGCGGCACCCGCGCCGGCGTCATCGAGACGACCTTCACCGAGGAGACCGAGACCGACCTGTTCGGCGAGCAGGCCGTGCTCTGCGGCGGCGCCTCCCAGCTCGTGCAGTACGGCTTCGAGACCCTCACCGAGGCCGGCTACCAGCCCGAGATCGCCTACTTCGAGGTGCTGCACGAGCTGAAGCTCATCGTCGACCTCATGGTCGAGGGCGGCATCGCCAAGCAGCGCTGGTCCATCTCCGACACCGCGGAGTACGGCGACTACGTCTCCGGCCCCCGCGTCATCACCCCCGACGTGAAGGAGAACATGAAGGCGGTCCTCGCCGACATCCAGTCCGGCGCCTTCGCGCAGCGCTTCATGGACGACCAGAAGGCCGGCGCGCCCGAGTTCAAGGAGCTGCGCGCCCGGGGCGAGGCCCACCCGATCGAGAAGACCGGCCGCGAGCTGCGCCAGATGTTCTCCTGGCTCAAGGACGCGGACGACGACTACACCGAGGGCACTGCGGCCCGCTGAGCCGCCTGAGCCCCCGACGCCGGCCCCGGGCATCGCGCTCCGGGGCCGGCGTCGCATTCCGGCCACGGTCCGGTCACGCGTCTAGGCTCGGACCGGAGCGCGGGCCGGCCCGCCTCCCATCCCACCGCACCACACCTCCAGGAGCATCCGTGAGCGCAGCCCAGCCCGTCGTCCTGATCGCCGAGGAACTCTCGCCCGCCACCGTCGAGGCCCTCGGCCCCGACTTCGAGATCCGCCGCACGGACGGCGCCGACCGCGCCCGCCTCCTCGAGGACCTGCGCGACGTCGACGCGGTGCTGATCCGCTCGGCCACCCAGATGGACGCCGAGGCGATCGCCGCCGCGCCGCAGCTGAAGGTCATCGCGCGCGCCGGCGTCGGGCTGGACAACGTGGACGTGCCCGCCGCCACCGAGGCCGGCGTCATGGTCGTCAACGCGCCGACGTCGAACATCATCTCCGCCGCCGAGCTCACCTGCGGCCACATCCTGGCCGCCGCCCGCAACATCGCGGCCGCCCACGGCTCGCTGAAGGCGGGGGAGTGGAAGCGTTCGAAGTACACGGGCGTCGAGCTGTACGGCAAGCGGCTGGGCGTGATCGGCCTGGGCCGCATCGGCGCGCTCGTGGCCGAGCGCATGAAGGCGTTCGGCATGGAGATCCTCGCCTACGACCCCTACGTGACCACCGCCCGCGCGCAGCAGCTCGGCGCGAGCCTCGTCGAGCTGGACGAGCTGCTCGAGCGCGCCGACGTGGTCACGATCCACATGCCCAAGACCCCCGAGACGGTCGGCATGATCGGCGACGAGCAGTTCGCCCGCATGAAGGACACCGCGATCATCGTGAACGTGGCCCGCGGCGGCCTCGTGGACGAGGACGCTCTCGCCCGCGCGCTCGAGGCCGGGACCATCGGCGGCGCCGGCATCGACGTCTTCAGCTCCGAGCCGGCCACGGACCTGGCGTTCTTCGCCCACGACTCCGCCGTCGTCACCCCCCACCTGGGCGCCTCGACCGCCGAGGCCCAGGAGAAGGCGGGCGTCGCCGTCGCCGGCTCCGTGCGCCTGGCCCTCTCCGGCGAGCTGGTGCCGGACGCCGTGAACGTGGCCGGCGGCGCGATCCACGAGGACGTGCGCCCCGGCCTGCCGCTGGCCGAGAAGCTGGGCCGCGTGCTCACCGCGCTGGTGGGCGAGCAGTCCATCACGGCCGTCGAGGTGGAGATCGCCGGTGAGATCGCCGAGCACGACGTCTCCGCGATGCGCCTGGCCGCCCTGAAGGGCGTGTTCACGGACATCGTCTCGGACCAGGTCTCCTACGTGAACGCCCCCGTGCTGGCCGAGCAGCGCGGCGTCGAGTGCCGCCTCACCACCACCGCGGTGTCCGAGTCCTACCGCAACACCGTCACGGTGCGCGCCGCGACCGCGCAGGGCACCCAGACCGCCGTCACCGGCACGCTCACCGGCCCGCGCCAGGTGCAGAAGCTCGTGGGCGTGGACCGGCACGAGCTCGAGGTGCCGCTGGCCGACCACCTGCTCGTGTTCGCCTACCAGGACCGCCCGGGCGTCATCGGCGTCCTGGGCCAGGCCCTCGGGGTGCAGGGCGTGAACATCGCCGGCATGGACGTCTCGCGCGACGACGAGGGCGCCGCCCTGGCCGTGCTGACCCTGGACGGGGCGCTGTCCGGGGACACCGCGGCCACGCTGGCCGCGGCCATCGGTGCCGCCCGTGCGGCCGAGGTGGACCTCTCCGTCTGACCCGTCCACGCCCGGGCGGGCGACGCGGGGCCCGTGCGCGTCGCCCTGTGTTGAGATGGTGTCCATGTCGCGTCCACCCGAGCCCCGCCCCGCTCCCGCCCCGACCGCGCGCGCCGCAGCGGCCCGCCCCGCCACGCCTCCGGGCCTGCAGGGCCGCTGGGCCCGGCGCGCGGCGGGCGGGCTGATCGGCGTCAGTGTCCTGCTCGCCGCCTGGTCGTTCGCCCTCCCCTTCGTGTTCGGGCTGGGCCCGCGGCAGGTGCCGTGGTGGCGCGAGCTCTTCGACGTGAACCACGAGGCCAACCTCACGGCGTGGTGGAGCGCGGGCCTGCTCCTGCTGGGGGCCGCGGGCTTCACCACGGTGGGTCTCGTGCGCCGCGTGCTGGGGGCGGACCGGCGGCGGAGCCTGCTCGCATGGTTGACCCCCGCGGCCCTGCTGGCGGCCATGAGCCTGGACGAATCGACGCAGATCCACGAGCACGCCGGCCAGCTGTGGGAGGCCCTGCCGTTCGCGGGGGAGAACCCGCTGCCCGCGTTCCAGTGGCTCATCCTCGGAGCACCGGCCGCGATCGTCGTCCTCGGGCTGCTCGCGCTGTGCACCGTCGCCCTGCCCCGCCGGACCCGAGCGCTGACGGTGGCGGGCGGCGCGGTGTTCTTCTTCGGCGCGATCGTCCTCGAGGCGGTGCCGCTCGTCTTCGGGATCGGGCGCAGCACCCTGGCCTACCACGTGGCGACGCACGCGGAGGAGCTGACCGAGATGATCGGGGCGTCCGTGCTCGTGGTGGCCCCGTGGGCCCACCTCCACCTGCGGCCTGCGCCGGGCCATCTGCAGGTGACCGCCGACGGCGTCCCGGACGTCGGCGCGGACGACGTCGTCCTCGGCGCGGGCCCCGGCCCCGCCGGTAGACTCGACGACTGTGACTGACGCCCGCGCCCCGTACTACCTGACCACGGCCATCTCCTACCCGAACGGCGAGCCGCACATCGGCCACGCCTACGAGTACATCGCCTCGGACGCGATGGCCCGCTTCCAGCGGCTCGACGGGCGGGACGTGCGCTTTTTGACCGGCACGGACGAGCACGGCCAGAAGATGGAGCAGACGGCGCAGCAGCAGGGCGTGAGCGCCCTCGAGCTGGCCACGCGCAACGCGGCCGTCTTCAAGGAGATGGACGACGACGTCCTGGACATCTCCTACGACCGCTTCATCCGCACCACGGACACGGACCACGCCGAGGCCGTCCGCGAGATCTGGCGGCGCATGGAGGCCAACGGGGACATCTACCTCGGCTCCTACGCCGGCTGGTACTCCGTGCGCGACGAACGCTACTTCGGCGAGGACGAGACCGAGGTGGGACAGGACGGCGTGCGCCGCGCCGTCGAGACCGGCACCGAGGTGACGTGGACGGAGGAGGAGTCCTACTTCTTCCGCCTGTCCAAGTACCAGCAGCCGCTGTTGGACCACTACCGCGACCACCCGGACTTCGCCGCCCCCCGGTACCGCTTCAACGAGGTCATCCGCTTCGTGGAGGCCGGGCTCGAGGACCTGTCCATCTCCCGGACCTCCTTCCAGTGGGGCATCGACCTGCCGGCGCCCGCGGACCCCGACGCCGACGACCCCGACCGGCGCGCCGACCACGTCACCTACGTCTGGGTCGACGCGTTGACGAACTACCTCACCGGCGCGGGCTGGCCCGCCGAGGACCCGGAGGCGTTCGCGCGCTACTGGCCGGCGGACCTGCACGTGATCGGCAAGGACATCTCCCGGTTCCACTGCATCTTCTGGCCCGCGTTCCTCATGTCGGCCGGCCTCGAGCTGCCGCGCCGCGTCATGATCCACGGCTTCCTGAACAACAACGGGGCCAAGATGTCCAAGTCCCTGGGCAACGTGGTGCACCCGCGGGAATGGGTGGCCCGGTACGGCCTGGACGCCATCCGCTTCTTCCTGCTGCGCGAGTTCCCGTTCGGCGCGGACGGCTCCTACAGCCACGAGGCCGTGGTGAGCCGCAAGAACGCGGACCTGGCCAACAACCTCGGCAACCTCGCCCAGCGCTCGCTGTCCATGGTGGCCAAGAACTGCGGTGCCGCCGTGCCCGAGCCGGGCGAGCTCACCGACGCGGACCGCGCCGTCCTGGCCCAGGTCGACGCCCTGCTGGAGCGCTCCCGGTCCGCGTACGCGGTGCAGGACTTCCACGACGCGCTCGAGGAGACCTGGCGCGTGCTCGGCGAGGTCAACGCCTACTTCGCGGACCAGGCCCCGTGGGTGCTGCGCAAGACGGACGAGCCGCGCATGCGCACGGTGCTGTACGTGACGCTGCAGGCCGTGCGCCGGGTGGCCCTGCTCGCGCAGCCGGTGATGCCCGACTCGGCATCGCGGCTGCTGGACCTGCTCGGCGTCCCCGCCGAGGGCGACGCCGGCCGCACCGGCGCGTCCGGCACCGGCCCGCGGTCCTTCGCCGCGTTCCACGAAGACCTGGTCCCCGGCACCCCGCTGCCCGCCCCGCAGCCGGTCTTCCCGCGGCACGAGGAGCCCGCCGAGGACTGAGCCCGTCCGGAGGGTGAGACCGGGTGTCACACGATGTGGTCCTCACGCGGGCCGCGCGTAGCCTGAGGGCCATGACCGAGACCACACGCAGCTCCGCAGACCCTTTGGACATCGCCGTCATCGGCGGCGACGGCATCGGCCCCGAGGTCACCGACCAGGCCGCCGCCGTCCTGCAGGCGGCGCTGCGTGCCGAGGGGCGTCCGGAGGCCCGGCTCACCCCGTATCCGCTGGGTGCGGAGCACTGGCTCGAGACCGGCGAGGCGCTCACGGACGAGGTCCTTCAGTCCCTGCGCAGCCACGACGCGATCCTGTTCGGGGCCGTGGGTGCCGCGCCCGGGGACGAGCGCATCCCGTCCGGGCTGATCGAGCGCGGCATGCTGCTCAAGCTGCGCTTCGCGCTGGACCACGGCGTGAACCTGCGCCCGGCCACCCTGCTGCCCGGCGCCGTCAGCCCCCTGGCCGCGCCCGGCGAGATCGACTTCACCGTGGTGCGCGAGGGCACGGAGGGGCCGTACGTGGGCAACGGCGGTGCGATCCGCGTGGACACCCCGCACGAGATCGCCACGGAGGTCTCCGTGAACACGGCGTTCGGCGTGCGCCGCGTCGTCGAGGACGCCTTCCGTCGCGCCGACGCGGGCGAGCGCAAGCGCCTCACGCTCGTGCACAAGCACAACGTGCTGGTCCACGCCGGCCACCTGTGGCGCCGCACCGTGGAGTCCGTGGCGGCCGACTTCCCCGCGGTCACCTGGGACTACATGCATGTCGACGCCGCCATGATCTTCCTGGCGACGGACCCGGCCCGCTTCGACGTGATCGTGACGGACAACCTGTTCGGGGACATCATCACGGACCTCGCCGCCGCCGTGACCGGCGGCATCGGGCTCGCCGCCTCCGGCAACATCAACGTCGAGGGCACGGCGCCGTCGATGTTCGAGCCGGTCCACGGCTCCGCCCCGGACATCGCGGGCCAGGGGGTCGCCGACCCCGTGGCCGCCATCCTCTCCGCCGCCCTGCTGCTCGAGCACGTGGGCGAGGCCGGCGCGGCGGCGCGCGTGCGCACCGCGGTGTGGGCGCACCTGAGGGACCGGGTGGAGGGCGCGCGGGGCACCACCGCCGAGGTGGGCGCCGACGTCGTCGCGCGGGTCTGACGCGCGGGCCCGGCGCGTCGACGCCGGGTCTAGGATGGGGCGACGGCCTGTGGCGTGTGCCACGCCCGGCGCCGTGGCCCCCGCGCGTCGTGCCCGGCACCGGAGCCGTCCCCATCCGTCACCCGTCACGAGGAGTGATCCCACCGTGTCCGAGACCGTGTTCACGCGGCAACCGCATCTGTCCCCGATGTCCGATCAGCAGCGCGTCGAGATTCTCCAGGACCCCGGTTTCGGCAACGTCTTCACGGACCACATGGTCTCGATCGACTGGACCTGGGACGAGGACGGGGGTGCGTGGCACGACGCCCGCGTGGAGCCCTACGGACCGCTGTCCCTGGACCCCTCGGCCGCGGTGCTGCACTACGGCCAGGAGATCTTCGAGGGCCTGAAGGCCTACCGGCACGAGGACGGGTCGGTGTGGACGTTCCGTCCCGAGGCCAACGCGGCCCGCCTGAACCGCTCCGCCCGCCGCCTGGCCCTGCCGGAGCTGCCCGAGGAGCTGTTCCTCGGCTCGTTGCAGGCCCAGCTCGAGGCGGACCGGGCCTGGGTGCCCACCGGCCCGGGCCAGTCCCTCTACCTGCGCCCCTTCATGTTCGCCTCCGAGGCGTTCCTCGGCGTCCGCCCGGCCCGGCAGGTGCGGTACATGGTGATCGCCTCCCCGGCCGGCAACTACTTCGGCGGCGAGCTCAAGCCGGTGACCATCTGGGTCTCGCGCGACTACGCCCGCGCCGGCAAGGGCGGCATGGGCGCGGCCAAGACCGGCGGCAACTACGCCGCCTCGCTGCTGCCCCAGCTGCAGGCCGCGGCCAAGGGCGCCGACCAGGTCGTGTTCCTCGACCAGTACAACGACGACGCGATCGAGGAGCTCGGCGGCATGAACGTGTTCTTCGTGCACGCCGACGGCCGGCTCGTCACCCCGGCGCTCACCGGCACGATCCTCGAGGGCGTCACCCGCTCCTCGATCCTCCAGCTCGGCCGGGACATGGGCCTGACCGTCGAGGAGCGTCGCGTCACCCTCGCCGAGTGGGCCGAGGGCGTCCGCTCGGGCGAGATCACCGAGGTCTTCGCGTGCGGCACCGCCGCCGTCGTGACCCCGATCGGCCGTCTGCTCGACGGCGACGACGTGATCGAGTCCGCCGGCGGGACCGACGTGACCCTGAAGATCCGCGCCGAGCTCGAGGGCATCCAGACCGGGCGCGTCGAGGACCGCCACGGCTGGCTGCACCGCCTCGTCTGACCCCACCCCACGAACGGAGACCCCCGTGAGCTCGCACCGCTCCTCCGCGCCCGTCGAGGGCGCCCCACATCCGGCTCCGACGCCGGATGACCTCCCGCCCACCGAGGCCGCCGACCGGCCCCGCTGGACGCCCGTGAAGATCGCCGTCTGGGTGGCCGTCGCGCTGCTCGGCGGCGTCGCCTGGACCATGCTCGCCCTGCACCGTGGCGAGACGATCAACGCGATCTGGTTCGTGTTCGCCGCCGTGGCGACGTTCGCGATCGGCTACCGCTTCTACTCGAAGTACGTCGAGCGCATGATCGTCCACCCGGACGACACCCGCGCCACCCCGGCCGAGTACCGGGCCGACGGCCGGGACTACGTGGCCACCGACCGCCGCGTGCTCTACGGCCACCACTTCGCGGCCATCGCCGGCGCCGGTCCGCTCGTGGGCCCCGTGCTCGCCGCGCAGATGGGCTATCTGCCCGGCACCATCTGGATCATCGTCGGCGTGATCCTGGCCGGCGCGGTCCAGGACTACCTCGTCCTGTTCTTCTCGATGCGCCGCGGCGGCCGCTCGCTCGGCCAGATGGCCCGGGACGAGCTGGGCCGCGTCGGGGGCACCGCCGCGATCGTCGCGACCCTGCTGATCATGGTGATCATCACGGCCATCCTGGCCCTCGTGGTGGTCAACGCCCTGGGCGAGTCCCCGTGGGGCGTGTTCTCCGTGGCCATGACCATCCCGATCGCGCTCTTCATGGGCGTGTACCTGCGCTGGATCCGCCCGGGCCGCATCACCGAGATCTCCGTGATCGGGTTCGTCCTGCTCCTGGCGGCCATCATCGGCGGCGGCTGGGTGGCCGGGACCGAGTGGGGCGCGGCCCTGTTCACCCTGGACCGCACCACCATCGCCTGGGCCGTGATCATCTACGGGTTCGTCGCGGCCGTGCTGCCCGTGTGGCTGTTGCTCGCGCCGCGCGACTACCTGTCCACCTTCATGAAGATCGGCGTGATCGCCGGTCTCGCGCTGGCCATCGTCGTCGTGCAGCCGCGCATCGGCACCCCCGCGTTCTCCGAGTTCGCCTCGGGCCAGACCGGCCCGGTGTGGCCCGGTTCGCTGTTCCCGTTCCTGTTCGTCACCATCGCGTGCGGTGCGCTGTCCGGCTTCCACGCGCTGATCGCCTCGGGCACGACGCCCAAGATGGTGGAGAAGGAGCGCCAGACCCGCTTCATCGGCTACGGCGGCATGCTCATGGAGGCCTTCGTGGCCATCATGGCGCTCGTGGCCGCCGTCTCGCTCGACCGCGGCATCTACTTCGCCATGAACTCCCCGGCCGCCCTCACCGGCGGCACCCCGGAGACCGCCGCCGACTTCGTCATGGGCCTCGGCCTGGCCGGGGTGAACCTCGCCCCCGGGGACCTGACCCACCTGGCCGACCTCGTGGGCGAGGAGACCGTGGTCTCCCGCACCGGCGGCGCCCCCACCCTCGCGGTCGGCCTGGCGCACATCATGGGCCAGCTCGTGGGCGGCGACGCGCTCATGGGCTTCTGGTACCACTTCGCGATCATGTTCGAGGCGCTGTTCATCCTCACCGCCGTCGACGCCGGCACCCGCGTGGCCCGGTTCATGCTGCAGGACTCCCTGGGCAACGTGGTCCCGCGCTTCAAGGACACCTCGTGGCGCGTGGGCGCGTGGGTCTGCACGGCCATCATGGTGGCCGCGTGGGGCGCTGTGCTGATCATGGGCGTCACCGATCCGCTGGGCGGCATCAACACGCTGTTCCCGCTGTTCGGCATCGCCAACCAGCTGCTCGCGGCGATCGCGCTCGCCGTCGTCCTGACGATCGTCGCGCGCCGCCGGGACTTCCGGGGCCTGTGGATCGTGGCGCTGCCGCTGGCGTTCATCACCGTGGTCACCACCGTGGCGTCGTTCCAGAAGATCTTCTCCTCCATCCCGGCAGTGGGCTACTGGGCGCAGCATCGCGCGTTCCAGGACGCGCTGGCGGCGGGGAAGACGAGCTTCGGCGCCGCGAAGTCCGTGCCGGCCATGGAGGCCGTGGTCCGGAACACGGCCATCCAGGGCACGCTCTCCGTCGTCTTCCTGGTGCTGGCGCTGATCGTCATCACGACGTCGGTGCTCGCCACGGTGCGCGCCTTCCGCGGCACCGAGGTCATCGACCACCAGGACCCGTACGTGCCCTCGCAGCGCTTCGCCCCGGCCGGGCTGTTCGCCACGGCCGAGGAGAAGGAGCTGCAGCGGCAGTGGGACGCCCTGCCGGCGGAGAAGCAGCCGGTGCGGGGTCACTGACGTGGCCGATCCGCGCGCGACGCCGGCCGGGCCCTCCACCGCGGAGGGCCCGGCCGGCCCGTCTCGGCCCGGGGTGTGGGCCCGGGTGCGCTGGTGGGTCCGCCAGCTCTCCGGAGAGGGGAAGTACGACGCGTACGTGGCCCACCACCGGGCCCACCATCCGGAGCGCGCGCCGATGACCGAGCGGGAGTTCTGGCGGGCCGAGTACGCGCGCCAGGAGGCCAATCCGGGCAGCCGCTGCTGCTGAGGGGTCTCGACCCGCACCGCGCCGCACCGCACCGCACCCCGCTGAGCCAGACGAATCCGCCCGCGAGCCAGACGAATCGGTCGCCCCGGACCGTCGGGCGAGGCCGAATCGTCTGGCTCGCGGCGTCAGCGGGGTCGGCATCGGGTTGGGGTGCCCGGCGACGGCGCCCGCCGCTCACCCACTAGGCTGGCGGCCATGCGCATCGCCCGTTTCGTGGACCAGGCCGAACCGACCTACGGCATCGTGGAGGGCCCGGCCGACGCCGACCCCTCCGAGCTGAGCATCACCGCCCTGCAGGGCGACCCGTTCTTCCACGGGATCCAGCCCACCGGCACCACGCACCGCCTCGAGGATGTGCGTCTCGTGGCCCCGATCATCCCGCGCTCGAAGATCGTGGGCGTCGGCCGCAACTGGGCCGACCACGCGAAGGAGCTCGGCAACGAGGTCCCCGCCTCGCCGCAGTTCTTCCTCAAGCCGAACACCGCCGTCGTGGGGCCGAACGAGCCCGTGACCCTGCCCAGCTGGTCGGACGAGGTCTCCTACGAGGCCGAGCTCGCCGTCGTCATCGGCACCATCTGCAAGGACGTGCCGGTGAGCCGCGTGGACGACGTCGTGTTCGGCTACACCGTGGGCAACGACCTCACCGCCCGCGACGCCCAGCGCACCGACCTGCAGTGGGCCCGCGCCAAGGGCTTCGACGGTGCCTGTCCGCTGGGCCCGTGGATCGAGACCGAGCTGGACGTGGAGCCGGCCGGCGGCCTGCGCATCACGTCCCGCCTCGACGGTGAGACCCGCCAGGACGGCACGACCGCGGACATGGTCTTCGGCGTCCGCGAGCTCGTGGCCGCGGCCTCGGAGATGTTCACCCTCCTGCCCGGCGACGTGATCCTGACCGGCACCCCGGGCGGGGTCGGGACGGTCCAGGAGGGCCAGCGCGTCGAGGCCGAGGTCGAGGGCATCGGCGTCCTCGCCACCGTCTTCCGCCGCTGACGCAGGCGCTCGACGGCGGCGTCCGGGCCCCGCGTAGACTCGGGGCATCATGACTGACGCCACCGCTCCCGTGTCCGAGAACGCCCCCGCCCCCTTCGCCGACGTCCCCCAGGTGGACGCCGAGACCCCCGTGCGCGTGCGCTTCGCCCCCTCGCCCACCGGCACCCCCCACGTGGGGTTGATCCGCACGGTCCTGTTCAACTGGGGCTGGGCGCGGCACACCGGCGGCACCCTCGTGTTCCGCATCGAGGACACGGATGCCAAGCGCGACTCGGAGGAGTCCTACCAGCAGCTGCTCGAGGCGATGCGCTGGCTCGGGATCGACTGGGACGAGGGCGTCGAGGTCGGCGGCCCGCACGAGCCGTACCGTCAGTCCCAGCGCGGACAGATCTACGCGGACGTGATCGAGAAGCTCAAGGCCGGCGGACACATCTACCCGTCCTACTCGAGCCCCGAGGAGACGGAGGCCCGTCACCGGGCCGCCGGCCGCGACCCCAAGCTCGGCTACGACGGTCACGACCGTGACCTCACGGACGAGCAGATCGCCGCCTTCGAGGCCGAGGGCCGCGCGCCGGTCTGGCGGCTGCGCATGCCGGACGAGGACATCACCTTCACCGACCTGGTGCGCGGGGAGATCACCTTCAAGGCCGGCTCCGTGCCGGACTTCGTGGTGGTCCGCGCGGACGGCTCGCCGCTGTACACCCTCGTGAACCCGGTGGACGACGCGCTCATGGGCATCACCCACGTGCTGCGCGGCGAGGACCTGCTCTCGTCCACTCCGCGCCAGATCGCGCTCTACCGCGCCCTGCACGCGATCGGCGTCGCCCGGTACATGCCGGTGTTCGGCCACCTGCCCTACGTGATGGGCGAGGGCAACAAGAAGCTGTCCAAGCGCGATCCGCAGGCCAACCTGTTCCTGCACCGGGACAACGGCTTCATCCCGGAGGGCCTGCTGAACTACCTCGGCCTGCTGGGCTGGTCCCTCTCCGCGGACGAGGACATCTTCACCCCGCAGCAGTTCGTGGAGCACTTCGACGTGCACAAGGTGCTGGCCAACCCCGCCCGCTTCGACGAGAAGAAGGCGATCGCGATCAACGGCACGCACGTGCGCATGCTCGACGTGGCCGACTTCCGTGGCCGTCTCGTGCCCTACCTGCACGCGGCCGGCCTCGTGGGCGAGCACCTGACGGAGCGGGAGATGGAGGTCCTCACCGCCGCGGCTCCGCTCGTGCAGGAGCGCGTGCAGCTGCTCGGCGAGGCCGTCGAGATGCTCGCCTTCCTCTTCACGGCGGACCGGGACGTCCGGACCGCCGAGGGCGCCCTCAAGGGCATGCCTGGGGACCTGGGCGCCGCCGTCGCCGCGGCCCGGGAGGCGCTGGCCGCCCTGCCCGAGGACGAGTTCACCACCGAGCGCATCGAGGCGGCGCTGCGGGCGTCCCTCATCGACGGCCTGGGCCTCAAGCCGCGCCAGGCGTTCGGCCCGGTGCGCGTCGCGGTGACCGGCCGCAAGGTGTCCCCGCCGCTCTTCGAGTCGCTCGAGATCCTGGGCCGGGACTCCGCGCTCGCCCGTCTGGACCGCTTCGCCGCGGAGCAGGGCCTGGACCAGGACCAGCCCGCCGACGCATGAGCCGGGGCGTGAGCACGACGCCGGCCGGCGGGTCGGCGGGCGCGCCCGCCGACCCGCCGGCCTGGGACGCCGTCCTCTTCGACCTGGACGACACGCTGCTGGATCTGCGCTCCGCCCAGCACGCCGCGTTCGACGCGACGATGCGCCGGCAGTGGGCCGGGGTCGCCGATGTCGACCCGGCGGTGCTGGCCGAGGCCACCGAGGCCTTCGCGTCCGACGCCGGCGGCCACTACGGGCGCTACGTGGCCGGGGAGCTGACGTTCGAGGAGCAGCGGCTGGCCCGCGTGGCCGACGCCCTGCGCACGCTCGGCGTGCCCGAGGACGCGGCGACCCCGCTCGACGGCCTGTGGACCACCGACTACGAAGAGGTGGTGCGCGGGCACTGGGCGCTGTTCCCCGCGACCGCCGACGTGCTCGCCGAGGTGCGGGGAACAGGCCGTGGCGTGGGGATCGTCACGAACAACGTGGAGACCTACCAGCGCGGCAAGGCCGACGCCCTCGGTCTGGAGTGGGTCGAGGTGCTGATCGGCTCGGACACGGCCGGGGCCCCGAAGCCGGACCCGGCCCCCTTCCTGGCCGGCTGCTCCCGCCTGGGCGCGGACCCGGGACGCACCCTCATGGTGGGGGACAGCCTGCGTCACGACGTCGAGGGGGCCCGGTCGGCGGGGCTCGTCCCGGTGTGGATGAGCCCCGACGCCCCCGCCCGCGGCGGGGCGGAGGAGCCGCTCTGGGACGAGGAGCACGCATGCTGGCGGATGCGGGCGATCGGCGGGCTGCGGACCTGGCTGGCGGCCTGACCCGCCGGTTTTGCACACGCCGCCCGGAGGGTGTAGAGTTCTTACTCGTTGCCGGAGAGATCCGGGAACACCGAGCTCATGAATATGATGCACATCGGTCAGGCATGCTTGACCGACAGTGGGGTATGGTGTAATTGGCAACACAACGGTTTCTGGTACCGTCATTCTAGGTTCGAGTCCTGGTACCCCAGCGAGTCTTCGGACTCAGTGAACGCGCACGGGCGGAGACGCTCGGACGTGGCGCACGGCCCCATCGTATAGCGGCCTAGTACGCCGCCCTCTCACGGCGGTAACGCGGGTTCAAATCCCGCTGGGGTCACGCAGTCGCCGCCCGGTCCTCCGACCGGAACGGCACGGGCGGATGAACGCATCCGCCGCCTGAACAGGAGACGCAGGCGCAGAAGAAGGTCTCCACGGCATCGCTTCCGCACACGCGGACAGCGCGCTCGGCCCCATCGTATAGCGGCCTAGTACGCCGCCCTCTCACGGCGGTAACGCGGGTTCAAATCCCGCTGGGGTCACCCGAGTGACAGGAAGCCCGGTCCCTGCGGACCGGGCTTCCGTCGTCTCCGGGCTCCGTCCGCCGGGCCGGCGGGATGGTTGGCCGGCGCGCGCCCGTGAGACGATGGCCCACGTGCCACACACGGATCAGAACGCCCCAGACCTCGGTGTCGACACGGCCGTCCGCCGCGTGCGCGAGCACCTCGCCGCGCTCGAGCTGCCCTTCGAGACCGTCACCGCGGGGCAGGACCGCGCCGAGCGCGAGCGCACCCTGCACCAGATCGACGACTACGTCCTGCCCCGCCTCGACTCGCTCGACGCGCCGCTGCTGGCCGTCGTCGGCGGCTCCACGGGTGCGGGCAAGTCCACGCTGGTGAACGCGCTCGTCGGCCACGAGGTCTCCCGCTCCTCCGCCCTGCGGCCCACCACGCGGCAGCCTCTGCTGCTGCACAACCCCGCCGACGCCCACTGGTTCACGGGCCCGCGGGTGCTGCCCGACCTCGCCCGCGTCAGCGTGCACCGCGACGCGGCCGCCGGCCCCGTCGAACCCGACCAGTCCGTGATGGACACGGTCGCGCTCGTGGCCGAGCCCGCACTGCCCTCGGGCATCGCCCTCGTGGACGCCCCGGACATCGACTCCGTGGCGGACCAGAACCGCGCGCTGGCCCGGCAGCTCCTCGAAGCCGCCGACCTGTGGATCTTCACGACGACGGCGCACCGCTACGCCGACGCCGTGCCCTGGCAGCTGCTGGACGAGGCCGCCGACCGCGACATCACCGTGGCCGTCGTGCTCGGCCGCGTGCCCGAGGGCGCCGCGGAGGACATCACCCCGGACCTGCGGCGCATGCTCACCGAGCGTGGCCTCGCCGACGCCCGGATCCACGTGATCCCCGAGACCCGCTTCGACGAGCGCGGCCTGCTCCCGCAGGAGCACGTCGCGGGCCTGCGCGCCTGGCTCGAGACCCTCGCCGCCGACGCCCAGGCGCGCGGCGCCGTCGCCCGCCGGACCGTGGACGGCGTGCTGGGCCAGCTGGCCGCCCGCGTCGCCGACCTGGCCCGGGCCGAGGAGGAGCAGCGGCATGCCGCGGACCTGCTCGCCCGGATCGTGGGGGACTCCACGGACCAGGCCGTCGGCCGGGTCCGTGAGGCCACCTCGGACGGCACGCTGCTGCGCGGCGAGGTGCTCTCCCGCTGGCAGGACTTCGTCGGCACGGGGGAGTTCTTCCGCGGCGTCGAGACCACGATCGGCCGGCTGCGGGACCGCCTCGGCGCCCTGGTGCGCGGGCGCCCGGCACCGCCCGAGGAGGTCGAGACCGCACTGGAGACCGGCCTGCACGCCGTGATGGTCGAGGCGGCCGCCGCGGCCGCCGAGCAGATCGAGCGGCGCTGGGCGTCCGAGCCGGCGGGCCGGGCCCTCGTGGCCGGGCGCGACCTGGGTGCCCTGACGCCGGACGCGTCGGCGCGGGCGGCCGACGTCGTGCGGGACTGGCAGTCGGACGTGCTGGCGCTGATCCAGGAGGAGGGCGCGGGCAAGCGCACGCGCGCCCGCCTGGCGGCCACCGGCGTGAACGGCGCGGCCGTGGCCCTCATGATCATCTCGTTCGCCTCCACCGGCGGACTCGCGGGCATCGAGGTCGGCATCGCCGGCGGCGCCGCCGTCGTCGGGCAGAAGCTGCTCGAGTCGATCTTCGGCGAGGACGCCGTGCGCCGCATGGCCCGGCGTGCCGATGAGCTGCTCGAGCGCCGCGTGCGGGCCTTCCTCGAGACCGTGCTCGCGGACCGCTTCCTGCCGCTGCTCCACCTCGAGCGCGAGCCGCAGGCCACCGAGGAGCTGCGCGCCCTCGTGCCGGTGCTGCGCCGCGGGGTGGCCGCCGGCGTCGACGGCCCGACCGGGCCCGAGCACGCCCCGTCCGCCGCCGAGGCGGGGGAGGAGCCCCGATGAGCCGCCGCGACACCCCCGCCCTGGCCCCCCGCCTGGACGCCCTCGGCGAGGCCGCCGAGCTGGCCGCGGGCCGCCTGCCCGAGGACGTCGTGGCCGGGGCCGACGCGGTTGTGCGCGCGGCCGGGGAGCGCCAGGCACTCTCCGCGGAGCACACCGTGGTCGGGTTCTTCGGGGCGACGGGCTCCGGCAAGTCCTCCCTGTTCAACGCGCTCACCGGCCGCGACCTGGCCCGCGTGGCCGCCACCCGGCCCACCACGTCCGAGCCACTCGCCGCGGTCTGGGGCGTGGGCCGGGGACAGGGCCTGGACTCGGACGCGGAGCACGGCGACGGCACCGGCGAGGGCGGCGGCGCGGCCGCCCTGCTCGACTGGCTCGGCGTGCGCCGCCGCCACCTGCTGGACGAGGCGCCCGTGCTCGACGACGGCCGCCCCGGCTTCCTCGGCCTCGGCCGCCGTGACGGCGCCGACGCCACCGGCCTGATCCTGCTGGACCTGCCGGACATCGACTCGGTCGAGCGGGGCAACCGCGAGATCACCTCCCGGCTGGCCGGCCACGTGGACGTGCTGGTGTGGGTCGTGGACCCGGAGAAGTACGCGGACGCCGTGCTGCACCGCGAGTTCCTGGCCACCATGGGCTCGCACGCGGCCGTCACCCTCGTGCTGCTCAACCAGGTGGACCGGCTCTCGGTGCGGGACCGGGACGTCGTGCTGGCCTCGCTGCGCCGGATGCTCTCGGGGCACGGCCTCGGCGACGTCCGGGTGCTGCCCGTGTCCGCGCGCACGGGGGAGGGCCTCGAGGAGGTCGGCCGGCAGGTTGCGGCGATCGTCGCCCAGCGCGGCGCGGCCGCCGAGCGCCTGGGCGCGGACGTCGCGGCCCGTGCCGCGGACCTCGCCGCCGCCTCGGGCGAGGGCGAGCCGGCCGGCGTCGGGCCCGGGGACGAGCAGCGGCTCGGGCGCGAGCTGGCCGTGGCCGGCGGCGTGCCGGCCGTCGTCCGGGCGGTCGAGGGCTCGTACCGGCTGCGCTCGGCCAAGCGCACCAGCTGGCCCGTGCTGCGCTGGATGCACTCCTTCCGCGCGGACCCCCTGCGGCGCCTGCACCTGATGCCCGAGCGCACCGCCCCCCGCCGCGACCGGGACGAGGTCGCCCGCGACCCCGCGCTGCACCGCACCTCCCTGCCCGAGCGCTCGGGCACCCAGCGGGCCGTCGTCGACGGCGCGGTCCGCACGTTGGCCGCCGCGGCCGGCGCGGGGGCCTCCGAGCCGTGGGCCGCCGCCATCCGCCGCGCGGGCCGGGTGCACGCCGAGGAGCTCCCCGGCGCCGTGGACCAGGCGATCGCCGCCACCGACCTCGGGGCCGGTCGGGGCAGCTGGTGGCACCCCGTGCTGGACGTGCTGCAGTGGCTCGCCCTCCTCACCGCCGTCGTCGGCGCCGGCTGGCTGGGCGTCCTCGCCCTGGCGGGGTACCTGCAGTTCCCCCTGCCGCCCGCGCCCACGGTCGAGGGCTTCCCCCTCCCGACGCTGCTGCTCGTCGGCGGCCTCGCGCTCGGCGTGCTGCTGGCCCTGCTGGCGATCCCCCTGACCCGGTGGACCGCCGCCGCGCGGGGACGCCGCGCGCGCCGCCGCCTCGAGGAGGCGACCACCGACGTCGGCCGGCGGCTCGTCGTCGACCCGGTGCGCGCCGAGGTGGACCGCTTCCACGCCTTCCGCGACGCCCTCGCCCGGGCCTCCGGCGTCTCGGTCCGGCGGGGCCGCCGGTGACGGTGCGCGACCCCGCGGCTGCGGCGGGGGCGACCGTCGGCGACCTCACGGAGTCCGAGCTGCTGGAGGTCGTCCTGACCGGGCTCGCCCCCGCCGTCCGGGACGGCCACTGGCCCGCCGGCACCGTCGCCCCGGGCGACGACGCCGCCCTCGTGCCCGCGCCCCGCGGCGGGACGCTCATCTCCACGGACGCGATGGGGGAGGGCACGGACTTCCTGCACCGCTGGCCCGCCGGCCCCCGCACCCGCGGCTACGACGCCGGCTGGAAGGCCGTCGCCCAGAACCTCTCGGACGTCAACGCGATGGGCGGGACCGCCTCCGCCCTCGTCACCGCCCTCACCCTGCCGCCGACGACGCCGGTCGCCTGGGTGCGGTCGTTCGCCGCGGGCATCGTGGGCGCGGTGCGTCACCTCGGCGCGCCGGACTGCCGGGTGGCCGGGGGCGACCTGGGCACCGGCGGACGGGTCCACGCCGCGGTGACGGTGCTCGGGGACCCGCACCCCGGCGGCGTGCTGTGCCGCACGCCGGCCGCGGCGGACCGGGACCGCGTGCTCGCCGAGGGCGCCGACCTCGTCCATGCCCAGGCGCTGCCGGGGGGTCCCCGGGCCGCCGCGGCCCCGGGGCCGGGGTGGGCCGCCGGTGGGCTCGCCCTGCTGCTCACCGATCGCGCGGAGCTGGAGCGACGGGCGGACGCCCTCCCCGCCGCCGACCGGCCGTCACCGCAGGAGCTCGCCCGCGCCGTCCGCGCCCAGCTGCGACCCCGCCCGCCGCTGGCCCTCGGGCCCGCCGCGGTGGCGGCCGGCCTGCTCACCCTCATGGACGTCTCCGACGGCCTGGGCAAGGACGCGCACCGCATGGCGGCCGCCACCGGCGGGACCGGCCCCGCGCCGGCACCGTGGCTGGACGAGGCCTGGCTGGCGGAGGCCGCCGCACCCCTGCGTCGCGTGGCCGCCCTGGCCGGGACCAGCCCGGAGGCGCTCGTGGCCGGCGGGGGCGAGGACTACGGCCTCCTGGGGCTGGCGTGGCCCGAGACCGAGTTGCCCCGGGGGTTCACGCGGATCGGCCGGCTCGTGCCGGCCGGGGCCCGGGCGCCGGCCGGGCAGCGGCCCCTGCCCGAGTCCGGCTGGGACCCGTTCGGCGGCTGAGCGTCCGGGCCGGGGTCCGCGGGCGGATCAGGCCGAGTGGAGGAGTCGCTCCGGGTCGAAGCGGTGCCCGAGGCCGATGACGTCCCACCCGTGCTCGCGCCACGATGCGACGTCCAGGACGTTGCGCCCGTCGATCAGCAGGCGGGAGGCCACGCGTGCGCCCACGGCGTCCGGATCCATCTCCCGGAACTGGCGCCACTCGGTCAGCAGCAGGGTCAGCTCGACGCCGTCCACGGCCGCGTCGAGCGAGTCCACGTAGTCGAGCCGCGGGAAACGGGCGGCCGCGTTGGCGTTGCCCTCGGGGTCGTACACGCGGACGTCGGCGCCGGCCGTGTAGAGACGGTTGGCGACGTCGAGGGCGGGGGAGTCCCGGACGTCGTCGGAGTCCGGCTTGAACGTGACGCCCAGCACGGCGATCCGCGTGCCGTTGAGCACCTGGACGCTCGCGGGGGTGGGGGCGGGCCCGGAGGCCTCGGCCCGGCGGACGCGGCCGTCGCGGGCCGCGGAGAGCACCTGCACGGCTAGGTCCACCACGCGGTCGCGGCGGCGCAGGTTGATGTCGTCCACCTCTGCCAGGAACCGCATGGTCCGGTCCAGGCCCAGCTCGGAGACGCGGGCCTGGAGCGCGCGGATGTCCTTGGGCAGGCAGCCGCCCCCGAAGCCCACGCCCGCGTTGAGGAAGCGGCGTCCGATCCGCGCGTCGTGGCCGATCGCGTCCGCGAGGGTGCCGATGTCCCCGCCCACGTTCTCGGTGATCTCCGAGAACGCGTTGATGAACGAGATCTTCGTGGCCAGGAAGGCGTTGGCGGCCACCTTCACCAGCTCGGCCGTCTCGAGGTCCGTGCTGATCCACGGGGTGTCGGCCGCGAGCTGCCGCGCGTAGACGCGGCGCAGGACGCCCTCGGCGCGGGGCCCGTGGGTGCCGATGACGAGGCGGTCCGGGGTGAGCGTGTCCCTCACCGCGAAGCCCTCTCGCAGGAACTCGGGGTTCCAGGCCAGCTCGACCTCGCCCGGCAGTCCGGCCTCCGCGCGCACGGTGCGCACGAGCTCGGCCAGGCGGCGCGCGGTGCCCACGGGCACGGTCGACTTGCCGACGATCAGCGCGTCGCGGTCGATCGCCCCGGCGAGGGAGGCGACGGCGGCGTCCACATAGCTCAGGTCCGCCGCGGTCTCGCCCACCTTCTGCGGGGTGCCGACGCCGATGAAGTGGACGTCCGCCCAGCGGGCCGCCTCCGCGACGTCGGTGGTGAAGCGCAGCCGCCCGGAGGCGACGTGGGTGCGCAACAGCTCGGGCAGGCCGGGTTCGTGGAAGGGCACCTCGCCGCGGGCCAGGCGCTCGATCTTGGCCGGGTCCACGTCCACGCCGAGCACCTCGAAGCCCAGCTCGGCCATGCAGGCGGCGTGCGTGGCACCCAGATAGCCCGTGCCGATCACGGACAGCCGCGGCGCGGCCTCCTGCTCGGCGGGGGCGGCGGGCACGGTCGTCTCGGTCACGGCGGACTCCTCGGTGGTGCGGGGGACGGCGGTCGGGGACCTGGCCGACGCTAGGCCCCGCGGGTGAACGCGGGAAGAACGGGGTGTCTCCGCGGCGCGTCCCGTCGGTGGCGCGGGCGGTCCTCAGGCCTCGCCGGCGCGGATGAGCTCGGTGAGCCGCGTCGCGGCGGAGACGACGGCGTCCGCGTGCAGTCGGCCCGGCTGACGGGAGAGCCGCTCGAGGGGGCCGGAGATCGAGACCGCCGCGATGACGCGGCCGCTGGGGCCGCGCACCGGCGCCGACACCGAGGCGACCCCGGGCTCACGCTCGGCCAGGGACTGGGCCCAGCCGCGCCGCCGCACCGCAGCGAGGACGGTGGGTGTGAAGACGGCGCCGGCCAGCCCCTCGACGAGCCGCTCGTGGTCCTCCCAGGCCAGGAGCACCTGCGCGGCGGAGCCGGCCTTCATGGACATGCGGGCGCCCACGGGGATGGTGTCGCGCAGGCCCCAGGGCCGCTCCGCGCTGGCCACGCACACGCGGGAGTCCGCCTGCCGACGGAACACCTGGGCGCTCTCTCCCGTGGCATCACGCAGCCACAGCAGCACCGGGCCGGAGGCCGTCGTGAGCCGGTCCTCGCCGGCGGCGGAGGCGAGCTCGGCCAGGCGGGTGCCCAGCACGTAGCGGCCCTGCAGGTCCTTGCCCACCATGCGGTGGTGCGTGAGGGCGGCCGCGAGCCGGTGCAGCGTGGGCCGCGCGATCCCGGTGGCGGTGACGAGCTGGGCGAGCGTGGCCGGGCCGGACTCGAGCGCGTCGAGGATCGCCACCGACTTGTCCACCACGCCGACACCGCTGGGATGCCGGTGGAGCGAGGGGCCGATGAGGTCGTCCTCGGTGGGCGGGCGCACGGGCTCGGTGGTCATGGTGTGATCGTAGTCGTCTCACTGCGCGGACGGCCTTGGGTGTCGGCGCGCGTCATGTGCGACCGGGCCGGCCGCCGCCGCTTCCGGAATGTGAGACAAAATCTCACGATATGGAATATCGCGCCCCGTGGTCGAGAACCACCCCGCCGCGCCCCACAGTGGTCCGTGAGCACCGGCGCCCCGCGCCGGGCGACGACCGACAGGTGCGTGAGCAGGAAGGTGCGGCAGATGACGACGGCGACGACGCGACCCAGGACGCTGGCCGAGAAGGTCTGGGACGAGCACGTGGTGGTGCGTGGCGAGGGCGAGGGCTCCTCCCGCACCCCCGACCTGCTCTACATCGACCTGCACCTCGTGCACGAGGTGACGAGCCCGCAGGCCTTCGAGGGGCTGCGCCTGGCCGGCCGTCCGGTGCGCCGGCCCGACCTGACCATCGCCACGGAGGACCACAACACCCCGACGCTGGACATCGACCAGCCGATCGCGGATCCCACCTCGCGCACCCAGATCGAGACCCTGCGGGCCAACTGCGCCGAGTTCGGTGTGCGTCTGCACCCGTTGGGCGACGCCGAGCAGGGCATCGTCCACGTCGTCGGCCCCCAGCTGGGTCTGACCCAGCCCGGCCTCACCGTGGTCTGCGGCGACTCCCACACCTCCACCCACGGCGCGTTCGGCGCCCTGGCGTTCGGCATCGGCACCTCCGAGGTCGAGCACGTCCTGGCCACCCAGACCCTGCCGCTGAAGCCCTTCAAGACCATGGCGGTCACCGTGGACGGCGCGCTGCGCCCGGGTGTGACGGCCAAGGACATCATCCTCGCGGTCATCGCGAAGATCGGCACGGGCGGGGGCCAGGGCTTCGTGCTCGAGTACCGCGGTGAGGCCATCCGGAACCTCTCCATGGAGGGCCGGATGACCATCTGCAACATGTCCATCGAGGCCGGCGCCCGCGCCGGCATGGTCGCCCCGGACGAGACCACCTTCGCCTACCTGAAGGGACGGCCCCACGCCCCCGAGGGCGCCGACTGGGACGCCGCCGTCGAGCACTGGCGCACCCTCGCCACGGACGAGGGTGCGGAGTTCGACGCCGAGGTGGTCATCGACGCGGACACGTTGGAGCCGTTCGTCACGTGGGGCACCAACCCGGGTCAGGGCGTGAGCCTGAACGACACCGTCCCCGCGCCCGAGGACTTCGCCGACCCGGTGGCCCAGGAGGCGGCCCGCAAGGCGCTGTCCTACATGGACCTGGCCCCCGGCACCCCGATGAAGCAGGTCGAGGTCGACACCGTGTTCATGGGCTCGTGCACCAACTCCCGCATCGAGGACCTGCGGGCGTTCGCCGAGGTCGTCCGGGGCCGGCGCAAGGCCGAGGGGCTGCGCGTCATGGTCGTGCCGGGCTCGGCGCGCGTGCGCCTGCAGGCCATGGACGAGGGCCTGGACAGGGTGTTCGAGGACTTCGGGGCTGAGTGGCGGTTCGCCGGCTGCTCCATGTGCCTGGGCATGAACCCGGACCAGCTCTCCCCGGGGGAGCGCTGCGCGTCCACCTCCAACCGCAACTTCGAGGGCCGGCAGGGCAAGGGCGGGCGCACCCACCTGGTGTCCCCGGTGGTCGCCGCGGCCACCGCCGTGCTGGGCCGCCTCGCCAGCCCGTCCGACCTGCCCGCCCTCACCCCCCAGGAGGCCTGAGCCATGGACAAGTTCACCACCCACACCGGCGTCGGCGTGCCGCTGCGCGCCTCGAACGTGGACACGGACCAGATCATCCCGGCCGTGTACCTCAAGCGGATCTCCCGCACGGGCTTCGAGGACGCCCTGTTCGCCGGCTGGCGCCAGGACCCCGACTTCATCCTGAACACCGAGCCGTTCAGCGGGGGCACCGTGCTCGTGGCGGGCTCGGACTTCGGCACCGGCTCCTCGCGCGAACACGCCGTGTGGGCGCTCAAGGACTACGGCTTCCGCGCCGTGATCTCCCCGCGCTTCGCGGACATCTTCCGCGGCAACTCCGCCAAACAGGGGCTCGTCGCGGCCCAGGTGGAGCAGGAGGACGTCGAGCGCATCTGGAAGGAGCTGGAGAACCGTCCTGGGACCCCGGTCACCGTGGACCTCGTCACACGCACCGTCGAGTGCGGGGATGTGACCGCCCCCTTCCAGATCGACGACGACACCCGTCACCGGCTGCTCGAGGGCCTGGACGACATCGCCGTCACCCTGGGGCACCAGGACGAGATCGACGCCTACGAGGCGAACCGCCCCGCGTACAAGCCCACCACCCTGCCGGCCCGCACGGCCGGCTGACCGGCCGCCGCCGGGAGCGCACCATTGCCGCGCGTGCCCGGCGACGCCCTATGCTGGGAGGCGATTCCGGGACCGCCCGCCGCACACGGCGGGCGGTCCCGTTCAGAGACCTCCCCGCTCCGGCGGAGTGGCCGAGACCGTGGCCCCGCGGCCGCGCTGAGGAAGGACGCGCATGGCGAAGCTCTTGACCATCCATGGCGGCAAGCCGCTGACCGGTGAGGTGACCGTGCGCGGTGCCAAGAACCTGGTGCCCAAGGCCATGGTGGCCGCCCTGCTCGGCAACTCGCCGTCCGTGCTCCGGAACATCCCGGAGATCAAGGACGTGGACGTCGTCAGCTCCCTCCTCGAGATCCACGGCGTGTCCGTGGAGTGGGACAAGGAGACCGGGCGGATCACGATGGACCCGGCCGGGGTGAAGTCGGCGCTGACCGCCGAGATCGACGCCCACGCCGGCGACTCGCGCATCCCGATCCTCTTCTGCGGCCCGCTCATGCACGCGATCGGGGAGGCCTTCATCCCCGACCTCGGCGGCTGCAAGATCGGCGACCGCCCGATCGACTACCACCTGGCCGTGCTGCGCAACTTCGGCGCCGTCGTGGACAAGCGCCCGGGCGGCATCTCCATCTCCGCCCCCAAGGGCCTGCACGGCGCCAAGCTCGAGCTGCCGTACCCCTCCGTCGGAGCCACCGAGCAGGTGCTGCTGACCGCCGTGAAGGCCGAGGGCATCACCGAGCTCAAGGGCGCCGCCGTCGAGCCGGAGATCCACGACCTCATCGCCGTCCTGCAGAAGATGGGCGCGATCATCACCGTGCAGACGGACCGCACCATCCGCATCGAGGGCGTGAGCGAGATGCGCGGCTACAACCACATCGCGCTGCCCGACCGCAACGAGTCCGCCTCGTGGGCCTCCGCCGCCCTGGCCACCCGCGGAGACATCTACGTCCGCGGCGCCGAGCAGCGCGACCTGACGGCGTTCCTGAACACCTACCGCAAGATCGGCGGCGAGTTCGACGTCGTCGACGACGGCATCCGGTTCTGGCACGCCGGCGGCGATCTCAACCCGCTCGTGCTCGAGACGGACGTGCACCCCGGCTTCATGACCGACTGGCAGCAGCCCCTCGTGGTGGCGCTGACCCAGGCCAAGGGGGTCTCCATCGTGCACGAGACCGTGTACGAGAACCGCTTCGGCTTCACCGACGCCCTCGTGCGGATGGGTGCCTCCATCCAGCTGCACCGCGAGTGCCTCGGCTCCGTGCCGTGCCGCTTCGGTCAGCGCAACTTCCTGCACTCGGCCGTGATCTCCGGCCCGACGCCGCTGCACGGCGTCGAGTTCGACATCCCGGACCTGCGTGGCGGTTTCTCCCACCTGATCGCCGCCCTCACCGCCGAGGGCACCTCCACGGCGACGGGCCTGGAGATCATCAACCGCGGCTACGAGCACTTCATGGCGAAGCTCGAGGGCCTCGGCGCCGACGTCGAGCTGACCGAACGCGACCGGTGAGCGGCGTGGACGCGCAGAGCCCTGCCGCCGCGGGGGGTCGTCCGACGCGTGCCGCGCGGGCCCCCTACGTGATCCCGGGGGTGATCGTGCGACCGGCGATGCGGGCCCTCGTCCGCCAGGTGTGGGAGGGGACCGAGCACCTGCCCGAGACCGGCGCGATCCTCGCCGTCAACCACATCTCGGAGGTGGACCCGCTCTCCGTGGCCCACATGGTCTACAACCAGGGCCTGTTGCCGACCTTCCTCGCCAAGGCCGAGCTCTGGAAGGTGCCCGTGCTCAAGCAGGTCCTCGAGGCCACCCGCATGATCCCGGTCGAGCGCACCCGCGACGGCGGCCGCTCGCTCGCCGCCGCTCGCGAGGCCGTCGCCACGGGCCGGGCGATCATCGTCTACCCGGAGGGCACCGTCACCCGCGATCCCGACGGCTGGCCCATGGCCGGGCGCAACGGGGCCGTGCGCCTCGCCCTGCAGACCGGCGCCCCGCTCATCCCTGTCGGTCAGTGGGGCATCCAGGAGCTGCTGCCGTACGGCGGCCGCTCCCTCCGCGTCCTCCCGCGCAAGACCGCCCGGATCCGGGTCGGCGCGCCCGTCGACCTCGCGGACCTGCGGGACCGCCCCGTGACGGCGGCGACCCTGCGTGAGGGCACCGGCCGCATGATGGCCGCGATCACCGACCTGGTCGCCGAGCTGCGCGGAGAACCGGCCCCGGAGGGCCGCTGGGACCCCACGACCGGAGCGCGGGTGACCGGGGCATGAGCGATCCGCGCACCGTCGCCGTCCTCGGGGCCGGCAGCTGGGGGTCGGCCTTCGCCCGCGTCCTGGGCCTGAGCACCAGCCCCGAGTCCGCCCGCGCGTCCGAGATCGTGATGTGGTCCCGGCGGGCCGAGGTCGCTGAGGCCATCACCGAGCGACACGAGAACCCCGAGTACCTGCCCGGCATCTCTCTGCCCACCTGCGTGCGTGCCGTCACCGACGCCGCCGAGGCGGTCCGGGGCGCCGGCGTCGTGGTGGTGGCCGTGCCCGCGCAGCACGTGCGCGAGACGCTGCGCACCGTGCGCGCCGACCTGGCTCCGGACGCCGTCGTGGTCTCCCTCGTCAAGGGCCTCGAGCGCGGCACCGACGCGCGGATGTCGCAGGTCTGCGCGGAGGAGCTGGGCCTCAGCCCGGACCGGTTCGCGGTGGTCTCCGGACCCAACCTCGCCCTCGAGATCGCGCGCGGCGAGCCCACCGCCACGGTGGTCGCCTCGGCCTCGCGCGCGACGGCGGAGCGCATCGCCGCCCTCACGGCCGGCCGGACCTTCCGGCCCTACACGAACACGGACGTCGTGGGCGTGGAGATCGGCGGCGTGGTGAAGAACGTCATCGCGCTCGCCGTGGGCATTTGCGACGGGCAGGGGCTGGGGGACAACTCCAAGGCCTCCGTCATCACCCGGGGCCTGGCCGAGACCACCCGGCTGGCCGTCGCGCTCGGCGGCGACCCGGCCACCATGGCCGGGCTCGCCGGCCTGGGCGACCTCGTGGCCACGTGCGCCTCGCCCCTCTCCCGCAACCGCACGGCCGGCCGCCACATCGGCACCGGCCTCAGCGCGGAGGAGGCGGTGGCCGCCATGAGCCAGACGGCCGAGGGCATCAAGTCCGTCTCCGCCATCGTGCACGCCGCCCGCGCCCACGGTGTGGAGATGCCCATCAGCGAGCTGATGGACCGGGTGGTCGCCGGGGACGTGGCCGTGGACCGCCTCGCCGAGCTGCTGCTCGCCCGTGACCTGAAGTCGGAAGGACGCACCGCATGACCGCCACCCCCGCCCCGGAGGCCGCCGCCGGCGCGCGTCCCCGCGTGCTCCTGCTCTTCGGCGGCCGCTCGAGCGAGCACCCCATCAGCTGCGTGACCGCGGCGGGCGTGCTGCACGCGGCCGATCGTCAGCGCTGGGACGTCGTGCCGGTGGGTGTGGCCCGCTCCGGCCTGTGGTCGCACGACGAGCTGGACGTGGCCTCGTTCCGCCTGGACGGCGACGTCCTGCCGGAGGTGCCGGAGCCCGAGGCCCCGGTGAGCCTGCGCGCCCTGCCGGACGGCACCGTCGAGCTGACCGCGGCCGACGGCTCCTCGCTGGGCCCGGTGGACGTCGTGTTCCCGCTGCTGCATGGCCCCTGGGGTGAGGACGGCACTCTCCAGGGCATGTTCGAGTCGCTGGGTCTGCCCTACGTGGGCTGCGGCGTGCTGGCCTCCGCGGTCGGCATGGACAAGCACTTCATGAAGGTCTCCTTCCAGGCCGCCGGCCTGGAGGTCGGACCGTGGGAGACCATCACCGCCCGCGACTGGGCGCGCGATCCGGAGGCGGCTCTCGCCCGGGCCGGGGCGCTCGCCTACCCGCTGTTCGTCAAGCCCGCCCGCGCCGGCTCGTCCTTCGGCATCACCCGCGTCACCGAGCCCGGGGGCCTGCGCGCCGCCGTCGAGGAGGCCCGGCGCTTCGACCCCAAGGTCGTGGTGGAGGCGGGCATCGTCGGCCGCGAGATCGAGTGCGCCGTCCTCGACGGGCACGGCTCCGCCGCCCCGCGCGCCTCGCTGCCGGGGGAGATCGTCGTGGCCCACGACGAGGGTGAGACGCAGTTCTACGACTTCGAGTCGAAGTACCAGGACACCGGCACCACCCAGCTGTCCTGCCCGGCCGAGCTGCCGGAGGAGGAGATCGAGCGGCTGCGGGCCCTGGCGATCCGCGCCTTCGAGGCCGTGGACGGATCCGGCCTGGGCCGCTGCGACTTCTTCTTCACCCCGGACGGGCGCTGGGTGGTCAACGAGATCAACACCATGCCGGGCTTCACGCCCATCAGCATGTACCCGGCCATGTGGGAGCGGACGGGCCTGTCCTACGACGATCTGATCTCGGAGCTGCTGGACCTCGCCCTCGAGCGGGGCGTCGGCCTGCACTGATGCCGCCCGCGCCGGTCTCAGCCGACGGGTGTGGCGTCCTGCAGGCTGACGCAGCCGCCGCTGGACTCGATCTGCGCGACCGCCGAGGACAGGCCCACCATCACGGTGTCCGAGCTGGCCTGGTCCTTGCCGAACAGCACCTCCACGGCCGGGTCGCGGCCATAGGTGGTGATCCGCCAGTTCTCGTCCTCGTCCCGGATGACCCAGTCGATCCCGTCCACGGAGATGCAGCGGTCCGTGGTGGGGCCGGGGACCTCGGCGCCGCAGCGCAGGACGACGGCGGCCGGGTCACCCCACACGGCCGTCGCCTGGCTGTCGGTGGGGCGCAGGTCGAGGTCGCCCAGGGCGTCGGGCATGGCCACCATGGCCGGGGCACACGCCGGGTCAGCGGCGTGGGGCGCGGCCTCCACTGTGGCCACCCGTCCGGTGCAGGCCGTGGCACCGAGGGCGATCGCGGTCAGGAGGGGCACGAGACGACGCAGACGGCGGGATTCCATCCGCCCAGGATACGTGCGGCGCCGGGACCCGCGGGGGCCCGTGCCCTAGCATGGGCGGGACCGTTCCCGTCCCCGCCTCAGGAGCCCACGTGAGCAGCACCGCGGACCCCCGCCCCCGCCCCCCGCAGGAGGACGTCGCCGTCGGGCGGCGCCGTCGTCGTCGCCGCCCGTGGCTGATCGCCCTGGCGGTGGTGCTCGTGGCGCTGCTGGCCGTGGGCATCGCGGCGGCGGTGTACGTCGGCGGGATCGCCCGGATCATCGACCAGGACACCCAGCGCTTCGACGGCGGCGCGTTCCCCGCCGAGTCGGGCCGCCCGGGTGCCGCGGGGGCGTCCGCCCAGCAGCCCACCGCGCCGCCGCCCGGCATGGACGCGGACCAGGCCGCCGAGGGCGCCCGGGGCCCCGTCGCCCCGGGCGCGGACGAGCAGGCGGACGAGCAGGCCCTCGACGTGCTGCTCGTCGGCGAGGACGCGGGTGCGGAGGGCCGTGACTCCGCCGGCCGGTCGGACACCCTCATGTGGGTCCACGTGCCCGGGGACCGCAGCGAGATCCAGGTCATGTCCATCATGCGTGACATGTGGGTGCCGATCCCGGGGCACGGGGACCACAAGGTCAACGCCGCCTACCAGTACGGCGGCATCCCGCTGACGGTGGCCACCGCGGAGAACATGTTCCAGGCGCGCGTGGACCACGTGATCGCCGTGGACCTCGCCGGCTTCAAGGGCCTCGTGGACGCCCTGGGCGGCGTCAGCGTGGACAACCCCAGCGCCTTCGTCTCGACCGGCGGCGTCGACTTCCCCGCGGGCACCGTGCAGATGGACGGGGACAAGGCCCTGGCCTACGCGCGGGAGCGGTACAACCTGCCGCGCAGCGACTTCGACCGCGTGGAGAACCAGCAGCGCCTGGTCAAGGCCATCGTGTCCGCGTTCCTCTCGCGGGACACCCTCTCGGACCCGAGCCGCGTGCAGGCCGCCGTCGAGGAGTTCGCCCCCTTCCTGACCCTCGACGACGAGCTCGACTCGAGCACCCTCGCGAACCTGGCGTGGTCCCTGCGCGACGCGCGCGACGCCCCGATCGTGACCAGCACGGTGCCGTCCGTGGGCGTGGGCTACACGGACACCGGTGAGGACGTCGTGTGGCCGGACTGGGCGGCGATCGCCCGCCTGGGCGAGGGCATCCGCACCGGGACCCTGGGGGAGGCCGTGGCGCCGTGAGCACGCCGTCCCGGCCGTCACTGGTACGGCACTGGCTCGCGCTCGCGGAGGAGCTCGTGGGCCGGGCCGCGCCGCGGCTCGACGCCCTGAACCTCTTCCCGGTCCCGGACGCGGACACGGGCACGAACATGCTCGCCACGCTGACGGCGGCCCGCACCGCGGCCGACGCCTGCCCCGCACAGGACGACGCCGGCGCCGTGCTCGCGCACGCGGGGGCGGCCGCGCTGGACTCCGCCCGGGGCAACTCGGGCATGCTGCTCGCGGTCAGCCTGGCGGGGATGGCCGAGCCCCTGCGCGGCCGGGAGCGCGTCGACGCGTTCGCCCTGGCGGCGGCGTTCGGAGCCGCCGACCGGGCCGCCCGGCAGGCCCTGTCGGATCCGCGCGAGGGGACGATCCTCACGGTGCTCTCCGCGGCCGCCCGCAGTCTCGCGCGCTCCTCCACGCAGGCCCCGGACACGCCTGCGGTGGCCGGGGACGCGGACCCGGCCGTGCGGCTCGGTCCGGCCGTGACCCTCATGCTGGCCGACTGCGTGCAGGCCGTGGAGGAGACCGAGTCGTTGCTCGCCCCGCTGACCCGGGCGCACGTCGTGGACGCCGGCGCCGTCGGGCTGCTCTGGGTGTTGGAGGCGCTGCGCTCCGTCGTCACGGGCACGCCCGTGGACGAGGAGTTGGCCACCGCGCTCCCCGGCTACGTCGAGGGCGCCCACGCCGCAGAGGGCGAGCCCGCCGCCGAGGCGGAGGCGCCGATCGAGGGGGCCGTCGAGGTGATGGGCACCCTGACGCTCACCCCGCTCGCCGCGGCCGAGCTGCGCCGACGGCTGGCCGACGTGGGGGACGCCGTGATCCTCGCCCCCGTCGGGACCGCCCGTGACGGGCAGGGCCGGGTCGCGTGGCGGGTCCACGTGCACGTGCCCCGCGCCGAGGACGCGATCGGCCCCCTGCGGGCCGCCGGCGACGTCGAGGGCCTGGCCGTCACCGACCTGGCCGGGCCGTCGCACGGAGACGCCGCACCGGACGGGTGCCATGGCCGCTGAGGCCACCGTCACCGACCTGCCCCTGTCCGAGGTGCTGGGTGGGACGCTGCCCGCCCGCCTCGAGAAGGAGCTCGGGCTGACCACGGTCGGGGACCTGCTGGACCACGTGCCGCGCCGCTGGATCGAGCGCGGCGAGCTCACCCCCATCGCCGCGCTGCCCCACGACGCCGAGGTGACCGTCGTCGCCGTCGTGGAGTCGGTGACCACACGGCGCATGCACAGCCGGCCCGGGTTCATCGTGGACGTCACCGTCGCGGACCCGTCCGTGGCCGGCGTGCCGGGGGCGAGCCTGTCCATGGCCTTCTTCAACGGCCACGACGCCCGCCGCCGCCTCGCCCCCGGGATGACCGCCATGTTCCAGGGCCGCACCACCGAGTACCGCGGCCGGATCACGCTGAACAACCCGGACTTCGCCCTCCTGGACGACGACGTCGCCCCGGGGGAGGTGGACGTGCGACCGGTGCCCCTCTACCGGGCCACGGGGAAGCTGCCGTCGTGGACGGTCCGCTCCGCCGTCGCCCGGGTGCTCGAGACCGTCGACCTGGGGCGGATCCCCGAGCTGCTCACCGAGCGGATCCGCGCGGAGGCCGCCGCGGCGCTCGACCTGGACGCGCCGCTGCCGGGAACCGCCCAGGCGTACCGGGACCTGCACGCCCCGCACGACGTCGCCGCCACCGGCCCGGCGCGGACCGCGCTGGCCCTGCGTGAGGCGCTGCTTGTCCAGGCCGCGCTCGCCTGGCGCCGGGACCGGGAGCGGGCGGTGCCCGCCGTGCCCCGCCCGCCGCGGCCCGGGGGCCTGCTCGAGGCTCTGGACGCCCGCCTGCCGTTCGCGCTGACGCCCGGCCAGGTGGCGGTGGGGGAGCAGCTGTCCGCCGAGCTGGCCCGGGACGCCCCGATGAGCCGGCTGCTGCAGGGGGACGTGGGCGCGGGCAAGACGCTCGTGGCCCTGCGGGCGATGCTGCAGGTCGTGGACGCCGGCGGCCAGGCCGCCCTGGTGGCGCCCACCGAGGTGCTCGCCGCGCAGCACCACCGTGCCCTGCTGCGCCTGATGGGTCCGCTCGCCGAGGCCGGCACCCTCGGGGCCGGCGACGGCCCGGCCACGAGGGTCGTGCTGGTCACCGGCTCGCTCAAGACCGCCGCGCGCCGCGAGGCGCTGCTGGCCCTGGCCTCCGGCGAGGCCGGGATCGCCGTGGGGACGCATGCGCTGCTCTCCGAGAAGGTGGGCTTCGCCGAGCTGGCCCTGGCCGTCGTCGACGAGCAGCACCGCTTCGGCGTGGACCAGCGCGAGGCCCTCCGGCGGGCCAACCCCGGCACGCACCTGCTCGTCATGTCCGCCACGCCCATCCCGCGCTCCGTGGCGATGACGGTGTTCGGTGACCTGGACCTGTCGGTGCTCGAGGGGCTGCCCTCGGGGCGACAGCCGGTCACCACGCACGTGGCGCGGATGGCCCACGGCCCGCGCGTGATCGGCCGGGTGTGGGAGCTGATCGCCGAGCACGTGGCGGCCGGCCACCAGGCGTTCGTGGTGTGCCCGCGCATCGACCCCGACGACGCCGACCCGGGTCACGCCAACGTGGAGGAGATGACACCCCGGCTGCGGGGTCTCCCGGCGCTGGCGGGGCTGCGGATCGACGCCGTGCACGGGCGCATGGACCAGGCCGAGCAGGATGCGGCGATGCAGGCCTTCGCGCGCGGGGAGACGGACGTGCTCGTGGCGACCACCGTCGTGGAGGTGGGCGTGGACGTGCCCAACGCGACGGTCATGGCGGTCCTCGACGCCGACGACTTCGGCCTGTCCACCCTGCACCAGCTGCGCGGCCGCGTGGGCCGCGGTCCCGGGGCGGCGGTCTGTCTGCTGGCCACGCGCCTGCCGGACGGGCACCCGTCGCTGCGCCGGCTCGAGGTCCTGGCCCAGGAGCAGGACGGCATGCGCATCGCGCAGGAGGACCTCGCCCAGCGCGGTGTCGGCGACGTGCTCGGCGCCGCCCAGTCCGGGCTGGCCTCGGGGCTGCACCACGTGGACGTCATCGCCGACGCCCCGCTGATCGCCGTGGCCGCCGACGCCGTCGCGCAGGTCATGGCGGCCGGCCCGGGGCTCTCCGCCCACCCGGCGCTCGCCGCCGAGGTGGCCCGCTGGGAGGCCGAGCACCTCACCGCCGCCGACTACCTCGAGAAGGGTTGAGCCATGTCCCGCATCATCGCCGGCGCGGCCGCCGGGCGGCCCCTGAGCGCCGTCCCCGGCACCGGCACGCGCCCCACCACGGACCGCACCAAGGAGGCCCTGTTCTCCTGGCTCGAGGCTCGCGACTGGCTGGACGGGACGGCCGTGCTCGACCTCTATGCCGGTTCCGGCGCCCTGGGGTGCGAGGCCGCCAGCCGCGGAGCGGCATCGGTGCTGCTGGTCGAGCGGGATCGGAAGGCCGTGACCGCGTGCCGCGCGAACGCCGCGCTGGTCAACCGGGCGCGCGGGGCCGACGTCGTGCGCGTGCGCGCCGGGAGCGTGGAGCAGGCGCTCGCGGCGGAGGCCGCGCCCGTGGACCTGATCCTGGCCGACCCGCCGTACCCGCTGGCCGGCCCGCCGCTCGAGGCCGTGCTGGAGGCGGCGGCCGGGCGGCTCGCCCCGGGCGGGCTGCTCGTGCTCGAGCGGGCGGCCCGGGACGCGGCGCCGCGCCGGCCGCGCGGCCTCGAGGAGGTCGAGGTGCGCGTTTACGGCGAGACCGTCCTGTACCTCTGGCAGGACGAGCGCTGACCCCACCCACCCGCTTTCGTTCGGGAAACGGCGGCGTGTCGGCCCGTTTTCGTTCGGGAAACGGCGGCGTCGTGGCCCGTTCTCACGGGGGAGACGGGAGGGCGGAACGGACTGTGCTCAGCACCGAACCGCGAGCACGGCGGCCGCCGTTTCCCGAACGAAAATGCTCTGGGGACCGCCGTTTCCCGAACGAAAGTGCTCCGGGGACCGCCGTTTCGTCAACGAAAGCGTCGGGGGTCAGGCCGCGCGCAGCCGCGGGGCCGCCTCGGCCAGGCGGCGCATCGCCTCGTCGATCGCATCCGGGGACTTGCAGAACGCCAGCCGCAGCCACGACCGCAGGTGGCCCCCGTCCGGGCGGCAGAGCGCGCCCACGGGGATGCCCGTGACGCCGGCCTCACGCGTCCACCGCACCGCGGCCTCGGCCGCGTCCGTCACACCCCACGGGGCCAGGTCCACGACGACGAAGTAGCCCGCCGCCGGGACGACCGGGTCCAGGCCCGCCTCCCGCAGGCCCGCCACGAGCCGATCCCGGGCGTCGCGGTACCGCTCGCGCTGGCCGGCGAGGTGCCGCTCGGCGTCGTCGGTGGGCAGGTAGGCGCCCAGCGCGCGCTGGAAGGCGGGGCCGGAGGAGTAGGTGAGGAACTGCTTGACGGCGCGCGCGGCCCCGACGAGCTCGGCCGGGCCGGTCAGCCAGCCGACCTTCCACCCGGTGACCGCGAACGCCTTGCCCGCGCTGGAGACCGTCAGGACCATGTCCTCGGCGCCCGCGACCGAGCGCAGGCTGACGTGCTCGCCCTCGTAGACGAGGTGGTCGTAGACCTCGTCCGAGAGGATCAGCACGCCCCGGGACCGGCACAGGGCCACGAGCTCCTCGAGCAGCTCCCGCGGATAGACCGCGCCCGTGGGGTTGTGCGGCGTGTTCACGATGAGCAGGCGCGTGCGGTCGGTGATCGCGTCCGCCACCCGCGCCGGATCCGGAAGGAAGTCCGGCGCCTCCACCGGCACGCTCACGTGCCGGGCGCCGGCCAGGGCGATCGTGGCGGCGTGCGAGTCGTAGAACGGCTCGACCGTGACGACCTCGTCGCCCGGGCGCACGAACGCCAGGACCGTCGCGGCGATGCCCTCGGTGGCACCCGTGGTGATCATGACCTGCGTGGCGGGGTCCTCCGTCACGCCCCAGTGGCGCCGGCGATGCTCTGCGACGGCCTGCCGCAGCGCGGGGTCGCCCGTGCCGGGGGCGTACTGGTTGGGGCCCGCCAGCACGGCGTCGGCCGCCAGCCGCAGCAGCGTGTCGGGGCCGTCGGCGTCGGGGAAGCCCTGGCCGAGGTTCACGGCCCCGTGCTCGACGGCGAGGCCCGTCATCGTCTCGAACACGGTGGGCACGGGGCCGGCGTCGCCGAGCAGGCCCGCGGCCGCCGCCGTGCGACGCCACGGCGCGTCCACGTCGACGTCGTGCCGTGCCGATCCGGGGGTGGGCTGGGTTCCGTCCATGGCCGCACTGTACCCAGTGCCGCGGACCGCACCCGGCGGCGCATGCCGCGTCCAGCGCGACCGCGACGCGCCGGAGCCAGACCGGACGGGCGTCCGTCGCCGCTCGGCGCGGCCCCCGCTAGGTGTAGGAGGGCATGACGTTGTTGACACGCACCGGGGCCAACGAGGCCGGTGGAGCATCTCCGCAGGAGGTATGCGGCCGATGGTAGTTGTAGTGATTCACCCACACCTGAAGGGCCTCACGCCGAGCCCGCTCTGAGGTGTAGGGGCGGGCGTAGAGGACCTCATCGACCATCAGCCGGTTGTACCGCTCGACCTTCCCGTTGTGCTTTGGCGTGTAGGGGCGGATCCGGTGATGCCGGCCCCCGAGAGAGACCACCTTCGCGGTGAAGTCCACGGCCCGGTAGTTGTTCCCGTTGTCCGTGACCACCCGGTCCGCGGTGATGCCGTGAGCGGCGAAGAACGCGCGGGCCCGGCAGTAGAACCCGATCGTGGTCACCGCCCGCTCATCCTCCAGCGCCTCCGTGTACGCCAGGCGGGTGAACCCGTCGATCGCCGAGTGTAGGTAGGTGTAGCCGACCCGCTGGCCAGACCCCCGCTTGGAAGCACGCCCCGCCTCACTGTCTCTTCCGTGGGCGCGCCAGCCTCCCCCTTCAGGGATGCGTCCGATCTTCTTCACGTCCAGGTGCACCATGTGCCCTGGCCCCCTCGCGGTGATCCTCCGGGCCGGCTGCCGGCGGAGGTCTTCTCCGGCTGGGGTCAGGTCCCGTAGGCGGGAGATCCCGGCCCGGTGCAGCCACCGCCCCACGGTGCGAAGACACACCTGGTGGCCCTCGCCGACCAGATGGTGATGGATGCGCCGGGCGGACCACTTCTCGGCCCGGCGCAGGGCCTCCAGCTCGGCCACGATCGCGGGGTCGAGCCGGGCAGGTGAGCGATGGGGCCGGCTCGACCGGTCTTGCAGTCCTGCCTCGCCTTCGGCACGGTAGCGGGCGACCCAGGTGGCCACCGTGGGCCGACTGACGCGGAACTCCGCGGCCACGTGGGACTGCGGGATCCCGTCGTTCAGGTGGCGGTGGACCATGCGCAGCCGGCCGGTGGGGGTCAGAGGTGCGTTAGCGTGAGTCACGAGCGGGCTTCCTTCCGCGGATGAGTGGATGTCGCAATTCCCATCCTGCGGGGCGGAGCCCGCTCGTCTCATCTCAGCCCGTGCCTCGTGTCAAGAACCTCATGACCCACAACAGCTAGGCTGGCACCCATGCGTCGTGCCGTCTGCCCTGGTTCGTTCGATCCCCTCCACAAGGGGCACGTCGAGGTGATCGCGCGAGCCGCGAACCTCTTCGAGGAGGTGGTGGTCGCCGTGTCCGCCAACCCGGCCAAGACGTACCGCTTCAGCGTGGAGGAGCGCATCGCCATGATCGAGGCGACGGTGTCCTCCCTCGCCGGTGTCGCGGTCCGACCCATGGGTCCGGGCCTGTTGGCCGAGTTCTGCCGGCAGATCGGCGCGGACGCGATCGTCAAGGGGCTGCGCGGCGGCGCCGACCTCGAGTTCGAGGCCCCGATGGCCGCGATGAACCGCCACCTCACCGGGGTCGAGACGGTCTACCTCCCGGCCGACGCCCGGTACACCCACGTGTCCTCCTCGCTCATCAAGGAGGTCCATGGACTCGGCGGCGACGTCGCCGAGTTCGTCCCGGCCGCGGTCCTGCGCGGCCTCGCCGGCGGGGCCTGACCCCGCCCGGCCCACCCGCGGGCCACCCCTCTGCTCGTCCCACCGCATCAACCGCAGGAGAACCGCCGATGACCGTCCCGCCCCCCTCCCGCCCCCGCACCCGCAAGGCCGTCATCCCGGCCGCCGGCCTGGGCACCCGCTTCCTGCCGGCCACCAAGGCCATGCCGAAGGAGATGCTGCCGGTGGTGGACCGGCCGGCCATCGAATACGTGGTGACGGAGGCCCGGCGTGCGGGCCTGGCGGACGTGCTGATGATCACAGGCCGGAACAAGCGGGCCCTCGAGGACCACTTCGACCGCCATCCCGCACTGGAGGCCGCGCTGGAGCACAAGGGCGACGCCAAGCGGCTCGCGCAGATCCACGAGTCGGACCTGGTGGGGGACATCCACTACGTCCGTCAGGGCGAGGCCCTCGGGCTCGGCCACGCGGTGAACTGTGCACGCCGCCACGTCGGCGAGGAGCCGTTCGCGGTCCTGCTGGGCGATGACATCATCGGCGACGGCGAGGCGCTGCTCGAGCGCATGATCGACGTGCAGCAGCGCCTCGGCGGCTCCGTGATCGCCCTCATGGAGGTCCCGGAGGAGGCCGTCTCGGCCTACGGCGTGGCCGCGGTGCAGGCCGTGCCGGGGGAGGGCGACGACGTCGTCCGCGTCACCGACCTCGTGGAGAAGCCGGCCCGCGAGGACGCCCCCTCCACCCTCGCGATCATCGGCCGCTACGTGCTGGCCCCGCAGGTGTTCGACGTGCTGGACGAGACCCCGCCCGGCCGCGGCGGGGAGATCCAGCTCACCGACGCGCTGCAGAGGCTGGCCACGGAGGACGGTGAGGGCCGCGGTGTGCACGCCGTCGTCTTCGACGGCCGCCGCTACGACACGGGGGACAAGCTCGGCTACCTGCAGGCGGTCATCGAGTTCGGGACGCGGCACGAAGACCTCGGGGCCGACCTGCGGGCCTGGCTCCGGGAGTTCACCGCCGGGCTCTGAGCCGGGCCGGCGACGCGCGGGCCGCCGCCGGCTTTGGCCGACGCGGACCCACCCGGTAGGATGGGCTGTCGGTCCGTCGTGGCTGGACCCGTGTCCAGGCCGCATCGCACCCCTGCAGAGGGCGTGCGGACGGGCCGTGTACCCCGCCGTCCCACCCGCCGAGAGGAGCGACCATGGACAGCATCCAGCACCACGGCGCCGACTCGCCGTGGGTGATCCCCGTGCGCGATCTGACGCGCGGGGCCGGAGTCCAGCGCGAGCTGACGGCCGAGTGGCCCGCCCCCGCGGGCGTCTCCACGCCGCTGCTGGGGATCCCCGAGGGGGACCCCGTCGAGCTGGACCTGCGTCTGGAGTCGGTGCACGAGGGTGTCCTCGTCACCGGCACCGCGGACGCGACCCTGAAGGGCGAGTGCGGCCGTTGCCTGCGCCCGCTGCACGAGGGGATCACCGTGGACCTGCAGGAGCTGTACCTCACCGGCGCGTCCGAGGACGACGCCGGCGAGCAGCCGCTCGTGGTGCGCGAGACCGTGGACCTGGAACCCGTGTTCCGGGACGCCGTGGTCATCGCCCTTCCGTTCCAGCCGCTGTGCCGGCCGGACTGCGAGGGCCTGTGCGCCGACTGCGGCATCCGCCTCGAGGACGCGCCCGAGGGGCACGCCCACGAGCGCGTGGACCCGCGCTGGGCCGCCCTGGCCCACCTCGCGGGCACCTCAGAGACCTCCATCACCGAGACAGAAGAGAGATAGTCGTGGCAGTCCCGAAGCGGAAGATGTCCCGTGCCAACACCCGTGCCCGCCGGTCGCAGTGGAAGGCCACCGCGCCCACCCTGGTGAAGTCCGTCGAGAACGGTCGCGTCTCGTACCGCCTGCCCCATCAGGCCGAGCTGAAGTCCGACGCCGCCGGCACCCCCCTGTTCTTCGAGTACAAGGGCCGCAAGGTCGCCGACGCCTGAGATGGCGTCCCCCTCGGCTCGCCGCGGGCCTGAGCCCGCGCCCGAGCCAGAAGAGCTGTTCGAGCGTCTCGGCGTGCACATCACCGCCGGGACGCTCGAACGTGCTCTGACGCACCGCTCGTTCGCCTATGAGCAGGGCGGGCTGCCCACCAACGAGCGCCTCGAGTTCCTCGGGGACTCGGTGCTGGGCTACGTGGTCACCGACCACATCTTCACGGTGTACCCGGACCTGGCCGAGGGCGACCTCGCGCGCCGCCGGGCCGCCGTCGTGTCCACGCGTGCCCTGGCGAAGGTGGCGCGCCGGATTGGCATCGGCCCGTTCGTGCGCCTGGGCACGGGGGAGCGCCGCACCGGCGGGGCGGACAAGGACTCGATCCTCGCCGACACCCTCGAGGCGCTCATCGGCGCCGTCTACGTGGACCACGGGGCCGTGGCCGCGGCCGCACTCGTGCACCGCCACGTGGTGCCGCTGCTGGACGAGCCGGACCTGCTGCGCGAGAGCACCGACTGGAAGACGGTCGTGGCCGAGGCCGCCAGCCGCCACGGGCTCGGCGCCGTCCGCTACGCGATCGAGGGGCAGGGCCCTGCGCACGACCCCCGATACCGGGCCACCCTCGTGGTCGGCGAGCGCGAGTACGGCTCCGCCGTCGCCAGCTCCAAGAAGCAGGCCGAGCGGGACGCCGCGGCCGCCTCGTGGCCCGCCCTCGAGGCGGGCCTGCCGGCCGCGGGGCGCTGAGCCCGTGCCGGAGCTGCCCGAGGCCGAGGTCGTCCGGCGCGGCCTGGCCCGGTGGGCCACGGACGCCGTCGCCGCGGAGCTCAAGGTCCTCGACCCCCGCTCGCTGCGTCGCAGCCCCGGCGGTGCGGACGCCCTCCGGGAGCGGCTGCTCGGCGCCCGGCTGGCCGAGCCGGCTCGCCGCGGCAAGTTCCTCTGGCTGCCCCTGGCCGAGGGCGACGACGCCGTCGTCGTGCACCTGGGGATGAGCGGGCAGATCCTCGTGGACGAACCGGGGGCCGCCGACCAGCGTCACCTGCGCCTGCGCCTGCCCGTCACCGCGGCGGACGGCTCCGCCCGCGAGCTGCGGTTCGTGGACCAGCGGATCTTCGGCGGCTGGTGGCTCGACGCCCTGCGGCCCGACGACGCCGCCGGTGGCGAGCGGATCCCCACCACGGCCGCCCACATCGCCCTGGACCCGCTGCACCCGCTGTTCGACCCCGTGGCCGTGCACGCGCGCCTGGCACGGCGCCGCTCCACCCTCAAGCGCGCGCTGCTGGACCAGTCGCTGGTCTCCGGGATCGGCAACATCTACGCGGACGAGGCCCTCTGGGGCGCCCGCCTGCACCCCGAGCGCCCGACCGAGCGCATGCGACGGGCCGACACGCTGCGCCTCATGGCGGCCGTCCAGGACGTGATGCGCCGGGCCCTGGAGGTGGGGGGCACGAGCTTCGACGCGCTCTACGTCAACGTGGACGGGCGATCGGGCTACTTCGCCCGCTCCCTGGCGGCCTACGGGCGCACCGGACAGCCGTGTCGCCGCTGCGCCGCCGAGGGGGTCGACTCCCGCATCGTCCGCGAGCCGTTCATGAACCGTGCGAGCCACCTGTGCCCGCGCTGCCAGCCCAGACCGCGCCGTCGCCGGGCCGTGGCGGCCGACGCCTGACGAGGCGTCCGTAGACTGGGCTGACCCCCGACCTCGAGCAGGAGACCCGAGTGAGCCATCCCCCGGCCGCGTCCTGGACGCCCGAGCCCCTGCCGCGTCCCGAGTCCCCGCGCGACGACGCCCCGCCGGTCGCGCGGCGCCGCCGTCGCTGGCCGTGGGTGGTCGGCATGCTCGCCGTCCTGCTGGCGGCGCTGCTCGGCCTGGGCGCCTGGTACGCGGGCTCGCTCGGGCGCACCTTCGACGACCACCGGCAGACGGTGGACGTGGGGGCGCTCGAGCAGGCGGCCGGGGACGGCCCGCTGAACGTGCTCGTCCTGGGCTCCGACTCCCGCGAGGGCGAGGGCGAGCAGGACATGGGCCAGCGCTCGGACACCATGATGCTCGTGCACATCCCCGCGGACCGACGCCAGGTCTACGTCATGTCCGTGCTGCGGGATTCGTGGGTCACCGTGCCCGGCCACGGCGAGGCGAAGATCAACTCGGCCTTCGACACGGGCGGCTACGCGCTCGCCGTGGACACGGTGGAGCTGCTGCTGGGAGTGCCCATCCACCACGTCCTGGAGGTCGACTTCCAGGGTTTCCGGGGCGTGACGAACGCGCTGGGCGGCGTCGAGGTCTGCAACCCGCAGGCCTTCTCCTCCGGTCAGGCCAACCCCTCGTACTACCCGCGCGGACACATCCTGCTGCAGGACACCGCCGCCCTGCGCTACGTGCGCGAACGGCACGCCTTCGACGACGGCGACGTCACCCGCGTGAAGAACCAGCAGCGCTACCTGGCCGGTGCGATGGACCGCTTCCTCAGCCCGCAGATCCTGGGCAATCCCGCCCGCACCACCGAGGTCGTCGCCACGTTCTCCGACCACCTCGGTGTGGACGAGGGGCTCACGTCCGGCGTGATCGCCTCGCTCGCGTGGCAGCTGCGCGACGTCCGCGGCGAGGACGTCGAGATGTTCACGGTGCCTCGCAAGGGCTTCGCGGAGGGGCCGAACGGCGACGCCATCGTCGAGCTCGACGAGGACAAGCTGGCGGACCTGCGCTCCGCCCTCGCCGACGACGACGTCCAGCGCTATGTCGACGAGCACGAGCCCAAGAAGGAGAAGAAGGCCCAGGCCGCCGGCGGGCCCGCCCCCGTGCTGACCCTGCTGACCGGCACCACGCCCGCACCCGCCCTCGGGGAGGACCCCTGTGACGACTGAGCCGCGCCGCCCCCGCCTCCTGCTGGTCTCCCACTCCTACCGGCCCGAGCGCACTCCGCCCGCGCGTCGCTGGGGCGCGGTCGTGGCGGCGCTGCGGTCGGCGGGCTGGGACGTCGACGTCGTCGCGCCCGGGGGTGTGCGCCCCTTCGCCGGGCCCGACGGCGAACGCATCCTGCCCACGCCTCGCCTGCCCCTGGGGGAGGCCGGCCGCAACGGCCGCTTCGCCGAGGCGGTGGTGCACGCCCTGCTCGCCATCCCCCGCGGGATGGCCACCCGACGCCCGGACGTGGTGGTGGCCACCGTGCCCGCCCTGCCCGTGGTGGTGCCCGGCGTCGTGCTCTCCCGCCTCTGGCGCCGTCCCCTCGTGCTGGAGATGCGCGACGCCTGGCCGGATCTCGCCCACGAGGCCGGGGTCCACCAGGGCCTGCTGGGCGTCGCGATGGAGCGTGTCGTGACCGGCGGCCAGCGCGCGGCCCGGCTCGTGGTGACCGTCACGGACGGCTTCGCGGAGACGCTGCGCGGGCGCGGCGTGCGGGTGGTCCGCACCCTGGGCAACGGCGTGGACCTGGCCCGCCTGGCCGTGGCGCCCCGGCGGGAGCGGGCCGCCGGTGAGCTCCACGTGCTGTACCTGGGCAACATGGGCGAGAGCCAGGGGCTCGAGCGGCTCATCGACGCCGCGGCGACGCTGCGTCGCACCCGGCCGGGGGTGCGCGTCCGGCTGGTCGGGGAGGGGACCCGACGTCCGGCGCTGGAGGCCCGCAACGCCGAGCTCGGCTCGCCGGCCGAGATCCTCGGACCCGTCCACGGCGCGGCCGTGGCCGAGCAGTACGCGTGGGCGGACACGCTGGTGGTGGCCCTGCGTCCCGACTGGCCGAGCTTCCGGCACACCGTGCCCTCCAAGACCTACGAGGTGCTCGCCGTCGGCCGGCACGTCACGGGCCTGGTGACGGGGGAGGCCGCCCGCACCCTCGAGGCGGCCGGCGGCGCCGAGGTCATCGGCCCGGACGTGGACGACCTGGTGCGGCACCTGGCGGCGCTCGCGGACGACCCGCACCGCACCGACGTCGGCGCGGGCGGACGCGACTGGGTGCGCCGCCACGCCGACCTGCCGGCCGTGGCCCGCCGCTACGAGCGACTGCTGCGCCGCGTCGCCGGTCGCTGAGCCCGACGTCGGCCCCTTGCTAGGGTTGACGCCGCCGCACCCGGCCGGGTGCACTCCACCGGGACACCGAGGAACAGTTCTGATGCCAGCTGGGAAGTCCATCCGTCGGGTCGCGCGCGCGGGCGCTCGCCTGCTGCCGCCCGAACAGCGCCGTCGGGTGCGCCGCACCGGCGGCGCGCTGCTGCGCAGGCTGCCGCCGCAGGTGGCCGAGGAGGTCCGCGGCGTGTTCGGCATCCGCTGGGGCGACCGTCCGGCGCACGCCCGGCCGGCCGACGCCCTGGGCCTGGCGGGCGGGCCGGCCCGCACCCGCCCCGGCAGCGCCTCCCTCACCGGCCGCGGTGCGGCCGCCGTCGGCGCCGATCCGGAGGCCGCGGCCCGTCTCGAGCGGGCCCTGGGCCTGGCCGACACGTCCCGCACCGAGCGGGGCGGGCGGGCCGTCGGCGTCGTCGCCGCCCCAGACGTGCGCGCGGCCCTCGCGGCCGCCGGGCACCGCGTCGTGCCGCTCGTGCCGGGCACCGCGGGCGCGGTGGCCGAACGCGTGGAGGCCGTCGTCGTGGATGTGGACGGCGTGGACGGGCCGTGGGCCGGGGCCCTCGACGCCGCCGGCGCGGCCCTCTACCTCGAGCTGCGGGGTGCCGTGAGCGCGGCCGCCGCGCGCGGGGTCACCGTCTGGGTGCTCTCCCGGGGCCGTCACCGGCACCGGCTCGGGGCCCTCGCCCTGCTGCACGCCGAGGACGTCATCGTCGTCGAGGCCGGCGCGGGCCGGACGCCGTTGCACTTCACCGAGGACCCGGGCGACGCGCCCCAGGGGATCGCCGACGTCCTCGCCGCCTGCCCGGAGGAGAGCGCATGAACACGCACCACCCCGACCGCCTGACCGACGCCGCCGACGTGCGCGTCCTGCTCTACGGCGACGTCGACCTGAACGTCATCGACGGCTCCGCCACGTGGCTGCCCTCCCTGGCCGAGACCCTCGCCCGCACGGGTGCGAGCGTCGACGTCCAGCTCAAGGCCGTCGAACGCCGGGACCTGCTCACCGCTCCGCTGCGCGCCCTGACGGGGGTGCGCGTGCTCGCCGCCGAGCCGGAGGCCGGGCAGGGGGGAATGACCCCCTCCCGCGCCGCGGACGTGCTGGCCCGCCGGGACGAGGAGTCCCGGTACGACGTGGTGCTCGTGCGCGGCATCCACGCCTGCCTCGAGCTCGCCGACCGCGGCGCCTTCCCGGGGCGGCTGTGGTCCTACGTGACCGAGTACGGCTACGTGGAGGACGGCTTCCCGGCCGGGCGCGTCGAGGAGCTCGGCCGCGTCGCCGCGGCGAGCCGTCTGATGCTGGCCCAGACGCCCCAGGCTCGCGCCGTGCTCGAGGCGATGGTCCCGGCCGCCGCCGGGCGCACCGAGCTGCTCTCGCCGATGGTGCCGGACGGGCTCGTTCCGGCCGAACGCGCCGAGGCGCCCGCCGACGGCCCGGTGCGTCTCGTGTACACGGGCAAGTTCGCCCACGACTGGCGCACCGACCTCATGCCGGACGTGCTGACCGCCCTCCACGAGGCCGGCGTCCCGGCCACGCTCACGATGGTGGGGGACAAGGTCCACCCCGAGCGTGACCGGCCCGGCTGGGCCGCGGGGATGCGCTCCCGCCTCGAGGCCGACCGGCCCGACTTCGAGTGGACCGGAGCGCTCTCCCGCGAGGAGTCCATGGCCCGCACCGCGGCCGCGGACGTCTCTCTGGGCTGGCGCGCCCCCGCCCTGGACCTCTCGCTCGAGATCTCCACGAAGGTGCTCGAGAGCTGCGCGGTCGGAGTGCCGCCGCTCCTGAACCGGACCGTGGCGCACGAGGAGCTGCTGGGGGCCGACTACCCCCTGTTCGTGGACGGGGTGAGGGACTCGGCCCGGGACGTGGCCGCCCGCATCGCGGCCGCCCGCCACGACCTGCCGGCCCTCTCGCGGCGCGTCGTCGAGGCCGCCGCCCCCTACCGCATGGCCGCGCGCGCACGCGCCCTGACAGGCGTCATGGACCGGCTCGGTCTGCTCGACCGACGGCCCGCCCGCGGCGGGTCACGCACCCGCGTGGTCCTGGCCGGCCACGACCTGAAGTTCGCGGGCGAGCTCGTCGACCTGCTGCGGGACGACCCGGGCGTCGAGCTGCGCATCGACCACTGGCAGGGCCTGCACCGCCACGACGAGGCCGCCTCACGCCGCCTCGTCGAGTGGGCCGACGTCGTGGTGTGCGAGTGGGCGGGCCCCAACGCCGTCTGGTACGCCCGCCACAAGCGGCCCGGCCAGCGGCTCGTGGTCCGCCTGCACATGTTCGAGCTGCGCGGTGGCTGGCTCTCCGCGCTCGAGACCGACGCCGTGGACCGCCTCGTGACCGTCTCCGATCTCTACCGGGACCTGGTGCGCGAGCACCTGCCCATCGAGCCCACGCGGGTCACGGTGATCCCCAACGCCGTGTCTGTGGCGGACCTGGACCGTCCCGGCCTGCCGGGTCGCCGGTTCCGGCTCGGCCTCGTCGGCGTGGTGCCGTTGCGCAAGCGCCTGGACCGGGCCGTGGACCTGTTGGAGATCCTGCGCGCCCATGACGAACGGTTCACCCTGCACGTGCGCGGCCGCATGCCGTGGGAGTACCCGCACGAGTGGCGCAAGCCCCTCCAGCGCGAGGGCTACCTCGACCTGTTCGCCCGCCTCGGCGCCGGTCCGCTGCGCGGGGCCGTCGCCTTCGAGCCCTTCGGGGCGGACATGGGCTCGTGGCTGACGAAGATCGGCTGGGTGCTCTCGCCGTCCACCACCGAGAGCTTCCACCTCGCGCCCGCCGAGGGCATGGTCTCGGGCGCGGTCCCGCTCGTCTGGGACCGGCCCGGCGCGAGGGGCGTGTTCGGCGACGAGTTCGTGCTCGACGACACCGACGCCGCGGCGCGGCGGGTGCTCGAGGCGGTCGCCGACGACGCGCGGTGGGACGAGCTCTCGACCCTGGCCCGGGAACGGGTGCGCGCGTACGACGAGCGCGTCGTGGCCGGTCTGTGGCGCGAGGCGCTGGGGCTGGACTGAAGCAGGCCGGGCGACGGCGGTAGGGTGGGACGCGTCCGCCCCCGCCCGCCGGTGCCTGGGGCCGCCGCCGTGAACCATTCCCCATTGAGGAGACCCCGTGAAGAAGATCGAGACCGTCGCCGTCATCGGCCTGGGCTACATCGGCCTGCCCACCGCCGCCATCCTCGCCGAGAACGGCGTGAAGGTGCTCGGCGTGGACGTCTCGGACCGCACCGTGGAGGCCGTGAACGCGGGCACGGTGCCCTTCGTGGAGCCGGACCTGGCCGGGTTCGTCACGCGCGGCGTCGAGAAGGGCCTGCTCAGCGCCTCGAAGACGACGCCGGCCGCGGACGCCTACATCGTCGCCGTGCCGACCCCGTTCAAGGACGGACACTCCCCGGACCTGGGCTACATCGAGGCCGCCGCCCGCGGCCTGGCCCCGCAGCTGACCGGCGACGAGCTCGTCATCCTCGAGTCCACCTCGCCCCCCGGCGCCACCGAGCACATGGCCGAGGTGATCTTCGCCGAGCGTCCTGAGCTGCGCGAGTCCGAGCTGGACTTCGCCCACTGCCCCGAGCGGGTGCTCCCGGGCCGCGTCATGGTCGAGCTCGTGACCAACGACCGGATCGTCGGCGGCTCGACCCGGCGCGCGGCCGAGCGGGCCCGCGACCTCTACCGCACGTTCTGCGAGGGCGAGATCCTGCTGACGGACACCCGCACCGCGGAGATGGCCAAGCTCGTGGAGAACTCCTTCCGCGACGTCAACATCGCCTTCGCCAACGAGCTGTCCGTGATCTGTGCCGAGCAGGGCATCGACGTGTGGGAGCTCATCGAGCTCGCCAACCACCATCCCCGCGTGAACATCCTGCAGCCGGGCCCCGGCGTGGGCGGCCACTGCATCGCCGTGGACCCGTGGTTCATCGTGGACGCCGCCCCGCAGACCGCCCGGCTGATCCGCGCGGCCCGGGAGATCAACGACGGCAAGCCCCAGTGGGTCATCGACCAGGTCAAGGCCGCTGCCTTCGACGTCCAGCAGGCCACCGGCCGCGCGCCCGTCGTCGCCACCCTGGGCCTGGCCTTCAAGCCGAACATCGACGACCTGCGTGAATCCCCGGCCCTGAACATCGCGGCCGAGCTGGCGGGCCAGTTCTCCGGGTCCGACGTGCTCGTGGTCGAGCCGCACGTCACGGAGCTGCCGGCCGCGCTGCAGGGCAAGGACAACGTCCGCCTGGTCGCGGCCGACGAGGCCCTGGAGGCCGCCGACATCGTGGTGCTGCTGGTGGACCACTCCGCCTTCGCCGACCTCGGCGACCGCGTGGCCGACAAGCGCGTGATCGACACGCGCGGCCAGTGGCGCACCGGCCCGTCCCTCTGACAAGACGCGGCCCGCGCCCCGCCCCGCCCCGCCGACATGAGCCCGCACCGATGACCGCACGCGAGCGCCCCGCGTCGTCCCGCCGCCCGCTGCTGCGGTCCCTGGCCCTGACCGCCCAGACCGTCCGCGAGCACGTGACGGACGACCCGGTGCTGTTGGCCCTGCAGGTCTCCCGTCGACTTCCGCCCGCGGTGGCGGACGGGGCGGCCGGCGTCCTCACCCGCCTGGGCCGGAACGGCGTCGTGCCCGCGCTCGGCCACGAGATGCGGGGCGAGCGCGCGGCGGCCCTGGCCGCCCTCGGCGTGGACGAGGCCGGCCGGCCCGTCCGCGCGTCCCGTCCGGGGGCGGGGAGCGGCCGCGGGCTGGTCCACCGGGCCGACGCGGCCCTCGGCATGGGCCGGCCCGACGTCGCCGAGACGCTGCTCGGCAGCGTGCCGGAGGAGCATCGCGGCGCGGCGTGGACGGCCGCCGCCGCACGCCTGGCGGCGCACCGCGGCGACCTGGGCGGTGCGGCCGCGCTCGCCGCGCGGCATCCCCGCAACCGTCATCTCGCCCGCCGCATGGCGGGGGAGCGGGACGCGTTCCGCGGCGTCGCCCCGACCGTGCCGACCGAGCCCGGCTACCGCCCGGTCCCGGGGCGGGTGCTGCACGTGCTGACCAACTCCCTGCCCCACACCGGGTCGGGATACGCCCAGCGCAGCCACGCGATCCTCACCTCCCTGCGGGACGAGGGCTTCGAGGTCGCCGCCGTCACGCGGCCGGGCTACCCCGTGCAGATCGGCGTGCCCTGGGCGGCACAGCGGGATGTCGTGGACGGGATCGACTACGCCCGGCTGCTGCCGGCCCGGCTCGCCCAGGGCCAGGCCGCCCGCATCCAGCAGCACGCCGAGCTGCTGGCCGCGCACGTGCGACGACACCGTCCCGCCCTGCTGCACACGACCACGCACTTCGTCAACGCGCTCGCGGTCGAGGCCGTGGCGCGGGCCTTCGGGATCCCGTGGGTGTACGAGGTCCGCGGGCAGCTCGCGGACACGTGGGCGGCGGTGCGCGGGCCCGAGGCCCTGGCCTCGGAACGGTACCGGCTCTTCCAGGAGAGGGAGGCCGAGGCCGCCCGCCGCGCCGACGGGGTCGTGACGCTCGGGGCGGGCATGCGCGACCGCCTGGTCGCGGCCGGGGTGGCCGAGGACGCCGTTGTGCTCTGCCCCAACGCCGTGGGCCCGGCCTTCGTCGCCGAGCCGGCGGACCGGGACGAGGCACGCGCCCGGCTGGGCTGGGACCTGCCGACCGACGCCTTCGTGGTGGGCACCGTCTCGAGCCTCGTGGACTACGAGGGCCTGGACACCCTGCTGCGCGCCGCCGCACGGCTGGCCCCGCACCGTCCCGGGCTGCGCGTGCACATCGCCGGCGACGGCGTCGCCCGGCCCGGGCTGCAGGCCCTGGCCGCGGAGCTCGGCATCGCGGAGCTGTGCGCCTTCCCCGGGCGGGTCGACCGCGAGGACGCGCGCCTGCACCACGCCGCCCTGGACGTGTTCACGGTCCCGCGCCGGGACCTGCCCGTCACCCGGGCGGTGACGCCGATGAAGACCGTCGAGGCCTCGGCGACCGGTCGGCCCGTCGTCGCCTCGGACCTGCCGGCCCTGGCCGAGCTCGTCGAGGACGGGCGGACCGGTCTGCTCGTCCCCGCGGAGGATCCCGCCGCGCTGGCCACCGCCCTCGACCGGCTCGCGGAGGACCCGGCCGAGCGGGCGCGCCTCGGCGCGGCCGGCCGGGACTGGGCCCTGCAGACGCGCACCTGGGAGGCCAACGCGCGCCGCTATCGGGCGCTCTACGACCGGCTCGGCGTCCACCCGCGCTGATACAGTGACGCTGGCGCCGGGCCTCCCGCACTCTCGTGTTCCGGAGGCCTCCTCGACGCCCGCCCGACGCTCGTCGCGTGGGGCCCGCGCACGGAAGGAAGACTGGACCCGCATGAAGATCGCCGTCGTCGCCCTGGGCAAGATCGGCCTGCCGCTGGCCGTGCAGTTCGCGAGCAAGGGACACGAGGTGGTCGGCGTGGACGTCAACGCCTCCGTCGTGGACCTCGTCAACGCGGGGACCGAGCCCTTCCCGGGCGAGGCCCACCTCCAGGAGAAGCTCTCCTCCGCGGTGGCCGACGGCCGCCTGCGCGCCACCACCGACTACGGCGACGCCGTCCCGGGGGCCGACGCCGTCGTGCTCGTCGTGCCGCTCTTCGTGGACGACGAGGCCCGCCCCGACTTCGGCTGGATGGACGGCGCCACCACCGAGCTGGCGAAGCACCTGACCCCGGGCACCCTCGTCTCCTACGAGACCACGCTGCCCGTGGGCACCACCCGCACCCGGTGGAAGCCGATGCTGGAGGAGGGCTCGGGCCTGACCGAGGGGGAGGACTTCCACCTCGTGTTCTCCCCGGAGCGCGTGCTCACCGGCCGCGTGTTCGAGGACCTGCGCCGCTACCCCAAGCTGATCGGCGGCCTGACCCCGGCCGGCGCCGAGCGCGCCCGCGAGTTCTACGAGGCCGTGCTGGACTTCGACGAGCGGCCTGACTTGTCCCGTCCCAACGGCGTGTGGGACCTCGGCACCGCGGAGGCCTCCGAGATGGCCAAGCTCGCGGAGACCACCTACCGCGACGTCAACATCGGCCTGGCGAACGAGTTCGCCCGCTACGCCGGCGCGAACGGCATCGACATCTACCAGGTGATCGAGGCCTCCAACTCGCAGCCGTACAGCCACATCCACCGCCCGGGCATCGCCGTGGGCGGCCACTGCATCCCGGTCTACCCGCGCCTGTACCTGTGGAACGACCCGGCCGCGGACATCGTCCGCACCGCGCGCGCCGTGAACGCCTCGATGCCGGACTTCGCCGTGGACCTGCTCGCCCAGGCCCACGGCGACCTCGCCGGTCAGCGCGTCGTCGTGCTGGGCGCCGCCTACCGCGGCGGCGTGAAGGAGACCGCGTTCTCCGGTGTGTTCGCCACTGTGGGCGCCCTGCGCACCCGCGGCGCCGAGGTCACCGTGGACGACCCGATGTACACGGACGAGGAGCTCACCGCGCTGGGCTTCACCCCGCACACCGCGGGCGCCGAGGTCGACGCCGCCATCCTGCAGACGGACCACGCCGAGTACCGCGCCCTCACCCCGGCCGACCTGCCGGGCGTGCGCACCTTCGTGGACGGCCGCAACGTCACCGACGCCGACGCCTGGGCGGGCGTGACCCGTCGGGTCATCGGCCTGCCGCAGGACGCCGAGGCCGCCCGGTGAGCGGGAACGTCTTCACCGCCGCCTCGGCCGACGTGGCCGAGGACGCCGTCCTCGGCGCCGGCACCAAGGTCTGGCACCTCGCGCAGGTCCGTGAGCAGGCCCGCCTCGGCGAACGCTGCATCGTCGGTCGCGCGGCCTACATCGGCACCGGGGTGGAGCTCGGCGACGACTGCAAGGTCCAGAACCTCGCCCTCGTCTACGAGCCGGCCCGTCTGGGCCGCGGCGTGTTCATCGGACCCGGCGTCGTCCTGACCAACGACACCTACCCCCGCGCAGTGAACCCGGACCTGTCCCAGAAGTCCGGGGACGACTGGGACGCCGTGGGCGTGGACATCGGCGACGGCGCCGCGATCGGCGCGCGGTCGGTGTGCGTGGCGCCGGTGCGCATCGGCGCGTGGGCCCTGGTGGCGGCCGGCTCGGTGGTCACCCGCGACGTGCCGGACTTCGGCCTCGTGGCCGGGGTGCCCGCGAAGCGCATCGGCTGGGTCGGCCGGACAGGCCGCCGGCTGGAGGAGAGGGACGGCGTCTGGGTGTGCCCGGACACCGGGGAGACGTTCATCGAGCGGGACGGCGCGCTGCGCCCGGCCGGGCCCGCGCAGGAGGAGGAGAACCATGGCTGAGTTCATCCCGGCGGCGAAGCCGCTCATCGGCGACGAGGAGCGTGAGGCGGTGGACCGCGTCCTGCGCTCCGGCATGGTGGCGCAGGGCCCCGAGGTCGCGGCCTTCGAGGAGGAGTTCGGTGCCGCGATGGTGGACGGCCGGGCCTGCGTGGCCGTCAACTCCGGCACCTCCGGCCTGCACCTGGGCCTGCTGGCCGCGGGCATCGGCCCCGGCGACGAGGTCATCGTGCCCGCCTTCACCTTCGCGGCGACCGGCAACGCCGTCGCCCTGACGGGTGCGACCCCGGTCTTCGCGGACGTGGACCTGCAGACGTACACCCTCGACCCCCAGGACGTGCGCGCCAAGGTGACGGAGCGGACCGCCGCCGTCATGCCGGTGCACCTGTACGGCCACCCGGCCCGCATGGACGAGCTCGAGGCGATCTGCCGCGAGCACGGCCTCCAGCTGTTCGAGGACGCGGCGCAGGCGCACGGCGCCCGCTGGAAGGGGCGCCCCGTGGGCACCTTCGGGGTGTGGGGCATGTTCAGCCTCTACCCGACCAAGAACATGACCTCGGGCGAGGGCGGCATGGTCTCCGTGGGGGAGGAGGACGTCGCCCGTCGCCTGCGCCTGCTGCGCAACCAGGGCATGGAGGTCCAGTACCGCAATGAGCTCGTGGGCTTCAACAACCGCATGACGGACATCCACGCGGCCATCGGCCGGGTGCAGCTGACCAAGGTCGGCGCGTGGACCCGGCGCCGGCAGGAGATCGCCGCCCGCTTCGACGCCGAGCTGCGCGGGGTCACCGTGCCGACGGTGCTCGGGGGCGCCGAGCATGTGTACCACCAGTACACGGTCCGCCTGCCCGAGGAGCTGGCCGGGAAGCGGGCGGACGTGCTCGCCCGTCTGAAGGACGAGTTCGGGGTCGGCACGGGTGTCTACTACCCGGTGCCCACCAACGAGCTGCCCTCCTTCGGCGTCGAGGCGGACCTGCCGAACACCCGCGTGGCCGCGTCCACCGTGTTCTCCATCCCGGTCCACCCGTCCCTGACAGACGCGGACGTCACGCGCGTCGTCGAGGCCGTCAACACCGCGGTGGCGGAGGCCGCCGCATGAGCGTGCTGCGCACCGGACTGATCGGCCTGGGCATGATGGGCCGCCACCACGCCCGCGTGATGCGCTCCATCGAGGGCACCGAGCTGGTCGCCGTCGCCGACGCGATGGGTGATCCGCACGGCGTGGCGGGGGACCTGCCCCTCTACGACTCGGTCCAGGGGCTCATCGACCACGGCGTGGACGCCGTCATGTGCGCGGTCCCGACCGGCCTGCACGAGGAGGTCGGCATGGCCCTGGCCGAGGCCGGCGTGCACGTGATGGTCGAGAAGCCCATCGCGCACAGCACCGAGGCCGGCACCCGCCTGGTCCGCGCCTTCGACGAGGCCGGCCTCGTCGGCGCCGTGGGCCACATCGAGCGCTTCAACCCCGCCCTCCAGGAGATGCGCCGCCGGATCCGGGCCGGCGAGCTGGGCCGGGTCCTGCAGATCACGACCGTGCGCCAGGGCGGCTTCCCCGCCCGCATCGCCGACGTCGGGGTCGTCAAGGACCTCGGCACGCACGACATCGACCTGACCGCGTGGCTGGCGGACAGCCCGTTCACGCGCGTGGCCGCGGAGACCATGACCAACTCCGGCCGCGAGCACGAGGACATGGTGGTCGCCAGCGGCCGCCTCGAGTGCGGGGTCATCACGAGCCATGTGGTGAACTGGCTCTCGCCGGTGAAGATCCGCCAGACCGTCGTCACCGGCGAGCTCGGCGCGTTCGTGGCGGACACCGTGCACGCGGACCTGACCTTCCAGGCCAACGGGTCGGTCCGCACCCGCTGGGAAGCGCTGTCCGCGTTCCGCGGCGTCTCCGAGGGGGACGTCACCCGCCTGGCGATCGAGAAGCCCGAGCCGCTGCACACCGAGCACGAGGCGTTCCGCGACGCGATCCTCGGAGTCCGGCAGGAGCACGTGTCCATGGCGGAGGGGCTCGACACGCTGCGCGTGGCCGAGGCGATGATCGCGTCGGCCCGCACGGGCGAGAGCGTCAGGCTGTGAGCGCAGGGGACTGGCGACGACGCGCCCGTCGGGCCGTGCGCGCGGCGGCCCGACGGGCGCGAGCCCTGCCCGAGCCCGGGCCTCGCGTGCTGCGCGCGGTGTTCGACACCCTCCCACAGGACTCGGACGCCGTGCGTCGGCTCCGGGTGGCGGCCGCCCCGCCCCGTCGGCGCCGCACGTCGCCTCCCCGCCCCGCCGCGCCCGCGGCCGCCCATGACGACACCCCGGGCTATCGCGGCTACCTGCACCTCGCCGACGTCGGGGACACCTACACCGCGCAAGAGGCAGCGACGCTGCTGCAGCTCGAGAACGCCGCGCTCAAGCGGCGCCTGTTCGCGGAGCCGGTGCCCCCGCTGCCCCCCACGGGCCACGAGGACGAGGACCTGGCCGCCGCGCCGAGGCGGGTCGCCGACCACCTCGCACGGGCGGACGCCGCCGCCGCCCAGCTCGGCGCCGACGCGCCGCGACACCTGGTCGTGGTGGGCGTGTACCCCACCCTCGAGAACCCCTACGGCAACGGCTTCGTGCACCGCCGGGTCAAGTACTTCCAGGCCGCCGGCGTCCGCGTCGACGTCGCGGTGATCGACCGGTCCGCCGAACCCCGCTCCTACGAGTACGACGGCGTCCACGTGCTGGTGGGCCGGGGAGCGGAGGCGGCCGAGCTGCTGCGCACGCGGCACTACGAGTCCGTGGCGGCCCACTTCCTCGTCCGCTCCCTCTGGGAGCCGATCCAGGACGCGCTGGCCGGGCACCGCTTCTTCGTGTTCATGCACGGCTTCGAGTCGCGCCGCTGGATCCGGACCGTGCGCAACCACCGGACCCAGGGGCAGGTGGACGACGCGATCGTCGACACCCTGGAACGCCAGCGCTTCTGGCGCGAGGTGCTCGACCACCCGCACGGCCCCGAGCGGTTCGTCTTCGTCTCGCGCTGGTGGCGCCGGGCGGCTCAGGAGGACATGGAGCTCGTCTTTCCGGGGCAACGCACGGCGATCGTGCACAACGTGATCGACACGGACCTGTTCCGCTTCGTGCCCAAGGACCCCGAGCAGCGCTTCCGCGTGCTGTGGGTCCGCTCCGCGGCGAACCTCAACTACGGCGCGGACCTCGCCGTCCGGGCCCTCGAGCGCCTGCGGGACACGCCCCTGTGGGACCGCATGCAGGTCACCGTCATCGGCGACGGCAAGTACTTCGGCCTCTTCGAGGCGGCCTTCGCGGACGACGCGAACGTCACGGTGGAGCGACGCTTCGCCGTCCAGGAGGAGATCGCGGCCCTGCACCGGGAGCACGGCGTGTTCCTGGTGCCCACCCGACTCGACTCCCAGGGCGTCTCGCGGGACGAGGCGATGGCCTCCGGGCTCGTGCCCGTGACCAACGACGCCGGCGCCGTCCGGGAGTTCGTGGACGAGGACTGCGCGATGATCGCCGGCGTGGAGGACGTGGCCGGGCTGGCCGACGGCCTGCGACGGCTCATGGAGGACCCGGACCTGTTCCTGCGGATGTCCCAGGCCGCGGCAGCCCGGGTCCGCGCCCAGACCTCGCCGGAGCACACCGTGGACCAGGAGATGGCGTTGATGGGTCTGGCGGCGGGCCCGGGCGGGCGAGGGGAGGAGAACGCATGAGCACCGTGCTGCTGCTGACGACCGGCACGGGCCCGGCGGAGGGGCTGCTGCTGCAGGATCTGCGGGACAGCGGCCACGTGGTCGACGTCCTCGACGTCGCCTCCCACGCCTGGTTGCGCCGGCGGCCCGGTCTCGCCCCGGCCCCCCTCTACCCGTGGACCGGCACCCACGCCCTGCGCGCCGCCGGCGCCCAGATCGCGCGCGAGATGCGCCGGATCACGGCCGCGGGCGCCTACGACGCGATCCTCGCCTCCGGGCTCGGCGCCGCGGGCTTCGCCGCCCGGCATGTGGAGGAGGAGTTCATCCCCCTGCTCCGCCGCGGCGACCTGGACTTCTCCGCGGCACGACGGCACGCCGAGGAGGACTTCGCAGCCCTGACGCGGGCGGTCGACCGGCTGTTCCTGGCCGACGAGTGGGAGTTCGACAAGGCCCTGTCCAAGGGCTCGCGCAGCGCCCACCTCCGGCATCCGCGCGTCGGCCTCGCGCCGCAGACGCTGGCGCCGCTCGCGGCGGAGGCCGAGACGCCGCGCGTCGTCGTCCTCCATCCGGAACACGTCGACGCCGATCGCCTCGCCGCGCAGATGGAGGCGCTCCAGACCGCGGTGGACACGGTGCCGGGCGCCTCGCTCCGCAGCCTCTCCGCTTCCGCCCTCTACCGCACCCGCGACCTCGCCGCAGGACGCGCGTTCGACGCGGTGGCGGCGACCCGGCTCGGCGGCGCCACGCACGTGGTCCTTGTGGGCTCGTCGCGCGACCACGCGGCCGTCGGTGAACTCCTGGTCGGCACCGGCTTCGCGGAACGGCTGGTGGTGGAGGACACCATCGGCTCGGGCGCGTGGGCCGCGGGCCATCCGGGCGTGCGGACGGGGCGCGGGCTGCGCCTCGTCACGGAGCTCGCCGCGGCCCTGCACGGGGGGCCCGAGCCTCACTCCGCCGTCGACACCGTCGACGGCGGCACCACCGACCTGCTGTCTGCCTACCGCGCCGCGATGACCGGTCGCGTGGACCGGACGTTCGAGGACCTCGCCGTGCTCCGGCACGACGGCCCGCTGGACGTGTTCTTCTCCACCTCGCCGCTCGAGGACCGCACCGACGGGGCCCGTCCCCAGCGGGTGCGCAACATGAACGACGCCCTCTCCGAGCCCGCCGCGGCGCTGCGGCTCTCCTCCGTCCCGGGTGTCTTCGACCGGCGGCTCCGGGTCCTGGACGAGGCGCTCGCCGCCGGCCGTCCCCTCGGACTCCTCTACGGCGAGAATTCGACGTCGCCGATCCCGGTCGGCCGGGTGACCTCCGCACTCGCGGACGTCACGGCCCGCTTCTCGGCCGGAGGCGGCACGAGCGTCTGGTTCGTGCGTGACCTGCACTGGCTGGACGAGATCGACGGGTACCTCGAGGATGCCGACGCGCGGCGCGACGTCCAGGAGCGTGGGCTCGCCGAGCTCGATGCGATGGCGGCGGCCGCGGACCGGCTGGCGGCTCCGTCTGCGGAGTCCGGGGCGGGCTTCGACGCCCTGCTGGCCCGCCACGGCCGCGGGCCCGTGGACTGGCTGCCGCTGCCGCCGGCCGTGTCCCCGGCGAACACCGTCCCCGCCGACGCTCCGGCGATCGGCGAGGAGGGCGTCACCCTGCTGTACGCCGGAGGCGTGGGCGGGATCTACGGCCTGGGCCAGTACCTCACCGCCGTCGGGACGCTCGACCCGCAGGTGCGACTCGACTTCGTCGTGCGCGCGGGGGAGCGTTCCGTGTTGGAGGACTTGCTGGCCGAGCACGGCCTGGCGGACCGGCCCGGGCTGCGGATCACCACGGTCCCGCTCGAGTGGTACGTCCCCGCGACGCGGACCGTGGTGGGCGTGGTGCTGCTGGGCGGCGAGTACGCCCGGTTCAGCTTCCCCTACAAGACCATGTCCCTGATCGAGCGCGGCTACCCCGTGCTCTGCTTCGCGGACATGGGGATCGCGGACTTCCTCGAGCGCAACCGCGTGGGGCTCGGCGTCGCGCGCTCCTCGGAGGCGATCCGCGCCGGCATCGCCGCGCTCGTGCGGGGCGGGGCGCCCGGCATGGCCGAGGCCCAGCGCACGCAGTCCTGGGCCGCCCGGGTGGCCACCGCCCGGGCATCGGCCGAGGACTGAGTCCCGGCCCCACCGGGGGCGCCCATCCGGCGACCCGGGAGGGGCCCGCCGCAGATCACACCGCGGCGGGCTCGTCCCTCGTCTCCGCAGGGCTGAGCAGGGCCTGCAGCCGCACCAGCACGGCTTCGGGCGCGTGCAGCCGTGCGTGGTGCTCGCGCGCCCGCTCCCGCCGTTCCCGCGCGGCCGCCGACGTCTCCTCCAGCAGGCCCAGCACCGTGGCGAGGAGCGTGGCGTCGTCGACCTCGGTCACCGGTGGGGCGCACTCGTCCGGCGTGGCAGCCACCGGCGGCCCGGCGACCACAGCGCTGCCCGCGGCCAGGGCCTGCAGGGCCGCGATCTCCAGTTCTCCCGTGTGCAGCGGGGCCACGACGACGTCGCCGTGGAACGCGTCGGGTCGACGGCGGAACCGGGGACCCGACGGGGCCTCGACCGGGATCCCGCGTGCGGTGAGTTCCGCGAGCAGCTCGTCCACGGCCGCCGATTCGGCCGAGGTGCGGTCCCCGGGCAGGATGAGCACGGTGCGGGGGGCGGACGCGCCGTCATGGCTGGGTCCCCGGTCCGTCGGCGTCGGGATCGGTGCCGGCAGCCAGAGCACGCCCGGCGTCAGCAGCGCCTCCACGCGCCGGTGGGAGAGCACGGGGACTCCGGCGGCCAGGGCGGCCTGGAACGGGCGGCCCTGACGCCGGATGCGGCGGTCCAGCGCCCCCCGCGCGTCCGGGTCCAGTCCTCCCCAGGGGTGGCCGGGGACGGCCGTCAGCCGCCGGTCGACGCCGGCCAGGATCCGCTCGCCGGCCACGAGGGCGACCTGGCGTCCGCGAGCCCGGAGGGAGAGCAGTTCATGGACGGGGGACTGCTCGGCCCGGCCCCACAGCGGTCCCTCGCCCCCGGTGAGGACCGTGCCGTGGGCACGGTCGTCCGTGACCCAGTCCTGCAGGACGCCCCAGACCGCCTCGGGGCCGCCCACGGCGAGGCCGCGGCCCTCGGGGACCTCCCGTGGCGGCCGCTGCGTCGCGGGGCCGGCGTCGGCGGGCCAGGCGTCCAGGAGGGGTCGGACCGTGGGCGGGTCGCCCACGACCAGGAGTCCGCGGGGCCGGGGATCGCGCGCAGGGTCCGGGGCGATCTCCACGGGCGGCGGCGCGGCGGGCGTGGGCACGAGACGCCGCCAGAGGCCGTGCAGCGCCCGCTCGGCGGCCTCCCACCCGTGGCGGGCGGTGATCTCCGGGGAGCGCGCGGCCGCGGTCAGCTCGGTCCGTCGCGCCAGGAGGTCGCGCACCGCCCGGGCGAGGTCCGCCGCGTCCCCGGGGGCGAACACGGTCCCCACCCCCTGCTCCCGGACGAAACGGGCCTGCTCGCGCAGGTCGGACACGATCAGCGGCAGACCCGCCAGCAGGCATTCACGCAGCTTGGTGGCCACCGCGCTCTCGTGGGCCGGGGTGGGGAGCAGAGGGCTCACGCCCGCGGTGGCGGAGGAGACGTACCACGTCACGGAGGCCGAGGGCACGTAGTCGACGATGTGCATCCGGTCGGCGACGTCGAGCTGGGCTGCCCGGTCGCGCAGGCCCTGCCGGGCGCCGGGGTCGGGGGAGCCCACGAACGCGACGTGGACGCCGGGCAGCAGCGGCAGGGCGTCCACCAGCGTGCCCACGCCGCGGACCTCGGCCAGCTTGCCGACGTAGACGAGCAGCGGGACGTCGTCGGACAGGCCCAGCTCGGTGCGCAGGGGCAGGCGCTCGGCCGGGTCCATCGGGACCTGCGTGCCCCACGGCCCGTTGATCACCGTCACGGGGCGTTCCGGCAGGGCGTGGTACTCGCGCATCCGGTCGGCCAGTCCGTCCGTGACGGCGACGACGGCGTCGGCCTCGTGGATCAGCTCGGCCTCGGCCGCCTTCCACGCGATGCGCTGGTCCACGGGCCCGGGCATCATCTGGCCGGGCAGCCACTCGTGGGCGTCGTAGACCCACGGCACCGGCGACAGCCCGCGCGCGGCGCGGTAGCGGTCGTAGGCGGCCGCGGCGGGGAGGGGATGGCGGTCGTGCACGTGGACGAGGTCCGGCGCGAGGTCGATCAGGGCACGCAGGAAGCCGTCCTCATAGTCCGCGATCAGGGGCCAGACTTCGCGCCAGGCGCCGGTCCGCCCGGCGGCGAAGTTCTTCAGCGCGCGCCGCCCCCGCGTTGCGGCCGGGCCTCGGCGGCCCCTCGCCGGGGCGAGGCGGTCCAGGCGACGGGCGGCCCGGCCGAGTCGGCCGCGGGCCCCGTCGGGCAGGGCGTGGGGCGACAGCCCGCGCACCACGGCCTGGGGCAGGCCCGCCCCAGCCTCGTGGGCGAGGTCCCAGGCGGTCATCGCCGCGGCCTCCTCGGGGTCCAGCACGGCGGACCAGTCCGTCGCGTCCGGCCGAGCGGTCCCGTGCAGGGTCTGCCACGCCAGGTGCCGCCGGAACGTCACGGGCACGCGCAGGAGGGGCACGGACCCGTACCGGCCGAGATTGAACGTGGTGCGGTGCGAGACGCCCACCACGACGACCTCGTAGCCGGCGCGCACCGCAGAGACCGCGGCCTTCTCCACGCGTGAGTCTCCGACGACCTGGTTCCCCACCAGCATCGCCATCCGGGGTCGGCGGGGGGCGGGCGTGGCGACGGGCATGGGGCTCCTTCTCAGCAGGGTCAGGTGGCGGCGCCCCCCAGGATCCGACGGACCAGCCGAGGCACGACGTCCTCCTCAGCATAGGTGTGCGCCACGTCTCGCCGGGCCTGGGCCACGGCGGACCGCCAGGCCCGCGCGTCGGCCGTGGCCCGGCGAAGGGCGTCGGCCATGGCGGCCACATCCGGGCTCAGCCACGCAGCGGGGTAGAGCAGGTCGGCGCCCGCCCACGCGAGCGCGGCCGGCAGACAGCCGTGCGCGGCGCCGTCGGGCAGCGTGAAGTGGAACGACTCGAAGTCCGAGACGGAGAGCGCGACGCCCACCCGGGCGTACCACGCGGGCATGTCCGGCCCGTGGGGGTCCCAGGTCACGGCGCTGGCGAGGAGCGGGTCGGTCTCGATGCGGCGCAGCTGCGCCCGGTAGTAGGCCGCCGCCGTGGGGCGCTGCGCCATCCAGCCGACCTCCTCCGGGTGGTGGCCGCGGATCCGGAGCGTGTGGCGGGGCTCGACCCGCCGGAGCGTGGCCAGCAGGTCGAGGGCGCGGTGCAGTCCCTTCCGCTCGGGCAGCACGCCGACCAGCCCGAGCACGAAGCGCCGCTCGTCGTCGCCGTCCGGGAGCGTGGGCGGCACGGCCACCGCGTTCGGCACCACCGAGGTCCGCGTGGCCGGGAAGCGGGTGTCCCGCAGCACCTGGGCGCGCACGTGCTCGGCCACGAACACCCACTCGTCCAGGGCATCCTGACGCACCCGGGACGGGAACGCGGTGCCCGCCTCCTGCAGGTGGAGCCTGCTGGTCAACCGCGTGGTGCGGTGCGGGGAGTCCAGGTGCCGGGAGTACCAGGCGAGATTGCCGAGGCTCCATTCGCAGTGCACCACGTCCGCCCACGCGGCCAGGGCGCGGCTGCGCTCGACGTCGTGGCGGGCATGACCGCGCCAGGCGTCCACGCGCACCTCGTGCCCGTCGGCGCGCAGCCGGTCCATCAGCGCGCCCGCGAACTTCAGGTCGTGGCCCGCGACGACGACGCGGCGCGGCTCCGCGGTCACCCGCACCCGGGGTGCCGGTGCGGCGGGTGGGCCGCCGTCCTCGGCGGGCGTGAGCGAGTCCAGGCGCGCCGCCCGGCCGGCGGCGGCCAGGCGCTCCCACGTCTCGGCTGCCCGGTCCGGTCCGATCACGGCGCGGCCCGCGCGTGCGGCCACGCGGGCGAGCGCGGGGTCCAGCCGGGTCCCCTCCGGGGCGAGGACCGCGTCGACGACCCCCAGCGCGGCCAGGAACCGCGCCCGGCCGGCTGCCGTCGCCGGGTCCGGGCACGCGACGAGGACCACCCCGGGGAGGCGGGCTCCGGCGGTGCGCAGGGCGGCGATCAGGGCCCCGCGGGAGGCAGGGTCAGTCACCAGCACCGTGTGCAGGCCGGGCGTGCCGGGGGGCGTCTCCAGGTCCGTGCAGCGCCGGGCGGCCAGCTCGGCGGCCGCCTCGACGGACCACCCGCCTGCCGCCGGCCCGGCCACCGGCAGGAGCAGGGCAGCCGGCGCATCGGCCGGCCGGGGGCCGAGGGGGGAGAACGCGTCGAGGGAGGGGACGCGCCCACCCGTCAGGGCGCGGCGCAGCGCCGCCGCCGCCGGGAGCGGGAGCGCGGCCGCCGCGTCCGGCACGTGCACGTCCGCCGCACGCCAGGTGCGCTCCAGGAGGGTGGCCGCGCCCCGAGCGCCGCGCGCCGCACGGAGGGCCGAGGTGCCGGCGTCGCCGGCCGTGACGACCGCCCGCTCGCCCACGACGCGGGCCCGGCCCGCCCAGCGACGCAGCCGCGCCCCGGCCACGTTCACAGCGCGGTGATCCCGGTGGGCCGCTCGCCGCCGGTCCACGCGATGCGCTCCCGCACGAGCTCTGACTGCTTGCGCTCGAGGATCTCCTGGGCCTCCTCGGTGCGCCCCTGGGCCATGGCCCGGGCGTAGAGGTTGTAGCCGCGCGTCACCGCGCGAGGGCTGCCGTCCATCGTCAGGACGCCCCGCTCGATCCAGATCACGCGCTGGCACATCTCCTGGATGGTGCTGAGGGAGTGGCTGACCAGGAACACGCAGCCGGCCTGCTCGCGCAGCTCGTCGAGCCGCTGGCGCGTGCGCTCGCGGAACTGGGCGTCGCCCGTGTTGAGCGCCTCGTCGATCACGAGGATGTCCGGGTCCACCGAGGTGGCGATCGCGAACTGCAGGCGCGCGGCCATGCCCGAGGAATACGCCTTGAGCGGCAGCTGGAGCGCGTGGTCGTCGAGGCCGGACAGGGCGACGACGGCGTCCCGCTTGGCCTCCGCCTCCGCGCGGGACATCCCCATCGCCAGACAGCCCAGACGGATGTTGTCCTCACCGGAGACCTGGCGGACGAGTGCGGCGTTGACGCCCAGCATCACGGGCGTGGAGGTCGCGTAGATGTGGCCGGTGGTCGGGCGCATCTGGCCCGTGATGAGCTTCATCAGGGTGGACTTGCCGGACCCGTTCGTGCCGATCACGCCCACGGACTCGCCGCGTCCCACCACGAACGACAGCGGCTGCAGCGCCTGGACCTCCGTGGTGCGCACGCCCCGGGCGGCGCGGACCCGGCCCCGCAGGCCCCGGCGGGGCTGGACCGCTTCGGCCGAGAGGACGCGGTAGGTCATGGACGCCTCGTCGACGACGACGGAGGGGGTCAGCGGCTCCGCGCTCATCGTTCCTCCCCGTAGGTCTCCTCGGCACGCCAGAACACCACGGTCCCCACCAGGAGCAGGGCCGCCGCCCACGCTGCGAGGACGATCCACCGCATCGGGTCGGCGTCGGAGGCGTACAGCAGGGACTGACGCGCGATGTCCAGGACGCAGTACAGGGGGTTCAGATGCATGGCGGTCATCAGCGGCGGGATGTTCGCGAAGCGGTCGGCGCTGAAGAACACGGCGGAGATGTAGAGCCAGATCCGGGTGCCGAACGCGATGAGGTTGGACAGGTCGGACCAGCGGGCCACGTAGCGGGCCAGCAGGAGGGAGGCGCCGACGTTGAACAGCGTCTGCAGCGCCAGCAGCGGGATCAGCAGCAGCCAGCGCCACGTGATCTGCTCCATCGGCGGGATGGCGAGGACCAGCAGCAGCATCACCACCAGCGTCGGGCCGAAGAGCATCAGCTCTCGGATGTTCGTCGCGATCGGCAGGGTGGCCCGCGGGAAGCGGAAGGCGCGGACGATGGAGAGGTTGGTCGAGATCGACCGCGACCCCGCCGTGATCGCACTCGAGGTGTAGCGGAACAGGAACACGCCGATGATCAGGTAGCCGAGGAAGTTCGGCACGCCGCGGCCGGTGCCGAGCAGCAGCCCGAACACGAGGAAGTACGCCGCACCGTCGAGGATCGGGTTGAGGACCATCCAGACGCGGCCGAGCGCGTTGACGGAGTTCGCCCCGGCGATCCGGGAGCGGGAGTCGAACAGGATGAACGAGCGGTACTCCCAGAGGGAGGCCAGGTAGCGCGCCAGGCCCGGGCGGGCGCCCACTCGGCGCAGGCTGGCTCCGTCCACGGTCAGGACCGCGGTGCCGCTCGGGACGCGGGGGTCGCCGGTGTCTGACATGCCGTCGCGGCCTCTCTTCATGCAGGCGGGAAGGCGGGCCGGGGCGGCCCGCCGCGAGTCGTCACTCTAGCAACCGGCGGTGCGGCGGCGCCGTCAGTAGACTGGCGCCAGCTCGCGCCCGCGTCGAGCCTGATCGAGCCGCGGCCGCGGTCCGTCGTCCAGTCAAGAGGAGCAACTGTGCCCAAGGTCATGCCCATCTACGGAACCCGCCCGGAGGCCATCAAGGTGGCCCCCATCGTCAAGGCGCTGCAGGCTGACAAGCGGTTCGAGTGCGTGGTGACCGTCACGGGGCAGCACCGCGAGATGCTGGACCAGGTCAACGAGCTGTTCGGCATCGTCCCGGACCATGACCTGAACATCATCCAGCCCCGCCAGACCCTCAACGGCGTGTTCGCCCGCACCCTCGACGGGCTCGACGCCGTCCTCGAGCAGGAGCGACCGGACGCCGTCGTCGTCCAGGGCGACACGACGACCTCGACGGCGGGCGCCGTCGCCGCCTTCAACCGCGGCATCCCCGTGGTGCACGCCGAGGCGGGCCTGCGCAGCTTCGACATCCTCTCCCCGTTCCCGGAGGAGGCCAACCGCAAGATCACCAGCCAGATCTCGGCGCTGCACCTGCCCCCGACCACCGTGAGCCGGGACAACCTGCTGCGTGAGGCCGTGGCCGCGGAGGACGTGTACGTCACGGGCAACACCGTGATCGACGCGCTGCTGGAGGCCGTCGGCCACCAGGTGCCGTTCGAGGACGAGCGTCTGGCCGAGCTGGAGGCGTCCGGCCGTCGCGTCGTCCTGGTGACCACCCACCGGCGCGAGAACCAGGGCGACGCGATGCGCGGCGTCGGGCGCGCCCTGGCCCGCCTGGCCGCGGACCACCCGGAGGTCACCTTCGTCCTGCCGGCGCATCGCAACCCGGTGGTGCGCGAGGCGATCCTGCCGGAGATCGAGGGCCGCGAGAACGTGCTCGTGACCGAGCCCCTGGCCTACGGCGAGTTCACCCACCTGCTGTCCGTGGCCACCGTCGTGCTGACGGACTCCGGCGGCGTCCAGGAGGAGGCCCCGTCCCTGGGCAAGCCCGTCCTCGTGATGCGCGAGAACACCGAGCGTCCCGAGGCCGTGACCGCCGGCACCGTGCGTCTGATCGGCACGGACGAGGAGGTCGTGGTCACCGAGGTCACCCGCCTGCTGACGGATGAGGCCGCGTACACCGCGATGTCCCAGGCGGTGAACCCCTACGGCGACGGCCGCGCGGCCGAGCGCACGGTCTCGGCGATCGCCGAGCTGCTCGGCGTGGGCGAGCGGCTGCCGGCCTTCGACGGCGCCTGAGCCGCACCGCACCTCGGACGGGGACACCCCGTCGAGGCCACGAGGCCGCCGTCCCCGCGGGGACGGCGGCCTCGTGCGTGCCCCGACTTCACCCGTCCTCGCGCGGGGTCACCCGGGCGTCCTCCGGGCGGACCAGCGGCAGGGACCCGGTGCGGGGACCGCCGGGCACGATCGGCACGTTGGTCTCCGGGGCGCGCCACCACGCGAGGGCACCGAGCAGGATGACGCCGCCGGTGAGCGCGAACGCCCACCCATAGCCGGCCGTGTCCACCACGAGGCCGGCCAGCAGCGGGCCGGAGATGGCGCCCAGGTCCGCGGACATCTGGGCGGTGGACATCACAGCGCCGGAGCGCCGCCCCTGGCCCACGACGTCGGCGATGGCCGCCTGCTGCGGGGCGTTCAGGGTGCCCGTGCCCGCGCCGGCCAGCAGGCACGCGAGCAGGAAGAGCACGGGCGAGCTCATCCAGCCGATGACCCCGGTGGTGACGGCCATGACGAGCAGGCCCGTCAGGATCAGCGGACGGCGCCCGTGCACGTCGGACAGCCGCGAGCTGAATGTCACAGCGGTGACGTTGCCGAGGGCGAACACGGACAGGGCCAGGCCCGCCATGAGCGCGCCGTCCACCTGCCAGCCCAGCAGCCCCGTGCCGGCGAACGCGGTGGCCGCGAACAGGGGCATCACCGAGTTGCGCACCCCGAACGTCGCCCAGCCGTTGGCGAAGAAGGAGACCAGCGCGGCCCGGTAGGACGGGTTGGACAGGGCCTCCCGGACCGGCATGGCGGGGCGGACGTCGCGGACGGCGCGGTCCGCGAGCCGGGTGTCCTTGAGCAGGAAGAACACGAGGGCCGCTGCCACCACCAGGGAGCTGCCGTAGATGAGGAACGGAGCCCGGTACCCGAACACGGACAGGGCGGAGCCCACGATCGGACCCACGATGTTGCCGATCAGGAACGCGGACGCGTAGGCGCCCGAGATCCGGCCGCGCATCGTGGGCGGGGACTTGCGGGCCAGGAACGCCATGGCGGACACGGTGAAGAGGGTGGAGCCGACGCCGCCGAGGGCCCGGAAGAGGAGCAGCTGCGGGAAGGTCTGTGCGAAGGCCACCAGGAACATGGACGCGGCCACGATCAGCACGCCCGTCATGTACACGGGCGTCTCGCCGAGCCGGTTCGTCAGCCTGCCGGAGACCGGGGCGAACAGGAGGCGGGTCAGCCCGAACACGGACACGACGGCGGCCACCCCGACGGCGGACGCGTCGAACGTCGCCGCGTACTGCGGCAGCAGCGGGGCGATGATGCCGAAGCCGATCGCGATGATGAACGCGGCGGCGACGAGGACCTTAATCTCACGGGGCAGGGGGACCCGCGAGGAGCGGGCGGACGACGACGGCATGACCGCCATCCTTGCACGGCGCCGGGTGTGCGGCCCGGGGCGACGTCCGCCAAGCCCCGTGGGACACTGGTGAGATGGACCACCGGTCTTCCTCCGGCCGTCGTCGCCGGATGCTTCGCGCCTGCGCTGGCGTGCTGGCCGCTGCTGTCGGGTTGGCGGGCTGTACACCGCAACCTGCCGCGGCGCCCGGCGACGAGCCCGGGGATCCTCCCCAGACAGCTGGCCACCCCATGACCGCAGTCGAACGCGCAAGCCTCTATCCGTGTCGAGCCTATGGGCAGCTCCAGAGATTCAACACGGTGGAGACCAATGCGCGGGACGTCTACGGGTGGCGCCAGTTCGATCCCGTCGCGGTGGGTGACGGATCGGGTGACATCGACTGGGATAGAGATCCTTACCAGGACGAGGGCTGGCGTCTGTGGCTGTCTTCTCTCAAGTGGATCGGGCCCAGTATCGAAGCCGGGCGTGAAGGCGACGAGGAAGCCCTCGGTGTCGCTGAGCGCGTCATACGCGATTGGCGGGCTGACCACGAAGGCGGATGGGGCGGCGACCACGATGATGCGGAAGCCAACCATCATCGCATGGGCGTCCTCCTCTGCTTCCGGGAAGTGGTCGCCGACCGCGCAGCACGTTCTGCTGAACTCGCCGAGGACGGCAGTCTGCCGGAGGAGTATGCCTGGCTGGATGATCTGATCGGCCAGCACGCGGCGCAGAACATGGCGCGCTACTCACGGCGGCACAATCACGGGTCGATGGAGAACCTGGCGCTTCTGGGTGCCGGGTGCGTTCTGGGCCGACCGGACTGGATGGAGCATGCCATGGAGCGCGCCGAAGGTGATATCCCCTTCCAGGTGGACGACCAGGGTCTCAGCAACGAAGCAGCGCCGCATTACGCGCAGTTCAACTATGTTCTCTTCCAAGACATTGATGAGACGGCAGCCGACTGCGGGGTCGAATCGGGCGCTTTCGAGGATGCGGTGAGAGAAATGGGCCAAGCCCTTCCTCATATGGTTGATTCGACGGGCTCCTACTGGCAATACGGGGACAGCGCGGAGTTCCCTGTCAAACCATTCGACGGCATGAGCGATGAACTGCGCTACGCGGCCACCAACGGGGCGGAGGGCGTCGCGCCTGCTGAGCGTGTCCGTGCCTTTGACTCCGGCCCTGTATTCGGCCGGTCATCCTGGGGAACTCCCGGAGACGGCTTCGCGGACGCCGCCGCATGGATGCTGCGCACGGGCACGGGGCGGGAGACGAAGTCCCACCGCGGTGATCTGATGCAGTTCCTGTACACGGCTCGCGGTCGCCAGATCGTCGAAGACGGGGGACATCCCGGCATCGTCGAGGACAGCTGGCGACCGTGGGGTCTGGGGCCGACTGCGCACAACGTGATCCACATTCCGACGCTCGACGAGTACCCGGGCGCGGGTCCCGCCGAGCGGGGTGATGTGTGGGTGTCGTCGGATGGCTCTGCCGACGGTGCGACGGCGCGCCAGAAGCTGGAAGTCGGCGGGGAGCGGGCCCGTTCTGTTCTCGTGCTCACCGCCCCGGACGCCGCCGTCATCGTCGATCGCACCCGCATCCTCGACGGCCGGACGGACCATGTGGTCGAGACGCTGTGGAATCTTCCGGCGGAGTTCTCGGCAGAGAGGGTCTCAGAGGACACCGTCCGGGCGGTGGACGCAGACTCCGGCGAATCGACGACCCTGGTGCAGGTGCGCCTGGACGGTGAGCCGGTGTCGCGCGGCGGTGTGCACCTGCGACGGGGTGAGACCGACGTCGAGGGCGGCCACGCCCACCACGGATGGCACTACCCCGCAGAGCAGGAGCGGGAGGAAGCGACGCAGGTCGCGTTCCGTTCGACCGGAGCCGAGTCCGCGATCGTGAGTGTGCTCGTCCCGGCCGCCGCGGGCGACGCCGTGAGGGTGGACAGTGAGAGCGCCCCGGACGGCTCCGTCATCCTCACGATCCGGAGCGAGGATGGGCACGCCCGCGTCGCGGTGCAGCAGGACGGCACCCTCTCCCGCCTGACGTGAACGGTGCGGCCCGGGGCGGGCGACGGCCCGTGTGACAGACTGGGCCCGTGGAAATCGTGCTCATAGTCTCAGTCGTGGCCGCCCTGCTGCTGGGCGGCGTGCTCGTCGGCCTGCTGGACCGCCGCCCCGCCCCGCCGAAGGGCTCGTACCAGGAAGTGCGGGACGCGGACGACCCGCGCCCGAGCCCGCGGCACGCGGCCCCGTCGGGCTCCACCGCCGTCCTGGAACGCCCCGAGGTCGACGAGGCGCCGGCCGTCGTCGCCGAGCCGGAGCCCGCCGTCGTCGAGGAGGTGGAGACCGCCCCGGCGAAGCCCGAGTACGAGCGGCCCGAGGCCGCCGGCTCGCGCCTGGCCCGCCTGCGGGCTCGCCTACTCAAGTCCAACAACGTCTTCGGCAAGGGCCTGCTGGCGCTGCTGTCCCAGGACCGCATCGACGACGACGTGTGGGACGAGATCGAGGAGACGCTGCTGATGGCGGACCTCGGCACCGAGCCCACCCTGGAGCTCGTCGACCGTCTCAAGGCCCGCGTCACGGTCGAGGGCACGCGTGACCCCGAGCAGGTGCGCACCCTGCTGCGCGAGGAACTCGTGGCGATGGTGGACCCCTCGATGGATCGCCGTCTCGCCGCGACCCGCAGGGGCGACCGCCCCGCCGTGACCATGGTCGTGGGCGTCAACGGTGTCGGCAAGACCACCACCGTGGGCAAGCTCGCCCGTGTGCTCGTGGCGGAGGACCGCACCGTCATGCTCGGCGCCGCGGACACCTTCCGCGCCGCCGCCGCCGAGCAGCTCGCCACATGGGGTGCCCGCGTGGGCGTCGAGACCGTCCGCTCCGAGAAGGAGGGCGCCGACCCGGCGTCCGTCGCCTTCGAGGCCGTGGAGCACGGCATCGCCGAGGGCGTCGACGTCGTGCTGGTGGACACCGCGGGCCGCCTGCAGAACAAGGCCAACCTCATGGACGAGCTCGGCAAGATCAAGCGCGTCATCGAGAAGCAGGCCGAGGTGGACGAGGTCCTGCTCGTCCTCGACGCCACCACCGGCCAGAACGGCCTGACCCAGGCGAAGGTGTTCGCCGAGGTCGTGGACGTCACCGGCATCGTGCTGACCAAGCTGGACGGCACCGCCAAGGGCGGCATCGTGATCGCCATCCAGCGCCAGCTTGGCGTGCCCGTCAAGCTGATCGGCCTCGGCGAGGGCCCCGACGACCTCGCACCGTTCACCGCGGAGGGCTTCGTGGACGCGCTGCTGGCCGACTGACGTCCCGCACCCCGGTCCAGGGCCCCTCCCGACGTCGTCGGGAGGGGCCCTGTTCTGTCACGGAGACGTCATCAACATGTGGCGTGGCCCACTCCTCCGGTATTGTCCCTCCATCGGCCCCGATCGGGGCCGGGCAGCGACGCCGCGGGACGGGCGTTCGCCCCCGGCTCGCGGCCCGGACCGAAGGAGACCCCCATGGAGGAGTCGAACGTCCTGGACGCAGGGACAGTGTGGATGGTGACGAGCGCGGCGATGGTCCTGCTCATGACACCCGGACTGGCCATCTTCTACGGCGGCATGACCCGCGCGAAGTCCTCGCTCAACATGATCATGATGTCCTTCGTCTCGATGGGCCTCGTCGGCGTCGTCTGGGTCCTGTGGGTCCACGGGATGACCGGTGGCGACGGGTGGGCCGGGGTGGTGGGGAACCCCGCCGGTGACCTCGGGCTGACCGGCACGATGGCCGAGGGCGGACTCGTCGCGGCGGCCTACGGCGCCACCTTTGCGATCATCGCGGTCGCCCTCATTTCCGGCGCGGTGGCCGACCGCTTCAAGTTCGTCACGTGGTGCGTCTTCGTGCCCGTCTGGACCACCGTCGTCTACGCCCCGCTGGCCTACATGGTGTGGGGCGGCGGTCTCCTCTCCGCGGACGGCGCCATCGGCGCCCGCCTGGGGGAGGCCCTCGACTTCGCCGGTGGCCTCGTGGTGCACATCAGCGCCGGCGTGGCCGCCCTCGTGCTCGCGCTGATGCTGGGCAAGCGCCACGGCTTCGGCGTGGACCCCGGCCACCGGCCGCACAACGTCCCGTTCACCATGCTCGGCGCGGCCCTGCTCTGGTTCGGCTGGTTCGGGTTCAACGGGGGCGCGGCGGGCAGTGTCGACGAGCTCGGATTGATCTGGGTGGACACCCTCGCCGCCGGCGCCGCCGGCATGCTCGGCTGGGTGTTCGTGGAGTGGCTGCGCCGCGGCCGGCCGACCTCGATCGGCACCGCGTCCGGGATCGTCTCGGGCCTGGTCGCCATCACGCCCGCGTGCGCCTTTGTGAGCCCCCTGGGGGCCGTGGCGATCGGCCTCGTCTCCGGTGCGGCCAGCGCGCTCGCGGTCAACCTCAAGTACCGCCTCGGCTTCGACGATTCGCTCGACGTCGTCGGCGTGCACCTCACCTCCGGCATCCTGGGCACCGTGCTGATCGGCTTCTTCGCCCTGCCGGACGAGGGCCGGGCGGGCCTGTTCTACGGCGGAGACGCCGGTCTTCTGGTGGCCCAGACGGTGGCCGTGCTCGTCGCCGTGGTCTTCACCGCCGTGGTGACCACGGCCATCGCCCTGGTCCTGCGCGGGACCATGGGCCTGCGGGTGAGCAAGGAGGACGAGGAGCGGGGCGTCGATCTGACCCTGCACGACGAGTCGGCCTACGACGTCGGCTTCGGCGGGGTGCCCGTCCCCGCCGAGGCGCGGTGAGCCGCCGCGGACGGGTGAGGCCGGTCGGTTGCTAGGCTTGGCGGGCGCCGCGGTGGATGCCGCGGCGCCCGCGACCGACCGCGTCCGGCTCAGTCGACCCCGCTTCGAAGGATCACACCCGCCGTGTTCAACTCCCTGTCCGACCGCCTCACAGCCACCTTCCGCAGCCTCAAGGGCAAGGGGCGGCTGAGCGAGGCGGACATCGACGCCACCGCACGCGAGATCCGCCGCGCCCTCCTGGACGCCGATGTCGCCGTGCCCGTGGTCCGCCAGTTCATCGCGCAGATCAAGGAGCGCGCCCTCGGCGCCGAGGTGGCCCAGGCACTGAACCCGGGCCAGCAGGTCTTGAAGATCGTCAACGAGGAGCTCGTGGGCATCCTCGGCGGCGAGACCCGGCGCATCCAGCACGCCAAGACGGGCACCACCGTCATCATGCTCGTGGGCCTGCAGGGCGCCGGCAAGACGACCCTCGCCGGCAAGCTCGCCCACCTGCTCAAGTCCCAGGGCCACACCCCGCTGCTCGTGGCCTGCGACCTCCAGCGTCCGAACGCCGTGAAGCAGCTGCAGGTCGGCGGCGAGCGCGCCGGCGTCCCGGTCTACGCGCCGCACCCCGGCGTCTCCTCCGAGTTCGAGGCCGCCACTGGCGACCCGGTGCAGGTGGCCCGCGACGGCGTCGCCGAGGCCAACACGAAGTACCACGACGTGGTCATCATCGACACCGCCGGCCGCCTCGGCGTGGACGCCGAGCTCATGCAGCAGGCCGCGGACATCCGCGCCGCCGTGGACCCGGACGAGGTGCTCTTCGTCATCGACGCGATGATCGGCCAGGACGCCGTGGCCACGGCCCAGGCGTTCAACGAGGGCGTCGGCTTCACCGGCGTCGTGCTCACCAAGCTCGACGGCGACGCGCGCGGCGGCGCCGCGCTGTCCGTCCGCCACGTGACCGGCAAGCCGATCATGTTCGCCTCCACGGGCGAGGGCCTGAAGGACTTCGAGGTCTTCCACCCGGACCGCATGGCCTCGCGCATCCTCGACATGGGCGACGTGCTCTCCCTGATCGAGCAGGCCGAGCAGAACTGGGACCGCACCGAGGCCGAGAAGATGGCCCGCAAATTCGCGGACCAGGAGGACTTCACCCTCGACGACTTCCTCGCCCAGATGCAGCAGCTCAAGAAGATGGGCTCGCTGAAGAAGATGCTCATGATGATGCCGGGCGCCCAGGGCATGCGGCAGCAGCTCGAGCAGTTCGACGAGTCGTCGATCGGCCGCGTCGAGGCGATCATCCACTCGATGACCCCGCACGAGCGCGTGGCCCCCAAGATCATCAACGGTTCGCGCCGTGCCCGCATCGCCCGCGGCTCGGGCGTGAGCGTGTCCGAGGTCAACGGCCTGCTCGAGCGCTTCGCGGAGGCGCAGAAGATGATGAAGCGCATGGCCGCCGGCGGTGGCATCCCGGGCATGCCCGGGATGCCGGGCGGCGCCTCCCGCAAGGCGAAGGGCAAGGGCAAGAACGCCAAGCGCGATCGCGTGAAGTCCGGCAACCCGGCCAAGGCCGCGGCCGAGCGCAAGGCGATCGAGGAGCGGCGCGCCCGCGCCGCCCAGGCGCAGGCCGGGGCCGTGTTCGGCCGCGACGGCGCGGGGATGGACGGCTTCGACCCGTCCACCCTCAACCTGCCGGCGGGCTTCGAGAAGTACCTCAAGGACCGCTGAGTCGCCCGCTGCCCGGTCTCGGCGTGCCGGGTGTGCACCGGCCCGCCCGATCTGGCAGAATGGCACGGTACTGAGCGTGAGCCCGGACGACCCTCTATCCTCCGCTGCGCTCCGTTCCGTGTGCCAGGTCGTCGACGCCCGCTGCCCCCACGCGGCGTCGTGCCCCGGCCCCCCAGATCCACTGAAGGAGAACCACACTCGTGGCTGTCAAGATTCGTCTGAAGCGGTTCGGCAAGATCCGCGCCCCGTTCTACCGCGTCGTCGTCATGGACTCGCGCACCCGCCGCGATGGCCGTGCCATCGAGGAGATCGGCAAGTACCACCCCACCGAGGAGCCCTCGTTCATCGAGATCGACTCGGAGCGCGCCCAGTACTGGCTCTCCGTCGGCGCCCAGCCGACCGAGCAGGTCGCCGCGCTGCTGAAGGTCACCGGTGACTGGCAGAAGTTCAAGGGCGAGTCGGGCGCCGAGGGCACCCTGAAGTCCAAGTCCGAGAAGGAGGCCTTCGTGGCCCCCGAGAAGGGCTCGGTCATCCTGCCGGAGGAGCCGAAGCAGGAGGAGGCCCCGGCCGAGTCCGAGCAGGCCGCCGAGGCCCCGGCCGAGGAGGCCGCTGAGGCGCCGGCCGAGGGCGCCGAGAAGTCCGAGTGACCATGCTGACCGAGGCCCTCGAGCACCTGGTGCGCGGCATCGTGGACACGCCCGAGGCGGTCCGCGTGGACGCCCGCTCCCAGCGGCGCGGCGACATGCTGGAGGTCCGCGTGGCCCCCGAGGACCTGGGTCGCGTGATCGGCCGACAGGGTCGCACCGCCACCGCGCTGCGCACCGTGCTGGACGGCCTGGCCGGCCACCCCGTCCGCGTGGACGTGGTGGAGACCGACCGCCGCTCCTGACGGCCCGTGACGCACGGCCCGCCCGCCCCTCACCGGGCCGGCGGGCCGTCGTCGTCTGCGGCCCCGCCCCTTCCCGCCACCGATCGCCCCACCCAGGAGAGCCCATGAGTCCCGCAGCCCAGGACGACCTCGTCCGCGTCGCCCGCATCGGCAAGCCGCACGGCATCCGCGGCGAGGTGACCGTGCAGGTCTTCACCGACGACCCGGACGCCCGCTTCGCCCCCGGGGAGCGCCTCGTGGTGCGCGACGGCGCCCCGGGCCTGCCGGCGGAGCTCACCGTCACCCGGGCCCGGTGGAACAAGCAGATCCTCGTGGTCGGCTTCGCCGAGTCGCCGGACCGCAACGTCGCCGAGACCCTGCGCGGCGCCCAGCTGTTCGCCGTTCCTGCCGCGCCCGAGGAGTCCGACGAGTGGTACGAGGAGGACCTCGTGGACCTCGAGGTGCGGGTCGAGGGCGAGCGCGTCGGCGTCGTCACGGCCCTGACCACCGGGGCGGTCCAGGACCTGCTGCACGTCGCGTTGGACGGCGTCGAGGAGGAGGCCCTGGTGCCCTTCGTCGAGGAGATCGTCCCGGAGATCGACCCCGAGGCCGGCGTGCTTGTGCTGACCCCGCCGCCGGGGCTCCTCGAGCTCGCCACCGGCGAGGACGAGGACGCCGCAGACGGGCCCGCCGCCGCGCGCCCCGCCGATGCGGATCCGGAGGACTGAGCGGTGCGCTTCGACGTCGTCACGATCTTCCCGGAGTACCTCGCGGTGCTCGACGTCTCGCTGCTGGGCCGTGCCCGCCGCGAGGGCCTCGTGGACGTGCACGTCCACGACCTGCGCGACTTCACCTTCGACCGGCACCGCACCGTGGACGACACCCCCTACGGCGGCGGCGCCGGCATGGTGATGAAACCCGAGCCGTGGGCGCTCGCGCTCGAGCACGTGGCGGCCCAGGGGCCCGCGGCGCTGGCCCCCGCCGATCCGGCGTCGGCGGGGCCGGGGGACCGCCCCGTGCTGCTCGTGCCGACGCCCTCGGGGGAGCGCTTCACCCAGCGGCTCGCCCGCGAACTGGCGGGCCGGGAGCACGTGGCGATCGCGTGCGGCCGGTACGAGGGCATCGACGAGCGCGTCTTCGGCTGGGCCGAGGAGCTCTTCGAGGTGCGGCTGGTCTCACTGGGCGACTACGTGCTCAACGGCGGCGAGGTCGCCGCGCTGGCGATGATCGAGGCCATCGGCCGCCTCGTGCCGGGCGTCGTGGGCAACCCGGCCTCGCTCGTCGAGGAGTCCCACGAGGACGGCCTGCTGGAGTACCCGGTCTACACCAAGCCCGCAGACTGGCGGGGCCGTGCGGTGCCGCCCGTGCTGCTCTCCGGCGATCACGGCAAGGTCGCGGCCTGGCGTCGGGCCCAGCAGGAGGAGCGCACGCGCGAGCGGCGTCCGGACCTGTGGGCGGCGTACGACTCCGAGGACTGACCCGCCGCGCCCCACGGGCTGGAGGGGCGTCGCAACGTCATCGGCTGTGGCATAATGGGTCCTCGTGTCCGCCGGACGCCCGACCTGCCACAGGGGGCGCGCGTCAACGGATCGGACCCCGGGACCGCACCCCACGTGCGGAGCCCGGCCCTCGGCTCGGGACCCGGCCCCCTCGTCATGCGGACGTGGACGGGCCGTGCGCCCGCATACCACGCGGTTGACCTGTGGCATCCGCCAGGAGAGACGACATGCACATTCTCGACTCGTTCGACAAGAAGACGCTGCGCGACGACATCCCGGAGTTCGCCCCCGGCGACACCGTCAAGGTGCACGTGAACATCATCGAGGGCAAGACCGCCCGCGTCCAGGTGTTCCAGGGCTACGTCATGGGCCGTCAGGGCTACGGCGTGCGCGAGACCTTCCGCGTCCGCAAGGTGTCCTTCGGCATCGGCGTGGAGCGCGTGTTCCCGGTGCACTCCCCGGTCATCGACAAGATCGAGGTCGTCACCAAGGGCGACGTGCGCCGCGCGAAGCTGTACTACATGCGCGACCGCCACGGCAAGGCCGCCCGCATCCGCGAGAAGCGCGCCGACGCCAAGTGATCATCCCGGTCGGCCCCGCCGACCGGTGATCGACCCATGCGCACCTCGGAGCCCCGTGACCCCCGCCGGTCACGGGGCTCCGTCGCGTCCGGGGCCGGTTCCTCCTCGGGCACGACGGCGGCCCCCGCCTCCGGTGCGAGCCGCTGGTGGGCGTGGCTCGGCCTGACCGTGGTGGCCGCCGTCGTGGTGGCCGCGGTGCTGCGGGCTCTCACCGGCCCCGTCTACCTGATCCCCTCCGGGTCGATGGAGCCGGCCCTGCAGCCCGGCGACCGCGTGCGGGTGGACGCCGCCGCGGCCGGTGGGCAGGGCCTGCATCACGGCGACGTGGTGGTGTTCGACGGCGCCGGCAGCCTGGCGCCGTACCGTTCGGCCGGATCGCTCGAGCGCGGCCTCGAGGGCGTCGCCCGGTGGTGGGGTGTCGGCGCGGCCGAGGACGTGTTCGTCAAGCGCGTGCTGGCCCTGCCGGGGGACCGCCTCGAGTGCTGTGCCCCGGACGGCCGGCTGCTGCGCAACGGCGAGCCGCTGGACGAGCCGTATCTCGGCAGGCCTGTGACCGCGGACGAGCCGGCCGCGGCGGGGACCTGGTCCTTCGAGGTGCCCGAGGGGCGCATGGTGGTCCTGGGCGACCACCGCGCCGCCTCCCGGGACTCCCGCGCACTGCTGGGCGCCCCCGGCGGCGGGCTGATCCCGCTCGAGCGGGTCGAGGGCCGGGCCGCGGGGATCGTGTGGCCGCTGGCCCGCCGCGGGACCGTGGACGTCCCCTCCGGGGACACGCCGTGACCGGGCGCCGCACCGCGCTGATCGCGGCCGCCGTGACCGTGCTCGCCTGCGTGCTGGCGTGGGCGTTCCTGGCGCGCATGTACGCCATCCCGTCCTCGTCCATGGAGCCCGGGCTGCGGGCCGGCGACCGCGTGGTCGCCACGCTGCTCACCCCGGATCCGTTCCCGGTGCGCCGCGGTGACGTGGTGGTGTTCGAGGACACGAAGGGCTGGCTGCCCGGGGGCGGCCACGTGATCAAGCGGGCCGTCGGACTGCCGGGGGACATCGTCTCCTGGACGCCCGGCGAGCAGACGCTGCGCGTGAACGGGGTGCCCGTGGAGGAGCCGTACCTCGCGCCGGGGGAGACGCCCGCGCAGGAGGCGTTCGAGGTGACCGTCCCCGCGGGGCGGCTGTGGGTGCTCGGCGACCATCGCTCGGCGTCGGCGGACTCCCGCGCGCACCTCACCGGGCCCGGGGGCGGGTTCGTGGCCCTCGACGACGTGGTGGGCCGCGCCCGGTTCGTGGTCTGGCCGCTGGACCGGATCGGCGACGCCGGCGCCGATCCCGACGCGTTCGCCGCCGTGCCGGACGCGCCCGCGCCGGAGGCCCGCACGTGACCGCCCGCCGGGGCGGTGGCCGGCCGACGGTGCGCGCCGGCCTGGACGTCGAGGCGGGGCTGGCCGCGCCGGTCCTCGCCGCGCGGGGAGTGGACCGGGTGCTCGTGGCGGGCATGGACGAGGTGGGCCGGGGCGCACTGGCCGGGCCCGTCGTCGTTGGGGTGTGCGCCGTCTGGCTGCCCGCCGCGGGGCAGATCCCTCCGGTGCGCGACTCGAAGGCGCTCACGGACCGACGCCGGCGCGTCCTGATCCCGCAGATCGAGGACTGGGCGGCCGGGGTGGCGCTGGGCGAGGCCAGCCCCCCGGAGATCGACGCGCTCGGGATCTCGGCGGCCCTCGGTCTCGCCGGGCGACGGGCCTGGGCGGCGCTGTGCGCCGCGGTGGGGCAGGAGCCGGTCGCCCTCGTGCTCGACGGTCGGGACGACTGGCTGAGCCGCTCCGATCCCGACGCCGGCCCCGCGCCCGCGCCGCGTCCGCTGCCGCCCGTGCCCACGATGCTGGTGCGGGCCGAGGATCGGTGCGCGACGGTGGCGGCCGCGTCGATCGCCGCGAAGGTGGCCCGCGACGACGTCATGATCGCCCTCGACACGGAGCACCCCGGGTACGGGTGGGCCGGGAACAAGGGGTACGGCTCGGCCGCGCACCGGGCCGCCCTGGCCGAGCGCGGGGCGAGCGAGCAGCACCGGCGCAGCTGGAACCTCGGGCTGCCGGGCGCGCCCGCGGAGGGGCCGCCCACCCTGTTCGACTGAGTCCCTGGGGCCGGGCGCGGCCGCCCGTTCGACGTGCGACCCCCGGACGGGGGAGGATGGAGGCCGTGCGTGCCCGGACTGTCGCGGGTGCGCGGCGAACACTGAGGAGGCATGTCATGAGCGCAGACGACGTCGAGGACTTCGAGGCCGAGGCCGAGCTGCTGCTCTACCGCGAGTACCGGGACGTGGTGGGCCTGTTCCGCTACGTCGTGGAGACCGAGCGGCGCTTCTACCTCGCCAACGACGTGCGGCTGACGCCCCGCCAGGCGGACGGGGACGTGTTCTTCGAGATCCTGCTCGAGGACGCCTGGGTGTGGGACGTGTACCGCACGCAGCGGTTCATCAAGCGCGTGAAGGTGCTGACCTTCAAGGACGTGAACATCGAGGAGCTTCCCACCGAGGACCTGACGGTCCCGCCGGACGGCCAGCTGCCGAGCTGACCCACCCCTGATCGGCCCCGAGGGCGGGACGCCGACGTCCACTCCTGCACAGGCGTCAGGCCCCGCACAATCCCCGCCGCCACCCACCCGGCGACCCTGCTCGGGACCACCCTGGTGCCCAGGAGGTGGTCGGGATGACGGGGACCGCGGAACGGATCGGGGCGCAGCCGCCCGGAGACAGGCGCGCCAGCCGCGCGCACACGGCATTGGGCCGGTTCGGCGAGGACGCCGCCGCGCGCTGGCTCGCCGAGCGCGGCTACGTGATCGCCGACCGCAACTGGCGGGGCGAGGCCGGAGAGCTGGACATCGTGGCCCACCACGCCGGCTGGTGGGTGGGCGTCGAGGTGAAGACCCGCTCGGGCCTGGCCTTCGGCGACCCGTTCGAGTCGATCGACCGGCGCAAGCTCACCCGGCTGCACCGCCTCACCGCGGCGTGGGTGCGGGCCCACGCCGCGGACCGCCGGGGGACGCCCTGGCGCGTCGACGCCGTCGCCGTGCTGGTGCCGCGCACGGGAGGGATCCGCTTCGACCTGCTGCAGGACGTGCGGCCGTGAGCGGCATCGGACGCACCCGCTCCATCACGCTGGCGGGTCTGCGCGGGGAGGTCGTGCACGTCGAGGCGGACATCGCCCAGTCCCTGCCCGGGTTCACCCTCCTCGGCCTGCCGGACCAGGCGCTGCAGGAGAGCCGGGACCGCATCCGCTCCGCCGCGCGCAACGCCGGACTGCCCCTGACCCGGCGGCACCTGACCGTGAACCTGCTGCCGGCGGGGGTGCACAAGCGAGGCGCCTGCCACGACCTGGCGAAACGTTAGACTAGACACATGACCAAGCGCAAGGCCACCGCCGCAATCTACGTTCGGATCAGCCGCGACGCTGACGGGCGGGCCGCTGGCGTGGAGCGCCAGGAGGCGGACTGCCGAGCGCTGGCCGAGCGCATGGGGCTCACTCTGCATCCGCGAGTTTTCAAGGACAACGACATTGGGGCTAGCTCACGGAGTCGGAAAGCGCGCCCCGCGTTTCGTGAGCTGTTGGAGGCTGTGAAAGCGGGCGAGGTGAACGTCATCCTTGCCTACTCGAACAGTCGGATCACACGCCGACCCCTTGAGTGGGAAAGCTTGATTCGTCTCTCCGAAACACACGGCTTGCAGGTGCATACCGTGGTCTCGTCCTCAGCACAGTTCGACACGGCAGATGGGCGCATGGTTCTCAGAGTGCTCGCCGCAAACGATGCCGCCGAGGCCGACCGAATTTCCGAGCGCGTGACCCGGGCGAAGCAACAGCGCCTGGAAGAAGGAGCCTTTAGGGGCGGGCCGCGTCCGTTCGGATACGAAGCCGACGGGATGACTATTCGTGAGACCGAAGCCCAGGCATTGCGGGAGGCTGCTGGCCGGATCGTTGCGGGGGAGTCGCTGCGGTCCGTCACGGCAGACCTGCGGGATCGCGGATTCAAGGGTACGCGCCGCGCCGACTCGGGGTTGCAGCCGGTCCAGCTGCGTCGAATCCTGTTGCGCCCACGCAACGCCGGTCTTGTGGAGCACTACGGCAAGGTGACCGGCCCAGCGGCATGGCCGGCCATCCTGTCAGAAGACGAGTGGCAGGCGGTGCGGTCCGTCCTCACGGATCCGGCACGCAGAACGAATCACGGGTCGAACCGAGTGAAACATCTAGGGTCGAGCCTGTTTCGCTGTGGGGTGTGCGGCGACCACGTGCGGGCGAGCGCTGCCTCTCGGGGCTATCGCGTGTATCGGTGCAAGACCGGCGCGCATGTGTCGCGTGCTCAGGAGCCAATCGACCATTTCATCCGGGAGGCCATAGCCGCCCGTCTCCGGGCCGACCCGAACGTGCTGCGGCGTGAGGATGACGCGGACGACGCAGCCCCCAATACGATTCGTCGGGAGCTTTCGATGCTGCGCGAACGCCGAACGCAGCTCGCGAACGACTATGCGGACGGGCTACTCGACGGGTCGCAAGTGAAGGCCGCTGGCGCGCGTATTGACGCGAAGATCGAAGCCGCCGCCGCCGAGCTGGCACGGCTCACGTCGGCTTCAGTGCTTTCCGGGCTTGCCGACGTAGAGGACGCCGGGAATGCGTTCCTCGCCGCGCCAATTGGAGCGCAACGGGCAATTGTGGACGGCCTCGCCACCGTCACGATCTACCCTGCGGGCAAGAAGGGACGCCCGGCAGGGTGGGAGACCGGGGACCACTATCTCGACCTCGAAACGGTGCAGATCACTTGGAAGGGAAACGACGATGACTGAGTCGGTGTTTCAGTACAGAATCCCAACAATGGCTGAAGTCCCAGTGTCAATAATGGAGCGCCAGCGGGCGTTTTCCAGCCTCACGCCTGAGCAAATGGCCGAGCGGATCGGCATCTACTGCGAGGAGGCATCGCACGAGGGCGACCCGTGGCTCATCGGCTCTCTGGCCCTGTCCCCGGAGATGAAGGCGCAGACTGGCCGCGACTATTGGACCGTACTCCCGAAGTTCATCATTGGCACGGGCCTGCAACTCGCCGTTCCTGGCGTCCAGGCGCAGACCATGATTGGAGACCGACGCATCCCGACAGATGACGACGGTCTCCCAATTCTGGCGGGCCTGGATTACTCCCAGGCGCGGACCCGATACCGGATGGAATGTGCGCGCTGTGGGCGGACCGTCACGACCCGGCAGGAGACCTTGCAGGGGGTGGCCCCGAAGTTTCGTGAGGCTGGGCTGCGGGAGGTCAGTTTGAGCGTCCTCGCCGCCGCGATACGGCGGCTTGCATGAGCATGTGCTCAGGGTGCTATAATATCTAGCGTCTGGCACCGCCTAAGCGGGCCGGGACACTAAGCCTCCAAGCAGAGGGTAATTCACCCTGCCTTGGAGGCTCTCTCGTGTCCGAGACCCTGGCCCTGCGGGGACGTGTGGCGTCCCTCAGCCGATCCCGACCTGCTACAGACCCCGACCTGATCAACGCCCGCCGCGACCTCGCCGCCGCCAAGCTCGACGCCTACGTCAAGAAGGTGGTGGCCGAGGCCCCGCCCCTGACGGACGCCCAGCGCGACCGCATCGCTGCCCTGCTGCGTCCGACCAAGGCGCGGGATGCCCAGTGAGAGCCGCCGTCCCCGCCCTGGCTGCGAACGAACGTTCGCCGAAGCCCACCCCCACCGCCGAGAAGCGCCTCACGCTGATCGGTGAGGTCGCCCAGCACTACCGGCACGAGCTGGGCCTCTCCCGGCGTGATGCCGACCTGCTGGTCCGGCTGGCGACCAAGCACCGCGCCGTGGCCGTCGCCACGCTGCCGGAGCTGCTGGCCGACGACCTGACTCCGCACCCGGCCCGGCACCTGCGCTCCGTGGACCGGCTGACGGAGGCCGGCAACGTCGGGAGGGACCGCACGCCCACGTTCACGCGCCGTGCCCACGAGGACTATCAGCGGGCTGTCCGCGCCCGCCAGAGCGCCGCTGCCCGCGACTACATCGCGGCGCACCGTGAGCGTCTGGGGGTGGCCTCCCGATGACGACCCCGAACATGGAAGAACGCCGCCCCCAGGGCAAGGGGACGGCGTTCCAGAAACCAACTGACCCGGCCACCACCAACGCGCCTGAGCCTGCCCCCACTATACCGGATGCAGCAGACCTTTTGGAAGGCGTGCACGTCCTCATCGTCGCCATTCAAGAAGCTGATCGCGTCCGCTATCGGCGTCGATTCATGTACTCCCTGGATGCCGCCGAGAAGGCCATGAACCGGGCTGTGATGCGTGGTCACCGGGCGTCCATCGTGCTCGCCCGCATCAACGAAACGGAGACGGTTCGGGGGTGGGAGGCATGACCGCCGCCGAGTCCGTGGCCGAGCGCGTGGCCGCTGACCGTGCGCTCTACGCCGCCGCCTACGCCCAGGGGCACGCCGATGGACTGGCCGAAGGACTGGCCCAGGGTGCGGCGCACCCTGCCGTGGTGGAGTCCGTCGCCCGCACGTTCGCAGGGTGGGACGGGGCCGAAGCCGCGCAGGCCCGATCCGTCGCCCGATTCCGCACCTGGCACACCGCCGCCCGCGCGGGACTGAAGGAGGTGACCGACCTTGACGACGCCGCATGACCTGGAAGAGATCGACCCCGCCGCCTACGCCTGGCCGGCCAATGGTGCGGAGGCCGCAGATGCCCCTGTGGCGACCTGGAAGCCGCTGGACCTGGCCGGGTACCTCAACGGCACGATCCAGCCCGCTCAGGCCCGCCTGATGGCGCGCACGGACGGCGTACACCTGCTGTACCCCGGACACGTTCACAGCGTCGCGGGAGAGTCCGAGTCCGGGAAGTCCATGCTGATGCTCGCCGTCGTCGTGGAGACCATCGCGGCGGGCGGGCGCGTGTTGTTCATCGACTACGAATCGGACCCGGCCACCGTGGTTGACCGGCTCGTGAAGATGGGGGCCGACCCGTCAGAGCTCGCTAACCACCTCGACTACGTGCAGCCCCAGACGGACCCCGTCAACGGGCCGTACCTGGAGGCGAGCGCCTGGTCAGCCATCAAGGCGACCCGGTACGAACTGGCCGTGCTGGACGGCGTCACGGAGGCGCTGAGCGTGTCCAGCGTGGCGAGCATCGACAACGACGAAGTGACCGGGTGGATTCGGCGCGTGCCGCGTGCGCTCGCACGGTCCACCGGGGCCGCTGTGGTGCTCGTGGACCACGTCACGAAGTCTGCCGAGGGACGGGGACGGTTCGCTATCGGTGCGCAGTCGAAGTTGTCCGCGCTCGACGGTGCTGCGTTCATCGTGGAGCCGCTGGCCCCGCTCGGGGTCGGGATGTGCGGACGGCTGGCCGTGCGGGTGGGCAAGGACCGGCCCGGGCGCATCCGTGGTCACGGTGGAGCCTGGCGCAAGTCCGACCGCACCCAGGCCGTCGCCGTGGCCGTGATCGACTCCACGGACCCGGGCCGCATCGTCTACGCGCTGGAGCCCCCGGCGCGCGAGGTGGAACCGGAGGCGCACGCCGTCCAGGTGGAGGAGGAGCGCCGCGCAGCCGTCCTGGCATGGGTCCGCGACTGCCCCAGTCCGCCGAGCCTGAACGGCATCTGTGCCGCCGTTCCCGGGCGCAAGCAAGACACCGTCGCCACCGTGCGCGAACTCGTGGCGGCGGGGCAGATCATCACTAAGCCCGGGCCGAATCGCTCGACCCTCCATCTCATCCCGTCCTGATGGTCCCCGGGTGGGTCCGGGTCCCGGTCTAAAGACCGGGACCAGGAACCACTCACGGGAACCAGGTCCCGGTGGTACCGGAACCACTGGGAACCACCGGGAACCACTCACCCCCCCCTAGACGGCCCTCGACCACCTCACGGTCGGGGGCCGTCGCCGTCCCCACGGAGGACAGATGAACACCACCACCACAACCGAACGCCCCACCGAGGCCGACAACCTGCGCCAGATGCTCCGGTTCCACATGGATCGTGCCGAACGCCACCGGCTACGCGCCGAGAAAGCCGAAACCGAACTAGAAGCCCTGAAGAAGAAGGAGGCCCCATGACCCGCCCTAGGTGTGATGTCCAGGGAGGTTGTTGAGCCGGGTGGCAGGCGCGGCGCCGATCGCGGAGTGGACGCGATGATGATTGTAGAAGTGCAGCCATCCAGGCAACGCGGCCCTGCGCTCCGTCTCTGAGCTATAGAACCGGGCGTAGGCCCACCCGTCAGCGAGCGTGCGATGGAACCGCTCAATCTTCCCGTTCGTCTGCGGCCGGTAGGGCCGAGTCCGCTTGGGCTTGATCCCGAGCTCGGTGCAGGCATCACGCCAGGCATGCGAGCGGTAGGCCGAGCCGTTGTCCGAGAGCACCCGCTCCACCTCCACTCCCAGGCGTGCGAAGTGGGCGACCGCGCGGCGCAACACCGCGATGGCCGTCTGGCTGCGTTCATCGGAGTGCATCTCGACATAGGCGAAGCGGGAGTGATCATCGATCACGGTGTGCAGAAAGCCCACCCCGAGCCGGGGCTGGTATCGGGCATCACGGGTTCCTTCGCGGTCCGAGGTCGCCGCGCGGTGCTTCATGCCCTGCTGGCGCCCGACGAATCGGTGTCCGCCCCCGTCGGGGATGCGCCCGAACTTGGTGACGTCGACGTGGATCAGCGAGCCGGGGTGGGGGTGCTCGTAGCGGCGGATCGGCTCGCCGGTGACCCGGTCCAGACGGGCGAGGCGGTTGATCCGGCAGCGCACGAGCACGGCATGGACGGTGGAGGCCGGCATCCCGAGTTCTCCAGCGATCTGTGCCGGCCCCAGGCGTCGGCGCCATCGGGCGGCCACGATCTGTTTCACCACCGCCGGCGGTGTTCTGGTCGGCATCGTGGACGGCCGGCTGGACCGGTCTGCCATCCCTGCAGGTCCCTCGGCCCGGAAGCGTGTGGCCCATTTGCGTGCGGTGGGTGGGGAGACCATGAACATCTTGGCCGCGGTGGCGACCGGCCAGTGCTCCTCGACGATGAGCTTGGCCAGGCGTAGGCGGGCGCGAGGGGTCAGGGCGGCGTTAGCGTGGGGCATGAAGGCCTTCTGTTCGCGTGAGCGGTTTCTCGACAACTCCACTCTCGCAACAGGAGGCCTTCGCCTGTCAGCTATTCACGCAACAACGTCCCTGGACATCACACCTAGGCACACCGATGCCCAGCTACGCCGGTTCATCGCCCTCGCACGAGGCGGACGCGACAGACGCGCCGACGTGCTGGACGCCATGAGGCGGCATCCCGCCGGGAAGGGGCCACGCGCGCCCCGCCCAGACCATCCCCCCATGACCGACGCGGACGGCACACCCGCCGCCCCGCTGCCCACCACCGACCCGGAGGACTGACCCATGAGAGCCCGATTCGTCGCCCGCCCCCACATGTGGGCGCACAACAACGAAACCAGTCAGACAATCCGCGCCGAGCGCGTCGAACTCACCGACGAACACGGTCACCGGCATGACGGCGTGGGCATCTTCAGCATGGGCAAACCCCGCCAAATGCTCACCCCCGAGGCCGCGTACCGACTAGCCCACGACCTCGCCGACGCCCTCGACTCAATCACCATCAACCCCCGCCCCGAGCACCACAACTGACCGTCCAAGGAAGGACACGCACCATGACCACGAACCCCATCTCTGAGATGACCACTGACCAGCTGACCAAGCTTGCCCAGACCGCCGACCAGGCCCACGCATCCGTGGACGATGCAGCCCAGAAGGCGCGCACCGCAGCACAGAAGAAGGTGGAGGCCGCACTGTCCGAGGCCGAGGCCGCACAGGCCGAACTCGCCCGGCGCAGGGATGCCGAGGCCCAGCGCATCCAGGACCGGCGCAGGGCGTTCGCGCACAACCTGCTCAACGCGGGCGGGATCGAACGTCTGGCCGAGGAGAACAGGGCCGACCTGAAGGCGGCACAGGAAGCCCTCATCGCCGCGCTGGAGGCCGATCCGGTCATGCGCGCCACTGCCCGCTACCTGTCCATTGCGCGCCGCTCAGAGTCCATCCGGTCCCTGCTGCGCGAGGCTGCCGTGGCACTGGGGCAGGAACTGCCCGCCGGCCTGGCGAACTACCGCGCCCCCAGCGGGGCCGACTTCGACACGCACCACCGCCGCGTCCTGGACCGGATGGCGTTCATCTACGCCGATGAGTGGGCCGAGACCATGCAAGACACGGCCCAGGCCAGCATCACCGGAGACGACACCACCCTGGGCAAGTACGTGCCCACCGCCGCTGAACGGCACGCCGAGAACGAGGCCGCACGCCTGGCCGCGCTGGCCGAGTTCAAGGCAGGAGAGAACGTGGAGCGCGTCGTCACCTACCCCGACGTGCCCGGGTCCCCGTTCCTGCATTACAGGGCCATCCAGTGGCGGGACAGCTACACCGGGCAGACCGTCCCCGACGCCGCGCCCGACGCTGGCCCCGGACCGGAGGGCATCCTCGCCGGACTCCACCACTGGGTGCCCGTCCACGAGGCAACCGCCGAGGACGTGGCCGCAGCCGTAGAGGCCGAGACCATCAGCATTCGATCCGCCGAGTTCTACGGCCTCCCGCTGCCCGGCACCAACGCCGCCTGACCGGACGAGAGACAGCACACGGCGACGGCCTACGCACCACCGCTTGGGCCGTCGCCGCTGCTGCAAGGAGCAACACATGGCACGCGCTAAACGCATCTGTCCGAGGCCAGGCTGTCCACGTCCTGCCGTGGGCCGCTACTGCCCGGAGCACAACAAGGAGTACGACCGGAGCCGGGGCACCGCGACTGCCCGAGGCTACGGGGCCGCGCACAGACGCGCCCGCGCCGAATGGGATACACGAGTCCAACGTGGCGGCATCTGCTGCCAGAGATGCGGCGGACCCATCACACCCGGCGAACCCTGGCACCTCGACCACGACGACCACGACCGCACGCAGTACCTCGGACCATCACACGCGCGCTGCAACAACGCGGCAGGCGGACGACGCTCCCACCTCTACGACTGACCCCCACGAGGCCAGGGGGAGCCACCGGCGGGTGGGTCGCCAGCACCGCGGGTGAGGTCTGCCAGGTGCGGGCTACGCAGATGGCCTCATCCGAATCGACGCAAGGAGGTGCCGGAATGCCCGGCCCGATGCCAAATCCGACCAAACCACGATCCCGCAGAAGGGCCACGGGAACACGCTCAAACCTCACGGAGCTGCCCGCTGAGGGCTGTACTCTGCCCGTTCCCGCTCTGCCGAAAATGCGCGACTGGTCCCGTGAAGAGCGCGCCCTGTGGAAGAACCTGTGGCAGTCGCCGCAGGCTACGCAGTGGGATGACTCATTCATCGCCGCCGTGGCCGCGTACATCGTCCATGCGACGGCGGTCTACGGGGGTACCGCGTCCGCCTGGCAGGCCCAGGAGATGCGCCACCTGGGGGCACAGTTGGGCCTCACGCCGGCGGGGATGCTCGCGTTGGGTTGGGTGGTGCGCAGTGAGTAAACGCAGGCTTGCCCGGCGTGACCTCGTGGCCCCGGTGATGCCCGCTGCGACCGACCCGAACCGGATCACGCAATGCTCATTCACGACCTCCCACGGGCCGGTGCGCGTCTGGAGCGCGGGCGGTGTCCCGTACCGGCTGCGCGTGGACGGGGTGACGTTCAGGCGGGAGTGGGACCGGGCCGCGTTTACCGCGTGGATGCATGACCCCGAGGTGGGAGCGGCGCTGGGGACGACCTAGCGCAGCCTGACGGCGCGTGGTGCGAGACGTGCCTCAGGCGGCGTCTGGAGACCGGCCCAGACCGTGGTGGCGTTTCCTAGGCGTGACGGTGCCCCCGGCCTTGAAACGGGATCGACCGGGGGCACCTCGCGCCGCCGGGCCAGCGGAGGGGGGATGCGGCGGGCGGCGCTGAGGACAACCTAGCGCAGGCAACCCGCGTGGGGCGCGCCCCGTCCTACTGATTCGGCCCGCTGACTCCTAAGTATTCGAGAAATGCCGCCGCTAGTTCCGCCCAGGCGTCCTGCGAGACGGCCCCCGGGAGGGCTTCGGCCACCGCATCGGGAAGCCGTCCATCGCCCGGCGTCCATTCGTCATCCACCCACACAATGGCCGGAGGCCACGTGCCTTCCCAGTACAGGTCATCATTGAATCCGGCGCGCGCCGTTGACGCCCTGATCTGGTCCAAGCCAAAAACACCCATATTCACGAGACGCACCACGCTAGGGAACGCGTCTCGTCGGTCCCAATGCTTCCACGCGAGGCGGAACGCCGATTGGATATCCGTGCGGTTGCGGCTAGGGATTCCGACGTGTCCGCAACGGAAGAGGCCGAGCGCAAAGCCTGTGGAGACGGCTTGCATCTCACGGCGCGAGCTGGAGGTGGTCATGGCCCGAGGCTAGCGGACCCGCCGCCGCCACGCGCTAGTCGGCGGTCGTGACGAACACGTAGACGAGGAAGCAGACCCACTGCCCGGAGTGTGGACGGTCCGTCATGCACGCGGTGGAGGTGATCACCTACGGGCGAGGTGACGTTGTGAGGCGGGTTGTCACCTCGCCAAACCCCGTTGCATCCCGCACCTTCACCGATGCCCGCGGCACCGTCCAGCAGGTCACTGGACCAGAAGGCGCGACGCCGTTCAGCCTCTCGAAGTCCGACCACATCATCGGATCGGACGGGAAGAAGTGAACGTGGCCCGAGCCGGCGGACGGGGGCTGAAAATCATCCTATTGACGGGAGAATCTGAATTATGAATGATAATTTGTTTGCTCTAACCTGCGGAATTATCACTCTCATTAGCTGCGTAGGCTGCGCCGTGTCTCTTTTTAGGGCGCGCCAATTTTGCGTACGGGATGGCAAGGGCTATCTGGATCACGAAGTGACCGACAATGACGCAGCTACATGCGAAAATAAAGGCCGGTAATTTCTCGGTCGGGCCGAAGGCGAGGGCGTAGAACGAGAATATGAATCCCATCGTGGTGGCAACGAGCAAAGCTAAGCGATAAAGGGTAAATCCATGCACAAGGATCCGAGTTTCAAGCTCCAAGCTGCCACGACGTCCAACAATCTCCCCGGCCCCTAGTAGCAGGGGCACCCCGAGAACAAAAACCTCATACAGCTTCAACGGGTCGTTCACCAGCTAAGCGTGCCATACGTGATGGCCGCTTGCAGAAGGGGCGGATGGACTGACGCCGCGTCCTAGCAGCTGACTCCCGTAGCCGTCGCGTGGACATAAACGGCTCCGGCTCTCCTGCGATGGGAGGGCCGGGGCCGGGGCCGTTTCGTGTTTCCGGGGTACAGGTGGTGTTCTACTGCGAGGGCTGGACTAGATAGGTGGTTGCCAGGCCCCTACGGGGCTAGCGGAGCCCTACGGGCCCAGGTCTTCCGGTCCCTCACTCCAGTCGACCCGCCGCCCTCCGCCCCAGCTCTGCGACATTCGCCCACGGCAACTAGACCCCCCGTGTTTCGGGGCGTCTGTTGCTATGGCCCTGGGATGCGCCGTCGACTGGCGTTCCCTCGCCCGGCGGTTCGGACGATTCGGGAGGGGTGTCACCGCGCCCTCATGATTGGCAGCGCAGAGGGCTGTAGACGCTGGAGGCTCACGCTGTGACCTCGTGCCGCCCACCTGGAACGCGCCAGGCGCGCAGGACGCGGCCCCTCGTGAAGAAGGGGCCACTAGGTCACGCGGGGCCGGAGAACACCCGCCAGAGGGGCACGTGGACGGTGGGGCCGATCCTGCGGCGCTGGCGAGCGGCCCACAGGTCCGCCGCCCACTCCGCGCCCGTCTCGTGGACCCGGTGCGTGCCGCGTGCGTCGCGGATCGTGTGCGCGTGGATCGTCCCGTCAGGGCCGACCATCACCCCGGCGCGCATGTCGCCGTGTGCGTCCCGTGCAGCCTGGGCCAGCGGGGCCGGGTCCGCGTCAGGGTGCGCGCCGACCTGGGCGAGCAGTCGGGCCGCCTTGTCGTGGTGGTAGCCGCCCATGCTCACATCGCCCCCGTGAAGATCGACGGCCAAGAGAGCATGAAGAAGCCCGCCACCGTGAGCGCCACCGATGTGGCGGCGCGGGCGACGGGCTGGAGGATGCCGGGGAGGGTACGGGTAGGGTGGTTCACGTCATCACGTCCTAGTTCGTGGTGGCCATGCCCCGGGGTGTTCCAGCACCGCCGGGGCATTCTTACGTTTGGGCGTCTTTGTTGCACTAACGCCCTGGCGATCGTCCTGGCGGCCTACGCCGCGGACGGGCGGGTGCGGAACGTCGAGGGGCCCGTGTTCCTGGCCGAGCTCGGCCTCGACGGCGCCCTGCACCGCTCGCCGGAGACCGTGGCCATGGTGATGGCCGCCGTCGACGCGGGGTGCTCCGAGGTGGTCGTCGCCGAGGATGCGGAGGCCGAGGCCCGACTGGTCCCCGGCGCCGAGGTCCGCGGCTTCGCCCATCTGCACGACGTCATCCGCGCCTTCGGCGGGGAACCGGACGGAGAGGTGCCCCGCCGCCCGGCCCGACGGCAGGTGACAGCCCCGGAACCGGAGCCGGCCCGTGCGGTGCCCGACCTCGCCGAGGTCGCCGGGCAGGCCGAGGCCCGGTTCGCGCTCGAGGTCGCCGCCGCCGGCGCCCACCACCTGCTGCTCATGGGCGCCCCGGGGGCGGGCAAGACCATGCTCGCCGAGCGCCTGCCCGGAATCCTGCCGCCCCTGGACCGGCGCACCGCGCTCGAGTGCGCCGCCCTGCGCTCCCTCCGCGGCGGCGACGCGCATGTCCGGCGCAGGGGCGGGACGTCCGAGGGGTTCGACGGCGACATCGACAGGACCCCGCCGTTCGAGGCGCCCCACCACTCGGCGTCCCGCTCGGCCCTCGTGGGCGGCGGCAGCGGCCTCGCCCGGCCGGGAGCGGCCTCCCTCGCCCACGGCGGCGTGCTGTTCCTGGACGAGGCCCCCGAGTTCGAACGACGCACCCTCGAGGCGCTGCGCCAGCCCCTCGAGTCCGGGGAGGTGCTGCTGCACCGGGCCCTCGGCGCCGTCGTCTACCCGGCCCGGTTCCAGCTCGTGCTGGCCGCCAACCCCTGCCCGTGCGGCAAGGGCGGCGGCACGGGCGTCGAGTGCCGGTGCAGCGTGCCCGAACGCCGCCGCTACGCCCAGCGGCTCTCCGGGCCGCTGCTGGACCGCGTCGACCTGCAGGTCACCGTGCGGCCCGTCGAAGCGCGGCAGCTCACGGGGGCGCCCGCCTCCGAGACCACGTCGCAGGTGGCCGCCCGGGTCGCCGCGGCCGCCGACCGCCAGGCCCGGCGCTGGGCCGCCGCCGCCGAGCGCGGGCTCGTCCCGTCCGGGCTGCGCCGCAACGCGCACGTCCCCGCCGGGGTGCTGCGGCACGGCCCGTACGCCGTGCCCCGGGCGGCCCGCCGGCCCGCGGACGACGCCGTCGACCAGGGCCTGCTGAGCGCGCGCGGCCACGCCCGCGTCCTGCGCCTCGCCTGGACCCTGGCAGACCTGCGTGGCGCCGAACGGCCCGCACCCGAGGACACCGACGTGGCACTCACGCTGCGCCACCAGAACGAGGAGGACGCATGACCACCCACGTCACCCCGGCGGCAGACCACGTCCCCGTCGCCGGGCCGCGCCGGCCGGACGCCGCCCGGCTCGCCCGCGCCGCCCTGACCCGGCTGGTCGAGCCCGGGGACGCGCTCGCGGTGCAGACCGTCACGGCGCTGGGGCCGGAGCGGGCGCTCGCCCTGCTCACGGGCCGGGAGACGATCCAGCCCGCCGAACGCGATCTGCTCGCCGATCTCGCCGGCACGCCCGACACGCTGCCCCGGCGCTGGGCCGCGGGGTTGGCCCGCTGGGCGCCCCGGGCCGCCCGGCTGGAGCCGGAGCGCGACCTCGTGACTCTGCACCGGCTCGGGGGAGGCCTGCTGATCCCCGAGGACGACGCCTGGCCCGCCGCCCTGGCGGACCTGGGCGAGGAGGCACCCCTGGGTCTGTGGTTCCGCGGCGCCGGAACGCTGCCTCCCGCGGGCCGGACGCTCGCCGTCGTCGGCAGCCGGGAGGCGACCGCGTACGGGCGGACCGTGACGGCCCGCTGTGCCGCCCACGCCGTCCAGCAGGGCGCGTGCGTGATCTCCGGTGGCGCCTACGGCATCGACGGCGCCGCCCACCGGGCCGCTCTGCAGGCGCCCGCCGCACCGGAAGACGCGGCGGATCGTGGCGGCGTCCCGCCCACGGTGGCGGTGCTGGCCGGCGGCCTCGACCGGTTCTACCCGGCCGGCCACGAGGACCTGCTCCGCGCGGTGATGGCCGCCGGGCTGCTCGTGTCCGAGATGCCGCCCGGTGCGAGCCCCACGCGCTACCGGTTCCTGCAGCGCAACCGGGTCATCGCCGCGCTCGCGGGGGCCGTGCTGGTGGTCGAGGCGCGCTGGCGTTCGGGAGCGCAGAACACGGCGGGCCACGCGTTCGGCCTCGGCCGCGAGGTGGGCGTGGTCCCCGGCCCCGTGACCTCGCCCAGCTCGGCCGGCTGCCACCGTCTGCTGCAGGAGAGCCCCGCCCGTCTCGTGACCACCGAGCAGGAGGCCCTCGCGCTGCTCGGTCAGGGGCCCGCCCGGAGCGGCGGCACGGGCGGGAGGACCTCCGCCCGGGAGGCTCCCGAGTCCGCCGTGCGGCCCACGGACGGGCTCACGATGGAGGAGGCCCTCGTCCACGAGGCGCTGCCCCTGCGCCAGGCAGTGCCCGTCGACCGGATCACCGTCAGCGCCGGGCTCGCGCTGCCCACCGTCCTGGCCTGCCTGTCCCGGCTGCAGCGGGCGGGCCTGGCCGAACGGGTCGAGGACCGGTGGCGGCGGGGATGACCTCCGGCCCCGTGCTCTCGGACCGCGCGCCGCGATGTCCGTGGGCGCGGATGGCAGAGTGGGGGGATGGCCCCGTCGTCCTCCGCCCGTCCCGCCCCGGCCCCCCGCGCCCCCTCACCCCGGGACACGGCCTGGCTCGAGGCGTTCGAGGAGCACCTGCGTCACGAGCGGAACCGCAGTCCCCAGACCGCGCGCGCGTACCTCGCCGATCTGCGCGCCCTCATCGACCACGTCGCCGGCACAGCCGGCACCTCGGGGACGCCCGCCCTGGACGACGACGCCCCCGCCCGCCGCACGCGCAGCGCACCGGACGTCCTGGCCGAGCTGGACATCGAGGACCTGCGCGGCTGGCTGGCGGCCATGAGCGGGGCCGGCCTCGCCCGCGCGACCCTGGCCCGCCGGGTGGCCGCCGTCCGCACCTTCACGGCCTGGCTGCGCCGGGAGGGCATGCGCGCGGACGACCCCGCCCTGCGGCTGCGCTCGCCCCGACCCGAGGGGACGCTGCCCCACGTGCTCCAGGAGCAGCAGGCGAGGCGGCTCCTCGCGGCCGCCCAGGAGCGTGTGGACGCCGCCGCGGCGGGTGACGATCCCGCCGCCCACGCCCTGGCCCTGCGGGACGCCGCCCTGCTCGAGCTGCTCTACGCCACCGGCGCCCGTGTGGCCGAACTCTCCGCCCTGGACGTGGATGACCTCGAGGCCGGCCGCGGCGTCGTCCGACTGACCGGCAAGGGCGACCGGCAGCGCACCGTCCCCTACGGCGCACCCGCGGGCCGCGCCCTCCAGGTGTGGCAGCGGCTCGGTCGCCCCCGCCTGGCCCGGCCGGACTCCGGCCCCGCCCTCTTCCTCGGCGCGCGCGGTGGCCGGCTGGGGGTGCGCCAGGCGCGCACCGTCGTCGACCGGGCGCTCGAGGGCCTGGGGGACACCGCGGCCCGCGGGCCGCACGCACTCCGCCACACGGCCGCGACCCACCTCCTCGACGGCGGCGCCGACCTGCGCAGCGTGCAGGAGCTGCTGGGCCACGCATCCCTGCGCACCACACAGGTCTACACGCACGTCTCCATCGACCGCCTCCGCGAGGGCTACCGGCAGGCCCACCCGCGCGCCTGACGCCGCCCCGCAGCGCCCCCGATCCCTCCACGGTGCCGCCGCGACACGCGCGGCGGCACACCGCCCCGTTGCCGGCCCAGCATCCCTGGTGCACAATGGCCCCAGGATCCACCGGAGCCGCGACGTGGTCGTAGGGGAAGACGCACCGCATCGCACCCTCGGAGGCATCCATGACCAGCACCCATACCCGCGGCGTGGTCCACATCCTCTCCGCCCCCACCGCCCTCTGCCCCCACGTGGAGTGGGCGCTGAGCTCCGTGCTCGGCCCCGCGACCTCGGTGGAGTGGGAGGGTCAGCCGGTCGCGCCCGGCCAGCACCGCGCCGAGGTGCGCTGGACGGCGCCCGCCGGCACCGGTGCGCGTCTGGCCTCCGCCCTGCGTGGCTGGCCGCACCTGCGCTTCGAGATCACGGAGGAGCCGTCCGCCGGGGTCGACGGCTCGCGCTGGTCCCACACCCCGGACCTCGGCATCTTCCACGCCACCACGGACGTCTCCGGCAACATCATGGTCTCCGAGGACCGCATCCGGTACGCCTATGAGGCCGGTGCGGGCGACCCCAGCGTGCTGATGCACGAACTCTCCCTCGCGCTCGGCGAGGCCTGGGACGATGAGCTCGAGCCGTTCCGGCTGGCCGCCGCCCACGCCAACGTGCGCTGGCTGCACCGCGCCGTCTGAGCCTTCGCCCCCGGCCGGCCGGCGGTCCTCCGGCTCAGACGCTGCGGAACACGGCCACCGCGTTGTGGCCGCCGAAGCCGAACGAGTTCTTCACGGCCACCCGCGGCCCCTCGGGCAGGCGGGCGGGGGAGCCGGTGACCACGTTCAGCGGGATCTCCGGGTCCTGGTGGTCCAGGTTGATGGTCACGGGCGCCTGGCCGTGGTGGACGGCGAGCACGGACAGGATCGACTCGATCGCACCCGAGGCGCCCAGCAGGTGGCCGGTCTGGGACTTCGTGGCCGAGACCTGCACCTGGTCCAGGTGGTCGCCGAACACGGCCCGCATGGCCAGGTACTCCGGGGCGTCGCCCTTGGGCGTGGAGGTCGCGTGGGCGTTCACGTGGCACACGTCCTCGGGGGCGATGTCGGCCGACCTCAGGGCGGCGCGCATCGCACGGGTCGCGCCCAGGCCCTCGGGCTCGGGCGCGGTGATGTGGTGGGAGTCGGAGCTGACGCCCGCGCCGGCCAGCTCGGCGTACACGCGGGCGCCGCGGGCCTTCGCGTGCTCCTCCGACTCGATCACCATGACGCCGGCGCCCTCGCCGAGGACGAAGCCGTCGCGGTCCACGTCGTAGGGGCGGGACGCGGCCTGCGGGTCGTCGTTGCGCTTGGACAGGGCCTGCATCGCGGCGAATGCGGCCATCGGCAGCGGGTGCACGGCGGCCTCGGCGGCGCCGCAGATCACGACGTCGGCCTGGCCGGAGCGGATGAGCAGCAGCGCGGTCTCGAGCGCCTCGGTGCCGGCGGCGCACGCGGACACCACGGTGCGGGCGCCGGCGCGGGCGCCGAACTCGAGGGAGAGCGCGCCGGCGGCGCCGTTGGGCATGAGCATCGGGACGGTCATGGGCAGCACGCGGCGCGGGCCGCGCTCGCGCAGGGTGTCCCAGCCGTCCAGGAGGGTCCACACGCCGCCGATGCCGGTGCCGAAGGCCACGGCGAGCCGGTCGCCGTCGACCTCCGCGCTCTCGAGGCCGGCGTCCTTCCAGGCCTCGCGCGCGGCGACGGTCGCCATCTGGGTGGCCGGGTCCTGGCGCTTCTGCTCCACCTTGGAGAGGACCTCGGAGGTGGGCACGGCCAGCTCGGCCGCGAAGGTGACGGGCAGCTCGTACTTCTCCACCCAGTCGTGCTCCATGGTGCGTGCACCGGAGACGCCCTGCAGGGCGTGGGACCAGAAGGTGGGCACGTCGCCGCCGATGGGCGTGGTGGCGCCGAGGCCGGTGATCACTGCGGTGCGGGTCATGGGTCTGCTGCCTCTGGGTCTCGAGTGGGGATCGGGCGGAGGGGTGTCGTCGGCACGACGCGCGGCGCTCGCCGGGGTGCCGGAAGTCGGGGGTGTCGGGGGCCGGGGGCGCTCACGCGCCCCCGGCGCTCACCGAGGGGACGGGACGGGCCGGGCCCGCCGCCGTCGCGGGCCGATCAGGCCTGGGCGCCGTCGATGAAGTCGACGGCGTCCTGGACGGTCTTGAGGTTCTTGACCTCCTCGTCCGGGATCTTCACGCCGAACTTGTCCTCGGCGTTGACCACGATGGTCATCATCGAGATCGAGTCGATGTCCAGATCGTCCGTGAAGGACTTCTCCGGCTGCACCTCGGCGGCGTCGAGGCCGGTCTCCTCGTTCACGATCTCGGCGAGGCCGGCGAGGATCTCTTCCTTGGAAGCCATGGGGCGTCTCCTTCGGTAGGGGTGTGGGGTGTACGTGGACAGTGAATCAGACGGCGCCGCCTCAGGGGAGGCGGACCACCTGGGCGCCGTAGACCAGCCCGGCGCCGAAGCCGATCTGCAGGGCCAGGCCGCCGGAGAGCTCGGGGTTCTCCTCCAGCAGCCGGTGCATGGCCAGCGGGATGGACGCGGCCGACGTGTTGCCGGCGTCCGCGATGTCCCGGGCCACGACGACGGACTCCGGCAGCTTCAGCTGCTTGGCGAACTCGTCGATGATCCGCATGTTGGCCTGGTGCGGGATGAACGCGGCGAGGTCCTCGGGCTCCACGCCCGCGGCGTCGAGGGCCTCGCGGGCCACCTTCGCCATCGACCACACGGCCCAGCGGAAGACGGAGGGCCCGTCCTGGCGCAGCGTCGGCCAGAGCATCCCCTCCGCGCCGGTGATCGCCGAGGCGTCGCCCGTGGTGCGGGCGTGCTCCACGGCATCGCGCAGCTCCAGCTGCGAGTGCGTCATGGAGATCGTGGACCAGCGCTCCCCGTCCGAGCCCCACACCGAGGGGGAGATGCCCGGCTCGTCCGAGGCCGAGACGATCACGGCGCCCGCGCCGTCGCCCAGCAGGAAGGAGATGGAGCGGTCCGTGGGATCCACGACGTCGGAGAGGCGCTCGACGCCGACCACGAGCACGTGCCGCGCGGTGCCGGAGCGCACGAGGGCGTCGGCCTGGGCCACGCCGTAGCAGTAGCCGGCGCACGCGGCGGAGACGTCGTAGGCGGGCGCCGGGGTGGCGCCGATCTCGTGCGCCACGAGGGCCGCGGCCGAGGGGGTGGCGTGCGGGAAGGTGACGGTCGAGACGATCACGGCGTCCAGGTCCGAGCCCTGCAGGCCGGCCCGCTCGAGGGCCTCCCGGGCGGCGCCCACGGCCATGACGGGCACGGTCTCCTCCGCCGTGGCGCGCTGGCGCGTGACGATGCCGGTGCGCTGGCGGATCCACTCGTCCGACGAGTCGATGGGGCCGATGAGGTCCTCGTTCGGGACCAGGTTCGCCGGGCGGTAGGCGCCCACGGCCACGATGCGGCTGGCCGCGGGGCGCTCGTGCTGCTTCAGGGTGACGGTCATGGTGCCTCTCTCTGCCGGGCGGTGCGCGGGGTTCAGGCCGAGTGCTCGGCCAGGAACGCCCGCGCGGCGTCCAGGTCCTCGGGGGTCTTCACGGCGAGCTGCGCGGTGCCCTTGAGGCCGCGCTTGGCCAGTCCGGTCAGTGTGCCACCGGGCAGCAGCTCCAGGATCCCCGTGACCTGCCGCGCGGCCATGGTCGCCATGCACAGGTCCCAGCGGACCGGGCGGGTGACCTGGTCCACGATCCGGGCGAGCACGTCCGTGCCGGACTCGACGGCCTCGCCGCCCCGGTTGGACAGCAGGGGCAGGCGCGGGTCCGAGGGGGAGAGGCCCGCGACGTGGGCCGCGAGGTCGTCCACGGCGGGGCGCATGTGCTCCGTGTGGAACGCACCGGCCACCTTGAGCGGGATCACGCGGGCGCGGGCGGGGGCGGACTCGGCGAGCGCGCCGAGGGCCTCCGCGGTGCCGGCGGCGACGATCTGGCCGGCGCCGTTGACATTGGCGGGCGTCAGGCCCGCCGCCTCGATGGCCGCGAGGACCTCGTCCTGGTCCCCGCCCACGACGGCGGCCATGCCCGTGGGCGTGGCCGCGGCGGCCCGGGCCATGCCGGTGGCGCGCACGCGCACCAGGGAGAGGGCCTCGGCGGGGGACAGCACGCCGGTGACGGCGGCCGCGGTGATCTCGCCCACGGAGTGGCCGGCCACGACGGTCGACTCCGGTGCGGCGGCGTCCGCCTCGAGGGCCGCGGCGGCCACCAGGCCGGCCGCCACGATCAGCGGCTGGGCGACGGCGGTGTCCTTGATGGTCTCCTCGTCCGACTCGGTGCCGTGGCGGATCAGGTCCACGCCCGCGGCATCGGAGAGGGATGCGAGCAGGTCGCGGGTCCCGTCCAGCTCGAGCCAGGGGGCGAGGAAGCCGGGCGTCTGGGACCCCTGTCCGGGGCACACGATGGCAAGCATTCCTCCATCGTGTCAGGATCGGCCGCCATCCCGGGCAGATCGCGCCACGAAGCACGGCGAGTCGGTTTGGAGGGTTTCTACAAGTGGGGGGTGTGTGTCGCGCCGGCTCAGTCCGACCCGGCCCCGTTCGTCGGCCGCGCCCCCGCGAGCCGGCCCAGGGTGATCGCGGTCTGCAGGACGTATGCGTCGCGGGGGACCAGCGGGTCCCAGCCGGTCACCTCGGCCACCCGCTTGAGGCGGTACCGCACGGTGTTCGCGTGGACGAACAGCTCGCGGGCCGTGCCCTCGAGCGAGTGGCCCAGCGCACCGTACGCGTCCACGGTCTCCAGCAGGGAGGTGCCGGCGTCGGCCAGGGGTGTGAACACCCCGTCCACGAGGGCCTCCCGGGCCGTGGGGTCGCCCAGCAGCGCCCGCTCGGGCAGCAGGTCCTCCGCCGGGGTGGGCCGGCTCGCCCGGGGATGGGCGGCCGCCGCGCTGAGCCCGGCGAGGGTGTGCCGGGCCGAGACGTGCGCCGAGACCAGCGAGTCCACGACGGGTCCCACGATCACCGGTCCCGGCGCGAACCAGGGCGCGAGCGCCTCGCCCACCGCCCGCGCGTCCCGCACCGAGCCGACCACGAGGACGAGCCGTTCGGACTGCACGCCCACGAGCAGGTCACAGTCGAGCCTCGCCGCGGCCCGCCGCAGGTCCGGGATGAACGCGGGCTTGTCCTGCCCCGGGGCGAGACCGGCCATGACCATCACGTCGTGGTCCCCACGCCAGCCCAGCGCCGTGGCCCGATGCCGGATCTCGTCCGGGTCCTGCCCGCGCAGCACCGCGTCCAGCAGGACCGACTCGAGCCGCGAGTCCATCGCACCGCGCATCTCCGCGGCCCGGGCGTAGACGTCTGCGAGTGCGAACGCGACCTCGCGCGAGTAGTGGAGGATGTGCTCCCGGACGGGCGCCTGGTCGCGCTCGGCCAGCAGCTCCGGCACCCGCGTCTCGACGACGTCCACCATCGTCCGGATGAGCTGGAGGGCTCGCTGCAGCGAGATCGCCCGGGTGAGATCGGTGGGCGCGGGCCCGAAGACGTCCTGCAGGACGTGGCCTGTGGAGGTGGGCCGCTCGAACCACGAGAGGAAGCCCTGCAGGGCGCGCTGGGCCACGAGCCCGAGGGCGCTGCGCTCGTCCGGGGTGAGTCGGCGGTACCACGGCAGGGTGGCGTCCAACCGCTGCAGCACCGCCGTGTTCAGGGCCCCCAGGTGGCTCCTGAGGCGGGCCAGCCCGTCGGTGCTCACGGGGCGAGGGGCGGCGGGGCGGGGCTCGGGCATGCGCTTCATCCTAGGCGCGTGTTGTGGGGTTCCTACAGCGACGACGCCGGCCGCCCGCCTCCATGGCGGAGGTGGGCGGCCGGCGTCGGGACGGGAGGGCGTCAGCCTCCCGACGGCGTACGGGTCAGGCGTCGCCGCCCGCGCTGCCGGTGGTGCCGGCGTTGACGTCGTCCAGGCGGTACTTCTCGTGCGCCTTCGCGGCCGTGCCCCGCTCGACCTCGCCCTCCTCCTCGAGGAGCTGCAGCGCGCGGACCACCATCGAGTGGGTGTCGATGAGGAAGTACCGACGGGCGGCGGCGCGGGTGTCCGCGAAGCCGAACTCGTCGGCGCCGAGCGCCGAGAAGCGGTTCGGCACGAACGGGCGGATCTGGTTCGTCCACGAGGTGGAGTAGTCCGAGGTGGCCACGATCGGGCCCTCGGCCCCCTGCAGCGCCTGCGTCACGTAGGGCACGCGCGGGGTGGCGGACGGGTCCTTCAGGGCGTCCTTCTCCGCCGCGACGGCGTCGCGGTACAGCTCGTTGTAGGAGGTCACCGACCACACGGAGGCGTTCACGCCCCACTCCTCGGAGAGGATCCGCTGGGCGTCGAGCGCCCACGGCACGGAGACGCCGGAGCCCAGGAGCTGGACCTTCGGGCCGTCGCCCTGGCCCTCGGAGAGGCGGTAGATGCCCTTGAGCAGGCCCTCCACGTCGAGGCCCTCGGGCTCCTCGATGTGGGTGATCGGCTCGTTGTACACCGTGAGGTAGTAGATGACGTTGCGGACGTCGTCCCCGCGGTCGTGGTCGCCGTACATGTCCTCCAGGCCCTGGCGCACGATGTGGGCGATCTCGTACGAGTACGCCGGGTCGTAGTGCTTCACGGCCGGATTCGTGGACGCCAGGACGGGGGAGTGACCGTCCATGTGCTGGGTGCCCTCGCCGGCGAGGGTGGTGCGCCCGGCGGTGGCACCGATCATGAAGCCGCGCGCGAGCTGGTCGCCTGCGGCCCAGATGTTGTCCGCGGTCCGCTGGAAGCCGAACATCGAGTAGAAGATGTAGACCGGGATCATCGGCTCGCCGTGCGTGGAGTACGCCGTGCCGATCGCGTTGAACGCCGCGGTGGCGCCGTCCTCGTTGATGCCGACGTGGTAGATCTTCCCCTGCGGGGACTCCTTGTAGGACAGGAACAGGTCCCGGTCCACGGACAGGTAGTTCTGGCCCTTGGGGTTGTAGATCTTCGCGGTCGGGAAGAACGAGTCCATGCCGAAGGTGCGGGCCTCGTCCGGGATGATCGGCACGAAGCGCGGTCCCATGTTCTTGTCCCGCATCAGGTCCTTGAGCAGGCGCACGAACGCCATGGTCGTGGCGGCCTGCTGCTTGCCCGATCCCTTGCGGGCCTGCTTGTACGCGGACTCCGGGGGCAGCGGGATCGCGTGGTAGTCGCTGCGCCGCTCCGGCACGAAGCCGCCCAGCTCCTTGCGCCGCTCCATCATGTACGTGATCTCCGGCGCGTCGGCACCCGGGTGGTAGTACGGGATGTTGTACGGGTCCTTCTCGATCTGCTCGTCCGAGATCGGGATGCGGTGGCGGTCCCGGAACACCTTGAGGTCGTCCACCGTCAGCTTCTTCATCTGGTGGGTGGCGTTGCGGCCTTCGAAGGACTTGCCCAGGCCGTAGCCCTTGATGGTGTGGGCCAGGATCACGGTGGGCTGGCCCTTGTGCTCCATGGCGGCCTTGTAGGCGGCGTAGACCTTCTTGTAGTCGTGGCCGCCGCGCTTGAGGCCCCAGATCTCGTCGTCGGTCATGTCCGCCACCATCTCCTTGGTGACGGAGGACCGGCCGAAGAAGTGGTCGCGCACGAAGCCGCCGGACTCGGCCTTGTAGGTCTGGTAGTCGCCGTCGAGCGTCTCGTTCATGATGCGCACGAGCTCGCCCTCGTCGTCGACCTCGAGCAGCGGATCCCACTCGCGGCCCCACAGGACCTTGATGACGTTCCAGCCGGCGCCCCGGAAGTAGGACTCCAGCTCCTGGACGATCTTGCCGTTGCCGCGCACCGGCCCGTCGAGACGCTGCAGGTTGCAGTTGATGACGAAGGTGAGGTTGTCGAGCTTGTCGTTGGCCGCGATGTGCAGCTGGCCGCGCGACTCGGGCTCGTCCATCTCGCCGTCGCCGAGGAAGGCCCACACGTGCTGGTCGGAGGTGTCCTTGATGCCGTTGTTGTGCAGGTACCGGTTGGTCTGCGCCTGGAAGATGGCGTTCATCGGCCCCAGGCCCATGGACACGGTGGGGTACTGCCAGAAGTGCGGCATCATCCGCGGGTGCGGGTAGGAGGGCAGGGCGTGGCCCTGGCGGGACTTCTCCTGGCGGAAGCCGTCGAGGTCCTGCTCGGTCAGGCGGCCCTCGAGGAACGCGCGGGCGTAGTTGCCCGGCGAGGAGTGGCCCTGGAAGAAGATGTGGTCGCCGCCGCCCGGGTGGTCCTGGCCGCGGAAGAAGTGGTTCAGGCCCACCTCGTAGAGGGTCGCCTGGCCCGCGTAGGAGGAGATGTGGCCGCCGACGCCGACGGCGTCGCGCTGGGCGCGCTGCACGAGGGCCATGGCGTTCCAGCGCAGGTAGTTTCGGTAGCGGCGCTCGAGCTCCTCGTCGCCCGGGTACTCCGGCTCCTGGTCCGCCGGGATCGTGTTCACGTAGTCCGTGGTGGTCACGTAGGGCAGGGCGACGGACTGGGCGCTCGCGCGCTGCATGAGGGAGCGCATGATGTACTGCGCCCGCTCCGTGCCGCGCTCCTCGATGAGTCCGTCGAGGGACTCGATCCACTCCGACGTCTCCTGCGGATCCTTGTCCGGGAGCTGGTCGGTCAGACCGCTGCGGATCTGCGAGCTCTCTTCGGCTGCGCTCACGGTGCCTCCTGGTTCTCGTGCGGAGGGGTGCTCCGCGGTGGGCTGCGGGCAGACGATCCGGTCCGGGCCCGCGACGCCGAGCCGGGCGCGTCGCCCGGAGAGTGCGTCTGTTCCTCCCCAGAGTAGACCGCAGCCGCCGCGTCCGCCCGGCCGGAGGCCCCGGAACGGCGGCGTCCACGGCGTATGGTGGTCATCATCACCCGCTCGACGGCGCGGGCCGCAGTGCCCGCCACCATCAAGGAGGACCGGACACTATGCAGGCTGGGTCGACGCCGACCTCGACGGACAGCGCCCTGCTGGCGGAGCTCGCCCTCTCGAGGGGCGACCTGGTGCAGGAGTGGGGGTACGACGACGACGTCGACTTCACCTTCCGCGACGCGCTCGAGGACGCGCTCGGCGAGGAGCTGCTGACCGAGGACGACCAGGAGCCGGCGGACGCGGTCCTCTTCTGGTGGCGCGCAGACGACGGCGACGTCACCGATCTCGCGGACGCCCTCGTGGACGCCCAGCGCTCCCTCGATGCCGGCCCCGTCTGGATCATGACCCCCCGCAAGGGTCGCGCCGGCCATGTCAGCCCGGCGGACGTCGCCGAGGCCGCCTCCACCGCGGGCCTGCACGCCACCACCGGGGCCGGCGCCTCCGAGGACTGGGCCGCTCAGAAACTCGTCCAGAAGCGCGGTGGCTGAGCCCCCGTCCGGCGGGACGCGGGGCGCCGACGTCGTCCCCGCGCTGCGTGACGACCACGGCCAGAGGTGGCCGTGGCCGCCGACGCGCGGGCCCGAGGACGCCGCCGCGCCGCGGGGCACGTGGCTCGTCTTCCTGCCCGGGGCGTTCACGCCGGTGTGCACGGACGAGCTCGGCTGGATTGGGGCGCTCGCCGAGGACGTGGCGGTCGACGAGGTGGCTGTCCGCGTGGTCGCGTGTGACGCCGCCCCCGTGCTGCGCCGCGTCCGCGAGGAGCTGGCACTGCCGGAGCCGCTCACCCTGCTCTCCGATTTCTGGCCCCACGGCGCGGCCTGCCGTGCCCTCGACGTCTTCGATGCGGAGACCGGGCGGCCCCGCCGCGTCTCCGTGCTGCTCGACGCGGACGGGGTCGAGGCCGCACGCGTGGTCGCCGCCCCGGGTCGGGCACGCGCCCGGGGCGAGCACGAGGCGGCGACGCGCGACCTGCTCGCTCACCGGTAGCCTGGACGGACACCGGCACCTGTAGCTCAGTTGGTCAGAGCATCTCGTTTACACCGAGAGGGTCGGGGGTTCGAGTCCCTCCGGGTGCACCGATCGTGGGGCCATGACATGGCGTGACGCCCTGACCTGTCATGTCGCCGGCCCGCCGAGCGCGTGTGAGACCATGCTCACCATCATGAGCTCCTCGCCAGAGTCCTCGCGCGTCCCCGTTCCGCCCTCGCGGTGGGCCGAGGTGCGCTCCGGCGTCGCCGTGACGCTGGGCGCCGGCCTCGGCCTGTTCCCGCTGGGGATGGCCTTCGGGATGCTCGTGGTCCAGGCCGGGCTGCCCGCGTGGGTCGCACCCCTGTTCTCCGTGGTCGTGTTCGCCGGGTCCGTCGAGCTGCTGCTCGTCTCGCTGGTGGTGGCGGGCACGCCGCTGCTCACGATCGCCGTGACGGTGTTCCTGGTGAACTTCCGCCACGTGTTCTATGCGTTCAGCTTCCCGCTGCGCGTGGTCCGGGGGCGCCTCGCGCGGATCTATTCGATGGGTGCCCTGATCGACGAGGCCTACGCCATCGCCGCGGCCCAGCCCCGCGGCTGGACCGGCCCCCGACTGGTGGCGATGCAGGTCGCGCTGCAGGCGTACTGGGTGCTCGGGGGCCTCGCCGGGGTGGCCGTGGCCTGGCTGCTGCCCGGGCCGGTGGAGGGCCTGGAGTTCGCGCTGGTCGCCCTCTTCATCGTGCTCGCCATGGACGCCGCCCGCACACGCGCCCAGCTGCCCCTCGTGCTGGCGGCCGCGGTCGCCGTCGGGGTGGCCCTGCTGGTGGCACCGGCACAGGTGCTCGTCGTCGCCTTCGCCCTCTACGCCGCGGTGCTGATCGCGTTCCACGTGCTCGCCGCGCGCGGAACCGCCCTGCCGCTGCCCGAGCCCATGCCCGTCACCGGACCGGTGCCCGTCGTCGCCGTGGCGGGGGAGCGGGCCGTCACGGATGCCGCGCCAGACGCCGAGGAGGACCCCCGATGACCGGCGCCGCGTACCTGGTGGCCGTGGCCGTCGTCGCGGGCCTCGTGACCTTCTGCCTGCGCGCGGTGCCGTTCGCCCTGCAGCAGCCGCTGCGGGAATCCGTGCTCGCGGCGCGGCTGGCGGTGTGGATGCCCGCTGGCGTGCTGACCATCCTGGCCCTGGTGATGCTGCTCGACGCCGCGGCGTTGGCCCCCGGAGAGCCCGTGGACGGGACGCGGGTGGCCCACGCGCTGATCGCGGCGGCGGTGACCGTCGTCGTGCATCTGCTGGCCGGGCGGCGGACCCTGGTCTCGATCGCGGCCGGCACGCTGGCGTACGTGCTGTTGGTCAACCTGGCCTGACCGGCGGCGGGGCGGGTTCGCCCAGGCGTTCGGCCCACGCGCGGGTCGCCGCGGCGAGGCGCCGGCCGTAGGCGGTGACCCCGTCGGCCAGCGTCCCGGCGTTGTAGAGCGTCCCCGCCCGGGCGATCCCCTCCGCGGAGAGGTCGCCGCCCAGGTGCCCGCGCAGGACCTCCAATCCGAAGACCAGGTTGTCCTCCAGCTCCCACAGGCGGAGGCCGCGCTCCGCCGCCTGCGCGAAGTACGGCGGCCACGTGATCTGCGCGGGCCCCACGCCGTTGGACTTCTCACCCTGCGCCACCCGGGCCACGAGCTCCTCGTAGCGCTCCCGGGTCACGGGGATGTCCGTCCCGCGCGGGGCGCTGTGCACACCGCCGGCGTCGTGGCCGAAGACGTTCCGGCCACCGGACTCGAGCTCGGCCAGGGCCGCCGCCACCGCGAGGGGAACGTCCGCTCGGCGTGCGGCGGCCACGATCGCCGCGGCGTGGTCGAGGTGTCGGCCGAGCGTCGCCGTCGGGTCGGACGGGCGGTCGCGGGCGGAGCGGCGGGTGAGGAGGTCGCGGAGCAGGCCCATCGGCCCACCCTCCCGCATCCCGGGTTGAGTTGTCGCGGGTGACGGGCCCGCGCACCCGCGACAACTCAACCCGGGATGCGGGGCAGGGGCCGGGCGGCGGCGCGTCGTCGGCGTCCGGGGCGCACTAGGGTGGAGCGCATGTCCGCGACCCCCCTCGGCTTCTGGAAGCTGCCCGCACGTCCCGACGGCGCCGCCCGTCACCTCGCCGTCATCACCGGGGGCGAGGCGCAGCAGACCATGCTCTTCCTCCAGGACGGGCAATGGTCCATCCTCGCCCTCTTCCAGGACGAGCTGGCCGGCAAGGCCGCCGCCCGCACCCTGGACGCGCTCCTGCAGTCCGTCACCTGTCTGCGCATGGGCGGCCGTGACGTCCTCGACGGTGCCGACACCCCGAGGCCCGGTATCGAGTGGGCCGGCTACGACCGCGAGTTCGAGGAGACCGACGTGGCCGAGCAGCGCGACGTCGAGCCACGCGGCCGGATCTGGATCCTCCCGGCCACGGACGGCGCATCCGTCGGCCTCAAGCTTCCCGGGCACCGCCGGTACGACGACGCCGTCGCCCAGTTCGCCGACGTCGACGCGGCGCGTGCCGCCGCCGCGGCGATCGACGAGCTCCTGGGTGTCGGCCCGCGCGGCTGAGTCGGCCGGCCCTCGCCGGCCCGGGGCCGCGAGCGTTCGCCTCCCAGGGTTCACCTGCTGTTCACCCGGCTGCGCTGCCGGGCCCGGCTTCCTCGTCCGCCGCCCGCCCATAATGGTGGGAAGAGCACAGGCCGCGGCCCGCCTCCGTCGTACCGAGGAGGGGACGGGCGGGCACGGTGACGCACCCAGTGAAGGAGACGGTCCATGGAGCTGCTGCAGCCCGACGCCCCCCGCGAGAACCTGCGCGAGTTCATCGACAAGCTGCGCGACGGCGGCTACACCGTCTCGGACGGTCACACCAACGATCCCGACCTGATCGATCCGCAGGGCCGTGCCGTGGAGACGTGGAAGGAGGACTACCCGTACGAGACGCGCATGACGCGCGAGGAGTACGAGCTGGAGAAGTACCGCCTGCAGATCGAACTGCTCAAGCTGCAGTACTGGGGCGAGGACACCGGCCAGCGCCACATCATCGTCTTCGAGGGCCGCGACGCCGCCGGCAAGGGCGGCACCATCAAGCGCTTCACCGAGCACCTGAACCCCCGCACCGCCCGCGTCGTGGCCCTCAACAAGCCCTCGGACCGCGAGCTCGGCCAGTGGTACTTCCAGCGCTACATCCAGCACTTCCCCACGGCGGGCGAGATCGTGCTGTTCGACCGCTCGTGGTACAACCGCGCCGGCGTCGAGCGCGTGATGGGCTTCGCCACGGACGAGCAGTACCGCCGCTTCATGAACCAGGTACCGCTGTTCGAGAAGATGCTCGTGGACGACGGCATCCACCTCACCAAGTTCTGGTTCTCCGTCACGCAGACCGAGCAGCGCACGCGCTTCGCGATCCGCCAGATCGACCCGGTCCGCCAGTGGAAGCTCTCGCCCATGGACCTCGAGTCCCTGGACCGCTGGGAGGCCTACACGGAGGCCAAGGAGGCCATGTTCCTCCACACGGACACGGACCACGCCCCGTGGATCTCCATCCGCTCCAACGACAAGAAGCGGGCCCGCCTCAACGCGATGCGCTACTTCCTGTCCCAGTTCGAGTACGAGGGCAAGGACCACGAGGTCGTCGGCACCCCGGACCCGCTGATCGTGCGCCGCGGCCGCGACGCCGTGGGGGACTGACCGCGGTCGACGTAGGCTGGGGGCGGGTCCGTGTCCGGCACGGCCCGTCCCACCGTCCGAGCCACAGGAGGCCCCCGCGATGACCGAGCAGACCACCACCGTCCCCGTCGGCGCCGCCGACATCGGCGTCACGGGCCTGGCGGTGATGGGCGCGAACCTCGCGCGCAACTTCGCCCGCCACGGCTACACGGTGGCCCTGCACAACCGCAGCCGGGCCCGCACGGACCAGCTCGTGGCCGAGCACGGCGACGAGGGCGCGTTCGTGGCGACGGAGACGCTCGCCGAGCTCGTGCAGTCCCTCGCCGTGCCGCGCCGGGTGCTCATCATGGTCAAGGCGGGCGCCCCCGTGGACGCCGTCATCGACCAGCTCGTCCCCCTGCTGGAGGAGGGCGACATCGTCATCGACGCCGGCAACTCCCACTACGAGGACACCCGCCGCCGCGAGGCGGCCCTCGCCGAGAAGGGCCTGCACTTCGTGGGCGTCGGCGTCTCCGGCGGCGAGGAGGGTGCCCTGCACGGTCCGGCGATCATGCCCGGCGGTCCGGAGAAGTCCTACGAGGCCCTCGGCCCGATGCTCGAGAAGATCTCCGCGCAGTTCGAGGGGGAGCCGTGCTGCGCCTGGGTCGGCACGGACGGCGCCGGCCACTACGTGAAGATGGTCCACAACGGCATCGAGTACGCGGACATGCAGGTCATCGGCGAGGCCTACGACCTGCTGCGTCGCGTGGGCGGCCTCGAGCCCGCCGAGCAGGCCGAGGTGTTCACGGCGTGGAACCAGACCGACCTGGCCTCCTACCTCATCGAGATCACGGCCGAGGTGCTCGCCCAGGTGGACGCGGCCACGGGCCGCCCGCTCGTGGACGTGATCGTGGACGAGGCCGGGCAGAAGGGCACCGGCCGCTGGACCGCGATCTCGGGTCTCGACGTCGGCTCCCCGGTGGCCGCGATCGCCGAGTCCGTCTTCGCCCGCTCGCTGTCCTCTCAGCGCGCGGTGCGCGAGGTCGCCCGTGAGACCCTCGCGGCCGGCGTCGACGAGGAGGCGCAGCGCGCCCCGCAGGACACCGACACGTTCGTGGAGGACGTGCGCCAGGCGCTGTTCGCCTCCAAGCTCGTGGCCTACGCGCAGGGCATGGACATGCTCGCCGCCGCGGCCGAGGAGTACGGCTGGTCGCTGGACCTGGGCACCATCGCCTCGCTGTGGCGGGACGGCTGCATCATCCGTGCCGACCTGCTCGACGTGATCATGCAGGCCTTCGGCGGCCGCGACACCTCCCGCCACCCGGCGCCGGGCACCCGCGCCCCCGGCCAGCCGCTCAACCTGCTCTTCGCCCCCGAGTTCGCCCAGGCGATCGCCGAGGCCCTGCCGGCCTGGCGCCGCGTCGTGGGCACCGCCGTCGCTGCGGGCGTGCCGGTGCCGGTGTTCTCCTCGGCCCTGGCGTACTACGACGGCCTGCGGGCCGACCGCCTGCCGGCCGCCCTCGTGCAGGGCCAGCGCGATTTCTTCGGCGCCCACACCTACCTGCGCGTCGACCGCGAGGGCTCGTTCCACACGCTGTGGTCCGGCGACCGCACCGAGGTCGACGGCGAGGGCGTGCCCGTGGTCATGCCGCAGCCGACCGAGGGCGACCCCACGCAGGACTGACCCGGCGGGACGGCCGATTCGCCGCCGATACCGATCCCGCGCCCCGCCGCCCGGGCCTCCGGGTGGTGGGGCTGTGTCGTGGGGCGATGAGACCCCAGACAAGAGTGATGAATCTCACAGGCGTGGTAGCCTCCCGGCATGACCTCGCCCCTCACCTCCTCGTTGTCGCGTCGCTCCGCCCTGAGCGTGCTCGCCTCCGCCGCGGGCCTGCCGCTCGTCGTCGCACCCGCCGCTTCCGCGGCCGGTTCCCTGCCCACCCCGTCCGACACCCCGCCGATGGATGCGATCCGGAACATGGCGGACATGATCCGCGAACTCCACAAGCTTGAGCGCACGACGCGCGGCGAGGTCCGGGTGACCACGCTGGCCGAGATCGGCACCGCCGATTCGCGCTCCGAGCAGGGACGCGAACTGTACGTCGCCGTCGTGGGCCACGGCCCGCGCCATGTGTGGCTGCAGGGTCGGATCCACGGCAACGAGCCCTACGGCCTCGACGCCACGCTGGATGTCCTGGCGACACTCGGCGGCAATGGCTCAGCCACCTACCGTCGGATGCGTGAGGAGTTCACGGTCCACGTGATCCCGATGTACAACCCGGACGGCTCCGAGGCGAACAGCCGGACGACCACGCTCTGGGACCGCACCGCCGACTCCCCGCTGCTCGACGAGCGCGGGCGTCCGCGCACCGTGGACCTGAACCGCGACTGGGGCGTGGGGCGGTTCGAGGCCCGCGAGTCCCGCGCCTGGTACGAGTACTGGACGATGGTCAAGCCCGAGTTCGCGCTGGACATCCACCACCAGGGGCTCAAGCAGGACTGGGAGACCGGCAAGGATGTCACGCTCTCGCTCGGCGTCTCGCTCGCCCCCGGCGGCCCCACCCTGCCGAACGTCCGCGGGGGCGAGTACGACCGCCTGGCCCGCCAGATGGCCGGCCACGTCTGGCTCGCCACGCGGCACCGCGGACACATCGCCACCGACCGCTACGACGTCGGCGAGAACACGGTGATCGACATCCGCGGCGGCGTGGTCTCGGCCATGATGCTGGGCCTGGACTGGAACGGCCTGAACCCCACCGGGCACTCGAACGTGGCGATCTTCTTCGAGACCTCCGGGAACACGCGGGACGGCAGCATCGGCCAGAAGGCGCGGGGCAAGCTCGTCCAGCAGAACATCCTGGCCGTCACCGCCGCCCTGGACGGCATGGCCACGGGCGCGGTCCGAGCCACGGACCCCGAGGTCTGGGAGCAGATCCCGCACACCCCGGTGCAGTACTACTTCACAGACTACGCAGGCATCATCCCCGCCTGAGCGGCCCGCACGTCTGCTCCGGCGGCGACCCGGCGGGACCCGGCCCTCAGATCCAGAGGGCCGGGTCCACGTATTCCGCGGGGTCCACGAGCGGCTTGCCCTCGGCCGGGCCCTTGCGCGGGCGGACGGTGGCCGGCACGCCGGTGGCGATCGCGTCGGCGGGGGTGTCCTTCACGACGACGGCGTTGGCGCCCACCGCCGTTCCCTCCCCGATCTCGACGGGTCCGAGGATCTTGGCGCCGGCCCCCACCACGACGCCGTCGCGCAGCGTGGGGTGCCGCTTCACCTTGGCCAGGGAGCGGCCGCCGAGGGTGACCCCGTGGTACAGCATCACGTCGTCGCCGATCTCCGCGGTCTCGCCGATCACGACGCCCATGCCGTGGTCGATGAAGAACCGACGACCGATCGACGCGCCGGGGTGGATCTCGATGCCCGTGGCCGCGCGCGTGACCTGCGAGAGCACGCGGGCGGGCATCTTCAACCGGTCGTGCCGCCACATCCGGTGCGCGACGCGGTGCGCCCACACGGCGTGCAGACCCGAGTAGACGAGGGCCACCTCGAGGTCACCGCGCGCCGCCGGGTCATGGGTGCGGACGGTCGCGATGTCTTCCTTGATGCGGGAGAACAGTCCCACGGGCGGCCCCTTCGGGTCGGTGCGGTCGGTGAGCGGGCGGCGGTCAGCCGCGGATGTCCTCGAAGAGGGCGGTGGAGATGTAGCGCTCGCCGAAGTCACACACGATGGCGACGATCAGCTTGCCCTCGGACTCGGGCTTGGCGGCCTCCTTGAGGGCGGCCGAGATGATCGCGCCGGTGGAGATGCCGCCGAGGATGCCCTCCTCGGTCCCGAGCCGACGGGCGGTCTCGATGGACTCCTCGAAGGTGGCCGGGTAGACCTCGTCGTAGAGGTCGGTGTCCAGGATCTCGGGCACGAAGTTCGCGCCGATGCCCTGGATCTTGTGGGGGCCGGCCTGGCCGCCGGAGAGGATGGGGGAGTCGGCCGGCTCGACGGCGATGAGCTTCACGTCCGGCTTCTGCTCGCGCAGGTACCGGCCCGCGCCCGTGATGGTGCCGCCGGTGCCGACGCCGGCGATGAACACATCCACGGCGCCCTCGGACGCGTCCCAGATCTCCGGGCCGGTGCCCGTGTAGTGGGCCTGGATGTTGGCCTGGTTCGCGAACTGCTGGGCCCAGATGGAGTTCGGGGTGCTGCGGACGATCTCCTGGGCGCGCTCGAGGGCGCCGCGCATGCCGTCTGCACCGGGGGTCAGCACGATCTCGGCGCCGAATGCCTTGAGCATCACGCGGCGCTCGGTGGACATGGTCTCAGGCATGGTCAGGATCACGCGGTAGCCGCGCGCCGCGCCGACCATGGCCAGGGCGATGCCGGTGTTGCCCGAGGTGCCCTCCACGATGGTGCCGCCGGGGGTCAGCTCGCCGGCTGCCTCCGCGGCGTCGACGATGGCGGTGCCGATGCGGTCCTTCACCGAGTTGGCCGGGTTGTAGAACTCGACCTTCACGGCGACGTCGCCGGGCAGGTCCTTCGCGAGGCGGTTCAGCCGGACCAGGGGCGTGTTGCCGACCGCCTGGGTGATGTCGTCAAGGATGCGGGCCATGGTGATACCTCCGGTGGTGGTGCGCCTCGGGGCGCGGGCGATCTAGTGGGTGTTCCTGCGTCAGGCTATCGAGCCGCGGCGGCGCTCAGGCGTCTACGAGCCACGCGGAGTAGTTCCGGCGCACCTTCGCGAGCTTCGGATCGATGACCACACGGCAGTATCCGTTGGAACGGCGCCGCGCATAGAAGTCCTGGTGGATGTCCTCGGCCGGGTGCCACGCGGACGCCGGCTCGACGCGTGTGACGATGGGGCTGTCATAGTTCGCCTGTGCCCGGGCGATCTCGTCCGCGAAGAACCGGGCCTCGGCCTCGTCGTGGGCGAAGACGGCGGAGCGGTACTGGGTGCCGACGTCGGCCCCCTGGCGGTTCAACGACGTGGGGTCGTGGCCGGTGAAGAACAGGTCCATGATCACCTCGGGCGGCACGACGGCGGCGTCGAAGCGTACACGGACCGCCTCGGCGTGGCCGGTGGTCCCGGTGCACACGGACTCGTAGCTCGGGGCGGGGTCGTCGCCTCCGGTGTAGCCGGACTCGACGGCGAGCACGCCCCGCACGCGACGGTAGACGGCGTCGAGGCACCAGAAGCAGCCGCCCGCGAGCGTCAGCTCGCGGATGTCGGCAGGCGCGCCGGAGGCGCCGAGGGGCTCGGTACGGGGGGAGTCGGTCATGGCAGGCACAGCAACGCGGCCCGCGCTTTTCATTCCCGACGACGCCGCCCCGTTCCGTCACCCAGGGCCGCCGGGTCGTGCGTGCCCGGGCCGGGTGGGCCATCATGGCCGGTATGACCGTGTCCCGTTCCGCTGTCCCCGCCTCGCCGGAGCACGCCCTGCACCCGCCGACGCTCGGGCACGTCCTCGAGGTCGTCCAGGGGCTGTGGCCGCGGGAACTGGCGGAGCCGTGGGACGCCGTCGGGCCGGTGGCCGGGCGCCCGGAGGCGCCGGTGCGGACCGTCCTGTGGGCGCTGGACCCCGTGCAGGCCGTGGCCGACGAGGCCGTCGCCCGCGGGGCCGACCTCGTGGTCACCCACCACCCGCTCCTGCTGCGCGGGACCTCGTCCGTCGCCGCCGTCGGGCATGCCGCCGCCAAGGGACGCCTGCTGCACACCCTGATCGAGCACCGCATCGCCCTGCTCGCGGCGCACACCAACGCCGACGCCGTCGTGGGCGGCGTCTCGGACGTGCTGGCCCGTGCCGTCGGCGTCACCGGAGCGCTCTCGCCCCTGACGACCTCCGCCGCCGGCACCGGGGCCGAAGGCATCGGCCGGGTGGGCGACCTGCCCGAGGAGACCGACCTGGCCGCCTTCGCCCGCGCCGTGCACGCGGCGCTGCCCGCCACGGCCGGCGGCGTGCGCGTGGCGGGCGACCCCGCCCAGCGCATCCGCCGCGTCGCCGTGTGCGGCGGCGCCGGAGACAGCCTCTTCGACGCGGTCCGCGCGTCCGGCGCGGACGTCTACGTGACCGCCGATCTGCGCCACCACCCGGCCTCGGAGGCCCGGGAGACGGCGGTGTCGGGGGATGGACGTCCCGCGCTCGTGGACGTCTCGCACTGGGCGAGCGAGTCCCTGTGGCTCGAGCACGGCGCCCGCGCCCTGGAGGCCGCCCTGGCGGAGCGGGGACTGGGCGTCACCACCCTGTTCTCAGATCACCGCAGCGACCCCTGGGACTTCCTGGTCGGGGGAGAGCGGGCCGACGAGGGGAGTCACGCATGAGTGAGGTCACCGCACCGCCGGCCGTCCAGGCCCGGCTGCTGGAGCTGCAGGAGCTCGACACGGCCCTGGACCAGGCCCGCGCCGCCGTCCGTCAGCTCAAGGCGGACCCGGAGCACGCCCGGCTGCGCGCCCGTGCGCAGGAGTTCGAGGAGGCGCTGCCCGGTCTGCAGGACGCCGCCCGCACCGCCGACCGGGCGGGGGCCGAGGCCACCGAGAAGGCCGCCGCCACCCGCGCCCGTCGGGACCGGACCCGGGAGCGGCTCGAAACGGGCCAGGGCGGGCCCAAGGAGCTGCAGGCCATGCAGCACGAGGACGACACGCTCACCGCACTGCTCGACGACCACGAGGCCGCGGCCCTCGAGGCCATGGAGGCCGCCGACGCCGCCGAGTCCCGGCTCTCGAGGGGCCACGCCGCTCTGGAGCGGGCGCGGGCCGAGGTCGAGGCCCGCGCGGCGGAGGTGCGCCGCGAGGGGCAGGCCGTGACCCAGCGTGGCCGGGACCTCATCCAGCGCCGGGCGGCGTTGGCCGCGGAGTTCCCCGCGTCGTTGCTGGCCCTGTACGAGCAGGCGCGGGAGCGCAACGGCGGCATCGGCGCGGCCCGGCTCGTCGGGAACCGGTCCGCGGCCGCGGGCACGGAGCTGTCGCCCGCGGAGGTCGCGCGCATCCGGGCCCTCCCGCCGGCCGCCGTCGCCCGTTGCCCCGAGTCCGGCGCCATCCTCATCCGGGACTGACCCCGGGCCCCGCCCCCGGCGCGATCAGTAGAGTGGGGGGCCGCGTCGGACGGCGCGACCACGGACACGAGGAGGCGCACGGTGAGCGGACGAGTCCTGCAGGTGGAGGCCGACGGCGGGTCGCGGGGCAACCCCGGCGTCGCCGGCTATGGCGCCCTGGTGCGCGACCCGGCCACGGGCGAGATCCTCCGGACCGACGCCGCCCCGTTGGGGAAGGCGTCGAACAACGTGGCCGAGTACTCCGGGCTCGTGGCCGGGCTGCGGATGGCCCGAGACCTCGACCCCGAGGCGCGGGTGCACGTGCTGATGGACTCCAAGCTCGTGGTGGAGCAGATGTCCGGGCGGTGGAAGATCAAGCACGAGGACATGCGGCGCCTCGCGGCCGAGGCCCGGTCCGTGCTGCCCCCCGAGCGCGTCACCTACGAATGGATCCCGCGCAACCGGAACAAGGACGCCGACCGCCTCTCCAACGAGGCCATGGACGCCGGCGCGCGGGGCGAGCAGTGGGACGCCGGCGCCTCCGAGGTGCCCGTTGCGGCCCCCGCGGAGGCGTCCGCGACCTCCGCGTCGGCGGTGGCCGAGTCCAGCCTCGACGCCGATGCGGACGTCCGGGCCGTGGAGGCGGACGGGCCCGACGCCGTCGCGTCGCCGGAGGATGCGACCCCGGCGCCCGCGCCCACGGGTCGGCTGCACCACGTGGAGATCTGGGTCGCCGACCTCGCGGCGGCCGAGACGAGCCTCGGCTGGCTGTTCGGTGAGCTCGGCTACGTGCCCGGCCAGGGGTGGGCCGAGGGCCGGACGTACCAGGGCGCGGGGGAGTACCTCGTGCTCGAGGCCGGGCCCGACGTCGCCGGGGGCGCCCACGAGCGCACCCGCCCGGGCCTGAACCACCTGGCCTTCCGGGCCGGATCGCGCTCCCGCGTGGACGAGCTCACCGCCGCCGCGCGCGGCCGGGGGTTCCGCCTGCTCTTCGAGGACCGCCACCCGCACGCCGGGGGAGCGGACCACTACGCCGCCTACCTCGAGACCGCGGACGGCTTCGAGGTGGAGCTGGTGGCCGTCGAGGACTGAGGCTGCGTCCGGGCAGACCGCGCCTCCTCCGGGATCACCCCTCGGGCAGGATCACCCGCAGCGCGCCGGGCTTCGCGCCGGACGGCCGGGCCAGCTCGACCTCCCAGCCGGGGCCGTCCCCGGCCCGTGCGACCACGTCCGCCACGCGGTCCAGCGTCGAGGTCTCCCGCGCCCCCGCCTCCAGGAGCGCGCGGGCCACGAGGCCGCGGGTGTGCTTGGCGAAGTGCGAGACGACCGTCCGCTCGCCGTCGCGCAGCTGGAACACGTCGACCGCGAGCGTCCGCTCCACCGGTGCCCGCCACTGGGCCGCATAGCCGCCGGAGCGGCAGTCGACGACGGGCCCGCCGTCCCGCGCGGCGAGCGCGTCGAGGGCGGGGGTCATCACGGGGCGCCAGTGCGCGGCCAGCCCGGGCAGCCCCGGCAGCTTCGCGCCGACGGGCAGCCGGAAGGCGGGGATCCGGTCCGCCAGCGCGGTGGCGCCGAACAGCGCGGAGAAGACCAGCACGGACGTGCGGGCGCGGCGCTTCGCCGCCGAGGACAGGGCGGCGTGGTCGAGAGCATCGAAGAGCACCCCCGTGAACACCCGGTGACCGGGCGCGGCAGGGGCCGAGGCCAGGCGCGTGTTCGCCTCGACCTCGCCGGCGAGCGACGCCCCGACGCCGAGGGCCGTTAAGGCATCCGGGGCGGCCGAGACTGCGGCGAGCCGCGTGAGCAGGTCCGCGCGGGCGTCTGTCACCGCGGCGTCATCGGCCAGGGCGAGGGCGTCGAGGTCGAGCGGGGCCCCGGAGCGGGGTGCGGTCTTGCCCTCGGAGGGCGGCAGCAGGATCAGCACCGGGCCAGCCTAGCCAGGCGCCCCGGGCCGGCGTCGTCGTCCGGACCTGGCACAGTGGTGGGGTCCGCACAGCCGCCCCGCATCCCAGGAGTCGCCCGATGACCGCCATGAACGTGTTCGGCGTGGTGTACCCGTTCGTCCTGCTCGTGATCGCGGCCGCCGTGTGGCTCGGGATCCGCTCCAGCGGGCGGGAGCGCACGCACGCCTCGGCCGTGGAGCAGCGCCTGCGGGAGCGCACCTTCACGGGGCAGGACCGCGTGACGCTCGAATGGCCGCGGGACCGGCGACGCCCGAGCTTGGCGAAGGTCGTCTCGATCGGCGAGTCGTACGGGTACCGCCTGCTGGACAAGCGGGAGCGCGAGCACGTGGTGGAGCTCGAGTTCGAACGGATCCTCGACGACGAGGGGTTCTGACCCCAGCCGGGGGCCGTGAGGCGGGACGGACCGGCTGTAAGCCGGGTTCTGTGCCTCGCGCGCGTTGCCCCGCGCGAGGTGACGGCCATCCATCTGGGCCCGCCATCGCTGACGGGCTCGAGCGGCCAACCCGGACGCTGGGGCGAGCAGCCCTCGTGACGCGTCCTGTTCGGCCTTGCACCGGATGGGGTTTACCGAGCCGGCCCCGTCACCGGGGCCGCTGGTGGTCTCTTACACCACCCTTTCACCCTTACCGCCGCGCACACGGCGCGGAGGCGGTCTTCTCTCTGTGGCACTGGCCCGCGGGTCTCCCCGGGTGGATGTTGTCCACCATCCTGCTCTGCGGTGCCCGGACTTTCCTCGCACCCCCGCAGGGGCACGCGGCCGTCCGCCGATCCGTCCCGACCGACCAGTCTACGCCCCGTCGAGACCGCTGGGCCGCTGCGGACGCGTCCTCACCTAGAATGGAGGAGTCCGCCGACAAGGAGGTCGGGGGATGGGGCCTGCCCAGGACGGCCCCGCCAGGTTTCAAGGAAGGACTCCCGTGGCAGACACCGCCTCGACCCAGACCCCCGAGTGGAACACGCAGCAGAACCTCGCGGAGAAGATGGTCCCCCTGCTGGGCACCCTGTACCGCGAGCACAACGTGGTCACCTCGATCTACGGGCGCTCCCTCGTGAACCGCGGCGTGATCGACATCATCAAGGCCCACCGCTACGCCCGCCGCGTGCAGGAGGCCCCGCTGAGCGTCGAGTCCACCTACCCCCTGGTCGAGGCCATGGCTGCGATGGACCTGGGCGCCGCCACCGTCGACCTGGCCGAGCTGGCCGCCAAGCAGAAGGCCTCGGGCCAGGATGTCCAGGCCTTCCTGGACGCCGAGCTCGCCGAGGTCAAGGGCAAGGCCGGTGAGGGCCTGGGCGAGACCCAGGACGTCGTGCTCTACGGCTTCGGTCGCATCGGCCGCCTGCTGGCCCGCATCCTCCTCGACCACGCCGGCGGTGGCTCCAAGCTGCGCCTGCGTGCCGTCGTCGTGCGCAAGAACTCGGAGGACGACCTGATCAAGCGCGCCTCCCTGCTGCGCCGCGACTCGATCCACGGCCCGTTCGACGGGACGATCGTGGTGGACGAGGACCGCGACGTGATCACCGCCAACGGCACCGAGATCCAGGTCATCTACTCGAACGACCCGACCACGGTGGACTACGCCTCCTACGGCATCAAGGACGCGCTGGTCGTCGACAACACCGGACGCTGGCGCGACGACGAGGGCCTGTCCCAGCACCTGCAGGCCAAGGGCGCCGCGAAGGTCCTGCTGACCGCCCCGGGCAAGGGCGAGATGAAGAACATCGTGTTCGGCGTGAACTCGGACGACATCACGCCCCAGGACACGATCGTCTCGGCGGCCTCCTGCACCACCAACGGCATCACCCCGGTGCTCAAGGTCATCCAGGACGACTACGGCATCGACCACGGCCACGTGGAGACCGTGCACGCATACACCAACGACCAGAACCTCGTGGACAACTTCCACAAGGGCGCCCGTCGTGGCCGTGCCGCCGGCATGAACATGGTCCTCACCGAGACCGGCGCCGCCAAGGCCGTGGCCAAGGCCCTGCCCGAGCTCAAGGGCAAGCTCTCCGGCAACGCCATCCGCGTCCCCACCCCGGACGTGTCCATGGCCATCCTGAACCTCGAGCTGAACACGCCCACCTCGGTGGAGGAGCTCAACGCCCGCCTGAAGCAGGAGTCCCTCACCGGCCCCCTGCGCGGCCAGGTCGGCTACGTGGACTCCCCGGAGGTCGTGTCCACCGACTTCGTCGGCTCGGACCGCGCCGGCGTCGTGGACGGCCTGGCGACCCTCGTGAACAACGACGGCAAGAACGCCATCCTCTACGTCTGGTACGACAACGAGTACGGCTACTCGCACCAGGTGATCCGCGTGGTGGAGAAGATGGCGGGCCAGCAGGTCCCCGCCTTCCCGCAGGCCTGACCCGCCGATGACCGACGGCCCGTCCCCGCAGAGGGGACGGGCCGTCGTCGTGTGCCGACCGGGTCGGACGTGGAGCCGAGGCTCAGGCCTCGTCGTCCCCGTGCTCGCCGTCGGGGCCGTGCTCGTGGTCCTCGTGGTCGTCGGCGTCGTGGCCGAAGGGGTCCTCGTCCGTGCCGGGCAGCCACGTCACACCGGGCACGTTCAGACGCTCGGCCCGCTGCGCGCGCTTCCAGCGCCGCTGCCACTTGCCCTCGAGCCGGTTCACGTAGAGGGTGCCGTTGAGGTGGTCGTACTCGTGCTGCATGATGCGCGCGAACCAGCCCTCGGCCTCGAACTCGAACATCTCGCCGTCCACGCGCTGGCCGGACAGGCGCACGCGGGTCGGGCGCTGCAGGGGGAAGCCGAGCCCGGGCACCGAGAGGCAGCCCTCGGTGTGCTCGTCCGGGTGCGGGTCCTCCCGCGGGGCCTTGTCCAGGTGGGTCAGCACGGGGTTGATCACGTGGCCCACGTTCGGCGCGTCGCCGGAGTCCGGGAACGTCCACGTGAAGATCCGCAGCCCGACCCCGACCTGCGGGGCGGCCAGGCCCACGCCGTGCGCGGCGTCCTGCGTGACGTACATGTCCTCGATCAGCTCGCGGATCTCGTCGTCGATCACCTCCACCTCGGCCGCGCGCCGGTGCAGCACGGGCTCGCCGTAGACGGTGATGGGACGGATGGAGGCCATGGCGCTGCGCTTCCCGGCCCGAGCTGCGGGCCTGCGTGGGTAGGGGGACGGGGGAGCCCCCAGCCTACCGCCGGGGACATCGCGACGTCGGCGCTCAGCCCAGGTCCACGACCTCGAACTCGAGCAGGTCGGCGCCCGTGGCGACCGGCGCCGGGCGGCCGCCCTGCTCGGCGGCGTGCGCGGCGGGCATGCGCCCGTCCCGCCAGCGCTGGAAGTCCTCCTCCGACGCCCACGTCGTGACCACGAAATAGCGGTCCTCGCCCGCGGTGGGCCGGAGCAGCTGGAAGCCCTCGAAGCCCGGCTCCTGGTCCACCGCGTGCTTGCGGGCGGCGAACCGCTTCTCGAGTTCCGGACCGGCGCCCTCGGGGACGCTGATGGCGTTGATCTTCACGACGGACATGGGCTGGCCTCCTCGTCGGCGGGGGTGCGGCGCCGGGTCGACGCCCTCACCGGCCGACTCTACGCCCGGCAGCGGACCGGGAGCCCGTCGAATGGTTGATGCCCGGCGGCGTCGCCCTGCCCGCCATCATCGCCGACCTGCACCTGGACCTCACCGACGCGCAGTGGGTGAACAGCCTCTACGCCGTGCTGCTGGCCGCGCTGCTGCTCTCCACCGTCAATCTCGCGGGCCGATGGGGTCGCAAGCGGCTCTTCCTCGCCGGGCTCGTGGTGTTTGTCGGTGGCAGCCTGCTCGCGGCGGCCGCCTCCAGCGGAGGCATGCTGATCGGGGTACGGGCCGTCCAGGCCGTGGGCGCGGCGTTCATCATGCCCTCCACGCTCTCCACCGTGAACGCCGTGTTCCGCGGCCGGCACCGGGCGGCGGCGTTCGGCGTGTGGGGTGCCGTGATCTCGGGCGCGGCGGCCATCGGCCCGCTCGCCGGCGGCGCGCTCACCCAGTGGACCTCCTGGCACTGGATCTTCCTCGTCAACCTGCCGCTGGGCGCGATCGTCTTCGTGGCGGCGCTGCTGATCGTCCCGGAGACCCGCGGCGAGAAGAAGCGGCCCGGCGTCGACGTCGACGGCGCCCTGCTCAGCGCCATCGCGTTCGGCGCGCTCGTGTTCGCCGTCATCGAGGGCCCGGACCTCGGCTGGTGGACCCCGAAGGAGGACTTGACGATCTTCGGCTGGGTCTGGGCCACGGACGCGCCGATCTCGATCGTCCCCCTCGCGCTCGCGGTCGCGGTGGCCGCCCTGGGACTGTTCGTCGCGTGGGAGCGGCACCGCGAGACGGTGCGCCGCTCGGCCCTGCTCGATCTCGGCCTGTTCTCGTTCTCCACGTTCTCGTGGGGCAACGTCACCGCGGCCATGGTCGCCGTCGGCGAGTTCGCCCTCATCTTCGTGCTGTCGCTCTACCTCATCAACGCGCTCGGCCTGGACGTGATGGGGGCGGGCCTGGTCCTGGCCGCGATGGCCGCGGGCGCGTTCCTCTCGGGCGCCGCAGCCCGTCACCTGGCGGCCCGGTTCGGCGCCCCGGGCACCGTGCTGATCGGACTGGGCCTGGAGGTGGCCGGCGTCGTGGTGCTCGCCGTGCCCCTCGTCGTGTACGGCCTCGGGCTCGGGCTGGCCTCGGCGCAGCTGATGGGCACCGTCCTCCAGGACATCCCCGTGGAGATCTCGGGTCAGGGCTCCGCGACGCAGAGCACGGTCCGGCAGATCGGCTCGGCCCTCGGCACCGCGGTCGCCGGGGCCACCCTGTCCATCGCCCTGGCCGCCACGCTGCCCGCGGCCCTGGACGACGCCGGCCTCACCGGCCCGGCGGTCGACTCGCTCGCCTCGGCCACGCGGGACTCGGCCGGCACCACGATCCCGCAGCTGCGGACACAGGGGGAGCTCGGCCCGCTCGGGGAGCACACGGGGGCCGCCGTGGATGCGCTCACGGCGGGCTTCGCCGACGCGACGCGCTGGGCACTGCTCATCGCGGCCGTGTTCCTCGTGCTCGGATTCATCGGCGCGCTGCGGCTGCGCCGGGCGTCCGGGCGTCGCTGAGCACACGAAGAAGCCCCCGGAATCCGCGAAATCCCAGGGGCTTCGGGTGGGGTCCCTCCGTAGCACCTTCAGCAACATTCCCCAGAGGACGAGAACCCTGGTCAACCGCTGGAATCGTGGGGTCTACCGGGGTCAGCACCGTGGGGCGAAGGCGCCCGTGAGTGACTCTCGGGGGCCGCTGGTGCGGAGAATCGAGACGGTACAAACACTTCTGACGGCGTCCGAGATCGACAGTCTCGTCGGGGACTATCTCGCGGGCGCAACCGTCCAGGAGCTCGCGGAGAAGTACGGCATCCACCGCGCGACGGTGTTCGCTCATCTGCGCCGTCGGAACACACCGCGCCGTGTGCCGGGGCTGGACGTGGACGAGCGAGCAGAGGTGGTTCGCCTGTTCCGAGGCGGGGTCTCGATGCGTGCGATTGCTCGACGCCTGGGTGTCGGACGGCAGGCCGTCCGGGCCGCCTTGATCGAAGCGAAGGTCATGAGTTGAAGTTGGCTCGTCGTCCGCCTCGACTTGCTGCCCTGTGCTCAACTCGTGCCGACATCCATTCGCCACGTTGAGCCGCCCAGAGTGACGTGGGGCGCGATTGCGGCCAGAAACGGCCGCCTCTTGCTCGGACCCTAGCCCCGTTGCCGCTTGCGGGTGATGTCGCTGTAGTGCTGATAGCAGACTCATCAGGCGACCTGCGCAATGCCTGGCGGGCTGCGCGGACGACGGCAGGGACTACCTACCGCCGCGGCTCCGTTTGCGGCGGGATCGTTGTCGTCCCGCGTCGACTCCGACCGCCTCGGTGGTGAGGTCGTCGATGGCGACGACGGGGAACGGGCTCTCCGTCACCAGGGGCATGATCAGTGGCTCGCTGGTTACGACGGCGCCGAACACCTTGACCCGAGTGCTTGCGGGGAGGCCCAGGTCTGCGGCGACGATGGCGATGTTGTCGCGGAGCCAGTCGATTCGTCGCGAGTGGAGTTCGACGGTCGATCTCTTGCCCTTCGTTCCGGTGAAGAGCTTCTCGACCTCATTGGCGATCTCGACTGGCGTGCGGGCAATCTCAAAGTCCTTGGCTTCGACGGCGACGATGGTGGTGCTGGGCTCATGGAACGCGAAGACGTCGATGTCGCCGATGTCGTTGCCGTCCGGGTCGGCTACTCGCTTCTTTCCGAACTTCTTCACCGAGAGACGGGTGGTGAAGCCGAGGCGATCAAATCTACGGGCGACCTGTTGCGCGAACTGGTCGTTGATTCGGCGTCTGGTCTGGGAGATGAACTTGATCATCTCGTTGGTCTCGGCCCGTCCCTGGAGCCGTCCGGAGAGAACATTGTCGACCCAGTAGGGCCCAAGCCGGTAGAGGGTTCGAAAGCCAAAGACGAGGTCTGGTCCTTGCTGGACGACGGGTCGCCGGACGTACGACATGTCTCGGTTGAACCGCCACGGCACCGCGTCGTACCCAATCGACATGAACGACGCCCTGGGGACAAGCGTGATCTTGTCGAGAACCCGTTCGATGGTCTCTGCGGTCAGGCCCTTGCTGCTCGAGATCTCGGCGATGGCACGCGTTCGGTCGACGCGATTCACCTGGTCGGCGGCCCCGAGATCCAGCAGACCCCCACATACCTCGCGCAGCTCGTCGAAGGTGAATCCGAACTCTGCCCGCGTTGCCTCGATACTCGTTGCGAGGAACTCGGCGAAATCGAATGTATTCGATTCTTCAGTCGAGTCGTCAACCGAGTCGTCGGCTTGGGCCTCACGGAGTGATCGGGAGCCAGAGTTCACGGCATATGTTTCCATCGCTTGGTGAACCGGGTGGTCCGGCTCTACTCCGAGGCGCCCCGACTCGAGGATGGACACCTCGAAGTCTGCTAGGCGGTGATGGAGGAAGTCTGAAGCTGTTCCTCGTTCGGCGATCTCCCTCGCAATGCTGAGCAGTCCGTAGTAGTCGCGCGTTTGGAGCTGTTCTGTGCCGGTCGGCGGACGCGCTGCGACGTACTCGATCAGGAACCGGTTGGCGCGCTGCGCAGAAGCACTCGCTTTGCGCTCCTCAACGAGATCGGTGGCCGCCTCAGAGTTCTCTCCGAAGCACGCGATTCGCGCACGGAGCATGATGCGGAGGAACTTGGCATTGTGGAGAAGCGACTCGTTCTGCGCGATCAGGTAATCGAGCAGGCCGCGAGGCTCGTAGACAACAATCTCGCTTTCGAGGCGATCAAAAAGATATTTAACGGCCGCATTGAGGGCAGCGACGCGGTCGTTCCCGTCAAAACCGCCTGTTGGGAAGTTGCCGCCAGACGTCGAACGGAGCCAGTCGCCTAGGTCGTCGAGCAATTGCGCGGTGACTTGGGAGTGTCCTGTCAGCGGGCGAGGCAGCCCCTTTGCCCACATGTCAGGCGCTTGACCTTGATCGAAAGCGTTGAGCATGCGCTTGGAACCGGTCGGCGCGACCCGATCCAAGACCTTTGGTAGATCGGCTACCGCCACAGCGAACAGACTTTCAAGCAACGCTGAGACCAGCTCGCGCTCGGCAAGGTTGTCTTCCTCTCGTAAGAGAGCAACGAACGTCTCGGTGATCTCGAAGTTGAAACCACTTGCGCAAGGGGAAACGCGCACCGCAGGGTCAGACTGCAACCAGCCGTTCGGCCGGCGCCACGACTCGGGCGAGGACAACTTGAGTACGAGTTCAACGGTTCGATCGGTCGTTACAACGCCGACACGGTTTGCGCATTCCCAGACCCAGTAGGCAGCGGACTCCATGAGGTCGGCCTCGACACCTATCGGGCCGTCGTCGTCCAGGTCGACAGTGACGAATACGCTGCTGGTGGTCAGTTCGACCACATAGCCTCGAAAGGGGCTGCGGGGGTCGACCATGTAGATGCCGGGGCAGTCGCTTCGATATCTGCGTTGGGCAGGGACGATGATTTTAGGGTCAAGCGGCGGCACGACTCCGTGCCTGTCTACTTCGAGTTGATACTTGGCACGAGGCGCAAGCGCCTCTCCGGTTTGGAACACCGTGAAGGTCGGCTGCGGCCCGTCCGAGAAGTAGAACGACTTCTCGGACTCCTCGTAGACGCTGAACTCGTCGAGGATGTCGGTTACAAGTGCATCCCCGGGGCGCCTGTCCTGCGCTTCGGCGAAGAGGAGTAGGCCCAACGGCCCATCGGGCTCGTGATGAAGCATGACCTCGAGGTCGTCTGACCTGACGATGAGCATCGGGTCGGCCTCGTTGATGTTGGGGACGCCCCAGAATGCGCCTCCGCCCGGGCTGTCGCTGATGACCAGGTGCAGGAGCGTCGAGGCGCTCGAGTACGTGCGGCGCTCCTCGGGCGCCATGAGGTGGGCAAGGCGCGCCAGCACGGCCTGGGTGTCGTGCATGTGGCCCCAGACGTTGGTATCCCAGTCGGTCAGCGGGTCGGTTGCGAGCACGACATGAAGGTCGCGTCTGTCATCGATCGGCAACAGGTACCTGGTGACCAGGTCGTCCTCTTCGAGGAGAACTGCGGTCCTGTCGGGGTCGAGCAGGCGCATGACGCGAGAGAGCGCGGCGGTTCGCCACCTCCGTCCCAACTCCTCGAGCTGGCCGGCCTGCTTCGCGAATCGCAAGAAGTGGAAGCGCATCGTCACGAGCAGATCGAGGGGGAGCACCACCCGGTACCCGTCGTCCAGGCGGAGGAACGGATACATGTGGAGACGGTCATCTGTGATGTCGTCCTCACAGGGTTCGGTGAGGGTTCCCGGATCGAGCGCGAAGGTGTCGATGACCATACGTAGCCACGGGTCGTACGAGTCGAGGTCGTCGCTCGAGATGAACGCGGCAGAAGCGAGTTCTTTCAGTCTCGCCGCTCCGGGAACGTCGACGGGCGTCCGTGCGGAGCCCCGCGGCAGTGTGCCGCGCTGGAGGCCGGCCCGCCTCAGCACAAGGTCGCTGATGATGAGCAGGCTGTGAACCAGCCGGAATGCTGGTTGGTAGAGGTCGTTATCCATCCAACGCTCACGGAGCATCGCGTCGATCAGGTTCGTGACGTCAGCCACTGTGTGGTCCCCGCTGCCCGACGAGACAAGGTATGGGCCGCCGGCGAAATCGATGCTCTGCACAAGGACGTCGGAGTAGGGGTCTTCTTGTCGAAGGACATCCGGACCGCCGACGTCGTCGATCTTCAGCAGTGCGCGGATAGCACTGGAACTTGCGGCGGAGATCTGCCGGTCCTCAAGCGCCATGCCGAGAGCCGCCATCCGGTGCAGGCGTAGGTGTCTCGACGCGTTCTCCGGGAGCAGCATCAAGGCGGACGCCGCAGCAACTACGGACGGCCCGTCGACGGTGCGCGGGACGTTGTCGGTGCGGATGCCTGCCATGGTGAGATTGTCGCAGTCGGTGCCGACAGGCCCGAATCGACGCGTTCTCCTCGCTCTGTTGAACCGCCCACAACCCCGCAGGCCGCCGATCTGCGCCAAGATTCTGGGCGGGTCATTCCGCCGCTTGTGACTCCGTATGCGGAAGTCCGTCGAGGGGCCAGCGGAGGCGTGGAGACGAGAAAACCCTGCCCCAGAGGGGCCGGGTGGTGTGCCCCAAGCGTAGCAGCACGACGACCACGGCTACCACTCTTGTGGCTTGATGATGCGCGGCCCGATGGTCGACGAGAGCTGGTGCGTGTACCAGTCGGAGGGCTGCATCTGGTACCACCAGTGGTTGCCGACGCCGTCGGTATGCGCGCCAGCCAGCTTGCCGGCGCGATAGCCCTTGGTGGGGTTGACGAGCCCGATCGGCACTCGACCTCGCACGTAGGTGACGGGGTAAGCCAGGTCGCTGCCGTTGGAGATCACCACAGCAGCATCCACTCGCTCGGTGAGCAATCCGATGAGCAAGTGTGAGGCAACGTTGACGTCGGAGCCCTTCTCTTCTCGGCGGGCGACGGAGGCCATGAACCGAGCATCGGGAACGTCTTGCTCGGCTCCATCCTGCACCATCAGCGGCCACTGCGAATGACTGATGACCGGCTTGCCGTTCCGGCCGGCGGTCGCGAGCGGTGCCGTGGCAACCCGCGCGACGTAGTTGCCGTAGCTGATTCGAGTGGCTGGGCCGGAGCGTTCCAGCGCACGCAAGTAGACGTCCTGTTCGCGTTGGCCGACGGGGTTGCTGGCTCCGCTCACGCGCTCAGTGCAGTAGGTGACGGTCTCGATGATCGGGCCTTGCCAGCGGGAGTGTGTGGTGATCAGATCGGAGGCAAGTGCCTTCAGATCGCGCCAAACGCCATCCGGGCGTCGAGCGACCGCACAAGCCGCGACCGCCGTAGTACAGGTTGTACCCGTCGATGTAGACGCGGACTCTCATATGTCGAGCGTAGGTGGAAGGTGCGGCATCCACGGTCTCCTAGCCGGGCTGAGCGCAGGGAGGAGAATGTAGGCATGGTGAACGACGGCTCCGACGATCAAGAGGCAGTGGCTGATCTGGAGAGTGTCAGGCTGCTCCTCGACAAGCTCACTCATCCCACGCCTGCCTTGACTCGACTGATCGACCTGGTACGGCGCGACCCCGACCTCCAAGGCCTCATGGACTCCGGTGAGAGGCGAAAGCAACGCGGCAGCCGGGGTATTCGACGGGCACGTGTGAGTGGAGGGGTGTCATCGTCTCGGGTGGGTTCGCAGGGCGGAGATGCGGGCTTGGTCGAGAGCTCAGGCTCGGTCCCGGTGACGGCGCTTCTGCCGATCGTCATCGACTACGCCAACGGGCTGACACAGGTGGAGATCGCGACCAAGCACACGCTCCACGTTCAGACTGTCCGCAAGCGGCTGGCGGTCGCCGGGGTGAAGGTTCGCAGTCACAACCGTGCGCTCAGCGACGAGGAGTTGAACGGTGCTCGTGCGGCGATCGATGGCGGGGCAAGCGCCAGGGCAGTGGCCCGTGATCTCGGCGTCGCCCACACGACGTTGCTGCGGGCGCTGAAACGTGACCGGAGTGCTCGGTGACGTCACCATCGCGCACCACCACGAGACGAGAGCGGGGCGATCGGATCACCACTGCGCACCAGGGACGAACAGTCTCTGACCAGGCAATACGCTGAAAAGTGGCAAGTCCCAGCGCCGAAACGCTGGGACTTGCATTGGGGTGAGCGACGGGGATTGAACCCGCGACCTTCTGGACCACAACCAGACGCTCTGCCGACTGAGCTACGCCCACCATGCCTGCCTCACACGGACGGATCCGCGCGGCGCAGCGGGCTCTACAGTACACCAGATCCCGCGCAGCGCCGAATCGGGGAGCGGGGGTGACGGGGGACCGGCCCGCAGGCTCAGGCCTGCGCCCCGGACACCACCTCCGCGATGGCGCGAGCCTCCTCCGTGGTGGGGCCGGGGGCGGGGGCCATGACGGCCGCCCGGTAGTAGCGCAGCTCGGTGATGGAGTCCTTGATGTCCCCGAGGGCGCGATGGCCGCCGGTCTTGGCGGGGGCCTGGTAGTAGGCGCGCGGGTACCAGCGCCGGGCCAGCTCCTTCACGGTGGACACGTCCACGATCCGGTAGTGCAGGTGGTCGACGACGGCGGGCATGTAGCGGGCGAGGAACAGCTTGTCCTGGCCCACCGTGTTGCCGGCCAGCAGGCCCTTGCCGGCGGGCACGCGGGCGGCGATGTACTCGAGGACGCGCGCGGCGGCGTCGTCGAGCTCGAGGCCCTCCGCCAGCTCCGGCAGCAGGCCGGAGGTGGTGTGCATGTCCCGGACGAAGGGATCCATCTGCTCCAGGGCCGCCGCGGAGGGACGGATCACCAGGTCGATGCCTTCGTCCAGGATGTTCAGCTCGGCGTCCGTGATGAGCACCGCCACCTCGACGAGCTCGTCGACCTGGGGGTGCAGGCCGGTCATCTCGCAGTCGATCCAGACCAGGGGGGCGCTCTCCGGCGCGGGGGTGCTCGTCTCGCTCATGCCCCCAGGTTACTCGCGTGTCTCGATGGTAGATTCGAGCGAGCCGCGCCCTCGCGCGCCCTCGCAGGACCGCACGGAAGGACCCGTCGCATGAGCGTGTCGACCCCGCGTCCGTCCGGGTCCACGGCCCACCGGCCGGAGTACGTCGGAGTCGGCGGCCTCCGCGCGGACCCCCAGGTCGCCGGCGCGGACTGGTGGCCCATCCTGGTGGGGACCCTCGGCTCCCTGCTCCTCGTGGTGGGCTCCTACTCCGTCGGCTGGCTGGCCTCGGCCTCCCCGATCAACCGCTGGCAGTGGCTGATCCCGTGGCGCACCCAGGAGACCGGCGTGCTCGCCGGCACGGCGCTCCTCACCCTCGGCTGCTGGGTGATGTTCTGGGCCTGGCTGCGCCTGGGCCAGACGATCCGCCCCTTCGGCCGCGGCGCCCTGCGCACGGTCAACCTCGCCACCGTCCTGTGGTGCCTGCCCCAGGTCGTCGCCCTGCCGATCTTCAGCCGGGACATCTTCGCCTACGTGGGACAGGGCCGTCTCATGGAGGCGGGGCAGGACCCCTACGTGGACACGATCTCCTCGCTGTCCAACTGGTTCCAGCTCGGAGCGGACGCCACCTGGGCGGACTCCGAGACCCCGTACGGTCCGATCTTCCTCTGGATCGAGCAGGCCGTCGTCGCGATCTCGGGGGACATGAACCCGGACCTCGCGATCTTCCTGTTCCGCCTGGTGGCGGTGGCCGGCGTCGCGCTGATCATGGTCTTCGTGCCGCTGCTGGCCCGCCGGCTGGGCGTGAACGGAGCGTGGGCGCAGTGGATCAGCGCCGCCAACCCGCTCTTCACCATCAGCTTCGTCGCGTCCGGGCACAACGACGCCCTCATGGTCGGCCTCGCCCTGGCCGGCACGTGGTGCGCGCTGCGCGCCGGGCATCCGCTCCGCCCCCAGCGGCCGGGGCAGTCCGTCGTGTGGGGGGTGGCCGGCGTCGTGCTGGTCACCCTCTCCCTGGGCATCAAGCCCATCACCCTCGTGCTGCTCCCGTTCATCGGCCTGCTGTGGGCCGGCCCGACGGCCCGATGGCTGCGCCGGTTCGCCTTCTGGGCCCTCACCGCCGGGATCTCCTTCGGCCTCATGGCCCTGGTGGGCGTGCTCAACGGCTTCGGCTTCGGCTGGGTGGCCGTCATGGTCGGCACGGGCACGGGCACCGTGCCGTGGGGGCCGATCGGCATGCTGTCCCTCATCACGGTGGGGGTGAGCGAGCTCCTCGGGCAGGGGGCGGACGTGCAGGCCGTCGAGGGCGTGTACAAGACCGCCGGACGCGTGCTCTCGGTGCTCATCGTGCTGGCCCTGATGTTCCTCGGCCGCCAGGACCGCGTGATGACACGCATGACCTGGGCGTTCACCGCGCTGGTGATCCTCTCGCCGATCATCCAGCCCTGGTACCTGCTGTGGCTGCTCCCGTTCTTCGCCGTGATCGGCATCCGGGACAACTGGCAGATCAAGTGGGTCGTGTTCACGGTCGGCTACTTCCTGGCCTTCGGCGCGTCGGACCAGCTCTTCACCTGGCAGTTCCTGGACATCGCGGACCAGGTCAAGGCCATGTCCCTGATCGTCTCCGCCGTGTGTCTGCTGTGGATCCTCGTCGTGGACCGCCGCACCAGCCGGTTCGTGAAGGACCGCTGGCACGTGCGCCCCGCCGTGCGCGCCGGCCTGGCCCGGCTCCGTGGCGCCCCGCGCCCCGTGGAGCCGGGGGAGTGAGGCCCGCCGCCCCCGCGACGACCGGCGCCCGGCGGCCCCGTCCGAGCCGCGTGGCGGCGCAGCCCCAGCCGGAGGCGGCCGTCCGCCGGGGCACGTGGGCGTCCGTGCTCATCACGGCGGGCTCCTGGGGCGTGGGATGGCTGCCGATGACGCCCGACTCGGTGTTCTCCGGCACCACCCTGCTCAACCCGCTGCGGGTCTACCTGCCCGGCGTGCTGCTCAGCACCGTGCTGCTGGCCGCCGGCTCGCTGCTCCTCGTCCGATCCTGGCTCGAGCTGGGCCGCGCGCTGCGGGGCCGCTGGGAGGAGCACGGCCGGCTGGTGGCCCACGCCGCCTGGTGGTGGTCCGCCCCGCTGATGCTCGCGCTGCCGATCTTCTCCCGCGATGTGTTCTCCTACCTCCAGCAGGGCCGGCTCCTCGCGTCGGGTCTCGACCCGTACTCGCAGGGCGTGTCCGCCCTGCCCGGCTGGTTCATGCAGGGGGCGGACTCCATCTGGGCCGAGTCCCCGTCCCCCTACGGGCCGCTGTTCCTGCTGTTCGCCGAGACGACGTGGCGGGCCACGGGCGGCAGCATCGAACTGTCCGTCACGGCGTTCCGCCTCCTCGCCCTGGCGGGCCTGGCACTGTGCCTGTGGGCGGTGCCGCGGCTGGCCGCCGTCGCGGGCCGGTGCGGGCCGTGGGCCACGTGGGTGGCCGTGGCGAACCCGTTGTTCCTGCTCTACATGATCGCCGGCGCGCACAATGACGCTCTGATGTCGGGGCTGATGCTCGCGGGCATCCTGCTCATGGTCCGCCCGCCCCGCCGCCGCGTGCATGCGCTGTGGGGGATCGTGCTGATCGCCCTGTCCGTCGCGATCAAGCCCCTGACAGCTTTGGTGCTGCCCTTCGTGGCCCTGCTCCTGCCCACCGGCTGGGCCCGGTTCCGCGCGGCCGATCCGCGCCTGCGCCGGCGGGACCGGCTCGGCCCGTGGTTCACGACGGCGGTGATCTCCCTGGCCGTCCTCACGATCCTCGGCGCCGGCTCCGGCCTCTGGTTCGGCTGGGTGCCGGCCATGCTCACGAGCGGGGACGCGGCGTTCCCGTACGCTCCCGTGGGCCTGCTCGGCCTGCTGCTCGGCGCGGTCGTCGAAGCCGTGACGCCCCTGGGGGCGCGCGACGTGGCCGCGGCCTTCTACACCGTGATGACGGTGGCGGCCCTCGGCTTCACGGCGTGGCTGGCCCTGCGCCGCCGCCCCCTGGACCCGGTGTTCAGCGCGGCGGCCGTGCTCGTGGTGGCCGTCGCCACCGCCCCGATCATCCAGCCGTGGTACCTGCTCTGGGTCCTGCCGCTGCTGGCGTGCGCCCTCCGCCCGCTGCCGTGGGGCGCCGACCATCCCCGCTGGCTCGGGTGGGTCACCGCGCTCGCGGTGCTGCTGCTCACCGGCGTCGGCGTGGTGGACCAGCTCTCGGTGGCACAGTGGCTGCCGGTCCTGGCCGTCCGCGTGTTCACCCTCGTCCTGATGCTCGCGGGGATCGGATGGATCATCCACCGCGATCCCGTCACCGCGCCCCTGTTCCCCGGGCGGCGGCGTCCTCCCCTGGAGGTGGTCGAGCCGCGGGCCGAGGCGGCGTCGTCGACGCCTCCGGAGGCGGGCGTGCCGCCGGACGCACCGCCCGACGGGCCGCCGTCGACCGCCGCGCACCCCGCCTCCTCGTCCACCCGCATCCCCCAGGAGAGACCGTGACCTCCCACCCCCGCAGTCCCGCCCCGACCCGCCCGAGCGCCCGCTGGGTCGGCCTGCTCGTCGGCCTGACCGTGGTGGCCGCCGCCGTCGGCGTGCTGACCAAGCAGTGGTGCCGCGTGAACGGCTGGGCGGCCCCCGGCGTCCACGCGCACATGTGCTATTCGGACTTCGCCCAGCTGTTCCCCACGCGCGGCCTCTCGGACGGCCACTTCCCCTTCTACACGCCGCTGCCGCCCGAGCAGTGGATGGAGTACCCGGCGTTGCTGGCCGTGGTCGCGGGTGTGACCATGTGGCTCGTGCCCGCCTCCGGCGACCTGCACGAGCGCACCGTGACCTACTTCGACGTGAACGCGATCGGCGTGGTGCTCTGCTGGATCGTGCTGGTCGTCGCGACCGCGTACACCGCCCGCGGTCGCTCCCGGGACGCCCTGCTCGTGGCCCTGGCCCCGGGGATCATCCTGACCTCGATGCTCAACTGGGACCTGTGGGCCGTGATGCTGGCCGCCCTGGCCCTGTGGGCGTGGACGGCGGGCCGTCCGACCCTCGCCGGCCTGCTCATCGGGCTCGGCACCGCCACGAAGCTCTACCCGCTGTTCTTCTTCGGCGCGATCTTCGTGCTGGCGCTGCGCACGGGCCGCTGGGCCGGGTTCGTGAAGGCGGCCCTGGCCGGGGCCGCGGCCTGGCTCGCGGTGAACCTCCCGTTCATGCTGACGGCGTTCGACCAGTGGTCGCGCTTCTACACGTTCTCGGGGGACCGCGCGGTCTCCTTCTCCTCGACTTGGCTGGCGCTGGCCTGGACAGGATGGTCCGGGGAGACGTTCACGACGCTTCAGAACGGCCTGTTCCTGGTGTGCTGCGTGGGGATCGCCTACCTCGCCCTCGCGGCGCGGCACCGTCCGCGCATGGCCCAGCTGTGCTTCCTGATCGTGGCGTCCTTCATCCTGTGGGGGAAGGTGTACTCGCCGCAGTTCGTGATGTGGCTGATCCCGCTCGTGGTCCTCGCGACGCCGCGGTGGCGCGCGTTCTGGGTCTGGCAGGCCGTGGAGGTCTACCACTGGGGCGGGGTGTGGATGGAGTCGGCGCGCATCACCTCCGACGGGGCGTTCGCCGGCGGCGCCTGGTGGATCACCGCCTGGTACGCCTCGGGGATCGTGGCGCACATCGTCGCCCTCGTGTGGCTCATGACCACGGTGGTCAAGGACGTCCTGGACCCCGCCCGTGACCCGGTGCGCCGCACCGCCCTCGACCAGGGCGCCCCCGAGATCGCCCCGGGGGTGGCGGAGGACCCACACGCCGGCGTCTTCACCGGTGCACCTGACCGACTGCTCCTGCCCCCGGCCGGACGCGGCCTGCAGCCGCTCGGCGGGTCCGCGGACCGCTGACGGCGGGGCGGGTCCGCCGACGCCGTGGGGCGCGGCTCAGCGGTGTTCGAGGTACGTCGTGCAGGTGGGCGAGACCGCGCGGTCCGGGTGGTGCAGGACGACGACGTCGCCCGCGGACCAGACCCGCTCGAAGCCGAGCCGCTCGGCGCGGGCCAGTGCCTGCTCCGGGGTGAGGGGGTCCCAGCCGCCGAGCTCGGGCACCGAGGTGTCCACGATCATCCACGTGGCCAGTTCGTCTCCGATGTCCCCGTGCAGCCCGACGTGGGTGCGGGCCGTCAGGTGCGGCACGGCGTTGTCGGCGGCCTCGACGCACACCCCGTCCGGGATCAGCGCGACCGCGTGGTCGAGGTCGCGGGCGTGCTGCGTCATCGTCATGTCGCCGACGATCGTGCGGTGCAGCGGGTACACCTGCGGGAAGAACGCGGTGCCGATCAGACCGGCGGCCAGCGCCGTGGAGACGAGGACGGCGGGCAGCCGGCGCAGCGCGTCCCGGCGTCCGGCCAGCCGGTGGGCCGCCTCGAGCGCGGCCATGAGCAGCAGCGGGGCGAGGATCGCGTCATACTGGTAGACGGGGGCCCACACGTTGAGCCGGTCGTTGAACAGCCGCGAGAGCAGGATCGGCAGGGCCATCAGCGTCAGCGGGCTCAGGACCGGCAGGAACAGCAGCGGGACGAAGTGCAGGAGCCAGAGGGCCACCTTCAGCGGGTGGTCGAACAGCACCGCGACGGCGTTCCACGGTTGGGTCAGCAGGAACAGGACCGAACTGCGCATGTCCGGGCCCAGGGCGGTGAACTGCCAGTAGCCGAACGCCCCGGTGGGGGAGTAGTGGGGGATCACCACGGACGTGGCGAACCAGTAGCCGAGCACACCCAGCACGGCGGTGACCGCGGCCTGCGGCCAGAAGCGCCGGATCGCCATCACCAGGGCCACGGCCAGCAGGGTCACGCCCATGTCCTCTCGGACCGTGAGCAGCAGCGCCGCCAGGCCGGTGGCGAGCCACGCCCGCTGCCCGTCCAGGGCCCACACGAGCCAGGCGAGGATCGGCACGCCGAGGGTGACCTCGTGGAAGTCCCAGTTCACCATCGCCTGGAAGGGCCAGGAGAGCAGCAGGGCGGCGACGGCGGCCAGGGCCACCCCGTGTCCCGTGCGACGACGGGCGAACAGGTACACCGGCACGGCGGACGCGGCGAGGGCCAGCGCCATGACCACGCCGAGCATGCGGGGGTCCGGCCACACCCAGTAGAAGGGGGCCAGCAGCGCGAGGATCGGGTGGAAGTGATCGCCGAGGATGTGGAAGTCCACGCCCTTGACGGAGCTGAGGGGGGCGTTGAACAGCGCGTACTGCCGCACCACCTGGTCGAAGATGCCCAGGTCGTAGCCCTTGGCCTCGTAGGTGGCGTACCGCAGGAAGGAGTGCGTCACGTACAGGGCCGCGGCCGCGACGAGCAGGGCGGCCAGCTGGACGCCCTCGCGACGGGTCACACGGACCTCGGGGACGGCGGGTCGCGGGGCGCGGAGCCAGGAGCGCAGACGGTCCAGGACGGTCTCCTTCGGGCGGTCGTCGGGCGTGCTCGGACGGCTCCGCCCCTGGTCTGGGTGCCCCAGGAGGGATTCGAACCCCCGACCGGCGGATTAGAAGGCCGCTGCTCTGTCCAGCTGAGCTACTGGGGCTGGGCCGTGTCAGTCTAACGGCCGCCGGCCGCGGCGCCGTCGGCTCCTGCACAGTCGCCCGGGGACCTCCGCGCGTCCCCAGACCGGCCCCGATCCTGCCGGGGTGCCCCGCGGTGGGGTTGTCTGGCCATGGCGGATCAGCCGATGCGCCGACGACCCGCCCCGGCGCCCACCGGGGCCCAGCCCAGGAGGCACACCATGCAGGACCTCATCACCGTGCGCGGCTTCGTGGCCACGGACCCCGCCACCCGCCACACCGCATCGGGGGCCGCCGTGACCGGCTTCCGCCTGGCCACCACCGAGCGGCGCTTCGACCGCGAGACCGCCGAGTGGGTGGACGCCCACACCAACTGGTACAGCATCTCGGCGTTCGGCCAGCTCGGCTCGAACACCGCCCAGTCCGTGAAGAAGGGCAACCCCGTGATCGTCACCGGTCGACTCCGGGTCCGCGACTGGTCCTCGGGCGATCGCTCCGGCACGTCCGTGGACGTGGTGGCGGACGCCGTCGGGCTGGACCTGGGCTTCGGCTCGGCGGCGTTCCAGCGCAGCCAGCGCGCGGCCGTGCCGCGCCCCGAGTCGGCCCCGCGCGACGACGCGTCGGGCGGACGGGCCGGCGCGGTCGGCGACGGGTTCAGCGCGGGCCTGCCGGACGGGTTCCAGGGTGGCGACGCCCCGGCCTCGCCCGGCCCGGACGAGTCGGACGCGGGCGCCCCCGAGCGCGAGCCGGCGGCGGCCGGCGTCGCCTGACCACGGGGCGGCACGGAGCACGGAGGGGGAGCGGGCTCGGTGGTCGCGGGATCGGCACGATGAGTGGAATCCCGCGGCCACCGACTAGCCTGGGCCGCATGGCGGAATTCATCTACACGATGGTCAAGGCCCGCAAGAAGGTGGGCGACAAACTGATCCTGGACGACGTCACCATGTCGTTCTACCCCGGGGCGAAGATCGGCATGGTCGGCCCCAACGGCGCCGGCAAGTCGACGATCCTGAAGATCATGGCCGGGCTGGACGAGCCCTCGAACGGCGAGGCGCGGCTCTCTCCCGGCTACTCGGTGGGCATCCTGATGCAGGAGCCCAAGCTGGACGAGTCCAAGACCGTGCTCGAGAACGTCCAGGAGGGCGTCGGCGAGATCTACGGCAAGATCCAGCGCTACAACCAGATCTCCGAGGAGATGGCGAACCCGGACGCGGACTTCGACGCCCTCATGGAGGAGATGGGCGAACTGCAGTCCGCCATCGACGCCGCGGACGCGTGGGACATCGACTCCCAGCTCGAGCAGGCGATGGACGCCCTGCGCACGCCCCCGGGGGACGAGCCGGTCACAAACCTCTCCGGTGGCGAGAAGCGCCGCGTCGCGCTGTGCAAGCTGCTGTTGGAGAAGCCGGACCTCCTCCTGCTCGACGAGCCCACCAACCACCTGGACGCCGAGTCCGTGCTGTGGCTCGAGCAGCACCTGGCCTCCTACCCGGGCGCCGTCATCGCCGTCACCCACGACCGGTACTTCCTCGACCACGTCGCGGAGTGGATCGCGGAGGTCGACCGCGGCCGCCTCTACCCGTACGAGGGCAACTACTCCACCTACCTGGAGACCAAGCGCGCCCGCCTCGAGGTGCAGGGCAAGAAGGACGCCAAGCTCGCCAAGCGCCTGGCCGATGAGCTCGACTGGGTCCGCTCCAACACGAAGGGCCGCCAGGCGAAGTCCAAGGCCCGCCTGGCCCGCTACGAGGAGATGGCGGCCGAGGCCGAGAAGACCCGCAAGCTGGACTTCGAGGAGATCCAGATCCCGCCGGGCCCGCGCCTGGGCACCGTCGTGATCGAGGCCAAGGACCTGAAGAAGGGCTTCGGGGACCGCGTCCTCATCGACGGCCTGTCCTTCTCCCTGCCCCGCAACGGCATCGTCGGCGTGATCGGCCCGAACGGCGTCGGCAAGACCACCCTGTTCAAGACCATCGTCGGTCTCGAGCCCCTGGACGGCGGCGAGCTGAAGATCGGCGAGACCGTGAAGATCTCGTACGTGGACCAGTCCCGCTCCAACATCGACCCCGAGAAGTCGCTGTGGGAGGTCGTCTCGGACGGCCTGGACTACATCAAGGTCGGCAACGTCGAGATGCCCTCGCGCGCCTACGTGTCCGCGTTCGGCTTCAAGGGCCCGGACCAGCAGAAGAAGGCCGGCGTGCTCTCCGGCGGTGAGCGCAACCGCCTGAACCTGGCCCTGACCCTCAAGGAGGGCGGCAACCTGCTGCTCCTCGATGAGCCCACCAACGACCTCGACGTGGAGACCCTGACCTCCCTCGAGAACGCGCTGCTCGAGTTCCCGGGCTGCGCGGTGGTCGTCTCCCACGACCGCTGGTTCCTGGACCGCGTCGCCACCCACATGCTGGCCTACGAGGGCACCGCGGAGGACCCGGCCAACTGGTACTGGTACGAGGGCAACTTCGAGTCCTACGAGGCCAACAAGGTCGATCGGCTCGGCCCCGAGGCCGCCCGCCCGCACCGCATGACGCACCGCAAGCTCACGCGCGACTGAGCCGACGCGCCCCCGGGCGCCGCGCCGACGACGGCCCGCCGCGATCACGTGATCGCGACGGGCCGTCGTCGTGCCGGGGCGGGGTCAGCGCCGCCAGCTGCGGCGCAGCACCGTCCGCAGGGCCATGCGCTGGGCCGCGCCACGCACGCGCGCCCGCCGGGCGGCGGCCCCCTCGGGCAGGCGGATCATGCCCTCCTGGGCGACCGTGGCCACGAGCGTCCCGTCCTCGGTGAACACGGCGCCCGTGCCGAGGCCGCGCGCGCCCTGGGCGCTGGGGGAGTCCTGGACGTAGAGCAGCCACTGGTCGACGCGGGCGGGCCGGTGGAACCACATCGCGTGGTCCAGGGACGCCACGGACATGCCGGGCTGGATCCAGGCGACGCCGTGCTGCCGCAGGATCGGCTCGAGAAGCGTGTAGTCCGAGGCGTAGGTGAGCGCCGCCCGGTGCAGCGCGGGGTCGTCGGCCAGCGGCGTGAACGTCTTCATCCACACCATGTTGCGGTTCTCGGTCTCCGGGGCCGGGTCCACGTAGAGGGCCGGGGTGACGTGACGGATGTCGAACGGCCGGGCCCACGCCCACTCCTGAGCCACGGGGTGGTTGATGCCGCCCAGCACGTCCGCTGTCGTGGGCAGGTCCTCGGGCCGGGGCACGCCCTCGGGCATGGCCACCTGGTGGTCCAGCGCGCTGCCGGCGGGTTCCTGGAAGGAGCAGGTCAGGGCGAGGATGGCCTTCTCGTTCTGAGAGGCCAGCACCCGGCGGACGGAGAAGGAGCGGCCGTCCCGCAGCGTCTCGACGGTGAACGTGATGGGCTGCAGCGCGTCCCCGGGGCGGATGAAGTAGCCGTGGAGCGAGTGGGCGGGGCGGGCGCCCGGCACCGTGCGGGAGGCGGCCGCCAGCGACTGGGCGAGCACCTGGCCGCCGAACACCCGGCCGTGCATCTGGCGGGGAGTCGTGCCCGTGAAGCGGACCTGACCCGTCACCGGGTCCGGCGCGGCCGGCGTCAGCTCCAGGATCCCGCGCAGCACGTCGGTGGGGTCCTTCGGGGCCGAGGCCGGACGGCCCGGTGCGCGACTGGGGCGGGGACGGGGATGGCGTTGCGGCACGGACGGCTCCTTCGACGTGGATGGACCCCGCGACGGCGGGGCGGCCCGGGACGCGGCGGACCTGGGACAATGCTTGCATGACCGAGCACTCCGCCGCCCCCGTCCTCCGCTTCGTCGACGACCGCGCTGTGCGGGATCTCGAGCAGCTGGCCACCCGCGCGCGTCGCGTCGCCGATACGGGGATGCGCCTGCACGTCGTGCCCGAGGCGGGGCGCTCTCGCACCCCGATGCTCGCCCAGTGGGTCTCCGTGCTGCAGCCGGCCGGGCTGGGAGACGGGGTGCCTGTCGTCCTGGGGCTGCGCACCGTGCCCCTGGCGACCGCCGACGGCGTGGCGGACCTGGACGCCGTCGTCGCCCTGGGCTCCGTCACCGAGCGCACCGCCCGGATGCGCGGCCAGGACCCCGTCGACCTGGCTTTCGCCGTGCCGCCGGGCCGCGAGCACGTCACCTGGACCGCGCTGACCCCGCCCCGCGGCGGCTGGACGCCCGCGGCCGAGGTCGCCGACGAGGAGCTGGCCGAGGTGGCCACGCGCGGCGCCGACGCCGTGCGGGACGCCTTGCCCGAGAACCCGGGGGAGGCGCTGGTCCGCAGGGTCCGGGCGCAGATGTGGGGACCCCTGCTCGGGGGCGAGGCGCTCCAGTTCCCGGCCGGCATGGCCTTCGGCGCGCACGCGCTGGGCTTCCTGCGGCCCGGCGGCCGCGCCCGGCTCAGCACGGCGGGGCCATGGACGCGCCTGGACGCCCCCGGCGGCTTCGTACTGGGCCGCCCCGCCATGGCGGTGTGAGCCCGCGCCCCATGTCGGGGCGCGGACCGCGGGCCGGTCAGGCCGAGTTCTGCAGGGAGTGGGCGGCCCGCTCCAGGTAGTCCCAGAGTTCGGCCTCGTGCAGCGGTGACAGCTCCAGCGTGTCCACGGCGGCGCGCATGTGGCGCAGCCACGCGTCGCGCGCGGCCGGGTCGATCCGATACGAGGCGTGGCGCATGCGCAGGCGGGGGTGGCCGCGCTCCTCGGAGTACGTCCGCGGTCCGCCCCAGTACTGCTCCAGGAACATCAGCAGCCGGCGCTGGGCGCCCTCGAAGTCGTCCTGCGGATACATCGGGGCGAGGATCTCGTCTTCGCGCACGCGGGCGTAGAACTCGGCGGTCAGCCGGTCGAAGGTCGGGCGGCCGCCGACGGCGTCGTAGAAGCTGGTGGCCTGACCGGGCGCGGCCGGGGTCCCCGGGGTCGCACCGGCGGGGCCCGCCGCGGCGTCGCGGGCGCGCACCTGCTCCACCGGGGCGGGCGTGCCCTCCTGCATCACCGGCTCGACCTCGGTGGGCCGCTCCGCCAGGCCCGTCACACGGGACGGGCCCTTGGCGACGCGCGGCCGCAGCACCGCCAGGGGGGCGCCCAGGCGCGCGGAGTGGTCCGGCAGCGTCGGCGTGCCGGTGGGCAGGGCCTCGGGGCGGACCGGCTCGACGGTGACCGGGGCCGAGAGCGAGTTCGCGATGAAGCACAGCCGGTGCGCCTCGGCGTGGAGGGCCTCGGCCCGCTCCCGGTCGGCCTCGTCCTGCAGCGTGACCTCGGGCCGCAGCGTGATCGCGATGAACCGCCCGGCGCCGTCGCCGTCCACCTCGAGCTCGCCCTCTACCCCGCACGTCATCCCCGTGACCACGACCCCGGAGGTCGCCGCGACATGGAGGTACGAGAGCACGTGGCACTCGGCGAGCGCGCCGAGCAGGAGGGTCTCCGGGTTCCACTTCGAGTCGTCGCCGCGGAAGGGGCGGGCGGCCGAGGCCTGGATCTCGCCGACGGCGGCGTCCTGGATCACCACGGAGCGGTCGTAGTCGCGGACGCCGGAGGTGCCCGAGCCGCGGTCGCCCGTCCACTCGGTGCGCAGGGAGAAGGTGTGCTTCATGGGTTCCAGCCTAGCCAGCCCGCGCCTCGACGGCGGCGGGGGCGGTGCTGGAGGGCATCTTCCGTGGAATGCCCACCAGCCCCCGCCCGGTTCAGGCCCCGGCGTGGACCTGATGCACGTGCGCCGTCGCGTGCTCGCGCGCGGCCAGGGCGCGGATCGTCTCGTCCCGGCCCTCGGCGAGGACGCGGGACAGCCCCGCGCGGGTGTCGGCCAGCCGCTCGGACAGGGCGGTGGCGCGGTCGGCGATCTCCGGGGTGACCTGGGCGGTCGGGTAGCCCAGCGTCGCGGCGGTCTCGGCCATCTCGTGAGAACGGGAGTCCCACATCGCCTCGACGCCCTCGAAGTAGGCGTCCGCGAAGGGCGCGATCAGCGCGGCGTCATGGACCCGGGCGAACCCGATCAGGGCCTGGCGCTGCTCCGTGTTGGACAGCTCGCCGGCCATCACCCGGTCCCAGGCCGCGCGCTTGGCCTCGGCCGTCGGCACGGCGGCCCGGGCTTGGATCGCGGCGAGCGCGCCCGTGGCGGTCGCGTCGGCGCGCTCGGCCTCGGCGATCTCGGCCTCCCCGGCGCGGCCGGCCGCCACCAGCGCGGTGAGCAGCTCCCAGCGCAGGTCCGTGGTGAGGTCCAGCCCGGGCACGGTGCGGGTGCCGTCCACGAGGGCGGCCAGGCGGTCCAGCTGCGCCGTGGTGCGCGCGTGCAGGGCGAACGCCTTGACGAACTGCAGCTGGTTGTCCGAGCCGTCCTCGGCCTCCGCGACGAGGCCCCACAGACGGTCGGCCGCCGCGACCCGCACGGCCTCGGCCTGGTCCTCGGGCAGGTACAGGCCGATCGCCGTCGCGAGCTGCCGCAGCAGCGTCTGCACCACGGACGAGTCCCGCTCGTGGCCGACGTTGGCCAGGACGAGGTCGACGAACCAGGCGGCGGAGGCCTCGCCGTCGCGCACGGTGTCCCAGGCCGCCCCCCACAGCAGGGTGCGCGCCAGGGAGCCGTCCACATCCTTCAGACGGGTGGACGCGGCCTCCCACGAGGCGTCGTCGAGGCGCAGCTTGGCGTAGGCCAGGTCGTCGTCGTTGGGCAGGATCACGGCGGGACGACGGCGGCCGGCGGCCTCGGCGACCTCGGTCACCTCACCGGCCACGTCGAGTTCGAAGCGCTCGGTGCGGGTCAGGCGGCCGGTGGCCTCGTCCACGTCGTAGAAGCCCACGGCCAGGCGGTGGGGGCGGAGCACGTCGTCGCCGGGCGCCGACGGCGAGCCGTCCGGGGCGCTCTGGCGCAGGCGCAGCGCGGTGATGATGCCGGCCTCATCCGTCTCCACCTCCGTGCGCAGCGTGTTCACACCCGAGGTCTCGAGCCACACGCGGGTCCACTCGGACAGGTCACGGCCGGACGCGGCCTCGAGCTCGGACATGAGGTCCGGCAGCTCGGTGTTGCCCCACGCGTGCTGGGCGATGTACGCGCGGACGCCGGCCATGAAGTTCTCCTGGCCCACCCAGGCCACGAGCTGGCGGAGCACGGAGGCGCCCTTGGCGTAGGTGATGCCGTCGAAGTTGACGAGCACGTCGTCGAGGTCGCGGATCCGGGCCTTGATGGGGTGCGTGGAGGAGAGCTGGTCCTGGCGGTAGGCCCAGTTCTTCTCCATGGCGGAGAAGGTGGTCCAGGCGCCGGTGTACTGCGTGTTCTCGGCGGCGGCGAGCGTGGACATGAACTCGGCGAAGGACTCGTTGAGCCACAGGTCGTTCCACCAGCGCATCGTCACCAGGTCGCCGAACCACATGTGGGCGAGCTCGTGGAGGATCGTGATGGCGCGGCGCTCGATCAGCGCCTCCGGCACGGTCCCGCGGAAGACGTACGACTCGAGGAAGGTCACACAGCCGGCGTTCTCCATCGCGCCGGCGTTGAACTCGGGCACGAACAGCTGGTCGTACTTCTCGAACGGGTAGGCGTGACCGTACTGGGCCTCGAAGAACTCGAAGCCCTGGCGGGTGAGCTCGAAGACGTTCTCCGCGTCCAGGTGCTCCACCAGCGACGCGCGGCAGTAGACGCCGAGGGGGATCGTGCGGCCGTCGGCGCTGGTCAGCTCCGAGTGCACGGAGGCGTACGGGCCGGCGACGAGCGCGGTGATGTAGGAGGAGATGCGCGGGGTGGGGGTGAACTCCCAGACTGCGGTGTCCACGCCCTGCGGGTTGTCCTCGTTCGCCACGACGCCGAGGGTGCGGCGGGAGTCCTCCGGCTGGTTGGACACCACGGCCCAGTGTGCCGGCGCGGTCACCGTGAAGCGGAACGCGGCCTTGAGGTCGGGCTGCTCGAACACCGCGAACATGCGGCGGGAATCGGGCACCTCGAACTGGGTGTAGAGGTAGACCTCCTGGTCCACGGGGTCAACGAACCGGTGCAGGCCCTCGCCGGTGTTGCTGTAGTCCCCGAGACCGTCGACCACGAGGGTGTTCTGCGCCGCCAGCGGGCCGATCCGCAGTCGGGCGCCGTCGAAGTCCGCCACGTCCAGCGCCTCGCCGTTGAGGGTCACCGCGGGAGCCTGCCCGGCCACGTAGTCGATCCACGTGTGGGTGCCCACCGCGTCCTCCGCGGCCGCGAACGTGACGGTGGTGGCCGTGCGGAAGTGCTCCGCTCCGCGGGTGAGGTCCAGGCTCACCTCGTATGCGTCCACGGTGAGGGCGGCCGCGCGCGCGGCGGCCTCTTCGCGGGTGATGTTCATGGCGGCGGCGGTGGTCACGGTCGGACTCCTCCTGGGGTCGGGCGGATGCGGCACGGCCGGGCGCCTGTGATGGGGGCCACGGCACGGTGCTCCCCAGTGTGCCACCTGGCCCGGGCGTCGTGAGCGGCGCGCCTCGGGGCGGGCCGGTCGACCTGCTCAGCCCCCGATCTCGGCCAGTCGGGTCGCCGCCGCACGCAGCACCTCAGCCACCTCGGGCACGCGTGCCGGTGGCATCCGCTGCTCGGCCGCCGAGGCCGTGAGGGACACCTGGGGGATGCTTCCCGTCCGCGCCAGAACGCCACAGGCGACTCCGGCCACCCCGGGCACGACCGGCACACCCCCGCACCACCCCTGCTCGTCCATCTGACGCAGCAGGGTGTCCAGCAGGTCGTGCAGGGCCCCGTCATCCGTCAGGTTCCAGCGGCGGGGAGGCCGGGCGACGACCGCGTCCACCTCCGCTCGTCGGCGCTCCGGCGGCAGGGAGGCCAGGAGTGCGATGCCGGCGTACCCGGCGGCAAGCCGTTTGACCTCGCCGACCTCCACGGTGAAGACGCGCACGGGGGAGTCGCCGTCGCATCGCAGGAGGTAGGCCACTCCGCCCGCAGCCCGTGCCGCCAGGTAGACCGTGTCCCCCAGCTCGTCCGCGGCGGCCTGGACCACGGCCCGGCTGGCCTCGCGTTCGATCAGGCACCGCGGCGTCACCGGTTCGAATCCGACCGGGCCCCACCGATCACCGAGTGCATAGGCGGCCCCGCGCCGGGTCACGGCGCCCTCCTCCGCCAGGTCGGCAAGCAGTCGATGGGCGGTGGGCTGGGGCAGGCCCGTCCGCTGGACGAGCTGGCTCAGCCGCAGGCCGGCGGGTCCGACCTCGTGCAGCAGGCGCATCACGAGGGCGGCGCGGGGCAGGACGCCGGTGGGTGGGGTCATAGGGGTCACCGGTCCATCGTGCCGCAGCTCCGGCATCGGAGCTAGTTCCATCTGATGGACTAAATGACTGACGCGCCTGCTTGCATTGTGAGAAATACACGCGCCATGATGGGGAATGTAGGGCGCGTCACATCGCGGGCGTCGAGCCCATAGTCCGCATATCGGTTTCCAGGAGGAGCCCCATGCCACTGACCGCATCGACCGTCACGCGCACCGTCAGCGTGGACGGTGCTTCCGTCACCTGCCACGACTCGGTGACACCCGGGGAGCTCGACCGGCCTCTTGTGCTGGTCCACGGCACGGGCGGGACGACCGCCTCGCACTTCGGCCACCTGTTCCCGATGATGGCCACGCGGACGCGCGTCATCGCCGTCGACTGGGCGCCGACGGCCGACCCCGCCGCAGACCTGACCGTCGACCTGCTGGTCGGCCAGGTGCGGGCTGCCGTCGATGAGCTCCTCGGCCCCGACGCCGCCTTCGACCTGCTGGGCTACTCACTCGGCGCCGTCGTGGCCGGGCAGCTGGCCGCGGACCTCGGTCGCCGCGTGGAGAACCTCGTGCTCGTGGCCGGCTGGGCGACGACGGATGTCCACCAGCGCCTGCGCAACGAGGTCTGGCGGCACCTGTACGCCACGAGCCCTGATGCCCTGGCCCGTTACACGGCCTTCTGCGGCCTGTCCCCGCTGGCCCTGCGCTCCCTGACCCCGGCCATGCTCGACGGAGCACTCGCCTCCCTGACCGCGGACGAGTTCACCGCCCGGCAGATGGACCTGAACGCCCGCGTAGACGTCGCCGACCGTCTCTCCGCCGTCACCGCGCGGACACTGATCGTCTCCTGTGCCGAGGACATCATGGTCCCGCCCCATCACCAGTACGAGCTGCTCGGCATCATCGACGACGCGCGGCTGACGACCATGACGAGCGGCCACGCCTTCTTCCTCGAGCGCCCGGCCGAACTCATGCAGATCGTCGACCTGTACCTGCGCGAGCCCGACCGCCACCCGGCCGGCGCGATCATCCCCGAGACCCACGCCTGAGAGAGGGGCCAGCCATGACCACCGCCATGACCACCACCACCGACGTGCGCCCCGCACCGCGCGACGAGTCCGCCGAGATCCTCATCATCGGCTCCGGATTCGCCGGCCTCGGCATGGGCGCCCAGCTGCGGCGTCACGGCCGCGAGGACTTCCTCATCCTGGACCGCGCCCAGCAGGTCGGCGGGACCTGGAGGGACAACACCTACCCGGGTGCCGCGTGCGACGTCCCGAGCCACCTCTACAGCTTCTCCTTCGCGCCGAACCCGCAGTGGTCGGGCTTCTACACACCGGGTCCGGAGATCCAGGACTACCTCGTGCGCTTCTCCGAGGACGAGGGCCTCACCCCGCACCTGCGTCTCGGGGCGGACATGCTCGAAGCGCACTGGGACCCCGAGACGGAGCGGTGGACGGTGCGGACGCCGCGCGGGACCTACACGGGACGCTGGCTCATCATGGGCACCGGGCACCTCGCCGACCCCCGCCTGCCGGACGTCCCGGGTCTCGACGCCTTCGAGGGCGAGGTCATCCATTCCGCCCGCTGGGACCACACGGTGGACCTGAAGGGCAAGCGTGTCGCCGTCGTCGGCACCGGCGCCTCCGCGATCCAGGTCATCCCCGAGCTGGCGGCGACGGCGGCCGAGCTCGTCGTCTTCCAGCGCACCCCCGCGTGGGTCACCCCGCGCGTGGTCAAGCCGTACTCCGCGGCCGTGCGCCGCATGTTCGAGCGCGCCCCGCACACCATGCAGCGCGAGCGCGACGACATCTTCTGGTTCGCCGAGTCGAACTATGCCCAGCGCCGCGGTGTGCCGGCCGCACTGGACCAGGTCCGGGCCCAGGCCCTCGGGCACCTGGCCGCCGCGGTCTCTGACCCCGAGCTCCGCGAGCGCCTCACGCCGCGGTACCTGCCGGGCTGCAAGCGTGTGCTCGTCTCCAACGACTACTACCCGGCCATGGCCCGGGACAACGTCACCCTGGAGGACAGCGCGCTGGACCGCGTCGAGGGGAGCCGGCTGTTCGGCGTGAGCGGTCACGGGTACGAGGTCGACGTCGTCGTCCTCTGCACCGGCTTCGAGGCGGCCCAGCCGCCGTTCGCCGAGCGCGTCCACGACGGTGAGGGCCGTTCCCTGGCCGATCACTGGAGCAGCGGCATGGCGGCGTTCGACTCCACGGCCGTGGCGGGATTCCCGAATCTGTTCGCCATCAACGGGCCGAACACCTCGCTGGGGCACAACTCGATCGTCTACATCATCGAGTCGCAGATCGCGTACGTCTTGGAGGCCCTGGACCGGGTGGAGCACGAGGGAATTAGGACGATGGTCCCCGAGACACTCGCCCAGGAGGAGTACGTGGACCGTCTCCAGGAGCGGGCCGCCACCTCGGTGTGGCTCGTGGACGGCGGCTGCCACTCCTGGTACGTCGACCCCCGCTCGGGCAAGTTAACGCTGATCTGGCCCGACTACGCCTACGACTTCCGCGCCCGCAACGGCCACTTCACCGGGGAGGGCTTCCTCTCCTCGGCGAGTGGGGAGCCCGAGCCCATGCCGGTGCGCGAGCCCGAGCGATCGGTCGCGCTGATCTGAGCCGGCCCGCCCCGGGGCAGGGGGTCGGGTGGGGCCGTCAGTAGACTGACCCCACCCGACCGTCGTCCTTCTGGAGGAGTCTGCGCATGCGCGTCCACATCGCCACCGACCACGCCGGCATGGAGCTGTCCGCCCACCTGGTGGAGCACCTCACCGCCGCTGGCTACGAGATGGTGGACCACGGACCCACCGAGTACGACGCGCAGGACGACTACCCGGGCTTCTGCATCAACGCCGCCCGCGCCGTCGTCGCCGACCGCGAGCAGGGACTGGACTCGCTCGGCATCGTGCTGGGCGGCTCCGGCAACGGCGAGCAGATCGCCGCCAACAAGGTGGCCGGCGTCCGAGCCGCCCTGGCCTGGAACCTGGACACGGCGCGGCTGGCCCGCGCGCACAACGACGCGAACGTCGTGGCCGTCGGCGGTCGACAGCACTCGCTCGAGGAGGCCACCGAGCTCATCGAGGCGTTCCTGGCCGAACCGTTCTCCCAGGACGAGCGCCACGTGCGCCGCATCGGGAAGATCGCGCACTACGAGACCACCGGAGAGGTGCTGATGTGAGTGCCTGAGGGCCACTCCGTCCACCGTCTCGCGCGCCAGTTCACCGACGTCTTCGGCGGCCGCCGGATCCGCGCCACGAGTCCGCAGGGCCGCTTCGCCGAGGGGGCCGCCCTGCTCGACGGCCAGGTCCTGAAGCGCGCCCGGGCCCACGGCAAGCACTTCTTCGCCGACGTCTCCGGCGGCCACGTGCTCCACGTCCACCTGGGCATGTACGGGGCGTGGACCTTCGGCGGGGATCAGGACTTCGCGGCCGCGTCCTCGATCGGCGCACCCCGCCGGATCGGCGAGCGGGAGGTCCACGACGACGGCGCCCCGGCCGCCGAGCCCGCTCGCGACGCCGACGGCTGGGTCCAGCCCCCGCCGCCGGCCGCCACGGTCCGGCTGCGACTGCGCGCCGAGCACGGCTGGGCCGACCTGATCGGCGCGAGCCGGTGCCGCGCGCTCACTCCGGCCGAGGCTGCCGACGTCGTCGCCGGCCTGGGCCCGGATCCGCTGAGCGACGACGATCCCGCGCCGTTCTACGACCTCGCCCGGCGGACACGGCGGCCGATCGGCGTCGTGCTGATGGACCAGGCGGCCGTCAGCGGGATCGGCAACATCTTCCGGGCCGAGGCGCTGTTCCGCGCCGGCATCGACCCGTGGCGGCCGGCCCGGGAGGTCTCCGCGTCGGACCTGGCATTCCTCTGGGCGGACAACGCCGCGCTCATGCGGGAGGGCGTGCGGCTCGGGCGGATCGTCACCACGCGGCCCGAGCACCGGCCGGGGATCCCTGCCGAATCGGCCTGGCCCGAGCACGCGAACTACGTGTACCAGCGGCAGGGCCTGGCCTGCCTCGTGTGCGGGCGCGAGACGATCGTGGTGGAGGAGATGGCGGCCCGGAAGCTCTACCGGTGCCTCACCTGTCAGAGCTGAGGGGCCTGTAGCAGGCCCGACCGGGCACAGCGGTCAAGGCACCGGCGCGGACGACGACGCACCCGAGAAAGCCATGAGCCGGGCCATCGTGTGCACACGATGACCCGGCTCATGAGGTCCGGAGGGGATGACGGGAATCGAACCCGCGTAGCCAGTTTGGAAGACTGGGGCTCTACCATTGAGCTACATCCCCGCGGGGCCGCGCTCGGCGCGGACCAGCGGCTGACACCGTATCACGGCGGGCCCGCGTCGGCCGTGGGGGAAGAGGCATGATGCACGGCTCCCGTCCCGCCCTCCGCAGGGCCGCGTCCGCCCTCGCCGGCCGTCGTCCCCTGTCCCTGCGCGGCGCCACCGTCCTCGTGACGGGCGGCGCGTCCGGCATCGGTCGACTGATCGCCCTGGGGGCCGCCCGCCGCGGCGCGGGCCGCGTCGTCGTCTGGGACCTCGACCTGCAGGGGGCTGAGGCCGTCGCCGCCGAGATCCGGTCTCAGGGCGCGGACGCCCAGGCCGAGCGCGTGGACGTGACGGACGCGGCCGCCGTCGAGGCCGCCGCCGCCCGCGCCGGAGAGGTGGACGTCGCCGTGAACAACGCGGGCGTCGTGACGGGCGTGCGCCTCGAGGACGCCACGGAGGAGGGCATCCGCCGCACCTTCGAGGTGAACGCACTCGCGCCGTACTGGCTGACCCGGGCGGTCCTGCCCGGAATGCGGGCCCGGGACCGCGGGGCCGTGGTCACGGTGGCCTCGGCCGCGGGGTTGGTCGGCGTCGCGCGCCAGACGGACTATTCCGCCACCAAGCACGCCGCGGTCGGCTTCGCCGAGTCCCTCGCCGCGGAGCTGCGCAAGGACGGCAGCCGCGTCACCTCCCTCGCCGTCTGCCCCTTCTACATCGACACCGGGATGTTCGCGGGCGTGCGCAGCCGGGTGCCCTGGCTGCTGCCCGTGCTGGATCCGCGCCACGTGGCGCAGGAGGTGCTGGACGCCGTCGAGGCCGGCCGCACCCGCCTGCTGCTGCCGCGCGCCGTCGGTCTGATCGCGCCCCTGCGCGCCCTGCCGGCGCCCGTCTTCGACCGCGCGATGGACGTCCTCGGGGTCAACGCCACGATGGACGGCTTCACGGGCCGGCGGTCGCGGCTTTTCGCGGGGCGCGAGACGGCGCGCTAGGATTCCACAGTCTGCCCTCGGGCAGTCCCTCGGGTGTCCGGCGAGCCTCCACCGCGTGAGCCCGCCGGCGTCGGGGACGACGGCGGGGTGTAGCTCAGCTTGGTAGAGCGCGCGCTTTGGGAGCGTGAGGCCGCAGGTTCAAATCCTGTCACCCCGACTCGACGTCAAGACCATCCACCACCACCAACAGGAGTCATCCGTGGTCAAGTCCACCGCAGAGAACCTCAGCCCGACCCGCGTCAAGCTGACCGTCGAGGTGCCGTTCGAGGAGGTGAAGCCCGCCCTGGACAAGGCGTTCAAGGACATCGCCAACCAGGTCCAGATTCCGGGCTTCCGCAAGGGCAAGATCCCGGCGCGCCTGATCGAGCAGCGCTTCGGCCGCGAGATCGTCGTGGACCAGGCCGTCAACGAGGGCCTGAACACCTGGTTCTCCGCCGCCATCGCCGAGGCCGAGGTCACGCCGATCTCCCGCCCCGAGGTCGACGTGACCGCCACCCCGGACGCGGAGAACGCCGAGGGCCCGGTGGCCTTCACCGCCGAGTTCGACGTGCGCCCGACCATCGAGCTGCCCGACTACAAGGGCCTCAAGGTGACGGTGGAGCCCGCCCAGGCCACCGAGGAGGACGAGCAGAAGGCCCTCGACGCCCTGCGCTCGCGCTTCGGCTCCCTCAAGGATGTGGACCGCCCGGCCGCCCAGGACGACTTCGTCACGATGAACCTGACCGCCACGGTCGACGGCGAGCAGGTCGACCAGGCCGAGGGCCTGTCCTACCAGGTGGGCGCCGGCACCATGCTCGAGGGCATCGACGAGGCCCTCGACGGCCTGTCCGCCGGCGAGGACGCCACCTTCGAGACCACGCTCAACGGCGGCGAGCACGACGGCGAGACCGCCGTGGTCAAGCTGGAGCTGACGGCCGTCAAGGAGCGCGAGCTGCCCGAGGCCGACGACGAGTTCGCCCAGCTGGCCTCCGAGTTCGACACCATCGCCGAGCTCAAGGAGGACCTGAAGAAGCAGGCCGCCGAGGAGGCCGTGAACCGCCAGGGCGTCGAGGCCCGCGACAAGGTCCTCGAGGAGCTGGCCAAGCTCGTCGAGGTCCCGGTGCCGGACGGCGTCATCGCCGAGCAGGTCGAGCAGCACTTCTCCGCCGGCGGCCACACCGCGGGCGACGACCACGACACCGCCGAGCACCGTGCCGAGCTCGAGCAGAACACCCGCGAGGCGTTCGCCAACGAGGTCATCCTGGACGAGGTCGCCGAGGCCGAGGAGGTCACGGTCGACCAGGGTGAGCTGATCGAGTACATCATCGCCACCTCCTCCGAGTACGGCATGGACCCGAACCAGTTCGCCATGATGCTCGACCAGGGCGGGCAGATCCCGATGATCATGGGCGAGGTCCGCCGCCGCAAGGCCCTGGCCAAGGTCCTCGAGTACGCCGAGGTCACCGACACCGACGGCAAGGCCGTGGACCTGACGGCGTTCGTGACCCCGGGCGGCCAGGAGGCCCTCGACGCTGAGGCCGAGGGCGCCGAGGCCGAGGGCGCCGACGAGGCGGAGGAGAAGCCCGCCGAGAAGGCCCCGGCCAAGAAGAAGTCGACGGCCAAGAAGGCCCCGGCCGAGCAGGCCGACGACGCCGAGGCGGCCGAGCAGGCCTGATCCCGGCCGGTGGGGACGCACCCCCGCCGAGCCACGACGACGGCGCCCCCGCCCACGCCGGTGGGGGCGCCGTCGTCGTCCCGGGGCCCCGGTGGGCGGCCCCGGGCGGGGTCCGCGACAACCTGCGCCAACAGCGAAACGCCGACGGCGTCCCGCGCGCTGGCCCGGACGCCCGGCTAGTGTCGGACTCGATCAGGGACCCGTCCGTCCGCGCGAGCGGCCGCCGTTCGGGAGGCCCGTGGACATCTCGACAGGAAGGCGGAAGTGATGACCGACATCACCCCCAGCATGCGTTCGGTGGACCCGGCGCAGCGCGAGGATTTCCTCTACACCCAGCTGCTGAAGTCGCGCATCGTCTGGCTGGGCGAGGACGTCCGTGACGACAACGCCAACGCGATCTGCTCCCAGCTGCTCCTGCTCTCGGCCGAGGACCCGGAGAAGGACATCTACCTGTACATCAACTCCCCGGGCGGCTCCGTCACCGCGGGCATGGCGATCTACGACACGATGCAGTACATCCCCAACGACGTCGTGACGGTGGCCACCGGCCTCGCCGCGTCCATGGGCCAGTTCCTGCTCGCCTCCGGCACCAAGGGCAAGCGCTACGCCACCCCCCACGCCCGCGTGCTGATGCACCAGCCCTCCGGCGGCATCGGCGGCACCGAGTCGGACATCCGCATCCAGGCCCAGCTGATCCTGCACATGAAGCAGGTGATGGCGGAGCTGACCGCCGAGCAGACCGGCCAGTCCGTGGAGACCATCCTCGAGGACAACGCGCGTGACAAGTGGTTCACCGCGCAGGAGGCCCTCGAGTACGGCTTCATCGACCACATCGCCGACCGTGCCGCGTCCGTGACCGGCGGCGGCGGCGTCCGGGGCTGAGCCCGGCCCGGACCGTCCCGACCCTCTCCAGGAGACCAAGAATGACCCAGTTCCCCGCCGGGCTCCCCACCGGGATGCCCTCCCTGCCCACGCCGGACGCGCGCTACATCCTCCCGCAGTTCGAGGAGCGCACCCCCTACGGCTTCAAGCGTCAGGACCCCTACGCCAAGCTCTTCGAGGACCGCATCGTCTTCCTCGGCGCGCAGGTGGACGACGCGTCGGCCGACGACGTGATGGCCCAGCTGCTCGTGCTCGAGGCGATGGACTCCGAACGTGACATCACCCTGTACATCAACTCGCCGGGCGGCTCGTTCACGGCCATGACGGCGATCTACGACACCATGCAGTTCATCCGCCCCGAGGTGCAGACCGTGTGCCTGGGCCAGGCCGCCTCCGCCGCGGCCGTGCTGCTGGCCGCGGGCGCCCCCGGCAAGCGTCTGGCGCTGCCCAACGCGCGCGTGCTGATCCACCAGCCGGCGATGCAGGGCGACCGCGGCACCGCCACGGACCTGCAGATCCACGCCCAGGAGATCAACCGGATGCGCGTGTGGATGGAGGAGACGCTGGCCTCCCTCACCAACCGCACGCCCGAGGAGGTCTCGCAGGACATCGACCGGGACAAGTTCCTCTCGGCCGAGCAGGCCCTCGAGTACGGCCTCGTGGACGAGGTCCTCGCCTCCCGCAAGATCACCCGCCCGTCTGCCTGACCGACGACGCCCGCCGAGGGGTCCGGCCGCGCGGCCGGGCCCCTCGGCGCCGACCGGGGACCCGGTCCCTTAACGTGTCCGTCCACGGCCGTATGCTGGACGGAATCTGACAGCGACGACGCCCGCGCGGGGCGGACGTCTCCGCCCGGCCTTCGAGGAGTACCACCATGGCGCGTATCGGAGAGAGCGCTGACCTGCTGAAATGCTCGTTCTGCGGGAAGAGCCAGAAGCAGGTGCGCAAGCTCATCGCCGGCCCGGGTGTCTACATCTGCGACGAGTGCATCGAGCTGTGCAACGAGATCATCGAGGAGGAGCTCGGCGAGGCGGCGGAGGCGGACGAGACCGTCCTGCCCACCCCGCAGGAGATCTTCGACCACCTCGAGAGCTTCGTGATCGGCCAGGAGGCGGCCAAGCGTTCCCTCGCCGTCGCCGTGTACAACCACTACAAGCGCGTGCGCGGGCCGCAGGCGCGGGGCGGTGACCTGGCCGACCGCCTCACCGAGCGGGACGACCTGGCGGACGTCGAGGTCGGCAAGTCGAACATCCTCATGGTCGGCCCCACCGGCTCCGGCAAGACGTATCTCGCGCAGACCCTCGCCCGACGGCTCAACGTCCCGTTCGCGGTCGCGGACGCCACCAGCCTCACCGAGGCCGGCTATGTGGGCGAGGACGTGGAGAACATCCTCCTCAAGCTCATCCAGGCCGCGGACTACGACGTGAAGAAGGCCGAACAGGGCATCATCTACATCGACGAGATCGACAAGATCTCGCGGAAGTCCGAGAACCCCTCCATCACCCGGGACGTCTCCGGCGAGGGCGTGCAGCAGGCCCTGCTGAAGATCCTCGAGGGCACGGTGGCGTCGGTGCCGCCGCAGGGCGGGCGCAAGCACCCCCACCAGGAGTTCCTGCAGATCGACACGTCCAACGTGCTGTTCATCGTGGCGGGCGCGTTCGCGGGCCTGGACGAGATCATCGGTTCCCGCGCCGGCCGCAAGGGCATCGGGTTCGGCGCGCCCCTGAACCACCTGGGCGCGGGGGACGTCACCTACGCGGACGTGCGGCCGGAGGACCTGCTGAAGTTCGGCCTCATCCCCGAGTTCATCGGCCGCCTGCCCGTGATCACCACCGTCGAGGACCTCACGCACGAACAGCTCGTGCGGGTGCTGACCGAACCGAAGAACGCCCTGCTCAAGCAGTACCAGAAGATGTTCCTCATGGACGGCGTGGAGCTCGAGTTCGAGCAGGACGCCCTGGACGCCGTCGTCGCCCAGGCCGAGGCCCGCGGCACCGGCGCCCGCGGCCTGCGCTCCATCATGGAGAACGTCCTCAAGCCCGTGATGTTCGAGCTGCCCTCCCGTTCGGATGTGGGCACGGTCGTCATCTCCGGGGACGTGGTGCGCGGCGAGGCCGAGCCCACGCTCATCCCGGCCGAGGTGGAACGACGTCGACGCGGCCGGAGCGCCTGACCGCCGTCGCCCAGCAGGACCGACCGGAGCCGAGACGGCTCCCTGACCGCAAGGAGCACAGCATGACCGACACCACGCAGCAGCCCACCGTCGACTTCTACTTCGACGCCACGTGCCCGTTCGCCTGGATCACCTCCCGGTGGATCCTGGAGGTCCAGAAGGTGCGCGACGTGCGGGTGGTCTTCAAGATCATGTCGCTCGCCGTCCTGAACGAGGGCCGCGACCTGGACCCCGACTACCTGGCCCGCCTCGAGAAGGCCTGGCTGCCGGCCCGCGCCGCCGTGCAGGTGCGCGAGCGGCACGGTGCCGAGGCGCTCGGCCCGTGGTACACCGCGGTCGGCACCCGCATCCACGAGCAGGGCCGCACGGACTACGAGGCCGTGGTGGCCGAGGCCCTCGAGGAGCTCGGCCACGATGCGGACATCCTGGACGCCGCCCGCACCGACGTGGCCGACGAGCAGCTGCGCGCCAGCCAGAAGGAGGCGGAGGACCTCGTGGGCAACGACGTCGGCACGCCCGTCGTGGCGTTCAACGGCACCGCCTTCTTCGGTCCCGTGATGACCCGCATCCCGCGCGGCGAGGAGGCGGGCCGCATCTTCGACGGCGCCGTCGCCCTGGCCGACTTCCCGTACTTCTACGAGATCAAGCGGGCCCGCACCACGGATCCGCAGTTCGACTGAGCCCCCGGCTCGCACGAGACCGGCCCCACACCTTCAGCGCGAAGGTGTGGGGCCGGCGTCGTCGGGGTGCGGGGCGGCGGGGGTCAGCTGCGCGCCACTCTGCCGGCCGCGCGGATCAGGGGGACCTGCAGGGGCAGCCGCCCGAGGGAGACCAGTTGCGCCGGCCAGGGCCGGCGTCGCCACCGCCAGGCCATCCACGCATTGCCGGGCCACACGCCGAGGAAGAGCGCCTGCGCGGCGCGTCCGCCCGCGCGCCGGGTGCGCGGGACGGCCAGCAGACCCGCCACGGCCAGCTCGGCCACGCCGGAGCCGTGGGTCCACGCGCGGGCCGAGCCGGGCAGGAACGGCGGGATCAGCCCGTCGAAGGGCTCAGGTCGGACGAAGTGGAGCACGCCCATGGCGGCGAGGGCGGCGGACATCCGCCGGGCGGAGGAGTCGCAGGCGCGGCGGCCGGCCGGGGCGGGATCGGGTGTCGGTCTCATCCTCTCAGTGTCCACCCCTGCCGCGGTGACCGCACTGCGACATGCGGCAGGAGCACGACCGGGAGGTGCACCACGACACCCCCGGGAGGGCCGCCGCCTCCCGACGAACTCCGATCCGGCGGCGGACTGTCCGACGTGCGCTGTGCCCTACCGGATCCCGGCCACGAACATCCCACGCTGACGGGCAGACTCGGGTTCGCAGCACGGGCGCGACGACGGCCCCGCCGCCCGTGATGGGCGACGGGGCCGTCGTCGTGCCGCGTGCGCCCCGGAGACACCTTCCGGGAGCGCGCGGCGGGGATCAGTCGTCCTCGGCCGGTGCGAGCTGCACGTCGGAGACGGTCAGGGGCGCGGACTCGCCGGCCTCGCCCTGCGTGAGGGACAGGTCCGCGATGTTGCCGGCCGCCTTGAGGTCCGCCAGGCCGCCGCGCAGCTTCTCGAGCCAGTCGGCCGGCCCGGTCACCACGGCGGAGCGAACCTCGGTCCGCTGCTTCACCTTGGCCTCGGACTTCGCCTTGCGGACGCCGCCCAGGACCTGCGCCACGGTGGGCAGGACCTCGGCGTCACCGGCGGAGGCGGCGAAGGACAGGGCCGCCACCTCGTCCGCGGCGCCCGGCCACGCGGCGGTGTGCACGGAGCCGGCGCGCCACCAGCTCCACACCTCCTCGGTGGCGAACGGCTGGAACGGGGCCAGCAGGCGCAGCAGGGCGTCCAGGGTGGTGGCCAGCGTGGTCACCACAGAGGCCTGCTCGGCCTCGCCGTGGCCGCCGTAGGCGCGGTCCTTCACGAGCTCCACGTAGTCGTCCGTGAAGGCCCAGAAGAACTGCTCGGTCACGTTGAGGGCGCGTGCGTAGTCGTAGGCCTCGAACGCGCGGGTCGCCTGCTCCACGGTGGCCGCGAGGCGCGCCAGCAGGGAGGCGTCCAGCGGGTTGGTGACGGCCGCGGCGTCGTCGGCCGTGCGGATGACGGCGTCCTGCGTGGCGCCCAGGTTCAGCACGAACTTGGCGGCGTTGAGCAGCTTGATGGCCAGGCGGCGGCCGATCTTCATCTGCGCCACCTCGTAGGCGGTGTCCGCGCCGAGGCGGGCCGAGGCGGCCCAGTAGCGGACGGCGTCCGAGCCGAACTGGTCCAGGATGTCGGTCGGGACCACCACGTTGCCCTTGGACTTGGACATCTTCTTGCGGTCCGGGTCGAGGATCCAGCCGGAGAGCGCGGTGTCCGTCCACGGCACGGAGCCGTTGAGGGCGTGGGCGCGCACCACGGTGGAGAACAGCCAGGTGCGGATGATGTCGTGGCCCTGCGGGCGCAGATCGAACGGGAAGACGTTGTTGAAGAACGCCTCGTCACGGGACCAGCGGCCCACGATCTGCGGGGTCAGCGAGGAGGTGGCCCAGGTGTCCAGGACGTCCGGGTCGCCGGTGAAGCCGCCGGGGACGTCGCGCTGGTCCTCGGAGTAGCCCGGGGCGGCCTCGGCGGCCGGGTCCACGGGGAGCTGCTCGTCGGCCGGGAGGATCGGGTTCTCATAGTCGGGCTCACCCTCCGCGTCCAGCGGGTACCAGACCGGGATCGGCACCCCGAAGAAGCGCTGGCGGGAGACGAGCCAGTCACCGTTGAGGCCCTCGACCCAGTTCTCGTAGCGGTGGCGCATGTGCTCCGGGTGCCAGGAGAGCTCGCGGCCGCGCTCGATCAGCTCCGCGCGGCGGTCGGCGTCGCGGCCGCCGTTGCGGATGTACCACTGGCGGGAGGTGACGACCTCGAGCGGCTTGTCGCCCTTCTCGTAGAAGTTCACGGCGTGCATGATCTTCTTCGGCTCTCCGTCCAGCAGGCCGGCCGCGGTGAGGGCGTCCACCACACCCTGCTTGGCGGAGAACACGGTCTTGCCGGCCACGGTGTCCGCATAGGCCTGTCGGCCGGCGTCCGTGGTGATCCACTCGGGGGTGTCGGCGGCGAAGCGGCCGTCACGGCCGATCAGGGTGCGGGTCGGCAGCTGCAGTTCGCGCCACCAGGTGACGTCGTTGAGGTCGCCGAAGGTGCAGACCATGGCGATGCCGGAGCCCTTGTCCGGCTTGGCCAGCGGGTGCGGGAAGACCTCGACCTCCACGCCGTACAGCGGGGAGGTGACGGTCGTGCCGAACAGGTGCTGGTAGCGCTCGTCGTCCGGGTGGGCGACCAGGCCGGAGCAGGAGGCCAGCAGCTCGGGGCGGGTGGTCTCGATGAAGACCTGCTCGCCGTCCGCAGCGGTGAAGGCGTAGCGGTGGTAGGCGCCGGGGACCTCGCGGTCCTCGAGCTCGGCCTGGGCCACGGCGGTGCGGAAGGTCACGTCCCACATGGTGGGGGCCTCGGCCAGGTAGGCGTCACCCGAGGCGATGCCGGTCAGGAAGGCGCGCTGGGAGACGGCGCGGGAGACGTCGTCGATGGTCCGGTAGGTCATGTCCCAGTCGACGGACAGGCCGAGACGGGTGAAGAGGTCCTCGAAGACCTTCTCGTCCTCGACGGCGAGCTCCTCGCAGAGCTCGATGAAGTTCTTGCGGGAGATCACGTCCCAGTCGCGCTGGTTCTTCGCCGGCTTCTCCGGCGGGCGGTAGCCCTCCACGTACGGCTTGGCGGGGTCGCAGCGGACGCCGTAGTAGTTCTGCACACGGCGCTCGGTGGGCAGGCCGTTGTCGTCCCAGCCCATCGGGTAGAACACGTTCTTGCCGTTCATGCGCTGGTACCGGGCGAGCACGTCGGTCTGCGTGTAGGAGAAGACGTGGCCCACGTGGAGCGAGCCGGAGGCGGTCGGCGGGGGCGTGTCGATCGAGTAGACCTGCTCGCGGGTGGTCTGCGTGTCGAACGCGTACGTGCGCTCGTCGGCCCAGCGGGCGGTCAGCTTCTCCTCGAGGCCCTCGAGGGCCGGCTTGTCCGGCACGGCCACGGCGCCGGCGGCGGGGGTGGACGGGGTCGATGCGTCGATGGGCGTGTCTGTGCCCTGCGTGTTCTCAGCCATGCCCGCCATCCTCCCATGACCGGGGCGGCGGGCTGGGCCCGCGACGACGCCCGGGACATCCCGCCCTTCCAGTCGGTCGGCCTGGCGGAGGTGATCCGGGCGGTGCTCCGAACGGCACGGCTCGGCTACGGTCGGAGGCGTGAGCCACACCCATGAACCTGCGAAGAACCCCGCCCGCGCCGCCGTCGTGACGGGGGCCACGAGCGGCATCGGCCGCGCCACGGCCCTCGAGCTCGCCCGCCGCGGCTGGCGCGTGTACGCCGTCGGCCGCCGGGCCGAGCGCCTCGAGACCCTCGCTGCCGACGCCCGGGCCGAGGGCGTGAGCGGCGACGTCGTCCCCGCCGCCCTGGACGTCACGGACGAGGCCGCCGTCGCCGCGCTGGCCTCGCGCGTCGAGGCCGACGGCGGCGCTGACACCCTCGTCAACATCGCCGGCGGCGCGCTCGGCACGGACGCGGTGGGCGTGGGCGACCGCGCCGACTGGGAGTGGATGTACCGCGTCAACGTGCTCGGCACCCTGACGATGTGCCAGGCGTTCCTGCCCATGCTCCGCGCCCACGGCGAGGGCACCGTGCTCAACCTGACCTCGACCGCCGCCGTCACCGCCTACGAGGGCGGCGCCGGCTACAACGCGGCGAAGATGGGCCAGCACGGGCTCACCGGCGCGCTGCGCCTGGAGGAGGCCGAGCACAACGTGCGGGTGATCGAGGTGCTCCCGGGCATGGTCCACACCGAGGAGTTCTCCCGCAACCGCCTGGGCGGCGACCAGTCCGCCGCGGACGCCATGTATGCGGGCGTGGAGAAGCCGCTCACCGCCGAGGACGTCGCCGAGGTGTGCGTCCATGCCGTCGAGCTGCACCACCACGTGAACCTGGATCAGATCGTGATGCGGCCGGTCGCCCAGGCCGCCCAGCACAAGGTGATCCGCCGGTGAGCGGCGGGCCGCAGAACGTGTGGGCCGACGCGGTGGGCTCGGCATGAGCGCGCCCGTGCTGCACGTGATCGCCTGCGCCCACGGTACGCACGACGCGGCCGGCCGCGTGGTGATCGACGGCCTCCGTGCCGACCTGGCGGCCCTCCTGGACGCCGAGGGGCCGGGCGCCCGGGTCCACGAGGCCTACGTGGACGTGCAGAGCCCCTCCCTCGACGAGGTCGTGGCGGCCCTGCCCCCGGGGGAGCCGGCCGTGATCGTGCCGCTGCTGCTGTCCCTGGGCCATCACGTCCACCACGACATCCACCACGCCGCGGCCGCCCGGCCCGACACGATCGCCGCCGCACCGCTGGCCGGGGCCGGGGACGACGTCGAGCCGCGCCTGGTGACCGTTCTGGCCGAGCGGGTGGCCCGGGCGGTGCCGGCCGGTGAGGCCGCGACATCGGACATCATCCTGGCGGCGGCCGGCACCCGCGCCGCGGACGGCCAGGCCCAGGTGCACGCCCTGGCCGGGGCCCTGGCCCGGGCCACGGGACTGCCCGTGACCGCGGCGTTCGGGGCGGCGGCCACCCCCCGTGTGCCCGACGCCGTCTCCCGGGTGCGCGCCGCAGGCCGTCGCGCCGTGGTGGCCGCCCACCTGCTGGCCCCCGGGTACTTCCACGACCGACTCGGCGAGAGCGGCGCGGACGCGGTCACCGACCCCCTGCTGCCGCATCCGCTGGTGGCGCGGATCGCCCTGGACCGGCTGCGGTCCGCCCTCGCCGAGGCCCCGAGGGGAGCCGCCGGAGGCCGCTGAGCCGCTCGTCACACGGCCGGGCCGGGCCGGGCCCCGGCCGCGGCCCGGCCCCGGGAACGTGACGAACCGCGTCGACGATCTTGGGGCCGGCCTGCCGGGTTCCTAGCGTGGCGGCCATGACCCAGGTGAACGAGACGTCGAGGCCGGCGCGCACCCCGCGCCGTCCCTCCGCCAAGCCGCACGGCCAGTGGAAGGTGGACGGGACCACCCCTCTGAACCACAACGAGGAGTTCAAGCAGCAGGACGACGGCCTGAACGTCCGCGAGCGCATCGAGCAGGTCTACGCCCACGAGGGCTTCGACTCGATCCCCTCGGACGACCTGCACGGCCGCTTCCGCTGGTGGGGCCTGTACACCCAGCGCCGGCAGGGGATCGACGGCGGCAAGACCGCCACCCTGGAGCCCCACGAACTCGAGGACCGCTACTTCATGCTGCGCGTGCGCATCGACGGCGGCGACCTCACCACCGAGCAGCTGCGCGTGATCGGCGGGATCTCCACCGACTTCGGCCGTGACACCGCGGACATCACCGACCGGCAGAACGTCCAGCTGCACTGGATCCGCGTCGAGGACGTCCCCGAGATCTGGCGGCGCCTGGAGTCCGTGGGCCTGTCCACCACCGAGGCCTGCGGCGACGTGCCGCGCGTGATCCTCGGCTCACCGGTGGCCGGGATCGCCGCGGACGAGATCATCGACCCCACGCCCGTGATCCGGGAGATCGCGGACCGCTGGATCGGCGACCTCGAGATCTCCAACCTGCCCCGCAAGTTCAAGACCGCCATCACCGGTCACCCCTCCCAGGACGTGGTCCACGAGATCAACGACGTCTCCCTGATCGGCGTGGTGCACCCCGAGCTGGGCCCCGGCTACGACCTGTGGGTCGGCGGCGGCCTGTCCACGAAGGCCCGCCTGGCCGACCGGATCGGCGCCTTCGTCTCGGCCGAGCGCGCCCCCGAGGTGTGGCACGCCGTCGTGAGCATCTTCCGTGACTACGGCTACCGACGCCTGCGCAACAAGGCCCGCATGAAGTACCTGCTCGAGGACTGGGGGCCGGAGAGGTTCCGCACCGTGCTGGAGGAGGAGTACCTCGGTTACGCCCTGCCCGACGGGCCCGCCCCGGCCCCGCCCACGCGCCCCGGCGACCACGTGGGGGTCCACGAGCAGAAGGACGGCCGCTTCTACATCGGCGCCGCCCCCGTCGTCGGCCGCTCCAGCGGCACCACCCTCACCGCCCTCGCGGACCTGCTCGAGGCCCACGGCTCCACGCGGCTGCGCACCACCCCCCACCAGAAGATCGTGGTGCTGGACGTGGAGCGGGACCGGGTGGACGCCGTCGTGGCCGGCTTGAAGGAGCTGGGGCTGGACCCGGAGCCGTCGGTGTTCCGCCGCTCCACCATCGCCTGCACGGGCCTGGAGTTCTGCAAGCTCGCCATCGTGGACACGAAGGACACCGCCACCGCCGCGATCGCCCAGCTCGAGGAGCGCCTGGCCGACCTCGCCGACCGCCTCCCCGAGCGGCTGAGCCTGCATGTGAACGGCTGCCCCAACTCCTGCGCCCGCATCCAGACCGCGGACATCGGTCTGAAGGGCCAGCTGCTCCCGGACGACGACGGCGGCCAGACGCCCGGCTTCCAGGTCCACCTGGGCGGCGGGCTGGCCTCCGTGGACCGCGCCGAGGCCGGCCTCGGACGCAGCGTCCGCGGCCTGAAGGTCCGCGCGGACGGCCTGGTCGACTACGTCGAGGGCGTCGTCCGCCGGTACGACGAGCAGCGTGAGCCGGGTGAGACCTTCGCCCGGTGGGCGCACCGAGTCGACGAGGAGGCCCTCCGATGAGCACCGTTCCCCCCACCCGTCCGACCGAGGACCTCGAGCGCCTGCAGGCGCTCGCGGAGTCCGGCGCCGCCGAGCTCGGCTGGGACGCCCCCGCCGAGGCGGTGGTCGACTGGGCCGCCCGCCACGTGGACCTCCGTCGGGCCGCCGTGGCCTGCTCCATGGCCGACGCCGTCCTGCCGCACCTGGTGGCGCAGCGGATGCCCGGCGTGGACGTCCTCTTCCTGGAGACCGGCTACCACTTCACCGAGACCCTCGCGACGCGCGACGAGGTGGCCCGCCGCCTCGACGTCACCGTGGTGGACGTGCTCCCGGAGCTGACCGTGGCCGAGCAGGACGAGCGCCACGGCAAGGACCTGTTCGCCCGTGACCCGGGGCTGTGCTGCGCGATGCGCAAGGTCGAGCCCCTCAACCGGGCGCTGGCCGGATACGACCTGTGGTTCACCGGCGTCCGCCGGGACGAGGCGCCGACGCGCACGAACACCCCGCTGGTGGGCTGGGACGAGGCCCACGGCATGGTCAAGGTCAACCCCGTCGCCCCGTGGAGCTTCGACGACCTGGTCGGCTACGCCACGGACCACGACGTGCCCGTGAACCTGCTCCTGCAGAACGGCTACCCCTCGATCGGCTGCCGCCCCTGCACCCGCCCCGTCGCCCCCGGGGAGGACCCCCGTGCCGGGCGCTGGGCCGGGACCGCGAAGACCGAGTGCGGCATCCACGTCTGAGCGCCGCACCCGAGACAGACCAAGGAGACACGATGACCCTCACCCATGCCCCCGACCCGGGGACCGTGAGCCCCGCCGGGCCCGACGTCCAGGACGCCCTGGAGGCCGAGGCGATCCACATCATCCGCGAGGTGGTGGCCGAGTTCGAGCGCCCCGCCATGCTCTTCTCGGGCGGCAAGGACTCCGTGGTGATGCTCCACCTGGCCGCGAAGGCCTTCTGGCCGGGGAGGATCCCCTTCCCGGTGGTCCACGTGGACACCGGCCACAACTTCCCCGAGGTCCTCGAGTTCCGCGACCGCACGGTGGAGCGGCTCGGCCTGCGGCTCGTGGTGGGCTCCGTGCAGGAATACATCGACCGCGGCGAGCTGCGTGAGCGCGCCGACGGCACCCGCAACACCCTGCAGACCACCCCCCTGCTGGACACGATCCGGACCAACCGGTTCGACGCCGTCTTCGGGGGAGGTCGCCGTGACGAGGACAAGGCGCGGGCCAAGGAGCGGATCATCAGCCTGCGCGACGCGTTCGGCCAGTGGGACCCGCGCAACCAGCGCCCCGAGCTGTGGAACCTCTACAACGGCCGTCACACCCCCGGCCAGCACGTCCGCGCGTTCCCCATCAGCAACTGGACCGAGTTGGACGTGTGGCGGTACATCGCCCGCGAGGGCATCGAGCTGCCCTCCATCTACTACGCGCACGAGCGGGAGGTCTTCCGCCGCGACGGCATGTGGCGCGCCGTGGGGGAGCACTCCCGCCCGGCCGAGGGCGAGGAGGTCACCACGCGGACGGTGCGCTACCGCACGGTGGGCGACATGTCCTGCACCGGCGCCGTCCTCTCGGAGGCCGCCACCGTCGAGGACGTGGTGCTCGAGGTCGCCGCCTCCACCCTGACCGAACGCGGGGCCACCCGCGCCGACGACCGCATCTCCGAGGCGGCGATGGAAGATCGCAAGAAGGACGGGTACTTCTGATGAGCACCGCACTGCTGGACCGGCACGCCCCCGCCGGGACCCTGTTCCGCCTGGCCACGGCCGGCTCGGTCGACGACGGCAAGTCCACCCTCGTGGGCCGCCTCCTGCACGACTCCAAGGCCGTCCTGGCCGACCAGCTCGAGGCCGTGGCCCGCACCTCCGCTGAGCGCGGCTTCGGCGGCGCCGAGGGCGGGCTGGACCTGGCGCTGCTGACCGACGGCCTGCGCGCCGAGCGGGAGCAGGGGATCACGATCGACGTCGCGTACCGGTACTTCGCCACGGACCGGCGCACCTTCGTGCTGGCCGACTGCCCCGGGCACGTGCAGTACACCCGCAACACCGTCACGGGCGCCTCGACGGCCGACGCCGTCGTGCTGCTCGTGGACGCCCGCAAGGGCGTGGTGGAGCAGACCCGGCGCCACCTCAGCGTGGTGGCCCTGCTGCGGGTGCCGCACGTGATCGTCGCCGTCAACAAGATCGATCTCGTGGACTACTCCGAGGAGGTCTTCACCGCGATCGCCGAGGACGTCCGGCGCGTGGCCCGGGAGCTCGGCCTCTCCGACGCGGTGAGCGTCCCGGTGTCCGCCCTCCAGGGCGACAACGTGGTCACCCGCTCCGCGCGGACGGACTGGTACGCCGGCCCCACGCTCATGGAGCTGCTCGAGTCCCTGCCCGGGGCGGACGCCGAGGACGACGCCGCGGCCTCCTTCCGCTTCCCGGTGCAGCTCGTGGTGCGCCCCCAGGGCGCCCTGGCCCCCGGCCTCGACCCCGAGGTCTTCCGCGACTACCGCGGCTACGCCGGGCAGGTCGTGGCGGGCACCGTCCGCCCCGGGGACGCCGTCGCCGTCCTCACCCCGGGGCAGCCGGCGCGCACCACCACCGTGGTGGGCGTCGACGCCGCCGGGGAATCCCTCGAGGAGGCCTCCGCCCCGCAGTCGATCGTCCTGCGTCTGGCCGACGAGGTGGACGTGGCCCGCGGGGACACGATCGCCGCCGCGGACACCGCCCCGCGCCCCACCGCGGAGGTGGCCGCCGCGCTGTGCTGGCTCTCCGCCGCGCCGCTGCGCGTCGGGCAGCAGGTCCTCGTCAAGCACGGCACCGCCGTCGTCCGGGCGCTCGTCCAGGAGGTGGCCGGCCGACTCGACCTCGACACCCTGCGGCTCGACCCGGCCGAGACCCTCGGGCTCAACGACATCGGACAGGTGCGCCTGCACCTGGCCGCACCGCTGCCCGTGGAGCCCTACGCCGTGCATCGGCGCACCGGGGCGTTCCTCGTGATCGACCCCCACGACGGGGCCACGCTCGCCGCCGGCATGGTGCGCGGCGGCGACGAGGCCTGAGACGGATGACGACGGCGCGACGGGAGCGGTCATGACAGTGGTGATGGAGGACGTGGGCAAGAGCTTCGGCGGGCCCACGCCCGTGCTGGAGGACGTCTCCGTGCGGATCGAGCCGGGCGAGTTCGTCTGCCTGCTCGGCGCGTCCGGATGCGGCAAGTCCACCCTGCTGAACATCATCGCCCGGCTCGAGGCGCCCACCGCGGGCGTCGTCAAGACCCCCCGGGAGGGGGCCGCGTTCATGTTCCAGGACGCCGCCCTCTTCCCGTGGCTCACCGCCCGCGGCAACATCGAGCTCGCCCTCCGCTTCGCCGGTGTGGCCGCGGGGGAGCGTCGGGAGCGTGCCGGGGAGCTGCTGCGCCTCGTCCACCTGGACGACGCCGCCGACCTGCGACCCCACCAGCTCTCCGGCGGCATGCGCCAGCGCGTCGCCCTGGCCCGGGCCCTCGCCCAGGACCGCCCCCTGCTGCTCATGGACGAGCCGTTCGCGGCCCTGGACGCGATCACCCGCGACCTGCTGCATGGGGAGCTCGAGCGCGTGTGGCGTCAGACCGGCCGGACGGTCGTGTTCGTCACCCACAACGTGGCCGAGGCCGTCCGCCTCGGCCAGCGGGTGCTGCTGCTGTCCTCACGTCCGGGTCGCGTCGTCGCCGAATGGGACGTGCCCGCAGCCGCCCGCCACGACGCGCCCGCCGCGGCCGCCCTCACGGCCGCCATCACCGCCCGACTCGGTCAGGAGATCCGTCGCCATGCGCACTGACACCCCCACCCTCGACGCCCCCGGCCGCGCGCCGGGGGCCGCCACCGACGACGAGCTGCGCGAGCTCGACAGCGGCCTCGACGCGCTCCAGGCCGTCGACTCGACCCGTCGGACGGGTCTGGCCGGGTGGGACTGGAGCCGGGTCCTGCTCCCGGTGGCCGCCGTCGTCCTGCTCGTGGCGATCTGGCAGGCCTTCGCGTGGCTGGCCGGTGCGCGCGGCGAGCCGATCACCGGTCCCGGCGACGTCCTCGGGGCCTTCGGGACGCTGTGGGCCCAGGGCCTCGTCCAGCAGGCAGTGTCGACGTCGGTGGGCCGCGCCGTCGTCGGCTTCGCACTCGCCGTGGTCGTCGGCGTCGGGCTGGGCCTGGTGCTCGGACAGGTCGGCGTCCTGCGGCGGGCGTTCGGCCCGCTGCTCACGGCCCTGATGGTGCTGCCCAACGTGGCCTGGGTGCCGCTCGCGGTGCTGTGGTTCGGCCTCAGCGACGCCACCGCGTACTTCGTGATGCTCACCGGCGCCGTCCCCGCCGTGGTCGCCGGCCTCACCACCGGCACGGACCAGGTGCCGCCGCAGCTGCGTCGCGCGGCCCGCGTGCTGGGCGCCTCGCGCCTCGAGACCGCCCTGCTGGTGGTCCTCCCGGCCGCCCTGCCCGCCTTCGTCTCCGGCCTGCGCCAGGGCTGGGCCTTCGCGTGGCGAGGCCTCATGGCCGCCGAGATCATCGCCGTCGGCGGGCCCATGGGCGTGGGACTCGGGACCCTGCTCCACGAGGGACGTGCCGCGTCCGACCTCGCCGTCGTCCTCTGCGCCGTCCTGACCATCCTGGCCGTCGGCGTCCTCGTCGAACTGACCGCATTCGGCCCCGTCGAGCGGCGCATGCTGCGCCGCCGCGGGCTGCTGGAAGGGAGCACGCGATGACCGCGTCCGATCTGTACCCCACCTCCCTGCGTCTGCTCGGCCGTCCCGTCCTGATCGTGGGCGGCGGGCGCGTGGCCGGCCGCCGCGTGGGCGCCCTCCTCGACGCCGGCGCGCTCGTCACCGTGGTGGCCCCGAAGCCGGGGGAGGAGGTGGAGCGGCTCGCGGCGGCCGGCCTGCTCACCCTGCACCGCCGCCCCTACCGCCCGTCCGACCTCGACGGGGTCTGGTTCGCCCAGACCGCCACCGGCGACCGGGCCGTGGACGGGGCCGTGGCCGCCGACGCCGAGGCCCGCCGCGTCTGGTGTGTCGACGCCTCCGACGCCGAGTCCTCCGCCGCCTGGACGCCCGCCGTCGTCCGGTCCGGGGACGTGACCGTGGCCGTCAACGCCGGGGGAGACCCTCGCCGCGCCCGCGCCCTGAAGGACGCGATCACCCTCGCCCTGTCCACGGGGCGGCTGCCGCTGCGGCGGCGGCGCGCGTCCGCCGAGCCCGGTCGCGTGGCCCTCGTCGGCGGCGGCCCCGGCGACTCCGGGCTCATCACCGTGCGCGGCCGGCAGCTGCTCGCGGAGGCCGACGTGGTGGTCGCCGACCGGCTGGGCCCGCGCGCCCTCCTGGCCGAGCTGGACCCGGCGGTGCCCGTGATCGAGGTCGGCAAGGCCCCCGGGAACCACCTGGCCACGCAGGACGAGATCAACGCCGTCCTGGTCCGGGAGGCCCGGGCCGGCCGCCTCGTCGTCCGGCTCAAGGGCGGCGACCCGTACGTGCTCGGCCGCGGCGGCGAGGAGGCAGCGCACTGCCGCGCTCACGGCGTCGACGTCGAGGTGGTGCCCGGTGTCACGAGCGCCGTCTCGGTGCCCGCCGCCGCGGGGATCCCGGTCACGCATCGCGGCGTCGCCACCGGTTTCACGCTGGTGACCGGCCACGAAGAGCTGTCCGAAGTGCCCACCCGGGCCGACCACACGCTCGTCCTGCTGATGGGCGTGCGCCGGCTCGCGGACACCGCGCGCCGACTGACGGAGCGCGGCCTCGACGGTGCGACGCCCGTGGCGATCATCGAGCGCGGCTGGATGCCGGACCAGCGGGTCACCGTGGGCACGGTGGAGACCATCGCCGCGCAGGCGGCCGCCGTCGGTGTGGAGAACCCCGCCGTGATCGTCGTGGGCGACGTCGTGCGCCTGAGCCCCTACGCCACCGGCGCGCCTGCGGCCGCCGCCCCTGCCCCGATCTTGACCCTGAACCCGACCTCCGAAGGAGCACGAGCATGACCCTGACCCCCTCGTCCTCGAGGCCTGACCGCCCGTTGCGCATCGCCATCATCGGTGCCGGACCCGCCGGGGTGTACACGGCGGACATCCTGACCAAGGAGGAGCGGGACTTCCGCGTCAGCATCGACCTGTTCGACCGGTACCCGGCCCCGTTCGGTCTGATCCGTTACGGGGTGGCCCCGGACCACCCGCGCATCAAGGGCATCGTGAACGCCCTGCACAAGGTCATGGACCGGGGCGACATCCGTTTCCTGGGCAACGTGGACTACGGCACGGACCTGAGCCTGGCGGATCTGCGTCGGCATTACGACGCGATCGTGTTCTCCACCGGGGCCGTCCGCGACGCGGCCCTGGACGTGCCCGGCGTGGAGCTGGCCGGCTCGTTCGGGGGCGCGGACTTCGCCGCCTGGTACGACGGGCACCCGGACGTGCCGCGGCACTGGCCGCTGGACGCCACCCAGGTCGCGGTGATCGGCAACGGGAACGTGGCCCTGGATGTGGCCCGGATCCTGTCCAAGCATGCCGAGGATCTGCTGCCCACGGAGATCCCGGACAACGTGTACCGGGACCTGGCCGCCTCCCCGGTCACGGATGTGCACGTGTTCGGCCGCCGCGGGCCGGCGCAGGTGAAGTTCACTCCGTTGGAGCTGCGGGAGCTGGCGCATTCCCGGGATGTGGACATCGTGCTGTACGAGGAGGACTTCGACTTCGATGAGGCCTCGGAGCAGGCGATCGAGGAGAACAACCAGGTCCGCACCATGGTGGGCACGTTGACGAACTGGCTGATGGAGCAGGAGGACCGTCAGCAGAGCGCCTCGCGTCGGCTGCATCTGCATTTCCTGCAGGCTCCGGAGGAGTTCCTGGACGAGGACGGGGACGGCCGGGTGGACGGTCTGCGGATGCGTCGGATGGAGCTGGACGGTTCCGGTGGGGTCCGCCCGAGCCAGGAGACCGTGGACTATCCGGTGCAGGCGGTCTACCGGGCGGTGGGGTATTTCGGGTCTCCGGTGGAGGGGGTGGAGTTCGATGAGGTGCGTGGGGTGATCCCGAACGCGCAGGGCCGGGTGCTGGATGCGGATGGTGCCCCGGTGCCGGGGCTGTATGCCTCGGGGTGGATCAAGCGGGGCCCGGTGGGGTTGATCGGTCACACCAAGGGTGACTCGTTGGAGACGATCACGCATCTGATCGAGGACGAGCCGGGGCTGTGGAGGGCTCAGGAGCCGTCGGAGGAGTCGGTGATCGAGCTGCTCGAGTCCCGTGAGGTGCCGTACACGACGTGGGCTGGTTGGCATGCTCTGGATGAGCATGAGAAGTCCTTGGGTGCGCAGGCCACGGAGGCCGGGCCGGTGGCGCGGGAGCGGGTGAAGGTCGTGGACCGGGAGGAGATGACCCGCATCTCCCGGGAGAGCGTCCTCCTCGGCGCCGGAGGCTGAGCCCTCCCGTCGGGTGGATTCGCGGCCGCGGCGCGGCCCACCCCTCGTCCGCGCCGCGGCCCGCTCCCTACCGTGGTGCCCATGACCACCTTCGCCGCAGCCGAACGCGCCCGCCTCGCTGACCTCCTGCTCGAGAAGGGCCCCCACGCGCCCACCCTGTGCGGCGGCTGGAGCACCCGCGACCTCGCCGCCCACCTCTGGCTGCGGGAGAGCCGGCCCGACGCCGTCGCCGCCCTGTTCCTCCCGCCGCTGTCCCGCCACCTCGACCGCCTGACCGCGGAGACCAAACGCCGCGACTACGCCGAGGTCGTGCGGGAGTGGGCCGCGGGCCCGTCGGCGCTGAACCCCATGCGGGCGGCGGACAGGCACGTGAACGCGGCCGAGCACTTCATCCACCTCGAGGACGTCCGGCGCGGCGAGTCCGCGACCGGCGGTTCGTCGCCCGCCCCGCGCTCGTTCTCCCCGGACGAGGAGGACGCCCTCTACCGCTCGCTGCGTCGCATGGCCCCGCTGTTCCTGCGTAAGTCCACGGCGCCGGTGGTCCTCCAGGGCCCGGGCCGCGCCCCGGTCACCGTCACCCGTGGGGCCGTGGCGCTGCGGGCGCCCGTCACGGTGACCGGCGAGATCGGGGAGCTCCTCCTCTGGGCCTCCGGCCGGGACGCCGTCCACGTGGAGCTCGACGGCGATGCGTCGGCGGCCGTGCGCACCGCCCTCTGACCCGCTCCGGCCCCGCGGCCGCGGGCCGGCGCGTCGTCCACTACACTGGCAGGCACAGGCGTCGACCCGGCCATCACCGGCGAGCCTCCGGAAGAACGGGCCGCAGGGCCCCAGTAGAACCGGACGGGTAAGCCCGTCACAGCAGTCATCAAGCGGCCGGCACCCCGGGGACCTCCCGACGCCGGCAAGCAAGGTGGTACCGCGTCCGCGGCCGGCCGGAGGGTCGGGCCCTCGGGCGTCCTTGCACGGAACCGACGCCCCGCACGCAAAGGACCCCCGTGTACCCCCTCGCCTCCTCCGCCCCTGACGGCCGCACCCCCGCCTCCCCGCGCTTCCCGGAGATCGAGCGCCGCATCCTGGCGTACTGGGACGAGGACGGCACCTTCCAGGCCTCGATCGACCAGCGTCCCGCCCGGAACGCGGACGGCTCGCAGAACGAGTTCGTCTTCTACGACGGCCCGCCCTTCGCCAACGGCCTGCCGCACTACGGGCACCTGCTCACCGGGTACGTCAAGGACCTCGTGGCCCGCTACCAGACGCAGCAGGGCCGCCGCGTGGAGCGCCGCTTCGGCTGGGACACCCACGGCCTGCCCGCCGAGCTCGAGGCGATGAAGCAGCTGGGCATGACGGACAAGTCCGAGATCGAGGCCATGGGCATCGACACGTTCAACGACGCCTGCCGCTCCTCGGTCCTGAAGTACACGGACCAGTGGCAGGACTACGTGACCCGCCAGGCCCGCTGGGTCGACTTCGAGAACGACTACAAGACCCTCACCCCAGACTTCATGGAGTCCGTGATCTGGGCCTTCTCCGAGCTGCACCGCAAGGGCCTGACCTACCGCGGCTTCCGCGTCCTGCCCTACTGCTGGAACGACGAGACCCCGCTGTCCAACCACGAGCTGCGCATGGACGACGACGTCTACAAGATGCGCCAGGACCCCTCGGTCACCGTCACGTTCCCGATCACCGGCCTCCCGGCGGACCCCGCCTTCGTGCCCGACGGCGGCGCCGACGCGGCGCTCGCCGCGCACCTGGCCGGCGTCCACGTCCTGGCCTGGACCACCACGCCCTGGACGCTGCCGACCAACGCGGCCCTCGCCGTCGGCCCCCAGATCCAGTACGCCGTGGTGCCGGCCGGCCCCGAAGGCGCGACCGCGGACGGGGACCGCTTCCTCCTGGCCGTGGACCTCGTGGGCGCCCACGCCAAGGAGCTCGGCTACGCCGACGCCGACGCCGCCCGCGCCGCGGTCACCGAGACGATCCCCGGCGCCCGCCTCGGCGGCCTGGCCTACGCGCCGCTGTTCACGGACGTGTTCGACGCCCACCGCGGGGAGACCTTCACCGTCAACGGCCGTGACCTCGGCGTCGAGGGCGCCCACCGCATCCTCGTGGACGACTACGTCTCCACCGAGGACGGCACCGGCGTGGTCCACCAGGCGCCGGCCTACGGTGAGGACGATCAGCGCGTGTGCGAGGCCAACGGCATCCCCGTGCTGCTCTCCGTGGACTCCGGTGCCCGTTTCCTGCCGCTGTTCGCCCGCGAGGACGTCGGGCGCGGCGACCTGCGCGAGATCGCCGGCGTGCAGGTCTTCGAGGCCAACCGCACGATCATCCGCGCCCTGCGCTCGCTGGGCCGGCTCGCGCGGGAGGCCTCCTACGAGCACTCCTACCCGCACTGCTGGCGGTGCCGCACGCCGCTGATCTACCGCGCGGTGACGTCCTGGTACGTCAAGGTCACCCAGGTCAAGGAGCGCATGCTCGAGCTGAACGAGGAGATCACCTGGATCCCCGGCAACGTGAAGCACGGGCAGTTCGGCACGTGGGTCGCCAACGCGCGCGACTGGTCCATCTCCCGCAACCGCTACTGGGGCTCGCCCATCCCGGTGTGGGAGTCCGACCACCCGGACTACCCGCTCCAGGAGGTCTACGGCTCCCTGGCGGAGATCGAGGAGGCCTTCGGCCGTCTGCCGCGCAACGCCGAGGGCGAGGTGGACCTGCACCGCCCGTGGGTGGACGACCTCACCCGCCCCCACCCGGACCCCGAGGCCGCCGCGGCCGGTGCGGTCATGCGCCGGGTCGAGGACGTGCTGGACGTCTGGTTCGACTCCGGCTCCATGCCCTACGCCCAGGTGCACTACCCGTTCGAGCGCGCGGACTGGTTCCCCACGCACAACCCGGCGGACTTCATCGTGGAGTACATCGGCCAGACGCGCGGCTGGTTCTACACCATGCACATCCTGGCGACCGCCCTGTTCGACCGGCCGGCGTTCTCCAACGTGATCTCGCACGGCATCGTGCTCGGCTCGGACGGGCAGAAGATGTCCAAGTCGCTGCGCAACTACCCGGACGTCACGGAGGTCCTGGACCGCGACGGCGCGGACGCCATGCGCTGGTTCCTCATGGCCAGCCCCATCCTGCGCGGCGGCAACCTGATCGTCACGGAGGAGGGCATCCGCGAGGGCGTCCGCCAGGTGCTGCTGCCGGCGTGGAACGCCTACCACTTCTTCACCCTGTACGCGAACACCGCGCACGACGGCGGCGCCCGCCCCGACGGGTACCGCGCGCAGGAGCGGCACACCGCCGAGGACCCCCTGGACCAGTACATCCTGGCCGCCACGGGCCGCATGCTGCGGGAGGTCAAGACCGGCCTGGACGCCTACGAGGTCTCGGACGCCACGGACGCGCTGCGCGGCTTCATGGACACGCTGACCAACTGGTACATCCGCCGGTCCCGGGAGCGATTCTTCGACGAGGACACCGTCGCCTTCGACGTCCTCTACACCGTCCTGGAGGCCTTCACCCGGGCCGCCGCGCCGCTGATGCCGCTGATCGCCGAGGAGATCTGGCGCGGTCTCACGGGCGGCCGCTCGGTCCACCTGACCGACTACCCGGACGCCGACCTGTTCCCGCACGGGCCCGAGGCGGACTCCCTCGTGGCCCGCATGGACGCCGTGCGCCGCATCAGCTCGGCCGGCTCGGCCCTGCGCAAGGGGGCCGGCCGCCGGGTGCGCCTGCCGCTGCCCCGCCTGTCCGTCGTCGTCCCGGACGCGGCGGGCCTCGAGGGCACCTACGCCCGCATCGTGGCGGACGAGCTGAACCTCAAGGACGTCGAGCTCACCGAGCTCACGGAGGAGGCGATCGCCCGCTACGGCATCGGCACGGAGCTGAAGCTGAACTTCCGCGAGCTCGGCAAGGCGTTCGGCAGGCAGGTGCCGCTCGTGAAGCAGGCGGTCGACGCCGGCGCGTACGAGGAGACGGCCGAGGGCCTGGCGGTCACGCTCGCCGACGGCGAGACCGTGACCCTGGCCCCCACGCTCTACGAGCTGCGCACCGTCTCCACCGGTGCCCCCGAGGGGACCGCGGTGGGCGTGCTGCCCGGCACCGCCGGCTTCCTCGTGCTGGACACCGAGGTCTCCGCCGAGCTGGCCGCCGAGGGCACCGCCCGGGACGTGGTCCGCGCCGTCCAGGCGGCCCGCAAGGAGGCCGGCCTGGACGTCTCCGACCGCGTGCGCACGCGGATCGAGGGCCCCACCGCCGTCGTGGCGGCGCTCGAGGCCCACCGCGGCCTCGTCGCGGAGGAGACCCTCACGGTGGACCTGGAGCTCGTGGACTCCGGCGCGGCCGACCCGCGCAAGGACCCGGCCGACGACGCCATGAAGACCGTGGCCGTCGCCGTCGCGAAGGCGGACGCGTGATGCGCGGGGACGTCCCGGGCACGGTCGAGGAGGTCTACCGGGACCTGCTCGCCCGCGCCCCGGAGAACAAGATGCAGCCGCGGCTCGAGCCGATGCGGCGCGTGCTCGCGCTGCTCGGCGACCCGCAGCACGCGGTCCCGGTGATCCACCTGACCGGCACCAACGGCAAGACGTCCACGGCGCGGATGGTCGAGGCCGTCCTGCGCGCCTACGGGCTGCGCACCGGGCGCTACACCTCGCCGCATCTGCAGCGCGTCACGGAGCGGATCAGCATCGACGGCGCCCCGGTGGCCGACGAGACCTTCGTGCGCGTGTGGGGGGAGATCCTCCCGATCGTGCAGACCGTGGACGCGGAGCTCGAGGCCGCGGGCGAGGTCCCGCTGACGTACTTCGAGGCGGTCACCACGCTGGGCTTCGCGGTGTTCGCGGACGAGCCCGTGGAGGTCGTCGTCCTGGAGGTGGGCCTCGGGGGCGTGACGGACGCGACCAACGTCGCGGACGCCGTCGTCTCCGTGGTCACCCCCATCTCCCTGGACCACACGGACCTGCTGGGGGAGACCGAGGCCGAGATCGCCGAGGAGAAGGCCGGCATCATCAAGCCCGGCGGCGCCCTCGTCTCCGCCGCCCAGGAGCGCGACGCCGCCCAGGTGCTGCTCGAGGCGGCCCGGGCGGCCGACGTGCCGTTCCGCTTCGAGGGCGTCGAGTTCGGCGTGCTCGAGCGCTCCCTGGCCGTGGGCGGCCAGCAGGTGTCCGTGCGTGGCCTCGCGGCCGAGTACCGGGACCTGTTCCTGCCGCTGCTCGGGGAGCACCAGGCGCAGAACCTCGCGGTGGCCGTGGCGGCCCTGGAGATGTTCCTGGGCGGCGGCGAGCGACCGCTGGACGAGGAGCTGCTGCGCGAGGGGCTGTCCCAGGTCACCTCGCCCGGCCGGCTCGAGGTGCTGCGCACCGCCCCCACGCTCATCGTGGACGCCGCCCACAACCCGGACGGCGTGCGGGCCACGGCCCGCGCGGTGCAGGAGGCGTTCGGTTTCACCCGCCTCTCGCTGGTCGTCGGGATCCTCCAGGAGAAGGACGCGCCGGGCATGCTCGCGGCGCTCTACCGGGCGTTCGGCGACGACGTGGAGGACCTCGCGGTGACGCAGTCCTCCTCGGCCCGCGCCATCCCGGCCGGGGAGCTGGCCCGCATGGCCGTCGACGCCGGCTGGCCCGAGGACGACGTGTACGCCACCGAGTCCGTGCCGGACGCCCTCGAGTGGGCGGTCGGCCGCGCGGAGGCCCTCGAGACGAGCGCGGACGAACTGGCCTCCGGCACCGGCGGCGGCGTGCTCGTGCTCGGCTCGATCACCCTGGCCGCCGAGGTCCGCGCCCTCGTGGGCGAGCCCCGGCATGCCGGCCCTGTCACCGTGGCCGCCCGCGGCCTCGACCCCGCCGACCTGCTCGACGCCGTCGGGCTGGCGGACGCCGACGAGGACGACCTGGACCCGGAGATCCTCGAGCTGCTCGAGGACCGCGACGACGCCGGCGCCCGCCGCCGGCCGGAGGAGGACCGATGACCCCCGACCAGCCGGAGACCGGAGGCACCACGGAGCAGGGGCGCTTCGGCGACGAGTCCTGGCGCCCCGCGCGTGAGACGCGTGCCCAGCGGCAGTGGCGCCCCGGCACTCGTCGGCGCCGCCGCTCCGTGCGCGCCCTGTTCACCTCCACGATCCTCATGCTCGAGGCGGTGCTCATCTTCTTCCTCGGGCTCATGCTGTTCGGCATGCACCGGGACGAGCCGGGCGCCTGGTGGTTCGTGGCGGGCTACTCCGCGCTGGCCGTCGTCGCGGTGCTGACCTGCGCCCTGGTGCGCAGGCCCGTCGGCATCGCGATCGGCTGGGCGATCCAGGCCGTCCTGCTGGCCTCCGGCTTCTGGGAGTACTCGATGTTCGTGGTGGGGGCCCTCTTCGCGCTGACGTGGGCGTACGCCGTGATCAAGGGCGGTGCCATGGACGTCGAGAACGCCCAGCGCGACCGCCTCGAGGCCGCCTGGGAGGCCGAGCACGGACGCTGAGACCCGGGCCCCACTAGGGTGGGGCGGGAACCGGACCGCGCTCGCGGCCGTCCGACGACGCTAGGAGCAGACCCCATGACGCACCACATCGAAGAGACCCTCGTCCTCGTCAAGCCGGACGGGGTGGCCCGCAACCTGGTCGGCGAGATCCTCGCGCGCATCGAGCGTAAGGGCTACGTGATCGCCGATCTGAAGATGCTCACGCCCACCCGCGCCATGCTGGAGCGCCACTACGAGGAGCACCAGGGCAAGCCGTTCTTCGAGCCGCTGGTCGCGTTCATGGCCTCCGGTCCCGTGGTGGCCGCGCGCGTCACGGGCGATTCGGTGATCGAGGGCTTCCGCTCGCTGGCCGGCAAGACCGATCCCACCGTGGCCGCCCCGGGCACCATCCGCGGCGACCTGGGCCGGGACTGGGGCGAGGCCGTCCAGAAGAACCTCGTCCACGGTTCGGACTCGACCCTCTCGGCCGAGCGCGAGCTCGCGATCTGGTTCGGCTGAGCCCGTTCCGGGCCCGCACGACGGCGGCCGGTCACCCGGGTGGGGTGACCGGCCGCCGTCGTCGTGTCCGGTGGGGGAGCGCGGGCTCAGTCGATCCCGATGACCCCGAGGCCCAGTTCCAGCAGGATCGAGGCGAACACCAGGACGTAGAGGAGCACGATCACGGGCCAGGCCAGCTCCCGGGCGAGTCGGACGAGGCCGGCCGGGGCCGGCAGCGTGCCGGTCTGCAGGTTCCGGGACGTCACGAGCACGAGCTGGGCGATGACCATGGCCCACACGATCATGCAGTAGAGGCACAGCGTGCCGATGCTGTAGACGGCGGAGTACCAGAGCCACACGCAGAACGCGAAGCCCGCCAGGATCCCCGCGTTCATCAGCAGCCAGTACCAGCGGGCGAAGCGGGCGCCGGCGAGCAGGGACACCGCCACGGTGATGAGCACGGAGAACGCGACCACGCCGATGTACGTGTTCGGGAAGCCGAAGGTGTGGGCCTGCCACGACTGCATCACCTGGCCGCAGGACACCCACGGGTTGAGGTCGCAGGACGTGCGGTGTGTCGGGTCCGCGGTGAGGAGGGCGCGCTCGACGATGATGATGATCGTCGCCGTCAGCGCCACGAGCGAGGTGATCAGGAGCAGCGCCGCGGTGCCCGCGGGCCGGGCGTACCAGGTGAGCCGGGCCTCCTCGGCGGGGACGTCGTCGGCAGGGGAGAGGCGGACGTCGTCCGTCAGCGGTGTCGCAGGCATGGACACGATTCTAGGGGCGTGCCCGGGGCGGATGTGAGAGAATCGGCCCTGGCCGTCCCGTGGCCACACCGCGGGGCAGCCCGCTGCGCGCCCGACGTCGGGCCGCCGCCGAGGCGCCCCCGCGTCGAGCATCGTGCGGGAGGTGGACGCCGGGCCCCGCCCGTGTGCGTCCGTGCGCCGGCCGGCGGACGGCACGTGACGCCCAGGCCCCGATCTCGAGGGCGCAGCGGTTCCGCGCCGGGCCCTGACGGTCGACGCGGTCCACCCGATGACTTCTCGGAGTCCGCCTCCCGGCGCACCCGTGGCGCACGGCGCCCGGGGCAACGCGGCCGGCGGCGGACGCGGACACGCCGGGCGGCGGCGAGTGTGGCGTCGTCGATCGGCGGGAGGTGCTGCCATGGCGGCCAACAACGAGGACACGACCCGCGCAGACGAACGTGCGAAGGAGACGGCCGCGCAGGCCGTGACGCAGACCGCGGCGGACACCGCCGCCGGGGCGGTTCAGCCGGAGCGGACCCCCGCGTCCGATGACGCCGCGGACGCGCCGGAGGAGCCGAGCGCGCCGACGCTGCAGTTCGACCCGACCGACCCGTTCGCCGTGCCGGCGAACCTGATCGAGGTCCTGCGCACCGAGACCACCTCGCGGCAGCGCTCCGAGGCTGAGGACGACCCGGAGACCTCCGGGCGTTCGCGCCGTCGTCGCCCCTCGCGCGAGGGCGGCCACGCGGAGGAGGGCGCCGCAGACGCGTCGGCGGACGCCGAGGACCGGGAGGACACCGGAGAGTCCGAGGACCGGACCGAGGGCGCCGTGGTCTCCCGTCGGCGTCGCCGGCGCCGCCGCGGCGAGGTGGACATGGAGCTCGACGGCGGCGAGGCCGGCGATCCCGAGCACACCGTCACCCGCGTGCGCGCACCGCGCCAGGCCGTCGGCACCGCCCCGGACACCGTCCAGAGCGTCAAGGGCTCCACCCGGCTCGAGGCGAAGCGCCAGCGCCGCCGCGACTCCCGCTCGGGCGGGCGTCGCCGCACCGTGATCACCGAGGCCGAGTTCCTGGCCCGCCGCGAGGCCGTGGACCGCAAGATGCTCGTGCGCCAGCGCGACCAGCGCATCCAGATCGCCGTGCTCGAGGACGGCGTGCTGGCCGAGCACTTCGTCTCACACACCACGCAGGACTCGATGATCGGCAACGTGTACCTGGGCAAGGTCCAGAACGTGCTGCCGTCCATGGAGGCCGCGTTCGTGGACATCGGCCGCGGACGCAACGCCGTGCTCTACGCGGGCGAGGTCAACTGGGACGCCGCCCAGCTGGACGGCAAGCCGAGGAAGATCGAGAACGCGCTCAAGTCCGGCGACACCGTGCTCGTCCAGGTCACCAAGGACCCGGTGGGCCACAAGGGCGCCCGCCTGACCAGCCAGGTCTCCCTGCCCGGCCGCTACCTCGTGTACGTGCCCGGAGGCTCGATGACCGGCATCTCCCGCAAGCTGCCGGACGTGGAGCGCTCGCGTCTGAAGAAGATCCTCAAGGACCACCTGCCGCAGGACGCCGGCGTGATCGTGCGCACCGCGGCCGAGGGCACCTCCGAGCAGGAGCTGCAGAACGACATCAACCGTCTGCGCGCCCAGTGGGAGGGCATCCAGGAGAAGGCGTCCGGCACCAAGGTGCTCGCCCCCGAGCTGCTCTACGCCGAGCCGGACCTGACCATCAAGACGGTCCGCGACGTCTTCAACGAGGACTTCTCCGCCATGCTCGTCCAGGGCGAGGCCACGTGGGACAACATCGAGGCCTACGTGACCTACGTCGCCCCGCACCTGCTGGGCCGTCTGCACCACTGGGTGCCGGAGGACCACGACGGCGAGGACCTGTACGCCACCCACCGCGTGGACGAGCAGCTCCACAAGGCGCTCGAGCGCAAGGTGTACCTGCCCTCCGGCGGCTCCCTCGTGATCGACCGCACCGAGGCCATGACCGTGGTGGACGTGAACACCGGCAAGTTCACGGGCTCCGGCGGCAACCTCGAGGAGACCGTCACCAAGAACAACCTCGAGGCCGCCGAGGAGATCGTCCGGCAGCTGCGCCTGCGGGACATCGGCGGCATCATCGTCATCGACTTCATCGACATGGTGCTCGAGGCCAACCGTGACCTCGTGCTGCGCCGTCTCGTGGAGTGCCTGGGCCGGGACCGCACGAAGCACCAGGTCGCCGAGGTGACCTCGCTCGGCCTGGTCCAGATGACGCGCAAGCGCATGGGGACCGGGCTCGTGGAGGTGTTCTCGGAGACCTGCGAGCACTGCGGCGGCCGCGGCATCCTCATCCAGGACACGCCCGTCGAGCGGGGCCGCTCCGGCGGTGAGCAGCGCGGCGAGGCGGAGGGCCGCCGTCGTCGCCGGCGTCGGGGCGACGGCGAGGGCGAGCACGCCCACGCCGCCGCGGCCACGACGACGAGCGCCGAGCCCACCGACTCCGAGGACGAGCGGCAGCGCCGTGAGCGGGCCGAGGCCGCCCGTGTCGCCCTGCACTCGATCGCGAAGGCCTCCGGCAAGGTGGCCGAGGAGGAGACCGCCGCCCAGGAGTCCGCCCCCGCCGAGCAGGCGGCGGACGCCGCCGAGGACTCCGCGGCCGGGGCCGTCGAGGCCGCGTCGGCCGGGCCCGCGGAGGCCGGGCAGCCGGCCGGGGCGGACGAGGAGGAGACGCCGCGTCGCCGGCGCCGTCGGGGCCGCCGCCGCAGCCGGGGCCGCGCCGAGGAGTCGGGGGACACCGGCGCCGAGGATGCGGGCTCCGAGGATGCCGCGCGGTCGCACGACGACGGCCCCGCCGAGTCCGCCGATCAGACCCGTCAGACCGAGGAGAAGGCGGCCTCCGAGGCCCCTGGGGCCCCCGAGCACCAGGACCCGGTCGTGCAGGCCGAGGAGGCCGTGGCCGCCGTCGCGGAGGCGGAGGCCGACGCCGAGGCCGAGCCCACGGAGGACGCGGCCGAGCAGGGCGACCGCCCGCGCCGGTCCCGGCGTCGCCGGGGTGGCCGTGGGCGGTCCCGCCGAGGTGGCGAGGCGGCCTCGACCGAGGCCGACGCCGAAGACCAGGGTGCGGAGCGCGCGACGCCGTCGCGGCACGACGCCGCGGACGCCGAGTCCTCGGCGGCCGCGACCTCCGAGGTCGCATCGGAGCCTGTGCCTGCCGAGGATGCCCCGGCGCCCCGGCGCCGCCGGTCCCGCCGGGCCTCGAGCGACGGCATCGTCCGTCCGGCCGCCGGTGCGGACGCGTCCACCGAGCGGGCGGCCGACCGCCCGGACGCGGCTCCGGTGGAGGCCACCGAGCCCTCGCCCGAGGAGTCCACGGACGCCACCGAGGTCCACGAGCAGCCCGCCGCCCCGGCCGCCGTCGAGGAGGCCGTGATGGTGGAGCCTGCGGCGACCGAGCCGACGGCGGAGCCCGCGGCGGACGTGGAGCAGACGCCCGCCGCGGACGCCCCGGCCGAGGCCCAGGCGGCCCCGGCGCCCGGATCGCCGCGCCGGCGCTCGCGTCGCGCCGTGTCCTCCGACGGCGTCCACGTCCAGGTCCAGGCCGCGCCCGGCGGCGCCCGGGGCGGCCGTTTCACCGCGGCCGTGGCCGAGGCGTCCACCCCCGCCGAGCCGCAGGGTGCCGCCCCGGTGATGCTCGGTGTCGGGGTGAAGGCCGCCGACCTGGCCCGCCGCGGCCGCTGACCGTCGTCGGTGCCGCCGCCCCGGGCCCGCCCCGGGCGGCGGCGACGCGCCGACACGCCTCTGTTTGGTCCGGACGCCCGGCAGCGAGTATGCTGGACCATCGGTGTTCACCGCCCGCACGCTCCCGCATGTCCCGGTGAGGGACCGCCGGACCCGGACGCAGCCGCGGTCGAGGTGCGGGCGAGCAGAACCCGATCTGATCCATTGAAACGTCGAGAGAAGTGAGTCCCAAGTGGTGTACGCGATTGTCCGCGCTGGCGGCCGCCAGGAGAAGGTTTCTGTCGGAGACCTCGTTACCCTCGACCGCGTTCCCGCTGAGACCGGTGGCTCCGTCGAGCTGCCCGCTCTGATGCTGGTGGACGGGGACGAGGTCAAGGCTGGCGCTGATGCCGCCGGTGTGAAGGTGACCGCCGAGGTCGTCTCCCACTCCCGTGGCAAGAAGGTCGTCATCATGAAGTACAAGAACAAGACCGGCTACAAGAAGCGCCAGGGCCACCGCTCTGAGCTGTCCACGGTCAAGATCACCGGGATCGCCTGAGCCGTCACCGGCACCGGCGAAACCGAGCATCCGAGAGGTTAGGCAACAGCAATGGCACATAAGAAGGCCGGCAGTTCCTCGAAGAACGGCCGCGATTCGAACCCGCAGTACCTCGGCGTCAAGCGCTACGGCGGCGAGGACGTCAACGCCGGCGAGATCATCGTCCGCCAGCGTGGCACCAAGTTCCACCCGGGCCGCAACGTCGGCCGCGGCAAGGACGACACCCTCTTCGCGCTGTCCGCCGGCTCCGTGGCCTTCGGCCAGCGCCGCGGCCGCAAGGTCGTGGACATCGTCCCCGCCGCGGAGTGATCTGACACTCGTGCGGTCTGCGTGCGGACCCTCGCCCGGCGAGGACACCCGCACCCCCTGACGCCCCGGCGGGGGCGGGCCCGGCATCCACCGGACCCGCCCCCGCCGTCGGCGTCTCCGGCCCCTGGGCCGTCTGAGTCCGATCCCTCCAGCCCCTAGGAGCACTCCCATGGCAGCCTTCGTGGACCGCGTGGTCCTCCACCTCACCGCCGGCAACGGCGGGCACGGGTGCGTCTCCGTGCATCGCGAGAAGTTCAAGCCCCTGGGCGGCCCCGACGGCGGCGACGGCGGCGACGGCGGCGACATCACCCTCGTCGTGGACTCGCAGACCACCACGCTGCTGGACTACCACCACGCCCCGCATCGGTCCGCCGAGAACGGCCAGCCGGGCATGGGCGACCACCGCGAGGGCAAGAACGGCCAGTCGCTCGTGCTCCCCGTGCCGGACGGCACGGTGGTCAAGGACGAGCAGGGCAACATCGTGGCCGATCTCGTGGGGGAGGGTGCGACCTACGTCGCCGCCGCCGGCGGTCAGGGCGGCCTCGGCAACGCGGCTCTGGCCTCGGTGAAGCGCAAGGCGCCCGGCTTCGCGCTGCTCGGCCTGCCGGGGGAGAGCCGGGACCTGACGCTCGAGATCAAGACCGTGGCGGACGTCGCGCTCGTGGGCTTCCCCTCGGCCGGCAAGTCCTCCCTCATCGCGGCCCTGTCTGCGGCCCGCCCCAAGATCGCGGACTACCCGTTCACCACGCTCGTGCCCAACCTCGGGGTCGTGCAGGCCGGCGACGTGCGCTTCACCGTGGCCGACGTCCCGGGCCTGATCCCCGGTGCCTCGGAGGGCCGCGGCCTCGGCCTGGAGTTCCTGCGCCACGTCGAGCGCTGCGCCGCGCTCGTGCACGTCCTCGACTGCGGCAGCCTCGAGTCCGACCGCGACCCGATCGCCGACTTCGAGGCCATCGAGGCCGAGCTCGAGGCCTACGCGGTGGAGCCCGTCTTCTCCCAGGGAGGGGAGGGCGTCGTGCCGCTGAACGAGCGGCCCCGCCTCATCGCCCTGAACAAGACCGACCTGCCCGACGGCGCCGCGATGGCGGACATGGTCCGCGCCGAGCTCGAGGGCCGTGGCCTGCGGGTCTTCGACATCTCGGCGCTGGCCCGCGAGGGCCTGGACGCCCTCAAGTACGCCATGGCCGAGCTCGTGGCGGAGGCCCGTTCCCGGGTGGTCGAGCCCGTGCCGGCCGCGCCCGTCGAGGTGCCGCGCCGGCATCGCCGCCGCGGCGAGCGGGCCGAATTCACGATCCGCCGCGAGGAGCGCAACCTCGAGCCGCTGTTCCGCGTGCGCGGCGAGAAGCCCGAGCGGTGGGTGGCCCAGACGGACTTCCAGAACGACGAGGCGATCGGCTACCTTGCGGACCGGCTCCAGCGGGCCGGCGTCGAGGACGGCCTGTTCAAGGCCGGTGCGAGGCCGGGCGACGCCGTGGTGATCGGCGACGACGTCACGGGCGTGGTCTTCGACTGGGAGCCCACGCTGTCCGCGGGAGCCGAGCTGCTCGCCGGGCCCCGTGGCACCGACCTGCGGCTCGACGAGCGCACCCGCGCGACCCGTGCGGAGAAGCGCGCCGAGCAGGATGCCCGCCGGGCCGCCCGTGCGGCGACCCGGGCCGAGATGGAGGCCGAGCGACGCTCCGGCCTGTGGAACGACACCGACGATCGAGAGGGATGATCCATGTCCGTGCGGCGCACCGTCGTCACCCGCTATCCGACCCCCGCCACGCGCGGCTCCGATGACCCGCGGGCCAACCCCGTGACCTCGCGGGAGACGATGCAGGCCGCGCGCCGAGTGGTCGTGAAGATCGGCTCGTCCTCGTTGACCACCCCGGACGGCCTGGACGTGGAGGCCATCGACCGGCTCGTGGACGTCCTCGCCGCCGAGCGGCAGAAGGGCACCCAGGTGGTGCTCGTGTCCTCCGGCGCCGTCGCGGCCGGCTTCCCCCACCTCGGGCTGGGCCGACGCCCCAAGGACACCGCCACCCAGCAGGCCTCGGCGGCGGTCGGCCAGAGCAAGCTCATGGCGCACTACACCACGAGCTTCGGGCGGCACGACACCGAGGTGGCCCAGGTGCTCCTGACCGCCGAGGAGCTCATGCGGCGCACCCAGTACACGAACGCGCACCGCGCCCTGTCGCGGCTGCTCACGCTCGACGTGATGCCGATCGTGAACGAGAACGACGCCGTGGCCACGCGCGAGATCCGCTTCGGCGACAACGACCGCCTCGCGGCCCTCACCGCCAACCTCTGCAAGGCGGACCTGCTGGTCCTGCTCTCGGACGTGGACGCCCTCTACACGGGCCACCCCTCGCACCCGGACGCGCGGCGCATCCCGGAGGTCACCTCGGACGACGACCTGGCCGGCGTCGACGTGCGCGTGCCCGGTTCCGCGGGCGTGGGCACGGGCGGCATGGTGACCAAGGTGGACGCGGCCGGCATCGCGGCCACCACCGGCATCCCGACCCTGCTCACCTCGGCCGCGAACGCGGGCGCCGCGTTCGCGGGGGAGGACGTGGGCACGTGGTTCTCCGCCACCGGCCGCCGCCGGTCCGCACGCGCGGCGTGGCTCGGCCTCACGGCGGAGGTCCGGGGCCGGCTCGTCATCGACGACGGCGCGGTGGCCGGGGCGATCGACCGCGGCCGCTCCCTGCTGGCCGCGGGCATCACCGGCTGCACGGGCGACTTCACGCCGGGCGACGTCGTCGAGATCGTGGACGCACACGGCCGGGTGCGGGCGCGCGGCCTCGTGCAGTACTCCTCGTCGCAGCTGCCCGCCATGCTCGGACGGACGACCGCCGACCTCCGCGAGGACCTCGGCGCGGGTTACGACGGCGTCGTCGTGCACGCGGACGACTGGGTGCGCCTGGCTCCGCCGCAGCGCTGACCAGCACGGGCTCCGGCCGAGTCGACGGACCGGGCCTCGTGCCTCGTCCGGGGCGCTCGATAGGCTGGAGGCATGCAGACCACCGAGAGCACCGCACCCCAGGATCAGTCCGGCCGCCAGGACGCCGAGGCGCCGACGCCCGAGGTCGAGGAGGCCATCCGCCAACGGGCCGAGTGGGCGCGTCAGGCCGTGCCCGAGCTGGCCACCGCCGGCCGCGTCCGCAAGGACGCCGTCCTGCGCCACATGGCTGAGGCCCTGCGAGCCAACGCGGCCGCGATCATCACGGCCAACCGCGAGGACCGCAACCGCGGCCGCGAGGCCGGCACCTCGGCGGCCATGCTGGACCGGCTCAAGCTGGACGAGGCGCGCGTCGAGGCGCTGGCCCTCGCCCTGGAGACCCTGGCCGGCCTGCCGGACCCCGTGGGCACCGTGGTCCGCGGCGGTCCGCTGCCCAACGGCGTGCGGATGAGCCAGGTGCGGGTGCCCCTGGGCGTCGTGGGCGCCGTGTACGAGGCCCGTCCGAACGTCACGGTGGACATCGCCGGCATCGCCCTGAAGTCGGGCAACGGCGTGATCCTGCGCGGCGGCTCGGCCGCGGAGTCCACCAACGCGGTCCTGATCCAGGTGTTGCGGGAGGCGCTCGTGGATCAGGGCTTCGACCCCAACATCATCCAGGGCATCGACGATCTCGGACGTCCCGGCGTCGCCGCGCTGATGGCCGCTCGTGGCGCGGTGGACGTCCTCGTCCCGCGCGGCGGCCGTGAGCTGATCCAGCGCGTGGTCCGCGAGGCCCGGGTGCCCGTGATCGAGACGGGTGAGGGCAACGTGCATCTGTACGTGGACGCCGCCGCACCCAAGCAGATGGCGGTGGACATCGCACTCAACTCGAAGACCCACCGCACCTCCGTGTGCAATGCGGCCGAGACCCTGCTGCTCCACCGGGACGCGGAGGAGACGGGCCGCGAAGTGCTGCGCGCCCTCACCCGCGCCGGCGTGCTGCTGCACGTGGACGAGGCCGCGCGGGCCTGGCTGCCCACGCTGGCCGACCGCGGCGACCACGCCCGGGACGCCGTGGACGCCACGGAGGAGGACTGGGGCACCGAGTACCTGGACATGGAGATGGCCGTGCGCGTCGTGGACTCCCTCGACCAGGCGATGGAGCACATCGGCCGGTGGTCCACGGGCCACACCGAGGCCATCGTCACGAACGACCTGGCCGCGGCCGAGCGGTTCATCACCGAGGTGGACGCCGCGGCCGTCATCGTGAACGCGTCCACGCGCTTCACCGACGGCGGCGAGCTCGGCCTCGGTGCCGAAGTGGGCATCTCCACCCAGAAGATGCACGCACGCGGGCCCATGGGCCTGGAGGAGCTCACGACCACCAAGTGGATCCTGCGCGGCGACGGGCAGATCCGCCGCTGAGCCGGGCTACGATGGACACCAGGACCCCTTCGGCCCGGCCCCGGCCAGGCCGTCTGACCCGCTGCACTGAGGAGCATCCATGCTGAACACCTCCCTGATCCTGGCCGCCGCCGAGGGCCACCACGTCGTCAACGAGCTGCCGATGGACCCCATCTGGTACGGCGTGCTCGTCTTCGCGCTGCTGATGGCCGCCCTGGCCGCCACCATGTCCATGCGCTCCCGCGCGCTGCGCCTGCCCGAGCCCACCACCGCGGTCCAGCACCACGGCACCGGCCGCGGCTCGCACACCTCCGGTCACTGACGTCTCACCGGCCCGCCGCGTCGCCGCCTCCGCCGGGGGCGACGCGGCGGGCCGTCCGTTCGTCTCCTGAGCGCATGACCGTCGCCTCCCGCACCCCCGTCCCCGAGCCCACTGCCGGGGGCGTGCGCCGTCGTCGCCTCGGCATCATGGGCGGCACCTTCGACCCGATCCACCACGGGCACCTCGTGGCCGCCTCCGAGGTGGCCGCCGAGTTCGAGCTGGACGAGGTCGTCTTCGTCCCCACGGGTCAGCCGTGGCAGAAGTCGGACCGGCAGGTCTCCCCGGCCGAGGACCGCTACCTCATGACCGTGGTGGCCACCGCCTCCAACCCCCGGTTCACCGTCTCCCGCGTGGACATCGACCGTCCCGGCGTGACCTACACCGTGGACACGCTGCGGGACCTGCGCCGCCTGCACCCGGACGCCGAGCTGTTCTTCATCACCGGCGCGGACGCCATGGGCCAGATCCTCACGTGGAAGGACGTGGACGAGCTCTGGGACCTGGCGCACTTCGTCGGTGTCACCCGTCCCGGCCACGACCTCTCGGACATGGGTCTGGGCGATGACGTGTCCCTGATGGAGATCCCCGCCATGGCGATCTCCTCCACGGACTGCCGGGAGCGCGTCCGCCGGGGCCGGCCCGTCTGGTATCTCGTCCCGGACGGCGTCGTCCAGTACATCGCCAAGCACCACCTCTACGTCTCGGAAGAGGAGACCTCGTGACCGTTCCCCAGACCACCCTGGACGCCCTCACCACCGCCGCAGCCGCCGCCGCGGACAAGCTCGGCACGCACATCGTCGCGTTCGACGTGGCCGAGCGGCTCGGCCTGACCGACGCCTTCCTGATCGCCTCCGGCGCCTCGGAGCGTCAGGTCAACGCGATCGTCGACGGCGTCGAGGAGGCGCTGCTGAAGGACGAGCAGCTCAAGCCGCTGCGTCGCGAGGGCCGGTCCGACGGCCACTGGGTGCTGCTCGACTACGGGCACTTCGTGGTGCACGTCCAGCATCGCGAGGACCGCGAGTTCTATGCGCTGGACCGCCTGTGGAAGGACACCCCGGCGATCGACCTCGGCCTGCCGGAGGAGAGCACCCGCCCGGACGCGGCCGCCCAGGACGACGGCGCCTCCGCCTCGCACGCCTCCTGAGCGCGTCCGCGAGATGCGCCTGATCCTGCTGCGTCACGGCGAGACCGACTGGAACGCCCTGGACCGGTACCAGGGGCACACGGACATCGAGCTGAACGCCGAGGGGGAGCGGCAGGCGCGCCGCGCCGCCGGCGGGCCCGTGGGCGATCTGCTCGAGGACGCGGAGGAGCTCGTGGCCGTGTGCTCCCCGCTGGCCCGGGCGCGGCGCACGGCCGAGATCGTCCTCCAGGCCCGGGTGGGCGCGGCGTCCGTGGCCGTCGACCCGGAGCTGATGGAGCTGGCCGGGGGAGAGTGGGAAGGCCTCGAGCTCAGTGCCATCGCGGAACGCTGGCCGGACGAGCACCGCCTCTGGCGGGCCGTGCCGGCGCTCGACGCCGGCCCCGTCGGCGGGGAGACCCTGCGCGGGGGCGGCGAGCGGGCCCTGCGCGCGCTGCGCGGCCACGTGCCCCCGCACTGGGGCGACACCCCGCGCGACGGGGGCGCCCAGACCCTGCTCGCCGTGGCCCACGGTGCGCTGATCCGCGCGGCCGCGGGGCTGCTCCTGCGTCACGAGGGCGAGGCCTTCGCGGCGATGGAGCGGATCGGCAACGCCCGCGCCGCCGTGCTGCAGGGCGCGTTCACTCCGGACACCGGGGCCGAGGGCTGGGGCGACTGGGCCCTCGAGGGCTACGGCATCTGAGGGCACCCCGGCCCGGACGCCGATTTGGCGCCCGCGCGGGGACCATGTACGCTGGTCGAGTTGCCAGCGAGGCAAACGGGCCGGAAACGGCGCGTGAACATCGCGGGTGACGCCCACATCTGGGGGTATGGCGCAGTTGGTAGCGCGTCTGCATGGCATGCAGAAGGTCAGGGGTTCGAATCCCCTTACCTCCACCAGTCAGAAGGCCCGGTCCATACGGACCGGGCCTTCGTCGTCGTCGGGCTCCTGCGCGGGCTCGGGACTCGACCGCCGCCCTGCGACATCACCGCAGTGCAGAACCGCGGTGATGTCGCTCCGCCGCGGTCGGTGCCGGGGACACCCCCGGGAACGCGGCGCGCTCCACCGCCGTGAGTGCGGGTTCCACCGCACGACCCTCCCGTGCGGAGGCGACGGCGGCCTCCAACACCGCCATCACGGCGAGGGCCTGGTCGGGGGTGGCCGCGTCGTCGTTCGAGCGGCCGAGGATCGCGTCGCGCACGCCCGCGTAGGACCGCTGCTGGGCTCCGATCGGCGCGGGGACGCGCTCGGTGTTCCCCTCCCCGTCGTGCAGGAGGATCGGGTCGGGGTCGACGCCCCAGCCCTCGGCGCCGGGGAACAGGCCCGCGCGCAGCTGCGCCTCCTGCTGATCCGGCAGTTCCTTCACCGCGGAGCCGCGCGTGCCGTGGACCGCGAAGCGCGGGCTGCCGCCGGCCACGAGCATCGACGCCTGCAGGACCACGCGCCGGCCCGGGTAGTGCAGCACGCAGTGCGCCCAGTCCTCCACCGGGGCGCCCCGGCGCAGGGCCGCGAGGTCGGCGTCCACGAGATCGGGGACGCCGAAGAGCAGGAGCGCCTGGTCGACCAGGTGCGGGCCGAGGTCGAACCAGATGCCGCCCCCGGGCACCGCGGCTTCCCGCCAGCGGTTCCGGACGGTCGGGCGGAAGCGGTCGATCCGGGACTCGAGGTGGACGACGTCCCCGAGCAGGCCGGAGCGGACCAGCTCGGCGATGCCCAGGAAGTCGCTGTCGAAGCGACGGTTCTGGAACACCCGCAGCACCCGCCCCGTCGCGGCCGCGAGGTCGCGCAGCTCCCGCGCCTCCGCGAGACTCAGCGTGAAGGGCTTGTCCACCACCACGTGCCTGCCCGCCCTCAGGGCGGCGCGCGCCAGCGGGGCGTGCTGGTCGTTCGGGGCGGCGATCACCACGAGGTCCACGTCATGGCGCGCCAGGAGCGCGTCCATGTCGGGCACCACGACGACGTCCGGCAGGTCCGCGTGCACCGCCTCCGGGCGGCTCGAGACGACATGGGTGAGCGCGACTCCCGCCGTGGCGCGGAGGAGCGGGACGTGGAACGTCGTCCCGGCGAAGCCGTAGCCGATGAGCGCGGTGCGGATCGGTGCGTCGGTGGGGGACATGCGGGACCTCCTGGGCTGGCGGCGGGCACGGGTGCGTCTCCTGCACGCTAGGCCGTGGGGCCGCGGCGGTCCATCGACGCCGCCCAGCCAGTTTGCGCGGTTGCCACGGGCTGGGTATCCTATCCAGGTGCTCCAGCCGGTCCGCCGGGAACGGAGTCACCACCCACCTGGGGGTATGGCGCAGTTGGTAGCGCGTCTGCATGGCATGCAGAAGGTCAGGGGTTCGAATCCCCTTACCTCCACCAGTCAGAAGGCCCGGTCCATGCGGACCGGGCCTTCGTCGTCGTACCGGCCCCGTCGTGACCACTCTGTGCTCCGCGCCCCCGCACAGCACCCCCGCCGGTCACGGCCGGGTTGCGGTCCCGCGTCGATCACGCATCGACGTCGCACAGCCCTTTCACGGCAGGCTCTGGGCGGACAGACTCGAGGCGACCCCGCCCATCGAGCCCGGAACACCGGTGCTGCAGAGGCGGGGGCCGCCGGCCCTGTTCGGCCGACTCAGTGAGGAGCTGCCATGTCCGTTATCCGTACCCGTCGTCCCTCTCTCCGTCACCTGCCCGCCGCCCTCGCCGCCGCCGGCCTCATGACCACCGTCGCGCTCGCCGGCCCCGCCGCCGCCTGGGACGACGCCCATGGCCCCCAGGCCGGCTACTTCCAGGCCGTCGACCACGAGAACGTCACCGCGGCCTTCTTCCAGACCTACGACGGCTACGATCCGGGGGACCTCACGCTCATGATCACGCCGGTGGCCGAGGACAGCACCCGCCTGGAGGGCGGCCAGGAGGTCGAGTTCACCGCCCTGGACGTCATCGACGGCGGCGCGGTGGACGTCCTGGAGACCCGCCGCGCGCTCGGCGCGGCCGGGGAAGGCCTCGTGCGGTACGACGTCGTGGCCGACGGGCGGATGCTGAACATGGGCATCACCCTCCAGGCGGACGCCGACCTCGCCGACGATCAGGGGGCGGCCGTGCACTCCGTCGACGGCCCGCAGACGGGCCACCTCGGGGACCGGCCCCTGGTCTGGGACGCGGCCATGCAGCTGGCACCCGGGGTGGTGGGCGCCGAGATCGTCCACCTGGTCGCGGCGCCGACGATGGAGGGCACCTACGCGGAGGTCGTGACCGAGCCGGCCCACGGTGAGGTCTTCGCGTTCCGTGACTCGGAGCACTCCGAGCTCCGTGCCTGGTACATCCCGGAGGAGGGGTTCGTCGGCACGGACACCTTCACCGTCGACTTCCACAGCGACCACGTCGCCCACGTCCAGACCGTCACCGTGCATGTCGGCGAGGAGATCCCCGCCGCGTACGACGGCTTCCTCGATGCCGAGGACGGCGTCCTCAATGGGAAGCCGCTCGACCTGACCGACCCGGCCACCGCTGCGGCGCTCGCCGCGTTCCGGGGCGACGAGGCCGCCCCGGCTCCGGAGGATGAGGAGGAGCAGACCGCTCCGGTCGAGGGCGACGCCGACGAGCAGCACACGACCCCGGACACGGTTGAGACGGGGCAGTCCACCGGCTGGTGGCTGGCCGGCCTCGGCGCCGCCGTCGCGGGGGTGCTGGTCGCGGCCCGCCGTCGTCTGGGCCTGACCGACTGACAGCCCGCCGCGCACAGATCCGTCGACGCGCCGCCCCTCTCGCACAGAGGGGCGGCGCGTCCGTGCCGGCCTGACACGTGGCCGGCAGTCCGCGGGTCAGTCGCCGAGGCCCGCCAGCAGCAGGTCCAGTCCCTCCTCGAAGGGTGCGTCCGCGTAGGGGTTCCGCGCCCCCGTCGCGCGCGTGCTCCCGCCCGCCCGGAAGGCCTCGGCGGCCGCGCCAAGCGCGGGCAGCCGCTCCTTCGCCCCCGCCACCTCGAAGATGTCGGCCGGAGCGTCGACGTCGTACGCGGAACCGTAGATGAACGACTCGAGCGCGATCACCCGGGCCAGCACCTGCTCCGGCGCCAGGCCGGTCCGGGCCAGCACCGCGCACACCGTCTCGTAGACCCGCTGCGTCGACGGGGCTCCCTCGATCGGCATGGTGGCGATGAGCGGGATCAGCGGCGGATGGGCCGCGAAGACGTCCCGGTAGGAGCGTGCCCACGCCCGCAGGGCGGCGACGACGGGCGCCTCGCCCCGGATCGCGGCCTCCAGCTCGACGAGCGAGACCTCGCCCATCACGGCGTCCTGCAGCAGGACGAGCAGCTCATGCTTGCCGCTGATGTGGTTGTAGAGCGCGCTCGGCGCCACGCCCAGGCGACGGCCGACCGCCGCCATGGTGAGCCCTTCGTATCCCTCGGTGCGGGCGACCGCGAGCGCCGCGTCCGCGATCGCTGCGCGGCTCAGAGCGGGGGAGAGAGGTCGTCCGCGGCGGCGACGCGTCCGGGGCGGTTCAGGGGTCTCGTCCATCCGGCCATTCTGACCCGTCGGACGGGCGGAAGGTGTCATGTCGGCCACGGACCGGCCTTCCCTTCCCGGCGCGCGGCCCGTACAGTGAGCGCCGACACTCTAAATGAACGGCATTCACCTGGGCTCTGCCCGATGCCCCCGTCCCCGCCAGAGGAGCACCCCCATGACCACCGCCCCCGCCACCGTCGGCCGCGAGCGCCGGACGAGCGACGTCGTCGTGATCGGCGCCGGCCCGGCCGGCCTCATGGCCGCCCGCACCGCGAAGGCCCAGGGCCTGACCGTCACCGTCCTGGAGGCGCGCCGGCGCGTCGGCGGCCGCACCTGGAACGGCCTGGTCGAGGGCGCCGACGGCAAGGACCACTTCATCGAGATCGGCGGCCAGTGGATCTCCCCGGACCAGACCCGCCTCATCTCCCTGGTGGAGGAGCTCGGCCTGCCGACGTTCTCCCGCTTCCGCGACGGTCGCAACGTCTACGTGGACCCGCGCGGAGAACGCCACGTCTACGACGGCCTCGACTTCCCGGTGGCCGAGAAGACGGACCGGGAGATGGATCGCCTGATCGCCAAGATCGACGAACTGACCGCCGAGATCGACGCCGCCGCCCCGTGGGAGCACCCGCGGGCCGCGGAGCTGGACAAGATCTCCTTCCGCCACTGGCTGGAGCAGCAGTCCGACGACCCGGAGGCCATCGACAACGTCTCCATCTACATCGCCTCCGGCATGCTGACCAAGCCCTCCCATACCTTCTCCCTGCTCCAGGCGCTGCTCATGGCCGCCTCGGCCGGGTCGTTCCGCAACCTGGTGGACGAGGACTTCATCCTGGACCAGCGCGTCGAGGGCGGCATGCAGTGCGTGTCCCTGGCCATGGCCGCCGAGCTGGGCGACGACGTCGTCCTCGGCCAGCCGGTGCGCACCCTGCGCTGGGCCGAGCCGGACCCGTCCACCGCGGACGAGAAGAACGGTGTGGCTGCGGACGTGCGCAACGGCGTGGCGCACGACGGCGCCGCCGGCGACGTCGTGGCGCTCACCGACGACTACGAGGTGCACGCCCGCTACGCGGTCCTGGCCATCCCGCCGAACCTCTACAGCCGCATCTCCTTCGAGCCGCCGATGCCGCGCGAGCAGCAGATCGCGCACCAGCACATCTCCATGGGCCTGGTCATCAAGGTGCACGCCGTGTACGAGACCCCGTTCTGGCGCGAGGAGGGCCTGTCCGGCACGTGCTTCGGCGGGGGCCGTCTCGTCCAGGAGATCTACGACAACACCAACCGCGGCGAGAACCTGGCCGGTGGCGCCCCGGGCGAGGAGGACCCGCACGGCACCCTCGTCGGCTTCGTGTCCGACGTGTACGCGGAGCAGATGTGGGCCCTGCCGGAGGAGGAGCGCAAGGCCGCGATCCTCGGCGCCATGGCCGAGTACCTCGGCCCCCGGACCCTCGAGCCGATCGCGTTCTTCCTCTCGGACATGGCCGCCGAGGAGTGGACCCGAGGCGCCTACGCCACCAGCTACGACCTCGGCGGGCTCTCCCGCTGGGGCCACCTCCAGAACCGCCCGACCGGCCCCATCCACTACGCGTGCTCGGACATCGCCGCCGAGGGCTACCAGCACGTGGACGGCGCGATCCGTATGGGCGAGGCCGCCGCCCTGGCCATCGCCGAGCGGGAAGCCACCGACGCGGGGCAGCCCACCGGCTGACCGGCCCGACGGACAAGGACATCCTCATGAGCGCATCCACCCCACGACGCCGCGTCGTCGACGATGAGGGACACGAGCACGTGTACCCGACCACCTCCGCCATCGAGCAGGTCAACCTGCTCAACCCGGGCGCGGTGAGCAACAAGGGGCTCCAGGCCGGCAAGGTCGGCCTGCTCGGGGCCGTGGTGATCGGCGTCTCCGTCGTCGCCCCCGCCTACACGTTGACCTCGGGCCTCGGGCCGACCATCAGCACCGTCGGCACCCACGTGCCCGCGATCCTGCTGCTCGGCTTCATCCCGATGCTCCTGGTGGCTCTCGGCTACCGGGCGCTGAACACGCGGGTGCCGGACTCCGGCACGTCGTTCACCTGGGCCACGCACGCCTTCGGGCCGTATGTCGGGTGGATGGGCGGCTGGGGTCTCATCGCCGCCTCCGTGATCGTGCTGTCCAACCTGGCGGCCGTCGCCGTCGACTTCACGTTCCTGCTGCTCGCCCAGATCACCGGGAGCCAGGCCATCGCGGATATGGCCGGCAACCTGTGGGTCAACATCCCCCTGACCCTGGTGTACCTGGCCCTGGCCGGATGGATCTCGCACCGCGGCATGGAGACCACCAAGCACCTGCAGTACATCCTGGTGGCCTTCCAGATCCTGGCCCTCGGCGCGTTCGCGGTCGCCGCCCTGACGCAGTCCTCCCGTGGCGCGGGCTTCGACCCCACCCCGGTGCAGCTGGACTGGTTCAACCCGTTCACCGCCGGCGACTTCAGTGTGGTCGCGGCCGGCGTCTCCCTGTCCATCTTCCTGTTCTGGGGCTGGGACGTGACCCTCACGATGAACGAGGAGACCAAGGACCCCGAGCGCACCCCCGGCCGGGCCGCCGCCGTCACCGTGTTCGTCATCATCGCCGTCTACATCCTGTCCGCCCTGGCCGTGATCTCCTGGGCGGGCATCGGCTCCGAGGGCCTGGGCGCGGGCAATCCGGACAACCAGGAGTCGATCTTCGCGGTCCTCGCCGGCCCGATCCTGGGCCCCTTCGCCGTGATCATGTCCAGCGCGATCCTCGTCAGCTCCCTGGCCTCCCTGCAGTCCACCATGGTCTCCCCGGCCCGCACCCTGCTGGCGATGGGCTTCTACCGGGCCGTGCCCGCGCGCTTCGCCGAGCTGAGCCCCCGGTTCAACAGCCCGGCCTTCGCGACCTGGGTGTGCGCGGGCTTCGCCGGCCTCTTCTACGTCGTCACGCGGCTGCTCTCCGAGAACGCCCTGTGGGACACCATCACCGCCCTGGGCCTGATGATCTGCTTCTACTACGGCATCACCGCCCTGGCCTGCGTCTGGTACTTCCGCCGCGAGTGGTTCGCCTCGGTGGGCAACGCCCTCACCACCTTCCTGTTCCCGCTGATCGGCGGCCTCGTGCTGCTGGTGATGTTCTGCGTGACCGCGCTGGACTCCACCGACCCCGACTACGGCTCCGGCTCGTCCGTGTTCGGCGTGGGCACGGTGTTCATCCTGGGCATGGGCGTGCTGGCCATCGGCGTGGTACTGATGATGTGGACGCGGCTGCGCCACCCGGCCTACTTCCGTGGCGAGACCCTGCCGCAGACGGACTCGACCCGACCCATCCCGATCATCCGTCCGGACGACGACGGCACTGCCGTGGTCCGGGACCCCAACGAGAGGACCCACTCATGAGCACCCCGACCGGCTATCGCGTCCAGGACCCCAGCACCGACCAGGTCGTGGAGACCTTCCCCGCTCTCGCCGACGGTGAGGTCGACCAGGTGCTGGCCGCCGCCGAGACCGCCCAGCGTGCGTGGGCCGCCCGCCCCATCGAGGAGCGCGCCACCATCGTGCAGAAGGTCGCGGACCTCTTCGAGGAGCGCAAGGACGAGCTCGCGCAGATCATCGCCACCGAGATGGGCAAGCGCGTGACCGAGGGCGTCGAGGAGGCGGAGTTCAGCTCGGCCATCTTCGGCTACTTCGCGGACAAGGGCCCCACTCTCGCCGCGGACCGCCCCATCGAGACCTTCGAGGGCGGCCGCGCCATGATCCGCCACCTGCCCCTGGGTGTGCTGCTGGGCGTCATGCCGTGGAACTTCCCGTACTACCAGATCGCCCGTTTCGCCGCGCCGAACCTGATGCTCGGCAACGCGATCGTGCTCAAGCACGCCGAGATCTGCCCGCGCTCGGCCCTGGCCGTGCAGCAGATCATGGACGACGCCGGCGTGCCGGCCGGCGTGTACACCAACGTGTTCGCCACGCACGACCAGATCGCCGAGTTCATCGCCGACCCGCGCGTGGCCGGCGTCTCCCTGACCGGCTCCGAGCGGGCCGGCTCCGTGATCGGCGCGCTCGCGGGCCAGCACCTCAAGAAGGCCGTCCTCGAGCTCGGCGGCTCGGACCCGTACATCGTGCTCGACGCCGAGGATCCGGCCGAGGCCGCCCGCACCGCGTGGGCGACCCGCATGTACAACATGGGCCAGGCCTGCAACTCCAACAAGCGCATGATCGTCTCGGCGGACATCCACGACGCCTTCGTGGCCGAGCTGGTGTCCCTGGCCGAGGCCATGAAGCCCGGGGAGGCCGCCGACGAGGACCCGACGGTCTTCACCCCGCTGTCCTCGCGCGGTGCCGCCGAGGGCCTGGCCGAGCAGGTGGAGCGGGCCCGTCAGCAGGGCGCGACCGTCCACGTCGGCGGGACCGTCACGGACGAGGCGGGCGCCCGCTTCGCCCCGGCCGTGATCACGGGCGTCACCTCCGAGATGGACGCCTACCGCGAGGAGCTCTTCGGCCCCGTCGCCGTCGTCTACAAGGTGGAGTCCGCGGACGAGGCTCTCGCCCTCGCCAACGACTCCCAGTACGGCCTGGGCGGCGCCGTGTTCTCCCAGGACGAGGCCCAGGCCGAGCGGGTCGCCCGGCAGCTCGAGGTCGGCATGGCCAACGTCAACACACCGGCGGGCGAGGGGGCGGAGATCCCGTTCGGCGGCGTCAAGCGCTCCGGCTTCGGCCGCGAGCTCGGCCCGCTCGGCATGGACGAGTTCGTCAACAAGCAGATGTACTTCGTCCAGGACTGACACCCCACGACGACGGGCCCGCCTCCGGTGACCGGAGGCGGGCCCGTCCGCGTCCCACCGGCGTGGCGGGCGTCATGGGTCAGTGACGCGCCTGCCGCACAGCGGGTTCTAGGCTGGCGCGCCCTTGTCCCCTCATCCGGGGCGTGGCCATCATGGATCGGATCCCCGTCGAGAACTGCAGAATCGAGATGTCTGATGTACCCCACCCCGATGACCTTCGACGTGGCGCGCGCCGGTCGCGCTCTCGCCCAGGTCGGTGTCCGCACCCTGGCCACCGCGGCCGGCCTCGAGAAGGAGCAGCTGCGCCGCTTCGAGAAGGGGCTGGCCGACCTGCGGGTGGACGAGCGTCTGCGTCTGGAGAAGGCCCTGCTGAAGTACGGCGTCGGGCTGGTCCCGGAGGACGAGTTCGGCGGCACGGGGGTCCGCCGGATCTTCTCCGCCGAGAAGTCCCGGCGCATCAAGGCCATGGAGAACGAAGGCGGCCCGGCATACGAGGACGACATCTGAGTCCTGTGCCGACAGGCGGCCGGCCCCGCATCCCGGGCAGGGATGCGGGGCCGTCGTCGTCGGTCCGCCGGGGGCGGCGTCTCAGGCGGACTGCAGCGCCTTCGTGACCTCGCTCAGGCCCTCCTTGAGGAGGTCCTCACCGATGGTCAGCGGCGGCAGGAAGCGGACGACGTTGCCGTAGGTGCCGCACGTGAGCAGGATGACGCCGGTGGCGCGCACGGCCGCGGCCACGGTGGCGGTCAGCGTCGCGTCCGGCTCGCCGGTGGCGGGGTCCACGAACTCGATCGCCATCATCGCGCCGCGACCGCGGACCTCGGCGATGCGGTCGTCGGTGTTCTGCTCGAAGTGCTCGCGGATGACCTGCTCGATCCGGCGGGCCTTCTCGAGGAGGCCGTCCTCCTCGACGGCCTCGAACACGGCGAGCGCCGCCGCCGTGGCGACGGGGTTGCCGCCGTAGGTGCCCCCGAGGCCGCCCGGGTGCACGGAGTCCATCACCTCGGCGCGGCCGGTGACGCCGGAGAGAGGCATGCCGCCGGCGATGCCCTTGGCGGTCGCCATCAGGTCCGGCTCGATGCCCTCGGTCTCGGAGGCGAACCAGGCGCCGGTGCGGGCGATGCCGGACTGGACCTCGTCCGCGATGAACAGGACGTCGTTGGCCTTGCACCACTCGACCACGGCCGGCAGGAAGCCCTCGGCCGGGACGATGAAGCCGCCCTCGCCCTGGATCGGCTCCATGATCACGGCGGCCAGGTTGTCGGCACCGATCTGCTTCTCCAGCGCGGAGATGGCGCGCTGCGCGGCCTCGGCGCCGGACAGGCCGTCCCGCAGCGGGTAGGAGCCGGGCACGCGGTAGATCTCGGGGGCGAACGGTCCGAAGCCGTGCTTGTAGGGCATGGACTTGGCGGTCAGCGCCATCGTCAGGGTGGTGCGGCCGTGATAGGCGTGGTCGAACGCGGCCACGGCCTGCTTGCCGGTGAAGGCGCGGGCCACCTTGACGGCGTTCTCCACGGCCTCGGCGCCGGAGTTGAACAGGGCGGTGCGGGTCTCGCCGGGGATCGGGCTGGTGCGGTCCAGCTGCTCGGCCACGGCCACGTAGCCCTCGTAGGGCGTGATCATGAACGAGGTGTGGGTGAACTGCGCGACCTGCTCCTGGACGGCGGCCACGACGCGCGGGTGGGAGGCGCCCACGGAGGTGACGGCGATGCCGGAGGCCAGGTCGATCAGGCGGTTGCCGTCCACGTCCTCGAGGATGCCGCCCGCGGCGCGGGCCGCGTACACCGGCATGGTGGTGGCCACGCCGGCCGGGACGGCGCGCTGCTGGCGCTCGGCGAGCTCACGGGAGCGGGGGCCGGGCAGCTCGGTGGCCAGGTGGCGGGTCTGCTCGAGGTCGGGGGTGGCGGTCATGGAGATGCCTCCTGGGGACGGCTCACGGGGAGCGGGGACGACGGGTGGGCACGACGACGACGCGTCGGGCCGCGTCCTCCCATGGTGGGGCGTCGAGTCCATGCCGTCCAGTGATGATCTGGCATGGAGGCTATGCTCATCCGGCATGGAGGAGAAACTGCTCAGGGCCTTCGTCACGGTGGCCGAGGTCGGCACGGTCTCGGGGGCCGCGATCCGCCTGGATCTCGTGCAGTCCGCGCTCAGTCGGCAGCTGCAGCGGCTTCAGCGTGAGCTGCGCCTCCCCCTGTTCGCCCGGGTCGCCGGCCGGCTCGAGCTGACGACGGCCGGCGAGGCGTTCCTCCCGGTGGCGCGCGAGGTCCTCGTCGCCCATCGACGGGCGGAGCAGGCGGCCCGCGCGCTCGCCTCCGGTCGGCTCACGGACGTGGCCGTGGCCGCGCCCGGCACCACCCTCATCGACGTCGTGCTGCCGTTTGTGGCCACCTTCGGCGAGGAGGACCCGCGCCCGCGCGTCGCGGAGACCCAGCTGGACGACTCGCTGCTCGACGCCGTCGCGCGGCACGACCTGGTGGTGATGCCGACGGTGCCGCCGCCCTCCGTCGCGTCGCTGCCGCTGATGGACCTGCCCGTCTGGGCGTACGTCGCCCCGGGCCACCCCTGGGCGGGCCGGACGCGGGTGTCCCTCGACGACCTCGTCGCCCAGCCCGTCGTCGCGCCCGCGCGCACCTTCATGGCGCGACGCGTCCTCGACGGCGCCGTGGCCGTGGCGGGCCTCACGCCGCCGGCCCTCGTCGAGGCGAACTCCGGGCGGGTGGCCCAGGCCCTGGTCGCGACGGGGGCGGGCGTCGCCGTCGTCACCGAGGACCCGGCCTTCGGGTTGATGCCGGTGCGGGTCATCGCGCAGGGGCGGACGCTCACGGTGCGACTGCATGCGGCATGGCGGGAGGACCACTTCGCCGCCGAGACGCTGGAGGCGATCGCCCGTCGGCTGCAGGCCTTCGTCTGGGACCGCTATGCCGAGCCCGGGGATGTGGCGTCTCACAGGAAGAGTGCGTGAATTCGGCGGCTGTGGCCAGGCAGCGCTCAACAGATGCACATGTGGCAGATAGGGTCGAGGTGTCCGTGACCCACATCACCTGCACCCACTCCAGGTGACCCACGCCCGCACCGCCGAACCGGAGGACCCCATGTCCCTGCAGTTCCCCGCCCGCCTGTCCGCCGCCGCCCTCGGTGCCGCCGTCCTCGTCGGCGTCGCCGCCGCCCCGGCCCACGCCGCCACCTGGACGCCCGAGCACGGCACCCCGTCCGGCACGTTCGTCAGCTCGGACGACAACCTGATGGAGTTCGTCCTCTACGACAACTTCGCGACCGAGGACATCCGCGCCGTCGTCGTCACCGCGTCCGGGGAGGAGACCGAGATCCAGGTCGACTTCATCACCGAGGACGACATGGGCGCCGTGTTCATGCACGACATCGAGCAGGCCCTCGGCGGCGACCTGGCGCAGCCCTACGAGGTGCACGTCTACGGCGCCGGCCAGCTCGCCTTCGGCGCGGCCTTCGCCGCCGACGGCACCATGACCCCGGTCGAGGCCGAGGAGTTCATCCCGTTCGAGGACTGGGCCGAGGTCGCCACGTGGCGCGTCTACACGGACCAGAACGCGACCGTCGTCGAGTCCCTCGTGACCGAGGACGGCGGCGTGCCGAGCCCGATCGACGCCGAGCTCACCGTGGCGCCGAAGCACGGCACGGTCGAGATCGGCGGGACCTCCTTCGGCTACACCCCGGAGAAGGACTTCCTCGGGACCGACACCTTCACCGTGGTGATGACCGCGAACGGCGTCACCCGCACGGTCGAGTTCACCGTGGAGGTGCTCGACCTGCCGGGCGACTCCACGCCCACCCCGATCGACCCGGCGCCCGCCCCCGATCCGCAGCCCGAGCCCGAGCCGGCGCCGGAACCCGAGCCCGCCCCGGAGGAGCCGGTCGATCCCGCCCCCGCCCCCGAGGAGCCCGCCCCGGAGGAGCCGGTCGATCCGGCCCCCGCCCCCGAGGAGCCCACCCCGGCCCCCGAGGAGCCCACCCCGGCACCTGAGGAGCCCGCCGAGCCGGCCGAGCCGGTGGTCGACGAGGACGAGCCCGCCGCCCCGGCCCCCGAGCAGCCGGACGAGGACGGCCACACCGTCCCGGACACGGTCGAGACCGGCAACGGCTCCGCGTGGGGCCTGGCCGCCATCGGCGCCCTGGCCGCCGGCGTTCTGGTGCGCCTGCGCCGTACCTTCGGCCTGGCCTGAGCCCGCGCCGAGGCGGCCGGGGCGCACCTGCGTCCCGGCCGTCCCGAACGGACGACGCGCCGGGCTGAGGCCGGAGCGCGTGAGACCATGCCGTCGTCGGACGCGGCCCCGGGCGGGCCGGGCCGATGCACACGAGGGGAGAACCTGGATGAACACCACCGTCCGACGCGCCCTGTGGGTGGTCCTGGTGCTGCTGTGCCTGGGACTCGTGTTCCTCGCGGTGCGCGGGGTGCTGGCGGTCGGCGCCGTGCCGATCAGCGCTGCCCCCACCCTCGGCGCCACGGCGTCCGCGATCCCGTCGTCGTCGTCCTCTGCACGCTTCACGCCCAGCCCCGCACCGACGGCCACACCGACCCCGACGCCGAGCCCGTCCTCGGCGGCACCCACGCGGGAGGCGGCGGTTCCCGTCGAGACCCAGGAGCCCGCCGGCACACCCACGCCGTCCGAGGAGCCGACCCCCACCGAGGAGCCGACCCCCACCGAGGAGCCGACCCCCACCGAGGAGCCGGCCCCCGCCGCGGCCGCCCACCTCTCCGGCCCCGCCGCCCCGTGGGACGAGATCACGGCGACGCCCGTGCACGTGGACGTCCACCAGGACGGCGAGCAGATCGTCGGAGCGGGGATCGACCTGACGCAGTTGGACGAGGGCGGCGACCTGGACCCGGAGCCGCAGACGGTCGGCTGGTACGGTCCGCCGCAGTGGGGCACCACGCCGGGGGAGCGCTCCCCGTACGCGGGGGTCCTGGCCGGGCACGTCGTCTACTACGGCGTGCGGGACGTGTTCTGGAACCTGGGCGACGTGCGGGCGGGCGCCGTCGTCGTGGTGACGTACGACGACGGCACGCAGGCCGCCTTCGAGGCGGATGCGGACGCGGTCTCGGTGGAGAAGGAGGCGCTCACCCAGGATCCGGTGCACCGCTGGGCGTGGGAGCCGGGGGGCGACGATGCGAAGGTCACGCTGATCACGTGCGACCTCGTGCCGGGCACGGGGATGGCCGGGAACGCCTTCAACAACTGGGTGGTGCAGGCCACCCGCGTCGCCTGAGGCCGCGGCGACCCCGGGGCCGGGTGGTCGGAGGGGTACCCTGGGGAGGCCGGGGCGGCCGACCGCGTCGGACCGCCCTTGACCCCGTGACCGGGTGACGACCGCCGAGAGGACCTGCGCCCATGAGCCGAGCCGACATCGCCCCCGCCCGCGTGCGCCCCCGCCGCTGGAGCGTGGCCGTCGGAGGGGCGCTCCTGAGCGTCACCCTGGCCACCGGCGGCTGCAGCGTCGCCGAGGAGCCCGGACAGACCGGTGGCACGGAGGCGGGGAACACCTACCTGGAGGGCGTGCTGGCCAGCCCCAGCCAGACGTCCGCCGACCCGCTCGCCGCGGACATCCAGTTCGCGGGTCTGCTGCTGCGCAATCACCGCGACGCGATCCAGCAGTCCGACGAGGTGCTGGGCAAGGACGGCGTGGACCGGGAGATCCGGGCCACCGCCGAACGGATGAAGTCCGAGCACGAGGAGCGGGCGGGCCGGCTCGAGTCGATGCTCGAGGGCTGGGGCGTCCCCTCGGATGACGTGCGCGGTGCGGGTGCCGAGTCGACTCCGTCTGCGCAGCCCGAGTCCACGGAGGACGCGGAGCCGACCCAGATCGTGGGCGACGAGCTGCGCGCCGGGCTCCTGTCCGACCGGGAGAAGAACGTGCTGGCCGCCGCCGAGCCGGAGGAGGCGGGACGGATCTACCTGCTCCAGATGCACCGCCTCTATCAGGGCGCGCTGACGATCTCCGCCACGGAGGCGGAGGACGGCTCGGACGACGCGGCCAAGGAGCTGGCCTCCAGCGTGGTCGAGGGCCACCGCAAGGAGCTGGAGAGCTTGGCCGAGACGCTCGCGGAGATGGGCGTGATCGGGTCGAGCGGGGCGCGCACGGCGGACCCGTCCGGGTTCACCGGCCCCATCAAGATCGAGGGCACCGGCGCGAACGGCGGCTCCGTCCCCTCGGACTTCGTCCCGGAGCCGGTGCAGCGGGTGCACAGCTTCCGCGCCACCCAGAAGCCGGTGCTGCCGTCGTCGAGCTCGCCCAGTTCCTCCAGCGCGTCGGGCTCCTCCAGCGCGTCGGGCCGGGACGCCGAGGACCAGCGGGGGCGGGACGCCGCATCGGCGAGCCCGTCGCCCAGCCCGGCCGACACGGCGCAGGCCACCCCGCGCCCCTCTTCCGGGGCAAGCCCCTCGCCCAGCGCATCCCGCTGACGCGCCGGCCGTCCCGATCCGCATCGGGCGTCGCCGTGACCGAGTCGATAGCGCTTCGTCACCGGACAGTGACCCGTATCACGTCCGTGCGGCGTAGATTCGTGCCGACGCAGCGAGTGCGGCATCCGGTCGACCTCGGGCGTCCGAGCCGGAGAACCCCTCGGCCCGTCGCAGCACCGCACCCCTGGAGGAGCACGATGCGCACCGCCCGACCGACCCGCCTTGCCGCCGCCCTGGGGGCCGGCGTCCTTCTCACCGGCGTGGGGGCGACCCCTGCCCTCGCCGCACCCGCCCACCCCGCTGGATGGACCGCCGAGCACGGCCTGCCCGGCGGATCCTTCCTCGTGGCCAGCGCGGAGGGTGAGGCCGGTGCCTCCTTCGGCACCGAGTTCGAGGTGGACGAGTCCGACGTCCGCCTGACGGTGGCTCCGGTGCTGGAGGGGGATGCCCGCGGCGCCGAGACCGAGGTCCCATTCACGTACGACGACGAGTTGGAGCGCGGTGACTTCGACGTCGCCGCGGCCCGGCGGAGCCTGGGCGAGTCGGGGACCGGTCCCGTCGTCTACACCCTCTCTGTCCTGGGCGGCGAGGTGGCCGCCCTCACCTACGGTCCGGACGCCGACCTCACCGACGCTGACCCGGGCGAGCCGCTGCGCGCCGACCAGCGTCATGAGCTCGGCTTCCACATGCTCCCCACCGTCTGGGACACCACCCTGCTCGCGGCGCCGGGGGAGCGAGACGTGTTCATCTCCTCGTACACGGGCGATGAGGCGGCGCCGCTGACGCTCGTCGCGGGCCCGGCCGAGGGCCGGGTCGTCGAGGTGACGGAGGAGGAGACCGGCGGGCCGCGCGGCTACGTCTACCAGGCGCCCGAGGGCTTCACCGGATCCGACACCGTCACCCTGCGGGCCACGAGGGACGGCGTCACGACGACGCGCACGGTGACCGTGCGGTTCGGCGACCCCCGCGTGGACCTCTACGACTGGGAGAACGGGCGGATCCCGGGGTTCGTGAACTTCCCCGTGGCCGGCCTGTTCGACGACGCTTCGGCTCCGGGCCAGCCGACCGATCCCGACACCCCCACCACGCCGGCAGAGCCCGAGACCCCCGCGGCGCCGGCCGAGGGCGAGCACACGGTGCCGGACGCGGTCGAGACCGGGCGCGGTCCGGCGGCGTGGCCCGTCGCCGTCGCGGTGCTGGCCGCGGGCGTCCTGGCCGTGGTGCGCCGGCACCGCGTCGCGGCCTGACCGCTCCGGTCAGCGGGGGGCGAGCAGCGCGCTCTTCTCCGGGTGCTCGTCGAACCACTGGGCGACGTACCAGCACATCGGCACGATGCGGCGGCCCCCTGCAGGGCCGCCGTTCGTCTCGATGTCCTCGACTGCGCCGGCGGTCAGCGTGGCGGCGTGGCCCTGGCCGCGGTGCACGGGGATGGTGAACGCCCGGTTCAGGGAGACGGCCGCGCCGTTGTCCCGGAAGTCGAGGACGGCGAGCAGGGTGCCGCCGTCGTGGAGCTCGTACCGGGACTCGGCGTCATTGCGGGTGACCGTGGGGGAGGTGCTCATGCCGGGGCAACCCCCGGTGGTGACGGGGTATTCCGACGCCGGACGGTGGCGGGCTTCTACATGTAGTGGTCCGCGGGGGTCGGACACGCCGCCCGCGGACGTGGCGAACTCGACTTTCCGGCTGTGGGAACCCGGCCCCGAGATCTCCACCGGCTGTGGACAGTCGACCTCGGTCCCGGCGTGTCCCGCATGTCCGCGCGGATCGTCTCGCACAGCAGGGTGTGGACAGGATGGGCAGAGGGTGGGGATACGTAACTACAGTGGTGTGACTACTACATGTAGGGATGGTTCCCGGCCGAGATCACTAGATGTAGTATCGACGCAGATGTTCGGCACGCCCCGCGATTCACTCTCGTGGGAGCCGCGCCGACACCCGCAGACCACCAGAGACCACGAAGGAACAGGGATCGCCATGACCGTCACCGTGTACACCAAGCCGGCCTGCGTGCAGTGCAACGCCACCTACCGTGCACTGGACAAGAAGGGCATCGCCTACGAGGTCGTGGACATGTCCCAGGACCCCGCCGCCCTCGAGCGCGTCCGTGCCCTCGGCTTCATGCAGGCCCCCGTCGTCGTCACCGAGACCGACTCCTGGTCCGGCTTCCGCCCGGACAAGATCGCCGAGCTCGCCGAGTCCGTTGCGGCATCGGTGGCCTGACCGGGGTCGACATGACAGTCGCCGCGGACCCGAGCCACATCCGCTCGGCCGAGGCGCAGGGGCTCGTCCCCACCGACGCGGGACTGATCTACTTCTCCTCCGCCTCCAACTACACGCACCGCTTCGTCGAGAAGCTCGAGTTGCCCGAGGACCGGGTGGCTCGACTGCCGTTGATCACCCGGGAGCCCACCCTCGGGGCCACCGCCCCGTACGTCCTGATGACCCCCACCTATGGCGGGGGCAGCGGGCCGGGCGCGGTCCCGAAGCAGGTGATCAAGTTCCTCAACGTCCCGGAGAACCGTCACTGGATTCGGGGCGTGATCGCGTCCGGGAACACCAACTTCCATGAGGGCTACTGCCTGGCCGGCTACATCATCTCCCGCAAGTGCCAGGTCCCCCTCATGTACAAATTCGAGCTGATGGGCACGCCCGACGACGTCGAACGCGTCCGCGGCGGCCTGGAAGGACTGTGGACATGACCATCACCGCACCCACCGAGGCGGACCTCATCCGCCAGGCGAAGAACATGCCCGCCGAGTGGCAGAACCTCGGCTACCACGAGCTCAACGCCATGCTGAACCTCTACGGCGCCGACGGTCGCATCCAGTTCGAGGCCGACCACGCGGCCGCGCGCCAGTACTTCCTGCAGCATGTCAACACCAACACGGTGTTCTTCCACGACCTGGAGGAGAAGCTCGACTACCTGCAGAAGAACGACTACTACGAGACCGAGACGTTCGAGCAGTACCCGTTCGAGTTCATCCGAGGCCTGTTCGACCGTGCCTACAAGGCCAAGTTCCGCTTCCCGACCTTCCTCGGCGCGTTCAAGTTCTACACCTCGTACGCCCTGAAGACCTTCGACGGCAAGCGCTACCTCGAGCGCTACGAGGACCGCGTCGCCGTCGTCGCCCTCCACCTGGCCCGGGGCGACCAGGAGCTGGCCACCCATCTGGTGGACGAGATGATCGCCGGCCGCTTCCAGCCGGCCACTCCCACGTTCCTCAACTCGGGCAAGAAGCAGCGCGGCGAGCTCGTCTCCTGCTTCCTGCTGCGCATCGAGGACAACATGGAGTCGATCGCCCGCGGCATCAACTCCGCCCTGCAGCTGTCCAAGCGCGGCGGCGGGGTGGCCCTCTCGCTGACCAACATCCGCGAGCACGGCGCGCCCATCAAGCAGATCGAGAACCAGTCCTCCGGCGTCATCCCCGTGATGAAGCTCCTCGAGGACTCCTTCTCCTATGCCAACCAGCTCGGCGCGCGCCAGGGCGCCGGCGCGGTGTACCTCAACGCGCACCACCCGGACATCCACCGCTTCCTCGACACCAAGCGCGAGAACGCGGACGAGAAGATCCGCATCAAGACCCTCTCCCTCGGCGTCGTGATCCCGGACATCACGTTCCAGCTGGCGAAGAAGAACGAGGACATGTACCTGTTCTCGCCGTACGACGTCGAGCGCGTCTACGGGGTGCCGTTCTCCGAGATCTCCGTGACTGAGAAGTACTACGAGATGGTCGACGACGCGCGGATCAAGAAGACCAAGATCAACGCGCGCGAGTTCTTCCAGACCATCGCCGAGATCCAGTTCGAGTCCGGCTACCCGTACGTCGTGTTCGAGGACACCGTGAACGCCGCGAACCCGATCAAGGGCCGCATCACCATGTCCAACCTGTGCTCCGAGATCCTGCAGGTCTCCGAGGCCTCCGAGTACAACGAGGACCTGAGCTACGCCCACGTGGGCCAGGACATCTCCTGCAACCTCGGGTCGATGAACATCGCCAAGACCATGGACTCGCCGGACTTCGGCCGGTCCGTGGAGACCGCGATCCGTGCGCTGACGGCCGTGTCGGTCATGTCCGACATCCAGTCGGTGCCGTCCATCGCCAAGGGCAACGCCGCCTCCCACGCCATCGGCCTGGGGCAGATGAACCTCCACGGGTACCTGGCGCGCGAGCGCGTCCACTACGGCTCGGAGGAGGGCATCGACTTCACGAACATGTACTTCTACGCGGTGCTGTTCCACGCGCTGCGGGCCTCGAACCGGATCGCCATCGAGACCGGCCAGCGGTTCGGCGGGTTCGAGGACTCGAAGTACGCCTCGGGGGAGTTCTTCGACAAGTACACGGACCAGGAGTGGGCGCCCGCCACCGAGCGCGTCGCCGAGCTGTTCGCCGAGGCCGGCATCGCCCTGCCCACGCAGGACGACTGGCGTGAGCTGAAGGCCTCCGTCATGGAGCACGGCATCTTCAACCGCAACCTGCAGGCCGTCCCGCCGACGGGCTCGATCTCCTACATCAACAACTCGACCTCCTCGATCCACCCGGTGGCCTCGAAGATCGAGATCCGCAAGGAGGGCAAGCTCGGCCGCGTGTACTACCCGGCGCCGTACCTCACCAACGAGAACCTCGAGTACTACGAGGACGCGTACGAGATCGGCTACGAGAAGATCATCGACACGTATGCCGCGGCGACGCAGCACGTGGACCAGGGCCTGTCCCTGACGCTGTTCTTCAAGGACACGGCCACCACCCGTGACCTGAACCGCGCGCAGATCTACGCGTGGACGAAGGGCATCAAGACGATCTACTACATCCGCCTGCGCCAGCTCGCGCTGGAGGGCACCGAGGTCGAGGGCTGCGTGAGCTGCATGCTCTGACAGCCGGCCCTTCGAGGCGGGAAATCCGGCGTATTCCGCGCTTCCGAGCGCGGGTGCGCTCGATTTCCCGCCTCGAAGTGGAGCCGGCGCACCCGGACGGGGAGGGCCGACGAGGTCGTGAGCCCGGACCCGTCCGAGTGGCTGCCGCTGCCCCTGCGGGCCTAGACTGTCCCGGACCCGCGCCCCGATGACCGTGCTCTCGAGAGCCCCCGGAATCCGCGGATTCCCAACGAATTCTTCTGAAGGATGTGCCCTGCCGTGACCGAGACCCAGCAGTCCCACCTCGTCGAGGCGGTCAACTGGAACCGCATTCAGGACGAGAAGGACGTGGAGGTGTGGAACCGCCTCGTCAACAACTTCTGGCTGCCGGAGAAGGTGCCGCTGTCCAACGACGTCCAGTCCTGGTCCCACCTCACGGATGAGGAGCGGCTGCTCTCCATGCGCGTGTTCACGGGCCTGACGCTGCTGGACACGATCCAGGGCACCGTGGGCGCCGTCTCCCTCATCCCGGACGCCATGACCCCGCACGAGGAGGCCGTCCTCACGAACATCGCGTTCATGGAGTCGGTGCACGCGAAGTCGTACTCCTCGATCTTCTCCACGCTGGCCTCCACCCCGGAGATCGACGAGGCGTTCCGCTGGTCCCGTGAGAACCGGAACCTGCAGGCCAAGGCCGGCCTGATCGTGGAGCGCTATGACGGCCAGGACCCGTACAAGAAGAAGATCGCCTCCACCCTGCTCGAGTCCTTCCTCTTCTACTCGGGCTTCTACTGGCCCATGTACCTCTCCGCGCACGCCCGCCTCACCAACACCGCCGACCTGATCCGCCTGATCATCCGCGACGAGGCCGTGCACGGGTACTACATCGGCTACAAGTACCAGCGGAGCATCGAGACCCTGCCGGAGGAGAAGCGGGAGGAGCTCAAGGCCTTCACCTTCGAGCTGCTATTCGAGCTGTACGAGAACGAAGTCGAGTACACCCATGACCTCTACGACGCCGTCGGCCTGGCCGAGGACGTGAAGAAGTTCCTGCACTACAACGCGAACAAGGCGCTGATGAACCTGGGCTACGAGCCCATGTTCCCGGCCGAGACCACGAACGTGAACCCCGCCATCCTCTCCGCGCTCTCCCCGAACTCGGACGAGAACCACGACTTCTTCTCCGGCTCCGGCTCCTCCTACGTGATCGGCAAGGCCGAGAACACCGAGGACGAGGACTGGGACTTCTGATCCCGCTCGCCTGAGCCCCGTCCCGACGACGGCCGGTCGCCTCCCCACGGAGGCGACCGGCCGTCGTCGTCTCGCGAGATGCACCACACTCCGGTGCCCGGTCCCCGCAGTATGACGCTGCGCGTCACCATCACGCCGGCTGGAGCGCACACGCTGCGATAGGCTTGGGCCCAGCTTCAGGAGAAGCGGCTGTGGATCCCGCCTCGGCGGGTCCACGTGGTCCCACGACGAGCCGCTCGCCAACCCCATGTTCACGGGTGGCAACGGACCGAGAAGCGGCCCGCCTCCGCTGCGTGCAGACCCCTCGAGGGGAGCCCGCGGTGACTGGGGGACGGGCAAGAGCAGCGTTCGAAAGGATCCCGGCCTCCGGCTCGGGGCGTCTCCCGCCCCCCCGCCCGCCGTGCTGTGCCCCGCGGGGAACCACCCACCGCACGGCCTACCCCGCACCGTTCCGCACCCGCCGTGCCCACCCGCGTCGGCGACGTCGCACCGTCCTCCAAGGAGAACCCCATGACGACCCCCTCGAACATCTCCCGCCGCTCCTTCGCCGGCCTGTCCCTGGCCGCCGTCGGCGCGCTCGCCCTGACCGCCTGCAACTCGCAGGCCGAGAAGAAGGGCGACGACGGCGCCCAGACCGTGCGCATCGGCGTCGTGTCCGAGAACGAGACGCACCGCGCCCTGGTGAAGCTCGCCAAGGAGAAGCACGGCATCGACGTCGAGATCCGCAACTTCACCGAGTACACGCAGCCGAACCCGGCGCTGGACAACGGCGACATCGACATGAACTGGTTCCAGCACATCGCCTACCTGGCCGACTACAACCAGGCCTCCGGCAAGGACCTGACGCTGATCGGGACCACCGAGATCATCCCGCTGCCCCTGTACTCCAAGAAGTACAAGGACGTCTCCGAGTTCAAGAAGGGCGACACCGTCGCCATCCCGAACGACACCGTGAACCAGGCCCGCGCCATCAACGTGCTCGTCGCCGCCGGCCTGCTGAAGCTGTCCAACGAGACCATCCGCCCGGAGCCCAAGGACATCGACGAGGCCGCCTCCACCGTGAAGGTCCAGACCGTGGCCGCCCAGCAGACCGTGAACGCGCTCGAGTCCGTCCAGGGCTCGGTCATCAACAACACGTTCTCGGCCGACGCCGGCATCGACACGAACACCGCCCTGTTCAAGGACGACCCCAAGGCCGACTCCGCCAAGCCGTTCGTCAACGGCTTCGCCGTGCGTCGCGAGGACCGCGACAACGAGACCTACAAGAAGATCGCGGCCCTGTACCACGAGCAGGCCGTGCTGGACGAGTCCGCGAAGCTCTCCTCCGGCACCAGCGTGCCGGTGCAGCTCGACGCCGCCCAGATCGACGAGACCCTGAAGCAGTACCAGGACGCGATCGCGAAGCAGGGCGCCTGATCCATGGCAGGTTCCCATACGTCCGACCGTGACGCGGTCACCCCGGGGCGCCCTGCTGAGGGCGCCCCGGGGGAGCCGGTCATCGTCTTCGACCACGTCAGCCGCGTCTTCGGGGCCAAGAAGGGTGCCGGGGTGAAGGCCGTGGACGACGTCTCGCTCACCGTGAACCGCGGCGAGGTCTTCGGCGTCATCGGCTTCTCCGGCGCCGGCAAGTCCACCCTGATCCGCATGATCAACGGGCTGGAGAAGCCGACCTCGGGCACCGTCACGGTGCTGGGCCAGCAGGTGTCCCACCTCTCCGAGGCCAAGCTGCGTCCGCTGCGCACCCGCATCGGCATGGTGTTCCAGCAGTTCAACCTGCTGACCTCTCGCACGGTGGCCGGGAACATCGAGTTCGCCCTGGACACGGCCGGCTGGCCGCGCTCCACGCGCCGCGCTCGCGTGGCGGAGCTGCTCGAGTTCGTCGGCCTGGCGGACAAGGCCAAGCACTACCCGGAGCAGCTCTCGGGCGGCCAGAAGCAGCGCGTCGGCATCGCCCGCGCCCTGGCCGCCGAGCCGGAGATCCTGCTCGCGGACGAGGCCACCAGCGCCCTGGATCCCTCGACGACGCACGAGGTGCTCTCTGTGCTGCGCCGCGTCAACGAGGAGCTCGGGGTCACGATCGTGGCCATCACCCACGAGATGGAGGTCATCCGCTCGATCGCCGACCGTGTCGCCGTGATGGACACCGGCCGTGTGGTGGAGACCGGCAAGGTCTACGACCTCTTCTCCCGGCCCGCCCACTCCGCCGACGCCGCGTCCTTCGTGGCCACGGCGCTCAAGGACCGGCCGAATGCCGACGAGGTGGCCCGCATCCGGGCGCGCACCGAGGGTCGGCTGATCATGGTCTCGCTCAAGGACTCCGCCGCGGTCTCGGCCGTGCTCGGCACCGCATCGACGCGCGGCGTGGGCTTCGAGATCGTCCACGGCGGCATGTCCGCCACCAAAGACTCCGCGTACGGCCTGCTCACCGTGGCGCTCACGGGCGAGGCCGCCGCGGTGGACGCGTTCGTCGCGGAGCTGGCCGGCGCCGGGGACGTGCAGGAGGTGCACCAGTGATCGAACGATTCCAGAACCTCGACTGGGGGTACTACGGCCCCGAGCTGCTGACCGCCGTGGGGGACACCCTCTACATGGTCGGCTGGGCCTTCGTCCTCGGCGGCATCCTCGGCCTGCTGATCGGGCTCGTCCTCTACACCACGCGCCCGGGCGGCATCTTCGCCAACCGTGCCGTCTACGTGGTCACGAACTTCGTGGTGAACCTGATCCGGCCCATCCCGTTCGTCATCCTCATCGCCGCCCTGCAGCCGCTGACCATCGCGGTGCTCGGCATCGGCATCGGCAACACCGCCGTGGTGTTCTGCATGATCTGGGCGTCGACGTTCGGGATCGCCCGCATCGTGGAGCAGAACCTCGTCTCGCTGGACCCCGGCGTGATCGAGGCCGCCCGCGCGATGGGCGCCTCCCGCATGCGGATCGTGCGCACCGTGGTGCTGCCCGAGGCCCTCGGCCCGCTGATCCTCGGCTTCACGTTCGTGATCATCTCGCTCGTGGACATGTCCGCGATGGCGGGCATCATCGGCGGCGGCGGCGTCGGCAACTTCGCCATCGTGGAGGGCTACAACCGGTTCCGTCCGGAGGTCACCTGGCTGGCCGTGATCGTGGTGATCGTGTTCGTCCAGGCGCTGCAGCTGATCGGCAACGGCGTCGCCCGCAAGGTCATGCGCCGCTGAACCCCGGCGCGGCCCACGCCACGACGGCCGGTGACATCCCCGCGGGGACGTCACCGGCCGTCGTCGTCGTTCTGGCAGACTTCGGCCCATGACCGACATCACCTCCACCTCCGCGACCTCCGTCGCCGACGATCCCCTGGCCTTCTACGTCCGTCTCGGCGAGCCCGCCGTGGACGCCGACGGCGTCCGCACCTCCCGCGTGCGCTCCACCGTGCACGCCCAGGGCGCATGGCGGGAAGAGGAGATGCACATGGCCGCCGTCTCGGGCCTGCTGCTGCACGAGGTGGCGGCGCACGAGACCACCCCCGGGCTGCGGGTGGGACGGCTCTCCTACGACATCCTGGGCACGCTCTGGTCGGGCGAGCTCGAGGTGGTCACGCGCACCCTGCGTCCGGGCCGGACCATCGAGCTCGTGGAGTCCGTGCTCCACGCCCGGGGCCGCACCGTGCTGACCCTGCGCGCCTGGCTGCTGTCCACCTCGGACACCGCCGCCGTCGCCCAGCTGCCGGACGAGCCCCTCCCGCCGCGCTCGCAGGCGCAGGCGCACAACGCGCTCCACGGATGGGGAGGCGGGTACATCGCCTCCCTCGACGGCGTCATCCTGCCCGGCCACGGGCCGGGCCACGGCCGGGTGTGGCTCACCACGGACCGCGAGATGGTGGCGGGGGAGAGCACGAGCGACCTGGTGCGCCTGATCAGCCTCACCGATGCGGCCAACGGGATCGCCCCGGCCCTGCCGGCGAAGCCGGGCGGGTGGTTCTTCCCCAACGTGGACCTGCAGATCCACCTGTACCGCGAGCCCACCGGCCCCTGGCTCGGCCTCGCGGGGCAGGTCACGGTGGGCCCGGACGGCGTGGGCCTGACCAGCACCGTCCTCCACGACGACGACGGCCCCTTCGCCCACGTCGAGCAGACCCTCACCCTGCGCTCCTGGCCGGTCGAGGGCGGCCTGTGAGCGCAGCCCCCCGGCTGCGCTGGGCCGTGCAGGAGCGGACCCTCGGGGCTGTCGAAGACCTCGACTGGGCCATGGACGAGCTGGCCGTCTTCCGCGCCGCCGCGGCAGAGGGAAGGGCCCTCGACGACCTGATCCGCGTCTACGTGCCCGAACCGACGGTCGCGTTCGGCCAGCGCGACGCGCGGCTGCCCGGCTTCGCGGCCGCGGCCGCGGCGGCCCGCGCTCACGGCTTCGAGCCGGTGGTGCGCCGGGCCGGCGGGCGGGCGGCGGCCTACCACCACGGCTGCCTGGTGGTGGACCACCTGAGCCAGCAGGAGGACGCGGCGCTCACGCAGCAGGCTCGGTTCGCCGAGTTCGCCGACCTGTTCGTGCGGGCGTTCGCGCGCATGGACGTGCCCGCCTCCGTGGGCGAGATCCCGGGGGAGTACTGCCCGGGCGAGTTCTCCGTGCAGGGGCCTGCGCCGACATACCCGGTGAAGCTGGCCGGCTCCGCGCAGCGCGTGGTGAAGGGGGCGTTCCTGTTCTCCACCCACGTGGTGGTGTCCGACCCCGCCCCGCTGCGGGCCGTGCTCGTCGACGTCTACCGGGAGCTCGGCCTGGACATGGACCCGCGCACGGCGGGCGCGGCCGAGGACGTGCGCCCCGGGGTGAGCGTTCCCGCGTTCGCCGCCGCCCTGCGGGAGGAGTACACGGCGTGGGCAGCCGCCGCCGGTCTCGAGGTCGTGGACGAGCAGCTCGCCGTCCTCGCCGCGGGCACCTCCGGCTGAGGGCACGGACTGGCTGCGGGCGGGCCGTCAGGCCGTGAGATCCGCGATGATCTCCCGCTTGCGCCGCGGGGTGAAGCGGGCCGCCACGGCCGCCGCCCGGCGGGCCGCGTCCGTCCGATACAGGGACCAGCCCCGCTGCACGAGGAACGGCACCGGCTTGCGGCGTTCGGCGACATCGCGCACGAACCGGCGGGCCGCCGTCGTGGTCCGCGCCTGGTCGATGTACCAGGCCGCGTAGTGGACCCCGGCCCGGTCCAGGGCGGCGGGCATGCGCTCGGCGAAGATGCCCTCCGCCACGATCACCCCGCCCGGCTCGAGCGCGACGGTGCTGTGCCCGCGGACGGAAGACGTGGAGATGTCGTAGTCGGGCACGCGCGTGGCACCCTCCTCGAGCAGCTCGACGACGGCGTCCACGGCCGCCTGCTCATCCCACGTTCCGGGGTGGTCCCAGTCGATCTCGCCGTACGGGGTGCGCGGGAACACGGGGCCGGGCCCGCCCGCGGCGCCGTCGTCCGACTGCGGACGGTAGAACGCATCGAGCGAGAGGTGGGGCCGGCCGTGCCGCCGGGCCAGGTAGGACTTGCCGGAGCCCGACGCGCCGCCGAGCAGGATCACAGAGGGAGGGGGCGAGGCGGGGAGGATGGTCACGGGGGACCATTCTCCCCCACCTCGGGGCGTCCTCAGTGGCCGCGGTCGATCCACTCCTGCAGGTGCGGCTTCTCCGTGCCGATCGTGGTGGAGTCGCCGTGGCCGGTGTGGACCACGGTGGCCTCCGGCAGCGGGAACAGACGCTCGCGGATGGACTCGATGATCGTGTCGAAGTCCGAGTACGAGCGGCCGGTGGCGCCGGGCCCGCCCTGGAACAGGGTGTCGCCGGAGAACACGACGCCGGTCGGGGCGCCGTCGTCGCCGGCCTCGCCCAGGGCGGGTGCGTACAGGCAGACCGAGCCGGGGGAGTGACCGGGGGTGTGCAGCACCCGCAGCTCGACGCCGGCCACGCGCAGGACGTCGCCCTCGGCGAGCGCGCCGTCGGGCTCCTCGTCGGGGAAGACGTCGTCCCAGAGCATGCGGTCCGCGGGGTGGAGCAGCACGGGGGCGTCCACCATCTGGCGGAACTCCTGGACCTGGCGGATGTGGTCATCGTGGCCGTGGGTGAGGACGATGGCCAGCACCTGGCGGCCGTTCACCTTCTTCCAGACGGCCGAGGCGTCGTGGGCCGGGTCGATGACGACGCACTGCTCCGCGCCGCCGACGATCCACACGTTGTTGTCCACGTCGAACGTCTCCCCGTCCAGGGAGAACGTGCCGGAGGTGACCAGGTGATCGATGCGTGCCATCAGAGCACCACCACCGAGCGCAGGACGTCGCCGGACTTCATCGTCTCGAAGGCCTCGTTCACCTCATCCAGGGCGATGGTCTCCGTGACGAACTCGTCCAGCGGCAGGCGGCCCAGGCGGTACTGGTCCACGAGCATCGGGAAGTCGCGCTCCGGCAGGCAGTCGCCGTACCACGAGGACTTCAGTGCGCCGCCGCGGCCGAACACCTCCGGCAGGGGCAGCTTCAGCTCCATGCCGGGGGTGGGCACGCCCACCAGGACGACGCGGCCGGCCAGGTCCCGGGCGTAGAACGCCTGCTCGTAGGTCTCCGGGCGGCCGACCGCCTCGATGACCACGTCGGCGCCGAAGCCGCCGGTCGCCGCGCGGATGGCCTCCACGGGGTCCTCGTCCTTCGAGTTCACGGTGTGGGTGGCGCCGAGTTCCTCAGCCTTGGCGAGCTTCTTGGCGTCGATGTCCACCGCGATGATCGTGGTGGCGCCGGCGAGCTTCGCCCCGGCGATCGCGGCCACGCCGACGCCGCCGCAGCCGATCACGGCCACGGACTCGCCGCGCTTGACCTCGCCGGTGTTGATGGCCGCGCCGATGCCGGCCATGATCCCGCAGCCGAGCAGGCCGACCGCGGCCTGTTCCTCGGGCGTGTCGACGCCGTCGACCTGGGTGCACTGCTTGGCGTGGACGAGCGTCTTGTCCGCGAACGCCCCGATGCCCAGGGCCGGGGACAGCTCCGTGCCGTCCTCGAGGGTCATCTTCTGGGTCGCGTTGTGGGTGTTGAAGCAGTACTTCGGCTCACCCTTCCGGCACGCGCGGCACTCGCCGCACACGGCGCGCCAGTTGAGGATCACGGTGTCGCCGACCTTGACGTGGTCGACGCCCTCGCCGATCGCGGAGACCACACCCGCGGCCTCGTGGCCGAGCAGATACGGGTACTCGTCCCCGATCCCGCCCTGCTGGTAGTGCAGATCCGTGTGGCAGACGCCGCAGGTCTTGATGTCGACGACGGCCTCGCCGGGTCCCGGATCGGGGATGACGATGGTCTCGATGGTGACGGGGGCGTCCTTCGCCATGGCGACGACGCCGCGGACCTTCTGGGACACGCTGTTCCTCCTGGTGGTGGGGTCTGCCCGATGCCGCGCATGCGTGGGGCGGCGCGGCGTGCGGGCTCGTTCTGCCCATCCCATCACAGGACCCTGTGCGACGCATCGGTGAGCAGCCGGGGTCCTGATGTGTGGCGTCACCGCGGCGGCCAGGGGAGACTGCAACCTGACCCGCAACACCGATGCGAACGGAGGGGCGAACCGTGGCACGAGATGGCATAGACGAGGACGAGGCGAACGCGGCTCCGGCCGGTGCCGACACGCTCACGCAGTGGCGCATCCCGCTGGTGGGGCTGCTGATCGGCGTCGGCCTGGGCGTGGTGTTCGGACTGGGCACCGAGAGGCCCTGGGGCAGCGTGACCGGCTGGGCGTCGATGGGCTTCGCCCTCGGCATCGCGTGGATGTATGTCGAGCGCGGCCGGGACGGGAGGGACCGCTGACATGTGCGGCCGCTACGTGATGGCCCGCGCTACGAGCGATCTGGTGGCCCTGGGTGACGCCGAGACGAATGAGGATCTGGTGCTGCGCCAGAGCTGGAACGTGGCGCCGACAGCCGAGGTGCCGATCCTCGTGGCGCACGTGGACGACGTCGGCGCAGGAGGCTCCCGTGGGGGCGACCGCGGTGCCGGTGCCGGGGTGACCCGGCGGATCCACGTGGCCCGATGGGGCCTGGTTCCGCCGTGGGCGAAGGAGCTGTCCGTGGGGTCCCGTGCGTTCAACGCACGCTCCGAGACCGTGGCCTCCAAGCCGACGTTCCGGGCCGCCGTCCGCGCCCGCCGCTGCGCCGTGCCGGTGGAGGGTTACTACGAGTGGAAGACGCCGGAGCCTGGCGCCAAGGGTCCCGACGGGCGGGCCGCGAAGAAGCAGCCCTACTACGTGCACCCGGCCGGGGCCGGGGACGGCGAGGGGCCGGTCATCTGGTTCGCCGGCCTGTACGAGTGGTGGCAGGACCCCGAGGCTCAGGCCGCGGGGGAGGACGCCTGGGTCCTCTCGACGACGATCCTCACCATGGCCGCACCCGACGCGGACGACGACGATCCGGTGCTCGCCGCACTCGGCCAGCTGCACGACCGGATGCCCGTGCCCATGGACGCCGAGACGATGGACCGGTGGCTCACCCCGGACACGCTCGGGTCCGCCGAAGAAGCCGACGCCCTCGTGGGCCAGGTGTGCGCCGGCGCGTACGACGTCGCGGCGGGCTGGTCGCTGCGGCCCGTGGGGAGCGCCGTGGGGAATGTCCGGAACAATGGGCCGGAGCTCACCCAGGAGATGGGAGAGCAGCAGGGCACGCTGCTCTGAGGGACGGGGCGACGAGGATGACCTTCCCGTGACGCGCGGGAACGCGGTGCCGCGGTGAGGCTGGAGACGGTCATCTCCTGTTCACCCTGTCCGTGGACGGCACCCCGGTGGCCGCCGCCCTCTACGACGAGGCCGCCGGCACTCCGGAGGGCGACATAGGCCCCTCTGCCGGGCTCGTCTACGCGTGGGGCGAGCACAGCCTGGCCGACCCCGTGTTCGGGGACTACCCCGAGCGGTTCCCCACGCTGGAGCACGCCGAGCCGGGCGTGCTGCTGCCGTTCCGGTCCGAAGGCCTGGGCGACGACGCGGCGGTCGCGGAACTCTCGTGGGGTCCGCGCTGGGGTGCCCTCTGGCGCGACACCACGTTGGACTTCTTCACCGGGTTTCACTACCTCGCCGACGCGACATACCCGACCGACGACCGCCTCGTCCTCGACTGGTCGCTGGACGGTGTGACCAAGAGTGAGGACGTCATCATCACCCAGGACGCGGAGCGGTCCGACCTCTATGCACGCGTTGAGTCGCTCGCGGACGGACAGAAGCCCCGGGCCCTGAACATGCCGGCGGGGGAGGACGCCCCGTCTCCCGGCGAGGCGGACCCGGTGCCGCCCGCCGAGCAGGAGCCCGTCGACACTCCGGCCCCCGTGGCCGGGGAGGAGCCGGGTGAGGGAACGGGCGGGGAGGAGACCCACACGACCCCGGACACGGTCGAGACCGGGCGTGACGTTCCGGCGGGCGCGCTCGGAGCGCTCGCGGCCCTCGGCGCGGGACTCGTGCTCCTGACCCGGGGGCGGGCGCGCCGGGTCTGACGCACCCGCCCGACGAGGGGGCCGCGGGGCGGTGGACGGGAGACCGTCGGCCGCCCCGCGGTCTGTGCTCAGCCGGCCGGAGCGGATTCGATGGGGCCGGTGCAGCCCCAGGCTGAGGAGTCGACGCTGCAGTCATCGGCGACATTGCGGGTGATGGTGCGCCAGATGTTCGCGGTGACGGGGGCCGAGTCGAGGCTGATAGTGCCCGGGATGAGCACCCACTCGCCCCCGGCCTCCCGGTATTCGCCGATGTAGACGGTGGTGAGGCGGACCGTGTACTGCCCGGTGTCCTCGTACACGTGGCTCGTGGGGGTGGGGACGTTGAACTCCGGCTGGCTCTGGCCTGCGACTGAGGTGGTCTTGGTGGGGGAGCCGTCCCCGTAATCCCAGTGGAAGCTCACCGGCGTGGCGCGGAGTTCGACCTCGACCCCGTTGAGGGTGGTGACGAGCGTGCGCGTCTCGGCATCTGCGTAGAAGTTCGTCTCCGCATTGCGGATCCCGCGTCCGCCGTTGTCCGACCGGATCTCAGGTTCCAGCACGAGGAGCGTGCGGACCTCGTCGATGGAGACGGGCGGGGCGCCGTTGCTGGAGGCCTTGGCCGTCCAACATTTGGGGGCGCCATAGACGGGATTCGCATCAGGTTGACGAGTGTCTGTCGTCTGTGCGCGGATCCATGAGCCTTCGGGGCAGAAGTTCGCCTCTTGCTCTCGGCAGCTCTCGAAATCCGGATTGCCCAGCTGCCCTGAGAAGCATGCACTGACCGTCTTGTGCTCTAGGCGTGGGTCCGGGCGGTCGGCGGTCGCTGAGCCATCAGTTGCAACAACTGAACTCGAGATTGATGAGTGTCTATCTGAGCATCTCTTATTCGCCGCAATGCCCTTTTTATTTATTGAGTAGTGGCTCTTCGAAGAAGTGCACGACTCGATGTCTTGTGCGTGTGAAGGTGTGGCGGCGGCAGTGGCAGGCACGAACATGAGGCTGATTGATAATGCCACTAATGCAATCCAGATGCGCCCCATCAGTTAGATCCGATCGAACCTTCATATGACATCTCGTCAACAATCCAGTGTGAAGATTCGGGGTTGAACGAGACCTCCGCGATCCAAGGCTGCTCGGAGGCCGCTTCCACATCCCCGTTCTCGGGAACAACCCCGCCCTTGGCGTACCCCGTTCCTGTGCCCGTGGTGACAAGGAGTGTCGAAACATACCCGGTTTCGGATCGATGAGTCAGAATCGAATCGATCTGTACCTCAGTACCGGTATACCACCCCCCGTCTTTGTAGATCATTTGCAGGTCGTGCGAGCTGAACTGGCAGAACTCGCAATACTCGCTGTAGAGAGAGTCGAGGAGTTCCGTGTCTCCGGTCTGCTCGGCGTAGTAGTGCGCGTCCCAGAAATAGCGAATCGCCGCCTCGGCGCCCTCCTTGGTCTCTTCCTTCATGGCGGCGGGCATCTCCGGCTTGGGCACGTTCCGCGCGGGACCGTCAGCAGACGCGGGAACGTATTCGCCGGACTCGCTCGTCGTGGCCGTGGGGGATGAGCTGACGCCCGCGGTCTCGCTCGTGCTCGCTGGCGCGGACGTCTCGACGGCGGGCTTGGCGGACGAGGGCGACGTCGTCGACGACTCGGCGGGCTCGGACTGCCCGCCGCAGGCGGTCAGTGCGAGCGCCAAGGCCACGCTGAGCGTGCCGGCCTGGGCGAATCGGTGGCGGCGCAGGGCGCGCCCGGGTGCGGTGAGAGACATTTCCCCTCCAACTGGACGTCCGTCGTGTGTCCGTGCCTCCCGCGCTGATCCCGCAGCGCGGTGCTCGTGGCATGCGAGGCCCGGTTGGTTCGGAGTATACGCAGACGGATTGTGGTCCTGCTCGCATTGTCCACAGGACCGTGCCGGCGCACTTCTTCCGGCCCAAGAGACGATTTTCTCGTGCATGTGCGCCCCAGGGTCGGGTTCGAGGCCCACGGCCAGGACTCGGCCAGCCGGCCTCACGAAAGGGGCGTTCCCGGCCTCGCCCGTCTCGGGGCCATGCGTCCTTAACGTGTCCGGCGGCTACCCTACGTTCGCACCCATCGCATTCGAACACATGTTCGAGTACGATCGGGGGTGCGGCCCCACCTTCCCACTTCTTCCCCGCGTCCGGTCCGCCGGACGGGCCGCGCTCCCATCGCCCGACGGCACCCCGTCGTCGATCCGGTCAGCAGTGCACAGGGAGAGAAGCAGAATGGGAGTCCTCACACAGTCGGTGGCGGTGGAGTGCGGGGCAGACGGCACCCCGCAGGGGCTGCGCTGGAACGGGCGGGACTACGTCCTCGCAGAGCGCCCCGTGCGCTGGTTCGAGCGGCGCCGCTGGTGGGCGGAGGAGGTCCGCGCGGAGAAGGGCCGCGGCGCCGGTCTCGTGGACCACGAGATGTGGCGGCTGCAGGTCCGCCTGGCCCGGGTCGGCGCCGCGCCCCTGCAGACCCTCGACGTCGCCCACCACCTGGACTCCGGCCGGTGGCGGCTCGTGCGCGTCCACGAGCACGCCCAGGACCTGAGGCGGTCGGCATGAGCCGGGCCGCTGCGGCCGGACGCGACGCCGCCCCCTTCGCCCACCTGCACGTCGCCTCCGCGTTCAGCGCCCACTACGGAGTCAGCTGGCCCGAGGACCTCGTGGCCGCCGCCGCGGCCGCGGACATGGACCTGCTGGCCTGCACCGACCGCGACGGGCTCTACGGCATGGCCAAGCACGTGGGCGCCTGCCTGCGCCACGGCATCACCCCGATCGTGGGCGTGGACCTGGCCGTCCGGTGGAGCGAGGACGAGGAGGCCGGCCGCGTGGTCGTGCTCGCCCGAGGAGGCTGTCATGGCTCGGGCTACCGCTCCCTGTGCGAGCTCGTCTCCGCCGCCCACGCCCGCACCACCGGGGGAGCGGCGGGCGGCAGCCCCTGGGCCAGCGTCGCCGAGCTCGCCGCCGCGGCGGCCGGCCGTGTCCCCACCGCCGCCAACCGGGACAACCCGCCCACCCCCGAGCTGTTCGTCCTCCTCGGTCCGGATTCGGACGTCGGCCGCCACCTGGCCCGCCGCCGGTACGCGGCCGGCCTCACCGCCCTGCGCCGCTGGAAGGCGGCCCTGCCCGCAGGCAGCCCCCACGCCGATGTCGTCACCCACCTCTCCGCCCCCGGCCGACGCCTCGACACCGGGCACGCCGTGAAGACCCTCCGCGCCGCCCGCCAGGCCCGCATCCCCGCCGTCCTGACCAACGCCGTGCGCTACGCGGCCCCGGACGGTGCCGCCACCGCGGACGTCCTCGACGCCGTCCGTGCCCTCAGCTCCCTCGACGCCCTCCACGACCTGCAGCCCAACGGGCAGGGCTGGCTCAAGTCCACCGCCGCCATGCACCGCATCGCCCACGAGATCGCCTTCGCCGCCGACGACCGCCCCGCCCCCCTGCTCGAGGCCACCCGCCGCCTCGCCGAGGCCTGCGCGCTCGACCCCGAGACCGACCTCGGCTGGGGCGTGCCCCGCGTCCCGGAGGCCGCCGTCATCGGCATCGACGGCCCCCCGGAGCACGTGCTGCGCGAGCGCACCCGCACCGGCCTCCTCGCCCGCTACCCCCACCTCCACACCGGGGGAGGCCTCCCCGGCACCAGCCAGGCGGCCCGGGACCTGCAGGACCGCGCCGAGCACGAGCTCGGCATCATCACCCGACTCGGCTTCTCCTCCTACTTCCTCACCGTGGCCGCCGTCGTCGACCTCATCGAGGGCATGGGCATCCGCGTGGCCGCCCGCGGCTCCGGCGCCTCCTCCCTCGTCAACCACGCCCTGCGCATCTCCCATGTCGACCCCATGGCCAACGGCCTGATCATGGAGCGCTTCCTCTCCACCGACCGCTCCACCCTCCCGGACATCGACATCGACGTGGAGTCCGCCCGCCGCCATGAGATCTACCACGCCGTCGTCGAACGCTTCGGCGCCGAGCGCACCACCCTCATGAGCATGCAGAACGCCTACCGGGCCCGCGGCGCCGTCCGCGACGCCGGCCTCGCCCTCGGCATGCCCGAACCCGAGGTGGACGCCATCGCCAAGCAGCTCTGGCGCTTCTCCGCCTCGAACTTCCGCGAAGCCCTCCAGCGCATGCCCGAACTCGGCGGCCTCTCCCGCCGCATCGAGTCCGGCCGCGCCGAGGGCGACCGCCAGCTGGACCTGCTCGTCGACCTCACCGAACGCCTCGACCGCCTGCCCCGCCACATCTCCATGCACCCCTGCGGCGTCATCCTCGGCGACGCCACCTTGCTGCACCGCACCCCCGTCCAGCCCTCCGGCATGGGCCTGCCCATGAGCCAGTTCGACAAGCACGACATGGACCCCATGGGCTTCCTCAAACTCGACATCCTCGGCGTGCGCATGCAGTCCGCCATCGCCTACACGATCGCCGAGGTCGAACGCACCACGGGCGAGCGCATCGACCTCGAACAGGTGCCCCTCGACGACCCCGCCACCTACGCGATGATCCGCACCACCCACACCCTCGGCTGCTTCCAGATCGAGTCCCCGGGCCAGCGCGAACTCGTCGGCAAGCTCGCCCCCCGCGAGTTCAACGACCTCACCGTGGACATCTCCCTCTTCCGCCCCGGCCCCATGCAGTCCGACATGGTCCGACCCTTCCTCGAACAGCGGCACGGCTGGGCACCCGCCCACTACCCGCACCCCGACCTGCGGCCCGTCCTCGCCGAGACCCACGGGGTCACCGTCTTCCACGAACAGGTCCTGCGCACCATGGACGTCATGACCGGCTGCGGACTGGCCCGCGCCGACGAGCACCGCCGCCTCCTCGGCGGCCCGCAGGAACACCTCGTCGAAGAGGCCTTCCGCACCGGCGCCCTCGCCCGCGGCTACTCCCTCGACGTCATCGACGAGGTCTGGGCCACCCTCTCCGCCTTCGGCTCCTTCGGCTTCTGCAAGGCCCACGGCGCCGCCTTCGCCGTCCCCACCTACCACTCCGCCTGGCTCAAGACCCACCACCCCGCCGCCTTCATGGCCGCCATCCTCGAACACGACCCCGGCATGTACCCCGCCCGCCTCATGGTCGCCGAGGCCCGCCGCATGGGCATCCCCGTCCTCCCCGTGGACGTCAACGCCTCCTCCCGCCACGTCCACGTCGAATGGGTCCCCGCCCACCCCGAGGTCGACGACGGCGCCCCCGGCCGCTGGGGCATCCGCCTGCCCCTCACCAGCCTCTCCGGACTCAGCGAAGCCGAGACCGACCGCCTCGACGCCGGCCGCCCCTATCGCTCCCTCGCCGACGTCCGCGACCGCGCCCGCCCCACCGCCCGCAACCTCGAACGCCTCGCCCAGCTCGGCGCCCTCGACTGCCTCCTCCCACCCGGCGGCGCCTCCCGCACCGACCTCGTCCACCACCTCGAACTCCAGCACTCCACCACCCGCGGCACCGCCCCCGGCCGCACCGCCCCGCGCTCGCGGTCCGCCCGTCCGCGGCAGGTGGAGGGCCAGCTGGCCCTGGACCTGCCGGACACCGAGCTCACCGCCCTCGCCCCGCTCTTCCCGGAACCGGGCCCGGCCGCCCGGGTCCGCACCGAGCTGGAGCTCACCGCCCTGGACGTCACCGCCCACCTCATGGACTCCCACGCCCCGTACCTGGACGCGCTCGGCGTCACCCGGGCGAAGGACCTGCTCGGGCTGCGCACGCAGTCCCGGGTGCTCGTGGCCGGGGTGCGCGTGGCCACCCAGACCCCGCCCATGCGCAGCGGCAAGCGGGTGGTGTTCCTCTCCGTGGACGACGGCACCGGCTGCGTGGACGCCTCCTTCTTCACCGAGGCCCAGCACGCCTCCGGGGAGATGCTCTTCTCCGCCCGCCTCCTGCTGATCGAGGGCACCGTCCGGCGCACCGGCGACCGGGCCGTGTCCGTCCAGGCCGTGCGCGCCTGGGACCTGCACCGACCCGAGACGCTCCCGGACCCCGACTACCTGGACGCCACTCGGCAGCAGTGGCGGGACTGGCTCGCGGCAGACCGCCGTGCCGCCGCCGCGCGCCGCAGCGGCCGGGCGGGCACCGGGGCGCAGTCCCTGCCGGACATCCCGCACCACGGCACGGGCGGCTGGCCCGTGAAGGTGCGCACCGACGTCGGGCCGGCCGGCGGGGCCCGCCCCGGCCGCACGGCACCCGATCGGCCCGCGCCGGAGCACACCCCGATCCCGGTGCCCCACCCGGAGACGTGGGAGCTGCTGCCCACCCCGGACAGATGAGACCGTCCGCCTCCGTGCCCCGCCGTCCGACCGCGCCCCTAGAATGGGACGCGGCCGACGGTGGCCCCCGTACGCCACCGATCCCGAAGCCAGACCTCGAAGGAGCACCGTGTCGGAGCCGAAGAACATCCTGCTGACCGTGGACGGAGAGCTGCGGGAGGTGACGCACGGCACCACCGGCCTCGACCTCTTCCGCGAGAAGCCGACCACCGCCGTCATGCGGGTGGACGGCCTGCTCTGGGACCTGGCCCGCGAGATCCCCGCCGGCGCGTCCGTCGAGTCGGTGGACATCACGGAGCCCGAGGGCCTCGAGGTGCTGCGGCACTCCACCGCCCACGTGATGGCCCAGGCCGTGCAGCAGCTGCGCCCGGGCGCCAAGCTCGGCGTCGGCCCGTACATCACGGACGGCTTCTACTTTGACTTCGACGTCGACGAGCCCTTCACCCCCGAGGACCTCAAGCAGATCTCCTCGCTCATGCAGAAGATCGTGAAGTCCGGCCAGACCTTCCGCCGCCGCGTCGTGGACGAGGAGACCGCCCGCGCCGAGATGGCGGACGAGCCCTACAAGCTCGAGCTGCTCGGCAAGAAGGACGCCGCGGACACCGCCGGCGAGGGCGCCTCCGTGGAGGTCGGGGCCGGGGAGATCACCGTCTACGACAACGTGGACCGCAAGACCGGCGACGCCGTGTGGTGCGACCTCTGCCGCGGCCCGCACCTGCCCTCCACCAAGCTCATCGGCAACGGCTTCGCGCTCACCCGCTCCGCCGCCGCCTACTGGCTCGGCAACGAGAAGAACAAGCAGCTGCAGCGCATCTACGGCACCGCCTGGGCCAGCAAGGACGACCTCAAGGCCTACCAGGAGCGCCTCGCCGAGGCCGAGCGCCGCGACCACCGCAAGCTCGGCGCCGAGCTGGATCTCTTCTCCTTCCCGGACGAGCTCGGCTCCGGCCTGCCCGTGTTCCACCCGCGCGGCGGCATCATCCGCAAGGAGATGGAGGACTACTCCCGTCGGCGCCACACCGAGGCCGGCTACGAGTTCGTCTACACCCCGCACATCACCAAGCAGCACCTCTACGAGGTGTCCGGCCACCTCGACTGGTACGCGGACGGCATGTTCCCGCCCATGCACATCGACGAGGTCCGTGATCCCGAGACCGGCGAGATCACGCGCCAGGGGCAGAACTACTACCTCAAGCCGATGAACTGCCCCATGCACAACCTGATCTACCGCTCCCGGGGCCGGTCCTACCGTGAGCTGCCGCTGCGGCTGTTCGAGTTCGGCTCCGTGTACCGGTACGAGAAGTCCGGCGTGGTCCACGGGCTCACGCGCGTGCGCGGCATGACCCAGGACGATGCCCACATCTACTGCACCCGCGAGCAGATGAAGGAGGAGCTGACCACCACGCTCAACTTCGTCCTCGACCTGCTCAAGGACTACGGCCTCAACGACTTCTACCTCGAGCTCTCCACTAAGGACCCGGAGAAGTTCGTCGGCTCCGACGAGATCTGGGAGGAGGCCACCCGCACCCTCGCCGAGGTCGCGGAGGCCTCCGGTCTGCAGCTCGTCCCGGACCCGGGCGGCGCCGCGTTCTACGGCCCGAAGATCTCGGTCCAGGCCCGGGACGCCATCGGCCGCACGTGGCAGATGTCCACCATCCAGCTGGACTTCAACCTGCCCGAGCGCTTCGACCTCGAGTACCAGGCCGCCGACGGGACCCGTCAGCGCCCCGTGATGATCCACCGCGCCCTCTTCGGCTCCATCGAGCGCTTCCTGGGCGTCCTCACCGAGCACTACGCCGGCGCGTTCCCGGCCTGGCTCGCCCCGGAGCAGGTCGTGGCCATCCCCGTGGCCGAGGCATTCAACGACTACCTGGACGACGTCGTCGCGAAGCTGCGCGCCGAGGGGATCCGGGCGCGCCTGGACGACTCCTCGGACCGCTTCCCGAAGAAGATCCGCACGGCGGCCAAGGAGAAGGCGCCGTTCGTGCTGATCGCCGGCGGCGAGGACAGGGAGGCGAACGCCGTGTCCTTCCGCTTCCGCGACGGCACCCAGGACAACGGCGTGCCGGTGGAGGAGGCGATCGAACGCATCGTGAAGGCGGTGCGCGAGCGCGAGGTCACCCCATGACCAGCCCCGGCACCGGCGGATCCGACGCGCGGGCGCAGGCCCGCGCGTCGGCGGACGCCGCCGCCATGGACGGCTTCGAGCTGCCCGGCGCCCCGGACGCCTTCGAGCGGTTCTGGAACGCCCACCGCATGGCGTACGTCTCCAAGGGGACGGGCCAGGTCAAGGACGAGCACACCTGCCCGTTCTGCGCGGCCCCGCAGCGCGACGATGAGGACTCCCTCATCGTCCACCGCGGCCGCACCGCCTACGTGGTGCTGAACCTGTACCCGTACAACCCCGGTCACCTGCTCGTCTGCCCCTACCGCCACGTGCCCCTGTACACGGACACCACCACGGAGGAGGCCGCCGAGATGGCGGAGCTGACCCAGACGGCGATGCTCGCCCTCGGCCAGGCCGCCGACGCGTCCGGCTACAACCTCGGCATGAACCAGGGGGCGGTGGCCGGCGCCGGGATCGCGGCCCATCTGCACCAGCACGTGGTGCCGCGGTGGACCGGCGACGGCAACTTCCTGCCGATCATCGCCCGGACCAAGAACATGTCGCAGACCCTGGGGGAGACCCGGCAGATCCTCGCGGACGTCTGGGACCGGGCCGCCCAGGACCACGCCGCGCGCCAGGCGGCCAACGCCCGTGCCGCGGCCGAGCATCCTCGCCCAGGGGCCGGAGACCCCGCCTGATGCTGGACCGTCACGCGCGCGACCTCACCACCCGCCTGTTCACCCCGGTGGCCCGTACGCTCCTGCGGGCCGGGGTCAGTCCGGACACCGTGACGGTCGTGGGCACGCTCGGCGTGAGCCTGGGCGCGCTCGTGCTCTTCCCCCTGGGGCACCTGTTCTGGGGCACGCTCTTCATCACCGCGTTCGTGTTCTCGGACCTGGTGGACGGGATCATGGCGCGTGAGGCCGGGTCCACCGGCCGCTGGGGCGCGTTCCTCGACTCCACCCTGGACCGCGTGCAGGACGCGGCCGTGTTCCTCGGGCTGTGCCTGTGGGGCTTCGGCGTCGGCGCCGCACCCGCGGTCGGCGCGCTCTCCGGCGCCTGCCTCGCCCTGGGCATGCTCGTCTCCTACGTGCGTGCCAAGGCGGAGGCCCTCGGCTGGAACGCGCACGTGGGCATCGCCGAGCGCGCCGAACGGCTCGTGGCCACCCTCGTGGTCGCCGGTCTCACCGGCCTCGGTCTGCCCCCGGTCGTCCTGGCCGTCACCTTGGGGCTGCTCGCCGCCGCCTCCTTGGTCACCGTCGGCCAGCGCATGGCCGTGGTACGCCGCCAGGCACGCGACGACTCCTGACCGGCCCGCCGCCGAACCCGCCCGTCAGCCCGCCGCGATCTCCGCGACGACGGCGCCCGTCACCTGCACGAGGTCGGCGGGCGCGATCTCCACATCCAGGCCGCGTTGCCCGCCGGAGACGTACATGAGCTCCGCGTCGAGAGCGGAGGAGTCCAGGACGACGGGGTGGGGCCGGCGCTGGCCCAGGGGCGAGACGCCGCCCCGCACGTAGCCGGTCCGGCGTTCGACGACGGCCAGATCGGCCAGGGCGAGCCGCTTGACGCCCAGCACCGCGGCGGCGGCCCGCAGGTCCAGTTGGCCGGACACGGGCACCACGCATGCGGCGAGCGCGCCGTCGGGGTCCGCCACCATCAGCGTCTTGAACAGGCGCTCGGCGGGCACGCTCAAGGCCCGGGCGACCTGGACGCCGAACCGCTCGCCGCCGGCGTCGAGGGCCACGTCGAAGGTGTGCAGCCGGTACGGGACCCCGGCGGCCTCGAGGGCGGCGACGGCCGGCGTGGCCGCCCCGTGCCGGGCGCCGCGATCCTTCTTGCGCTGGCCCACGGCGGACTCAGGCGATCCCGGCCTGCTCGCGCACGTTGCGCTTGATGCGGCCGAGCATGGCGGACATGCCGCGCAGCCGCAGGGGGGTGAGGGCCTTGGCCAGACCGAGGCGGGTGGGGATGTCCTCGGGCACGTCGAGGACCTCGAGGGCGCTCAGCCCGTCCAGGCCCTGGGTGAGCACGGAGGCGAAGCCGCGCGTGGTGGGCGCCTCCGGGGGAGCGGTGATGAAGAGGCGGACCGGGGCCTGCGGGCCGGGCTCCCCCTCGAGCTCGACAGCCAGGAACAGCGGGGTCTGACACTCCACGACCTGCTCCATCTCGGCCTCGTGGCCGTCGTAGCGCTCCGGCAGCGCCGGCAGCTCGTCCGAGAACTCCAGCAGCAGCTCGAGCTTCTCGGGATCGGGCACCCCGGCGAAGTCGTCGATGATCTCGGCCAGGGCGGCGGGCACGGCGTGGTTCTCGGTCATGGTGTCCCAGTCTAGTGATCCACGCCGTGCCGGGGCTCAGCGCGCGGGGGCCTCGCCCGGCTCTTCGCCGACGGCGATCGGCAGGCGCACGGCGTTGCCCCACTCGGTCCAGGAGCCGTCGTAGTTGCGGACGTCCTCGTGGCCGAGCAGGTACTTGAGCACGAACCAGGTGTGGGAGGACCGCTCGCCGATGCGGCAGTAGGCGATCACGTCGTCGCCCTCCTGCAGCCCGGCACCGGTGCGGTAGACCTGCTCCAGCTCGGCGCGGGACTTGAAGGTGCCGTCCTCGTTGGCCGCGGACGCCCACGGCACGGACGCCGCCGTGGGGATGTGGCCGCCGCGCAGGGTGCCCTCCTGCGGGTAGCCGGCCATGTGCGTGGTCTCGCCCGTGTACTCGGGACGGGAGCGGACGTCGATCAGCGGGGTGGTCCCGATGGCCTTGAGGACGTCCTCGCGGGCGGCGCGCTCGGTGTGGTCGTCACGCTCGATCACCGGGTACTCGGCCCGGGCCACGGTCGGGACCTCGCGGGTGGTCTCGCGTCCCTCCGCGATCCACTTGTCACGGCCGCCGTCCATCAGGCGCAGGTCCTCATGGCCGTAGAGGGTGAACACCCACAGGGCGTAGGCGGCCCACCAGTTGGACTTGTCGCCGTAGAACACCACCGTGGTGTCCCGGGAGATCCCCTTGGAGGCGGCGAGCTCGGCGAAGGCCTCGGGGCCGACGAAGTCGCGGCTGACGGGGTCGTTGAGCTCGGTGTGCCAGTCGACGCGCTGGGCGCCGGGGATGTGGCCGGTGGAGTAGAGGAGAGCGTCCTCGTTGGACTCGAGGACCACGACGTCCTCGTCGCCGACATGGTCGGCGACCCACTGCGTGGACACCAGCTTCTCGGGGTGGGCGTACTCGGAGAACTTCGCGGCGGTATCGGTCATGGCACTGCCTTCCTTCGCGTCGGGGCGGGCCCGCACGGGCCCGGGGCGGGCGGCACGACGACGGCGGGTTCCGTGTCCGTGCCCTGCGCGCCAGATTACGGCACGTCGGTGTCACGTAAGAGGGTAGGGGCCCCTCAGTCCGGGACACGCGAGGTCACATGGGTCGGGTCCACGGCCCGATAGCATGGCCCGGAATCCCCGTCGTCGACCCTGGGAGTGTCCCGTGGCTCAGATCGTCCACCTCGCCGACCGTTCGCCGCAGGTCACCCCGGACCAGCTGCTGGCCGGCTTCCACCCGTCGTACCGCTTCGGGACGGTGTCCTTCGACACCTACATCCCGGACCCCGCGCACCCCTCGCAGGCACAGGCCGTGGAGCGGCTGCGCCGGTTCGCGGCAGACCTCGGCCGGGGCGGCTCGGGCGGCGGGTTCCTCGGCGGCCTGTTCGGCGGGAAGAAGCGGGCGGCGGGGCCGGCCGGCATCTACCTCGACGGCGGCTTCGGCGTCGGCAAGACCCACCTGCTGGCCTCGACGTGGCACGCGGCCCCCGGGCCCAAGGCGTTCGGCACGTTCGTGGAGTACACCAACCTCGTGGGCGCCCTGTCCTTCCGCAAGGCGGTGGACCAGCTCAAGGAGTACACCCTCGTGTGCATCGACGAGTTCGAGCTCGACGACCCGGGGGACACCGTGCTGATGTCCCGGCTCATGCGCGAGCTGGCCGACGCCGGCGTGCGCCTGGTGGCGACATCCAACACCCTGCCGGGCTCGCTCGGCGAGGGGCGCTTCGCGGCGCAGGACTTCAAGCGCGAGATCCAGGTCCTGGCCGACCAGTTCGAGGTCATCCGCGTGGACGGCGAGGACTATCGCCACCGCGGCCTCTCTGCCGCTCCGTCGCCGCTGGACGACGCCGCCGTCGAGGCCACCGCCCAGGAGAACTTCCCCGACGCGGGCGTGCTCGCCGTGGACGACTTCGCGGACCTCACCGCGATGCTCTCCCGCGTGCACCCCTCCCGCTACCGCGAGCTCGTCAAGGACGTGGACGTGCTCGCCCTCCACGACGTGCACACCATCACGGAGCAGGCCACGGCCCTGCGCTTCGTGGTGTTCGCGGACCGCCTGTACGACAAGGACGTGCCCGTCCTCGCCTCCGGCGTGCCCTTCGACGCCCTGTTCACGCAGGAGATGATGCACGGCGGGTACATGAAGAAGTACTTCCGCACGGTCTCCCGCATGACCGCCCTGGTCCGGGAGGGCCAGACGGGCGTGGCCGAGCACAAGTGAGCCACCGCCCCTGACCGGCACGACGACGGCGCGCACCGAGGCGGGTGCGCGCCGTCGCCGGCCTACGCTCATGCCGCGGCGTCCTGCCGAAGCTCCGCCAGCGCGCGGCGCAGCGGTGCGGCCACCGGGTTGGCCAGGCGACCGGCGTAGAGCAGCGAGCCCGACGGGTCCGTCAGGTCCACCATCTGCGTGGCGTTCCGCAGCTGCAGCCGGTTCAGGCACGAGTGCGCGAAGTCCTCCGCGTCCAGGCCGAGGCGCCCCACATCCGCGACCCCCAGGGCCGTGTACTCGGCGAGGACCCGCCCCACCACGGCGTAGAACTCCTCCGCCGGCAGCAGGGCGTCCGCGTCCATCACGTCGGCCAGATGGCGCAGCACGCCGTCCAGCATGTCCGTGAAGAAGGAGAGGGAGAGGTCCTCGTCGGTCAGGTCGATGCGGATGCGCCGGGTCTGCTCCGTGAGCGGGACGCCGTCCGCGCCGACCACCACCTCCTCCCCGATGTCCTTGAGGAAGGCGCCGGTGACCCGTCCCTCACGCAGGCGGAGCACGATGTTCTCCCCGTGGGGCATGAACACGGTCGAGTGGGCGGCGGCCAGATGCACCAGCGGGGTCACGTAGGCCGTGAGCACCCCGTGCAGCCACTGCGCCGCCGTCAGCCCCGAGCGCTCGACGAGCGCCCCCGCCACGGAGCGGCCCTCGCCGTCCCGGTGCAGCAGCGCCGCCATGGTCATGACCCGCTCGCCCTCCGCCAGGCGCGGCAGCGGACTCTCCCGCCACAGGGCGGCGAGCATCTTCGTGCGAGGACCCTTCGAGCCCACGGCATGGAAGGCATCCCCGGTGTACCCGGCCGAGGCGTACTCCCGCAGCACCCCGAAGCCCCACCCCGCGAGCAGGGGGTCGGAGTCCACGAGGTCGGCCACCACCGCGTTGATCGCCGGGGTGACGGACATGTAGGCGGGGGAGAGGCCGCGCACGAACCCCATGTTCTGCACGGACAACGCCGTCTTCAGCTGCGGGGCGTGCGGGTCGCTCGCGTTGAACAGGGTGCGCACCGCCTGCATGGCCGTGAACGCGTCCGGGTCCTCGCCCACATGCACCAGCCGCCCCGCGGCGAGGTCGGGGGCGAACGCCACCTGGATCCGGTGCTCCCACTGCCACGGGTGCACCGGGATCAGCGTGTACGCCTCCGGATCGACGTCGAGCGCCGCCGCCCGCTTCGCCCACAGACCCGCCACCGCCTCGGTGATCGGCGCGGGCAGCGCCGGCACGGCGGCGCCCGCGCTCGCGGTCTCGGGCCAGGTCCACCGTCCCCCGAGCTCGGAGGGGAACGCGAGCCACACCGGGTGCAGCGCCTGCCCGCCCTCGGGAGCGAACATCGCGTATTCCGCGGCCCCCCAGCCGATGCGCCCGTTGGTGGCCACGAAGCCCGGGTGCCCCTCGCTCATGGCGGCCTCCACCGTCGTGTAGTCCGCGTCCACCAGGTCGGCGGCGGACGGGCGCTCGCCGGCCAGGGTGTGGCACCGGGCGGCGAAGGTGGAGGCGAGCTCCTCGAGATAGACGTCCAGCGCCTCGCCGGCCAGCCCGAGCACCTCGGCCGCGTCGAGGACGAAGCGGTCGACGGCCACCGCGTCCGGATCCCCGGCACGGCACACCGAGTCCGGATCCACGCCGAGGTGCTCGAGCGGGAGGGCACGCGCGGTGAACGTCCACCGCACCCCGCCCAGGGTGAGCGTGTAGGCGTGGCGGCCGGCGTCGTCGACCCGCGCGCCGCGCACCGGCGCGAACAGCCGCTCATGGGTGAACTCGCGGATCGCCTTGGCGACGAGCAGCCGGTGGGCGCGCCGGGCGGTCGGCGCCGTCAGCGCGTCCAGGCGGGACGGGGAGGACGGAGGGACGGTGGTCATGCGGACACATGCCTGTCGGGGGTGAGGAGGAGCGGGGGCTCGGGGAGGGTGAGGTCCAGCCCGGCGGCGAGGACGCCGATCCGGCTGACGGCGAAGGACTCGGGCGTGGCGATCGAGAGCATCGCCGTCTTGGATCCCAGCGCCACGGGCCCGAGCTCGGTGAACCCGGCGGCCAGGTTCTTCGCCCGGATGGCGGCGTTGCGCTCGTCCGGCTCGACGACGACACGCCGCGCCCCCGGCTGGGCCAGGCACCAGCGCACCACCGCGGCCATCACCAGGTCCGTGGTCCCGGGCACCGGGGTGTCCGTCGGGGCGACGAGCACGTGCAGGCCGACGTCGCCGGGCGCGCCCGCATACCGTCCGGCCAGCTCCGAGTGGGCCGGGTCGTAGACCTCCACCAGGAAGGTCGCGGTCCCGTCCACGAGCCCCACGTGCGCGTGGTGGTGCGGGTGCGCGGCGATCGCCTCGTACTCGGCCACGACGTCGGCCAGGCCCGCCTCCGTCATCTCCCAGTACACGGCGTGCGGGGACGTCACCCACCGGTGCAGCAGCGGATGGTCCTGCGCGCCCACGGGACGGAGCTCCACACGACGGGCCGCGCTCGCGGCCGCACCGTCCACGGTGGTCTGCGGCGGCGTCACGGCGCTCACCGGACGCCCGCCGCGACGGCGCCGAAGTCCTGGAACGCGATCGACTCGGCCTGCGCGTAGACCTCGCGGCCGGCGATCGTGCTGAGGATGCGGCCGCTGTGCTCCGCCGCCATGCCCAGGTCCGGGCCGGTGAGCCCCAGGGGCTGTTCGGCGGTGTTGTGCACGAAGATCCGGCGGCCGCTCACGTCGATCGCGTGGTCCGCGTTCGCCGTCGTCCGACCGTCCTCCGCGCGCAGCAGGTGCCGCACCGGCTCCAGGAACGGATGGTCCGGGTGGCGGTAGCCCGTGCCCGCGACGACACGGTCCACCACGTGCCGCCCGGTCACCCCGGTCTCCTCGTCGCGCAGGGTGACCTCCACCCGGGGCGCACCCGGGCCCGCGACCAGGCGGGCGTCCGTCACCGACGTGCCCGGCCACAGCCGGGCCGGGTCCAGCGGACCCACCTGGCGCTCGTACAGCGCGTGGTAGACGTCCTCGATCGTGTACTCGCTGATCCCCTTGTACAGGGACCGGTGGGACGCGTTGATCTCATCCCGCCGCGCCCGGGGCAGAGTGGCGAAGTGCCGCTCATAGTCCAGCGAGGTCAGCTCGAGCGTGAGCTGGCCGACCTCCATGCCGAAGAACCGGGGTGAGCGCGTGACCCACGTGAGGTCCGGGTGGCCCGCGTTCAGCAGGTCCAGGGCGCACTCCGCCGCCGACTGGCCGCTGCCCACCACCAGGACCGACCCGGCCCCGGCGATGTCCTCGCGACGGCCCATGTACTCACCCGTGTGCACCACGGGGGACGCGCCGACCCGGGCCGACTCCTCCGCGACGCGCGCGAGCGGCGCGGGCAGGGACGGCACCGTGCCCGTGCCCACCACCACGTGGTCGGCCCGGTGCGTGCTGGTCCCGGCCGCGGAGGCCGCCTCCACCACGAACTCGTCCGCCTGATCGTCCCACCGCACCGCCGTCACCGTGGTCGCGTAGGCGATGCCGGGCAGCTGGGCTGCCACCCACGCGCAGTAGTCTGAGAACTCCCGCCGCAGCGGGTACCAGGAACCCCGGATGTAGAAGCGGTGCAGCCGGCCCATCGCCTTGAGATACGCCAGGAACGAGTACGGGGAGGTCGGGTCCGCGAACGTCACCAGGTCCGCGAGGAACGGCACCTGGATCTGCGCGCCCGGCAGCATCATGCCCGGGTGCCACACGAACGCGTCGCGGCTCTCCACCACCTCCACCTCGACGTCGGGCAGCGGGTGGGCCAGCGCGGCCAGGCTCAGGTTGAACGGGCCCAGCCCGATCGCGAGCACGCGGCGGGGGGACGTGGACGCCGGGCTCATGCGCACACCCGCTCTCCGTGCTCGTCCACGCGCGCCGCGGACGGACGTGGCCCCGCCGAAGCGGGGAGCGTGCAGGACACGGCGACCGACGGGCCATGCGGACGGGTCCGCGCCACCCCGCGCCACCGATGACGGCTCGCCCGCACCGCGTCGACGTGCCGCAGCGCCGCCTCCTCCACGACGTCGACCAGCTCCTCCAGCTCGCCCGAGGTGACCGCGGGGTTCAGGATCGTGAACTTCAGATGGGGCACCCCGTCCACCACCGTCGTCGCGATCAGCGCGCGCCCGCCGGCCACGAGCTCCCGGTGCGTCGCCGCCTGCACCGCCGTGCACTCCTCCTCCGACAGTCCCTCGGCCCGCACCCGGAACAGCACTGTCACCAGCGTCGGATCCTCCAGCACCGCGAACGTCGGCCGGGCCCGCAGGATCCCGCACGCCTGCCGCGTGCGTTCGCGCGCCCCCGCGAACAGGGACACCACCGCCTCGGCCCCATGCTCACGCAGCGTCAGCCACAGCTTGAGCGAGTCGAACCGGCGGCTCGTCTGCAAGGACCGATCCGCCAGGTTCGGATGGACGCTGTCCTCCGGGTTCAGGTAGTCCGCATGCACCGTCACATGGCGCAGGCTCTCGGCGTCCCGCACCACCAGCGCGCTGCAGGCCAGCCCCACGTAGAACGTCTTGTGGAAGTCCATCGTCACCGAGTCCGCACGGTGCAGCCCCGGCAGCTCGTGGCGCGTCGCCGCGCTCGCGGCGAGGATCCCGCCCACGGCCGCGTCCGCATGGACCCACATCCCGTGGCGTTCGGCGACGTCGGCGATGGCCGGCAGCGGGTCGATGGCGCCGCGGTCGGTGGTCCCCAGCGTCGCGACGACGGCCATCGGCACGGCACCGGCGGCCACCTCACGTTCGACCGCCTCGGCCAGGGCCCCGGGGTCCAGACGCCCGGCGGCGTCGGTGGGGACGACGACCACGGCGTGGCGACCCAGCCCGAGCAGGCCGGCTGCCTTGGCGATGCTGTAGTGCGTGGCGGCGCTGACGAAGACGCGCAGCGAGCCGAGCACCTCGGCGGGCAGGTCGGCGAGCCCGGCGTGGCCGGTGAGGCGCTGCACGGCGCGGCCGCGGGCCAGCGTCATGGCCTGCAGGTTGGAGGCCGACCCTCCGGAGGTGAAGACGCCGTCGCCCGCGGCGAACCCGCACCAGCGTCCGACCTCGGCCAGGAGCCGCTGCTCCATGAGCGCCGCGGAGCGGGCCTGGTCCCAGGACTCGACCGCCGTGTTGAGCGCCCCGAGCACGGTGTCCGCTGCGGTGCTGGAGAGCAGGACCGGGCAGTTGAGGTGAGCGGCATAGCGCGGGTGGTGGTAGGCGGTGGTCTGGTGGGCGTAGAGCTCCGCGACCTCGGCGAGGGCGTCGTCGAGGCTGCCCGTCGGCTGCGAGAAGTTGACGGCGCCGACGGCGTCGGCCAGGTGCGTCGACGGGGTGTCCGGGTGGACCCCCGCGCGGTCGTAGGCGGTGTCGACGGCCACCCGGGCCGCCCTGCCGGTGGCGTCGAGGTAGGCGGCGGGATCGCCGAGTCCGAACAGGCGAGGGAGCATGGGAGGGCCTTCCGTGAGGGGGTCGTCGGCTCCGGGCGGCGTGCGCCACGGACGTCCCGCACAGTAGGGAAGCCTTACCTAAGAAAGCAAATACGCAACAATGACGTGACGTATTCAAAGGGAGGACTCCAGCAAAGGTGAGGCTCACCTATGCTGACCGGATGACGAGCTCCTCCGTCCTCCCCCCGCCTGCCGCCCGTCCCTCGCGTGTCGAGGCCCTGCAGATGAAGGCCTACCGCGGGCTCGCGGCCCTCGGCCAGGCGATGCCCGTTGACCGCGACGAGTATCCGCAGTGGACCATGACGGTCCGCGCCACGTGGCTGCTCGCCCCCCGGCTGCGTCGTCTCACGTTCGCCGCGGAGGAGTTCCGCACGTTCACCCCGCAGGGCTGCGACGAGTACTTCGGGCTGCTCACCCCGCCCCCGGGGCGGGCGCTCGTGATGCCCGATCCCGCGGCGCTCAATGCGCGGCGAGCGGTCGGGCGGATCCCCGAGGACGTGCGGCCGGATCTGCGGTGGTACACGGTCGCCGAGCACCGGCCCTCCGTCGGTGAGATCGACGTCGACGTCGTCGTGCACGACCATGCGGGCCCCGCCGGCACGTGGGCGCGCACCGCACGTCCGGGCGACGTCGCCGGCTTCCGCACCGGGACGGGCGCCTATCGTCTGCCGGCGGCGGGGGAGTCGCACCTCGTGGTGGGGGACGAGACCGCAGTCCCGAGCATCGCCGCCGCCCTCGCCGCGCAGCGTCGCACGCCGCGCGGGGGCCGGATGGACGTCGTCCTGGAGGTGCCCGGCCGTGACCACGTCCCCGCCCTCGAGGTCCCGGAGGGCGCCACGCTCACGGTCCTGCACCGCGGAGACGCCGTGCCGGGCGCCCTGCTCACGCCGCACCTCGAGGACCTCCCCGCCGCGCCCCGCGACCACGTGTGGGCGTGCGGCGAGCAGTCGCTCGCGACGGCGGCGCGGCGGGTGATCGTCCGCCGCGGCATCGCACCGAAGCGCGCGATCATGTTCAGCGGCTACTGGCGGGTGGACGGCCCGCGGCTCTGATCCCGTCCGACGGTCGGCGTCCGTGCTCCGAGCACGAGGCCGACCGCACGCCCCGGAACGACGAAGGGCCCCTCCGTCAGGAGGGGCCCTTCGTGTGTGGAGCGGATGACGAGATTCGAACTCGCGACCTCCACCTTGGCAAGGTGGCGCTCTAGCCAACTGAGCTACATCCGCCTGAGTCGATCCTCACGGATCGTCTCCGTGCGCGATACTGGGTTCGAACCAGTGACCTCTTCCGTGTCAGGGAAGCGCGCTACCGCTGCGCCAATCGCGCTCGTCCACCTCCGAGGAGGTGATGAACATGCCGCCACTCCCGGTCGGAGAAGCCTGCGAGGTCGGGACGGGATTCGAACCCGCGTATACGGCTTTGCAGGCCGCTGCCTCGCCTCTCGGCCACCCGACCAGGGGTGAAGGTTGAGCGAGCGGATGACGAGATTCGAACTCGCGACCTCCACCTTGGCAAGGTGGCGCTCTAGCCAACTGAGCTACATCCGCGTGTCGGTGCCGCCGGGATCGGCTCGTCCGAGCCGCTCACCTGCGTTTTCCAACGAGAAAGAACTCTAGGCCATCTCCGCCCGGATGCAAAATCGGCGTCGGCAGGCGTGTCGGGCCACTCCGTCGGGGGTCCGTGGACCCTGCCAGAATGGCTGACCATGACCCAGCCACGCCTCGCGCATCAGACCCCCCACGGACGCATGTACGCGCGCTCCCTCTCGGGCCTGCCCGAGGTCCCGTCCATCACCACCGTGATCGGCATGGAGAAGACGGACCTGGACGGCTGGGTCGGGTGGATGGCGGCCCAGTCCGTGACCCAGGATCCGCGCCTGGCGGAATCCGTGGGCTCCGCGGCGCGCCTGAAGCAGGTGGCCCGGCAGTCCGCCGACGCCGCCGCTCGCTACCGGGACGCCGCGGCCGAGCGCGGGGACCGCGTGCACGACTACGCCGAGCAGGTCGCCCAGCGTGCCCTCGGCCGCCCCCACACCATGGCGGAGGCCCGGGCCCGACTGATCGAGCATGGCGAGGGCGCCTACGCGGACCGCTTCGACGAGTGGTGGGACCTCTACGACGTCCGGCCGATCGCGGCCGAGATCACCGTCTGGAACCACACGGTGGGCTACGCGGGCACGCTGGACCTCGTCGCCCGGATCGGTGGCCGGCTGTGCCTGATCGACTACAAGACGAAGGGCACGGGGCGGGACGGACGGGTCAAGGCGCTCGACCCCAAGGTGGTCATGCAGCTGACTGCCGGCCTGAAGGCGGAGGAGTCCCTGGTGGACCCCGAGGCCGGCACCTGGGAGGAGTGGCGGCACGGTCAGGCCGAGATGCTGCTCGGCGTCGCCCTGGGGGAGACCGAGGTCGCCGTGCATCAGGCGAACCCGGGCGTGCTGCCCCGCCACTGGCACAAGTTCTGGGCCCTGCGCCAGGTCTGGAGGCACGCGCAGGCCGTGGACGACGCCGGACCTGCGCTCCGCGTCATCGGCCCGCCTCCGCCGTCGGTCCCGGCGTCGGCGGCCACCGGCCTGCAGGCCGTGCGCGCCGCGGCGTTCGGCGGCGGCTCCCACGCCGCCCCGGACGTGGCGCCCGACGGGTCGTCGTCGCGCCCGGCGTCCGCCGCCGAGGGCGGCGATAGGGTGACGGCGTGACCGTCCTGCCCGTCCGCACCGTCCCCGACCCCGTCCTGCGCACCGCCGCGTCGCCCGTCCCCGCGGGGGCGGACGTGCGCGCCCTCGTGACGGACATGATCGCGACGATGCACGCCGTCGGGGGCGTGGGCCTGGCCGCGCCCCAGGTGGGCGTGGGTCTGCGCGTCTTCGTGTTCGACGTCGCCGGCGTCGCCGGGCATGTGGTCAATCCCGTGCTCGAGACCGCCGGGCAGGCGCTGCGGGAGCCGGGCGAGGGGTGTCTGTCCGTGCCGGGGCTGCGCTACCACCCGGCGCGCGCCGCCGAGGCCGTCGTCCGCGGCACCGACGTGGACGGGAACCCGGTGGAGCACCGGGGGACCGGCCTGCTCGCCCGCTGCCTCCAGCACGAGACCGACCACCTCGACGGGATCCTCTACGTCGACCGTCTCGACGGCGAGGAACGCCGTGAGGCCCGCCGCCGCATGCGCGCCGGCGAGGTGGACCGCGCCGCTCGCCGCATCGGGGCCGCGCGCGCGGCCGCCGTCAGCTCGGCCTTCGGCGCCCCCGCCGCCGGAACAGGAGCCGCCCGATGACCGCCCCGACACCCCTGCGCGTGCTCTACGCCGGCACGCCCGAGACCGCCGTGCCCGTGCTTCGCGCCCTGCTCGACTCACCCCACGAGGTCGTCGGCGTGCTCACCCGGCCGGACGCCCCGGTCGGGCGCCGGCGGGTGCTGACCCCGTCGCCGGTCGCGGTCGTGGCCGAGGAGGCGGGCCTGCCCGTGCTCAAGGCCGACCGACTCCGCGGACCCGAGGGCGCCGATGCCCTCCAGGCGATGCGCGCGCTGGAGGCGGACGTGGCCGTCGTCGTCGCCTACGGGGCCCTCGTGCCCGCCGAGGCCCTGCAGATCCCGCGCCACGGCTGGCTCAACCTGCACTTCTCCGCGCTGCCGGCCTACCGCGGTGCCGCCCCCGTCCAGCGCGCCGTGATGGCCGGGGAGACCGAGATCGCCGCCGACGTGTTCCAGCTCGAAGAGGGCCTGGACACCGGACCCGTCTTCGCCCGCCTCACCCGCCCCGTCGCGGCCGACGAGACCGCCGGGGCCGTGCTCACCGACCTCGCCGAGCGCGGCGGCCCGCTCGTGATCGACGTGCTCGACCGCCTGGCGGACGGCACCGCGACGGCCACGCCCCAGCGCGGCGCACCCACCCACGCGCCGAAGCTCACGGCCGCAGACGGCCTGGTGGACCCCGCCCGCCCGGCGGCCGAGGTGGCCGCCCGGATCAACGGCGTCACCCCCGAGCCCGGCGCCTGGGGCTGGCTGACCGCGGGCGACGGCGCCGCCCCGGCCCGCTTCAAGCTCGACGGCGTCGCCCCGGTCCGCGCCGGCGACGACGGCTGGCCCCCCGCCCTCGACGCCGCGGTTCCCGGGCAGATCCTGGTGGCCGCGAAGGCCGCCTGGCTGCGCACCGCCGGGGGGGCCGTCCGGCTCTCCCGCGTCCAGCCGGCGGGCAGGAAGCTGATGCCGGCCGCCGACTGGGCGCGCGGCGCCGCCGCCGGGGCCGCGCTGCTGGCCGGGGAGGAGCTCGCCGACCACGAGGCGCAGGTCCGTCAGGAGGCCGCCGCCCGGGCGGCGGCACGCGAGGCCGCGCGGAACACCGCGGCACAGGACGAGGAGGCACGCGCATGAGCCGCGAAGGACAGCCAGGACGGGGCCGGGGCGAGCGAGGCGCCCGCGGGGAACGCGGCCGCGCACCCCGGTCGGACGCCCAGGACCGCCGCGACGCGCAGGGGCGCACCCGCAACCGGGGTCGCTCCGGCGCCGGGCGGAAGTACTCGGCGCAGGCGCCGTCGCAGCGCTCCCGCACCTCCGACCCGGCGCGCCGCGTCGCGTTCGGGGTGGTCCGCGCCGTCCACGCCGAGGACGCGTACGCGAACCTGGTCCTCCCGGCGCGCATCCGCCAGGCCCGCCTCGACCGGCGCGACGCCGGCTTCGCCACCGAACTCGCCTACGGCACCCTGCGCGGCCTCGGCCTGTACGACGCGATCCTGACCCGCTGCGTGGACCGCCCGCTCGAGAAGATCGACCCACCCGTGCTCGATGCCCTGCGGCTCGGCGCCCACCAGCTGCTGGGCATGCGCGTGCCCGCCCACGCCGCCCTCGACGCCACCGTCTCCCTCGTGCGGGCCGAGATCGGGGCCGGCGCCTCCGGGTTCGTGAACGCGGTGCTGCGTCGGGTCGCCGAACGGCCCCTCGAGGAGTGGCTGGCCGACGTCGCCCCCGCCGACGGCGGCGACGCCGCCCTGGCCGTCCGCGCCTCGCACCCGGTGTGGATCGTCCGCGCGCTGCGCCAGGCCTTGGCTGCCCACCGCGGCACTCGCCACATCGCCGACCGCGACGCCGAGCTGGCCGCCCTGCTCGAGGCGGACAACGCCCCGCCCGTGGTCAACCTCGTCGCCCTGCCCGTGGCCGGTGGGGCCGAGGCGCTCGCCGCGGCCCTCGACGACGGTGCCGAACCCGGGCGGCTGGCCCCGGACTCCGCCCTGCACTCCGGCGGCGACGCCGGCCGCCTGCCTGGGGTGCGCGAGGGCGTGCTCCGCGTCCAGGACGCCGGCTCCCAGCTCACCGCCCGGGCGCTGGCCCAGGCACCCGTCCCCGCGGCCGCGGGGCGGGCCGAGCGCTGGCTCGACCTATGCGCCGGCCCCGGCGGCAAGGCGGCCCTGCTGGCCGCCCTCGCCGCCGAGCGGGGTGCGACGCTCGTGGCCAACGAGGTCGCCCCGCACCGCGCCGACCTCGTCCGGCAGGCACTTGCCGCCGTGCCCGCCGACGCCTGGACCGTCCGGGTCGGGGACGGCCGCACGATCGCCGACGCCCCCGAGGCGGCCTCGGCGTTCGACCGCGTCCTCGTGGACGCCCCCTGCACCGGCCTCGGTGCGCTGCGCCGTCGCCCCGAGTCGCGCTGGCGCCGCACCCCGGCCGACCTCGCCGAGCTCACCGGCCTGCAGGCCGAGCTGCTCGACGCGGCGGTCACCGTCCTGGCCCCCGGCGGGGTGCTCGCCTACGTGACCTGCTCCCCGCACGTCGCGGAGACCGTCGTCCAGGTCCAGGACCTCGTGCGCCGCCACCCCGAGCTGGAGCTGCTCGACGCCGGCACCGCCCTCGACGCCGTCGCGCTCGACGATCTGCGCCTGGACGAGGCCGAACCCGCCGGCGGGCCGGAGCCGGGCGACGTGGTCGCCCACACGGCCCAGCTCTGGCCGCACCGGCACGGCACCGACGCCATGTTCCTGGCCCTGCTGCGCGCCCCCGGCGCCTGACCGAGAGGACCCGACCATGACCGCCCACGCCCCGCGCCTGCACCCCTCGATCCTGTCCGCGGACTTCGCCCGCCTCGCCGACGAGCTGGCCCGCATCCCCAGCGCGGACGCGGTGCACGTGGACGTCATGGACAACCACTTCGTCCCGAACCTCACCCTCGGCCTGCCCGTGGTCGAGGCGATCCGACGCGCCACGGACCTGCCGCTGGACCTCCACCTGATGATCGAGGATGCCGACCGCTGGGCGCCGGGCTACGCGGAGGCGGGGGCCGAGTCCGTCACCTTCCACGCCGAGGCCTCGGCGGCGCCCGTCCGGCTGGCCCGCGAGCTGCGCGCGGCCGGAGCGAAGGCCGGCATGGCGCTGCGGCCGGCGACCGCGGTCGAGCCCTACCTGGACATGCTCCCGGAGCTGGACATGCTCCTGCTGATGACCGTGGAGCCCGGCTTCGGGGGGCAGGCGTTCCTCGACGTCGTGCTGCCGAAGATCCGCCGGGCCCGCCGCGCCCTCGACGGCGGGCCCGTCCCGCTGGCCCTCCAGGTCGACGGCGGCGTGAACCGGGAGACCATCGAACGCGCGGCCGAGGCCGGGGCCGACGTGTTCGTGGCCGGCTCCGCGGTGTTCGGCGCCGAGGACCCCGACGCCGCCCTCGTCGGCCTGCGCACCGCCGCCGCCCGCGCCTGCCACTGAGCCCGGAGACGCGGTCGCCCGGCCGCCGCGCCGGACGTCGCCCGGCGTCGTCCGTCGTCCCCGGCCGGCCGGGCGTGCGATACTGCTGGACAGCAACGTGCTCCGAGATGCGGTGGAAGTCCGCACCGGCGGTGACAGCCCGCTAACCGCGCGGCCCGTCCTCATCCGAGGCGGTGCCGAGCGGCCTGACCGGTGGAATTCCGGTGCCGACCGTACAGTCGGGATGGGAGAGGCACGCGGCGGAGCCGTTCCGCGCCCTGCGCGGGAGGGCTGCGGAGCGCACCCCTCGGAGTCCCGATCCGAGGAGGTGGCGTCACGGTCATGGACTGGCTGGTGGACGCGTTCAACTGGACCATCCCGGTCGCCGGCGGCGGCCTGCTCATGCGCGAGGTGCTGGGCAACGTCTTCGGCCTCGCCTCCGCCCTGGGCGGCATGGCGCGCAGGGTCTGGGCCTGGCCCGTGGGCATCCTCGGCAACCTCATCCTGCTGACGGTCTTCCTCGCCTCCCTGTTCACGGGGGCCGACCACGCCACCCTGCTCGGCCAGGCCGGCCGACAGGTCATGTTCATCGCCGTCTCCGTCTACGGCTGGGCGCGCTGGCGTCAGGCCCGCCGGGGCCACGCCGAGGACGCCCCCGCCATCACCCCGGAGTGGGCCGGCTGGCGCGGGCGCGTGTTCCTCGTGACGGCCATGGCGGTCGGCACCGTCGCCCTCACCCCCGTGTTTCGCGCGCTGGGTTCGTGGGAGCCGGTGTGGGCGGACGCCTGGACGTTCGTGGGATCGCTGCTGGCGACCTATGGCATGGCGCGCGGCTGGGTGGAGTTCTGGCTGATCTGGGTGGCCGTGGACGTCGTCGGCGTGCCCCTGCTGTGGAGCACCGGCTACTACGCCTCGGCCGTGATGTACGCCTTCTACGGCGCCTTCACCCTGATCGGCTTCTTCGTGTGGCTGCGCGCCACGGACCGGGACAAGCCCGCCGTGGAGACGCTGCTGCCCGACGGCCCCGAGGGGGACGTCGCCCGATGAGCACCGCCGAGACCCCGTCCGCCGACCCCATGGACCTCGCCGTCCGCGCCGCGCTGCGCGGCGTGCGCGGCGCCAACCCCCTCGTCGGGGCCGTCCTGACCGATGAGGCCGGCCGCGTCCTGGCCGTCGGCCACCACCGCGGACGGGGGACCGCCCACGCCGAGGTCGACGCCCTGACCCGCTGGCGGGCCGCCCGTGCCGCGGATCCGGCCCTGGCCGCCCTCGACCCCGCCGGCCTGACGCTGCACGTCACCCTCGAGCCCTGCGACCACACCGGCAGCACCGGCCCCTGCTCGCAGGCCGTCCTGGACGCGGGGATCGGCGCACTGCGCTACGCCGTCGCGGACCCCACCGGTCACGACGGCGGCGGCGCGGCCCGCCTCGCCGCGCACGGGGTGCGCGTGACCGGCCCCACCGGCGAGGCGGCCGCCCTCGCGCTCTCCGCCCGCTGGCGCGAGGTCCGCGACGCGGGCCGCCCGTGGGTGACCGGGCACCTCGCCCAGTCCCTCGACGGCCACGCCGCGGCCGCCGACGGCACGAGCCGGTGGATCACCGGCCCGGACTCCCGCCTCCACGCCCACGAGGTGCGCTCCCGCGTCGACGCCATCGTCGTCGGCACGGGGACCGTTCTGGCCGACGACCCCCGCCTCACCGCCCGTGACGCCGCCGGCGCCGAACTCGCACACCAGCCCGTGCCCGTCGTCCAGGGTCACCGGCCCGTGCCCGACGGCGTCGCGCTTCGCCGCCACCCGGTGGTGCTGGAGGTCCCCGACCACGATCCGCACGCCGTCCTCGCCGCGCTCGCCGCCCATCCCGGGCCCTGGCCCCACGGCCGCCGCGCCGAGCACGTGCTCATCGAGGGCGGGCCCCGCGTGCTCGGCGCGTGGCTGCGCGCCGGCCTCGTGGACGAGCTCATGGTCTACACCGCGCCCCTGCTGCTCGGCCCGGGCCGCGCCGCCGTCGCCGGCCTGGGGGTCGCCACGCTGTCCGAGGGACTGCGCTGGCACTCCGACCCCGCGGAGGGCGGCCCCGTCCGTGTCCTCGGGGACGACGTCTGGACCCACCTGAGCCCGGTGCCGGCCCCTCACCTGCCCACCGCCCCCGCCCCCACCCGTTTCCAGGAGGACTGAGTGTTCACCGGCATCGTCACCCACCTCGGCACCGTCGTCTCCCTCGAGCACGACGCGGCCGCCGACACCGCCCTGCTGACCCTCGACGCCGGCGGCGCCCTCGACGGGCTGCCCGCCGGCGGCTCGCTCGCCGTCGACGGCGTGTGCCTCACGGCCCTCGACGGGCCTGCGGAGCGCCCCGGCGTGTTCCGCGCCGACCTCATGGGCCAGACGCTGCGGATGACCAGCCTCGGCGACCGCGCCCCGGGGGACCGGGTCAACCTCGAGCGCTGCCTGCGCCCCACCGACCACCTGGACGGGCACGTGGTCCAGGGCCACGTGGACGGTACCGGCGAGGTCCTCGCGGTCACCCCGCACGGGGCCTGGACCACCCTGCGCATCGGCCTGCCCGCCCGCCTGGCCCGCTACGTCCCCGCGCAGGGGGCCATCGCCCTGCAGGGCGTCTCCCTCACCGTCACCGCCGTCTCCGACCCGGGCGCGGCCGCGCACTGGTTCGAGGTCGGCATCATCCCGGCCACGCTCGAGGCCACCACCTTGGGCGTCCTGCGGCCGGGCGACCGCGTCAACCTCGAGACCGACGTGCTCGCCCGGTACGCCGAGCGTCTCGCGCTCATCCCCTCCGCCCCCGCCGCACCCACCGAGGAGGCCCGCCCGTGAGTGAGCACATCCGCCTGGACCCCGTCCCCGCGGCGATCGCCGCGATCGCCGCCGGCCGGCCCGTCGTCGTCGTGGACGACGCCGACCGCGAGAACGAGGGAGACCTGATCTACGCGGCCGCCCTGGCCGCCGACGAGGTCACCGCCTTCACGGTGCGCCACACCTCCGGCGTCATCTGCGCCCCCATGCCCGCGCCGTGGGCGGACCGGCTGGAGCTGCCGCCCATGACCACCGTCAACGAGGACCCCAAGGGCACCGCCTACACCGTGTCCGTGGATGCCGCCGCCGGCGTCACCACCGGCATCTCCGCCGCCGACCGCACGCAGACCCTGCGCGTGCTTGCGGGGGAGGAGTCGACCCCCGGTGACCTGACCCGGCCCGGTCACGTGTTCCCCCTGCGCGCCGTCCCCGGCGGCGTCCGGGCCCGCCGCGGCCACACCGAGGCCGGCGTCGAGCTGTGCCGCCTGGCCGGCGTCGCGCCCGTGGCCGCCATCGCCGAGCTCGTCCACGACGACGGCACCATGATGCGCCTGCCCGCCCTGCGGGAGTTCTCCGACGAGCACGGCCTCGCGCTGATCTCCATCGAGGACCTCGTGGCCCACCTGGAGGAGACGACGCCGGCCCTGACCGCCGTCCCCGCCGAGGCCACCCTGCCGACCCGGCACGGCCTGTTCCGCGTGAGCGTGCACGTGGACGCCGAGACCGGGGCCGAGCACCTGCTGCTCGTGGCGGGCGAGACCGACCCGGAGCGTCCCCTCACCGTCCGCGTGCACTCGGAGTGCCTCACCGGCGACGTCCTCGGCTCCCTGCGCTGTGACTGCGGCCCCCAGCTCGAGGACGCCCTGGCCCGCGCGGCGACCGAGGGCGGCGCCGTCCTCTACCTTCGGGGCCACGAAGGACGCGGCATCGGCCTGGCCAACAAGATCCGTGCCTACCGGCTCCAGGAGGAGGGGATGGACACCGTCGAGGCCAACCTCGCCCTCGGTCTGCCCGCCGAGGCGCGCGACTGGGCCGGGGCCGCCGCCGTCCTCACGGCCGCCGGCCATCGGCGCATCCGCCTCGTCACCAACAACCCCGCGAAGGTCGCGGGGCTGCGGGCGGCCGGCATCGACGTCGTCGAGCGTGTCCCGGCCCCCACGCCCGTCACCGAGCACAACGTCGTCTACCTGCGCACCAAGCGGGACCGGATGGCCCACGCCCTGGCGGATCGCGTGCTCGCACCGCCGACGGCCACCGGTGGCCCCGCCACGCCGGTCGATGACCCGACCACCGACCCGACCCACCCCACCCACCAGGAGGACACCCCATGAGCGGCGCCGGAGCCCCGACCTTCACCCCCGACCCCGCCGCTGCGAGCGGCCTGGACGTGGCGATCGTCGCCGCCCAGTGGCACACGGAGATCATGGACGGGCTGATCGCCGGGGCGCAGGCCGCCGCGGCCGACCTGGGCCTGAACCCCGCGCTCGTGCGCGTGTCCGGCACCGTCGAGCTCACCGTCGCTGCGGCGCGGCTGGCGGAGCGCTTCGACGTCGTCGTGGTCCTCGGCGTCGTGGTGCGCGGGGACACCCCGCACTTCGACTACGTGTGCCAGTCCGTGACCCAGGGCGTGACGGAGGTCTCGGTGCGCACAGGCGTTCCCGTGGGCTTCGGCGTGCTCACCGTGGACACCGAGCAGCAGGCCCGCGACCGGGCGGGCCTGCCCGGATCCCGCGAAGACAAGGGCCGCGAGGCCCTCGAGGCGGCGGTGCTCACCGAGCTCGCCCTGCGCTCGGTCACGCCGCGGGACTGAGGGTGGCCGGGCGGGGCTGCCTGGTGAGCCGGCTGCTCTTGACGGGGACCCTGTCCCAGGGGCCGGTGGGGGTGAGCGCAGGCCGGTCAGCCGTGCCCGTCCGGAACGCCGGCAGCCGCTCGCCGTCATGGATGGGCTCATCAGGGCCTCCCAGCCGGGGGACCCGACGGTCGAGGCGGAGAGCGAAGCCCCCGCCCATCGGCTCGGACTATCGAGATCACATCGCTCCCAAGGATCAGACCGTCGCAGTCGAGGAGCGGCGCGAGACCGGGCTGTTGCTCACCCCCCTGGTGCCGGCCCGCTCCATCGTCCCCAAGGCGCGTCTGGCCTGCGACTGGCTAGGCCGCTACGAGAAGGGCGAGCCCCCAAGTCCCGGCCCCCGGAGCGGTGATCCCCGCAGAACCGGCAACAGCCTCGGACCCGACCAGCGGGTACGCGCCCCTGGCCCGGCGTGGGGCGCCGACCGTGGCGCTGAACGTGCGGGTGCCCGAAGCGATCCGCGACGTGGTGCGTCGAAAGGCCGCAACGAACCCGGCAACGCCCGGCCAAGCAGCAGTCATCGAGGCCTTGGTCCGCCCGCACCTGATGCACTGACCGGTGCGACAGGTCGAGGGGTCTGAGCTGATCCTCCAGGCCATCGGCGACGCCTATCCCTTCCAGGGCTGAGGACCCCTGTGCGTCCTGGGTGCTGGCCCCGTGTTCCCTGCGCAACGTGGGCAGGCTGAAAGGCGTCTGCTACAAACCCTGCTGGGGCCGGTGTTGTGGCGCACTGATTGACGTCAGTCTTCGGCCGTCTGGCTGTGACTGTTGCAGGTATGTGGCGGCATTCTTGCTGAGATACGTGGCGGCAAGGACCGTCCATCCAGGAACGACACTGTTCGCAAGCTGGGGCCAGCAACGATCGCCAGGACGTCGGCATCGACAATGCCCGGAGATCTCTTTGTGGTGGTGGCCGCCGATCAGGAAGCGTGGTTAGAAACCGAAGGCCCCGCCGCTGACCAGGATGAAGAAACCCAGGCCGATCAGCACGATGGGGAACAGGATGTGTTCCCAGCGCTCCAGGACCTCAGCGATCGGTCTGCGGGTGGCGACGAACTTGGCCAGGCCCACCAGCACCGCGACCAGGGCCAGGAACACGATGCAGTAGGCAGCCACAGCCCCCGGGCCGACGCTGAGGAAGACCGGGGCGTAGACGCCGATGTTGTCCCCGCCGTTGGCGAAGGTCACCCCGGCCACGGTCCAGACGGCGACATTCTTGCCCTCGATCTTGGCGTCATCATCGTCTTCGCCTCTGCGCCACCCCTGCCAGGCCGCCCACACTCCCAGGCCCAGCGGGATGAGCCCGAAGTAGGGGATGACCCCCGGAGGCAAGAACGCGCCCGCGCCCAAGGACACGAGCACTGCCGCACCCAGGATGCCGGCGAAGCCGAGGTACTGGCCGACCAGGATTCGGACGGTGGTCCCACGCTGGCCCGCACCACGGCCGAAGAACAGGGATAGCACGATCAGGTCGTCGATGTTGGTAACCAGGAACAGACCGATCGCCTGGAGGGCTGAGGACAGGATCACGCGCCCACCCCCTTCTCGCAGCAGCCGGGCACGGAGCAGGCCGGGTCCAGGCACGGGGCACTCTCATCCACCGCGAGGGTGACCTCGACCAGAGCAGTCAGCGCCCGCGCCAGGTGTGCATTGGCGATCTCGTACCGGGTCTGGCGGCCCTCGGCAACGGCGACCGCGATCCCGCAGTCTCGCAAGCACGCCAGGTGGTTCGACACGTTCGACCGGGTCAGCCCCAAGTCCCGCGCCAGTTCGGCCGGGTATGCCGGCCGTTCCAGCAAGGTCATCAGGATCCGCGACCGGGTGGGGTCGGCCATCGCCCGGCCCAACCGGTTCATCACGTCAACACGAGAGGCAATAGTCAGCATTCACTGAACTATACAGTATGAGCTGAACTTACAGTGTCGCCTCGTAAAGCTATGCCCCAGCGGGGCGGCACAGAACGTCGTGCCGTCCCGCTGTTTGCTCATCGGCCGACGGACAGCTCGGTCAGTTGCGGGCTGCTGCAGCAGGCGTCGCCGGCTGGGGCTGGGGCGTCGCAGCTGCCGCCGAGGTCGGTGGTGCATACGCCGGTCTCGGGTAGTTCGAGGTGGACTGCGTCGGCTGCTTTGCGGTCGCCGGCCAGGGCTGCCGCGATGGAGCGGACCTGTTCGTAGCCGGTGGCCATGAGGAAGGTGGGGGCGCGGCCGTAGCTCTTCATCCCCACGATGTAGAAGTTCGTCTCCGGGTGGGCGAGGACTCGCTCACCGTGAGGCTCGACGGATCCGCAGGCGTGGAACTCGGGATCGATCAGCGGCCCCAGCTGGGACGGTGCTTCGACGGCCGGGTCCAGGGCCAGGCGGAGTTCGGAGAGCATTCCGAGATCAGGGCGGAACCCGGTGGCGGGCACCAGCACATCGACGCTCACTTCTCGCTCCCCGTCCGGGGTCACAGCGTGGACGGTCAGCGTGTCGTCGGCTCTGAAGCGAGTGATGGTGAAGGAGGTGAGGACCGCGATGCGTCCGGAGTCGACCAGCTGGCGCAGTCGCGAGCCGAGCGCTCCTCGGGCTGCGAGTTCGTCCTGGTCGCCGCCCCCGTAGACGCGGGTGAGGTCTGCGGTGCGAGCGGCCCACATGATGGTGGTGTCGGCCTCCAGGTCCGCGAGGTCCAGCAGGGTGTTGGCGGCTGAGTGGCCGGCACCGGTCACCATGACTCGCTTGCCGGCGAAGCGGTCACGGTCGCGGCCCTGCACGTCAGGCAGCGGCGCGGTGATGTGGCCCGCGGCGCGGGCCTGCTGCTCGCCGGGAGCAAGGAGCCCGGCCTGTCCGAGCGGGTTGGGCGTGGACCAGGTGCCGGAGGCGTCGATGACGGCCGAGGCGAGGACATCGTCGATGTGCCCGTCAGCGGTCTCGATTCGGACGAGGAAGGGGGTCTCCTCGCGGCGTGCGGTGCGGGTCTTGTCGATGCCGGCGCGGGAGACGGCGCTGACCCGCGCCCCGTAGCGGATCGACTCGGCGAGCTGGGGAAGCTGCGCGAGCGGTTCGAGGTAATGCTCGCGCAGTTCGTGACCGGTCGGGAGAACGTCGGCGTCGGGTGCGGTCCAGCCGGCAGCTTCGAGGAGACGCTGTGCGGCGGCGTCGAGGTTGTACTGCCACGGCGAGAAGAGCCGCGTGTGCCCCCACTCGGCGATCGCGGCTCCTGCCGCGGTCCCGGCCTCGAGGATCAGGAACGGCAGGCCGCGCTCAGAGAGGTGGGCGGCGGCGGCCAATCCGATGGGGCCGGCGCCGATGATGGCCACGGGATGTGAGTTCGTTGCGGTGGTCAAGATGATGAGTCTCCTTGCTGCGGGGCGGTCAGTTCGCGGTGCCGGTGAGGTCGGTCAGGAGCTTGCGGACGTGGGTGTCGATGTCGTCGCGGACCAAGCGCATCCGCTCCATCCCTTCGATGCCGCGCTGAGAGGGCTCATCGGTGTGCCAGGTCGTGACCGGCGCGGTCATGCCCTCGACGGGTTTGATGACGGCTTCGTCGCCGATGACGATCACGTGGTCGACGCTTCGCAGCAGCTCGGGGGTGACCGGCTGCGGGACGGCGGAGGACATGTCCGCGCCGACCTCGGCGATCGCCTCCGCGGACTGGGCGTTGATGGCGGTGCCCGGGCGGGTGCCGGCGGAATGCACGTCGACCTCATCCCCGGCGTGATGGCGCATGAGGGCGGCGGCCATCTGGGACTTGCCGCCGTTCTTCACGCAGACGAACAGGACTGAAGGGCGCTTCGTGGTCATGGCGAGGGGATCCTTCTGTGGGGTCATCGGGTGGGGGCGGTGGTGTCGCCGGGGAACAGGCGCCGCCCCATAGCGAGGGCGACGTAGACGAGGGCGACGAGGACGGGGACTTCGATCAGCGGGCCGACGACGCCGGCGAGGGCCTGGCCGGAGGTGACTCCGAAGGTGCCGATGGCGACGGCGATGGCGAGCTCGAAGTTGTTACCCGAGGCCGTGAACGCGACGGTCGTGGACTTCGCGTAGTCGAGGCCGATCGCGCGGCCGAGCAGGAAGGACCCCAGGAACATGACGACGAAGTAGACCAGCAGCGGCAGGGCGATGCGGGCCACGTCTCCCGGTGCGGAGATGATCGCGTCGCCCTGGAGGGCGAACAGCAGCACGATGGTGAACAGCAGCCCGTACAGCGCCCAGGGACTGATCTTCGGGAGAAACCGCTCCTCGTACCAGGTCCGACCCTTGGCTCGCTCACCGAGGATGCGGGTCAGGAACCCTGCGACCAGCGGGATCCCGAGGAAGATCAGCACGCTGAGGACGATCGCGCCGATCGAGAACTCGGCCGACGTGGTCGGCAGCCCCAGCCAGGACGGCAGCGCCTGGAGGTAGAACCAGCCCAGGGCACCGAAGGCGATCACCTGGAAGACGGAGTTGATCGCGACCAGCACCGCAGCTGCTTCTCGGTCACCGCAGGCGAGGTCGTTCCAGATGAGGACCATCGCGATGCAGCGTGCGAGCCCGACGATGATCAGGCCGGTGCGGTACTCCGGAAGGTCGGCCAGGAAGATCCAGGCCAGGGCGAACATGAGTGCCGGGCCGACGATCCAGTTCAGCACCAGCGAGGTCACCAGCAGGCGTCGGTCCGCGCCGATGCGCCGGGTCTCGTCGTAGCGGACCTTCGCCAGGACCGGGTACATCATCACCAACAGTCCGATCGCAATGGGCAGGGACACGGATCCGATCTTCACCGCCTCCAGCGCGGTGTTCAGGCCGGGGATGAACCGTCCCAGCAGGAGACCCACTGCCATGGCGGCCAGGATCCACACCGGGAGCCAGCGATCGAGGAAGGACATCTCCTTCATCACGCGGGGCTGCTCCACATCCTTGGTGGTCGTACTCATGAGGGGGGCCGAACCTTCCATCGACGGATATCAATGCGAACGCTATGCTTCACATCGATGACTGTCAATGTAAGGTGGGGACATGTCCACGACGACCGCGATCACAGCTGCCGGGCTCGAGACGATGAACGGCCCTGAGGAGTGCTGCAGGCTCTCAGCGGGGCCCGTCGACAGCGTCGAGGCCGAGAGGATCGCGTTCTTGCTCAAGGCGCTTTCCGATCCGACCCGTCTCCGGCTTCTATCCCATGTCGCTGCTCAGGGTTGCAATTCGGTCTGCGCCTGTGATCTCACCGAGCCGCTGGGCATCAGCCAGCCGACCGTGAGTCACCACATGAAGAAGCTCGTCGACGCTGGCCTGCTCACGCGCGAGCAGAAGGGCCGCTGGGCGCACTACTCCGTTGTGCCGTCGGCCTTCGCCGAGCTCCGTTCCTTCCTCGACATCGCCTGAACCCCCGCCGCCGACTTTGGAGATCCTCCCGACCGCACGGCCCAGTGTCCTGTTCGTCTGCGTCCACAACGCCGGTCGTTCGCAGATGGCAGCCGGCTGGCTTCGTGAACTCGCCGGCAACCGCATCAAGGTCCGCTCCGCCGGTTCCGCACCCGCCGACACGATCAACCCCGCAGCCGTGGCCGCGATGGAGATGTCGGGATCGACCTCTCCCACCAGACGCCCAAGATTCTCACCCCGGAATCCGTCCAGGCCTCCGACGTCGTGATCACTATGGGCTGCGGTGACGCCTGCCCGTTCTACCCCGGAAAGCCTTACGAGGATTGGCAGCTCGACGATCCGGCCGGCAAGGGAATCGACGAGGTCCGCCCGGTTCGCGACGAGATCCGCGCCAGGGCCGAGGAGCTCATCGCCAGCCTCCGCCCCTAGAGCGTGTTGCTAAAGGGTTTCAAGCTTTGGGTGCGCCAGTCTTGAGGGGTGTCGCGTGATGTCATCTCGGACGAGGTCTGGGCCGTGATCGGCCCGCTGTTCCCTGCCCCGAAGTCCACGGGTCGGCCCCCGGTGGATCGGCGCGCGGTGGTCGAGGCCACCGCGTGGCGCTTCCGCACGGGGGCGCCGTGGCGGGATCTGCCCGAGCGGTTCGGGAACTGGAACGCGATCTACAAGAACTTCAACCGGTGGGCCGCCCAGGGTGTGTGGGAGCGCGTGCTCGCGCGCACTCAGTCGATGGCACAGCAGGCTGGCGAGCTGGATTGGGTGGCCTCGATCGATTCCACGATCGTGCGCGTCCATCCGCACGGGGCGACCCTGCCCCGCCCCACAGGGGGCCCTGACGAACTACAAGAAATCCGGGGACGAGCCGGCTGATCATGCCATCGGACGCTCCCGTGGCGGTCTGACGACGAAGAATCATCTGGTCTGTGATGGCAAGGGCAGGGTGCTGGCGTTCGTGGTGACCGGCGGGCAGGTGGCGGACACCTCGATGTTGGCCACCCGCTGGAGCTGATCAGCGTGGCCGGCGCCCGTGGGCGGCCCAGGGCGCGGCCTGACCGCCTGATTGCGGACACGGGCTACCCCTCGAAGGCGAAGCGGGCTTGGCTGCGCCGGCATAGCATCGCGGCCACGATCCCCGAGCGGGCCGATCAGATCGCGCACCGGCGCCGCCGCCCAGGAAGACCGATCGACTTCGGTGGAGACCAGCGCCAGCGCTATCGGGGCCGCAATGTCGTGGAGCGATGCTTCAACCGGCTCAAACAGTGGCGAGGAATCGCGATGCGCTCGGACAAGTACGCCCGGAGCTATCACGCCGGGCCCTGCCTCGCCGCGACACTGCATTGGCTGACTACTACCCTTTGGCAACACGCCCTAAGCCGCGCGGGGCAACACTCCGCGCAAGACGTCGGTGAGGGTGACGACCCCAGTGAACCGGTCGTCCTGGGTCACTGCGGCCAGCTGACGGCTGTTGCGGCGCATGGAGGCAAGTGCTTCGTGCAACGGTGTGGTGGAGGGCAGCGTCAGAGCCTCCTGGATGAGCGGCTGGATTGGCGCAGAAGGCTCCATCGTGAGGGTGTCCCGCACGTGGACGACGCCCGGAACGCTCTCAGGGGTATGGTCCGGCTGGACCAGGATACGCAGGTGCCCTGAGCGCGCAGCGGCATTCTGGACCGCCTCGACGTCGGCGTCGGGGGCGACCTTGACCGGGTGCTGACCCTGGGGGAGGAGGTCCCCGAGAGTGAGGGTCTGAAGGTCCAGGGCACCGGCCAAGGTTTCATGCTTCTGCCGGTCCAGGGTGCCGGCGGCGGCGGAGTGCTCAACCAGCTGACGAATGGCCGCTGCGTCGTAGCCGCCCACGGCGGCCTGGTCCACGGGGGTGACGCCGCTGAGGGTCACCAGGCGGTTGGCCAGCCGGTTGGCCAGCAGCAGCAGGGGGCGAACGCTCCAGACGAAGGCGCGTGCGGGCACGGCCACGGCTTTGGCTGCGGCCTCGGGGTGGGCAATGGCCCAAGACTTGGGGGCCATCTCCCCGATGACCAGGTGAAGGAAGGTCACGACCAGCAAGGACAGGACGAAGGAGGCGGTTCCGGCTGCCGCTGCGGGGATGCCCCAGTCCTCCAGGACGGGGCCGAGCCATGCGTCGACGGCCGGCTTGGTGATCGCCCCCAGGGCGAAGGTGCACAAGGTGATGCCCAACTGGGCTGCGGCGAGCATGAGGGTCAGCTCGTCGACTCCCTTGAGAGCGGCCCGTGCGGCGCGGCTGCGTCCTGCCTCGGCCTCCAGTCGGTGCCGGCGGGCGCCCAGCAGGGAGAACTCCATGATGACGAAGATCGCGCTGAGCACGATCAGCCCTGTGGTCACGAGCATGACGATCAGTGGACCGTGCATCATCGCTCCTCGTCCGTGGTGGCGTCGGGCTGGGCCTCGTGGGCGGCATGGCTGCCGGCGGTGTCAGAGCGGGGCACCTCGATGAGGTGGATCCGCAGTCGAGCCGGGACCCTGCGTCGGATGGAGAGCACCTCGACCTGCAGGTGGCGGTCGTAGACCTCCTCAGCCCCGAAGTCTCGTGGGTCCTCGGGCAGGTCGATCGTGATGACCTCGCCTTCCCGGGGCAGACGGCCCAGAGCGTCGATGGTCAGACCGGCGGCGGACTCGGCCTCGGTCACGGGCAGGGGGTGCCCGACGAGGCGCTCGAGCTCGTCCAGGTGGGCCTCTGCGCTCAGGACCCAGGAGTGCAGGCCTGTGGCGGTGATCTCCTCCTGGGGGTGCAGGTCGTGCTCGTCCGTGAGCTCGCCCACGAGCTCCTCCGCGAGGTCTTCCACTGTGAGCACGCCGACGAAGCCGCCGAACTCGTCCACGATGCACGCCATCTGCTGCCCTGAGCCGTCGAGCTCCCGGGCTGCGTCGGGCAGGGACATCATCGTGGGCAGCACCAGTGCAGGGCGCATCAGGGCGGACACGGGGGTGTCCGGGGCCATCCGGGTCCCACCGAGCACGTCGGTGAGGTGGACTACCCCGAGCGGTTCGTGTTCGTTCGAGATCACCGGGTAGCGAGTGTGGCCGGTGGCCATCAGGTCGCGCACCTGAGCCAGGGAGGTCTGGGGCTGAACCTCGTCCACACGCGAGCGGGGCACCATCGCGTGCTGCACGTCCTGGTCTGGGAAGTCCAGCACCCGGTCGATCAGGACGGAGACCTCCGCGGGCAAGGATCCGGAAGCTCTGGAGTCCAGGGCAATGCGGTCCAGGTCCTCGGCGGTGGCGGTGCTGTCGACGTCGTGCACTGGCTCGATGCGCAGGAACTTGAGCAGCACCTCGGCCGCCTTGTCGAAGACCCAGATGAGACTGCCGAACAGGCCGAGGTAGATCTGCGTGGGCCGGGCCAGAGCGCGGGCCAGGGGCTCGGGGTTGGCGATGGCCAAATTCTTGGGGTACAGCTCGCCGATGATCATCTGCACCAGGGTGGCCACCACCAGTACGCCCAGCGTGGAGATGGCGATGACCACTTCAGAAGGCAGTGCGGTGCCGCCGAGCAACTCGGTCAGGGCAGCACCCACCATCGGCTCTGCCACGTAGCCCACCATGAGGCCTGTGACCGTGATCCCCAGCTGCGCGCCGGAGAGCATGAAGGAGGTGCGGCGAGTGACCTGCAGTGCGCGGGCGGCGGCGCGGTCGCCGGCCTTGGCGGCGGTCTGCAGGCGGACGCGGTCTACAGACATGTACGCGAATTCCTGGGCCACGAAGAAGCCGTTGGCGGCGATGATCGCCAGGATGATGAGGGATCCGAGGATCAGTGTCAGGACTTGATCCATGCCTGAGTCACCTCCCCACGAGGTGCAGGCGACCCCGCCAGCTGCGGGGTGGGGGTGGGGGTGACGCTCGGACTGTCACCAGGGCAGGCGGCTGGGCCGTCGCTCATGTATTCAGGGGCTCCATAAGGGGTCGAATGAATAATGGCGGCACATTACCACCGGTAACCGATCGCAGGGCAAGGTGGGGTGTGGCCTCGACGCCCCAAGGCGGGGGACGTGGGGGAGGGGCCGGTCATCCCCTGGGGGTCACCGGGCCCTCCCATCGGACTTCGCCGTCCACGACCTCGCCGGTCGGGCTCATTCCGATTCGACGGGCCACGGCGGCTGACGCCTCATGATCGGGGTGGATATGGGCGATGACCTGTTTCACGCCCATGTCCGCGAGTTCGGCCAGCAGGAGAGCAGCTGCTGCTGAGGCGTAGCCCTGGCGTTGCCACGGTGCTCCGATGACCCAGGCGATTTCGGCGGGCTGGCCAGAGACCGGGATAGTGGCTTGAACGTAGCCGAGTGCTTCCCCGGAGGTCTCGAATACCACCACGTGATTGAGCCAGGTCTCGGTCTCATCAGCCGAGTGGCCCCGGCTCTGAAGGGTGTACTGGCGGGTGAGCCCCTCAACGGTCGGCGGTTCACCCCCGGTGTACTGGTAGAGGGCCGGGTCGGCTAGAACCCTGGTCATCTCGGGTGCATCCCCCGGGGAAAGTGGCCGCAGGCGAACCTGTTCAGTCATGAGGGCAAGCAGAGCCCGGCGGGCCGGAGATGTCAACCAGTTCGTCGGCGCCGGTCGAAGTGAAGTACCTGGTCCCTACCTCGGACAGCCTCGAACTTGTGTCCATGCATATGGCGCGAGCCAGGATGGCCACAAACGGCCGATTGTGCCGGGGCGCTGGGTGTGGGTGCTGCTTGAGTCTTCATGGGCAGGGGTCGCCGGTGGATCGGTCGTGGTCTAGGTTTCTTTCGGCGTACTCGTAGAGCCCTCGTAGCTGGGCTCTCGGGCCCAACCCATCCGCCCTTGAGCTTCGGAGATCACCCGATGATCGAATCCACCCCAGCTGGCCGGGCCTCGGGGCGGTCCGCACCGCAAGTGGTCCTGGCGCTCGTGCTGCTGGTGCTCATCGTTCCCGTGGCCATAGCCGTCTTCATGGCCGCCTACGCCGTCGCGGAGTTCGCCCAGGGCAGCCACGCTCCCGTGGGGGCGCCTTCCTTGCTCGTCAGCGTGGGGCAGCTCCTCGCCGTCGCATGCTCGGCCGTCTGCGGCGTCCGGTTCGCTCGATCCAGATCCCCTCGCTCTCGGTGGGCCTGGACGGCCGCGGTGCTTGCTCTGTTGGTGCTGGCTGCCTGGCCTGTCCTGGTGGGAGGGATCGGCCTGGTGGAGCGAGAGGCGTGTGAGGTCCGCCCGGCCCCGTTCTGGTGTGAGTGAGCCTGCAACCGCAAGGGGCCGGCGCCAGGGCGCAGCTGTCCCCAGAGGGGCCATCCGGGTACGAGGACTCGTTCCTACCCTGGGGAGATGACTGCGCCGGATGCCCTGCCGCCCTTAGAGCTGCCGTCCACGGCTGAGGTGCGCTGGGTGATGTCCGCGCTGGTCCAGAGGTACTTCAGCCGTGAGACTCACGCGCGTCTCCTCGACGCCGACGTGAGCGGGGGTGTGCTGACGGTGGTGGCCTGGCAGGCCGGCCCGTCCCCAGCGGACCCGGGAGGGGTGATCGGGCACCGCACGGACCTGGGGGTGCGTCTGGCCGAGTGCGAGGGGGATCTGGACGCGGTGCTCCTGGATGCATTGCAGTTCCAGGTGTTCGAGCCGAGCGCGCCGGGCTGGGCGGCGTCCGGGGCTGAGCTGGCATGGCCGCTGGAGCGGTATCCCGAGGCCACCTGGTACGGGTGACGGGGTCGGAGCGACGCATAGAGGCGTGGGGGCGGCGTCCAGGCGGGTATACCCCTTCACCCACCCCGCCCACCCACAAGGCCATCACGTCAGTCACAGCCCCGGCCCGGGCTGTTGGACAGAAGTGGAGGAGGGTCCATGCCGTGGTGGGACAGACCGTCGGGGACCTGCAGGCCAGCCCCGGTGGGAGTCGGCCGACGCCTCGCACGGTGGTGCGCCGGCGCGCGGGACGGAATGGGTCGCCTTCATCGTGGTGGGTCATGGTCCAATCCGAGGGTCCGAGCACGGCGCTCTGCTTTCATCTAGGAGGGGGAGGAGGGCCACGCCGGCGATTCCTCCGCAGGACCGCTCGCCGCATCATGCCGGTTCCCCGTCGGCGACGTAGGCGCGGCCGCGCCGCCCAACAGATCAGTGCGGTGGGCCCGGGCGGAGTTCGGGGCAGTGATCCACCGGGCGGTGTCACAGGTGTGCAAGGAGCGGTGTCGTCGCTGGGGTCAGAAATGAGCGTGTCGTGCCCACCTGTCGGAGCTCGCCCGGGCCGTCTGTTCGGACCGCACGGGCGCGTTCAGCCCGTCCCCCCTCACCCCCTGCCGCGTGGCCCGCTGGGAGGTGGATCGGATGGCCGCCCGAAGGACGACCGAGTCTCGTGGATTCGTCCTGGAGCCGCGATGCCTCGCGCTCGTGTCCCGATGGGATGGAAGAGCATGCAGGCCGGGGAGGGGGAGGATGCTGGGCGGCCTGGACGTACCGCGTGGGCTCACAGGTGCAGCGCGGGGCGAAGACCCCGCCGTCCCGTCCGTCACAATGACCGACTGCGGTCCGGGCTGGAGGGGCCGGGTCGCTAGGGTGGTCCCGTGAAGACCTTCGACGAGCTGTACGCGGAACTGACGCGCAAGGTGCAGGAGCGCCCCGAGGGCTCCGGCACCGTGGCCCAGATCGACGCCGGCGTCCATGCGATCGGCAAGAAGGTCGTCGAGGAGGCGGCCGAGGTCTGGATGGCCGCCGAGTACGAGTCGGATGAGGCCGCCGCCGAGGAGATCTCTCAGCTGCTGTACCACGTGCAGACCATGATGATCGCCCGCGGCATCAACCTCGAGGACGTCTACCGCCACCTCTGAGGCCGCCGGCCCCGTTCCCCGCCCGCCCCACCGCATCCCCGAGGAGACCGACGCGTGCTGCGCATCGCCGTTCCGAACAAGGGCGCCCTCGCCGAGGCCGCCCGTGAGATCCTGCAGGAGGCCGGCTACCGCCAGCGCCGCGACTCCCGCGAGCTGGTGCTCGTGGACCCCGAGAACCAGGTGGAGTTCTTCTACCTGCGTCCCCGGGACATCGCGGTGTACGTGGGCAAGGGCACCCTCGACGTCGGCCTCACCGGGCGGGACCTGTTCCGCGACGCCCAGGTCGAGGGCACAGCGGAGGAGATTATGGCGCTGGGCTTCGGCCGGTCCGTGTTCCGACTGGCCGCGCCCGTGGGCACGTTCGCCTCCGAGTCCGAGCTGGCCGGCAGGCGCATCGCCACCAGCTACGACGGGCTGCTGCACGCCTACCTGGAGCGCACCGGCCTCGACGCGGAGGTGGTCCACCTCGACGGCGCCGTGGAGTCCTCCGTCAAGCTCGGCGTGGCAGACGCGATCGCCGACGTCGTGGAAACCGGCAGCACCCTCCGCGCCGCCGGCATGGAGGTCTTCGGCGAGCCCATCCTCGACTCGGAGGCCGTGCTGATCGGCCGTGCGGGGGAGCGCCCCGCGGGTCTCGACGTGCTGCTGCGGCGCCTCAAGGGCGTGCTCGTGGCCCGCCGCTGGGTCATGATCGACTACGACATCCGTCGTGACCTGCTGGAGGCGGCCACCGCGGTCACCCCGGGGCTGGAGTCACCGACGGTCTCCCCGCTGCGGGACGAGACGATGGTCGCCGTGCGCTCCATGGTCCGCAAGCCGGACGCCAACCGCGTCATGGACGAGCTGTACGCCCTGGGCGCCCGCGGCATCCTCATCTCCGCGATCCACGCGATCCGCCTCTGACGGCCCGCGCCGTCCCGCCTGAGCCCCCCGAGACGAAGGAGCCGACGTGAGCCTCGCCGTGCGTGTCATCCCCTGCCTGGACGTGGACGCCGGGCGCGTGGTCAAGGGCGTGAACTTCGAGAACCTGCGCGACGCGGGCGACCCGGTCGAGCTCGCCCGTCGCTACAACGCCGCCGGCGCCGACGAGATCACGTTCCTCGACGTCACCGCCTCCACTTCGGACCGCGCGACCACCTATGACGTCGTGACGCGCACGGCCGAGGAGGTCTTCATCCCGCTGACCGTGGGCGGCGGTGTGCGCACCGTCGAGGACGTGGACCGGCTGCTGCGCACGGGGGCGGACAAGGTCTCCGTCAACACGGCGGCCGTGGCCCGGCCCGAGGTGATCACGGAGATCACCCGACGCTTCGGGTCCCAGGTCCTCGTGCTCTCCCTCGACGCCCGGCGCACGGAGGACCCGGGCTGCGCCTCCGGCTACGAGGTCACCACCCATGGCGGCCGCCAGGGCACGGGCATCGACGCCGTCGCCTGGTGCCGGGAGGCCTCCGCGCGCGGGGTGGGGGAGATCCTGCTCAACTCGATCGACGCGGACGGCACCCGCGAGGGCTTCGACCTGGAGATGATCCGGGACGTGCGCGCCGTGACACGCGTGCCGCTGATCGCCTCCGGCGGCGCCGGCGAGCCCGAGCACTTCCCGCCCGCCGTCGCGGCCGGTGCGGACGCGGTGCTCGCCGCCTCCCTGTTCCACTTCGGCCCGGACGACATGCTCGCCCGCGTCAAGGACGCGCTGCGGCAGGCGGGGCACACCGTCCGCTGACCCCGGCGGCCACGCCCCGCTCCGGCTCCCTAGACTGGACCTCCATGAGCATCTCCCCGCCCGACGACCTCGTGGCCTCCGTGACCTTCGACGACCGTGGCCTGGTGCCCGCCATCGCCCAGCAGGAGGGCACCGGTGAGGTGCTCATGATGGCGTGGATGAACGAGGAGTCCCTGCGCGCGACGCTCGAGACCGGCTGGGCCACCTACTGGTCCCGCTCGCGCGGCGAGCTGTGGCGTAAGGGGGAGACCTCGGGCCATCTGCAGCGGGTGCGCGCGGTCCACACGGACTGCGACGGCGACACCCTGCTGCTCACCGTGGACCAGACCGGCCCCGCCTGCCACACGGGCACCCGCACCTGCTTCACCGGCCGCGAGCTCGTCATGGCGCCGGCCGCCGTCGACCCCGAGGAGGCCGCCCGATGACCGCCGCCACCACTCCCTCCCGCGCGGAGTTCCTGCGTCTGGCGGACACCGCCCGCGTGATCCCCGTGGTCCGCACGGTGCTGGCGGACGGCCTCACGCCGCTGGCGATCCATCGGCGTCTGGCCGGCTCCCGCCCCGGCACCTTCCTGATGGAGTCCGCCGCCCCGGGCGCGGCGTGGTCCCGGTACAGCTTCATCGGGGCCGGCTCCGCCGTCACCCTGACCTCGCGGGACGGTGAGGCGCACTGGCGGGGCACCCCGCCCGAGGGGCTGCCCACGCAGGGCCGCGCCCTGGACGTGCTCGCGGCGTGCCTGCGCCTGCTGCGCACGGACGTGCGCGCCGAGGTCGGAGGCGTTCTGCCGCACCTCGTCTCCGGCATGGCCGGCTTCCTGGGCTGGAACACGGTCCGCGCGTGGGAGCGCCTGCCGCATCCGCCCGAGGACCACCTCGGCCTGCCCGACCTCGCGATGAACCTCGTCACCGACCTGGCCGTGCACGATGCGATGGACGGCACCGTGACGCTGATCGCCAACGCGGTGAACGGCAACGGCCTGGCCACCGGCGCGGACCGCGCCTACGACGACGCGCTCGCCCGCCTGGACGCCATGGTCGAGCGACTGGCCGCCCCGGCCGCGGACCCGGTCAGCGACGTCCCGCGCCGCTGGCTCGAGGCGGACGCGGACGAGGTCGCCGCCCAGGCCGAGGACCGGTGGGGCCCCGAAGGCTTCCGCGAGGCCGTCGCGAAGGCCCAGCGGGCGATCCGCGACGGCGAGGTGTTCCAGGCCGTCGTCTCCCGCCGCCTCTCGGTCACCACGGACGCCACCGGTCTGGACGTGTACCGCGTCCTGCGCATGGTGAACCCGAGCCCCTACATGTACCTCTTCTCCTTCGAGACCCCGGACGGGGAGCCGTACGAGATCGTGGGCTCCTCACCCGAGGCGCTCGTCACCGTGCGGGACCGCCGCGTGGTCACCCATCCGATCGCCGGCTCACGGCGGCGCGGGGCCACCGAGGAGGACGACCGCCTCCTCGGCAAGGACCTGGTGGAGGACGAGAAGGAGCGAGCCGAGCACCTCATGCTCGTGGACCTCTCCCGCAACGACCTCTCGCGCGTGTGCCGCCCCGGCACCGTCGAGGTCACCCAGTTCATGGAGCTCGAGGCCTTCAGTCACATCCTCCACCTGGTCTCGCACGTGGAGGGCCGCATGCGCGACGACGTCGACGCGCTCGACGTCCTCCGCGCCGCCTTCCCCGCCGGCACGCTGTCCGGCGCCCCGAAGCCCCGCGCCCTGCAGCTGCTGGACGAGTGGGAGCCGACCGAGCGCGGGCCCTACGGCGGCGTGGTCGGCTACTTCGACCTGGCAGGCAACATGGACATGGCGATCAACATCCGCTCGGCCACGCTGCACCGCGGCCAGGCGCACGTGCAGGCCGGCGCCGGCATCGTCGCCGACTCCGATCCCGACGCCGAGACCGCCGAGACCGTCACCAAGGCGACGGCGCCGCTGCGGTCCGTGCTGACCGCGGGCGAGCTGGGGCAGGCGTGATGCGCCGCCGCACCGTCGTCCTCGCCGCGCTGGCCGCCGGCGCGCTCGTGCTGCTCACGGCGGGCCGCACCTGGGTGACCGCCACGGGCCTGTCCGGCGGGATCGCCTCCGAGGCGACGACGTCGGGCGGGGCCGCCGCGCCCGTCGCCACAGCCATGGCGCTCGTCGTGATGGCCGGTGCCCTCGCCCTGACCACCGCCCGGCGGCTCGGCGCCGTGATCGTCGGGGTGCTCATGGCGCTGGCCGGGGTCGTGATCGCCTCGACCTCGGTCACCGCCGCCCTGGATCCGGCGACGACGGCGGCCGCCGCGGTCGCCGACGCGACGGGGACCACCGCGCTCGCGCAGGACTACGCCGTGACGGCGTGGCCGTGGGTCGCGGCGGCCGGCGGCGTGCTCGCGGCGCTGTGCGGCGTCGCGGCGGCCGTGGCGGGCCGCGGCTGGCGTTCGTCCCGGCGCTACGAGAAGACGCCGGCGGCCTCCGAGCCCAGCCCGGCCGTGGCCGGGGAGCAGCCCGCGCAGTCCGCCCGCGAGGCGGCACAGCGCCGACGCGTGGACCAGATGGACGCGTGGGACGAGCTGTCCCGCGGCAACGACCCCACCTGAGCGCCCGTCTCTCGGCGCGTCCCACACCGCCCGGGTCGTCCCGGGTCACGCGGGCCCGGCCCCGTGCCCGCATGGCACAATGAGGGACAGTCGTCATGTACACCACGCACCAGTGAGGGACAGCCATGAGCCACACCGCGAACACCCCGCACACCGAGCCCACCACCCGTCGCGCCGCCCGCAACGGCGCCGTCGAGGACGTCGTCGTCACCGAGGACGGCCGGGTGCTCAACGACCCGACCCACCTCGAGCTGCCCGGCCACGGCAGCACGCCCGGCGCGTGGGCCATGGTGGCGCTCGTGCTCGTCGGCTTCGTGGCCGGCTGCGTCGGCCTGCTCGCCGACTGGAGCGTCGTCGTGTGGATCGGGCTGGCCCTGATGGCCGTGGGCGTCGTCGTGGGCTTCGTCGCCGGCAAGGCCGGCGCGGGTCGCGGCCAGCACGGTCACTGATCCGCGTGTCCGTCCTCCAGGAGATCATCGACGGCGTCCGCGAGGACCTCGAGCCTCGTCGCCGTGCCGTGCCCGAGGCGCGCCTGGCCGAGCTGGTGGCCGCCGCCCCCGCGCCGCGTGACGCCCACGCGGCCCTGCACGGCGGACGCACCGACCCGGCGGGGATCCGGGTGATCTCCGAGGTGAAGCGGGCGAGCCCCTCCAAGGGCGCGCTCGCCGAGATCCCCGAGCCGGCCACCCTGGCCCGCGCGTACGAGCGAGGCGGCGCCAGCGCCGTCTCCGTGCTCACCGAGGCCCGCCGCTTCGGCGGTAGCCTGGCCGACCTGGACGCCGTGCGCGCCGCCGTCGATCTGCCGGTCCTGCGCAAGGACTTCACCGTCACCGAGTACCAGATCCACGAGGCCCGCGCCCACGGGGCCGACCTCGTCCTGCTGATCGTGGCCGCCCTCGACGACGCCGAGCTGGCCGGCTTCCTGCAGCTCACCGAGTTGCTGGGCATGCACGCCCTCGTGGAGGCCCACACGCCCGAGGAGATCGAGCGCGGCGTCGCCGCCGGCGCCCGTATCCTCGGCGTCAACGTGCGCAACCTCAAGACCCTGGACGTCGACCCGGCCCGCTACGCAGCGCTGGCCGACGGGCTGCCCGAGGACGTCGTCCGGGTCGCCGAGTCGGGCGTCGAGTCCGAGGAGCAGATCAAGGCCTACGCCGCCGCGGGCGCCGACGTCGTGCTCGTGGGCGAGGCCCTCGTGCGCCACGGCGCCCCCGAGGTGGCGCTGCGCGCGTTCCGCGCCGCGTCCCTCACCGTCCGCTGACCGAACCAGACCCGAGGAGCGTGGTCGCCATGAGCGCCGACCGTCCGAGCACCGAGCCCGCGATCGAGTTCGAGGGGCCCTATCAGGGTCAGGCCGGGCCCTACTTTGGCGACTACGGGGGGCAGTGGATGCCCGAGTCCCTCATGGCCGCGCTGCAGGAGCTCACCCGCACCTACGAGGAGGCGCGGCAGGACCCCGCCTTCGAGGCCGAGCTGCGGACCCTGTTCCGGGACTACGTGAACCGGCCCTCCCTGCTGAGCGAGGTGCCGCGGTTCGCCGCGGACACCCCCGGCGTGCGCATCTTCCTCAAGCGCGAGGACCTCAACCACACCGGCTCGCACAAGATCAACAACGTGATCGGCCAGGCGCTGCTCGCCCGCCGCATGGGCAAGACGCGCCTGATCGCGGAGACCGGCGCCGGCCAGCACGGCGTGGCCACGGCGACGGCGGCCGCGCTGTTCGGCATGGAGTGCACCGTGTACATGGGGGAGGAGGACACCCGCCGCCAGGCCCTGAACGTGGCCCGCATGCAGATGCTCGGCGCCGAGGTGGTCCCCGTGGCGATCGGTGCCCGCACCCTCAAGGACGCGATCAACGAGGCCCTGCGGGACTGGGTCGCCTCCGTGGACACCACGCATTACCTGATGGGCACGGTCACGGGCCCGCACCCGTTCCCCGCCATGGTGCGCTACTTCCACTCCGTGATCGGCGAAGAGGCCCGCGAGCAGATCCTGGCCCAGGCCGGCCGCCTGCCGGACGCCGTCGCGGCGTGCGTGGGCGGCGGGTCCAACGCGATGGGCCTGTTCCACGGCTTCCTCGACGACCCCGAGGTGGAGCTCTACGGCTTCGAGGCCGGGGGCGAGGGCCTCGAGACCGGGCGCCACGCCGCGTCCATCACGCTCGGACGCACCGGCGTGCTGCACGGCGCCCGCACGTACCTGATGCAGGACGAGGACGGGCAGACGATCGACTCCCACTCGATCTCCGCCGGCCTGGACTACCCGGCCGTCGGCCCGGAGCACGCCTTCCTGCACGACACGGGCCGCGCCGTCTACGAGCCGGTCTCGGACACCGAGTGCATGGACGCCTTCCTCCGGCTCACGCGCACCGAGGGCATCACACCCGCCATCGAGTCGGCCCACGCCCTGGCCGGCGCGCTGCGCCTGGCCCGGCGTTGGTCGGACGAGGGCCTCGTGGGTCCGGACGCCCCGGAGGGTCAGGAGCGGATCATCATCGTGAACCTCTCCGGCCGCGGGGACAAGGACGTCGCCACCGCGGCGGCCTGGTTCGGCCTCGGCACGGCCGCGCAGGAGAAGGACCCGCTCGAGGAGATGACCCCCGGAGAGGAGCAGTGACCGGCATGACCGTGCACTCCAAGACCGCCGCGGCCCTGGACGCCGCGAAGGCGGCCGGCCGCACCGGCCTCGTCGCCTTCCTGCCGGCCGGCTACCCGTCCGTGGACGAGTGCGTCGAGGCCGTCGTCGCCGCCGCGGAGAACGGCGCCGACGTCATCGAGCTGGGCCTGCCCTACACGGACCCCGTGATGGACGGCCCCGTGATCCAGGCCGCGACCCAGGCGGCGCTGCAGGCAGGTTTCCGCGTGGCCGACGTCTTCGACATCATCCGACGCGTGACCCAGCGCACCCACGCCGCGGTGCTGGTGATGACGTACTGGAACCTCGTGGACCGCATGGGCGTCGACGAGTTCGCGCGCCGCCTCGCCGAGGCCGGTGGCGCCGGTCTCGTCACCCCTGACCTCGTGCCCGAGGAGGCCGGCGCCTGGATGGAGGCCTCGGACCGTCACGGCCTGGACCGCGTGTTCCTCACCGCGCCCTCGTCCACGGACGAGCGTGTGCGCCTCACCGTCGAGTCCTCCCGCGGCTTCGTGTACGCCGTGTCGGTCATGGGCGTCACCGGCGCCCGCGACGCGGTGTCCACCGTCGCCGAGACCGTGGTCCGCCGGGCCCAGGATGCCGGGGCGGAGCATGTGTGCGTCGGCCTCGGCGTCTCCCAGGCCGCGCACGTCCGCGAGATCGGCGCCTACGCCGACGGCGCGATCGTCGGCACGGCCCTGGTGCGAGCGCTGACGGACGGCGGGCCGCAGGCCGTGGGCACGCTGACCCGCGAGCTCGCCTCCGGCACGGTCCGGGAGGGCTGAGGGTGACCGCCGCCCTGGCCCCGCTCGCCGCCTTCCCCGCCCCCGGGTGGGACGGGTTCCAGCTGGGCCCGGTGAAGATCCACGCGTACGCGCTGTGCATCATCCTGGGCATCGTCCTGGCGCTGTGGCTCGCCGAGCGTCGGTGGCGCGCCCGCGGCGGCCCCGAGGACCGTGTGCTCGACATCGCCCTGTGGGCCATCCCGTTCGGCTTCGTGGGCGGTCGGCTCTACCACGTGTTCTCCTCACCGGACCGGTACTTCGGGCCCGGCTTCGACGGCACGGGCGACCCGATCCAGATCCTGTACGTGTGGAACGGTGGACTGGGCATCTGGGGCGCGATCGCCCTCGGCGCCGTGGGCGCGTGGATCGCGTGCCGCCGCTACGGGCTGCGGCTGACGACCTTCGGCGACGTCGTCGCGCCGGGCATCCTGCTGGCCCAGGCCATCGGCCGGTGGGGCAACTGGTTCAACCAGGAGCTCTTCGGCGGCCCGACGACCCTGCCCTGGGGGCTCGAGGTCGACCCGGCCAGCCCGAACTTCCCGGCCGGCTACGCCCCGGACACGCTGTTCCACCCCACGTTCCTCTACGAGTGCCTGTGGAACCTGGCCGGGGTCGCGCTGCTGCTCCTCGTGGACCGCGCGCTGCACATGCGCCACGGCCTCATGCTGTGGTCCTACGTCGCCTGGTACACCGCGGGCCGCACGTGGATCGAGATGCTGCGCATCGACGACGCCGAGATGGTCACGCTCTTCGGCCTCACCCAGCGGCTCAACGTGTGGACGTCCCTGCTGGTGTTCGTCATCGCCCTCGCGTTCATCGTCGGGATCCTGCTGCGCCATCGCGGCGCGGCCGCCGGCCCCCACGCCCACCAGAGCGTGTGGCGCGCCGGGCACGCCCCCGAGGGCGACGACGGCGCCGCCGTCGCCGCGGGCCGCTCCGGGTCCCACGCCGTGGGCGCGGCGGAGGACGACGCCGTCCGGCGCTGACCCGCTCCCCGGCGCGCCCGCGAGGGGCGCCCGGGGCCCCGGTGTCCCACATGGTGGACATTCGGCGTGTCACAGAACGTCCGGTTCCGCACAGTGGGACGTCGCGCCCGGTAGCGTCTCTTCCAGCTCGGGGCCGTCGGCCCCGAGCGTCGGGGCCAGCGCCGTCCCCGTCCGAGCCCCTGCTCTCCGGAAAGGACGGCACCATGCCCGTGGCATCCTCGCCCGCCTCGGCCCCCCGCGCGGGGGGACCGGTGGATCCCTTCGTCCGCTATGCGGACGTCCCCGCCGCCCAGGGCCTCTACGACCCGTCCCGGGAGACCGAGAACTGCGGCCTCGCCGTCATCGCCACCCTGCGGGGCACCCCGAACCACGACATCGTCCAGCACGCGCTGACCGCCCTGCGCGCGCTCGAGCACCGCGGGGCGGTGGGCGCCGACGAGGGCACCGGCGACGGCGCCGGCCTGCTGACCCAGATCCCCGACGAGCTGTTCCGTGCCGTCGTCGACGCCGAGCTGCCCCCCGTGGGCGAGTACGTCGCCGGCACCGCCTTCCTGCCGCCCGTCGACGGCGAGCGCGCCGAGGCGAAGGAGGCCGTCGAGCGGCTGGCCGAGGAGGAGGGGCTGCAGGTCCTGGCGTGGCGCGAGGTGCCCACCGACCCCTCGGCCCTGGGCGTCGGCTCCCGGGCGGCCATGCCCGCGTTCGAGCAGCTGTTCCTGTCCCTGGCGGACGGTCAGGACGGCACCGAGCCGGGGCAGTCGCTGGACGTGCGGGCGTGGCGGGTGCGCCGCCGCGCCCAGTCCCGCGCCGGCGTCTACTTCCCCTCGCTCTCGTCCCAGACGATCGTCTACAAGGGCATGCTGACGACCGCCCAGCTGGAGCCGTTCTACCCGGACCTCTCCGACGAGCGGTTCACCACCCGGCTGGGCGTGGTCCACTCGCGGTTCTCCACCAACACGTTCCCCTCGTGGCCGCTGGCCCAGCCGTTCCGCACCATCGCGCACAACGGCGAGATCAACACGGTCAAGGGCAACCGCAACTGGATGCGCGCCCGTCAGGGCCAGCTCAAGCACCCGATGCTCGGCGAGGTCCCAGAGGACCTGTTCCCGCTGATCAGCCCCCTCGGCTCGGACTCGGCCTCCTTCGACGAGGTCGCGGAGCTGCTCATGCTCTCCGGGCGCCCGCTCACCCAGGCGATCATGATGATTATCCCGGAGGCGTGGGAGAACCACGCGACCATGGACCCGGCCCGCCGCGCCTTCTACCAGTACCACTCCATGCTCATGGAGCCCTGGGACGGACCGGCCGCCGTCGCCTTCTCCGACGGCACCCAGGTGGGCGCCGTGCTGGACCGCAACGGCCTGCGCCCCGCCCGCTGGTGGGTCACCGACGACGGCCTCGTCGTCCTGGCCTCCGAGGTCGGCGTCGTGCCGATCGAGCCCTCGGCGGTGGTGCGCAAGGGGCGCGTGGCCCCGGGGCGCATGTTCCTCGTGGACACCGAGCAGGGCCGGATCATCGGCGACGACGAGATCAAGGCCGAGGTCGCCTCCGCCCAGCCGTGGGAGGACTGGGTGCGCCAGAACCTCCTGGACCTGGAGTCGCTCCCCGAGCGCGAGCACGTCCGCCACACCTCCGAGTCGATCCTGCAGCGTCAGCGTATCTTCGGGTACACCTCGGAGGAGCTGCGCATCCTCGTCGGGCCGATGGCCCAGACGGGCGCCGAGCCGCTCGGTGCGATGGGCACGGACACGCCCATCGCCGTCCTCGCCAAGCGGCCCCGGCTGCTCTTCGACTACTTCGTGCAGTCCTTCGCCCAGGTGACGAACCCGCCGCTCGACGCGATCCGCGAGGAGCAGGTGACCTCGATGCGCACCGCGATCGGCCCGCAGGGCAACGTGCTCTCCCTCGAGCAGGTGCGCACCCGCCAGGTCGACGTCCCGTTCCCCGTGATCGACAACGACCAGCTGGCCCGCATCCAGCACCTGCGCGACGCCGACGGCACCCGCCTGACCCTCAAGGTGAACGGCGTGTACCGGGTGGCCGGAGGCGTCGAGGAGCTCCGCGCCCAGCTGAAGGCGATCTGCGAGCAGGTCTCGGCCGCCGTCAACCGCGGCGTGGAGTACGTGGTGCTGTCCGACCGCGGCGCCACCGCCCAGTGGGCGCCGATCCCGTCCCTGCTGCTGACCTCCGCCGTGCACCACCACCTGCTGGCCTCGGCCAACCGCACCAAGAGCTCGCTGATCGTCGAGGCGGGCGACGTGCGCGAGGTCCACCATGTGGCCGTCCTGCTCGGCTACGGGGCCTCCGCGGTCAACCCGTACCTGGCCATGGAGTCCGCCGAGGAGCTCGTGCGCACGGGGGAGGTCTCGGGCGTCACCGCCGAGCAGGCCGTGGCGAACCTGATCAAGGCGCTCGGCAAGGGCGTCCAGAAGATCATGTCCAAAATGGGCATCTCCACGGTCGCCTCCTACACCGGCGCCCAGACGTTCGAGGCGCTCGGCCTGTCCCGGCGCTTCGTGGACCGCTACTTCGTGGGCACCACGAGCCCGCTCGACGGCGTGGGCATCGACGTCGTCGCCGCCGAGATCCAGGCGCGCCACGAGTTCGCGTATCCGCCGGACGGCAACGACATCAACCCGTACCGCGAGCTCGAGGTGGGCGGCGAGTACCAGTGGCGGCGCGAGGGCGCGCCGCACCTGTTCAACCCCGAGACCGTGTTCCGCCTCCAGCACTCCACGCGGGAGCGGCGCTACGACGTCTTCAAGGACTACACGCGTCGCGTGGACGACCAGGCGGAGGAGCTCATGACCCTGCGCGGGCTCATGCGCCTGCGCACGGGCGAGCGGCCGCCGGTGCCCGTCTCCGAGGTGGAGCCCGTCGAGTCGATCGTGCGCCGCTTCTCCACCGGCGCGATGTCCTACGGCTCCATCTCGCAGGAGGCGCACGAGACCCTCGCGATCGCCATGAACCGCCTCGGCGCCCGCTCGAACTCGGGCGAGGGCGGCGAGGACCCCGAGCGCCTGCTGGACCCGGAGCGCCGCTCGAAGATCAAGCAGATCGCCTCGGGCCGGTTCGGCGTCACCAGCCTGTACCTGGCCACCGCGACCGACCTGCAGATCAAGATGGCCCAGGGCGCCAAACCCGGCGAGGGCGGCCAGCTGATGGGGACCAAGGTGTACCCGTGGGTCGCCCGCACGCGGCACTCGACCCCGGGCGTCTCCCTGGTGTCGCCGCCGCCGCACCACGACATCTACTCGATCGAGGACCTGGCGCAGCTGATCCACGACCTCAAGCGGGCCAACCCGACCGCGCGGGTCCACGTCAAGCTCGTCTCCGAGTCCGGCGTGGGCACGGTGGCCGCGGGCGTCGCCAAGGCGCGCGCCGACGTCGTGCTCATCTCCGGCCACGACGGCGGAACGGGCGCCTCCCCGCTGAACTCCCTCAAGCACGCGGGCACCCCGTGGGAGATCGGCCTGGCCGAGGCGCAGCAGACTCTCATGCTCAACGGCCTGCGCGAGCGCGTTACCGTCCAGGTGGACGGGCAGCTCAAGACCGGCCGGGACGTCGTGATCGCCGCACTGCTCGGGGCCGAGGAGTTCGGCTTCGCGACCGCCCCGCTCGTGGTCTCCGGCTGCATCATGATGCGCGTGTGCCACCTGGACACGTGCCCCGTGGGCGTGGCCACCCAGAACCCCGAGCTGCGCGCGCGCTTCACGGGCAAGCCCGAGTTCGTCGTCAACTTCTTCGAGTTCATCGCGCAGGAGGTCCGCGAGCTGCTCTCGCAGCTGGGCTTCCGCACGCTCGACGAGGCGATCGGCCACCGCGAGCTGCTCGACGTGGACGCGGCCCTGCACCACTGGAAGTCCGAGGGCCTGGACCTCTCGGGCATCCTCGCGGACCCCTCCGTCGGCCGGCGTCCGGGCCACGAGGACGCGCCCATGCGCCGCACCACCGAGCAGGACCACGACCTCGCCTCCCACATCGACCACCGGTTCATCGCCCGGCTGGGGGACACGCTCACGACGGGCACGCCCGTCGTGATGGACGAGGCCGTCGTGAACACGGACCGGTCCGTGGGCACGATGCTGGGCTACCACGTCACGAGCACGCGGCTCGCCGACGAGCTGGACGACGACACGATCACCGTGCGCCTGACGGGCGAGGCCGGCCAGTCCCTCGGCGCCTTCCTGCCCGCCGGCGTCACCCTGCGGCTCTCGGGCGACGCCAACGACTACGTCGGCAAGGGCCTGTCGGGGGGACGCGTGATCGTCCGCCCCGACGCCGAGGCCCCGTTCGTGGCCGAGGAGAACACCGTGGCCGGCAACGTGATCGGCTACGGCGCCACCTCGGGCCAGCTGTTCCTGCGCGGCCGCGTGGGGGAGCGGTTCCTCGTGCGCAACTCCGGCGCCACCGCGGTGGCCGAGGGCATCGGCGACCACGGCCTGGAGTACATGACCGGCGGTGAGGCGCTGATCCTCGGCGAGACCGGCCGCAACCTCGCCGCCGGCATGTCCGGCGGGCGGGCCTGGGTGCTGGACCTGGACCGGGAGGACCTGAACCCACTCGCCGTCCGCGAGGACGCCCTGATCCTCGAGGCACCGTCCGCGCAGGACCGGCTGCGGATCGCCGAGCTGCTGGAGCTGCACCGCGCGGAGACGGGCTCCGCCGTCGCCGCCGCGCTGCTCGCCGACCTGCGGGCCGGCGGGGACGCCGCCGACGCCGCGTGGGACCGCTTCACGACCGTCCTGCCCCGGCAGTACGACCTCGTGCTGCGCACCCGTCAGGCCGCGACGGCCGAGGGACTCGACCCGGACGGGGAGGCCGTCTGGGACCGACTGCTGGAGGTGACCCGTGGCTGATCCGCGCGGATTCCTGAAGAACCGGGAGCGCGTCGAGCGCCCCACGCGTCCGGTGCCGGTGCGCATCATGGACTTCAAGGACGTGTACGTCCGCCAGGACGAGGCGATCGTGCGCACCCAGGCCGGCCGGTGCATGGACTGCGGCATCCCGTTCTGCCACTCCGGGTGCCCGCTGGGCAACCTCATCCCGGAGTGGAACGACCTGGTCCGGCGGGGACGCTGGGACGAGGCCGCCGCGCGACTGCACTCGACCAACAACTTCCCCGAGGTCACCGGGCGGATCTGCCCCGCCCCGTGCGAGGACTCCTGCACCCTGGGCATCAACCAGCCCGCGGTCACCATCAAGCAGACCGAGGTGGCGATCGCGGAGCAGATCTTCGACAACGACTGGCTCGAGCCGGTCGTGCCGGCCCGCCTGAACGGCCACACCGTGGCCGTCGTCGGCTCGGGCCCGGCGGGACTGGCCGCGGCGCAGCAGCTCACCCGCGCCGGCTTCACCGTGGTGGTCTACGAGCGCGACGAGCGCCTCGGCGGCCTGCTGCGGCTGGGCATCCCGGACTTCAAGCTGGAGAAGGACGTCCTGGACCGGCGCCTGGCGCAGATGGAGGCCGAGGGCACCCGGTTCCGCACCGGCGTGGAGATCGGCGTCGACCTGCCCTGGGACCAGCTCAAGGCCCGCTTCGACGCCGTGATCGTGGCGACCGGCGCCCCCGTGGCCCGCGAGCTGCCCGTCCCCGGCCGCGGCCTCGACGGGATCCACCTCGCCATGGACTACCTCGTGCAGTCCAACCGCGCGGTCGCCGGCGACGAGGTCCCGGACCAGATCTCCGCCGAGGGGCGCCACGTGGTGATCCTCGGCGGCGGCGACACTGGCGCGGACTGCATCGGCACCGCGCACCGCCAGGGGGCGGCGTCCGTGACGACGCTGGCGATCGGCCAGCAGCTGCCGGTCGAGCGCCCCGTCCACCAGCCGTGGCCCACGATCCCCAAGGTCCACCAGCAGACCACGGCCGACGCCGAGGGCGGCGCCCGCGAGCACCTTGCCTCCACGGTCGAGTTCCTCGGCGACGAGCACGGCCGCGTGCGCGCCCTGCGCGTGGCGGAGACCGAGTACCGCGAGGACGGCACGCGCGGGCCCAAGGCGGGCACCGAGCGCGAGGTCCAGGCGGACCTGGTGCTGCTGGCGCTGGGCTTCACCGGCATCGAGGAGGAGCTGCTCACGCAGCAGCTCGGCGTGTACGTGACGCGCGGGCTCGTGGCCCGGAAGGACGGGTACGAGACCGACGAGCCGGGCGTGTTCGCATGCGGCGACGCCGGGCGCGGCGCCTCCCTGGTGGTCTGGGCCATCGCCGAGGGGCGTGCGTGCGCGCAGCAGGTCGACGAGTCGCTCGAGCGCTGGTCCCGACTGCCGCACCCCGTGGACCCGGACGACCGCGGCCTCGTCCTCGGCTGAGTCCTCCGTCTCATCTTCCGACGCCACGCGGGCCCGCCCTCCACCGAGGGCGGGCCCGCCCTCCACCGAGGGCGGGCCCGCCCCCTATCGTGGGTCGCATGCGACACGCGAAGATCATCGCCACCTTTGGGCCCGCCACCGACTCCGACGAGACCACCCGCGCCATCATCCGCGCGGGGGCGGACGTCGTCCGCCTCAACATGAGCCACGGCGACCACGCGGTGCATGAGACGTCCTACGAGCGGGTGCGTCGGCTGAGCGTGGAGGAGGGCCGCCCCGTCGCGATCTTCGCCGACCTCCAGGGCCCCAAGATCCGCCTCGGGCGCTTCACCGACGGCCCGCATCTGCTCGAGAGGGGCGATCGGATCACCATCACCACCCGGGACGTGCCCGGGACCCGCGAGCTGGTGGGCACCACCCACAAGGGGCTGCCCGGGGACGTCGCCCCCGGCGACGTGCTCCTGGTGGACGACGGCAAGGTGCGCCTGCGCGCCGTCGAGGTCACGGACACGGACGTGCTGGCCGAGGTCGAGGTGCCGGGCATGGTCTCGGACAACAAGGGGATCAACCTGCCGGGCGTGGCGGTGAACGTGCCCGCCCTGTCCGAGAAGGACGAGCGGGACCTGCGCTGGGCGCTGCGCACCGGCGTGGACATGGTGGCGCTGTCCTTCGTGCGGGACGCCGCGGACGTGGACCGGGTGCACGAGATCATGGACGAGGAGGAGCGCCGGGTCCCGGTCATCGCCAAGATCGAGAAGCCCCAGGCGGTGGAGAACCTCGAGGCCATCGTGGACGCGTTCGACGCCGTCATGGTGGCCCGCGGCGACCTCGGCGTGGAGCTGCCGCTCGAGGACGTGCCCGTGGTGCAGAAGCGCGCGGTGGACCTCGCCCGCCGCTGGGCGAAGCCGGTCATCGTGGCCACGCAGGTGCTCGAGTCGATGATCGACAGCCCGCGCCCGACGCGCGCCGAGGCCTCGGACTGCGCCAACGCCGTGCTCGACGGCGCGGACGCCGTCATGCTCTCGGGCGAGACCTCGGTGGGCGCGTATCCGGTCGAGACGGTCCAGACGATGGCCCGGATCATCGAGTCCACCGAGACCCACGGCCTCGAGCTCATCCACCCGCTCGGCTCGCGTCCCCGCACGCGCGGCGGCGCGATCACCCGGGCCGCCGTCGAGGTCGCGAACCAGCTCGAGATCCCGTTCCTCGCCACGTTCACCGAGTCCGGCGACTCGGCCCGTCGGCTCAGCCGCCTGCGGCCGCGTCAGCCGATCTACGCGTTCACCCACCACGAGCACACGCACAACATCCTGTGCCTGACGTGGGGCGTCTACCCGAAGATGGTCCCGTTCCAGGACTCCACGGACAAGATGACCCTCCAGGTGGAGCAGTCCCTCACGTCGGAGGGCATCGCCGAGCACGGCGACCTCGTGGTGATCGCCGCCGGGTCCCCTCCCGGGGCCGTGGGCTCCACGAACACGCTGCGCGTGCACCGCGTGGGCGACGACGCCGCGGGCGGCTCGTCCGCGGCCTCGCCCCAGACGCGCGAGCCGGTCGGCTTCTGGCCGGCCCGGTCCCCGCTCTGACGAGCGCGCGGGCGCCGCTCAGCCGACCTGGTCGATGACGGCCTGCCCGACCTCCCGCATGGTCAGGCGCCGGTCCATGGAGGTCTTCTGGATCCAGCGGAAGGACTCGGCTTCGGTCAGGCGCATCCGCTCCTGGAGCAGCGCCTTGGCCCGGTCCACGATCTTGCGGGTCTCCAGGCGGTCGCCCAGGTCCCGCACCTCGGCCTCGAGGCTGCGCAGCTCGTCGAAGCGGGCCACGGCCAGTTCGATGGCGGGGACCAGGTCGGCCTCGGTGAAGGGCTTGACCACGTAGGCCATGGCCCCGGCGGTCCGGGCGCGCTCCACCAGCTCGCGCTGGCTGAAGGCGGTCAGCATGACCACGGGGGCGAGCCGTTCCCCGGCGATCTCGCCCGCGGCCGCGATGCCGTCCATCACGGGCATCTTCACGTCCATCACCACGATGTCCGGCCGGTGCTCGCGCACGGCCTCGACGGCGGCGCGGCCGTCGCCGGCCTCGGCGACCACCCGGTAGCCCGCCCCGGTGAGCACCTCCACCAGGTCGAGGCGGATGAGGGTCTCGTCCTCGGCGACGACGGCCCGCAGGCCGGTCTCCTCGGGAGGCGTCAGCGTGGACACGGCAGCTCCTTCGTGCGGGCCGGGACGGCGTCGGTGCGGCGCCGCTGGTGGTCCACCAGGCTACCGTGCGCGATGGGCGCGTCGGCGGCGACCCCCGCCGGAAGGCCGGGGACGCCGGGCCGGGGCGCTGATAGGGTGATCGAGTCCCGCCTCCGGGCGGCACTGCCCGAATGGTGGAATCGGTAGACACGCCGCACTCAAAATGCGGTGCCGAGAGGCGTGTGGGTTCGAGTCCCACTTCGGGCACCGTCGGCGCGCGGCCACCCGCCGTGGGCGCCGTGTCCGTGACCGATCGACCCGAGCTGAGTGGTGTCCTGTGCTCCTGACCAGCCTCCTGCTGACCCTCCTCTCGGTGGTGGCGGCCGTCCCGGCCTCCCGTGCGCTGGGCAGGGACGCGGGCTGGGTCCTGGCCGCACCCCTGCTCGCCGCGGCCGGCGTGCTGATCGCGGCGTGGACGGGCGACAACAGGACGGAGCACCATCCGTGGATCCCCGCGGTCGGGGTGGACCTCGACCTCCGGCTGAACGGCCTGGCCCTGGTGTTCGCCATGATCGTCCTCGTCATCGGCGCCGCAATCCTCGCCTACTCCAGCCGGTACCTCAGCCGGGACCGCACGGAGAGCCGCCCCGGCTCCTTCTACCTGCTGATGACCGCCTTCGCGGCGTCGATGCTGCTGCTGGTGCTCGCCGACAACATCGTGGTCCTCTTCGTCGCGTGGGAGTTCACCTCCTTCACCTCCTTCTTCCTCATCGGGCGCTCGGGGGACCATGCCCGCGACCCCGCGATCCGGACCCTGCTCGTGACCGTGGGCGGTGGCCTTGCGCTCCTGGCCGCCGTCGCCGTCATGATGGTCACCGCCGGGACGGCCTCGCTCAGCGGCGTCCTGGCCTCGAACATCTGGCAGGACCCCGCCACCAGCACCGTGCTGGCCGTCCTGCTGGCCCTGGCCGCCTTCACGAAGTCCGCACAGTTCCCGTTCCAGGCCTGGTTGCCGGACTCCATGGTCGCCATCTCCCCGGTCTCCGCGTACCTGCACGCCGCGGCGATGGTGAAGGCCGGCGTGTTCCTGCTGCTCGTGTTCAGCCCCGTGCTGGCCGGCCACGCCGTGTGGTCCACGCTGCTGATCGCGTGCGGTCTCATCACGGCGCTGTTCGGCGCGATCACGGCCCTGCGTCAGCACGACCTGAAGGGCCTGCTCGCCTACTCGACCATGAGCCAGCTCGGCCTGCTGACCGCCGTCATCGGCATCGGCACGCCCGCGGCGTTGACGGCCGCGGTCGTCCACACCGTCGCGCACGCGCTGTTCAAGAGCGCCCTGTTCATGCTGATCGGCATCGTGGACCACGAGGCCGGCACCCGGGACCTGCGCGTCCTCGCCGGCAGGCACGTGCGCATGCCGATCACAGGCACGGCCCTGACACTCGCCGCCGTGTCCATGGCCGGGGTGCCGCCCCTGCTCGGCTTCGTCTCGAAGGAGGGGCTGCTCGACGCCGCCCTCGGCACCCCGGGCCCGGCCTGGGCCGCCCCGGTGGTCACGGGCGCGATCGCGCTGGCCTCCGTCTTCACCGTCGCCTACTCCGGCCGGCTGGTGCTCGGCGCGCTCGGCAGGTGGGGCGCGAGCCCGGCCGGCACTGCCCAGCCGTGGGAGTCCACCCGCGGCGAGGAGGTCCACGAGGCGAGCCCGGCCTTCTGGACCATGCCCGTGCTGGCGGCCGTGGCCGGCGTCGTGCTCGGCCTCGCCCCGCAGGCGCTGGACGCCCCCGTCTCCGCCGCCGCCCAGAGCGTGGCGGGCGCGCAGGCGCACGCGCACCTGGCCCTGTGGCACGGCGTCACCCCGGCGCTGCTCCTCTCCGCCGCCGTGATCGCCGCGGGCCTCGTCCTGGTGCTGCTGCGCCGCCCCGTGGAGCGGGTCGCCGCCCGCGCGGGCCTGCCCTTCTCGGCCCTGGACATCGTGGACGACATCCGCTTCGGCCTGGTGCGGCTGGGCGAGGTCGTCGGGCGTCACTCCGGCGGCATGGCGCCCCGGGCACACCTGCTCATCCCGTCCGTCATGCTCGGCGTCCTCGCGGTCGTCGGGGTCCTGCTCGTGGACGAGCTGCCGGACGTGGTCGGTCAGACCGCGCGCTGGCACGACTGGGCGCTCGTCGTCCTCGTGGCCGCGGGTGTCGTGGCGACCCTGCGCGCCCGCACCCGCATCGCCGCGATGGTGGTCGTGGGCACCGTCGGCTTCGGCGTGACGCTGTGGTTCTTCACCCTCGGCGCCGTGGACGTGGCCCTGACCCAGATGCTCGTCGAGGTCCTCACCGTGTGCGTGATGGTGCTGCTGCTGCGCCGCCTGCCGCGCCGCTTCCAGCGCGACCCCGCCCCGCGCCGCGCCGGCGCCCTCGTGGCCGCGACGATCGCCGGCGTCGCCTCCACCGTCGGCGTCCTGGCCTTCACCGGTCGGCGCGAGATGTCCGAGATCGCGCGCTACTACCTCACCGAGACCTACGAGCAGGCCGGCGGCGTGAACGTGGTCAACGTGATCCTCGTGGACTTCCGCGCGCTCGACACCCTGGGCGAGATGACGGTGCTCGGCATGACCGGACTGACCGTCGCGGCGCTGCTGATGAACCGCGCCCCCGTCCGGGCGCTGCGCAGCATCGTCGACGAGCGCTCCCCGCTCGCGCACGTGCACGAGAACCTCGTCTACGCGCGCACCTTCGGCCGTGGTCTCGGGCCCGTGATCATCGCGATGTCCGCCCTGCTGCTGCTGCGCGGGCACTACGAGCCGGGCGGCGGCTTCATCGCGGCCCTCGTGGCCGGTGCGGGCTACGCCCTCATGTACCTGTCGGCCGACACCGACCGCGACCGGCGCCTGCGGTGGCCCTACCTCACGCTCATCGGCAGCGGCGTGGCCCTGGGCACCGCCGCCGGTCTGACCGGCTACCTCACGGGCGAGGGCTTCCTGGCCGCCTCCGGGGTCAAGATCCTCGGCTACGGACTGTCCACCACCCTGGTCTTCGACATGGGCGTGTACCTGTGCGTGCTCGGCCTCGTGGTCGCCGCGTTCACCCTGCTGGGCCCGGACACGGTCGACCAGGCGCCCGGCGATGGCGACGCACCCGAGAAGGCCGCCCCCGGCGCGGCCACGACGCGAGAGGAGGCGACCCGATGACCGTCGCGATCACCGTGGGCCTGCTGATGTTCGGCGCGGTCTACCTGTTCTCCAAGCGCGAGCTGCTGCGCGTGATCCTCGGCATGGTGCTGCTGGGCCACGCCGGCAACCTCGCCATCCTCGCCGCGGGCGGCACCGACCGGCGCGCCCTGCCGTTCATCGGGAACGGGGACGTGGCCGCGCAGGCCGACCCGCTGCCCCAGGCATTCGTGCTGACGGCGATCGTCATCTCCTTCGCCGTCACCGTGCTGCTGCTCGTGCTCGCCGTGACGGGCCGGTCCGACGACCAGGTGGCCGACCCCTCCGAGGACGCCGACCCGCACGAGCTCGCCGCCGCGGACGCCCGTTTCCCGCGCGCCGAGCTGGGCGCCGCCGTGCGCCACCTCGCCACGCAGCCCCAGCCCGTGCTGCACGGCAGCCACCGCCATGACGACCGGGAGGAGCGCCGGTGAGCCTCGACGCCCTGGGCCTGGCCCTGCCGCTGTTCGTGGCCGTCCCCCTGCTGGCTGGCGGCCTGCTCGTGATCGCGGGGGAGCGTCCGGGGCTGCACCGCCGGGTCCTGCTCTCGCTGCTCGGGCTGAGCTCGCTCGGCGGCGCCGGGCTCATCCTGCTGACCCTGGACGGCACCGTGGTGGCCGGGGGCGTGGGCGGCTGGCCGGACGGCATCGCCATCGCGTTCGCCGCCGACACGTTCACCGGCCTGATGCTTACCCTCACCGCCGGACTCTCGTGGGTGGGCGCCCTGTTCGCCTACGGCTCCCGCGTGACGAACTCCGTCTACTTCGCGCCGCTGCTGCTCGTCCTCACGGCCGGGGTGAACGGCGCCCTGCTGACGGCGGACCTGTTCAACCTCTTCGTGTTCATCGAGGTCATGCTGCTGCCGTCCTACGGCCTGTTCGTCCTCTCCGCCAACCGGCGCGAGCCCCTGCGTCGCGTGGACGGCGCCCGGCTCTACGTCACGCTGAACCTGTTCACCTCCACGATCCTCGTGGTCGGCGTCGGCTTCATCTACGGCATCACGGGCAGCGTCAACCTCGCCGTGCTGGCCGGCGCGGCGGCGCGGGACGAGCGGGTCGCCGTCGCCGGGTTCATGGTGCTGTTCGCCCTGTCCATCAAGGCGTCCGTGGTGCCCCTGCACGGCTGGCTGTCCAAGGCGTACCCCTCGACGTCGCCGGCGGTCACCGCGATCTTCTCCGCCCTGCACACGAAGGTGGGCGTCTACGCGATCTACCGCATCTACTCCGTGCTCTACGACGGCGAGCCTCGGTACCTGTGGGCCATCCTGGTCCTGTGCTCGCTCACGCTCATGATCGGCGCGGTCGCCTCCCTCGGGGAGCAGAGCACCCGTGCGATCCTCTCGTGGCAGATGGTCAGCGGCATCGGCGGCATCCTGGTCGGCGTCGGCCTGTCCACGCAGCTCGGCCTGGCCGCCGGCATCTTCTACATGATCCACCACATGGTCGTCATGACCTCCCTGTTCACCGCGACGGGCGCCGTCGAGGTCCGGTACGGCTCCGGCCGGCTGGCGGACCTGCAGGGCCTGGCCCGGCGTGAGCCGCTGATCGCCGCCGCGTACTTCGCGGGCCTGCTCTCCCTGGTGGGGATCCCGCCGTTCTCCGGGTTCGCGGGCAAGCTCATGCTCGTGGTCGCCGGCGTGGAGGCGGGTCGGACCGTCGTCGTGGCCGTCGTGCTCGTCGCCTCGTTGCTGAGCCTGTGGGGGTTGCTGCGCATCTGGAACGGCTGGTTCTGGGGTGAACCCGAGATGCCCCGCCACCACCGGGAGCGCCTCGAGACGGCCGCCCTGCCCATCGTGGAGGCCCGCGCGGACGGCCCGGTCGCCTCGGCCGGCGCCCCCGACGGCCCCGCGGCCGTCCACACCCCCACGGGGGTGCTGCCCGTGGTCTTCAGCCGGGACGAGGACCTCACCCGCTCCCGGATCCCGTTCTCGCTGGCCCTGCCGGCGGTCCTCACCGCGACCCTGTCCCTCGCGCTCGGCCTGGGCGCGCAGGGCCTGTGGCTGGTCTCGGACACGGCCGCCCAGGGGCTGACGGACACGCATGCGTATGTGGAGGCGGTGATCGGCCGATGAGCCAGGCACACCAGTACGACGACGGCACGCAGGACTTCCGCGACGGCACGGCCAGCGTGTGGTCGTGGCCGCTGCGCCTGGCCGGCTTCGTGCTCTGGTACCTGTGGGCCCTCGTCACGTCCTCGGGCGCGGTCCTGCACGACCTGATCACCCCCGGCGACGACGCCCGCTCGGGCATCGCCCGGGTGCGCACCAGCTGTCGCACGGACCTGGAGGTCACCGTCCTGTCTTCGCTCATCACCCTCACCCCGGGCACCCTCACCCTCGGCACCCGCCGGGCGGGCGCCGTCGGCGACGAGCCGGGCGATCCGGATGCGCGCCGCCTGCTCTACGTGCATGGCCTGTACTTCGACGACGCGGACGGCCTGCGCGCAGACATCCACGACATGGAGCGGCGCATGCTCCATGCGCTGCGTCGGACAGGGGTGGCCGCATGAGCCTGACCGATCTGCACTACGACTGGTCCCTGATCGGGATCGACGTCGGCATCGCCCTGCTGCTCGTCGCCGCCGTCGTCTCCGCCTACCGGATCCTCGTGGGGCCCCTGGACGCCGACCGGGCCGTCTCCGGCGACCTGCTCACGTTCAGCGTCACCGGCATGGTCACGCTGTTCGGCGTCCGGGCGGCCAACGCCTTCACGTTCGACCTGGTGCTCATCGCCGCGATCACCGGGTTCCTGACCGGCATGTCCCTGGCCCGCGCGCTGACGCGCGGGCGACGCTGAGGAGGCCATCCCCATGGACACCGCGATGAACGTCATCGGCTCGCTCATGATCGTGCTGGGCGCGCTCGTCTTCCTCGGCGCCGCCCTGGGCCTCGTGCGCTTCCCGGACCCCTACACGCGGATCTCCGCCACCGGCACGGCCGGCGGCGTCGGCATGATCCTGCTCGTGGTCGGGGCCCTGCTCCACATGCCCTCGGTGGCCAACGTGGTCAAGGTCGTGCTGATCGTGGTCCTGCAGCTCGGGACGGCGTCGGTGGCCACGATGGCCCTGGCCCGTTCGGCCTACCTCACGGGGGTGCCCATGAACCCCGGGCACTACGACGAGCTCGCCGAGGACACCCCGGGGCGCGAGCACGACGAGCCCGCCCCACGCGCGCCGGACGAGGTCTGAGACCGCCCGCACGCGACGTCGGCCCGGCCCGTCCCGTCCCCCGGGGCGGGCCGTGCCGCCTCAGGGGCGCGGCGCCAGGACCAGGTTGGTGATGCGGGCGGTCGAGAGCCGCCGGCCCTGCTCGTCCGTCATCACCACCTCATGGGTGACGAGGGTGCCGCCCAGGTGGACGGCGGTCGCGGTGCCGGTCACGAGGCCCGAGCGGACGGCCCGGTGGTGCGTGGCGCTGATCTCGACCCCGACGACGTTGCGGTCCGGCCCGGCGTGGATCTTCGCGGCCATCGAGCCCAGGGACTCGGCGAGCACGAGGTGGGCGCCGCCGTGCAGCAGCCCGACGGGCTGCTCGTTGCCCGCCACGGGCAGGGTGGCGACGGCGCGCTCGGCCGTGAGCTCGAGGAAGCGCAGACCCATCTTCTGGGCCAGGGGGCTGATCGCCGCGCCGCCGAGGGCGGCGACAAGCTCGGGCGTCAGACCGGCCTCGGCGCAGGCCGCCTCCAGCTCGGCGGGGCTCAGCTCGGGGGTGACGCCGGGGCGGTACACGCGCTCGGAGGCGGCGGGGGTGGTCTCGGTGTGCTCACTCATGAGCACTAGGCTGGCACACGCGACCGGCGCGCCCCGCGCCGCGCGCCGAGAGGAGACGTGAGCACCCATGGCGGAAGATCCGACCCCAGAGGCCCCGCAGCGGCTGCTGGTCCTGGACGGGCACTCGATGGCGTTCCGCGCGTTCTACGCGCTGCCCGCCGAGAACTTCGCCACGGACACGGGCCAGCACACGAACGCCGTGTACGGCTTCACCGCCATGCTCCTGACCATGATCCGGCAGCAGCGGCCCACGCACGTGGCCGTGGCGTTCGACCTCTCCGGGCCCACGTTCCGCTCCGAGGAGTACGGGGAGTACAAGGCCGGCCGATCCGAGACGCCCGCGGAGTTCGCGGGCCAGATCGAGCTGACCGTGAAGGTCATGGAGGCCCTGGGCATCCCCACGCTCACGCTGGAGGGCTACGAGGCCGACGACATCGTGGCCACGCTGTCCGCGCGCGCCGAGGAGGCGGGGTGGGAGGCCGTCGTCGTCTCCGGTGACCGGGACGCGTTCCAGCTCATCTCCGAGCGCACCACCGTGCTCTACCCCAAGAAGGGCGTCTCCGACATCCCGCCGATGGATGCGGACGCCGTCCTGGCCAAGTACGGGGTCGCCCCCGCCCAGTACCCCGAGCTCGCGGCCCTCGTCGGCGAGGCCGCGGACAACCTGCCCGGCGTGCCCGGCGTCGGCCCCGGGTTCGCCGCGAAGTGGCTGAAGCAGTACGGGGACCTCGACGGCGTGCTGGCGCACGCGCACGAGATCACGGGCAAGAAGGGGGAGGCGCTGCGCGAGCATCTCGAGGACGTGCGCCGCAACCGCCGCCTCAACGCCCTCGTGCGCGACCTCGACCTGCCGATCGGGCTCGAGGCGATGCGGCTCGAGATGCCCGAGCGCGAGCCCGTGGAGGAGCTGTTCGACGCGCTGCAGTTCAACCGCATCCGGGAGCGCGTGTTCGAGGTGTTCGGCGAGCGGGTGGGCGAGGACGCGCCGCCCCCCGAGGTCGAGGCCGCCCCGGAGTTCACCGAGGCGACGACGGCCGAGGACGTGCGCGCCTTCCTCGCCGCCGAGGCCGGCACCCTGCTCGGCGTCCACGTGGACGTCGAGGGCCCGGCCCTGCTGCCCCGCCGCAAGGTGCCCGTGCCCGGCACGTTCGGCACGCCCGTCGGCGTCGCGCTGGTGGGCGAGCGCGCGGGCCTGCACGTCACCCTCGACGGCGACACCCCGGACCCGGCGCTGGTGGCCGCCGTGCGCGACGCCCTCGGCGAGGGCGGACTGGCCAAGGCCGTGCACGACCTCAAGCGCACGCTCAAGGCGCTGACCGCGCCCACCGAGGGCGACGGGCTCGGCCCGGACGCGGCCCTGGACGGCGTGGTGGACGACGTGCTGCTCTCGGCCTACCTGATCCAGCCGGACCGGCGGGACACCTCGCTCGAGGCGCTGGCGGAGGCGCATCTGCACACCCCCCTCACCGCTCCGCGCGAGCCCGCTCAGCAGCGGGCGCAGGGGACGTTCGACCTCGACGGGGGTCAGGCCGCCGCCGAACGCGCGGCCCGCGCCGCGGACGCCGTGCGGGCCGCCTGGGTGGTGCGCCGTCTCTCGACCCAGTTCACGCCCCAGGTGCTCGACCGCGGGGCGCAGCGGCTGCTGCAGGAGCTCGAGATCCCGCTCTCGCGGCTGCTCGCCCGGATGGAGCTGACCGGGATCGCCGTCGACGTCGACGCCCTGACCGGCCTGCGCGAGGACTTCACCGACGCCGCCGACGCCGCCAAGGAGTCCGCGTGGGCGTCCGTCGCGGAGGAGACCGGCGGGATGCAGGTCAACCTCGGCTCGCCCAAGCAGCTGCAGGAGGTGCTGTTCGAGCGGCTCAACATGCCGCGCACGCGCAAGACGAAGACCGGCTACTCCACGGACGTGGACTCGCTGCAGGACCTGCTCGAGCAGACCCGGCACCCGTTCCTCGAGAACCTGATGGCCCACCGTGACGCCACGAAGCTCCGGCAGACCGTGGAGGGGCTGCTCGAGACCGTCGCCCCGGACGGCCGCATCCACACCACCTACTCGCAGACCGCCGCCGCCACGGGCCGACTGTCCTCGCTGCATCCGAACCTCCAGAACATCCCGGTGCGCACCGAGGCGGGCCGCCGCATCCGTGAGGTGTTCGTGGCGGACGAGGTGGCCGGGGAGCAGGCCGTGCTGCTCTCGGCCGACTACTCCCAGATCGAGATGCGCATCATGGCGCACCTGTCCGAGGACGAGGGGCTGATCCAGGCCTTCCGCGAGGGCGAGGACCTGCACTCGTTCGTCGGCTCGCAGGTGTTCGGCGTGGACCCGGACGAGGTCACGGCCGAGCAGCGCGCGAAGGTGAAGGCGATGAGCTACGGCCTGGCCTACGGCCTGTCCTCCTTCGGGCTGTCCAAGCAGCTGAAGATCTCGGTGGACGAGGCGCGCGGCCTCATGAAGGGCTACTTCGACCGCTTCGGCGGCGTGCGCGACTACCTGCGCGACGTCGTCGCTCAGGCGCGGCAGGACGGGTACACCTCGACGATCGAGGGGCGCCGTCGCTACCTGCCGGACCTCAGCTCGGACAACCGTCAGCTGCGGGACATGGCCGAGCGCGCCGCGCTCAACGCCCCCATCCAGGGCTCGGCCGCGGACATCATCAAGCGCGCGATGCTCGACGTGCAGGCCGGCCTCGAGGAGCACAAGCTGGCCTCGCGCCTGCTGCTGCAGGTCCACGACGAGCTCATCCTCGAGGTCCCGGCCGCCGAGCTCGAGCAGGCCACGGCGCTCCTGAAGGAGCGGATGGGCCGGGCCGCCGAGCTCTCCGTGCCGCTCGACGTGCACGTCGGCCAGGGAAGGAGCTGGCATGACGCCGCACACTGACGCGCCGGAGGGTCCGTCGCTGCGGCGGCTGGCCGACGCCGCCGAGGCCCGACTCGGAGAGCACGGCCTCGCGCTGCGCGACCTCGGGGTCCTCGGCCCCGAGGATCCCGCCGCATCGCACTTCGCGGCCGCGGTCGAACGGGGCTTCTACGAGACGGTGCCCACGGGCGCCGCGCTCCGCCAGCAGCTCGAGGCCCACGCGGCCGACGGACGGCGCCGGCTCGGCGTCTACGCGCCGGGGGACGACCCGGCGGCCCGCCGCCCCGCCGCCACCTTCGAGGACTTCGTGCAGCCGCTGACCACGTGGCCCGGCCGCACCGTCGACGCGTGGCTGATCACCGACGTGACCGTCTCGCCGGACGCCCGCCGGCGCGGCGTGCTGCGGGCCATGATGCTCAGGTCCCTCGCGGACGCGCGCGACGCCGGCCTGTGCGCGGCCGCCCTGACCGCGACCGAGGCTGCCATCTACGGCCGCTTCGGCTTCGGGGCCGCCACCCGGTGGCACGCCGTGCGGATCGACGTCTCGGGCGCCCCCGCGCTCACGGGCGCCCCGGCCGGCGGGCGGGTCACGGTCGAGGAGCCGCGGGAGATCCCCGGCCTCGTGGACGAGCTGTACGGACGGGTGCTGCCGGCCACCCCCGGCTCGGTCCAGCGGACCTCGTTCAGCGTGCCTCGCTGGGAGGACCGCGAGGCGAGCCGGAACGAGGGACGCGGCTCGGGGCTGTACGCGGCGGTCCACCGCGACGACGAGGGGCGGGTCCAGGGCGTCGCGCTGTACCGGTTCGAGGGCTGGGAGAAGGAGCCGCCCACGATCACCGTCACCGCGTTCCTCGCGGCGACCGCCGACGCGCGGCGCGGGCTCGTCCACCACCTGGCCCGGCTGGACCTGGTCGAGCGGATCGAGTGGGGCCGCGCGCCCGAGACCGGCTGGCTCGAGGCGCTCTTCGTCGACGAGCGGCGGGTGAGCCGGCACCGCGGCTCCGACGACCTGTACCTGCGGGTCCTGAACCTGCCCGCCGCCATGGTGGCCCGTGGCTGGGCGGGCGACGGGGAGGTCGTCGTCGCCGTCGAGGACGCGCTCGGCGCGATCGACGGGACGTGGCGGCTCACCGTCCGCCAGGGACGGGGCGCCGCCGAGCGGCTGGGCCCCGCAGCCGACGCCGTGGGCCTGGGCGCGGGGCTCCGGCTCGACGCGGCCCGGTTCTCCGCGCTCTGGCTCGGCGGGCACTCCCGCGGGGCCGGCGCCGCGGTGCTGGCGGAGGCCGGTGTCGTGGCGGAGCTGCGGGCCGGCGCGGCGGAGGCGTTCGACGCGCTCGTGCGGCCCGGACGACCCCTGCACACCCTCGTCGGCTTCTGATACGCTAGACGGGCACATTCGTGCGCATTTGTTACATGTCCATCACGACCCACGCCGGGTGGGGGCCCTCTGGTGCCCGGATGCCGCTCACCAGCGGCATCGATCCCGACGTGACCCCCGATCCCAACGGAGTCCCTCCTACATGACCACCACTTCCAACGCCCCGCAGGTCGCCATCAACGACATCGGCTCTGCCGAGGACCTGCTCGCCGCCATCGACGCGACCATCAAGTACTTCAACGATGGCGACCTCGTCGAGGGCACCGTCGTCAAGGTGGACCGCGACGAGGTCCTGCTCGACATCGGCTACAAGACCGAGGGCGTCATCCCGTCCCGCGAGCTGTCCATCAAGCACGACGTGGACCCGGACGAGGTCGTGGCCGTGGGCGACACCGTCGAGGCCCTGGTCCTCACCAAGGAGGACAAGGAGGGTCGCCTGATCCTCTCGAAGAAGCGCGCCCAGTACGAGCGCGCCTGGGGCGACATCGAGAAGATCAAGGAGGAGGACGGCGTCGTCGAGGGCACCGTCATCGAGGTGGTCAAGGGCGGCCTCATCCTCGACATCGGCCTGCGCGGCTTCCTCCCGGCCTCCCTCGTGGAGATGCGCCGCGTGCGCGACCTGGCCCCCTACATCGGCCAGAAGCTCGAGGCGAAGATCATCGAGCTGGATAAGAACCGCAACAACGTGGTCCTGTCCCGCCGCGCCTGGCTCGAGCAGACCCAGTCCGAGGTCCGCTCGAACTTCCTCCACAAGCTGGAGAAGGGCCAGGTCCGCAACGGCACCGTGTCCTCGATCGTCAACTTCGGCGCCTTCGTGGACCTGGGCGGCGTGGACGGCCTCGTGCACGTCTCCGAGCTGTCCTGGAAGCACATCGACCACCCGTCCGAGGTCGTCGAGGTGGGCCAGGAGGTCACCGTCGAGGTCCTCGAGGTGGACATGGACCGCGAGCGTGTCTCCCTGTCGCTGAAGGCGACCCAGGAGGACCCGTGGCAGCTCTTCGCCCGCACCCACGCCCTCGGCCAGGTCGTGCCGGGCAAGGTCACCAAGCTCGTGCCGTTCGGTGCGTTCGTCCGCGTCGAGGACGGCATCGAGGGTCTCGTGCACATCTCGGAGCTGGCCTCGCGCCACATCGACACCGCCGAGCAGGTCGTGTCGGTCAACGACGAGCTGTTCGTCAAGGTCATCGACATCGACCTCGAGCGTCGCCGCATCTCCCTGTCCCTCAAGCAGGCCAACGAGGGCGTGGACCCCGAGGGCACCGAGTTCGACCCGGCGCTCTACGGCATGGCCGCGGAGTACGACGAGGAGGGCAACTACAAGTACCCCGAGGGCTTCGACGTCGAGACCAACGAGTGGATGGAGGGCTTCGAGGCCGAGCGCGCCGCCTGGGAGCAGCAGTACGCCGACGCTCAGGCCCGCTGGGAGGCCCACAAGGAGCAGGTGCGCCGCTCCCTCGAGGAGGAGGCCAACGCCGGCGCCGACGCCGGTGCGGGCCTGGGCGGCTCGTCCTACTCCTCCGAGGCCCCGTCCTCGGACGGCGGCACCCTGGCCTCGGACGAGGCCCTCGCCGCCCTGCGCGAGAAGCTCACCGGCAACTGATCGCCGCGGTGCGTGACCGTCCCTGACGGCCCGCGCCGAGCCCCCGACGCCCCGTCCCTCCCTCCGGAGGGGCGGGGCGTCGTCGCGTCCCGGGGGACCGGCCGCGGGGGAGTGGACGGGCCCCGGCGGCCGCGCTCAGCGGCGCTCGGAGACCGTCACGGTGAACGTGCGGTCGCGCGCCGTCTGCCGGGTCGGCCCGACGAGGTCCTCCAGCACCGGCCGGTACCGCAGATGCGAGTTCCAGACGCACCACAGCCGGCCGCCCGGCTCCAGCACCCGCGCCGCGGCCGCCACCAGCCGGTGGGCCATGGAGGGGTCCACGGCGTTGCCGTCGTGGAACGGGGGATTCAGGAGCACGCACTCCTCCGTCCCGTCCGGCCACGTGGCCAGGGCGTCGTCGCGCACGGCCCGGACGCGGTCCGCCACTCCGTTCGCGCGGGCCGTGGCGAGCGTCGAGGCCACCGCCACGGCGGACTGGTCGGTGGCCAGCACGGTGACGTGCGGCCACAGCCGCGCCGCCCCGACCGAGAGCAGCCCGTTGCCGCAGCCCAGGTCCACGACGCGCCCCGGCGGGCGCGGGTCGTCGGCGAGCGAGGCGAGCAGCAGACGGGAGCCCGGGTCGGCGGCGGCTCCGCCGAAGGTGCCGGCGTGGGCCACCAGGTGCAGGCGCCCCACGCCGGGGACGTCCCGGTCGGACTCCTCCGGCGGCCGGGGGGTCACGCCGGGACGCGGGCCCCGGGCCGTGAGCACGCGCGCCTTGCGTCGTCCCCGTCCGGCGACGACGTCCTCGAACGCCGCGCCGAGCACCGCGTTCATGCGCGGACTCATGTGCTTGTCGCGGCCGCCGGCCAGCAGGACCACGCCGGGGTCGGCCGCGCCCGCCACGATCCGGGACAGCCGGTCGAGCTCGTCGAGCGAGCGGGGCAGCGGCAGCAGGACCGTCCGGGCGCCCCGGGCCGCCTCCTCGGGCGTGGCCGACCGCTCGAGCTCGCCGGTCTCCCCGCCGAGGCGACCGGCGGCGCGCCACGCGGCGAGGTTCGCGTCCAGCGAGCGCTCGGCGGAGGCGTCGTCCTGGTGGACCCGCACGTCGTGGCCGGCCGTGAGCAGGGGCAGGGTCAGCGCGCCGTGCCGGTCCTCCAGCACGGCCACCGGGCCGGGGACGTGCCCGCTCGCGATCCACCCGGCCAGGGTGTCGAGCAGGAGCAGGTCCGCCGCGTCGTGGGCCTGACGGTCGGGCTCGGGCGGCAGCGGCCACCGGTCCAGCGCCGCGAAGTCCACGCCCGCGGTGAGGTCGTCCGGCAGCCCGCCGCGGGCGACATCGGGGGTGACCCCCCGGGGCAACGGCTCACTCATGGTCCACCCAGTCCTCCCCGATCCGCTCCGCATGCCCGGCGCCGGCCGTGACGTCCGCGAGCCGCGCCGCGAACGCCGCGCGGGCCTCCTCGGTGTCCGGCACACCGACCGTCAGGCGGACCGCCGCGGCGCCGTAGCTCGCCTCCAGCACCGACACGCCCGCCGCGCGCAGCTCGTTCTCCCACCGGCCGGCGTCGGTGTGGGGCGCCTCCACCGCGAGCAGGGCCAGCCGGGAGCGGGTGCGCAGCGGGGCGGCGTCGAGCGCCCCGGACACCGAGTCCGAGTAGGCGCGCACCAGGCCCCCGGCGCCCAGCTTGATCCCCCCGAACCAGCGCACGACGACGGCGCACACGTCCGTCAGGTCGGTCCGGCCCGGCGCGGTCTCGCGCTGGACGAGGGCCTCGAGCATGGGGACGCCGGCGGTGCCGGCGGGCTCGCCGTCGTCGCTGGAACGCATCCGGTCCCGGGCGGGGCCGAGGACGAACGCGCTGCACACGTGCCGCGCGTCGTGGTGCCGGCGCCGCAGGACGGCGACCATCTCGCGCGCCTGCGCCTCGTCCTCGACGCGCCCGAGGTAGGTGAGGAAGCGGCTGCGGCGGATCTCCACCTCCCGTTCCAGCCAGCCGTCGGGGTCGCGGGCGGACGCCGGCAGGACCGTGCAGCGCGCGGTCGGGGCGGGGGCGGGATCGGGCATGACCCCACCCTAGGGGCTGGCCGAGGACGGGCACGCCGTCGAGCCCGGACGTGAGCTTCGGTACAGTGGGGGACCGTGCCACCCGGCACCGGCCCACCGGTGAGCGTGCACGCGTGCCGCCGCGGGCCTCCCACGACCCTGTCCCGGGAGACTCATGACTTCCCCGCTCACTCGCCTGCACGACACGTTGGGGCTCCGCACGAGTCCGGCGATCTTTTTCGGCTCGGCCGCCGTGGTCGTCCTCTTCACCGCCGCGATGGGCCTGTTCCCGGGTCCGGTCCAGGCGGCCTTCGGCGCGGTCTCGAGCTGGCTGCGCTACGACGTCGGCTGGATCTACACGCTCAGCCTGACCCTGCTGGTGGCGTTCCTGTTCATCCTCGCCGTGACCCGGTACGGCCGGGTCAAGCTCGGCGACGACGACGCGGTGCCGGAGTACTCCGGCCTGACCTGGTTCGGCATGATGTTCGCCGCCGGCGTCGGCGCGGTGCTGATGTTCTGGGGCATCGCCGAGCCGATGAACCACTACGCCAACCCGCCCATGGCGGGGACGGAGCCATTCTCCGACCGCGCGGCCTCGGAGGCCATGTCGATCGCGAACTTCCACTTCGGCATCCACATGTGGGCGATCCTGCTCGTCCCGGGCCTGTGCTTCGGCTACTTCACGTACAAGCGCAAGCTGCCCCCGCGCGTGTCCTCCGCCTTCCAGCCCCTCCTGGGCGATCGCATCCACGGCCCCATCGGCAAGACGATCGACATCATCGCCGTGGTCTCCACCGTGTTCGGCCTCGGCGTGTCCGTGGGCCTGGGCGCCCTGCAGATCAACGCGGGCATGAACTACGTGTTGGGCACCCCCGTGGCCGGCTGGGTCCAGGCGCTCATCCTGGCCGTCATCACCGCCGTGGGCACGGCCTCCGTGCTGGCCGGCATGGACAAGGGCGTCAAGCGGCTGTCCTACGCCAACATCCTGCTGGCCATCGCCCTGCTCGTGTACGTCCTGATGTGGGCCGTCTCCAGCATGGACGTCATCCGCGGCACCGTGCAGGCGATCGGCGAGTACGCCTCGATGCTGCCCCTGCTCTCCACCTACAACGACACGTACAACTCGGGCCAGTGGTCCGGTGACTGGACCGTCTTCTACTGGGCCTGGACCGTGACGTGGGCGCCCTTCGTGGGGATGTTCTTCGCCCGCATCTCACGCGGCCGCACCATCCGCTCCTTCATCATGGCCGGCCTCGGCCTGCCCACGGCGTTCGTCATCATCTGGATGGGCATCTACGGCTACTCCGCGTTCCAGTCGGACCGCGCCACCGCGCCGGCGCCGGGCCAGGGCGGCGACCTCACGCAGACGATCGTCACCGACGGCAACGTCCAGGCCGCCCTGTTCCAGCACCTGCAGGGCACCCCGCTCTACACGGTGGCCGCGGTCGTGGCGCTCGTGGTCATCACGCTGTTCTTCATCACCTCGATCGACTCGGGCGCGCTCGTGATGGACGCGATGGCCAACGGCCACGAGGATGCGGCGCCCCGCCGCCAGTCCGTGTTCTGGGCCGTGTCCATCGGTGCGGTCTGCGCGGCCATCATCCTCACCGCGGGCGAGAACGGCCTGGCTGCGCTGCAGGAGGTGATCATCGTGATCGGCCTGCCCATCCTGCTCATCACCGTCACGCAGGCCGCACTGCTGCTGCAGGCCCTGCGCGAGGACGCGGGTGCCGCGCGGCCCATGCGGACCCGCCAGTGGAAGCAGGTGCTGCCGGCCGAGGAGTACCGCCGCCGCGCCACCGAGGACGGCGTCGACGTCTCGGACTTCGTGATCCGCCCCGAGTTCGAGGTCGGTACCGAGCCGGAGAACGACACGCACACCCCGAAGACGTGGCACCAGCAGCGCATCGACGCGGCCAAGGCCCTCGTCACCGTCGGCCTGACCGGCGGCATCGCCGCGGGCCGCACCGAGGTCGGCGCGGAGCTCGAGCGGCGGGGCGCCGTCGTCGTGGAGTTCGACGACCTGATGGGGGAGATCCTCGTGCCCGGCAACCCCGTGCTCGAGGAGCTCCGGTCGGTCTTCGGCGAGGACATCGTCCGCGCGGACGGCACCCTGGACGCGCGCGCCCTCAACCGGCTCACCACCGAGAGCTCGACCGCCCGGACGCGAATGTACGAGATCGTCTCCCCGGCGGTGCGCGACGAGGCGAACCGCCGGGCCCGCGAGATCGGCGAGGACTCCGTGCTGGTGGTCGACCTGGCCCTGCTGGCCGAGACCGGCTCCGAGCGCGACTTCGACCAGGTGCTGGCCGTCTCTGCTCCCGCCGAGGTGCGCGTCGCCCGGCTCATGGAGTCCCACGACATGACCCGCGAGCGGGCCTGGGCCTTCATCGACGAGGAGGCGGCGGACGAGGAGCGGGCCGAGATCGCGGACACCGTGATCGAGAACGACGGCTCGCTCGAGGACCTGCAGGAGGCCGTCCGGGCATACTGGGAGGCCAAGATCCAGCCTCAGCTCGAGGCCGCCCGAGGGGAGCGCGTATGACCGAGACCGACCCGGTGGCCGAACGGCCGCGCGTCCATGTGGGCCTGACCGGCGGGATCGCCGCCGGCAAGTCCGCGGTGGCCCGCGTCCTGCAGGAGCGTGGCGCGCTCCTGGTGGACTCGGACGCCCTCGCCCGGCTGGTCCTCGAGAAGGGCACCGACGGGCTGGCCGCCGTCCGGGACGAGTTCGGGGACCGCGTCATCACTGCGGACGGTGAGCTCGACCGCGTCGAGATGGCCCGCATCGTCTTCGGGGACGAGGGCGCCCGGCAGCGCCTGAACCGCATCGTGCACCCCCGGATCCGGGCCGCGGCCCGGCGCATCGTCGCCGAGGCCGGGCCGGACGCCGTCGTGGTGCAGGACGTGCCGCTGCTGGTGGAGACCGGGCAGGCGGACGCGTTCGACCTCGTGATCGTGGTGGAGGCCCCGCTCGAGGAGCGCCTGCGCCGGATGGTGGAGGACCGCGGCATGAGCCGCGCGGACGCCGAGGCGCGGATCGCGGCCCAGGCCACGGACGAGCAGCGGCGCGCCGTCGCGGACGTGGTCATCGTCAACGACGCCGACCTCGAGCGGCTCGCGTCCGTGGCGAACCAGGTGTGGGACCGGTTCCTCGCCCCCGACGCGGCTGAGCCCTCGGCGGACTGACCGCCGGGGTGTCCGGGGCGCGGCGTAGGGTTCTGCCATGAGCCTGGCCCAGAAGATCAACCGCGTCGTCGCCCCGTTCGAGGTCATCTCCCCGTACCAGCCCTCCGGTGACCAGCCGAAGGCCATCGCCGAGCTCGCCGAGCGCGTGGAGGCGGGGGAGAAGGACGTCGTCCTGATGGGGGCCACCGGCACGGGCAAGTCGGCGACGACGGCGTGGCTCGTCGAGCGCCTCCAGCGGCCCACGCTGGTGATGGTGCAGAACAAGACGCTCGCGGCGCAGCTGGCCAACGAGTTCCGCGAGCTGCTGCCCAACAACGCGGTCGAGTACTTCGTCTCCTACTACGACTACTACCAGCCTGAGGCGTACGTCCCGCAGACGGACACCTTCATCGAGAAGGACTCCTCCATCAACGAGGAGGTCGAGCGGCTGCGCCACTCGGCCACGAACGCGCTGCTGACCCGGCGGGACGTGATCGTGGTGGCCACCGTCTCCTGCATCTACGGCCTCGGCACGCCCGAGGAGTACATCGAGCAGATGGTCACCCTGCGCCGCGGTGCGGAGATGGACCGGGACGTGCTCCTGCGGCGGTTCGTGCAGATGCAGTACGTGCGCAACGACGTCGACTTCCACCGCGGCACCTTCCGTGTGCGGGGGGACACCGTGGAGATCATCCCCATGTACGAGGAGCTCGCGGTGCGCATCGAGTTCTTCGGGGACGAGATCGAGTCCATCCAGACCCTGCACCCGCTCACCGGCCAGGTGGTGCGCGAGGAGGAGGAGATGTACATCTTCCCTGCCTCGCACTACGTGGCCGGCGACGAGCGCATGGGCCGGGCGATCACCACCATCGAGGACGAGCTCCGCGAGCGGCTGCAGGAGCTGGAGTCCCAGGACAAGCTCCTCGAGGCGCAGCGGCTGCGCATGCGCACCACGTACGACCTCGAGATGATGCAGCAGATGGGCTACTGCAACGGCATCGAGAACTACTCGCGTCACATCGACGGCCGTCCCGCCGGCTCCGCCCCGCACTGCCTGCTGGACTACTTCCCGGACGACTTCCTGCTCGTGGTGGACGAGTCCCACGTGACCATCCCGCAGATCGGCGCGATGTACGAGGGGGACATGTCCCGCAAGCGCACCCTCGTGGAGCACGGCTTCCGCCTGCCCTCGGCCATGGACAACCGCCCGCTGAAGTGGGACGAGTTCCTCGAGCGGATCGGGCAGACCGTGTACCTCTCCGCCACGCCGGGCGCCTACGAGCTCGGCCAGGCGGACGGCTATGTCGAGCAGATCATCCGGCCCACCGGGCTCGTGGACCCGCAGGTGGTGGTCAAGCCGACCGAGGGCCAGATCGACGACCTGCTCGAGCAGATCCGCGTGCGCACGGCCAAGGACGAGCGCGTCCTGGTGACCACGCTGACCAAGCGCATGGCCGAGGACCTCACGGACTACCTGCTCGAGGCGGGGGTGAAGGTCGAGTACCTCCACTCGGATGTGGACACGCTGCGCCGCGTGGAGCTGCTGCGGGAGCTGCGCAAGGGCACCTTCGACGTGCTGGTGGGCATCAACCTGCTGCGCGAGGGCCTGGACCTGCCCGAGGTCTCGCTCGTGGCGATCCTGGACGCGGACAAGGAGGGCTTCCTGCGCTCCACCACCTCCCTCATCCAGACCATCGGCCGCGCCGCCCGCAACGTGTCCGGGGAGGTCCACATGTACGCGGACAACGTCACCGACTCCATGCGCCGGGCGATCGAGGAGACCGAGCGGCGCCGGGCCGTGCAGATCGCGTACAACGAGGAGCACGGGATCGACCCCCAGCCCCTGCGCAAGCGCATCGCGGACATCACGGACCAGCTGGCCCGGGAGGACGCGGACACCGCCGACTTCCTCAAGGGCATGGGCGGCGTGAAGTCCGGGTTCGACTTCGGCATGGGCCACCGCGGCCTCAGCTCGCTGGACCGGGCCCCGGCCACGGGGGAGGGCGCCGAGGCCCCGGCGGTGGACCCGGCGTCGCTGCCCGCCAAGGACCTGGCCGATCTGATCGAGCAGATGTCGCAGCAGATGCACCAGGCGGCGGCGGACCTGCAGTTCGAGCTTGCGGCCCGCCTGCGCGATGAGGTGGGCGAGCTCAAGAAGGAGCTGCGGCAGATGAAGCGGGAGCAGTGACCGCCCGGCGCGTTCCGCGCCCAGGGTGTTATGAAAACACTGATGAATGTCGTCATATCAGTGATAGTGTGACGCCATGAGCGCAGCACCCCCGGTCGCGGCCGTGATCGCGGACATCGTCGGCTCCCGCGCGCTCCCGGACCGGGAGCGGGCGCAGGAGCAGATCCTGGCCGCCTTCGCGGCCGCGGAACGGGATGTCCCGCCGCTGCGGCCCGCCTGGGCCAGCGTCGGCGACGAGTTCCAGGCGCTGCACCGCGCCTGGCCGGACGCGCTCCGGCTGACCGTCCGCGTCACGCTCGCCCTGCCCCCGGGCCTCGACCTGCGGTTCGGGATCGGCCTGGGGCAGCGGCGGGCCCTGGACGCCGGCGGAGACGGCATCGAGGACGGCACGGCCTGGTATCGGGCCCGCGAGGCCGTCGAGCGTGCACACGAGCGGGCGGCCGGTGCCGGGACCGCCTTCCGCGCCGCGGACCCGTCCCTCACCGCCGCCGTGGACGGGCTCGTCCTGCTGCGCGACCACGTCCTCGGCCGGCTCAAGGCCCGCGAGCGCCGGATCGCCGCAGCCCTGCTGGGCGGGGCGACCCAGGCGCAGACCGCCCGGGCGGAGCGGATCACGCAGTCCGCGGTGTCGCAGGCCGTCGCGCGGTCCGGGATCGACCGGCTGCTCGAGCTGGACGCCGAGCTCGCCGCCGCGGCGACGGAGGTCGCGCCGTGACCGCCCTCGCACTGCTCGCCCTGGGGCTGCACGACCTGCTCGACGCCGTCCTGCCCGGCGCCTGGCCCGCCCCCCGGCGGCGGTGGCTCGCCCGGGCCGGTGCGGCCGTGGCCGCCGTCCTCGCCGCGGTGCTCGTGGCCGTCCTGGCGCCGACCGCCCTCTCCGTCGCGGTGGGCGGCGGCCTGGTGGCCCTCGGCCTGCTGATGGGCTGGACATGGCTGCACCCGGACCGGCCGCTCGGGGTGGTCGCAGTGGTGGCCACGGTCGGCCTCGTGGCCGTGCTCGAGTCGACCCTGGCGCCCGCGGGCCTGCGCTCCGCGCCCCCTGCCCTCACGCTGCTGGCGGTGGCGCTGGCCCTGACCGAGACCGGCAACCGGGTCACCCGCGCGGTCCTCGCCCTGGCGGGCCGGCCCGCCGACGGAGGCGACGAGGAGGCGGAGGAGCCCGCGGCGGAGCCCACGACCGTGCCGTCCGCCGCGCCCACGGACCCCGCGGCCGACGGCCTGCGCGGCGGCCGCTACATCGGACCCATGGAGCGGCTGCTCATGGTCGTCCTGGGGCTCGCGCAGGCCTATCCGGTGATCGCGGCCCTGATGGCGGCCAAGGGCATCGTCCGCTTCCCGGAGATCTCGGCGGACCGAGGTGCCGGCTCACGCGCGGAGGAGTTCCTCATCGGCTCCCTCGCCAGTTGGGGCCTGGCCGCCGCCGGTGCCGTCGTCGTCTGGCTCGCCCTGGGACTGACCGCCCCCGGCGCAGCCTGAGACCGGGCCCACCCGCGGCCGAGCGCGGGGCCGCACCCGTCTAGACTGGCGCGGCCCCCACGAAAGGAACCCCTCCATGGACGTGCTCAGTCCCGTCTTCGAGACCACGACCCTTGTGGTCCTCGGCGTCATCCTCCTGCTCGACCTGCTGTACGTCGCGCGCCGCCCCCACGAGCCCTCCATGAAGGAGGCCGGCCTGTGGATCGGGTTCTACGTGGCGCTGGCGCTGGTCTTCGCGGGGCTGCTCTTCGCCCTGGGCGATGCGCAGCACGGCACCGAGTTCCTCGCCGGCTGGGTCACCGAGTACAGCCTCAGCGTGGACAACCTGTTCGTGTTCCTCATCATCATGGCCAAGTTCCAGGTGCCCCGCCGCTACCAGCAGGAGGTGCTGATGGTGGGCATCATCATCGCGCTGATCGCCCGCGCGGTGTTCATCGCGGTCGGTGCCGTCGCCATCGAGCACCTGACGTGGGTGTTCTACATCTTCGGCGCCTTCCTGCTCTGGACCGCCTGGCAGCAGCTCAAGGACGACGGCGAGGACGAGGAGTCCGAGCCGGGCGTCGTGGCCCGCCTGACCCGCCGCCTCAACGTGGCGCCCGACTACGACGGCAACCGACTGCGCACCACCGTGGACGGCCGGCGCATGTTCACCCCCATGGTGGTCGTGTTCATCACGATCGGCCTGACGGACGTGATGTTCGCGGTGGACTCCATCCCGGCGATCTTCGGCCTCACCCAGAACTGGTTCATCGTCCTGACCGCCAACATCTTCGCCCTCATGGGCCTGCGCCAGCTCTACTTCCTGCTGGGCGGGCTCATGGACCGTCTCGTGTTCCTCAAGCACGGGCTCGCGTTCATCCTCGCCTTCATCGGCGTCAAGCTCGTGTTCCACGCCCTGCACGAGAACGAGCTGCCCTTCATCAACGGCGGTCACCCCGTGACGGCCGTCCCGGAGATCTCCACGTTCGTCTCCCTCGGCGTCATCCTCGGCACCCTGGTGCTGGCCACCGTGGCGTCGCTGATCTGGGGCCGCACGGACCGGGAGTCCGCCTCCCCGCTCACCGGCCAGGTCCAGCGCATGGAGGACTACGCCGACCGGGCCCGCCGCGACGACCGCTGACCCGCCGCCCGCGCCAGCCGGCCCGTCGATGCCCCGTTCTGCCCGCCGCGGAGCGGGGCGTCGTCGTGTGACGGGGTAGACTGACCGGCGACGTAGGGGAGTATCCCGAACACTGTGGACGTCAGCACGCCGCGGCCGCCGAGAGCGCGCCGCCGGCCGGACACAGGGGCCTGCACCGGAGAACCCACGGTGGGGCGGAGAGACTTGCGGCGCAGAACTGACCCCTGACGCCGAAAGGTGACCCTGTGGAAATCAATGGACTCACGTGGGGCTTGACGATCGCCCTGATCGTCGGACTCCTCGCATTCGACTACTTCGCCCACGTGCGCAAGGCGCACACGCCGACCATCAAGGAGGCCGCGGTCTGGTCGGGCGTCTACGTCGGCCTCGCGCTCGTCTTCGGCCTCGTGTTCTTCGCCTTCGGCGACACGCAGCACGCCGTGGAGTACTACACCGGCTACCTGCTGGAGAAGGCGCTCAGCGTCGACAACCTGTTCGTGTTCCTCGTGATCATGGCCAGCTTCCGGGTGCCGCGCGAGTACCAGCAGAAGGTGCTCCTGTTCGGCATCACCTTCGCGCTGATCTCGCGCACCCTGTTCATCCTGCTCGGCGCCGCCGTCATCGCCGCGTGGTCGGACGTGTTCTACCTCTTCGGCCTGTTCCTGCTGATCATCGCCGGCGGCCAGCTCAAGGGCGAGATGTCCGGCGACGCCGAGGGCGCCCAGGACGAGGCGGACAACGTGATGGTCCGCCTCGTCAAGCGGTTCCTGCCCGCCTCCGACCAGTTCGACGGCGAACGCCTCTTCACGACGGTGGACGGCAAGCGCCTCATGACGCCGATGCTGCTCGTGATGATCGCGATCGGCGCCACGGACATCCTCTTCGCCTTCGACTCCATCCCCGCGATCTTCGGCGTGACCCAGGAGGCGTACATCGTCTTCACCGCCACGGCCTTCTCCCTGATGGGCCTGCGCCAGCTGTACTTCCTGATCGACGGCCTGCTCGACCGCCTCGTCTACCTGGCCTACGGGCTCTCCGCGCTGCTGGCGTTCATCGGCGTCAAGCTCATCCTGCACGCGCTGCACGAGAACAACCTGCCGTTCATCAACGGCGGCGAGAACGTGCCGGTGGCGGAGATCCCCACGAACCTCTCGCTCGTCGTCGTGGTGGTCATCCTGGCCATCACCGTGCTCGTGTCCCTGTACTCGCCCAAGGGCCAGGCCCTGCGGGCGCTGCAGAACGCCGAGAAGTACTCGTACCGGTACTCGAAGCTGGCCGAGGACGCCGACCCGGCCGAGCGCGAGCGCGCCGCCGCCCTGATGGACCGCTGGACGGCCCGGGCCGAGGCCCTGGACCAGCGCTGGCGCGACCAGCTGCTCGAGCACAAGGACGCGTGGTCGGCGATCATCCGCACGGCCCACGAGACCCGGTTCGCGGATCCCCGTGACGACGACGCGCGCGGGGTCTCCGAGCAGATCGTGCGGCAGGACGGGCCCACCGTCTGAGCCGATCACGGCGCCGGGGGAGCACTCCGCCGGCGCCCGGGCCCCCGAGCCGGTCAGTCGACCGGGTCGGGGGCCGTCGTCGTCCCGGCGCCGTCCGCCGCGGTCATCGCCAGGAGCCGGTCGAGGATCGCCGGCCCGTCGTCGGCGATGCCGTCGTGGTGGAAGGCGTCGGTCTCCCACACCCGCAGGCCACGGACGCGCCCCGCCGTCTCGAGCGAGAGGTCCCGGTCCACGTACACGTCGTCGGCGTAGACGGCGGCGGCCACGGGGACGGTGTTCTGCGCCAGGGCGGCCACGTCGTAGAGCGGGCCCCACTGCGTGCGCTCGGCCAGCAGCCGCGCCGTGCCGGCCAGGGGCCGCAGCCGGGGGTCGACCTCGACGGACCAGGGCATGACGTGCTCGCCCGTGGGCAGCGGGACCGCGGTCGCCTCGGGGTCGAAGTCCGGGTGCTCGGCGAGCATCCGGGACGCCGACCAGCCGGTGTCCGCCCGGCCGTCGGCCAGGTCCGCCGGCTGCGCGTAGATCGCCTCGTGCAGCACGGTGTAGAGCGGGTTGACGAGGCGGTCGTCCTGGTCGGCGACGGCGGCCAGGAACGTCTCGGACAGGCGCGGCGCGGGGCCGGTGCGGTCCACGGCCTCGGCGAGGACCCAGTGCAGGCGGTCCACGCGGGTGTTGCCGCCCAGCAGCATGCCCAGACCCTGGGCCCGTCCCACGGTGAGCGGCCCGCCGCCGGGCAGGGGGATCGGGGCGCCCGCGGCCTCGGCGGCGCGGATCAGCCCCACGGCCTCCGACCACGCGTCGCGGTCGGCCGGGTGCCGGTCGAAGAACTCCTCGGCGCGGGCGCGCATCCGGGCGTAGGTGGCCCGGTAGACCCGGTCGGCGTGGCCGGTGAGCGGGGCGAGGCCGCCGGTCACCAGGCTGCGCTGCAGGCCCTCCGGGTGGAAGGAGAGATAGCTCAGCGTGCAGAACCCGCCGAAGCTCTGGCCCAGTGTGGTCCACGGCCCGGCGCCGAGGGCGAGGCGCAGCATCTCGGCGTCCCGCACGATCGAGGGCGCCCGCAGGTGCACCAGGTGCTCGGCGCGCGCCTCGTCCGTGGCGAAGGCGCCCGGGGCGGTCAGGGTCGCCACAGTGGCCGGGGTCGAACGCCCCGTGCCGCGCTGGTCCAGCAGCAGCACGCGGTGGCTCTCGGCCAACACCCCGAGCCAGCCGCTCAGGCGCACAGGGCGAGGCCCGGCACTGCCGGGGCCACCCTGGAGGTACAGGGCCCAGGGACGCTCGCCCTCGGGGTCGTCCTTCGCCCGGATCTCGCGGGCGAAGACGGTCAGCGTGCCGCGCCCGTGCGGCCCGACGCCGGTGCCCGCCGCATCCTGCGCCTCGGCCTCGGCGAGGCCCAGCGCGTGGTCGATCGGCACCGAGAACCAGTGGTCCACCGTGACGGTGCCGTCGTAGAGCTCGGTGCGCTCGCCCACGCGGTGGCGGGCCGGCTCGAGGGGAGCGAAGCCGCGCGGGTCGCCCGCCACGGGCCGTCCTGCCGCCCGGGCGTCCCCGGCGCTCACAGGCCCCACCCGGACTCGGGCGCGCCCACGGAGACCACCCGGATCACGGGATGGCCCGCCTCGTCGGAGGCGTCCAGGTCGACCACGGCGTTGATCCCGTGGTCCAGGTCCCCGTCCGGGTCCTTCAGGACCTGCCGCACCGCCCACCAGCGCGGGCCGGCCAGCTCCAGCGGGGCGGCGACGTCGGGGGCCGCGGCCACGCGGAACAGCTCGGGGCCACGCGCGGCGGGGCCGTCGTCGATGTCCTCGTGGTCGTCGAAGTAGGCGTCGAGGGCGTCGGCCCAGTCGTCGGCGGACAGGTCGCCGGACAGGGCCGCGAGCGCCTCGTCCCGCTCGTCGCCGAACAGGCGCACCCGCTGGAACATCGCGTTGCGGACCATCACCCGGAACACGGGCTCGTTGTCCGTCAGGCGGGGCGGCGCCGGCGGCTCGAGCGCCTCCATGTCCCGGCGCAGCTCGTCGATGTCCCCGGCCACCAGGTCCTCCCACTCCTCCAGGAGGGACGAGTCGGTCTGCTTCACCATCTCGTCGAGCCAGTCCAGCAGCACCTGGAGCTCCTCGGTGCGGGCCGCCTCGGGCACCGTGTGGCGCAGCGCCTTGACCGCGTCCGTGAGGTAGCGCAGCAGCACGCCCTCGGACCGGGCGATCCCGTAGAACCGCACGTAGTCGCCGAAGCCCATGGCCCGCTCGAACATGTCGCGCACCACGGACTTGGGGGTCAGCTCGAACTCCGCGAGCCACGGGGCGTCCTGCCGGTAGAGCTCGAACTGCTGCTCGAGGAGCTCGGCCAGCGGGCGCGGGTGGGTGATCTCGTCGAGGGCCCGCATGCGGTCGTTGTAGTCCATGCCCTCGGCCTTCATGGCGGCCACGGCCTCGCCCTTGGCGTGCTTGACCTGGGCGGAGAGCACCTGGCGCGGCGGGTCGAGGGTCGCCTCGATCACGGAGACGACGTCGAGCGCGTGGTCGGGATCGGCCGGGTCCAGCAGGTCGAGCGCGGCGAGGGCGAAGGGGGAGAGCGGCTGGTTGAGCGCGAAGTCCGGCTGCAGGTCCACCGTGAGGTCCACGGTGCGGCCCTCGGCGTCCGGCTCGGGCAGACGCTCGACGACGCCCGTGGCCAGCAGCTCCCGGAAGATCCCGAGCGCGCGGCGCATGAGCACCGCCTGGCGGGCCGGGGTCTCGTGGGTGCCGCGCAGCAGGCGCCGGACCGCGATGACCGGGTCGCCGGGCCGGTCGAGGATGTTCAGCAGCATCGAGTGCGTGATCCGCATGCGGGAGACCAGCGGCTCCGGCTCGGCGGAGACGAGGCGCTCGAACGTCGCCGGCCCCCACGAGACGAAGCCGGCCGGCGGGGTCTTGCGCTTGCCGGACTTCACGGACTGCTTCATGCGCTTGGCCCGCTCGGCCTCGTCCTTGACGTTCGCGAACTTCGCCGCGGCCTTGCGCTCGGCCGCCTTGTTCTCGATCACGTGCTCGGGGGCCTGGACCACCACGGTGCCGGAGGTGTCGAAGCCGGCCCGGCCCGCCCGGCCGGCGATCTGGTGGAACTCGCGGGCCTGGAGCAGGCGGGTCTTCTCGCCGTCGAACTTGGACAGCGCGGTGAGCAGCACGGTGCGGATCGGCACGTTGATCCCGACGCCGAGCGTGTCCGTGCCGCAGATGACCTTGAGCAGCCCGTCCTGGGCCAGCTTCTCCACGAGGCGGCGGTACTTGGGCAGCATGCCCGCGTGGTGCACACCGATGCCCGCCCGGACGAGGCGGTTCAGGGTGTGCCCGAAGCCCGCGGAGAAGCGGAAGCCGGCGATCCGCGCGGCGATCGCCTCCTTCTCCTCCCTGGATGTCACCGAGATCGAGGACAGACCCTGGGCCGTCTCCACGGCGTCCAGCTGCGAGAAGTGCACGATGTACACCGGTGCCTGGTGGGTGCTCACGAGCTCCTCGACCTTCTCCTGCAGCGGCACCTCGGACCACTCGAACGTCAGCGGGATGGGGCGCTCCGCGTGGGCGACGACGGCGACCTCGCGCCCGGTGCGCTCGGTCAGGTCCGCCTCGAGGCGGGTCGTGTCGCCGAGGGTGGCCGACATCAGCAGGAACCGGGCCTGCGGCAGCTCGAGGAGGGGCACCTGCCAGGCCCAGCCGCGGGAGGGGTCCGCGTAGTAGTGGAACTCGTCCATCACCACGGTGCCGATCTCCATGCCCGAACTCTCGCGCAGCGCACGGTTGGCGAGGATCTCGGCGGTGCAGCAGATGATGGGGGCGTCACCGTTGACGGTGGAGTCACCCGTGACCATGCCCACGTTCTCCGCACCGAACACGTCCACCAGCGCGAAGAACTTCTCCGAGACGAGCGCCTTGATCGGCGCCGTGTAGTAGGAGACGGCGTCGTGGGCGAGCGCATCGGCGTGTGCGGCCAGCGCCACCAGGGACTTGCCGGACCCGGTGGGCGTCGCCAGGATCACGTGCCGGCCCTGGACCAGCTCGAGGGCGGCCTCCTCCTGGGCGGGGTAGAGCGCGATGCCGCGGTCCTCGGTCCAGGCCGCGAAGGCCCCGAAGACGTCGTCGGCGTCCGGGGTCGGCGGGAGCGCGTCGATGCGGTCGGTCAGCGAGGGCGGGTTCGTGGCGGCAGAAGTCATCGCCCCCAGGGTATCGGCCGCTCCGCGCGATACGGTGCCGCCATGAGTCAGATCGCGCCCGAGAGCCCGCACCCGGACACCGACGCCGTCGTGGGGGACGTGACCGGCCGAGAGGGCGGGGGGTTCACCTGGGATCCCGCGCAGTACGAGGGCTTCGCCGAGCACCGCGCCCGCCCCTTCCACGACCTGGTGGGGCGCGTGCGCGCCGAGGCGCCGCGCGTCGTGGTGGACCTGGGCTGCGGCCCGGGGACCCTGACCCGGACGCTGGCCGAGCGCTGGCCGGACGCCGAGGTGATCGGTCTGGACGACTCGCCCGCCATGCTGGAGCGGGCCCGGGAGCAGGCGGCCCGCACGGGCGCCCCCGCCAACCTGCGCTTCGAGGCGGTCGACGCCTCGCAGTGGCGCCCGTCGAGGGCGACGGACGTCGTGGTGTCCAACGCGATGCTCCAGTGGATCCCGACGCACCGTCGCCTGATCCGGCGCTGGCTCGGGGACCTCACGCCGGGGGCCTGGTTCGCGGCGCAGATCCCGCGGCCCTACGAGCAGCCCTCCCATGCGGCGATCGTGGCGCTGGCGGAGGACCCGGCCTTCTCCGAGCCGCTGCACGGGGTGGCGACGACCCGCACCGTGGCGCCGCCCGAGGAGTACACGCGGCTGTTCCTCGAGGCGGGGTGGTCCCCGGTCGTCTGGGAGACGGAGTACCAGCAGGTCCTGACGGGCGAGGACCCGGTGTTCCGGTGGACCTCCGGCGCGGCCCTGCGACCGAGCCTGCAGGCCCTGGCCCGCTGGGACGCCGAGGAGGGCGCCGCCGAGGGCGCCGGGCTGCTCGAGGCGTTCGTGGACCGGTACCGCGCCGCCATGCGCGAGGCGTACCCGCCGGTGCCCGGCATCACGGCCGACGACGGCGGCCCGGTCACGATCTTCCCGGCCCGGCGCCTGTTCATGGTGGGGCAGAAGCCGGCCTGACGCCGGGCCCGGGACCGCCCGGGCGCACCGTCACCAGCCGCGGTCGGCCCACTCCGGCAGGTGGGGGCGTTCGGCGCCCAGGGTCGTGGACGCGCCGTGGCCGGGGTGGACCACCACGTCGTCGTCGAACGCGTCGAAGATCCGTTCCGTGACGTCCGTGAACAGCTGACGGAACCGGCCGTCGTCGCCCTCGGTGTTGCCCACCCCGCCCGGGAAGAGGGAGTCGCCGGTGAAGAGCACGGCCGGCTCGTCCGCCTCGGGGCGGCACACCAGCGCGATGGACCCGGGCGTGTGGCCGCGCAGGGCCACCACCTCGAGGCGGAGCCCGTCCGCCCCCACGGTGTCCCCGTGGCGCAGGCGCACGTCGGGGGCGACCCCCGTGGCCTCGGCGATCGCGTCGGCGTCGTCCTCGCCGGCCGCCGTGCGGGCCCCGGTCAGGGAGGCCAGCGCCGGCAGCGCGCGCACGTGGTCCCAGTGCCGGTGCGTGGTGACGATCATCTCGAGGCGCGGCTCGCACGGGGTGTCGTCCGCGGCCGAGGCGATGAGGTCGCGGATGGCCTCGGCGTCGTCGGCGGCGTCGATCAGCACCTGCGCCCCCGTGGTCTTGGAGGTGAGCAGGTACACGTTGTTGTCCATCTCCGACACGGAGCAGGTGCGCACCGTGACGGCGGGCAGATCGTGCAGGAGGCGGTTCCGGGCGGTCTCGGGCATGCGCAACAGTGTACGGACGGGGCGGCGAGGCGCCAGGGCGGGCCCAGCCCGCGGTGGGTTCGCCCATAGGCGAGACCCCGGTGTCGTGTCCGTGCCGCCCCTATGCTGGCCGCGTGCCCAAGAACTCCTCCACCACCGTCTCCTCCGCCGTCGAGACCCACGCCGGCGGCCTCGCCTCCGGCCCCGGCGGCGCGCGCTCGGGCGAGCGGGACCGCATCGTCGTCCAGGGCGCCCGCGAGCACAACCTGAAGGACGTGGACGTCAGCTTCCCGCGGGACGCCATGGTCGTGTTCACGGGTCTGTCCGGCTCGGGCAAGTCCTCCCTGGCCTTCGACACGATCTTCGCCGAGGGCCAGCGACGCTACGTCGAGTCGCTCTCCTCCTACGCCCGCATGTTCCTGGGCCGGGTGGACAAGCCGGACGTGGACTTCATCGAGGGCCTGTCCCCGGCCGTGTCCATCGACCAGAAGTCCACCAACCGCAACCCGCGCTCCACGGTGGGGACCATCACCGAGATCTACGACTACATGCGCCTGCTCTGGGCGCGCGTCGGGGTGCCGCACTGCCCGCAGTGCGGGGAGCCGGTGAGCCGGCAGACCCCGCAGCAGATCGTGGACCAGCTCGAGGAGCTGCCCGAGCGCACCCGCTTCCAGGTGCTCGCGCCCGTGGTCCGCGGCCGCAAGGGCGAGTTCGTGGACCTGTTCCAGGACCTGTCCACGCAGGGCTTCGCCCGCGCCGTCGTGGACGGGGAGACCGTCCAGCTCTCGGACCCGCCCGTGCTGAAGAAGCAGGTCAAGCACACCATCGCCGTCGTCGTGGACCGCCTCGCCATGAAGGAGGGCATCCGCCAGCGCCTCACCGACTCGGTGGAGACCGCCCTGAAGCTGGCGGACGGCCTCGTCGTGGCCGAGTTCGTGGACGTGGAGCCGGTCGCCGAGAAGGCCAAGAAGAACACCGCGGAGTTCGGCGGGCGGGACGCCGAGGGCAACCCCCGGTACCGCTCGTTCTCCGAGAAGCTCTCCTGCCCCAACGGGCACGAGCAGACCGTGGACGAGATTGAGCCGCGCTCGTTCTCCTTCAACAACCCGTTCGGCGCGTGCCCCGAGTGCACCGGCATCGGCTCCCGCCTGCAGGTGGACCCGGACCTCGTCGTCGCCAACGACGAGCTGTCCCTGCGTGAGGGCGCCGTGGTGCCGTGGTCGCTGGGCAAGTCCACCTCGGACTACTGGCTGCGCGTGCTCGGCGGGCTGGGCAAGGAGATGGGCTTCTCCCTGGACACCCCGTGGAAGGACCTGACGGAGGCGGAGCGCGACGCCGTCCTGAACGGCAAGGACTTCAAGGTGGAGGTGACGTTCCGCAACCGGTTCGGGCGCGAGCGCCGCTACACCACGGGCTTCGAGGGCGTCATCCCCTACGTGATGCGCAAGCACGGGGAGACCGAGTCGGACGGCGCCCGCGAGCGCTACGAGTCGTTCATGCGGGAGATCCCGTGCCCGGCGTGCCACGGGGCCCGCCTCAACCCCACGGTCCTGAACGTGCTCGTGGGCGGCCTGTCCATCGCGGACGCCACCCGCCTGCCCATGCGGGAGGCCATGGAGTTCTTCTCGGGGCTGCGACTGACGGACCGCGAGCGGCAGATCGCGGACCAGGTGCTCAAGGAGATCCTGGCCCGGCTGGCGTTCCTGCTGGACGTCGGCCTCGAGTACCTCAACCTGGAGCGGCCGGCCGGCACCCTCTCCGGAGGCGAGGCCCAGCGCATCCGCCTGGCCACGCAGATCGGCTCCGGGCTGGTCGGCGTCCTCTACGTGCTCGACGAGCCGTCCATCGGCCTGCACCAGCGGGACAACCGCCGCCTCATCGAGACCCTCCTGCGCCTGCGGGACCTCGGCAACACCCTCATCGTCGTCGAGCACGACGAGGACACGATCGCCGAGGCGGACTGGATCGTGGACATCGGTCCTCGCGCGGGCGAGCACGGCGGCGAGGTCGTGCACTCGGGCTCCCTGGCGGATCTCAAGGCGAACACGCGGTCCGTCACCGGCGACTACCTCTCCGGCCGCCGCTCCATCGCGGTGCCGGAGCGGCGTCGCGTCCCGGAGAAGGGGCGCATGCTGACGGTCCGCGGGGCCCAGGAGAACAACCTGAAGGACGTCTCGGTGGAGGTCCCGCTCGGGGTCCTCACCGCCGTGACGGGCGTGTCCGGCTCCGGCAAGTCCACGCTGATCAACGAGATCCTCTACAAGGTCCTGGCCAACCGGCTCAACGGCGCCAAGCTCGTGCCCGGCCGGCACCGGTCCGTGGAGGGGCTCGAGCACCTGGACAAGGTGGTCCACGTGGACCAGAGCCCCATCGGGCGCACGCCGCGCTCCAACCCCGCCACCTACACGGGCGTGTTCGACGCGATCCGCAAGCTCTTCGCGGAGACGCCCGAGGCGAAGGTCCGGGGCTACCAGCAGGGCCGGTTCTCCTTCAACATCAAGGGCGGGCGCTGCGAGGCGTGCGCGGGCGACGGCACGCTGAAGATCGAGATGAACTTCCTGCCGGACGTCTACGTGCCGTGCGAGGTGTGCCACGGGGCCCGGTACAACCGGGAGACGCTCGAGGTCACCTACAAGGGCAAGAACATCGCCGAGGTCCTCGACATGCCGATCGAGGAGGCCGCGGACTTCTTCAGCGCGTACACCCGCATCTCGCGGTACCTGGACACGCTCGTCGACGTCGGTCTGGGCTACGTCCGCCTGGGCCAGCCCGCCACCACGCTCTCGGGCGGCGAGGCCCAGCGCGTGAAGCTGGCGGCCGAGCTCCAGAAGCGCTCCAACGGCCGCACCATCTACGTGCTGGACGAGCCGACCACGGGGCTGCACTTCGACGACATCCGCAAGCTCCTGCACGTGCTCCAGTCCCTCGTGGACAAGGGCAACACGGTGCTCACCATCGAGCACAACCTCGACGTGATCAAGAGTGCCGACCACGTGATCGACCTCGGCCCCGAGGGCGGCTCCGGGGGCGGCACGATCGTGGCCGCGGGCACGCCGGAGGAGGTCGCACACGTCGCGGAGAGCCACACGGGCCGGTTCCTCGCGGAACTGCTCGCGTAGCATGGACCCCGCCCACGCAGGACGCGGACGAAGGAGAGCCATGGCGACGTCGGAGCCCGTGCGCAGGAGCGCCGCCGCGCTCCTGCGGCTCACCTGCCGCCCCGAGGTCGTCGGCATGGAGCACGTCCCTGCGCGGGGCCCCTTCGTCATGGCCTCCAACCACCTGTCCTTCGTCGACTCGGTGATCCTCCAGGCCCTCGCCCCCCGCCCGGTCCACTTCTTCGCCAAGGAGGAGTACTTCACGGGCACGGGCCTGCGGGGCCGCGTCCGGCGGCGGTTCTTCGAGTCCGTGGGCTCCGTCCCCGTCCGCCGGGGCGAGCAGGCCGCCTCCGTGGCCGCGCTCGAGTCCCTCGTGGGCCTGCTCGAGTCCGGCCAGGGCGTCGGCATCTACCCGGAGGGCACCCGCAGCCGCGACGGCCGCCTCTACCGCGGCCGCACCGGTGCGGCCTGGCTGGCCCTGGCCACCGGCGCACCCGTGGTGCCCGTGGGCCTCGTCGGCACGCAGCACCTCCAGCCGCCGGACACGAACGGCTTCCGTCCCCACCGGTTCTCCGTGCGCGTGGGCGCGCCCCTGGACTTCGGCCACCCCGGGCGTCGACACACCCTGCCGCAGCGCCGCGACGCGACGGCGGCGATCATGGACGCCATCGGCGCGCTCTCGGGGCAGGAGCGCGTGGACGCCTACAACGCCGCCCCGGGCGCCCGTGGCTGATCCGGCCTCCTACCGCCCGGCTCCGGGCGAGATCTCCACGTCGCCCGGCGTCTACCGCTTCCGCGACGCGGACGGACGCGTCGTCTACGTCGGCAAGGCGAAGAACCTGCGCGCCCGCCTGAGCTCCTATTTCCAGGACCCGGCTCGGCTGGCCACCAAGACCCGGACCATGGTGTTCACGGCGGCCGCGGTCGAGTGGACCGTCGTCGGCTCCGAGCTGGAGGCGCTCCAGCTCGAGTACACGTGGATCAAGGAGTATCGCCCCCGGTTCAACATCATGTACCGGGACGACAAGTCGTACCCCTACCTGGCCGTGACCATGAACGAGCAGTTCCCGCGCGTCCAGGTGATGCGCGGCGACCGGAAGCCCGGCGTGAAGTACTTCGGCCCGTTCCACCCGGCCAAGGCGATCCGGGAGACCGTGGACCTGATGCTGCGCGTCTTCCCGGTCCGCACGTGCTCGGCGGGCGTGTTCAAGCGGGCCCGCGCCCAGGACCGGCCGTGCCTGCTCGGCTACATCGGCAAGTGCTCGGCGCCCTGCGTGGGCCGGATCAGCCCGGCGGACCATCGCGCGCTGGCCCAGGACTTCTGCGACTTCATGGCCGGGGACGCGAACCGGTTCATCCGCGAGCTGGAGAAGGCCATGGCCCGTGCCGTCGAGGAGCTGCGCTACGAGGACGCGGCCCGGCTGAGGGACGACATCGCCGCGCTGCGCCGCGTGTTCGAGCGCAACGCCGTGGTGCTGCCGGAGAACACGGAGGCGGACATCTTCGCCCTGCACGCGGACGAGCTGGAGGTCGCGGTGCAGGTGTTCCACGTCCGGCAGGGACGCATCCGCGGCCAGCGCGGCTGGGTCATGGAGCGCGTGGAGGACGTCGCCGAGCCGGAGATGGTCGCGCACCTGCTCCAGCAGGTCTACGGCGACCTCGAGGGGCCGGAGCGCATCCCGCACGAGATCCTCGTCCCGGTCGAGCCCGACGACGCCGCACAGCTCACCGAGTGGCTCTCGGGCCTGCGCGGGTCCCGGGTCGCCGTGCGCGTGCCCCGGCGGGGCTCGAAGGCGGACCTCATGGAGACCGTCCGGGAGAACGCGGAGATGGCCCTCAAGCTGCACAAGTCGCGGCGGTCCGGGGACCTCACCACCCGCTCCGCCGCCCTGCGGGAGCTGCAGGAGGCCCTGGAGATCACCGAGCCCCTGCTGCGCATCGAGTGCTACGACATCTCCCACTCCCAGGGCACCAACGTGGTCGGCTCGATGGTCGTCATGGAGGACGGGCTGCCGAAGAAGAAGGACTACCGCCGCTTCAACGTCACGGGGGAGGCCGCCCGGGACGACACGGCGTCCCTGCGCGACGTCCTGCGGCGGCGTTTCGCCCGCCTGGCCAAGGAGCGCGCGGAGGGCGCCCCGCTGTCCGGTCAGGTCGAGGGGGACGATCAGGAGGCGGGGCGCCGCTTCGCGTACCCGCCCTCGCTCGTGGTGGTCGACGGCGGCCCGCCCCAGGTGGCCGCGGCCGCGGCGGTCCTCGAGGAGCTGGGCCTGGACGACCTGCCCGTGGTCGGGCTGGCCAAGCGGCTCGAGGAGGTGTGGCTGCCAGGCGACGAGTTCCCGGTGGTCCTGCCGCGCACCTCGGAGGGCCTGTACCTGCTCCAGCGCATCCGTGACGAGTCGCACCGGTTCGCGATCGCGGGCCACCGCAGCCGGCGGTCCAAGGCGATGACCGTCTCCGCCCTGGACGGGATCCCGGGTCTGGGCCCGGCCAAGCGCACCGCGCTGCTGAACCACTTCGGCTCCGTCGCCGAGATCCGGGCCGCCGGCGTGGACCGGCTGACCGAGGTCGCCGGCATCGGGCCGCGGCTGGCCGAGGCCGTCCACACGGCGCTCACGGCCGACACGCCCGCGGATACAGTGGAGTCATGATCGAGGAGACCCTCCAGCCGGAGAAGCCGCCGAGATCCGAGGTGCTCGTGATCGCCGGGATGTCCGGCGCCGGACGGACCACCGCCGCGCACGCGCTCGAGGACCACGGCTGGGACGTGGTGGAGAACATGCCGCCGGCCCTGTTCGGCACGCTGGCCGAGCTCATCGCCCGCTCGCCGGAGGCGTTCCCGCGCCTGGCGATCGTGGTGGACGTGCGCTCGCGCTCCTACTTCGAGGAGCTGTACGCCGCCCTGCAGCACCTGGCCAACAGTGGGGTGGAGTACCGCACGGTGTTCCTCGATGCGGACGATCACGTGCTCCTCCGGCGCTTCGAGGCCGGCCGCCGCCCCCACCCGATGCAGGGCAACGCCCGGCTGCTGGACGGCATCCGCGCGGAGCGGGACGTCGTCGAGCCGCTCAAGGCGCGTGCCGACGTCGTGGTGGACACCACCGAGCTGAACGTGCACGGCCTGGCCACGGAGATCACCGAGCTGTTCTCGGAGTCCGGCCCCGTCACGCTGCGCCTGACCATCATGAGCTTCGGGTTCAAGTACGGCGTCCCGGCGGACGCGAACTTCGTGGCGGACATGCGCTTCATCCCCAACCCCCACTGGGTGCCGGCGCTGCGTCCGCACACGGGCACGGAGGCCGCGGTCGCGGACTACGTGCTCTCCCGCCCCGGTGTCGAGGACTTCCTGCGCGCGTACGTCGCCATGCTGGGGCCGGTGTTCGAGGGCTACCGGCGGGAGAACAAGCACTACGCCACGCTCGCCATCGGCTGCACGGGCGGCAAGCACCGCTCCGTGGCCGTCGCCGAGGAGCTGGCCCGGCGCCTGGCCCAGGTGCCCCACGTCACGGTGCACGTCCAGCACCGGGACATGGGGCGCGAATGACGTCCCCGCTCACCGGCCAGCTGCCCCTGCCGCCCGGGATGGGTTCGGAAGGGCGCGGGGTGGGCGCCGGCATGTCCCGCCCCACGGCCCGGGTCACCGCCCTCGGCGGCGGCCACGGCCTCTCCGCGTCCCTCGCGGCCCTGCGGCACGTGGCCGGGCACCTCACGGCCGTCGTCACGGTGGCGGACGACGGCGGCTCCTCCGGCACCATCCGCCGGGAGATGGCGGTGCTGCCGCCCGGCGACCTCCGCATGGCGCTGGCCGCCCTGTGCGACGACACCGACTGGGGTCGGACCTGGGCCCACGTCATGCAGCACCGCTTCCGCTCCACCGAGGTGCCCGCGGACCAGGCCACCCTGGACAACCACGCGCTCGGGAACCTCCTGATCGTCGCCCTCTGGGAGCTGCTGGGCGACCCGGTGGACGGGCTGCGCTGGGCCGGCGCCCTGCTGCGGGCGCACGGCGAGGTCCTGCCGGTCTCGCGGGTGCCGCTGACCATCGGCGGGGACGTGCTCAGCGCCGGCCCGGACGGCCGCCTGCGCACCCGATGCGTGGAGGGCCAGGTGGCCCTCGCGGTCGCCGCGTTCGAGGGGCGCGTCACCGACGTCCGCCTGAGCCCGTCCGACGCCCCCGCCACCCCGGAGGCGCTCTCGGCGATCGAGCTGGCCGACTGGGTGGTGCTCGGACCCGGCTCGCTGTACACGTCGGTGCTGCCGCACCTGCTGATGCCGGACGTGCGCGCGGCCCTCGCCGCCACCACCGCCCGGCGCCTCATGGTGCTGAACCTGCGCACGGGAGACCAGGAGACCACCGGCCTCACCCACGCCGACCACCTCAAGGTGCTGCGCTCCTATGCGCCGGACCTCCGGCTGGACGTGGTGATCGCCGACGTGGACGCGGTCACCGACCGGGCGGCGGTGGAGGCCGAGGCGGCCCGGATGGGCGCGCGCGTGGCGTTCAGTAGAGTGAGCAGTGCCCAGGATCCCCAGGTCCACGACCCGCTGCGCCTGGCCGTCGCGATCGACGAGGCGATGACCCACTGACGCGCGCACCTCGCCGAGAAGGAGCACGAGCATGGCGCTGACCATGACCCTCAAGGAGGAGCTGGCCCGTGTGCCGGTCGCCGCGACCCCGGAGCGGCGGGCGGAGACCGCGGCGATGCTGCGGTTCGCCGGGGGGTTGCACCTCGTGGCCGGCCGCGTCGTCGTGGAGGCGGAGCTGGACCACGGCGCCAGTGCGCGCCGCCTGCGCGCCGCCATCACCGACCTGTACGGCCTGGCCCCGGAGATCGTGGTGGTCTCCGGCGGCAACCTGCGCCGTGGTCAGCGGTACGTGCTCCGGGTCGTGCGCGGGGGAGAGGACCTCGCCCGGCAGACCGGGCTCATCGACCAGCGGGGGCGGCCCGTGCGTGGCCTCGCGCCGGTCCTCGTCAGCGGGACGACGGCGGCCACCGCCGCCGTGTGGCGCGGGGCCCTGCTGGCCCACGGCTCCCTCACCGAGCCCGGCCGCTCGGCGGCCCTCGAGGTGACCACGCCGGGCCCGGAGGCCGCCCTCGCGCTGGTGGGGGCCGCGCGTCGGCTCCGCGTGGCGGCGAAGGCACGCGAGGTGCGTCAGTCGGACCGCGTCGTGGTCCGCGACGGCGAGGCGATCGCCACGCTGCTGGCCGCCGTCGGCGCGGAGCAGACCGCGACCCTCTGGCGCGAGCGGCGCGAGCGCAAGGAGGTCCGGGCCACCGCCAACCGCCTGGCGAACTTCGACGACGCCAACCTGCGCCGCTCCGCCCAGGCCGCCGTCATGGCCGGGGCGAAGGTGGAGCGGGCCCTCGAGATCCTCGGGGACGAGGTGCCCGACCACCTTCGCTACGCGGGACGGCTGCGCCTCGAGCACAAGCAGGCCTCCCTCGACGAGCTCGGCCGCCTCGCGGACCCGCCGATGACCAAGGACGCCGTCGCCGGGCGCATCCGCCGGCTGCTGGCCATGGCGGACAAGCGGGCCGCCGAGCGGGGCATCCCCGGGACGGACGCGGCCTCCGAGGGCTGAGCGCGGGATCACCGTCGACGGGATCTGGCCCCGGCGCTCCGCCCCCGATCACAATGGAGACGGACGGAATACGCCGCCGAGACGCGAGGTTGCCCGAGGTGGAGGCCGAGGGCGTCCTGCCCGCAGCCTCGCCTGACCAAGGAGGAAGCATGACCGAATACACCCTTCCGGAGCTGGACTACGACTACGCCGCGCTGGAGCCGCACATCTCGGCCCGCATCATGGAGCTGCACCACTCCAAGCACCACGCCACGTACGTCAAGGGCGCGAACACCGCCCTGGAGAAGCTGGCCGCCGCGCGTGAGGCCGGCGACTTCGGCTCCGTGAACCAGCTGTCGAAGGACCTCGCCTTCAACCTGGGCGGGCACACGAACCACTCGATCTTCTGGAAGAACCTCTCGCCGGAGGGCGGCGACAAGCCGACCGGCGAGCTGGCCGCCGCCATCGACGAGTACTTCGGCTCGTTCGACCAGTTCCAGGCCCACTTCACCGCCGCCGCCCTCGGCATCCAGGGCTCCGGCTGGGCCGTGCTGGCCTACGAGCCCATCGGCGGCAACCTGGTGATCGAGCAGTTCTACGACCAGCAGAACGGCGTGCCGGTCGCCACCATCCCGCTGTTCCAGCTGGACATGTGGGAGCACGCCTTCTACCTCGACTACCAGAACGTCAAGGCGGACTACGTCAAGGCGATCTGGAACATCGTGAACTGGGCCGACGTGCAGGCCCGCTTCGAGGCCGCCCGCGCCGGCGCCTCCGGCCTGATCCTCCCGGCCTGATCCACACCGCGCACCGGGGCGCTGACGTCGTGGCCCCACGACGTCAGCGCCCCGATGCGGGGAGGGGCTCGGCGCTCCGGCCCTGTCCCCACCGCGCGCCCGGACCGGGCGCGACCGCTCGACCGCACCGCCCCGGACCCACCGCCACGGGGACCACGCAACGAGAACTAACGAGAGGGACCACCATGACCAAGATCGCCATCAACGGCTACGGCCGCATCGGACGCAACATCGTGCGCGTGCTCAGGGACCGCGGCCACGAGGGCCTCGAGCTGGTCGCCGTGAACGACCTCGCCGACCCCGAGGACCTGTTCTGGCTCACCAAGTACGACACCATCCTGGGCCGCTACCCGGGCGAGCTGGAGCGGACCGAGAAGGGGTTCCGCATCGACGGCCGCGACGTCGCGTTCTTCCAGGAGGCCGACCCGACGAAGCTGCCGTGGGGTGAGCTCGGCGTGGACCTGGTCATCGAGTGCACCGGCATCTTCACGACCGGCCCCAAGGCGCAGGCCCACCTCGACGCGGGGGCCAAGAAGGTCCTCATCTCGGCCCCCGCCAAGGAGGTCGACGGCACCTTCGTGATGGGCGTGAACGAGCACACCTACGACGCGGAGTCGATGCACATCGTCTCGAACGCCTCGTGCACCACGAACTGCCTGGCCCCGATGGCGAAGGTCCTCAACGACGAGTTCGGCATCGTGGACGGCATCATGACCACGATCCACGCGTACACCGGCGACCAGAACCTGCACGACAACGTGCACAAGAAGGATCGCCGTCGGGCGCGCGCCGCGGCCCAGAACATGGTGCCCACCTCCACGGGCGCGGCCAAGGCCATCGGCGAGGTCATCCCGGAGCTGAAGGGCAAGCTCGACGGCTTCGCCATGCGGGTGCCCACCATCACCGGCTCGGCCACCGACCTGACCGTGGAGCTGACGCGCCACGTGGAGGTCGAGGAGATCAACGCGGCGTTCAAGAAGGCCGCGGAGTCCGGTCCGCTGCAGGGCCGCCTGGTCTACTCGGAGGACCCGATCGTGTCCTCGGACATCATCACCTCCCCGGCGGCGTGCACCTTCGACGCCCCGCTGACCAAGTCCATCGGCCAGACCGTGAAGATCATCGGCTGGTACGACAACGAGTACGGCTACACCTCCCAGCTCATGGACTTCGCAGACCTCATCGGCTCGAAGCTCTGAGCCCGCACGGCGCCCGACGGCCCGGGCCGACGGTTCCTCCGTCGGCCCGGGCCGTCCGCCTAGACTGCACCGTGAACCGACCCCGCTCCGGCACCCCAGGAGGCATCATGCCCGCACCGACCCTCACCGATCTGCTCGAGGCCGGCGTCGCCGGCCGCACCGTGCTCATCCGGTCCGACCTGAACGTCCCGCTGGACGGGGACACCGTCACCGACGACGGCCGCATCCGTGCCTCGCTGCCCGCGATCCGGGACCTGGCCGAGGCCGGTGCGCGCGTGATCGTCATGGCCCACCTGGGCCGCCCCAAGGGTGAGCCGGACCCCGCGTACTCCCTCCGCCCCGTCGCCGCGCGCATGGCCGAGCTGCTGGGCACCGACGTCGCCCTCGCCGCGGACGTGACCGGGGACGACGCGCGCGCCCAGGCCGCCGCCCTGCAGGACGGCCAGGTGCTGCTGCTGGAGAACGTGCGCTTCGACGCTCGCGAGACCTCCAAGGACGATGCCGAGCGCGCCGCACTCGCCGGCGAGATGGCGGCCCTGGCCGGCGAGGACGGCGCCTACGTGGGCGACGCCTTCGGCGCGGTCCACCGCAAGCACGCCTCCGTGTTCGACGTCGCGGCGCAGCTGCCGGCCTACCAGGGTCCGCTGGTCGCCGCCGAGCTCGAGGTGCTCACCCGCCTGACCGAGTCCCCGGAGCGGCCCTACGTCGTCGTGCTGGGCGGGTCGAAGGTCTCGGACAAGCTGGCCGTGATCGACAACCTGCTGGACAAGGCCGACACGCTGCTGATCGGCGGCGGCATGCTCTTCACCTTCCTCAAGGCGCAGGGCCACGAGGTGGGCGCCTCCCTGCTCGAGGAGGACCAGCTCGACACCGTCCGCGAGTACCTGCGCCGCTCCGAGGCCGGGGCCGCCCGCATCGTGCTCCCCACGGACATCGTGATGGCCTCCGGCTTCGCGGCCGACGCCGAGCACGAGGTCCTGGCTGTGGACGCCCTCACCTCAGGCGCGCACGGCGCGTCGGCCATGGGCTTGGACATCGGCCCCGAGACGGCCCGGGCGTTCGCGGAGCAGATCCGCGGCGCCCAGACCGTGTTCTGGAACGGCCCCATGGGCGTGTTCGAGTTCCCGGCCTTCGCGGAGGGCACCCGGGCGGTGGCCCAGGCCCTCACCGAGGCCTCCGCGGCCGGCGGCCTGTCGGTGGTCGGCGGCGGCGACTCCGCGGCGGCCGTGCGCACGCTCGGCTTCGCCGACGACGCGTTCGGCCACATCTCCACCGGTGGCGGCGCCTCCCTCGAATACCTCGAGGGCAAGGAGCTCCCGGGCGTCACCGCCCTGGCCGGCGAGGGGCGGGCGTGAGCATGGCGGAGCAGACCACGCGCGTGCCGCTGATCGCGGGCAACTGGAAGATGAACCTGGACCACCTCGAGGCCGTCACCCTGGTGCAGCGCCTCACGTGGCTCCTCACGGACGCAGACCATGACCAGGAGGCCGTGGAGGTCGCGGTGTTCCCGCCCTTCACGGACCTGCGGTCCGTGCAGACGCTCGTCACCGGCGACCGCCTGGACCTCGCCTACGGCGCGCAGGACCTCTCGCCTGAGGACGCCGGCGCCTACACGGGCGACGTCTCCGGCGCGTTCCTGGCGGCGCTGGGGTGCCGTTACGCGATCGTGGGCCACTCCGAGCGCCGCACCCTCCACGGGGAGGACGACGCCCTCGTCGCGCGCAAGGCCGCCGCGGCCCTGCGCCACGGCCTCACCCCGGTGATCTGCGTGGGCGAGGGCCAGGAGGTGCGCCAGGCCGGCCGGCACGTCGAGCACACGCTCGCCCAGCTGGAGGGCTCCATCGCGGGCCTGTCGGCGCAGGACGTGGCCGGCGTCGTCGTCGCCTACGAGCCCGTGTGGGCGATCGGCACGGGCGAGGTCGCCGGCCCTGAGGACGCGCAGCAGATGGGCGCGGCCCTGCGCGCCCGCGTGGCCGCACTGCACGGCGACGACGTCGCCGCCGGGCTGCGGATCCTCTACGGCGGCTCCGTGAAGTCCTCCAGCGCGCCGGCCCTGCTGGCGCAGCCGGACGTGGACGGCGCCCTCGTGGGCGGCGCCAGCCTCGACGCGGACGAGTTTGCTAAGATCGTCCGGTTCGACCAGGCCTGATCCGTCCGGCCCGACCGACCGCATTCTCCGTGACGGCCCCGGCACGCGCCGGGGCCGCACCTCGACCCGAGGAGCCCTCCCGTGGACGTCCTGACCCTGGCCCTGCAGATCCTCGTGGCCGTGCTCAGCGTGGTCATCGTGCTGCTCATCCTGCTGCACAAGGGCCGCGGCGGCGGCGTCTCGGACATGTTCGGCGGTGGCGTGACCACCTCGATGAGCTCCTCGGGCTCCGCCCAGCGCCTGCTCACCCGCCTGACCGTCGGCTCCGTGGTCGCCTGGGGTGTCGTCATCGCGCTGCTCGGCGTCCTGCCGCGTCTGACCCTGGAGTCCTGAGGCCGCCCCGCCGGGCCCCGACGCGAACGCCCCGTACGGATGATCCGTGCGGGGCGTTCGCGCGTCCCGGGCCGCTGCGGCGCCGGGCGCCCCTCAGCGCTCGGAGGCCTGCACGGGGGAGAGGTCCGTGCGCGGCAGGCCCCGGTGGAGCACGGCGCCGAAGACCTCGTCCGGGTCCAGCCGCCGCAGCTCCTCCGCCAGGCAATCCTGGTTCGTCCGGCGCGGCAGGGAGATGCGCTGCACCGGCCGACCCTGCTGATAGAGCCGGGCCACCTGCGAGTGCGAGCGGGAGAGCACCACGTCCCCGTCCGTGCACCGCAGGCGCACCGCACGGATCCCGTGGCCGGCCTTCGAGTGCGCGATCGTCACGGGCACCTTCAGGGCCAGGGTGAGCCACGCCGCCAGCAGCATGGTGCTGGGGGAGTCCGGCGCCCCGTCCACCGTCACCGAGCGCAGGGTGGCCACGTCGAGCGTGTCGAAGATGCCGGCCACCTGGATCCGCCACAGCGTCAGGCGCGTCCAGGCCAGATCGGTGTCCCCCTCATGGTGGCCCGCGCGCAGAGCCCACAGGGCGGGCTCGGCCATGGACGCCGAGGCCGTGTCCGTGATCCGGCGGTGGGCCAGGCGACCGAGCGGCGTCGCCGAGGGGACCTCGGGCGGCACCCCGGGCCACCACGCGACGATGGGCGCATCGGGCAGGAGCAGACCGGAGACCAGTGACTCGTCGGCGTGGGCGTTCTCCCCGGCGCACCACAGCACCACGACGTCGGAGGCGCCGGCGTCGCCGCCGACCCGGATCTCGGCATCCAGGCGGGTGGGGGCCGCGGGGTCGCCCAGGGCCAGGACGATGATGCGGCACGGATGCTCCAGGGAGGCCGCATTGGCGGCCTGGACGGCGGACTCGATGCCGGCGTCGTCCGTGCTGATCACGAGGGTGAGGACGCGGCCGAGGGTCACGACCCCGCTCTTCTCGCGCAGCTGCGTGATGCGCTTGGCCACCTGGGAGGTGGTGGTGTCCTGCATGCGGATCTTCACGGGCGCCTCCAGCTTCGTCCGTCGCGGGCCATGAGGGCGTCGGCCGAGGGCGGGCCCCACGTGCCCGGGGCGTAGGGCTCGGGCTGGGTGCCCAGGCTCGCCCAGTGCTCCTCGAACGGGTCCACGATCCGCCAGGACAGCTCCACCTCGGCCTGACGCGGGAACAGCGGCGGCTCCCCGAGGAGCACGTCGAGGATGAGCCGTTCGTACGCCTCGGGGGAGTCCTCGGTGAAGGCGTGACCGTAGCCGAAGTCCATCGTGACGTCGCGGATCTCGGCCTGCGTGCCGGGCACCTTGGACGCGAAGCGGATGGTGACGCCCTCGTCCGGCTGCACCCGGATGACGATGACGTTCTGCCCGAACTCGTCCCCGTCGTGGACGGGGAACAGCAGGTGCGGGGGCTTCTTGAAGACGACGGCGATCTCGGTCACCCGCCGACCGAGGCGCTTGCCGGCCCGCAGGTAGAACGGGACGCCCTGCCAGCGGCGCGTGCGGATGCCCACCTTGAGCGCGGCGTACGTCTCCGTGACGGACGCCGGGTTGAAGCCCTCCTCGTCGAGGAAGCCTGTGACCCGCTCGCCGCCCTGCCAGCCGGAGGTGTACTGGCCGCGGGCGGAGGCCGCCGCGAGTCCCTCGGGCGTGTCCGGGACGGTCACGGCCTCGAGGACCTTCTCCTTCTCCGCGCGCAGGTGGTCCGCGTCGAACGAGATCGGCTCCTCCATCGCGGTGAACGCGAGCAGCTGCAGGAGGTGGTTCTGGATGACGTCGCGGGCCGCGCCCACGCCGTCGTAGTAGCTCGCCCGTCCGCCGATGCCGATGTCCTCGGCCATCGTGATCTGGACGTGGTCCACGTGCTCCGCGTTCCAGAGCGGCTCGAACATCCGGTTGGCGAACCGGAACGCGAGGATGTTCTGCACCGTCTCCTTGCCGAGGTAGTGGTCGATGCGGAACACCGCGTCCGAGGGGAAGACGCGCTCGATCACGGCGTTGAGCTCCTGCGCGCTGGCCAGGTCGTGGCCGAAGGGCTTCTCGATGACCACGCGGCGCCACGGGCCCTCGGCCGGCTGGGACCGGTCGGCCAGGCCCTGGTCGGCCAGGTGGCGGGAGACGGCCTCGAACCAGTCCGGCGGGATGGAGAGGTAGAACGCGGTGTTCCCGCGCGTGCCGCGTGAGGTCTCGAGCTCGGCGAGCACCTCGTCGAGACGGACGTAGGCCGCCTCGTCGTCGAACGCGCCGGAGACGAAGCGCAGGCCGCCCCGGAACTGGTCCCACACGGTCTCGTCGAACGTGGTCCGGGAGGAGGCCTCCACGGCGGCGCGCACGTAGTCGGCGAACTCCTCGTCGGACCAGTCGCGGCGGCCGAACCCGACGAGGGAGAACGCCGGTGGCAGCAGGCCGCGCTGGGCGAGGTCGTACATGGCAGGCAGGAGCTTCTTCTTCGCCAGGTCGCCCGTCACGCCGAACAGCACGAGAGCCGACGGACCCGCAATGCGGGTCAGGCGCCGGTCACGGGGGTCACGCAGCGGGTTGCGGGGGACGGTCCGGGACTCACCGGCCACGGACGGCGCTCCTCAGGGCCTCGATGCCCGCGTCGCGGCGGCGCAGGTGCAGGGTGACCACGGGGCGGTCGAGATCGCCCAGCACCCGGGCGTCGCCCGCGGCCTGCGCGGCGATGAGCCTGCCCAGGGAGAACGGGCGGCCGGGCACCTCGAGGTCCAGGCCGGCGTCGCCGGTGATCTGCAGGAACACGCCGACGGCCGGGCCGCCCTTGTGGAACTGTCCGGTGGAGTGCAGGAACCGCGGACCCCAGCCGAACGTGACCGGGCGGCCGACCAGGTCCGCCAGGTCCGCGCGCAGCCCCTCGAGCTCGGCGTCGTCATGACGGGACAGGTAGGCGTGGACCGCCAGGTAGCCGTCCTCGGGCACCAGCGCCGCCGTGGCGCGCAGCACGCCGGCCAGGTCCGGGGCAGAGGTCACGGACGCCGGGCCGGAGACCTCGACGCCCTCCACCTCACCGTCGGCCGTCCGCTCGGCGGCGGGGCCGTCCAGCAGGGTGCGCGCGGCGGCCTTGGCGGCCTCCACGTCCGGCTGGTCGAAGGGGTTGATCCCGAGCAGGCGGCCGGCCACCGCGGTGGCCACCTCCCACAGCAGCAGCTGGGCGCCGAGCGAGCCGGCGACCTGCACGCCGTGGCCCGGGGCCGCGACGTCGTCCTCGCCGACGAGCTGCACCTGCAGCAGGTCGGGGGCGTCCCACGCGGTCTCGGGGTCGCCGGGGGCGACGACGACGGGCAGCAGCCCGGTGCCGTCCTTGCCCGTGGACTCGGCGATCAGCTGCTCGATCCAGGCCGGCAGTCCGGCGATGCCGGACCCGTGGTCGGCGAAGACGAGCTTGTCGCGCAGCGGCTGCGTGCCGCCCAGGGCCGCGCCGAGCTGCAGGCCCGGGTTGTCCTCGTCGTCGGCCGTCAGCAGGTCGAGCACGGCCTCCGCGTCGTCCAGCAGGGCCGCGACGTCCACGCCGGCCAGGCCGGTGGGGACCAGGCCGAACGCGGTGAGGGCCGAGAAGCGCCCGCCCACGGTCGGGTCCGCGGTGAAGACGGCGCGCCAGCCGGCGGACTCGCACGCGGCGTGCAGCGGTGAGCCCGGGTCCGTGACGGCGACCAGGCGGGTGCGGGGGTCGATCCCCGCGTCGCGGAACGCGGCCTCGACGACGCGACGCTGCGAGTCGGTCTCCACGGTGGAGCCGGACTTGGAGGAGACCACCAGCACGGTCCGCTCGAGGTCGCGCTCGAGGGCACGGGAGACCTGCAGCGGGTCCGTGGAGTCCAGGACCTCGAGCTCGACGCCGGCCGTCGCCGCGATCACCTCGGGGGCCAGGGATGAGCCGCCCATGCCCGCCAGGACCACGCGGTCCACGCCCTCGGCGCGCAGCTCCCGGGTCAGCTGGGCGATGTGCGGGACGAGGGTGCGGGAGTCCTCGAACAGGTCGATCCAGCCGAGCCGCTTGGCGGCCTCGTCGCGGGCCGGCGCCCCCCACAGGTCGGCGTCCTGCGCCCCGAGGCGGGAGGCGACGCGGTCCTGGAGGAGGGCGGGCAGATGGCGGTCGATCGCCTCGAGGGCGGCTCCGGTGGCGGTGAGGCCGAGGGTGCTCATGGGGGGTCCTTCCGTGCGCGTGGCGAGCGGGCGGCGGTGTCGGGGGCGGGTGCGGTCAGCGGTGGGCGTCGAGCCCGGAGCGGACCGAGCCGAGCAGCTCGTCCCACGCGGCCTCGAACTTCTCCAGGCCCTCAGTCTCCAGCACGTCCACGACGTCCTGGTAGGACACGCCCGCCGCACCGACCGCGTCGAGCAGGGCGTCGGCGTCGGCATAGGCGCCCGTGATGGTGTCCGCCGTGATCACCCCGTGATCGGCGACCGCCTCGAGGGTCTTCTCCGGCAGGGTGGTCACGGTGTGCGGTGCCACGAGTTCGGTGACGTACAGCGTGTCCGGCAGGGCGGGGTCCTTGACGCCGGTGGAGGCCCACAGGGGCCGCTGCACGGGGGCGCCGGCCGCCTCGAGCAGGCGCCAGCGCTCCGAGTCCAGGGCCTGCTCGAAGGCGCGGTAGGCCAGGCGCGCGTTGGCGACGGCGGCCCGGCCGGTCAGCGCCTCGGCCTCGGGGGTGCCGATCGCGCGCAGCCGCGCGTCGACCTCCGTGTCCACACGGGAGACGAAGAAGGAGGCCACCGAGTGGAGGCGGCGGACGTCGTGCCCGTTCGCCCGGGCCTTCTCCAGGCCGGTGAGCCAGGCGTTGAGCACCCGGCGGTAGCGGGGCAGCGAGAAGATCAGGGTCACGTTCACGCTGATGCCCTCGCCGAGCACGTCCGCGATGGCGGACAGGCCCTCCACGGTCGCGGGGATCTTCACCATGAGGTTGGGCCGGTCGACGGCCGCCGCCAGCTCGCGGGCCTGGGCCACGGTGCCGGCGGCGTCGCGGGCCAGGCGCGGATCGACCTCGAGGGAGACGAACCCGTCCGCCCCGCCGGTGCGCTCGTGGACGGGCGCGAGCACGTCGGCGGCGCGGCGCACGTCCTCCGTCGTCAGGGCGACGACGGCCTCGTCCACCGAGGCGCGGGCCGCGGCGAGTTCGCGCAGCTGTCCCTGGTAGGCACCCGCGTCCGCGAGGGCGACCGCGAAGATGGACGGGTTCGTGGTGACGCCGGTGACCGAGCGGGTGGCGATCAGCTCTTCGAGCGTGCCCTCGTCCAGCCGCGTGCGGGAGAGGTCGTCGAGCCAGATCGACACACCGGCCTGGGCCAGCGCGGCGGTGTTCGGGTTCTGCGGGGTGCTCATGGTCTGCGGGTGCCTTCCCTTCGGGGGTGGACGTGCTCGGGGCGCCGTGGGCGCCGGGCCTCAGAGGAGGCCGCGGGTCACCTCGGCGACGTGCTCGCCGGTGAATCCGTACTTCTCCATCAGGCGGGCGCCGTCGGCGGACTCGCCGTAGTGCTCGAGGCTCACGCGGGCGCCCGGGGAGGAGGCCGTCACCGTGTGCTCGAACCACGGCATCGCGATGCCGGCCTCGACGGAGACGCGGACCGGGGCGTCGGGGCCGTCGGGCAGGACCTCGGCCCGGTAGGCCTCCTCCTGCTCGGCGAACCACTCGAGGCACGGGGCGGAGACGACGCGGGTCGGGACGCCGTCGGCCTGCAGCAGCGCGCGGGCCCGCACGGCCACGGAGACCTCGGAACCGGTCGCGATCAGCAGCGCGCGGGCCGGCGTCGGCGCGCCGTCGGCATCCGTGGCGTCGACGAGGACGTAGGCGCCGCGGGCCACGCCCGAGGCGGGGGCGAAGCCGTCCGTGTCCCGGGGGAGCACGGGCAGGCTCTGCCGGGACAGGATGAGGCCGGCCGGGCGGTCCCGGTGCTCGAGCACCGTCCGCCACGCCCACGCGGTCTCGTTGGCGTCGGCCGGGCGGACGACGTCGAGCCCGGGGATGGCCCGCAGCGCGGCCAGGTGCTCCACCGGCTGGTGCGTGGGGCCGTCCTCGCCGAGGCCGATGGAGTCGTGCGTCCACACGTACGTGCTCGGGGTGCCCATGAGGGCGGCCAGGCGGACGGCGGGGCGCATGTAGTCGGAGAACGTCAGGAACGTGCCCATGTACGCGCGGGTCAGGCCGCCGATCGTGATGCCGTTGACGATCGCCCCGGCCGCGAACTCGCGGATGCCGAAGTGCAGGGTGCGGCCGTGCTCGTCGCCCTGCCAGGTGGCGGTGGAGCGGCGGGCCGGGATGAAGGAGGGCTCGCCCTTCATGGTCGTGTTGTTCGACCCGGCGAGATCGGCCGAGCCGCCCCAGAGCTCGGGCATGACCGGCGCGAGGGCCGTGAGCACCTCACCCGAGGCCGCGCGCGTGGCCAGGCCCTTCTCGTCCGCGTCCCAGGACGGGAACGCGTCCGCGAAGCCGGCGGGCAGCTCTCGTCCGGCCAGTCGGTCGTACAGGCGCGCGTTCTCCGGGTGCGCCTCGCGCCAGGCCTGGAACGCCGCCTCCCAGCCGCGGCGGTACTCGGCCGAACGCTCGGCGATGGACCGGGCGCCGGCCAGGAGCTCGGGGTCGACGTCGAAGGACCTGGTCGGATCCAGCCCGAGGCCCTCCTTGAGGCCGGCGACCTCGTCCGTGCCGAGCTTGGAGCCGTGGATGCCGCCGGTGTTCTGCTTCGTGGGGGAGGGCCAGCCGATCACGGTGCGCAGCTTGATCAGCGAGGGCCGGCCGGTCTCGGCCTTGGCCGCCACGAGGGCGTCGTACAGGGCCTCCACGTCCTCCGTGTACTCGGTCACGGCGTGGCCCTGGGCGCCGTTGGTCCAGTCGACCTCCTGCACGTGCCAGCCGTAGGCCTCGTAGCGGCGCGCCACGTCCTCGGTGAACGCGACGTCCGTGTCGTCCTCGATCGAGATGCGGTTCGCGTCGTAGACGACCACCAGGTTCCCGAGCTCCTGGTGCCCGGCCAGCGAGGAGGCCTCGGCGGCGACGCCCTCCTGGATGTCCCCGTCGGAGGCGAGGACGAACACGTGGTGGTCGAACGGGGAGGTGCCGGGGGCGGCGTCGGGGTCCATCAGCCCGCGCACGCGGCGCTGCTCGTACGCGAAGCCGACGCCCATCGCCAGGCCCTGGCCCAGCGGACCCGTGGTCACCTCGACGCCGTGGGTGTGGCCGTACTCCGGGTGGCCCGGGGTCCTGGAGCCCTCGGTGCGCAGCGCCTGGATGTCCTCGATCTCGAGCCCGGCGCCCGCGGCGAACAGCTGCAGGTACTGGATGAGCGAGGCGTGGCCCGCGGAGAGGATGAAGCGGTCCCGGCCCTCCCAGCGGTCGTCCGTGGGGTCCAGGTGCATGACGTTCTGGTACAGCTGCCACGCCACGGGGGCCAGCGAGATCGCGGTGCCGGGGTGGCCGTGCCCGGCCTTCTCCACGGCGTCCGCCGAGAGCGCCTTGAGCGTGTCCACCATCCGGCGGTCCTGCTCCGAGTAGACGAACCCGCGGGCCGGGGCCACCCGGTTCAGGGTCGGGGGGGTGGACGGCTGCGCGGCGTCGGTCACGGGTTCTCTCCTGGCGGATCGGGAGCGTCGGGGCGCGACCCCGGCCGACGCCGGGGCGTCGCGGCGCGGGGCCGTCGTCCCAGCCTAGCCGCGCGACGGCGGGGCGGGCCCGACCGGGCGCCCCGTGACATCGATCGCCCCCGGGCGAACGGCCGTTGACACGGGTAGACTGGCTCAAGGCCTGCCCGCAGGCGGACCGCCCGAGTGGCCGATCCGAACCCCGGGACGGGCACGCCCACCGTCCCCTCACCGTGAGAAGCAGATGTCATCCTCCCTGGAGTCGCCGTCCGCCGCCCGCGTCGCCGCCGCCGAGCCCGGCGTCGTCGACCGGTCCCCGCTGCCCCTGCGCCGCAAGGTCCGGGCGTACGTCGAGCTGACGAAGCCCCGGGTGATCGAGCTGCTGCTGGTGACCACGCTGCCGACCATGATCTTCGCGCAGCGCGGCTTCCCGGACGTGCTGACCATGATCGCCACGCTCGTCGGCGGTGCGCTCGCCGCCGGCGCCTCCGGCACCTTCAACTGCTACATCGACCGGGACATCGACCGGGTCATGAAGCGCACCGAGAACCGGCCGCTCGTCACCGGCGAGGTCACCCCGCGCGGGGCCCTCGTGTTCGCATGGGTGCAGACGGTCGTGTCCATCCTGATCCTCGGGTTCGGCGCCAACTGGCTGGCGGCCGGCCTGGGCGTGGCCGCCATCTTCTTCTACGTGGTCGTGTACTCGCTCGTGCTCAAGCGCCGCACGGAGCAGAACATCGTGTGGGGCGGCATCGCCGGCTGCTTCCCCGTGCTGATCGGCTGGGCGGCCGTGCGCGGGACCGTCGAGTGGCCGGCCATCGTGCTGTTCCTCGTGGTCTTCCTGTGGACGCCCCCGCACTACTGGCCGCTGTCCATGAAGTACAAGCGCGACTACCAGCAGGCCGACGTGCCGATGCTCGGCGCCATCGCCTCCGCGCGCCACGTCTCCAACCAGGTCGTGCTGTACGCGTGGGCCACCGTGGCCTGCTCCCTCCTGCTCGTGCCGATGGGCTGGGCCGGCATCGTCTACACCGCGGTCGCGCTCGTCGTCGGCGGCTGGTTCATCTGGGAGTCCCACGTGCTGCAGGTGCAGGCCCAGCGCGAGGACTTCGAGGACCGCAAGGCCATGAAGGTCTTCCACCTCTCCATCACCTACCTGACGCTGCTGTTCATCGCCCTGGCCGTGGACCCGTTCGTGGGCGCGCCGCTGATGCACTTCGGCGCCTGAGCGCCGGTCCGCCCCGGGCGCTCCCCGGGACGCAGACGACGACGGCCCCGCACCTGCCGGTGCGGGGCCGTTCGTGTGGGCGGGGCGTCAGCCCGCGGCGACGGTGCGCGTGGGGGCGGCGGCCTCGACCGGGACACCCGGCCCGGCCGTGACGTAGCGGGCGACCTGGCGGTCCCAGGTCTCCGTCGCGGACGCCACGAGCAGTGCCGAGCCGAGCATGTGCAGCAGGACCACGCCGATCGGCAGGCCCGTGAAGTGCTGGGTGTAACCCACGACGGCCTGGAACACGAGGGCGAGCAGGAGCCGCAGCACGGCGGCGCGCTGCAGGCGGGAGGCACCGGCCGCGCGGCGCACCGTGAAGAACAGGACGAGGGCGGTCGCCAGGAGCAGATACACCGGGACCACGTGGGCACGCGTGACCAGCAGCGGGTCGAACTCGTGGCGCGGCGAGCCGGGGTCACCGGAGTGCGGGCCCGTGCCGGTCACCACGGTGCCCAGGTACACGGCGGCCCACGTCAGCGCGAACGCCGCCCAGGCGGCGGCGCGGGACCGGCCGGTGGTGGCGCCGTCGACGAGGGGCACCCCCGCCCGGCCGGCGCGGCGCTCGGCGGCGATGCGCACGACGAGCAGGGTCGCCACGGCCACCATGATCGAGGACACGATGAAGTGACCGGCCACCCACCACGGGTTCAGATGCGTCAGGACGACGACGCCGCCCACGAGGGCCTGGGCGGGGATGCCGGCCAGCAGGCCCACGGAGAGCCAGAAGGGGCTCCGGTGGGTGCCGCGCAGGTTCCACAGGGAGAGGAACATGGCGGCGGCGATGACCACCAGGACGAACGTCAGCGTCCGGTTGCCGAATTCGATGTAGCCGTGGATGCCCATCTCCGGGGTGTTGGTGAGGGACTCGGGTGTGCACTTGGGCCACGTGGGGCAGCCCAGGCCGGAGCCGGTGAGGCGCACGGCGCCGCCGGTGACGATGATGCCGATCTCGGACGCCAGGGACGCCACGGCGAGGGCCATGGTGGCCTTCGTGATGCGCTGCGGCAGGCGGGCGGCGAGCCCGGCCGGGGCGGTCCGGGCCGCGGGGGTGGTGGTGGACACGGTGTCCTTCCGATCGTTCGATGCAGGGGGACGGGGGACGGGGGACGGCTCAGGGCCGCCAGCGGAACCAGCGGAGCGCGGCCACGACGGCCACGGCGCCCCACACGGTGAGCACGAGCAGGGGGACGGGCGACCAGGCCCCGTCCAGGAGGGCGGCGCGCAGGGCCGTGCCCAGCGCGCCGGAGGGGAGCAGGTCCACGCCGGGCACCCGGGCGGGGAACACCGTGCCGCCGACGGCGCCGAACAGCACCCACAGCAGGTTGGCGACGGCGAGGGTCGCCTCCGGCCGGGCCGTGCCGGCGAGCAGCAATCCCAGGGCCGTGAAGGCGGCGGCCCCCAGCGCCAGGGCGGCGAGGGCCGGCAGGATCCCCTCGGGGTCCGGGCGCCAGCCGAGCGCCAGGCCGACGCCGCCGATCACGCTCACCTGCACCAGCAGGAGGGCCACCACCGCCAGGGCCTTGCCGGCGACGAGGCCGAGCGTGCCCAGCGGGGTGGTGGCCAGGGCGGCGAGCACGTCGTAGCGACGCTCGAAGCCCGTGGCGATCGCGGTGGCCGTGAACGCGGAGCTGATCACGGCCAGGGCGAGCACGCCGGGCACGGCCACGTCCAGGCCCGAGCGGCCGGGGGCGTCCAGCAGGCCGGTGACGTGCACGCCCACGAGCGCGAGCAGGGGCAACACCACGGTGACGAGGAGCTGCTCGCCGTTGCGCAGCGCGGTGCCGGTCTCATAGCCGGCCTGACGCAGGACGCGGGCGGCCAGCGGGGCGGCGCCCGCGTGGGCTCCGGTGCCGGCCGGGGCGCGGTGGTCGACGACGGGCGTGCTCATGCGGCGGTCTCCCGGAGGATCTGCTCGAGGCGCAGTCCGGCGCGCTCGAATCGGGTGGGCATCAGGGCGTGCTCCCGCCAGCTCGCCGCGAGGACGGCCAAGTCGTCCGGGCCGCGGACGCCGGCCACGCGCAGGCGGGCGGACTCGTCGAGGCCGGCCGCACGCAGCGGCGCGGGCAGGGTGTCGGCCCAGGCGCGGACGGCGTCGGGGGAGGCGTCGCCGAAGTCCACGTCGACGACGTCGCCCTCGGCCACGCGTGTGAGCTCGGCCAGCGGGCCGGAGCGGACCACGCGACCGGCGCGCAGGATGGCGACGTCGTCCGCGAGCCGCTCGGCGTCGTCGAGCAGGTGCGTGGTCAGCAGCACGGCGGCGCCGCGGTCGGTCTGTTCCCGCACGACGTCGTGCACGACGGGTCGGGTCTCCGGGTCGAGGCCCGCGGTGGGCTCGTCGAGGAACAGCATGTCCGGCCGGCCGACCAGGGCGGCCGCGAGCGCGACGCGCTGGCGCTGGCCGCCGGAGAGGCGGCGCAGGGGGCGACCGGCGACGTCGGCGATCAGCAGGCGCTCCAGCAGGGGCTCGACGGGCAGCGGGTCGCGGTACAGGGACGCCACGTGGCCGATGAAGCGGCGGGCGGGGATCGCGGGCGGCAGGCCGCCCTCCTGCCACATCACGCCGATGCGGGCGCGCAGGTCGGCGGAGGCCCGCCACGGGTCTGCGCCGAACACGCGCACGGTGCCGGCGTCGGGCCGGTCCATGCCGTGGCAGAGGCCGAGGGTGGTGGACTTGCCGGCCCCGTTGGGGCCGAGCAGCACCGTGACGGCGCCGGCACGGGCGGTGAGGTCGACGCCCCGCAGGACGGGGGTGCGGGACCGGCCGCGGCCGAGGCTCCGGTGGACGTCGCTCAGGCGCAGGACGGGCTCGTCGCGCGGCACGGGATCCGGGGTCAGGGGAGGTCGGGGCACTGTGTCAGTCTAGTCCTCGGGACCGGCGCCCCCGGCTCGTGGGGCCGGGGGCGCCCGGTCTGACGCGGGTTCCGCCGCGGGCGTCATCAAGCCAGGCGATCCTCACTTGAACCGTTCCAGATCAATAGGTCATGATGGCGTGGTGTATTCGGATCAGTCTGCGTCGCCCCCCGCTCCGGCCCCGGCCGAGGGCACGCGCGAGCGTGTGCTGCAGCTGGTCCTGACGCGTGGACCCGTGAGCGCGGCCGAGATCGGTCGCGAGCTGGAGCTGACCGCCGCCGCCGTGCGCCGCCACCTGGACGCGCTCGAGGAGGACTCGCTCGTCGAGGTCAAGCGGGTCACCGCGGCCCGCGGCGCGGGACGGCCCTCCCGCCGCTACGTGGTCACCTCGCACGCGCAGGAGCACCTGCCCAAGGACCACCTCGCCGTCGCCCTGGACACCCTGGCCCGCCTCGAGCAGCTCGGCGGGGAGGAGGAGGTGCGCCGCGCCGCGCGCCACGCCTTCCGTGAGATCGAGGAGCGCTTCACGGCCGCCGTCGGCGGCCGGGAGACCGCGCTCCAGGAGCGCACCCGGATCCTCGCGCGGGTCCTCGACGAGGCCGGCTACGCCGGCACGCTGCGCCACTTCGGCGCGGGCCTGGCGCCCACCCTCCGCGCGGACCAGGTCTGCCAGGGGCACTGCCCGTTCCAGGGAATTCCCGCCCGCCATCCGGAGTTCTGTGAAGAGGAGACCGCGCTGTTCGCCCGCCTGCTCGAGGTGGACGTGCGCCGGCTCTCGACCCTCGCCGCCGGTGCCCACGTGTGCACCACACATGTGCCGCTGGGCCGCGACTGAGCCGCGCGGGCCTCGCCCCGGCTCCCGCCGACCACCCGACCGACCCCGACCGCAGTGACTAGTGAGAGAGGCTGAGATGACCGACCAGATCGTCCAGCGGGACTCCGCGGAGACCGCCGACCCCGGCGTGATCCAGGAGATCCTCGACAAGAACCCCGAGCTCAACGCCATCGGCGCCTACCAGTACGGCTGGGCCGACTCCGACGCGGCCGGCGAGAAGGCCGTGCGTGGTCTGAACGAGGACGTCGTGCGCGACATCTCCGGCAAGAAGGACGAGCCGGAGTGGATGCGCAACCTGCGCCTCAAGGCCCTCAAGTACTTCGAGCGCAAGCCGATGCCGGCGTGGGGCCCGGACCTGTCGGGCATCGACTTCGACAACATCAAGTACTTCGTGCGCTCCACCGAGGGCCAGGCCAAGACCTGGGAGGACCTGCCCGAGGACATCCGCAACACCTACGAGCGCCTGGGCATCCCCGAGGCCGAGCGCGAGCGTCTCGTGGCCGGCGTCGCCGCCCAGTACGAGTCCGAGGTCGTCTACCACCAGATCCGCGAGGACCTGGAGGAGCAGGGCGTCGTGTTCCTCGACACCGACACCGCGCTCAAGGAGCACCCGGAGATCTTCGAGGAGTACTTCGGCACCGTGATCCCGGTCGGCGACAACAAGTTCGCCTCCCTGAACACGGCCGTGTGGTCCGGCGGCTCCTTCGTGTACGTGCCCAAGGGCGTGCACGTGGAGATCCCGCTGCAGGCCTACTTCCGCATCAACACGGAGAACATGGGCCAGTTCGAGCGGACGCTGATCATCGCGGACGAGGACTCGTACGTGCACTACATCGAGGGCTGCACCGCCCCGATCTACCAGTCCGACTCGCTGCACTCGGCCGTCGTCGAGATCGTGGTGAAGAAGAACGCCCGCGTGCGCTACACCACCATCCAGAACTGGTCCACGAACGTGTACAACCTCGTGACCAAGCGCGCCGTGGTCGAGGCCGGCGGCACCATGGAGTGGATCGACGGCAACATCGGCTCCAAGGTGACCATGAAGTACCCGGCGGTGTACCTGACCGGCGAGCACGCCACCGGCGAGACCCTCTCCGTCGCGTTCGCGGGCAAGGACCAGCACCAGGACACCGGCTCCAAGATGGTGCACATGGCCCCGCACACGAACTCCTCGATCGTGTCCAAGTCCGTGGCCCGCAGCGGCGGCCGCGCCGCCTATCGCGGCCTGGTGCAGATCGCCGAGGGCGCGAACGGCTCCGCCAACTCGGTGGTGTGCGACGCCCTGCTCGTGGACACGGTCTCCCGCTCCGACACGTACCCGTACATCGACATCCGCGAGGACGACGTGACCCTCGGCCACGAGGCCACCGTCTCGAAGGTGTCCGAGGAGCAGCTCTTCTACCTCATGAGCCGCGGCATGTCCGAGGACGAGGCCATGGCCATGATCGTGCGCGGCTTCATCGAGCCGATCGCCCGCGAGCTGCCCATGGAGTACGCGCTCGAGCTCAACAAGCTGATCGAACTGCAGATGGAAGGATCGGTGGGCTGACATGACCGACACCGTGGAGAACACCCAGCGGACCATGATCCCGGGCATGGGCGAGGAGGGCGAGAAGCTCACCGTCGCACAGAACTCGGCCGCCCGGGCCGGGGGCCGGGAGCGCAATGCCGCGGGCTCGCGCGCCGATCGCCTCAGCTCCTTCGAGCTGTCCGACTTCCCCGTGCTCACGGGGCGCGAGGAGGACTGGCGCTTCACCCCGCTCAAGCGCCTGGGCGGGCTGCACCTGCCCGAGGGCGACGACGCGCGCCTGACCGGTGCCGCGCCCGCCGTGACCGTGGCCGAGCAGGCCGGCGTCACGGTGGAGACCGTGACCCGCGACGACGCCCGCGTCGGCTCCGTCCTGACCCCGGACGACCGCGTGTCCGCCGCGGCCTGGAACTCGGTCTCCGAGGCCACCGTCGTGACGATCTCCGGTGAGGTCGCCGAGCCGGTGCGCATCGACGTCGTCGGCTCCTCCGCCGACCCGGCCGCGATGCACCTGACCGTGCTCGTGGAGGAGAACGCGCAGGCCGACGTCGTGATCGCCCACCGCGGCACCGCCGTGCTGGCCCAGAACGTCGAGTTCGACGTGCGCCGCGACGCCCGCCTGAACGTCGTCGCGCTGCAGGCCTGGGAGGGCGATGCCGTGCACGTCTCGGCCCAGCAGGCCTCGGTCGCCACGAACGCGCACTTCAAGCACGTGGCCGTGTCCTACGGCGGCGGCGTGGTGCGGCTGACCCCGACCGCGCGGTTCGCCGCGGAGCGCGGCGAGGCCGAGATGTACGGCCTGTACTTCGCCGACGCCGGTCAGCACCTCGAGAACCGCCTGTTCGTGGACCACAACCAGCCGGACTGCGTCTCGAACGTGCTCTACAAGGGCGCCCTGCAGGGCACGGACGCGCGCACCGTGTGGGTGGGCGATGTGCTGATCCGCAAGGAGGCCGAGGGCACGGACACGTACGAGAAGAACCAGAACCTGCTGCTTTCCGACGGGGCGCGCGCGGACTCGGTGCCGAACCTGGAGATCGAGACCGGCGTGATCGAGGGCGCGGGCCACGCGTCCGCGACCGGCCGCTTCGACGAGACCCAGCTGTTCTACCTGATGGCCCGCGGCATCTCCGAGACCGAGGCCCGCCGCCTGATCGTGCGCGGCTTCCTCAACGAGATCATCCAGAAGATCGGCATCGGCGACGTCGAGGACGAGCTGACCGCCGTCATGGAGGACGAGCTCCGCATCGCGCAGCTCTGACCGACGCCCCGCAGACCCCACCGCCTTCCACCCGAGGAGAACCACCATGGCAACCCTGCAGATCACCGACCTGCACGTGCAGATCGCGACCGAGAACGGCCCCAAGGAGATCCTGAAGGGCCTCTCCCTGACCATCGAGACGGGCGAGACCCACGCGATCATGGGCCCGAACGGCTCCGGCAAGTCCACCCTGGCCTCGACCATCGCCGGCCACCCGCGCTACGAGGTCACCTCCGGCTCCATCACCCTCGACGGCGAGGACGTGCTGGAGATGAGCGTCGACGAGCGCGCGCAGGCCGGCCTCTTCCTGGCCATGCAGTACCCCGTGGAGATCCCGGGCGTCACCATGACCAACTTCCTGCGCACCGCCAAGACCGCGCTCGACGGCCAGGCCCCCTCGCTGCGCACCTGGACCAAGGACGTCAAGGGCGCCTTCGAGGCCCTGCAGATCGACCCGGCGTTCATGAACCGCAACGTCAACGAGGGCTTCTCCGGCGGCGAGAAGAAGCGCGCCGAGATCCTCCAGCTCGAGCTGTTCAAGCCCAAGTTCGCGATCCTCGACGAGACCGACTCCGGCCTCGACGTCGACGCGCTGCGCATCGTCTCCGAGGGCGTCAACCGCGCCCAGGCGCAGAACGAGATGGGCACCCTGCTGATCACCCACTACACGCGGATCCTCAACTACATCAAGCCGGACCACGTGCACGTGCTGGTGGACGGCCGCGTCGCCGAGTCCGGCGGCCCGGAGCTCGCCGAGCAGCTCGAGGCCGAGGGCTACGCCCGCTTCGAGAAGGCCGCGGCGGGGGCCTGAGATGACGGAGACCACGAACCAGGCGCCCACGGAGGACATCCGTGAGGCCCTCAAGGACGTCATCGACCCGGAGCTGGGCGTCAACGTCGTGGACCTGGGCCTGCTCTACGGGCTGCACTACGCCGACGACGGCGCGCTGCTCGTGGACATGACCCTGACCACCGCGGCCTGCCCGCTCACGGACGAGATCGAGGACCAGGTCTCCCGCGCGATCGGCACCATGGTGGACGAGTGGCGGCTGAACTGGGTCTGGATGCCCCCGTGGGGCCCCGAGCGGATCACCGAGGACGGCCGCGACCAGATGCGCGCCCTCGGCTTCAACATCTGATCCGGCCCGGACGACGACGGCGGCCCGTCACCTTCTGCGCGAAGGTGACGGGCCGCCGTCGTGGTGGGGGAGTGCGGACGGGCCCGCAGGCGCCCCGGGGCTCCCGGCTCAGATGTCCAGGGAGGAGGCCCGGAACGTGTCGCACTGACGGATGTCCGGCTCCTGCTGGGAGCTCTGGTAGCCGCGCATGAACCAGGCCATGCGCTGCTCGGAGGTGCCGTGCGTGAACGCCTCGGGGTCCACCCGACCGGTGTGGGTGGACTGGATGCGGTCATCGCCCACGGCGGAGGCCGCGTCGATGGCCTGGCGCAGCTGGTCCTGCGAGATCGGCTTCAGGAACGACTCACCGGACTCGGGGTCCACGGTGGAGGCCGCGTGCCCGGCCCACATGCCGGCGAAGCAGTCGGCCTGCAGCTCCGCGCGCACGGCGCCGGAGGTGGGGCCGGTGGTCCCGTCCTTGGAGTGCTGCAGGTAGCCGGTGACCTGCTGGACGTGGTGGCCGTACTCGTGCGCCACGATGTACTCCTCCGCCAGCGGCCCGCCCTCGGCGCCGAAGTCGGTCTGCAGCGTCTCGAAGAACGCGGTGTCGAAGTACATGGACTCGTCCGCCGGGCAGTAGAACGGGCCCGTGGCCGAGGAGGCGCTGCCGCAGCCGGTGCTCACGCCGCCCTGGAACAGGGTCAGCTGCGGCTGGCGCCACTGGATGTCCGAGAACTGCGCCAGGTACTCGCCCCAGAACTCGTCCGCAGCCTCGGTGGTCGCGATGACGCGGCAGTCCGTGTTCTGGTTGGCGTCCGCACCGCTGGCGCACTCCTCGTCCGAGAGGGGCTGGCCCTGGCCGCCCGAGCCCGTCTGCTGCTGGTACTGGCTCTGGCCGACGGACCCGCCGCCCGTGTCGATCCCGAGCTGCTCGGCCAGCCCGGGGGCGAAGATCGCGAGCAGCAACGCGAGCAGGCCGCCGCCACCGCCGATGGCGATGCCCCGGCCCCCCAGCCCGCCGCCACCGCCCGATCGGGCCCGGCCGGCGTCGATCTGCACGTTCTCGTTGAAGCTCATGGGGCCAGAGTGTAGACGGACTAGACTGGCCCGGCACCGCACTGGCCCCCGCCCGTCGAGATCGGCCGGGCCCCGCCGGTGCACCCCTGTTCTTCCCTCGACCCCTGGAGTCTGACACCCCCATGCTGACCGTCACCGATGTCGAACTGCGCGTGGGCGCCCGTCTCCTCATGGACGAGGTGAACTTCCGCGTGGACAAGGGGGACAAGGTCGGCCTCGTGGGGCGCAACGGCGCCGGCAAGACGACGCTGACCAAGGTCCTGGCCGGCGGCGGGCAGCCCACGGCGGGCACCGTGACCCGGACCGGTCGCATCGGCTACCTGCCCCAGGACCCCAAGGTCGAGGACATGGACCAGTCCGGTCGTGACCGCATCCTCTCCGCCCGCGACCTGGACCAGACCATCCGCCGCATGCGCGAGGCCGAGGCCGGGATGGCCGCCGTCGACGACGCCGAGCGGGAGCGGGCGATGAACCGCTACTCCCGCCTGGAGGCGGAGTTCGAGGCCCGCGGCGGCTACGCGGCCGAGTCCGAGGCCGCCCGGATCACGTCCAACCTCGGCCTGCCGGACCGCGTCCTGGACCAGCCGCTGCACACCCTCTCCGGCGGCCAGCGCCGCCGCGTGGAGCTCGCCCGCATCCTCTTCTCCGACGCGGACATACTGCTGCTGGACGAGCCCACCAACCACCTCGACCACGACTCGATCGTGTGGCTGCGCGACTACCTGAAGACCTACTCCGGCGGCCTCCTGATGATCTCGCACGACGTCGAGCTCATGGAGATGACCGTGAACAAGGTCCTCTACCTGGACGCGAACCGGCAGACCATGGACGTCTACAACATGACGTGGAAGAACTACCTCGCCCAGCGCCAGCAGGACGAGGCGCGCCGCCGCCGGGAGTTCGCCAACGCGGAGAAGAAGGCCTCAGCCCTCATGGCCCAGGCCGAGAAGATGCGCGCCAAGGCGACCAAGGCCACCGCCGCGCAGAACATGATCAAGCGCGCCGAGCGGCTCATGCGCGGCGTCGAGGGCGAGCGCGCGGTCGACCGCGTGGCCGCGATCCGCTTCCCCACCCCGCAGGCCTCCGGCAAGACGCCGCTGCGCGCCAAGAACCTCTCCAAGTTCTACGGCTCGCTCGAGATCTTCACGGGAGTGGACCTGGCGATCGACCGCGGCTCGCGCGTGGTGATCCTGGGCTACAACGGCGCCGGCAAGACGACGCTGCTGCGCATGCTCGCCCGGGAGGAGACCCCGGACACCGGCGAGGTCCAGGCGGGCCACGGGCTCAAGCTGGGCTACTTCGCCCAGGAGCACGACACCCTGGACCAGGACGCGTCCGTCCTGGAGAACATGCGCCACGCCGCCCCGCAGCTCGGCGACACCCAGGCGCGCACGCTGCTCGGCTCGTTCCTCTTCCAGGGCGACGACGTCGACAAGCCCGCCCGCGTCCTCTCCGGCGGCGAGAAGACCCGCCTGGCGCTGGCCACGCTCGTGGCCTCGAGTGCGAACGTGCTGCTGCTGGACGAGCCCACGAACAACCTCGACCCCGCCAGCCGCGAGGAGATCCTGAACGCGCTGCACCAGTACGAGGGTGCCGTGGTGCTCGTGACCCACGACGAGGGCGCCGTCGAGGCGCTCGACCCCGAGCGCGTGGTGCTGCTGCCGGACGGGGTCGAGGACCTCTGGAACGACGACTACAGGGACCTCATCACCCTCGCCTGAGTGCGCGGGCCGCCGAGGCGGAGGGCGGGCTCAGTCGAAGAGCGCGTCCTCGGCCTCCTCGTCCGTGAGCCGCCCGTCGCGTCGCCGGACCGGCTTGGCGCGGGGGACCCGGTGCGCGGAGAGCAGCCCGTCGTCCGCGGCGTCGTCGAGGGCGTCGGCCCGGTCGTTGCGGGCGCGCATCCACGCGGAGTACCCCCACACCCCGAAGCCCATGGCCGCGAACAGGTACCACTGGATCGCGTAGGACAGGTGCGGGCCCTCGTCGAGGGTGGGCTCGACGAGCTTCTGCGGCATCGGCTCCACCGCCGGGTCCTCCGTGACCATGATCCCGTAGGCCGTCCCGGCCACGGGCCCGCCCACGGTGTCGGCGATCTCGGCGAGGTCGATCGAGGGCACCTGACCGTCCGGGGCGTCGCGGTCCAGGGCCGGCTCCCCGGGCTTGACCCGCACCACGACCTCGGCGTGGCCGGTGGGCGGGGTCGGCACGGCGTCCGGACGCCCCGGGCTGTTGCCCACCGGGAGCCAGCCGCGGTCCACCACGACGACGGGGCCCTCGTCCGTCCGGAACGGCACGAGCACCTCGTAGCCGGGCTGGCCGGCCCGGGGGCGGTTGCGGACGATGAGCGTCTCGTCGACGAGGTACTCGCCGGTCAGTGTCACGGGCGTCCACTCGTCCTCGGTCTGGAACGCGGTGAACAGCCGCGAGGCCTCGGCGAACGGGACCGGGTCGTCGTCGTAGTTCTCCAGGACGCGGTTGACGCGGTGCTGGACCTCCACGCGGCGGTCCCACTGCCACTGGGCGAGCGCGTGGCACAGGAACGCGAAGAGGACGCACACCACGAAGCCGAGGATCCACGGGCCGGTGGCGAGGAAGCCGAAGCGCAGGGGCGGCAGGCGTTCGGCGTCGCGGGCGTTCGGGGCCGTCATGGGGGCGGGGGTGCTCATGGGCGCGGGGGCTCCTGCGGGGTCTCGGGCGTGTCGACCTCGGGCGCCTGCGTGGCGGCCGGGTCGAGCGGGCGGGAGCGCCGCAGGAAGCCGCGGGCGCTCAGGAAGTCGTCCAGGAAGGGCCGATGGTCCGCGCAGGCCAGCCAGGTCTTCACGCGGTCCGGGGCGTGGACGCGCGGGTTGTTCCACTCCAGGGCCCAGGCGGCCTCCGCGGCGCAGCCGCGACGCGAGCAGACCGGCCGCTCGGGCCCGTCCGCGGCGGCGTGCGGGGATCGGGCAGTGGAGGCACCGGCGGCGGGGTCGAGGCGGCCGGACGCCAGGGCGCCCAGCAGGTCCATGCCCGGCTCACCCGGGACCGCGCCGATCACGCGGCGCCCCGTCCGGGCAGGCCGGGACCGCCGGCGGACGAGGACCCTCGGCCCAGCGCCCGGGGCGCACGGTCGCGCGGGTCGTCCACGAGGTCGCCGGTGAGCACGATCGGCTCGGGCGCCGCCGCGTCGTCGGGGCGGGGGGTCAGGGCCGGTCCCTGGGCGGGCACGGCACGCAGGGTGCCGGCCTGCTGCGGGCCGGTGTTGTTCACGCGCACGACGGCGACGTAGGGCAGCACGACCGCGCCGAGGATGAACCCGAGCTGCCACCAGCCGTGGGTGAAGAGCGCGGCGACGAAGCAGGCGGTGCGGACCAGCATCTGGACCAGGTAGACCCTCATGCGCGCCTCCCGGTCCGCGCTGCGGCCGGCGGCGGCGGTGGTGACCCCCTGGACCTCCGGTGTCGCCCCGCGCCCGGCGTGGGCGGGACGGCCGGCTCGGGAGCCGGCGGCGGAGCTGGTCATGGCGCATCCTCCTGGCACGTCGCGCCCTGCGGAGGGCCCCCGCGCGGCCGCGGACGTAGAGTGGTGGTTCACATGCCGGCGCGCCCGCCGTCGGCGGCGTCCCGCAGGACGGCGTCGACGGCACCGCGCCGGTGCTCCAGTCTAGTCCCGTCCCGTCCGGAAGGTGTTCCCATGGCCGATCAGACCACCACGCCCGCAGCGGACGCGCAGGCCGCCGGCCGCAGCGTCCTCGTCACGGGGGGCAATCGCGGCATCGGCCTGGCCATCGCCCGGGCGTTCGCCGCGAACGGCGACCGGGTGGCCATCACCTCCCGCTCGGGGGAGGGGCCGGAGGGGGTCCTCGCGGTCCGGGCCGACGTGACGGACGCGGCCTCCGTGGACGCGGCCTTCCGCGAGGTCGAGGAGGCCCACGGCCCGGTCGAGGTGCTCGTGGCCAACGCCGGCATCACCCACGACCAGCTGCTGCTGCGCATGTCCGAGGACGACTTCACCTCGGTGATCGACACGAACCTCACCGGCGCCTTCCGCGTGGTGCAGCGCGCCACCAAGGGCATGATGCGCCTGAAGCGCGGCCGCATCGTCCTGGTCTCCTCCGTGGTGGGCCTGCTCGGCTCGCCCGGCCAGGTCAACTACGCCGCCTCCAAGTCCGGCCTCGTCGGGATGGCCCGCTCGATCACGCGCGAGCTCGGCGCGCGCGGCGTGACCGCGAACGTCGTGGCCCCCGGCTACATCGACACCGAGATGACGCAGTCCCTCGACGACGAGCTCAAGGCCCAGTACAAGACGTCCATCCCGGCCGGCCGCTTCGCGGCCCCGGAGGAGGTGGCCGGCGTCGTGCGCTGGCTGGCCTCGGACGAGGCCGCGTACATCTCCGGGGCCGTGATCCCCGTGGACGGCGGCCTGGGCATGGGCCACTGACGACCACCGACCGCTGAGCAGACAGGAAGCACAGAACATGACCGAGCAGGACCTGGCCGGACGCGGCGTCGTCGTCACCGGCTCCTCCCGCGGCATCGGAGCCGCCACCGCCGAGCTGCTGGCCGCCCGCGGCGCGGGCGTCGTGGTGAACTACCGCCAGAAGGCGCCGCGCGCGAACAAGGTGGTGCAGAAGATCGAGGAGGCCGGCGGACGCGCCGTGGCCGTGGGCGGCGACGTGACCGTCGCCGAGGACCGGGCCGCGCTGCTGGACGCCGCCGTGGAGCACTTCGGCTCGCTGGACGTGCTGGTGCTCAACGCCTCGGGCGGCATGGAGTCCCAGTTCGGCGAGGACTACGCCCTGAAGCTCAACCGTGACGCCCAGGCCGCGCTGGCCGACGCCGCGCTCGAGCGCATGGACGGCGGCGGGCAGATCGTGTTCGTGACCTCCCACCAGGCGCACTTCATCGACGAGGTCGCCACGATGGACTCCTACGAGCCCGTGGCCCGCTCCAAGCGCGCCGGCGAGGACGCCCTGCGTGAGCGCATCCCCGCGTTCACGGAGAAGGGCGTGGGCTTCGTGGTGGTCTCCGGCGACATGATCGAGGGCACCATCACCGCCACCCTGCTCAACCGCGCCGAGCCCGGTGCCATCGAGGCCCGCCGCGAGGCCGCCGGCAGGCTCTACTCCGTGGAGGAGTTCGCCGCCGAGATCGCCTCCCTCGTGGGCCGCGACGACCTCGAGGTCGGCCACACCGAGCTCGTGGGCGGCGCCGAGGACTTCCTCCAGCAGAGCTGAACCGCACCACACCCCTGACGACGAGGGCCGGATCCGTGGGATCCGGCCCTTGTGACATCCCGGTGCGGGCGCCTCAGAGACCGAGGAGCCACCGCAGAGGGGTGAAGGAGGGCACGTCGACGACGACGTCCGCGTGCTCCCGGAGGATCGGCTTCGCGCACAGGGCCACGCCGCAGCCGGCCGCCTCGAGCAGGTCGATGTCGTTGGCGCCGTCGCCCACACCCACGGCCTGCTCGGGGGTGAGCCCCGCGTCCTCGGCCCAGGCGCGCAGCATGGCGGCCTTCGCCGCGCGGTCCACGACGTCGCCGAGCACCTTCCCGGTCAGGTGCCCGTCCCGGACCTCGAGCTCGTTGGCGCAGTAGGCGTGCACGCCCCACGCCTCGGCCAGCGGGGCGAGCACCTGCGTGAAGCCGCCCGAGACGGCGCACACCCGGCCGCCGGCCGCGGTGACGGCCTCGATCAGCGCGAGGGCTCCGTCGGTGGGCCGGATGGCCCGCACCACGTCCGCCACGACGCCCACGGGCAGCCCCGCGAGCGCCTCGACGCGCGCGTGCAGCGAGGCGGTGAAGTCGAGCTCGCCGCGCATCGCCCGCTCCGTCACCTCGGCGACCTCGGCCTCGCGGCCGGCGTGGGCGGCGAGCAGCTCGATGACCTCCTGCCGGATCAGCGTGGAGTCCACGTCCGTCACCACGAGGGGCGCCGGTGCGGCGGCGACCGTCGCCGGCAGCGTGAGCACGTCCCACCCGGAGCCCGGCTCCGGGGCCGCCGCCCACTCGTCCGCGGCGAAGCGCCAGCCCAGCAGGCCGTCGTCGATGAGCCGCTCGGCGCCGTCGGGCACGCCGACCGGGGGCGCGTCCGTGACGAGGAGGGCGGGGTCGGCGGTGACGACGAGGCGGCGCAGGGTGCTCATGCGCGGCATCCTAGGCGGGGGTGCGGGCGCGGCCGGGCGTGCGTCGCATCGGCGACGCGCCCGCTCACCGGACTAGGCTGGCCCCCATGACCACCCCCGCGCCTCCCGACGACTGGTTCCTCCCGGATGAGGACGCCGTGCTGCAGATGCGCCGCGTGCGCGTGCGCCGCGGCACGACCGACATCCTCGGCCCCCTGGACTGGACGGTCCGCGCGGGGCAGCGGTGGATCGTGATGGGCCCGAACGGCGCCGGCAAGTCGACGCTGCTCCAGCTGGCCGCGGCCCGCCTGCACCCGACCGCCGGCGACGTCGGCGTGCTGGACGAGGTGCTCGGCGCCGTCGACGTGTTCGAGCTGCGCCCGCGCATCGGCCTGTCCTCCGCCCAGCTCGCCGCCCAGGTGCCCGCGAACGAGACCGTGCAGGACGCCGTCGTCACCGCCGCCTACGGGATCACCGGCACGTGGCGCGAGCGGTACGAGACGGAGGATCGCGCCCGCGCGCTCGGCCTCGTGGCGACCTGGGGGCTCTCCCGCCTCGCGCACCGCGCGTTCGGCACCCTCTCCGACGGGGAGCGCAAGCGCGTGCTCATCGCCCGCGCCCTGATGACCGACCCCGAGCTGCTCCTGCTGGACGAGCCCGCCGCGGGCCTGGACCTCGCCGGGCGGGAGGACCTCGTGCGTCAGCTGACGGCGCTCGCCACGGACGAGGACGCGCCCGCGCTGGTCCTCGTCACGCACCACCTCGAGGAGGTGCCCCCGGGCTTCACGCATGCGCTGCTGCTGCGGGACGGCGGCGTCGTGGCGGCCGGGCCCATCGAGTCGACGCTCACCGAGGAGCACCTCTCCGCGGCGTTCGGCACGGACCTGAAGGTGACCCGCACCGGCGGTCGGTACACCGCCGTGGCTCGGTGACGGGGCTGCTGACCGCGCAGCTGCTGGGCATGGACCTGTGGCAGGTCCTGCTCGTGCTGCTCGCGGGGTTCTGGGCCGGCACGATCAACTCGGTGATCGGCTCGGGCACGCTCGTCACCTTCCCCACGCTCGTGGCGGTCGGCTTCCCGCCCGTGACAGCCCAGGTCTCCAATGCGATGGGCCTGGTGGCCTCGGGCTTCTCCGGCACGTACGGGTACCGCCGCGAGCTGGCCCAGTCCCGGGTGCTCCTGCCGAAGCTGACCGTCGCGTCGCTGCTCGGCGGGGTCATCGGCGCCGCCCTGCTCACCACGCTGCCCCCGGCCGTGTTCGGCTACGTCGCGCCGGTGCTGCTCGTGGTGGCCCTGACGGTCGTCGTGCTGCAGCCGCGCATCCAGAGGTGGGTCCGGCGTCGGGCGGAGGACCACGGGCCGACCCCCGGCGCGGACTCTCCCGTGCCGGAGGGCCCCGTGACCCCGACGCTGTGGACGCTCGTGTTCCTGACCGGCATCTACGGCGGCTACTTCGTGGCGGCCCAGGGCGTCATGCTCATGGCCATCTTCGGCGTGCTGCTGGTGGGCGGCACCCTCGTGCACGCCAACGCGGTGAAGACGTGGCTGTCGCTGGTGGTCAACCTCACCGCCGCCGCGTTCTACCTGGTCTTCGCCTTCGACCGCATCGACTGGCGGGCCGTCCTGTTGATCGCGCTCTCCTCGCTCGTGGGCGGGCTCGTGGGCGCGCGGATCGGGCGGCGCATCTCGCCCACGGCGCTGCGCGTCACCATCGTGATCGTGGGCCTGGCCGGGCTGGTGGTCATGGTGATGCGGCAGGTCTCGGGTGGGTGAGGGCGGGGCCCGCGAGGTGCGCCTGGAGCGGATCGAGGACCTCGCCGACCCCCGCCTGGCCCCCTACACGACCATGACGGACGCGGCACTGCGCCGTCGCGTCGACGCGGAGCACGGCGTCTTCCTCGCCGAGTCCTCCCAGGTGGTCCGCCGCGCGCTGGACGCCGGACACACCCCGCGCTCCTTCCTGCTGGGGGACCGCTACCGCGGGTCCTTCGCGGACGTGCTCGCCGCCCATCCGGACGTCCCGGTCTTCACCGGACCCGACGACGTGCTCGAGGCCCTCACCGGGTTCCACCTGCACCGCGGCGCCCTGGCCGCGATGGACCGCCCGGCACCCTGGCCGGTCGCCGAGGTCCTCGCGGGCGCCCGGCGCGTGCTCATCGCCGAGGACCTCGTGGACCACACGAACCTGGGCGCCGTGGTGCGCTCCGCCGTCGCCCTCGGCTGGGACGCGCTGCTGCTCACCCCGCAGGCCGCCGACCCGCTGTACCGGCGCGCCATCCGCGTCTCGATGGGCACGGTGTTCCGCCTGCCGTGGGCGCGCCTGCCCGGTCCGGTCGCCGCGTCGCTGCCCGCGCTGCGGGCGGCCGGGTTCGCGGTGGCCGCCCTCGAGGTGACGGAGCGGGCGGTGGGCCTGGACTCCGCTCGGATCGAGCCGCTGCGGACCGCCGAGCGCCTGGCCCTCGTCCTCGGCCAGGAGGGGCCGGGGGTCCGGCCCGAGACCCTCGCCCAGACCGACGCCGACGTCGTCATCCCCATGCCCGCCGGCGTCGACTCGCTGAACGTGGCCGCGGCCGCGGCGGTCGCGCTGTGGGAGCTGCGCGCGCGCTGACCGGCCCGGGTGCGGTAGAGTGGGCGGCTGGCCCGCCGTCCGGCGGACCCCCTGACCACACCTCTCGCGCCCCTGGTCCCAATCAGGTGGCTGAAACGAAGGATGCACCATGAAGTCTGAGATCCACCCGGATTACCGCTACGTCATCTTCAACGACCTCGCCTCCGGTGAGAAGATCCTCACCCGCACCACCGCGAACTCCGAGAAGACCGCGGAGTGGAGCGATGGCAACACCTACCCGGTGATCGACGTCGAGATCTCGGCCGCCTCGCACCCGTTCTACACGGGCAAGCAGCGCATCATGGACACCGCCGGCCGCGTCGAGCGCTTCAACGCCCGCTTCAAGGGCTTCGGCGGCAAGAAGTGACCGCGGCGGCCTGAGCCGCACGCACAGCACGACGACGGGCCCCGCGCCCCCGGAGGGATCCGGGCGGTGCGGGGCCCGTCGCGTCGCCCGTAGGCTGACGGGCATGACGACTCTCCACGGTGAATACAAGGTGATCGGCGGCAAGCTGGTCGCGGCGGACCTGACCCTCGCGGACGGCCGGATCGCGACCGCCAGCATCAACGGCGACTTCTTCCTCGAGCCGGACGAGGCGCTCGAGGACCTCAACGCGGCGGTCACCGGGCTGTCCGCGGACGCCGAGCACCGCGTCATCCGGGAGGCCGTCGAGCGGGGTCTGCGACCCGAGGCCGAGCTGTTCGGCGTGGACGCCTTCGCGGTCGCCTCGGCCGTGCGTCGCGCCCTCGGCAAGGCGACCACGTGGGGGGACCACGAGTGGGAGGTCATCGGGCCGGAGCCGATGCCGATCGCGCTGACCGTGGCCCTGGACGAGGTGCTCACCCGACAGGTGGCCGAGGGACGTCGCAAGCCGACCATGCGTCTGTGGCAGTGGAACGAGCCGGCCGTGGTGATCGGCGCCTTCCAGTCGCTGGCCAACGAGGTGGACCCAGAGGGGGCGCGGCGGCACGGCATCAACGTGGTGCGGCGGATCTCCGGCGGCGGCGCGATGTTCATGGAGGCGGACAACTGCGTCACGTACTCGCTGCACGTGCCGTCGTCGCTGGTCGACGGGCTGGAGACGGCGGAGACCTACCCGTTCCTGGACGAGTGGACCATGGACGCGCTTTCCCGACTCGGCGTGCACGCGTTCTACCAGCCGCTCAACGACATCGCCACGGAGCAGGGGAAGATCGGCGGCGCCGCGCAGAAGCGGGTGGGCACGGCCGGGCTCCTGCACCACGTGACGATGAGCTACGACATCGACGCGGACAAGATGCTCGAGGTGCTGCGCATCGGCCGGGAGAAGCTGCGCGGCAAGGGGGTGGCCTCGGCGAAGAAGCGCGTGGATCCGCTCCGCCGCCAGACCGGCGTCTCCCGCGCGGAGATCTGGGAGACCATGATGACCGCCTTCCAGGAGCGCTACGGCGCCCGCCGCGTCGAGCTGGACGAGGCCACCCGCGAGGAGGCCGAGCAGCTGGCTCGCACCAAGTTCACGACCCCGGAGTGGACGGCGCGGGTGCCCTGAGCCACCGGGGTCACGACACGCCGCCTCGCCCGAGGGGAGGCGGCGTGTCGTGACCACTCTGCGCGGGAGGGCTTACCGCTCAGCCCGCCGACTGCACCGCCTGCACGCGCAGGGACCGCCGCAGGGCGTCCGTGTGCTCCACGACCAGGCGCCGCAGGGCCCCCGGGGCGTCGGGGTGCTCGTCCAGCCAGCGCTGGGCCGCGGCCAGCGTCGGGTGCGACTCCTGCGCGCCGGCGCCGCCGGCCACCGCGTCCTGGCGGCCCGGGAACAGCCCGCCGATCGCGCGCGAGGCCAGCCCGTTGGAGCGCGAGGCCCACACCGAGGTCAGGCGCGGCCAGAAGCCGGACTCGTAGGGCGCGAGCAGCGCCACGTCGCCCGCGGCGAAGCCGGCCGCCGTGGCCGAGAGCAGGTCGTTGGACAGCTCCGTGCCGGTGGCCGTGCGGCCGGACATGACCGCCTCCCATGCCGCGGCCTTGACCTCGGCCTCGGGGCGGGCAGCCGCGGCGAGGCGGTGCCACGTGACCGTCTGGGCGGTGCGGCCGGCCTCGAGCTCCGCGTCCAGGCGGTCCTGGTCGGCCCGGCCGGTCGCGGCGAGGGCCTGGAGCACGAGCCAGCGCAGCTCCGCGTCGACCGCCACGCCCGGCGCCGACGTCGCCGTGTCCTCGCCGAGCAGGGCGGCCTCGAGGGCCGCGGCCATCCCGACGTCGGCCCGCGCCAGCGTCGCCCACGTGCGGGCCGCGGTGCGCTGGCGGTCGGAGCCGGCCTCGAGCGCCCGGGTCTGTTCGGCCAGCACCTCGCCCACCAGGGTGCGCAGAGCGTCCCGGTCCTCGGCGCGGGCGTACTGGCCCACGGCCGCGGCGGCCTGCGCCAGCACCTGCGCGTGCACGCCCACGGTCGCGATCCGCGCGGACAGCGTCGCGACCGCGTCGAGGAACCGGGCGACCGGCAGCTCGCCGTCGCGGGTCATCGACCACAGGGCGGCCCACACGGTGGCCTCCGCGAGCGGGTCCGCGATGGGGTGCGTCAGGGCCGCGCGCAGCGAGCCCGCGTCGAGCGCGACGGCGGCGTAGGTGAGGTCCTTGTCGTTGGGCAGCACGAGGCGGACGCCCCCGGGGACCTCGAGGTCCGGCAGGGGCACGGCCGCGCCCTCCGCCCCACCCGGCACGTCGGCGGTGACCTGGGCGGTGCGGCGCAGGACGCCGTCCTGCCCGGGCGTGAAGACGCCGACCTTCAGCACGTGCGGGCGGAGGATCGGCCCGCCCGTGACCGGGTCCGCGCCCTCCTGACGCAGCACCGGGGCGTCGCCGTCGACGTCGACCCGCAGCCGGGGCACTCCGGAGGTGTGCAGCCACGCGTCCGCCCACGCGCGCATGTCCCGCCCCGAGGCGGCCTCGAGGACCGCCATGAAGTCGGCGAGGGAGGCGTTGCCCCACGCGTGGGCGGCGAAGTAGCGGTGTGCGGCGTCGAGGAACGCGTCACGGCCCACGTAGGCGGCCAGCTGCTTGAGCACGGAGGCGCCCTTGGCGTAGGTGATGCCGTCGAAGTTCTGACGGGCGGCCTCGAGGTCGACGATGTCCGCGACGATGGGGTGCGTCGTCGGCATCTGGTCCTGCACGTACGCCCAGGCCTTGCGGCGGGACGCGAAGGTCACCCACGCGGTCCGGAAGTCGGTGGCCTCGTCCACGCCGAGGGCGCCCATGTAGTCCGCGAACGACTCCTTGAGCCACAGGTCGTCCCACCAGTGCATCGTCACGAGGTCGCCGAACCACATGTGCGCCATCTCGTGGAGGATCACGTTGGCCCGGCCCTCGTACTGGACCGCGGTGGCCCGCGAGGTGAACACGAAGTCCTCGGTGAAGGTCACGAGGCCCGGGTTCTCCATGGCGCCGAGGTTGTACTCGGGCACGAACGCCTGGTCGTACTTGCCCCACGGGTACGCGACGCCGAAGAGGTCGTGGAAGAACGTCAGCCCCCGCTTCGTCACGTCGAACACGGCCTCGGGGTCGAACGCGTCGGCCATCGTGCGCCGGGTGAACAGCCGCAGCGGCACGGCCTGCGCGCCGCTGGCCGGGTGACCGTCCCAGGCGCCCTCCCACTGCGCATAGGGGCCGGCGAGCAGCGTCGTGATGTAGGTGGACTGGGGGAGCGTCGGGGCGAACTCCACCCGGACGACACCGTCCCCGGCCGGCATCCGGGACACCTCCGGTCGGTTCGAGGCCAGCACCCAGTCCTCAGGTCCGGTGAGGGAGAAGGTGAAGGCGGCCTTGAGGTCCGGCTGCTCGAAGTCCGGGAACACGCGGCGCGCGTCGGCGGGCTCGTACTGGGTGTAGAGGTAGACCTCGCCGTCGGCGGGGTCCGTGAAGCGGTGCAGGCCCTCGCCCGACCGGGAGTACACGGACCGGCCGACCAGCTCGACCACGTTCTGCGCCGCCAGGTCGGGCAGCAGCACCCGGGCCTCGCCCACGACCTCGGCCACGTCCAGCGCCGTGCCGTTGAGGGTCACCGACTCCACACCCCCGTGGATCCAGTCCAGGTGGGTCTGCGCGCCCGGCTCGGCGCACGCGAAGCGGATCACGGTGCGGACCGGATAGGTGTCGGTCGCGGCGTCCCGGGCGTCGGAGAGGTCCACGTCCACGACGTAGTCCTGCACCGTGAGCAGGCGGGAGCGGTCTGCGGCCTCAGCGCGGGTGACGTTGGTGGCGTCGAGGTCGGGGGTGGTGTCGGTCAAGGCGAGCCTCCGGTCGGGGATCCAGCGGGGACGGCGACGCGCGGACACACCGGGGCGTGCCCGCGCGTCGGCGGTGGTCCGGGACCGGCGGCCCGGGGCCGCGTCAGTGCGGCGTCGGGACGGGCTGGCCCTTGGAGAGCACCGTCAGGCCGGATTCTGTCACGGTGTAGCCGTTCGCCTCGTCCTCCGCCCGGTCGAAGCCGATGCGCGCGCCCGGGGGCACGACCACGTTCTTGTCCAGGATCGCGTTGCGCACGTGGGCCCCCTCGCCGATCACCACGGAGTCCAGCAGCACCGACTGCTCCACCCACGCCTCGTTCTGCACGCGCACGTCCGTGGAGAGCACGGATTGGGCCACGGTGCCGCCGGAGATGACCACGCCCTGGGAGAGGATCGAGTCGTTCGCCGAGCCGGGGCGGCGGGTGGACGAGCGCACGAGCTTGGCCGGCGGGGAGACGGACTGGCGGGTGTAGAGCGGCCACTCCCGGTTGTAGAGGTTGAACTCCGGCCACGGCTGCACCAGGTCCATGTGCGCGTCGTAGTAGGAGTCCAGGGTGCCGACGTCCCGCCAGTAGTGCTTGCCGGCCGTGCCCCCGGGCACCTCGTTGGCGGTGAAGTCGTACACCCCGGCCTCACCGCGCTCCACGAACAGCGGGATGATGTCCCCGCCCATGTCGTTGTTCGACTCCGGGTTCTCCTCGTCCTGGTTCAGCGCCGCCACGAGAGCGTCCGTGTCGAACACGTAGTTGCCCATCGAGGCCAGGAACTGCGTGGGGTCGTCGGGCAGGCCGGGGGTCGTCTCCGGCTTCTCCACGAAGGCCGAGATCCGCGTCCTGTCCTGCGGGTCCGTCTCGATCACCCCGAACGAGGAGGCCAGCTCGAGCGGCTGGCGCACCGCGGCCACGGTCGCCTTGGCGCCCGAGGCGATGTGCTGGTCCACCATCTGCTGGAAGTCCATGTGGTAGACGTGGTCCGCGCCGATGACGACGACGATGTCCGGCCGTGCGTCGTGGATCAGGTTCATGGACTGGTAAATGGCGTTCGCGCTGCCCGTGAACCAGTCCTTGCCCCGGCGCTGCTGCGCCGGCACGGAGGCCACGTAGTTGTTCAGCAGCGTGGACATCCGCCACGTCTCGGAGATGTGGCGGTCCAGCGAGTGCGACTTGTACTGCGTCAGCACGACGATCTCGCGGTACCGGCTGTTGACCAGGTTGGACAGCGCGAAGTCGATGAGGCGGTACGTGCCGCCGAACGGGACGGCCGGCTTGGCACGGTCGGCCGTCAGCGGCATCAGGCGCTTGCCCTCACCGCCCGCCAGCACGACCGAGAGGACCTTCTTCTGCACCATCTGCGTCACTCCTCGTGAGCCGGGTCGTCGCGACCCGCACGCGTGCTCTGGGCGTGCGGGGCATCCGTGCCGCCAGACTATCGACCCCCGCCCGGCTGAACTAGGTTGGGGGCGTGCGCATCGACATCGTGAGCAAAGAGTTCCCCCCGTCCATCTACGGCGGTGCCGGCGTCCACGTCGCCGAGCTGACCCGCGTCCTCGCCTCCCGCGCCGACGTCCGCGTGCACGCCTTCGGCGAGCCGCGTGACCCGGACTACCACGGGGCTCGCGTCCTGACGTACCCGAACCCGCCCGGGTTCGACGCCGCCAACGGGGCCGTGCAGACCCTGGCCACCGACCTCACGATCCTCGGCGACCTCGAGGGCGCCGACGTCATCCACTCCCACACCTGGTACGCCAACCTGGCCGGCCACCTCGGCAAGCTCCTGCACGAGGCCCCCCACGTCCTCTCCGCGCACTCCCTCGAGCCGCTGCGCCCCTGGAAGGCGGAGCAGCTCGGCGGCGGCTACGCCCTGTCCAGCTGGGCCGAGCGCACGGCGTACCTCGGGGCGGACGCGGTCATCGCGGTCTCGGACGGCATGCGTCGGGACATCCTGGCCTGCTACCCGGACGTGGACCCGGCGAAGGTGCACACGGTCCACAACGGCATCGACACGCAGGTCTGGACCCCGCAGACCGGCACCGCCGCACTGGAGAAGTACGGAATCGACCCGGACAAGCCCTCCGTCGCGTTCGTCGGCCGCATCACGCGCCAGAAGGGCGTGCCCCACCTGCTCCGTGCGGCCCTGCGGCTGCCGGAGGACGTCCAGCTCGTGCTGTGCGTGGGCGCCCCGGACACCGCGGAGCTGGCGCACGAGGTCAACGGACTGATCGCCGAGCTGCGGCGCACCCGCCAGGGCGTCGTCGTGATCGAGGGGATGATCCCGCGCCACGAGGTGATGGAGATCCTCACGGCCGCCACCGTGTTCGCCTGCCCCTCGGTCTACGAGCCGCTGGGCATCGTCAACCTCGAGGCGATGGCGTGCGGCACCGCCGTCGTCGCCTCCGCCGTGGGCGGCATCCCGGAGGTCGTGCAGGACGGCGAGACCGGCCTGCTCGTGCCCTTCGAGCAGGTCGACGACGGCACGGCGGCGCCCGTGGACGAGGAGGGGTTCGCCGCCGACTTCGCGGCCGCGCTCACCCGCGTCGTGGAGGACCCGGAGCGCGCCCGCGCGATGGGTGAGGCCGGCCGGGCACGCGCGATCGAGCACTTCTCGTGGGAGACCATCGCGGAGCGCACGATCGAGGTCTACGAGGCCGTGCTGCGCTGAGCCCGCCCGATCACACACACGGGCCCCCGCCACCGCGAGGTGAAGGGGGCCCGGTGCGTCCGGGGACGGCCGCGGTCAGCCGCGGCGACCCCGCGCCGCCTTCTCGCGGGCGCGCACGGCCTTCTCGTCCTCCGGCTCCTCGCCGGCGGCCCGGCGGGCCGTGAACCAGGCGTGGGCCTCCTCCTGGCGCTGGGTCTCAGCGTCCGTGGCCACCGCCATGCGCAGGTGCTCGGGCTCGAGGCCGAACGCCTCGACGAGCTCGAGGGCGAAGGGGCGCAGCCGCTCGGCGAGCCGGTTGACGTAGCCGCGCAGGGCCCGGGCGCGCTGGCTCGAGACGCGGCCGTGGGCCACGAACCAGCCGAGGTCGTCCTCGATGACGCGCAGCGCGAAGAGGTCGCGCAGCCACGTCAGGACAGTCTTCGTGGTCTCATCCGTGATGCCCTCCAGGGCGCGGGTGAAGGCCTCCCACTGCAGCAGCTCGCCGTGGTTGCGGGCGGCCTCGATGAGCTCGTGCTGGCGCGTGTTGAACGCCTCCGCCTGGGCCGCCTGGCCCTTGCCCCGGGCCCCCGAGAGGGTGCCGGCGACGTCGGCGGTCTTGGCGCGGACGCGCTCGGTGAGCAGCTCATGCTGCACGGCGGGGTCCTTGAACCAGTTCGCGGAGCGGCGCTCGGACCCGCCGTCGGCCACGGACTGGACGACCTTGTGCAGGCCCGCACGGTGGATGGCGTCCGAGGCCTGATGGACCACGTAGCGGGAGACGGCGCCCACGTTGAGACGTCCGAACTCCTTCGAGTAGTCGGTCAGCAGACGCTTGCCCACCAGCTGCAGGAGCACCGTGTTGTCGCCCTCGAACGTGACGTACACGTCCAGGTCGGCGCGCATCTGGGCCACCCGGTTCTCGGCGAGGAACCCGGCGCCGCCGCACGCCTCGCGGGCCTCCTGCAGGGTGTCCAGGGCGTGCCACGTGGTCAGGGGCTTCACGGCCGCGGCGAGCGTCTCGAGCTCCTGCCGGTCCACGTCCGTGTCGGAGCGGCCGGAGAAGACGTCGTCGAACTTCTCGACGAGCTCGTTGGAGGCGAAGGCGTCCGCGTAGGCGCGGGCCAGGCGGTCGATCAGGCGGCGCTGGTGGTTCTGGTAGTCCAGCAGCACCTCCTCCCGCTGCGGGTCGGAGGCGTTGAACTGGCGGCGCTGCTCCGCGTAGGCCAGCGCACCGTGCAGGCCGAGGAAGGAGGCCGTGGTGGCGGCGAGGGACAGGGAGACGCGGCCCTGGACGAGCGTGCCGAGCATCGTGAAGAAACGACGCCCGGGGGAGGCGATGGGCGAGGAGTATGTCCCGTCCTCGGCCACGTCGCCGTAGCGGTTGAGGAGGTTGGTGCGCGGGATGCGGACCTGGGTGAAGTGCAGGCGGCCGTTGTCGATGCCGTTCAGTCCGCCCTTGAGGCCGTCGTCCTCGCCGCCCACGCCGGGCAGGAAGGCACCCTTCTCGTCCCGGATGGGGACGTAGAAGCAGTGCACGCCGTGGTTGACGCCCCGGGTGATCAGCTGCGCGAAGACCGTGGCCGCCCTGCCGTGCAGCGCGGCGTTGCCGAGGTAGTCCTTCCAGGCGCCCTTGAACGGGGTGTGGATGACGAACTCCTGGGTCGCCTCGTCGTACGTGGCGGTCGTGGCGATCGAGGCGACGTCCGAGCCGTGCCCGATCTCGGTCATGGCGAAGGCGCCCGGGACGCTCAGGTCCATCGCGCCCGGCAGCCACCGGCGGTGGTGCTCCGCGGTGCCCAGGTGCAGGATCGCCGAGCTGAACAGGCCCCACTGCACACCGGCCTTGATCTGCAGGGAGGGGTCGGCGAGCACGAGGTCGCCGAAGGCGGAGAGGTTGCCGCCGTGGTTGTCCTCGCCGCCGAACTCGCGCGGGAAGGCGCGGTGGACCGCGTTGCGCTCCACGAGGACGCCCAGCTGCCGCAGGACGCGGGCGCGGTGCTCGTCCATGCCGAGCATCGGGTCGCGCCACAGGGCGGGGTCCTTGGCGAGTTCGCGGGATTCTCGGCGCTCCGCCGCCCAGCGGCCGAGCAGGGCCTCCTCGAGGGCCGCGGCGTCGAGGGAGCCGGGCGTCGGACGCTCGGGCGCGATCTCGGCGATGTCGGAGGGGACCTCGGTGCTGGGCGTCGGGGACTGGGGGGCGAGCTTCTCGTGGACGGTCATGACGATGCTCCTGTTCGTGAGTGGGGGCGGGCGCGGTCGGCGTCCGCCGCCGCGGGGTCGAGGGAGGCGCCGGGCGCGGCGCCGATGAGGCCGGTGAGCAGCCAGTCGGCGATGGCGCGGGCCATCGCCTCGACCGGGATGCGCCCGGCGGCCGGGGTCCGCAGCCAGGTCTCGGCGGCGGCCCGGACGAGGCCGACGGCGGCGCGCGGCCACAGGGCGAGCGGGTCCGCCGGCGCCGGGGCGTGGCCCCGCGCGGCCATCCCGCGTACCAGGCCCGACTCGAGCACGGCGTAGACGCGGTCGAGGAACGGGCCCAGCACAGGGGCCTCGGCCGTGGCGGGGGACGGGGCGACGGCGAACGCGTACACCTCGGGTGAGGTCGCCGCGACCGTGAGGTACACCTCGACCATGCGACGCAGCGCCTCGGGCTCGGAGACCGGTTCGTCCGCGACCTCGAGCAGGCGGCGCTCCATGTGGGCGGTGACCCGCTCGGACACCGCCAGGCGCAGGCCCTCGCGGTCGCCGAAGTAGCGGTAGTAGACGGTCTTGGAGGTGCCCGCGTGGGACGCGATCTCCTCCATCGAGGCGTGGGCGCCCAGGGCGTGCACGGCCGACCGGGCGGCCCGGACCAGTTCCAGACGGCGCTCGGCGCGGTGCCGGTCCCAGCGGACGCTGCGACCGTCCCGGGCGGTGGACGTGACGGGATTCACGAAACCGAGCGTATCAGGTACTGTGGGTCACAGTCACCCATCCCGACGACGTCCGTATCGTCCGGGGTGGAAACGCCCCCCGCCGCGTCGGCGGCGGGCCCGCCGTCGAGAGGACCGTCATGACCCACCACGAGACCCCCGCGTCCGAGACCGCCTCCCGCCCCGCCGTCGCCGGCGGAGCGCTGCGCCCCGCCGTCATCCTGGGCGGCAACCGCATCCCCTTCGCCCGCGCCAACACCGCCTACGCCGAGGTCGGGAACCAGGAGATGCTCACGGCCACGCTCGACGGCCTCGTCGCGCGGTTCGGGCTCCAGGGCGAGCGCCTCGGCCAGGTCACCGCCGGCGCCGTCCTCAAGCACCCGCGCAACTTCAACCTCACCCGCGAGGCCGTCCTGGGCTCCGCGCTCTCCGCCGCGACCCCGGCCGCCGACGTCCAGGTGGCCTGCGCCACCGGCATGGAGGCCCTGGGCACCCTGGCCAACAAGATCCGGCTCGGCCAGCTCGACTCCGCCATCGGCGGCGGCGTGGACTCAATCTCGGACGCACCCGTCTCGCTCTCCGACGGTGCGCGCCGCGTGCTGCTGCAGCTCAACACCGCCAAGACCACGAAGGACCGCCTGCGCGCCCTCGCCCAGCTGCGCCCCGGGCAGCTCGTGCCGGAGCCGGCCGGCGCAGGCGAGCCGCGCACCGGCATGTCCATGGGCGAGCACCAGGCCCTGACCACCCACAAGTGGGGCATCACCCGCCAGGCCCAGGACGAGCTCGCCGCGGCCTCCCACCGGAACCTCGGCGCCGCCTACGCCGCCGGGTACATGGACGATCTGGTGACCCCGTTCCACGGCCTGGCCCGCGACAACAACCTCCGCCCCGACTCCACGCCGGAGAAGCTGGCCGGCTTGAAGCCCGCGTTCGGCCGCCAGCTGGGGGACGAGGCGACCATGACGGCCGGCAACTCCACCCCGCTCACCGACGGCGCCTCCGCGGTGCTGCTCTCCTCCGAGGAGTGGGCCGCCGAGCGCGGACTGCCCGTGCTCGCCGAGTTCGTGGACATGGAGAACGCCGCCGTGGACTTCGTCGACGGGCACGAGGGCCTGCTCATGGCCCCCGCCTACGCCGTCCCGCGCCTGCTGGCCCGGCACGGGCTCACCCTCGACGACCTCGACTTCGTGGAGATCCACGAGGCGTTCGCCGGCACCGTCCTGTCCACCCTCGCCGCCTGGGAGGACGAGGAGTACTGCCGCGAGCGCCTCGGGCTGCCGGGTGCGCTGGGCTCGGTGGACCGCGCCCGGCTCAACGTGCACGGCTCCTCGTTGGCGGCCGGTCACCCCTTCGCCGCCACCGGCGGCCGCATCGTCGCCCTGCTGGCCAAGATGCTGCATGAGAAGGGGGAGGGCTCCCTCGGCCTGATCTCCGTCTGTGCTGCCGGCGGCCAGGGCATCGTCGCCCTGCTCCGCGGCCGCTGAGCCCTGACCGACCCGACCCGAGAGGACCGACCATGACCGACCGTTACGGCACCTTCGTCGCCTCGCCCCTGGGCCGCCGCCTCACCGGCGCCCTGGGCCTGCCCCAGCCCGTCGAGCTGCGCCGGCACACCCCCGGCGACCCCGTGCTGCCCGGCTCCGTGCTCGTCCTGGGCGCGACCCCCGCAGCCGCGGACGCCCGCACCCTCTTGGCCTCGTGGGGCCTCGAGGTCGCCGACGCCCCCCGTGAGGGCGCCCGCCACGCGGCGATCGTCGCGTGCTTCGACGGGGTCGCCACGCCCGCAGACCTCGGCGCGGTGGCGCTGGAGATCGGCGGCGCGCTGCGCTCGCTGGGCTCCTCCTCGCGCGTGGTGACGGTGTTCGAGGACCCCGAGGCCGCCACGGACCCGACCCTGCGCGCCGCCCGCCAGGGCGTGACGGGCCTCACCCGCTCCATCGCGCACGAGATGCGCCGCGGCGGCACGGCCAACGGCCTGGTCCTGGGCGAGGGCGTGCCGCTTACCGCCCCCGGTGCGGCCGGCGCGCTGGCGTTCCTGCTCTCCGGTCGCGCGGCGTACGTGTCCGGCCAGTTCGTGCCCGTCTCCACCGCCGACGGCGCGGTCCCCGCCGACGTGGCGCGCCCGCTGGCCGGCAAGGTCGCCGTGGTCACGGGCGCCGCCCGCGGCATCGGCGCCGCCATCGTGCGGACGCTCGCCCGCGACGGGGCCGCCGTCGTCGGCGTGGACGTCCCGGCGGCGGGCGAGGCGCTGGCCGAGGTCGTGAACGAGGTGGGCGGCACCGCGCTCGCCCTGGACATCACGGCGCCGGACGCGGGCGCTCGCATCCTCGAGCACTGCCGCAGCCGGCACGGCCGGATGGACGTGGTGGTGCACAACGCCGGGATCACCCGGGACCGGATGCTGGCCAACATGGACGCCGCGCGCTGGGACTCCGTCCTCGCCGTGAACACCACGGCCCAGCTGGCCATGAACGAGGCGTTCCTCTCCGAGGACGCCCGGGACGTGGTGGGTCAGGGGCTGCGCATCGTGGGCCTGGCCTCCATCTCCGGCATCGCGGGCAACCGCGGCCAGACGAACTACGCGGCCTCGAAGGCCGGGGTCATCGGCCTGACCGCGGCGTCCGCCCCGGTCCTCGCGGCCCGCGGGGGCACGATCAACGCGGTGGCCCCGGGCTTCATCGAGACCGAGATGACCGCGAAGATCCCGCTCGCCACGCGCGAGGTGGGCCGACGGCTCAACGCGCTGCAGCAGGGCGGCCTGCCGCAGGACGTGGCCGAGACGGTGGCCTGGCTCGCCTCGGACGCCGCCGGCGGCACCAACGGGGCCACGCTGCGGGTCTGCGGCCAGTCGAAGCTGGGGGCGTGAGGATGCAGACCACGCAGCTGTCCGCCCCGCCCTCCCTCGGCCGGCTCTACGTCCGGGCCGCCGGGCGGGCCGCCACGGACGCCGTCGTCCGTCGGCGCCGTCCCCGCGAGCTCCCGGACCGTCAGGTGGTCGTGACCGGCCACCGCATCCCGGCCGAGGCCGTGACCGCGTGGCGCGGGGCCGTCGGGTCCGCCAATCCGGCGGACCTGCCCTCGGTCCTGGTGCACACCCAGGTGTTCGGCGCGGCCATGGAGCTGATGGCCGACCCCGAGTTCCCGCTGCCCCTGCCCGGGCTGGTGCACCTGAGCAACACGGTCCTGCACCACCGGCCCGTCCCGGCGGAGACTGCCCTGCGCGTCACCGCGCGTGCGGTGGGTCTCGTCCCGCACCACGCGGGCACCGCCGTGGACGTCGTCGTGACCGTCGAGGGGCCTGGCGACGACGGCGAGGAGGCACTGCTGTGGGAGGGCGTCTCCCGGTACCTCGCCAAGGGCGTCCACCTCTCCGGCCTGCGTCCCGAGCGGCCCGCCCGCCCGGACTTCGTGCCCCCGACGCCCACCGCCCAGTGGCGCTTCGGGACGGGGGCCGGGCGCCGGTACGCGGGCGTCTCCGGGGACTGGAACCCGATCCACCTGACGAGCGTCTCGGCCCGACTGTTCGGCATGAAGGGCGCGATCGCCCACGGGATGTTCCTGGCCGCCCGGATGCTCGAGGGCCGTGAGCCGGCCGGCGCCGGGTTCCGCTGGCACATCGACTTCGAGGCGCCCGTCGTGCTGCCGACCACCGTGGCCGTCCGCTACGAGCCCCGGCCCGACGGCGGCACGCGCGTGTGCGGCTGGGATGCGCGGCGCCGGCGCCCGCACTTCTCCGGGGAGATCACTCCGCTCGAGTCCTGACGGCCACCGGCCCCGCGCTCCGGCCCGCCGAGACTCGCTGTCTCGGCGGGCCGGTGCGTTCGGGCGGTCAGGCGTCCAGCCCGGGCGACCGCCGCGGCACGGCCGCGACGGCCTCGAGCAGCCCGTCCGCGTAGGCCTCCCACGAGTGACCGGCGGCGTGGCGCACGGCCCCGGGCCCCAGCGCGGCCCAGGCGTCACGATCCGCCAGGATCTCGGCCAGGGCATCGGCCCACGCCTCGGGGGTGCCCGCCGTCACGTGGCGGCCGGACACGCCGTCGAGGACCGCGTAGACCAGTCCGCCGACCCGGTGCGCCAGCACGGGCGTGCCGCAGGCCTGCGCCTCGAGGGCGACCAGGCCGTAGGTCTCGGACGCGCTCGGCATCGCCACGACGTCCGCCGCCCGGAACTGGGCGGCGAGGGCGGGCGCGGGCACCGGCCCGGAGAACGTCACCAGGTCGGCGACCCCCTCCTGCGCGGCCAGGCCCGCCAGGTCCAGTCCGTCGTCCCCCGAGGCGGCCCCGTTCACGTGCAGGCGCACCCCCGGGTCGGCGCCCGCGCCACCGGCCCGCTCGCGCAGCACCCCGAGGGCGGCCACGAGCAGGTGCGGGCCCTTGTGCCGCTGCACGCGGCCGGCGAACAGGACGCGCAGGGCCCCGTCGTCCTCCGGTGCGCCCGGCCACTGCGCGGCGCCGTCCGGCGTGAACGTCTCGAGGTCGGCCCCGGGAGGCAGCACCCGGGTGCGGGCGCGGGCCACGTCCAGCAGCTCGCGCAGGTCGGCGACCTCGGCGGCGGAGTTGACCACGAGCAGGTCGGCCTGCCCGACGATTCCGCGTTCGGCCTCGATCCGCGCGGCCGGCTCGCGCAGCTCGGGGTCCTCGAGCATCTTCGCCGCAGCCGTGGTGTGCATGGTCTGCAGGTACGGGGCGTGCGCCGCCCGCGCCAGGGCCGCGGCGGTGGACCCGGAGAGCCAGTAGTGGCCGTGCACGAACGCGACCGGCGGGGCGTCCGCGCCACCGAGGACGGGACCGCCCGGCACGGCGTCCGAGGCGAGCCAGTCCAGGGCCGCGCGGGTGAACTCGTCGCGGAGGCCCGCCAGATCCGCCTTGGCCACGGGAGCGGACGGCCCGGCCGCGAGGTCCACGACCGTGACCGGCGGGGCCTGCCCGCCGACGTCCAGCGTCCGGACCCGTGCGCCGTCCGGTCCCACCGGCTCCTCCGCCCGGGTCAGCAGGATCATCCGCACGCCCCGGCGGGCCAGGGCGACGGCGGCCTGCCGCACGTAGACGTTCATGCCGCCCGCGTCGCCGCGGCCGGGCTGGGCCAGGGGGGAGGTGTGCAGGCTGACCCCGATCCCCACCGGCACGGACGCCCGCAGTTCGGCGTCCACGGCGTCGAACAGCCGGGCCGCCGACGCCGAGTCCGCCAGGTCCTCGACGGAGACCATCCGTCCGGCGCCGTCGCCGAGCGGCACGGTCCAGTTCGGGTACTGGTCCTGGAGGGTGCCGGGCTGGTTCTGGATGCGCCGCTCGCCCACGGCGTCCACGAGCGCCACGCTGTGCAGGGCCGAGGGCGCCTGCGCGAGCAGGCGGTGCAGGGCCACGATCTGGCGTTCGCGCACCTCGGGGCCGGCCTCGGGGACGTCCACGTCCGCCTCGGCGAGCAGCCCGCGCCGGGCCGCGGCGGCGAGGAAGGCACGCACCTCCTCCGCGGACCGGCGGCGTTCCTGGGCGACGTCCACGGTGTAGAGGCCCAGCCGTTCGCGCAGGTCCACCTGGACGCCCTCGAGGTAGCCGGCCGTGGGCGGCAGGTCGTGCGTGTTCACCGCCGCCATGGCCAGCCGCCGGTAGCGCTCCGGCGGGGTGGGCTCGCCGTCCTCCTGTTCGAACCAGAGGATCGACGTGCCGAGCACGCCGGCCTCGGCCAGGCGGCGCTGCACCCACGGCTCGAACGTGCCGAGGTCCTCGCCCACCACGACGACGCCGGCGCGCTCGGCCTCGAGCGTGAGCACGGCGAGCATCGCCTCGTGGTCGTACTCGACGTACGCGCCCTGGGTGGCGCCGGCGCCCTCCGGGATCCACCACAGGCGGAACAGCCCCAGGACGTGGTCCATGCGGATGCCGCCCGCGCCGCGCAGCACGGTGCGCAGCATGTCCCGGAACGCGGCGTAGCCGGTCTCGGCCAGGCGGCGCGGATGCCAGGGGTGCTGCGACCAGTCCTGGCCCAGCTGGTTGAACAGCTCGGGCGGCGCGCCGACGGACATGGTCGGCACCAGCACGTCCCCGAGCATCCACGCGTCCGCGGTCTCGCGGGTCGCCCCGACCGCCAGGTCCACCATGACGCCCATGCGCATGCCGGCCGCCCGGGCCCGCTCCTGCACGCCGGCGAGCTGCTCGGCGGCGATCCACTGCACCCAGCGGTGCAGGTCGACGTGGGTCGCGCGTTCGACGCGGACCCGCTCGGCCTCGACCCCGCCCGGCGCCCAGGCCGGGTCGGCGAGATCGGGCCCGGTGCCGTCGCTGTCCAGCCGCAGGACGGACCAGAGGGCGAAGTCGTCCAGGCCCGGGCCGGCCTCGGCGCGGAACCGCGCGTAGGCGGCCTCGCGCTCGGGGGAGCGGGGCACCTCGTGCACGCGACGCAGCGCGGGCCACAGGACGGCGGCGACGGCGGCCCGGTCGATCCGGCCGGTGCGCCCCAGCTCCGCCTGGACGCGGGCGCCGGCCGACCGCAGCTCCGCCTGCTCCGCGGCGGGCAGGTCGGCGAACTCGGGGATCGAGGGCACGTGCACAACCAGCGCCGAGAGGAACCGACGGGAGACGGGGGAGTAGGGGGAGTCCGCCGGGTGCGGGCCGGGCTCGACCGCGTGCAGGGGGTGCAGCAGCAGGAAGTCGGCACCGTGCCGGGCGACGATCTCGGCCAGGGACGCCATGTCCGCCGCGTCGCCGATGCCCCACGAGTCCGCCGAGGTCACCGAGTAGCCCTGCGCGGCCGCGCCCCAGCCGCGGCGCTCGAGGAAGGGACGCGGCGTGCTCAGCCGGGTCGGGGCGCAGACCAGGACCGCGGAGGCGGTGGAGCCGGAGCCGCTGGTCACCTCCAGCCGGTGCCAGCCCGGGGCGAGGTCGGCGGGGATCTGCACGTGGACGCGCTCGCGCTCGACTCCGTCGACCAGGCGGACCTCGGACACCGGCTCGCTCACGCTCACCTCGAGGGTCCGCCCGTCCTCCGTGCGCACGCGGGCCACGACCGGCTCGCCCGCGGCCACGTGGCACGGCACGGACAGACGGTGACCGGACCGGGCGGCCACGGTGGGCGGGAGCACGTCCCGCCAGGGGGCCGTCTCCGCCTCCTCCACCGCCTCGGCCAGCGCGGCGACCCCGTCCGGTCGGACCGACACCCCGAGGGCGGCGAGCACCTTCACGAGGGCCTCGTCCGGCACGGTCTGGGCCGAGCCGTCCTGCCCGACGTACTCGGGCTGCACCCCGTGGGCTCGCGCGAGCCGATGCAGCAGTGCGGGGGCTTCCAGGGCCATCGGGTCCTCCATGCCGTCGTGCGGTTCCACCGACGGCGCCTGCCGTCGCACGGACACCACTCTAGAGGGGACCCCGGGCCGGGAACACGCAGGGCCCCGGTCGTGACGACCGGGGCCCTGCTGCTCGACGAGCGGTGCGCGAGGGGGGACTTGAACCCCCACGTCCTTGCGGACACAGCGACCTCAACGCTGCGCGTCTACCAATTCCGCCACTCGCGCTCATCGGTGGAGCCCTGGGAGAGGCTCCGTCGCCCGCCGCGTTCCGGTCCTGACCGGTCCGTCCCGCTCCGGGCAACTCGAGAAAGATAGCACGGGTTCGGGCTAGGCTCAAAACCATGGCCGAGAACATCGTGAACCCCGCCCGCCCGCGCCCCGAGGACCGCGTCGTGGAGATCTGCCGCGACCTCATCCGGATCGACACCACCAACCGCGGGGGCAACGTCTCCGTCGGCGAGCCGGAGGCTGCGGAGTACTGTGCCCGGCTCATGGCCGAGGCGGGGATGACCCCCCGCTTCTTCGAGTCGGCGCCGGGCCGGGTCTCCGTCGTCGGGCACCTGCCGGGCTGGGATCCGGAGGCGCCGGGGCTCGTCATCCACGGGCACACGGACGTGGTCCCCGCCGAGGCGGACGAGTGGAGCGTGGACCCGTTCGGCGCCGAGCTCAAGGACGGCATGATCTGGGGGCGCGGCGCCGTGGACATGAAGGGCATGGACGCCATGGTGCTCGCGGTGCTGCTGCACCTGGCCCGCACGGGCCGCCGGCCGCGGCGCCCCCTGACGGTCGCGTTCTTCGCCGACGAGGAGGCCGGCGGCGTCTATGGCGCACGCTGGGTCGTGGACCACCACCCCGAGGTGTTCGACGGGTGCACCGAGGCGATCTCCGAGGTGGGCGGCTTCTCCACCGAGGTGCACGGCTCGCGCGCCTACCTCGTGCAGACCGCGGAGAAGGGGCTCGCCTGGCTGAACCTCACCGCGGAGGGCGCCCCCGGGCACGGCTCCGCCCCGCACCCGGACAACGCGGTCACCCGGCTGGCCGGCGCCATGACCCGCATCGGCGGGCACGAGTGGCCGCTCGTGTACACCAAGACCACGCGCGCGCTGCTCGAACAGGTGGCGGAGATCATGGGCGCCGACTTCGACGAGACGGACCCGACGCCGCAGCTCGACGCCCTCGGGCAGGCCCGGTCCTGGGTGGCCGGCACCCTGCGCACCTCGTCCAACCCGACGGGGCTGACCGCCGGCTACAAGCACAACGTCATCCCGTCCTCGGCGACCGGCACCGTGGACGTCCGCCTGATCCCCGGGGAGGAGGAGTCCGCCCTCGCCACGATCGCCGAGCTCGCCGGTCCGGACGTGACCATCGAGCCCGAGCACCGGGACGTCGCCCTGGAGACCCCCTTCTCCGGGGACCTGGTGGAGCTGATGATCGCCTCGCTGCAGGCGGAGGACCCCGAGGCCCAGGTGCTGCCGTTCATGCTCGGCGGGGGCACGGACAACAAGTCCCTCTCCCGGCTCGGCATCACCGGCTACGGCTTCGCGCCCATGCGCCTTCCCGCCGACCTGGCCTTCACGTCCCTGTTCCACGGCATCGACGAGCGGGTGCCCGTGGACGCGCTCGAGTTCGGCTGCCGGGTGCTCGAGCGGATGCTGGAGCCGCGCTGATCCGGGCCGCGGGCGGCGACGGCCGGGGCGGCGTCGTCGCGCCCGCGGCTCAGAGGGTCTGCAGGGTCGAGGCCACGCGCATCACGCGACGGCGCATCCAGTAGCGGCGCGCCCCGTCGCGGTAGTGCACGGAGCGCTGCAGCTCCCATTGGCCGTACTCCGCGTGCTCCACGAGGCGCCGCCGGGCGTCGGCGAGGGACTCGTGGGCGGCGACCGTCATCACCAGGTACTCCCACTTCTGTCCGCGGGAGATCGCATCGAGGGTCGAGGACATCAGCTGTTCACGCACCCGCCCATCCTGGCAGACGGCGTCGAGTCCGGCGGCCCGGTCCCGCACGGCCCACCCCTGGCCGCGCCACCGGCCACCGGGTTACCGTTCACCCATGAGCTCTGACGCCCGCATGGCCCTCGAGGCCCTCACCACCGCCCTGAACGAACACCTCGTGGCCGCGCAGAACAAGCGGGGCGAGGACGACCCGGCCGTCGAAGCCGCGTTCTTCGCCGTGGCCGACGCCTTCGAGGCCTACGAGGACGCCCTGTACGCGGACACCGAGGAGGTCACTCCGCTCGACCTCTTCGACGACGAGGACGACGACGACTGACCGTCCCGCTCGTGACGGACCGCACGGCCCCGGGTTCCCACCCGGGGCCGTCGCGTACAGTGACCCTCCGTGACGTGGATCGAAGCCATCATCCTGGGCCTGGTGCAGGGCCTCACGGAGTTCCTGCCCATCTCCTCCTCCGCCCACATCCGCATCGTGGGCGAGTTCCTGCCCTCCGGGGCCGACCCGGGGGCGGCCTTCACGGCCATCACGCAGCTCGGCACGGAGCTGGCGGTCCTCATCTACTTCTGGCGCGACATCACCCGCATCATCGGGCGGTGGTGCGCCGCGGTCACGGGGCGGATCCCGCACTCGGACCCCGATGCGCGCATGGGCTGGCTGATCATCGTGGGCTCGATCCCGATCGCGGTCCTGGGTCTGCTGCTGCAGGACTGGATCGACACGGAGTTCCGGTCGCTGTGGATCACGGCGACCATGCTCATCGTGTTCGGCGTCCTGCTCGCCCTGGCGGACCGGCTCGGTCGTCAGACCAGGCCGCTCGAGAAGCTCACCGTGCGGGACGGCGTGCTCTACGGGCTGGCCCAGGCCCTCGCGCTGGTCCCGGGCGTCTCGCGCTCCGGCGGCACCATCGCGGCCGGCCTGGCCATGGGATACACCCGGCCCGCCGCCGCCCGCTACGCGTTCCTGCTGGCGGTGCCCGCCGTGTTCGCCTCCGGCCTGTACAAGCTGTACACCTCGCTCACCGATCCCGGCACGCAGGGCCCGTACGGCATGGGGGAGACGCTGGTGGCGACCGGGATCGCCTTCGTGGTGGGCTACGCGGTCATCGCCTGGCTCATGCGCTTCATCAGCACCCACTCGTTCCTGCCGTTCGTCTGGTACCGCATCCTCCTGGGCGGCGTGCTGTTCGCCCTGCTGGGCGCGGGCGTCATCAGCGCCTGAGCCCGCTCCCGCCGCCGGGCATGACGGCCCGGCACCGCCGAACCACCCCGATGTGAGGAGTCCCGTGAAGTCCTGGAGCACCCCCGCCCCGCCCGCCGTGCCGAGCCGCCCCGACCGGCTGCGGCTGCACGACACCGCCACGGGACGGACCCGGCATCCGGGCAACGACGCCCAGCGCGCGTCGCTGTACGTCTGCGGGATCACCCCGTACGACGCGACGCATCTCGGCCACGCGAGCACCTATGTGGCCTTCGACCTGCTGCACCGCTACTGGCGCGCGGCCGGTCTCGAGGTCGCCTACGTCCAGAACGTGACCGACGTGGACGACCCCCTGCTCGAGCGGGCCGAGGCGACCGGCGTCGACTGGCGCGCTCTCGCCGAGGAGCAGACCGACCTGTTCCGTGCGGACATGGCCGCCCTCGAGGTGCTGGCCCCGGACCACTACGTCGGCGCGACCGAGGCGGTGGGCCTGGTGGTGGACGCCGTCGAGACGATGCTGGCGGCGGGCCGGGCCTACCGTGTGCCGGGCGGCGACGGCGAGCCCGACGGGGACGTCTACTTCGACGTCCGCGCGGTCCAGTCCGCGACCGACTGGCGCCTCGGGCAGGTCTCCGCGATGGACCTGGACGAGATGGCCGAGGTGTTCCCGGAGCGGGGAGGCGATCCCGACCGCCCCGGCAAGCGCGACCCGCTGGACCCGCTGCTGTGGCGCGTGCACCGCGAGGGCGAGCCGGCCTGGGACGGGCGGTCGCTCGGCTCCGGCCGGCCCGGCTGGCACATCGAGTGCTCCGTGATCTCCCGGGCCCACCTGCCGGCGCCGTTCACGGTGCAGGGCGGCGGATCCGACCTGCGGTTCCCGCACCACGAGTTCTCCGCCGCGCACGCCACCGCCGTCGACGGCCTGCCGCTCGCGCACACCTACGCGCACACCGGCATGGTGGCCCTGGACGGCGAGAAGATGTCCAAGTCCCTCGGCAACCTCGAACTCGTCTCCCGCCTGCGGGCGCGGGGCGTCGAGCCGGTGGCCGTCCGGGCGGCCATCCTCGCGCACCACTACCGGTCGGACTGGGAGTGGTCCGAGCAGGTGCTGGCCGACGCCCAGGCGCGGGTGGCCCGCTGGCGCGCCGCCCTGGACGGGCCGCATGCCGCCGCCGGCGTCGCCGTGCTGGACGCGGTCCACGCGGCGCTCTCGGACGACCTCGACGCCCCCCGCGCGCTGGAGGCCCTCGACGCATGGGCGGCCGACACCCTGCCGGGCCTGGCCGAGGCCGCCGCCGACCCGGTGCCGGTCGTCGACGTCGTGGCGGCGCTGCTGGGTCTGCGCCTGCGCTGACCCCGCCGGGCGGGGCCGGGCGTCAGCGTCCGCCGCGCCCGCGCAGGTAGCGCTCGAACTCCCGCGCGATCGACTCGCCCGAGGCCTCCGGCAGCTGCTGGGTGTCCTGGGCCTCCTCGAGCTGCCGGACGTAGGCGGCGACGTCGGGGTCCTCGGCGGCCAGCTCGTCCACGCCGCGCTGCCAGGCCCTCGCGTCGTCCTCCAGCCCGCGCGTGGACACGCTCACGTGCAGCAGGTCCTCGACCGCCTCGACCAGCCCGAGCAGCGTCTTGGGGGAGGGCGCCTGCGCCACGTAGTGGGGCACCGTCCCCCACAGCGAGAGGCTCGGCAGGCCGCGGCGGGCGGCGTCGTCCGCGATGACGCCGATGATCCCGGTGGGCCCCTCGTAGACCGGACGGTCCGCGCCGACGGCCACCCGCACGTCCACGAGCGGTGAGGTCGGGCGGGCGCGCAGGGGCCGGGTGTGGGGCACGTCCGCCAGCAGCGCGCCGAGCGTCACGACGGCGTCCACGTCGCGCGCGGCGGCCGCCGTGAACAGCTCCTCGAGGAACGCGCGCCACCGCACGTTCGGCTCCACGCCGACGGCGAGGAGCACGCGCACCCCGTCCGGCGGGGCGGCCTCGCCGGCGACGGGCCGGCCCTCCCGGTCCAGGAGCGCCTCGTGCAGGGTGACCGCCGGCCAGTCCAGCGTCCCCAGCCCGTCCGCGTCGCGCCGGACCAGGGGTCGAGTGACCTGGTAGTCGTAGAACTCGCCGTCGCACACCCGTCCCGCGTCTGCGGCGTCCCACTGCTCCCGCAGCGCGCCCAGGGCCCCGGTCGCGGCCTCCCCGGCGTCGTTCCATCCCTCGAAGGCCAGCAGCAGGACCGTGGGGGCCCGCCGCCCGGCCTCGAGCGCGTCCACGGTCGCCGTCAGGTGGGTCCGCAGCGGGCCCAGGGCGTCGTCCGGCTGGTCCTCGGAGGTAGCGTCGGTCATGGCGGCCAGCCTAGACACGGCCCGACGACGGGGTCACGGCCCGCGACCCGCCCGGCACACCCCGGCGGCGGCGCTCGATAGGATGCACTCCATGTCCCGCCACCCCGCGCCCGCCCCGGACGACCGTGCCCGCCGCCTGCCGCGCGCCGTCCTGTGGGACATGGACGGCACCCTCGTGGACACCGAGCCCCTGTGGAACGCCGTCCAGCGCCGGCTGGTGATCGAGCACGGCGGCACCTGGTCGGATGACCTGGCCGCCTCCCTCGTGGGACGCCCCCTGGACGAGGGAGCGCGCCGCCTGCAGGAGGCCGGGCTCGACCTGCCCGTGCAGCGGATCATCGACCTGACGATGGACGAGGTCGTCCAGGGGGTCGTCAACGGGGTGCCGTGGCGGCCGGGCGCCCGAGAGCTGCTCGTCGCGCTCGCCGAGGCCGGCGTGCCGGGCGCCCTCGTGACGATGTCCCACGCCCCGCTGGCCCGCGCGCTGGCCGAGCGGGCGCCGGCGGGCACGCTGGACGTCGTCGTCTCGGGGGACATGGTCGCCCGGGGCAAGCCCGACCCGGAGGCGTACCGGCTGGGCCTGCAGCTGCTGGCCGAGCGGACACCGGGGCTGACGGCCGTCGACTGCGTGGCGGTCGAGGACTCCCCGGTGGGCGTCGGCGCGGCCGTGGCCGCGGGCCTGCCCACGGTCGGCGTGCCCAGCGTGCTGCCGCTGCCGGCGGGGCTCGCGACCGTCGAGTGGACGACGCTCGCTGGCCGCACACCGGCCGACCTCGCCGCGGTCCGTCGGATCGCCGCCGCGCGTGGGCCCGGGGCGGACGGGGCCGGATGAGCGGGCCCGCCTCCGTCCGGCTGGGCACGATCGCCGGCGCACCGGTGCGCCTGTCCTGGTCCTGGCTCCTGATCGCCGCGGTCATCACCCTCGCGTTCGGCCCGCAGATCCAGCGCGCGCTGCCCTCACTCGGCGGCGGCGCCTACGCCGTGGCCCTGGGGTACGCCGTGCTCCTGGCCCTCTCCGTCCTGGCCCACGAGGCCGCCCACGCCCTCACCGGCCGTGCCTTCGGCCAGCGCACCGAGGAGATCGCGCTCACCCTGTGGGGCGGGCACACCCAGTTCCGCAGCCCGTCCGCCCGGCCGCTGGACACGGTGCTCACCGCGATGGCCGGCCCCACCGCGAACCTCGTGCTCGCGGGCCTCGCCCACCTGGCGGCCCGCGCCGTGCCCGGCCCGTCCGTCCCCGCCCTGCTGCTCGAGGTCACGGTGTGGGCCAATCTCCTCCTGGCCGCGTTCAACGCGCTGCCGGGCACCCCGCTCGACGGCGGCCGCATGGTCGAGTCCGCCGTCTGGGCCGCCACCGGCTCCCGGGCCCGCGGCGTCGAGGCGGCCGGCTGGGCCGGTCGCGTCGTCGCGGTGGGCGTCCTCGCGGCGGTGCTCGGCCCCCCGATCCTCGCGGGCCGCGCGCCGGACCTGTTCGTCGTCGTCCTGGCGGCCTGGGTCGCCCTCACCCTGTGGCGGGGCGCGGACGACGCCGTGCGCCACGGGCGCTGGAGCCGCCGGCTGGAGACCCTGCGGCTCGAGCAGGTCGAGACGCCCGCCGTCGCCCTGCCCGAGCACCTCGGCGTCGCGGAGGCCCTGGCCCAGGCGGACGACGGCCGCCGCGCCGTCGTGGCCGTGGACGGGGCCGGTCGGCCCCGCGGCGTGCTGGACCTCACGGCCGCGGCGGCCCTCACCCCGGCGCGCCGCACGACCACCGCCCTGGCCGCGGTCGCGGTCGCGCTGGCCCCGGAGGCCGTCCTCGTCCGCGATGACGTCCCCGCCTCCGGTCCCGACCTGGCCGCCCGCCTGGCCGACCCCCAGACCCCCGTGTGGGTACTGACCGACGCGCACGGCCTCGTGCGCTCCGTGGTGCCCCGCGAGACGATCCTCGCCGCCGTCGACGCGACGCGGCGTCCCTGAACCGAAGGAGCCCCCCCATGACCGAACCCACTGGCGTGAGCGCGCGCCGCGGCCCCCTGCGGGCCGGCCAGCGCGTGCAGATCAAGGACGCGAAGGGCCGCCTCAACACGATCACCCTGCTGCCCGGCGGGGAGTTCCACAGCTACCAGGGCGTGCTGCGGCACGACGACCTGATCGGCGGCTTCGAGGGCGTCGTGGTCGAGAACTCGGCCGGCCAGCCGTACCAGGTGCTGCGCCCCCTGCTGAACGACTTCGTCCTGTCCATGCCCCGCGGCGCCACGGTGGTCTACCCGAAGGACGCGGCGCAGATCGTGCAGCAGGCGGACATCTTCCCGGGCGCCGTCGTGGTCGAGGCCGGCGTGGGCTCCGGTGCCCTGTCCATGTCCCTGCTGCGCGCCGTGGGCGACCACGGTCGCCTGCACTCCTACGAGCGTCGCCCGGAGTTCGCGGACGTCGCCCGGGCCAACGTGGAGGCCTTCTTCGGCGCCGAGCACCCCGCCTGGTCGGTGCACCTCGGCGACGCGCAGGAGGAGATGCTCACGGTCCACGAGCCGGGCTCCGTGGACCGGGTGGTCCTGGACATGCTGGCCCCGTGGGAGTGCCTCGACGCCGTCGCCGAGGTCCTGGCCCCCGGCGGTGTGTGGCTGAACTACGTGGCCACCGCCACCCAGCTCTCCCGCGTGGCCGAGGCCATCCGGGACTCGGGCCGCTTCACGCAGGTCGAGGCCAACGAGACCCTCGTGCGCGGCTGGCACCTGGACGGGCTCGCCGTGCGCCCCGACCACCGCATGGTCGCGCACACCGGCTTCCTCCTCACGGCCCGCCGCCTCGCCTCGGGCGAGGAGGCGCTGCGTCTGAAGAAGCGCTCCAAGGTCTCCGAGTTCAAGGCCGAGGACGTCGAGGCCTGGCAGCCGGCCGACGAGGCCCGGTGGACGCCCGAGGCCCTCGGCGAACGGCCGATCACGGACAAGAAGGCGCGCAAGGCGGCGAAGGAGGCCCGCCTCATGGCCGCGCGGTCACGCGCCGCCGAGCAGGGCGTGGACGCGTACGGTGGGAGGACCCCGACCGGGGAGCAGGACTGAGTGGACGGAGCACCGGTGGACCACCACGCGCAATCAGGCACGGAGCACGCCGAGCAGCGCCTCGCCGAGGCGCGGGAGCTGCTGCGGCAATCCCAGGCCGAGGCCGAACGGCTGCGGCACCAGCTGCAGTCCGCCCAGCGGCACGCCGCCGGTCTGAGCGAACGCCGTCGGGCCGCCGAGGCCCAGACGCAGACGGCCGCCCGCAACAACCGGCGCATGGTCGAGCTGCTCGAGGCCACGCGCGCCGAGATCACCACGCTCAAGGAGAACCTGGACGCCGTCACGCATCCGCCGTTCACCTTCGCCACCCTCGAGGCCGTCCACGCCCCGCGCGAGCCCGAGGAGGGCGTGGAGACCGGCGCCGTGGTGCGCGGGGGAGCGGACGTCGTGCAGAACGGCCGGCGGCTGCGCGTGACGGTCTCCCCGCTGCTCGACGCCGGCCGCCTCACCCCCGGCGCCCAGGTGTTGCTGGACGAGTCCAGCTCGATCGTCGGCGTCGCCCCGGGCACGGGGTCGGGTCAGCTGCTGCGCGTCAAGGAGGCGCTGCCCGACGGCGGCCTCGTCCTGGCCGGCACGGCGGACGAGGAGCGCATGGTGCGGCGCGCGCCCGCGCTGGAGGGCGTCGACCTGCGCCACGGGGACGCCGTCACCGTGGACGCCCGCGTCGAATGGGCGCTGCGGCGGGTCGAGCTGTCCGAGGTGGACGAGGTGCTGCTGGAAGAGGTCCCGGACGTCACATTCGAGGACATCGGCGGCCTCGGCCCGCAGATCGACCGGATCCGCGAGGCCGTCGAGATCCCGTTCCTGCACCCCGAGGTCTACCGCGAGCACGGCCTGCGCGCCCCCAAGGGGATCATGCTGTACGGCCCGCCCGGCACCGGCAAGACCATGCTCGCCAAGGCCGTGGCCAACGCCCTCTCGGCCCGCAGCGCGGACGGCGAGCGCTCGTTCTTCCTCAACGTCAAGGGACCCGAGCTGCTGAACAAGTACGTGGGCGAGACCGAGCGGCAGATCCGCGTCATCTTCGACCGGGCCCGCGAGAAGGCCGACGCCGGCTTCCCCGTGGTCATCTTCTTCGACGAGATGGAGTCGCTGTTCCGCACGCGCGGCTCCGGCGTCTCCTCGGACGTGGAGACCACGATCGTCCCGCAGCTGCTCACCGAGATCGACGGCGTCGAGGCCCTCGAGAACGTGATCGTCATCGGCGCCTCCAACCGCGAGGACATGATCGACCCCGCCGTGCTCCGCCCCGGCCGGCTCGACGTGAAGATCCGCGTGGACCGTCCCGACGCCGCCGGCGCCGCCGAGATCATGGCCAAGCACCTCACCGCGGACGTGCCCCTGCACGCCGACGACGTCGCGGCGGCCGGCTCCGCGGACGCGGCCCGCGCGACGCTCATCGCCCGAACGGTGGCCGCCCTCTACGACCGCGGCGCGGACACCGCGCTGGCGGAGCTGACGGACGTGTCCGGCACGACCCACGCCCTGCACCTGGCCGACCTCGTCTCGGGCGCCGTGGTGGCCGACGTCGTGGACCGGGCCAAGCGGCACGCGGTCCGCGACTACCTCGCCGCCGGCCAGGCCCCGGCCGCGCTCGGCGTCCGCGAGGGCCACCTGCGCGAGGCCGTGGCCGCGGTGCTGGAGGACCAGACGGACCTGCTGGCCACGGTCGCGCCCGCCGAGTGGGCGCGCACCTCCGGCTGGCGCGGTCCTCGGCTGCGCTCGCTGCGCATGGTCCGGGGGGTCGAGGCATGAGCGCGTTCGGCCGCGGGACCGCGGACGGCTTCGCCCGGGCCGCCGCCGTCGACGTCGGCCCGACCCCCGCCTTCGAGGGCCAGCGTCGGCTGTTCCACGGCGCGGCCGTGCCCCCGAACGGGCGGGACGCCGCCGGCTGGGGCGTGCACCGGGTGATGGGCACGGAGACCGAGTTCGGCATCCACGCGCCGGCCAACCCGGGGGCGCACCACAGCGTGCTCTCGGTCGAGCTCGTGAACGCGTACGCGGACCTGGTCACCCGCTCCGGCTCGGCGGTGGCCGGCACGGAGTGGGACTACACGGGGGAGTCGCCGCTCGTGGACGCGCGGGGCTGGCGGCTGCCGCGTTCGGCGGCGCACCCCTCGCAGCTGACCGACGAGGCGCTCGTGGGCCCGGACGGGGAGCCCGTGCACCTGCTGCTGTCCACCGTGCTGGCCAACGGCGCGCGCTGGTACGTGGACCACGCCCACCCGGAGTACTCGTCGCCGGAGACGACCACCCCGCGGGACGCCATGGTCTGGGACGCCGCCGGGGACCTGGTCGCGCAGGCGGCGGCCGAGCACATCGGCCAGGCCGAGGGCGCCCCGGAGGTGCTGGTCTACAAGAACAACGTGGACGGCAAGGGCCGGTCCTACGGCGCGCACGAGAACTACCTCGTGGCCCGGTCCCTCGACTTCGAGGAGCTCACCGCCGTCCTGCTGCCGTTCTTCGCGGCACGGCAGGTGCTCGTGGGCGCGGGCCGCGTGGGACTCGGCCCGGCGGGGGAGCGGCCGGGCTTCCAGCTGTCCCAGCGGGCCGACTACTTCGAGGAGCCCGTGGGGCTGGAGACCACGATCCACCGGCCGATCGTCAACACGCGGGACGAGCCGCACGCCCGTCCCGAGGCCTACCGCCGACTCCACGTGATCATCGGTGACGCGACGCTGAGCCAGCACGCCACGTGGCTGCGGATGGGCATGACCGCGCTCGTCCTCGCGATGGCCGAGGCTGGGACGGCGCCCCGGCTCACCCTGGACGACCCGGTGGCCGCGCTGCAGACGATCAGCCACGACCCGGGCCTGCGGGCCACGGTGCCGCTGCTCGAACACACCGCGGACGGCCCCGTGCGCCGGCACTGGACCGGGTTGCAGATCCTGCGCTCCTACCTGGACGCGGCCCGCGCCCACTGCGCCGCCTTCGGGGTGACGGATCCGCAGACGCACGAGGTGCTGGAGGCCTGGGCCATCGACCTCGACGACGCCACCGCGGATCCCCTGTCCCTGAGCGACCGCGCCGACTGGGCGGCCAAGCTGCGCGTCCTCGAGGGCCTGCGAGCCCGCGCGGGTGCGGACTGGACCGACCCCCGCCTCGCGATGGTGGACCTGCAGTACGCCGACCTGCGCCCGGCCCGCTCCCTGCACCGCCGGCTCGTGGCCGCCGACGCGCTCCGGACGCTCGCCGACGAGGCGGAGATCCGTGCCGCCGTCGCCACGCCGCCGCGGGCCACCCGTGCGTGGACCCGCGGCAACCTCGTGGGCCGCCACGGTGACCGCGTGGCCGGCGCCGCGTGGGAGACGCTGCTGCTGCGCGGGGCGGGGGAGCGGGTGCACCGGCTGCACCTGGCCGAGCCGCTGGTCGGCGCCGCCGTGGACCTGCCCGGCTGGTGGGAGGACGCCGCCACGCCCCGGCCCGACGACGAGGCGCTCGTGGCCACGCTGCCGCCGCTGTTCGGCGCGCGGGCCTGAGGTGCGGGCGGGCGCTCAGCCCGTGACTGCCGCGCGCACGCGGCCCAGCAGGGCGTCCGCCCGCGCGACGAGACGGTCCGCCCGGTCGACGTCGGTGCGCAGGATGCCCTCCAGGCCCTCGTCGCGGAGGGGGCCCAGGTTGGTCTCGAGGGTGACCGCGGCGGCGGTGAGGCCGCCCCGGATGCAGCCGAGCGCCGCACCGACGTCGGAGAGCACGTTCGGGTTCGCCGCATCCAGCACACGCTCGGCCACGTCCAGTGCACGCTCGGCGGCGTCGACGATCCCGCGGGGTGGCCGGACGGCCTCGGTCAGGGCGGCCTGGATCGCGGCCGAGCGCCGGGACCGGGCCTCCGGGGTGTCGCGGGGCAGCCCGAACGCCTCGGCCACGGCGCCGAAGCCCCGCTCGTCGCCGTCGGCGAGGCCGAGGCACGCCGCGATCAGGCCCTCCGATGCCCGGGCGTCCTCCTCGGCCGCGCTGAACCGGGCCGCCATGGCCAGCAGTCCGGCGCCCTCGGCCACCGCCAGCGCGCCAGTCGCGCCGCCGCCGGGGGTGGGCTCGCCGGAGGCGAGGCGCCCCAGATAGCTCTCGATGCTCTCGTCGCGGATCATGCCCCCACGGTGCCAGACCGGGCCCGACCGCGGCCCGCCCTCAGGCGCGCTCCCAGGAGGCGACCGGCCCCGGGACGATCGTGAACAGCGGGTGCACGTCGGGGACGGGCGTGTCCGACCACCGTTCGAGCCAGGCGGGGCTGCGCGCGGCCAGCTTGGCGCACAGGTGACGCCACTCCAGGTCGCGCTGGCCCGTGGTGGCCGGGATCGGTGCGAGACCGGCGGGCGGGATGCGCACCGCGCCGTCGAGGACGGGGCACGGCCGGTCGATCCGGGAGTGGTCGAAGCGATAGCCGCGCGCCGTGGCCTCGGCCTCGATGCCGGAGAGGAACGCGCCGACGGCACCGGACGGGTCCGGGTGCTCCCGGAACCTCAGCAGCTGCGGGTGGTCCCGATACCCCCGCGTGCGGCCCGCCAGGACGGCCTGGGCGAGCAGGGCTTCGCGCCAGGCGCCCGTCAGGCCCTGACGGTCGAGGTGGCGGGGATGAAGGGTCCACAGGCGCATGCCCCCATCCTGCCAGCGTGGGGCAACCCGGGGACGTGGGGCTGAAACGTGGCCCGCGCGTGGGGCAGGATGGGTGGACGCGGACGGAGCACACCGACCCGCGTCGACGTACGAGGAGGCCACCATGTCCCAGGAGCAGATCCGCCCACGCCCGTCCGGCGGCGACGACGAGACCGGCGCCGCGGCGGGCCAGGCGCACGTGAAGCCCGCGGCCCAGGACCAGGGCCTGGACAGCCTGCTGGACGAGATCGACTCGGTGCTCGAGTCCAATGCCGAGGAGTTCGTCAAGGGCTTCGTCCAGAAGGGCGGCCAGTGACCGACGCGGACCGCGCCCGCCGGATCTTCGGGCTGGAGACGGAGTACGGCGTCCAGCACTGGAACCCGGAGGGGCGCCCGCTCAGTCCCGAAGAGGTCGTCCGCTACCTCTTCCGGCCCGTCGTCGAGTGGGGGCGGTCCTCGAACGTGTTCGTGACCAACGGCTCGCGGCTCTATCTCGACGTCGGCTCCCACCCCGAGTACGCGACCGCCGAGTGCTCGACACTCGACGAGCTCATCGCCTCGGACGGGGCGGGGGACCTGCTGCTGCACGACCTCGTGGTCCAGGCCGAGGAGCGCATGGCCATGGACGGGGTCGGCGGCCGGATCCACCTCTACCGCAACAACGCCGACTCCTCGGGCAGTTCCTACGGCTCCCACGAGAACTACCTGCTGCGCCGGCGCACCGAGTACCGGCGGCTCACCGAGGCGCTCGTCCCGTTCCTCGTCTCCCGGCAGATCCTCGTGGGCGCGGGCCGCGTCGTCCCCGCCGGCACGTGGCCCGAGGGCGAGGGCCCGGCCCACTTCGCGTTCTCCCAGCGCGCCGACTTCGTGCAGGACGGCGTGTCCTCCTCCACCACGCGGTCCCGGCCGATCATCAACACGCGGGACGAACCGCACGCGGACGCCTCCGAGTACCGGCGCCTCCACGTGATCGTGGGGGACACGAACCTCTCCGAGCACACCCACCTGCTGCGCTTCGGCGCCACCGACCTGCTGCTGCGGATGATCGAGGCGGGCTTCCCGCTCGGGGACCGGGTCGTCGCCAGCCCCACCCGCGCGGTCCGGCAGATCTCCCACGACCTCACCGGCACGGCCCGCATCGCGCTCCGGGAAGGGGAGGCCTCCGCGCTCGAGCTGCAGGAGCACTACCTCGAACGGGCCCGCACCTTCGTCGCCGCGGAGGGCGCCCACCACGACCGGGTGGGGGAGATCATCACCCTGTGGGGCGAGGTGCTCGACGCCGTCCGCACCGGTGACCGGTCCCGCATCGAGGATCGCATCGACTGGGCGATCAAGCTGCGCCTGCTGGAGGACTACCGGGCCCGCCACGACCTGGGCTGGGAGGCGCCCCGCCTCGCCCAGCTGGACCTGGCCTTCCACGACATCGACCCCGACCGGGGGCTGTTCCGCCTGCTGCTCCGGCGCGGCGCCGTCGCCCGCCTGCTGCCCGAGGACGCCGCCCGGTCCGCCCTCGAGACCGCCCCGCCCACCACCCGGGCCCGCGTGAGGGCGGACTTCGTGGCCCGCGCCCGGGAGCGCGGCCTGGACTACGCCGTCGACTGGACGACCCTGAAGCTCACGGACCATCCGCTGCACGCGATCGTGACGAAGGACCCGTTCGACACGTCGTCGGCCGCCGTCGACCGGCTGTTCGAGCGGATCCCCTGACAGCGCGCGCCCAGGACACGCCGTTAGGGTGACACGCATGAGTTCGTTCGAGACCCCCCAGCCCCCGACGGCCCGCCGCCGTCGCCGCCTGCTGCCGCTGCTGTCCCTCGGTGCCGCGGGCCTGATGCTGGCCACCGCCTGCGCCACCGGCGACGACGGGGCGGACCAGCCCCACAGCGACACCGCGTCGGCCTCCACGTCGGCCGCCCCCGAGCGGGCGGCCGTCGGCGAGGGCCAGGGGGAGCCGGACGCCCTGACGGGGGTCACCTTCACGGAGGGCGACGGCGGGGCGCCGACGGTCGAGATCGACGGGGAGATCGACACCGACCAGCCCACCACGCGCGTGCTGACCGCCGGCGAGGGGGAACAGGTGCAGGAGGGCGACGTCCTGAAGATGTCGATCGCCGTCGTCGACCCGGCCAGCGGCGAGGTGGTCGCCGAGAACTTCAGCGGCGAACCGGAAGCCGTGCCTGTGGACGACCAGCTCAAGTCCATGAACCCGGAGATCCACGACATGCTGGTCGGCAACGGCGCCGGCACGATCGTCGCCGCGTACAGCCCCGAGTACGACGTCTCCGTCCCGCAGACCGAGAGCGCGTCGCCGAGCGCCTCCCCCTCCACCCAGACGCAGCCCGCCCAGCTGTTCGTCTACAAGATCGACGCCATCCTGCCGAAGCAGGCCGAGGGCGAGGAGGTGACCGAGCGGGACGAGCGCCTGCCCGACGTCACCGTGGACGAGCAGAGCGGCCGGCCGAGCATCGCGAAGCCCGACGGCGAGGCGCCCCAGGAGCTGGTGGTCCAGCCTCTGATCCAGGGCGAGGGCCGCGAGGTCGGTGCGGACGACACCGTGACCGTGCAGTACGAGGGCGCGAAGTGGTCCGACGGCGAGGTCTTCGACTCGTCCTGGGAGACGGGCCAGGCGATCACGTTCTCCCTCAACCAGGTCATCGAGGGCTGGAAGGAGGGTCTGGCCGGCCAGAAGGTGGGCTCGCGCGTCCTCCTGTCGATCCCGGCCGAGAAGGCCTACGGTGAGCAGGGCAGCCCGCCGGACATCGGCGAGAACGAGCCCCTGCTGTTCGTGGTGGACATCCTGGACGCCCAGGCGCCCGCCACCGAGTCGGCGAACTGACCCCGTCCACGAGAACCCCAGAGGAGAGCACCGTGTCCTTCGGACAGCGCGACTACGACCGCACCAAGCCCGAGATCGACTTCCCGGGCGAGACCCCGCCCACCGAGCTCGTGGTGGAGGACCTGATCGAGGGCTCCGGCCCGGCCGTCGAGGCCGGCTCCCGCGTGCAGGTCCACTACGTGGGCGTGGCCTGGTCCACCGGCGAGGAGTTCGACGCCTCGTGGAACCGCGGCACCCCGCTGCCCCTGACCGTCGGCGTCGGCCAGGTCATCGCCGGCTGGGACCAGGGCCTGCTCGGCATGAAGGTCGGCGGCCGCCGCCGCCTCGAGATCCCGCCGCACCTGGGCTACGGCGCCCGCGGTGCCGGCTCCGCGATCGGGCCGAACGAGACGCTCATCTTCGTCTGCGACCTCGTCTCGGTCGACTGACCCCGGACGCCCGCCCGTGACCCCACCCGCCCCGCGGCGCGCCGGCGACGAGGCCGCCGAACGCATCATCTCGCTGCTGTGGCTGCTGCTCTCGGCGCCGCAGGGCCTGGAGCGCGATCGGATCCGACGGCAGGTCGTCGGCTATGAGGGGCTCACGGACGCCGCCTTCGAGAAGCTCTTCCAGCGGGACCGCCGCGTGCTGCGCGCCGTGGGGGTCCCGCTGGAGACGCTCGAACCCGCGGGCTTCGACGAGGGCGAGGCGGGGGTGCGGCACCGCGTCGTCCGCGATGCACTGCTGCTGCGCGACCTCGACCTCACCGTGGACGAGCGCCGCGCCCTCGTGCGGGCGCGGCGCCTGTGGGGGGACTCGCCGCTGCGCGCCGACGTCGTCCGCGCCGTGGGCCTGCTGTTCCAGCCCGCCACCGACCTCACGGGCGACGACGAGCTGGCCGGGTACCACACCCTCATGCCCCGGGCCGACCCCCGGCTCGAGGCCCTCACCCAGGCTGTGGCCGACGAGGCCGTGCTGCGCTTCCCCTACCGCGACGCGCGGGGGCGGGCCACCCGGCGCACCGTGCGGGCCTGGTTCCTCACCCTCGTGCGCGGCCGCTGGTACCTCACCGGCTGGGACCTCGACCGCGCCGCCGAGCGCAGCTTCCGGCTCACCCGGATGGAGGGGGAGCCGCGCCGCCTCGAGCGCGCGACGGACGCCCCCGGCCGTCCCGAGGACCACGACCATGCCGACCTCGTGGCGCGCCTGGCCGGACAGGCCGACGCCGAGCGGGTCCGCGTGTGGCTCGCGCCCGGCCGGGGCCAGGGCGTCCGCGCGGTCGGTGAGCCCGCCGAGCCCCGCGTCGAGGACGGTGCCGCACCGGGACCCGACTGGGAACTCTGGGAGGCCCCCGCCGGGCCTCGCGAGGACGGCCTCGCCGCGGAGATCGGCGGCCTGCTGGGCTGCGCCGTGCCCTCGGCCGCGCACCTGGACCTGACCGACCGCGTCCGCGCGGGCCTGGCCGCCGCGGCGGAGGCCCACGCCGGCCCCGCCGACCCGGCCCTGCTCGAGGTGGCGCTCGCCGCGCCCGTCCGGCGCCGCGCCCGCGACTCGAGCGAGGACCTCGTGGGCCGCCTGCTGGACATCGTGGGGCTGGCCAACCGGGCCGGTGGGGTGGACCGGGCGGAGCTGCGCGCCCGCCTCGGCATCACCGACGAGCGCCTCGACGCCGACCTCGAGACGCTGCGCTACTGCGGCATGCCCGAGCGCGACTTCCCCGGCTTCCAGTTCGAGGTGGCGGAGGTGGGCGGCCGCGTCCATGTGGAGCGCGCCGCCGACCTGGCCGGCCCCGTGCGGCTGACGCGCCCCGAGGCGCACAGCCTCGTCGCCGCCCTGCAGACGGTCGCGGACCTGCCGGTGCTGGACGAGGCCGACCGCGAGGCCGCCCGGTCCGCTCAGCGCCGGATCCGCGCCGCGGTCCTGGACGCGGGGGCCCCGGACGCGGACGACGCGGACGACGCCGCCCTCCAGGAGGCCGAGGCGCACACCGCCGGCGAGCCCCCGGTCGCCGTCGCCGCCCACTGGGACGTGGCCGTGGACCCCGCGACGGTGCGCACCCTGCTGGCCGCCGTGGCGGAGCGGGCCGTCGTCCACCTGACCTACCGCTCCGTGCATGCCGATGCCCTCACCGAGCGGGACGTGGAGCCGCTGGCCCTGGTGCAGGACGGGGCGCGCCTCTACCTGCAGGCGTGGTGCCGCCGCGCCGAGGACCACCGGGTGTTCCGGGTGGACCGGATCAGCGCGCCCGCACCCACGGGGGAGACGTTCGCGCCCCGGGCCCGGCCCGCGCGCTGGCGGGTCCATCCCGACGACGCCGCGGGGGTGCCCGTGCTGCTGCGCTGGGCCCACCCCGTCCGCGACGCGGCCGCCGGCTACCGCCCGGACGCCCAGGCCGACCTGCCCGACGGCGACCGGCTCACCCGGGTGCATCTGACCGACGCCGGCGTGGCCGCCGCGCTGGTCGGACGCCACGGCGGCGCCGTCGAGGTGCTGGCCCCCGCCGACCTCCGGGCGTCCGTGGCGGACGCGCTGGACGATGCCCTCGCGGCACTGCCGGCGCGGTAGCCTGGACCCCGGAACCCCATCGAAAGGACCCCTCATCATGGCTGGACTCCAGGGCTGGCAGCTCGTCATCATCATCCTGCTCGCGATCCTGCTCTTCGCGGCGCCGAAGCTGCCCGCGATGGCCCGCAACCTCGGCCAGTCGATGCGCATCTTCTCCTCCGAGGTGAAGCAGATGCGCACCGAGGGCAAGGGCACCACGGACGAGCGCTCCGGCGCCGGCTCCACCGCCGCGGACGAGCCGGTCGAGGGCCGCGTCGTCGAGCGTGACGAGACCGACCCGCGCGACCCGCGCTGAGCCGGAAGGACTCCCACCCGATGACCGAGGTCGACGAGGTCGCCCGCCGCACCCGGCGCCGCCGGAAGCGGCGGGACAACCCCACCGGCGAGATGCCGCTGCGCGAGCACCTCACGGAGCTGCGCAACCGACTGCTGAAGTCGGCGCTCGCCGTCGCCGTCGGCATGGTGATCGGGTTCCTCGTCTACCAGCCGGTCATGGCCGAGCTGTACCGGCCGATCAAGGAGCTGTCCGAGCAGGGCTACACCGCGGCGATCGCGTACGACACCGTCGCCTCGCCGTTCGACATCATGCTGAAGATCAGCATGTTCGTCGGCCTCATCCTGTCCAGCCCGGTGTGGCTCTACCAGATCTGGGCGTTCATCGTGCCCGGACTGAAGAAGTCCGAGAAGAAGTACGCCCTCGGCTTCATCGCGGCGGCCGTGCCGCTGTTCGTGTTCGGCCTCGCGCTCGGCTGGCTCGTGATGCCGCAGGCCGTCCAGTTCTTCGGCGGATTCACCCCCGAGGGCGGCGGCATCCTCCCGACGGCGTCGGTGTACATCAGCTTCGTCACGCGTCTCTACCTCGCGTTCGGCGTGGCCATGGTCCTGCCGGTGCTGCTGGTGGGACTGAACATGCTCGGCATCCTGCCGGGCCGCACGATCGTCCACCACTGGCGCATCACCGTCTTCGTGATCATGCTGATCGCCGCGATCGCCGCCCCCGGTGCGGACGCCATCTCCATGTTCTACATGGCCATCCCGCTCGTCGTCCTCTTCGGCGTGGCCATCGCCCTGTGCCTGTGGGGGGACCGTCGTCGCGCCCGCCGCTCGGGGCAGCGCGAGGTGGACGTCGAGGCGGAGCTCGCCGCAGGCCCGAAGCCGCTCGATCAGATCTGAGCGGCGTCCGCCGCGGCCCGCCCGCCCGGATGCACGACCACGACGGTGTCCGGACCCGCCAGTAGGGTGGGGCCATGGCCCACCACCCCGCGTCCGCGACCCCGCACGACGAGCCCGAGCTGAGCCCGGCGGAGCGCTACGCCCGTGCCCGGGCGGCCCGGCACCATGCCGGCTCCGAGCTCGGCCGGTTCGCCGCCCGCGTGGGCTTCCCCCTCGACGACTTCCAACGCCGCGCGTGCGCCGAGGTCGAGGACGGCCACGGCGTCCTCGTCGCGGCGCCCACCGGCGCCGGCAAGACGGTGGTCGGCGAGTTCGCCGTCCACCTGGCCCTGGCCCGCGGCACGAAGGCGTTCTACACCACCCCCATCAAGGCCCTCAGCAACCAGAAGCACGCGGACCTCGCCCGCGTGCACGGCGCGGAGAACGTCGGCCTGCTCACGGGGGACACCTCGGTCAATCCGGACGCGCCCGTCGTCGTGATGACCACCGAGGTGCTGCGCAACATGCTGTACGCGCAGTCGGACACCCTCATCGACCTCGGCTTCGTCGTCATGGACGAGGTCCACTACCTCGCCGACCGGTTCCGGGGCCCGGTGTGGGAGGAGGTCATCATCCACCTGCCCGAGCACGTGCAGCTGATCTCCCTGTCCGCCACGGTGTCCAACGCCGAGGAGTTCGGCGCCTGGCTCGACACGGTCCGGGGCGCCACCACCGTGATCGTCTCCGAACACCGGCCGGTGCCGCTGTGGCAGCACGTCATGGCCGGGGGCCGGCTCTACGACCTGTTCGCCGAGGACATCGCCTTCGAGGACACTGCGGACCGGGACGGGGAGGCCCTGCTCAACCCCGAGCTCAAGCGCCTGGGGGAGGAGGCCGAGCGCCGGTTCCAGCGCGCCGACTGGGGGCGCCCCGGGCGGCAGCAGCACCGCGACGGGCGCGGGGGCGGCACGAAGGGGCGGGCCAGGGGCGGCCGGCACACGGGTCGCGACGGCGGTCGGGGCCGGACCGGCTCGTCCGCACTGGACCGGGAGCGGCCGGTCTCCGGTCGGCCGGGCGGTCACGACGGCGGCCCACGGCGCGGACCGCGGCTGTCCACGTCGCGTCCGGAGATGATCCGGGCCCTGGACCGCGACGGGCTGCTGCCGTGCATCACCTTCATCTTCTCGCGGACCGGCTGCGACGCCGCCGTGGAGCAGTGCCTGCGGGCCGGGCTCGACCTCACCACGGCGCGGGAGAAGGCGCTCGTGGCCGAGCGGGTCGAGGAGGCGGCGCGCCTGCTGCCCGTCGAGGACCTGGAGATCCTCGGGTTCTGGGCGTGGCGGGACGGTCTGTCCCGGGGCTTCGCGGCCCACCACGCCGGCATGCTGCCCCCGTTCAAGGAGGCCGTCGAGGATCTGTTCGCCGCCGGCGCGCTCAAGGCCGTGTTCGCCACGGAGACCCTCGCCCTCGGCATCAACATGCCGGCCCGCTCCGTGGTGATCGAGAAGCTGGTCAAGTTCAACGGCGAGAACCACGTCGACATCACGCCGGGGGAGTACACCCAGCTGACGGGCCGGGCGGGCCGCCGCGGCATCGACGTCGAGGGCCACGCCGTGGTGATGTGGCGTCCCGGACTGGACCCGGCCGCCGTCGCGGGCCTGGCCTCGCGCCGCACGTACCCGCTGCGCTCCTCGTTCCGACCCACCTACAACATGTCCGCGAATCTGCTGGCGCAGGTCGGCGCGGAGCGGGCGCGGGGCATCCTCGAGTCCTCGTTCGCCCAGTTCCAGGCGGACCGCTCCGTGGTGGGCCTGGCCCGCGAGGTCCGTTCGAAGCAGGCGAGCCTCGAGAAGTACGAGGAGGCCATGCAGTGTCACCTCGGCGACTTCGCCGAGTACCTCACCCTGCGCAAGGAGCTCGCGGCCGCGGAGAAGTCCGGCTCGCAGGGACGCCGTCGAGCCCACCTGGCCGCCGTGAAGGACTCGCTCGCGAACCTCGCGGTCGGGGACGTCGTCGAGCTCGACGCCGGCCGCTCGCTCGGCCGGGCCGTCGTCGTGTTCCCCGCCGGCAACCCCCAGAATCCGCGCGTCGGCGTCGTCACGGACAAGGCGCAGCTGCGCCGCATCACGGTGGACGACGTCGCCGGGCCGGTCGAGCCGGTGGCGGGCGCCGCCCTGCCCCAGGTGGTGCAGGTGAAGACGCCCGCGCAGCGCAAGGACGTCGCCGCGCTCATGCGCGAGGCCGTGCGCACGGGCCGCCCGCCCGCCGGTGGCCGCCGCACGGCGGGCTTCCGTCTGCGGGAGGACCCGGCCGCGCCCCGGGTCGAGGAGCTGCGCCGGGCACTGCGCCGCCACCCGTGCCACGGCTGCCAGGACCGCGAGGACCACGCCCGTTGGGGCGACCGCTGGTGGGCCATGCGGCGGGAGGTCTCCGTCCTGCGGGAGCGCATCGCGGGCCGCACCAACACCATCGCCCGCACGTTCGACCGCGTGGTCGGTCTGCTGCGCGCCTACGGCTACGTCCAGGAGGATGCGTCCTCGCCCCGTGCGGCGCTGACGGAGCGCGGCCAGGCCCTGCGCCGGATCTACGGCGAGCGGGACCTGTTCACCTCGCTGGTGCTGCAGGATCCGGCCACGGACGGCCTGACACCGGAGGAGTGGGCCGCCGTCGCCGCGCTGCTCGTGTACCAGGGCAAGGGGGAGACCGAGCCCGGACTGGTCCCGATGCCGACCCCCCGGCTCGCGCGCGTCGCGGAGGCCGCCGAGCGCATCGAGGAGCGCCTGCGCACGGACGAGGCCCAGGCACGGCTCGAGCCCACGCCTCGGACGGACCCCGGGCTGGTGGCGCCCATGCACCGCTGGGTGCGGGGGGCCACCCTGCGCCGCACCCTCGAGGGCGCGGACCTCGCCGCGGGGGACTTCGTCCGCTGGGCGCGACAGGTCATCGACGTGCTGGACCAGCTGGCCAACGTCCCCGGGGACACCCGTCGCAGCCGTGCCTGCCGCCGGGCCGCGGACCTCGTCTCCCGCGGCGTCGTGGCCACCTCGCTGCCGGCGGCCTCGGCGCCGCGCGCGGACGAGGACTGACACGGGCTAGGGTGGGCGGGTGAGCGCACACCTGTTGACCCGCGGCATCATCCACTCGACGACGGACCCGTACGCACAGGCGCTGCTGGTCCGGGACGGGATGATCGCCTGGCTCGGCGCGGACGACTCCGCGGACCGCGTGGCCGACCCGGGTGACGAACGGCGGGACCTCGACGACGCCGTCGTCGTGCCCGTGTTCGTCGAGCCCCTGGCCCGGCCCGCGGACGCGCGTGACGCGCTGAGTCGCGGCACCGCCGTCGTGACGGTCCTGGCCGGGCCCGAGGACACGGGCGCCGCGCCCGCCGACGAGGACGTCCAGACGGTCGTCTACCGGCACGCCGACCGCGTGGACGCCGAGGCGGCCGGGGTGTGGCTGCCCGTCGGGACCGACACCGACCCCGCCACGCTCACCGGCCTCCTGACGGCCTCGACCCAGGCGGGGGAGCAGGCCTACCTCGTCCCCGACGGCGGTGCGGACGCCGGACCCGCCGCCCAGGACGTGGCCCTGGCCGCCCTGCGCTCGGTCGCGGAGGAAGTCGGCACCGCCGCCCTGGGCCGCGTGCGCCATCGGCTCGTGGTCACCCACCCGGTCACCGCCGAGGACCGCGCCTTCCTGGCCGCCGCCGGGGTCAGCGCCACCGTCGTCCCCGACGCGGACGGCGTGCTGCACGCGCCCGTGGCGAGCCTGCTGGCCGACGCCGTCTCCGTGTGCCTGGGCGCCGGCCCGGCCGGGGACCCGTGGGCCGCCGTCCGGTCGGCGCTGTCCCACCCCGACCCGGACGAGCGCATCTCCGCCCGCTCCGCCTTCGCCGCCGCGACCCGCACCCCGCTGCGCGCGCTGCCCGACGCTCCGGCGGCAGGCCTGTCCGTCGCCCCGCGCCTGACCGTGTCGGCCCCGGCCGTGTTCGGCGTCTGGGACGCGGACGCGGTGGCCGTGCAGTCGCCGGACGGCCGGGTGGCGGCGTGGAGCACGGACACCCGGGCCGGCACGCCGCTGCTGCCGGCCCTCGACGCCGAGACCGCCCTGCCCCGCTGGCGGGCCACCTGGGTGGACGGCCGGATCGCCGCGGAGGACGTGGCCCGCGACGCGCGCGACGCCGCGACGCCGGCCTGAGGCCTCTGCTTCCTATACTCGAACGGATGCGATGGCCCGTCCGACCGGCGGGCCGCCCCCACGACCCCGGCCGGAAGGCGAGAACCGCACATGCGCGTGCTGACCATCATCCCCACGTACAACGAGATCGAGTCGCTGCCGCTGACCCTCGGCCGACTCCGTGACGCCGTCCCGGAGTCCGACGTTCTCGTGGTGGACGACGCCTCCCCGGACGGCACCGGCGACTGGGCCGACGCCCGCGCCGCCGAGGACCCCTCGGTGCACGTGCTGCACCGCACCACCAAGGACGGCCTGGGCGGCGCCTACATCGCCGGGTTCCGCTGGGGCCTGGAGCGCGGCTACGACGTCCTGGTCGAGATGGACGCGGACGGCTCGCACCAGCCGGAGCAGCTGCCGCGCCTGCTGGAGGCCGTCCGCACCGCGGACCTGGTGATCGGCTCGCGCCGCGTGCCGGGCGGCAAGATGGTGAACTGGCCGACCTCCCGCAAGATGATCTCGTGGGCCGGCTCCCTGTACCCGCGGATCATGCTCGGCCTCAACCTGACGGACATCACGGCGGGCTACCGCGCCTACCGGGCCGACACGCTCCGTGCGATCGACCTCGACGCGATCGAGTCCAAGGGCTACGGGTTCCAGGTGGACATGACCTTCCGCACGGCGCGCCTCGGCAAGCGGATCGTCGAGGTCCCGATCACGTTCGTGGAGCGTGAGCTCGGCGAGTCCAAGATGAGCGGCGGCATCATCGGCGAGGCCGTGGTCAACGTGACCCGGTGGGGCCTGGCCGCGCGCTGGGAGGGCCTGCGCGCCCGCCTCGGCCTCTGAGGCGCACAGCCCCCGAACGACGACGGGGCCGGATCCATGGCGGATCCGGCCCCGTCGTGCATGGGGGAGCGGCGGTTCAGGCGTCGACCTCCTCGCCGCGGCTGGCGCGCAGCTTGTTGAGCTGGATCTTGTAGGTCTCCTCCAGCTCCTCGAGGCTGCGGCGCTCGCGCAGCATGTCCCAGTGGGTGCGCACGGGCTTGCCCTCGGTCTCAGCCGGCTTCTCGCCGCTGACGAGGAACGCCTCCTTGCCGGTCTTCGAGGTCCAGGTGGCCGGCACGTCCGCCTCCACGGAGAAGGTCACGAACACCTGCTCGCCGTCCTCCGTGCGGTACTCCACCCGCTGCCGGGCGGCGGGCTCGACGCCGGCCTCGGACTCCAGGGACTGCGCGCCCAGGCGCATGCCCCGCAGGCTGCGATCGCTCACGTTTCCTCCTCGTCAGGCCGCGCCGAGGCCCGCGCGGGGGCGCGGGCCGATCGAGGCGCGGCGGGTCGTCCTCACTGATGGAACCATTCAGTGTCCCACAGCATTCCCGTCGGCCTCGCCCGCCGGGCGGGTGCCGGGGGTGCGGCCGGCCGACGGGTCGGGCTCGATCTCCTGCGGCGTGGCCAGGGCCTCGTCGAGCGAGGTCTGCGGCATGTCCTCCGCCGTCACCGCGCCGGCGGTCATCGCGTCCATGACGCCGCTGGCGCGCAGGGCGTCCGCGGTGGTGGGACGGGACCCACGCGGCCGACGCGCGCGCTCCGGGGTGACGCCGACGTGCTCGGCTCCCGGCTCGCCCGCGCGGTCCCCGGAGTCCCGACGCCGGGGTGCGTGCTCCGGGGTGGGGCGGCCGCCGTCGCCGGGGGCGAACGCCTCACCGAGGCCCTGCAGGGCGCGGGTGAGCTCGGCGGGGACCACGAACATGGTGTTGGCCTGGCCGTCGGCGATCTTGGGCAGGGACTGCAGGTACTGGTAGGCCAGGACCTCGGAGTCGGCACCGCCGGAGTGGATGGCGTCGAAGACCACCTCGATCGCCTCGGCCTCGGCGTTGGCGCGCAGCACGCGGGCCTGAGCCTCGCCCTCGGCGGAGAGGATCTGGGACTGACGCTCGCCCTCGGCCGTGAGGATGGCGGCCTGCTTCGTGCCCTCGGCGGTGAGGATGGCGGCGCGGCGGTCGCGCTCGGCGCGCATCTGCTTCTCCATCGAGTCCTGGATGGACATGGGCGGGTCGATGGCCTTGAGCTCCACCCGCGAGACCCGCAGGCCCCAGCGCGTGGTGGCGTCGTCCAGCACGCCGCGCAGCTGGGAGTTGATGGAGTCGCGGGAGGTCAGCGCCTCCTCGAGGTTCATGCCGCCCACGACGTTGCGCAGGGTGGTGGTGGTGAGCTGCTCCACCGCGTGGATGTAGTTGGCGATCTCATAGGTCGCGGCCTTGGCGTCCGTGACCTGGAAGTAGACGACCGTGTCGATGGAGACGACGAGGTTGTCCTCGGTGATCACCGGCTGGGGCGGGAAGGAGACGACCTGCTCGCGCATGTCCACCATCGGGAGCATGCGGTCCACGAACGGGATGATCAGGGTCAGCCCGGCGCCGGCCGTGCGGTTGTACTTGCCGAGGCGTTCGATGTTGGCCGTCCGCGCCTGCGGGATGATCTTGACCGAGGAGGCCACGATCACCGCCGCGAGGACGGCGAGGACGACGAGGACGATGAGGGTTTCCATCGGGGTCCCTTCTTCTGGGGTCGGTGCGGTCGGTGCGGTTGGAACGAGGACGTGGGGCGGCTCAGGCGCCGTCCGCCTCCCAGTCGATGCGGGGGAGCGGGCGGACCACCAGGGTGGCCCCATCGATGCGCAGGACGGTCACCTCGTCGCCGGGGGCGACCTCGGGCGCCCCAGGCTCGACGCGGGCGGACCAGGTGTCGCCGTCGACGGCGAGCGTGCCGGCGTCGCCGGTGATCGCTCCCTGGGCCGCGACGCGGCGCCCCGGGAGCGTGTCCAGGTAGGAGGCGCCGGCGCCGGTGTCCTTGCGCAGGTGGCGCAGCGCGACGGGGCGCACGGCGGCGAGCATCAGCAGGGCGACGGCGGCGAACGCCGCGAGCTGGAGCGCGGGCGGGCCGCCCACGAGCGCGACCACCCCCGCCGCGCCGGCCCCGGCGGCGATCATCAGGAAGACGAGGTCGAGGGTCAGCAGCTCGACGCCGGCCAGGCCGGCGGCCAGCACCAGCCACAGCCAACCCGCGTTCGCCTCGATCCACTCCATGCGTGCGCTCCCCTCCGTGTCGGGTGCGCGGACGGGTCTGCCGCGCGTCGACGTGTGATCCCCATCCTGCCCTACACAGTGGCGCCGGACACAGCGTGTCCCCAGGCGGTCCTGGAAGGAGGGGGCTACCGCCCGGTAATGTGAGCTGCATGACACCTGCACCCGTCGCGGTCTCGCCCCTGCTCCAGCCGATCACTCTGGGCCCCCTCACGCTGCCCAACCGGGTGGTCATGGCCTCGATGCACGTGGGACTGGAGGATCGCCACGACGACCTGCCGCAGCTGGCGGCGTTCTACGCGGAGCGGGCACGCGGCGGCGTCGGACTCATCGTCACCGGCGGCCTGGGCGTCGTCCCGGAGGGCGCGGTGACGCTGGGCGGGGGGATGCTCGCCAGCGCGGAGGACGCGCGCGCCCATCGTGTCGTCACGGACGCCGTCCACGCAGCCGGGGGCAGGATCCTCGCCCAGCTGCTGCACGCCGGACGCTACGCCCCGAGCCCCGACCTGGTCTCGGCCTCCGCGGTGCGAGCCCCGATCTCGCGGCACACGCCCCGGAAGATGACGACCGCGGACATCGAGCGGACCGTGAGCGCGTTCGCACGCGCGGCCACGTTGGCCCTGGAGGCCGGATACGACGGCGTGGAGATCATGGCCTCGGAGGGCTACCTCCTCAACCAGTTCCTCGCCCCGGCGACGAACCGACGCGCGGACGAGTACGGGGGCGACGCCGAGCGCCGACGCCGGTTCCCGGCGGCGGTGGTCGCGGCCGTGCGCGAGGCGCTGGGGGAGCGCGGCGTGCTCTCGGTGCGCACCTCGGCGGCGGACCTCGTCCCCGACGGGCAGACGCGCGCGGAGATCGCGGACACCGCCCGAGCCTTCGAGGCCGCCGGAGCGGACGTCCTGATGACCGGCATCGGGTGGCACGAGTCGCGTGTGCCGACCATCGTGACCTCCGTGCCGCGCGCCGCGTTCCTCGCCGCGTCGGCTGACCTGACCGCCGCCGTCGACATCCCCGTGATCGCCTCCAACCGGCTGACCACCCCCGCCGAGGCGGAGGAGGCGCTGACGTCCGGGAACGCCGCTCTCGTCGGGCTGGCCCGGCCCCTGCTGGCGGACCCCGACTGGATGGCCGCGATCAGCGACCCGCGCGCTCGGACCCTCACCCCGTGCATCGCCTGCAACCAGGCGTGCCTCGACCACGTGTTCACCGGGGCCAAGGTCTCGTGCCTGATGAACCCCCGCGCCGGGCGGGAGACGGAGCCGGAGTACGCCGCGCCCGTCCCGGTGGCCCTCGGCCGCCGGCGCCGGATCGCCGTGGTCGGTGCCGGGCCGGCGGGCCTGACGGCCGCGGAGCGTGCGGCCCGGTTCGGGCACGAGGTCACCCTGTTCGACCGGCACGCCGAGCCCGGTGGGCAGTTCCGGCTCGCCCGCCGCATTCCCGGCAAGGAGGAGTTCGGTCCCGCGCTGGAGCACCTGGCGGCCCGCGCGGCGGCAGCCGGGGTGACGCTCGTGACCGGGGAGGAGGTCTCTGCACAGGCACTCCTGACGGACGACGGGCAGCCGGGTTACGACGAGGTGCTCCTCACCACCGGTGTGCGGCCCCGGCCGGTCGCTCTGCCCGGGACGGGGGAGCCGGGTGCGCCCGCCGTCCACGCGTACGACGACGTGGTCCTGGGGCACGTCGACGTCGGCCCGCGCGTCGCGGTGATCGGCGCCGGCGGCGTGGGCGTGGATGTCGCCGAGGCCCTGGCGGCCGGCACGGAACGGCCGGACGGGACACCCGAGACGCAGGAGCACTGGCGGGCCCGCTGGGGCGTGGCCCTGACCTCGGAGACACCGGGCCAGCTGGCGAAGCCGGCCGCGGAACGCCCCGGACGAGAGGTCCACCTGCTCCAGCGCAGCCCCGGACCGATCGGCGCCCGACTGCGCCCCACCACCGGCTGGGTGCACCGCGCCGAGCTGCGGCAGCACGGGGTCCACCTGCACTCCGGTGTGACCTACGAGGGCGTCGGCCCCGACGGCCTGCGCGTGACCGCGCCGTCGCCGGAGGACCCCGAGGCCCGCGTGGCGGTGACCCTGGACGTGACGGACGTCGTCGTGTGCGCCGGACAGGTGTCCGAGACGGATCTCGTCGAGGACCTCGTGGCCGCGGGCTACGCGCCGGAGGCGGTGCGCCTGATCGGCGGCGCGGCCGAAGCCCGCGAGCTCGACGCCTACCGGGCCATGGACCACGCCGTGCGGGCCGTGCAGGGCTGAGCCGCCCCGCCGGCCGGCGGGCCCTCGCGGGCGGGCGACGTCGGGGCTACGGTCGAGGCATGGCTCTCATCTACACCGCACGCCTGGACCCGGACAAGCCCGAATGGATCCGCCGCCGCCTCGTGGCGCACGGACTGCCGGCGGACGTGACCGCGGAGAAGGTCGGCTCGTACCGGTTCGACGATCCCGCCGGTGAGATCGGCGTCGAGTCGATGGTCGTGCGCGTGGGGGACCGGCTCTATCAGACCGCGTTCGCCTACCGAGGCGAGGCACCCGCCGAGGGGGACGTCGTGGCCGAGGCGGAGCACTCCGTCCTGGGACACCGCTGGATCGTGGACGCCGCCACCGACCCGGACGCGCGCCGCATCGTCGCGGCCGCCGTGCGCGGCGAGATCCCGCAGGCCCGACTCGAGATGCACGACGAGTCCGGGACCTACCTCGAGACGCGCGCCCCGGATCTCACCCTCCGCGTGATCGGCGCAGATGCGACGGGGGAGCTCGAGGTGCCGGTCGAGCTGCTGGAGACGGGCGAGACGGACGTCGACGGTCCACGGTGCCTGGTCGCCGAGGGAGACGGTGTGCGGGCCGTCGTCGCGCGCCTTTCCTGAGGGGCGGTCCGCGCGGTCAGAGGCCGCGCGGACCCCAGGGCCGCAGCCGGCGATGGCTGGTGAGTGACATGTACAGCGCGATGCACCAGCCGAGGACGGTCCACCCGGTGAGCAGGTTCACCCAGAACACCGCCCACACGTTGGAACGGCCACGGACCGCGGCGACGGCCCACGGGGCCAGGTAGCCCGCCGTGGCGATGGCCAGGACGACGGCGATCGTCGCGTGCAGGGGGCGGTCGCGCTGGTCAGTCATGATCGTCATGGGTCCAGGCTACGCGCGACACCCGCCGTGCAGGGCGCCCCTGTCCGTCGTTCTGCGGTGCACCGATAATGTACATTATGTCAACTAGCCTGTTCTTCACCTCCCCTTCGAGCGCCGCCCTGCCTGGCTCGCGCTGCGTCGTGCGCGGGGCAAGGTGGCCGCGCCGGGCGGCACCGACACCGCATGCCGGGGTTCACTCCCCCGGGTCTGCGGACAGCCGCTCCAGCAACGGCAGGACAGCCGCCACCGCCGTCCGGCTCTCGTGCCAGAGCCCGTGCCGCAACCGGGAATGGACGGCCTGCTGACTGATCCCGAGCTCCGCCGCCGCCTCTCGCTGACTGGCGCCGGCTTCGACCAGCCGCCCCGCCGTATGCTGGTCACCGGACCGGCGCCGTTCCACCGTGGCGACCAGCTGCAGGGTGGCCTCTGCACAACGCAGATCAGCCTCTCGGCCGGTCTCTGAGGCGCCGCCAGGGCGACGCCCGTGGGGCAGCACCAGCCGTCCCGGTGCCCGCCGGGCGCGCCGCCGCTCGGCTGGAGTCACGTACGACAACGGTGAGCTTTTGTCTGAGATGCCATCGGGGTCCAACAGCACCGCCCAGGACCCGGTCCGCACGGCCCACAGCGCCAGGCCCACGGCCGCCGCCATGCCGTCGACGACGACGGCCAGGTCGCCGTCGTGTGGCGCCGCATCGGCGCCTGGGGTGGATTCGTCGACACGCCACGCCGCCGAGATCACAGCCGCGTCGGGGCGGGGATCGTCGAGCAGCGCCGCTGCCACACGTCGGGCGTCGTCGGCCGTGGCGGCGGTCGGCCGGATGGGCACCAAATGCACGGACACCATACAGAGAGTCTACCTCTGACAACGGTGGTGGCTTGTCGTAGGACGTGTCCGCCGTGCCGCGCCTGGCCGGGCGCTCCGTCCGGTCGTCTCGGTGGGCCAGACTGGATGCATGACGTCCTCCCCCACCGCCCGTCGTGCCGTGCCCGCCGAGCACCGTGACCCGCGCGGCGCCCTGCCGGCGCTTGCCGTCGACCTCCTGCTCACCCTCCTCTTCGTGGCTCTGGGCCAGGGGCAGCACGCGACGGAGCGCGGGCCGCTGGGGCTGCTGGTCACGGCGGCGCCGTTCCTCGCGGGCCTCCTGCTCATGACCGGGCTGACCTCCGGACGCCGGACCTGGGCCCGCGTGTGGCCCCACGGCGTGATCGTGTGGCTGGGGACCGTCGCCGTCGGCATGATGCTGCGCGTGGCCTTCGGCCTCGGTGGCGCCCCCGTGTCCTTCGTGCTCGTGGCGCTCGGGGTGCTGGGCGTCCTGCTCCTGGGTCGCCGGGCCGTGACCGCCTGGCTGGTGCGCCGCACCCGGAGGTGAGGGGTCGGCGCGCGGCTAGGATCATCGCGGACACCGGACCCGCAGCATCGAGGAAATGAGGACCGCCCGTGGTCACCGCCATCGTCTTGATCAAGACCGACAAATCCAGCATCCCGGAGACCGCCGAGACCCTCGCCGCGCTCGAGGGGGTCGGGTCGGTCTACTCCGTGACCGGCGCGTGGGACCTGGTGGCGATGGTCAAGGTGCGCCGCTACGAGGACCTCGCCGACGTGATCGCCGACCATCTCTCCAAGGTCGACGGGATCCAGGACACCGAGACCATGCTGGCCTTCCGGACCTACTCGTCCGAGGACCTCGGCGAGGGATGGGCGCTCGGCTTTGACTCCTGAGCGTCCTCTCGACGACGGGCCCCACCTCGCCGGTGAGGGCCCGTCGTCGCACCATCAGGACCGGGAGAAGGCGACCCAGCGGTCCAGGACGTCACGCGCGGCGCCGGAGTCGATCGACTCGGCGGCCCGCGTCATGTTGGCCGCCAGTCGCTCCATCAGCGGAGCGTCCGCGTCGCGGTCCCAGGCCGTCAGGCCCGCGGCCGCGTTGAGGAGGACGGCGTCGCGGATCGGGCCCTTCTCCCCCGCCAGCAGAGCGCGGACGAGGGTCGCGTTGTAGGCGCCGTCCCGCCCGGCCAGAGCCTGGACGGGGGCCAGGTCGATGCCCAGCTCCCGGGGATCGAGCTCGTGGGTGCGCACACCGTCCCGGACCTCCATGACGGTCGACGGCCCCGACGTCGTGATCTTGTCCCGGCCGTCCGCCCCGCGGAAGACGAAGCCGCGCACCCCCCGGTCCGCGAGCACCTGGGCGAGCAACGGGACCATGGCCTCGCTCGAGCAGCCCAGGGCCTGGGCGGTGACCTGGGCCGGATTGCTCAGGGGGCCGAGGAAGTTGAACACGGTGGGCACGCCGAGCTGCTTGCGCACCGGTGCCACGTACTTCATGGACGGGTGGTAGTTCTGGGCGAAGAGGAACGTGATGCCCACGGCCTCGGCGCACTCCTCGGCCTTCCGGGCCGGCATGGACAGGTCCACGCCGAGGGCCTCGATCACGTCGGCCGCGCCGGCGGTGGACGAGGCGCCTCGGTTCCCGTGCTTGACGATCCGCGCGCCCGCACCGGCGGCCACGAGCGAGGACATCGTGGAGAGGTTCACGGTGCCCAGGCGGTCGCCGCCCGTGCCCACGATGTCCAGGGTCTCCCCCGGCACGTGCACCGGGTTCGCCGCCTGCACCATCGCCTCGGTCAGGCCACGCAGCTCCGGCACCGTCACCCCCTTGGCGGCCAGGGCGAGGAGGAATCCGCCCACCTGCCCCTCGGTGGCATCGCCGGCCATCATCTCCCCCATGGCCCACGCGGCGACGTGGTCGCGGAGGTCCTCGCCGACGGTGAGGGCGCGGAAGACCTCCGGCCAGGAGGTCCCCAGGACTGCTGCGGTGTTCTCGGGGGTGCTCACGCACTGAGCCTAGCGGCCCGGCCGCACCCGGGACCGCGCCATGTCATGCACCGATCGCTTGGAACCTGGACATCACCTGGACGCCAGCCACCGACTGTCACTGAAACCCCCCGACGGTGCTGACGACCTGTCCTGCGACACGGTAGGTTCGATTTACCGCCCGGGCGGTGTTTGGGGCCATAATGGCTGGGTGACCACAGCTAACCCCACTCTCCATCAGCCCACCACGGGGCTCCCGAGCCGGCCGAACATGGTGCAGGTCGGGACCATGGTGTGGCTCGCCAGCGAGCTCATGTTCTTCGGTGGGCTCTTCGCCATGTACTTCACCCTGCGCTCCACGTCTCCGGAGCTCTGGGCCGAGCACACCGCGATCCTCAACGTCCCGCTCGCCGCGGTGAACACGACGATCCTGGTCCTCTCCTCCGTCACCGCCCAGTTCGGCGTCCTCGCCGCCGAGCGCCTTCAGCCCCGCCGCACCGGCGGCCTCCTGCAGTTCGGCAAGTGGGGCATGGTCGAGTGGTTCATCCTGACCTTCATCATGGGCTCGATCTTCGTGGCGGTGCAGTCCTATGAGTACGCGGTCCTCGTCTCCGAGGGTGTGACCGTCGCGGCGAACGCGTACGGCTCGGCGTTCTACATCACCACCGGCTTCCACGCCCTCCACGTGACCGGCGGCCTGATCGCGTTCCTCTTCATCATCGGCCGCGCCTACATGGCCCGCCGCTTCGGCCACCACGAGGCCACGTCGGCGATCGTCGTGTCCTATTACTGGCACTTCGTGGACGTCGTCTGGATCGCCCTGTTCTTCATCGTCTACTTCCTGAAGTAAGACGACCCCCACTCACCGCACCGACTTCAGGCCCGGGCCGGCAGCATGAGCGGCCCGCCCCGGAAGAGAACGATAGGAAACCCCCGTGAAGGCACTTTCGCAGAACCGACGCCATCCCCTGATGGGGCTGGCGCTCCTCCTGCTGGGACTCCTGGTGACCGGCGGACTGTACTCCGTCGCGAGCACCGTGAACCAGGCGCAGGCGGCCACGCAGGTCACCGCGGCCGCCTCGGCTGATGACATCTCCGAGGGCGAGAAGCTCTTCAACGCGAACTGCGCCTCGTGCCACGGCACGGGTGCCGCGGGGGGTCCCTCCGGCCCGTCTCTGATCGGTGTCGGCGCCGCCTCCGTCGACTTCCAGGTGGGCACCGGCCGCATGCCGATGCAGATGAACGGCCCGCAGGCCCAGGTCAAGCCGAACCAGTTCAACGACGAGCAGACGGCGCAGCTCGCCGCGTACGTCGCCTCGCTGGGTGCCGGCCCCGCCGTCCCCGAGGACGAGTACCTGGATGTGAACCACGAGGACGTGGACATCACCCGCGGCGGCGACCTGTTCCGCATCAACTGCGCCATGTGCCACAACGCGGCTGCGGCCGGCGGTGCGCTGACCCGCGGCAAGTACGCCCCGTCTCTGCAGGGCGTGGAGGAGAAGCACATCTACGAGGCCATGGAGACCGGCCCGCAGAACATGCCGGTGTTCTCCGACTCGAACATCAAGCCCGAGGACAAGCGCGACATCATCGCGTACCTCAAGACCATCGAGAACCAGGGCTCCCCCGGCGGCCTCGCCCTCGGCTCGCTCGGCCCCGTCTCCGAGGGCCTGTTCATCTGGACCGCGGGCCTGGCGCTGATCATCGGCTTCATGGTCTGGCTCACCAGCCGGTCCTCCTGATCTCGTCGGCGCAGGCGCGCCGACCACCCGTCATCGACATTCATCACTCGAGTAAAGGAAACAGGACATATGGGCGAGAAAGGCCTTGAAGGGACCGAGCACCGCTCGGGTTCCCTCGAGCACGCCGGCGAGGACGCGCCCCGGTACGCGATCGACAACCCGGGCCTGCCTCCGCACCGTCCGCGTCTGGCCGATGAGGATCCGAAGGCTGCGAAGCGCGCCGAGCGTCAGGTCTCGGTCATGTTCCTCATCTCCATCGTGGGCACGGTGCTCTTCTTCATCGGCTACTTCGGCGTGGGGCAGATCGGCAACGGTGAGGCGTTCAGCAAGATCTACCTGCAGAACCTGCTGCTCGGCCTGGGCACCGCCCTGGCCATGTTCGGCATCGGCATCGGCGTGGTGCACTGGGCCAAGACCCTGATGCCGGACCACGAGACCGTCGAGGACCGTCATGAGATCCGCTCGGAGGCCGACCGCGTGGCCGCCACCGGGATGATCTCCGAGATCCTGGACGAGTCGCAGATCAAGCGCCGCCCCCTGCTGCGCAACACCCTGATCGGCGCCGCCCTGCTGGCCCCCCTGCCGTTCATCGCCGTGTTCCGCGACCTGGACGACTCGGACAATTTCTCGGACCAGGAAGCCCAGAACTTCGGTCCGGAGCGTCTGCGCCACTCCATGTGGGCCGAGGGCGTGCGCCTCGTGCGCGACCCCACCGGCTCCCCCATCAAGGCCTCGGACGTCACGCTCGGCTCCGCCGTGCACGTCATCCCCGACGGCCTGAACGACCTGGGCCACGACAAGCTCAACCAGAAGGCCAAGGCCGTCGTCCTGCTCATGCGTCTCGATCCCGCCAAGGTGAAGATCACCCCGGGCCGCGAGGACTGGAACGTGGACGGGATCTTCGCCTACTCCAAGGTCTGCACGCACGTGGGTTGCCCGATCGCCCTGTACGAGCAGCACACCCACCACCTGCTCTGCCCCTGCCACCAGTCGACCTTCGACCTGACGCAGGAGTGCAAGGTCATCTTCGGCCCGGCCAGCCACGCGCTGCCGCAGCTGCCGATCACCGTGGACGACGAGGGCTTCCTCGTGGCCCAGAGCGATTTCCATGAGCCCGTCGGGCCTGTCTACTGGGAGCGTGGCTGACACCTATGAGCACCACCGTGAATGAGTTCCAGCCGGCGACCACGACCGGCCGCATCGCCAACTTCGTCGACACCCGGATGGGCATGTCGCCGATCGTGAAGTTCTTCGGCCGCAAGATCTTCCCGGACCACTGGACGTTCATGTTCGGCGAGGTCGCCCTGTACAGCTTCGTCATCCTGCTGCTGTCCGGCGCATTCCTCACCCTCTTCTTCGATCCCTCCATGTCAGAGGTCGTCTACGACGGGGCCTACGCCCCGCTGCGCGGCATCGAGATGTCCGCGGCCTACGCATCGACCCTCGACATCTCGTTCGACGTGCGCGGCGGTCTGTTCATGCGCCAGCTGCACCACTGGGCCGCGCTGCTGTTCGTGGCGGCCATGTCCGTGCACATGCTGCGCGTGTTCTTCACCGGCGCGTTCCGTCGCCCGCGTGAGCTGAACTGGCTGGTCGGCTGCTTCCTGCTGATGGCCGGCTGGGCTGCCGGCTTCACCGGCTACTCCCTGCCCGACGAGGTGCTCTCCGGCAACGGCCTGCGCATCATCGACGGCATCCTGAAGTCGCTGCCGCTGGTCGGCTCGTACCTCTCCGCCTTCTTCTTCGGCGGCGAGTTCCCCGGCCACTCGGTCATCGGTCGCCTGTATGCCCTGCACATCATGATCGTGCCGGCCGCCATCCTGCTGCTGATCGGCATCCACCTGTTCATGGTCGTCGTGCACAAGCACACCCAGTACCCGGGCCCGGGCCGCACCGAGGACAACGTGGTCGGCTATCCGGTGGGCCCCGTGTACGCGGCCAAGGCCGGCGGCTTCTTCTTCATCGTGTTCGGTGTGCTCGCGCTCATCGCCTCCACGGTGACGATCAACGCCAACTGGAACTACGGCCCGTATGATCCGTCCCCGGTGCAGGCCGGCACCCAGCCCGACTGGTACATCGGCGTGTTCGACGGTGCCCTGCGCCTCATGCCGGGCATGATCGGCGACTACTCCTTCCTCTGGAACATCCCGATGCCGTGGGGCTCCTCGGTGTCCCTGCCCATGGGCGTGCTCGTGCCGCTGATCCCGGTCGGCGCCCTGATCGTCGGCATGTGCGCCTGGCCCTGGATCGAGCGGTGGATCACCAAGGACGACACCGAGCACCACCTGCTCGACCGTCCCCGCAACGCCCCGGCCCGCACGGGCATCGGCGTGGCCGCCGTCGTCTGGTACTGCGTCATGTGGGCGGCCGCGTCCTCGGACCTCATCGCCACCCACTTCCACCTCTCCCTGAACGACGTGCTGTACGTGCTGCGCGCGCTGTTCTTCCTCGGCCCGGTGATCGCCTTCATCGTGACCCGCCGCATCTGCCTGTCCCTGCAGCGCAAGGACCGTGAGCTGGTGCTCCACGGCCACGAGGCCGGCGTCATCGAGATGTCCCCCGAGGGCGGCTTCCATGAGCGCCACCGCCAGCTCACCGACTACGAGCTGTACCGCCTGGTGTCCTTCGAGGACCGTCGCCCGGTGCCGGCCATCCCCGGCCGCAACGGCAAGGTGGGCACGCTGGAGAAGGCCCGTGCCGCCCTGAACCGCATGTTCTACCAGAACCGCGTCGCCCCGGTCTCCCGGGAGGAGCTGGTGGAGGCCCGCACCCACGGCCAGCACGGCCACGAGGAGCACCCCGTCGAGCTCGGACACGGCTCGGACGCTCCTCACCTGGAGCGCTGACCCCGGTCGGCTGATCCCCTGACGAAGGGCCCCGCGCACCACGGTGCGCGGGGCCCTTCGGCGTCCCTGGGCGGGCCGCCGCGGCCGCCGCGGGAGGGCCCGCCCAAGGCCGTAGCGGGCGCCATGAGGTGGTCCAGCGCCCCGCCCCCGGCCGCCCGGATCGGCGACCTACGCTGCGGGGGGCACCTTCGGCGGCCGCCCCGGGTGGGCATGAGTTGTGACGCTCCTCGCCCGTCGCGGCACACCGACTCGGGCATGGTCAGGCGTGCGTCCGGTCCGTGACAACGGATGCTGGGCGGACGCAGGTGGCCTCCCTCGGGGGTGTCCCAGGAGACGGCAGGAGACGGACACCGTCGATGCTCGGGGTCCTCAAGTGGCTGTCCTCCCACGCGCGCTCAGAGGGGATGAGCCGGCGCCCCGCCACGAATGGGCGCTGCGACATCCGCTCATCCTCGGAGAGGAGTCCGCGCATGGGCCTCGCCCCCGCACACCACCGCCCCCTGTGCTGTCCGCCGCGCCCGACCACCACCGGCTGCGCCCGGGCATGGTCGGACGTGGCGACACCGGGCCGGAATCCTCCGTCTGCGAACTCAGAACGGCGGGAGAAGACCGCCGCCAGACGCCTCTGTGATTCACCGCCGCAGGCCGAGACGCACGGTGCACCCGTAGCTGGAGGACACAGGCCGCCGTGCCCCTGACGGTGGCACGGGGAGCTCTGACGGCCTCACGGTGACGCCGGACCGGTCGTCGCGTGTGACAGCGGTGCAGGGTGGGGTGGGCGGACCTGCAACTCAGCGACCGGCCGGCACACCCCCCTGTCCCGGACCGAGTCGTGGGAGGACGAACCGGCCTGTCCCCGCGAGGGTGGTGGTCTCGCTCGGGCGTGCACCTGCGAGGCCCAGCGACGCGAGGTGTCGGCGATGGGGGCGGGACACGACGATCACCGTCGGCCCCTACCCCGGTGGTGACGCCCCCTGGCCGTGCAGGGGTGAGGACGTCGCCGCCCGACCCCTTCAGGAGGGTGGCTGCCGACGTCGGGCGCCCTGCCCGGCGCCGCAGCGTGGCGCGTGCGCAGATCGTGCACGGCTCCCACCTCCCCCGACGCGGCGAGGCGAGGCAGGTCGCGGGGATCTGCCGCTGCAATCGCACCTCGTGCGTGAGGGGCCGCCCGTACTCAGCGCACAGGGAAACGCCGCAGGCCGGACCCCGAGGGGATCCGGCCTGCGGTGGTGGAACGACGGACGGGTCAGTGGGCGTACTTGCCCCGAGAGAACTCGTAGACCCACCCGAAGGTGAAGTAGGCGGCGGCGACGATGCCGATGATGAAGACCCACCAGCCGACGGCCAGGCCGGTCACGATGATCGCGCAGCCCAGGCCGAGGCCCAGGGGCCACCAGCTCCAGGGAGCGAAGGTGCCGTAGGTGCCGGCGTACTCGACGATCTGACCGTCCTCGTCATCTGCAGGGCCGACGCCGTATTTGTGCTCGGCGGCCCGCAGGTACCAGGCGATCATCCAGGACATCCCGCCCACGGCGTAGATGGCCGGGATGCCTGCCCACTCGGTCCACTCGACCCAGAACCCGTAGAGGGTGGCGGCTGCGATGAAGAACAGGCCGATGATCCAGAAGATGTTGGCTGCGACCTTCACTGGGCGACCTTCTCTCCGAAGGCCTCAGACGTGTTCTGAGGCGAGTGCGGGAAGAGCTCCGGGTGGTGCAGATCCAGCGCCGGACGCTCGGAGCGGATGCGCGGCAGGGAGTGGAAGTTGTGCCGCGGCGGCGGGCACGAGGTGGCCCACTCGAGCGAGCCGCCGAAGCCCCACGGGTCGTCCACGGTGACCTTCTTGCCGTAGCGCGAGGTGATGTAGACGTTCCAGAAGAACGGGATCAGCGACGCGCCGAGAACGAAGGAGAACACCGAGGAGAACGCGTTCATCGCCTGGAAGCCGTCCTCCACCATGTAGTCCGCGTAGCGACGGGGCATGCCGATGACACCGAGCCAGTGCTGGATCAGGAACGTGCCGTGGAAGCCCACGAACAGCATCCAGAACTGGATCTTGCCGAGACGCTCGTTCAGCATCTTGCCGGTGAACTTCGGCCACCAGAAGAAGAAGCCGGCGAACATCGCGAACACCACGGTGCCGAAGACGACGTAGTGGAAGTGCGCCACGACGAAGTACGTGTCGGACACCTGGAAGTCCAGGGGCGGCGACGCCAGGATGACGCCGGTCAGGCCACCGAACAGGAAGGTGACCATGAAGCCGAGCGTCCACAGCATCGGGGTCTCGAAGGTGATCGAACCGCGCCACATGGTGCCGATCCAGTTCACGAACTTCACGCCGGTCGGGACCGCGATGAGCATGGTCATCACGGAGAAGAACGGCAGGAGCACGGCGCCGGTCACGTACATGTGGTGCGCCCACACCGTCACGGAGAGCGCGGCGATCGCCGTCGTCGCGAACACGATGGACTTGTAGCCGAAGATCGGCTTGCGGGAGAACACCGGGATGATCTCCGACACGACGCCGAAGAACGGCAGGGCGATGATGTACACCTCGGGGTGGCCGAAGAACCAGAAGAGGTGCTGCCACAGGATGGCGCCGCCGTTCTCCGGGTTGAAGATGTGGCCGCCGAAGCGACGGTCCAGGCCCAGCGCGAAGAGCGCGGAGGCGAACGGCGGGAACGCCACCATGATCAGGATGCCGGTGATGAGCGTGTTCCAGGTGAAGATCGGCATGCGCCACATCGTCATGCCCGGGGCACGCATCGTCAGGATCGTGGTGATGAAGTTGACGCCGCCCATGATCGTGCCGAAGCCCTGGAGGACCAGACCGAACACCCAGAGGTCACCGCCGACGCCCGGCGAGTACGTGGTGTTGGAGAGCGGGGCGTAGGCGAACCAGCCGAACGAGGCCGCACCCTGCGGGGTGAGGAAGCCGGCGGTCGCGATGAGCGAGCCGAACAGGAAGAACCAGAACGCCAGGGCGTTCAGACGCGGGAAGGACACGTCCGGAGCACCGATCTGCAGCGGCACCAGCACGTTGGCGAAGCCCGTGAAGAGCGGGGTCGCGAACATGAGCAGCATGAGCGTGCCGTGCATGGTGAACAGCTGGTTGTACTGCTCCTTCGTCTGCAGGATCTGCATGCCGGGCTCGAAGAGCTCCGCGCGGATCATGAGGGCCATGACGCCGCCGATGCAGAAGAAGACGAAGGACGTGATCAGGTACATGTACCCGAGCACCTTGTGGTCGGTCGTCGTCAGCCAGCTGACGACGATCTTGCCCAGCGAACGGGGCACCACACGAGGCTGCGCCTGTGAGCGCACCTCATCCGTTGCGTACTCGTAAGTGGTCATCAGTGGCTACCTCCACCGCGGGGGGTCTGGAGGTCGCGCTCCATCGTCCCGGCGCCGTCAGGGTTGTTGTTGGGATTGCGGCTGTACTCTTCGCCCACCTGACCCGGCTCCATCTCCTCGAGGCGCTGGACGAACTCCGTCTCGTCGACGACCTCCACGTTGAAGAGCATCTCGGAGTGGAACTCGCCGCACAGCTCGGCGCACTTGCCGTCGTAGCTGCCCAGCTCCTGGGGGGTCAGGTACAGGTGGTTGGTCTTGCCGGGCACCATGTCACGCTTCTGGAGGAACTGCGGGATCCAGAAGGAGTGGGCCACGTCACGGGACTTCAGCTCGAAGTGCACCGGCACGTCATTCGGCAGGTACAGGACCGGAAGGGTGTCACGCACGCCCTCGGTGCCGTCCAGCTGGGCCTGGATGCCGGAGTAGTGGGCCTCGATGACCTCGCCGTTCTCCTGCTCGTAGGAGTAGTTGAAGTCCCAGGACCACTGCTTGCCGTACACGGTGACGGTCAGCGGCGAGTCGTCCACGGGGCGGTCGACCTCGGTCTGGACGCGGTCGGTGAAGCCCCAGAGGGTGAAGACCATCAGGATCGGGATGGCCGTGAACATGGTCTCGAGCGGCACGTTGTAGGCCGTCTGCTTCGGGAAGCCCTGGTCGTTCTTGCGGCGGCGGTACGCCACCATGCACCAGATCATGGCGCCCCAGGCCAGCAGGCCGACGACCATGGCCGCGATCCAGGAGTTCACCCACAGGTCGGTGAGCTGGGCGTTGTGGTTGGTGGTGTCCCGGGTGCCGGGGTACCAGCCGCGCTGGACCTCTGCCGAACACCCGGTCAGCACCAGGAGCGCCGTGGTGCCCACGGCACCGGCGGTCCAGCGGCGGCGAGTCCGACGTCCGGCGTCATTCTGTGCTCTCACAGACGGCCTTCCTCTTCATCTCGTGTGCGAGGGGCGTGCCCGCTCCCCCGGCGATTCGGCGACTTCTCGCAGCGTCCTCGCAGGGAGCACGGGTATGCCCTGATGATTCAGAGCCAGTCTAAGCCGAAACGAGCGGATTCTCCGCACCGTGACACGGGCGGATCGTGTCTGGGAGCCGGGTCCGAGCATCCTGGGCGCGGTGCCCGAGCACGACGACGGCGGGCCGGCCGAGGCCGACCCGCCGGTTCGCGGTCCGAGGCGCTCCGGGCGCCCGCAGATCAGTGGAAGGAGTCGCCGCAGGCGCACGAGCCGCCTGCGTTGGGGTTGTCGATCGTGAAGCCCTGCTTCGAGATGGTGTCCTCGAAGTCGATGGTCGCGCCCATGAGGTAGGGCACGCTCATCTTGTCGACGATCACCTCGACCCCGTCGTAGTCACGGACGGTGTCGCCGTCGAGGACGCGCTCGTCGAAGTAGAGCTGGTAGATCAGGCCCGAGCAGCCGCCCGGCTGCACGGCGACGCGCAGCCGCAGGTCCGTGCGGCCCTCCTGCTCGAGCAGCGAGCGCACCTTGCCGGCCGCCACGTCGGTCAGCTCGACCTCGTGCGGGGGCAGGCCCTCGGCGTCCTGGGTCGCGCCGATCTCGACACCGGTCTCCTCTGCGGACAGAGCCATCGTGACCTCCTCAGATCATGGGGCGCGGACGGGGCCGTCACGCGCGTGTGGTCTTCAGGGCAACACTAGCCGCCCACGGGGCATTCCCGGCCCGCCGCATCGGCGGCGGGCCGGGCGGCACTCACTTGGAGAGCCGCGCGAGCCAGAGCGCCTCGGCCACGACGGCCCGCTTGAAGTCGTCGATGTGCAGCGACTCGTTGGCCGAGTGCGCCCGCGTGTCCGGGTCCTCCACGCCCGTGATGAGGAGGGTGGCCTCCGGGAAGACCTCGGCGAGGTCCGCGGTGAACGGGATGGAGCCGCCCATGCCGATCGCCCGGGGCTCGACGCCCCAGGCGTCCTCCAGGGCGGCCATCATCGCGGCCGCGGCGGGGGCCGCGGTGTCCGTCGTGAACGGCTGACCGAACTCCCCCGCGGTGACCGTGATCTCCGCGCCGAGCACCGCCGCAGACTGCGCCTCCAGGTGGGTGCGCAGCGCCTCGAAGGCCTCCGCGGGGTCCATGCCGGGGCCCAGGCGCAGCGAGAACTTGGCGCGCGCCGCGGGCTGGATCGTGTTCGAGGACTCCGCGACGGAGGGCGCGTCGATCCCGATGATGCTCAGCGCGGGCGCGTTCCACAGCCGGTCTGCGACCGAACCGCGGCCGGCCAGGGTCACCCCGTCCAGCACGCCCGCGTCCGCACGGAAGACGTCCTTGGGGTAGTCCAGCCCCGCGGTCTGACGCGGCTCGAGGCCGGGCACGGCGACCGCACCGTCCGCGTCGTGGAGCGTGGCGATCAGCCGCGAGAGCAGGACGACGGCGTCCAGGACCGGCCCGCCGAACATGCCGGAGTGCACGGCGTGGTCGAGCACCCGGACGGTCACCGTGCCGTCCACCAGCCCGCGCAGGGACGTGGTCAGCGCGGGCTCCCCCACGGCCCAGTTGGACGAGTCCGCGACGACGATCGCGTCGGCGTCGAGGCGCGCCCGGTGCTTCTCCAGGAAGGTGCGGAAGGTGGGCGAGCCGGCCTCCTCCTCGCCCTCGATGAAGACGCGGACGCCGACGCCGGCGTCGGGCAGGACGTCCCGCAGGGCGGCGAGGGCGGCGAGGTGGACCATGATGCCGGCCTTGTCGTCGGCGGCGCCGCGGCCATACAGCCGCCCGCCGCGCTCGGTGGCCACGAGCGGCGGGGTGTCCCAGAGGTCCTCGTCCCCGATCGGCTGCACGTCATGATGGGCATACAACAAGACAGTGGGCTTGTCTGAGGCGCCGGGCTTCTCGCCGATCACCGCCGGCCCGCCGGGCCGGCCGTCGTCGCGGGTCTCGGTCACGATCTCCACATGCTGCAGGCCCGCCTCGCGCAGCAGGCCCGCGACGGCCTCGGCGGACCGCTCGAGCTGGGTGCGGTCCGCGGAGTCCCAGGCGGTGCCCGGGATCGCCACGAGGTCGGTGAGGGTCTGGAGGGTCGTCGGGAAGCGGGCCTCGACGGCCTCACGGACGACCGAGACGAGGGCCGCGTCCTGCGGCGCACGGGAGGTGATGTCAGTCATGACGGCCAGCGTAGACGGCCGCCGGGCCGAAAGCCGCGCCTCCGGGCGGGCCGGATGCGCCCCACCACTAGACTGGACGGGTGTTCAAGCGAGACAAGACCCCCGAGACCGCGCCCACCCCTTCGACTCACGGCTCCTCCGCCGCGCCCGCCGAGGACGCCGCCGTGGCCGAGGCCGGGCCGCGCGACCGCTCGCAGGGCAAGAAGGGCCCGACTCCGCGGCGCCGCGACCAGGAGGCCGCGCGCCGGCGCACCCTGGTCCCCGAAGATCGCAAGGCGGCCCGCAAGGCCGAGCGTCAGGCGATGGCCCAGGAGCGGATGCGCCAGCGCGCCGCGCTGGAGACCGGGGACGAGCGCGGTCTCCCGGCGCGCGACAAGGGACCGCAGAAGCGCTGGGTCCGTGACTACGTGGACGCACGCACCGGCATCGGCGAGTGGCTCATGCCCGTCGTCTTCGCCTACGTCCTGCTCATGTTCATCCCCGGCCGCGAGGCGCAGCTGATCCTGATGATCAGCCTGTACGTGCTCGTGGCCCTCGTGCTCATCGAGAGCTTCCTGGTCAGCCGGCACATCAAGAAGGGCCTCACGGAGCGCTTCGGCACGCCGGAGCCCGGGACCGGCTTCTACGGCATCATGCGCGCGCTGCAGTTCCGCCGCCTGCGTCTGCCCAAGCCCCAGGTCAAGCGGGGCGAGTACCCCGCCTGACACGACACCGCGCGACGGCCCGGACCCCGGTGGGTCCGGGCCGTCGCGTCACCGGCGAGCGGACCGTCAGCCCCGCAGGGGTCGGGCCAGTCCGGCGGTGATCCGGCCTGCCCAGAACGGCCCCTCGTAGAGGAACGCGGTGTAGCCCTGGACGAGGTCCGCGCCCGCGTCGAGCCGGGCCTGGACGTCGTCGGCGTCCGTCACCCCGCCCACGCTGACGACGGCGGCGCCCGCGGGCAGCGCCGCCCGCAGGACGTCCAGCACCCGCCTCGACCGCTCCTGCAGCGGGGCGCCGGACAGGCCGCCCGCGCCCAGGGCGTCCACGTCGGCACGCGGGGTGCGCAGACCCTCGCGGGAGACGGTCGTGTTGGTCGCGATGACGCCGTCGAGCCCGAGGCGCTCGGCGAGCGCCCCGACGGCGCGCACGTCGTCGTCCGACAGGTCCGGGGCGATCTTCACGGTCAGTGGCACCCGCCGGCCCGGGACTGCACGGTCGGCCTCCTCGCGCACGGCCGTGAGGATCGGCTCCAGCGCGTCGATCTCCTGCAGCTGGCGCAGCCCCGGGGTGTTCGGGGAGGACACGTTGACCGTCAGGTAGTCGGCGTGGGGCGCGAGCAGGCGGGTCGAGGCCCGGTAGTCGTCCGCCGCGTCCTCGAGCGGGACCACCTTGGTCTTGCCGATGTTGACGCCCAAAACCGGCCGGGCCGGACCGAATCGGCGCTCCAGGGTCTGCCGGGTCCGCGCCAGGCGGGGGGCGACGGCCGCCGCGCCGTCGTTGTTGAAGCCCATGCGGTTGACCAGCGCCCGGTCGTCCACGAGACGGAACAGTCGGGGCTGCGGGTTGCCGGGCTGCGGCTGCGCCGTGATCGTGCCGACCTCGATGTGGCCGAACCCGAGGTCGGCCAGGGCGGCGGTCCCCCGGCCGTCCTTGTCGAACCCCGCGGCCAGGCCGAAGGGCGTCGGGAACCGCAGGCCCATGACCGTGCGCGCGAGCATCGGGTCCGGACGGAAGGCGGCGCGCAGGGCGGCGGACGCCCCGGTCCGCTCGGCCAGCCGAATCGCGTCGAAGCCCCGATGGTGCGCCTGCTCCGCGTCCATGCCACCGAACACGGCACGGAAGAAGGGCGGGTACAGGCGAGGCGCACGGGAGGTCAGGAGGCCGTCGACGGCGGACTTGGGATCAGGCAGCTGCATGCCCCCATCCTCGCACGGGCCTCCCGCCCGCCCGGGGTCCTCCTAGAGTGGTCGGATGGCCCGTGACCCGATCCAGCCGCCACCCCCGGACCGACCCGCCCCGCACGGCGCACCCGCCGGCGGACCGACGGAGGAGGGCACCCGCCCGTTCCTCGACGATCCGCCGGGCCTGGGCTGGGTCCCGGACGGGCTGCCGGGCTTCGAACGATGCACGCTCGGCCTCGACACCGATGAACAAGGACAGAACCTTGTCACAGTGGTGCGTCCGCGCACCGACGCCGCCCGTGACCCGGCCCGGCGGCCCATCCTCTCAGTGCACGGCTGGAGCGACTACTTCTACAACGCCCCGCTGGCCCACGCGTTCGAGACCGCCGGCTACGCGTTCCACGCCGTCGACCTGCGCCACTACGGCCGCTCGCTGCGCGCGGGGCAGACGCCCGGCTGGACGGACGACCTGGCCCGCTACGACGCGGACCTCGAGGCCGCGTTCGAGACCATCGCCCGGGACCACCCGCTGCCGCCCATCCTCATGGGGCACTCCACCGGCGGGCTGATCGCCGCGCTGTGGGCGGACCGGAATCCCGGCCGCCTCGCCGCGCTCGTGCTCAACAGCCCGTGGCTGGAGATGCAGGGCAGCGCGGGGGTGCGCCTGCTGGCGAAGTCCATCGTGGGGCCCGTCTCCGCCATGAAGCCCTACGCCATGCTCACGCTGCCGCGCATCGACCACTACTGGCGCACCCTCTCGGACCAGGCCGAGGGCGAATGGGACCTGCACCCGCTCTGGCGCCCCCCGCACGCGTTCGAGGTGCCGGCCGCCTGGCTGAGCGCGGTCCTCTCGGGGCACCGGGCCGTGGCCGGGCGGCTCGACGTCTCCGTGCCGATCCTCGTGCTCGTCTCCGCGCGTGGGCATCGGGGCACGTCCTACGGCGAGGCGATGCTGACCTCGGACATCGTCCTGGACCCCGACGCCATGGCCCGCCGCTCCCTGCGGCTCGGCGACCGGGTGACCGTCCACCGGCTCCCCGACGCGCTGCACGACGTGTTCGCCTCCCCCGCGTCGGTGCGCGAGGCGGCCGGTGCCGCGACGCTCACGTGGCTGGGAGCCTACGCGCCGCCGTCGGCGTCCGAGGCCGAGTCCGGCGCGCCGGACGACGGCGCCGGCTGAGGGGTGTCCACGGCGCCGCCGTAGCGGCGGTCCCGTCGGGCGTAGGTCTCGACGGCGGCCCACAGGGTCCGCCGGTCGACGTCCGGCCACAGCACGTCCAGGAACAGCAGCTCCGCGTAGGCGGACTGCCACAGCAGATAGTTGGACAGGCGCTGCTCCCCCGAGGTCCGCAGGAACAGGTCCACGTCCGGGACGACGTCGACGTCCTGACCCGTGCGGAAACCGCGGTCGAGGTAGCGGGTGATGACGTCCTCGCTGATCTCGCCCGGCCGCATCCGGCCGGCCCGGACCTCTTCGGCGATCGCCTGGACGCCGTCCAGGATCTCGGCCCGGCTGCCGTAGTTCACGCACATGTGCAGCGTGGTCCCGGTGTTGTGGCGCGTGAGCTCCTCGGCCTCCTGCAGCTCCCGGATCACGGGGGTCCAGAGGCGCGGGGCCCGCCCGTTCCACCGGATCCGCACGTTCCACGAGTGCAGGGTGTCCCGCTGCCGGCGCAGCACGTCCCGGGAGAAGCCCATGAGGAAGCGCACCTCCTCCGCCGAGCGCCGCCAGTTCTCCGTGGAGAACGCATACGCGGACACGTGGCCGATCCCCAGCTCCACCGCCCCGGCGACGACGTCCAGCAGGGCCGCCTCGCCGGCCCGGTGGCCCTCGGTGCGGGGCAGGCCGCGCTGGTTGGCCCACCGACCGTTGCCGTCCATCACGATCGCCACGTGCCGGGGCACGAAACGCGGATCGATCCGCGGGGCGACCGCACCCGAGGGGTGCGGCGGCGGGGGCTGCGGGGCACGGTCGGCGCTCATGGTCTCCTCTCGACGCGCGGGGCGGGGAGGCCGAGGTCCTGGTCCAGGACGGACAGGGACACCAGGCGCCGCTCGGCGTGGAACTGCAGGTACGCCGCCACGATACCGGCCGCCTCTCGGCGGGCGGGGCCCCCGGAGGCGTCCGCGGTGGCCCAGTCCCCCGCTGCAAGGGCCGAGAGCAGATCGAAGGTCTCCGGGGCCGGGTGCGCGGCACCGGGTGGCCTGCACTCCGGGCAGACGGCCCCGCCGAGGCCCACGTGCAGCGCCGTGTGCGGGCCGGGGGCGCCGCAGCGGGCGCACCGGTCGAAGGTGGGGGCCCAGCCGGCCTGGGCGAGCGCGCGCAGCAGGAACGAGTGCAGGATCAGCCGCGGGTCGTGCGCGCCACGGGCCAGCGCGGCCAGCGCGCCGTGGAACAGGCGGTACTGGGCGCGCCGGCCGTCGTCGTCGACCGCGGGGACCCGCTCGACGGCCTCGGCGAGGGCGCCGGCGACGGTGTAGGCGTCGTAGTCGGCGGCCAGCATCGTCGCGTACGGGTGCAGCAGCTGCGCCTGGCTCACGGTGTGCAGCTCGCCCCGGCCGCGTGCGAGCTGGAGCGTGGAGTGCATGAACGGCTCCACCACCGAGCCCAGCCGGGAGGATGTCTTGCGCACCCCCTTGGCCACGGCCCGGACCAGGCCGTGCTCGGGGGTGAGCGCCTCGACGATGCGATCGGCCTCCCCCAGACGGTGGGTGCGCAGCACGATGGCCTCGGTGCGGAATGAGTTCGCCGCGTAGCCGCCGTGCCGCGCACCCCGCCGGGAGGAGCCGGAGCCGCTCACGCGCGCAGGGCGCGGTTCACCGCGGACACCACGGCCTTCAGCGAGGCGGTGGTGGTGTTGTGGTCCAGGCCGACGCCCCAGAGGACGCGGTCGCCCACGGCCGCCTCCACGTAGGCGGCGGCCATGGCCGCGCCGCCCTCGGACAGTGCGTGCTCCGAGTAGTCGAGCACGCGGACGTCCATGCCCTCCTCACCGAGGATGCGCAGGAACGCGTCGATCGGGCCGTTGCCCTGCGCCGTGCGGGTCTGCGTGACGCCGTCGACCTCGAGCTCGGCCTCCATCCGGAACGCGCCGTCCTCGCCGGAGGCCGAGGAGACCGAGCGGAGCCGGTAGTGGCCCCACTGCGCCTCCGCCGCGTCGGCGGGCAGGTACTCGTCCTGGAACACGCGCCACAGGTCGGCGCCGGAGACCTCGCCGCCCTGGGCGTCGGCCAGATCCTGGATGACGTGGGAGAACTCGATCTGCGCGCGGCGCGGCAGGTCCAGGTTGTGCTCGGACTTGAGCAGGTAGGCGACGCCGCCCTTGCCGGACTGCGAGTTCACGCGGATGACGGCTTCGTACGAGCGGCCGATGTCCTTCGGGTCGATGGGCAGGTACGGCACGGCCCACGGGATGCCGTCCACGTCCGTGCCGGCCGCCTTCGCGTCGACCTCCATGGCCTCGAAGCCCTTCTTGATGGCGTCCTGGTGGGAGCCGGAGAAGGCCGTGAAGACGAGGTCGCCGCCCCACGGCGAGCGCTCGGGCACGGCCAGCTGGTTGCAGTACTCGACCGTGCGCTTGATGTGGTCCATGTCGGAGAAGTCGATCATGGGGTCGACGCCCTGCGAGTACAGGTTCATGCCCAGCGTCACCAGGTCGACGTTGCCGGTGCGCTCGCCGTTGCCGAACAGGCATCCCTCGATGCGGTCCGCCCCGGCCAGGTAGCCCAGCTCGGCGGCGGCCACGCCCGTGCCGCGGTCGTTGTGCGGGTGCAGGGAGAGGATGAGCGAGTCGCGGTGCTCCAGGTTGCGGTGCATCCACTCGATCGAGTCGGCGTACACGTTCGGGGTGGACATCTCCACCGTCGCCGGCAGGTTCAGGATCATCTTGCGGTCGGTGGAGGCCTCCAGGACCGTGGCCACCTCGTCCGAGATGCGCCGGGCGAACTCGAGCTCGGTGCCCGTGTAGGACTCGGGCGAGTACTCGTAGGTGATCTGCGTGCCCTTGAGCTGCTCCTCGAACTTCTTCACCAGGCGCGCGCCGGAGGTCGCGATGTCCACGATCCCGTCCTCGTCCTGCCGGAACACCACGCGGCGCTGCAGCACCGACGTCGAGTTGTACAGGTGCACGATGGCCCGGTCGGCGCCCTCGAGCGCCTCGAAGGTGCGCTCGATCAGGTGCTCACGGGACTGGGTGAGGACCTGGATGGTGACGTCGTCCGGGATGTGGTCGCCCTCGATGAGCTGGCGGACGAAGTCGTAGTCGGTCTGCGAGGCGGACGGGAAGCCGACCTCGATCTCCTTGAAGCCCATGCCGACGAGCAGCTGGAACATGCGCAGCTTGCGCTCGGGGCCCATGGGGTCGATCAGGGCCTGGTTGCCGTCGCGCAGGTCCACGGCGCACCACAGCGGCGCCTTCTCGATGACCTTGTCCGGCCAGGTGCGGTCCGGCAGGGCGACCTCGATCTGGTCCTGGAACGGGACGTACTTGTGGAACTTCATCCCCGACGACTTCTGCAGGTGGGCGCTCATGCGTGTTCTCCCTCGACGTGCGCGCGGCGGGCGCGCGAAAGGTGGATGGTCGGTGGCCGGGCCGGGAGGTCAGAGGCTCCGCACGGGGTGTCCGGTCCGGTGGGAGGCGTCCTGCCTCCGCATGCGCTCAGGCGGCGTGGATCGCGGCCTGGCACGGGGACCCCGTGCGGCCGGGAAGTAGCAGGCGGGCCGTGGCCGGCGCTGTCGTCGCGAGGCGGGGGGACATGCCCCCGACCCTAGCACCGAGGTGGGCCGGGCCACAGGAGGCCGTCCCCGTGTGACGCACGACGACGGCGGCCCGCTCCGGCGCGCGCGCCGGGCCGGGGCCTCGGGCTCAGAAGCCGAGTCGGCCGAGCTGCTTGGGGTCGCGCTGCCACTCCTTGGCGACCTTGACCCGCAGGTCCAGGTGCACCTTGGTGCCGAGCATGCGCTCGATGCCCGCCCGCGCCTGCGCGCCGATCTCGCGCAGCCGGGAGCCGCCCTTGCCGATGATGATGCCCTTCTGGCTGTCCCGCTCGACGAAGACGTTCGCCCACACGTCCATCAGGGGCCGGTCCGCGGGGCGGTCCTCGCGCAGGGACATCTCCTCGACCACCACGGCCACCGAGTGCGGCAGCTCGTCGCGCACGCCCTCCAGGGCCGCCTCCCGGATGAGCTCGGCGACCATGATCGCCTCCGGCTCGTCCGTGAGCTCGCCGTCGGGGTACAGGGGCGGCCCGGCCGGCAGCAGGCCCGCGAAGACGCCCAGGACGTCGTCGACCTGGCGGCCGGCCACCGCCGAGACCGGCACGACGGCCGCGAAGCCCTCCCCGCCGTTCTCCGGCCCGAGGACCTCGTCGCCCAGCGCGGTCACGGCCACGAGCTGCGCCATGAGCTGCTCCGGACCCACCTTGTCCGTCTTGGTGACCACGGCGACCACCGGGGTGCGGTGCAGGTACGAGAGCTGCTGGGCGATGAACCGGTCGCCGGGGCCGATCGCCTCGTCGGCCGGCAGGCACATGCCCACGGCGTCGACCTCGTTGAGCGTCTCCGCCACGAGGTCGTTGAGGCGCTCGCCGAGCAGGGTGCGGGGCCGGTGCAGGCCCGGGGTGTCCACGAGCACGAGCTGGAAGTCCTCGCGGTGGACGATCCCGCGGATGGTGTGGCGCGTGGTCTGGGGTTTGGAGGAGGTGATCGCCACCTTCTCCCCCACCAGCGCGTTGGTGAGCGTGGACTTGCCGGCGTTCGGCCGGCCCACGAGCGAGACGAAGCCGGAACGGAAGCCGTCCGCGGCGCGGGCCGGATCGACGAGATCGGTCATGGGGTCATCCTTGTCAGGCGGGGCGTGGGGTGGGGCGGCCGGCTCAGGCCACGGGGTCGGCGGGCTCGGCGCCGTAGGCCTGCTCCTCACGCCGGCGCAGCCGCACCGGGCGGTCGGGGGTCTCGGAGACGCGCAGGCGCGCGACCCGGTTGCGGCGGGGCTCGAGGGTGTCCGCGACGAGCTCGATCCCCTGGACCACGACGCGCGAACCCTGGATCGGGACGCGGCCGAGCTCCTTGGCGAGGAGGCCGCCGACCGTGTCAACGTCGTCGTCCTCGTCCTCCTCCGGCAGCTCGAACTCCTCCCGGAAGTCGTGGATGCCCATGCGCGCGTCGACGGAGTAGACGCCGGGCGCGACGAACTCCACCTCGGGGCGGTCCGGGTGGTCGTCCTCGTCGTAGATCTCGCCGACGATCTCCTCGATGAGGTCCTCGAGCGTCACGAGCCCCGCCGTGCCGCCGTACTCGTCCACCACCACGGCCACGTGGGTGGACTCGCGCTGCAGCTCCTGCAGGAGGGTCGCCACGGACTTCGACTCGGGGACGAAGCGGACGTCGCGCATGACCTCGGTGACGGGGGTGTCGGTCGCGGCGCCGTCGTGGTGCAGGGCGCGGGTGACGTCCTTGAGGTGCAGCATGCCCCGGATGTCGTCGGCGTCCTCGCCGATCACCGGGATGCGGGAGTTGCCGGAGCGCAGGAACAGGGCCATGGCCTGGCCGAGCGTGTGGTCGGCGTCGATCGTGACGACGTCGGTGCGCGGCACCATGACGGAGCGGACGATGGTGTCGTTCATGGAGAACACCGACTGGATCAGCTCCGCCTCGGAGTCGGCGAGCACGTCCGCGTCGTGGGCGCGGGCGACGAACTCGCGCAGGTGGCGCTCCTGGAAGTCGTCCTCGTCCTCCGGCTCGACCTCGCGACGGCGCCGGTCCCGGTCCAGGCGGGCGGCGAGCGGGCCCAGGGCTCGGCGGAGCACCCACACCAGACCGCCGAGGCGGCGGGCGACGGCGGCCTCGTTGCGGGAGCCGATCGGCCGCGGGCTCCAGACGCCCAGCAGGGCGGCCACGCCCACGAGCACGACCGCGGCGATCGCCACGGCGAGCCACGTGTCGTCCACCACCGCGTCGGCGGCCGCGGTCAGGCAGACGGCCGACAGGGCCTCGGCCACGAACCGCCAGACCCGCAGGGCCCCGAGGTGGCTCTCCCGCTCGCGGGCGATCTCCAGTGCCTTGGAGCCGGGCTGCTCGCGGACGATGTCCTCCGCGTCCCGCCGGGAGAGGTAGGAGAACGCGGACTCGGCCAGGGACAGCGTCCAGGTCAGGCCGAGGAAGACCAGGAAGAGGGCGAAGAGGAGGGCGGGCGTCAGCATGGGCGGTGCCCTCAGTCCTCGACGGTGGGGGCCGGGGCGGGCCGGCCGAGGACCTCGGACACGAGCCGATCCTGGAGGCCGAACATCTCCTCGCGGTCGGCGTCCTCGAGATGGTCGTACCCCAGCAGGTGGAGCATGCCGTGGGTGAGCAGCAGAAGCAGCTCGTCGTCTCGGGAGTGCCCGCCGCGCGCGGCCTGCTCGGCGGCGACCTCGGGGCAGAGCACGACGTCCCCGAGCACGCCCTCGGCCGGCGCCTCGGGCGAGCCGGGGGTCAGCTCGTCCATGGGCAGGCTCATCACGTCGGTGGGCCCGGGCAGGTCCATCCACTCCTCGTGCAGCTCGGCCATGCGTGCGGCGTCCACGACGGTCACGGCCGTCTCGGCGCGCTCGTGGACGTGCAGGCGCGTGTAGACGTGCCGGGCCATGCGCAGCAGCGCGTCCTCGGGGACCTCGATCCCCGACTCGTTCAGGATCTCAACGGCCACGGCGGGCCCCTCCTCGCTTCTGGGACCGCTCCGCGGGTCCGCGGGCGGCGTCGTAGGCGTCCACGATGGCGCTCACCAGCGAGTGCCGGACCACGTCCGAGGAGTCGAAGCGGACCACCTCCAGGCCCTCGATCCCCTCGAGCACCTCGACGGCCTGGGCCAGGCCGGACTGGGTGCCGCGCGGCAGGTCCACCTGCGAGGTGTCACCCGTGACGACCATGCGCGCACCGAAGCCGAGTCGGGTCAGGAACATCTTCATCTGCTCGCCGGTGGTGTTCTGGGCCTCGTCGAGGATCACGAACGCGTCGTTCAGGGTGCGGCCGCGCATGTACGCCAGCGGGGCGACCTCGATGGTCCCGGCCTCCATGAGCCGCGGGATCGACTCGGGCTCGATCATGTCGTGCAGCGCGTCGTACAGGGGACGCAGGTACGGGTCGATCTTCTCGGAGAGCCCACCGGGCAGGAAGCCGAGCCGCTCGCCGGCCTCGACGGCCGGGCGGGTGAGGATGATCCGGTTGACCTCCTTGGCCTGCAGCGCCTGCACGGCCTTGGCCATGGCCAGGTAGGTCTTGCCGGTGCCGGCCGGGCCGACGCCGAAGACGACGGTGGAGCGGTCGATCGCCTCCACGTAGTCCTGCTGGTGCAGGGTCTTCGCGCGGATGCGGCGACCCCGGCCCGAGAGGATCGAGTCCAGGTGCAGCTGACCCGCGCCGCGCCCGGTGGCGGCTCCGCGGACGTGGTGGACGACCTGGCCCATCACCTCGGGGGTGACCGCCTGGTCGCGGCGGGCGATCGAGCGCAGGTCCTCGACGACGCGCCGCACCGTGGCCACGTCGGCCACCGGCCCGGCCAGGTCCAGCCGCTGGTCGCGGACCGTGACGTCCACGGTGGGGAACACGCCGCCGAGGATCCGCAGCAGGGCGTCCTGCGGTCCGAGGGTGCGGACCATGAGGTCGGCGGATTCGAACGCGACGCCCTCGTGCGCAGTGGCGGGCGGGGTCGGGGTCGTGGGGGGCACGGTCACGATGGGGCGGATCACCTCGGGGTCGCGGGGGCGGGACATCGAATCCAGTCTAGGCGTCGGTGCGCGGTCCTGCCGGGGCTCACCAGCGGCCGAGCCGGTGCTGGAGCACGGCGAGGGCGGCGGGGCCGGCCGTGGAGGCGCGCAGCACGTGCGGGCCGAGCCGCACCGGCACGGCCCCCGCGGCCACGCAGGCCTCGAGCTCGGCCGGGCCGATCCCGCCCTCGGGGCCCACGACGACGGCGATCTCGGCGGCCGCGGAGAGTCGTTCCGTCGGCACCGCGGACACCCCGTGCTCCGCGTCCTCGTGCAGCACGAGGACGAGCCGGCCGCCGTCGTCGTCCCGGACCAGCCCGGCGACCGCCGTCCCGGAGACGTGGTCCCGGACCGCGGGCACCCGGGCGCGACGCGCCTGCTTGGCGGCCGCGCGGGCCGTGTCCGCCCACTTCTGGCGGGCCTTGGCGGCCTTGGGGCCCTTCCAGCGGACGATCGAGCGTTCGGCCTCCCAGGGCACCACGGCGTCCACGCCGAGCTCGACGGCGGCCTGGACCGCCATGAGGTCCCGATCGCCCTTGGCGAGGGCCTGGACGAGCACGAGCGCCGGGGTGGGTGCCGGCTCCTCCGCCACCGCGTCCAGCCGCACGGACACCCCGTCCGGGGCGGCCGCGAGCACGGTGCCGTGGCCGAGCGTGCCCGACCCGTCGGCCAGGATCACGGCCTCCCCGGGGGCCAGGCGCATGGCCGCGGCGGCGTGGCGGGCCTCGGGGCCACCGAAGACGACCTCCACGCCGGCGCTCGCGCCGGCCAGGGCGCCCGGCTCGAGGTGGAACAGGGGGGCGGTCACAGGTTCCTCAGGTTCTCCCGCAGCCGGGCGAACATGCCCCTGGCCTGGGGTGCGCCGTGCACGACCTCCTCGCCGCGCACCTCGGCCAGGCGCTCCAGGAGCTGGCGCTGCTCGTCGTCCAGGTCGGTGGGCGTGGTGACCACCACGTCCACCTTGAGGTCACCACGGCCCTGCCCGCGCAGGCGGCCGACGCCCAGGCCCTGGAGGACCTCGACGTGGCCGGACTGCACGCCCGGGTCCAGGCTGACGGACTGCTTGCCGTCCAGGGTGTCCAGCGTGACGGTGGTCCCCAGGGCCGCGGCGGCCATGGGGACGGTCACGGTGGTGGCCAGGTGGTCGCCCTCGCGGCGGAAGGTCTCGTCCGGGCGGACCGCGATCTCCACGTAGAGGTCGCCGTTCGGGCCGCCGCCCGGGCCGGCCTCGCCGCGGCCGGCGAGGTGGATGCGGGTGCCGTCGTCCACGCCCGCGGGGATGCGCAGGGTCAGCGGCGTCCGGGTGCGGACGCGGCCCTGCCCGTCGCACTCGTGGCAGGGCGTCGGGATGACGGTGCCGAACCCCTGGCAGGCGGGGCAGGCCTCGGTGGCCATGACGGTGCCCAGCAGCGATCGCACGGGGCGCTGGATCATGCCGTGGCCGTGGCAGGTCTGGCAGGTCTCCGGCTGGGTGCCGGGCTCGCAGCATGAGCCCTCGCACCGCTCGCAGCGCACGGCCGTGTCCAGCTCAATGGTCTGCTCGCCGCCGAAGACGGCGTCGCGCAGGTCGATCCGCGCGGTCACCAGGGCGTCCTGGCCGCGGCGGGCGCGGCTGGCGGGGCCGCCGCGGCCGCCCTGGCCGGCGGCGTTCATGAAGGTCTCGAAGATGTCGGCGAAGCCCCCGAAGCCGCCCGCCCCGCCGAAGCCGCCCGGGAAGCCGGCCTGGCCGTTCTCATTGCCCGTCGTGTCGTAGGCCCGACGCCGGCCCTCGTCCGAGAGCACCTCGTAGGCGTGGGAGATGCGCTTGAACTGCTCGGCCGCCTCCGGGTCGGGGTTGACGTCCGGGTGGTGGGTGCGCGCGAGCTTGCGGTAGGCGCGGCGGATCTCCTCGGTGCTGGCGTCACGGCTGACGCCGAGCGTCTCGTAGTGGTCGGTCACGGTGGGGATTCCTCTCGGGGCGAGCGGGACGTGGGGCGGTGCGGGACGGGGCCCGCCAGGACGCGCGGAGGCGCGTCAGGTGGTCAGGATGCGGGAGAGATAGCGGGCGATCGCCCGGACGGCGGCCATGGTGCCCGGATAGTCCATCCGGGTCGGGCCGATGACGCCGAGCTTCGCCACGGCGCCGGGGCCGTAGGCGGCCGCGACCACCGAGGTGTCCGCGAGCGATCCGGCGTTCTCGGACCCGATCCGCACGGACACCCCGTGGGCGTCCTGCTCCATCTCCGTGAGCAGGCGCAGCAGCACCACCTGCTCCTCGAGCGCCTCCAGGATCGGCCCGATGGACGCGCCGAAGTCCCCCGGGGAGCGGGCCAGGTTGGCGGTGCCGGCCAGGACGATGCGGTCCTGCCGGCCGGCCTCGAGCAGGTCGTGGACGGCCGCGGCCACGAGGGCGGCGGACTGCCGGTGCTCCGGGCGGACCCGGGTGACGACGTCGTCCACCACGGTGGCCGCCGACACCGGACCGAGCCCCAGCAGGGCGTCCAGCAGGAGGCCGCGGAGCACGGACAGCTCCGCCTCGTCGACCGGCCGGTCCAGCACGGCGTGCCGCTGGTCCACCCGTCCCGTGGACAGGATGAGGACCACGAGCACCCGCGTGGGCGTGAGGGAGACCAGTTCGAGGTGGCGGATCGTGGAGCCGTCCTCGTGGGGGAACTGCGCGACGGCGACCTGCTGGGTCAGCTGGGCCAGGAGGCGCACCGTGGACTCCATCATGTGCTCGGTGTCCGTCTCCGGGTCCAGCAGGGTCCGCACGGCCCGGCGCTCCGCCGGGGACAGCGGCTTCACCTCGGAGAGGCGGTCGACGAACACGCGGTAGCCCTTGTCCGTGGGGACGCGCCCGGCGGAGGTGTGCGGGGCCACGATGAGGCCCTCCTCCTCGAGCGCAGCCATGTCGTTGCGCACGGTCGCGGAGGACACGCCCAGGGCGTGCCGTTCCACGAGCGCCTTGGAGCCCACGGGCTCGCGCAGCGCCACGTAGTCCTCCACGATCGCCTGGAGCACCTGCAGGCGGCGGGGCTGCTCCGACATCTCGGTCCTCCTCTGGTCCGTCGGGATCCGGGGCGACCCCGGAGGTGCCCCTGACTGGCACTCCGGCGGGTCAAGTGCCAATGCTACCGTCCGACCCGGGGGACGGCCCGACCGGTCCGCACGGCTTCGCTCACGGTGATCGCCCGCCCCGTTGCTACCGTGATCTCCCATGGACTGGAGCAGCTGGGGCCCCGCGGGCCACGACGACCTGACGCGCCGCCCCACCCGGACCGTCCCCGATGTGCCCGCCGCCCCCGGCACGGTGGTCGAGGACGTGGCCTCCGGGTTCACCGGGGCCGTGATCGGCATCGAGCGCTCCGGCGGCGTGCACGTGGTGGTCCTGGAGGACCGCCGCGGCGTGCGCCGCGGCTTCCCCCTCGGCGGCGGCTTCTGGATCGACGGCGAGCCCGTGACCCTGGTCCCCCCGGCCGCCGCGGCCCCGGCGGCGCCGGCCCGCACCGCCTCCGGCTCGCGACGGGTCGAGGGGGCGCGCGCCCGCACCGCCCGCGCCTCACGCATCTGGGTGGAGGGCGTGCACGACGCCGAGCTGGTGGAGAAGGTGTGGGGCGAGGATCTGCGTCTCGAGGGCATCGTCGTGGAGCCCCTGCACGGGGTGGACGACCTCGCCGGGGCGATCCGCACGTTCGCCCCCGGCCCGCGGCGCCGGCTCGGGATCCTCATGGACCACCTCGTCACCGGGTCCAAGGAGGAGCGCCTCGCGGCCGAGGCCATGCGCGTGCCAGGGGCCGCGGGCAACGTGCTCATCCTCGGCCACCCCTACGTGGACGTCTGGCAGGTCATCAAGCCCTCCGTCCTCGGCATCCCCGCGTGGCCCGTCGTGCCGAAGGGGCAGGACTGGAAGACGGGGATCCTGCGGGGACTGGGCTGGCCGCACGGGAGCAAGGAGGCCACGGGGCTGGGGTGGAAGCGGCTGCTCTCCCACGTCACCACGTACGCGGACCTCGAGCCGTCCCTGCTGGGCCGCGTGGAGGAGCTCATCGACTTCCTCACCGCCGCACCCGAGCACTGATCTCGGCGCGGCCACCGCCCGCCCGCGCTATGCTGGCCCATGCCCTGCGCCCGGTCCCCGGCGCGCGGGTCCCGCGATCCAGGAGGAGCCCCTCGTGAACACCCGCGCGCAGCCCGACGCCGGCCGCACCGGCCACGACCCGCCCGCCTGGCTCGTCTCGGCCGGCGGCCGCGGCGCCCCGCTCACGGCGAAGCAGGACCGTGACCGCGCGGCGCTGGCCCACCTCAGTCTGGCGTTCGGCGTGCTCGGCCCCCTGGTCGTGTGGCTGCTCTACCGCGACCGCGGCCCGTTCACCTCGCAGGAGTCGCGGGAGGCCCTGAACTTCTCCGGGCCGCCCACGCTCATCACGCTCCTGTTCTTCTTCCTGTCCCTGCTGCCGGTGGTCGGCCCGATCTTCGCGATCCTCGGCGCGCTCACGTGGGCCGCCATGGCGGTCTACGGCGTGATGGGCGCCTCGCACGTGTCCAAGGGCCGTCCGTTCCGGTACCCGTTCAACCTGCGCATCCTGCGCTGACCCGGGGCCGGCCGGTCAGAAGCCGGCCAGAGCCCGGACGATCGCGTCGTTGCGCAGCCGCCCCTCGAGCGTCGGGACGATGCTGCCGTTGACGGCGGCACGCCCGTCCAGCAGGCCCGCGGCGATGAGTTCGGCGATCGCCCCGCGGATCCGTGCGGCCTCCCCCGGCGTCTCCGAGACGAGCTCCGCGGTCGGGAGCCCGTCCACCGTGCGCACCGCGAGCATGATGCGCTCGAGTCGCCGCGCGTCGGCGTCGGGCCGCTCGCGGCCCACGGCGGGGGTGACCCCCGTGGCCAGCCGCTGCGCGTAGGCGGCGGGGTGCTTGGCGTTCCAGAACCGGACGCCGGCGAGGTGCGAGTGCGCGCCCGGGCCGATCCCCCACCAGTCCTGGTCCTCCCAGTACGCCACGTTGTGCCGCGCGCGGTGGACCCCGGACCCCTGCGGGTCCCGCGCCCAGTTGGACACCTCGTACCAGCGGTAGCCGGCGGCGCTGAGCAGCTCCTCGGCGAGCAGGTACTTGTCCGCCTGGTCGTCGGGATCCACGTCCGCCACCTCGCCGCGGGCCACCTGGGCCCCGAGCTTGGTGCCCTCCTCCACGATCAGCGAGTACGCGCTCACGTGGTCCGGGGCCAGGGCGACGGCGGCCTCGAGCGTGGCCCGCCAGTCGGCGAGGGACTCTCCCGCGGTCCCGTAGATCAGGTCCAGGGACACCTCCAGGCCGGCCTCCCGGGCCGCGGCGACGGCGGCGGGGACGGACTCGGGCCGATGGGTGCGCTCGAGCGTGGCGAGCACGTGCGGCACCGCCGACTGCATGCCCAGGGAGAGGCGGGTGAAGCCGCCGGCCGCGAGCTCACGGGCGTACTCCGGGGTGATGGTGTCCGGGTTGGCCTCGGTGGTGACCTCCGCGCCGGGCGCGATCCCGAACCGGTCCACCGCCGCCTGGAGGATGCGCACGAGGTCCGCGGCCGGCAGGAGCGTGGGCGTGCCGCCGCCGAAGAACACCGTGTGCAGCGGGCGGGCTGGCACGTCCGAGGACGCGAGCACGTCCGCGGCGAAGTCCAGCTCCGTGACCGCCGACTCCCAGTAGTCGCCACGACCCGCGCCGGGGCCGAGGTCGACGGCCGTGTACGTGTTGAAGTCGCAGTAGCCGCAGCGCACGGTGCAGAACGGCACGTGGACGTACAGGCTGAAGGTGCGCGCCGCGCCGTCGCCGGCGGCCGCGCGCACCCGCTGCCCGACGTCGGCCGGCAGCCGGCCGTCGTCGGGGACGGGCTCGCCGAGGGGCAGGGCGGGCACTTACTTCTTCGCCGCCTGGTCGGCGCCGGCGCCGTCCGAGGACAGGGCGGCGATGAAGGCCTCCTGCGGGACCTCGACCCGGCCGACCATCTTCATGCGCTTCTTGCCCTCCTTCTGCTTCTCGAGCAGCTTGCGCTTGCGGGAGATGTCGCCGCCGTAGCACTTGGAGAGCACGTCCTTGCGGATCGCGCGGATGTTCTCGCGGGCGATGATGCGCGAGCCGATGGCGGCCTGGATCGGCACCTCGTACTGCTGGCGCGGGATCAGCTCCTTGAGCTTGCCCGTCATCATCACGCCGTACGCATAGGCGTTGTCCTTGTGGGTGATGGAGGAGAACGCGTCCACCTGTTCGCCCTGGAGCAGGATGTCCACCTTGACGAGGTCGGCCGCCTGGTCGCCGTCGGCCTTCCAGTCCAGCGAGGCGTACCCCTTGGTGCGGGACTTGAGCTGGTCGAAGAAGTCGAACACGATCTCGGCCAGCGGGATCCAGTAGCGGATCTCCACCCGTTCCTCGGAGAGGTAGTCCATGCCCTTGAGGTTGCCGCGCTTGGCCTGGCACAGCTCCATGACGGCGCCGATGAACTCGGCCGGCACGATGATCGTGGCCGAGGCCATGGGCTCGCGCACCTCGAGGATCTTGCCCTCGGGGAACTCGGAGGGGTTGGTCACGGTGACGACCTCACGGTCCTCCCGGGTGACCTCGTAGACCACGTTGGGCGCGGTGGAGATGAGGTCGAGGTCGAACTCGCGCTCGAGGCGCTCGCGCACGATCTCCAGATGCAGCAGACCGAGGAAGCCGACGCGGAAGCCGAAGCCCAGCGCGACCGAGGTCTCGGGCTCGTAGACGAGCGCGGCGTCGTTGAGCTTGAGCTTGTCCAGGGCGTCACGCAGCACGGGATAGTCCGAGCCGTCGATGGGGTAGAGGCCTGAGAACACCATGGGCTTGGGGTCCTCGTAGCCACCCAGGGACTGCTCGGCCGGGTGGGCGTGGTTGGTGACCGTGTCGCCCACCTTGGACTGCCGCACGTCCTTCACGCCGGTGATGAGGTAGCCCACCTCGCCCGCGGCCAGGCCCTTCGTGGGCACGGGCTCCGGGGAGGAGACGCCGATCTCGAGGAGCTCGTAGGTGGTGCCCGTGGACATCATGCGGACCTTCTCCCGCGGGGAGAGCCGGCCGTCCACGACGCGCACGTACGTGACGACGCCCCGGTAGGTGTCGTACACGGAGTCGAAGATCATCGCGCGGGCCGGGGCGTCCGCGTCCCCCTCCGGGCCGGGGATGGCGCGGACCACGCGGTCCAGCAGCTCCTCGACGCCGACGCCCGTCTTGCCGGAGACGCGCAGCACGTCCTCGGGCTCGCAGCCGATCAGGGAGGCCAGCTCGGCCGCGTAGCGGTCCGGATCCGCGGCGGGCAGGTCGATCTTGTTGAGCACGGGGATGATCTCCAGCTCGTGCTCCATGGCGAGGTAGAGGTTCGCCAGGGTCTGGGCCTCGATGCCCTGGGCGGCGTCCACCAGCAGGATCGCGCCCTCGCACGCGGCCAGCGAGCGGGAGACCTCATAGGTGAAGTCCACGTGCCCGGGGGTGTCGATCATGTTCAGGGCGTAGTCCACCCCGTCCACGGACCAGGGCATGCGCACGGCCTGGGACTTGATGGTGATGCCGCGCTCACGCTCGATGTCCATGCGGTCCAGGTACTGGGCCTTCATGTCGCGGGGCTGCACGACGCCGGTGGCCTGCAGCATGCGGTCCGCCAGCGTGGACTTGCCGTGGTCGATGTGGGCGATGATGCAGAAGTTGCGGATCACCGAGGGGTCGGTGGCAGCGGGCACCGGGGGGTTCGACGCCAGGGGCGACACGGGCACTTCCTCTACGGGTGACGGGGACGGGACTCTGACCGCCTAGTCTCTCATGTCCCGCCGCCGACCCGACCCGGACGCCGGGCCCGCGCGTCCACTAGATTCACGCCCATGGCCTTCGACCTGCATCGCGCCCTGTCCCTCGGCCGCCGGACGGCACGCCTGATCGGCGCCCTCCGCGACGACGCCCGGCCGCGTCGAGCCGCCTCCGAGGCCGGTCGACGGGCCGGCGACCGGAGCGGCCCGTCACCCTTCCCGGGCCCGCCCGGGCCTCCCGGGCCCGCGTGGGACCCCACGGAGCCCACCGACTCGTGGCCGATGCCCGGGCCCGGGCAGGAGCGCCGGCCCCGGCGACAGGACACCGGCCGCCACGCGTCCCTGCCGGACTTCACCGGGACCGTCCGCGTCGAGTACGCGCCCGTGCCCGGGCCGACGGCCGGGCCGGGAGAGGTCGTGTGGACCTGGGTGCCGTACGAGGAGATGGACGGCCGGGGCAAGGACCGCCCCGTGCTCCTGATCGGCCGGGACGGGGCGCACCTGCTCGGGCTCATGCTGACCAGCCGGGACCGGAACAACGCCCTGGCCCGGGACGAGGACTACGTGGACGTGGGCGCGGGCGCCTGGGACCGGTCCGGCCGCGCCTCGGAGGCGAAGCTGGACCGGGTGGTCCGCGTGGATCCGGCCGCGGTGCGCCGGGAGGGCGGCGTCCTGGACCGGGCGGCCTTCGACCGGGTCACGGCCGCGCTGGCCCGCGCCCGGCGGCGGGGGCGCTGAGTCCGCCGCGCGGATCGCAGGGTCTGGGTGGTAGGATCGTCCGCATTGTGTCCGCCGGTCGACGGGCACCCCCGGAACGGGTCATCATCGGTGTTCCCCACGCCGCTCAGTCCACGGATCCGGGCACCCTCCACGACCCCCTGTTCATGCGGCGCCCGGACCCTCGTCCGCGCCGCCGACGACGAAGGACCCGATTTGGCTAACATCAAGTCCCAGAAGAAGCGCATCCTCACCAACGAGAAGGCGCGCCAGCGCAACGTCGCGGTGAAGTCCGAGCTGAAGACCGCCATCCGCGCCGTGGACAAGGCCGTCGCCGCCGGCGAGGCCGAGGCCGCCGCCGCCGCGCTGCGCACCGCCTCCCGCAAGCTGGACAAGGCCGCTTCGAAGGGCGTCATCCACAAGAACCAGGCCGCGAACCGCAAGTCCGGCATCGCCGCCCGCGTGAAGGCCCTCCTCGGCTGATCCACGCCCCCCGGCTGTGACCGCGGCCCCCGCCCCGAGCGATCGGTGCGGGGGCCGCGTCGTGTCCGGGCTGCCCCCGTGGGATGCCGTCCGGCGGCGCCGTCAGCGGCTGACGGCGGTGGCCACGCGGATGACCGCGCGCTCGACGGCGAACTCCGGGTTGCGAGAGGCGCCCTTGGCCTCGGCGTCGGCCTGGGCGATCCACTCCACGGCCTGCGCGATGCCGGCCGCCGTCCAGTGCCGCGCCGCCTGCTGGATGTAGCGCACCTGGAACGGGGCCACCCCGAGCAGGGACGGCAGCTCGGCGGCGGGCCGGCGGGCGTCGATCATCCGCGCCACCTGCCGCGCCTTGAGGGCGAGCGCCGCGGTGATCATCACCGGGTGGACGCCGGTGGCCATCGCGTGCCGCACGAGGGAGACGGCCCTCGCCGCCTGCCCCTCGAGCGCCGCGTCGGCCACCGCGAAGCTCGTGGCCTCCACGCGGCCGCTGTAGTACGTGTCCACGGTCTCGACGGTGACGACGCCCTCGGTGTCGTCGACGAGCTGGGCGCACGCGGCCGCGAGCTCCGTGAGCGAGGCGCCGGTGGCGCGGATGAGCGCGCGGGCCGCCTCCTCGTCGATGCGCCGACGCCGGTCGCGGAACTCGGCCTGCACGAAGGCCAGCCGCTCCTCGTCCTTCTTCAGCGGCACGCACTCGACCACCGTGCCGGCCTGGGCGACGGCGTCCAGCAGCTTCTTGCCGCGGGTGCCGCCGGTGTGGCGCAGCACGAGCGTGACGTCCTCCGCGCCCGGGCCCTGCTGGACGAGACGCAGGGCGTCCTCGAGGAACGCGTCGTTCATGGCCTCGAGGCCCTCGACCGTGATGAGGGTGGGCTCGGCGAAGAGGGACGGGCTGGCCGCGGTGGCCAGCTGGCCGGGCTGGTACTCCCCCGCGCGGAGCCGGTGGATCTCCAGCTGGCCGTGTCGCTCGCGCAGAGCCTGGGTCACGCGGTCCGTCACCCAGCGGGCGGCATGGTCCTCGGGTCCCTTGAGGAGCATGAGCGGGGCGGGCTCGGCTCGCCGCCAGGCCAGCGGGTCGGTGCGGCCGGCTCGGCCGGAACGGGGGCTGCGGGCGGCGGACATGCGTCCCATCCTAGGGTCCGGTGCGGACGCTCGAGGGCGGGCGGACGGTGTGGGCCGTGATCTCGGGCGCGCCGTCGGGGTCGGGGCCGTCCGCGGCCGTGAGGGCCAGCGTGCCGTGCAGGTCCGTGCGGGCCACCGGCCCGAGGCGGCCGAGCGCGTCCACCGTGGCCCGGTGGGGGTGGCCGTACGGGTTGTCGGCGCCCACGGAGACCACGTGCAGGCGGGCGCCGACGGCGCGCGGCACGGCCGTTCCACCGTTGCGCGCGCCGTGGTGGGCGACCTTGAGCACGTCCACGCGCGGCGGTGCGGCGGCATCGGACCGGCGCCCCGCGATCCATGCCGCGGAGGCGTCCTCCTCCATGTCGCCGGTGATCAGCGTCGTGACCGGACCGGCCTCGCTCTCGACGGTGACCAGCACCTGGGCGGAGGCGTCGTTCTCCTCGGGGGCCCGCGCGTCGGCGAGCAGCACGTGCCACCGCACCGGACCGGCCGTGCCCATCGCGCCGGTGCGGAGCCGTGCCGCGTCGGCGGGCGGGTCGACGCCCTCCGCCTCCCCGCCGCGGTCTCCCCTGCCCTGGGCCGGTGCATCCCGGGTCGCGTAGTGCACCGCCCCGGGGGCGGCGCGGTCCACCACGCCGGCCAGCCCCCCGGCGTGGTCGGCGTGCAGGTGGGTGAGCAGCACGGCGTCCACCCGGTCGACCTCGAGGTCGTCGAGGCAGCGACGAGCGAGCCCCGGCTCGGGCCCGACGTCGACGACGACCCCCGCGCGCGGGCCGGACCGGAACACGGCCATGTCCCCCTGGCCGACGTCGCAGAACGCCACGGCCCAGTCCGGCGGGGCCGCGCCCGAGGACCGCGGCACGAGGACCGCCCCGACCGCCCCCGTGGTGGCCGCGGCCAGGGCGGCGGCGAGCACGACCAAGGCGGGGAGGCGCTCGCGGGTCCGCGGCGCGCTGCGGCCGACACGCCGGACAGGGGCGGTCCGGCGTCGTTCGAGCAGGAGCACGGCGGCGAATCCGAGGAGCGTCGCGGCCACCAGCAGGACGCCCAGCCCGGCGCCGAGGGCCCCGGCCGGCCACGGACGCAGCGCTCCGGGCAGGGAGGCGCTGGTGTGGGCGACCCACCCGATCCAGGCCGCGGGCCACTGGATCACGGCCACGAGGGCGGCGGCGATCCCGGGCGCGGGCAGTGCGAGGGCCGCGGCGAGGGTGCCCAGGACGGTCACGGGCGGCACGGCCGGGGCGGCCAGCAGATTGGCCGGCACCGCGTAGGCCGACACCTCGCCGGTCATGGCCAGGATGATCGGCTGGCAGGCCAGGTGGGCGGCCACGGTCACCGCGAGCGACGCCGAGAGCCACCGCACCACGACGTCGGGCAGCACCCGGCCGAGCCCGGCGTACAGCGCACGGTCGAGGGGCGCGCCGCCCAGGACGATGCCCGCGGTCGCGGCCAGGGAGAGGTGGAAGGCCGGTTCCACGGCGAGGGCCGGCACCGCGACGAGCAGGACCGTGCCGCCCACCGCCAGGAGCCCGAACGCCTGCCGCGCCCGGCCGAAGAACACCGCGAGGGCTCCGAGGGCGCCCATCACGGCCGCCCGGAGCACGGACGGCTCCGGCCCCACGACGACCACGAACACCCCGAGGACCGCCAACCCGGCGCTGAGGACCACCGCCCGGTGCACCCGCGCGCAGCGGAGGGTGATCGCGACCGCGCCGAGGATCATGGCCACGTTGGCCCCGGACACGGCGGACAGGTGCGACAGGCCCGAGGCCTTCATGGCGTCGTCGAGGGCGGCCCCCTGGGCGGAGCGGTCGCCCAGCACCAGCCCCGGGACGAGTTCCGGCGCCGCGCCGACCGTGCCCTCCGCGGACTGACGGAACGCGGCGCGCAACGCCTCCCGCCGCGGCGGGCGCGGGTCGCCGTCGGCGACTCCGCCTGCCATCTGCACCCCGCCGGGGCAGGGTCCCGGCTGCGGGACGGCCGCGGCGGCCAGGAACACGGTGGAACCGGACCTCGACGGCCGGGCCACCACGCAGACCCGCGATCCCGGCCCGCCGCCGGGGGACCCCGTCCCGTCCGACGGCGCGGCGATCGTCTCGGGCGGTGGGCCCCCGCCCGTGAGCCGGGCGGTCACGGCCGCCTCGGGGGTCCGCGGCGGGTGACCGAACGTCTCGACCCGCACGGGAACGCTCCAGCGGGGGCCGAAGGCCGCCTCGCTCCGGGTGGCGGGCCCGTCCAGGGCCAGCTCGAGCCGCAGCGGTGAGCCGGACTGGACCGCACCGGTCCAGCCGCTGCCGGTGGCCGCGGCGGCGGGCCCGGCCGAGTGCTGCAGCATCAGGGCCGCGGCCACGCCGGCCAGCGCCGTCGCGGTCGCCACGCCCCGCCTCCGACCGGTCCAGCGGGCCGCGCCCAGGACGGCGGCCGCGGCGACGGCCAGCCCCGTGAGGGCCGCCGCCGACCGGGCCGGGGCGTCCCAGCCGACGCCGAGGATCCCCAGGGTCAGGCACCCGAGCAGGGCGGGCACCCACCGGGCCTCGAGCGGGCCGGGCACCTCGTGGTGCCGGGCGCGGCGGTCCACGGGATCGCTGGGCGGGCCCGGGGCCGGGTTCACCACGAGACGAGGTCACGCAGCCGGTCGAGCGTGGCCGGGCCGATGCCGGGCACCGCGTCCAGGTCCTGCAGGCCGGTGAACGGGCCGACCGTCTCGCGGTGGGCGATGATCTTCTCCGCCGTGGCGGGGCCGACGCCGGGCAGGGTCTGCAGGTCCGCGGCGTCGGCGGTGTTCAGGTCCACGGTGCCGCCGGGCTCGGGACCGCCCGTTCCGCCTCCGGCATCGGCCCCGCCCGTGGTCGGCGTGGGCTGCGCCTGCGCGGCCCCGGCCACCCGGTCCAGGGCGTCCTGCGGCGTGTGAGCGGAGGGGACGAGGACCTGTTGGCCGTCGTCCAGCGGGGCCGCGAGGTTGATGCGCTCCGCCCGGGCGTGCCGGGTCGGGCCGCCGGCCGCGCGCATGGCGTCGGCCACCCGGGAGCCCGGCGCGAGGCTGACCACACCCGGCCGGGCGACCTCGCCCACCACGTGCACCCGCAGCGGGGTGGACCCGGCGGGCCCGGACGCCTCCCCCGACGGCCCCGCCTCGAGCGTCCGCGCGTCGGTGCCTGCCGCAGTCGGGGCGGCGGAGGTCGCACCGGTCTGCGGGACGCCTGCACCGGCCGCGGCCGCCGGGACCGCCGCGGGTGGCGCCGGGGTGGTCAGCCAGGCCACCGCCCACCAGGCCGCGGCGGCGACGAGCAGCACGGTGACGGCCAGCAGGGCCGGCCGCCACCGGAGCACCGGGCCCCGGGGCGGGGTGCGCTCCCACGCGGACGCGGCGTGCGGGCCGGCCGTGTCGACGTCGGGGACGGCCGCGGGCGCGGGGTCCGGGGCGAAGGCGGGCGGATCGTCGCGGAGGCGGTGGCTGGGGCTCATGCGGGCAGTCTGCGTGCCCGCGTCCGAGCCGGGCGCGTCCCGCACCCGGCCTGGGGATGACCACCGCGGTCCGGGGCGGTGTGCAGGAACGGACGCGCCCGTCTCCTCGGCACGCCTGTACGGGCGGCCTCAGTCCCCCGAGCCCCCCGTGGGCGATTCCAGCGGGCAGATCACCACGCCCAGCGCACCCAGGCCCAGGTGCGCGGCGAGCACGGCGGGCAGCTCGACGACGGGCACGGGGGTGGTGGAGATCGGCTGCAGACGCTCGGCGAGCTGCACGGCCGTCTCGGGGTCGCCGTACTCGTGCACGGCGATCCGCACCGGGTCCCCGCCGGCCCGCTCGACCGCGAGCTCCACGAGCCGGTCGACGGCGCGGGCCGCGGACCGCGGGCGGTCGACCAGGCCGATCGCGCCGTCGTCGACGGCCATGACGGGGCGCACCTGCAGCAGGGTGCCCAGCAGCGAGGCCAGCCCGCTGATCCGTCCGCCCCGGCGCAGCTGCTCGAGGCTGGGCACCGTGAACAGCACGTGGCTGGAGTCCACGGTGGCCTCGAGCCGCTCGCGGATGCGGGCCACGGGCATGCCCACCCCCGCGTCCACGGCGGCGTCCACCACGGCCGTGCCCAGCGCGAAGCCCACGGTGCGCGAGTCCACCACGGTCACCGGACGCTCGGCGTCCGCGGCGGCCAGGCGCGCGGCCTCCACGGTGCCGGAGAGCTCGCCGGACAGGTGGACGGAGAGGATGCGTGCGTAGCCGGCGCGGGCCAGCTCGGCGTAGACCGTCCGGAACGCGCCCGGCGAGGGCCGCGAGGTGCGCACCGGGGTGCCGGCGGCCAGGGCCAGCGGCAGCTCCAGCGCGAGCTCGTCCGTGCCCTCCGTGTGGATCTGCTCGCCCACCATGACGGGCAGCGCCACCTGGCGGATCCCGGCGGCCAGGCCGTGTCCGAGGACGGCGCCGGGCAGGGCGGCGGCCGAGTCCGTGACGACGGCCGTGCGGTCCCGGCGGGGTGGGCGCAGGCCGTAGCGCGCCCGCCCGGCCAGCTGGGAGCGGCGGGAGCGCAGGCGGACGAGCGCGTCGTCGCGCCACTGCTCGATGCTCGCCACGGCCTGCCTCCTCTCCCCCGGCCCGGTCGGGGCCGGTCTCACGCGGTCAGCGGATCACCAGGTTCACGAGTTTGGGCTCGCGCACGATCACCTTGACGATCTCGGCGTCCCCGATGAAGTTCCGCACCTTCTGCGACGCGCGGGCGCGCGCCTCGAGGTCCTCGGCGGTGATGTCCGCGGGCACCTCGAGGGTGTCGCGGACCTTGCCCTTGACCTGGACGACGGCCGTGACGGTGTCCTCGACCAGCAGCGCCTCGTCCACCGGGGGCCAGCCGGCGCGGATCACTGAGGGCTCGTGGCCCAGCAGGACCCACATGTCCTCGGCCGTGTACGGCGCCACGAGGGAGAGCAGCACGGCCACGGCCTCGGCGGCCTCGCGGACGGCGGGGTCGGCCGCGCCGGCGCCGGCGTCGATCTCCTTGCGGGCCGCGTTGACCAGCTCCATCGTCTTGGCGACGACCACGTTGAACTTGCCGTCGTCCAGCAGCTGCTGGGCCTCGTGCACGGTCCGGTGGGTCACCCGGCGCAGGGCCGCGGCCCCGTCCGCCGGGTCCGTGCCGGCCGGGGCGCCTGTCGCGCGGACGTCGCGGGCCAGGCGCCACGCGCGGGCCAGGAACTTGCCGGCGGCGCCCGGGGCGACGTCGGCCCAGTCCACGTCGTCCTCGGGCGGCGAGGCGAACACCATGGTCAGGCGCACGGCGTCGACGCCGAACTCGTCCAGCTGGTCGCCCAGGTTCACGCCGTTGCCCAGCGACTTGGACATGGCCTTGCCGCCGTTGAGGACCTGGCCCTGGTTGAGCAGGGCGCGGAACGGCTCGGTGAAGGGCACCAGGCCGAGGTCGTGCAGGGCCTTGGTGAAGAAGCGGGCGTACAGCAGGTGCAGGATCGCGTGCTCCACGCCGCCCACGTACTGGTCCACGGGCAGCCAGCGACGCAGGGCATCGGGGTCGAAGACACGGGCGTCGTCGTTCGGGGAAGCGTAGCGGAGCATGTACCAGGACGAGTCCACGAACGTGTCCATGGTGTCGGTGTCCCGTCGCGCGGGGCCGCCGCACCGCGGGCAGTCCACCTCGACCCACGAGGTCGCCGCGGCCAGGGGCGACTGGCCCTTCGGGGCGAGCTGCTCGCCCTTGAGGTCGGTCGGCAGGGTGACCGGCAGCTGGTCCTCCGGCACGAGGACCTCGCCGCAGTCCGGGCAGTGTACCACGGGGATCGGGGTGCCCCAGAAGCGCTGACGGGAGAGCAGCCAGTCGCGCAGGCGGTAGGTGGTGGTGCCTCGGCCGGTGCCACGCTCCTCCACGATCTCGATGGCCCGCGCGATGGCGGCGGTCTTGTCCAGGCCGTCGAGCTCGCCGGAGTTCACCAGGGTGCCCTCGCCGGTCGTCGCGACGCCGGAGACGGCCGGGTCCTCCTCGCCGGTGTCCAGCACGGTGCGCACGGGCAGGCCCATGGCGCGGGCGAAGTCGAGGTCGCGCTGGTCGTGGGCCGGCACGGCCATGATGGCGCCCGTGCCGTAGTCGGCCAGCACGTAGTCCGAGGCCCAGATCGGCAGGCGTTCACCGGTCAGCGGGTTCACGGCGTGGCGGCCCAGGAACACGCCGCTCTTCGGGCGGTCCGTGGCCTGGCGGTCGATGTCCGAGACCTTCTTCAGGTCCTCGCGGTACGCCTCGAGTTCGGCCCGCACGTCGCCGCCGGCGAGCTCGGCGGCCAGCGGGGCGTCGGCGGCGACCACCATGAAGGTCGCGCCGTGCAGCGTGTCCGGCCGGGTGGTGAAGACCGTGACGACGGGGCCGTCCTCGACCTGGAAGTCGACGTGGGCGCCCTCGGAGCGGCCGATCCAGTTGCGCTGCATGGCGAGCACGCGCTCGGGCCAGTGGCCGGTGAGCTGGTCCATGTCGTCCAGCAGCGCGTCCGCGTAGTCGGTGATGCGGAAGTACCACTGGTTCAGGGTCCGCTTGGTGACCTCGGTGCCGCAGCGCTCGCAGCGGCCGTCCACGACCTGCTCGTTGGCGAGCACCGTCTGGTCCTGCGGGCACCAGTTGACCGGGGAGTCCTTCCGGTACGCCAGGCCCTTGCGGTACAGCTGCTGGAACAGCCACTGGGTCCACCGGTAGTACTCGGGGTCCGAGGTGTGCAGCTCACGGGACCAGTCCACGGCGATGCCGTACCGCTGGAAGGAGCGCTTCTGCGTCTCGATGTTCGCGTAGGTCCACTCGGCCGGGTGGGCGTCGCGCTTGATGGCGGCGTTCTCGGCCGGCAGGCCGAAGGAGTCCCAGCCGATGGGGTGCAGCACGTCGAAGCCGCGCTGCATCCAGTGACGCGCGACGACGTCGCCCATCGCGAACGCCTCCGCGTGCCCCATGTGCAGGTCGCCCGAGGGGTAGGGGAACATGTCGACCACGGTGCGGGTCTCGGAGCCGTCCTCGCGCGGGGCGAACGTCCCGGCCTGCTCCCAGTACCCGGCCCAGCGGGCCTCCACGTCGCGGAACGAGTACTCCGCGTCGGCGGGGATGCTGGGGGTGGCCGGCACGGCGCTGTCGGGGGTCTGGCTCACGGCGGTTCGAGTCCTCACGCAGTCGGGATGGGGCGCCGGCCCTCGGGCGGCGCGGACGGGGCCGGCGGCACGGCCGGCCACCCCATCCTACGGCGACGGCGCCCCGGCCCGGCCGCAGGGCCGCTCCGAGACGCCGTGCCCGGCCGGGCAGGCGCGTTCAGGCGGAGTGGCTGCCGCCTGCCGGCCGCTCGGGCCCGGCGTCGGGACCGGGACGCACCTCGTCGGAGGTGACCGTGTCGTCCTCCTCCAGCACCTGGGCGACCTCGTCCTCGAGGGCCTCCGTCACCGCGCCCGGGGCCGCCACGGAGTCCCCGACCGCCTCCTGCAGCTGCACGGCGTGCTGGGCCGTGAAGGTCTTCTCCGGATGCTCACGCAGGCGGAGCAGCGCGAGCAGGCGCAGACGCAGCCCCGACTCGGCGGAGATCTGCCGGCGGTGGGTGAGCCACCAGACGAGGAGCACGAGCGCGAGCACGATGCCCAGGTGGCCCAGCGCCGGGTAGACGACGTTCATCAGGTCGCCGAAGCCGACGAAGCTCACCGCGAAGGCCAGCAGCGTGACGCCGGTGAACACGGGGCGGTAGCGGCCCGGGTGCTCGGCCGTGAGGCGGCGTCCCAGCGCGTAGAACATGCCGATCGCGGTGTTGTAGATCATCAGGTAGATCACCACGACCATCGCCCAGCCCAGCCAGGGCGCGATCGAGGCGAACAGCCGCAGCATGGGGACGTCGGCCCGGCCGATCTCGGCGTAGCCGAGGTAGAGCAGCATGGAGGCCATCAGGAGCAGGGCGGTGTACATCAGGCCGCCGGTGAGGCCGCCGAGGAACGCCTCGCGGGGGTGGGTGATGGACCCGCCGATCACGAGGCACATGGACACGGCCATCACGACGACGAGGCCGAAGTAGTTGACCGAGGACAGCCACCACGGGTCCACCGGCGTGGTGGCCTGGACGGCGAGGGACTCGTGGGCGGTGAAGCCGCCGTCGCGGGTGACCAGGACGTGGACGAACCCGGCCACGACCGCGACGATCACCAGGGGCGTGATCAGGGAGATGATCGCGGAGACCTTCTCCACGTCCAGCATGCCCGTCACGACCACGAGCAGGGTCATCAGGGTGGAGCCCGCCCACGTCGGCCAGCCGAACTGCTGGGCGAGCGTGGAGCCCGCCCCGGCGAGCATGACGACGCCGATCGCGAAGAGCGTCACCGTCACCACGACGTCCAGGATGCGGGCCATCACCGGGTGCGAGACGCTGCGGAAGACGATCTTGTGGTCGGCCGCGAGGAACACGCTGCCCAGCTGGAGGATGACGGCGCCGCCGGCGGTGACGAGCAGGCCGGCCAGTCCCGCGCCCACGATGCCGATCCAGCCGAAGCCCACGAAGTACTGGATGACTTCGGCGCCGGTGGCGAAGCCGGCGCCGACGAGCAGGCCGACGAAGGCGAGGGCGATCTTCAGGGATCTGAGGGCGACGGGGTGCTGCACGCAGGGGCCTTTCGTGGGGGACGGGGCGCGCCCGTGCGGGCCCCGGGACCGAGGACGGGCCGCAACACCGTAGGCATCCGCGCGCCATCGTGGCCAGGACCAGGCGTCGCCGGGTTCCGGGCGGCGTGGCCTCAGGTCCAGCAGCAGCGTGCGGGAGGCGTGGGTGACGTCGGTGAGGTTCCCCACCGGCCTGGCTAGGGTGGGGACGTGCCTGCCCCGACGCCGCCCGCCGCCCCGGGCCCGCCCGTCCGCCTGCGCGATCTGCTGCGCCCGCCCGCGGCGCCCGCCGATCCCCGCGTGCTGACGGGCCACGCGGCCCGGACGCCCCGCCGGCGCACCCTGGCCGTTCCGGATCCCGTCAGCGGGACCCCGTCGTCCGTGGCCGTGTGGGAGTACGCCCCCGTTCCGGAGGCCGCGCCGGGATCGCGAGGCGCACCCGAGGGAGACGCGGCCGCTGCCCCGCTGGTGTTCGTCCACGGCTTCCGCGGGGATCACCACGGACTCGCCCTGCTGGCCGACGCGCTCCCGGAGCATCCGATCCGCTCGATCGAGCTGCCCGGCTTCGGGGCCTCGAGGCCCTTCCCCCACGCCGAGCACACCGTGGCCCATCACGCGGACGCGGTGGCCGCCGTCGTCGCCGCCCTGGGTCTGCCGGCCGCTCCCGTGCTGGTCGCGCACTCCTACGGGACGACGGTGGCGGCCGAGCTGGTCGCCCGGGACCCGTCCCGGTGGGGACGGCTGGTCCTGCTCAACCCCATCGCCGAACCCGCGCTGCAGGCGTCCGCGTCCGTGACGAGTCGGGTGCTGGCGGCCGTCGCCGAGGGGTACTACGAGGTCGCCGCTCGCCTGCCCGAGCGCCCGGCGCGGCTGCTGCTGGGCGCGCCGCCGGTGGTGTGGGTGACCACGCTCGCCATGACCCGCACCAGGGACAGGGATGTCCTTGCGTACACCCATGACCAGCACCGGCGCCACTTCTCGGGCTTCGCCTCCGCGCGCATGCTCTCCGAGGCGTACCGCGCCTCGAGCACGGGCTCCGTGGCCGACGTCGCGGCCCGCCTCACCCTGCCGGTGCTGCTGGTCGCGGGGCGAGAGGATCCGCTGGGCTCGGTGCCGGCACAGGAGGCGCTCGCCGCGGCGATCGACGCCGGGGGCGGCACGGCGGAGCTGCACGTCCTCGACGGCGTCGGGCATCTGCTGCACTACGAGCGCCCGGCCGCCTGCGCGGCGCTGATCCGCGACTGGCTCCGCCGCGCCGGCCGCTGACGCCGTCATCGCCGCGCTCCTGTCCGTCGGGCTGCGGGTCGGTCCGGCCGCCCCCCTCAGAGCACCCCGGCCGGGTCGAGCCGCACCCGCACCGGGGTGGTCTCGCGCCGGGCGCTCGCCGCGGACCGGGCGGCGCGCAGGGCGCCGACGGTGGCCTCGGCCGCCGCGTACGGGAAGATCAGCAGGGCGCGGAAGCGGGTCTCGTCGGTGGGGTCCGGCACCGGCCCGATCCAGGGCAGCCGCGCCGGGCCGCCGTCGAGCGGGGCCGAGTGCGGATCCTCGTGGACGTCCTCGTCCGGCCGCTCCCGGCGGGCGGCCTCCACGAGCTCGAGGTACTCCGCGACGGCGGGGGCCTCCCCCGTGACCTCTGCGAGGCGGCCGGCGGGAGGCAGGTGCAGCTCGCGCCGCTCGGCGACCTGGCGCGCGGCGAAGCCGTCGGGGTCCCGGCGGACGAGCGCGTTCACCGCCTCCGACGCGTCCGCGGTGACCACCACGACGCCCCCGTCGGAGGCGGGGCGGACCAGGCAGGCGGCCGCGAGCCAGCGGGCGAGCACTCGGCCCGGCACGTCGAGGCCCTCCCGCTGGAGCTGGCTGTCCCCGTCGAGCAGCAGGGCGGCCGCGTAGCCGTCGGGCGTCACCGGCTCGGCCCCCACGGTCGCCACCACCAGGGAGGGCCCGGGCGGCACCGAGCCGAGCATGTGCTGCGCCGAGGAGGCGTGGACGGGCACGCGCGGAAACGCCCGGCCCAGCTCCTCGGCCGTGCGGTCCACGCCGCGGGCGCCGGCCCGCAGCGTCGTGCCGCCACACTCGGTGCACCGGAAGCCGCGCTCCCGGGTGCCGCACCACCGGCACGCCACCTCCCCGTGCCGGGCGGCCCGCGCGTCGCGGAAGCCCAGCGGCCCCGCGCAGACGCGGCAGCGGGCGGGCGTGCGGCACCGCTCGCACACAAGGGCGGGGATGAAGCCGGCCCGGGCCACCTGCACGAGCACCGGGCCCGGCCGTGGTCCGAGCAGCGCGGCGCGGGCGGCGGCCCAGGCGGCCTGCGGCAGCCGCGCCCGCTGAGCGAACGGGTCGCGCGCCGTCTCCCAGGCGTCGGCGGTGGAGACGACCCGTGGCCCGAGCTCGCGCTGGGCCGCACGGGAGGGGCCCAGGTGCAGCAGCCAGCCCGACTCCACGAGCCGTTGTACCGGGACGGACCGGGACGGCCCGGCGAAGAGCAGCGCCGCGCCGGTCGCGCGGGCCCGCTCCAGCACGGCCTCTCGGGCATGGAAGTAGGGCGCGCGGGGTTCGGCCCACGCGTCGTCGCCGTCGTCCCAGAGCACCACCAGCCGCAGGTCGCGCACGGGCGACCACACGGCGGCCCGGGTGCCGGCCACGATGCGTCGGGTGCCGCGCAGCGCGGCCAGGTGGGCGCGGTACCGGGGCGTGTTGCCGTCCTCGGAGCCGATCCGCGCGTAGGCGTCCTCGCCCACGTGCTCGTCGAGGGCGGCGCAGAGCCGGTCGAGGTCGCGGTGGCCGGGCACCAGCAGCAGGACGCCGCCGCCCGAGGCGGCCACCGTGCGCGCCAGGGCGGCCAGCGCGCCCGCCTCATCCCATTCGAACAGGCGCGAGGGCACGAGGGCGGCCGCCCGCGCGGCGTCCCCGGCCAGCACGGCGGACACGAACGCGGTGCCCCCCTCGAGGGACTCCCACACCGTGGGCACGAGGCCCTCCTCCGCCGCGGGAGGCTCCGGGCGCTCGGCGTCCGTGCCGGTCAGCGTCACCGGGTGGTCCGCCGCGGCCTCCGCGTCCTCCGCCAGGGCGGCCTTCTCGACCTGCGCCACGCGCGGGGGCACCGCGGCCCGCAGCACGTCCGTGACGACGCCTGCCTGGCGGCGGGCCACCGCACGAGCGGTCGCCAGGACCTCCTGGGTCAGCGGCGGGATGGCGGTGAGCACGCCGGTGAGCTCGGTGAGCTGGGCGCCGGTGGCCGGCTCCTGCTCCCGCGAGACGAGCCACCCCGTCATGGCCCGTCCGCCGAAGCGGACGGACACGCGGGAGCCGGGGACCGCCCGGGCGTCCAGGGCCACGGGCACGAGATAGTCGAACTCGCGGTCCAGGTGCGGCACGGGCGAGTCCAGCAGGACGCGTGCGATCGGCCGCTCCGGCCACCCCTCGGCACGCTCCGGCAACCGAGGTGCGTCCTCCGGCTCCGGGAGGGCGAACAGCGCGTCCGTGATGCCCGCCTCCGGGTCAGAGGCCGGCCGCGGCGCGCAGCTGCTCGACGCGGTCCGTGCGCTCCCACGTGAAGTCGGCGTCGTCCCGGCCGAAGTGGCCGTTCGCTGCGGTCCGTCGGTAGATGGGCCGCAGGAGGTTCAGCTCCTTCACGATGGCGGCCGGACGCAGGTCGAACACCGCGTTCACGGCCTCGATGATCTTCTCCTCCGGCACCGTGGCCGTCCCGAAGGTGTCCACGTACAGGCCCACGGGCCGGGCCGAGCCGATCGCGTAGGCCACCTGGAACTCGGCGCGCGAGGCGAGGCCGGCGGCCACCACGTTCTTCGCGACCCAGCGGAGCATGTAGGCGGCGGAGCGGTCCACCTTGGACGGGTCCTTGCCGGAGAAGGCGCCGCCGCCGTGCCGGGCCATGCCGCCGTAGGTGTCCACGATGATCTTGCGACCGGTGAGGCCGGCGTCGCCCACGGGCCCGCCGATGACGAACTTGCCGCCCGGGTTGATGATGATCCGCATGCCGGAGGTGTCGAGGCCGGAGCGCTCAATGACGGGCCGGATCACGTGCTTCTCCACATCCGCCCGCAGCTGCTCCTGCGTGACCCACTCGTGGTGCTGCGTGGAGACCACCACGGCCTCGACCGTGGTGGGCACGTGGCCGGGCGCATAGCCGATGGTGACCTGCGTCTTGCCGTCCGGCAGCAGGTACGGCATGGGCGTGTTCTCCGCCCGGCGCACCGCGGTGAGCCGCTCGGAGAGCCGGTGCGCGAGGTAGATGGGCATGGGCATGTACGCCGGGGTCTCGTCCGTGGCGTAGCCGAACATGATGCCCTGGTCCCCCGCGCCCTGCTCGTCCACCTCGTCCGCCGAGCCGTACTCGCGGGCCTCGAGGGACCGGGAGACGCCGGCGAAGATGTCCGAGGACTGCTGGCCGATGGAGATGTTCACGCCGCACTGGGCGCCGTCGAAGCCGTTGGCCGAGGAGTCGTAGCCGATGTCCAGGATGGTCTCGCGCACGATCTTGGGGATCTCCACGTACGCCGAGGTGTTCACCTCGCCGGCCACCTGCACCAGGCCCGTGGTGGTCAGGGTCTCCACGGCCACCTTCGCCGACGGGTCGGCGGCGAGGATCGCGTCCAGGATGGCGTCGGAGATCTGGTCGCAGATCTTGTCGGGGTGGCCCGCCGTGACGGACTCGGAGGTGAAGAGACGGAGCTCTCCGCCGCCCACCCCCGAATACGGGTCGGCGTGGCGGGCGGGGCTCAGCGAGGCGGCATCGGTCATGCCGCACAGTCTAGGTCAGCGGCCCGACGCGCCGGCGGGGTCGCGACCGACGAGGTCATCCACGATCGCCCGCACGACGGCGGCCGCCGCCTGGTCCTTGGAGCCCGCCGCCTCCACGGCGGGGCGGCCGTCGGCGAACAGGATGGTCACGGCGGTCTCGTCCCGGCCGAACACCTTGTCCGTGCCGACCTCGTTGACCACGAGCATCTCGCAGCCCTTGCGCGCCAGTTTGGCCCGGCCGTACTCGAGCACGGAGGACGTCGCGTCGCCGGTCTCCGCGGCGAAGCCGACGATGAGCGGGGCCATGGGCCCGCCCTCGGAGCGGGTCCGCACGGCCGTGGCGAGCACGTCCGGGGTGCGTTCGAGCACGATGACGGGCGCGCCGTCGTCGTCGCCCTTCTTCATCTTGGCGTCGGAGACCTCGGCCGGCCGGAAGTCCGCGACGGCCGCCGCCATCACGAGGACGTCGGCGTCGGCGGCCTCCGCCAGCACGGCCTCGAGCAGGTCCTGCGTGGACTCCACCTGCACGACGCGCTCGACGCCCTCGGGCGCCGGGACGGACATGGACCCGGCGACGAACCGCACGGTGGCGCCGGCTTCGAGGGCGGCGCGCGCCAGGGCGGCCCCCTGCTTGCCGGAGGAGCGGTTGCCCAGGTAGCGGACCGGGTCCAGGGCCTCGCGGGTGCCCCCGGCCGTGACCACCACGGTGCGACCGGCCAGGGGGCCGGGCGTCGGCTCGGCGTCGGGCCGGGTACAGGAGGCCCGGGGACGGCGCGGGGCGCCCGCGGCCGCGGCGGCCTGCGCACGCTCCCAGATCTCGGCGGGCTCGGGCAGACGTCCGGCGCCGGAGTCGGTCCCGGTGAGGCGGCCCACGGCGGGATCCACGACCGTAACCCCGCGCTCGCGCAGGAGTGCGACGTTGGCGACCGTGGCGGGGTGGTGCCACATCTCGGTGTGCATGGCGGGGGCCAGGACGACGGGGCACGTGGCGGTGAGCAGCACGTTGCCCAGCAGATCGGGCGCCATCCCCGCGGCGGTGCGCGCGAGCAGGTCGGCTGTGGCCGGCGCGACCACCACGAGGTCCGCACGCCGGCCGAGCCGGACGTGGTTCACCTCGTCGACCGCCTCGAACGTGTCCGTGCGGACGGGGCGACCCGAGAGGGCCTCCCACGTCGCCGCGCCCACGAACTCGAGGGCGTTGGCGGTGGGCACCACGGTCACGCCGTGGCCGGCCTCGGTCATCAGGCGCAGCAGCAGCGCCGCCTTGTAGGCCGCGATGCCGCCGCCGACCCCGAGGACGATCTCCATGACGGGCTCAGGCCTCCGGGGCGTCCTCGGAGGTGCCCTCCTCGGCGCGCACCGTCTCGGCGGCCTCCTCGATGGCGGCGGGATCGCCCATCGGCTGGTGGGCGTCGGACGACTCGAGGGTGGCGAACGGGTCGTCCTCGCCCGGCAGGGAGAAGTCGCCGAAGTCCTCGGCGGCCAGCTCGGCCTCCGGGGTGGCCTCGACGGCCTCGTGGGACTCGAGCAGGTCGGTCTCGATCTCGCGCAGGGCGATGGACAGCGGCTTCTCGTTCAGCTGGGTGTCCACGAGCGGGCCGACGTACTCGAACAGCCCCTCGTGCAGCTGCGAGTAGTAGGCGTTGATCTGCCGGGCCCGCTTGGCGGCGAAGAGCACCAGGGCGTACTTCGAGTCGACCCGCTCCAGCAGGGAGTCGATGGGCGGGTTGACGATGCCTTCGTACTGTTCGGTCACGGGGTCTCCAAAGTCTTCATCTCACTGTCACGTCGGCGCCGGGTGCGGCGTCGGTGCGGCCGGTCCTCAGGCCTCGGTCGAACGGCGCTCGGGGTCCAGCCCCATGAGTCTCACCAGTTCCTCGGCGGCCCGCTCCACGCGGTCGTTCACGACGACGGCGTCGAACTCGGGTTCCGCGGCGAGTTCCAGTCTAGCCGTTTCGAGCCGGCGGCGCTGTTCCTCCGGGCTCTCGGTGCCGCGGCCGAGCAGTCGGGACACGAGTTCCTCCCAGCTCGGGGGCGCCAGGAACACGAAGGTGGCCTCCGGCAGGGCACGGCGGACCTGGCGCGCGCCCTGCAGGTCGATCTCCAGCAGGACGTGGCGCCCCTGCGCCACGGCCTCCATCACACGGTCGCGCCGCGTGCCGTAGCGGTGGACGCCGTGGACGACGGCCCATTCCAGCATCTCGTCCGCCTCGACGAGGGAGTCGAACTCCTCAGGCGCGGTGAAGTAGTAGTGCACTCCGTCCTCCTCGCCCGGGCGCGCCGGGCGGGTGGTGGCGGAGACGGACAGCCAGGCCTCGGGGTAGTGCTCGCGGACATAGGCCGAGACGGTGCCCTTGCCGACGGCGGTGGGGCCGGCCAGGACGGTGACGCCCGGGCCCGGGGGGCGTTCCTGGACGGCGGTGCGGGCCACCGGGACGGCGGGGGCGGGTCCGGGGTCGAACGTGTCGGTCACGCATCCTCCTGGTGGGACGGGTCTCGCAGGCCCTTCACCCGGGCCGGCGCCGACCCGCCGGGGTGTGGGGGTCACCGGCCAATATAGGCGATCAACGCCTCGCGCTGACGACGCCCCAGGCCGCCCAGCCGACGCCGCGGCGAGATGCCGCACCCCGCCATCGTCTCCCGGGCCCGGACCTCGCCCACGCCCGGCAGGGCCAACAGCAGGTCCACGGCCCGCAGGCGGGCGACGGCGTCCTCGGCGTCCGCGCGCGCGAACACGTCGGCCAGGCCGACCTCACCGGCGGCGAAGGCCGCCTTGAGCTCCGCCCTCGCCTGGCGGGCCTGGAGGGCCTTCCTCCGGGCCTCCGCCCGCTCCTGCTCACTGAGCTGCCGCAACGCCATGGTCTGACCTCGATGCCTCGTGTTCCTCACCGGCTCCGTCGAGACCCGTCCACGGTCAAGGACAACGAGCACAGCCGATCGACAGGGAAGATACCATCCCGTGCAGAAGGCACGCAGCGCGTCGGGAGGACGCGGGCGTCACCGCAGGGCGGCGCGATTCTCCTCGATCGTGTCCACCAGCGAGGTCACCGAGGGACCCGCGCTCAGGATGCCGCGGGACGAGGTCGCCAAGACCTGCGCCCAGGCCGTGCCGAAGTCGGCCCGCATGCCCGGGGCCGTGGCGCCCTGGGCACCGAACCCGGGGGCCAGCAGGGGCCCGCCGAGGGCCGGCAGGTCCAGGCCGAGGCGGTCCGCCTCCGCGGCCACCGTGGCGCCCAGGACGAGTCCCACCGGCCCCCACGCGTCGTCGCCGCGCAGGGCCGCGTTCTCGGCGGCCGCGGCCGCGGCGATGCGCCGGGCCACCGATCCCTCGGCCGACCCCTCGCCCACGTGCTGGACCTCGCGGCCCTCCGGATTGGAGGTCAGCGCGAGGACGAACACGCCGCGGCCGGCCTCGTGGGCGGCGCGGATGGTCGGCACGAGGGTGCCGAAACCCAGGTACGGGCTGAGCGTCACTGCATCCGCGGCCAGGGGCGAGGCGTCGGAGGTCCACGCGGCGGCGTAGCCGTCCATGGTGGAGCCGATGTCACCGCGCTTGGCGTCCGCGATCGTGAGCACCCCGGCGTCCCGGGCGGCCGCGAGCAGCCGCTCCAGGGCCGCCAGGCCGGCCGAGCCGTGGCGCTCGTACAGCGCCACCTGGGGCTTGATCGCCGCCACGCGGGGCCCCTCGGGACCCACCGCCGCCTCGAGGGCGGTCAGCGAGAACGCCTCGAGGCCCGCCGGGGTGTCGCTCAGGCCCCACTGCCGCAGCAGGGCCGGATGGGGGTCCACGCCGAGGCACAGCGGACCGGCCGTCTCCATGGCGTGGGCCAGCCGCCGCCCGAAGGGGGCGCGGGGCCCCGCGCCGCCCGTCGCCGTCGTGGTCACGCCGCGGCCTCCGGCCCGGCGACGGCCTGCTGCAGGCGCGCGTCGTGCTCCTGCAGTGAGGTCACGGACCACTCGTAGGACCGCATGGCCTCGATGGCCTGCAGGCATGCCCCGAACTCGGCCGTGGTCGTGATCACCGGCACGCCGAGCGAGGTCGCGGCCGCGCGGATCTCGTAGCCGTCCGTGCGTGCGTCGCCGCCGGAGGGCGTGTTCAGCACGAGATCGACGGTGCCGGCGTGCAGCTGCTCCAGCACGGTGCCCGCGCCGTCCTCGTGCCCGGCGTCGGCGATCTTCGCCACGACCTCCGCGGGGATGCCGTTGCGCCGCAGCACCTCGGCGGTGCCGCCGGTGGAGACCACCTGGAAGCCGAGGTCGACGAGGCGCTTGGCCTGGCCCACGAGGGTGCGCTTGTCCCGGTTCGCGACCGACACGAACACGCGCCCCGAGGTGGGCAGCGGGCCGCCGGCGGCGGACTGGGACTTGGCGAACGCGGTGTCGAAGTGCTTGTCGATGCCCATGACCTCGCCCGTCGAGCGCATCTCCGGGCCCAGCAGCGAGTCCACGACGCGGCCCTCCGCGGTGCGGAAGCGGGTGAACGGCAGCACCGCCTCCTTGACCGCCACGGGCGCGCCGATCGGCAGGGTGCCGCCGTCGTACGCCGTGGGCAGCATGCCCGCCGCGCGCAGGTCGGCGATGCTCTCGCCGACGCCGATCCGCGCGGCCGCCTTGGCCAGCTGGACGCCCGTGGCCTTCGAGACAAACGGCACGGTCCGCGAGGCGCGCGGGTTCGCCTCGATCACGTACAGCACGTCCGAGGCGAGCGCGAACTGGATGTTGATCAGGCCGCGCACCCCGACGCCGGCCGCGATGCGCTCGGTGGCGCGGTGCACGCGCTCGAGCACGTCCGGGCCCAGGGTGACGGGGGGCAGCACGCACGCGGAGTCACCTGAGTGGATGCCCGCCTCCTCGATGTGCTCCATGACACCGCCGAGGTACAGCTCGGTGCCGTCGTAGAGGGCGTCGACGTCGATCTCGATCGCGTCCTCGAGGAAGCGGTCCACGAGCATCGGCTGGTCGGGGGTGATCTCCGTGGCGTGCTCCACGTAGTGGGCCAGCGCCTCCTCGGAGTACACGATCTCCATGCCGCGGCCGCCGAGCACGTAGGAGGGGCGCACGAGCACGGGGTAGCCGATCTCGTCCGCCACGCGCTTGGCGTCGTCGAAGGAGACCGCCGTGCCGTTCTTCGGCGCCACCAGGCCCGCGCGCTCGAGCACGCGCGCGAACTCGCCGCGGTGCTCGGCCAGGTCGATGGCCGCGGGCGAGGTGCCCAGGATCGGCACGCCGGCGTCGGCGAGCTGCTGGGCCAGCTTGAGCGGGGTCTGGCCGCCGAGCTGCACGAAGACGCCGCGCACGCCGCCGGAGGCCTCCTCGGCCGCGATGACCTCCAGGACGTCCTCGAGCGTGAGCGGCTCGAAGTAGAGGCGGTCGGAGATGTCGTAGTCCGTGGACACGGTCTCCGGGTTGCAGTTGACCATCACGGTCTCGTAGCCGGCCTCGCGCAGCGCCATGGTGGCGTGCACGCACGAGTAGTCGAACTCGATGCCCTGGCCGATCCGGTTCGGGCCCGAGCCGAGGATGATCACCGACTCGCCCTCGTGCGGGGCTACCTCGGTCTCGAGGTCGTAGCTGGAGTACCGGTACGGGGTGAAGGCCTCGAACTCGGCGGCACAGGTGTCCACGGTCTTGTAGACGGGGCGCACGCCCAGGGCGTGACGCACGCCGCGCACCACCGCCGCGTCCATGTGCCGCAGCGAGCCGATCTGGGCGTCGGAGAACCCGTGCCGCTTGGCGCGGCGCAGCAGGGCCTCGTCGAGGACCTCGGCGTCGCGGATCTCGTCCGCGACCTCGTTGATGAGCACGAACTGGTCCAGGAACCACGGGTCGATCGCGGTGGCGTCGAAGGCCTCCTCGATCGTGGCGCCGGCGTAGAGCGCCTGCTGGGTCTGGGAGAGCCGGTCCGTGGTGGCCGTGCGCGCCGCCGCGAGCAGGGCCTGCGAGTCGGCGTCCTGCGGGAACGCGAGCTCCGAGCCCTTCTGCTCGAGCGAGCGCAGCGCCTTCTGCAGGGCCTCCGTGAAGTTGCGGCCGATGGCCATGGCCTCGCCGACCGACTTCATGGTGGTGGTCAGCGTGGGGTCCGCCGCCGGGAACTTCTCGAACGCGAAGCGCGGGACCTTCACGACCACGTAGTCCAGGACCGGCTCGAAGGACGCCGGGGTCTTCTGGGTGATGTCGTTGGGGATCTCGTCCATCGTGTAGCCCAGGGCCAGCTTGGTGGCGATCTTGGCGATCGCGAAGCCGGTGGCCTTCGAGGCCAGCGCCGAGGAGCGGGACACCCGCGGGTTCATCTCGATCACGACGACCCGGCCGTCCACGGGGTTCACCGCGAACTGGATGTTGCAGCCGCCGGTGTCCACGCCGACCTCGCGGATGACGTTGATCGAGATGTCCCGCAGCTTCTGGTACTCGCGGTCCGTCAGCGTCATGGCCGGGGCCACGGTGATGGAGTCTCCGGTGTGCACGCCCACGGGGTCCACGTTCTCGATGGAGCAGACGACGACGACGTTGTCGTTCTTGTCCCGCATCATCTCCAGCTCGTACTCCTTCCAGCCGAGGATGGACTCCTCGAGCAGGACCTCGGAGGTCGGGCTGTACTGCAGGCCGGCGCCGCAGATGCGGTACAGGTCGGCCTCGTCGTAGGCCATGCCGGAGCCGAGGCCGCCCATCGTGAACGAGGGGCGCACCACCACGGGGTACTTCAGGTCCTCGACGGCGGCCAGGGCCTCCTCCATCGTGTGCACGATGTGGGACCGGGCGGACTCGCCGCCGGCGCGCTCCACGACGCCCTTGAACAGCTCGCGGTTCTCGCCGAGCTCGATGGCCTCGATGTTCGCGCCGATCAGCTCGACGCCGAAGCGCTCGAGCACCCCGTCCTTGTCGAGGGCGATGGCGGTGTTCAGCGCCGTCTGGCCGCCCAGGGTGGGCAGCAGGGCGTCCGGGCGCTCCTTCTCGATGATCTTGGCGACCACGGCCGGGGTGATGGGCTCGACGTAGGTGGCGTCGGCCAGCTCCGGGTCGGTCATGATCGTGGCCGGGTTGGAGTTGACGAGGACGACGCGGACGCCCTCCTCCTTGAGGACGCGGATGGCCTGGGTGCCGGAGTAGTCGAACTCGGCCGCCTGACCGATCACGATGGGGCCGGAGCCGATGACCAGGACGGACTTCAGGTCGGTGCGCTTGGGCATGGATCAGGCTCCTTCGGTGGCGGGGGTGGTGGCGGTGCGGTGCTCGGTGAGGAGCTGCACGAAGCGGTCGAACAGGTCGAGGGTGTCGTTGGGGCCGGCCGCGGACTCCGGGTGGAACTGCACGGAGAAGGCGGGCCGGTCGAGCAGGCGCAGGCCCTCGACCACCTGGTCGTTCAGGGACCAGTGGGAGACCTCGACGCGGCCGAAGCGCGACTCCGGCGCCTCGATCGGCTCGCCGAGGGGGGCGTCCACGGCGAAGCCGTGGTTCTGGGAGGTGATGGCCACGCGGCCCGTGGCCTTGTCCAGCACCGGCTGGTTCGGGCCGCGGTGGCCGAACTTCAGCTTGTAGGTGTCGAAGCCGAGCGCGCGGCCGAAGATCTGGTTGCCGAAGCAGATGCCGAAGAACGGCAGGCCGGCGTCGAGGACCTCGCGCAGCAGCTCCACCTGGGCGTCCGCGGTGGCCGGGTCGCCGGGTCCGTTGGACAGGAAGACGCCGTCCGGGTCCACGGCGCGGATGCCGGCCAGGTCCGTGGCGGCGGGCAGCACGTGCACGCGGATGCCGCGGGAGGCCAGGTGCCGCGGCGTGGCGGCCTTGATGCCGAGGTCGAGGGCGGCGATCTCGGCGATCGGCTCGCCCTCCCAGCCGTGCGCGGCCGGCTCGATGACGTACGGCTCCTCCGTGGTGACGGACTCGGCGAGGCGGGCGCCGGCCATCGACGCCTGGGCGCGCACCTCCGCCAGCAGCTCGGCCTCCGGGCGGGCGGCGTGCCCGCCGGAGAACACGCCGGCGCGCATCGAGCCCTCGGTGCGCAGGCGACGGGTGATGGCCCGGGTGTCGACCTCCCGGATCCCGACGACGCCGAACGCCTCGAGCTCCTCGTCGAGGCTGCGCTCGGCGCGCCAGTTGGACGGACGCCGGGCCGCGTCGCGGACCACGTAGCCGGCGGCGAAGATCGCCCGCGACTCGCGGTCGGCGTCGTTGACCCCGGTGTTGCCGATGTGCGGGGAGGTCTGCACGATGATCTGCCCCGCGTAGGACGGGTCGGTGAGGGTCTCCTGGTAGCCGGTCATGCCCGTGGTGAACACGGCCTCGCCCAGGGTGCGGCCGCGGGCGCCGTAGGCCCGGCCACGGTGGACGGTGCCGTCCTCGAGGACGAGCAGGGCCAGGTCGTCGGTGGGGGTGCTCATCGGGGGTCTCCTTCTCCTGCGCGGCCGGCCGGGTCGGCCGGGGCGGGGTCGATGATGGTCTGCAGGGCGGCGAGGAGCCGGTCGCGGTCCTCGGGACGGTCGGGGCGGAAGGCGGAGGTGAGTTCGACGTCGCCGAGGCGCCAGCCCCAGGCGACGAGCCCGCCCGGCTCGACGAACTTGCCTGCGATCCCGGCGGACAGGCCGGTCTCGACGAGGTCGTCCGCGGGGATGAACAGGTTGGCGGCCCCGGGGCGGAGCACGAGCAGGCCGCGGTGGGCGCCGGCGTCGTGGACCTCGAGGACCGCGCGCGAGCGCAGGCCCAGGCCGTGCACCGCCACGCGGTCCAGCCGGTCCTCGCCGCGCACCGTGCCCACGTGCATGCCCTCCGCGGACAGCGTCGGCTCGGCGTCGTAGAGGGCCGTCGGCACGGGGGCCGGGGCCGGGATCCCGGCCTGCGCCCGGCGGCGTGCCCGCCACCCGAGGGCCAGCAGGCCGAGCAGCACGAGGACGACGGCCAGGGTGCCCAGGGTCACCGGCAGCCACACGTCCGCGTAGTCCTTCGTCGGGGTCCGCGGCGGGACGGGGCGGGCCGCCAGGGCGGCGGCCAGAGGGGTGATGCTCACGCGCGCTCCCCCGTCTCCGTCAGGGCCGGGTGGCGGTACGGCCGGGCGGGGGCGCCGTCGGCGACGACGCGGGCACCGCGATAGACCGTGTGGCGCACCGCGCCCGGCAGCTCCATGCCCCGGTAGGGGCTGTTGCGGGACTTGGTCACGTGCTGCTCGGGGTCCACCGTGCGGCGGGCCTGCGGGTCCACGAGCACGAGGTTGGCCACGGCGCCGACGCGTGGGACGCCGCGCTCGTCGGCCTGGCCCTGATCGGTCAGGCCGGCGATCCGGGCCGGCGCCGTGGACATCACGCGGGCGACGCCGGCCCAGTCCATCAGGCCGGTGTCCACCATCGCCTGCTGCACCACGGACAGGGCGGTCTCGAGGCCCGTCATGCCCATCGCCGCGACCGTCCACTCGCACTGCTTGGTCTCGGCGGTGTGCGGGGCGTGGTCGGTGCCCACGGTGTCGATGGTGCCGTCGGCCAGGCCGGCGCGCAGGGCCAGGACGTCGGACTCGCGGCGCAGCGGCGGGTTGACCTTGAACACGGGGTCGTAGGAGCGGACGAGCTCCTCGGTGAGCAGCAGGTGGTGCGGGGTGACCTCGGCGGTCACGGCCACGCCCTGGGCCTTGGCCCAGCGGATCAGCTCGACGGAGCCGGCCGTGGAGACGTGGCACACGTGCAGGCGGGAGTCCACATGCTGGGCCAGCAGCACGTCACGGGCGATGATGGCCTCCTCCGCCACGGCGGGCCAGCCGGCCAGGCCGAGGACGCCGGAGAGCTCGGACTCGTTCATCTGGGCGCCGGCGGTGAGGTTCGGCTCCTGCGCGTGCTGGGCCACGAAGCCGCCGAAGGACTTCACGTACTCGAGCGCCCGGCGCATCAGCACGGCGTCGTGGACGCACATGCCGTCGTCCGAGAACATGCGCACGCGGGCCTGCGAGTCGGCCATCGCGCCGAGGTCGGCCAGGGCCTCGCCGGCCAGGCCCACGGTCACCGCCCCCACGGGGTGCACATCGCACCAGCCCGCGTCCCGGCCCAGCCGCCACACCTGCTCCACCACGCCCGCGGTGTCCGCCGTCGGCGTCGAGTTGGCCATCGCGTGGACGGAGGTGAAGCCGCCCATCGCGGCGGCGCGGGTGCCGGTCTCGACCGTCTCCGCATCCTCCTTGCCGGGCTGACGCAGATGGGTGTGCAGGTCGATGAGCCCGGGCAGCAGCACCAGGCCGGCGCAGTCGACCTCCTCGGGGCTCGGCTCGAGGCCGGCGGCGTGGGCCGGGGCGTCCGGGCCGAGGGCGGCGATCCGGCCCTCGGCGACGAGCACGTCGGCGGTCTCGCCCGTGGTCAGGCGCGCGCTGCGCAGCAGCAGGGGGGCGGGGCTGGGGGCGCTCACGGGCGGACCTCCTGGTCGTGGTTGAGGACGAGGTGCAGGACCGCCATGCGGACGGACACGCCGTTGGCGACCTGCTCGAGGGCGGTGTTGCGGGGCGAGTCCGCCGCCGCCGGGCTGATCTCCAGGCCGCGGTTCATCGGGCCGGGGTGCATGACCACGGGCTCGTCGAGCAGGGCGCCGCGGCCGGCGGTGAGGCGGGCGAAGCGGTCATCGGTCAGCCCCCAGGTCCGGGTGTACTCCCCCGCGGACGGGAAGAAGGCGCCGCCCATCCGCTCGGCCTGGACGCGGAGCATCATGACGGCGTCGGGGCCGGCGTCGAGGGCCTCGTCGAGCGAGTAGGTGACCTGGCACGGCCACGCGGCCACGCCCACGGGCAGCAGGGTGGGCGGGGCGGCCAGGGTGACCTGTGCGCCCAGCGTGCTGAGCAGCCACACGTTGGACCGGGCCACGCGCGAGTGCAGGATGTCGCCCACGATCACCACGCGCATGCCGGTCAGGTCCCGGCCGACCAGGTCCTCTCCCGTCGCCGCGGCGAGGCGCCGGCGCAGGGTGAAGGCGTCCAGGAGGGCCTGGGTGGGGTGCTCGTGGGTGCCGTCGCCGGCGTTCACGACGGCGGAGCGCACCCACCCGGAGTCGGCCAGCTGGCGGGCCGCGCCGGAGGACCAGTGGCGCATCACGATGGCGTCCGCGCCGATGGCCTCGAGCGTCTGGACGGTGTCCTTGAGCGACTCCCCCTTGGAGACGGACGAGCCCTTCGCGGAGAAGTTGATCACGTCCGCGGAGAGCCGCTTGGCGGCGGCCTCGAAGGAGATGCGGGTGCGGGTGGAGTCCTCGAGGAAGAGGTTCACCACGGTGCGGCCGCGCAGGGCGGGCAGCTTCTTGACCTCGCGCTGGTTGACGGCGGCCATCTCCTCGGCGGTGTCGAGGACGGCGAGGGCGTCGGCGCGGGAGAGGTCGGCGGTGGACAGCAGGTGGCGCACGGCTCAGCCCTCCCGGGTCGCGACACGGTCGACGATGCTCACGGCGTCCTCGGTGACCTCGCCGGTGCCCTCGGGGCCGTCGACCTCCAGGAGCCGGACCTGGACGCGCTCGGCGGTGGAGGTCGGCAGGTTCTTGCCCACGAAGTCGGCGCGGACGGGGAGCTCCCGGTGCCCGCGGTCCACGAGGACGGCCAGGCGCACGGCGGCGGGGCGGCCCAGGTCGGCGATCGCGTCCAGCGCGGCCCGCACGGTGCGGCCGGAGAAGAGGACGTCGTCCACGAGCACCACGACGGCGCCGTCGAGGGGGACCTCGGGCAGGCGGGTGGGCATCGGGGTGCGGGCCGTGCCGCGGCGGAGGTCGTCCCGGTAGAGCGTCACGTCCACCTCGCCGACGGCGGCGGTGGGGTCGAAGGCCGGTTCGATGCGGGCCAGCAGGTCGCCGAGCCGCCGGGCCAAGGGGGCTCCGCGGCGCGGGATCCCCATCAGGACGAGGCCCTCGGTGCCCTTGTTGGACTCGAGGATCTCGTGGGCGATCCGGGTCAGCGCCCGGTCGATCTCGGACGCGGACAGCACGGTCCGGGCAGCACGAGGTGCGGCGGGATCAATTCCCATGCCGGCGCCTCCTTCCCCGCCTCACAGGACGGCTCTTAAAGGATGCGTGGTTCGCCCCCCCGGGCCCCTCTCGGCGCCCGTGCGGGACGTCGTCGACTCTACCAGCGAGGCCCGCCCCCACGGCGCGGATGACGCGGTGTGGGACGGGCCTCATGACGGAGCTCTTGGCGGCTCAGGCGAGCAGTGTCGGCTTGACCTGCTGCAGGCGGCCGAGCAGACCGTTGACGAACTCGGGCGAGTCGTCCGTGGACAGCTGGGCGGCCAGGGCGACGGCCTCGGAGATGGCGACGGCGTCCGGCACGTCGTCCTGGAACAGCAGCTCCCAGGCCCCCACGCGCAGGATCGCCCGGTCGACGGCCGGCATGCGGTCCAGGGACCAGCCTCGGGAGTAGGAGCTCAGGGCCTCGTCGAGCCGCTCCTGGTCCGCGATGACGCCCTCCACGAGCCGCTGGGTGTAGGCGTTGACCTGCAGGTCGGTGCTCTCGCGGCGGGTGCGGATGCCCTCCAGCACGGTGGAGCCGCGCTGCTCGGCCTCGAACAGGATCTCCACCGCACGCTGCCGGGAGCGGCTGCGCGCCGTGGTCCCCCGCTTGGCAGCGGAGCCGGCGGAGGCCCGCTCAGTCATTGACGCGGCCGAGGTAGTCGCCGGTGCGGGTGTCGACCTTGACGCGGGTGCCCTGCTCCACGAAGAGCGGCACCTGGATCTCGGCGCCGGTCTCCACGGTGGCGGGCTTGGTGCCGGCGGACGAGCGGTCCCCCTGCAGGCCCGGCTCGGTGTAGGTGATCTCCAGGACCACGGACGCCGGCATCTCGAGGTACAGCGGGGTGCCGTCGTGCAGGGCGATGACGACCTGGGTGTTCTCCAGCATGTACTTCGCGGCGTCACCGACCACGGTCCCGGGCACGGTGATCTGGTCGTAGTCCTTGACGTCCATGAACACGTAGTCCGCGCCGTCCTGGTAGAGGTACTGGTAGTCGGAGCGGTCCACGGTGGCGAACTCGACCTTGGCGCCGGCGTTGAAGGTCTTGTCCACGACCTTGCCCGTGGTGATGTTCTTCATCTTGGTGCGGACGAACGCGCCGCCCTTGCCCGGCTTGACGTGCTGGAACTCGATGACGTTCCAGAGCTGGCCCTCCAGCTTCAGGACGGCACCGTTCTTGATGTCGTTGCTCGTTGCCACGTGTGTGTGCTCCCGATCGGTCTCGCGGACCGTCACGGGTCCGCCTGCAGTGGGTGGGGTCTTGGATGTGCGCGGGCCAGTCTACGGGAGGCCCTGCGCGGGGCCGGGGTCAGCGGCGGCTCACTCCGCGATCTCCTGGTACGCCGCGAAGAGCAGGGACGCGTCCGGGATGTCCACGGTGGCGGGCTGCGCGAGCCCGTCCAGCAGGACGAAGCGCAGCTGGTCGCCGCGGTTCTTCTTGTCCCGGCGGATGCCCTCGAGCAGGGTCTGCCACCGGTCCCCGCGGTAGGAGACGGGCAGGCCCAGGGCCGTCAGCACCGACCAGTGCCGGTCCGCGGTGGCGTCGTCGAGCCGGCCGAGGGATCGGGCCAGCTCGGCCGCGAAGACCAGACCCACGGACACCGCGGCGCCGTGGCGCCACTGGTAGCGCTCGGCGAGCTCGATCGCGTGCCCCATCGTGTGGCCGTAGTTCAGGGCCTCGCGGGCGCCCGACTCGCGGGGGTCGCGGGAGACGATGTCCGCCTTCACCCGGATCGAGCGCTCGATCAGCTCGCGCAGCCGCGCGGAGTGCGGGTTCTGGGCCTGGGCCGGGTCCTCCTCGATGAGGTCGAGGATCGCGGGGTCGGCGATGAAGCCGCACTTCACGACCTCGGCCAGGCCGGAGATCAGCTCGTTGGCCGGCAGGGTGAGCAGCGTGTCCAGGTCGGCCAGCACGCCGGCCGGATTGTGGAACGCTCCCACCAGGTTCTTGCCCTCGGCGGTGTTGATGCCGGTCTTGCCGCCCACCGCCGCGTCCACCATGCCCAGCAGGGTGGTGGGCATGTGCACGACGCGGATGCCGCGCAGCCACGTGGCCGCCACGAAGCCGGCCAGGTCGGACACGGCGCCGCCGCCCACGGAGACGATCGCGTCCGACCGGGTGAAGTCGTTCTGGCCGAGCACCTGCCAGCAGAACCCGGCCACCTGCAGGTGTTTGCCCTCCTCGGCGTCCGGGATCTCGGCGGTCAGTGCGGTCAGGCCCACGGCCTCGAGGTCGTTCTTGACGACGTCGCCGGTCGCCCGAAGCGCGCGCGGATGGATGACCAGCACGCGTCGGACGGTCGGGCCGAGCATGTCCGGTAGGCGCGCGAGCAGGCCCCGGCCCACCACCACGTCATAGCCGCCGTGCACGGCCGCCTCGTGGCCGCCCGCCACGGGGATGACCGTCACGTCCTCGGGTGCGGCCGGAGCGGCCGCGGGCGCCGCCCCCGGGGTCTCCTGCTCGGTGATGTCCGGCTGACGGTCGGTCATGGGTGTGACTCACTCCTTCGGGGGCGGTGGGCGTCCCCCACGATACGCCAGGCCGCCTCGGCGGCCGTCAGGCCTGTGGTGTCGAGCACGAGGTCGGCGACCTCCCGGTACAGCCCCTCGCGTTCGGCGAGGATGCGCCGCCAGGTCCCGGCGGGATCGCCGGCCAGGACGGGACGGCCCGTGCCGCCGCCCACGCGACGCAGCGCCTCCTCCTCTCCGACGGCGAGGTAGACGACGTCGGAGTCCGGCCCGGCCATCGCGCGGCGGGTGCCCGGATGCAGGACGGCGCCGCCGCCGCACGAGAGGACGCACGGGGTGGGACGACCGAGAACATGGCCGATGACGCGCGCCTCCTCCGCCCGGAACGCGGCCTCGCCGTGTTCGGTGAAGAACGCGGGGATCGGGCCGTGGACCTGGGTGAACAGCTCGTCGGAGTCGACGAAGGGCAGCCCGGTCACGGCGGTCAGGGCCCGGCCGACCGTCGTCTTCCCGGCACCCATCGGGCCGACGAGGACTACGCGCCGGGCCAGGCGCGCGTCCGGGTCCTCGTCGGCCGCGGCGGCCACCGAGGCCGCGGCCGTCAGGCGCGCCTCGAGGGCGCCGGTCATGGCCTCCCACGGACACACGGTGACGGGCCCGGGGACGGGACGCGTGCTCGGGTCCGGTCCCGGGGCCGGCGCGGTCCCGGGGGTGTCGGTCACGGCAGGGGGTCGCCCATCGGTCCGTCCGTCACGACGTCGGCGCCGGGCTCCGGCAGGGCGGGGACCGCGGCCTGGAACGCCTCGAGGTTGCGGCGCGTCTCGGCCACGGAGTCGCCGCCGAACTTCTCGAGCATCGCGTCGGCCAGGACGAGGGCGACCATGGCCTCGGCGACGATGCCCGCCGCGGGCACGGCCGCGACGTCGGAGCGCTGATGGTGGGCCGTGGTCTCCGCGCCCGTGGCGACGTCGACCGTGGGCAGCGCGCGCGGCACCGTGGCGATCGGCTTCATCGCGGCGCTCACGCGCAGCAGCTCGCCCGTCGACATGCCGGCCTCGATGCCGCCGGCCCGGTCGCTCGTGCGCCGGGGGCGGCCGTCCGCGCCGCGGGCGATCCCGTCGTGGGCGGCGGAGCCGCGTCGGGCTGCCGTGGCGAACCCGTCGCCGACCTGCACGCCCTTGATGGCCTGGATGCCCATGAGCGCCCCGGCCAGCCGCGCGTCGAGGCGGCGGTCCCAGTGCACGTGGGAGCCCAGGCCGATCGGCACGCCGTACGCCAGCACCTCCACGACGCCGCCGAGGGTCTCCCCGGCGCGGTGGGCGTCGTCGACCTCGGCGACCATCGCCGCCGAGGTCTGCGGGTCGATGCAGCGGACCGGGTCGGCGTCGAGGCGGGCCTCGTCCTCGGGGACGGGGAACGGGTGGCCCGCCGGCAGGGCCGCCTCCCCGAAGGCCACGGTGTGGGAGACGATCCGCACGCCGAGCTCACCGAGGAAGGCGCGGGCGACGGTGCCCAGGGCCACGCGTGCGGCGGTCTCGCGGGCGGAGGCGCGCTCGAGGAGGGGGCGGGCCTCGTCGAAGCCGTACTTCTGCATGCCGGTCAGGTCGGCGTGGCCGGGCCGCGGGCGGGTGAGCGCCGCGTTGCGGGCCAGACCGTCGAGCTCCTCCGCGGGGACGGGATCGGCGGCCATCACCTTCTCCCACTTGGGCCATTCCGTGTTGCCCACCTGGATCGCCACGGGCGAGCCGAGGGTGCGGCCATGGCGGACACCGCCGAGGATCGTCACCGCGTCCTGCTCGAACTTCATGCGCGCGCCGCGGCCGTACCCCAGGCGGCGGCGCGCGAGCGCGTCCTGCACGTCCTGCGTCGTGACCGGGATCCCGGCCGGCAGTCCCTCAACGATTCCTGTGAGCGCGGGGCCGTGAGACTCCCCCGCTGTCAACCAGCGCACCATGGCGTGCAGTCTCTCACGCGCGGGGCACCGCGCCGCCACGTGTGACCGGACGGGACGCGCCGGATCCGCCGTCCGGCGCTCAGCCGGCGGCCGGCCCCAGGGCGTCCGCCGCGGCGCGCGTCACCGCCGCCCAGTCCGGCTCGGGCATCCCGGCCGCGGCGCGGGGCCGGGCCGTGAACAGCCGGATCTGCTCGACGCCCTGGTGCAGCAGCATGGACAGCCCCGACGCCACCGGACCGCCCTTCCGGGACCAGGCCGCCGCCAGCACGGAGGGCCACGGGTCGTAGGCCGCGTCCAGCAGGGGCGGCAGGGCGGCCTCGGCCGGCACGTGTGCGGCCAGGGCGTCCGCGGCGCGCGGCGGCAGGGTGGCGACGACGGCACGCAGCCCCGGCGCCCGCCGGAGCAGATCCGCCTGGGTCAGGGTCGCCCAGCGCAGCCCGAGCGCGTCGGCCAGGGCCGTCACCTCGGCGGCGCGGGCGGCGTCGCGGACGCCGAAGAGCACCGCGTCCGCGCCGAGCGTGGCGGCGGCGAGGACGGCCGCCGTCGCGGTCCCCCCGTTCCCGAGGACGCCGACGGTCCCGCCCCGGGCGGCACGGTCGAGGCCGGCCGCGGCGAGGGCGCCGAGGATGCCGTCCACGTCCGTGTTCTCGGCGTGGACGACCCCGGGGGCGGCGGGATGGTCGCGCACGAGGGTGTTCGCGGTGCCCAGGAGCCGGACGCGGTCGCTGACGTGCCCGGCGGCGGCGACGGCCGCCCGCTTCAGCGGCATGGTGACGGAGCAGCCGAGCCAGTCCTGCCCGCGGGCCGCGGCCGCGCCGCCGTCGGCCGCGCCCGGGGCGCCGAGGTGCTCGGCCGCGAAGGCGAGCACCTCGCCCTCGCCCAGGTCCCGGCGGCCGTAGTCGACGTCGAGGCCCAGGACCCGGTAGGCGGCCGCGTGCAGCACCGGGGAGAGCGAGTGGGCGATCGGCCGGCCCAGGACCGCCGCGTGCAGCACGGTGCGCATCAGCACACCCCCGGATTGGACGCGCAGTAGCGCTGCAGGGTGCGCACGTGCTGCTGGTGCTCCTCATAGGTGCGGGAGAACTCGGTGTGGCCGGTGCCGATGTCCGTGGTCACCCAGTAGTAGGCGTCCGTCTCGGCCGGGTCGAGGGCGGCCTCGACGGCCGCGTCGGAGGGCATGCCGATCGGGCCCGGCGGCAGGCCCGGGTGCACGTACGTGTTGTAGGGGTTCGAGGCGTCCTGGCGCTGGCCCGAGGTGAAGCTGAGGCTGCGCACGCCGAGGCCGTACGTGACGGTCGCGTCGATCTGCAGGAGCCCGTGCGTCTCGGTGTTGTCCGGGGCGAGGCGGTTCTCGATGGCGCCGGCCACCTGCCGGTAGTCCTGGGGCAGGGCCTCCGCCTCGAGGATGGAGGCGATCGTGAGCACGCGCCGCTGCTCGGCCGGGTCGCGGACGTCGAGAGACTCGAGCTCGGCGAGGGTGGGCCGGATCAGGGCGTCGAGCACCTGGTCGGCGGTGGCGTCGACGGGGATGCGGTACTCCCCCGCGTCGAGCCAGCCCTCGAGCGTGCCCGCCTCCGCGGGGACGCCGTAGCGGGTCAGGTCCTGGGCGGCGGCCTCGAGCTCCTCGCGGGGCAGCCCCGTGGCCTCGGCGACGGCGTCCAGCACCTCGGTGAGTCGCCGGCCGCGCTCCACGAGCACGTAGTGGACGGCGCCGTCCGTGGCGCCCTGGAGCACCGCGAGGGCGTCGGCCGCGGGCATCCTCTCGCGCAGCACGAAGTCACCCGAACGCACGAGACCGCTGTGCGTGTCCCGGGCCGCGCGCTCGAACGCACGGGCGGAGCCGACGATGCCGGCCCGGTCCAGGCGGGCCGCCACGGAGCCCAGGTCCTCGCCCGGCTCCACTGAGAACGTCACCTCGTCACCCTCGACGGCCGTGTGGTCGGAGCCGCTCAGGAAGCCGCGCACGATCAGCCCGACCACGACGGCGAACGCCACGAGGACGGTGCCCAGCACCAGCGCGGTCCGCCGCCGACCGGCGCCGCGGTCGACCCGCGGGGCCGGGTGGGACCCGGAGCCCCGGCGACGCAGGAACGTGCGAGGCCGGCGTGGGCCGGCCGCGTCGACCGGCTGGGACGGGGCGCCGAGATCGGCCTCGTCCGCCTCGTCGTGGACGAAGCCGAACACGTCGAGGTCGTCGTGGACGTCGGCCTCGTCGCCGAGCAGATCGTCCCAGTGGTCCTCACCACGAGCGTGCTGGTGCTCGCCGGTCACCGGATCTGCTCCCGGTCCTGGCCGGCCCAGCGTCCGGTGCGGCGCTGCTCGTCCACGGCGGCCTGCAGGATCGCGACAGCGGCCGCCTGGTCGATCACGCCGCGGCTGTCCTTGACCGACCGGCCCGCGGCCCGCAGTCCGGCCTGCGCGGAGACCGTGCTGAGCCGCTCGTCGACGAGCCGGACCGGCACGGGGTGGCTCACCTCGACGAGGGCGGCGGCGACGGCGTCCGCGTAGTCGAGGGCGTCCTGCGTGGACGGCGTGTGCTCGCCCCGCAGATTCACCGGCAGGCCGACGTACACGGCGACGACGTCGAGCTCGCGTGCGTGGGCGACGAGCTCGTCCACGTCACGACGTCGACGCGCATCCCGCCGCAGGGTGGCCACGGGGGTGGCGATCAGGCCGTCGGGGTCGGCCGAGGCGACGCCCACGCGGGCACGGCCGACGTCGACGCCGAGGGTGCGCCCCCGGCGCACGGCGTCGCTCGCCACGGCGGCCCCGTCCTGACCTGCGCTCACGTCCGCCTCAGGCCGCGCGCACCGCGGCGACGACGGCGTCGAGCGCATCCCCGACGCGCGTGACGTCCTGGCCGCCGCCCTGGGCGACGTCGTCCTTGCCTCCGCCCCCGCCGCCGAGCACGCCGGTGGCGATCTTGACCATGGCGCCCGCCTTGAGGCCGGCCGCGCGGGCGGCCTCGTTGGTCGCCACGATCACGAGGGGCCGGCCCTTGGCCTCGGCCGTGAGGGCCACGAGCACGGGGGTGCCCGCCGCGTTGCCGCCGGCCGACTCGATCCGGGCGCGCAGGTCCAGCGCGAGGGAACGCAGCTGGTCCCCGGCCACGTCGCCGGCGTGGTGCGCCAGCACCCGCACCGCCGTCCCGGCGGAGGTCGTGACGTCCTGGGCCTGCCCGGCGAGCTGGCCGGCCTGGGCCTGCAGCGCCTGGGCCCGCAGCTCCGCGACCTGCTTCTCGGCCGCCTTGAGCCGGTCCAGGGTGGCGCCGATGCGGTCCTTGAGCTCCTCGGCCGGGGCCTTGAACATCTCCGAGAGCTCGGAGACGAGGGTGCGCTCCGCGGCGAGGTGGCGGAACGAGTCCAGGCCGACGAGCGCCTCGACGCGGCGGTTGCCCGAGCCCACGGACTGCTCGCCGAGCAGGGTCAGCGAGCCGATCTGCGCGGTGCGGCCCACGTGGGTGCCGCCGCACAGCTCGCGGGACCAGGCGCCGTCGATCTCCACGACGCGCACCCGGTCGCCGTACTTCTCGCCGAACAGGCTCATCGCGCCGAGTGCGCGCGCCTCCTCGAGGCTCATCTCCTGAGTGAGCACGGTGTGGTCGTCGCGGATGGCGATGTTCACCACGTCCTCGACCTCGGAGCGGGCCCCGGCCGAGAGCGACTCGGCCCAGCGGAAGTCGAAGCGCAGGTAGCCCTCCTTGTTGAAGGAGCCGGACTGCGTGGCCTCGGGGCCGAGGACCTGGTGCAGCGCGGCGTGCACCAGGTGGGTGCCGGAGTGGGCCTTCTCGCCGTCGAGGCGGCGCTGCAGGTCGATGGCGCCGAGGGCCTGCGCGCCGGCGGCGACCTCGCCATCGAGGACCTTGACCTTGTGCACGGACAGCCCCTTCACGGGGGCCTGCACGTCGAGCACCTCGAGGCGGAAGCCGTCGCCGGTGATCAGGCCGGTGTCCGCGGCCTGGCCGCCGGACTCCGCGTAGAACGGCGTGGCGTCCAGGACGAGCTCGAGCTCCGTGCCGGCGCCCGCGGACGCGACCTCCTCGCCGTTCTGCAGCAGGCCGCGCACCACGGACTCGGTGGTGTGCTCGGTGTAGCCGGTGAAGTGGGTCTGGCCCTCGGCGCGCAGGCGCTGGTACACGGCGGTGTCCGTGTGGCCGGACTTCTTGGCCTTGGCGTCCGCGCGGGCGCGGTCGCGCTGCTCGGCCATGAGGGCGCGGAACCCGGCCTCGTCCACGGCGACGCCGGCCTCCTCCGCGATCTCCAGCGTCAGCTCGATCGGGAAGCCGTAGGTGTCGTGCAGCTCGAACGCGTCCGGGCCCGCGATGCCGCCGCCCGCCGAGCGGGCCTGGCCCACCGCGGCGTCGAGGCGGGCCGTGCCCGCGGCGATGGTCCGCAGGAACGCCTTCTCCTCGGCGTAGGCGATCCGGGAGATGCGCTCGAACTCGTCCGCCACCACCGGGTAGGTGCCCTTCATCGCGTCCCGGGAGACCGGCAGCAGCTCGGGGAACACGGGCTCGGTGACGCCCATCAGGCGCAGGGCGCGGACGACGCGGCGGATGAGGCGGCGCAGCACGTAGCCGCGGCCCTCGTTGCCGGGACGCACGCCGTCGCTGATCAGCATCAGGGCCGAGCGCACGTGGTCGGCCACCATGCGCAGGCGGACGTCGTCGTCGTAGTGCGGATCGGCCGGGTCCTCGGTGGAGGTGTAGGAGCGACCGGCCAGCTGCGCGGCGCGGTCGAGCACGGGGCGGACCTGGTCCGTCTCGTACATGTTCTCCACACCCTGGAGGATCATGGCGAGCCGCTCGAGGCCGAGACCGGTGTCGATGTTCTTGTGCTCGAGCTCGCCGGCGATGTCGAAGTCGTCCTTCGAGCGGACCGCGGAGAGGCGGTACTGCATGAACACGAGGTTCCAGATCTCGATGTAGCGGGTGTCGTCCGCGGCCGGGCCGCCGTCGACGCCGTACGCGGGGCCGCGGTCGTAGAAGATCTCCGAGCAGGGGCCGCCCGGGCCGGGCTGGCCGGTGTTCCAGTAGTTGTCGTCCTTGCCCATGCGCTGGATGCGCTCGGGACGGACGCCCACGTCCTCGCGCCAGATGCGCTCGGCCTCGTCGTCCTCGCGGTACACGGTGACCCAGAGGCGCTCGGGGTCCAGGCCGAAGCCACCGTCCTCGACCGAGGACGTCAGCAGCTCCCAGGCCATCGGGATGGCCGTCTCCTTGAAGTAGTCGCCGAAGGAGAAGTTGCCGCACATCTGGAAGAAGGTGCCGTGGCGGACGGTCTTGCCGACCTCCTCGATGTCCGCGGTGCGGATGCACTTCTGCACCGAGACGACGCGCGGGCTCGGCGGGGTCTGCTCCCCCAGGAAGTACGGGATGAACGGGACCATGCCGGCCACCGTGAACAGCAGCGACGGATCCGGCGAGACGAGCGACGCCGACGGCACCACGCGGTGCCCCCTGGACTCGAAGAAGGCGGTCCAGCGGCGGGCGATCTCCTGGGACTTCATGCGGGGGTGTCCTTCTGCGTGGTGGTGGTCTGGGGGCGGGCGGCGCCGTGCGACGGCGGCTCCACGGTCTCCCCGGAGATGATCGGCCCCGTGTGGGGCAGGTAGGGGGCGGCCCAGGGGGCCTGGGCGCGCACGCGGTCGGCCAGGCGCCGGGCACCGTCCTGCAGGGCGGCCGTGGCGGCGTCGGCGGCGGCCTCACCGGCCTGGCGGGCCAGACGCTCCGGGTCCAGGCGGGCGGAGAACCCCGCGCGCCCCCCAGCGGAGCCGGGGCCCGACGTCGGCGCGTCGGTCCCGTCGGTGGCCGGGTGGGCACGGTCTCCGAGGGCGCGGTGTGCGAACCAGCCGGATGCGGCGCCGGCGCCGACGAGCAGCAGCGAGCGGAGCATGGCGGGGGCCTCCTTCGGACGGCGGGGATTCCGGCCCCACCTTACCGGGCGCGGCGCCGATCCCCGGCGGCGGGCCCGGGGGACGCCGCAGGCCCGGCCACCTCCGAGAGGTGACCGGGCCTGCGGGACGCGCGGGGCGCCGTCGTCCGGGACGGACCCGGACGGGGCGGATCAGCGCGCGTAGTACTCGACCACGAGCTGCTCCTCGCAGGTCACGGGGACCTCGGAGCGCTTCGGGCGACGGGTGAGGGTGGCGCGCAGCTTGTCGATCTCCACGGTCAGGTAGCCCGGGGTGGCGGGCAGGACCTGCTGGTGGGCGCCGGCGGCGGCCAGCTGGAAGGGGACCATCTTCTCCGAGCGCTCGTGCACGTGGATCATCTGGCCCTCCTTCACGCGGAACGAGGGGATGTCCACGCGCTTGCCGTCCACCAGGATGTGGCGGTGCACGACGAGCTGGCGGGCCTGCTGGATGGTGCGGGCGAAGCCGGCGCGCAGCACGAGGGCGTCGAGGCGCTGCTCGAGGAGCTCGACCAGGTTCTCACCGGTCAGGCCGGCGGTGCGCTTGGCCTCCTCGAAGTAGCGGCGCATCTGGGCCTCGCGGATGTTGTACTGGGCGCGCAGACGCTGCTTCTCCTTGAGGCGCACCGCGTAGTCCGAGTCCTGCTTGCGACGGGCGCGGCCGTGCTGGCCGGGGCCGTACGGACGACGCTCCATGTACTTCTCGGCCTTGGGGGTCAGCGCGATGCCCAGGGCGCGGGAGTGCCGCACGGTGCGGCGGGTGCGAAGGTTGCCACTCATGGTGGACCTGCCTTTCCTTGACGTGCGGCACGGTTCGGGTTTGTCTCGAGGTCTCGTCCGGGCGCCGGGGCGCACGGGTCAAGGGGACTCGAACCTGGCCTCCCCGCGATCCTGAGGAGAGCTGAGGGGCGTGCCGCCGCCCGTCATCCACTGATGCGCTGCGCGTCCCTCGCCCGGGCACGCGGGTGTCCCGTGGACCGTTCGAGGGGGATGCGTCCGGGGCACAGCGCCTGCCAGACAGCGGACCACTCTACCAGAGCCGGGGCGGCGCCCACACTCTGGCGGGCGGGAGGGCGCCCGCCGTCATTCATCGCGGATGATCCGGCGCAGCGCGGCCACCTGCTCACCGAGCCGCTTCTCGTGGCCGATGGCCTTGGGCCGGTAGTAGTCCTTCCCCACCAGAGGGTCCGGGGCGTACTGCTGACGCGCCACGGCGTGCGGCTCGTCGTGGCTGTAGACGTAGCCCTGGCCGTGGCCGAGGGCCGCCGCGCCGGGGTAGTGCGCGTCCCGCAGGTGCGCCGGCACCGCGCCCGTGTGGCCGGCCCGCACGTCCGCGATCGCCTCGTTCACGGCGGTGTAGCTCGCATTGGACTTCGGCGCGGTGGCCAGATGCGTCACGGCATGCGCCAGGATGATGCGTCCCTCCGGCATGCCGATCAGCTGCACGGCCTGGGCGGCGGCCACGGCGGTCTGCAGCGCGGTCGGGTCGGCCATGCCCACGTCCTCGGACGCGGAGATGATCAGCCGCCGGGCGATGAACCGGGGGTCCTCCCCCGCCTCCAGCATCCGGGCGAGGTAGTGCATCGACGCGTCCACGTCCGAGCCGCGGATGGACTTGATGAAGGCGCTGATCACGTCGTAGTGCTGGTCGCCGTCCTTGTCGTAGCGCTGGACGTGGTGGTCCATCGCCTGCGCGGCGTCCTCCTCCGTGACCGCGACGGCGCCCTCCCCCGCCCGGCCGACCTCCCGCGCCTTGTCCAGGGCGACGCCGGCCGCGGCCTCCAGCACCGTGAGCGCCCGCCGCGCGTCGCCGCCGGCCATCCGCACCAGGTAGTCCCGCGCGTCGTCCTCGAGCACCACGGCCCCGTTGAGCCCGCGCTCCTGGGTCACGGCACGGTCCAGCAGCCCGACGATGTCGTCGTCCGTGAGCGGACGCAGCGTGAGCAGCAGCGACCGGGAGAGCAGGGGTGCGATCACCGAGAAGGACGGGTTCTCCGTGGTCGCCGCCACGAGCACGACCCAGCGGTTCTCGACGCCCGGCAGCAGCGCGTCCTGCTGCGCCTTGGAGAAGCGGTGGATCTCGTCGAGGAACAGGACGGTGGTGCGGCCGTAGAGGTCGCGTTCGCGCTGGGCCTGCTCCATCACCTGCCGCACGTCCTTCACGCCGGCCGTGATGGCGGACAGCTCCGTGAACGTGCGCCCGGGGACGCGCGCGATCACGTGGGCCAGCGTCGTCTTCCCGATGCCCGGCGGCCCGTACAGGATGACCGAGCTCGGTCCCGCGGCGGAGTCCGGATCGGGCTCGGCGAGCTTGCGCAGCGGGGAGCCCGGCCGCATGAGGTGCCGCTGGCCCAGCACGTCATCCAGCGTGCGCGGGCGCATGCGCACGGCCAGCGGCGCGCCGGGGTGCGGGGCGGCCACGGTGCCGGCCGGGCCGTCGTCGTCGGCCCCGGTGTGCGCGGCGCTGAAGAGGTCGTCCATCGGGTCCAGGGTAGTCCTCGGCCGGCGGGCGCGAGGGTGGCATCATGGCCGCATGAGGCCCGCCGCCCCGCGCACCGACCACACCCACGTCCTGCTGCTGCGCGGGATCAACGTGGGCCGGAGCAACCGCGTCGGCAAGGACACGCTGATCCGCTGGGCCCAGGCCGCCGGCGGGGAGGCGGTCACCACCCACCTGGCCAGCGGCAACGTCCTGTTCCGGGCCTCCTCCGACGCGGCCGCGGAGGGCGTGCGGGAGGGGTTCGCACGACGGGCGCGTGAGGAGGGCGGCCTCGATGTTCCCGTGGTCCTCGTGGGCGTGGGCACGCTCCGACGCGCCCTGGAGCTGCACGACGCGCTCCCCTGGGCCGGCGGCGCGCCGCAGCGCACCCAGCTCACCGTGCTCGAGGACGACCCCGCACCCGAGGCGGCCACCGCCCTGGCCGCGCTCGACCACGGGGACGACCGACCCGCGGGGCCCGATCGCACGGCCCTCGAGGGACGGCTGCTGTGGACGCGCTGCGCCACGGGGGTCGCCGACTCCCCGCTCACTCCGGCCCGCCTCGACCGGGCGCTCGGGGTGCGCGGCACGGCCCGGAACCTCACGACGGTGCGGGTGCTCGCGGGGCTGCCGGCTGGGGACTGACCTCGGCGGACAGCACGCGGGGCGTCCGGCGACGTCGACACCCGCGGGACACCGCGCGCTGGCCGGGACGTCACGGACCGTTCACATCCGTGCGATGGGGTGACCCCGTCCTCCGCCTCCCTGCCCTGACTGGAGCATCCATGCCTCGCCTCGCACACCTCGCCACGGCCGTCACCGCCGCGACCCTGTCCACGGCCTTCCTCGCCCCGGCCTCCCTCAGCGCGCCCGCCCCGCACTCGGCCACGGCCCAGCGCGCCGCCATCGCCGCCAACCCGTCCGGCAAGAGCGTCGAGCTCACCCGCGCCGGCACCCACGAGACCGGCGTGTTCGGCGAGTCCGCCGCCGAGATCCCGGCCTTCGACGCGGTCTCCGGCCGCCTGTTCGTGGTGAACGCGCAGCGCGGCGCCGTCGACGTCATGCGCCTGGGCGCCGACGCCGCCCCCGTGGCCGAGCGGACCCTCTCCGCCGAGGGCCTGCACACCGCAGACGGCTCCGTCACGGACAAGGGCGCCACGGTGAACTCCGTGGCCGTCTCCGGCGGCGTGATGGCCGTCGCCGTGGAGGCCGCCGAGAAGACCGACCACGGCTGGGTCGTGTTCTTCGACACCACCACCCTGCGCTACCTCGGCGGGGTGCGAGTGGGCGCCCTGCCGGACTCGCTGGCCTTCTCCCCGAACGGGGCGTACGTGGTGGTCGCCAACGAGGGCGAACCGGCCGACGACTTCTCCGTCGACCCGGAGGGCACGATCTCCGTGGTCTCCGTGCCGAAGAACGCCCAGCAGTTCTCCCGCCTGACCCAGGACGCGGTGCGCACCGTGGACTTCCGCGCCTATGACGCCGGCACCGCCCTGCCCGCCGGCGTGCGCGTCTCCGGCCCCGATGTGGCCGTGCCCACCGGTCACGAGCCCGCCGGTCGGGTGGCTCGCAACCTCGAGCCGGAGTACGTCACCATCGACCCGACCGGACGCACCGCCTACGTGTCCGTGCAGGAGGCCAACGCCGTCGCCGTCGTGGACCTGAAGTCCGCCACGCTGGAGGACCTCTGGGCGCTGACGCCCACCGATTGGTCCACCGAGGGCATGCTGGACGCCTCGGACAAGGACGGCGGCATCGAGCTGGGCCACTGGCCGGTCTACGGCCTGCCCATGCCCGACGGCATCGACACGTACCGCTGGCGCGGTCAGAACCTGGTCGTCACCGCCAACGAGGGTGACGGGCGGGAGTGGGGCGACTTCAACGACTCCGAGCGCGTCAGCGACCTGGACCTGTGCGCCGCCGAGTTCCCGGGGGCCAAGGCCCTGCAGAAGAAGGATGCCCTGGGCCGCCTGAAGGTGCTCACCGACCTCGGCTACGACTCTGAGCGCGAGTGCCACTCCTCCTTGACCACACTGGGCGGCCGGTCCTTCTCCATCTACACCGCGGACGGCACCCGCCTGTTCGACTCCGCCGGCATGATCGAGGAGCAGATCGCCCGGCTCGTGGCCGCCGGCGAGCTGCCGGAGCACGCGTTCAACGCGGACAACGACGAGACCCCGTCCGGGGACTCCCGTTCGGATGACAAGGGGCCCGAGCCCGAGTCCGTGGTGGTGGGCACGATCCAGGGCCGCACCTACGCGTTCGTGGGCCTCGAGCGCATCGGCGGCGTGATGGTCTTCGACATCACCGACCCGCGGAACGCCACCTACGTGGACTACGTCAACGACCGTGACTGGGATGCCGCGGGCGACGACGCCGCAGCCGGCCTGGGTGACATGGGCGCCGAGGGCCTGGCCTTCGTGCCGGCCCACGAGTCCCCCTCCGGCTCGGCCCTGCTGATCGTGGCCAACGAGGTCTCCGGTTCGACCACCGTGTACGAGGTGAACCCCGGCCGCGGCCGCTGAGCCCCGGGGGCACCCGAGCGCGCCGATGGCAGGATGGCTGCATGCGTGCCGTCTGCCAGAGAGCCCAGTCCGCGTCCGTGACCGTCGACGGAGAGGTCGTCGGCTCCTTCGCGGGTGAAGGACTGGTGATCCTGCTCGGAGTGTCGGTCACGGACACGGCGGCTGTGGCAGAGCAGGTGGCCCGCAAGGTGGCCGGGCTCCGCATGCTCGACGGCGAGCGGTCCCTCACCGACGCCGGCGCCCCGGCGCTCGTGGTCAGCCAGTTCACCCTCTACGGGGACGTCCGCAAGGGACGTCGCCCGTCGTGGACCCGCTCCGCCAAGGGCGAGCAGGCGCAGCCGCTGTACGAGCGGTTCATGGCCGAGCTGGAGTCCTCGGGCGTGCGCGTGGAGCGCGGGGTGTTCGGCGCGATGATGGACGTCTCCCTCACCAACTCCGGGCCGTTCACGCTGATCGTGGACTCGGACGAGCTGGCCGGCCCGCGGCACGGCTGAGGCCGGGCCGCAGCACGACCTCTGCCACCGATCTGTTGCGGAAACGACCCTTCCGGCGCCTTGGGTGAGGCCCGGAAGGGTCGTCTGCGCAGATGATCCCCCGTGCCCGCTCCGACGGCGGGCCCGCCGCGGGCCCGGATCAGGCCTCCGGCTCGGCCTCGGCCTTCGTCGGCTCCGGCTGCGCGTCGACGCCGGCTTCCTTGCGCTGCTGGGCGGTGATGGGCGCCGGGGCGGCGGTCAGCGGATCATAGCCGTTGCCGGTCTTCGGGAAGGCGATGACCTCGCGGATCGACTCGGTGCCGGCCAGCAGGGCGACCACGCGGTCCCAGCCGAACGCGATGCCGCCGTGCGGCGGGGCGCCGTACTTGAAGCCCTCGAGCAGGAAGCCGAACTTCTCGTTCGCCTCCTCCGAGGACAGGCCCATGACCTCGAACACACGCTCCTGCACGTCCTGACGGTGGATGCGGATGGAGCCGCCGCCGATCTCGTTGCCGTTGCACACGATGTCGTACGCGTAGGCCAGGGCCGAGCCCGGGTCGGTGTCGAAGGTGTCCGCGAACTCCGGCTTGGGCGAGGTGAACGCGTGGTGCACGGCGGTCCAGGCGCCCGCGCCCACGGCGACGTCGCCCGAGGCCACGGCGTCGGCCGCCGGCTCGAACATCGGCGCGTCCACGACCCACACGAACGCCCAGTCGGCGTCCTTCGCGGCCACGCCGTCACCGGCGTCGGTGAACAGCCCGCAGCGACGGCCGATCTCCACGCGGGCCGCACCCAGCAGCGCGCGGGACTCCTTCGGCTTGCCGGCGGCGAAGAACACGCAGTCGCCCGGGTTCGCACCCACGGCGGCGGCCAGGCCGGCCTTCTCCTCCTCGGAGATGTTCTTGGACACCGGGCCGGTCAGCTCGCCGTCCTCCTGGATGAGCACGTAGGCCAGGCCCTTGGCGCCGCGCTGCTTGGCCCACTCCTGCCACGCGTCGAGGGTGCGGCGGGCCTGGGAGGCGCCGCCCGGCATCACGACGGCGCCCACGTACTCGTTCTGGAACACGCGGAACGGGGTGTCCTTGAAGTACTCGGTCAGGTCCGTCAGCTCGAGGCCGAAGCGCAGGTCCGGCTTGTCCGAGCCGTAGTTCTCCATCGCCTCGGCGTAGGTCATGCGGCGGATCGGCGTCGGCACGTCCACGCCGACGAGCGCCCACACGGCCTTGACGATCTTCTCGCCGAGGGCGATCACGTCGTCCTGCTCCACGAAGGAGGCCTCGATGTCCAACTGGGTGAACTCGGGCTGACGGTCAGCCCGGAAGTCCTCGTCGCGGTAGCAGCGGGCGATCTGGTAGTACTTCTCGATCCCACCCACCTGCAGCAGCTGCTTGAACAGCTGCGGTGACTGCGGCAGGGCGTACCAGGAGCCGGGAGCCAGGCGGGCCGGGACGAGGAAGTCGCGGGCGCCCTCCGGCGTCGAGCGCGTGAGTGTCGGGGTCTCGACCTCCACGAAGCCCTCGCCGTGCAGCAGCTCGCGCGCCGTCCGGTTGACCTCGGAGCGCAGGCGCATGATGCGCGAGGGCTGCGGGCGGCGCAGGTCCAGGTAGCGGTGGCGCAGCCGGGCCTCCTCGCCGACCTCCACGTGCTCGTCCACCTGGAACGGCAGCGCGGCGGCGGTGTTGAGCACCGTCACGGTCTCCGCGATCAGCTCGATCTCACCGGAGGGCAGGTTCGGGTTCTCATTGCCCTCGGGGCGGCGCTCGACCGTGCCGGTGACCTGCAGGACCCACTCGTTGCGCAGCGGGTCGAAGTCCGCCTCGTCCCGCACCACGACCTGGGCGAAGCCGGAGGCATCGCGCAGGTCCACGAAGGCCACGCCGCCGTGGTCGCGCCGCCGCGCCACCCAGCCGGTGACGGTGACGGTCTGGCCGATGAGCGAGGCGTTGAGCTCGCCGAGGGAGTGGGTGCGCAGCACGAGGATCCTCTCCGTCCGGTCGCCGGACGATGTGCGGGGTTCATGTGATGGTCGACGCCGTGTGATACGCCTGCGGGGCGGGCGCGCGCCGTTCCCGTCAGTCTAGTGCCCCGCCCGCATTGCCCCAGCCCAGGAGGACCCCGTCATGACCGCCGCCCTGCAGCGCCGCCTGACCCTGCTCCACGCCGTCGCGATCGGCCTCGGCTCGATGATCGGCGCGGGCGTGTTCACCGCGATCGGCCTGGCGGCCGCGCTCACCGGCGGCCACCCGGGCCTGCTGTACGCGGCCCTGGCGGTCGCGGCCGTCGCGGCCCTGTGCAACGCCCTGTCCACGGCGCAGCTGGCCACCGTCCACCCCGAGTCCGGCGGCGCCTACGTCTACGGCCGGCGGCAGCTGCACCCGTGGGCCGGCTTCGTCGCCGGCTGGGGCTTCGTCACGGGCAAGACCGCGTCGGTGGCCGCGATGGCGGCCACCCTCGGCCTGTACCTCTTCCCCGACGACGCCGCCGCGGCCCGGTGGACGGGCGTGGCCGCCGTCGTCGTGCTCACCGGCGTCGCGATGGCGGGCGTGACGCGGACCGCGCAGGCGACGACGGCGATCCTCGTGCCCGTGCTCGCCGTGCTCGTGCTGGCCATCGGCGCGGGCCTGACGCGCGAGGCCCCCGGGGGCTCGGCCGCGGCGCTCGGCGTCGACTCCCCCGTGCAGGGAGTGCTCATGGGCGCGGGCGTCCTGTTCTTCGCGTTCGCCGGCTACGCGCGCGTGGCCACCATGGGTGAGGAGGTCATCGACCCCGCACGCACGATCCCGCGCGCCATCCTGATCGCCCTCGCCGTGACCGTGGCGCTGTACCTGCTGCTCGCCACGGCGCTGATCTCGGGCCTCGGGACCTCCGGGCTGGCCCGGTCCCCGGCGCCCGTGCGCGACCTGCTCGAGACCGCCCTGGGCTCCGGCTGGGGCTGGGTGGCCGTGGCCGGCGCCGCCCTCGCCGCGGCCGGGGCCATGCTCAACCTGCTGACGGGCATCTCCCGCACCGCCCTGGCCATGGCCCGCGAGTCCGACCTGCCCCGCCCCCTGGCACGGGTCCATGCGGGGACCGGCACGCCGTGGACGGCTCAGCTGACGGTGGCCGTGGCCGTGATCCTGCTCCTGCTCACCACGGACATCCTCACCGTGGTGGGCTTCAGCTCGTTCGGCGTGCTCGTCTACTACGCGGTGGCGAACCTGTCCGCCCTGACCCTGCGCGGGGACGACGGCCGCCGCCCGGCCCGGCCGCGCCCGCTGCGCGTCCCGCGCGCCGTCAACGTGCTCGGCCTGGCCCTGTGCCTGCTGCTCGCCTTCAGCCTGCCGCCGATGTCCGTGGCCGCGATGGCGGGCGTGTTCCTGATCGGGGTGGGCGGGCGCGCGTTCGTGCGGGCCGGGCGCCGCCGCCGGTGACCCGACGCGCGGACGGGTGTCGGCGTCGCACGCCGGGGCCGACGCACCGGCCCGCCCGCTCAGTCCTGCGCGCGGGCGACCTGCGGCAGCAGGTCCTCGGCCGGCGGGGTCCAGTCGGCCGGGTCCGCGGCGTGCTGCTCGCCGGAGCGGATGTCCTTCACCTCGTGGACCCGCGCGCCGGCGTCGTCCCGGCCCATGAACCAGACGAACGGGATGCCGCGGCGATCCGCGTACTTGATCTGCTTGCCGAACTTCTCCGCGGACACCGCGACCTCCGCGGGGATGCCGCGCTCCCGCAGCAGGGCCGCGACGTCCTGGGCCTCGGACCAGTCCTCGTCCGCCGTCAGCGCCACGTACACCGCGGTCGGCACGGAGCGGGAGGCCACGGCCATCTGCTGGGACAGCATGCGCATCACCAGCCGCGTCACGCCGATGGACAGTCCGACACCGGGGAACACGCGGTTCCCCTTGGACGCGAGCGCGTCGTAGCGGCCGCCCGAGCAGATCGAGCCGAGCTGCTCGTGGCCCACCAGGACGGTCTCGTAGACGGTGCCCGTGTAGTAGTCCAGGCCGCGCGCGATGGACAGGTCCGCCACGGCGCGCCCGGGGGCGCGGCGGTGCAGGGTGGCGACGACGTCGGCCAGCTCGGTCAGCCCCTCCTCGAGCAGCTCGTGGGTCACCCCCAGGGCGCGGACCCGCTCGACGAACGAGGCGTCCGGCGTACGGATGTCCGCCAGGGCCAGCGCCTGCGCAGCCTGCTCGGGGCTCGCGCCGACCTCCTCCTGGAGCAGCCGCGCGACCTCCTCCGGGCCGACCTTCTCCAGCTTGTCGATGCTGCGCAGCACGCCGGCGGTGTCCTCCAGGCCGATGCCCCGGTAGAAGCCCTCGGCGAGCTTGCGGTTGTTCACGCGGATGAGGAAGTCGCCGATCGGCAGGGCGCCGAGCGCCTCGGCCATCACCAGTGCGACGTCGGCGTCGTACCGGGGCGAGAGGGCGCCGTCGCCGACGACGTCGATGTCCGCCTGGGTGAACTCGCGGGCGCGGCCCTCCTGGGGGCGCTCCCCGCGCCAGACCTTCTGCATCTGGTAGCGACGGAAGGGGAAGGCGAGGTGGCCGGCGTTCTCCACGACGTAGCGGGCGAACGGCACGGTGAGGTCGAAGTGCAGGGCCAGGCGCTTGGGGTCGGCCGGGTCCCTGGGATCGCGCCGGCCCGCGGCGACCTCCTCGTCCTCGGCCAGGCGCGAGACCGCGTAGACCTCCTTGTCCACCTCGCCCTTGCGCAGCAGCTGGCCCAGGGTCTCCACGGCACGGGTCTCGATGCCGGCGAACCCGTGCAGCTCGAAGGTCCGCCGCAGCGTGTCGAGCACGTGCTGCTCCACGAGTCGCTCGGCGGGCAGCCACTCGTGGAAACCGGACAGGGAGGCCTTGCGGGACATGGCGATCCTTCGAGACGACGACGGCGGGGACGCACGACGGTCCCCCGCCGGCGCACCGGCCCATTCTAGGCGCGGGCGCTGTCCGGCCCGGTACGCTGGCCCTGTTCGTGTCCATCCCGACCGGCCGCATCCCTCGACGACTGCGCGCCGGCGCAGTCAGGGAGAGTTCCAGCGGTGACCAATCACATGCAGCCCGACGACCAGCAGTCCCCCACCACCGAGGCCACCCCCGCGCCGGCCGAGGCCGCCGAGGCGCGGCCCGTCCCCGACGCGCCGGCGCACGGTGATTCCGCCCAGCCCGCCGAGGCGCCCGCCGCGCCCTCCCCGGCCGCCATGAAGAAGGCCAGCCCGGCCGCCGTGCGCCCCGCGACGCCCGCCGCCCCGGCCCCCGTCGTGGCCCCGACCGTGCCCCCCACCCCGGTAGAGGAGGCCGCCGCGTTCGCCCGGGTGAGCGAGGACGGCCACGTCACGCTGCTGGACGGGCAGGAGGAGCACGCGGTCGGCCAGGTGCCGGACGCGAGCACCGAGGACGCGCTGGCGTACTTCGTGCGCAAGTACGACGACGTGCGCGCCCAGATGGCCCTGTTCGAGCAGCGCATCGCCGCCGGCGCCCCCTCGAGTGAGCTGGGCCGGGCGCTGGGCCAGATGACGACCGCGGTGAACGAGCGCCACATGGTCGGCGACATGGACGCCCTCCGCACCCGCCTGGCGGCCCTGGAGACCCTCCTGGGCGACTACCGCGCCGCGGAACAGGAGGCCCGGCAGGCCGCCCAGGCCGAGCAGCTGGCCACCCGCGAGGCCATCGTCGCCGAGGCCGAGACCTTCGCCCAGACCCCGGCCGAGCGGATGCCCTGGAAGACCGCGTCCCAGCGCATGACGGAGCTGTTCGAGGAGTGGAAGGCCGCCCAGAAGGCCGGCCCGCGTCTGGCCAAGTCGGTCGAGGACGACCTGTGGAAGCGCTTCCGCGGCGCCCGCACCACGTTCGACAAGACCCGCCGCGCCCACTTCTCCCGGCTGGACGCCGCCTCGGCCGAGGCCAAGCAGGTCAAGGAGCGCCTCATCGCCCGCGCCGAGGAGCTGTCCACCTCCACCGACTGGGGCGTGACCGCCGGCAAGTACCGCGACCTGATGGACGAGTGGAAGCGCGCCCCCCGGGCCTCCCGCAAGGAGGACGACGCCCTCTGGGCCCGCTTCCGCGCCGCCCAGGATGTCTTCTTCGCCGCCCGCAAGGCCGCGAACCAGGAGATCGACCGCGAGTACGGGGCCAACCTGAAGGTGAAGGAGCAGATCCTCGCCGACGGCCAGAAGCTGCTCCCCTTCACGGACGTCAAGGCCGGGCGGCGCGCGCTCAACGAGCTGCGCGGGCGGTGGGAGGATGCCGGCCGCGTGCCCCGCGGGGACGTCCGTCGCATGGAGGAGGGCTTCCGCAAGCTCGAGGACGCCCTCAAGCAGGCGGAGAACGAGCACTGGCGCCGCACCGACCCGGAGACCAAGGCCCGCACGAACTCCGCCCTCACGCAGCTCGAGGAGACCATCGCCGGGCTCGAGGCGGATCTCGCCCGGGCCCAGGCCCAGGGCGACCAGCGCGCCGTCACGAAGGCCCAGGAGGCGCTCGACGCGCGCCTGCAGTGGAAGCAGGCCCTCGAGGCCTCGGCCTCCGAGCTTCGCTGAGCCCCACGCGTCTCGAGCACGCCCCCGCGGCCCGCCTGTCCACAGGCGGCCGCGGGGGCGTCCTCGTCTCTGGCAGGCTCCGGGCATGACGACCGTGACGATCGAGGAGACCGCCCCGACCGGGGCGCTCGTGCTGGCGGGCGACCCCTTCACGGAGCCGGAGCTGCAGGCGCTCGGCGCGCGGGGCGCCGTGCGGCCGCTGCTGCCCGGAGTGTGGGCGCGGCCGGACGCGGCGGACGACCCCGCGGTCCGGGCCGCTGCCCTGTGGACCCTCGGCGGCCCGCTCCTGGCCGCCGGTTGGACCGCGATCGGCCCGTCGGCGGCCTGGATCCTGGCCGGCGGCGCGGCGCCCGGGCGGCTGCACGCCGCCGTGCCGCACTTCCACCGGCGCCCCGCCGGCGGGGGCCTGCTGCCCTGGACGCTCACCGAGTCGGACGTCGCCGCCGATGCCACGGGCGTCGCCCCCGCCGAGCAGGACGTGCTCCGGTTCGGCCCCGTGCGGGTCACCACGCCCGCCCGGACGGTCGAAGACCTGCTGCTCAGCGCGGACCCGGATGCGTCGCGGCGCGCCGCCGCCGTGATCGGCGCCCACGGCGCCGCCGGGCTGCGGGAGCGGCTGGCCCGCCGGACCCGCCGTGCCGGCGTCGTGGCGGCCAGGCGCCGGCTGGGCGCCCTGCTGGCGGCGCTGGACGTCCCCGACTGAGGCCGTCAGGCTCAGGTGCGGTGCACGTCGAAGACGCCGTCGATGCGGCGCACCGCGTCGATCACGTGGCCGAGGAACCGGGGGTCGCCCATCTCGAAGACGAACCGGCTCATCGCCACGCGGTCGCGGGTGGTGTTCACGGAGGCCGAGAGGATGTTCACGTGGTTCTCGGAGAGGACCCGTGTGACGTCGGAGAGCAGCGACTTGCGGTCCAGCGCCTCGATCTGGATCTCGACCAGGTAGACGGTGTCCCGCGACGGCGCCCAGCTGACCGGGGTGCGGCGCTCCGGCTCCTGCGCGAGCAGGGTCGCCAGGTTCGGACAGTCGACCCGGTGCACGGAGACCCCGGAGCCGCGGGTGACGAATCCGTCGATGGCATCCGGCGGCACCGGGTTGCAGCACCGGGCCAGCTTGGCCATGACACCGCCGTCGCCGTCCACGAGCACGCCGGCGTCGTTGGTGGCCCGCGCGGGGGCGCGCCGCGCCTGAGCGGGGACCAGCTCCTGCAGGTCCACCTCGCCGACGGTCAGTTCGCCCTCCGGCTCGGCCTGCGTCGGCGTCGGCGGAGCGAGGCGCTCCGCGACGCGTTCCTGCACGGACTGCGCGGACACGTGACCGTCGCCGAGGGCTACGAACAGCCCGTCGAGGTCCGCGTAGCCGAGATCCGTGGCCACCTGCACCAGCTCCTCGCCGCCGAGCACGTGCTGCACGGCCATGCCGGCCTTGCGCAGCTGACGGGTCAGCGACTCGCGTCCCCGGTCGGCCTGCTCGCCGCGACGCTGCGTGGCGAAGTGGTGACGGATCTTGGACCGGGCCCGTGGCGAGACCACGAAGCCCAGCCAGTCCCGGCTCGGGCCCGCGTCCTCGGCGCGCGAGGTGAAGACCTCCACGGTGTCGCCGTGGCTCAGCGGCGTGGACAGCGGGACGAGCTTGCCGTTGACCCGGGCACCGATGGTGCGGTGGCCGACGTCGGTGTGGATGGCGTAGGCGAAGTCCACGGGCGTGGATCCGGCCGGCAGGGTGCGGATCTCCCCCTTCGGCGTGAAGACGTACACCTCGTCCGCCCCGATCTGGGTGCGCAGCGAGGCGAGGAACTCGTCCGGGTCCCGGGTGTCCGCCTGCCAGTCCATCACCGAGCGCAGCCAGGCCGGCGTGGCCTGCACCGGCCCCTGGCCGGCGGCCTGGGCCTTGTACCGCCAGTGCGCGGCGACGCCGTACTCGGCCTGGCGGTGCATCTCCTGCGTGCGGATCTGGATCTCCACCGGCTTGCCGCCCGGCACCATCACCGTGGTGTGCAGGGAGCGGTACATGTTCAGCTTCGGGACCGCGATGTAGTCCTTGAACCGGCCCGGGACCGGGTTCCAGCGGGCGTGGATCACGCCGAGCACGGCGTAGCAGTCACGCACGGAGTCCACGAGCACCCGGATGCCCGTCAGGTCGTGGATGTCGTCGAAGTCCTTCCCGCGCGTCACCATCTTCTGGTAGATCGAGTAGTAGTGCTTCGGCCGTCCGGTGACGGTCGCCCGGATCCGGTGCTCGCGCAGATGCTCCTCGATCACGGTGCGCAGCGCCGCGATGTGCTTCTCCCGCTCCGGGTTCCGCTCCCCCACGAGGCGCACGATCTCCGCGTACATCTTGGGCTTGAGGGCGGCGAAGGAGAGGTCCTCGAGCTCCCACTTGACGGTGTTCATGCCGAGCCGGTGGGCCAGCGGGGCGTAGATGTCCAGGGTCTCCTGGGCCTTGCGCGCGCTGGACTCCGGGGAGACGTACCGCCACGTCCGCGCGTTGTGCAGCCGGTCGGCGAGCTTGATGAGCAGGACGTTCACGTCCTGGGCCATTGCGATGACCATCTTGCGCACGGTCTCGGCCTGCGCCGCGGCGCCGTAGGTCACCTTGTCCAGCTTGGTCACGCCGTCCACGAGGAGGGCGACGTCGGAGCCGAAGTCGGCGCGCAGGCGCTCCAGGGAGTAGTCCGTGTCCTCGACGGTGTCGTGCAGCAGGGCCGCCAGGAGCGTCGGGCCGGTCACGCCGATCTCGGCGAGGATCGTGGCGACCGCGACGGGGTGGGTGATGTACGGGTCCCCGGAGCGCCGCATCTGCCCCTCGTGTGCCGCGCGGGCGACCTCGAAGGCGCGGACGATGTCGGCCAGCTCGGTCTTGGTGGCTCGCTGCCGCACCGTGCGCATCAGCGGCTCGAGCAGGGGCGAGTACTCGGTGGCGTGCCGGCCGGTCAGGCGTGCGATCCGGCTGCGGGGCCGGACCGGGACGGGAGTGGGGTCCTGTTCGCTCATGGGCCACGCCTCCTGACTCGTGCGGCCCCGACCGCTCCGGCCGGGATGATCGGCGAGTCTACCCGCGCCCGTCCCGCCCCGCCCCAGAAAGACCGCCGGGCCCGGTGGCAGGTGCACCGGGGCCGCAGCGGCTCCGTCAGAGTCGCGCGCCGTCGTCCCAGGGGGCGACGTCGGGATCGGTGACCGTGTCGGAGCCACGCTCCCGGGCGGCGCGGGCCGCGGCGCGGGCGTCGTGGTCGCGCACGTCCGCGTCGTTGCGGCGCAGCAGGGCGTACAGCGGCGCCTGGAGGAACAGGGTGGACAGGGTGCCCACGATGATGCCCACGAACAGCGCGAGCGCGATGTCCCGCAGCGTGCCGGCACCGAGCAGCCCCGCGCCGATGAACAGGATCGAGCCGACCGGCAGGATGCCGACGACGGAGGTGGTGATGGACCGGACGAGCGTCTGGTTCACCGCGAGGTTCACGTTCTCGACGAAGGAGCGCTCCGGGTCCTCCTCGGCCCCGATCGTGTTCTCGCGGATCTTGTCGAAGACCACCACGGTGTCGTAGAGCGCGTAGGACAGGATCGTGAGGAAGCCGATGATGGCCGACGGCGTGATCTCGAAGCCGGTGGCGCCGTAGATGCCGGCGGTCAGCGCGACCACGTAGAGCATGCCGAGCACGGCGGCCAGGGACATCTTCCAGGTGCGGAAGTACACGGCCATGAACAGGGTCACGAGCACCACGAAGATCACCAGGCCGATCAGGGCCTGCTGCGACACGGCGTCGCCCCAGGTCGGTCCCACGAAGGTCGAGGTCACCTGGTCCTGGCCCACGCCGTAGGCCTCCTGCAGGTTCGCGGCCACGGCTCGGGTCTGGGCGTCGTCGAGCTGCTCGGTCTGGACGCGCACGGTGCCCGGGGCGACGTTCGTGACGGTGGCGTGGCCGTCGGCCAGCACGTCGGTCACGGCGCGCTCGCCCGCGGCCACGTCGGTGGAGGCCGTCTGCGAGACGGTGAACTCGGAGCCGCCCCGGAACTCGATGCCGAGGTTGAAGCCGCCGCGCAGGGCGGTCAGGCCGCCGGCGAGGACGAGCAGCAGGGCGGCGAGGGCGAACCACCGCCGCCAGCGCTGGATGAACGGGTAGGAGATGCGGCCCGAGTAGAGGGCGTTGCCCCAGTCGGCGAAACGGTTCACTGGTCCTCCTCCTGGCGGCGGCGCTCGGCGCGGCGTCGCTCGGCGATCGTCATGGGCGGCGCGGTGCGCGAGCGGCGGCCGCCCCGGGCGGACGAGCCCGCGCGGGGGGCGCCCGTCGCGGCGAGCGGCCGCGGGGCGACGGCGGCCGCCGCGTCGTCGGCGTCGGCCGGCTCGTCGGAGTCCTCCGCCGGAACCCCGGTGCGGGGGGCGGGGGCGGGCTCGCGGACGCGGCCGGCGCCCTGATACAGGGACGGCCCGCCCAGCAGCGACGGGTCCAGCCCGGACATCGGGTGTCCCTCGCCCACGAAGCGGGTCTGGGCCAGCAGCACCATGAGCGGGTGGGTGAACATGAACACCACGATCAGGTCGGCGATCGCGGTGAGGCCGAGGGTGAACGCGAAGCCGCGCACGTTGCCGACGGCCACGAAGTACAGCACGACGGCGGCCAGCAGGTTCACGGCCTTGGACGCGGTGATCGTCCGCTGGGCGCGCTTCCAGCCCTCGTGCACGGCGACGGGCACGGTGTGGCCCGCGCGCAGCTCGTCCTTGATGCGTTCGAAGTAGACGATGAACGAGTCCGCCGTCAGACCGATCGCCACGATGAGCCCGGCGATGCCCGCGAGGGACAGGCGGTAGTTGTCCGTCCAGCCCAGGATCGCGATGGCCAGCCACGTCAGCACGCCCGCCACGATGATCGAGGCGAAGGTCAGCAGGCCCAGGGCCCGGTACTGGAAGAACTGGTACACGGCCACGAGGCCGAGGCCGATCAGACCGGCGATCAGGCCCCAGAAGAGCTGGTCTCGGCCGAGCGTGGCGGAGATCTGCTGCTCGGACTCGATCGAGAAGGAGATCGGCAGGGAGCCGTAGTTGAGCTGCTCGGCCAGCTGCGCCGTCGTCTGCTCGTTCAGGGTGGGGCCGCTGATCTGCGCGCTGCCGTTGGTGATGACCACGTTGGACTGCGGCGCGGAGATCACGTCCCCGTCCAGCAGGATCGCGAACTGCTTGCGCGGGTCGCCCTCGGGGTACGGGGTGAGCTTCTGGGTGACCTCCGTGAAGGTCTTGGCGCCCTCCTCGTCGAAGTCGATGTTGACGACCCACTGGTTGGTGGAGACGCCGCTCTGGGCCTGGGCCATGCCGTTGGACGCGCCCTTGATCTGGGTGCCCGGGATGACCACGGGGCCCAGGATGTACTTCTGGGCCGGCGTGACGACGCCGTCGGCGAGCTCCTCGGGGGGCTGGCAGGCGACGATCGCCCGGTCGGACGGCGGCGGGGGCGCGGCCGGGTCCCGCGGGGCGGTGCAGTCCTTGGCCTGGAACTCGGCCAGCAGGGCCGGGGTGACCCAGTTCGGGTCGTAGGCGTCCGCCGGCTCCCCGTCGGGCTTCGGCAGCTGGTCTTCGGGCAGGCGCTGGTCCTCGGGGGTGGCCTCCCCCGGGCCGGACTGCAGCACGGGGCGGAACTGCATGTCCGCGGACGCCTGGATCAGGCGGCGGGTCTCCTCGTCCGGGACCCCGGGCAGGGAGACGACCACGTTCTGGGAGCCCTGCGTGGCGACCTCCGCCTCGGCCACGCCGGAGCCGTCCACACGCTGGCGGATGATCTCCACGGCCTGGTCCAGCTGCTCGGGGGTGACGGACTCGCCCGTCGAGGTCTCGGGGGCCAGCACCATCTGCGTGCCGCCCTCGAGGTCGAGGGCGAGCTTGGGAGCCCAGGAGGCCGCGCCGGAGGCCACGCCGCCGCCGAGGATCGCGGCCAGGACCACGAGGAGGGCGGCCAGCCAGGCCAGGGTGCGCCCGGCGGAGCCGGTGGGTGTTCTCTTCGCCATTGCTCAGGTGCTTCCGTCACATCCGAGCGGCCCCGCCAGGCGGGGCCGCGTGTGCTGGGGTGGGTGGGCCTCAGGCCAGGTCGTCGCGGCGCGGACGCGGGTCGGCGGCGTCGTCGGCGCGGTACTCGGTGCCGGGGGCGTCATCCAGACGCGACGGGTCCGCGGTGGGCGCGGCGGCGGGGTCGACGCCGGCCGGGGCCTCCGACGCGGCGGCCGTCTCGGGCTCCACGACGGTGGTGATGCCCTGCAGGTGCACGTCCATGCGGGTGCCCGGGGCGGTCTCCAGCGTCACCCGCTGGCCCTCGGTGTCCACGGCCACGACGGTGCCGAAGATGCCGGCGCCGGTCATGACCTCGACGCCCGGGGCAAGGGTGCTGCGCATCTGCGCCTGCTGCTGCTGCATCTTCTTGCCCTTGCGGAAGGAGAGGAAGAGCATCACCGCGAGCAGGGCGAAGGCGATGAGCATGAGCAGGCTGCCGCCACCCCCCTGGGCCTGCTGGGCGATCACGGGCAGGGTCGCGGCGGTGGCGACGGGCATGGGGGACTCCTGATGCTCGGGGTGGGCGGGCCTGTCCAGTGTAGGGCCCGCCCTGGGCGTCACGGTCCCGGCGTGGCCTCCGGGGCGGCGATGCCCAGGTGCTCCCAGGCCCCCGGCAGTGCGACGCGGCCACGGGGGGTGCGGGCCACCATGCCCTCGCGGATGAGGAAGGGCTCGGCCACGGTCTCCACGGTCTCGGCCTCCTCCCCCACGGCGGTGGCCAGCGTGCTGAGACCCACGGGCCCGCCGCCGAACGTGGTGCACAGGGCGGTGAGCACGGACCGGTCGAGCCGGTCCAGGCCGCGCCCGTCGACGTCGTACATGTCCAGGGCGGCGGCGGCGTCGTGCGCGCCGACCTCGGCCAGCCCCTTCACGAGCGCCCAGTCCCGCACACGGCGCAGCAAGCGGTTGGCGATGCGCGGGGTGCCGCGCGAGCGCCGGGCGATCTGCCGGTATCCCTCCGTGGCCAGCCGCATGTCCAGCAGCAGGGCGGAGCGGCGCAGGACGCGCTCGAGCTCCTCCTCGGTGTAGAAGTCCAGATGGCCCGTGAAGCCGAAGCGGTCGCGCAGCGGCCCCGGCAGGAGGCCGGCCCGCGTGGTGGCGCCGACGAGCGTGAAGGGCGGCAGCTCGAGCGGGATCGAGGTGGCGCCGGCGCCCTTGCCCACCACGATGTCCACCCGGAAGTCCTCCATGGCCATGTACAGCATCTCCTCCGCCGGGCGGGACATCCGGTGGATCTCGTCGAGGAAGAGCACCTCGCCCTCGGTGAGCGAGGACAGGATGGCCGCGAGGTCGCCCGCGTGCTGGATCGCGGGGCCGGAGGACAGCCGCAGGGGGGCGTTCATCTCCGCGGCCACGATCATCGCCAGCGTGGTCTTGCCGAGCCCGGGCGGACCGGAGAGCAGGACGTGGTCCGCGGCGCGGTCGCGCAGCCGGGCGGAGGCGAGCATGAGGTCCAGCTGCTCGCGCACGCGCATCTGGCCCACGAACTCGTCCAGGTGCTTGGGGCGCAGCGCGGCCTCGAGCCGACGCTCCTCCGGGTCGACGGCCGCCGCGGACAGCGGCGAGGACTCCGCGCTCATCGTCCGCCTCGCACAGAGCCGGCCATGCCGACGTCGCGCAGGGTGGCGCGCAGCAGCGCGGCGACGTCCCGGCCCTCGTCCAGCTCCGGGCGGGCCGCCACGGTGGCCTCGACGGCCTTGAGCGCCTCCTTCTCGGACCAGCCCAGGCCGGCCATCGCCTGCACGACGTCGGCGTGCCAGACCGTCTCGACGGCCGGCTCGTCGCTCACCTGGGCCTCCTCCTCGGGCACCGGCTCCCCGGTGGGCGCGAGGCGGCCGGAGAGCTCGACGATGATCTTGCGCGCCATCTTCGGCCCGATGCCGGGCACGCGGGTGAGGGTCTTCTCGTCCTCCTCGGTGACCGCCCGGCGCACGGTCTCGGGGTGGTGGACGGAGAGGATCGCCAGGGCGAGGCGGGGACCCACGCCGTTGGCCGTGATGAGCACCTCGAACACCTCGCGCTCGTCACGGTCCGCGAAGCCGTAGAGGGTCAGGGCGTCCTCCTTGACCACGAGGTGGGTCTGCACGGCCCCCGGCCGGCCCTCGTGCAGGGTGGCCAGCGTCTGCGGGGTGGCGGAGAACTGCACGCCCAGGCCGCCGACGGCGATGACCGCCCGGTCGAGGGCCACGTGCTCCACGGTGCCGCTGAGCGAGGCGATCATGAGGGGCCCTCCTGTCGGGACGGACGGACGCCGGTCGGCGCGGATTCGAACATATCATCGAACGCCGACGTGGCAGCGGCCTACCGGCGTCGCCCGCCGCCCGCCGAGCGCTCGGCGTCGAGCCAGGCCCGCTGCGCGGCGGTGAGCTGGCCCCGCGGGCGGGCGCGCGCGGGCGTTTTGGCGGCGAACTGCGAGCGCCCCGCACGGGAGGCGAGGTCCGCGGTGTCCAGGCCGGTCTGGCCGGCGGCGGCGCCGAGGGCGGTGCCGCGCCAGCCGTGGGCGATGGCCAGGGCGAGGGCGTCGGCGGCGTCGGCCGGGCGCGGCGGGGCGTCGAGGCGGAGGATCCGGGTGACCATCGTGGTGACCTGCTCCTTGCCCGCGTCGCCGTGTCCGGTGACGGCGGCCTTGACCTCGGAGGGGGTGTGCAGGCCCACGGGGACGCCGGCGCGCGCGGCCGCGGCGATCGCCACGCCCGCGGCCTGGGCCGTGCCCAGCACGGTCGGCGTGTTCGTGTTCGCGAACATGCGCTCGACGGCGGCGCGGTCGGGCCGGTGCGCGACGAGGACCGCGGAGACGGCCTCGTCGATGCGCAGGAGACGCTGATCCAGGGAGGCGGTGGGCGGGGTGCCCGCGACCTCGACATGGACGAGCGCGGCCCGCCGTCGCGCGTCCACGTCCACCACGGCGATCCCGCAGCGGGTGAGCCCCGGGTCCACCCCGAGGATCCGGACGACGTCGGCGGGCCGGCGCGCGCTCAGCGCGATCAGTCCTCGTCGAGCTCGGCGAGGACCTCGGGGGCGATGTCCACGTTCGAGAAGACGTTCTGGACGTCGTCGAGGTCCTCGAGGGCATCGGTCAGCCGGAGGAAGGTCCGGGCGCCCGACGCGTCCAGGTCCACCTTCATGGTGGGGACGAACTCGAGCTCGTCGGACTCGTACTCCACGCCCGCCTCGTCCAGGGCCTTGGCCACGGACTGCAGGTCGGAGGGGTCCGAGAGGATCTCGAAGGATTCGCCGGAGAGGACGACCTCCTCGGCGTCGGCGCCGCCCTCGAGCACGGCCTCGAGCAGGCCGTCCTCGGTGTTGCCCTCGGCGGGCAGGCGCACGAGGCCCTTGCGCTCGAAGAGGAAGGAGACGGAGCCGGAGTCCGCCATGGTGCCGCCGTTGCGGGTGACGGCCGCGCGCACCTCCGCGGCGGCGCGGTTCTTGTTGTCGGTCAGGCACTCGACCAGCAGCGCCGAGCCCTGGGGGCCGCGGACCTCGTACATGATCTCGGCGTAGTCGACGACCTCGCCGGTCAGGCCGGCGCCGCGCTTGACGGCGCGGTCGATGTTGTCGTTGGGCACCGAGGCCTTCTTGGCCTTGGACACGGCCAGGTCGAGCGCGGGGTTGCCGGCGACGTCGGGGCCGCCGGCCCGCGCCGCGACCTCGATGTTCTTGATGTACTTCGCGAACGCCTTGGCGCGTCGCGCGTCGATGACGGCCTTCTTGTGCTTGGTGGTCGCCCACTTGGAATGTCCTGACATCACGCCTCCTCAGGTCTGGATCTCGTCTGCTGGCTCGACCGCCCAGTCTAGCGACGCCCGGTGGGGTGGTGCGGATCACGGCTGACTACACTCGCGCCCATGACCCACACCTCCGCGTCCTCCGTCCTGCCCGCCGACCACCCGCTGGCGACCCCCTCCGACCTGCCCTACGGGCTGCCCGACTTCTCCGCCGTCTCCGACGCGCAGCTGGCCGAGGCCGTGCGCGCGGGCATGGCGACCCAGCGGGCCGAGGTCGACCAGATCCTCGGGGCGGCCACGGCGCCGACCTTCGAGAACACCGTCCGTGCGCTCGAGCTGTCCGGCCAGCTGCTGCGCCGCTCCGCCGCGATGTTCTTCACGCTCGTGGGCTCGGACGGCACGGACGCGCGGCAGGCCCTGGCCGAGGAGCTCTCCCCCGAGCTCGCGGCCCACGAGGACGCGATCCTGCTGGACCCGCGGCTGGCGGCGCGCGTCGCGGCGATCGACGACGGCGGCCTCACCGGCGAGGACGCCCGCCTGCTGGAGACGCTGCGCCTGCGCCTCTCCCTGGCGGGGGCGGACCTGGACGAGGCCGCGCGCGAGGAGCTGCGCGGGATCAACACGGAGCTGGCGTCCCTCTCGGCCGCCTACACGCGCCGCCTCGTCGCGGACACCGCCGCCCGCGCCGTGCTCGTCACGGACCGCGAGCGCCTGGCCGGCCTGAGCGAGGACGACCTGGCCGCGGCGGCGGGGGCGGCCGCGGAGGCGGGGCACGGGGACGGGGACGCGGCGGCGGGCCCGTGGCTGCTGACGCTGTCCCTGTTCACGTCGCAGCCGTGGCTGGCGTCCCTGCAGGACGAGGGCATGCGGCGCGAGGTGTTCGAGGCGTCGACGGGCCGGGGCGGGTCCGGGGAGCACGAGACGCTGACGACGGCGATGGCGATGGTGCGGCTGCGGCTGCGCAAGGCGCGGCTGCTGGGGGCGGAGAGCTGGGCCGAGCAGGCGCTGAAGGACCGGGCGGCGCCGTCGACGGCGGCCGTGGAGGATCTGCTGGCCGCGATGGCGCCGCGGGCGATGGCCAACGCGCGGGCGGACGCGGCGACGGCGGCGGCGCACGCGGGCCGGGCGGGCGCCGAGGTGGCCCCGTGGGACTGGCCGGCGCTGTCCGCGGCGTACGCGCGGGAGGAGTTCGCGGTGGACGCGGACGCCCTGCGCCCGTACTTCGAGCTGGACCGGGTGCTGACGGAGGGCGTGTTCGCGGCGGCGACGGCGCTGTACGGGCTCACGTTCGCCGAGCGCCCGGAGCTGGCGCGGCACCTGTACCGCCCCGGGATCCGGGTGTTCGAGGTGACGGGTGAGGACGGTGCCGGGGTGGGTCTGTTCGTCGCGGACCTGTTCGCGCGGCCGACCAAGTCCGGCGGTGCCTGGATGCACACGGTGCGGGACAGGGCGGACGCCCTGGGCGAGCGCCCGGTGGTGTTCACCACGATGAATGTGCCGGCCCCGGCGGCGGGGCGTCCGGCCCTGCTGACGCTGGATGAGACCACGACGCTGTTCCACGAGTTCGGCCACGCCCTGCACGGACTGCTGGCCCGGGGCGAGTACGCCTCGCTCACCGGGACGAACGTGCCGCGCGACGTCGTGGAGTTCCCGTCGCAGGTCAACGAGGTGTGGCTGCGTGAGCCGTCCCTGCTGGCCGCGTACGCGCGGCACGTGGAGTCGGGCGAGCCGCTGCCGGCCGGGACGCTGGAGCGGCTCGAGGCGGCGGACCTGTGGGGCGAGGGGCACCGCACGGTCGAGTACCTGGGCGCGGCCCTCGTGGACTGGGCCTGGCACTCGCTGACGGAGGAGACGGTGGACGCCGCCACGGCGGACCCGGCCGCGTTCGAGCGCCGGGTGCTGATCGAGGCGGGCATCGACCCGGACCTGGTGCCCCCGCGCTACGGCACCGGCTACTTCAAGCACATCTTCGGCGGCGGCTATGCGGCCGGGTACTACTCCTACGTGTGGGCCGAGGTGCTGGACGCGGACGCCGTGGAGTGGTTCCGCGAGCACGGCGGCATGACGCGGGAGAACGGCCGCCGGTTCGCGGACGAGCTGCTCTCGCGGGGCGACACGCGTGACCTGCTGGAGTCCTACCGCGCGTTCCGCGGCCGGGACGCCGAGCTCGAGCCGCTGCTGCGCCGTCGGGGGCTGGCGGACGCCGCGGCCTGAGCGCGGTCAGCGCCTCCTGTCGCCGGGGCGGGGGGCGCTGAGCACGGCGCGCAGCCAGCCGCGCACGGCGGTGTCCCACTTGCGCGGGTCCACGTTCTGCTCCCGGGTGTGGCGGGCCTGGTGGAAGCGGACGAACCGCACCAGGTCCGGGTTGCGCTCGGCCAGGTCCTGCGAGGGGCCGACGGGCACGTACTCGTCGTCCTCGGAGTGCAGGATCAGCGTGGGCACGCGCACGTGGTCGGCGCGGGTCACCCAGTCCAGGGCCTTGAGGTCCACGGGGGCGGCCAGGCCCGTGATGAACCGGCCGGCCCGGTTGGCGAGCAGCCACTGGCCGAGCAGGCCCACGGCTTCGGGGATCCGGTTGAGCCGGGCCTGGTGGCGCAGCACGTCCACCCAGTCCACGACGGGGCCCGTCAGGACCACGCCGCGCACGCGCGGGGCCAGCGTGGAGCGGTCCACGGTCTGCAGCGCCACGGCCCCGCCCATGGACCAGCCGAAGAGGACGACGTCCCGGGCGCCATGGTCCAGGGCGTAGCGGATCGCGGCCTCGACGTCCTCCCACTCGGTGGTGCCGAGCCCGTAGCGGGCGTCGGCCGCGTCCGGGGCGTCGCCGTCGTTGCGGTAGGAGATCAGCAGCGACGTCATGCCCAGGCGGCGGGCGGTCGGGACGGCGCGGATGCCCTCGTTGCGGCGCGCGCCGCGGCCGTGGACCATCACCGCCCACAGCCCCTCCGCGGGACGGGGTTGGCCGTCCTCGCTGGGGCCCGGCGCGATGCGCCATGCGCGGGCATGGCCGCCGGGCACCGGCACCTGCACGTCCTCGGCGTCGAGCCCGGCGTCGGCGGGGGTCGGGTAGACGAAGCCGGTGAACCGGCCCCGGGTCGCCGTCGTCAGATCCCCGGAGAAGACCTCCTCGACCCCGCGCTGCACCGTGCCGTCCCGGGGGTCGAAGGAGGTGATCTCCCCGATCCGGGCGCACCCGGCGCCGTCGTCGAACGTGAGGGAGTACTGGCCGGGCACGGTGGTGTACTCGTCGGCCTGCAGGATCACGTCCTGCCCGGCGGGCGTGTCGACGACGGCGAGGATCGGCGTGGACTCGGCGTGCCGGCGCACGGGGGTCACCACGGTCCGCGCGAACACGCCCGCGAGCGCCGAGCTCGCCCCGGCCAGCACGAAGGCGGAGGCCGCGGCGACGCTGAGCACGGGCGGGGCCCAGCGGGCCGCGGGGGAGGCCACGGCCACGCCGCCGCGCACCGACCCGGTGACCCCGCGGCGGACCAGGCGGCCCGCTCGGCGGACGCGGGAGTCGCGGCCCCCGCCCCGCCGGGATGCCACGACGACGGCGGCGGCCAGCGCGGGCGGCAGGTCGGCGGGGCGGGGACGGGAACGGGGACGGGAACGGGGACGGCGGGGTGGTGCGGCCATGCGCGCCATTGTCCTCCACGGGCGGGCGCGCCCGCCAATGCGGCGCCGGCCGGGAACACGACGGCGCTGCGGACCGTTGCACCCGGCATGACCGAGACTCACCACACCCTCCATGACGGTCCCACCCCCGACCCCGCGCGGGACGCCCCGGCTCCCGAGCAGACCCTGGCCGCCCCGGGCGGCGCCCGCCTGACGGACGAGGAGTGGGCCCGACGGCTCACGCCCGAGGAGTTCCAGGTGCTGCGCCGGGCCGGCACGGAGCGGCCCTTCACGGGCGAGTACTGGGACTCGCACGTGAAGGGCGTGTACGCGTGCCGGGCGTGCGGGTCCGAGCTGTTCCGCTCGGACGAGAAGTTCGACGCGCACTGCGGCTGGCCCTCGTTCTTCGCGCCGCTCGCGGAGGACCGGGTGGAGTACCTGAAGGACACCACCCTGGGCATGGAGCGGATCGAGGTGCGGTGCGCGGCGTGCGGCTCCCACATGGGTCACGTCTTCGCGGGCGAGGGCTATGACACCCCCACGGACCTGCGCTACTGCATCAACTCGGTCTCGCTGCGCCTGGCCCCCGCCGACGACGCGGCGGCCCCGGACGGGGCGCGCTGAGCCGGTGCGGGAGCGCCGTGGCGTCCACGGCGCGCCCCCGCGGCCCGGTGGGCCCCGCGGCCTAGGCTGACGGGCATGAGCGTGATCGGGCCCCGTCGCCTCTCCGCCGCCCCCGGGGCGGTCGAGGCGCCCGTGCCGCCGGGGGTGTTCCGGCGTGCCCTGGCGGACCTGCGCGATGCGCGGCCGCGGACCGAGGTGCGGCTGCGGGAGATCCCGGCGCCCGAGGGGCAGGCGCCCTTCGCCGTCGCCCTCGCCGCCGACGTGTGCGGCGGGCCGGGCGCGACCGGCGGCGTGCTGGCCACGGGGCGGTTCGTCCTCCTGCACGACCCGGCCCCGGACGCCCGGTGGCCGGGCGGGTTCCGGGCGGTGACCTGGATCCGTGCGAGCCTGGAACCGGACGTCGCGCTGGACCAGCTGGCCGGCGCCGTCGCGTGGACGTGGCTCGTGGAGGCGCTCGAGCGCCGCCACGCCGAGCACTCCCACGCCGGCGGCACCGCGACGCGCAGCATCGCGGAGGGCTTCGGGACGCTCAGTGCGGCCCCGGACACCACCGACATCGAGCTGCGCGCCTCGTGGACCCCGGCCCCGCGGGACCTCGGCTCGCATCTGGAGGCGTGGTCGGACATGATCTGCGCGTTCGCCGGCCTGCCGCCGGAGCACGCCGCGGACGTCTCCACGGCCGGCCCCTGACCCCGCGCCTCCGGCGCACCGGGCCCCGGCCCGTCCCCGACCTCCCCGAACAGGAGCAGCATGACCGACGCCCCCGAGACGGCCGTCCCGGACGCGCCCCCGCGGCTGATCGCCACACCGGCCGGCGGAGTCCCCCGGCTCACCGACACCCGCGCGGGCCTGGAGGCCTGCGCCGCGGCGCTGGCCGCGGGGACCGGGCCCGTCGCCGTCGACGCGGAGCGCGCCTCCGGGATCCGGTACGGCCAGCGGGCCATGCTCGTCCAGCTCAAGCGCGAGGGCGCCGGCATCTGGCTCGTCGACCCCGAGGCCCTCGACGGGCTGGCCCCGCTGCAGGAGGCCCTCGCGGGCGTCGAGTGGATCCTGCACGCGGCCAGCCAGGACCTGCCCTGCCTGGCCGAGCAGGGACTGCGCCCCGACCGGCTGTTCGACACCGAGCTCGCGGCCCGGGTGGCAGGCCTGCCACGCGTCGGCCTGGCCGCGGTCCTGGAGGAGCTGCTGGGGGTCACCCTCGCCAAGGAGCACTCGGCCGCCGACTGGTCGGTGCGTCCGCTGCCCGAGGCGATGCTCGCCTACGCGGCGCTCGACGTCGAGCTGCTCGTCCCGCTGCGCGAGGCCCTGATCGCGCGCCTCGAGGCCGACGGCAAGCTCGCGTGGGCCGAGCAGGAGTTCGAGCACGTGCGCACGGCCGCGCCGCCCGCGCCGAAGAAGGACCCCTGGCGCGGCACCTCGGGCTCCCAGACGCTGCGCCGCCCCGTGCAGCGCGCGGTCCTCAAGCGCCTGTGGGAGGCCCGCGAGGACCTCGCCCGCCACCGCGACGTCGCCCCCGGCCGGCTCATCCCGGACCGGTCGATCGTCGCCGCCGCGGCCGCCCAGCCGCGCACCGTCTCCGCCCTGCGCCAGACCTCCGGCTTCCACGGCCGCGCCGCGAGCCGCGAGGCCCCGCGCTGGATCGCCGCGATCCGGGCCGGCGTCGAGGACGCCGAGCGGGGCGACGCCCCCGCGGCGCAGATCCGCACCGGGGACGGCCCGCCCCCACCCCGGGCCTGGAAGGACCGGGACCCGGTGGCGGACCGCCGCCTGCGCACGGCCAAGGCCCGCGTCGCCCGACGGGCCGAACAGTTGGGGATGCCCACCGAGAACCTCCTCACCCCGGACACGCTCCGGCGGATCTGCTGGACCCCGCCCGCCCCGATCACCCCCGAGACCGTGGACGCGTTCCTGACGGAGCGGGGCGCGCGCCCGTGGCAGGTGGAGAACGTCGGCGCGATCGTCACGGTCGCGCTGCTGGACCCCGATCCCGCCGACGCCTGAGCCCCCGTCGCGGCCCGCCGGATCGGCCCGTCGCGCCGCGTCGACGCGGAGGCTACCCGCCGGTAGTGTGACCCGCATGACATCCGTTTCTCTTGCTTCCTTCGACCACCTGCCCGCCCTGGCCCCGGATGAGGTCGTCACCACCGTCACCGTGACCGACCACGCCCTGCCCGAGGGCGCAGGCACGCTCGCGCTGCTCACGCTGGACAACGGACAGGGACCCCGCCGGCCCGCGACCCTGGGCCCGGCCACGCTCCTCGGCCTCGGCCGGGTCCTCGACGAGCAGGCCGCCCGGGCCGCGGCGGGCGAGATCCAGGCCCTGGCCGTGACCGGTGTGGAGGGGACCTTCGCGGCCGGGGCGGACCTGTCCCTGATCGCGGGCATCACCGGCGACGTCGGCCGCGACCTGGCCCTGCTCGGCCACGCCGTCTACGACCGGCTCGCGGCCCTCGAGATCCCCACGGTCGCGCTCGTGAACGGCCTCGCCCTCGGCGGCGGCCTCGAGCTGGCCCTGGCCGCCGGACACCGCGTGGTGGCCGCCGACGCGAAGGGCTTCGGCCTGCCCGAGGTCCGGCTGGGCCTGATCCCCGGCTGGTCCGGCGTGTGGCGCGTGCCCCACCTGATCGGCCCGGAGGCCGCCGTCGACGTCGTGCTGAAGAACCCCCTCGACGACAACCGCATGCTCGACGCCCGCACCGCGCACGGGCTCGGCCTGATGGACCGGATCGTCGAGGGGGACCTCCTCGACGCGGGCCTGGAGCTCGCCGCCGCCCTGGTCACCGGGGATGAGTCCGTGGCGGCCGAACTGGCCGCCCACCGCGACCGCGACGTGTCCGACGCCGCCTGGGACCGCGCCCTGGAGGCGCTGGAGCGCCTCCAGGCCGCTCGCCCCGGACGCCACCTGCCGGCGCGCCGCCACCTGGAGGCCCTGTTCACCGGGGCCCGCACTCGCACCCGCGCCGAGTCCGCCCAGGCCGAGGCGGACGCCCTCGGGACGCTGCTGCACTCCCCCGAGTTCCGCCGCACCGTGTACGCGTTCCTCGGCCTCGTCCAGGGCCGCGCCAAGCGCCCCGCCGGGGACCCGGGCCGCGAGCTCGCCCGCGAGGTCCGCAAGGTCGGCATCGTCGGTGCGGGCCTGATGGCCGGCCAGCTCGCCCTCGTCTTCGCCCGGCACCTGCGGGTGCCCGTCGTGATGACGGACGTCGACGCCGAGCGTGTCGAGCGCGGCCTGGCGGGCGTGCGCGCGCAGGTCGAGAAGATGGTCTCCCGTGGACGGCTCTCCGCCGAGGACGGCCAGGCCCTGGCCGGGTTGATCACCGCGGACACGGACAAGGCCGTGTACGCGGACGCCGACGTCGTCATCGAGGCCGTCTTCGAGGAGCTCGAGGTGAAGCGCACCGTCTTCCGCGAGCTCGAGGGCATCGTGCGTGAGGACGCCATCCTGATGACCAACACCTCGAGCCTGTCCGTGGCCGCCATGGCCGAGGTCCTCAAGCGTCCCGAGCGCCTCGTGGGCTTCCACTTCTTCAACCCGGTGGCGGTCATGCCGCTCGTGGAGATCGTGCGGACCGAGGCGACGACGGACGAGGTCGTGGCCACCGCGTTCGAGCTGACCCGCCGGCTGCGCAAGACCGGCGTGCTCGTCCACGACGCCACCGCGTTCGTGGTCAACCGTGTCCTGCTGCGCATGATGGGCGAGGTGCAGAACTCCTTCGACGAGGGCACCGACGCGCACGAGGCCGACCACGCGCTGGACCCGCTGGCCCTGCCGATGACGCCGTTCACCCTGCTGGCCATGGTCGGCCTCCCCGTGGCCCAGCACGTGTCCGAGTCTCTCTCCGCGTCCTTCGGCGCGGAGCGCTTCCCGGTCTCGGCGAACCTGCAGCGCCTGATCGACGCCGGCAAGACCGCGATCTGGGCCAAGGACGTCCGCCCGGACCGGCGCGACGAGGAGGCCGCCGGCGCGACCGGCGAGCAGATCCCGGAGGCGACCGCGGCCCTGCTGGAGCAGGGCTCGACCCCGCAGGCCCCCGAGGAGCTGCTGCGCCGGGTCGAGGACGCGCTGGCCGAGGAGATCGGCCTGCTCCTGGACGAGGGCGTCGTCGCGGCCCCCGAGGACGTGGACCTGTGCATGATCCTCGGTGCCGGCTGGCCTCTTCACCTGGGCGGCATCACGCCGTACCTGGACGACTGCGGGGCCGCCGAGCGGGTGAACGGGCGGCGCTTCCACCCGGCCGCGCAGGCCTGACCGGCCCGGGCCGGGCCGTCCACGACGGCCCGGCCCACGGCTCAGGCGATCGGCAGCCCGGCGAACGTCGCCACGTGCGCGTCGAGCCCGGCGGTCGCCGCGGCCCGGTCGGCCACGGGGGTCGAGGCGGTGCCCCCGCCCCAGTCGGAGGCGACCACGGCGCCCTCGCGCACGAGGTGCGCCCCCAGCTCCACGCCGTCCGCGACGACGGCCACCCGCACGTCCGACCCGCCCGCATCCGCCGGGCGCAGCTCGGCGCGGGGCACGCGCAGCCCGCCCTGCAGGGGCGAGGCCTCCTCGAGCCGGTCCACGGCGAGCGGGCCCTCGGCGGTCACCCGGGCGAGGAGGAGGTACTCCGCGTACGAGGGCAGCACCGCGGCGTCGATGCCGGCCCGCTCGCGGTCGATGCGCACCCGCTGGGCGCCGGCGGAGTCCTCGTGGGTCGTCCAGGCCCAGCCGTCGCCGTCGGGCGTGAAGCCGACCTGCGTCTGGGCGAGGTAGCGCTCGGGCAGTCCACCGCGGGCGGCGCGCTGGGCGGGCGTGGGGGCGAAGCCCATGCGGGTGGTCAGCACGCCGTCCTCCAGCACCCGGTGCAGGAAGCCGACGTGCACGTCGTCGAGGGTCACGGCCTCCCACCGCTCGAAGGGGGTGAGGTCGAAGCGGGCGGCGCCGGTGGGGCGCGGGGCGGGGTCGGTCACGGCGGTGCTCCTGGGGCTCGGGGGTCCGTCCCCCCGATCCTCGCACCCGTCGGGCCCGGTCGCATCCGCCCTCGCCACGGGCGATAATGGGTCGATGACCACGCAGGACTCCCCCCTCACCCCGAACTCCTCCCGGCCCGGCTGCTGCGGCGGCCACGCCCGCCCGGACACCTCCCGCCGCACCGTCCTGGGCCGCGGCGCCGCCGTCGCCGCCGCGGGTGCCGGCGCACTCGCGCTGGCCGGCTGCACGGACCGGCTGCGCGAGGAGGACACCGCGCAGGACCACTACACCGGCTCCGACGCCGTCGACGCGCTGCCCGCCGCCGAGCTGCCCGTGGGCGCGTCGCGCGAGGTCCAGGTGCAGGGCCGGACCCTGATGATGCATCGCGTGGACGAGACCACGGTGACCGCCTTCACCAACGTGTGCACGCACCAGGGCTGCCTGCTCCAGGTCGTGGACCGGCAGGAGGGCCCGGCCTACGCGTGCCCCTGCCACGGCTCGCACTTCGACGTCACCTCGGGGAAGCCGTTCGGCGGCCCGGCCCGCAAGGCCCTCATGGACTACGACGCGGCCGTCGTCGACGACCGCATCGTCGTCAAGCTCTGAGCCCGGCTCAGTCCTCCGGCGCGCCGTAGCGCCGCCGCGGGGGCACCACGACGGCGGAGCGGTCGTTGGGGTCCCACGCCGGCTGCTCGCGCCGCCGGGCCGGGTAGTAGCGGTGCCGCCACCAGAACCAGATGAGCGCCCCCAGCACCGGCAGCAGCAGCATGACGCCCACCCACGGCAGGCGCGCCCGCGCGTCCAGGGGGCTGCGGCCCAGCGAGACGAAGCCGGCCACCCACAGTGCGCCGGCCACGACGGACACGGTCCAGCCCAGGGCGGCCTCCCCCGGCGTCGGCACGAGCGGGGTGGCGGCCGCCGCGGCGGCCGCGCCGCTCAGCGCGGCGACCATCAGAAGAGCGCGACCTTCTCCGGGCCCGGGAACAGGGCGTCCAGCTCGGCCAGGTCCTCCGCCGTGGCGAGCCAGTCGGCCGCCGCCGCGTTCTCCACGACCTGCGCGGCACGGGTGGCGCCGGCGATCACGGAGGACACCGGTCCCTGCGCCGCCAGCCACCCGATCGCGGCCTGGACCTCGGTGATCCCCCGCTCCCGGGCGAACCGGCCGAACGCGGCCAGCTGCTCCAGGTCCGCGTCGGCCACCATGTTCTGGCGCACGTGGGACAGGCGCGAGCCCTCGGGGGCGTCGCCCTGCGAATACTTGCCCGTGAGCAGCCCGTTGGCCAGCGGGAAGTACGGCAGGACGCCAAGCCCGAACTCCGCCGCCGCCGGGACCACCTCGAGCTCGGCCCGGCGGTCCAGCAGGTTGTAGTGGTTCTGCGCGGACACGAAGCGCTCCACGCCCAGCTCGCGGGCTACGTACTCGGCCTGGGCGATCTGCCACCCGGCCCGGTTCGAGTGGCCCACGTAGCGGACCTTGCCGGCGCGCACGAGGTCGTCGAGCGCACGGAGGGTCTCCTCGATGGGCGTGGCCGGGTCCGGGGTGTGGAACTGGTAGAGGTCGATCCAGTCGGTGCCGAGACGGCGCAGGGAGTCCTCGACGGCGCGCACGATGTACCGGCGCGAGCCCCGCGCGCCGCCGTCGTCGCCGGCGACACCGCCCATGTCCATGCCGAACTTGGTGCCGATGACCACCTCCTCGCGGCGGGCGCCCAGGGCGCGGCCGAGCCGCTCCTCGGACAGGCCGGGCTCGGCGCCGTAGATGTCGGCGACGTCGAAGAAGGTGATGCCGGCGTCGAGCGCGGCGTGGACGACTTCGTCGGTGCCGGCCTGCTCCAGCGTGGCGGTGCCGGGGCGGCCGAGGTTGTTGCAGCCCAGGCCGATGACGGAGACGGTCAGCCCGGAGCGACCGAGACGGGTGTGGCGCACGGGTCAGCCCTCCTGCTCTGCGGTGCGGACGTCCACCTTGTTCGGCTGCACGCCGTCGGCGCGCTTGGCGGCCGCCGGGATCTCGGCGGCGGCCTTGCGGGCGTGGGGGGTCCGCACGCGCAGCACGAGGGCACCGACCTCCTCCACGACGTCCTCGACCTCGCCGAGACCGCGCCAGGCCAGCTGGTGGGTCACCTCGACGCGCAGCCGCTCGACGGTGCGTCGCTCGATCGCGGTGGCCTCCCGGCCGCGGAGCCGGTAGGCCACCGGCAGCACGGCGAAGGCCGCGGGGTCCGCCTCGGCGAAGCCCTCCTCCGCGCCCTGCGCCACGAACGCGGCCAGCAGCTGATCGCCCTCGGCAGGGTCGGCCAGGGGCTGCTCCCCGACGGTGCCGGGCTGGCCGACCCGGCCGTGGTGGACCACGAACTCCCCGGCCTCCGCGTCGGCCCATGCCTCGCGGTATTCGAAGAGCCGGGCGCCGTCGTCACCGACGGTCTCACGGTACAGCCGGACGATGCTCATGCCTGCTCCTGGTGGTGGGGGGCGGCCGCGTCCTCGGGGACGGGCCGGGCGTACGGGACCTTGGCGCCGAGGACCTGGGCGACGGTGTCCTGGGTGATGCGCTGCGCGGTGAGGCCCACGCGGGCCAGCACCTGCTCGCGACTGCCGTGGGCGAGGAACTCCACGGGCAGGCCGACCTCGTTCAGGGCGGTGTCCACGCCGGCCGCGCGCATCTCCTGCCGGATCCGCGAGCCGACGCCGCCGGCCCGCACCCCGTCCTCGAGGCACACGACGATCCGGTGGCGGGCGGCCGTGTCGATCACGGACCGGGCCACGGGCAGGACCCAGCGCGGGTCGATCACCGTGGCGCTGATGCCGTGCCGCTCGAGCCGTTCGGCGACGTCGAGGCCGAGCTCGGCCATCGCGCCCACCGCCACGATCAGCACGTCCCGCTCGGCGCCGTCGCGTCCGCCGGCCTCGCCGCGCCGGGCGAGCACGTCCGTGCCGTCCGACAGCCGCTCCAGGGCACGCACCGACTCGCCGACCGAGCCCTTCGCGAACCGCACCACGGTGGGCGCGTCCTCGACGGCGACGGCCTCGCGCAGCTCCTCCCGGAGCGTGTCCGCGTCACGGGGCGCGGAGATCCGCAGCCCCGGCACCGACTGCAGCAGGGCCAGGTCCCACATGCCGTGGTGGCTCGGGCCGTCCGGCCCGGTGACGCCCGCGCGGTCCAGCACGAACGTCACGCCCGCACGGTGCAGGCCCACGTCCATGAGCACCTGGTCGTAGGCGCGGTTGAGGAAGGTCGCGTAGACGGCCACCACGGGGTGCAGCCCGCCGAAGGCCATGCCGGCGGCCGAGGTGACCGCGTGCTGCTCGGCGATGCCGACGTCGAACACCCGGTCCGGATGGGCCAGCGCCATCGGGGCCAGGCCCACGGGATTCTGCATGGCGGCGGTGATGGCCACGACGTCCGGCCGCTCATTCGCGATCGCGACCATCTCCTCGCCGAACACGGAGGTCCACGACTGGGCCGTCGACGAGGTGATGGGCTCGCCCGTGGAGGGGTCGATCACGCCGATCGCGTGGAACTGGTCCGCCTCGTGCGCGACCGCCGGCGGATAGCCGTGCCCCTTCTCGGTCATCGCGTGGACGATCACGGGCCCGCCGTACGCCCGCGCGTCCTCGAGGGCCTCCTCCATGGCCGTGAGGTCGTGACCGTCCACCGGGCCGATGTACTTCATGCCCAGGTCCTCGAACAGGCCCTGCGGCGCCCAGAGGTCCTTGAGGCCCTTCTTCGCCGCGTGCAGCGGCCGGTACACCAGCTCGCCCGCGAGGCCGGCCTCCTGGAGGCGGTGCTTGAGGTAGTCGAGGGTCTGCTCGTAGCGGTGGTGGGTGCGCACCTTGTCCAGCACCCCGCGGCGCAGTCCGCCCAGGTGCTCGGCGACGCCGCCCACCGTGGGCGCGTACGAGCGGCCGTTGTCGTTGACCACGATCACCACGCGCCGATCCCGGCCGGCGGCGATGTTGTTGACCGCCTCCCAGGCCATGCCCCCCGTGAGCGCGCCGTCGCCGATGACGGCCACCACGGTGCGGTCCCCCTGCCCGGTCTGCGCCCAGGCCCGCGCGATGCCGTCCGCCCAGGAGAGCGAGCTGGAGGCGTGCGAGGACTCCACCACGTCGTGCTCGGACTCGGTGCGGTCCCCGTAGCCGGACAGGCCCCCCTCCTGGCGGAGCGTCGTGAAGTCCTGGCGTCCGGTGAGCAGCTTGTGCACGTACGATTGGTGGCCCGTGTCGAAGATGACCGCGTCCTTCGGCGACTCGAACACGCGGTGCACGGCCAGCGTCAGCTCGACGACGCCCAGGTTCGGTCCGAGGTGGCCGCCCGTCTTGGAGACGTGGGCGATCAGGTAGGCGCGGATCTCCGCCGCCAGCGCGGTCAACTGGTCCTCCGTGAGGGCCGACAGGTCCGCCGGGCGGGCGATCTGCGGCAGCAGCGGGGCGCCGGGGCTCGTGGGGGGCAGATGTTCCATGGTCCGACCAGCGTACTCCGCGGGCCCGCACCCGGGCGGGACGCAGCCGATCCCGTCACGACGGCGAGCGAGGTGAACCCGTCCGTTCGGGCCGCGATTCCATCGGCCACCAGAGCCGCCGAGCCGTTGTCCTCCATCGCAGCATCAGTGCCACCACCCCGGGTCGATTGGATCATGGCCGGGCGAGTCCACGCCCGCCGATCGGCATGCGATCGATACCCCAGGGGGGTATAATGTCGACTGGACCAGAACGAACAGGAGACTTCATGCGCAAGCGCCTCAGGACCACCGTCGCCGCAGGAGTGCTCGGAGGAGCGCTCGTATTCACCGGCTGCAGCACCGGCGGTGACCAGGACCAAGCGACCCCCTCGACGACCAGCCACCACGAGGGCCACGGCAGCAGCTCTGACAGTGGCGGGATGGAGCATCCGATGGACGGCGGCCCCGCACCCGAGGGCATCGAGACGGCTGCGTCGCCCACATACCCGGTCGGCACCGAGGTCACGCTCACCGCCGACCACATGGAGGGCATGGACGGTGCGAACGCGACGATCGCCGGCGCGTACGACACGTACACCTATGCGGTGGACTTCACGCCGTCCACAGGCGGGGAGCCGGTCAAGGATCACAAGTGGGTCGTCCAGCAGGAGATCAAGGACGCCGGAGATGAACGTCTGGCCGACGGCACCGAGGTCACTCTCGAGGCCGAACACATGGAAGGCATGGAGGGCGCGGAGGCGACCATCGCCTCCTCCACCGAGGAGACCGTCTACATGGTCGACTACGAGTCCGACGGCATGACGATGACCAACCACAAGTGGGTCGTCGAGAGCGAGATCAAGCCGGCCTCCTGAGCCGATCGCCGCGGGCGCGCTGAAGGTCCGCGGCGACATACGACCCGATCGAAGGAAAGATCGGGGAATGACGAGGGGAAGCGAAGAGCATGACGGACCCGACCACGCATCACCATGACCACGACGGCGTCGCGACCATCGAGTCCGGCCACCGTGACGACTCGCGCGCCGAGAACAAAGACCACACCACGGAACACGGTGACCACGCCGGGCACGGTCATCACGGCAGTGGTCACGCGGGCCACGGCGACCACGTCGGCCAGTTCCGGCGGCTGTTCTGGATCAACCTGATCATCGCCATCCCGGTGGTCGCGTTCTCCCCCATGTTCGCCATGCTCCTGGGCTACTCGGTCCCCAGCTGGGCGGGCTGGGTCGCCGCAGTCCTCGGCTCCGTCATGTACGCCTGGGGCGGCACCCCGTTCCTCACCGGTGCTGTCAGCGAGCTGAAAAGCCGCCAGCCGGGGATGATGCTGCTCATCGCGCTCGGCATCACCGTCGCGTTCCTCGCCTCCTGGGCCGCCACTGTCGGTCTCGTCCACCCCGAGCTCGAGTTCTGGTGGGAGCTGGCGCTGCTGATCGTCATCATGCTGCTGGGCCACTGGATCGAGATGCGCTCACTGGCCCAGACCACCTCAGCGTTGGACTCCCTCGCCGCGCTGCTCCCTGACGAGGCTGAGCGCGTAGAGGGAGACGACGTCGTCAAGGTCGACCCGGCAGAGCTGCGCGTCGGCGACGTCGTCATCGTCCGGCCTGGCGGCAGCGTCCCCGCCGACGGCACCATCGTCGACGGCCGCGCCGACATGGACGAGTCCATGATCACCGGAGAATCACGCCCCGTCGCCCGCGGCGAGGGCGAGAACGTCACCGCCGGCACCGTGGCCACCGACTCCGGCCTGCGCGTAGAGATCACCGCCACCGGCGACGACACGGCTCTGGCGGGCATCAACAGGCTCGTCGCCGAGGCGCAGGGCTCATCCTCCCGCGCCCAGCGCATCGCCGACCGGGCTGCCGCCCTGCTGTTCTGGTTCGCCCTCGGAGCTGCGCTGATCACCGCCGTCGTCTGGACGCTCTTCGGGCTCCCCGACGACGCGGTCGTTCGCACCATCACGGTCCTCGTCATCGCCTGCCCCCATGCGCTGGGTCTGGCGATCCCTCTGGTCGTGTCCATCGCCACCGAGCGCGCCGCCCGCGGCGGGGTCCTGATCAAGGACCGCCTCGCCCTGGAGTCCATGCGCCAGGTCGACGCGGTGCTCTTCGACAAGACCGGCACCCTGACCAAGGGCGAGCCCACCGTCATCGGCGTGGAGCCGACCGGCGGCGTGAATGCCGAACAGGTCCTCGCCCTGGCCGCCTCCGCCGAGGCCGACAGTGAGCACCCCCTCGCCCGGTCCATCGTCACCGCCGCCAAGGAGAAGAGCCTCGCCGTCGAACCGGCCAGCGGGTTCACCTCCTCCCCGGCGGTCGGCGTCACCGCGACGGTGGCCGATCACGAGATCCGCGTCGGCGGACCCCGTCTGCTCGAGGAGACCGGCCAGGACGAGATCGGTGTCGCCGACGAATGGCGGGCAGAGGGTGCGATCATCCTGCACGTCCTCCGCGACGGCAAGGTCATCGGCGGTCTCAAGCTCGCCGACGAGATTCGCCCAGAGTCCCGCGATGCCGTCGATGCGCTCCATCAGCTCGGCGTCGAGGTCGTCATGATCACCGGCGACGCGGAAGCCGTGGCGAACGAGGTGGGAAGAGAGCTCGGCATCGACCGGGTCTTCGCCGGCGTCCGCCCCGAGGACAAATCCGCCAAGGTCGACCAGCTGCAGAAGGAGGGCAAGAAGGTCGCCATGGTCGGCGACGGCGTCAACGACGCCCCTGCCCTGGCCCAGGCCGACGTCGGCATCGCCATCGGGGCCGGCACCGACGTCGCCATCGCTTCTGCAGGTGTCATCCTCGCCAGCTCCGACCCGCGCAGCGTGCTCTCGGTGATCCAGCTCTCCCGCGCCGCATACCGCAAAATGAAGCAGAACCTGTGGTGGGCTGCAGGGTACAACGTGCTCTCTGTGCCGCTCGCGGCTGGCGTGCTCGCACCCGTCGGCTTCGTCATGCCGATGTCAGTAGGTGCGATCCTGATGTCGATCTCCACCGTCGTCGTCGCGCTCAACGCCCAGCTGCTGCGTCGCATCGACCTCGCCCCAGCTGCCAGCACCCGCTCCGTCCTGGAGCACCAGAAGTGAAGGACACACCCGTGACCACTGACACTGCAGCCGATGAGACCGGCACCGACACCGGAGCCCATCGGCACGGCTACATCAGTGACAAGGACCGCTACCGCAACCGCATGAAGCGTGTCGAAGGCCAAGCCCGCGGCATCACGCGATGATCGACGACGAAAAGTACTGCATCGACATCCTCACCCAGGTCTCGGCCCTCACCCGCGCCCTGCAAGGAGTGGCGACCGGTCTGCTCGATGACCACCCCAAGCAGTGCGTGCCCGACGCCGTCAGGAAAGGCGATGAAGACGCGGCCATCGCCACGATCCAGGAGGCCAGCGACGCCATCAATCGCCTCGTGCGCTCCTGACACCATCCGATGTCGTCAACACAGGGTGCCTCGGACCGGTTGGCCCCAGATCAGGACAAGGCTCTCGATGTCTCCGGGCAGGCGTGCGTCGCACCTCGTCGAACCCTTGACACCGGCGAACTCGGATGCCTTCGGTCCAACCTGACGACATGAACACGTTCACCTGAGAAAAGAGTTGGGCATGCCACTTGCCATTGTTGCTCCGATCCAGTCCTCCAGGATCCGCCTGAGAATCTGCGCGGCCTTCACCGGTCTGGCGACCAGCGCCGTCCTCCTGCTCAGCGGCTGTGCTGATGCGGGACCGTCCGCTGATCCAGGATCCGATCGCTCACTGGTGGTCGAGCACGATCTAGACGGATTGAATGCTCGCGAGATCATCGAGCGCCTCGACTCAACGAAGATGACAGATCGCTCGTCCGAATTCATCGCTTCGATTGAACCGGACCAGCTTGTACTGACCGACGATCAGAACAATCAGACCACCCTGCGGATGCCAGAAGACGAATTCTACGTCTCTATCGCCCCGTATCGCAGCCAGACTCACGAATGCTACTTCCACAGCCTCACTACGTGCAGCGGCGAACTCGCCAATACGGACGTCCACGTCACCGTGGTCGAGGCGACGTCCGGGGAGACCATCCTCGATGAAACGCTGACGACTCACGACAACGGATTCGTCGGGGTCTGGCTGCCGCGTGGAATTGACGCCACTCTCACGGTCTCAGCTGAAGGCCGCACCGCGGAAAAGGCCATCTCGACCCGCCCCGACGACCCCACCTGCTTGACCGGTCTTCAGCTGGCTTGAGGCCCAGGCCTCATGCTCCTCTGCAGCCCCGACAGATCAGGCGTCGAGACGTCCCGTCCTTGGATGCCCCAAGGGTCTCGGCGTCCCGATGTGAGGATTCGCCCGAGAGCCGGCTTCAGAGTCATCGGAGGGCATAAGCAGACCGGGCTGAAGCCTCGTCGACCAGTATCAATCAGTGCCAACTGAAGAGCACTACATCACTCACGCCCCTTCACGATGTGCACTGTGGGGGATCCTCTCTGTCCGGGTCCTCACGCTCATGCCTGCCGGTGCTGAGCCTCGCCGAGCCTCTTGAGCACTTGACCTGGATCGTTGATCAGTTCGAACACGCTACGAGGGCGTGTCTGAGAATGCCGTCGACCACGCGAGCACAGCATTCAGGACCACGGCAGCCCTGCCCCGTCGATCAGCTGATGGGTCTTCGTGCTCAGCCCGCCCCAGGGGCGCCCGATGCCGTGATCGGCGGGGTCCTTCACGCGGATTCCTGTCGTTCGATCCAGCCCCCTGTGAGCCGGGTGGTGTTCGTGGCGCGCTGATGTGCGTGGGCGATCGTGGAGTCTACCGAGGCCGACCCATCGATCAGGCCTTCGGCCTCCGCTGCAGGGGGTCAGTGTTGCCGGCACCGTGTCCCAGGTGCCCTGTTCGGCCATGCGCCGGTGCCAGGTCCACACGTCACTGTCAGGGCCCGTAGACCTCGGGCAGGTCCTGCCAGGGGATCGATGCACCTGTACCGGTGGATGATGGCGTCGAGCATCGTGCGGGTATCGGCGAACGGCCGGCCCTGCCGGCCTGTGGGGGCGTGGGAGAGCATCTGGAACCGGGACGTGTCGTCGAGGGTGCCGGCCGCCCCCCGGCTTCATTGTCAGACACGCCCGAGGCCCGTCTGGCCCAAGGGTTAGCCGGTCCCTGCACTGGGGGATGAAGAGCGGTCGTGCACCGGAGTCGCCCCCGGCGCCCACGACGACGGCGGCCCGCCGCCCCCCGTGCGGAGGGCGGCGGGCCGCCGTCGTGGTGCCCGCGCGCGGTGTCCCGTGGATCAGGCCTTCGAGGCGATCTGACGGAGCACGTACTGCAGGATGCCGCCGTTGCGGTAGTACTCGGCCTCACCGGGGGTGTCGATGCGGACGACCGCGTCGAACTCGGTGACCTTGCCGTCCTCACCGGTGGCCGTGACCTTCACGGTCTTCGGCGTGGTGCCCTCGTTGAGGGCGATGATGCCGGAGATGTCGAAGGTCTCGGTGCCGGTCAGGCCCAGCGAGTCGGCGTTCTCACCCTCGGGGAACTGCAGCGGCAGCACACCCATGCCGATGAGGTTCGAGCGGTGGATGCGCTCGAAGGACTCGGTGATCACGGCCTTGACGCCCAGGAGCGCGGTGCCCTTGGCCGCCCAGTCACGGGAGGAGCCGGAACCGTACTCCTTGCCGCCCAGGACCACCAGCGGGGTGCCCTGCTCGGCGTAGTTCTGCGCCGCGTCGTACACGTAGGCCTGCGGGGCGCCCTCCTGGGTGAAGTCGCGGGTGAAGCCGCCCTCCACGCCGTCGAGCAGCTGGTTCTTGATGCGGATGTTCGCGAACGTGCCGCGGATCATCACCTCATGGTTGCCACGACGGGAGCCGTAGGAGTTGAAGTCCTTGCGCTGCACGCCGTTCTCCAGCAGGTAGCGGCCCGCCGGGGTGTCCGACTTGAAGGAGCCGGCCGGGGAGATGTGGTCCGTGGTCACGGAGTCGCCCAGCTTGAGCAGGACGCGGGCGCCGGAGATGTCCGACACCGGGTCCGGCTGCATGGTCATGCCCTCGAAGTACGGGGGCTTGCGCACGTAGGTGGACTTCTCGTCCCACTCGAAGGTGGAGCCCGAGGGGGTCTCCAGGGACTGCCAGCGCTCGTCGCCGTCGAAGATCGTGGCGTACTGCGAGGTGAACATCTCGGTGTCGATCGACGCGTCGATGATCTTCTGGACCTCGGTCGGGTCCGGCCAGATGTCCTGGAGGAAGACGTCGTTGCCCTCGGTGTCCTGGCCCAGGGCCTCGTTCTCGAAGTCGAAGTCCATGGTGCCGGCCAGGGCGTAGGCGACCACCAGCGGCGGGGAGGCCAGGTAGTTCATCTTCACGTCCGGGTTGATGCGGCCCTCGAAGTTGCGGTTGCCGGAGAGCACCGCGGTCACGGACAGGTCGTTCTCCTGGATGGCCTCGGAGATCTCGGACTCCAGCGGGCCGGAGTTGCCGATGCAGGTGGTGCAGCCGTAGCCGACCACGTTGAAGCCGAGGTCGTTGAGGGACTCGCGCAGCCCGGACTTCTCGTAGTAGTCGGTCACCACGCGGGAGCCCGGGGCCACGGAGGTCTTCACCCACGGCTTGGACTTCAGGCCCTTGGCGACCGCGTTGCGGGCCAGCACGCCGGCCGCCATCATCACGGACGGGTTGGACGTGTTGGTGCACGAGGTGATCGAGGCGATGGACACGGCGCCGTGGTCCAGCTGGAACTGACGGCCGTCCGCCATGGCCACGTCCACGAGCTTGGACGGGCGGCCCTCGCCGGCCTCGTCCTGCGTGGCGTAGTTGTGCAGGTCCTTGCGGAACTGGTCCTTGGAGTCGGTGAGCTCGATGCGGTCCTGGGGGCGCTTCGGGCCGGAGATGGAGGGCACCACGGTGGACAGGTCCAGCTCGAGGTACTCGGAGTACGCGACCTCGGAGGACGGGTCGTGCCACATCCCCTGCTCCTTGGTGTACGCCTCCACGAGGGCGACCTGCTCCTCGGAGCGACCGGTCAGGCGCAGGTAGTCGAGGGTGACCTCGTCGATCGGGAAGATCGCGGCGGTGGAGCCGAACTCGGGCGACATGTTGCCGATGGTGGCGCGGTTGGCCAGGGGCACGGAGCCGACGCCCTCGCCGTAGAACTCGACGAACTTGCCGACCACGCCGTGCTGGCGGAGCATCTCGGTGATGGTCAGCACGACGTCGGTCGCGGTGGCGCCGGACGGGATGCTGCCGGTCAGCTTGAAGCCCACGACCCGCGGGATCAGCATGGACACGGGCTGGCCGAGCATCGCGGCCTCGGCCTCGATGCCGCCGACGCCCCAGCCGAGCACGCCCAGGCCGTTGACCATGGTGGTGTGCGAGTCGGTGCCGACGCAGGAGTCCGGGTAGGCGCGCAGCACGCCATCGACCTCGCGGGTCATCACGGTGCGGGCCAGGTTCTCGATGTTGACCTGGTGGACGATGCCCATGCCCGGGGGGACGACCTTGAAGTCGTCGAAGGCGGTCTGGCCCCAGCGCAGGAACTTGTAGCGCTCCCCGTTGCGCTCGTACTCGATCTCCATGTTCCGCTCGATGGCGGCGTCGTTGCCGAAGGAGTCGATCTGCACGGAGTGGTCGATCACGAGCTCGGCCGGGGAGAGCGGGTTCACGCGCTCCGGGTCGCCGCCCAGGTCCTGGATGGCCTCACGCATGGTGGCCAGGTCCACGACGCAGGGCACGCCGGTGAAGTCCTGCATGATCACGCGCGCCGGCGTGAACTGGATCTCGGTGTCCGGCTGGGCGTTCGGGTCCCAGGCGGCCAGGGCCTTGATCTGGTCGGCGGTCACGTTGGCGCCGTCCTCGGTGCGCAGCAGGTTCTCCAGCAGCACCTTCAGGGAGTAGGGCAGCTTCTGCGCCCCCTCGACCTTGTTCAGACGGAAAATCTCATACTCGGCGCCCTTGACGTCCAGGACGCCCTTGGAGCCGAAGCTGTCGACGGTGGTCACAAGAGGACTCCTCTTCCCGCCCGGTTTCCTCCGGGCGCTCGTCCAGTGGGGGGTGGTCACCCGCGGTCGCGGACCGCGCGCCGTCCGGGACGGGCGTCGTCTGCGTCACAGGTGCCGCACTGCGTCCCAGGGTACCGCGCCGGTCCCGTGTGACGCGGGCATGGCGCGCGGCGGCCCGCAGGCCGCCGCGCGGATGCCGGATCAGATCTCGACGACGGCCGCGGCCGGGGTGCTCTGGGCGGCCGGCACCAGCACGGTCACCGACTCGAGGTGGTGCGTGTCCGGGTAGAGGTCGAACACGCGGGCGCGCTCCACCTCGTAGCCGCCGTCGCGCAGCCACGCCAGGTCACGGGCGAACGAGGCGGGATCGCACGAGACGTACACGATGCGGCCCGGCTCGAGCGCGAGGATGCGCTCGATCGCCCGCCGCCCCGCGCCGGCCCGCGGCGGGTCCAGGACGACGGTGTCCAGCGCGGCACCGCCGAGGCCGCCGTCGGCCACGGGGCGCTCGGGGTACTTCAGCCAGCTGCCGAGCACCTTGTCCGTGGGGCCGTTGAGCACCGAGGCCTGCGGCTGGTCGTGCAGGTTGCGGCGGGCGTCCTTCGAGGCCTGGCGGGAGGCCTCCACCGAGTACACGCGGCCCTCGGGTCCCACGGCGTCCGCCAGGTACGCGCTGAACAGGCCGGCGCCGCCGTAGAGGTCGGCCACGACCTGGCCCGGCTCGACGCGCGCGTCCTCGAGCACCGCGTCCACGAGGGTGGCCGGGGCGTGCTGGTGGACCTGCCAGAAGCCGTCACCCGTGACACGGAAGCGCTTGGTGCCGCCGCGCTCGGACTCCACGGTCTCCTCGACCCAGGTCTTCCCGGTGATGCGCTCGACCTTGACCGGCAGGAACCGCTTCGGGCCGGGCAGGGCCAGGCCGGTGGAGACGTCCACGCCGCACGCATTGGCGGCCTGGCGGATCCGGGTGCGCAGCCGGCCGAGCTTGACCTCGTCCGCCCGCGTCTGCGGGGTGGGCGTCACCAGCACGAGGGGGCGGGAGCCGGAGGCCGGCGTCGCGACGTCCACGCGGGCCGCCCCGGTGAAGTCCCAGTCCCACAGGGCGAGCGCGTCGAGGGCGGGCACGCCGAGCGGCATGTTGCGCACGGGCAGCAGGGTCGCCGAACGGTAGGCGTGCATCGCGATGTGCCCCTGAGGGGTCACCGCGAACGCGTTGCGGGTGCGCCAGCGCTGGCCGGTGGGCTCGTCCTCGGAGCCGGCGAAGCACACCTCCGGCTCCACCGCGAGGTCGGCGATGCGGTGCACCGTGTCCCGGAAGACCTGGGCCTTGAGCCGGCGCTGGTGCGGGACCACGATGTGGCCGAACTCGGCGCCGCCCACGGGCGGGCGGCCCGAGGCGTGGGCGCGCAGCATGTCGGCCAGCTTCCACTGGTGGATGCGGCGGAACTCGGAGGGCCGCAGCACCTCCACGACGTCGCCGCGCCAGAAGCGGGCGCCCTCCTCGGCCTCGGTCAGGGCCACCCGGACCTTCTCGCCGGGAACGGCGTGGCGCACGAAGACGACCCGCCCCTCGTGCCGGGCCACGCAATGGCCGCCGTGGGCCATGGCCCCGACCTCCACCTCGATGGTCCCTCCGATCCCGGTGACGTCTGTGGTTGTGTCGACGACTGCCATCTCTGGCTCCTCTCGCATCGCAGCGCGCTTCAGGTCTTGCCCTGAGCATCGACTGGCCAGATCATCACCATCCTTGCAGACCGATGCGGCTGTGTCGCCTCGATCTTGGGCGCGCCGTCGGACGGCGTCATCCGCCGCTCGCCGGGGGCGCCGGGGCGGTCAGGAGCCCTGGCCCTCGTGGACCTGCCACGGCACCGAGCCCACCATCACGCCCGGCTCCCGCTGCAGCCGCCGCGTCTGGCGGGTGGCGGTTCGGTTGTGCAGGAGCGTGCGCCAGCCGGGCCGGACCACGTACTCCGGGATGAACACCATGGTCAGGTCCCGCGGGGAGCGGCGTCGGTGCTCGCGCACATGCCGCACCAGGGGGGCCACCGTGTCGCGGTAGGGCGAGGCGATCACGGTGAGCGACATCGGCAGGCCGGCGCGCTCCCAGGCGTCGATCACCTCCAGGGTGGCGGCGCGCTCGGCGTCCACGACGACGGCCTCGAGCGAGGACGGCCGCGACGCGCGGGCGTAGGCCAGCGCCCGCAGTGCCGGCCGGTCCAGCGTGGTCACGACGACCACCACGTGGACCCGCGAGGGCAGGGCCCGCGCGTCGTCCTGGGGGTCCGGTGCGAGCTCGCGGTCCACGTCCGCGTAGTGGCGGCGGATCCGCCCCATCACCAGCGAGCCGAGCACGATCGCCAGCAGCGCCACCCACGCGCCCTGCGTGAAGCGGGTGACCAGGACGACGACGCCCGCCAGCGCCGTGACCACCCAGGCCACCGACGTGATGATCAGGCGCAGCCGGACGGCCGCGCGGGCCCGGGCGCCCGGCGTGTGCACGAGCCGACGGCGCCACAGCCGCAGCATGCCGGCCTGCGCGAGCGTGAAGGCCAGGAGCACGCCGATGACGTAGAGCTGTACCAGCAGGGCGGTCCGGGCCTCGAAGAACAACACGAGCGAGAGGGCCACGGCCCCCATCCCGAGGACGCTCCACGTGTGCACGAGCCGGTCGCTGCGGACCCTCAGCTGCCGGGGCAGGTAGCCGTCCTCGGCCACGCGCGCGGCCAGGGCGGGGAACGAGCGGAACGCCGACTTGGCCGCGAACAGCAGGAGCAGGGCGGTGGCCGCGATGGTGGCGACGGACAGGACGCTGCCCGGGCCGTACACGGTGTCCGCGAGCTGGGCGAGCACGGGGGCGGGGGCGCGGTCGGGCGTGACCTCCGCGCCCGCGGCGTCCCGGAGGTTCTCCAGCTCCAGCCCGACGACGACGCCGGTGCGCTGGGCCAGATGCATGACGCCCACAGTCAGCGCGCCGAGGGTGAGGGCCATCACGGTGAGCACCCACCGCACCATGGGCACGGCCGGCCGGGCCATCAGGCGGGTGCTCGACACCGGCACCTCGACGCCGGTGAGCAGCACCGATCCCGCGCTGAACGCGCGCAGGGCGAGCAGCGCCGTCGCCACGGTGCCGACGGTCTCGCCGACCCCGGCGCCCTCCTGCGTCCACCCGGCCGTCGGCGCCGCGCCGAGCAGCCCACGACCCTCCTGCCACAGACCCGCCAGGACGAGCAGCCCGGTCAGGGCGACGAACACGCCCACGAGCACGGGCAGCACCCACCGGGACAGCCGCACCCCGCGGAGTGCGGCCAGCAGCACGCCCACGAGCGCGGCCGAGGCCACCAGCACGCGGCTGCCGACGGTGAGCCCGGGGGCCAACGCCGCCACGAAGTGGGCGAAGGCGGCCACGGAGACCGCGGCGGTGAACACGAAGTCCAGCAGGAGCGCGGCCGAGGCGACGACACCGGCCCTCGGGCCGAACTTCGTGCCGGCCATGTGGTAGATGCCGCCGTGCGGAACGGCGGCGACCGCGGCGCGGAAGGACACGACGATGAGCAACATCACCGCGACGACGGCCCAGCCGACGGCGGGTCCGAGCGCGAGCGCGGACGTGCCGGCGGCGACCAGGGTGAGGATGACCTCGTCCGGGGCGTAGGCGAGGGAGGACAGGGCGTTCGACGACGTCACGGGCAGCGCCCGCCACCGGTTCATGCGGGGCTCGTCGGCGGCGTGCGACGTCACGGGGCGACCGAGGAGGCCGCGGCGCAGGAGGGAGGACAGCGAGGCCACCGCACCACGGTACCCCCGCCGGGCCCGGGCACCGCGGCGACGCGGATGCTCCCGGACGTGCCCGCCGGATGCGAGGATGGAGCCCGCGTCGGCTCCCCGGCGCACGGAGCACCGCACGAGAGGCAGGGACGGGCATGGCCCACTACGTGATCGTCGGCGGCGGACGGGTGGGCACCCGGCTGGCGGCCGCGCTGGACGCGGCCGGTCACGGCGTCGCCCTCGTGGACCGCGACCCGCGGACCGTGGAGGGGCTGGCCCCCGGCTTCTCCGGCGAGCTCGTGGCCGGTGTGGGCTTCGACCGCTCCGCGTTGCTCGCCGCGGGCATCGACCGCGCGCAGGGCCTGGCGGCCGTGACCGCGGACGACAACACGAACATCATCGCCGCCCGCGTGGCCCGCGAGACCTTCCACGTGGACCACGTGGTGGCGCGCATCTACGACACCGACCGGGCCCGGCTGTACCAGCGCCTGGGCATCCCCACGGTCGCCTCGATCCAGTGGACGGCCGACCAGGTGCTGCACCGGCTGCTGCCGGCTGGCACCGCCGACGCGGAGCACCGCGACGGCTCCGGCCGACTGCTCGTGACCGAGCTGGTCCCCCACTCCTCGTGGTGGGGCCGTCGGCTGAGCGACGTCGAGTCCACGGTGGGGATGCGCATCGCCTACCTCACCCGGCTCGGCGACGGTCAGCTGCCCCGGCCGGGCGACCGCCTGCAGGAGGGCGACGTGCTCCACGCCGTCTACCCGGTGGACCGCCGGGACCGGGTGGAGGCCGCCCTGCAGGGCGAGGCACGCGTGCCGGACGGCACGGACGAGGACGAGGAGGGACGGGCATGAGGGCCGTCATCGCCGGAGCGGGCGCCGTGGGCGCCTCCATCGCGCGGGAGCTGCACGCGCACGGCCACGAGGTGGTCGTCGTCGAGGCGCGCACGGACGCGGCCCGCAAGGCCGATGTCGGCGGCGCGCGCCTCGTCCTCGGGGATGCATGCGACCTGACCGTGCTCGAGCAGTGCGGCGCCCTGGAGGCGGACGTGCTCGTCGCGGCGACCGGCGACGACCGGGTCAACCTCGTGTGCTCCCTGCTGAGCCGCTCGGAGTTCGGCGTCGGCCGCACCGTGGCCCGCGTCAACAACCCGCTCAACGACTGGCTCTTCGACGAGTCGTGGGGTGTGGACGTGGCCGTGTCCACCCCCTCGATCATGACGGCGCTCGTGGAGGAGGCCGTCGAGACCGGGGACCTCGTGCGTCTGCTCAGACTGGAGGCCGGCGGCGCGGCGCTGTCCGAGTTCCGGGTCCCGGCGGGGCACTGGCTCGAGGGCCGGCGCATCGGCACCGTGTCCTGGCCGCAGGAGGCTCCGCTCGTGGCGGTCGTGCGCGACGGTGCCCCCCGGCAGGCGTCGGCGGACGAGGTCCTGGAGGTGGGCGACGAGCTCTTCTTCCTGGCCGCCGGCTCCGCCGAGCCGGCCCTGCGTCGCCTCCTCGTCGGCGAGGGCCGCGTTCAGGGGCGCTCGGAGGCGGCGGAGTCCGCCGGCACGCCGTCGTCCTGACCGGGCGAGCTGACGGACCAGGCGAGCCAGAGCCCCAGGGCATAGAGCGGCAGGCCCATCACCAGGCGGGCCACCCCGAGCGCGGTGACGGCGTCCCCGAGGTAGAGGGGCACCTGCACCGCCAGGCGCAGCGCGAACACGGCCACCAGGATCCAGGTGGCCGCGGCGTAGGCGCGGCGCCGACGCCGCTGGGCCCGCCAGCGGGTCCCCTCGGCGCGCACGAGGCCGAGCACCAGGCCCGCCGCGGGCCAGCCCACGAGGGCGGACACCGCGAACGCGAGGCCATAGGCGGCGTTGGTGACGAAGCCCCACAGGTAGTAGTCGCGGGCCTGGCCGGTGGTCAGGGAGACCACGACGGACAGGACGACGACGGCGAGGCCGGCCAGTACCTGGACCGGCGACTGGCGCTGGACGAGGCGCGCGACGCCCAGCACGAGTGCGACCACGACGGCCGCCACGCCGGAGGGCCACACCTGCTGGGTGGCGACGTAGCCGACCATGTAGACGAGGGTGGGCAGGGAGGCCTCGACGATGCCGCGCCAGCCTCCGACGCTGCCCAGCGCGTCGAGGCGGCCGCGCTCATCCAGACGGGCTCGAGACGGCAGGGGGCCGGCGCCGTCCGGGGCGGCGGTGGCGGGGCCATGCGGCTCGGTCATGGGCTCTCCTCTCGGGGCCGTGCTCAGAGCGTGGCGCCGGGCGCGTCGACCAGGTCGAACTCGGGGTTGTGCAGGGTGGGCACGCCGTCCATCTGGGTGACGCGGCCGCGGACCGTCAGCCACTCCCCCGGCATGACGCCGGGCACGCGGCGCCGCCCGTGCCAGACCAGCTGCAGCGTCTCGGCGGGCGCCATGCTCCCGGGTGCGGGCGGGCGGTCGGCCAGGGACGCGCGGAAGACGGTCGCCTCGTCCGCGCCGGGCAGCGTGACGGAGGCGATGACGCCGCGGCGCTCGATGCGGCCCGCGGCCCCGACCGGGCGGGGCGCGACGGCGGAACTCACCGGATCTCCGTGATCTCCGGACCGCGCTCGGGCAGCGCGGTGGCCTCCGGTGCCGCGCCGTCCCCCGGGCCGGCAGCGGTGTCCGCGAGCACGTCCCGGCCCTCGTCCGGGGCCGGGCGGCGACGCTGCAGCGGGCGCGCGTTGGGAGGCGGACGCAGGGGCAGCAGCTCGCGCGGCGGAAGCGGCTCGTCGCCCCGCACCACGACCAGGTCGGAGAACACCTGTTCCAGCGCCTCAGCGGCCTCCGGCTGGAAGGCGGCCTCGCCGTGGAACACACCGCGGACGAACCAGCGCGGACCGTCCACGCCCACGAACCGGGCGACGTTCCACCCCGGCGAGCCGTCCGGCAGCGCCGCCGGCACGCGCGTGAGGATCTCAATGCCGAAGCGGCCGGACTGCTCCTGCACGGTCGCGTGGGCGGTGGTCGACAGGGAGTCGTGCAGCTCGGCGCGCAGGTCGTCCCACAGACCCGTGCGGCGCGGGGCGCTGAACGCCTGGACCTGCAGGGCCGAGCGTCCGAGGCTGACGGTGGCGGCGACGATCCGCTTCGTCGCGTCCTCGACGTCGAGGCGCAGCTTCATGCCCTGGACGGCCCGCAGGCGCAGCGACCCCAGGTCGATCATGCCCGCGGGGTCCGGGCGGGTGGCGACGTCGTGCGGACCGACGTCGACAGTTTCCGGCGCGGCGGCGATCTCGAGGTCGCGCTCCTCCAGCAGCTCGTCCGGCAGGCTGACCTGCTCGTGGCGCACGGTGCGGTTACGTCCGAAGATCACGACGTCCTCCCAGGGGTGATGTCGGCGGTGAAGCCGCCGGTCGAGCCGAAGCCGCCGACCCCGCGCTCGGAGTCGGGCAGCGCGTCCACAGGCTCGAAGCGGGCGCGCACGACCGGCTGCAACACGAGCTGGGCAATCCGGTCGCCGCGGCGCAGCACGATCGGCTCGGTCGGGTCCAGGTTGATCAGGGGCACCTTGATCTCGCCGCGGTAGCCGGCGTCGATGGTGCCGGGGGCGTTGACGACGCTCAGGCCGTGGCGGACCGCGAGGCCCGAGCGGGGGTGCACGAACCCCGCGTGGCCCTCCGGGATGGCCAGCGCCACGCCGGTCGGCACGAGGGCGCGCTCGCCCGGGGCCAAGGTCACGTCGACGGCGGTGCGCAGGTCCGCGCCCGCGTCGCCCCGCTGCGCGTAGGCGGGCGGGGCCAGGCCCGGATCGAGGGCGTGCAGGGGCACGGGCAGCTCGGCGGAGTCGGTCACGAGGCCCGACCCTACACGAGCACCCGTCGGCCCGGGGCCGTGTCGAGGCGGCCGGGCGGGCGCCCTCGCCGGTGCCGCGCGGCGGGACCGGAGTCCGGATGTGGGAAGCTGGGACCCATGCGTGATCCCCAGCAGCACCCCGTCGCCGATGCCTCCCGCCGCGCCCCCGAGGGTGCTGCGGCGGGACCCGATCCGGTCCTGTTCGAGGAGCGGTTGACGCCCTCCGCGGGGGTCTGGGCCGTGGCGCTCATGCTGGCGGCGCTGACGATCCTCGTGTTCGCGCCGATCGACCTCGGGCTGGGCATCGCGGCCGCCGTCGTGTTCTTGGCCGTCGAGGTCCTGATCCTGGTGGCCACCACCCCGCGCATCGTGGTGCGCGAACGCACTCTCCAGGTGGGCCGCGCCAGCATCGAACGGCATCACGTCGGTCAGGTCACGGGGTATCGCGGCGAGGATGCCCGGGCCCAACGCGGCCCGCTGCTGCACGGGCTGGCCTTCGTGAACGTGCGCGGCTGGATCGCGCCCGTCGTGCGGATCCAGCTGACCGACGAGCGCGACCGCACGCCCTACTGGCTGACCAGCACCCGGCGCCCGGAGGAGCTGGTCGCGGCCCTCGGCGGGACCATGGCCCGGCAGGAGGGGGCGGCCGAGGACCGCTGACCGCCCCGGCGGCGGGGGCTCAGCCCTCGCAGTCGGTGCAGTAGATCAGGCCGTTCTTCTCTCGCGCGGCCTGCGAGCGATGGCGGACCAGGAAGCAGGAGGCGCAGGTGAACTCATCCGACTGGGCGGGCAGCACCCGCACCATCAGCTCTTCACCCGAGAGGTCGGCGCCGGGCAGCTCGAACCCCTCGGCGGCCTCCGCCTCGTCCTCGTCCACGACGGCGGACTGGGTGTCCGTGCGCCGTGCCTTCAGCTCCTCAATGGAGTTCTGGCTCAGCTCTTCCTCGTTCTTGCGAGGGGCGTCGTAGTCAGTGGCCATGGGGTTTCACGCTCCGCTGGTGGGGGACGGCACCGGGACCGGTGCCGGCACTGCGCGGACGGCGTCGTGGACGGGCCACGCATCACCGGCCTGCGCCGTTGCGCGTAGATTGTGCACCATGGCCGAACCCGTGCCAAATGTTGACCGGCATGCTCGCCCAGGGCGGATTCGCGCGGGCACTCGTCCCTCGCCCGGGCCGTGGTCTGCGGCCCGGCGGCTAGGATCGGGGCATGCCCGGCCGGGCGTCCGCATGCCCGGTGACCAGAACACGACGTGGGAGGGACCACCGCCATGGCAGAGCTGCGACTGACCGGACCCACCGAGGACGGCGACGCGCTGCGCCTGTCCGGGCCGGAGGGTGAGGAGCACACGCTCGCCCTCTCCCCCTATCTGCGCCGGCTGGTCATCGAGGGCGCTGCGCCGGAGGACGGGCGACCGGCCGAGGACGGCCCCGCGGCCTGGCACGACATGACGGAGACGGACGTCCCCGGGACGGGCGACGAGGACGCCGAGGGACCGGTAGACGCGACGACGCACACCGACGATGCCGCGGAGGAGGGCGAGCGGACTCCCGAGGCGCCCTCCGGCCCGGCCCGGCCGGACGAGGACCTCGCGCTCACCCCGCGCATCGACCCGCGGCCCGTGGCCGACGACGAGACCGCGGACGGACCGACCCCGGCGCCGCTGACCGACCAGGAGTCCGTCAAGGCCGCCGCGACCCAGGAGGCCGTGCCCCTCACCCCCCGGGAGATCCAGCAGCGCATCCGTGCGGGCGCCTCCGTGGAGCAGGTGGCCCGGGAGAGTGGGAACGCCTTCTCGCGCATCCGCACCTACGGTCACCCCGTCCTGGCCGAGCGCGACTGGATCGCCCGGCAGGCCCGCGCCGTCGAGGTCTGGGTCGGCGGGCCCGACCTCTACTCGGACCTCGTCCAGGACGGCGGCCCCACGACGCTCGGCGAGCTCGCCGCGCACCGGCTCGCCGAGCTGGGCGTGGACGAGGCGAGCCTCGAGTGGGACGCGTGGCGCGAGGATCAGGCCGGTTGGACCGTGGCCGCCCGGTTCGCCGTGGCCGGTGCGAGGGGTCTGCCCACCCACGAGGCGCCCCCGGCGCTCTGGACGTTCCGCCCGGCCGGACGCCACCTCGAACCCGAGAACGCCTGGGCCCGCGCCCTGTCCGAGGCGGAGGCCTGGGACCTGGTCCCCCGCGCCCCCGCGGCTGAACCGGTGACGGACGACGTGGACGCCGAGGACGCCGTGACCCCCGCGGGTGCGCACTCGACCGCCGCCGACCGCGACGCCGATCTGCTGGAGATCCTGCGGGTGCGCCGGGGTCAGCGCGTGGGCGCGGACCTGGAGTCGGACGACGCGCTCGCCCACCTGATCGCCCGCGAGCACCAGGACCGGAGTCAGCGCGAGGCCGCCCCGGCGCCCGAGCGGCTCGCCCCGGTCGACGCCGAGGGTGCCCTCACGACCGCCGACGACGCCCCGGGCGTCGACGAGCCGGAACCGGCCACCGAGACCGACCGCGCCGAGCACACTGCCGCAGACGTCGCGGAGCCGGGTGTCGAGGACGCGGGGGCGGAGCCCGCGCCCCGCGAGCGTGCGGCGCGCCCGGCCATGCCGACCGTCACACCGCGCCCCCGGGCCCGCTCGGCCGCGCGCCGAGCGTCCGTGCCCAGCTGGGACGAGATCGTCTTCGGCCGCAAGGGCGACTGACCCCGGCCCCGGGGCGGGCTCAGCGGTGCCAGGTGAGCAGCGGGACCTCCCGCTCAGCGCGCGTGGGCGCGCCGTGCTGGCCCACCATCTCGAAGGCGTGCGGGGGCACCCGCCGGCCGTCGTAGAGGGCCAGATCCCCGTGGACGGCGACGAGCAGATCCCCGATGCGGGCACGGACCCGGTCCTCGACGACGGTGCCGAACCAGCCGGCGTCGACGGCCTCGTCCCGCGTGAGCACCCACGCGTGCGCCCCGCAGCGCTCGGCCCAGGCGCGCCGCACCCTCGCGCGCACGTCCGGACCCGCATCGGACCGGAAGTGCAGCTGCACGAGACGGGGCTCCCCCGCGGTGTGCGCGATCCCCTCGAGCAGCGCAGGGTCGGCGAGCTCCCCGGTCTCGTCCAGGGCGGCGTAGTCCACGCGGCGCGACGGCGGCACGTCGACCATGCCGTGGTCGCCGGTGGCGAGCACCACCGTGCCGGCGGGCACGCGGTCCACCAGGCGCCGCACCGCCGCGTCGATCTCCTCGAGGGCGTGCAGCCACCGGTCCGAACCCACGCCGTCCCGGTGGCCGGCCTTGTCCAGCTCGTTGACGTAGAAGTAGACGAGCGTGGGCACGCGGGCGTCATTCAGCACGCGCTCGGCGGCCTGCGTGCGGGCGATCAGGGTGCGGCCGGCCACGAACCGGCCGCCACGCAGCCCCGCCCGTGTCAGGGCCGAACGCTCGAAGGCGGGCAGCGAGACCGTGACGGCGTCCACGCCGGCCGCGGCGGCGCGCTCGAACACGGTGGGCTTCGGCTGCCACCCCACCGGGTCGGTGGACTCGTCCCAGCCGCCCAGCTGGTTGATCACCACGCCCCGGTCCGGGTCGAGCACGTCGTAGCCGGCCACGCCGTGCTCCCCCACGTCCAGCCCGGTGCCCAGGCTCGTGAGGGAGGCGGCCGTCGTGGTGGGCACGGCCACCTCGAGGACGCGGCCGCCGTCGGCCATCGCGGAGCGCAGCGTGGGGGCGTGGCCGCCGAAGCGCTTCAGCAGGGACCGTCCGAGGCCGTCCACCAGGGCCACGACCACGCGGCGCCCCTCCGGGACCGCGAGCGCGTTCTCACAGCCCGGGACGCCGAGGGCGGCCGCGGCGGAGGTCAGGACGGAGCGCAGGGCACGGTCGGGGGGGACCACGCCGGCGGGCAGGGCGGGTCCCGTCACGTGGTGGCCGCCAGGTGGGCGCGGCGCAGGGCCCGGGCGAAGGCCAGGGCGCCGTCGACGGCGCCCTGCCCGTCGGCGTCGGCGGCGACGCGGATCACGAGGTCCTCGCGGGTGGCGGTGCCGGTGTAGCCGTGGTCGAGGTCGCACTGGGGGTCGGCGCAGCCGGCGGGCTGCAGGTCCAGGCGCTGGCCGCCGGCCCACATCAACCCGAGGGTCATCTCGGCCACGGGGTCGGACGGCCGGAAGCGGGCGGGGTCGGCGTGGCCCGTGGTCAGGACCACGGAGCCGAGGGCGCGGACCGGGACCATCTCGGTGGAGACCTGGGCGAGGACCGCCTGGCCGGCCGGGTCGGCGGCGTGGTCGTCGAGGTGGACGGCCAGCAGGGTGTCCCCGGCGAGCACGAGGGCCGTGATGTGCCGGTGGATCTCCTCGTAGTCGAAGTGCGTGTCCACGTGGACGAGGTGCGCGTCCGGGGTGCGGCCCTCGAGCTCGACGGCGATGGCGTGCGCCACGAGGTCTGGGTAGAAGCCGGCGCGGACGAGCGAGGCGTCGAGGCCGCCGCTGCCGTCCAGGGTGCGGGCCTCGCGCTGCCGTCCCTCGGCCTCGGGGGTGCCGGGGCGGTGGTCGGGACGGCCGGGCTCGTGACTCCTGCGGAACGGGCTCATGTCCCCCATGCTACGGGTCCGGCGCCGGGCCGCCGGGGCCCGCTGTGGACGGCCCGGTCAGCGGCCGCGCAGCGCGCGCCGGGCCGAGTCGGTGCGACGGGCCGCGTTGGCGACGTGCACCTCGGCCTGCAGCACCGTCACGCCCTCGGGGGCGGCCAGCACGGGCGCGAAGCGCAGGCGGGCGACCTGCGGCAGGTCGTCCTTGAGGACGCTGACGCGGCCCACGAGGTCCTCGAGCGCGGCGAGGTCGACGGGGGGCACCCCGCCGGTGCCGCGCAGCTTCACGGCGGCGCGGGGGGCGCGGACCATGCGGGCCACGTCCCGGTCCGTGAGCGGGGGAACGCGGTGCACCCAGTCCCCGAGCAGGTCCGTGGCGTCGCCGGCGATGCCGAAGGAGACCACGGGGCCCAGCAGCGGGTCCTCGAGCGCCGTGAGCATGCAGGCCTGCCCGGCGGGGGCCATGGCCTGGACCTCGAGCTCGCGCACGCCGAACGGCGCGAGCAGACGCCGCATCTGTTCGACGTTGCGGCGCAGCGAGTCGGCGTCCACCACGTTCAGACGGACGCCGCCCAGGTCGAGACGGTGCCGCAGGTGGGGGTCCACGGCCTTGAGGGCCACGGGGAAGCCGAGCCGCCCGGCGGCCGCCACGGCCTCGTCGGCGGTCTCGAACCGGGCCGAGGGCAGCACGGTGATCCCGTAGTGGCCCAGCAGCGTCTGGGTCTCCTCGTCGGGGAGCCGGACGAGTTCGGTGCCCTCGGCGCGCGCGGCGGCCGCCTCCACGAGCTCCTCGGCCTCGTGCGGGTGCAGGCCGGTCGGCTCGAGCGGCTCGCCGACCTCCTGGCAGCGCCAGTGGACGTAGTCCGCGAGCGCGCCGAGCACGGACAGGGCCTGCTGCGGCGACGGGTAGAAGGGCAGGCCGGGCTGCAGGGAGCCGGGCTCGGCGTCGTCGTCCACGGGCCCGGCGGCGCCGAGCGTGGCGCCGCGGTAGCGCGGGGAGACGACGTCGGTCAGGCAGCCGAGCACGGGGATGCGGGCGTCCCGGGTCGCGTCGGCGAGGGCCTGGGCTAGCCGCTCCGGCTCGTCGTCCGCCTGGTGCAGGCCGAGGCGGGCCAGCACCACGACGGCGTCGGCCTGCTCGTGGCGGACGGCGTCCCGGACGGCGGAGACCAGCGTGTCGGCGGGCGGGGCGATGCCCTGCTCGCTGCCGACGAGGCCGACGGTGGCCGTGACCTCGAGCCCGGCCTCGGCCGCGGCGTCGCGGCCCAGCCGGTCCAGGGCGAGCGAGTCGGCCACGAGGACGACGCGGTGGCCCGTGGGCAGCGGCTGGCTGGCCACGGCCATGAGGATGTCGAGCATGGCCTCGTGCGTGTGGGCCTCGAGCACGCCGGTCTGGTCGAGCATCGAGTCCACGGTGCCCTCGGGGGCCTGGGTGGTGCGGGTCTCGTGGCCCGGGGGCAGGAAGCGCCCGGTGACGTCGGAGCGGACCACCACGACGGGCTTGGTCCGGGAGAGCCGCCGGGCGATGCGGGAGAACTTGCGCGGGTTGCCGAACGACTCGAGGTACACGCCGACGGCGGCGGTGTGGGGGTCCGCCTCGAAGAACTGCATGGCGTCGTTGCCCGAGACGTCCGCACGGTTGCCGGCGCTGATCGAGGTGGAGATCCCCACCCCGCGGCGCTTGACGCCGGCGGAGACCATGGCGCCGACGGCGCCGGACTGGCTGAACAGGCTGACGGGGCCGCGCTGGGCCAGGCCCGGGGACGGGGAGGCGTTGAGGCGGATCGCGGGGTCGGTGCGGACCAGACCGGTGGAGGCCGGGCCGATCACGCGCATGCCGTGGGCGCGGGCGAGGGAGACCAGGCGGCGCTGGGCCTCGAGTCCCTCGGCGCCGGCGTCGGCGTAGCCCGAGGTGAGGACGACCAGCCCCTGGGCCCCGGCCGCGGCGGCCTCGGGGATGAGGGCCTCGACCTCGTCGGCGGGCACGGCGACGACGACGAGGTCGACCGGCTCGCCGATGTCGGCCAGGGAGCGGTGGGCGGTGAGGCCCTGGACGTCCTCGGCGGCGCGGTTCACGGCGTGGACGGCACCCGTGAAGCCCGCCTCGAGGACGTGGCGCAGCACGAGCGAGCCCACGGCCTGCGGATCGCGGGAGGCGCCGACGACGGCCACGGAGGCGGGCTCGACCAGCTCGGCGACGCTGCGGGACTCGGCGCGGTGCTCGCGGGACTCGACTACGGCGCGCCACCGGGCGGTGGGGTCGATGGGGAACTCGACGGCCACGACGCCGTCCTCGAACCGGCGGGTCACCTCGAAGCCGGACTCCTGGAACACCGAGAGCATCTTGCGGTTCTCGGGCAGGACCTCGGCGGTGAAGCGGCGGATGCCGTTCTCGCGGGCGGCGACGGCCAGGTGCTCCATGAGGATGGAGCCCAGTCCGCGGCCCTGCGCGGCGTCGGAGATGTTGAAGGCGACCTCCGCGGTGTCGGAGTCCCCGTAGCGGTCGTAGCGGCCCACGCCGAGCAGGCGGCCGCCGCGGGTGATCACGAACGCCACCCGGTCCCGGTGGTCCACGTGGGTGAACCGGTCCAGGTCCTTGGTGCTTAGCTCGGACTTGTACGTGAAGTAGCGCAGGTAGATGGAGTTCTCGGACTGCCCGGCGTGCATGCGCTGCAGCTCGGCGGCGTCCTCGGGCGAGATGGGCCGCAGGTGGGCCGTGGCGCCGTCACGGAGCACCACATCGGCCTCCCAATGGGAGGGATATCCGCGGTCGGCTTCGGTCTCACCCATAGGATCACTGTAGACAATCCCCGACGCCGTGAGGACTCCCCGACCACCATGATGGCCCGTTCATCCCGTTCCCGCCCCGCCGAGCAGGACGCCCCGCGCCCGCTGCCGCTGGAGCAGGAGAACATCGTCGACGTCGACGTCTCCGAGGAGATGGAGGCGTCCTTCCTCGAGTACGCCTACTCGGTGATCTACTCGCGCGCCCTGCCGGACGCGCGCGACGGCCTCAAGCCGGTGCAGCGGCGCATCCTCTACATGATGTCCCGCATGGGCCTGCGCCCGGACCGCGGCCACGTGAAGTCCGCCCGCGTGGTGGGCGAGGTGATGGGCAAGCTCCACCCCCACGGCGACGCCGCGATCTACGACGCGATGGTCCGCCTCGCCCAGCCGTTCTCCCTGCGCCTGCCCGTGGTGGACGGGCACGGCAACTTCGGCTCGCTCGACGACGGCCCCGCGGCCCCGCGCTACACGGAGGCCCGCATGGCCCCGGCCGCCCTGGCGCTCACCGCGGACCTCGACGAGGGCACCGTGGACTTCATCCCCAACTACGACAACCAGCTCCAACAGCCGGCCGTGCTGCCCGCCGCCTACCCCAACCTGCTCGTCAACGGCACCACTGGCATCGCCGTCGGCATGGCCACGAACATGGCCCCGCACAACCTGCGCGAGGTCGTGGCGGGCGCGCGCCACCTGCTCGCGGACCCCGCGGCGGACCTCGAGGCGATCATGGCCCACATCCCCGGCCCCGACCTGCCCTCGGGCGGCCGGATCGTGGGGCTCGACGGCGTCCGCGACGCCTACGCGACCGGCCGCGGCACGTTCCGCATGCGGGCCGCCGTCGCCGTGGAGCAGGTCACCGCGCGTCGCACCGGCCTGGTCGTCACCGAGCTGCCGTACGGCGTGGGCCCCGAGAAGGTCATCGAGCGGATCAAGGCCGGCGTCGACGCGAAGAAGCTCAGCGGCATCGCCGACGTCGTGGACCTGACGGACCGCAAGAACGGGCTGCGCCTGCAGATCGAGCTCAAGTCCGGGTTCAACCCCCAGGCCGTGCTGGCCGCCCTCTACCGGCACACCCCGCTCGAGGAGACGTTCGGGATCAACAACGTGGCGCTCGTCGACGGGCAGCCGCAGACCCTGGGCCTGCTGCCCCTGCTGCGCGTCTACGTGGACCACCGTCTGGACGTGGTGCGGCGCCGCACCGGGCACCGCCTCGGCAAGCACCGCGACCGCCTCCACCTCGTGGAGGGCCTGCTGCTGGCGCTCGTGGACATCGACGAGGTCATCGAGATCATCCGTTCCTCGGACGACACCGCGGCCGCGCGCACCCGCCTCATGGGCGTCTTCGACCTCACCCAGGTGCAGGCCGATCACATCCTGGAGCTGCGGCTGCGCCAGCTGACGAAGTTCTCCCGCATCGAGCTGGAGGCCGAGCGCGACGAGCTGCAGGCCGCGATCGCCGAGCTCGAGGCGATCCTCGCCTCCGACGCGCGGCTGCGCGAGGTGGTCTCGTCCGAGCTGCAGGCCGTGGCCGACGAGCACGGCGACGACCGCCGCACGGTCCTGCTCGAGGCCGAGACCGCCGCGGCCCCCGCCGCCGGGCCCGCGCCGTCCGGGCCGACCCCCGCCGGCGCCGGTCAGGCCGGGGCGGACCTGATGGTCCCGGACACGGCGTGCTGGGCCCTGCTCTCCACCTCCGGACGCCTGCTGCGCACCGCGGACCGCACGCCGATCGCCCCGCAGGGCCGGCGCCGCAAGCACGACGCCTTCGCCTCCGTGGTCCCGACGACGGCCCGCGGCGAGATCGGGGCCCTCACCTCCGCCGGCGCGCTGCACCGCCTCCAGGCGGTCGACCTGCCGGTGGCCGGCGAGCCGTCCGCGGCCCCCGCGATGACCACGGCCCTCCCCGCCGCGGAGCTGGTGCCCCTGGCCAAGGGCGAGACGCTCGTGGCCCTGGTCCCCCTGGACACCGTCATGGCACTGGGCACCGCCCACGGGGTCGTCAAGCGCGTCCGGCCCGAGTGGCCCCTGAACCGCCAGGTCGTCGACGCCGTCGCCCTGAAGGACGGCGACGCGGTGGTCGGGGCCGCCCCCGCCCCGGACGAGGCCGACCAGCTCGTCTTCCTCACCCGCACCGGCCAGCTGCTGCGCTACGCCGCCTCCGCCGTGCGCCCCCAGGGCCCGGCCGGCGGCGGTGTCGCGGGCATCCGGCTGGCCGCCGGGGACACGGTGCTCGCGTTCGGGGTGGCCCCCGCGGCCTCCCTCACCGAGACCGGTGCGGACGCCGCGGCCCACCCGCGGCCCGCCGTCGTGGTGACCGTGACGGACGGCGAGGCGGACGTGCTCGGCTCCGCCCCAGGCTCCGTGAAGGTCACGCCGCTCGGGGAGTACCCGGCCAAGGGCCGCGGCACCGGCGGCGTGCGCGCCCACCGGCTGCTCAAGGGCGAGAGCGGCCTCGAGCTCGGCTGGATCGGCGCCGCGCCCGCGCTCGCGGCCTCCCGGGCCGGCGTGGCCCGCGCGCTGCCGATCGAGTACGGGCGCCGGGACGGCTCGGGCGTGCCCGTGGACCAGCGCATCGAGGCCGTCGGCGCCGGCGCCTCCCCCGAACTCGTCCCGGCCCCGCCCGCCGAGGACGACGCCGTGGCCGTGTCCGCGGACTGATCCCGGCCCGGGGCGACCCTGTTCGCCCCGGGCCGATCGACGCCCCCGATGGGCGCCCCACCCGGCCCCTCCGATACAGTGGGCTGTCGTCTCACCGCAGGTGAGCACCCCCTCCCCCGACCCCCCGCAGATTGGTCCTGGTGACGAACGTGTCCGGCAACGCCAGCTACGAGTACTCCCGCGCCGCCCTCCTGGCGGTCACCGAGGTGGAGGCCCCCGTCGAAGTCACCTCGCAGGACCTCGACGACCAGCTGGCGGAGGTGCTCACCCGCCTGCGCCTGCCCGGCTCCCTCCTGGAGCGGGTGGCCGGTGTGCGCAGCCGACGGAACTGGGACGAGACCGAGGACTTCCAGGAGGCCGCCGCCCGCGCCGGCGTCGCGGCCCTGGAGCAGGCCGGCGTCCCCCGGGAACGGGTGGGGCTGCTCGTGAACACCTCGGTCACCCGGGCCACGCTCGAGCCCTCCGTGGCCGTGCGGATCCACCACCTCATGGGGCTGCCGACCTCCGCGACCAACTTCGACATCACGAACGCGTGCCTCGGGTTCGTCAACGGCCTCATGCTCGCCTCCACGCTCGTGGACGCCGGCCAGATCGACTACGCGGTCGTGGTCGCCGCCGAGGACGCCTCGAAGGTGCAGGCCGCCACCGTGGCCAACCTGCACGCCGAGACCACGCACCGCGGCAACTTCATGGAGCAGTTCGCGTCCCTGACGCTGGGCTCCGGGGCTGCCGCCGCCGTCGTCGGCCGCATCGAGGACCATCCGGACGCCCACCGGATCGTCCGCGGGATCACCCGCGCCGGCACCGACCACCACGGCCTGTGCGTGGGCGACCACCACGGCATGTACACCGACTCCACCGCCCTGCTCAAGGACGGTCTCGAGCTCGTGATGGACGCGTGGCACGACGTCCCGGCGGAGTGGGCGTGGCCGGAGGCGGACCGGTTCATCACCCACCAGGTCTCGCAGATGCACACCGACGCGATCGCGGAGTCCGCCCACCTGGACCCGGCGCGCATCCCGACGACGTTCCCCACGCTGGGCAACGTCGGCCCGGCGTCGCTGCCCATCACCCTCGTGCGGGAGATGGACGCCCTGGAGGACGGGGACACGGTGGTCTGCCTGGGCGTGGGCTCGGGCCTGAACACCGCGATGCTCGAGATCGAATGGTGAGCTGAAGGAGCCAGAGCCATGCCCCAGATCCCCGCCGCCCCTGCCGCCCTTCCGCCGGCCGACCGACTGCCCGGCTGGGACCCGGCGTGGTCCCGCCTCGTGGAGATCCGCTCCGCCGCGGACCCGGAGGGGACCGTGCGGACGCTGCACGTGGCGGACACCGGTCCCGTGCTCGCGGCGGCCGGGGCGGAGATCGTCGGCACGATCGTGGCGGTGCACGGCAACCCGACGTGGTCCTGGCTGTGGCGGTCCCTGCTCGCCGAGACGGTGCGCCGGGCACGCCGGGGCATGGCCGCGTGGCGCGTCGTGGCGCCGGACCAGCTGGACATGGGCTTCTCCGAGCGCCTCGCGCACGCGGGCTCCCCGTCCGCCGCGTCGATGGGCCGCGCCGGCGACACCTACCGCACGCTGGGCGGCCGCATCGCCGACCTGGACGCCCTGCTGGCGGCTCTCGGGCTGCGCGACCTGGCAGCCACCGGCCACCCGCTGATCACGCTCGGCCACGACTGGGGCGGCGTCGTGTCCCTCGGCTGGGCGGCGCGTCATCCGGAGCTGGTGGCCGGCGTCGCGACCCTGAACACCGCGGTCCACCAGCCCGAGGGGGCGCCGATCCCCGCCCCGCTGCAGGCCGCCCTCGCCGGGCCCGTCCTGCCGGCCTCCACCGTCACCACGGACGCCTTCCTCTCCGTGACGACCTCCCTCGCCACCCCGGCCCTCGACCGCGAGACCCGGGCCGCCTACCACCTGCCCTACGACACGGCGGCCCGACGCGGCGGCGTCGGCGGCTTCGTCGCGGACATCCCGGCCGACCCCGGCCACGGCAGCCATCCCGAACTGCAGCGGGTGGGCGAGGACCTCGCCGCCCTGGGCCGCACCGACGTGCCCGCCCTCATCCTGTGGGGCGCCGACGACCCGGTCTTCCTGGACCGCTACCTCGACGACCTCCGCGACCGCCTGCCCCACGCGCGCGTGCACCGCTACGAGCGGGCGGGGCACCTGCTCGTGGACGACCGCGACATCACCGCGCCCCTGCTGCAGTGGGCCCAGCTGCTGCGCGGCGGCCAGCTCTCCGACCCCGCCTCGGGGCTGCCGGGCCCCGTCCCGCACGCCACCGCCGACGCGGCCGCCGACCCGGGCCTGGAGGTGGACCTCGGGGAGGAGCCCGGAGCCCGCGAGCCCGGCGCGGTCCGGCTCTGGGACCACCTGCGCGACTGGGGCGCCCCCGGCTCGGACCACCGCGAGTACACCGCGCTGGTGGACATGGCCGGCGCCCAGGCTGGCCGCTCGCTCGTGGGCACCGCCCGCCGACCCGTGGCCGTCACCTGGGGCGAGCTGCAGGAGATGGTCTCGGCCATCGCCACCGGGCTGTGGGCCGCCGGCATGCGGCCGGGCGACCGGGTCGCCATGCTCGTGCCGCCGGGCCGCGACCTGTCGGCGGCCCTGTACGCCGTGCTGCGCGTGGGCGCCGTCGCCGTGGTGGCGGACCAGGGCCTCGGCGTCAAGGGCATGACCCGGGCGATGAAGTCGGCCCGCCCCCGCTGGATCATCGGCCGCACCCCCGGGCTGACACTCGCCCGCGCCCAGTCCTGGCCGGGCACCCGGATCTCCGTGACCGAGCCCGGCGCCGCCCAGCGCCGCCTGCTCGACGTCACCGACTCGCTCTACGCGATGGTCGACCGCCACCGCGACCCGGCCGCGGGCGACGCCGTCGACGAGCACGGCACCGTGCTGCCCGAGCCCGCCCTGGACGCGGACGCCGCGGTGCTGTTCACGTCCGGCTCCACGGGCCCGGCCAAGGGCGTCGTGTACACGCACGAGCGGCTGGGCCGCCTCGTGGCGCTGATCTCCCGCACCCTGGGCATCCGTCCGGGCGGCTCCCTGCTGGCCGGCTTCGCCCCGTTCGCGCTGCTCGGACCCGCCCTCGGCGCCGCGTCCGTCTCCCCGGACATGGACGTCACCCAGCCGGCCACCCTCACCGCGCAGAAGCTGGCCGACGCCGCGATCGCCGGGCAGTCGAGCGTGCTGTTCGCCTCTCCCGCCGCCCTGGCGAACGTGGTCGCGACCGCCGACGGCCTCGACGCGCCCCGGCGCGAGGCGCTCGACGCCGTGCGTCTCGTGCTCTCGGCCGGCGCCCCCGTGCACCCGCAGCTGATGCGTCAGGTCTCGGACCTCATGCCGAACGCCCGGGTCCACACGCCGTGGGGCATGACCGAGGGGCTGCTGCTCACGGACATCGACGGCGCCGAGGTGCAGCGCCTGCGCACCGCCGACGACGAGGGCGTCTGCGTGGGCTCCGCGCTGCCCACGGTGTCCCTGGCCATCGCGCCGCTGCTCGAGGACGGCAGCGCCGACGACGTCATCCTCGACCCCGCGCGGGGCCACGGCGTCCTCGGCGAGATCGTGGTCAGCGCCCCCCACCTGAAGGACCGCTACGACGCGCTCTGGCACACCGACCAGCAGAGCAAGCGCGACGGGCTGTGGCGGCGGGACGGCCGGGTGTGGCACCGCACCGCCGACGTCGGCCACTTCGACGCCGAGGGCCGCGTCTGGCTCGAGGGTCGGCTCCAGCACGTGATCACCACGCCCGCGGGCCCGGTCGGTCCGGGCGGGCCCGAGAAGACCGTCGACGCCCTCGGGCCGGTGCGGCGCAGCGCCGTCGTCGGCGTCGGGCCCCGGGGCACGCAGGCCGTGGTCGTCGTCGTGGAGGCGGCAGTGCCGGCCACGCGCCCGGCGCGGCGCCCGGGTCACCACCGGGACGGCCGGCCCAAGCAGGGCCTCGCCCCGACCGCGCTGGCCTCCGCCGTGCGCGCGGCCCTCGAGCCGCTGCCGGTGGCCGCGGTGCTCGTGGCCGATGAGATCCCCACGGACATCCGGCACAACTCGAAGATCGACCGCGCCCGGGTGGCCGACTGGGCGGAGTCCGTGCTCGCCGGCGGGACGGCGGGTGCGCTGTGAGCGGCTTCGGCTACGACGTCGGCCTCGATGCCGCCGGCATGCCCGACCTCGTCGAGCGCCTCGAGTCCCGCCGCGTCCTGGTGACCGGCGCCTCGGGGCTGCTGGGTGCGGGCGTCGCCCGGGTGCTCGCCGATGCCGGCAACGACGTGACCACCCTGCAGCGGCGTCCGTCGGGCGTGCCCGGTGCGCGGGACGTGCGCGGGTCCGTGACCGACCCGGCCGCCGTCGAGGAGGCCCTGACCGGCGCGGACACCGTGGTGCACGTGGCCGCGAAGGTGTCCGTGTCCGGCCCCGAGCACGAGTATGAGGCCGTGAACGTCGAGGGCACGCGCATCCTCCTGCATGCCGCGCAGCGCCACGGCGTGCGACGCTTCGTCCACGTCTCCTCCCCCTCCGTGGCGCACGCCGGCGACTCCATCGTCGGTGAGGGCGCCGGAGCCGCCAGCCCCGAGCACGCGCGCGGACCCTACGCCCGCACGAAGGCGGCCGGCGAGCGGCTGGCCCTGGCCGCCGACCGCGACGACTTCCGCGTCCTCGTGCTGCGCCCCCACCTGATGTGGGGGCCCGGGGACCTGCAGCTCACCGACCGGATCGTGCAGCGCGCGCGGGCCGGGCGGATGCCCGTGCTCGGCACGGGCGCTCCCCTGGTCGACACGCTGTACACGGCCAACGCCGTCGAGGCCGTGGTGGCGGCCGTGTCCGCGGCCGACGTGCACCACGGCGAGGCCCTCGTGGTGACCAACGGCGAGCCGCGACCGGTGGGCGAGCTGATCCGCCAGATCGCGCTGGCGGGCGGCGCCGCGGAGCCCGAGCGCCGCGTCCCGGCGGGCCTGGCCCGGCGCGCCGGCGCCCTGATCGAGCGGGCGTGGGAGCGGGACCTGTTCGGGCTGCGGTCCCGGGGTGTCGGCTCCGACGACGGCGAGCCGCCGCTGACCGAGTTCCTCGCCGAGCAGCTCTCGACCTCCCACTGGTTCGACCAGCGTCGCACCCGTGAGGTCCTCGCGTGGACGCCGACCGTGAGCATCGACGAGGGCCTGCACCGCGTCGCGGCGTACTACCGCGACCGCTGACGTCCGCCGCGGGCGGAACGGGCGCCCACCCAGAGCTTTCGTTCGGGAAACGGCGCGGGTCACGCCGCTTTCGTTCGGGAAACGGCGGCGGCCGCGCCGCCGTCTCCCGAACGAAAGCGGGGGTCAGGCGTCGATACGCTCGCGATCCAGCTCGTCGGCGTGGGAGACGATGAAGTCCTTGCGCGGGGCCACCGCAGAACCCATGAGCAGGTCGAAGACCCGCTCGGCGGCCTCCACCTCGGCGATGTTCACGCGGCGGAGCATGCGGTGGCGCGGGTCCATGGTGGTCTCGGCCAGCTGGTCGGCGTCCATCTCGCCCAGGCCCTTGTAGCGCTGGATCGGCTCGCGGTACGAGCGGCCCTCCCGCTCCAGGCGGGCGAGCGTCGCGTGCAGCTCCTGCTCGGAGTACGTGTAGATGACCTCGCGTTCCTTCACGCCGCGGGTCACCGCCTCGATCCGGTGCAGCGGCGGGACTGCTGCGTACACGCGCCCGGCCTCGACCATGGGTCGCATGTAGCGGAAGAAGAGCGTCAGCAGGAGGGTGCGGATGTGGGCACCGTCCACGTCCGCGTCCGTCATCAGCACGACCTTGCCGTAGCGGGCCGCATCCAGGTCGAAGCTGCGCCCCGCACCACCTCCGACGACCTGGATCAGCGCCGCGCACTCGGCATTGGCCAGGATGTCCGAGACGGAGGCCTTCTGCACGTTCAGGATCTTGCCCCGGATCGGCAGCAGGGCCTGGAAGTCGGAGGACCGGGCCAGCTTGGCGGTGCCGAGCGCCGAGTCGCCCTCGACGATGAACAGCTCGGAGGAGGCGACGTCGTTGCTGCGGCAGTCCGCCAGCTTGGCCGGCATCGTCGAGGTCTCCAGGGCGTTCTTGCGTCGCTGGTTCTCCTTGTGGGTGCGCGCGGAGATGCGCGACTTCATCTCGGCGACGACCTTCTCCAGCAGCGTGTGCACCTGCTGCTTCTGGGCGCGGGCCGTGGAGGTGAGGCGGGCGGTCAGCTGCTTCTCCACCACCTGGGAGACGATCCGCCGCACCGCGGAGGTGCCGAGGATCTCCTTGGTCTGCCCCTCGAACTGCGGTTCGGCGAGGCGCACCGTCAGGACGGCGGTCATGCCGGCCAGCACGTCATCCTTCTCCACCTTGTCCGACCCGGCCTTGAGCCGGCGCGCGTTGGCCTCGACCTGCGCGCGGAACACCTTCAGCAGTGCCGCCTCGAACCCGGACTGGTGGGTGCCGCCCTTGGGTGTGGCGATGATGTTCACGAAGGACCGGAACACGGTGTCGTAGCCGACGTCCCAGCGCAGGGCGACGTCCACCTCGCACGTGCGCTGCACATCCTGCATGGAGGTGCGCCCGTCCTCCCCGAGCACCGGGACCCGCTCCTTGAAGGTGCCGGAGCCCTGGATCCGCCACACGTCCGTCGCCGGGGTGGCGGGCGTGAGGTGCTCCACGAACTCGGAGATGCCGCCGTCGTACTGGAAGACCTCCTCGACCGGGTCGTCGGCGCCGGGCGTGCCGGGTCGGCGGCGCAGGTCCTTGACCGTGATCCGCAGACCCGGGATCAGGTAGGCGGTCTGGCGCGCCCGCGCCTGGAGCTCCTCCGCGGAGAACGTCGCATCCTTCACGAAGATCTGCTCGTCCGCCCAGTAGCGCACGCGCGTGCCGGTCTGCCCGCGCTTGGCCTTCCCGACGACGTCCAGCGGCGAGGCGTCCGTGGACGGCTCGAACGGGGCGTCCGGCGACGGGCGCGACCCGTCCTGGAAGCGGCCCGGCTCGCCGCGCCGGAACGACATCTGGTGGACCTTGCCGCCGCGCAGCACCTGCACGTCCAGGCGCGAGGACAGGGCATTGACCACCGACGCGCCCACGCCGTGCAGGCCACCCGAGGCGGCGTAGGAACCGCCGCCGAACTTGCCGCCGGCGTGGAGCTTGGTGAACACCACCTCGACGCCGGACAGGCCGGTGCGCGGCTCCACGTCCACGGGGATGCCGCGCCCGTTGTCCTCGACCTCGACGGAGCCGTCCGGATGCAGGGTGATCTCGATGGACTGCCCGAAGCCGGCCAGGGCCTCGTCCACCGAGTTGTCGATGATCTCCCAGAGGCAGTGCATGAGGCCGCGGGAATCGGTGGAGCCGATGTACATGCCCGGCCGCTTGCGGACGGCCTCGAGCCCCTCCAGCACGGAGAGGTGGCGGGCGTTGTACTCGGTGTTCGCGGGCACGGGGGCGGGCCTTTCGGTGGACGACGGCGGCCGGTCCAGCCTACTCCGCGGGCCGGACACGCCAGGATCCACGCCGGTCGTCCCGGGCCGCCCGGCCCGCGCATTCGCGTACGCGGGTGGCGAAACGCGGGTGCGAGGCGGGCGCGCGGGGAAGTTCCCTGCCATCCTTGCTGTTCCATGGGACAAGAGGAGGACCGGCCCGCCCCACCGGCGTCGTCGCCCTCCAGCCCCGAGAGACCCGAGGAGGACACCATGTCCATCACCGCCGTGGCCGAGCCGGCCGCCCTCACCCGTTCCGACCGCTGCGACCGCTGCGGCGCGCAGGCCTACGTCCGCGCCGTGCTGCACTCGGGCGGTGCCCTCCAGTTCTGCGCCCACCACGCCCGCGCCGTCGAGGACGCGCTGCGTCCCCAGGCCGCGCTGTGGCAGGACGAGACGGACCGCCTCACCGCCGGCGCCTGACGCGCCCGGCATGACGAAGGGCCGGACCCCCGCGGGGGTCCGGCCCTTCGTCATGCCGCTCCGACTCAGTCCAGGTAGTCCCGGAGCACCTGCGAGCGGGAGGGGTGACGCAGCTTGGACATGGTCTTCGACTCGATCTGGCGGATCCGCTCGCGCGTCACGCCGTAGACCTTGCCGATCTCATCCAGCGTCTTGGGCTGGCCGTCGGTCAGGCCGAAGCGCATGGCGACGACGCCGGCCTCGCGCTCGGAGAGGGTGTCCAGCACCGAGTGCAGCTGCTCCTGGAGCAGCGTGAAGGAGACCGCGTCTGCGGGCACCACGGCCTCGGAGTCCTCGATCAGGTCGCCGAACTCCGAGTCGCCGTCCTCGCCGAGCGGGGTGTGCAGCGAGATGGGCTCGCGGCCGTACTTCTGCACCTCCACGACCTTCTCCGGGGTCATGTCCAGCTCCTTGGCCAGCTCCTCCGGGGTGGGCTCGCGGCCGAGGTCCTGGAGCATCTGCCGCTGCACGCGGGCCAGCTTGTTGATGACCTCCACCATGTGCACCGGGATGCGGATGGTGCGGGCCTGGTCCGCCATGGCGCGGGTGATGGCCTGACGGATCCACCACGTGGCATACGTGGAGAACTTGAAGCCCTTGGTGTAGTCGAACTTCTCGACGGCACGGATCAGGCCCAGGTTGCCCTCCTGGATGAGGTCCAGGAACAGCATGCCGCGACCGGTGTAGCGCTTGGCCAGGGAGACCACCAGACGCAGGTTGGCCTCGAGCAGGTGGTTCTTGGCCTTGCGCCCGTCCGCGATGATCAGCTGGATGTCCCGGCGCTCGCGGTAGTCGTCGGAGGCCTCGTGCTGCACGACGTGCTCGGCGTAGAGGCCGGCCTCGATACGCATGGCCAGGTCCACCTCCTGCTCGGCGTTGAGCAGGGCGACCTTGCCGATCTGCTTCAGGTAGTCCTTCACCGGATCCGCCGTGGCGCCCGCCACGACCACCTGCTGCACCGGGGCGTCGTCCTCGGAGTCGTCCATGACGAACGCGCCCTTGGACTGGGCCACCTTCTGGCCCGTGGCGGCCTTCGTGCCGGTCACGGCCTCCGCGTCCATCGCCGGGCGCTCCGGAGCGTCCGAGCCGTCCGCGTCCTCGTCGTCCGAGTCCTCGGTGGCGGTCTCGTCCTCCACCACGTCCTCCTCGACGGCGTCGGCGGCCTCGGTGCGCTCGCGCGCCTCGACGAACTCCTCGTCGTCCTCGGCCTGCTCGGCGGAGGCGGCCGAGGCGGTGGCCTTCTTGCCCCGGGTCGTGGCGGCCTTCTTCGTGGCGGTGGTCTTGGCCGCGGCGGTGGTCTTGGCCGCGGCGGGCTTCCGGGTCGCCTTCTTCTTGGCCGTCGGCGTGGCAGCGGTCTTGGTCGCCGCCGACTTCGTCGCGGTCGTCCGCGTCGTGGTGCCCTTGGTCGTGGCGCTCTTCGTGGCGGTCGACTTCTTGGCAGCCGTGGAGCGGGTGCGCGTGGTCGTGGCCCCGGAGGCAGTGGTCTCCTTGCCGTCCTGCGCACCGCTGGTCGTCGAAGTGGTCACTCGAGGCCTTTCCGTCTCGTCCGCGGCCACCCGCGGATCCTTGCAGTCCATATACACGTGACCCTGTCAAGTCCCGGCCTCGGACGACCGACGTCGTCCGGGCCCGTCGACTGCAGGGTCCGCGAGTGCCAACGACGGCTGTGACCGATCTATTCCGAACCCGGGAAACGGGGTGCGATCGGCCGTGCCGTCGTGAAGCCGCATCATTCTCTCATGGGCCGCCACCGTCGGGCCGCCACGCGGTGGCCGGGTCGGTCGCCCAGCCGGCGACGCACCCCGCGGCCACGATGCGTCGCAGGACGGAGACGAACGGGTCGCCGGGGTTCAGCGCCGCCGCCGCGGTCAGGTGGGCATCCGCGTCGGAGCCGTGGCCGCGGGCCCAGCCGACCCACCCGGCCAGCGCCAGGGCCTGCGCCGCCACGGCCGGCGTCGCGACGGGCACGAGCGCGCGCAGCCCCGCCCGCAGGGCGTCCAGCCGATCCCAGGCCGGCGCCCGGCCCGTGGCCGCGGTGAGGATCCGTTCCTCGTCCCCCGGATCCCCCGTGGCCGCGCCGGATGGCGCGGCGGCATGGAGCAGCAGGCCGTCGCGCCAGGCCGGACGCGTCAGCGGCGAGCCCAGCACGGCGGGTGCGGGCGCGCCGCGGTCACCCACCGCGCCGGTCAGCACCGACTCCCACTGCGCCAGCCACGCGCGGCGTGCCGCGGGCGCGTCCTGCTCGGGCGGCCGCCACCGCGCGTCGTCGGGCCGGGCCGCGGCGGGACCGCGGCGCGGGACCGGGTCGGGCACCGCCGCACGGTCCCAGACCGAACCGCGGGTCATCAGGTGCAGGGACAGCGGCGCGGCTCGGGGGTCGAGCGGGCCCTCCTCGGCGACGCCGCTCCCCCACCAGGGGCGCGCCCGTCCCCGCGCGCACGTCCAGGCCGCGGCCAGGGGGCGACCCGCGGACGCCAGGGCGTCGTCGAGCGTCGCGGCCCAGCCGGGACGGGCGAGCGTGGCCCGGGCGCCGTCCGGCAGCGCGAGGCAGAGCGTCGCGTCCGCGGCCGCGTCCCGCCGGCACACCTCGGCCACGGCGCAGGCCCAGGCGCCGGCGTCGACCTCCTCGGGAGGCAGGTCGACCCGCACCACGGCGCGCAGGCGCCCGTCGCGCAGGGTGAGGAGGACGAGGCTGTCCTCGGGCAACCGCCCGAGGGCGTGGCCGACGTAGGCGAGCAGGTCCTCGGGGCCGCGGGCCGGCAGGACGGGGACGTCGAGCGAGGTGGGGGCTTCCATGCCGCCACCCTGGCCGACCGGGTGCCCGCGGTGGGATCAGTCCCCGTCGTCGGTGGACGGACGGCCGGGTCCGTCCTCCTGTGCAGGAGCGGACCCGCCGCCGGCGTCCCGCGCGGCGAGGTACGCCTCGACGGCGGAGGCGAGTTCGTCCCCGTCGGGCAGGCCCTGCTCGGTCTCCAGGAGCGATCGCTCCTGGTCCTCGGCGTTCTGGTCGTAGTTGCGCTCCAGGCCGGCGATCATCTGCTGGATCTCCCCGGACCCGGAGACCTGGCGCTCCAGCTCGGCCTCGATGTCCCGCGAGGCGTCTCGCAGGTCGTCCGAGGGCAGCATGAGTCCCATGGCGGCCCCCGCGTACTCGAGCGCGGCCACGGCCGCCTGGGGGAAGGACGCCTCGGCCACGTAGTGCGGCACATGGACGGTGTAGCCCGCCGTCGGCAGGTCCGCCTCCTCGGCGCGCAGCTCGAGCATCTGCAGCAGCCCCGCGACGATGTCCGCCTGCGGGCTCCAGGTGGACAGCCCCTCGACGGCGTCGGCGCGGGAGCCGTGGGTCGTGACCCCGAGCCGCCGCGTGTGCGGCACGGGCAGCGGGGCCGCGTCGAGGAACGTGAGCGAGTCCACCTCCCACTCCTGCGCGAGGCCGAGCACGGCCTCCGTCACCGCGTGCCACCGGAAGTCCGGCTCGGGGCCGGACAGCAGCAGGAAGGGGTGGCCGAGCAGGTCCTCGACCAGCTGCACCTCGAGCGCGGGCAGGCGCAGATCACGGTAGCGGTCCCGGTCGAACCGGAGCCGGGGACGCCGGGCGCGGTAGTCGAACATCGAGTCGACGTCGAAGGAGACGACGGTCCGATGGGTCAGGTGCTCGTGCAGCGCGGCCCGCACCTGCCGAGCGACCCGGCCCGCGTCCATGTGTCCGGTCAGGGCCACGAGCATGCCCAGGCCGGGGGGCACGGGCGCCCCCTCATGACGGGTGTACAGCGGCGCGGCGTCCTGCACGTCTCGTTCCCCTTCCGGTGGTCTGTCTGCGGAAGAGCCGTCCCCGCCGCCCGGATGGCGACGGACGCGGATCCCTCCCTGTCCTCTGGCGTCAGTCAACCACGGCACGGCACCCTCCTATTCCGCGCCCGCGCGCCCTGGACGGGTGCGCGAGCCCTCTGACTAGGATGACGCGGGACGGCCCGGCCCACCCCGCCGGGCGCAACCCCCCACCCCCGGAAGAGAGGCCCGTCCGTGATCACCCTGGACCGCCCGACCCTGACCGCCCGCGCCCTGGAGGACCTGACCGCCTCCGCCCTGGTGGTGGGGGTGGGCACCGGCCCGGACGGCCCCGTGCTCCTGACGGACGCGCTGCCGGCCGAGGCGGCCGCCGCCCTCGAGGCCTCGTTCGAGCTGCTGGGCGTGCGGGGCGCCGAGGACGAGGTCCACCGCCTCCCGGGCCTGGGCGGCGTGCCGGTGCCGCTGCTGGTCCTGGCCGGCGTCGGCGGTCTGGACGACGACGGCGAAGCCGCGGACGAGTCCCTGCGCCGCGCCGCCGGGGCTGCCGTGCGCTCCCTGGCCGGCACCGACGCCGTGGCCCTGGCCCTGCCGGCCGACACCCCGGCCCGGCTGGCCGCCGTCGCCGAGGGCGCCGTCCTGGGTGCGTACGCCTTCACCGCCCAGAAGTCCGAGCGCGCCCGCGCCGAGGCGGACACGTCCCGTCCCGTCCGCGAGGTCGAGGTCGTCACCCCGCTCGCCGCCGCGGACGCCGACCCCGTGCTGCGCCGGGCCGCCGTCGTGGGCGACGCGGTCTGCGCCGTGCGCGACCTGGTGAACACGGCCCCCTCGCACCTCTACCCGGCCACGTTCGCGGACGCGGTCGCGGAGGACCTCGCGGACTCGTCCGTGAGCGTGGACGTGTGGGACGAGGACCGCCTGCGCGCCGAGGGCTTCGGCGGCATCCTCGCGATCGGCCAGGGTTCCTCCCGCCCGCCGCGGCTCGTGCGCATCGAGCACGCGCCGGCCGACGCCGCCGCGCACATCGCGCTGGTGGGCAAGGGCATCACCTTCGACTCGGGCGGCATCTCGCTGAAGCCCGCCGCCTCGATGATGACGATGAAGTCGGACATGGCCGGCGCCGCCACCGTCTTCGCCGTCGTGCGCGCCGCCGCGGCCCTGGACGTCCCCGTGAAGGTGACCGGCTGGCTGGCGCTGGCCGAGAACATGCCCTCGGGCACCGCCATCCGCCCGTCTGACGTCATCACGATGTACGGCGGCAAGACCGTGGAGGTCATGAACACGGACGCCGAGGGCCGCGTCGTCATGGCCGACGCCCTCGTGGCGGCCACCGACGAGCGCCCCGACGCGGTGCTCGACGTGGCCACCCTCACCGGCGCCCAGCTGGTCGCCCTCGGCGTGCGCCACACGGGCGTCATGGGTGACGACGCGCTGCGCGACGAGGTCGTCGCCGCGGCCGACGCCGCCGGGGAGCTTGCGTGGGGCATGCCCCTGCCGGAGCAGCTGCGCGCCTCGCTCAATTCGCGCGTCGCGGACATCTCCAACATGGGCGACCGCTTCGGCGGCATGATGACCGCCGCCACCTTCCTGCGCGAATTCGTCGACGCCGGACGGTCGGAGGGCGACGCCGCCGCACGGACCCCCTGGGCCCACCTCGACATCGCCGGCCCCTCCTTCAACGAGTCGGCCGCGTACGGCTACACCCCGCAGGACGCCACCGGCGTGATGGTGCGGACCCTGTTGGGTCTCATCGAGGGGCGTGCCCGGTAAGGTTGGTCCCGATGTCCACCGCGTCCCCGGCCGCGCGGCCCGCCGCCGACGGCCGGGGGTGGCGGTGACGCACCACCACCACGATCCACCGACCCCAGCACCAAGGAGCAACACCGTGGCCGACAAGGCAACCGCTCAGGAATTCGACGTCCTCGTCCTCGGCGGTGGCTCCGCCGGGTACGCCGCAGCCCTGCGTTCCGTGCAGTACGGCAAGTCCGTCGCCCTCGTGGAGAAGTCCAAGGTCGGCGGCACCTGCCTGCACTGGGGCTGCATCCCCACGAAGGCCTACCTGCACGCCGCCGAGGTGGCCGACGAGACCCGCAACGCCGCCAAGTTCGGCGTCAACGCGACCCTCGAGTCCGTGGACATGGCGAAGGTGCGCGACTACAAGGACGGCATCGTCGCCGGCAAGCACAAGGGCCTGGCCGGCCTGCTGAAGATGCGCAAGGTCCAGGTCATCGAGGGCGAGGGCAAGCTCGTCTCGAAGAACGAGGTCGAGGTCGACGGCACCCGTTACACGGCGGAGAACATCGTGCTGGCCTCCGGCTCCGTGGCCAAGACCATGGGCCTGCCCATCTCCAAGAAGATCATGACCTCCACGGAGGCCCTCGAGCTGGACTACACCCCGAAGTCGGCCATCGTGCTCGGCGGCGGTGTCATCGGCTCCGAGTTCGCGTCCCTGTGGAACTCCTTCGGCGTCGACGTCACCATCATCGAGGGCCTGAAGACCCTGGTCCCCAACGAGGACCCGGCGATCATCAAGGTCCTCGAGCGCGAGTTCAAGAAGAAGGGCATCAAGACCAACCTGGGCACGTTCTTCGACAAGGTCGAGGAGACCGACTCGGGCGTCAAGGTGACCCTCGCGGACGGCAAGGAGTTCGAGGCCGAGGTCTGCCTCGTCGCCGTCGGCCGCGGCCCGAACACCGAGGGCCTCGGCTACGAGGAGCAGGGCGTCAAGATGGACCGCGGCTTCGTCCTCACCGACGAGCGCCTGCACACCGGCGTCGGCAACATCTACGCCGTGGGCGACATCGTCCCCGGTCTGCAGCTGGCGCACCGCGGCTTCCAGCAGGGCATCTTCGTGGCCGAGGAGATCGCCGGCAACAAGCCGATGGTCGTCGAGGACATCAACATCCCGAAGGTCACCTTCACCGAGCCGGAGATCATGTCCGTGGGCTACACCCAGCCCAAGGCGGAGGAGAAGTTCGGCAAGGACAACGTCGAGGTCGCCGAGTACAACCTGGCCGGCAACGGCAAGTCCTCGATCCTCGGCACCGGCGGCATCATCAAGATGATCCGCCAGAAGAACGGCCCGATCGTGGGCGTGCACGGCATCGGCAAGCGCATCGGCGAGCAGATCGGCGAGGCGCAGCTCATCGTGAACTGGGAGGCCTACCCCGAGGACGTCGCCCAGTTCGTGCACGCGCACCCCACGCAGAACGAGGCCCTGGGCGAGGCCGCCATGGCCCTGTTCGGCCACCCGCTGCACAGCTGACCCACCGCACTGACCATCCCGGGTCCGTGCGTCGGGCCCACCTCGCAACCCCGGGTGGGCGCCCCCGGCGCCCACCCCTCATGAGGAGCATCGGAACCATGTCTGAAACCGTGAACCTGCCCGCCCTGGGCGAATCCGTCACCGAGGGCACCGTGACCCGCTGGCTCAAGGCCGTCGGCGACGAGGTCGCCGTCGACGAGCCCCTGGTGGAGGTCTCCACCGACAAGGTCGACACCGAGATCCCGTCCCCCGTGGCCGGCGTGCTCGAGGAGATCCTGGTCGAGGAGGACGACACGGTCGAGGTCGGCGCCCCGCTGGCCACGATCGGCGACGGCTCCGGCGGCGGCTCCGCCGACGCGTCGGAGGACGACGCCGCGGCCGAGGAGCCCGCCGTCGAGGAGGCGCAGCAGGACGACGCCCAGCAGGAGCCCGCAGGCGAGCCGGCCCCGGAGGAGCGCGCCTCCACCGACCAGGGCTCGGACGAGGCCCCGTCGGCCGGCGGCGAGGCCTCCGAGGTCACCCTGCCCGCGCTGGGCGAGTCCGTGACCGAGGGCACCGTGACCCGCTGGCTGAAGTCCGTCGGCGACGAGGTCGAGGTCGACGAGCCGCTGCTCGAGGTCTCCACCGACAAGGTCGACACCGAGATCCCCTCCCCCGTGGCGGGCACCCTCCTGGAGATCCGTGCGGAGGAGGACGACACCGTCGAGGTGGGCGCCGTCCTCGCGCTCGTCGGCTCCGGCTCCGCCGGCGGCGGCTCCGCCCCGTCGGAGGGCTCCTCCGGTCAGGACGAGGCGTCCGCCGAGGAGATCGAGGACAAGGCGACCGAGGCCGAGGCCCCCGAGGAGACCGAGGAGGCCGCCGAGGCCGCCGGCGCCGAGAAGTCGGAGAAGACGCCCGAGGCGTCCCCGTCCGAGGAGGCCTCCCGGCGCGAGTCCGCTGAGCGCGACTCCGCGCAGGCCGAGTCCGCCGAGGCGCCCTCCGCCACCGAGCCCGGCCAGGGCTACGTGACCCCGCTGGTGCGCCGCCTGGCCCACCAGAACAACGTGGACCTGTCCACGGTCCGCGGCACGGGCGTCGGCGGCCGCATCCGCAAGCAGGACGTGCTCGCCGCCGCGCTGGCCTCGCAGGCCGCCGCGGGCGGATCCGAGGCTCCGGCCGAGCAGGCCTCCGAGGCTGCCGCCCCGTCGTCGGCCCCGGCCGCTGCGTCCGCCCCGGCCGCGAGCTCCTCCGTGGACCCCTCGGTCCGCGGCGAGGTGGAGAAGGCGCCGCGCATCCGCCAGGTCATCGCCCAGCGCATGCGCGAGTCCCTCGACCTGTCCACCCAGCTCACCCAGGTGCACGAGGTGGACGTCACCCGCATCGTGCAGCTGCGCAAGAAGGCCAAGGCCTCCTTCCAGCAGCAGGCCGGCGTGAACCTGACGTACCTGCCGTTCATCACCAAGGCGGTCGCCGAGGCCCTCAAGCAGCACCCCAAGCTGAACGCGTCGTTCTCCGAGGACAACAAGGAGATCACCTACCACGCGTCCGAGGACATCGCGATCGCGGTGGACACGGAGAAGGGGCTGCTGGTTCCCGTCATCAAGGACGCCGGCTCCCTGAACCTGACGGGCCTCGCCCAGAAGATCGCCGACGTGGCCGAGCGCACCCGCACGAACAAGATCTCGCCGGACGAGCTCTCGGGCGGCACGTTCTCGATCACGAACATCGGCTCCGTGGGCGCGCTGTTCGACACGCCGATCATCAACCAGCCGCAGGTCGCGATCCTGGGCACCGGTGCGATCGTGAAGCGCCCCATGGTGGTGACCGACGCGGACGGCAACGACTCGATCGCCATCCGCCACATGATGTACCTGTCCCTGACCTACGACCACCGCCTGGTGGACGGGGCCGACGCGGGCCGCTTCCTGACGACGCTGCGTCAGCGTCTCGAGGGCGGCGAGTTCGCCAACGAGCTGGGTCTCTGACGGAAAGGGAGAAGGACTGTGGATATCCTGCACAGCATCCTGGTGGCCGTGCACATCGTGTCCGCCGCAGCGATCGTGGGCGGTTGGTTCGCGCACTTCCGCAACCCGACCGTCACCACCTCGCAGTGGTGGGGCTCCGTGGGCATGATCGTCTCCGGCGTGGTGCTTTTCGGCCTCGCCATGAGCGGGGAGCCGAACCACATGAAGCTGGGCGTCAAGTTCCTGATCGGCGTCATCGTCTTCGTGGCCGCCCTGATCGGCCGCCGCAAGTCCAACCGCGGGGAGGTCGTGCCCACGGGCCTGGCCCACGCGGTGGGCGGTCTGGGCCTGGTGAACATCCTGGTCGCCGTCCTCTGGCAGTGATCAGCCCAGGCGGCTGACGCCGCACCACGCCGCGGGCCCCGGGGAGCTTCTCCCCGGGGCCCGCGGCGTCCCCCCGTCTGGACCGCCGGCCTCCGGCGCTGGATCCGGGCCCGGGGTCAGCGCGGATCGACGGTCTCGACCCGCCACGTCCGACCCGCCGCGCCGCCGTCCCGCCCCTCGGGGCCCTCTCCGTGGCCGCTGCGCAGGACCAGCACGACCTCCTCGGCCGTCGCCTCCCGATGCGCCGCCACGCGTCCCGCGCGGTCCAGCACGGTGTGGGCCGACGTCCGGAGCACGGCGTCGACACGCAGCGCGTCGTCCCCGGCCCGCCGGGCGGGTCCGGCCTGCTCCACCGTCACCTCGAGGCCGGAGAAGGCGAACCCCTCGTCCGTCAGCCGGCGCAGCAGATCCCGGTCGTTCTCCCACGCCGGTCCCCCGGGCACGGCGTAGGCGTCCAGTCGCGCAGGCTCCGGGTCGATGAGCGCGGCCGTCCGGGCGTGGCCGACCGCGGCCAGCGCCTCGCCCACGTCGACGGCGTCCTCCCCGGCGGCGTCCTCCCCGGGGGCACCCGCGTCCGGCACCCTCGCCGGCGTCCCGCTCTCCGGCGTCCCGTCCTCCGGGCGCGCCGCGTTCACCGAGGTGCCGGCCGGCACCGCGCCCGCCGGCTCCGGCGCCCCCTCCGTCGCGTCGCCCAGGGACGCCGGCCACCACAGCCCCACGGTGCCGCCGCCCAGGGCCAGCGCGGTGGCCAGCCCGGCGGCCACGAGGACGCCCCGGCGTGGCGCCGCCCCCCGTCGGCGCGCGAGCGCGCGCCGTCCCGGAGCCGCGCGTCGTCCCCGGCGTCGCCGCGTGGGCCCGGAGCCCGGCAGCACCGTGGGCAGCAGGTGCGCCACCTCGGCGGGGGCGGCCTCTCCCAGCGGGACCGGCTCGGGCCGGGCCGTCGCGTATACGGCTGCGGCGGCCTCTTCCGCGCTCGGCCGCGCCGCCGGGTCCGGGGAGAGCGCCGCATCGAGCAGCAGCGCGAGCTCGGGGGACGCTTCGGGGACCAGGACGGGCAGCGGCGCCCGATGCCCGGCGGCGCCCGGCGCCCGACCGGTGAGCGCGTACCAGCCCAGGGCGGCCCACGCATGGACGTCACTCGGCGCCCCCACCGCCGGAGACGCCCCCGGTTCCGCCCCGGCCCCCTCCACCGCGGCGAGCGCCTCGGGGGCCGCGAAGCCCGGCGTCGCCCCGGCCCCCGACGCCCCGCCGACCACCCGGGCGACGCCGAGGTCGGCGAGGGCCGGGCTGCCGTCGACGCCGAACAGGACGTTCGCCGGGGACACGTCGCCGTGCACCACACCCTCGCGGTGAAGGCACGCGAGAGCCTGCGCGATCGGGACGAGCACGGTGACGGCCTGCCCCGGGCTCAGGGGTCCGACCCGCTGCACCATGTCCTGCAGCGTGCCGGCCGCGCGGTGTTCGGTGAGGACCCCGAGGCCCCGGTCCGTCTCCACCACGCCGAGCACGCGCAGCAGATGGGGATGCGCGACCCGTCCGGCCTGCGCCTCCGCCGCCAGGGCGTCCGGCGCCGCGCCGGCGCGGGGCACCTTCAGGGCGGACCGGACGCCCCGGCCGTCCTCGACGAGCCAGACCTCCGCCTGGGCACCCGAGCCGAGCAGCCGGACGGGTTCCCAGCCCGGGGCGCGCGGCGCAGCCGTGCCCGGCTCCGACGACCTCTCCGGTTCGGTCTCCGGCCCGCCGCCGACGCGTCCCGCCGCGCCGCCGTCCGCCTCGTCCCAGTCCCGCATCGGGCTCCCCTCTCCGCCGCGCCGTCCGTTCCAGCCCAGGGTGCCGCATGTCCCCGAGCGTCACGGCGGTTGTCCACAGGTCCGGGCCCGAGGACTACAGTGGACGTCATGCCCGAGACACTCCTGCCGCCCCTGCGCGTGCTCGGCCTGGCGCCCGACCTGGTGGACTACCACGCCGCCTGGGACGCCCAGCGCGCCCTGCACGCGGACGTCGTCGCCGGCCGCTCCGACGGCGAGTTCCTCCTCTTGGAGCACGAGGCCGTCTACACGGCCGGTCGCCGCACCGAGGACGCTGAGCGCCCCACGGACGGCGCCCCCGTCGTGGACGTGGACCGGGGCGGCAAGATCACGTGGCACGGGCCGGGCCAGCTAGTCGGCTACCCCGTGGTCCGGCTGCGTGACCGTGCCCACGTCAAGGACTACGTCTGGTTCCTCGAGGAGCTGCTGATCCGCACCGCCGCCGAGTTCGGCGTCACGGCCGTCCGCGTGGACGGGCGGGCGGGCATCTGGGTCCTCGCGGACCGGGACGACGACGGCGCGGCCCGCCCGGACCGCAAGGTCGGCGCCATCGGCCTGTCCATCCACGACGGCGTCTCGATGCACGGCTTCGCGCTGAACTGCTCCAACTCCCTGGCCCCCTACGAGGGGATCATCGCGTGCGGCATCACGGACGCCGCCACCACCACCCTGTCGGTCGAGACGGGCCGGACCATCACGCCGGCCGACGTCGTCCCGGTGCTCACCCGTCATCTGGACGAGCTCGGGCCGGCGTACATCGCCGTCACCCCCACGGAAGGAATCCCCGCATGAGCCTCGCCCCCGAAGGCCGCCGCCTGCTGCGCGTGGAGGCGCGCAACGCCGAGGTGCCCGTCGAGCGCAAGCCCGAGTGGATCAAGGCCAAGGTCCACATGGGCCCCGAGTACATCGGCCTGAAGAACAAGGTCAAGTCCGCCGGCCTGCACACCGTGTGCGAGGAGGCCGGCTGCCCCAACATCTTCGAGTGCTGGGAGGACCGCGAGGCCACGTTCCTCATCGGCGGCGACATCTGCACCCGCCGGTGTGACTTCTGCGACATCACCTCCGGCAAGCCGCGTCCCCTGGACATGGAGGAGCCGCAGAAGGTCGCCGAGAACATCCGTGAGATGGACCTGCGGTACGCCACCGTCACGGGCGTGGCCCGTGACGACCAGAAGGACGGCGCGGCGTGGCTCTACGCGGAGACCATCCGCCGCATCCACGCGCTCAACCCGGGGACCGGCGTCGAGATCCTGCCGCCGGACTTCGGCGCGGTGCCGGAGCTCGTCCAGCAGGTGTTCGACGCGCGGCCCGAGGTGTTCGCGCACAACCTGGAGACGGTGCCGCGCATCTTCAAGCGCATCCGCCCGGCCTTCACGTACGAGAAGTCCCTCAAGGTGCTCACGATGGCCAAGGCCGACGGGCTCGTCACCAAGTCCAACCTCATCCTGGGCATGGGCGAGGAGGACCACGAGATCGACCAGGCCCTGGTGGACCTGCACGAGGCCGGCTGCGACATCATCACCATCACGCAGTACGTGCGGCCCTCGAAGCTGCACCACCCCATCGACCGCTGGGTGAAGCCGCAGGAGTTCGTCCAGTGGTCCCAGCGCGCCGAGGAGATCGGCTTCCAGGGCGTCATGGCGGGCCCGCTGGTGCGCTCGTCGTACCGCGCGGGCAAGCTCTACGCGCAGGCCATGCAGCGCCTCGGCCGGACCCTGCCGGAGAACCTGGCGCACCTGGCCGGGGAGAAGACCGCCCGCCAGGAGGCCTCCGCCGTCGTCGCCCAGATGTCCTGAGCCGCCCGACTAGACTGGACCCCGCCATGACGAAGAACAGCCAGCCCCCCGCGTCCTCCTCCGGCTCCACCTCCGCCACGCTCAGGGAGGTCAAGGCCATGCAGCGCGAGCGTCGCCGCCACGAGAAGGAGCAGACGAAGGCCCAGCGCCGGGACAAGCGCGCGGCGAAGGGCCCGGGCGTGATCTCCCAGCTCAAGCAGGCCTACGCCATGACCAAGGCGCACGACCCCAAGGTCGGTCTGTGGATGCTGCTGGCCTTCCTGGCCGCCCTCGTCATCGGCCTCGTCATCGGCCTCCTGCTGGACAACTGGATCACGTGGCTGCTCATCGCGATCCCGTTCGGTGTGCTCGCCGCCGTCGTCATCCTGAACCGGAAGGCGCGCCGCGCCGGGTTCGCCCAGCTCGAGGGCCGCCCCGGCGCCGCCGGCGCCGCGCTCTCCACGCTGGGCCGCGGCTGGATCGTGCCCGAGCAGCCGGCCGCCGTGAATCCGAAGACCCAGGACCTCGTCTACCGCGCCGTGGGCCGGCCGGGCGTGGTGCTGGTGACGGAGGGCCCCTCCCCCCGCGTCGCCGCGCTGGTGGGCAAGGAGGAGAAGGCCATGCGCCGCTTCCTGCCCGGCGTGCCCGTCACCGTGGTGGAGTCCGGCAACGGGCAGGGCCAGGTTCCGCTGCACGAGCTGCCCGGCACGCTCAAGGGCATGAAGAAGGCCCTCACGGCACAGGAGGTCCAGGCCGTGGACAAGCGCCTGACCGCGCTCAACACCAACCGGCTGCCCATCCCCAAGGGCGTCGACCCGAACAAGGTGCGCCCGAGCCGCCGCGCGATGCGCGGCCGCTGAGCGCCGCCGCACACGCGCGAAAGGGGCCGCCCCGCCGAATCCTCGGCGGGGCGGCCCCCTTCGTCGCGTCAGGCCCCGCGCCGAATGGCGCGGGCCGGTGTGCTCACATGCGGATCTCGACGGTGCCGGCGACCTTGTCGTGCATGCCGCGGCCGTCCGGGCCGACGACGACGGCCGGCAGCACGAGGCACAGCAGCGCCGTGCGCACCACCACGCGGTGTACGGGGGCGGTCCGGCCGCCGAGGCGCACCACCTGGGTGCGGCACACGGCCTTGCCCACGGTGGTGGCCAGCAGGGTGATGCCGAGGATGTGCATCGTCGCGAAGACCATCAGGGTGGCGATCGCGTCGGAGTCGAAGAGCAGCCAGGACACGCCCAGGGCCAGGAACCAGTCGATCACGAGGGCGACGGCGCGGCGAGCCGCGGTGGCCATCGAGGTGGGGCCGTGCTCCGGCAGGCCCAGGAGGTCCCCCGGCCAGCGCCCGCCGGCCAGGCCGCCGCCCGGACCGTCCACCCAGCCGGCGAGGTCGCGCCGGGTGATCAGCGGCTCGTCACGGCGGGTCGGTTCGGGCTCGTGCGCGGGGTCGGGTGCTCTGCGTGCCACCGGCCCAGCCTACCGGCGCGGAACCTCGAGGCTCGCCGTGGGGCGTCACCGACGCCCACGGGGGCCGCCGGGCAAGTAGGGTGGTGACACCCGCCACGCCAGCGCCGCCGTGCCGGACATGCCACCATCGTCACGACCACAGGAGCGCACCATGTTCACCTCCCCCGCGGACGTCCTCGCGTACATCAAGGAAGAGGGGGTCGAGTTCGTCGACATCCGCTTCACCGACCTCCCCGGCATGCAGCACCACTTCAACGTGCCCGCGTCCACGGTCGACGAGGACTTCTTCACCACGGGTCAGCTGTTCGACGGCTCCTCCATCCGGGGCTTCGCCGGCATCGCCGAGTCCGACATGCAGCTCATCCCGGACGTCGCGACGGCCTTCGTGGACCCCTTCCGGGTCCGCAAGACCCTCACGATGAACTTCTCCATCGTGAACCCCCGCACCGGCGAGCCCTACCTGCGCGACCCGCGCGGCGTGGCCCAGCGCGCGGAGGCCTACCTGAGCTCCTCCGGCATCGCGGACACGGCGTTCTTCGCCCCCGAGGCCGAGTTCTTCATCTTCGAGGACGTCCGCTACGAGTCCTCCCCCCGCGGCTCGTTCTACGCCGTGGACTCGGACGAGGCCTGGTGGAACGCCTCCCGCGAGGACGAGGGCGGCAACCTGAGCCATAAGACCGGCCTCAAGGGCGGCTACTTCCCCGTCACCCCCACGGACAAGCAGGCCGACCTGCGCGACGAGATCTGCGCGGTCCTGGCCGAGGTCGGCCTCGAGGTCGAGCGCTCCCACCACGAGGTGGCCGCCGCGGGCCAGGCGGAGATCAACTACCGCTTCAACACGCTGACCCACTCGGCGGACGACCTGCAGAAGTTCAAGTACGTCGTCAAGAACGTCGCCGAGCAGTTCGGCAAGACGGCCACCTTCATGCCGAAGCCCGTATTCGGCGACAACGGCTCCGGCATGCACTGCCACCAGTCCCTGTGGAACGGCGGCGAGCCGCTGTTCTTCGACGAGAAGGGCTACGCGAACCTCTCGGACACCGCCCGCTGGTACATCGGCGGCCTGCTGAAGCACGCCTCCGCGGTCCTGGCCTTCACCAACCCCACGGTGAACTCCTACCGCCGCCTGGTGCCGGGCTTCGAGGCCCCCGTGAACATGGTCTACTCGCAGGGCAACCGCTCGGCGGGCATCCGCATCCCGATCACCGGCTCCAACCCGAAGGCCAAGCGCATCGAGTTCCGCGCCCCGGACGCCTCGGGCAACCCGTACCTCGCGTTCGCCGCGCAGCTGATGGCCGGCCTGGACGGCATCCGCAACCGCATCGAGCCGGCCGAGCCGATCGACAAGGACCTCTACGAGCTGCCGGCCGAGGAGGCCGCCGACATCCAGAAGGCACCCGCCACCCTGGACGAGGCCCTGAACGCCCTCGAGGAGGACCACGAGTTTCTCCTGGCCGGCGACGTGTTCACCGAGGAGCTGATCGAGACCTGGATCGCGTACAAGCGCGAGGTGGAGATCGCCCCGCTGGCCCTGCGCCCGAACCCCTACGAGTTCGAGCTCTACTACTCGGTCTGACCCCGCCGCGGACCCCACGACGGCCGCCCGTCTCCCACGCCGGAGGCGGGCGGCCGTCGTCGTGCCCGGCCGCGGAATAGTCCGGGGCCGGTCGGCGCTGGATCTGTGGAGACCTCCGCCCGGCCGGCCGGGCGGCCCCGCAGACCAGGAGCACCATGACCGAGCACACCGCCCCCACCCCCCTGCCGTTGTCCCTGCTGGACCTCGCCCTCGTCCGCGACGGCGCCCCGATGGGTGAGGCCTTCGCCGAATCCGTGGAGCAGGCACGCGCCGCCGAGGCCGCCGGCTTCCGGCGCGTCTGGTACGCGGAGCACCACAACATGCCCTCCATCGCCTCCTCGGCCACGGCTGTGCTCATCGCGCACGTGGCCGCACACACCGACTCGATCCGCCTCGGCTCCGGCGGCGTCATGCTGCCCAACCACTCGCCGCTGGTGATCGCCGAGCAGTTCGGCACCCTGGCCGAGCTGCACCCCGGCCGCATCGACCTGGGCCTGGGCCGCGCCCCCGGCACCGACCAGCGGACGCTGCAGGCGCTGCGCCGGGAGCCGTCGGCGGCCGAGCGCTTCCCGCAGGACGTGCTCGAGCTGCAGGGCTACCTCACCGGCCAGAGCCGGATCCCCGGCATCGACGCCTACCCCGGCAAGGGCACCGACGTGCCGCTGTACATCCTCGGCTCCTCGGCGTTCGGCGCCCAGCTGGCCGCGCAGCTCGGCCTCGGCTACGCGTTCGCGAGCCACTTCGCACCCCAGATGCTCGAGCATGCGGCGCGCCTGTACCGGGAGCACTTCGAGCCGTCCGAGGCCCTCGCGGAGCCGCACTTCATCGCGGCGGCCAACGTGATCGCCGCGGACACCGAGGAGGTGGCCGAGCGGGAGTGGCAGGCCGCGCAGCGGGCGCGCATCCGGATGATGCTCGGCCGGGGCCGCACCCTCACCGACGACGAGGTCGAGACGCTGCTGCACTCCCCCGCCGGCCAGCAGGTGCTCGGGATGCTCGAGTGCACGGCCGCGGGCACCGGCCCGACGACGGCGGCATGGCTGCACGACTTCGCGGCGCGGGTCCAGGCGGACGAGCTGATCGTGACCACGGCCGCGCCGGACCCCGCCGTGCGGCGTCGCACCCTGGAGCTGCTCGGGGAGCACGTCGTGTGCGCCTGAGCCGGAGCTCGCGGCACCGGAGCACGGCCGGCCCGCCACCCTGTCGGGGTGGCGGGCCGGCGTCGTTCAGAGCCCGTAGAACCGGGTCTCGAACACCTGACGGGCCAGGCGGGTCACCCGCAGGTAGCGCTCCTCGAGCTCGCCGCCGGCCGTGCCCACCCCGCTGAGGCGAGCCACGGCCTCGAGGTCGCGCATGTTCGTGGGCAGCACGTCCGAGACCTTGCCCGTCCACAGCAGCAGGGCGGCGCGGATCCGGGTGGCCAGCAGCCAGGCCTCCTCGAGGACGGCGACCTCGGACTCGGGCAGCAGGTCGTGCCGGGCGAGCGCCCGCAGCGCCGGCAGTGTGCCGGTCACGCGCAGGTCCTCGATCTGACCGGCGTGCTTGAGCTGCAGCGACTGCACGAGCCACTCGACGTCCGAGAGCCCCCCGCGCCCGAGCTTGACGTGCCGCGCCGGGTCCGCCCCGCGGGGCAGCCGCTCGGCCTCCACGCGGGCCTTGATCCGGCGGATCTCCCGGGCGTCGGCGGCCGAGAGGTCCTGCGCGTAGCGGACGCCGTCGGCCCAGCGGCGGAAGTCGGTGGCCAGGTCGTCGTCGCCGGCCAGGGGGCGGGCGCGCAGCAGCGCCTGCCGCTCCCACACCTCGGCCCAGCGGCCGTAGTACTCCCGGTAGGAGTCCAGGGTGCGCACCAGGGGCCCCTGGCGTCCCTCGGGACGCAGGTCGGCGTCCACCTCGAGCCGCCGCTCCCCGGGCAGCGGCGGCGCGGCGGGCTTCTGCAGGAGGGCCATGAGCGTGCGGACGACCTCTTCGGCCTGCTCGCGCGCCCGCTCCTCGTCCGCGCCGGGACGGGGCCGATGCACGAACAGGGCGTCCAGGTCCGAGCCGTAGGTGATCTCGCGCCCGCCCTGGCGGCCCATCGCCACCACGAGCACGTCGGTGAGGGGCTCGGCATCCCCGACGACGGCCCGCCACGCCACCCGCAGGGCGCCGACCACCGTCACCTGGTCGATGTCCGCGAGCGCGCCGCAGACGGCTTCCAGGTCCAGCAGGCCGGACATGTCGGCCAGGGCGACACGCAGCGTCTCGCTGCGCCGCACCTGCCGCACGTGGCGCACGGCCGCGGGGGCCTCCTCCGCGGCCACGCGACGGTCGAGCCGCGCGTCGACCTGGCGCCAGAGCTGGATCGCGCCCCGGGGGTCGAGCTCCCGGTCGTCGCCCACCCAGGCCACGGCCTCGGGCGAGTGCTCGAGCAGGTCCCCCACGAACCGGGAGCCGGACAGGACCAGGCACAGCCGCCGGGCGGCGTCCGAGGAGTCGCGGAGCATCCGCAGATACCAGGCCGTGCCGCCGAGCGACTCGGAGAGCCGGCGGAAGGCGAGCAGGCCGCCGTCGGGGTCGGCGCCCCGGGCGAACCAGCCGAGCATGGCCGGCAGCAGCTGGCGCTGGACCGCAGCCCGGCGGGAGACGCCCTGGGTGAGCGCCTCGATGTGCCGCAGGGCCCCCTTCGGGTCGCGGTAGCCCAGGGCCGCGAGGCGCTCGCGCACCGCCTCGGCGGACAGGCGCACGTCGTCGTCGGACAGGGCGGCCGTCGTCGACAGCAGCGGCCGGTAGAACACCGTCTCGTGCAGGCCGCGCACCGCCCGACGGACGCGCGTGAACGCGGCCTGCAGGTCCTCGCCGGTGGCCGGCCCGGTCTCCTGGGCGCCGCGCAGCGAGCGGGCGACGACGCGGAGGGCCTCGTCCTTGACCGGCATCAGGTGGGTGCGTCGCAGGTGCACGAGCTGGATGCGGTGCTCGAGCGTGCGCAGCCACCGGTAGTGCTCGTCGAAGGCGGCCGCGTCCCGGGTGCTGATGTAGGAGGCCTCGTGCAGCGCCCGCACGGCGTCCAGGGTGCCGCGGACGCGGATCGACTCGTCCGCGCGCCCGTGCACGAGCTGGAGCAGCTGCGCGGTGAACTCCACGTCCCGCAGCCCGCCGGAGCCGAGCTTGATCTCCCGCTCCCGTTCGGCCGGGGCGATGGTCTCCAGCACCCGCGAGCGCATGGCCCGCACCGAGTCCACGAAGCCCTCGCGCGCCGAGGACTCCCAGACCCGGGGCCAGATCCGCTCGAGGTAGCGGGCGCCCAGGTCGGCGGAGCCGGCGATGGGCCGGGCCTTGAGCAGCGCCTGGAACTCCCAGCCGTGGGCCCAGCGGCGGTAGTACTCGGCGTGGGAGTCCAGGGTGCGGCTGAGGGCGCCGTCCTTGCCCTCGGGGCGCAGGTTGGCGTCCACCTCCCAGAGGCCGGGCTCGGGGGCGGCGGCCTGGATGACGCGGCCGATGCCAGCGGCGAGCTCGGCGGCGAGCACCGCGGCACGGGTGCCGTCGACGGCGTCGGACGCCTCCCCGGCGGCCTCCGGGTCGGGGTCGAGGAGCTCGTGGACGAAGACCACGTCGACGTCGGAGATGTAGTTCAGCTCCCGGGCGCCGCACTTGCCCATGCCGATCACGGCCAGATCCACGCGGTCCACCGCGGGGCCCTCGCGCTCGGCGAGCGTGGCCCGTGAGACCGCGAGCGCGGCGTCCACGGCGGCGCCGGCCAGGTCGGCGAGCCAGCGGCCGACGGAGGGCATGACGGCGGCGGGGTCCGCGGAGTCGAGGTCGCGCAGGGCGATCGCGGCGAGCTGGCGTCGGTAGGCGCGGCGCAGGGCGACGGCGGCATCCGTGCCGGTCAGCCCGGCGCGGGGCCGGTCGGCGTCGGGGTCGGCCTCCACCGCCTCCAGGAGCAGGCGGCGCAGGGCCGCGGGCTCGTCGGCCCACTCCTCACCGTCCGCGGGGTCCGGCTGGGCGAGCGCCGGGGCGGTCGCGGCGGCGGACTCGGGCTCGAGGACGAGGTCGAGGTGCTCGGGACGGCGGATGAGGAACTCGCCGAGCGCCTCGGAGGCGCCGAGCAGGCGCAGCAGGCGCGCGGTGGTCTCCGCGTCCCGCAGGGCGCGGTGGACGCGGGGCTCGCGCTCGGCGAGGCGCACCCAGAGCAGCAGGGCGCGGTCCGGGTCGGCGGCGTGGCCGAGCCGCTCCACGAGGGGGGTGACGTCGGCCCCCTCGAACTCCGGGGAGGCGAGCAGCGACTGGACGCGGCGGGCGTCGGCGACCCCCGCCTGCGCGAGGGCGCGGCGGTCCGGGGCGTCGGCGGTCGCCGCGTCGGGCAGGGCGGACACGGCCGGCGCCTCAGAGGCCGGAGAGGTAGCGCCGCAGCTCGTACGGCGTGACCTCCACCCGGTAGTCGTCCCACTCCTGGCGCTTGTTGCGCAGCAGGGCGTCGAAGACGTGCTCGCCCAGAACGGAGGCGACGAACTCGGACTCCTCGGCGGCGCGCAGGGCGTCGTGCAGGGTGCCGGGCAGCGGGTCGTGGCCGAGGACCCGGCGCTCGTGGGTGGTGAGCGCGCTGACGTCCTCGGCGGCGGACTCGGGCAGCTCGTAGCCCTCCTCGATGCCCTTCAGGCCGGCGGCCAGCAGCAGCGCGTAGGCCAGGTACGGGTTGGCCGAGGCGTCGATGCCGCGGTACTCGATGCGGGCGGAGCCGGCCTTGTCCGGCTTGTACAGGGGCACGCGCACGAGCGCGGAACGGTTGTTGTGGCCCCAGGAGACGTACGAGGGCGCCTCGCCGCCGCCCCACAGGCGCTTGTAGGAGTTCACGAACTGGTGGGTGACGGCGCTGATCTCCACGGAGTGGCGCAGCAGGCCCGCGATGAACCGGCGGCCCGTCACGGAGAGCCGGAACTCGTCCGCGGGGTCGTAGAAGGCGTTGGAGTCGCCCTCGAAGAGGGAGATGTGGGTGTGCATGCCCGAGCCGGGGTGCTCGGAGAACGGCTTGGGCATGAAGGTGGCGTAGGTGCCCTGGGCTGCGGCCACCTCCTTGACCACAGTGCGGAACGTCATCACGTTGTCCGCGGTGGTCAGCGCGTCGGCGGCGCGCAGGTCGATCTCGTTCTGGCCCGGGCCGTTCTCGTGGTGGCTGAACTCCACGGAGATGCCCATGCTCTCCAGCAGCGTCACGGCGTCGCGGCGGAAGTCGGCGGCGTCGGAGCCGGGCACGTTGTCGAAGTAGCCGGCGCGGTCCACCGGCACGGGCCGGCCGTCGGGGCCGGGCTGGTCGCTCTCGAGCAGGTAGAACTCGATCTCCGGGTGCATGAAGCAGGAGAAGCCCATGTCCGAGGCCTTCTCCAGCACGCGGCGCAGCACGTGGCGCGGGTCGGCCGGGGCGGGGCGCCCGTCCGGGGTGAGGACGTCGCAGAACATGCGCGAGCTCTGCCCGCGGTCTCCGCGCCAGGGCAGGATCTGGAAGGTGGCCGGGTCCGGCTGCAGCAGCATGTCCGACTCGGAGATGCGGGTGTAGCCGTCGATCGAGGAGCCGTCGAAGCCCAGCCCCTCGGTGAACGCGTTCTCCACCTCGGCCGGGGACAGCGCCACCGACTTCAGCGTCCCGACGACGTCCGTGAACCACAGGCGCACGAACCTCACGTCCCGGTCCTCGATGGTGCGGAGCACGTAGTCCTGCTGTCGATCCATGCGGCCACTCTAGACGCGCCGCGTAGACTCCGGGCCATGTCCGCTCCCGACTCCTCCCGGAAGAACGACGACGTCGCCGCCCCCTACGGTCCGCCCGCCCCGTCCCGGTACCGGACGGTTCACCTGCAGCGGGCCAAGGACGAGGGCCGGCGCTTCGCGATGCTCACCACCTACGACGCGATGACGGCGGCCCTGTTCGACGAGGCCGGCGTCGAGGTGCTGCTCGTGGGCGACTCGGTGGGCAACACCGTGCTGGGCCACCCCACCACCCTGCCGGTCACCCTGGACCAGATGATCCTGTTCACCCAGGCCGTGGTGCGCGGTGCCCAGCGTGCCCTCGTGGTCGCGGACCTGCCCTTCGGCTCCTACGAGGCCTCCCCGCGGCAGGCCGTCGAGTCGGCCGTCCGCCTCGTGAAGGAGTCCGGCGCGCACGCCGTCAAGGTGGAGGGCGACGAGCGCTTCGCCGAGCACGTGGCCGCGATGACGGCCGCCGGCGTCGCGGTCATGGCCCACATCGGCTTCACCCCCCAGTCCGAGCACGTGCTCGGCGGCTACCGGGTGCAGGGCCGCGGCGCGGGGGCGGCCGAGCGGATGACGGCGTCGGCCCGGGCCCTCGAGGCCGCAGGGGCGTTCGCCGTGCTGATGGAGATGGTCCCCTCGGACGTCGCCGCCGCCGTCGACGCCGCGCTGCGGGTGCCCACCGTGGGCATCGGCGCGGGCCCGGGCACCACGGGCCAGGTGCTCGTGTGGCAGGACATGCTCGGCCTGCGCGCGGGACGGGTGCCCCGGTTCGTCCGTCAGTACGCCCGCCTGCACGAGGTCGTGGGCGAGGCGGTCCGGGCCTATCGCGCGGACGTGCTCGACGGCGCGTTCCCGGCCCCGGAGCACGGCTTCGAGGGCTGAACCCGCCCCGTGAGACGACCGGGCCCCCGTCCTGAGGGACGGGGGCCCGGTGTCGTTCGGCGCCGTGGTCAGGAGGCGTCGTCGACGGGGCGGCTGTCCCAGTCGTCGTCGCGCTCGTCCTCGGCGTCGGCGGCCTCGTTGTTCGCCCGCACGCGGTCCATCGCGGCCTGGGCCTCCTCACGGGTGCCGAACGGGCCCAGCAGCTGGGACCAGTCCGACTGGGCGCCCACCTCCACCTGATGCGTGTTGACGTTGTACCAGAACTCGCTCGTCTCGGTCATGGGGGCCACAGTAGCCGGGCCGATAGGCTGGAGGACATGTCCCAGCGTCAGAACCCCGCCGCCCCGTCCAGCCACAACGGTCCCCGCCCCGCGGGCCCCGCCGTGCCGGAGCCCGGGTCGCTCGCCCCCGTCGGCACTCTGACGCCCGGGGCCCCGTCCCCCGCCCCGCCCGTGCCGGCCGCGATCCCGCGCCCCGAGTACGTCGGCAAGGCCACCCCGGACGAGGGCAACGCCTCGGACGTCTACGACGCCGCCGGCGTCGAGCGGATCCGCGCCGCCGGCCGCCTGGCCGCGCAGGCCATGGAGCACACCGCCGCCCACATCCGCCCGGGCGTCACCACGGACGAGCTGGACCGGATCGCGCACGCCTTCCTCGTGGAGCGCGGCGCCTACCCGTCCTGCCTGGGCTACCGCGGCTTCCCGCGGTCCATCTGCACCTCGATCAACGAGGTCATCTGCCACGGCATCCCGGACGGCACCGTCCTGGAGGACGGGGACATCGTCAACCTGGACATCACCGCGTACCTGGACGGCGTCCACGGGGACCACAACCGCACCTACCTGGTCGGCGACGTGGACGAGGAGTCCCGGCTGCTCGTCGAGCGCACCGAGGAGGCCCTGCGCCGCGGCATCCGCGCCGTGAAGCCCGGCCGTCAGGTCAACGTGATCGGCCGCGCCATCGAGTCCTACGCCAAGCGCTTCGGCTACGGCGTGGTGCGCGACTTCATCGGCCACGGCGTGGGCGTGGACTTCCACTCCGGCCTCGTGATCCCCCACTACGACGCCGCCCCGGCCCACGACCGGCTGCTCGTGCCCGGCATGGTGTTCACCATCGAGCCGATGCTCACCCTCGGCACGATCGACTGGGACCAGTGGGACGACGGCTGGACCGTGGTGACCCGCGACCGCCGTCGCACCGCGCAGTTCGAGCACACGCTCGTGGTCACAGACGACGGCGCGGAGATTCTCACGCTGCCGTGACCCGGCACTAAGCTGGGGGCCGTGACGACGCACACCAGCACCGCCCAGCGCTCCTCCAAATACCCCACGACGATCGGCATCGACGTCGGCGGGACCGGCATGAAGGGCGGCCTGGTCCGCCTCGGGTCGGGGCCGAAGGCGGGCACCCTGCGCGGGGACCGCTTCCGCATCCCCACGCCGCAGCCGGCCATGCCCGAGCCCGTGGCGGCGACCCTGGCGGCCATCACCGCCGAGCTCGACGGGCGCGAGAAGGCGCCGAAGCCCTCCGCCCCGCTGGGCGTGTGCTTCCCCTCGATCGTCAAGGACGGGGTGTGCCTGTCCGCGAACAACATCGACCACTCGTGGATCGGCACGGACCTGCGCGGCACGTTCGAGGAGCACCTGCGCCGCCCCGTGACCGTGGTCAACGACGCCGACGCGGCCGGCCTCGCGGAGGCCCGCTACGGGGCCGGGCGGGGCGTGCGCGGCCTGGTGCACGTGATCACCCTCGGCACCGGCATCGGCGGCGCGATGATCCACGACGGCGTGCTCGTCCCGAACTTCGAGGTCGGCTCCCTGGAGCTCGACGGCGTGATGGCCGAGTCGCGGGCCTCCGCGAAGGCCCGGGAGCGCGATCAGCTCAGCTGGGCCGAGTACGCCGAGCGACTGCAGCGCTTCTTCTCCCACGTGGAGCGGATCTTCTCGCCCGACCTGTTCATCGTCGGCGGCGGCATCTCCAAGCGGCCGGACGACTACCTGCCGCTGCTGCGCCTGCGCACCCCGATCGTCCCGGCCCAGCTGCAGAACAACGCGGGCATCGTGGGCGCCGCCCTGGCCGCGCACGGCTCGCTCGCCGACGGCAACTGAGGGCGCAGACACCGAGGGCGGTTCCGGCTTCCCCTCCGGAACCGCCCTCGGCGGTCTTGCCGGGCCGACTGAGGTCGGCCCGGGGATCACTGTAGCGCCTGGAGGCCGTGCGCACCACTGCACCGTCGATCCCGGCGGCGCCGTCGCATCGGCCCGGGTCAGCGGGTGAACAGCCGCGGCTGCACGGCGGGACGGCCGCGGTCGTCCCCGTCACCGGCCCGGAGCTCCGCGATGGCCTCCTCGAAGTCGTCGAGGGACTCGAAGTCCCGGTAGACGGAGGCGAAGCGCAGGAAGGCCACCTGGTCGAGACGGCGCAGCGGATCGAGGATGGCCAGGCCGACGTCGTGGGCGTCCACCTCGGCGTTGCCCGTGGCACGGACCGTCTCCTCGACCTCCTGGGCGAGCATGGCCAGGTCGTCGCTCGTCACCGGCCGTCCCTGGCACGCCTTCCGGACGCCGTTGATCACCTTGGAGCGGTCGAACGGCTCCGCCACCCCGGAGCGCTTGACGACGGTCAGGGCGGTGGTCTCCATGGTGGTGAACCGCTTGCCGCAGGCCTGACACTGCCGACGCCGGCGGATGGCGGAGCCGTCGTCGAGGGAGCGCGAGTCGACCACGCGCGAGTCCTCATGGCGGCAGAACGGGCAGTGCATCAGCTCTCTCCTCCTGGGCGGGGCACTCCCATGCTACGTCCGCTCAGCCGAGGCAGGCCGGACCCAGCAGGATCTTGAGGTCGCCGAACAGCGCCGGGTTCGGGCTCACCCGGAACTGCGGGCCCAGCTGGAACTCCTGCGTGGCACGCTGGCCCACCAGGGACAGCCGCACCTCCGAGGAGCCCTCGTGGGTGCGCAGCACGTCCGCCAGCTGGCCCATGACCTGCTCCGTGGCCTTGAACGCGGGCAGCGTGATCCGCACGGGGCCGCCGGGGCCGTCCGAGAGCTCCGGGATGGTCAGCTCCATCGCGGACAGGGACACCGACCCGTCGTCGCGGCGCTGCACCCTGCCCTTGACGGCGACGACGAGGTCCTCGGCCAGCATCATCGCAATGGGCGCGTACACCTGGCCGAAGAACATGACGTCCATCGAGCCGCCGAGGTCCTCGATCTCGCAGCGCGCGTACGCGTTGCCCGAGGACTTGGCGATGCGGCGCTCGAGCGTGGTGATCAGGCCCGCGATGGTGACGATCGCGCCGTCCGCGGGCCCGTCGTCGTCGAGGACGCGGGTGATCTGGACGTCGGCGTGCTGGGCCAGGACGCCGTCGAGGCCCTGCAGCGGATGGTCGGACACATACAGGCCCAGCATCTCGCGCTCGAACGCGAGCTTCTCCTTCTTGGCCCACTCCGGCAGGTCCGGGACGGCGACGCCGTCCGCGGCGTCGGAGTCGTCCTCGTCGTTGCCGCCGAGCGCGAACAGGTCGAAGGTGAACTCGCCGTGGTCCTCCTTGCGCTTCTGCGCCACGGTGGCGTCCACGGCCTCCTCGTGCACGGCCAGCAGGGCGCGGCGGGCGTAGCCGAGGGAGTCGAAGGCGCCGGCCTTGATCATGGACTCGATGGTGCGCTTGTTGCACACCACGAGCGGCACCTTCGCCAGGAAGTCGCCGAAGCCCGTGTACGAGCCCCCGTCCTCGCGCCCCTGGACCATGCCCTTGACCACGTTGGCGCCCACGTTGCGGACGGCGCCCATGCCGAAGCGGATGTCCCGGCCGACGGGGGTGAAGGTCAGGTGGGACTCGTTCACGTCCGGGGGCAGCACGGTGATGCCCATGTGGCGGCACTCGTTGAGGTACATGGCCAGCTTGTCCTTGTCGTCGCCCACCGAGGTGAGCAGCGCGGCCATGTACTCCGCCGGGTAGTGCGCCTTGAGGTAGGCCGTCCAGTAAGAGACCAGGCCGTAGGCGGCCGAGTGCGCCTTGTTGAACGCGTAGTCCGAGAAGGGCAGCAGGATGTCCCACAGGGCCTTCACCGCGGCCTCCGAGTAGCCGCGGTCCAGCATGCCCTGGTGGAACGCCTCGTACTGCTTGTCCAGCTCCGACTTCTTCTTCTTGCCCATCGCGCGGCGCAGGATGTCGGCCTGGCCGAGCGAGTAGCCCGCCACCTTCTGGGCGATCGCCATGACCTGCTCCTGATACACGATCAGGCCGTAGGTGGTGTCCAGGATCTCCCGCAGCGGCTCCTCCAGCTCGGGGTGGATCGGGGTGATCTCCTGCTGCCCGTTCTTGCGCAGCGCGTAGTTGGTGTGCGAGTTCGCGCCCATGGGGCCGGGGCGGTACAGGGCGATGGTCGCCGAGATGTCCTCGAAGTTGTCCGGGCGCATCATCTTCAGCAGCGACCGCATGGGGCCGCCGTCGAGCTGGAACACGCCGAGGGTGTCGCCGCGGGCCAGCAGCTCGTAGGCCGCCGGGTCGTCCACGTCGAGGGTCTCCAGGTCCAGGTCCACGCCCTGGTTCGCCTTCACGTTCTCGAGCGCGTCCGAGATGATCGTGAGGTTGCGCAGCCCCAGGAAGTCCATCTTGATCAGGCCCAGGGACTCCGCCATCGGGTAGTCGAACTGGGTGATGACCTGGCCGTCCTGGAGGCGGCGCATGATCGGGATGACGTCGATCACCGGCGCCGAGGACATGATCACGCCGGCCGCGTGCACGCCCCACTGCCGCTTCAGGCCCTCGAGGCCCTTGGCGGTCTCGAAGACCTCCTTCGCCACCGGGTCCGTCGCGATCAGCTCGCGGAAGGGCGCGGCCTCCCCGTAGCGCGGGGCCGCGGGGTCCTCGATGTCCTTGAGCGGGATGTCCTTGGCCATCACCGCCGGCGGCAGCGCCTTGGTGAGGGACTCGCCCATCGAGAAGGGCTGGTCCATCACGCGGGCCGAGTCCTTCAGGGCCTGCTTGGTCTTGATGGTCCCGTACGTGACGATCATGGTGACGCGCTCGTCGCCGTACTTGCGGGTGACGTAGTCGATCACCTCGGAGCGACGGCGGTCGTCGAAGTCGACGTCGAAGTCGGGCATGGACACGCGGTCCGGGTTGAGGAACCGCTCGAAGATCAGCCCGTGCTTGAGCGGGTCCAGGTCCGTGATGCGCAGCGCGTACGCCACCATCGATCCGGCGCCCGAGCCGCGGCCCGGGCCCACCCGGATGCCGTTCTCCTTGGCCCAGTTGATGAAGTCGGCCACGACGAGGAAGTACCCGGGGAAGCCCATCGAGATGATGACGTCCAGCTCGTAGTCCGCCTGTTTGCGCACGTGGTCCGGCACGCCGTCCGGGTAGCGGTAGGCCAGACCGGAGGCGACCTCCTTGATGAGCCAGCTGGTCTCGTCCTCGCCCTCCGGCGTGGGGAAGACCGGCATGTAGTTGGCCTTCGTGTCGAACTCGACCTCGCACCGCTCGGCGATGAGCAGCGTGTTGTCGCAGGCCTCGGGCAGCTCCGCGAACAGCTCGCGCATCTGCCGCGGGGACTTCAGGTAGTACTCGGTGCCGGAGAACGCGAAGCGGGAGCCGCCCTGGTCGTAGCTGGGCTCGTTGAGCTTCGAGCCCGACTGCAGGGCCAGCAGCGCCTCGTGCGCCTTGGCGTCGTGCTCGTGGGTGTAGTGCAGGTCGTTCGTGGCCACGAACGGCAGGCCCAGGTCCTTGGCGAGCCGGCGCAGGTCCGTCATCACCCGGCGCTCGATGTCGAGGCCGTGGTGCATGATCTCGCAGTAGTAGTTGTCCTTGCCGAAGATGTCCCGGAAGTCCGAGGCCGCCTGCATCGCCTCCCGGTACTGGCCCAGGCGCAGGCGCGTCTGCACCTCGCCGGAGGGGCAGCCCGTGGTGGCGATCAGGCCCTTCGAGTACTGGCTCAGCAGCTCCCGGTCCAGCCGCGGCCACTTGGCGTACACCGAGTCCAGCGAGGCGATCGAGCCCATCCGGAACAGGTTGTGCATCCCCTCGGTGGTCTCGCTCAGCAGCGTCATGTGCGTGTAGGCACCGCCGCCGGACACGTCGTCCCCCCGCTGGTGGGGCTCGCCCCAGCGGGTCTTCTCCTTGTCCGTGCGGTGCTGATGCCCGGGGGCCACGTAGGCCTCGAGCCCGATGATCGGCTTGACGCCCGCCGCCTTCGCCTTGGACCAGAAGTCGTAGGCGCCGAAGAGGTAGCCGTGGTCCGTGATGGCCAGCGAGTCCATGCCCAGCCGCTGGGCCTCGGCGAACAGGTCGTCCAGCTTCGCGGCGCCGTCGAGCATGGAGTACTCGGTGTGCGTGTGCAGGTGGACGAAGCCGCCGTCCTTCACGGCGTCGGCGCGGGCGTCGGCGGACACGGTCATGCGGGGTGGGCCTTTCGACGGGGAGGACGGCGGGGCCGGACCAGCCTACTCGTGATGCCCGGGCGGCGGGGCCGGACCGGGACGGGGGTCACGTCGACGGTGCCGGCTCAGTCCGCGTCGCCGCGCAGCGCCGCCAGGGCGTGGGCGAGGTCGTCCGGATACGGGGAGGTGATCGTCACCGGCTCCCCCGTGACCGGGTGTGGGAACGCCAGCCGGTGGGCGTGCAGCCACTGGCGCGTCAGCCCGAGCTCGGCCGCCATGCGCGGATCCGCCCCGTACGTGAGGTCGCCGACGCACGGGTGGCGCAGCGCCGAGGTGTGCACGCGGATCTGGTGGGTGCGCCCGGTCTCCAGGTGGACCTCGAGCAGGGTGGCCCGGCCGAACACCTCGAGCGTCTCGTAGTGGGTCACGGACGGCCGGCCGTCGTCGAGCACCGCGAACTTCCAGTGGTGGCCGGGATGCCGCCCGATGGGCGCGTCCACGGTGCCGCTCAGCGGATCCGGGATGCCCTGGACCACGGCGTGGTAGACCTTCTCCGGCACGCGCTCGCGGAACTGGTCCTTCATGGCGGTGTAGGCGCGCTCGGTCTTGGCCACGACCATGACCCCGGTGGTGCCGACGTCGAGCCGGTGCACGATCCCCTGCCGCTCGGGGGCGCCCGAGGTGGAGATGTCGCGGCCGAGGGCGGCCAGGGCGCCCACCACGGTGGGCCCGACCCAGCCCGGCGAGGGGTGCGCGGCCACGCCGGTGGGCTTGTCCACGGCCACCAGGTCCTCGTCCTCGTACAGGATGCTCAGCGCGTCCACGCGCTCTGCCCTCACTTCCAGGGGGTCGGGGTCGTCGGGGACGTCGACGGCGAGGGTCTCCCCCGCTACGGCCTTCGCGGACTTGGCCAGGACGCGGTCCCGGCGGCCGGAGCGCGACTCGGCCCGCACCAGGCCCCGGGAGAACCAGTCCGCCAGCAGCGAGCGGGAGACGCCGAACGCGTCGGCGAGCACCGCGTCGACCCGCCGGCCCGCCTCGGCCTCGGTGACCTCGAGCCGCTCGGTCAGTCCCGGTCTCATGCCCATGTCCTCACGCCTCCCGTGTGCCGTCCAGGCGGCGGCCGGTCATCACGAGCAGGGCGACGCCGATGACGGAGCAGACGATGAACGAGTCCGCCACGTTGAAGATCGCGAAGTGCGGCACGGAGATCATGTCGACCACGTGGCCGCGCCCGAACGCCGGGGGCCGGAACAGCCGGTCCGTGAGGTTGCCGAGCACGCCACCGGCGAGCCCGCCCAGCGCCAGGGCCCACGGCATCGAGCGCACGCGGGCGATCCCGACGAGGGCGGCCACCGCCACCGCGGCTTGGATGACGGTGAACACCCAGGTGTGGTCCTCGCCGATGGAGAAGGCCGCGCCCGGGTTCAGGATGTAGTGCCAGCGCAGCACCCCGGGGATCACCGCGACGGAGTCCCCCAGCTGCATCGTGCTCTCGACCGCGTACTTGGTCAGCTGGTCGAGGGCGTAGGCCAGCACCGCCACGATGAGGGCGGTGAGCACGGCTCGCCGGCCCGCGCGAGGGGATCGCGGGGCCGACGCGGCGTCGACGGCTCGGCTCACGCCGTGGGCGTGGGGGGCTCGACGCGCTTCTGGGCGCGGATCTCGCGCAGCTGGCCCTCGATGTAGGAGGTGAGGCGGCTGCGGTAGTCGGTCTCGAAGCTGCGCAGCTGTTCGACCTCGCCCTCCAGGCCGGCCTTCTCCTCGGCCAGGGCCTCGAGGGTGCGGGCCTTCTGCTCCTCGGCGTCGCTGACGAGCCGGGCCGCGGTGGCCTCGGCCTCGGCGACGAGCTCGGTGCTGCGCTGCTCGCCTGCGGCGACGTGCTCGTCGTGCAGCCGCTGGGCCATGGCCAGGACGCCGGCGGCGGAGGTCGCGGCCGCGTCGGCGGACTCGGGGGCGGCGGCCGGGGCCGCCTCCTCGACGGAGGCCGGTGTCGCGGCGGCCTCCGGGGTGTCCGCAGCGGGGGCGGCGGCCGAGGCGGCGCCGCCGGCGCGCAGCTCCGCGTTCTCGGACTCGAGCTGCTCGTTGAGGGCGATCAGGCGCTTGAACTCCGCCACGATCTCGTCGAGGAAGTCATCCACCTCGGTCTGGTCGTAGCCCTCGCGGAACTTCGTGGGCTGGAACTGCTTGTTGACCACGTCTTCCCAGGACAGCGCCATGGAACCGTCTCGCTCTCTGCTCGGTGCTCGGGGACGGCCGGGAGGCCCGGCGCGTCGGCGGTCGGCGCGCCGGTGAGGGGCGGCACCGACCCTGCCGCGAAGACTACCACCGGGGCCGACAGCCGCCCCGGGCCGCGGGTCAGGCCACGCCGGCCAGGCTCACCACCAGGACCCGCAGCAGGACGACGCCGAGGAACACGATGAGGAAGGCCACGTCCAGGCCGATGCCGCCCAGGTTCACCGGCGGCACGGCACGACGCACGGGGCGCAGCAACGGATCGGTGGCCCCGTACACGCCGCTGGCCAGCACGAGGGCCGCCCCGGTGGGGCGCCAGTGGCGGGCGAACGACTGGGTGACGTCCAGGACGATCCGCACGGTCAGCGCCGCGAGCACCACCGTCAGGGCGATGTAGGCGAGGGCGAGGAGCAGCTGCATGGGCGCCTCAGTCGCCGTCGAACGGGGAGTCGGCCTCCCCGGACTCGCCCTGCTCGGCGCCGACGACGTCCACGGTGGCCGGGGTCAGCAGGAACACCTTGCTGGTGATGCGGGAGATCGAGCCGTGCAGGCCGAAGACGAGGCCGGCCGCGAAGTCCACGAGGCGCTTGGCCTCGTTCTCACCGAGGTCGGTGACGTTCATGATCACGGGGACGCCGGAGCGGAAGGACTCGCCGATCGCCTTCGCGTCGTTGTAGGAGCGGGGGTGGACGGTGGACAGGGTGTGCACGGAGGCTCCTTCGGCAGACGACGCTGCGGCTCGCTTGATGGGGGTCACCGGGGCCCGGTAGCCCGGGTCGACCGGCTCGGGACGCGCCGGACGCCGGGGTTCGACGGGATCGGCCGCGGTGGAGCCGGACGGGGTCACGGGCTCCGGCCGCTCGGCCGGCTCGGGGTCGCGGACCGCAGCCGGGCGGACGGCCTCCATGTGGGGGTCGGTGTCCGGCTCCGCGGGGCGGCGCGCCTCGACGACCTCGTGTCGGGGCGCGGTCTCCCGCTCGGCGGCACGCGGCTGCTCGTCGTACTCGTCGCCGTCGGCCAGGCCGAGGTAGATCATCGTCTTCTTCAGGGCGCCAGCCATGAGTCTTCCTTCACCACGTCCTCCGGCCCCGGGGGCCGCCGTCGTTCGTCGTCGGTGCGCGTGCGTCCGCGCGGTCCTGTCGCGTCCCGCCGGGACGCGCGGGGTCAACGTTAGCCCACCGCGTCCCGGGCCCCCAGAACGTCGGAGCCGATGCGCACCTGTGTCGCCCCGGCGCGCACGGCCGCCTCGAGGTCCGCGCTCATCCCCATGGACAGTGCGGTGGCCTCCGGATGCGTCTGCCGCAGGCCCGCGCCGAGCGCGGCGAGGCGGCGGAACGCGTCCTCCGGGTCCAGGCCGCGCGGCGCCACGCACATCAGCCCGCCCAGCCGCAGGCCCGGCAGGCCTGCGATGACGTCCGCGAGGGCGGGGACGTCCTCGGGACGGGCGCCGCCGCGCGGGCCGATCCCCTCGGGACGGTCCTCGTCGGCGCGGTCGTCGACGTCCACCTGCACGAGGCACTCCAGGTCGGGGATCGCGGCCTCGGGCTCGCGCTCGCGCCGCAGCAGGAGCGCTCGCGAGAGCGCCTCGGCCAGTTCGGGTCGGTCCACCGACTCCACCACGGACGCGTAGCGCACCACGTACTTGGCCTTGTTGGTCTGCAGCTGGCCCACGAAGTGCCAGCGCGGGGCGTCCGCCCCCAGGGCCGCGGCGACGGCCTCGGCCTTGGGCCGGGCCTCCTGGTCGCGGTTCTCCCCCACGTCGGTCACACCGAGCGCGGCGAGGCGCACGACGTCGTCGGCGGGGTGGGTCTTGGTCACGACGACGAGCGCGGGCTCCGCCGCGCGCCCGGCGTCCCGCGCGGCGTCGGCGATGCGGGCGCGCACCGCGGCGAGCGCGTCGGCGATCTCCCGGGCGCGGGGGTACGTCGGGGTCGGCCCGGCGGTGGCGGGGGCGGTCATGCCTCTCCTCTCGGGGTGGTGGCGTCGGGGTCGGTGCGCCAGACGAGGCCGGCGAACCGGCCCTCACCGGGCGCCCGGCGGTGCGAGAACAGGCGTTCGTCCTCTCGCGTGCACACGTCGATCGTCGCGGCGGTCACCCCGCGGGCGCGGAGGACCTGTGCGGCGCCGGCGGACAGGTCGAGGGCGGGGGTGCCCCAGGACGTGGTGGCCGCGGTCGCCGGGAGGCGGGCGGCGGCCTCGGCACGCATGGCGGCGGGCACCTCGTAGCAGCGGCCGCACACGCCGGGACCGATCCAGGCGCGCAGGCCGGGACCGGTCCGGTCGGTCTCCGGGCGCAGGGAGAGCAGACGATCGACGGTCGCCTCCAGGACGCCGTCCAGCAGCCCGCGCCGCCCGGCGTGGGCCACGGCGGTCGAGCCGGTCGTCTCGTCGACGAAGACCACGGGGAGGCAGTCGGCCACCATGACGGCCAGCGGCCGGGACCCGTCGCGGCTCACGGCGGCGTCGGCCACGGGGGCCGGGGCACCGCCGCGCCCGGGTCCGTCTGCCCACACGACGTCGGCCGAGTGCACCTGGTCCAGATAGAGCGTGGCGTCCTCGGGAACCCCCATCACGCGCTCCAGGGCGCGACGGGCGGCGCTGACGCGAGCGAGCCCCTCGGCCTCGTCCGGCGGGACCACGTGCAGCGCGAGATTGCCGGCGGCCACGGACGTCCAGGCCACGTGCACGGCGCCCGTCGCGGTGCGGACGGTCTCGCGGTGCACGAAGGGGCCGGCGGGGACCCGTGCGGTCCCGGCCGGCCCCTCCGCGGCCGTCACTTGAGGAAGTCCGGGACGTCCAGGTCCGAGGACCCGGCGCCGAGGTCCGGCTCCACCACGGTGGGCAGGTCCTGCTGGCGGCGCGGCTGCTGCTCCTGCGGGGCCAGCGGCACGGTGCCGCGCACGGCGGGGCGCTCGGCCTGCTGCGGCTGGGCCGGGGCGGGCTGCGGCTGGGCGGGGACGGGCTGCGGCTGCGTGGGGGCCGCGGCCCGCTGCGGGGCCGCCTGCTGCTGCACGGCCTGCGGGGCGGCCGGGGCGGAGGTGACGTCCACCTTGTCGAAGCCCGCGGCGATCACGGTCACGCGCACCTCGTCGCCGAGGGCGTCGTCGATGACCGCGCCGAAGATGATGTTGGCCTCCGGGTGGGCGACCTCCTGGACGAGGCGCGCGGCCTCGTTGATCTCGAAGAGGCCGAGGTCGGAGCCGCCCTGGATGGAGAGCAGCACGCCGTACGCGCCGTCGATGGAGGCCTCGAGCAGCGGCGAGGCGATCGCCAGCTCGGCCGCCTTGACGGCGCGGTCCTCGCCCTGCGCGTGGCCGATGCCCATGAGCGCGGAGCCCGCGCCCTGCATCACGGACTTCACGTCCGCGAAGTCGAGGTTGATCAGGCCCGGGGTGGTGATCAGGTCGGTGATGCCCTGCACGCCGGAGAGGAGCACCTGGTCCGCCTGACGGAAGGCGTCCATGACCGAGACGTTGCGGTCCGAGATGGACAGCAGGCGGTCGTTCGGGATCACGATGAGGGTGTCGACCTCGTCCCGCAGGGCGTCGATGCCCGCCTCGGCGGAGCCGGCGCGACGGCGGCCCTCGAACGTGAACGGACGGGTCACGACGCCGATGGTCAGGGCGCCGAGCGAGCGCGCGATGCGGGCCACGACGGGCGCCCCGCCGGTGCCGGTGCCGCCGCCCTCGCCCGCGGTCACGAACACCATGTCCGCGCCCCGCAGGACCTCCTCGATCTCCTCCGCGTGGTCCTCGGCGGCCTGGCGGCCCACCTCGGGGTTCGCGCCCGCGCCGAGTCCACGGGTGAGCTCGCGGCCCACGTCCAGCTTCACGTCCGCGTCCGACATCAGCAGCGCCTGGGCGTCCGTGTTGATGGCGATGAACTCCACGCCGCGGAGCCCCACCTCGATCATGCGGTTCACGGCGTTCACGCCGCCGCCGCCGATGCCGACGACCTTGATGACGGCCAGGTAGTTCTGGGGTGCAGCCACGGTGTTGGTTCCCTTTGTTCGAGATCTCGAGAGGTCAGCGCGAGGCACAACGCCCCGGTGATCGGCGGCCACCCGGGGTGGACACCTTCAAGCACAGCGTGAAGCGAGCCTCGCGCGCGTTCGGGTCCACCGTACTGGGAGGCCCGCGTCACGTGCAAAAGAAAACGGCGTGTCCACGCGGAAAAGACGGCCTCCGCATCAACCTTCACGTGAGACTCGAAGGACCAGCCGCCGCGGTGATGTCACCCGGACTCGCGCGAGGCCCCGCGCCCCGGCCTTCACCTTCACGTTCTACTGGAGACTCCTGTGGCCCCGGTTCAGCGCGTGATCGGCCGCGTGGGCACGGAGACGTCGATCTCGGCGACGCCACCCTCCGCGGACCCGTGCCGCTCGTCCGCCAGGAACGCCTCGGCCACGGACCCCTTGAGGCCGGCGTCCTGCGCGTCGCCCCAGACCAGGGTCACCCCGCCCTCAAGCGCCAGACGGACCTGGCCCGGGCCCCGGGAGTCGGCCGTCTCGACACGATCCGCTACGGACTCCGGCAGGGCGGCCAGCACCTCGGCCACCTCGGCGCGCTCCTCCTGCGCCCGCTGCGGCAGCTCCTCCGAGAACGCGGGGAGGTCCTCGCCCTCGAGCCGTTCCTCCGGCACTCCCGTCAGGACGGTGCCGTCCGCGAGCAGCAGCTGCACGCCGTTGTCGCCGTCCCGCCGGGCCCGCGCCTCGTGCTCCCGGACCGCGACCTCCAGGCCGGTGGGCAGGCGGGGCACGGTCTGGACCTCGGCCACTCCGGGCAGACCACCGACCAGCTCGCCCACACGGCCGGCGCCGACGCGGGACAGCGGCACGCCGTACACGGGCTCCAGGCGCTCCTGGACGTCGGTGGCGGAGACATGGCGGGTGCCGGTGACCTCGACGCGGTCCACCGCGAGCACGGGCGAGAAGAACACGACCCAGCCCAGGACGGTCAGCACCGCGAGCACCGCGGCCGCCACACCCCAGCGCGTGGCGCGGCGCCGGCGCGCGGTGCGGCCCGGGAATCGGACCACAGTGGAGGCGTCGGCCCCGGCCGGAGCGACCGGCGGCGTCCCGCGGCCGCGCCTCACGGGTGGGCGACGCCGGGCGCCGCGTCCCGGCCGAGCTCGGCCAGCAGGTCCGGACCCAGGGCGGTCACGTCCCCCGCGCCCATCGTCAGGACGACGTCGCCGGTCTCGGCGCCGGCCGCGACCGAGCGCACCGCCTCGGCGCGGTCCTCGGCGACGACACGGTCCTCGGCGGCGCCCGTCGTGAGGCGGGAGGCGATGAGGGACGAGTCGACGCCGGGCATCGGCTCCTCCCGGGCCGCGTACACGGGCAGCACGCGCACCGCGTCCGCCCCGGAGAGGGCGGCGGCGAACTCGGCGGCGAAGTCCCGGGTGCGGGAGAACAGGTGGGGCTGGAACAGGACGTGCACGCGGGCGTCGCCGGCCACGGCACGGCCGGCGGAGACCGCGGCGGCCACCTCCGTGGGATGGTGCGCGTAGTCGTCGAAGACCCGCACACCGCGCGCGGCGCCACGGAACTCGAATCGGCGGGCCGTACCCCGGAAGGCCTCGACGCCCCGCACGGCGGCCTCGAAGGCCATACCCGCCCGGACGGCGGCCAGGACCACGGCGGCGGCGTTCAGCGCGTTGTGCCGGCCGGGCACCTGCAGGTGCAGGGTGCGCTCCGGTCCGTCCGCCATCCGGAACGTGGCGCGCTGGCCCACTCCGGTCTCGCCCGGCTCCACCGCGAGGTCGGTGACCAGCAGGTCCGGCGTCACGCCGTCGCGGGTCGCCGTGCCGTAGGTCACGACGTCGGCGGCCGCGTGGTCCCGGGCCCACGCGGCCAGGTCCGCCGCGCCGGCGTCGTCGAGGCAGGCCACGAGGACCCCGCCCTGGGCGGCGGCCGGCAGCCCGCCCGCGAAGTCCCGGAAGACCTGGTGCACCGCCTCCTCAGTCCCGTAGTGGTCCAGGTGGTCGGCCTCCACGGTGGTGACGATCCCGATCGTGCTCGGGTAGTTCACCAGGGTGCCGTCGGACTCGTCGGCCTCCGCGATGAACCACTCGCCCCGGCCCGCCCGGGCGTTGGTGCCGAGCCCGGCGACGGCGGCGCCGACGGCGAACGTGGGGTCCCAGCCGGCGTCGGAGAAGGCCATGGCGGCCATGGAGGACGTGGTGGTCTTCCCGTGCGTGCCGGCGACGGCCAGCACCCGGTGGCCGCGCATGGCCAGGGCGAGGCCCTCGGAACGGTGCAGCACGCGCAGTCCGCGCGCCACGGCGGCATCGTGCTCCGGGTTGCCCGGCCCGGCGATCGAGGAGGCGATCACCGTGGTGACGTCCCGGCCGAGGTGCGCGGCGTCGTAGCCGACCGTGATCCGGGCGCCGCCTGCGGCGAGCTCGCGCATCACGGGCAGGTCCTTCGCGTCGGAGCCGGACACCGCGACGCCCTGCTCCTGGAGGATGCGGGCGACCCCCGACACGCCGACGCCGCCGATCCCCAGCAGGTGCACGCGGCCCAGGTCGGCGAAGCGGCCCTCGGCCGCGGGACGGGTGCTCTCGTCTCGGCTCATCGCCGGGCTCCTTCCTGGGCGGCCGAGCGCACGAGGCCGGCCATGGTGACGTCCGCGTCCCGGACGCCGAAGCGGGCGGCCGCCTCCCCCATGCGCGCGAGACGCTCGGGGTCGGTCGCCAGCGGGATCAGCTGACGCTGCACCCACGCGCGCCCGAAGGCGTCGTCGCGGACGAGCAGCGCGCCCTCCGCCTCCACCACGGGGCGGGCGTTGAGCGCCTGCTCGCCGTTGCCGATGGGCAGGGGGACGTAGACGGCGGGCAGGCCGACCGCGGACACCTCGCAGACCGTGCCGGCGCCCGAGCGGGCGACGATCAGGTCGGCGGCGGCGTAGGCCTGCTCCATGCCCGCCAGGTACTCCCGCTGGACGTAGCCGTCCCGGACCAGCAGGCTGCCGTCGTCCTCGGTGAGGGCCTTGTCCCGACCGGTCAGGTGGAACACCTGCAGACCGGCGTCCAGGAGGTCGCCCAGCGCGGCGCGCACGGTGCGGTTCACGGCCAGCGCACCCGAGCTGCCGCCGGTCACCACGACGGTGGTCCGGTCCGGGTCGAGGCCGAGGGCCTCGCGGGCGGCACGGCGGGCGGCCGCCCGGTCCAGGCCGGAGATCTCGGGGCGCATCGGCATGCCCACCCAGCGGGCGCCGCGGAGGCGGGTGTCCGGCAGGGCGGTGCCGACGTGCGCGGCCCGCAGGGCGCCGATGCGGTTGGCCAGGCCGGGGCGGGCGTTGGCCTCGTGGACCACCACGGGCACACCGGCCCGGAACGCGGCGAGGTACACGGGCGTGGCGACGTAGCCGCCCACACCCACGACGACGTCGGCGCGCCGGTCCCGCAGGATCCGGGCCGCCGTGGCGACCGCGGCGCGCATGCGGGCCGGGAAGCGCACGACGTCCATCGACGGGCGGCGCGGCATCGGGACCCGGTCGATCAGGTCGAGCTCGTAGCCCGCCTCGGGGACGAGACGCGTCTCCATGCCGGAGGCGGTGCCGACCATGGTGCACTCGACGGGACCGCCGCCGTCGCCCTCCAGGGCGCGGGCGATCGCGAGCATCGGGGAGATGTGGCCGGCGGTGCCGCCGCCGGCCAGCACCACCCGCAGGGGTCCGGAGGGATGAGAGGTCTGCGTCATCGGGGCTCCTGGAGGGCGGGGGTGGGGATCACGGGGAGGGGGTCGGTGTCCGGCTCGTCCGCCTGCGGGCGGGCGTCCGGCTGGACGGCACGGCGGCGCTCGTGGCGGGCGAAGGCCAGCACGATGCCGACCGCGCTCAAGGACAGGGTGAGCGCGGAACCACCATAGGAGATGAAGGGCAGCGGGACGCCCACCACGGGGATGATCCCGGAGACCATCGCGATGTTGACGGCCGCCTGGCCCACCAGCCAGGCCAGGATCCCCCACGTGGAGAGGCGGATGAACGTGGACGTGGTCCCGGCGGCGACGCGGTAGATGCCGATCGCCAGGCCGAGGTAGGCCAGCAGCACCACCAGCGTGCCCACGAGCCCGAGCTCCTCGCCGAGGATGGTGAAGATGAAGTCGTTCTCGGCCTCCGGGATGTAGCTCCACTTCTGGCGGGACTGGCCGAGGCCCGCGCCCCACCAGCCGCCCGAGGCCAGGGCGTACATCCCGTGCGCCGGCTGGAAGCAGGGGTCGGTGGCGTCGGAGCAGTCCCCCATCCAGGCCTGCACCCGGACCATGCGGTGCGGGGCGAGGAGGGTCAGGGCCAGGATGCCCAGGACGCTCAGCGCCAGGAAGGTGAGGAAGACCCCCCAGTGGGTGCCGGCCACGTACAGCACCGTGGCCAGCACGATCGCGAGGATGATCGCGGTCCCGAGGTCACTGCCCGCCATCACCAGGCCCAGCAGCAGCAGGCCGCCGGGCAGCACCGGGATCAGCGCGTGCCGCACCTGGGTGACGAGGCGGTGCTTGCGCTCCAGGACCGCCGCCGCCCACAGCGCCAGGGCGAGCTTGGCGGCCTCGGAGGGCTGCATCCGGAACCCGCCGATGCCCAGCCAGTTGCGATTGCCGCCCACGGTGACGCCGAGCGGGGAGAACGCGACCAGCGCGAGCAGGATCACGGCCACGCCGAACGCCGGCCAGGCCATCGCCTTGAGGACGCGCACCGGCAGGCGCGAGAACACGAGCAGGGCCGCCACGCCCGCCACCGCCCAGGCGCTCTGGCGCAGGAACAGCGCGTACGAGCCGCCGCCGGTGCCGATCGCCTCGACGGAGGAGGAGGAGAGCACCATGACGAGGCCCAGCACGGTGAGCAGGGCGGTGCAGCCGCTGATGAGCAGGACCGACAGGTCGAGGGCGCGGCGGCCCTCGAGGACCCGCCACATCCGGCGCAGGAGCCGCTCCCGGCGCTCGGGGGCGTCGTCGTCCGCGCGGGGGCGGACCGGGCGGAGCTCGATCGGGGACATGGCCCTCCTCACGGGGGAAGCGAGACGGTCGGGTGGGCGGCGGGTCAGTCGGCGCCGGGCGCGGCGTCGTCGGGCACGTCCCAGCCGTGCTCGCGCATCAGCCCGGCGACGGCCTCGATGAATGCGTCGCCGCGGGCCGCGTAGGAGCGGAACTGATCCATCGACGCCGCGGCGGGCGCCATGAGCACGGTGTCGCCGGGGCGGGCCAGGCCGTCGGCCACGCGCACCGCCTCGGCCATCACGGCCGCGCCGTCGGCGGGGCCGGTGCCGTCGGCCGCGGCGAGGGGGGCGTGGACGGGGACCTCGGGGGCGTGCGCGGCCAGGGCCGCGCGCAGGGCGGAGGTGTCCCTGCCCAGGAGCACCACCGCGCGGAGCCGGTGGGCGTGCGCGGCCACCAGCTCGTGATAGGTCACGCCCTTGGGCAGGCCGCCGGCCAGCCACACCACGGAGCTGAACGCCGCCAGCGACGCGTCCGCGGCGTGCGGGTTCGTCGCCTTCGAGTCGTTGACCCACATGATGTCGCGGGAGGTGGCCACGAGCTGGATGCGGTGCTCCCCGCGGTCATAGGAGCGCAGGCCCTCGGCCACGGCCGCGGGGCTCACCCCGACGGCCCGGGTCAGCGCCGCCGCGGCGGCCGCGTTGGCCACGGTGTGGCGCGGCGCCACCGGGCCCAGGTCGGCGCGCTCGGCCAGGGCGATCGCCTCGTGGCGCCGGTTGTCCAGGAACGCACGGTCCACGAGGATCCCGTCCACGACGCCGATGTCGGACAGGCCCGGGGTGTCCGTGGTGAAGCCGATCGCGCGGCAGCCCTCCTGGACGTCCGCGCGCTCCACGAGGGTGCGGGTCACCGGGTCCTGCTCGTTGAACACGCAGGCCACCCGCGTGTTCGCGTACACCTTGCCCTTGGCGGCGGCGTACTCCTCCATCGAGCCGTGCCAGTCCACGTGGTCCTCAGCCAGGTTCAGCACCGCAGACGACGCCGGGGCCAGGCCGTGCGTCCAGTGCAGCTGGAAGCTGGAGAGCTCGAGGGCGAGCACGTCGAAGCCCTCCGGGTCGCGGATCGCGTCGAGCACGGGGGTGCCGACGTTGCCGCAGGCCACCGCCCGACGGCCGTCCGCCCGCAGGATGGCCTCGACCATCGTCACGGTCGTCGTCTTGCCGTTCGTGCCCGTCAGGCACACCCAGTCGGCGGTCTTCCGGCCGGCGCGCTCGCGCAGCCGCCAGGCCAGTTCGACGTCGGACCAGATCGGCAGACCCGCCGCGTGGGCGGCCATCAGCAGCGGCTGGTCCGGCCGCCAGCCCGGGGAGGTCACGACGAGGTCCGCGGCGGCGCCGTCGACCTCGGGCAGCGCCTGCGTGGCCGCCCGGTCGAGCAGGACCTCGCGGACCCCCACGATCCGCAGGGTCTCGGCGCGCGCCCGGTTCTCGGGACCGTCGTCGCCGTCCACCACCACGACGGCGGCGCCCAGCTCGGCCAGGGTGTCGGCCACGGAGAAGCCGGTGACGCCCAGACCCGTGACGACGACGCGCAGGCCGGCCCACCCCGGGGCGTCCCAGCACGTGAGGTCGGCGGTGCGGGCGGTGTCGGCGCGGGGCCGGCGCACCGGCGCGTGCGCGGGGCCGGTCACGGGGTCACCCCCGCGAGGCCGCCCTGGCGGATGAGCCAGTCGCCGTAGAAGATCGCGAGCCCCACGGTGACGCACATCAGGGACAGCAGCCAGAAGCGGACCACGACGGTCACCTCGGCCCAGCCCTTGAGCTCGAAGTGGTGCTGCAGCGGCGCCATGAGGAACACGCGCTTGCCGCCGGAGACCTTGAACCAGCCCACCTGGATGATGACGGAGAGGGTGATCGCGACCATGAGGCCGGCCAGCACGGCCACCAGGATCTCGGTGCGCGTGAAGATCGCGAAGCCGGCCAGGGCGCCGCCCAGGCCCAGGGAGCCGGTGTCCCCCATGAAGATCTTGGCCGGAGAGGTGTTCCACCAGAGGAAGCCCAGCAGGCTGCCCGTGAGGATCGCCGCGAGCAGGGCGAGGTCCATGGGGTCGCGGACCTCGTAGCAGCCGCGGGTGCCCTCGAGCGCGCAGGACTGGCTCGACTGGAAGAGCGACATCAGGACGTAGGCGCCCGTGATCATGGCGGTGGCGCCCGTGGCGAGCCCGTCGAGGCCGTCCGTGAGGTTCACGGCGTTCGTGGTGGCGGTGGTGATGAGGTTCGACCAGATCACGAACAGGATGACGCCGATCGCGGGTCCGGCGAAGGCCAGGTCGAGCCACGGGATGTCCCGGGCGAAGGAGATCGCCGTCGAGGCGGGGGTCAGGCCCCGCTCGTCCGGGAAGTTCAGGGCGAGGACGGCGAAGGCGGTGCCGATCAGGGCCTGGAGGATGATCTTGCCGCGCGGCGTCAGGCCGAGCGAGCGCTGCTTCGTGATCTTCGTGAAGTCGTCCACGAAGCCGACGAAGGCCATGCCCACGGTGAGCAGCAGGAGGATCAGGCCGGAGGCCGTGGGCCCGCCGAAGTCGACGCCGAGCACCGCGAGCAGCCCGTGGGTGATCAGGTACGCCAGCACCAGGGAGCCGATGATGACCGCGCCGCCCATCGTGGGCGTGCCGCGCTTGGTCTTGTGGGTGGTCGGGCCGTCGTCGCGGACGAACTGGCCGTATCCGCGCTTGACGAGGAACCGGATGAACAGCGGGGTGCCGGCGGCCGAGAGGACCAGGCCGAGCACGCCGCCGATGAGCAGTCCGATCACGGTCGGGACTCCTTCGGGGAGGCGGAGGGGGCGACGGCGTCGGCCGTGGCGAGGCGCTCGCCGAGGGCCGCGAGCCCGACGCCGTTGGAGGACTTGACGAGGACGAGGTCGCCGGGACGGAGGTGCTCGGTGAGGAACGCCTCGGCCTGCGCGGCGTCGTCGACGAAGTGCGCCTCCTCGCCCCAGCTGCCCTCGTTGAGGGCGCCGATGTAGAGCGGCCGGGCTCCGGCGCCCACCACCAGCAGCTGGGCGATGTTCAGGCGCACCACGGACTCGCCCACGAGGGTGTGCTCACGGACACGGGCATCGCCGAGCTCGAGCATCTCCCCCAGGACGGCCCAGGTGCGGCGGCCGCTGGAGCGGCCGAGGGTGGCCAGCGTCCGCAGCGCGGCGCGCATGGACTCGGGGTTGGCGTTGTACGCGTCGTTGATGATCGTGACGCCGTCTGCGCGGTCGGTGCGCTCCATCCGGAAGCGGCTGGCGGGCCCGAGCCCGTCGAGACCACGGGCGATCTCGGCCGGGTCCATGCCGGCGGCGTGGGCGGCCGCGGCGGCGGCCAGCACGTTGTGCACGTGGTGCAGGCCGGTCAGTCCGGAGGCGACCGGATGCCGCACGGCGGCCTCATCCGTCCCGACCTGCAGGTCGAAGACGGGGCGCTCCTGGTCGTCGGCTCGCACGTCCCGTGCGGCGACGAGTCCCGCCGCGAGGGCGGCGGCCACGTCCTCGGCCGCGCGGGCGACGCCCCGCTCGTCCGCGGTGAACCAGGTGATCGGGGCGGCGGTCCGTGCCGCCATGCCGGCGACACGCTCGTCGTCGAGGTTGAGGACGGCGACGCCCTCGGGGCCGAGGGCCTCCACGAGCTCGCCCTTGGTGCGCGCGATGTTCGCCACGCCGCCGAAGCTGCCCGCATGGGCGGTGCCCACCATGAGCACGACGCCGATGTCCGGGCGCACGATGTCGCAGAGGTACGCGATGTTGCCGACGTGGTCCGCGCCCATCTCGACCACGAGGAAGCGCGTGTCCAGCTCCGCCCGGAACACCGTGAGCGGCACGCCGACCTCGCCGTTGTACGAGCCGACGGGTGCGACGGTGGGGCCCTGGGTAGCCAGCAGGGCGGCGAGCAGGTCCTTCGTGGTGGTCTTGCCGGCCGAGCCGGTGATGCCGATGACGGTGGTCGGGGAGTGCTCCCGGACGCGGCGCACGACCTCCCGGGCGAGCGCGCCCATCGCGAGCACGGCGTCCTCCACGATGATCGCCGGGTGCGCGGCGCCGTCGGGGGCGTGCGTGGCGCGTTCGGCGAGCACAGCGGCGGCGCCGGCGCCCAGCGCGGCGTCGATGAAGTCGTGGCCGTCGGCGCGCTCCCCCGGCTTCGCCACGTAGAGCGTGCCCTCGGCGGTGACCTCCCGCGAGTCGGGGGTGACGTGCACCAGCACGGCGGCGGGGTCGAGGGTGGCCGAGAGCGTGCCGGACACGGCCTCGGCGATCTGGGCTGCGGTGAGAGCGATCATGACTCGATGACCTTACCCTCGCGGACTGGGCCGGAGCTTGAGGCGGAGGCTGCCGCGACACGGGCGGCCAGGGCCTCGCGCAGGGCCACCCGGTCGTCCAGCGGGACGAGCTCGCCGTCGTAGTCCATCGTGGTCTCGTGCCCGCGGCCGGCCAGGAGGATGCCGTCCTGCGGCCCCGCCAGCTCCACGGCGCGGCGGATGGCCGCGGCACGGTCGGCCACCTCCTCGATCACGACCGGGCGGCCCTCCTCCCGCGCGATGCGGTCGGCCTCGGCGCGGGCGCCGGCGAGGATGTGGGCGCGGATCGGGGCCGGGTCCTCCGAGTGGGGGGTGTCGTCGGTGACGATCACCACATCCGCCGCCCGGGCCGCGATCGCGCCCATCACGGGCCGCTTGTCACGGTCGCGGTCGCCGGCGGAGCCGAACACGATCAGGGTGCGGCCGCGCATCCCGGCCGCCGCCCGCGCGTCGGCGAGGGAGCGCAGCGCCTGGACCATGCCGTCCGGGTTGTGCGCGAAGTCGACGACGGCGTCCGGCTCGCGGCCCACGACCTCCATCCGCCCCGGGACGGCGGCGGCCAGAGGGCCCTCGCCCGCGGGCACGTCCAGGACGGCGGCGAGCGCGTCCAGGTGCTCCTCCCCCACGGCGTGCAGCACGAGCAGGACCGCGAGGGCCGCGTTGGCCACGTTGAAGCGGCCCGGCAGACCGACGGAGGCCCGCAGCTCCCGGCCCGTGGCCGCGTGGCGCAGCGTGAAGCGGTGGCCGAGGCCGTCCGGCGCGAGCTCGGCGACCTCCCAGTCCGCCCGGAGGCCGGGGTCGTGTTCGGCCAGGGCGCCCGGCGTCGGCGCGGCCGGCCCGAGGGCGAGCGTGGTGACGGGAGCGCCGGCGGCCCGGGCCATGGCGACGCCCCAGCGGGGCCCCTCGCCGCCGTCGAGCGTGATGACGGCGTGGTCGGTGCGGGCGGGGTCGAACAGACCGGCCTTGGCCGCGAAGTACTCCTGCATCGAGCCGTGCATGTCCAGGTGGTCCTGGGTCAGGTTGGTGAACCCGGCCACCGCGTAGCGCAGGCCGGCGATCCGCTGATACGCCACGGCGTGGGAGGAGACCTCCATGACGGCGGTGTCCACCTCCTCCTCGCGCATGAGCGCCATGAGGGCGTGCAGCTGGGTGGCCTCGGGCGTGGTGAGCGTGGAGGGTACCTCCCGCTCCCCCGCGCGGATCAGGATCGTGCCCACGATGCCCGACCGGCGCCCCAGGGCCTCGAGCAGGGCGGCGGCGAGGAAGCTCGTGGTGGTCTTGCCGTTGGTGCCGGTCACGCCGACCAGGCGCGGGCCGGCGTCGCCCCCGCCGCCGTAGACGCGGGCCGCCACGGTGCCGGCGGCGGTGCGCACGGCGTCGACCTCGAGCACCGGGGCGTCGGCCAGGCCCTGCCCCGCCAGGAGCGCGCGGCCCGCCGCGTCCGTCAGGACGCCGACAGCGCCGGCCTGCAGCGCCGTGGCCGCGAACGCGGCACCGTGGGCGTGCGTGCCCGGAACGGCGACGTAGAGGTCGCCCGGGCGCACGACACGCGAGTCGAGGCTGACCCCCGTGACGCCGTCGGCCGGGGCCGCGCCGTGGACATGGGCCGCGATCCCCGCCTCGGCCAGCGCCTGCGCGAGGACGGGCCAGGGCGTGGCGGGGGTGTGGGAGGGCCGGAAGGCGGCGTCCTGCTGGGCCGGGGTCAGCGGAGCAGGGGGGTCGCTCGGGGTGGTCATGGGGGTGCTCCTGGGGTGCTCGGGGCCGGAGGCGTGGGTCACCACGGCCGGTCCTGCGGATCGTCCACGAAGACGCGGTAGTCGTTCGGCTCGGCTCCGGTGGCGGGCACGTCCGCCTGGCGGAGCATGTACTCCATGATCGTGGCGGCCGCAATGGACACGTCCCGGGAGCCCTGCTTCGACGGCGGCCGATGCATGGACACGGACACCACGAAGCGGGGGTCGTCGAGCGGGGCGACGGCGGTGAAGCCGAAGTTGTAGCCGTCGTACTTGCCGGTGTCGCTCGCGGCCTCGGCGGTGGAGGACTTGCCGCCCACGCGATACCCGGGGATCGCGGCGGCCTTGCTGGTGCCCTGCGTCACGACGGTCTCCATCATGCGGAGCATCTGCGCCGCCGTCTCCTCGGAGACCACGCGGTGGGGCTCCGCGGACGACTCCCAGCGCTTCTCCGCGCCGTCGCCGTCCACCGTGGCGTCGATCAGCCGGGCCGGGATCAGCACCCCGCCGTTGGCGAGGGCCTGGTACATCTGGGCGGTGTGCAGGGTGGTCTGGGTGTAGCCCTGGCCGAAGGCCGTGGTCAGGCGCTGGCGGCCGTCCCACTGCTCGGGCGGGACGAGGACGCTGCCCGCCTGCTGCGGCAGGCCGAGGTCGATGGGCTGGCCGACCCCGAAGGAGCGCATGTACTCGTAGCGCTGCTCGTCCGTGATCTTCTCGGCGATCTGCACCGTGCCCGTGTTGTAGGAGCGCGCGTAGATGCCTGCCACGGTCATGTCGAACGTCGGGTGCGGGGAGAAGTCCCGGATGGTCTGCCCGTCGAAGTCCTGGCTGCCGGGGACGGTGAAGCCGTCCGTGGCGGTGACCTTCCCGGCGTCGACGGCGGCCGCGATCGGCAGCGCCTTGCCCGTGGAGCCCGGCTCGTACGGGGTGCTCATCACGGTGGAGGTGCGGAAGTTCCCCTCGGTGGCGTCGGGGTCGGCGGGGTCCACCGTGGTGGAGTCCGCCATGACGATCACGTCGCCCGTCTTCACGTCCATCACGACGGCGTTCGCCCACTCCGCGTCGTACTCGGCGGCGAGGGCGCCGAGGGTCTCCTGCGCGAACCACTGGGCGTCCTTGTCCACGGTCAGGCGCAGGTCGGCGCCGTCCACGGCCGGAACCTCCTCGAGCGGGGCGTTGGGGATGCGGATGCCGTCCGCGCCCACCTCGAACGTGCGGGTGCCCGGAGTGCCGGTCATGACGTCGTCCTGGCTGAGCTCGAGGCCTTCGAGGGCGGTGCCGTCACCGCCCATGAAGCCGATGATGCTGCCGGCGACCGACCCGTTCGGGTAGGTGCGGCGGTCCACCGCCTCGGAGAGCAGGCCCGGCACGTTGAGCGCCATGGCCTTGTCCCGCACCTCCGGGGTCACGGATCGACGCACCACGGCGTACGGGCGGGAGCCGATGGTGGCCTCGCGCACCTCCTCCTCCGACATGCCGAGCACCTCGGCCAGGCTGGCCAGGCGGGAGTCCACGTCCACGAGCACGGTCTCCCGGGCCTCGCGGTCCCATTCGTTGAAGTCCTTGACGAGGCGCTGGTCCACGACGATGTCGTATCGGCGCACGCTGGCGGCCAGCACGTCGCCGTCACGGTCCAGGATGGACCCGCGCTGCGGCAGGGTCTCCTGGTGGGTCAGGCGCTGGTCCATGGCCGCCGCGGCCTGCCCCGTGGGGTCGATGCCCTGCACGTAGACGAGCCGCAGCGCCAGCCCGCCGAGCAGGACGAAGACGAGCAGCAGCAGGATGCGGGTGCGCACGGCAGGGTGCCCGGGAGCGGGCCCGACCGTCGATCCGCCGCGGGGAAGGTGCGAGGCGGGACGGTCGATCAACGGTCGGCGGCGTCCTGGTCGGCGGCGGCGGAGGCGTCCTCGCCGCCGAGGGTGCGCGGTCCCTCGATCTCGTCCTGGCCCTCGGCGGCCGCACCCTGGCGGACCGCGTCCGCGTCCGCCGGCGGCGCGACGTAGGTGGCGGAGATGTCGCCGTCCTGGGCCGCCTGGGCCTCGCCGCTGAGCTGGCCCGTGCCCGCGTCCACGGAGGCGGTGCCGGCGGGGGCGACCATCCCGAGGGCGTCGGCGCGCGCGGCCAGGTTCTGCGGCGCCTCGAGGTGGCCCACCTGCTCGGCCAGCCGCTCATTGGTCTCGGTGACGGCCTGCTGCTCCTGGCGCAGGTCCAGGAGGGCGTACTGCCGGTTGGACATGGTGATGTTCATGACGAGGACCGCCGCGAGCGCGGCGAGCACCACGAGGACGCACAGCACGGTCACGCCGGAGCGGGATCGGGGCAGCGGGGCGGGCACCACCGAGAGCGGCGTGCGCTCCTGCGGAGCCGGCCGCGCGGGGGCGACGGGGGTCGACCCGGGGCGCAGCGACTCTGCGATCCGTGCGTGTGCGGCCATGCTCATCTCCTCGTGCAGCGTCATGCCGTGGTCCTGGACGTCCTGATCTTCTCAACCGCACGCACTTTCGCGGAGGAGGCGCGACGGTTCTCGGAGATTTCTTCTTCGGTGGGCTTCTCGGTGCCGCGGGTGAGCACCCGCACCACGGGTTCGTGCTCCTCCAGCACCACCGGGAACCCCGGGGGCGCCGTGGACGTGGCCCACGCGCTCAGGTGCCGCTTCGTGATGCGGTCCTCGAGGGAGTGGTAGCTCATCACCACGAGGCGGCCGCCCACGTGGAGGGCGTCGAGGATGGCCGGCACGGCGGCGTCGAGGATGTCGAGCTCCTCGTTCACGGCGATGCGCAGCGCCTGGAAGGTGCGCTTGGCCGGGTGCCCGCCGGTGGCACCCGCGGCGACGGGGACGGCCGAGCGGATCACCTCGACGAGGCGGCCGGTGGTCTCGATGGGGGCCTCGTCGCGGGCTCGGACGATGGCCCGTGCGATGGGGCCGGCGAAGCGCTCCTCACCGTCGCGACGGATGATGCGGCGCAGCTCCTGCTCGTCCAGCTCCGCCACGAGCGTCGCGGCGGAGGGCTCGGCGGTGTCGTCCATGCGCATGTCCAGCGGAGCGTCGTAGGAGTAGGCGAAGCCGCGTTCCCGGTCGTCCAGCTGGTAGGAGGACACGCCGAGGTCGTAGAGCGCGGCGTCGACCTTCGTGACGCCCGCGGCGGCCATGGCCTCGGGCACCCGGTCGTAGGTGCCGTGGAAGGGGATCAGACGGTCGGCGAGGGGGCCGAGGCGCTCGGCGGCCATGGCCTGGGCGTGGGCGTCGCGGTCGATGCCGATGACGCGCAGGTGGGGGAACCGGGTCAGCAGGGCCTCGGTGTGCCCGCCCATGCCCAGCGTGCCGTCGACGGCGACGGGCGTGCGGCCGGCCTCGAGCGCGGCCTGGACGGCGGGGGCGAGGAGGTCGACGACGCGGTCCCGCATCACGGGCAGGTGGCGGTCCTCGGGGCGCGGCTGGCCTGCGTCCACTCTCGACCTCCTGCTCACATCGCGGTCCTGGCGGACCTCGGGCGGGATCCCCATCCGTCCGCCGCCGCGCCTGGCCCAGGGGAAGACGGGTCAGGTGCGGCGGCGTCGGCTGGAGGTCTCGCTCGAGGTCGGGTGGTCACGGTCAGAAGACGCCGGGCAGGACGTCCTCGTCGGTCTCGGAGAAGGCGGCTTCCTGCTCGGCGAGGTAGGTGTTCCAGGACTCCGAGTCCCAGATCTCCACTCGCGTCCCCGCGCCGATCACGGTCACGTCCCGGTCCAGCCCCGCGTACTGCCGCAGCGGCGCCGGCACGGTCACCCGACCCTGCTTGTCCGGGACCTCGTCCGACGCCCCCGAGAGGAAGACGCGGATGTAGTCACGGGCCTGGCGGGAGGACAGTGGAGCCGACCTCATCTGCTCGTGGACCCGCTCGAACTCACGAGCGCTGAACACGTAGATGCAGCGCTCCTGACCCCGGGTCAGGACCAGCCCCTCCGCCAGCTCCTCGCGGAACTTGGCGGGGAGGATCAGCCGGGACTTCTCGTCGAGCCGGGGGGTGTACGTGCCCAAGAACACGGCACACCCCCTGGCTCGTCGAGCGGTCCCTCCCGACCAAGGTCGGGACCCATGCTCTCTCCTTTCCTCCACATTACCCCACTTCCCTCCACCATCAACCCAGGAACGCGGGTCCCGGCGCCACGGGCGTGTCGAGGCCCCCCCGAGTCCGGCGCGCCATCCCGCGGGTCCCGGGGCCGGCGTCGCCGTGGAGGGAAGCGGAGGACCGGTGGGCCCCCGGTGGAGGGCCGCGGCGACGACGGGGCCTCGGGCAGCGGAAAGGCCCCGATCCGGAGCGGATCGGGGCCTGGAGTGGAGGAGGGTGGGGGCCCGGCGGGCCAGGCGCTCAGTCGCCTCGGGCGCGCCGCTCGTCCCAGCGCCGCTCGAGGCGGCCCATGAAGTCGCCACCCCCCTGCCGCCGCGGTGCGCCCGACCGTCGGGCCACCGGCCCCGAGGCCCCGGAGGCGACGGCGCGCGGCCGCGTGGTCAGCAGGAAGATGCCTGCCCCGATGACGACGACGCCGAGCACGCCCAGGAGGATCGCGTGGTTGGCGACCCCGAGGACCACGACGAGCAGCCCGACCACTGCGAGGACGGCCCCGGCCACCACGCGGCCCACGGGCAGCCGATGCCGCCCCGTGTCCGCCATCTGGGTGGCCAGCCGGGGGTCCTCGGTGCGCAGCTGCTGCTCCAGCTGGTCCAGCATCCGCTGCTCATGCTCTGAGAGGGGCATGGCGACTCCTTCAAACGCGGCCTCCGACACCTCCGGGACCGGGAGGGGACGCCCGCGCGTCCGACTTGCCCTCCAGGATAGGACCTGCCGCCCCACCCCAGCCAGGTGGCGACGTCGCCGACCCCGAAACCCCTCACTCCCGGTCCGGGCCTCCGGTGCCCGGCCGCGGCGCGTCCCGGCGGGCGTCGGCGCGGGCCTCGCGGCGACCCAGCAGCGACGCCGGCCGCACGGCCGCCGTCGGGAAGCGTCGGGCGACGGCGTCCAGGGCGGCCTCGGCGCCGGCCCAGTCGCCCTCCTCCGACGCCTCGTCCTCCGTCCCCCAGGCGGGACCGCCGAAGAGCGCCTCCTGGGCCGGGGGCTGATCGGCCGCGTCACCGAGGCGCTCGGCGCGCACGCCCACGAGCCGGACCGGATGCGGTCGTTCGGCATGCAGCTCGCGGACGAGCCGCCGCGCCGGGCCGAGGAGGTCGTGGCCCGTGGCGGTCGGCCGGGCGAGGCGGGCGGTGCGGCTGCGGACCGACCCGTCCGGCGCCTTGAGGCGGACCGTGACCGCCCCGGCGGTGACCTGCTCCGCCCGCAGCCGGGCCGCGACCCGGTGACACAGGCGCAGGACCTCCGGGTCGACGCCCGCGACGTCGACGGGGTCGACGTCGAAGGTGTGGTCCGCGCCGATGCTGCGGGCCGCCGGGCGCGGGGCGACGGGACGCGGGTCGATGCCCCGGGCGAGCGACGCCCACTCCCGGCCGGCGGCCCCGAACGACGCCTCCAGACGCGCGGGGTCCACCCGGGCGAGGTCGCCGATGGTCGCCACCCCCCGCCGGCCGAGCCGCTCGGCCGCCTTGGGGCCCACGCCCCACAGCCGGCCCACGGGCAGCGGATGGAGGAAGTCCAGGGTGCGCTCCGGCGGCACGATCAGCAGGCCGTCGGGCTTGGCCGCGGTGGACGCCGTCTTGGCCACGAACTTCACGGCCGAGCCGCCCACCGTGCACGGCAGCCCCAGCTCGGAGCGGACGCGCTCCCGGATCAGGTGGCCGATGTGCTCGGGCGGGCCGAGCCGACGGCGCGCGCCGGCGACGTCGAGGAACGCCTCGTCCACGCTGAGCTGCTCCATCACGGGGGTCACGTCCGCGAGCACGGCCATCACCTCGGCGGAGACGGCCCGGTAGAGCTGCTGTCGCGGCGGGATGACCACGAGGGGCGGACACAGGGCGCGGGCGTGCGCCAGGGGCATCGCCGAGCGGACCCCGTAGGCCCGCGCCGCATACGAGGCGGAGAGCACCACGGACCGGCCGCTCGGGGCGGCGACGGCGGCGGGACGCCCTTCGAGGTCGGGCCGTTCGCGCAGCTCGACGGACAGGAAGAACGCGTCCATGTCCACGTGCAGGATCGTCGCCTCATCGCGGGGTGCAGCGGGCGCGGTCTCGGACATGGACCGAGCCTATCCGGGACCGGCGATCCGTCGCGCGGCGCGGCTAGGGTGGGGCCATGCCCGCCGACGTCGCCGTCCCCCGCCCCCGTCCCGCCGACCAGGACCGCTTCCGCGCCGCCGTCGCCGACGCCCTCGACCGCCTGCTGGCGGAGCACCGCGACCTCGCCCGGGACGTCCACCCGCTGACGGCGCCCCTCGTGGACGCGATCGCGGACCTGACCGCGGGCGGCAAGCGCCTGCGCGCCGTCCTGGCCTGGCTCGGCTGGCGAGCGGCCGGTGGCGAGGCGGAGGACCCCCGCATCGCCGAGGCGGGCGCGGCGTTCGAGCTGTTCCAGGCCGCGGCGCTGATCCACGACGACATCCTGGACCGCTCGGACACCCGCCGCGGGATGCCCAGCGTGCACCGCCGCTTCGAGTCCCTCCACCGGGAGGCGGGCTGGCGCCACGCCGCGGAGCACTTCGGCGTCTCCGCCGCGATCCTCGCCGGCGACGTCGCCCTGGGGATGAGCGAGACGGCCTTCGCACGCGTCCTCGCCGGCACGCCCCGGGAGGATCGGGCGCGGGCCGAGCTCGAGCGGATGCGCTTCGGCGTGATGGCGGGTCAGTACCTCGACGTGGTGGCCGAGATGGCCCCGGCGGCGCGCGATGCCCGCGAGGCCGAGGCGGCCGCCGAGGCGGTGGTGGAGCACAAGTCGGCGCGCTATTCGGCGGTGCACCCGCTGGCCCTCGGCGGGCTGCTGGCGGGGGCGGACGACGGGCTGGTGACCGCGTTCGCCCGGGTGTCGCTGCCGTTCGGCATGGCCTTCCAGTACCGGGACGACCTGCTCGGCGTGTTCGGCGATCCGGCGACCACGGGCAAGCCCGCGGGCGACGACCTGCGGGAGGGGAAGCAGACGGTGCTCATCGCCCGCGCCGTCGAGCTGCTCGCCCCGGACGAGGCCGCCGCGCTCGACGCGGACCTCGGCGACCCGGACCTCGGCGCGGACCGGGTGGCCCACTGGCAGGGCGTCCTCGAGACGTGCGGCGCGCGCCGGGCCGTCGAAGAGCGGGTCGCGGCGCTGTCGCACGAGGCGGCCGGGGCCGTGGCGGGCCTGCTCGCGCACGGCGTCCCCGAGGACGTCAGCGCCGAGCTCACGCGGCTGATCGACGCCTACACGTCGCGCCGCCACTGAGCGGCGACGGGCCCCGCGGGCGGATCGTCGCCCGCGGGGCCGGCTCACCAGGCCAGGGCCTGGGCGCGGCGCCGGATCTCGGTCTTCCGACCGTCCCGGAGCGCGTCGATGGGCCGGCCGGGCAACGACTCGTCCTCGGTGAACAGCCAACGGAGGGCCTCCTCGTCGGAGAAGCCGGCATCGGCCAGCAGCACGAGCGTGCCCTGCAGGGAGTCGAGCACGCCGGTCTCGGTGAGGAACAGGGCCGGCACGGACCGCACCGCGGGCTCGGGGCGTCGCACGGCCAGCAGGCGGCGATCATGCACGAGGTTGTGGACGCGGGTCACCCGCTGGTCGAGGCGCTCCGCCACGTCGGGCACGGAGAGCCACTCGCCCACGAGGGCGTCGAGCTCGGCGGGGATCGCGTCAGCGGGGACCGGGGTGTCGGAGGATGTGGTGCTCACGGGCGCCAGCCTACGTGGCCGCCGACGGGCCCGGCCCACCGCGCCCCGGACGGCATGGATCTCAGTATGGTCACGAAGATCACATTCCGATAACATCGCCGAGGCTCCACGGTCGGGCGCCGACGTCGTCGGTCGACCGCGGGGGCCACGGGTCCCACCCGTCACTTCCCCGTCGTGTTCCATCCGTCCGATCCGATGCCGAGGTCTGCCGTGTCCCACACCCCCGTCCGCTCCCGCCGCCTGCGCTCCGTCCTGACCGGCGGCGCGGTGCCCCTGCTGCTGCTCACCGGTCTGCCCGCCCAGGCCCACGCCCAGGAGGCGGCGGTGCACACCGTGCGCCCGGGCGACACCCTCACCCGGATCTCGGCCGCCCGCGGCGTCTCCGTCGCCGACCTGCTGCGGTTCAACGGCCTGGGCCTGGAGACCCTGCTCTACCCGGGTGACGAGCTCCGCCTGACCGGCGCGGCGGCCCCGACCCCGGCCGCCGGGACCTACACGGTGCAGCCGAACGACGGGTGGTGGGTCATCGCCCGCCGCACCGGCGTCTCCGCCGCGCAGCTGCAGCGCCTCAACGGCATGAGCGCCTCGAGCATGCTCCACCCGGGCATGGTCCTGACCACGCAGCGCACGGCCGCCGCACCGAAGACCCCCGCATCGACCACCCCGACCACGACCCCCGCCCCCGCGCCGGCCTCGAAGGCCCCGGCGGCCGCCGGCGAGACGGTCCGGTACACCGTGGTCTCCGGCGACTCCCTCTGGGGAATCTCCCAGCGGTTCGAGGTCTCCATCCCCCGTCTGCGCGAGCTCAACGACCTGACGCGGGCCTCGACGCTGCACCCCGGCGACGTGCTCGTGATCTCCGACGGCACCCTCGAGGTGGAGCCGGTCTCCGCCGTCCAGGCGGGCGGCGACACCGTCCTCGGCCGCACCTACGCGCCGCACGTGACGGCCTCGGCGAACGAGAACCTGCGCCTGCTGCGCTCCGTCCCCCAGCCCACCCCCGAACAGATGCAGCAGATCGTCCGCGAGACCGCCGAGCGGATGGGCGTGGACCCCCGCCTGGCCCTGGGCCACGCGTACACCGAGTCCCGCTTCCGCATGGCCTCGGTCTCCCCCGGCAACGCCGTGGGGGCGATGCAGGTCATCCCGATCACGGGCGAGTTCGCCTCGGAGCTGGTGGGCCGCGAGCTGAACCTGCTGGACCCCCACGACAACGCGGTGGCCGGCGTCGCGTTCATCAAGTACGTGCAGGACCGCACCCCCACCCTCGATGAGGGCATCGGGGCCTACTACCAGGGCCTCGGCGGAGTGCTGGACAGCGGCCTGAACCCGGAGGCACGGGACTACGTGGCCAAGGTGCGCGCCGCGATGGCGATGTTCTGATCCGCCGGCGGCGGACCGCCCCGAGGGGGTCCGCCGCCTGTCCTACCCTGGGACGATGAGCAGCGCACGCCGGGACCCCCTCGTGGGGGGCATCGTCGACGGCCGCTACCGGGTCGTCGAGCGGCTGGCCCGGGGCGGCATGTCCACCGTCTACCTGGCCGTGGACGAGCGTCTCGACCGCCAGGTGGCGCTCAAGGTCATGCACCCGCACCTGGCGGAGGACCCCGTCCTCGTCGGACGGTTCGAGCAGGAGGCCAAGACGGCGGCGCGACTGTCCCATCCGCACGTCGTCGCGGTCCTGGACCAGGGCCACACCGAGGCCGAGGACGGCGACGTGCTGGCCTACCTCGTGATGGAGCACGTGCCCGGCCGCACGCTGCGCACCGTCATCCGGGACCGTGCACCGCTCTCACCCCGGGAGGCGCTGCGGTTCCTGCGTCCGCTCGTCGACGGCCTGGCCGCCGCGCACCGCGCCGGACTGGTGCACCGGGACGTGAAGCCCGAGAACGTCCTCGTCCGCGACGACGGCCGGGTGACGGTCGCGGACTTCGGCCTGTCCCGTGCCGCCACGGCCCACACCATGGCCGGGCAGGCCGTCGTGGGCACGCCCGCCTACCTCGCCCCCGAGCACATCGCCGGGGCGCCCGCCGACGCCCGCTCCGACGTGTACGCCGTGGGCATCATCCTGTTCGAGCTGCTCACGGGCCGCCAGCCGTACACCGCGGCGACCGCGCTGCAGGTCGCCTACCGGCACGTCCACGAGCGGGTCCCCGTGCCGTCCACGCTGCACCCCGGGCTCCCCGAGGACCTCGACGACCTCGTGCTGTGGTGCACCGAGCCGGACCCGGCCGACCGGCCCGCCGGTGCCGGCGAGCTCCTGCACCGCATCGACGCCGTGGCGGCGGGCCTGGACCCCGACGAACCGGACCGCCGCCCCGCCGAGGGCCCGGGCGCGCAGCCGGCGGCGGCCGCCCCCGCCGCCGATGGCCCCGAGGACGCAGCCCCGGACGGGAACCTGCAGACCCGGGCCCTCGACGCCGGCGACCACCACGCGACGCGCGCGCTCCCCGCCCTGACCGAGTCCGCCCTCGACGAGGACCTGACCGACGTCATCGACACCCGTGCGGCGACGCACGGGGGCGACCGGCGGTCCGACGCGCGACCGGCGGAGCCGATCGGCCCGCTCGCGGTCGACCCCGCCCCGGCGGACCGGCATCCGGGGCGCGGCTCCCGGCGGCGGCTGCGTCGGGCGGCCCGCCGCCCCGCGCTCGACCTCGGCCAGGGCACCGGCCGGGCCGCCGCGATCGGCGCGGCCGTGACCCTGCTGCTCACCGGCGTCGCCCTGCTGCTGGGCTGGACGCTGGGCTCCGGCGGCCTCGGAGTCGGTGGCGTGGCGGTGGTCCCCGACCTCGACGGGCTGGCCCGGGAGGCGGCGGAGGAACGGCTGACCGCCGCGGGCTTCACCGCGGCGGTCACGGCCCGGCACGACGAACTCCACACGGAGGGCACGGTCGTCGCCAGCTCACCCGCAGCCGGGGAGCCGGCAGGGCGCGGCACCCCCGTCGAGCTCACCGTCTCCGCCGGCCCCGCGCCGGTGCCGGTGCCGGACCTGACCGGCGTCGTGATCCGGCAGGCCCACGGCGTGGCCCGGGACGCCCGATTCACCGTGGAGGTCGCGGAGCGTCGCACCGATCCCGCAGTGCCGGCCGGGGCCGTGATCGAGCAGCACCCGGCCCCCGGCGAGCAGGCGACGCCGGGCACCGCGGTCCGCGTGGTGCTCTCCGAGGGCCGCGCCGTGCGCCCGGTGCCGGACGTGACCGGGCAGGATCCGGAGACGGCGCGCACGACGCTGGCGGACGACGGCTGGGACGCCCGCGTGCATCGCCTGCCGCTGCCGCTCTCCGCCCGAGGCGAGTCCCGGGTCCTGCACCAGTCCCCCGCCGCCGGGACCGCGCTGCCCGAGGGCACCGCGGTCCACGCCTGGGTCGGCTGAGCCGGGGCGTGCCCGGCCACGCGGTCAGGCCCGCGGCGCGCGACGCTCGGGGTGCGAGAGGGCCTCGGTGACCTTGAACGCCATCTCCAGGGACTGCTGGTGGTTCAGCCGCGGGTCGCACAGCGTCTCGTAGCGGGCGTCGAAGTCGGCCTCGTTGATCGGGTCGGAGCCGCCCAGGCACTCGGCGACGTCGTCGCCGGTCAGCTCGACGTGCATGCCGCCCGGGTGCGTGCCGAGCTCGCGGTGCACCTCGAAGAAGCCGCTGACCTCGTCCATCACGTCCTCGAACCGGCGGGTCTTGTAGCCGTTGGCCGCGGTCACGGTGTTGCCGTGCATGGGGTCGGTGACCCACACCGGCTCCAGCCCCGCGTCACGGACGCCCTCGACGATGCCGGGCAGCACGTCCCGGATCCGCTCCGCGCCCATGCGGGTGATGAAGGTCAGGCGGCCCGGCTCGCGCTCCGGGTCCAGCCGCTCGGCGAGCTCGAGGGCATCCGCGGTCGTGGTGGTCGGGCCGAGCTTCACGCCGATCGGGTTGCGGACCCGGGAGAGGAAGTCGACGTGGGCGCCGTCCACCTGGCGGGTGCGCTCGCCGATCCACAGGAAGTGGGCGCTCGTGGCGTAGGGGTCGCCGCTGCGCGAGTCCACGCGGGTCAGGGCGCGCTCGTAGTCGAGCAGGAGCGCCTCGTGGGCCGAATAGAACTCGGTGCGGCGCATGGCCTCGAAGTCCACGCCCGCGGCGTTCATGAAGCGGACCGCGCGGTCGATCTCGGCGGCCATCTCCTCGTACTGGGCGTAGGCCGGGTTGGCCATGAAGCCCTGGTTCCACTGGTGCACGCTGCGCAGATCGGCGAAGCCGCCCTGGGTGAAGGCGCGGACCAGGTTCAGGGTGGAGGCGGAGGTGTGGTACGCCTGCACCATCCGTCGGGCGTCGTGCCGGCGTGCCTGCTCGGTGAACTCGTAGCCGTTCACGATCTCGCCGCGGAAGCTGGGCAGGGTGACGCCGTCGCGGGTCTCCGTGTCCGAGGACCGCGGCTTGGCGAACTGGCCGGCGATCCGGCCCATCTTCACGACCGGCATGGAGGCGCCGTAGGTCAGCACCGCGGCCATCTGCAGGATGGTCTTCACCCGGGCGCTGATCCGGTTGGCGGTGGACCCGGCGAACGTCTCGGCGCAGTCGCCGCCCTGCAGGAGGAACGCGCGGCCCTGGGCGACGTCGGCCAGACGGGCGCGCAGCAGGTCGACCTCGCCCGCGAAGACGAGCGGGGGCAGGGCGCTCAGCTCGGCGACGGCGGCGCGGTGATCGGCCTCGTCCGCCCAGGACGGCGCCTGTGCGATCGGCAGCGAGCGCCAGTGGTCCAGGCCGGGGATGTCGGCGGCGCCCTCCGAGATGGCGGTGCCGAAGGCCAGGATCTTCTCGCGGGGGTCTTCAGTCATGCACACCAGGCTAGGGGGCCGCGTGCCGCGCCCCGGTCTGAGCGTCCCCGGATGACGACGCGCGGACCCCGCTCAGTCGCGGGCGCGCGGCGGAGCGGCCACGCGGCCCGCCTTCACGTCCGCCGCGTAGGTGTCCACGTACTCCTGGCCCGACAGGCGCCGGATGGCCTCCATGATCTCGTCCGTCACCTCCCGCAGCACCCGGGGGTCGCCGGCGGCCTCGGCACGGTCGGAGAAGTCCAGCGGCTCACCGAAGATCATGCCCAGGCGCCCGATCCGCGGCAGCACGTGGCCGATCGGCTGGACCCGGTCCGTGCCGATCATCGCGATGGGCACCACGGGCGCGCCCGAGGCCAGCGCGAGCTTGGCCACGCCGATCTTGCCGCGGTGCAGCCGCCCGTCCGGGCTGCGGGTGCCCTCCGGGTAGATCCCGAGCAGCCGGCCCTCCCGCAGCGCCTCGAGGCCCGCGTCCAGCGAGCGCAGGGACGCCTCTCCGCCGGAGCGGTCCATGGGCAACTGGTTCGCGGCCTCGAAGAACCGGCGGGTGACCCACCCCTTCACGCCCGGGCCGGTGAAGTACTCGTGCTTGGCCAGGAAATGCACCTGGCGGTCGAGCATGGCCGGCATGAACACCGAATCCGAGACGGACAGGTGGTTGCTGGCCAGGATCGCCGGGCCCTCGGCCGGCACGTTCGCGAGGCCCTTCACCCAGGGGCGGAACAGCAGGCGGGTGGCCGGAGCCACGGCGAACGTCTTGGCGGACCAGTAGAACGTGGACACGAGGGCCTTCCGGTCGGGGCGGTCGGGTGCCTGCCCATCGTACGGTCCGCCTGCCTTACCCTGGCACCATGCCCCGCCCCGTCGCCGTCGCCCCCGAAGACCTGCCCCTGCGCCTCATGCCCGCCGCTCCCGCCCGGCGCGACCACTGCGTCGTGCTCCTGCACGGGTTCACCTCGACTCCGGCCTCCGTCCGCGCCTGGGCCGAGGGGCTCGCGGCAGGCGGCTCCCCCGTGAGCGTGCCCCTGCTGCCGGGGCACGGCACCCGGTGGGAGGACCTGGCCGCCACCGGTGCGGACGAGATCCGCGCCGCCGTCCGGGCCGTCGTGGACCTCGAGCTCGCCCGACACGGCCGCGTGGTCATGGCGGGCATCTCGATGGGCGGCGCCCTCGCGCTCGACGCCGCGGCCCACCGACCCGTGGCCGGGGTGCTCGTGGTGAACCCCGCGCTGCGCTTCGCCAGCCCGCTCGCCCCCTTCGCCCCGCTGCTGGCCCCGTTCGTCCCCACGGTCGCCCCGATCGCGGACGACATCGCGGACCCGACGGCGCGCGAGCGCGCCTACCCCCGCACGCCGATGGCCGGCGTCGCCGCCGTCGGCCGCATCCAGCGGGCCGCCCGCCGCGCCCTGCCGCGGATCACCGCTCCCGTGACGGTCTACCGGTCCGCCCGCGACGCCGTCGTGCCCGTCTCGAGCCACCGGACCCTGGTGCGGGGCCTGCGCCACGCCCCCGTGGAGGTGGTGGGACTGCCCCGCAGCCGCCACGTCGCCACGCTCGACCACGACCTGCCGCTGCTGATCGACCACGGCCGGAGCGCGGTCGCCGCCATGACGACGCACTGAGTCGCGCCCCGGACCCCACCGCTCCCGGTTGTACAGTGTGCGTGACACGACTCACACTTACTTCCGTTCTGCCGACCACCGGTCGTCGGAACCGACCCAACGCCCGAGGAGTCCCATGCACGAGATCAGCGAGCCGTACCAGCCCCGCCTGTCCCCGGAGGCGAACATCACGGACTTCCTGGAACGCCAGGCCACGGAGCGTCCCGACCACGGCCTCTTCGCGGTGGCGGACGCGCAGGATCAGTGGACGGACGTCTCCGCCCGGGACGCCCGCGAACGCGTGCGGGCCCTGGCCAAGGGGCTCATCGCCGCCGGGATCCAGCCCGGGGAGACGGTCGGGCTCCTGGCCTCCACCCGCCTGGAGTGGACACTGGTCGACTTCGCCATCTGGTATGCCGGCGCGGTCACCGTGCCCGTATACGAGACCTCCTCCGTCAGCCAGGTGTCCTGGATCATCGAGGACGCACACGTACGCGCCGTCGTGACCGGGAACGAGGACCTCGCCAAGACGGTGCGGGACGCGGTGCAGCGCGAGGGCCTGCCGGAGCTGATCGGCCTGTGGACGATGGACCCGGCCGACGGCGCCCCCGGCTCCGGCCTCGAGGCGCTCGTCGCCCTGGGCGCGGACGTCACCGATGAGGAGCTCGAGACGCGCCGGTCCTCCGCCGGCCTGGCCGACCTGGCGACCATCATCTACACGTCCGGCACCACGGGCCGGCCCAAGGGCTGCGAGCTCACGCACGAGAACTTCGCGGAGCTCGTCAACCAGACCCTGTCCTCCTCGCTCGGCGACGTCGTCCGCCAGGACACCTCCACCGTGCTGTTCATCCCCCTGGCGCACGTGTTCGCGCGCTTCGTCTCGGTGCTCACCGTCGCCGCGGGCGCACGCTGCGGGCACGTCTCGGACATCAAGCGGCTCTCGGTCTCGCTGCAGACCTTCCAGCCGAGCTTCGTGCTGGCCGTGCCGCGCGTGTTCGAGAAGATCTACAACGCGGCGCTGCTCAACGCGCAGAGCGGCGGCAAGGAGAAGATCTTCCGCCGTGGCGCGGACGTGGCGATCCGCTGGTCCCGGGCGCTGGACTCGGGCCAGATGACGGCGCCCCTGCGGCTGCAGCGCGCGTTCTACTCCGCGCTGATCTACCGCCGGATCCGGACGGCCATGGGCGGCCGGCTCGCGTACGCGGTCTCCGGCGGCGGCCCCCTCTCCACCGACCTGGCGCACTTCTTCCGCGGCGTGGGCGTGACCATCCTTGAGGGCTACGGCCTCACCGAGACGACGGCCCCCATCACCGTGGGCCGGCCGGACCGGCTGAAGATCGGCACGGTCGGACACCCCCTCGGCGGCAACCAGGTGCGGATCGCCGAGGACGGCGAGATCCTCACGCGCGGCACGTCGCTGATGCGCGGCTACCACAACCGGCCGGAGGCGAACGAGGAGGCCTTCGAGGACGGCTGGTTCCGCACCGGCGACCTCGGGGCCCTGGACGACGACGGCTTCCTCACGATCACCGGCCGCAAGAAGGAGCTGCTGGTGACGGCCGGCGGCAAGAACGTGGCACCGGCGATGCTCGAGGACGCGATCCGCAGCGACGCGCTGGTCTCCCAGGTGATGGTGGTCGGCGACGGCAAGCCCTTCATCGCGGCGATCGTCACCCTCGACACCGACACCCTGCCCGCGTGGCTCGCCGCGAACGGTCTGCCGAAGGACCTCGACGTCGCCGCGGCCGCACGCGAGGACGCGGTGCGCGGCCACATCCAGGAGGCCGTGGACAAGGCCAACAGCCTGGTCTCGCGCGCCGAGGGGATCCGGGAGTTCCGCATCCTCGACCGCGACTTCTCCCTGGAGGAGGGCCATGTGACCCCGTCCCTGAAGATGCGCCGGTCGGCGATCATGAAGGACTTCGCCGCGCAGATCGCGGACATCTACGGGGAGCCCGCCCCGCAGAACTGAACGCCCCCTCGACGACGGCGCCCGGCCCCCGCGGCCGGGCGTCGTCGTCCCCGCGGGTCCGGTCAGAGCAGACCGGAGTCCGGCACGTCCAGGCCCAGCAGCGCGTTCTCGACGACCTCGGTGAGGGCCGGGTGGGGCCAGTACTGGCCCCGCGCGAGCCGGTGGGCGTCGATGCCGAACGCCATGCCGGTCACGAGCGGCTGGATGAGGTTCGCGGCCTCGTGCCCCAGGATGTGCCCGCCGAGGATCCGTCCCGTGGCCTTCTCCGCGACGACGGTGCACACGCCCTCGGTGTCCTCCATGGCCCAGCCGTAGGCGACGTCCCCGAAGGACTGGGTCTTCACCGTGATCGCGTCCGCCCCGTAGTCGGCGAGTGCCTGTTCCACCGTGAGCCCGACGGAGGCCGCCTGCGGATGGGTGAACACGGCCGCCGGCACGGGGCCGAGCGTGTTGGCGCGGAGGTCGTCCGGATGCTCCAGGTTGTGCGCGACGACGCGGGCCTCGTGATTGGCCACGTGCTTGAGCTGCCACGTGTTGGCGACGTCCCCGAGCACGTAGACCCCCTCCACCGGCGCACCGTCGGAGAGTGCGCGCTGATGCTCGTCGCTGGCCAGGACGCCGTCGTCGGTGACGTCCAGTCCCGCGGCGGCGGGGTCGAGGCGGTCCGTGTTCGGCGTCCGGCCGACCGCGATCAGCACCGCGTCCGCCTCGATGGCCTCCTCCACGATGCCGGTCTGCTCCTGGCCCTCTGCACGATCCAGGCGCACCCGGACCCAGCCGTCCGCGGCCCGCTCGGCGTCCTCGACCGGTTCGATCCCGGCCGGGGTCCACCCCGTGCGCAGGTCCCACCGTCGGGCCGCGATCTTGGTGAACGTCGTGGACACGGACATGTCGTGCTGCTTGAGCAGCCGGTGGCCGCGGTTGACCTGGACGACCTCGGTCCCCAGCCCGGCGAAGACGGAGGCGAACTCGCAGGCGATGAACCCGCCGCCCACCACGAGCAGCCGCCGCGGCAGCCGATCCAGTCGCATCACGGTGTCCGAGGTGTGCACCGACGGCAGGCCCAGGCCCGGGATCTCGGGGAGGGTGGGCCGCGACCCCGCCGCGACCACGACCTGGTCCGCCGAGATCTCCCGTCCCGAGGCGGTGCGCACGCGGCGGGGGCCGACGAAGCGGACCTCCTCCTGGATCACGCTCGTGTAGTCCAGATCGTCCCGGCGGTAGCGGAGCCCGTCGCGACTGATGCCGTCGATGCGCGTGAAGATGCGGTCCCGGATGGCCGGGAAGTCGGCGCCCGTGAACTCCAGCCCCACCCCGAGGCTCCGGGCCTCGGGGGGCAGCGCGGCCAGGCCGGCCGGGTAGGCGTACATCTTGGTGGGGATGCAGCCGACGTTCAGGCAGGTGCCGCCGAACGTGCCGGAGTCGGCGATCACGACGCTCCGGCCCTTCCAGTGTTCGCTGATCAGGGAGTTCCCCGATCCGGAGCCGATGATGAGCAGGTCGTGGTGTTCCGCAGAGGTGGCCATGCCTCCCAGGATAGGCACGGGCCCGGACGCGGTGGCGTCCGGGCCCGTGGGGCGGCCCGTCGGCGGCGGGCTCACGCGGGGCTCACTCGATCACGAGCAGCAGGTCTCCGCCGTTGACGGGCGTGACACCCTCCGTGACCACGCGGCGCACGGTGCCCGCGGCCTGGGCCGTGATCGCGGCCTCCATCTTCATCGCCTCGATCGTGGCCACCGCCTGACCGACCTCGACGGCGTCGCCCTCGGCCACCTGCACGGTGACCGAGCCCGCGAACGGGGCGGCGACGTGGCCGGGGGTGCCGGGGTCCGCCTTCTCCGCGGTCCGCACGGTGGACTCGATCGAGCGGTCCCGGACGGTCATCTGGCGCAGCTGGCCGTTCAGGGTGACCATCACCGTGCGCATGCCCTTCTCGTCCGGCTCGGAGACGGACATGAGGGTGGCGAGCAGCCGGACACCGCGTCCGAGCGAGATGACGTGCTCGCGCCCGGGGACGAGGCCGTAGAGGAAGTCGCGGGTGTGCAGGGTGACGGTGTCCCCGAACTCCTCGCGGTGCGCCTCGAACTCCTTCGTGGGGCCGGGGAAGAGCAGGCGGTTCAGCACCGCGCGGCGGGTCTGTCCGGCCTCGCCGAGAGCCGTCGAGTCCTCCGCGGAGATCTCCACCATGCCCGCGCCCTCGCGGCGACCCTGGAGGGCCTTGGTCCGGAAGGGCTCCGGCCAGCCGCCGGGCGGGTCGCCGAGCTCGCCCCGGAGGAAGCCGATCACGGAGTCCGGGATGTCGAACTCCTGCGGACGCTCCGCGAACTCCTTCGGGTCCACCCCGGAACCGACCAGCTGGAGCGCCAGATCGCCCACCACCTTGGAGGACGGGGTGACCTTGACGAGGTGGCCGAGCAGGTCGTCAGCCGCGGCGTACATCGACTCGATGGCCTCGAACCGCTCCCCCAGGCCGAGCGCGATCGCCTGCGTGCGCAGGTTGGACAGCTGGCCGCCCGGGATCTCGTGGTGGTACACACGGCCGGTCGGGGCGGGCAGCCCCGCCTCGAAGGGCGCGTACGCCGAGCGGACGGACTCCCAGTAGGGCTCCATCGCGGTGGCGGCCTCGAGGCCGAGACCGGTGTCCCGCTCCGTGTGCTCGAGCGCCGCGACCAGGGCGGACAGCGGCACCTGGCTCGTGGTGCCCGCCATGGACGCGGTGGCCGCGTCGACGGCGTCCACGCCGGCCTCCGCCGCCGCGAGCAGGGTGGCCAGCTGCCCGCCGGCGGTGTCGTGCGTGTGCAGGTGCACGGGAAGGTCGAACTCGGCGCGCAGGGCCGTGACGAGCTCGCGCGCGGCGGCGGGCCGCAGCAGGCCCGCCATGTCCTTGATCGCCAGGACGTGGGCGCCGGCGTCGACCATCCGGCGGGCGAGGCCCAGGTAGTAGTCGAGCGTGTAGAGCGTCTCCTTCGGGTCCGTCATGTTGCCCGTGTAGCACAGGGCCGCCTCGGCCACGGCGGTGCCCGTGGCACGCACCGCCTCGATGGCCGGGGTGATCTGCTCGACGTCGTTGAGGGCGTCGAAGATGCGGAACACGTCGACGCCGGACGCCGCGGCCTCGGCCACGAACGCGTCCGTCACCTCGGTGGGGTACGGCGTGTAGCCCACCGTGTTGCGGCCGCGCAGCAGCATCTGGATCGGGATGTTCGGCAGCTCCGCGCGCAGCAGCTCGAGGCGCTGCCACGGGTCCTCGTGAAGGAAGCGCAGCGCGACGTCGTACGTCGCCCCGCCCCAGGCCTCCACCGACAGCAGCCCCGGCAGGGTGTGCGCGACGGCGGGCGCGGCGGCCAGCAGGTCGCGCGTGCGGACGCGGGTGGCCAGCAGGGACTGGTGGGCGTCGCGGAACGTGGTGTCCGTGACGGCCAGCGCGGTCTGCTCGCGCAGGGTGCGGGCGAAGCCCTCGGGGCCCTGCTCCAGCAGCACCTGACGCCAGCCGTGCGGGGGCACCGCGTCCTCGTTCCGGCTCGGGCCGTCGAAGGGCGAGCGGTCCGGCTCCTGGTGCTTGTCACCCGGGTGCTCCGGGAGGCGGTCGCGGGGGTCGATGCCCTCGATGCGCGGGCCGTGCGGCTGGTTGACCGTGACGTCCACGAGGTACTGCAGGGCCTTGGAGCCGCGGTCCTGGGAGCGGTTCACCGTGGCCAGCTCGGGGTGCTTGTCGATGAAGTCCGTGGCGACGTCGCCGCTGACGAACTGCGGGTCGTCCATCACGTTCATCAGGAACGGGATGTTGGTGGCCACGCCGCGCACGCGGAACTCGGCCAGGGCGCGGCGCACGCGGCGCACGGCCGTGGCGTAGTCGCGTCCGCGGCAGGTGAGCTTGACCAGCATGGAGTCGAAGTGGGGGCTGATCTCCGCACCGGCGTAGATGGTGCCGCCGTCGAGGCGCACACCGGAGCCGCCGGCCGAGCGGTAGGCGGTGATGGTGCCGGTGTCCGGGCGGAAGCCGTTGGCCGGGTCCTCCGTGGTGATGCGGCACTGGATGGCGAAGCCGCGGACCTGGAGGGCGTCCTGGGTGATGCCCAGCTCGGGCAGGGTGGCGCCGGCGGCGATGCGCAGCTGCGCGCCCACCAGGTCCACGTCCGTGACCTCCTCGGTCACGGTGTGCTCCACCTGGATGCGGGGGTTCATCTCGATGAACACGTGCTGGCCCGCACGCTCGCCCGCCGTGTCCACGAGGAACTCGACGGTGCCCGCGTTGACGTACCCCATCTCCTTGGCGAAGGCGACGGCGTCCCGGTGCAGGGCCTGCCGGATCTCCTCGTCCAGGTTCGGGGCCGGGGCCATCTCGATGACCTTCTGGTGGCGGCGCTGGAGCGAGCAGTCCCGCTCGAAGAGGTGCACGACGTTGCCCTCGCCGTCGGCGAGGATCTGCACCTCGATGTGCCGCGGCCGCAGGACGGCCTGCTCGAGGAACACGGTGGGGTCGCCGAAGGCGGTGTCCGCCTCGCGCATCGCGGCCTCGAGGGAGCCGCGCAGGTCCTCGCGGCGCTCGACGCGGCGCATGCCGCGGCCGCCGCCGCCGGCGACGGCCTTGACGAAGATGGGGAAGCCGATCTCCTCGGCCTGCTCCAGGAGCCACTCGACGTCGGCGCTCGGGTCCGAGGAGGCCAGGGTGGGGATGCCCGCGCGCTTGGCCGCGCGCAGGGCTTCGACCTTGTTGCCGGTCAGCTCGAGGACATCGGCGGGCGGGCCGACGAAGGTGATCCCGTTCTCGGCCGCGGCGCGGGCCAGGCCGGCGTTCTCCGACAGGAAGCCGTAGCCCGGGTAGATCGCATCGGCCCCGGCGTCCTTGGCCACGCGGATGATCTCGTCCACGTCGAGGTAGGCGCGCACGGGGTGGCCCTCGTCACCGATGCGGTAGGCCTCGTCCGCCTTCTGGCGGTGGATCGAATTGCGGTCCTCGTAGGGGAAGACGGCGACGGTGCGGGCGCCCAGCTCGTAGCAGGCGCGGAAGGCGCGGACGGCGATCTCGCCGCGGTTGGCCACCAAGACCTTGGAGAAGACGGCGCCGGCTCCGGTCGACCCGGCCGCGTCCTCTGGAGGGGTGAAGTTCTCGACAGGTGCGGTCATGGTTGGGAGTGTGTCACACCGCGCCGGAGTTCCGCCTCGTGTCGCGCACACTCACCGTTGCGAGACGAAAGATGACTGGTTCGGCCCTTCGGGGCGCCGACGCCGGCCCGGCCTCGTGCCGGGGCCGGCGTCGGCCGCGGGCGCCCCGCGGTGGAGGGTCAGGCGGAGCGGCGGGCCCGACGCCGCCCGGCCAGCTCGTCTCCCGGCTCGGGGGCGCCCACCACGCTCTCGCGCGGCAGCTCGGCGAGGCTGCCCTCGACCTCGCGCCACACGCGGCCAACGGCGATCCCGAAGACGCCCTGGCCGCCCTGGACGAGGTCCACGACCTCGTCCGCCGAGGTGCACTCGTACACCGAGGCGCCGTCGCTCATCAGGGTGATCTGCGCCAGGTCCTCGACGCCCCGCTCGCGCAGGTGGCCCACGGCGGTGCGGATCTGCTGGAGCGAGACGCCAGTGTCCAGGAGGCGCTTGACCACCTTGAGGACGAGGATGTCGCGGAACGAGTAGAGCCGCTGGGAGCCGGAGCCGGAGGCGCTGCGGACCGTGGGGACCACGAGGTCCGTGCGGGCCCAGTAGTCGAGCTGGCGATACGTGATGCCGGCGGCCTTGCACGCGGTGGGTCCGCGGAAGCCGACGTCGTCGCCCCGGGTCGCGCCCTCGTCGAAGAGCGTGCCCTGGGTGCCGAGCGCGGGGGGCCGGCCAGGACCTGCAGTGGGTGTCACGGGGAACCTCCTGGTGCGGGGCCCCCGGTGCGGGAAGGGGACGCGACCGTCATGTGCCGCCGGTGACCGTGGCGGCGCTCCCCGGTGACCGTGGGGAGGACGACGGAGGCGCCCCGGGTGGCGGGGCCCTCTTCCCCTCGAAGGTACGCGCGGGTCCGAGGGTGGTCAACGACGCCGGCGGCGAGACCGCGCCGTGTCGCGCCGGCTCCGCTCAGGCGAAGTCCTCGGGGCGCACCGTGTCCAGGAAGTCGCGGAAGTCCTCGACGGCGCGCTCCTGGCCGGCGTCCTCCTCCCCCGTCCGCGCCGGCATGCCGGCGTCCGCGAGCACGGCGGGGCTGCCGAGCACGGGGGCGTCGGCGCGCAGGGCGACCACGACGGCGTCCGACGCGCGGGCGTCGACCCGGGCGCCCGTGGAGAGCACGAGCTCGGCGTGCACGACCTCGTCCCGGACCTCGGTGAGCCGCACCCGCACGACCTCGGCGCCCAGGGCGTCGACGGCGGCCAGGAGCAGCTCATGGGTGAGGGGCCGGGGCGCGCGGACGCCCTCGAGCGCGAGCGCGGCGGCGGCGGCCTCGGGCGCGCCCACCCACAGCGGGACCATCGTGCGGCCGGGCGGATCCACCAGCAGGATCACGTGGTGCTGTTCGGGCAGTTCGACGCGCACGCCGAGCACGGAGAGCGGCACGTCGTCGGCGGGCACGGGGCGCGGCTCAGTCATCCCACTGCTCCAGCCCCACGGCCACGAGGGCCGCATGCAGCCGCAGGCTGGCCTGCGCGATCTCGCGTGCCGAGCGGGCCACGCGGGGGCGGGTGCCGGCGTCGCGGCGGGCCTGCAGCGGGGCGACGGCGCGCTCCACCAGGCCCAGCTCGCGGTCGGCGGCGGCCCGCAGCGGGCGCAGGTGCCGGGGCTCCAGGCCGTGGCCCGCGAGCACGACGGCGGCCCGGGCCACGTCCATCGCGTGGCTCGGGTAGCCGCCGTCGGGATCGACGGGCAGGAGCGAGTACTGGTCCAGCTCGGCCAGCAGCTCCTCGCCCGCACCGGATTCGGCGGCGAGCTCGGCGCGGGTCCACGACCGGCGGTCCCCGGCGACCTCGCGGCCGAGCCGCTCCGCGTCCGAGGACGCCGGGACCGCTGCGGTCCCGGGCAGGCCGGTGGGGCGTTCGCCGCGGTCCAGCGCGGCCAGGTGGTCGGCGATCACCTTGAGCGGCAGGAAGTGGTCGCGCTGCAGGGCGAGGACGAACCGGAGCCGGTCCACGTCCTCGGGCCGGAAGCGCCGGTAGCCGGCGGGGGTCCGCTCGGGCAGCACGAGGCCGCGGTCCTCCAGGAAGCGCACCTTGGACGCGGTGACGCCGGGGAATTCGGCTTCGAGGGCGGCCACGACCTCGCCGATGCCCAGCCGGCCCGCAGGGCGGGCGGCAGGGACGGCGTCGGGGAGCGGGCGCGGATCGGTCACGAGGATGACGGCTCAGCCCCGCGCCGGTGCGGCGTAGTACGTGAGCCGGTACTTGCCGATCTGCACGTGCATCCCGGAGCGCAGCAGGATCTCGTCCACGCGGTCGTGGTTCACGAAGGTGCCGTTGAGGGAGTTCAGGTCCACGAGCCGGTGGCCGCCGTCCTCGGCCCGGAACTCCGCGTGACGACGGGAGACGGTGACGTCGTCGAGGAAGATGTCCGCGTCCGGGTGGCGCCCCACGGAGACCACGTCCTCGTCCAGCAGGAAGCGGGCGGACTGGTCCGGGCCCTCGTGGGCGAGCAGCAGCGCGGAACCGGCCGGGAGGGCGCGGATCGCGTCGGACTCCTCACGGGTGAGGTCCGCCGAGACCAGCGGCGCCAGCTCGGTGAGGTTGATGGCGGAGGTGGACAGGTCCGGTTCACGTCCGGGCTGGTTCATGGGGTGCTCCTGTGCGGGGGCCGGCGCCGCGGCGCCGGAGGGAGAGACGAAGGGGACGCCGTCGCCCCGCCGGCCAGCGGCGGGGCGACGGCGGACGGGGCTCAGCTGGTGTGCGAGGCGTAGCCCTCGGCGTCCATGAGGCCCTCGAGCTGGGCCTCGTCCGCGAGGGTGATCTCGAACAGCCAACCGCCCTCGTAGGGGGCGGAGTTGACCAGGCCGGGCTCGCCGTCGAGCTCGTCGTTGACGGCGGCCACGGTGCCGGAGACCGGGGCGTAGATGTCCGAGACGGACTTCGTGGACTCGACCTCGCCCACCGCGGTGCCCGCGGTGACCTCGGTGCCGACCTCCGGCAGGTCCACGTACACGACGTCACCCAGCGCATCCTGGGCGAAGTCGGTGATGCCCACGCGGACCGTGCCGGCGGCACCGGCCTCGGCGATCCACTCGTGCTCGGCGGAGTACTTCAGGCCTTCGGGGATGGAGCTCATGGAGTGCGCGTCCTTTGTGTGGTCGGGAGTGATGACGTCGTCTCGCAGACTACCGAGCGGCGCGTGATTCGCGCCACTGGCGCGCTCAGAGCACGCCGCGCATGCCGCGACGCACCGGCTTGGCGATGGCCAGCACGATCAGGCCCACGCCGAGGGTGACCGCACCGATCACGCCGAAGTAGCCCACCTCGTTCTGCTCCGAGTAGGAGCCGGCCAGGGAGCCTGCCAGGGCCGTGCCCAGGGCGACGGACAGGTTGTACAGCGACACCATCATCACCGGGAAGCTGCGCGGGGCGACCTTGGTGGCCAGGGAGAGGCCCACCGGGGAGACGAGCAGCTCGCCCATGGTGCAGACGAAGAGGATCAGCGTCAGCCACAGCAGCGGCACGGCGACGACGTCGGCCACCGGGATGAACAGCAGGAAGGCGATGCCGATCAGGACGATGCCGATGCCGAACTTCACCGGGGTGGCGGGCTGGCGGGCGCCCAGCTTGGTCCACAGCGCGGCGAACACCGGGGCGAACACGATGATGAAGATCGGGTTGATGGAGTTGACCCACTCCATGGGCATGAGCCAGCCGAACAGGTTCCGGTCGAGGCGGTGCTCGGAGTACAGCGCGATCACGGTGAACTGCTGCTGAAAGAGGGCGAAGAACACGGACGTGCCGATGAACAGCGGGATGAACGCCTTCACGCGCGAGCGCTCCTCCTCCGTGACCTTCGTCGAGGTCAGCAGGACCGCGAAGATCGCGATGGCTGCGACGGCGGCGAGCACGACGACGGCGTCGGAGAGGTTGCCCAGGGTGACGACACCCGTGAGGAACAGGACCACGACGACGGCGACCATCCCCAGGCCGATCAGGCCCCAGCGACCGTACTGCGACCGCGGCAGCGGATCCGGGACCCGGTGCACGTCCGTCGGCAGGTTCTTGCGGGTCAGGGCGTACTGCGCCAGGCCGATGGCCATGCCGGCGGCGGCGAGGCCGAAGCCCACGTGGAAGCCCAGCGTGTCGCGCGCCAGGCCGGTGAGCAGCGGGCCGAAGAGGGCGCCGATGTTCACGCCCATGTAGAAGATGGAGAAGCCGGCGTCGCGCTTGGGGTCCTCGCGGGAGTACAGGGAGCCGACGAGGTTCGTGGCGTTGGCCTTGAGGCCACCCGAGCCGACGGCGACGAGCACGAGGCCGAGGGTCAGGCCCGGGACCCCCGGGACGAGGGCCAGCGCGATGTGGCCGAACATGATCCCGACGGCGCTGAAGAACATGGTGCGCTCGGAGCCGAGCAGGCGGTCTGCGACCCAGCCGCCGAGGATGCAGAACACGTACACCATGCCGCCGTAGGCGCCGACGATGCCCGTGGCCACGGCCGGGTCGATCCCGAGGCCGCCCTCCGCGGCGGTCCAGGACATGTAGTAGACGAGCATGGCCTGCATGCCGTAGAAGGAGAAGCGCTCCCACAGCTCCACGGAGAACAGGTTCGCCAGCGGGCCGGGCTGGCCGAGGAACGGGCGGCCGCGCCAGTCGGGGGTGGCGTCGTCGGGACGGGTGGCCGTCGACGCCGCCACGCGGGCGGGCGGCTCGACGTCGGGCACGCGGCCCGCGAGAGGATTCTGGGGATTTTCCACCGATCTACTGTCCTCCTCCAAGGGAGTCAGAGCAAACTCCCCGCCCGATGACGCCGATCACATGCGCGGCCCGGGCGGCGTCCGTCCTAGAGTGGGGGCCGTGTCCGTCACCTCCGAGATCGCCCGTGCCCGCTCCCTCATCCGCGTGGTCCCCGACCATCCCAGCCCGGGCGTGGCCTTCCAGGACATCACGCCCCTGCTCGCCGACGCCCGCGCTCTGAGGGCGTGCGTCGAAGCCCTGGTGGCGCCGTTCGAGGGGCGCTTCGACCTCGTGGCCGGCCTCGAGGCCCGCGGGTTCCTGCTCGCCGGGGCGGCCGCCGCCCTGACCGGCACCGGCCTCGTGCCGCTGCGCAAGGCCGGGCGGCTCCCGGCTCCCGCGGCCCGTGCGGACTACACGCTGGAGTACGGGACCGCGAGCATCGAGGTCTCCGAGGACCTGCGGGCCGGGTCACGGGTGCTCCTGCTCGACGACGTCCTCGCCACGGGCGGCACCCTCGCCGCCGGCCGACGGCTCATCGAGGCGCGGGGTGCAGAGGTGGTGGGCGCGGCCTGCCTGCTGGAGCTCACGGCCCTCGGCGGCCGGGCCGTCGTGCCGGACACGCACGTGCTGTTCGCGGCCTGAACCGCCCCGCCTCACCCGACGGGGAGAGGCTACAGAGGCGTCCCCGGGTACGACGAAGCCGGAGCCCCGCGCTGCAGGACTCCGGCTTCGTCGACGTGGTCGGGCTAGCGGGATTTGAACCCACGACCTCTTGACCCCCAGTCAAGCGCGCTACCAAGCTGCGCCATAGCCCGTGGCGAATCGCGGCCATCCGCGCTTCGGCACCCGACGATCATACCCCACCCGCGCCGCCAGATGCGAATCGGGAGCGGGGCTGCCGGGTCGTCGTCGTCAGGGGCAAACGGAGCGACACCCCCCGAAACGTGAACAAGGGGCCCACGTCCTCTTCACAGACGTGAACCCCTCATCCCTTGACCGAGGGCCACCCGACCGAGAGTCCCCCAGCGACCGCGGCCCCGGCGTACCGGTGGGCCTGGCGGTCTACACGAACCCTCTCATGACTGAGGGTCTAGTCGTGCACGGGTGAAGTGTAACACGTCGAGCCTCTCCGATCCGCCGTTCCGGGCGGGTCGAAGAGGCGTGTCGGGGGGCTCACGGACGGTAGTTCGCGGAACTGCGCCATCCGCGTGACCTCGCGGCCGACGAGCCCTCGCCGGCCTTGATCCCATCGCCCATCCCAGCTTCGATCTGGCAGGATCCCACGCATGTCCGACTCTCACACCCCAAGTCCCGACGAGGTCGCCGCAACGCGCACGTTGGCCGGCGGATGGACGAAGGTGACCCTGGCTGCCTGGGGCGTGCCGTGGCCGCCGCCGAAGGGCTGTCGCGACGAGCTCGAAGGGCGGTGGCGGGAAGAGCAACAGTCCGCTGAGGCGCCGCCCCTCGATGGGGCCTGCTGAGACCTTCGTGTCCCACCAGGGGTTCCGTGTCCACCCTCCGGCGATTATGTGTATGGAACGGCAGGGTGTCGTCTGATCCGGGGCGCCAAGGCACTCGAGCTCCTGGCATGGATCACTGGTGAGAGGAGCCGGATGTGGCTAAGCCGAAGCTGGAACAGATGGTCGTCGTGAACTCGGAGGCCGACAACTGGGACGATGCGCGCTTCGAGTGGGCGATCACGATGTCGTGCTCGTGTCCTGACGATCCGGCCGACTGCGTCTGCGACAAGCAGGGGATTGTGGATCAGTTCGAGATCACGAACGTGAACAATAACAGTGTCCTCTTCCCCATCGGCAATGAGTGCATCAAGCATTTCGGGCGTGCTGAGTTCAAGGGTCGAGCCACGCTCCACTCGGACGTTCGAAAGTGCCTGGCGAAGATGGGTGAGAACAACGGCAGGCTGGAGATCAAACACCTCACGAAGCGGATGATCTCTGCCTCCCACACCGCAGGGCTCATCGACGCCCGAGAGGAGGCATTTATGGTTCAGATGCGCAACAAGCGCACAGTAAGGAGCGAGCGGCAGGACCGATGGCTAAACGCCCTTCTTGCGCGGATGGCCAGCCGGATCGAAGCGGAACTCCTCGCGCTTCCCAGCTGAATCAGGACGGTGGTAAGTCCTCCCGTCGCGCCCGTAGGGGCCTGTCGTCGTCAGCTGATGTCGTCGCTCAGATGCGCCTGGAGCTGGCGGCGGATCTCCCCGCGGTTCAGGTCGATGCCCTCGCGGGCGAACACGGCGCAGTAGGCGTCCGTGCGCTCGTCGAGGCTTCCACCCTGGGAGGCGGCGGCGCTGGCTTCCGCGGAGAGTCGTGCTGACTGATCCTCGAGCTGAGCCTGCATCTTGGCCCACTCCCGGTCGTTGAACTTGATGCTCATGGTGTGAGCCTAACCACCCTCCTAATGTGTCCGCCTCAGTCGATACGGTCAGGTTGCCGTCGGCATCTCCGAGCCGGCGCACCTACTCGCCAGGAGGACCCTCTTGAACCTGTCCATCCACGCCATGCGCGTGCTGAACTACATCCACCAGAACGGCCTCTCGGACCGGTCCGTCGACTCGTTTCCTGAAGAGGTCTGTCCCGATCTGGAGTACGACGGTGTCTACGACGAGCTGCGGAAGATCGACCTGATCGTCGACGACCAGCGACTCAATGGCCCCGACCCCATCCTGATCAGCCCGCGAAAGCGCGGTGACTTCGCCCGCTTGGTCAAGCGCTACCGCGATGCCGAGGTCGAGTGGCAAGTCCTCAGCTCGATCAACCAGCGACCCGACTCGTCGGAGTCCTACGACGCGGCCATCGGCCACGAGGTCAACGGCGAGCCGATCACGGAGGACGAGGCGCATTCGGCCGCGGCGAGGCTTCTGGACGCCGGGCACATCAAGGCCATGAGGACGTGGGGCCGCGATCTGCTACGGCCCACGCTGACGCCGAGTGGCAGGTCCCTGCTCCAGAACGAGCTGAGCACAGTTCCGACTCGCGTTCAGGAGACCTCCATGCAGAACATCGATAACTCTGTCACGCAGAACGTCCAGGCCGGCGACGGCTCGAACGTGGCCCTGGCCGGCCACAAGAGCAACGTCACCCTCACGGTGCAGAATCAGGAGCGCTCGGCGCTGGCGGACCAGCTTGACCAGCTACGCGAGGCGTTGCGCATGGAGGAGGGCGCCAGCGACTCCAACGCCGTCCGCGACCTCCTCACTCGCGTGGACATGCTCGAGGAGCAGGTGGAGGACAGCGGGGGCAAGGTTCCGGCGAGCCTGCTGGAGCGCTTCCAGAGCAAGGTCGTCGAGACGCTTGCGGACGAGTCGGCCCAGCGCGTCCTGCCGGTCCTCAGCACGATCTACGTCTTGCTGGGGCTGCCGCCGCTGACGGCCTGATCCGGTGTTCACAGGTGCCTGCCGACGCGGGTGGCATGGCGCTACCGTGGCCAGGGCGTGTCCGGCCGATCCCCCTCCTGGCCGGCATGCCCGGGCCGCCGATCCCGCTGCCTCTGGCAGGACGACCCCAGTGGCCTGCACCGTCCCCTCGGTGCGGGCCGCTGCTGTCCTGCTGGCGGTGCGCCGCAGAGTGCTGGCGGCCCGCTATGAAGTTGACCGACGCCACCACTCCCGAGACGAGCACCCATGGCCTCCGTCCTTACCCACCTTGTCCGTGCCTGGGATCAGACCTTGGACAACGGCCGCCTGGCGCCGGGACTGCTCGAGTCCCTCGAGATGGACGGGATGGCGATGATCGTGCGGGCTGCGGCGGTGGACGACACCCCGCAGGCCGGGCCGCGCGCGCTGGCCGCGGCCATGATCCTGGGCATGTCACCGGGAGCCGGCGCCTAGTTCGGTGAGGTCCCGGGCGCCGGCGAGGACGCTGAGGCCTTTCTCGCCGCCCAGTCGACCTCCCGCCTCGTGTCGACCCGGCGCATGGACCATCTGCGCGCCCTGATCACCTGGCGCGGACATCTGACGCCCCGGGCGCAACGACAGGCAGCCGTGCTGAACGCCTGGGCGTGCCAGCGCCTCGGCTGGCCGGAGCAGGCGCCGCGCGTACTCGATGCGACAGGCGGGCTCCCGGGACGTGCGAGGGAGGGGTTCGCTTCCCGGTTCTAGCCCGCTATCGCGTCCGCTCCCTCTGCGATGCTCTGAGCCTGCATCGAGAGGAGGTGAACATCATGACCAAGACCCCCGGCATCGACGTCTTCCATCAGGGAGACCAGTGGAAGGTCAAACAACAGGGCAACCAGCGTGCATCCAGCGTCCACGATCGCAAGTCTGACGCAGTGGCAGCTGCGCGCGACATGGCCCGCGATCGCGGCGCCGAGCTGACCATCAAGAACATGGACGGTCGCATCGGCGCGAAGGACTCCTATGGGCGCGACTCGTACCCACCCAAGGGCTGACGCTCACGTCCACCTCTGACGGCCCGCGCCCCGCTTCGGCAGGGGGCGGGCCGTCGCTTGTCGCATCGGTGCGTTGCAGTGGATCAGCGGGTCACTATGAAGGTGAAGAAGCCCTCTCATCGTCAGGAGCACGTCATGTCCGTTCAGTCCGGCATCCTCGCCGCCATGGCCGCTTGGGACGGTGCCCTCGACGGGGCCGCCTCGCCGCGTCAGGCCGCAGAAGTCCTGGACCGTGCGCTCGTGCGCGATCTGCTGGTCGCCTGTGCCGCTGACTCCACCGCTCGCGCGCTCTCCGGCGCGGAGGCGTTGGGTGCCGTGCCCGCCAGCGCGCCTACTACCGGGCGGCCCAGGATCTTGCCCGTCAGCTCAAGGGCGCCCATGGCCGTTGAGACCCTGCACTTCAACACGCGCATCCGCGCCACCGTCGACGACGTGCGCCAAGCTCAGGACTTGCTGGTGGACTCAGGCCTGCCGGCCATGTTCTGCGCCTGGGAGCGCGAGGACCGTGCGCGGGCGGGCAAGTGGGCGCCCGTGGACCCTTCGCCAGCGCCGAGCAACTGCTGACGCTGTTCTTCCTCCTCGCACGCCATGAGCGCGCCATGACGCTATCGAACCGGACCGCGCTGGCCGTCTCCGGCATCAGCGATGCCGCCGTGGAGCGTCTGGGCCTGGATGCGCCGGGGCTGAGCCACCGGCAGGCATACTACCGCCTCCAGCGCGCCATGCGGCGGATGACTCGGGATCATCGACCCCCACCTGGAGCACACAGACCGGCGTCGCAAGCTCAGCCGGGACGAGTTCGCGGCCCTGGAAGCCGGAGCTGACATGCAACGACGGGCACGCAACACCGAGCGCGTCCGCCAGTTCTCGGCTGCACTGGTGCAGGCGACCTGACGGGCGATGCCCCAGGACGTGCGTGACCGCTACCGGGGCAACGTGGCCGTGGACGGCACCTTCATCCCCGCCTTCGGCCGGCACGGTTCCTACCGCTCCTCGGACTGCCTCGGCATCGAGCCCTACGCGGCCTGGTACGTCCGCGACGGCGAGCACGCCCTGGAGTCCGGGATCAGCGCCAAGGACCAGGCCAAGGAGTAGACGATGTGGGGGTGGGAGGCCACCCTGGCCGTCATGGTCACCAACGACCCGCAACGCGAGACGACGTTTCCCAGGCTCGTGCTGGGCATGACGCTGAACCAACCTGCGCGCGAGCCCGGGGCCAACGCGACCCGCGCGCTGGAGCCGATGCACGCCGCCGGTGTCCCGGCGGGCTATCTCATCGGCGACCGAGCCTACGGCAACCCTCCCAAGCCCGATGACTTCCAGCGCCCGGCTCGGGCGATGGGCTACGGCCTGCTCTACAACATGAAGGCCACCGATGTGGGCCAGGTCCACATGTTCAATGGCGTGGCCATGCTCGAGGGCAACGCCTACTCGCCCTCTATCAGGGCCATCCTGAACTCGTCTCCGCCACCGCCGATCTGCGCGCGGGCAAGATCGACGAGGCCACCTACTACGCCCGCCTTCAGGCGCGTGAGCGTCTGCTCGTGCAGTTCCGCACGGCCGCGGCCGCCGATGGCTCACGCCAGGGCTTGTGTCCGGCGGCTGGACCGAACCTGACCATCGCCCGCCCGTTGCGTCAGGCCGGGGTCGCCTCGCTCACCGGCAAGCCGCGCACCCTGTTGCCGATCAAGCGCACGGCGGTGCCCTCCTAGCAGAGCCAGGGGCCGCTTTGCACGAACGTCGGCGGCACCACGGTGTTGCGCGGCGAGGTCTGGGACCGCAACGCGATGGCCCTCCAGTTCGGCATGCGCCAGTGGTACACGATCTACCGCGCCGGCCGCCAGAGCGTCGAGAGCCACAACGGCATGCTCAAGAACGAGTCGGGACCCCAGATCGCCGCTCCTGGTCGCCGCCGAGTCTGCGGTATGGCGGCACTGGCTGTCTTCTTGACTAGGCGATCGCCGCTCACAACATGGAGTTGATCGAGCGCTTCTTGGCTGCCGACGTTGCTGTGGATGCCCGCGGCCGAGGCTCGGCGCGCATCAAGCCCGAGCGGCGGCGTGTCCACACCTGGGGGCTGTGTGCGGCCAGCCAGAAGAAGAAGGCACGCGCCCCAGGCCGCAAGACGGCCACCACCGTGTGAGATCTACCGGAGCCCTCCAGGCTCCGGCCTTTGCCGAGCCCCCGAGCCGCCGTCACCGGCGCCGGGGGCTTCTTCCTGCCCGCAGACGGGCGCTCGCCTTCCCGTGGACACCGTCGAATCGCACCCACGGGCCCATCGAGGGCGGCGCCGAGCCTGTCGGAGGGCTCCTGCCGAGCCGGGAAGAGCCCCTCCGCCAGTTACGCGAACTTGTCCGGCCGGGAACCGCGAACAACCCCACGGTTCCCCGTCGCGGGGTCAGTACGTGAAGGTCCGGTCCCCCACACGGAATTCGACGTCCTTCAGGTCCGGGATGGCGTTGCGGGCCTGCTCCGCCGCCTCCCGCATCGTGTCCTCGAGGACCTGGGGATCGGCCTCGAGAGCGGACCGGCCGTACTCGATGACCACCTTCCCGTCCTCCCGGAGGGCCTCGACGTCGACGATGTCCGAACCGGAGGGCAGGGATCGCGTCAGGTCCTCGACGACCTCGGCGGCGCGCTGGTCCGCCTCCTCGAGGGCGCCCTCGGCCTCCTGGCGCAGCTGCCCCAGGTCCACGCGGTCCGAGGCGTCCGCCTCCAGCTCGCTGATCCGGTCCTCGGCCTGGGCGAGCCGGTCCTCCGCGCTCTGCAGCGCGGCCCGGGTCTCGCCGTCGTCGACCGCGCAGCCGGATGCGGCCAGCGCGAGCGCGGCCAGGGTGGCCAGGGACAGGGCGGCGGGGCGACGTCGGATGAGGCTCATGCCCTCAGGCTACGAGACGAAGGTGGACGAACGGTGGGAGATTGCCGGGACGACGACGTCCCCCGGCCCGGGAGGCCGAGGGACGTCGTCGGGGCGGTGCCGGATCAGCGGCCGCGGCCGCGCTTCTCGCGCACGCGCATGCCGATCTCGAGGGGCGTGCCCTCGAACCCGAACGTCTCGCGCAGGCGGCGCACGATGAACCGGCGGTAGCCGGGGTCCAGGAACCCGGTGGTGAACAGCACGAACTTGGGCGGCCGGCTCGAGACCTGGGTCGCGAACAGGATGCGGGGCTGCTTGCCGCCGCGCAGCGGGTGCGGGTGGGCCGCCACGAGCTCGCCGAGGAACGCGTTGAGCTTCCCCGTGGGGATGCGGGTGTCCCACGAGTCCAGGGCGAGGTCCAGGGCGGGGACGAGACGGTCCTTGTGCCAGCCGGTCTTCGCGGAGATGTTCACGCGCGGCGCCCAGGCGACGTGCGCCAGGTCCCGGTCGATCTCCTTGGCCAGCTGGTGCCGGCGGTCCTCGTCCACCTGGTCCCACTTGTTGAACGCGATCACGAGGGCACGCCCGGAGTCCAGCACCATCTGGAGGATGCGCACATCCTGCTCCGAGACCACCTGCGGCGCCTCGAGCAGCACCACGGCCACCTCGGCGCGGTCCAGTGCGGAGGCCGTGCGCAGCGACGCGTAGTAGTCGGCGCCGTGGGCCATGTGCTGCCGTCGACGGATGCCGGCGGTGTCCACGAAGCGCCACAGCCGTCCGCCGAGCTCCACGAGCTCGTCCACGGGGTCGCGCGTGGTGCCGGCCAGGTCGTCCACCACCACGCGGTCCGAGCCGGCCAGCTTGTTCAGCAGCGAGGACTTGCCCACGTTCGGCCGGCCCACGAGGGCGATCCGGCGCGGGCCGCCGCGCGGCACGAGGCCGCCGTGGGCGGACTCCTCCGGCAGCGCCTCGAGGGCGGCGTCCAACAGGTCCGCGACGCCGCGGCCGTGCACCGCGGACACCGGGTACGGGTAGCCGAAGCCGAGCGACCACAGGGTGGCGGCGTCGGCCTCCTGGACCATGTCGTCCACCTTGTTGGCGGCCACGATCACCGGGCGGTCCTTGCGACGCAGCATCGAGACCACGGCCTCGTCCGTGGCCGTCATGCCGACGGTGGCGTCCACCACGAACACGACGGCGTCCGCCACGTCCACGGCCAGCTCGGCCTGCTCGGCCACGCGACGGTGGATGCCCTTGGCGTCGTGCTCCCAGCCGCCGGTGTCCACCACGGTGAACTCGCGGCCGTTCCACTCGGCGTCGTAGGAGACGCGGTCGCGGGTCACGCCGGGCACGTCCTCCACGACGGCCTCACGGCGGCCGATGATGCGGTTGACGAGCGTGGACTTGCCGACGTTCGGCCGGCCCACGATGGCCAGCACGGGCGGCACGGGCGCGTCGACGTCCTCGTCGGGCCCGAACTGCCACGCGTCGAGGAGGGCGGCGTCGTCCTCCTCGAGCTCGTAGTCGGCCAGGCCGGCGCGCAACGACGCGGCACGCGCCTCGGCCTCCTCCTCGGTCATGGCGGCGAGCCGCTCGGCCACCTGATCGTCGCCGGCGGGGACGAACTCGTCCTCACCGGAGCGGTGCTGGGGGTTCTCGGTCATCGTCGGCCTCCCTTCACGGCCGGGATGCCGGCCTGGTCCTCGACGGCGGCCAGGACGGCCGCCACGGTCTGCTCGAAGTCGAGCTCGGTGGAGTCCACGAGCGCCACCCCGTCGGCGGGGCGGTCGAACGTGGACACGGTGGCGTCGCGGGCGTCGCGCCCGGCCACCTGGCGGTGCAGCGTGCCGGCGTCGACGCCGGTCTCCCCCGCCGCGGCCAGCTGGCCCGAGCGGCGGGCGGTGCGCACGGCCTCGGAGGCCGTGAGCAGCACGCGCGCGTGGGCGTCCGGGGCCACCACCGTGGTGATGTCGCGGCCCTCGGCGACCATCCGGCCCGCGGCGGCGATCGCCGCCCGCTGGCGACGGTGCAGCTCCTCGCGCACCGGGATGACCACGGCGACGGTGGAGACCGTGTCCGTGACCTCGGGGCCGCGGATCGCCTCGGTGACGTCCGTGCCGCCGACCCGCACGGCCTCGACGTCCGGGTCGGTGGACTGGTCCAGGTCCATGGCGACGGCGGCCGCCGCCACGGCCTCCGAATCGGCCAGGTCGACGCCCTCGTGCAGGCAGTGCCACGCCACGGCGCGGTACATGGCGCCGGTGTCCAGGTACGCGGCACCGAGACGCCGGGCCACGGCCTTGGACACGGACGACTTGCCCGAGCCCGAGGGGCCGTCCACCGCCACCACGAGCGGCGCGGGTGCGACGTCGTCGCGAGTGTGCTCGGTCATCTCAGACCACCTTCCATCCGGCGGCGGTCAGCGCCGCCACGAGTTCGTCCCTGCGGCCGGGCAGCACGGAGATCTCCACCATGCCGACCCGGTGGCCCGAGGCGTGCTCGAGCCGCAGGTCCTCCACGTTCACGTCCGTGCGGCCGACCTCGTCGAGGAGGGCCGCGATCTGCCCAGGGGCGTCGTCCACGATCACCGTGACCACCGCGAACGCCTGCGGCGGCGCCCCGTGCTTGCCGGGCACCCGCGCCCGACCGGCGTTGCCCTCGGCGATCAGCTGCGCCATGTCCAGCCGGGCCCCGGGGGCGGAGGGGTCCTCCAGGGTGCGGATCAGCCGGTCCAGGTCCGCCCGCAGCCCGTGCAGCGCCGGCACGATCCGCCCGGCGTTGCCGGAGAGGATCTGCACCCACAGCTGCGGGTCCGACGCCGCGATCCGGGTGGTGTCCCGCAGCCCGTTGCCGGCCAGGGCGAGCGCCTGGTCCGGGGTGTCCTGCAGGCGGGAGGCCACGAGCGAGGCGGCGATCTGCGGCAGGTGCGAGATCAGCGCGACCGATTCGTCGTGGGCGCGGGCGGCCATCCGGTACGGGGTGGCCTGCAGCGTCAGCGCGAGCGCCCGACCGGCCGCGAGGGCGGCCGGCTGGGTCGTGTCCGTCGGGCACAGCACCCACGGCGCCTGCGTGAACAGGGTGCCGCGGGCCGCCACGGGACCGGACCGCTCGGAGCCGGCCATCGGGTGCGTCCCGAGGTACCGGTCGGCGTCTTGCGGGGCCAGGCGGCCGTCGTCGACGGCGGCGCGCACGCCCGCGGCGACCGCCTCCTTCACCGACGCGATGTCCACCACCACGGCCGCGGGCCAGCGGCGCAGCGAGTCCACCACGACGTCGGCGGTCACGTCCGGCGGCGCGGCCACGACGACGAGGCCCGGGGCGGCGTCGAGGTCGTCGCCCTCGGCGTCCAGGCGGGCGGGGCGTCCGGCGCGGATGTCCGCGGCCACGGCCAGGGCGGCGGGCGAGGGGTCGTGCAGGCGCACGTCCACACCGGCCGCGCTCAGCCCGATGCCGATCGAGGTGCCCAGCAGACCGGTCCCCCGGACGAGGACGGGCTGCGGGATCCCGGCCGGGCCGTCACCGAGCGCGGCGGCGGACTCGGCGGGCGCGCTCACAGGCCGACCAGGGCCTTGAGGTGGCCCAGCTCCTGCGCGTTGAGCGCGCGGACGGTGCCCTGCTTCTGGTCGCCCAGCAGGATGGGGCCCACCTTGACGCGGACGAGCCGCTCGACCGGGTGGCCGATCTCCTGGAACATGCGGCGCACGATGCGGTTCTTGCCCGAGTGCAGCACGACCTCGACGAGCACGTGGCCCGGAGTCGAGTCGACGAGCTTGAACGAGTCCACCTGCGCCACGCCGTCCTCCAGCTCCACGCCCTCGCGCAGACGGTTCGAGACGCCCTTGGCCAGCGGGCCGCGGGTCTGCACCACGTAGGTCTTGGGGACCTCGTAGCTGGGGTGGGTGAGGCGGTTGGCCAGCTCACCGTCGTTGGTGAGGATGAGCAGGCCCTCGGTCTCGTTGTCCAGACGGCCCACGTGGAACAGGTGCTCCTGCCCGGGCTTGAGGTAGGTGGCGATCGAGGGCCGGCCCTCGGGGTCCACCATCGTGGAGATCACGCCGCGGGGCTTGTTGAAGACGAAGTACTGCTTGGTCACGTCCGTCTGCACGGAGATGCCGTCCACCCGGATCACGGCCCGGGCCGGGTCCACGCGCACACCGGGCTCGGTGACGACGACGCCGTCCACCTCCACGCGGCCCTCGGCGATGAGGTCCTCGCTCACGCGCCGGGACGCCACACCCGCCGCGGCCAGCACCTTCTGCAGGCGCTCGCCCGACTCGTCGTGGATGCGGTCGAGGTGGGCGGCCTTGGCCCGGGCGGCTCCGGCGCCGCGGCCGCGGCGACCGCGGGTGCGCGGCACGGCGTCCTCGTCGAAGGGGGCCTCCTCGCGGGGGCCGGCGGCGCCGCGGCGGGCACCGATCTGTCGCTGGTAGTCGCGCTCCTGGAACGGGCCGCCCCGTCGACCGACGGCGGGGGTGCGTCCGGAGCCTCGCGGCTTGCGGGAGTTCATGCGGAGGGCGTCCTTTCGGGTGCGCGTCAACGGCGCCGGTCGGGCCGGCGGCGGACGGGTCAGGGGGTGAGGGACGGCCCGGAGACGGACACGCCCGGCTCCATTCTCGCAGATCGGCGGCGTCTCGTCTCCCGACCACCGCTCCCCCGGCCGCGAGCGCGCAGAGAACCGGCCCGGTCCCGCGACGGGACCGGGCCGGCGTCGTCGGCGCTCAGCGGACGGTCACGGCGCGCCGCCGCGGCAGATCAGCTCGCGGGCGAGCTGCCGGTAGGCCTTGGCGCCGTCGTGGTTCTCGGCGAACAGGGTGATGGGCGTGGCCGCCACCGTGGCATCGGCGAACTTGATGGACCGCTTGATGACGGTCTCGAACACGCGGTCCCCGAAGCCGGCCACCAGCGAGCCCACGACCTCCTTGGAGTGCAGGGTCCGCTGGTCGAACATCGTGGCCAGCACGCCGTCGATCTCCAGGTCCGGGTTCAGCCGGTCCTGCACCTTCTCGATCGTCTCGACGAGCAGGGCGACCGCGCGCAGCGCGAAGAACTCGGCGGTCAGCGGGATGATCACGCCGTGGGAGGCGGTCAGCGCGTTGACGGTCAGCAGGCCCAGCGAGGGCTGGCAGTCGATGAGGACCACGTCGTAGTCGTCGCGGACCTGGCGCAGCGCGCGCTCGAGGACCTGCTCGCGGGCCACCTCGTTGACGAGCTGCACCTCGGCCGCGGACAGGTCGATGTTGGCCGGCAGCAGGTCCATGTTCTCGAAGTCCGTGGACAGGATCGCGTCCTTCGCGGTCACCGACCGCTCCATGAGCACGTTGTACACCGTGGTGTCGAGCTCGTGCGGGTTCGCACCCAGGCCGGCCGAGAGGGCGCCCTGCGGGTCGAAGTCCACCATGAGCACCCTGCGGCCGTAGCCCGCGAGCGCGGCGCCCAGGTTGATGGTGGAGGTCGTCTTCCCGACGCCGCCCTTCTGGTTCACCATCGAGATGATCCGCGCCGGGCCGTGCGAGGTCAGGGGCGCGGGCTCGGGGAAGTCGTGCTTGGGCCGGCCGGTGGGCCCGAGCACGGGCTCACCGTGGATGGTCATCACGGGGATCGGTTCTCTCGAGGTCACGGCGGCGCCGGCTCCTTCCACGGTGGTCTGCACGCCCGGCCGCGGGCCGCGGCGCGCCGCGGCCGCCGTCGTCGGCGTGTCCGGATCTTCCCCCCACCCTAGTGCCTGGCGTTCCCAGGACGACGGCGACGCCGGGGACGGGCCTGTGTCCAGGCTCGTCCCCGGCGTCGCCGGTGGTCGACGGTGCGGCGTGCCGCGCGGGCCCGCCGCCTCCGTCAGCGGGTGGGGTTCCGGTCGCCGTCGGCGGCCATGGTGAAGTTCAGGCTGGAGTCGGGGTGGCCCTCGTAGGCCTGCTCGGCGACCGTCGGGGACTGCTGCGGGTCGTGCGCGGCGCCGTCGTGGCCGACCACGGTCGCCTCGTCGAACTTCAGCTCGCCGCTGAGGACGCGCCGGGCGCGCTCGCCGTCGAGTTCGCCCACCCAGCGGCCGACGAGGAGCGTGGCCACGGCGTTGCCGGTGAAGTTGGTCAGGGCGCGGGCCTCGGACATGAACTTGTCGATGCCCACGATCACGCCCATGCCTCCGAGCAGCTCGGGTCGGTGCGCCTGCAGGCCGGCGGCGAGCGTGGCCATGCCCGCGCCGGTGACGCCGGCCGCGCCCTTCGAGGCGATGATCATGAAGACCAGCAGGCCGATCTGCTCGCCGAGGTTCATCTCCGCGCCCATCGCGTTGGAGACGAAGAGCGCGGCCATGGTCAGGTAGATGGCGGTGCCGTCCAGGTTGAAGGAGTAGCCGGTGGGCACGGTCACGCCCACGACGGACTTGTCCACGCCGGCGTGCTCCATCTTGGCGATCAGACGGGGCAGGGCGGTCTCGGAGGAGCTGGTGGCGAAGATGAGCAGGTACTCCCGGCCCAGGTACTTCATGAGGGACAGGATGCTCAGGCCGGTCACGACCTTCAGGATGGTGCCGAGCACCACCACGATGAAGGCGATGCAGGTCAGGTAGAAGGTGCCCATGAGCAGCGCCATGGCGCCGATCGCGGACCAGCCCGTGGAGCCGACGACGGCGGCGATCGCACCGAAGGCGCCGATCGGGGCGACCCACATCACCATCATGAGGATGCGGAACACGACGCCCTGGATCAGCGTGAGACCACGCAGCAGCGGGGCGCCGGCCGGGCCCATCTGCTGCAGGGCGAAGCCCACGAGCAGGGCGATGAACAGGGTGGGCAGCACCGGCAGGGAGCCGGGGATGATGTCCAGCAGGAACTGGACGGTGCCGTCCACCGCGGCCTGGGGCTTGTTCGGGTCGTAGGGCGTCAGCTTGAGGCCCTCACCGGGATGGATGAGGTTGCCGACGACGAGGCCGACGGCCAGCGCGAACGTGGACATCGCCATGAAGTAGACCAGGGCGATGCCGCCCACGCGGCCGACGGTCGCGGCCTTGGCGATCGAGCCGACGCCGAGGGCGATCGTGCAGAAGATGACCGGGCCGATCATCATCTTGATGAGGGAGACGAAGCCGTCGCCCAGGGGCTTGAGGGACTTGCCGAACTCGGGGAAGAGCAGGCCGACGGCGGCGCCCAGCACCACCGAGGCGATCACGGCGATGTACAGCCAGTGGGTGCGGTCCTTCTTCGTCGCCGGGGCCGGCGGGGCCGAGGTCTCGGCCGGTGGGGTGTGCGCCATCGGGCGTTCCGTTCTGTGCGGTGGTGGCGCGCCGCCGAACGGTCCGCAGCGGCGCGGGAGGGTTGTGACCACTCTCGCGGGCCGGGGTGGTGTCGGTCACGATTGCGGTCATAGTGGTCACGGCGGCCCGCGGGCTGCAGGATCGTGGGGGTGGACCGGCGCGTCGCCGGCCCGAGGGAGGAGAGGAATGCGCCACCCGTGGTCGATCGCCCGGCGGATCGCCGTGGTCCACGTGGCGCTCGTGGCGGCCATCGCCCTGTTCAGCGTGTGGAGCGCCTACCTCCAGGCCCGCGAGGTGGCCCTGCGCGTCGAGGAGCGCCACGTGCAGGGCGTCACCACCCTGGTGGCGCGCGACCCCGCGCTCGTCTCGGCCCTGCGGGTCGGCGACGCCCCCGCCCTGCAGGCCGGGATCGACGGCTGGATCGCCGAGGCGCAGGTCTCGTGGCTGACCGTGATGGATCCGGACGGGATGCGGTTGGCGAGCTGGCGCCCCGAGCAGGTCGGTGTCCGCTACCCGAGGCCGGTGGACGCCGTCGTCGCCGGGGACACCGTCGTGGAGCTCTCGAACACCGGTGCCGCGGGCCGTTCGGTGCGCGCGCTCGCACCGGTCGTGGACCCGGAGGACGGCACCGTCCTGGGCGTGGTCACGATGGGCGTGCAGATCTCCGACGTCACCATCATGGCCGAGGCGCAGATCCCCGGCATCCTGCTGGGCTCGGCCGCCGTGGCCGCCGTCGGCCTGCTCGTCGCGTGGCTCGTGGGCCGGTATCTGAACCGGGTGACGCTCGGACGCGGCCCCGAGCAGATCGCCGAGCAGTTCCTGCTGGCCGAGACGGCCATGGCCTCGCTCGAGGCCGGCGTGGTGGTCCTCGCCCCGGACGGCCGGGTCCGCCTGCACAACGACGCCGCCGCGCGCCTGCTCGGCTGGGAGGGCGAGGGCGAGCCTCGACTGCCCACCGAGCTCTCCGCGGCCCTGCCGGGCGCGGTCGGCGGCGAGGCAAGCCTCGCCGTCGGCGGGCGGGTCCTCGTGGTGCAGCAGCGGGTCGTGCGGGCACCCGGCCGTTCCGACCCCGGCGGGTCGGTCCCGCCGACGGCCCTCGCCGCGGCCGCCCGCGAGGGCGTGACCACCGCCCCGGCGGGATCGCGCGTGCTCGTCCTGCACGACCGCACCGACCTGCAGCGGCTCGGCGACGAGCTCACCGTGGCCCACACCCTGACCACGGCGCTGCGCGCGCAGACGCACGAGCACGCCAACCAGCTGCACACCGCCCTCGCCCTCGTCGAGTCGGGCCGGCTGGAGGCGGCTCGCGCCGTGCTGTCCCGCCGCGCCGCGGACGAGGAGGCCTCCGACGACGTCCTCGCCGCCCTGCTCGACGCGAAGGCCGCCCAGGCGCGTGAGCGGGGCGTGGCGCTGACCTGGTCGGCCGAGCTGACCGTGCCCGCCCCACTGCGCCCGCTCGACCTGCTGACCGTGCTGGGCAACCTGGTGGACAACGCCCTCGACGCCGCCGCACCGGACCTGTCCGCGGCAGACCGGTGGGTCGACGTCGAGGTGGTCTCGGACGACGCGGGCCTGCTCGTGCAGGTGGCCGACGGCGGCCCCGGACCCTCCGACGCGGACCGCGGCCGACTCTTCGACCGGGGCTGGTCGACGAAGCCCGTCGGCGCCGCCGGACGCGGCATGGGGCTGTGGCTGACGCGGCGGATCGCGGAGGAGGCCGGCGGGGTCGCGGACGTCGCGACCGACTCGGGCACCGTGTTCACCGTCGAGGTGCCCCGCGACCCCCGACCCCAGGAGGAGACATGACCGCCCGCCCGTACCGGGTGCTCGTCGTCGAGGACGAGCAGCTGACGGCCGAGACCTACGTGGCGCACCTGGACCGGCTGCCGGGCTTCGAGGTGGCCGCGGTGGCCGGTTCCCTGCTGGCCGCGCGGCAGGTGGCCGCGGCGGGCCTGCACGCGGACGGGCGCTTCCCGTTCGACGTCGTGCTGCTGGACATGAACCTGCCGGACGGGCACGGCCTGGACTTCCTGCACCAACTGCGCGCGGCCGGCTTCCACGGCGGGGTGCTGGCGCTCACCGCGGCCACCGACCTGCCGGTGGTGCGCCGCGCCGTCGCCTACGGGGTGACGCAGTACCTCGTGAAGCCGTTCGGGTTCGACGAGTTCGCGGATCGGCTGGGCGGGTTCCGCGCCGCCTCGGCGATGCTGGCCGGCGACGGCGCCCTCGACGGCCAGGAGCAGGTGGACGCCGTCTTCCGCGTCTCCCGCGAGCGGCGCGCCGAGGCCCTGCCCAAGGGGTTGACCGAGGGCACCCTGCGCGAGGTGATGGACCTGCTGGGGGCGGACCCGGAGACCGCCCTGAGCGCGGCCGAGGTGGGCGATCGCCTGGGCATCTCCCGCGTGACGGCCCGGCGCTACCTCGAGCACCTCGAGCGGATCCGGCGGGTGCGGCGCTCGGCCCGGCACGGCGGCCGCGGCCGGCCCGAGCAGGAGTACCGCTGGGCCGGCCGCACGTGAGCGGGGCTCAGCGGGCCGGGCGCAGCACCCCGGCCAGGGCCTCGAGCACGGCGGGGTCCTCGATGGTCGAGGGCACCGCGTACTCCTCGCCGTCGGCCATCTGCCGCATGGTCTTGCGCAGGATCTTGCCCGAGCGGGTCTTGGGCAGCGCCTCCACCACGACGACGTCGCGGAAGTCCGCCACCGGGCCCACCTCGCGGCGCACGGCCTGACGCAGCTCGTCCAGGAGCGCGGCCTCGGCCTCGGAGCCGGGCTCGGGCGTCTCGACGTCGGACTTGAGGACCACGTAGCCCGAGGGCCGCTGGCCCTTGAGCGGGTCCGCGACGCCGATCACGGCGCATTCGGCCACCGCCGGGTGGGAGGCCAGGGCGGCCTCGAGGACGCCCGTGGACAGCCGGTGTCCGGAGACGTTGATGACGTCGTCGGTGCGGCCGAGCACGAACACGTAGCCGTCCTCGTCCACGACGCCGGAGTCACCGGTCGCGTAATGGCCGGGGAACGCGCTGAGGTAGGAGTCGATGTAGCGCTGGTCGTCGCGCCACAGGGTGGGCAGGGTGCCCGGGGGCAGCGGCAGCCGCAGGGCGATGTTGCCCTCGGTCCCGGCGGGCACGGGCTCCCCCAGGCCGTCCAGGACCACGAGATCGACGCCCGGCGAGGGCACCGAGGACGAGCCGATCTTCACCGGCAGCTGCTCCAGACCCACCGGATTCGCCGCGATGGCCCAGCCGGTCTCGGTCTGCCACCAGTGGTCGATCACCGGCATGCCCAGCAGGCCCTCGATCCACCGCTGCGTCTCCGGGTCCAGGCGCTCGCCCGCGGCGAAGAAGTGCCGCAGGGAGGACAGGTCGTGGGCCTGGAGCAGCTCGCCCTCGGGGTCGGCGCGGCGGATCGCACGCAGCGCCGTGGGGGCCGTGAAGAAGGAGCGCACGCCGTGGTCCTCGATGAGCCGCCAGAACGCGCCGGCGTCGGGCGTGCCCACGGGCTTGCCCTCGTACATCACCGTGGTGGCCCCGGCCAGCAGCGGGCCGTAGACGATGTAGGAGTGCCCCACGACCCAGCCCACGTCCGAGGCCGTGCACATCACCTGCCCCGGGCCGACGTCGTAGATGTGCTCCATGGTCCAGCGCAGGGCGACGGCGTGGCCCCCGTTGTCCCGGACGACGCCCTTCGGCTTGCCCGTGGTGCCCGAGGTGTAGAGCACGTACAGCGGGTCGGTGGCCTGCACCGGGACGCAGTCGGCCGGCTCGGCGGCCGCGACGGCCTCGCCCCAGTCCTCCCAGCTCGCGCCCCCGCGTCCGTCGGCGTCCGCGAGCGCGGTCTCGAAGCCCTCGCGGTGGTGGACCAGCACCGTGCGCACGGGGTGCGCGGCGGTCTCGAGCGCCTCGGCCACGGCGGGCAGGTACTCGACCCGGCGCTTGGGCTCGATGCCGCCGGAGCAGGTGAGCACGACGTCGGGGGCGGCGTCGTCGATGCGGGAGGCGAGCTCGCGCGGGGCGAAGCCGCCGAAGACCACGGAGTGCACCGCGCCGAGCCGTGCGCATGCCAGCATCGCGATGTGCGCCTGCGGGATCATCGGCAGGTACACGAGGACGCGGTCGCCCCTGCCGACGCCGCGCGCGGCCAGGGCGCCGGCCAGACGGGCCACCGCGTCCGTGAGCTCGGCGTACGTGTAGCGGGTGACCTCGCCGGTCATCGCGGAGTCGTGGATCAGCGCGACGGCGTCCCCGCGGCCCGCCTCGACGTGCCGATCCAGGCAGTTGAAGGCGGTGTTCAGCTCGCCGTCCGGGAACCAGCGGTACAGGGGCGCGGCGGAGTCGTCGAGGGCGCGCGTGGGCGCGACGGTCCAGTCGATGGCGCGCGCCGCCTCGAGCCAGAACCCCTCGGGGTCGCGGAGGGAGCGGGCGTGGGCGTCGGCGTACGCGCCGGAGGGGCGGTCTTCGGTGGGGGCATCGTGGGTCGCCATGCGCCCAGGGTAGTGCCGTGGATCACACGGGGCAAGAGATCTGTATACATTTCTCGCGCTGCGAGTGGGGCATGCCGGCGCACGGGCGTCCCCCGCCAGGGGCACGGCACCCGGCATCCTCACGCAGGACGACACTCCCCTCCGACGGCGTCGTCCGACGCGCGCACCGGACACGCCCCCTGCCCTCGGCGGGACTGTTGTGTATACACTGGCCGCATGCGAGCGAGTGAGCGGGCGTACCAGGCCCTGAGGGCGGAGATCCTCGACTGGTCCCTCCCTCCGGGCGCGGGCCTGGGCGAGGTGGAGCAGGCCGAACGCCTGGGCATCTCGCGCACCCCTCTGCGCGAGGCGCTCTCCCGCCTGGTGGCCGACGGCCTGGCCGAGCAGGCACCGGGCCGGGGCATCGTCGTCGCCGACCTGTCCCTCGAGCAGGCGGACCAGCTGTTCGACCTGCGCATCGCCCTCGAGTCCCTCCTGGCGCGCCGGGCCGCGCAGCGGGCCACCCCGGAGGCGGCCGAGCGGTTCTCGGTCCTCGCGGGCCGTTTCCAGGAGGCCGAGACGGCCCTGCGCGGCGGGACCGACCCCGCGGACTACTACGCGATGACGGCCGAGCTGGACAGCCGGCTGGACGAGGCCGCCGCGAACCCCTACCTCGTCTCCACCCTGCGCACCCTGCGCCTGCACCTGGCGCGCCTGCGCCGACTGGCCGCCGACGACCCGGCCCGCCTCGCGGCCTCCGCCGCGGAGCACGCGGACATCGCCGACGCCGTCGGCTCGGGCGCCGCGGACCTCGCGGAGGCGACCACGCGGGTCCACCTGCACCACGCCTTCCACCATCTGACCCGGCGCGGTCGCGCCGAGGAGACCCCGACCCTGCTGACCCCCACCGAAGGAGACCGACCATGAAGAACCATCACGTACGCGTCCACCGCTCCGAGGAGAACCTCGAGCGCAAGGACCAGCTGGCCTGGAAGCTGGCCAAGGTGGCCGTCGACGACGTCGAGGTGCTGCCCGAGGTCGAGGAGATGATCATCAACCGGATCATCGACAACGCCTCCGTCGCCGTCGCCTCGCTCCGGCGCGGCCCGATCGTCGCCGCCCGCGCCCAGGCCCTGTCCCACCCGGTCTCCACCGGCGGTGCGGGCGCCTCCGTGTTCGGTGTGGAGCAGAAGGTCTCCCCCGAGTGGGCCGCGTGGGCCAACGGCGTGGCCGTCCGCGAGCTGGACTACCACGACACGTTCCTGGCCGCCGAGTACTCCCACCCGGGCGACAACATCCCGCCGATCCTCGCCGTCGCCCAGCACGCCGGCCGCTCCGGCAAGGACCTGATCCGCGGCATCGCCACCGGCTACGAGATCCAGGTGGACCTCGTGAAGTCCATCAACCTGTACGGCCACAAGATCGACCACGTGGCCCACATCGGCCCCTCCGCCTCCGCCGGCATCGGCACCCTGCTCGGCCTGGACACCGAGACCATCTTCCAGGCCATCGGCCAGGGCCTGCACACCACCACCGCCACCCGCCAGTCCCGCAAGGGCGAGATCTCCACGTGGAAGGCCCACGCCCCGGCGTTCGCGGGCAAGATGGCCGTCGAGGCCGTGGACCGCGCCATGCGCGGCCAGACCTCGCCCGTCCCGATCTACGAGGGCGAGGACGGCGTGATCGCCTGGCTGCTGGACGGCCCGGACGCCTCCTACGAGGTGCCGCTGCCCGAGCAGGGCGAGCCCAAGCGCGGCATCCTGGACACCTACACCAAGGAGCACTCGGCCGAGTACCAGGCCCAGGCGTGGATCGACCTGGCCCGCAAGCTCCACAAGGAGCACCCGGAGGCCACCGACCCGGCGAACGTCGAGTCGGTGCTGATCAAGACCTCGCACCACACCCACTACGTGATCGGCTCGGGCGCCAACGACCCGCAGAAGTACGATCCGACCGCCTCGCGCGAGACCCTCGACCACTCGATCCCCTACATCTTCACCGTGGCCCTGCAGGACGGCTCCTGGCACCACGTGGACTCCTACGCCCCCGAGCGCGCCCAGCGCGAGGACACCGTGGCCCTCTGGCACAGGGTGACCACCGTGGAGGACCCGGAGTGGACCCGCCGCTACCACTCGCTGGACCTCGCGGAGAAGGCGTTCGGCGGAGCGGTGGAGATCACCCTCAAGGACGGCACCGTCATCACCGACGAGATCGCCGTGGCCGACGCCCACCCGCTCGGCGCCCGGCCGTTCGCCCGCGAGCAGTACATCCAGAAGTTCCGCACCCTGGCCGAGGGCATCGTCTCGAAGGAGGAGCAGGACCGCTTCCTGGCCGCCGCCGAGCGCGTGGCCGAGCTGCAGCCCGGCGAGCTGGACCAGCTGAACATCCTGGCGGACCCGGCGTTCCTGTCCGAGGCCGACCTCGCCGCCGCCCCGAAGGGCCTGTTCTGATGCTGTACTCGACGAAGACGGCCGAACAGAAGCGGATCGACCTGCGGCAGACCCTCCAGCAGGGCGGCGCCCAGCAGTTCCCGGGCGCGTTCACGCCGCTGACCGCCAAGCTGATCCAGGAGAAGGGCTTCCCCGGGGTCTACATCTCCGGCGGCGTGCTCGCGAACGAGCTGGGCCTGCCCGACGTCGGGCTGACCACGCTCACCGAGGTGGCCGTGCGCGGCGGGCAGATCGCCCGCCTCACGGACCTGCCGTGCCTCATCGACGCGGACACGGGCTTCGGCGAGCCGATGAACGTGGCCCGCACGGTGCAGGAGTTCGAGAACGCCGGCCTGGCCGGCTGCCACATCGAGGACCAGTTCAACCCCAAGCGGTGCGGCCACCTCGACGGCAAGAACATGGTGGACCTCGACACCGCGGTCAAGCGCATCGCCGCCGCCGTCGACGCCCGCCGGGACCCGAACTTCCTCATCATGGCGCGCACCGACCTGCGTGCCGTGGAGGGCCTGGACGCCGCGATCGCCCGCATGAAGGCGCTCGTGGAGGCCGGGGCGGACGCGATCTTCCCGGAGGCCCTGAAGGACATCGGCGAGTTCGAGACCGTGTGTCGCGAGCTGGAGCCCCTCGGGGTCCCGGTCCTGGCGAACATGACCGAGTTCGGCAAGTCCGAGCTGTTCACCCGCCGGCAGCTGGCCGACGCCGGCGTCGCGATGGTGATCTACCCGGTCACCCTGCTGCGCTCCGCGATGGGCGCCGCCGAGCGCGTGCTCGACGCCATCAAGGAGGAGGGCACCCAGCAGTCGCGGGTGGAGCAGATGCTCACTCGCGCCCGCCTCTACGAGCTGGTGGACTACGAGGGCTACAACGCCTTCGACACGGGCATCTTCAACTTCGACGTGCCCACGCTCGACATCGGCGCCAACCACGCCGACCTCTGACCCGTCACCGGGCCCGCTCGTGCGCGGGCGGGCCCCACTCCCCGAGGAGGGACACCATGACCGAGACCGAGATCAAGAAGGGCCTGGCCGGCGTCGTCGTGGACACCACGGCGATCTCCAAGGTCAACCCGGAGACGAACTCCCTGCTGTATCGCGGCTATCCCGTGCAGGACCTGGCCGCGCAGCTGCCGTTCGAGGCCGTCGCGCTGCTGCTCTGGACGGGCGAGCTGCCCACGGACGAGGAGCTGGCCGCGTTCGAGCGCTTCGAGCGCGCCCACCGTGCCCTCGACCCGAAGGTGAAGCAGGCCATCGACCTGCTGCCCACCGACTGCCACCCCATGGACGTCGGCCGCACCGCCGTGTCCGTGCTCGGCGCGAACCACCCGAAGGCGGAGGACTCCTCCCCCGAGGCCGAGCTGGAGAAGGCCCAGGCGCTGTTCGCGGCGTTCCCGGCCGTCGTCGCCTACGACCAGCGCCGTCGCCGCGGCCAGGACGTGGTGGAGCCGCGCGAGAACCTGGACTACTCGCAGAACTTCCTCTGGATGACGTTCGGCGAGGAGGCCGCCCCGGAGGTCGTGGACGCGTTCCGCGTCTCGATGGTGCTGTACGCCGAGCACTCGTTCAACGCCTCGACCTTCACCGCGCGCGTGATCACCTCGACGCTCTCCGACCTGCACTCGGCCGTGACCGGTGCGATCGGCGCGCTCAAGGGCCCCCTGCACGGCGGCGCCAACGAGGCCGTGATGCACACCTTCGACGAGATCGGCATCCGGAAGGAGGAGTCCCGTGAGGACGCCGCCGCCCGAGCGAAGGCGTGGATGGAGGACGCCCTGGCCCAGAAGAAGAAGGTCATGGGCTTCGGCCACCGCGTCTACAAGAACGGCGACTCCCGCGTGCCCACCATGAAGGCCGCGCTGGACCGGATGATCGAGCACTACGGCCGCGAGGAGTTGCTCGGCCTGTACGACGGTCTGCAGCAGGCCATGGACGAGGCCAAGCAGATCAAGCCGAACCTCGACTACCCCGCCGGCCCGACGTATCACCTCATGGGCTTCGACACCGAGCTGTTCACGCCGATCTTCATCGCCTCGCGCATCACCGGCTGGACCGCCCACATCATGGAGCAGCGCGCCGCGAACGCGCTGATCCGCCCGCTCTCGGCCTACGACGGCCCGGAGCAGCGGGAGCTGCCGGCGGGCTGAGCCTCGTGAGCGGCGGTCGGGGCGACTTGTCGGAGGTGTAGACGCAGATCACCTCCGGCAAGTCGCCCCATTCGCTCGCGGTGCGGTGCCCGCACCCCGCGCGCACGACGACGGCGGGTCGCCCCGGGTGGGGCGGCCCGCCGTCGTCGTGTCGTCATCCGTGCGATGCCCTCGCAGAGTGGTCACGACACGCCGCGTGCCGGGTGCGGCGACGGCGTGTCGTGACCACTCTGTGTCGGGCCGGTCGGCAGCCCCTCAGCGTCGGGCCGCCGCGTCGGCGCGGCGGGCCAGGCCGGCGGCGACGAGGCCGGCGAACAGCGGGTGCGGGCGGGTCGGCCGGGAGGAGAACTCCGGGTGGGCCTGCGTGGACACGTAGTACGGGTGCACGTCCCGGGGCAGCTCCACGAACTCCACAAGGGCGCCGTCCGGGGAGGTGCCGCAGATCGCGAGGCCGGCCTCCTCGAGGCGGTCGCGGTAGGCGTTGTTCACCTCGTAGCGGTGGCGGTGGCGCTCGGTCACCTCGGTGGTGCCGTACGCCTCGGCCACCACGGAGCCCGGGCGCAGGGTCGCGGGGAAGGCGCCCAGGCGCATGGTGCCGCCGAGGTCCCCCTCGCCGGCCACGATCTGCTCCTGCTCGGCCATGGTGGCGATCACGGGCGAGGCGGTCTCCGGGTCGAACTCGGTGGAGTCCGCGTCCTCCAGGCCGAGGACGTTGCGGGCGTACTCGATGACCATGGACTGCAGGCCCAGGCACAGACCCAGCGTCGGGATCCGCTGCTCGCGGGCGTGCCGCAGCGCGCCGAGCTTGCCCTCGAGCCCGCGCACGCCGAAGCCGCCGGGCACACACACGGCGTCGACGTCCGCGAGCGCCGCCGCCGCGCCCTCAGGGGTGGCGCACTCGTCCGCGGCCACCCAGCGGATGCCCACCTTGGCCCGGTGGGCGAAGCCACCGGCGCGCAGCGCCTCGGTGACGGACAGGTAGGCGTCCGGCAGGTCCACGTACTTGCCCACGAGCGCCACGGTGAGCTCATGCTCCGGGTGGTGCACGGCGTCCATGAGCGCGTCCCAGGCGGTCCAGTCCACGTCCTTGAACTTCAGGTCCAGGGACTGCACCACATGGGCGTCGAGGCCCTGGTCGTGGATGACGCGGGGGATGTCGTAGATGGAGGGGGCGTCGGCGCAGTTGACGACGGCGTCCTGCGGGACGTCGCACATGCGGGCAATCTTGCCGCGGACGTCGTCGGGGACGGCCCGGTCCGAGCGCAGCACGATCGCGTCCGGCTGGATGCCGATCGAGCGCAGGGCGGCCACGGAGTGCTGGGTGGGCTTGGTCTTGAGCTCCTGCGAGGGGCCGATGTACGGCACGAGGGAGACGTGCAGGAAGAAGACGTCGTCGCGGCCGACGTCCTGGCGGACCTGGCGGGCGGCCTCGAGGAAGGGCTGCGACTCGATGTCGCCGACGGTGCCGCCGATCTCCGTGATGATCACGTCCGGGGCGGGGCGGTCGCCGCGGGGCTCCGCGGGCAGGCGCATCCGGCGGCAGATCTCGTCGGTGATGTGAGGGATGACCTGGACGGTGTCCCCGAGGTACTCGCCGCGGCGCTCGCGGGCGATCACGGTGGAGTACACCTGGCCGGTGGTCACGTTGTCCAGGCCGTCGAGGTCCTCGTCGAGGAAGCGCTCGTAGTGGCCGATGTCCAGGTCCGTCTCGGCGCCGTCCTCGGTAACGAACACCTCGCCGTGCTGGAACGGGTTCATGGTGCCCGGGTCCACGTTGAGGTAGGGGTCGAGCTTCTGCATCACCACCCTGAGCCCGCGCGCCTTGAGCAGGTGGCCGAGCGAGGAGGCCGTGAGCCCCTTGCCGAGGGAGGAGGCGACACCGCCGGTCACGAACACGTGACGGGTGACGCGCGTGGACGTCTGAGTACGAGAAGTTCGTTTCACCACGGATCTCGAGCGTATCAGGTGCGGGGCTCAGCGCGCGCGCGGATGCGCGGCGGCGTAGACCTCGCGCAGGGAGTCCACGGTGACGAGGGTGTACACCTGCGTGGTGGTCACGGACGCGTGCCCGAGCAGCTCCTGGACCACGCGGACGTCCGCGCCGCCGGCCAGCAGGTGCGTGGCGAAGCAGTGGCGCAGGGTGTGGGGCGAGACGTCCGCCTCGAGGCCGGCGCGCTCGGCCGCCCGCTTCAGCACGGCCCACGCGGACTGCCGGGAGAGCCGGCCCCCGCGGGCGTTGACGAACAGGGCGGGCGTGGAGCGTGTGACTCCCGTCATGATCGTGGGCCGTCCCCGCACCAGCCATGCGTCGAGCGCGGCGGCCGCGTAGGAGCCGATCGGCACCACGCGCTCCTTGGACCCCTTGCCGAACAGGCGGACCACGGGCTGGCCGCCGTCGTCCCCGGTCTGCGCGAGCCCCACCACGTCGTCGACGTCGAGGCCGACCACCTCGGAGATGCGGGCGCCGGTGCCGTAGAGGAACTCGAGCAGCGCGCGGTCCCGCAGTCCGGCGGGGGTGTCGACGGGCACGGCCTCCAGCAGCGCCGTCACCTGCTCTACGGGGAGCGCCTTCGGCAGGCGGTCGCCCGGCTTCGGCGGGTGGACGTCGCGGGCGGGGTCGGCGGGCGTGAGTCCCTCGAGGGCCCAGAACCGGTGCAGGCCGCGCACGGCCGCGAGCACGCGGGCCGCCGAGCGGACCGCGAGGGGCCGCCCGCCGTCCTCGCCGGTGCCCAGCGCCCGCAGGAAGCCGGAGACGTGGCCGGGGTCGACGTCGGCGGGGGCGCGCACCCCGTGGGCTTCGAGCCAGCGGCGGTAGCGCTCGAGGTCGCGGCGGTAGGCGGCCAGCGTGTTCGCGGCGAGGCCCCGCTCGACGGCCAGGTGCTCCAGGTGGCGGCGGAACGGGGCCGCGAGCGCGGACTCCGCGCCCCGGCCCCCACGACTCCCACGGGCCTCGGCCTCGCCGCTCCCCCGGGCGGCCGGGTCGGTGCTCACGCGGGCCAGTCCGCCCCGGGGCCGTGGCGGTCGGGGACGAACGGCGCGTCCACGGGACGCAGGCGTCGCCAGCCCTGGGCGCGGTGGGCGCCCAGGGCCAGCACGGCGACGACGGTGGACGGGTTGTGCACCCGGCCGTCCAGGACGGCGTCGGTCACCTCGTCGAGGCCGACCCACACGAGCGGCATGGCGGCCTCCTCGTCCTGCCGGGTGTGCCGCTGACCGTCGGGGATCTCCTCGATCTGACGGGCCAGGAACACGCGGATCGCCTCGCTGGAGCCGCCCGGGGTCGTGTAGTAGTCGATGAGGGTGTGCCACTCGCGGGCGCGCAGGTCGGCCTCCTCGGCCAGCTCACGGACGGCGACCTGGTGGAGGTCCTCCCCGTCCACGTCCCGCAGGCCCGCCGGGATCTCCCACAGCTCCATGCCCACGGGGTGGCGGTACTGGCGGACGAGGGCCACCTGCTCGCGGGGGCCGGTGGTGGTGAGCTTGGTGCGGACCGCGAGGATCGCCACGGCGCCCGGATGCACCATCAGCTCCCGGGTCAGCGGTTCCCGGGACTTGTCGGCCGGGTCCAGGCGGAACGACTCCCGGGCGATGTTCCACACTCGGCCCTCGTACACGGTCTTCGACTTCTTCACCGGGCGGGGGACGTGCAGGTCGCGCAGGGGCGAGCGTCCCGCGGACGCGGGGATCTCAGGCATGGGGCGATCCTCTCATGTCGGGGCGGCGTCCGCGGACCGGGTCAGCCGCGTTCGCGGGCGGAGGACTCGAGCAGTTCCCGGGCGTGCTCGCGGGCCGCCGCGGAGTCCCCATGGCCGGCGAGCATGCGGGCGAGCTCCTCGACCCGCTCGTCGGCCGTCAGCGTCACGACGTCGGAGGTGGTCACACCCGCGGCCGGGTCCGAGTTCTTCTCCACCCGCACGTGCCGGTCCGCGTAGGCGGCGACCTGGGGCAGGTGCGTCACGGCGATGACCTGCACGTGGCGGGCGAGGCGGGCCAGTCGGGCCCCGATCCGCACGGCGGCCTCACCGCCCACGCCGGCGTCGACCTCGTCGAACACGAAGGTGGGCACCGGGTCCGTGGCGGCCAGGACCACCTCGAGGGCGAGCATCACGCGGGAGAGCTCGCCGCCGGAGGCGCCGCGGCCCAGGGGCCGGGGCTCGACGCCCGCGTGGGGGCGCAGGGCGAGCGTGACGTCCTCAGCGCCGTACGGGCCGAGACCGTCCCCGGCGACCGGCGTCAGCCCGACGTGGAACGAGGCGTCCGGCATGAACAGGGCGTGCAGCTCCTCGGTCACCGCGGTCTCGAGCCGCTCGGCGGCCGCGGTGCGCAGGGCGGTGAGGGTCGCGGCCCGCTCGCGCAGCGCGGCGTCCAGCCGGTCGACCTCCGCCTCGAGCTCCTCGAGGCGGCCGGAGTCGCCCTGCAGCTCGTCCAGGCGCGGACGCTGGGTCCGGGCCCAGTCGATCACGTCGGCGAGCTCCGGCCCGTAGAGCCGCTGCAGTCGTGTGAGCTCGGCCAGCCGCGACTGGGCCGCGTCGAGGTCGGAGGCCGCGTCGGCGTCCAGGTCAGCGGTGTAGCGGGCCAGGTCGCCGGCGATGTCCGTGAGCACGACGGCGGCCTCGGCCAGGCGCGCGGCCGCGGCGGCGAGCTCGGGGTCGTCGCCGGGGGCGGCGAGCACGGCCTGCCGCGCCCCCTCCACGAGGCTGACGGCGCCGGGGGTCTCGTCCATCGCGTCCACGTCGGGGCCGGCCAGTCGGGCGTGCGCTTCCCCCGAGGCGGCACGCAGCTCCTCGACGTCCTCGAGCCGGCGGATGAGAGCCCGCAGCTCCTCGTCCTCCCCCTCCTGCGGGTCGGCGAGGTCGATCTCCTCGAGCGAGCGCTGGAGCGCCTCGGCCTCGCGGGCCCGCTCCTGGCGGTGGGTGGTGAGCTCCTCGCGCTCCCGACGCGCGGCGGCCCAGGCGGCGTGGTCGGCGCGGTAGGCCCGCAGGGCCGCGGCGAGCTCGGCGCCGCCGAACGCATCGAGGGCGTGCCGCTGGGCGTCGGCGCCCTGGAGGCGGACCTGGTCGTTCTGCCCGTGCACGGCCACGAGCGTGGCCCCGATCTCGGAGAGCAGGCCCACGGGCACGGAACGGCCGCCGGCCGCGGCGCGGGAGCGTGTGCCCTCCCCCGATGCCGTGACGCTGCGGCTGAGGACCAGGTCGCGGGTGCCGTCGTCGCCCTCGTCCACGACCGCGCCGGCATCCTGAGCCAGGCGGAGCGCCGCGTGGTCCGCGGCCACGCGCACGCCGGCGTCCACGACCGCACGGGACGAGCCCCGGCGGACCGCGCCCGCGTCGGCGCGAGCACCGAGCAGCAGGCCCAGGGCGGTGACCACCATGGTCTTGCCGGCGCCGGTCTCGCCGGTGACGACGGTGAAGCCGGGGTCCAGGTCCACGGTGGCCTCGCCGATCACGCCCAGCCCTGAGATCCTCAGATGGTCGATCATGCGTCCTCCCCGGGGTGACGCGCCCCGCGGTCGCAGTGGCGCTGGATGTCCGCGGGCGAGAGCACCGACAGCGGCATGGTGGCCGGTTCGACGACGTCGGGACGCGGCCCCGCGTGCCGCGGCTCGACGGTCTCCACCGCGTGGAGCACGCCCGCCCGCTCCTGGGCGGTGACGGGGCCGCGCCAGCCGTCCGTGGGCAGCCGGAACTTGCGCACCAGCCGTTCCGCGAAGGGAGTCGGGTTGAGACGGGCCAGGCGCACCGGCTCCGCCGACCGGGACACCTCGATCCGGGCCTGCGGCGGCAGTTCGACGGTGCGCCGGCCGTCACACCACAGCACACCGGTCTCGCGGGTGCGGGTGAGCACGTCCACGCCGATCGTGGAGCGCGGACCCACCACGAGGGGGCGGGTGAACAGGGCGTGGGCGCTGATGGGCACGCACAGCAGGGCCTCCACGGAGGGCCACACCACGGGGCCCCCGCCGGAGAAGGCGTAGGCCGTGGAGCCGGTGGGGGTGGCCAGCACGACGCCGTCGCAGCCGAAGGCCGTCAGCGGCGAGTTGTCCACGGACACGACCACCTCGAGCATCCGCTCCCGGTGGGACTTCTCCACGGAGGCCTCGTTGAGGGCCCACGTGCGGGCCACCTCGCGGCCCTCCACGTGCACGACGACGTCCAGGGCCATGCGCTCGATCACCACGTAGGACTCCGAGGCGATCGCCTGGACGGTGCGGTGCAGGTCGGTGCGCTCGGACTCGGCGAGGAAGCCGACGTGGCCCAGGTTCACCGCCAGCAGCGGCACGTTGTAGCCGCGGACGAAGTCGGCCGCCCGCAGCACCGAGCCGTCGCCGCCGAGGACGAGGCCGAGGGTGATGTCCTCGAGCTCGCAGTCGACCCCGAGGGCCTCCGGCGCGAACTCCGGGGGGTCCCCCGCGGCCGCGCGGATGGCGGCCACGTCCTGTTCGAGCATGACGCTGACCAGGCCCTCCTCCGCGAACATGCGGGTGGCCTGCAGCGCCGCGCTGATGGCGTCCTCGCGGCCCGTGTGGGTCAGGACGAGGACGCGACGTCCGGGGGTGTAGGGCATGGTTCCTTCCGCGAGCCGGGGTGCCGGGCACTGCGCTCCAGGATAGCCACGAGACCGGACGCGCGAACCGGTGGCCCCGCGCCCGTGGACGGGCGGTGTCCCCCGGTCGGGGGTCAGGACCAGTCGATGTGCGCGCCCCGGACCCACGCGGCGGCGCGCTCGCCGGCGGGCGTGGCCGGGCTCGTCCGGCTGGCCGGGTCGTGGGCCGCGGTGGCGTCGGGACGGCGGAGCCGCAGGAAGAACTCGGCGTTCCCGTCCTGTCCGGCCAGGCCGGATCGGGCGAGGCCGTGCGGTGCGAGGCCGGCGCCCAGCGCGGCCGCGGCCACCCCCACGACGGCGTCGCGGCGGGCGTCGGGATCGGTCACGACACCGGAGCGCGGCAGGGCGCGCCGCCCGACCTCGAACTGGGGCTTGACCATGAGCAGCAGCTCGGCGCCGGGTCGGCACACGCCCGCGAGCGGGGCGAGGACGAGGCGCAGCGAGATGAAGGACAGGTCGGAGACCACCAGGTCCACCGGACCGTCGATGTCCTCGGCCGTGAGGTCGCGGACGTTGAGCCCCTCGCGCACGAGGACGCGGGGGTCGGCCCGGACGGGCGGGGCCAGCTGGTCGTGGCCCACGTCGACGGCGGCCACCCGTTCAGCGCCCCGCTCGAGGAGGACCTGGGTGAAGCCGCCGGTGGAGGCCCCGGCGTCGAGCGCCCGGCGGCCGGCCACGCCCACGTCCGGGAACGCCTCGAGTGCGCTGACGAGCTTGTGGGCCGCACGGGAGACGTACCGCGGGCCCGGGTCGCGCAGGCGCAGCGTGGCGTCGGCAGCCACGCGGTCGGCGGGCCGGCGCACCGGGCGGCCGTCGAGGAGGACCTGTCCCGCGCGGATGAGCGCCGCGCCCTCCGTGCGGGAGCGGGCCAGGCCCCGGGCGGCCAGGGCGACGTCGGCGCGTGCGGTCTCAGCCACGCCGTGGGTCCGCGGAGCCCTCGGCCCCGCCGGCGAGCAGAGCGGGCAGGTGTGCACGGACCCACGTCGGCCGGTCCGGCCCGGGGGCGGCGGCCGCGGTCTCGCGCGTGTCGATGCCGGTCAGGACGAGCACCGTGTCGAACCCCGCCGCGTTGCCGCCGCGGATGTCCGTGTCCAGGCGGTCGCCGACCACGAGGGGACGGGCCAGGCCGAGGGCCTCGGCCGCCGTCCGGAACAGTCGTGGCTCGGGCTTGCCCGCCGCCACGGGCGCGGTGCCGGTGGCCCGGCCCACCGCCTCGACGAGGGCCCCGTTGCCGGGGGCGATCCCCTCCGCGCGCGGGATCGAGGCGTCCAGGTTGGTGGCGACCCAGGTGGCCCCGGCGCGCACGGCGTACGCCGCCTCCGCCAGATCGGCCCAGCCGAGACCGGGGTCGAAGCCCTGGACCACCGCGTCGGGACGCTGCGCCGCGGACGCGACCACCTCGTAGCCCCGCTCCTCGACCACGGCGCGCAGATACGCCGAGCCGACCACGAGCACCCGACCGGTGCGGCGGCCGAGCGTCTCCTCGAGCAGATCGACGCCCGCCGGTGCGGAGCCGAAGACCTGCCCCGCCTGCGCGGGCACCCCGAGCGTGCGGAGATGCTCGGCCACGGACTCTGGCGCGCGGGAGGCGTTGTTCGTCACGAACCCGACCGGCACGCCCCGTTCCTGCAGCGTCGACAGCGTCTCGACCGCCCCGGCGATCGCGCCGCCTCCGGCGTAGACGACGCCGTCCAGGTCGCAGAGCAGCCCGTCGTGACCGTCGAAGAACGTGGTGCTCACCGCTCGTCTGCCTCCGGGGCCTCGAGGGCGTCGAACAGCGACAGCTGGTTCGGGTCGACCTCGTCCGGCGCGTCGACGGCGGCCGGCGGCTCCGTCGCAGTCTCCGGCCGGGGCGCCTCGGTCGGCTCCGTGGCGGCCTCCGGCTCCTCGGCCGGGGATCCGTCCGCCGTCGGCTCCGCGCCGGCCTCGGCCGCATACCGCTCGTGGCGCCGTTCGCGGGGGGACGGGCGGCGGTCCCGGGGGTCCTCGACCGGCTCGGTGTCCACGTCGATGATCTCCGGGTCCGCGAACCCGCCCACGCCGAGGGCCTTCTCCGCCACGCGCACGGCACGCGCCCAGAGCCGAGCCTCGTCGCGGCGCCCCAGGGCGAGCAGCACGTCGGCCTGGCGCTGGAACAGCCGGGGAGAGAAGGGGTAGCCGCGCCGCCGGTCCAGTTCCGGGATCTGCAGGGCCTCATGGGCGCCCTGGAGGTCGCCGGCGTCCTCGCGGATGCCGGAGACGACCATGGCCAGCTCAACGCGCGCCGCCCGGTCCAGACGCGTGGCATCCACCTCGGCGGCCAGCTGCAGGGCCTTCTCCGTGCGGCCGAGGGCACGCTCGCTGTCCACCTGCGCGGCGATGTGGGTGTCGTCGCCCGTCATGCGTCGGTAGGTGCGGAACTCGCGCAGCGCGTCGGCGTACTCCCCCGCCGCGTAGGCGGTGAGCGCGACGGCCTCGCGCACGCGTGAGAGGCGGCCGCCCTTGCGGGACGCGGCGAGGGCGTGCTGGAACGCCAGCGCCGGGTCGACGTCCAGGTAGCGACCGGCCATCACGAGGTGCTTGGCGACCCAGCTGGCAGGACGCTCGTCGAGGCCGTTGATCTCCTTGAGCGTGCCGCGGTCGAGCTCCTGGCCCGTCACGTCCGGGTCGATGTCCGGAGAGCGCTCCTGGTCCGCACGATTCGCCGCTCGGAGATCACCGGGATTGTGGGCGGGTCGTTCGGCGCGGTCCTCGCGACGAGGGCCCGTCGGCGCACCGCGGCGCTCGGGGCGTCCGCCATCCTGGCGGGGGCCGCGCCGCCGGTCCTCGGAGGTCGGGCGGAAGCGACGCCGCGCGCCGTCGCGGCCGGACTCCTCGCGACGCGGCCCACGGTCAGCGGCCCCGTCCTGACGACGCGGGCCGTCTGCGGAGCCACGACGACGGTCCTCGTGAGGCCCGCCGGAGCGGCGCCGGTCACCGGCACCGCTGCGAGGACGTCCGTCACGGTCAGCACCACGACGCCGGCCATCATTGCCACCACGGGGCCCGCGGCCCTCGGATCCACGGTCCTCGCGGCGCTCTCGGGGGGTGTCCTCAGCCATGGTGTCCTTCCTGGGCGTCACGCCGCGATGATCCGCGGGAACGCAGTCTCTGTTCCTCATGCGCCGGCCTCGAGGCCGGGTCCTCAGGGGACCAGGCTAGTGCCCGGAGCCTGTGGCGGACCGTCCTCTCGGGGAAACAGTCCAGAAATGCGGGAAGGGCCTCGCACCAACAGTGCGAGGCCCTCCCTCAAAGAATGTCCGGCGGCGACCTACTCTCCCACAACCTCCCGGCTGCAGTACCATCGGCGCTGTGGGCCTTAGCTTCCGGGTTCGGAATGGAACCGGGCGTTTCCCCCACGCTATGACCGCCGTAACCCTAACCCCACACCACCACCCTCAACACGGGCAACAGCAGGGAAACCTACGGGTCACACAACAGTGACACTATTCAACTGAAACACCCCAACCACCCACCAATAGTGGACAGCCGGTTGCAATCAGACAACCGCACAGTGGACGCGAACACCAACCCATCACCTTGAAGCAAGCAACAGGATTAAGAGTGTGTGTAAGTCATCGGCCTATTAGTACTGGTCAGCTTCACGAGTCTTCAGTCCTCGCTTCCACATCCAGCCTATCAACCCAGTGTTCTAGCTGGGGGCCTCACACCCTCAAAGGGGCGAGGAAATCTCATCTCGAAGCCGGCTTCCCGCTTAGATGCTTTCAGCGGTTATCCATCCCGAACGTAGCTAATCAGCCATGCACCTGGCGGTACAACTGACATACCAGAGGTTCGTCCGTCCCGGTCCTCTCGTACTAAGGACAGACCTTCTCAAATTTCCAACGCGCGCAGAGGATAGGGACCGAACTGTCTCACGACGTTCTGAACCCAGCTCGCGTACCGCTTTAATGGGCGAACAGCCCAACCCTTGGGACCTACTCCAGCCCCAGGATGCGACGAGCCGACATCGAGGTGCCAAACCATGCCGTCGATATGGACTCTTGGGCAAGATCAGCCTGTTATCCCCGAGGTACCTTTTATCCGTTGAGCGACGGCCGTTCCACAACGAGCCGCCGGATCACTAGTCCCGACTTTCGTCCCTGCTCGAGCTGCCACTCTCACAGTCAAGCTCCCTTGTGCACTTGCACTCGACACCTGATTGCCAACCAGGCTGAGGGAACCTTTGGGCGCCTCCGTTACATTTTGGGAGGCAACCGCCCCAGTTAAACTACCCATCAGGCACTGTCCCTGACCCGGATCACGGGCCGAAGTTAGATATCCAGAGTGACCAGAGTGGTATTTCAACGACGACTCCACGAACACTGGCGTGCCCGCTTCACAGTCTCCCACCTATCCTACACAAGCCACACCGAACACCAATACCAAACTATAGTAAAGGTCACGGGGTCTTTCCGTCCTTCTGCGCGTAACGAGCATCTTTACTCGTAATGCAATTTCGCCGAGTTCATGGTTGAGACAGCGGGGAAGTCGTTACTCCATTCGTGCAGGTCGGAACTTACCCGACAAGGAATTTCGCTACCTTAGGATGGTTATAGTTACCACCGCCGTTTACTGGGGCTTAAGTTCTCCGCTTCGCCGAAGCTAACAGGTCCCCTTAACCTTCCAGCACCGGGCAGGAGTCAGTCCATATACATCGTCTTACGACTTCGCATGGACCTGTGTTTTTGATAAACAGTCGCTTCCCCCTGGTCTCTGCGGCCCCGATCCCCTCACACCAGCACGTGGTGCTCAAGGTTGGGGCCCCCCTTCTCCCGAAGTTACGGGGGCATTTTGCCGAGTTCCTTAACCATGATTCTCTCGATCGCCTTAGTATTCTCTACCTGACCACCTGTGTCGGTTTAGGGTACGGGCAGTTTGAACCTCGCGCCGATGCTTTTCTTGGCAGCATAGGATCACCGGATCACCCACCACGTGGGCGCCCATCAGGTCTCAGGCATACAGCCGGCGGATTTACCTACCGGCAGCCCTACACCCTTAGACCAGGTCATTTCCATTGCCCGGCCCGGCTACCTTCCTGCGTCACACCTGTTAATGCGCTTGCCTCCCCGGTTCAGGTCCCGCGCTCCCCATCACCGTCCCCGTCAAAGACGAGGATCGGGATGGTTCGGGCGGTTAGTATCACCGGCTCAGCATGGGCGGTTCTTCACTGGTACGGGAATATCAACCCGTTGTCCATCGACTACGCCTGTCGGCCTCGCCTTAGGTCCCGACTTACCCAGGGCAGATTAGCTTGACCCTGGAACCCTTAGTCATCCGGCGGACGGGTTTCTCACCCGTCTTTCGCTACTCATGCCTGCATTCTCACTCGTCCACAATCCACCAGAAGTTACCCGCTGGCTTCACCTCGTGAACGACGCTCCCCTACCCATCCAGCAAAACTGAATGCCACGGTTTCGGCGGTGTACTTGAGCCCCGCTACATTGTCGGCGCGGAATCACTTGACCAGTGAGCTATTACGCACTCTTTCAAGGGTGGCTGCTTCTAAGCCAACCTCCTGGTTGTCTCAGCAACTCCACATCCTTTCCCACTTAGCACACGCTTAGGGGCCTTAACCGGTGGTCTGGGCTGTTTCCCTCTCGACTATGAAGCTTATCCCCCACAGTCTCACTGCCACGCTCTCACTTCCCGGCATTCGGAGTTTGGCTGAAGTCAGTAACCTTGTAGGGCCCATCGTCCATCCAGTAGCTCTACCTCCGGGAAGAAACACGTGACGCTGCACCTAAATGCATTTCGGGGAGAACCAGCTATCACGGAGTTTGATTGGCCTTTCACCCCTACCCACAGCTCATCCCCTCCATTTTCAACTGAAGTGGGTTCGGTCCTCCACGCGCTCTTACACGCGCTTCAACCTGGCCATGGGTAGATCACTCCGCTTCGGGTCTAGGACACGCGACTCAATCGCCCTATTCAGACTCGCTTTCGCTACGGCTTCCCCACACGGGTTAACCTCGCCACGTATCACTAACTCGCAGGCTCATTCTTCAAAAGGCACGCTGTCACCCCACAAGGAGGCTCCAACGGTTTGTAGGCACATGGTTTCAGGTACTATTTCACTCCCCTCCCGGGGTACTTTTCACCATTCCCTCACGGTACTGATCCGCTATCGGTCAACAGGTAGTATTCAGGCTTACCAGGTGGTCCTGGCAGATTCACACGGGATTCCTCGGGCCCCGTGCTACTCGGGCGACCCTCCAACAGCGGCGGAACACATTTCGACTACGGGACTCTCACCCTCTACGGTCCAGCATCCACACTGGTTCGTCTATATGCCCGCACCTCACTGCGCCATGCCGGCAGACATGACAAGGAGGGGCCCACAACACCGCACATGCAACCCCTGCCGGGTATCACACACATACGGTTTAGCCCCATCCGCGTTCGCTCGCCACTACTAACGGAATCACTTTTGTTTTCTCTTCCTGTGGGTACTGAGATGTTTCACTTCCCCACGTTCCCTCCACCCGGTCTATGTGTTCAACCGGGGGTCACACGACACGTCGTGCGGGGTTTCCCCATTCGGAAATCCTGGTCTCAACGTCCGGTTATCGACTCCACCAGGCTTATCGCAGATTCCCACGTCCTTCTTCGGCTCCTGTTGCCAAGGCATCCACCATGCGCCCTTGGAAACTTTCACACACAATGAAAGTCCTCAAATGAGCAATATCTAACTAAGATGTCATTCTCGGCATCACCACACCTCACACACCACCCCAGGGGGGAACAGTGCGATCAACGATGCAGCAACAAAAAATAAGATGCTCGCGTCCACTATGCAGTTCTCAAACAACAACCCACACCCCATCCACCAACCCACAAGGCCAGCTTCACAAGGTACGGAGACCAGAAACAACAACCCCAACCCCAAGGTCAGGGCGCCTGCTGTTCCAGGACCCAACAGTGTGCCAACACCAGCTCGCAGCCACCAACACCACCCATTCCAACCACACCCGCAAAGGCATGACGTACTCGAGCACTGCCGGCACCACCACTGGCACCATTCATTGATGTTCCACCCATGAGCAACCCGCCATCACACACGCGGTGATGCAACGGGCACTAATGCTCCTTAGAAAGGAGGTGATCCAGCCGCACCTTCCGGTACGGCTACCTTGTTACGACTTAGTCCCAATCGCTGGTCCCACCTTCGACGGCTCCCCCCACAAGGGTTAGGCCACCGGCTTCGGGTGTTACCGACTTTCGTGACTTGACGGGCGGTGTGTACAAGGCCCGGGAACGTATTCACCGCAGCGTTGCTGATCTGCGATTACTAGCGACTCCGACTTCATGGGGTCGAGTTGCAGACCCCAATCCGAACTGAGACCGGCTTTTTGGGATTAGCTCCACCTCACAGTATCGCAACCCATTGTACCGGCCATTGTAGCATGCGTGAAGCCCAAGACATAAGGGGCATGATGATTTGACGTCGTCCTCACCTTCCTCCGAGTTGACCCCGGCAGTCTCCCATGAGTCCCCACCATTACGTGCTGGCAACATGGAACGAGGGTTGCGCTCGTTGCGGGACTTAACCCAACATCTCACGACACGAGCTGACGACAACCATGCACCACCTGTGAACCCGCCCCAAAGGGGAAACCGTATCTCTACGGCGATCGAGAACATGTCAAGCCTTGGTAAGGTTCTTCGCGTTGCATCGAATTAATCCGCATGCTCCGCCGCTTGTGCGGGCCCCCGTCAATTCCTTTGAGTTTTAGCCTTGCGGCCGTACTCCCCAGGCGGGGCACTTAATGCGTTAGCTGCGGCGCGGAAACCGTGGAATGGTCCCCACACCTAGTGCCCAACGTTTACGGCATGGACTACCAGGGTATCTAATCCTGTTCGCTCCCCATGCTTTCGCTCCTCAGCGTCAGTTACAGCCCAGAGACCTGCCTTCGCCATCGGTGTTCCTCCTGATATCTGCGCATTCCACCGCTACACCAGGAATTCCAGTCTCCCCTACTGCACTCTAGTCTGCCCGTACCCACCGCAGATCCGGGGTTAAGCCCCGGACTTTCACGACAGACGCGACAAACCGCCTACGAGCTCTTTACGCCCAATAATTCCGGATAACGCTCGCACCCTACGTATTACCGCGGCTGCTGGCACGTAGTTAGCCGGTGCTTCTTCTGCAGGTACCGTCACTTTCGCTTCTTCCCTACTGAAAGAGGTTTACAACCCGAAGGCCGTCATCCCTCACGCGGCGTCGCTGCATCAGGCTTGCGCCCATTGTGCAATATTCCCCACTGCTGCCTCCCGTAGGAGTCTGGGCCGTGTCTCAGTCCCAGTGTGGCCGGTCACCCTCTCAGGCCGGCTACCCGTCGTCGCCTTGGTGAGCCATTACCTCACCAACAAGCTGATAGGCCGCGAGTCCATCCAAAACCGATAAATCTTTCCAACACCCACCATGCGGTAGGCGCTCCTATCCGGTATTAGACCCAGTTTCCCAGGCTTATCCCAGAGTTAAGGGCAGGTTACTCACGTGTTACTCACCCGTTCGCCACTAATCCACCCAGCAAGCTGGGCTTCATCGTTCGACTTGCATGTGTTAAGCACGCCGCCAGCGTTCATCCTGAGCCAGGATCAAACTCTCCGTAAAAAAATTACAGAACAACACCGTGGCAGCCGGAAATAACCACCACGACATCCATTCAATACCTAGCAGACCATCACCACACCACGGGGGTGGCAGGCGATGATCAACCAATATGTGTTAAAACAATTGGCATCAACAAACTTGGCACACTATTGAGTTCTCAAACAACAGGCGCTTCCAGCTTCAGCGACCCGCTCCGCGGGCCGTTTCGCTCTGGAGCAACTTCTCCATCCTAGACCATCCGTTTCGACCGTGTCAACTCCGTGTCCGAAGCATTCACCGTCCGTTCACGTGGCCGGGCTAGAAAACCTTACCACGCGATCCGACAATGTCAACTCCGCTTCCGCGGGGCCAGACACTCACCGGACCATCCACGTGGAAGGCCTCCAAAAGCCTACCACATGATTCCCGGCTGTCAAACCAGATCATCTTCTTCAGGAATCCCGACCAGCATCACTGCCAGCCGCGCACCCGGTGAGCACCACCCGCCCTGGACCTGCCATTCTCGGCATGAATCCGCGGATTCTGTGTTCTTCACCCCGCCTCCCGGTCACCCGGTCGGCGTCTTGAGCACGAGATGGAACTCTACACACGAACCCCACCGAACACAAAATCAGGGGTGACACCCGGCGTCCCGGCACGAAGGAGGGCCCCGTTCTCCGCAGGATTCTGCGGGGAACGGGGCCCTGTGCTCCTCCCGTGGGCGGTTGCTTCGCCGTCGCCGCCCGTCGTGTCCTCGGTCACTTTTCGCGACTCACGGTGGACACCGGTGGTCTGCAGCTGCGGTCAGCCCTCCCCCAGGTCCGCACCCGCCATGTTCTTCTTGCCCCGGCGCACCAGCAGGTGTCGGCCGGCGAAGGCGTCGTCTCGGGTGAACACCTGGTCGGCATCCGTCACCCGCACGTTGTTCACCGAGGCGCCGCCGTCGCGCACCGTCCGACGCGCCTCGGAGCGCGAGGCCACCAGCCCGGTGGAGACCAGCAGCTCGACCGCGGTCACGGTGCCCGGCTCCCCCTCCCACTGGGTCCGGTCGGCCTGCGGCAGCTCGGCCAGCACGGCGGTCAGCGTGTCCGGGTCCACCGTGGTGAGGTCGCCCCCTCCGAACACCGCCTGGGAGGCCTCGATGACCTTCGTCGTCGTCTCCTCGCCATGGGCCAGCGCCGTGACCTCCCACGCCAAGCGCTTCTGGGCCTCTCGGCGGAACGGCTCGTCGGCCACCTTCTGCGCGTACTCCTCGATCTCCGCGCGGGTCAGGAACGTGAAGACCTTGAGCCGGTCCACGACGTCGGCGTCCGCCGTGTTGAGCCAGAACTGGTAGAAGGCGTACGGGGAGCACATCTCCGCGTCGAGCCAGACGGCGTTGCCCTCGGACTTGCCGAACTTGGTGCCGTCCGCGTTCGTGATCAGCGGCGTGCCCAGCGCATGGGCGTGGGTCCCCTCCACCTTGCGGATCAGCTCGGTGCCGGCGGTGAGGTTGCCCCACTGGTCGGAGCCGCCGGTCTGGAGGGTCACGCCGTGCCGGCGGTGCAGCTCGAGGAAGTCGTTGCCCTGCAGCACCTGGTAGGAGAACTCCGTGTAGGAGATGCCCTCATCAGAGTTCAGGCGCTTGGCCACGATCTCCTTCTTCACCATCGTGCCGACGCGGAAGTTCTTGCCGACGTCCCGCAGGAAGTCCAGCGCGCTCATGCCCGCGGTCCAGTCCAGGTTGTTGACCATGGTCGCCGCGTTCTCCCCCTCGAAGGAGAGGTACGGCTCGATCTGCGCGCGCAGCGACTCCACCCACGCCGCCACGGTCTCCTGCGAGTTCAGGACGCGCTCCGAGGTCTGCCGCGGGTCGCCGATGAGGCCGGTGGCGCCGCCCACGAGGGCGTACGGGTGGTGGCCGGCGAGCTGCAGGCGGCGCAGGGTGAGCAGCTGGACCAGGTGTCCCAGGTGGAGGGACGGTGCGGTCGGGTCGAAGCCGCAGTAATACGAGACGGGCTCCCCGGCCAGCGCATGCTCCAGCGCGGCCTCGTCCGTCGAGACGTGCACGAGCCCGCGCCAGCGCAGCTCCTGCCAGACGTTCTCGAAGCTCGGGTCGTTCGCCTGTGCGCGCAGTCGGGCCGCGCGCTCCTCGTTCTGGGGTGCCATGGCCCCCAGCCTAGCGACGCGCCCGCGCGCCTCCGCGACGCCGCGCACGTGCGACGTCGCCCGCGGGGCTCACTCCGGGACGTCCGCCAGCCCGGCCGGCAGCGCGGCCGCGTCCGTCCCGGCGACGACGGACAGCGACTGGGTGGCGCGGGTCATCGCCACGTACAGATCGCCCACCACGCCGCGCGCGTCGTCCACGATCCGCTCGGGCGAGACGAGGACGACGGTGTCGAACTCCAGTCCCTTGGTCTCCCACGGGGTGGCGACGACGATCGCGACGCCGGGCAGCGGCGCGGTGTCCACGGCCGCCTCCCCCCACCGCTCGCGGAGGGCCGTGAGCAGCTCCCCCGTCTGCCCGGCGGGGGCGATCACGGCGGTCAGGGCCTCGGGCACGCGGTTCCGCTCGACCTCGACCGCCTCGAGGGCCAGGGCTGCGACGTCACCGCCCGGCTCCGTCACCAGGCGCGGGCGGTGATCGCCCTCACGCACGGCGCGCGGATGGGAGACCTCGAGCCCGGCCGCCCGCGCGACCTGCGCGGCCCAGCGCATCACGCGTGCCGGCGAACGGTAGTTCACGGTCAGCTCTTCCAGGCGCCAGCGGTCCCCGAACTCCGGGGCGAGGACGGACGCCCACGAGCCGGCCGCGTCGCGACGGGAGGACTGCGCGATGTCGCCCACGATGGTGAACGACTTCATCGGGCAGCGGCGCGCCAGCAGGCGCCACTGCATCGGAGAGAGCTCCTGGGCCTCGTCGACCACCACGTGCCCGTACGTCCAGGTGCGGTCGTGGGCCGCGGTCTCGGCGGTGGTCCGTCGCACCCCGCGTGCCTCATTGGCCGCGGCCAGCTGCTCGGCGTCCACGACGCCGTCGACGCCCAGGTCCGCGAGCGTCTGGTGCATGTTCTCCAGGGACGCCCGGGCGTTCTCGAGGTTGCGCTCGTGCTGAGCCGTGGACTCACCGCCCCGGCCCGGGGTCTCGAGCCGTCCGAGCAGCTCGGCCGCCTCGTCCAGCAGGGGCACGTCGGCCTCGGTCCAGGGGGCGTCGGCCGGCCGCAGGAGCGCGCCGACCTCGGCGTCGGACAGCCACGGGGCGGCCGCCCGGAGCAGGTCCTCCCGGGTGAGGAGGTCGCCGATCAGCCTCTCCGGCGTCAACGGCATCCAGCAGAGGTTGAGCGCGATGCGCACGTCGCGCGAGGTGCGCACGTCCTCCAGCAGGAGGTCACGCTGCACCGGGGTGCCCGAGGACTTCTCCAGCTTCTTGCGCAGCTTCTCCGCGAGCTCGCGGACGAGGATCTTCACGAACGTCACCCGGGCCTCGTTGTGGGGCTTGCGGGTGGCCCGCGCCTTGTCCCGGGCGCGCCGGACCATGGCCGGCTTGAGCTTGACGGTCGTGCCGTCGATCAGCAGGCGACGCGGCTCGACGAGCAGGCGCTGGCGCTGCGCGACCGCGCGGGCGACGGCGTCCACCATGTCCAGCCGGCCCTTCACCGCCGCCGCGTCGAGGTCCCGCTCCGGGACGGCCCGCACGCCCGGCATCAGCGTCCCCAGCGAGGACATCACGACACCGGTCTCACCCAGCGAGGGCAGCACCCGCTCGATGTACCGCATGAACGCGGTCGACGGACCGACGATCAGCACGCCCGAGCGCGCGAGGCGCTCCCGGTGGGTGTACAGCAGGTAGGCGGCGCGGTGCAGGGCGACGGCGGTCTTCCCCGTGCCGGGCCCGCCCTGGACCACGACCGCCCCGGGCAGGGGCGCGCGGATCACCTCGTCCTGCTCCGACTGGATCGTGGCGACGATGTCCCCCATCTGTCCCGTGCGTCGGGCGGTGACGGCGGCCAGCAGCGCACCCTGGCCATCGGCGCGCACCCCGTCCTCGCCCAGCAGCGTCGGGTCCAGGATGTCGTCCTCGAGGTCGCGCACCTCGCGCCCCCGCAGCATCAGGTGACGACGACGGCGCACACGGCCCCGGTGGGCCGCCGTCGCCTGGTAGAAGGCGCCGGCCTCGGCCGCGCGCCAGTCGACGAGGAGGCGCTCGTGGTCCTCGGTGGTGAGGCCGATGCGCCCGATGTACCGCTGCTCGTCGGCCCCACCCTCCTGCTCGGCGTCGAGGTCGAGCCGGCCGAAGACGAGGCGGTCGTCCACGGCGTAGAGCTGGGCGAGCCGGTCCTCGTAGAGGCTGGCGAAGGCGTCGCGCTCGGAGTGGTTCTGCAGCGACCCCTGCGGGCCGGTCCGGCGCACGGCCGCGAGCTGGCGCTCCTTCTCCTCACGCAGGGCGTCGAGGCGGGCGTACCGCTCGGCGACCCGACCCCGCTCGAGGTCGAGCTCGGACTGGCGGACGGACACGGTATCGGTCATCGGGGGCCCTCGCGGTGCGGTGAGGGGCGGACCATGCTGCGGCCCGCCCGACGGAAAAGTGACCACCCATGCTACGCCGACCACGGTGAACGGCGGGTGACGCGGCGGCGCCCTGGGGGCACCGCCGCGTCCGGCCCGGCCGACGCCGTCTCGGCCGGGCGACCGCGTCAGCGAGCGTCGACGACGGAGCCCGGCGTGTCGGCCCAGCGGCGCAGCGGTTCCAGGGCGTCCTCGAGCGCCCCGATCTGCGCCGCGACGGCCGTCGGTGCGGTCCCGCCCTGGGCGTCGCGAGAGGCGAGCGAGCCCTCCGTGCTGAGCACCTCGCGGACCTGCGGGGTCAGCGCCGGCGAGATGGCGGCGTACTCCTCGTCCGTGAGGTCCCACAGCTCCACGCCCCGGGCCTCGGCCGCCTTCACGGCCTCGCCCGACAGCTCGTGGGCCTCGCGGAACGGGACCCCCTGGCGGACGAGCCACTCGGCGACGTCGGTGGCCAGCGCGAAGCCCTGGGGGGCCAGCTCCGCCATGCGCCCCGTCTGGAACTCGAGGGTGGCGATCATCCCGGAGACGGCGGGCAGCAGCAGCTCGAGGGTGTCCGCGGCGTCGAAGACGGGCTCCTTGTCCTCCTGCAGGTCGCGGTTGTAGGCCAGCGGCATGCCCTTGAGCGTGGCCAGCAGCCCCGTGAGGTCGCCGATGAGGCGGCCGGACTTGCCGCGGGCCAACTCGGCGACGTCCGGGTTCTTCTTCTGCGGCATGATCGAGGACCCCGTGGAGTACGCGTCGTGGAGCCTCACGAAGCCCGCCTCCTTGGTGGCCCAGAAGATGACCTCCTCCGAGATGCGGGACAGGTCGACGCCGACCATCGCGGCGACCCACGCGAACTCCGCGTACACGTCGCGTGCGGCGGTGCCGTCGATCGAGTTCCACACGGCCGACTCGAAGCCGAGCTCGGCGGCCACGGCGTTCGGGTCCAGACCCAGGGAGGAGCCGGCCAGGGCCCCGGAGCCGTACGGCGAGACGGCCGCGCGTGCGTCCCAATCCACGAGCCGCTGCAGGTCCCGCGCGAATGCCCAGGCGTGCGCGAGCAGGTGATGCGAGAGCAGGACGGGCTGCGCGTGCTGCAGGTGGGTGCGGCCCGGCATCGGCGCGTACGGGTGCGCCCGCGCCTGATCGAGCAGCGCGTCCACAGTGGCGATCACGCCCCGCGCGATGATGCGGGCGTGGTCGCGCAGGAACATCCGGCCGAGGGTGGCGACCTGGTCGTTGCGGGATCGGCCGGCCCGCAGGCGGCCGCCGAGCTCGGGACCGGCCCGCTCGATGAGGCCGCGCTCGAGCGAGCCGTGCACGTCCTCATCGGACGCCGCCGGGGCGTAGGCACCGGAACGCACGTCCGCCTCGAGACGGTCGAGGGCCGCGATCATCCCGTCCAGGTCGTCCGCACTGAGCAGACCGGCGGTGTGCAGCACCCGGGCGTGGGCACGGGAACCCGCGATGTCATAGGGCGCCAGGCGCCAGTCGAAGTGCGTGGACTTGCTGAGCGCGGCGAGCGCCTCGGAAGGGCCGCCGGCGAAGCGGCCGCCCCACAGGGCGCCCTCGTTGGTCCCGTGGCGGGCGTCGGTGTTCTCGGTCATCGAAGGTCTCCTCGAGGTCGGTGACAGGCCGACGGCGACCGGCCCGGTCGCGGGCGGGTCGCCGTCGTGCACGGGGCGTGCGGGGTCAGTCGTTGGACAGGCGGGCGACGTCCTGGAGGTCGTCGCTGCCGCGCAGGCGCTGCTCGCGCTCGGAGGCCGTCTTCGCGGACAGGCCGAAGATGTCGATGAACCCGCGGGCCGAGGACTGGTCGAACGAGTCGCCCTCGTCGTACGTGGCGAGGTTGAAGTCGTACAGGCCGGTCTCGGACCGGCGACCCTGCACCGTGGCGCGGCCACCGTGGAGCTCCAGGCGGATCTCACCGTTGACGTGTTCCTGGGTCGCGTCGATGAACGTGTCCAGGTTCCGCTTCAGCGGGGAGTACCACTGGCCGTCGTAGACCAGCTCGGTCCAACGCTGGTCCACATGCTTCTTGAAGCGCGCCTGTTCACGCTCCAGGGTGACGTTCTCGAGCTCACGGTGGGCCGCGATCAGCGCCATGGCGCCCGGTGCCTCGTAGATCTCGCGGGACTTGATGCCCACGAGGCGGTCCTCGACGATGTCGATCCGGCCCACGCCCTGGGCACCGGCCCGGCGGTTGAGCTCCTCGATGATCTCCAGCGGGCTCAGCGCGCGGCCGTCGAGGGCCGTGGGGACGCCGCGCTCGAAGGCGATCGTGACCACGTCCGGCGCCGGCGGGAAGGCGGGGTCGTCCGTGTAGTCGTAGACGTCCTTCGTGGGGCCGTTCCAGATGTCCTCGAGGAAGCCGGTCTCGACGGCGCGGCCCCACACGTTCTGGTCGATCGAGAACGGGTTCTTCTTGGTGGTGACGATCGGCAGGTCGTTGCGCTCGGCGTACTCGATGGCCTTCTCACGGGTCAGGGCGAGGTCGCGCACCGGGGCGATGCACTTCAGGTCGGGCCCGAGGGTCTGGATGGAGACCTCGAAGCGGACCTGGTCGTTGCCCTTGCCGGTGCAGCCGTGCGCCACCGTCGAGGCGCCGAACTGGCGGGCCGCCGCGACCAGGTGGCGGGAGATCACCGGGCGCGAGATCGCGGAGACCAGCGGGTAGGCGTCCATGTAGAGGGCGTTGGCCTTGAGCGTGGGCATGCAGTACTGCTCGGCGAACTCGTCACGCGCGTCGGCGACATAGGCCTCGACGGCGCCGCAGTCCAGGGCGCGCTGGCGGATCGTCTCGAGGGACTCGCCCCCCTGGCCCACGTCGACCGCGACGGCGACGACCTCGGCGCCCGTGGCCTCGCCGATCCAGCCGATGGCCACCGAGGTGTCCAGGCCGCCCGAGTAGGCAAGGATGATGCGTTCCTTCACGTTTTCTCCTCTTTATATAGGGGGGTCTCCGAGCGCGGCGCGTGGCCGTCGGAGGCGTGCTCGGTGGCGATCCTACCCGGGTCTTGAATAAATATGCAACTAACGGAATATCAGCTCTCAACGGCCCCTGTGCAGCCCCTCTGCGCCGACAGCGACGGCCACGGGCAACCATCGCTCCGCCCTCGAATCCCGGGTCGAACGCGACTCAGGTCACGGCCTCGGCCCTCGATCGTGACCTTCGCCCATGCTCCTGTGACGGAGGTTGTCCACACCGGTGGATCAGACACCATGACATCGACTCCGGCCAGTAGCGTGCATTTCATCCACGCGCCCACGACTCTAGGGATCGATTCGTCACCCGATCTCAAATTTGAGACAGACGGGCAAGAATTCGTCGACCCATGATTTGACGCGAGGGGGGCTCCCGTCGTTGACTCTTCCGTAGCCGATTCGTGATCGAACCGTGATCTGACCGAGAGGTCGGGCACGGGAAGGCCACGACATCGAACCCCCTCCGACGGTCGCCCGCTGCTGGGTCGTCTCGAACCGACGGAGGGCATGACCCGACCAAGGAGAAGGACGACCCCGGTGCGCCTCGGCCGCCGATCAGCGAGGACTCGCCATGGACACCATGACTCTCTTCACCACTTCCGCCACCCGCTCCCGCCGTGCCACTGCCTCGATCGTCGCGGGCATGACCCTCGCCGGCGCCGCCGCCGTGGGCTTCTCCGCCCCGGCCCAGGCCACCACCGTGGACACCTGGGATCGCCTCGCCGAGTGCGAGTCCAACGGCACCTGGGACATCAACACCGGCAACGGCTTCTACGGCGGCGTGCAGTTCACCCTGTCCTCCTGGCAGGCCGTCGGCGGCGAGGGCTACCCGCACCAGGCCTCGAAGGCCGAGCAGATCAAGCGTGCCGAGATCCTCCAGGACCTGCAGGGCTGGGGCGCCTGGCCGCTGTGCTCGCAGAAGCTGGGCCTGACCCAGGCTGACGCGGAGGCCGGTGACGTGGACGCCACCGAGGCCGCCCCGGTCGCCGTGGAGCGCACCGCCACCGTGCAGCGTCAGTCCGCCGCAGACGAGGCTGCTGCCGAGCAGGCCGCGGCTGAGCAGGCTGCTGCCGAGCAGGCCGCGGCTGAGCAGGCTGCTGCCGAGCAGGCCGCGGCTGAGCAGGCCGCCGCCGAGCGCTGGGCCGCCAAGCAGGCTGCTGCCGAGCAGGCCGCCGCCGACAAGGCTGCCGCCCAGCGTGCCGCCGCCGCGGAGAAGGCTGCCGCTCAGAAGGCCGCTGCCGCTGAGCAGGCCGCTGCCGCTGAGCAGGCCGTCGTCGCCGAGGCCGAGACCATCGTCGTCAAGTCCGGTGACTCCCTCTGGAAGCTCGCCAACGAGTACGAGGTCGAGGGTGGCTGGACCGCCCTCTACGAGGCCAACAAGGGCATCGTCTCCGACGCCGCCGTGATCTACGTCGGCCAGGAGCTCGTCCTGCCGCAGGCCTGAGACGCCTGACCGGTCCCCCGGACCGGTACGACACGAGGAAGGCCCCCGCCATCGGCGGGGGCCTTCCTCGTGTCTGGTGCCCGTCACCCGCGCGGGCGGGGCCGGATGGGTCGGCCAGCTGTACTGACCGGCGACGTTGATGGATCTGCGGGACCACTGGGCCTTGATGGGTGACTCCGGAGTCACCCATTGTCCTCGACGTGACCTCTTCTGACGACGACACGGTCCTCCTGGCCCTGTCCCATCCGGGCAGGCGGGTGCTGCTCGATGCCCTGCACGAACGCGACGGCCAGAGCGTGACCGATCGTGGGCAGGCACTGAACCGCCTCAAGAGCACGTCCGAACGGAGACCGGAAGCCATGACCACCGCCGCGCCCCTGCACCGCCAGGCCGTCGTCATCGACGCCACGCCCGAACGCGTCTGGACCGCCCTCGCCCAGGAATGCTCCTCCTGGTTCTTCACCATCACGCTCAACTCGTCGCTGGAACCGGGCAGCGACTGCACCTACACCTACCCCGACGGACGACTGGCCGCTGAGGGCACGATCATTGCCGCCGACCCCGGTCAGCGCCTCGAGATGACCTTCTCGCCGACCTGGGACGACGCGGTGACGCCGGAAGCCCCGTTCCGCCTCGTGTGGTCGCTCGCTGCTCAGAGCGGGGCCACCCTGCTCACTGTCGAGCACTACGAGCTCGACCCATCCACCGAAACGGCGCGACAGGTCGGGCCCGGCAGCCTGTTCCTCATCTCCAACATCCAGACCTGGATTGAGACAGGCCAGCCCATGCACGACTGACCGCACGACGACCGGGCGTCGCATCCACCTCCGCCTTCGAGACGGGCCAGTTCAGGTGGCCTGCCACGATCTCGGCATCCGGCACAGCGCACCCGGCCCTCTCGTCCGCGGACCAACGGCAGGATCGATGGACTCGGCGGCTGGCTGCACTGCGACAGCTGTCACCGGCCCCCACGGCCTGCGGCCACCCGCCGCCCTTCTCACGGTGGACCGACGTCCCCGGTCAGTACAGCTAGCCCGCCAGACCCAGCAGGTGGGCCGCGACGGCCGGGGCGGACGTGCTCCCCGGGGTGATGACGAGGATGGTGTCGTCGCCGGCGATCGTGCCCATCACGTGCTCCACGCGCGCCTGGTCGATCACGCTGGCCAGGAACTGCGCCGCGCCCGGGGGCGTGCGCAGGACCACGAGATTGGCGGTGGGCTCGGCGGAGACGAGCAGCTCGCGGGCCATGCTCGCCAGCCGGTTCAGCTGCGCGTCCGAGCCGCGGCCCGGCGCGGCGCCGTCGTCGCCCTCCGCCGGCAGGGCGTAGACCATGCCGGCCGGCCCACGCGTCCGCACCGCGCCGAGGTCCACGAGGTCCCGCGAGAGCGTCCCCTGGGTGACGGACAGCCCGCGATCGCCCAGGGCGTCCGAGAGTTCGGCCTGGGAGCGGATGCCCCGGGTGGCCAGGATCTCCCGGATCGCGGCCTGACGGGCGATCTTCGTCGTGGGGGCGGCCATCAGCGCGGCTCCTCGGCCAGACCGGAGCGGTACAGCAGCCAGGCGATGAGCGCCTTCTGCGCGTGCAGGCGGTTCTCGGCCTCGTCGAACACCACGGACCGCGGCCCGTCGATCACCTCGGCCGTGACCTCGTAGCCCCGGTACGCGGGCAGGCAGTGCAGGAAGATCGCTTCGTCGGCCGCCCGCGCCATCGCGGCGGTGTCCACCTGGTAGTCGCGGAACAGCGCCAGGCGTGCCTCCTTCTCCTCCTCCTGGCCCATGGACACCCACGTGTCGGTCACGACGACGTCCGCGTCCGCCAGGGCCTCGGCCGCGTCCGTCGTGACGAGGATGGAACCGCCCGTCTCCGCCGCCCGCTGTCGGGCGGCGGCCACGACGTCCTCGGCAGGCAGATGCCCCTCGGGTCCGGCGACCCGCACGTGCATGCCGGCCGTCGCGCAGCCGAGCAGGTACGAGTGGGCCATGTTGTTCGCCGCGTCCCCCAGATACGCCAGAGTGCGGCCCGCCGTGCCGCCGAGGTGCTCGCGCACCGTCAGCAGGTCGGCGAGGATCTGACAGGGGTGGTAGTCGTCGCTGAGCGCATTGACCACGGGCACCGAGGAATGGGCGGCCATCTCCTCGAGGCCGGCCTGGGCGAACGTGCGCCAGACGATGACGCCGACCATCCGCTCCAGCACGCGGGCCGTGTCGGCCACGGACTCCTTGTGGCCCAGCTGCGACTCCCCCGGGTTCACGATCAACGGCGTCCCGCCGAGCTCGGCGATGCCCGCGGCGAACGAGACGCGGGTGCGCGTGGAGGTCTTGTCGAAGAACACGATGCCGGTCCGGGGCCCGGCCAGCGGGCGGTGCCGGAACCGGTCGGCCTTCATCTGGGCGGCGAGGTCGAGCACCTCGGCCTGCTCGGCCGGGGTGAGGTCCGTGTCCACCAGGAAGTGGCGGACGGCGGCAGTGGGGGTCATGGGCGGTCTCCTTCGGCGGGGGTCAGGGCGGCGGCCACGAGCCCGGGCAGGGCCGCGGCGAAGCGCTCGAGCTCGGCCACGGGCACGGTCAGCGGCGGGGCCAGGCGCAGGGTGGAGGGGCCGGTGGCATTGAGGATCCAGCCCGCCTCGAGGCCGGCGGCGACGACGGCGGGGGCCAGCCCGCCGGCCGGGGCCGGTCCCGCGGGGTCGGCCAGATCGACGCCGATCCACAGGCCGTGGCCGCGCACCGCGGCCACCTCGGGCAGGTCCTCCAGCAGGGCGGCCACGGCCTCACCCGCGGCGCGGACGTGGCCGAGCAGGCCCTCGTCCTCGACGGTCTGGAGCACGGCCAGGCCCGCGGCGGTGGCCAGGGGGTTGCCGCCGAACGTGGTGCCGTGCTGGCCGGCGGTGAGCAGTCCCGAGACGGCGGGGCCGACGCACACGAGCGCCCCGATCGGCACGCCGCCTCCCAGTCCCTTCGCCAGGGTGAAGGCGTCGGGCACCACCGGCTCGGCCGCACCGGTGACCGCCGGATTCTGGAAGCCGAACCACGTGCCGGTACGGCCCACGCCGGACTGCACCTCGTCGAGGATCATCAGGGCGCCGGCCTCGCGGGTCGCGGCCCGCACCTCGGCCAGGTAGCCGGCCGGCCAGCCGTGCACGCCGGCCTCGCCCTGGACCGGCTCGAGGATGACGGCGGCGACGGTGGCGCCGTCGTCGTCCGGGGCCAGGGCCGCCCGCAAGGCCGTGGCGTCCCCGCCCGGCACGTGCTCCACGCCGCCGGGCAGCGGCTCGAAGGGCGCCCGGTAGGCCTCCTTGTGCGTGAGCGCGAGGGCGCCCATCGTGCGGCCGTGGAAGGCCCGCTCGAGCGCGATCACCCGCGTCCGGCGGCCGGACGGGTCCTCCGCACCGTGGCGGCGGGCGAGCTTGAACGCGGCCTCGTTGGCCTCCGTGCCGGAGTTCGCGAAGAACACGGTGGAGCCCGTGGGCGCGCCGGCCAGCTCCAGCAGGCGCTCGGCCAGGCGGATCTGCGGCTCGGAGGTGAAGAGGTTGGACACGTGGCCGAGCGTGGCGATCTGCTCGGACACGGCCCGCACCAGCGCCGGGTGGCCGTGGCCGAGCGCGTTGACGGCGATGCCGGCCAGCAGGTCCGTGTAGCGCCGGCCGTCGGCGTCCCACACGTGGACCCCCTCGCCGCGCACGAGCACGCGGGTGGGGCGGCCGAAGACTCCGGTCAGGGCGGCGTGGTAGCGCTCCAGCAGCGCGGACTGGTCGGTGCTCATGCGTCCTCCTCGGGGGTGGTCGGGGCGGTGGGCTCGGCGTCGGGCACCACCTGGGTGCCGACGCCCGCGGAGGTGAAGACCTCCAGCAGCATCGAGTGGGGGCGGCGGCCGTCCACGACGTGGGCGCGCTGCACGCCGGCGTCCACGGCCGCCAGGCACGCGGCCATCTTCGGGATCATCCCGGAGGCCAGGGAGGGCAGCAGCGCACGCAGCTGGGCGGCGGTGAGCGAGCTGATGAGGGAGTCCCGGTCCGGCCAGTCGGCGTAGAGGCCCTCGACGTCGGTGAGCAGCACGAGCTTCGCGGCGCCGAGGGCGGCGGCCAGGGCCGCGGCGGCGGTGTCCGCATTGACGTTGAGGACCTGCCCGGTGGGCTCGCCGGCGTCGTCGATCTCGGGGGCGACCGACGAGACCACGGGGATCCGCCCGGCCTCGATCACGTCGAGGATCGCGGTCGGGTCGACGCCGGTGACCTCGCCCACGAGGCCGAGGTCCACCTCCTGCCCGTCGACGACGGCGCCCGTGCGGCGGGCGCGCAGCAGCCCCGCGTCCTCGCCGGAGAAGCCGACGGCGTACGGGCCGTGGGAGTTCACGAGGCCGACCAGCTCGCGGCCCACCTGTCCTGTGAGCACCATGCGGACCACGTCCATGGCCTCCTCGGTGGTCACGCGCAGGCCGCCGCGGAACTCGGACGCGATGCCGAGGCGGTCGAGCATCGCGTTGATCTGCGGGCCGCCGCCGTGCACCACCACGGGGTGGACCCCCACGTGGTGCAGGAACACGATGTCCTCGGCGAACGCCCGGCGCAGCTCCTCCGACACCATGGCGTTGCCGCCGTACTTGACGACCATGACGGTTCCGGCGAACCGCCGGATCCAGGGCAGGGCCTCGACGAGGACCTCCGCCTTGGACTCGGCGCGGTCGAGCCGGTCCGCGGTGGACAGGACGGGTGCGGCCGCCGTGGCCGGGTCGGTGTGCGGGCTCATGCTGGGGGTCCTCACGTGGAATAGGCGGAGTTCTCGTGGACGTAGTCGTGCGTCAGGTCGTTGGTCCAGACCGTGGCCTCGGCGTCGCCGGCGTGCAGGTCGACCTCGACGAGCACCTCGCGGGCCGAGAGGTCCACGCGGGAGCGGTCCTCCCCCACGCCGGAGGCGCGGCACACCTGGACGCCGTTGAAGCGCACGTCGAGGGCGTACGGGTCGAAGGCGGCGACCGACTCCGGGACCGTGCCGACGGCGGCGATCACGCGTCCCCAGTTCGGGTCCTGGCCGAAGATCGCGGTCTTGAACAGGTTGGAGCGGCCGACGGCGCGCGCGACGGCCTCGGCCGCCTCCTCGGTCTCGGCGTGGACCACGCGCACGGCGATGTCGTGCCGGGCGCCCTCGGCGTCGGCGACGAGCTGGCGGGACAGGTCCGCGCAGACCTCGTGGAGGGCCGCGGCGAACGCCGCGGGCTCGGGCGCGGTCCCGGACGCGCCCGAGGCCAGCAGGATCACGGTGTCATTGGTGGACATGCACCCGTCCGAGTCGACCCGGTTGAAGGTGGCGCGCACGGCTTCGCGCAGGGCCGCGTCGAGGGCGGGGGCGGGGACGTCGGCGTCCGTGGTGATGACGCTGAGCATGGTGGCCATGCCGGGTGCCAGCATGCCCGCCCCCTTGGCCATGCCGCCCACGGTGAAGCCCTCGCCGCGGGCGACGGCGGTCTTGGCCACGGTGTCCGTGGTCTTGATCGCGACGGCGGCGTCCTCACCGCCGTCCGCACTCAGGGCGGCGACCGCCTCGGACACGCCCGCGGTGAGCGTGTCCATCGGCAGGCGCTCGCCGATGAGGCCGGTCGAGCAGACGAGCACGTCGTCGGCGGCGGTCCCGAGGGCGGCGGCCGCGTGCTCGGCGGTGCGACGGGCGTCCTCGAGGCCCTCGGCGCCGGTGGCCGCGTTGGCCCCGCCGGAGTTCAGGACGACCGCGGTCGCGCGGCCGTCCCGCACGGCGCGGCGGGTCCAGACCACGGGGGCGGCCGCCACCCGGTTCTCGGTGAGGACGGCGGCCGCCGCGTCACGCGGGCCCTGGTTGACGACGACGGCGACGTCGGGCGTGCCCGAGGCCTTCAGCCCCGCGGTGACACCGGCCGCCCGGAACCCCTGTGCTGCGGTGACGCTCACGGCGCGACCCCCTGCTGCTCGAGCCCCGCCTGCTCCGGCAGGCCCAGGGCGATGTTCATGGACTGCACGGCGCCGCCGGCCGTGCCCTTGGTGAGGTTGTCGAGCACCGCGCAGACGATCACGCGGCCGGCCCGCTCATCCACGGCGAGCTGCAGCTGCACGTGGTTGGAGCCGAGGACCGCCTTCGTGGTGGGCCACTGCCCCTCGGGCAGCAGGTGCACGAAGCGTTCGCCGCCGTAGGCCGCGGCCCATGCGGCGCGCACGTCCGCGGCGGCGACGCCGGGGCGCAGCCGCGCCGTGGCCGTCGCGAGGATGCCGCGCGACATCGGCGCGAGCGTGGGCGTGAAGGAGACGCGGACCGGCTCGCCGGCCGCCTGGGCCAGGCCCTGCTCGATCTCCGGGGTGTGCCGGTGCCCGCCACCGACGCCGTACGGGCTCATCCCGCCCAGGACCTCGGCGCCGAGCAGGTGCGGCTTGAGCGCCTTGCCCGCCCCGGAGGTGCCCGAGGCGGCGACGATCACCACGTCCTGCGGCTCGAGCAGCCCCGCGGCGAAGCCGGGCGCGAGGGCGAGGATCGAGGTGGTCGGGTAGCACCCGGGGACGGCGATGCGGCGGGTGCCGGCGAGTCGCTCGCGCTGACCGGGCAGCTCGGGCAGGCCGTAGGGCCAGGTCCCGGCGTGCGCGGTGCCGTAGAAGGCCTCCCAGTCTGCGGCGGACTCGAGGCGGTGGTCGGCGCCCGCGTCGATCACCAGGGTGTCCGGGGATCGCTCGGCGATCTCGGCCGCGAGCGCCCCGGAGGCCCCGTGGGGCAGCGCGAGGATCACGACGTCGTGGCCGGCGAGGACCTCCGCGGTGGTCTCGGCGAGGACGCGGTCCGCCAGGGCGTGCAGGTGCGGCTGGAGAGCGCCGAGGCGCTCCCCCGCGTTCGAGTGGGCCGTGATGGCTCCGACGGTGACGGACGGGTGGCCGGCGAGCAGGCGCAGGGCCTCCCCCCCGGCGTAGCCGCTGGCTCCGGAGACGGCGACGGTGTGGGTCATGGCTTCATGCTAGCGCAGATATGCGCTGCACCGAATATCTATGCGGCGCTTCGGGTCCCCCGGGCCGGGCCGGATGGCCCGGCCCGCTCCTAGAGTGGGGCCATGACCACTGCGAACACCCCCGCCGTCCCCCGCACCCACCACGCCGTCGTCGTGTCCGCCACGGGCGGCCCCGAGGTCCTGCAGTGGACCGAGACGGAGGTGCCCTCCCCCGCGCCGGGGCACGTGCTGGTGCGCACCGCCGCGGCGGGCCTGAACTTCATCGAGACGTACCAGCGCTCCGGGGTCTACACGATGGACCTGCCCTTCACCCCCGGCACCGAGGGCTCCGGCGAGGTCGTCGCGCTCGGCGAGGGCGTGGACGCCGCGCTCCTGGGGGCCCGTGTCGCCACCGCGACGGCCACCGGTGCGTACGCCGAGCACTTCACCGCCCCCGCGGATCGTCTCCTCACCGTCCCGGAGGGCATCGACCTGGCCGAGGCCGCCGCCCTTCCGCTGCAGGGCATGACGGCCCACTACCTCTGCCGGTCCACCTTCCCGGTGGAGGAGGGCCACACGGTGGTCGTGACGGCCGGTGCCGGCGGAGTGGGGCTCCTGCTCACCCAGCTCGCGACGGCCCGCGGCGCCCGCGTGGTCACCACGGCGTCCACGGAGGAGAAGCGGGAGCTGTCCCGGGGCGCGGGCGCCGTCGCCGCGGTGGACTATCCGGACCTCGCCGCCACGGTGGCGGAGCTGACCGACGGCGAGGGCGCGCACGCCGTGTACGACGGCGTGGGGAAGGACACCTTCGACACCTCGCTCGAGGTGCTGCGCGTGCGCGGCACGCTCGTGCTCTTCGGCGGGGCCTCCGGGCAGGTGCCCCCCTTCGACCTGCAGCGGCTCAACGCGGCCGGCGCGCTGTACGTCACCCGGCCCTCGCTGGTGCACTACACGCGCACGGGCGAGGAGACCCGCTGGCGTGGTGGAGAGGTGTTCGGGGCGTGGGCCTCCGGCGAGCTCGACGTCCGGATCGGCGAGCGCTTCCCCCTGGCGGACGCGGCCGCCGCGCACGCCGCCCTCGAATCCCGGTCGACGACGGGCAAGGTGGTGCTCACCCTGTCCTGAGCCGGACCCGCCCGGTGCCGTCCAGGCGCCCCACGCGACCACGGGTGAGGCATAGAATGTCACGCTGCGGCCTGGTCCGCGTCCGACCCTCGGTTCGCCGCTCAGATCCTCCGGAGGCCCCGTGTCCCTTTCGTCCGCCGCGCCCACCCCGCCCCCCGTCCCCCTCGACCCCACGGCCGCGCCGCATCGGGCGCAGCTGCCCGGCTCCGAGCGCACCCCGCCCGCCCGGACGCTCGTCGAGATCTTCGACGCCACGGCGCGCGAGCACCCGGACGCGACGGCCCTGGACGACGGCGTCGAGCCGCTGACGTACGCGGAGCTGCGGGAGCGCGTCGACGAGACCGCCCGCCACCTGTGGACCGCCGGCGTGCGGGCGGGAGACCGGGTCGGCGTCCGGATCGCCTCGGGCACGGCCGCGCTCTACGTCTCGATCCTCGGCGTGCTCGCCGCCGGCGCGGCCTACGTCCCCGTGGACGCGGACGATCCAGAGGAGCGCGCCCGTCTCGTGTTCGGCGAGGCGAAGGTGGCCGGCGTCCTCACCGACGAGCGGGTCTACGCCCCGCACCCCGAGCACACCGTGGACCCGGCCGCCGAGGCCCGCACCCCCGGGCTCGAGGACGACGCGTGGATCATCTTCACCTCGGGCTCGACGGGCACCCCCAAGGGCGTGGCGGTGAGCCACCGCTCGGCCGCGGCCTTCGTGGACGCCGAGGCACGGATCTTCCTGGCGGACGATCCGCTCGCCCCGGGGGACCGCGTGCTGGCGGGACTGTCCGTCGCGTTCGACGCCTCGTGCGAGGAGATGTGGCTCGCCTGGCGTCACGGTGCGTGCCTGGTCCCGGCCCCCCGCTCGCTCGTGCGCTCCGGCATGGACCTCGGCCCGTGGCTCGCCGAGCGGCGCATCACCGCCGTGTCCACCGTGCCGACCCTCGCCGCGATGTGGCCCACCGAGGCCATGGACAACGTCCGGCTGCTGATCTTCGGCGGCGAGGCCTGCCCGCCCGAGCTCGCCGCGCGCCTGGCGGAGGACGGCCGCGAGGTCTGGAACACCTACGGCCCCACGGAGGCCACCGTCGTCGCGTGCGCGGCCCCGCTCACCGGTCTCGGCCCGGTCCGCATCGGCCTGCCCCTGGACGGCTGGGACCTGGCCGTCGTCGACCCGCAGACCACGCTGCCCGTGGCCGAGGGCGAGACGGGTGAGCTGATCATCGGCGGCGTCGGCCTGGCCCGCTACCTCGACCCGGCCAAGGACGCCGAGAAGTACGCCCCCATGCCCTCCCTCGGCTGGGAGCGCGCCTACCGCTCCGGCGACCTCGTGGTCTTCGAGCCGGAGGGCCTGCTGTTCGTCGGCCGCGCCGACGACCAGGTCAAGCTCGGCGGCCGCCGCATCGAGCTCGGCGAGGTGGACGCGGCCCTCCAGGCCCTGCCCGGCGTCCACGGCGGCGCCGCGGCCGTGCAGACCACCCCGGCGGGCCACCAGATCCTCGTCGGCTACCTCGTGCCCGCGGACCCCGAGGCCGAGCTCGACCTGCACATGGCCCGCGAGCACCTCGCGGCGGAGCTGCCGGCCGCCCTCGTGCCCCGACTGGCCGTCGTGGACTCCCTGCCCACGAAGACCTCCGGCAAGGTGGACCGCCATGCGCTGCCGTGGCCCCTGCCCGGCGCCGAGGTGGACGAGGACGCACCCCAGCCGGACGAGGACACCGCCGACGGCTGGGTGCTGCGCCAGTGGGCGGACGTGCTCGGCGCGCCCCCCCAGGACGCCGACACGGACTTCTTCGAGGCCGGCGGCGGCTCGCTCGCCGCGGCCCAGCTCGTGGCCCGCCTGCGCCTGCGCCACCCGGCCGTGACCGTCCAGGACGTCTACCGCAACCCCACCGCCGGGGCCCTCGTGGCCGCCGTCGTGGGCGAGGACGGCCCCCGCGGCATCGAGGTGCACGACCGGCACGTCGACCGCACCCGTCACCGCACCCAGTGGGTCCAGACCCTCGTGGGGCTGCCGGTCTTCGTCCTGCCCGCCCTGCGCCTGGGCGTGTGGACCGGCCTGGCCCTGAACCTGCTGACGCTCTCCGGGCTGGCGCCCGGGCTGCCCACCGTGCCGTGGTGGGTGCTGATCGTGGCCGGCCTGCTGGTGGTCACCGTGCCCGGCCGCATGCTGCTCACCGCCGCGATCGCCCGGCTGCTGCTGCGCGGTGTGAGCCCCGGGTCCTACCCGCGCGGCGGCCGCGTCCACCTGCGCCTGTGGCTCGCCCAGCAGATCAGCGACCTCGTGGACCCCTACTCGCTGGCCGGCGCCACGTGGGTGCCCGCCTACGCGCGACTGCTGGGCAACCGGATCGGCAAGGACGTGGACATGCACACCGTGCCACCGGTCACCGGCATGCTCACGGTCGAGGAGGGCGCCGCGATCGAGCCCGAGGTGGACCTGTCCGGCTACTGGGTCGACGGCGACGTCGTCCGGCTCGGCGAGGTGCGCATCGGCGCGGACGCCGTCGTGGGCGCCCGCTCCACGCTCCTGCCGGGCGCCCAGGTCGGCTCCGGGGCGCACGTCGAGGCCGGGTCCACCGTCGCCGGGCGGGTGCGCGGCGGCCAGCGCCACGCCGGCTCCCCCGCCGTCAAGGTGGGCAAGGTGAAGTCCCGCGGCCCCGCCGAGGCGCCGCGGGAGACCCGGGGCTGGCGCCTGATGGCGACCGTCCTCTCGACCCTCATCTCCCTCCTTCCGCTCGTCTCCGCCGCCGCGGCGGCCGCGGTGGCCGCGTGGTCGCTGACCTGGTGGCCGCCGGCCCCGGAGGCGGGGCCGCTGGCCGCCGTCGGGACCACCGCGGCGCGGCTGCTGGCCGCGAGCCCCCTGGTGGCCGGCGTGTGGTTCCTGACCCAGATGCTGCTCGTGCTCGTCACGGTGCGCCTGCTCGCGCTCGGCATCACGGAGGGGCACCACCCCGTGCGCTCCCGGGTCGGCTGGCAGGTGTGGGCCACCGAGCGCGTCCTCGATGCCGCCCGCGACCAGCTCTTCCCGATCTACGCCTCCCGCTTCACGCCGACGTGGCTGCGCCTGCTGGGCGCCGAGGTGGGCCGCGGCGTCGAGGCCTCCACCGTGGTGCTCGTGCCGTGCATGACCCGCGTGGGCGACGGCGCGTTCCTCGCCGACGACACGATGGTCTCCTCCTACTCCCTCGACGGCGGGTGGATGCACGTGGCCCCCGCGAAGGTCGGCAAGCGCTCGTTCGTGGGCAACTCCGGCATGGTGCCCGGCGGCCGCACTCTGCGCCGCGACTCGCTCGTGGCGGTGCTGTCCACCACCCCGGCCAAGACCAAGGCGGGCACGTCCTGGATGGGCTCCCCGCCCGTGCGCCTGCGCCGCAACGAGGTCACCGCGGACGCCTCCCTCACCTACGACCCGCCGGCCCGGCTCAAGGCCGCCCGCACCGCCTGGGAGCTGCTGCGCGCGATCCCGGTGTGGCTGCACGTGGCCCTGTCCATCGCCGTCGGCGCGACGCTGGCCGCCCTCATCGCGGTCGGCACGTGGGCGCTGGCCTTCATCCTGGGCGGCGTCGTCCTGCTCGCGGCCGGCGCGGTCGCGGCGGGCCTGACCGTGCTCGCCAAGCGGGTCTTCGTCGGCCGGATCCGCGCGGGCGAGCACCCGCTGTGGTCCTCGTTCATCTGGCGCAACGAGGTCGCGGACACCTTCACCGAGTTCCTCGCCGCCCCGTGGTTCAGCCGGGCCGCGGCCGGCACCCCCGCCCTGGTCTGGTTCCTGCGCGCGATGGGCGCCCGCATCGGCCACGGCGCCTGGGTCGAGTCCTACTGGCTGCCCGAGGCCGACCTCGTGGAGCTCGGCGACGGCGCCACCGTGAACCGCGGCTGCGTCGTCCAGACCCACCTGTTCCACGACCGCGTGATGTCCCTGGACGCCGTCGTGCTGGAGGACGGCGCCACCCTCGGCCCCCACTCCGTGGTGCTGCCCGCCGCTCGCCTGGGCCGCGGCACCACCGTCGGCGCCGGGTCCCTCGTGATGCGCGGCGAGGAGCTGCCCGCCGGCACGTGGTGGCTCGGCAACCCGGTCTCCCCGTGGCGTCGTCCCGACGGCGACCCCGCCGCAGCCACCCCCTCCCGAGAGGAAGCATGAGCACCGATCCCTACGTCCCGGGCGTCGGCACCGACGCCGCCACCGTCGAGCACATCGCGCTGGACCTCGACGTGCGCCTGGCCGCGAACCGGGTCTCCGGCACCGCCGTCCTGCGCGTGCGCCTGACGAAGCAGAGCCGCCGCATCGAGCTGGACCTGCACCGGCTGCGCGTGTCCCGGGTGGACGCCGTCGTCGACGGCCGCGCCATCGCCTCCTCGTTCACCCAGCCGGGCCGCGCCCCGAGCCGCCTCGTCGTCGACCTGGGCGAGAGCCGGCCGGAGGGCACGCTCGTGGAGCTGACGGTGGTCTACGCGGGCACGCCCACGCTGCGGCGCAGCCCGTGGGGCACCATCGGCTGGGAGGAGCTCACGGACGGCGTGCTCGTGGCCGGGCAGCCCCACGGCGCCTCCACGTGGCTGCCGTGCGTGGACTCGCCCACCTCACGCTCGACGGCGGAGATCACCCTCACCTGCGACGCGGGCTACCTGCCCGTCGCCAACGGCGTGGGCGCACCCGTGCGCACACGCGGCTCGCGGGTCACGTGGCGGTGGCGGCTCGACCAGCCCGTGCCCGCCTACCTGCTCAGCGTGCAGATCGGCCGCTACCGGCTCGTGGACGCCGCCCCTCCCGCCGAGGGGCTGCCGCCGCTGCGCCTCGTGGTCTCCCCGCGGACCGAGCAGCGGGCCCGCCGGGCCCTCGCCCCCCAGCCGGCCATGATGGCCACGTTCATCGACGCCTACGGGCCGTACCCGTTCGAGGACTACACCGCGGTCGTGGCCGACGAGGAGCTCGAGATCCCCCTCGAGGCCGCGGGCATGTCGCTGTTCGGCACCAACCACCTGGACGGCTCGTGGGAGTCCGAGCGGCTGATCGCCCACGAGATGTCCCATCAGTGGTTCGGCAACGCCGTGACCCTGGGCCGCTGGTCCGACCTGTGGCTGCACGAGGGCTTCGCCTGCTGGTCCGAGTGGCTGTGGGCCGAGGCCTCGGGGCGGTCGAGCATCACCTCGATGGCGCGGCGGGCCTGGCAGAAGCTGGCCGCGCACCCGGTGGAGCAGGCGCTGGCCGAGCCCGGGCCGGAGGAGATGTTCGAGGACTGGGTGTACAAGCGCGGCGCGCTCACCGTGGAGGCGCTGCGGCACCTGCTGGGCACGGACCTCTTCGGCTCCATGCTGCGCGCCTGGGTGCGAGAGCACCGGTTCGGCACCGTCGACTCCCTGGGGCTGCGCACGCACGTGCACGCGTGGGCCCCGCACGCCGGGGTGAGCCGAGCGCAGGTGGACGAGCTCTTCGACGCGTGGACGCTGCGGCCCGAGCTGCCGCCGTTCCCGGGCTGAGGCGGCCGCGCGGTCGACTCAGCGGCCCCGCAGCGCCAGCGTCCCGACGAGACCGCCCGGCAGCCGGTCGGTGAGGTCCACCAGCACGACGTCGGCCGGCACGGTCAGCGCGTCGACGGCGGCGGGGTCGCCCGTGAAGCCGGTGCCGGCGGCCTTCACGAGCGCCTCCTTGCGCGTCCACAGCCGGGCCCGCGCGGCGGGCCTCTCGGGGGCGGGAAGCTCCCGCACCCGGGCGCGCTCCGCCGTCGAGAAGCCCACCCCGCCCAGGCCGTCCTCGTCCGCGAAGGCCGCGGCGTCCGCCCGCTCGACGTCCACCCCGAGGCCGAGCCCGTCGGCGGGCCGTGCCGGCGCCCACCACGCCCCGATCCGAGCCCGGTCCTCAGTGCCGGGCATCCGGACGCGCGTGAACGAGACGAGGGCGACCCGGCCGGGGGGCAGGCCGGTCAGCGCGGGGACGCCGTGCGCGGCCGAGCCGCAGCGCGGGCAGGCGTGCCGGAGCCCGAGCGGCCCCACCGGCACGCCCCACGCCGCCGTCAGGGCGGTGCGCACCTGACCGAGCAGCGCGGAGACGGCGTCGGCCGCCCCCGCCGAGGCGGGGACGGCCGATGTCAGGCCCCACGGGCCGGTCGCGACGGACACGGTCAGCGCTGGACCGCCCCGTGCCGCTGCGCCGCGAGCGCGGTGGCCGCGGCGCGGGCCTCGGAGACCTCCTCCGCGGTGAGCGTGCGGTCAGGGGCGCGGAAGCGCAGGGAGAACGCGAGGGACTTCCGCCCCTCCGGCACGCCCGCGCCCCGGTAGACGTCGAACAGCTCGACGGCCTCGAGCAGCTCCCCGGCGCCCTCGGCGAGGGTCGCGCGCACGTCCCCGGCCACGACGGCCTCGTCCACCACGAGCGCCACATCCTGCGTGCTCACGGGGAACGTGGACAGCGGTGCGGCCACCACGATCTCGGGGGCCGCGGCGCACAGCGCGTCCAGGTCCAGCTCCCACACGCTCGTGCGGGCGGGCAGGTCCTCGGCCTCGAGCCACTGCGGGTGCAGCTCGCCGGCGACGCCCACCACCCGGTCCCCGTGCTCGGTCACGACGACGAGCTCGGCCACCCGGCCCGGGTGGAACGCGTGGTGCCGGCCCTGCCGGACGGCCAGCTCGACGCCGAGGACGTCGGCCACGTCGAGGGCCCCGGCGACCGCGTCCTGCCAGTCCACCGGGCGGGGGTCGTGGTCCGGTCCGGGCGCCGAGTCGTGCCCGGCGTACAGACCGGCCACATGCCACGGCTGGGCGGGGATGCCGGCCTCGAGGTCGGCGAGGACCTCGGCGGAGGGGTGGACCGCGCGCGGGGGGATCGTCGCCGAGCCCAGCTGCGCGCCGGGCAGGAAGACCAGCCCCATCTCGTACAGCGCCAGATCGCGGAAGCCGCGGCTGAGGTTGCGGCGCGCGGTCTCGACGAGGCCCGGCAGCAGCGACAGGCGCAGGTGCCGGTACTGGGAGGCGATCGGATTGGCCAGGGCCACCATCGCCAGGGCCTGGCCCTGCGCGTCCGAGTCCGCCCCGAAACGCCGGTTCTGCTCCTCGGAGACGAACGGGTAGGCCAGCACCTCGGTGAGACCCGCGGCCGCGAGCGCGGCCGACACGCGGCGACGCTGGGCCTGGCGGCGGGTGAAGCCGCGGCCCGGCGGGGCCACGGGCACCACGGAGGGGATCTCGTCGTAGCCGCGCAGGCGCGCGACCTCCTCGGCGAGGTCCTCGGGGATGCGCAGGTCCGTGCGCCACGACGGGGCGGTCACGGTCAGCCGCGGGGCGGCGTCGTCGGCGGCCTCGGCGACGGTCACCTCGGCACCCAGGGCGCGCAGCGTCTCCACGACCTCGTCGGTCGTGTACGCCACGCCCACCAGGGCGGAGGGGAAGTCGGCGGCCATCTCGACGACGGCCGGCTGCGGCCGCGTCCCGACGTCGGTGACCCCGGGCTCGGCGGTGCCGCCGGCGAGCTCGACGAGCAGCTGGACGGCCCGCTCGGCCGCCTCGTCGGCGATCTCCCAGTCGACGCCGCGCTCGTTGCGCTTCGACGCCTCCGAGGGCAGGCGGTGCCGGCGCCGCGTCCGCGCGATCGACACCGGGTCGAAGTTCGCGGACTCGACCACGATCGTGGTGGTGGCGTCCGTGACCTCGGTGGCGGCCCCGCCCATGACGCCCGCCAGGCCGATGGGGCCGGAGTCGTCCGTGATGAGCAGGTCCTCCGCGTCGAGCTCGCGCTCCTTGCCGTCGAGGGTGGTCAGGGTCTCTCCGGCCCGCGCGCGGCGCACCACGATCTCGCCGGAGAGCGTGTCCGCGTCGTAGAAGTGCAGGGGCTGGCCCAGTTCCCACATGACGTAGTTGGAGATGTCCACCGGCAGGGAGATGGTGCGGATGCCGGCCAGGCGCAGGCGCGCGGCCAGCCACGGTGGGGTCGGACGGGTCGCGTCCACACCGGAGACCGTGCGGGCCACGAAGCGGGTGGCCCCGGGCTCGCCGTGGATCGGCGCGTCGTCGTCGATGCGGACGGCCGGGCCGGCGTCGTCGGCCGCGGGCGGGTGGATGGCCGCGGCCGGGTCCGTGAAGGGCACGCCGGTGGCGTGCGCGTACTCGCGCGCGACGCCGCGCATCGAGAACGCGTAGCCGCGGTCGGGCGTCACGTTGATCTCGGCGGCCTCGCCGTGCAGGTCCAGGACGTCCCGGGCGTCGGTGCCCGGCTCGGGGTCGAGCCCGAGGTCGCCGAGCACAATGATCCCGTCCGTGCCGTCGTCGCCCATGCCCAGCTCCGTGCTGGAGGCGATCATGCCGGCCGAGACGTGCCCGTAGGTCTTGCGGGGGCTGATGCGGAAGTCGCCGGGCAGCACCGCGCCGGGCAGGGCCACGACGACCTTGTCCCCGACCTCGAAGTTGTGGGCGCCGCACACGATGCCCTGCACGCCGGAGGGCTCGATCCCCTCGCCGGTGAGCGGCTGGGCGGCGCCCTCGGGCACCACCCGCACGGAGCACCAGTTGATGGTCTTGCCGTTCTTCTGCGGCTCGGGCTCCTTGGAGAGCACCTGCCCGACGACGATCGGGCCCTGCAGCTCGGCGGCCGGACGGTGGACGTCCTCCTCCTCGAGGCCGACGCGGACGAGGTCGGCCATCACGTCCTCGGCACGGTGCTCCGCGGGCACGGGGACGAACTCCCGCAGCCAGTCCAGGGGGATGCGCATGGATCAGACCTCCATTCCGAAGTGCTGGGAGAAGCGGACATCGCCCTCGATCATGTCGTGCATGTCCGGGACCTCGTTGCGGAACATGAGCGTGCGCTCCACGCCCATGCCGAACGCGAACCCGGAGTACTCCTCCGGGTCCAGGCCCGCGGCGCGCAGCACGTTCGGGTGCACCATGCCGCAGCCGCCCCACTCGATCCAGCGGGGCCCGCCCTTGGCGCCGGGGTGCCAGATGTCCAGCTCGGCGCTGGGCTCGGTGAACGGGAAGAAGTTCGGGCGCAGGCGGATGGCCGCCTCGGCCCCGAACATCTGGCGGGCGAAGTACTCGAGGGTGCCGCGCAGGTGGGCCATGGTCAGGCCCTTGTCCACGGCCAGGCCCTCGAACTGGTGGAACACCGGGGTGTGCGTGGCGTCCAGCTCGTCCGTGCGGAACGTGCGGCCCGGGCACAGCACGTAGGTGGGGGCGCCCCGCTCGAGCAGGGAGCGCATCTGCACCGGGGAGGTGTGGGTGCGCAGCAGCAGGTGGGCCTCGGCCGGGGCCACGAAGAAGGTGTCCTGCATCTCGCGGGCCGGATGGTCCGGCGCGAAGTTGAGGGAGTCGAAGTTGAACCACTCGGACTCGAGTTCGGGGCCCTCCGCGATCTCCCAGCCCATGCCGACGAAGATCTCCGAGACGCGGTCCATCGTCAGCGAGAGCGGGTGACGGGCGCCGACGCGGCGGCGACGGACCGCGGTGGTCACGTCCACCGTCTCCTCGCGCAGGATCCGCGCGGCCTGCTCCGCCTCGAGCACCTCGGTGCGGGCGGCCAGGGCCTTGCCCAGGCGGCCGCGAGCGGCGCCCATGAGCTTGCCGGCCTCCGCCTTGCGCTCCTTGGGCAGAGCGCCGATCGCCTTGTTCGCGAGAGTCAGGGGGGCCCGGTCGCCGGTGTGGGCCAGGCGGGCGGCCTTGAGCTCATCGAGGTCGGCCGCGGCCTCGTACGCGGCGAGTGCGGCCTGCACGGCGGCCTCCACCGCCTCCGCGTCCACGGGGGAGATCTCCGCCACGGGCGCGGTGGGCTCCGCGCCGGTCTCGGGGCTGGGTGTCATCAGGGCAACGACCTTCGCATGGGGGACGGTGGGACGCCCGTCAGTCTAGTGTCCGCCCCGGGTCTGGTCGGCCTAGGTGTGATGTCCAGGGACGTTGTTGCGTGAATAGCTGACAGGCGAAGGCCTCCTGTTGCGAGAGTGGAGTTGTCGAGAAACCGCTCACGCGAACAGAAGGCCTTCATGCCCCACGCTAACGCCGCCCTGACCCCTCGCGCCCGCCTACGCCTGGCCAAGCTCATCGTCGAGGAGCACTGGCCGGTCGCCACCGCGGCCAAGATGTTCATGGTCTCCCCACCCACCGCACGCAAATGGGCCACACGCTTCCGGGCCGAGGGACCTGCAGGGATGGCAGACCGGTCCAGCCGGCCGTCCACGATGCCGACCAGAACACCGCCGGCGGTGGTGAAACAGATCGTGGCCGCCCGATGGCGCCGACGCCTGGGGCCGGCACAGATCGCTGGAGAACTCGGGATGCCGGCCTCCACCGTCCATGCCGTGCTCGTGCGCTGCCGGATCAACCGCCTCGCCCGTCTGGACCGGGTCACCGGCGAGCCGATCCGCCGCTACGAGCACCCCCACCCCGGCTCGCTGATCCACGTCGACGTCACCAAGTTCGGGCGCATCCCCGACGGGGGCGGACACCGATTCGTCGGGCGCCAGCAGGGCATGAAGCACCGCGCGGCGACCTCGGACCGCGAAGGAACCCGTGATGCCCGATACCAGCCCCGGCTCGGGGTGGGCTTTCTGCACACCGTGATCGATGATCACTCCCGCTTCGCCTATGTCGAGATGCACTCCGATGAACGCAGCCAGACGGCCATCGCGGTGTTGCGCCGCGCGGTCGCCCACTTCGCACGCCTGGGAGTGGAGGTGGAGCGGGTGCTCTCGGACAACGGCTCGGCCTACCGCTCGCATGCCTGGCGTGATGCCTGCACCGAGCTCGGGATCAAGCCCAAGCGGACTCGGCCCTACCGGCCGCAGACGAACGGGAAGATTGAGCGGTTCCATCGCACGCTCGCTGACGGGTGGGCCTACGCCCGGTTCTATAGCTCAGAGACGGAGCGCAGGGCCGCGTTGCCTGGATGGCTGCACTTCTACAATCATCATCGCGTCCACTCCGCGATCGGCGCCGCGCCTGCCACCCGGCTCAACAACCTCCCTGGACATCACACCTAGGCTGAGGCGCATGACCGCCCCGGACTCCCTCGACGGCACCGACCCGCTGCTGCGGGGCGTGGGCCTGGACGCGCAGACCCGCTGCGCCCATTACGCCACGGCGCGGGACGTCGTCGCCCTGCGCTTCGCCTGCTGCCCCGCGTACTGGTCCTGCCACCGCTGCCACGCGGAGCTCGCCGACCACCCGGCCGTGCCGGTGCCGGCCGGCGACTTCGACCGGCCGCACGTGCTGTGCGGGGTGTGCCGCACCGAGCTGAGCGTGACCGCCTACCTCGCCCTCGAGGCCACCGCCGATCCCGCGTGCCCGGCCTGCGGGGCGCCGTTCAACCCGGGCTGCGCCGCCCATGCCCCGCTCTACTTCGACGTCTCCGCGTCCGGGTCCCCCGCCGGTGACGCCGCTCCCGCGGCACAGCCATGACCGCGGCCCCCTCCCGGCCGACGCCTCCGGTGCACGTGCGGGCGCGCGGGCTGTGGAACCTGCTGAACCTGGCGACGCCGCTGGGGCTGGTGGGCGCCGTCGTCGCCGGCTGCGCGCTGCGGCCCGGACCGCACGGGCTGATCGAGGCCCGCGGCTGGACGCACCGGTTCCCGGGCGGGGCCGCGTTCACGGTCGGCGACGTCGTGTTCACCCGCCCCGGCCTGCGCATGACGCCCGCGCTGTGGCGGCACGAGGCCGGCCATGCGGACCAGTACGCCCTCCTGCTGGGCCTGCCCTTCCTGCCGGCGTACGCGCTGGCGGCGGCGTGGTCGACGTGGCGGACCGGGGATCCGGCGTCGCGCAACGTCTTCGAACGACGCGCGGGCCTGGCCCTGGGCGGCTACATCGAGCGGCCCGTGGTCCGCGGCCTGCGGCGCCGCCGCTGACGGGCACGGGTGGTCGCGCCGACGCGGACCCGGGGTCCGGGGTCAGTGCAGGGTGCCGCCGGGGACGTCGAGGTCGGGGCCGCCGGCCAGCGCCGTCAGGGCGGCCTCGGCCACCGCGCGCGCCAGGTCGGCCGCGGGCAGGGCCGGGGTGTCCGGCGTCGGGCGGTGCTCGGCGTCCCAGGGCACGTGGATGAAGCCGGCGGCCCGGGCGGTGCCGGGGGCGTCGAGGAGCGAGTACATGACGTGGTTGCACACGAACGCGCCCGCGGACAGGGACGGCTCCGCGGCGACGCCGGCCGCCCGGATCGCGGCGACGGCACGCTTGGCGGGCAGGGTGGCGAACAGGGCCGCGGGCCCGTCGGCGCGCACGGGCCGGTCCACGGGCTGCTCCCCCGCGTTGTCCGGGATCCGGGCGTCCTGCAGGTTCACGGCCACCCGCTCGACCCGGACGGCCGCCGTCCCGCCGGCCAGCCCGACGGCGATCGCCACCTCCGGCCGGACCCGATCGAGGGCCGCGGTCAGGGCCGGCCCGGCCGCGCCGAACGCGCACGGCAGCTCGACCGCCTCGGCCGTCACACCCCGGTCCGCCAGGACGCCCACGGCGTCCCGTGCGGCGGCGATCGACGGATTGTGGACGTCTCCGCCGAAGGGCTCGAAGCCCGTGAGCAGGACGCGGGCGGCCGGGGCGGGTGCACGGGAGGTCATGGCGACCACGGTAGGCGCGTCTCAACGCCCGCGCCACGCCCGGACTCGAACACGCTTGCGGGTCCGTTCGAACATGTGTTCTACTTCTGGCCATGCGATGGGAAGCGCAGACCCTGCGGTCCGAGGGCGGAGCCCAGCGGGCGACGGCCGGCACACCGGCCGGCTCCGCCGCCCTGCTGCCGCTCTCGGACCTGCAGCGGAGTGTCACCACCCCGGAGTTCGCGGGCGTCACCTTCCATGAGGTGCTCGCCAAGACCGCACTGAACTCGGTGCCGTCCGCCTCGGCCATGCCGTTCCGCTGGACCGTGAACCCGTACCGCGGCTGCACCCACGCCTGCCGGTACTGCTACGCCCGCAGCACCCACACCTTCCTCGAGCTCGATGCCGGGGCCGACTTCGACCGGCAGATCGTCGTGAAGGTCAACGTCGCCGAGGTGCTGCGCGCCGAGCTCGCCCGCCCCACGTGGGGCCGCGAGGCGGTGGCGTTGGGGACCAACACGGACCCGTACCAGCGGGCCGAGGGCCGCTACGCGCTGATGCCCGGGATCATCCGGGCCCTGGCGGATTCCGGCACCCCGTTCTCCGTGCTGACCAAGGGGACCCTGCTCGCGCGTGATGTGCCCCTGCTGCAGGCGGCCTCGCGCCAGGTGCCCGTGCAGGTCTCGCTGTCCCTGGCGATGCTCGATCCCGCCATCGCCGCCGCGGTCGAGCCGGGCACGCCCTCGCCGACCGCACGCCTGCGCCTGATCGAGCGGCTCGCCGCCGCGGGTGCGGACGTCACCGTCATGGCCATGCCTCTGCTGCCGTGGCTCACGGACGGGGACGGCGAGATCGATGCCCTCATGCGTGCGCTGGCGGACGCCGGAGCCGCGCGGGTCATGCCGGGCGCCCTGCACCTGCGGCCGGGCGCGAAGGAGTGGTACCTGGACTGGATCCGCCGCGAGCACCCGGATCTGCTGGCCGGCTACGAGCAGATGTACGCCCGGTCCGCCTACGCGCCCGAGTCGTACCGTCGCATGCTCACCCGGGTGGCCGGGGAGGCCGCCGCCCGGCACGGCCTGGCCCGCGGCGGCGCGCACGGCATCCGGCGCGAGGACGGTCCCCCGGCCCGGCGCACCCCGACGTCCCGGCCCTCCGCTCCGGCGGCGCAGCCCGCGCTGTTCTGACCCGTCCGCGGGGCGCGGCCGGCCGCGTGCCGGCTCAGCGCCCCGCCGAGAACGCCGTGGCGGCGCCGCGGACCACCTCGGCCACGATCGGCCGGTCCGCCGGGATCCAGTCCAGGTGCTGCACGCCCGGCCCGGCGAGCGGCAGCCACGCCAGCAGGTCGTGGTCCTGCAGGGCTCGGGGCGTCGCCCCCTCCTCCGCCAGGACGCCCCAGAACACCCGCATCCGGGCGCCGTTGGCCAGCTCCCACCCGTCGGGCTCCGGCGCCGCCACCTCGGGGCCGAGCCGCACGGCGACCCCGAGCTCCTCCCGACACTCCCGCAGCAGCGCCTCCTGGGCACCCTCCCCCGGCTCGACCTTGCCCCCGGGGAACTCCCAGAGTCCCCGCAGCGCGGCGGGCGCGCTGCGGCGGGCCGCCAGCAGGCGGGTCGGCGCGGCCGCATCGTCGAGCAGCGCGAGCCCCACGACCAGCCGCGGTCGCGCCCCGTCCCGGGGCGACGTCGTCGGGCTGGCGGCGGGCGCGGGGCGAACAGGTGTGGCGGAGGTCATGAGCCCAGGCTAGCGAGGCCCCCGCCCCCGCAGACCGGAGTCCGTAGGCTGAGTCGGTGCCCATCCCCACTCCCGCCGCCGACGGCGCCCACGACCGTTCCCCCCGTCCCCCGCGTCCGACGCGCCCGGACCCGTCCGTCCCGCCGACCGTGCCGACGGGCCCGGGCGCGCTGCTGGGCGGCCGGCGCGTGCGTCTGCTGCCGGCCATCCTCGCGCTGGCCCTGGGCAGCTTCGCGATCGGCACCACGGAGTTCGCGATGATGGGCCTGCTGCCGCAGGCGGTGGCCGACCTCGGCGTCGGTCTCGAGGCCGGCGGCGTGCTCATCTCCATGTACGCGCTGGGCGTCGTGATCGGCGCTCCCCTGCTGGCCGCGTCCTTCGCCCGCGTCGACCGGCGGGTCACGAGCATCGTGCTGATGCTGCTGTTCGTCGTGGGGCACGTGGCCGCGTTCCTCGCCCCGGACATGGGGAGCATGATGGCGGCCCGGTTCGTGTCGGGCCTGCCCCACGGCGCCTACTTCTCCGCGGCCGCCCTGGCCGCGGCGGACCTCGCCGGGCCCGCCCGCCGCGGCCAGGCCGTGGCGTGGGTGATGGCGGGGCTGTCCGTGGCCAACGTGCTGGGCGTGCCGGGCGCGACGGCGCTCGGGCAGGCCGTCGGCTGGCGCTGGATGTTCGTCATCGTGGCGGTCTGCGCGGCCCTGTGCGTCGGGGCGACCGCGTGGCTCGTCCCGTCCGTGCCGGCCCCCGCGGGCGCCTCGGTCGGCCGCGAGCTGCGCGGTCTGGCCTCCGGCCGCCTGTGGGCGACGGTGGCCGTGGGCGTGATCGGCTTCGCCGGCATGTTCGCGCTCTACACCTACATCGCGCCGCTGCTGACGGAGGTCGCGGGCCTCGAGGAACGGTGGGTCCCCGCCGTGCTGGCCCTCTACGGCGTCGGCATGGTGATCGGCACGCTCGTCAGCGGCGCCCTCACGGACCGGGACCCGGTGGGCACCCTGCGCCTGAGCTTCGGGCTCAGCGCGGTCTCGCTGGCCGCCGTCGCGTTGACGGCCCCGTGGGCGCCGGTGATGATCGTGTTCCTCTTCTGCGTGGCCGTCAGCGGCTCCGGGATCGCCCCGTCCCTGCAGGTGCTGCTCGTGGACTCCGCGCCCACCGCACCGCAGCTGGCCGGTTCGCTCAACCACTCCGCGCTGAACATGGCCAACGCGATGGGCGCGTGGGTCGGGGCGGCCGCGATCGGGGCCGGTGCGTCGCTGCGGACCCCGCCGCTGGTCGGTGCGGGCATCGCCCTGGCGGGTCTGGTGCTGGCGTTCCTCCTCGTGCGCCGCGACGTCGCGGCCCCACCCGGCGTCCGGGCTGACGACGGCGGCTCGCCCCGCTGAACGTCCCGAACCAGGCCGGGGCGAACCTCGTGACGGCGGAGAATCCCGAAAAAACCGGGGCGCCAGAGGTGGCCCCCTTGAAAGCCCCTTGCTACGTTCCTTCTCGTACGTCAGATTCGCAACCTGAAAGGAATCATCATCATGGGCTTCATTGCTTGGATCGTTCTCGGCCTCATCGCGGGCGCCATCGCCCGCCTCATCCTCCCGGGCCGCCAGGGCTCCGGCTGGCTGGGCGCCCTGATCACCGGCATCCTCGGCGCCCTCCTCGGCGGCTGGATCGGTCGCCTGATGGGCTTCAGCACCAACGACTCGTTCTTCGACCTCGCCACCTGGATCTTCGCGATCATCGGCGGCGTCATCGTGGCCTTCATCTGGCAGGCGATCACCGCTCGCCGCACCGGCACCCGTGCCTGAGTGAGCTGAGCGGCCCGGGTTCCACCCGGGAACACGCAGAAGGGGCGGGGATCCACTCGGATCCCCGCCCCTTCTGCGTGTCCGGACGGCTGGCGCCGCCTCGCACGCCCCGTCAGCCGGCGCGCCGTGCCCCCGCCATCGCGGACGAGTACAGGCACACCGTGGCGGCGGTCCCCACATTCAGGGACTCCGCGGCCCCGTACAGCGGCACCGCCACCCGGCGGTCCGCCAACGCGAGCTCGCCGTCGTCCAGGCCCTGGGCCTCGTTGCCGAACAGCCACGCGGTCGGCGCGGCGACCAGGCCGGGGGCGAGGGCGTCGAGCCGGTCCGCGCCGTAGCCGTCGGCGGCCCACACCTGCAGGCCTGCGGCCCGGGCTGCGGCCGCGGCCGCCTCTGCGGGGACGGCGGTGACCACGGGCAGGTGGAACAGCGACCCTGCGGTGGACCGGACCACCTTGGGGTTGAACGGGTCGACGGAGCCCGGCGTGAGGACCACCGCGTCCGCCCCGGCCGCGTCCGCGGCCCGGATGACCGTGCCGGCGTTCCCCGGGTCCTGCACGCGGCACAGCACGGCGGCCAGGCGCGCCTCCTCGAGGACCGCTTCGACGGTCTGCGGCTGCGGCATCCGCGCCACGGCGACGATGTCCTGCCCCGTCACGGCGTCGGCCATGGCGGTGAGCACCTCGTCGCTGGCCTCGCGCACCAGGACCCGCTCACCACCCGGCGTCGGGCGGTCTCGGACGCGCGCCACGAGCTCGGCCAGCGCGGGGTCCCGGTCCACGAGACCGACGGACACGTACACCTGGGTCAGCACCTGCCCCGCACGCCACTGCCCCGCGGCGGCCGCCGGCCCCTCCCCCAGGTGGGCGCGCAACGCCTCGCGGCAGGCCTGCGGCCCCTCGACGAGGAACGTGCCCGTCCGGCGTCGGGCGGAACGGCCCGCCAGGGCTGCCACCGCGCGCACGCGCTCGGCGCGGGGATGGGTCATCGGCTCGGCGTGCGGGGTCATGGGGTCTTTCTGGTCGGGGCTCGGCTGCGGGTGCGCAGACGCCGACGGGGCGGGCCTCGGTGGAGGACCCGCCCCGTCGGCGGTGGTGCTCACGCCTGGGGCGTGGTGGTGGGGCCCTCAGGGCCCCGGAGCCGGCTCAGCGGGAGGCGGCGGGGGCGTTCACGTCCGCGGGCAGCGCCTCGCGGGCGGTCTTCACCAGCACGGCGAAGGTCGCGGCGTCGGAGACGGCGATCTCGGCCAGCATGCGGCGGTCCACCTCGACACCGGCCAGCTTGAGACCCTGCATGAAGCGGTTGTAGGTCATGCCGTTGGCGCGGGCGGCCGCGTTGATGCGGGTGATCCACAGGCGACGGAAGTCACCCTTGCGCTTGTGGCGGTGCTGGTAGTTGTAGGTGAACGAGTGGAGCATCTGCTCCTTCGCCTTGCGGTACAGGCGAGACCGCTGGCCGCGGTAGCCGGAGGCGCGCTCCAGCATGGTCCGACGCTTCTTGTGGGCGTTCACTGCCCGCTTCACACGTGCCACGTGCGTACTCCAATCTGTGTGGTCCCCGGGGCGCGCACTGGCGCGTCACGGCCGAGGAGGAAGGGGTTCCGGCGAGGCCGGAGGGGGTGTCAGATGCCGAGCATCCGCTTGATCTGCTTGATGCTGCCCTTGGAGACGAGCTGGTCGCCCTTGAGACGGCGGGTCAGGCGCGAGGACTTGTGCTCCAGGTAGTGGCGGCGGTTCGCCTGCTGGCGCATGATCTTGCCGGAGCCGGTCACGCGGAAGCGCTTCTTGGCACCGCTGTGGGTCTTCATCTTCGGCATGGCTGCCGTTCTCCTTCACTCATCGCTGCCGTGCGCGGCGCGCACGGCAGTGCTGGTCACCCCGGTCCGTGCGGACCGGGCTGGTCTGTGGCGACCCCGGGGGGTCAGGCCCGAGGACCGGGCTTGGGGGCACCGCCGCGGGGGGCGGCGGGCTTGGGCGGGGCCGGCATCGGCTTGGCCGCCGGCTTCGGAGCCGACGACGGCGCGGCCGGCGTGGCGGCGGACCGCGGCTTCGGTGTCGCGGCCGGCGCAGCCGAGGACCGCGGCTTCGGCGTCGCGGCCGGCTTCGGGGCAGATGCGGGCGTGGCCCTGGTGGCCGGCTTCGCAGCCGGGGCCGGGGTCTTCGGCGCCTGCTTCGTCTCGGCCGGGGCCGCGGAGGCGTTCTCCTGCGTCCGGGCGGCCATGGCCTTCAGCTGCTCGGGGAACGCGTCCCCGATCGAGTTCCGCACCGGGGCGGAGTCGGACGCCGCCTTCTGCGCGGCGCGCTCCTTGGCCTCTCGGGCGGCCTGGTCGCGACGCGAACCGCCGCCCTGACGCTCGCGATGGCTCTCGGTCGAGTTCTTGCGCTGGTCCGCGCGCGCATCGGCCTTGGTGCGCAGCGGGGCGACCACCATCACCATGTTGCGGCCGTCCTGGCGCGGCTGCGACTCGACGGTGCCCAGCTCGGCGACGTCCTCGGCGAACTGCTGCAGCAGCTTGATGCCGAGTTCGGGACGCTGCTGCTCACGGCCGCGGAACTGGATGATGGCCTTGACCTTGTCGCCCTGGCTCAGGAACTTCTTGGCGTGGCCGGTCTTGGTCTCGTAGTCGTGCTTGTCGATCTTCAGGCGGAAGCGGACCTCCTTGAGGACCGTGTTCACCTGGTTCTTGCGCGACTCACGGGCCTTCACCGCGGCCTCGTACTTGTACTTGCCGAAATCCATCAGCTTGCACACCGGAGGCTTGGCCGTGGGGGCCACCTCCACGAGATCCAGGTCCGCCTCGGCGGCGAGCCGGAGGGCGTCCTCGACGCGGACGATGCCGACCTGTTCGCCGTTCGGGCCGACCAGGCGGACTTCCGGAACGCGGATACGCTCGTTGATGCGGGGATCGCTGATGGTGCTGCTCCTCTGTGCGAGACGACGGGTGATCCCGCGCCCACCGGAGGGGCCCTCGGAAACGAGGAAGGCCTCCCCTGCGCGGACGCAGACGGAGGCCTCGACACGGTCCCGCAGACGGGACCCTCGGTGCGGGCTGCGCGCCACGAAGCGGCGGTCCCGACCGGCGACCCGGCAACTCGGTCCGGGGCGAACCGGACATCCTGCTGACGCGGGTGGGAGAGAGGCCTCCACTTTGCTGCTCCTGGCCCGTGCATGCCCGCCCCGGGGTCACCGGATGACGAGGACGTGCGCGGACCACGAGTGGTCTGTGGGAAGCTTACCACCATGACAGACGAACGTCAGGCCCAGGACGCCACCCCCATGGACGCCCCCGCCGAGATCCGCGACATCCACGAGGTCCCCGCCGTCGAGGTCATCACGACCACCGCCGTGCATGTGATGACCGCCGCCGCCGTCAAATGCGGCCTGGCCGACTCCCCCGACGCCCGCGAGCTCATGGATCTCGACGAGGCCCGCAAGCTCATCACCGCCCTCGCCGGGCTGGTCACGGCCGCGGCGCCCGAGATCGGCAGCCAGCACGCCGGCCCGCTGCGCGACGGCCTGCGCTCGCTGCAGCTGGCGTTCCGCGAGGCCTCCCCGTTCCCGGACGCCCCGGGCAAGGGCCCCGGCGAGAAGTTCACCGGCCCGGTGAACTGAACCACGCCCCCGACGACGACGGCGCGCCCCCGACCGGGGACGCGCCGTCGTCGTCGGAGCCGGGCTCAGGCGTCCGTCGACGTCTCCGGGGCGGGGGCGAGATGCCGGGTGACCGGCGTCGTGAAGAGGGTGAGCAGCGCGACGCCGGAGACCGCGAGCAGCGGCCCACCCAGAGCAGCGGCGTCCACGCTGAAGAGCCACGAGGACAGGAGCACACCGAAGAGCTGGATCGCGACGGCGGCGCCGCGGCTCCACGCCCGACCGCGCAGCAGGGCGACGGCGGTCGCGAGGATCCACAGGGCGAGCAGCGCGTAGATGACGATCAGCATCACGCGGGCCCCGGCCGGGAGCACCCCGTCCGCCGCATGCACCACCGCGTCCACGGCGAGCCAGAGGAGCGCGCCCCCCTCGAGCACGAGCGCCGCGGCGACCACGAGGACGGCCACCGGCAGGCCCCGTCCGCGGCGGGGCGGGAGCGTCGTCGCGTCGGCGCCCGCCGACTCGGACGGGGCGACGGGGTCGGGGCGGCGGGACTGTGCCATGGGGCCTCTCCTGCGGGACGGCTGCGGGGACGGACGTGTCCCCCACGGTACGCCGGGCGGCGCGCGGACCACGTCCGCGACGGCGCCTCGGTCAGGGCATGGTGTGACGAAGGACTCGCCGTGCAGCGCGGTGATGCACCTCATTCACCTCTTGTTCACTCGTGAGGGCCGTGCGAGGATGGCACGCGAAAGATTTCCGGGGGCCGCGTTCGTACGAAGGCGGTCCCCGTTGCAATGACCAGGGTCGCCCTCCGTATCGGTCGTGCCGCGCGTCGTCCGCGCAGGCCCCCGCGCCCGCCGCCGGCGGAGGCCGTGACCACCGGCGCCCGCGGGCTCCGGCTCTTCCGACAGAAAGTGAGCGGACCGATGGATTGGCGCAGTAAAGCAGCGTGCCTGGACAAGGACCCGGAGCTGTTCTTCCCCGTGGGCAACACCGGCCCCGCCCTCCTGCAGATCGAGGAGGCGAAGGCGGTGTGCCGCTCGTGTGAGGTCGTGGACACGTGCCTGAAGTGGGCCATGGAGTCCGGCCAGGACTCGGGCGTCTGGGGCGGCATGAGCGAGGACGAGCGGCGCGCCATGAAGCGCCGCGCCGCGCGCGCCCGCCGCGCCTCCTGACCCACCCGAACCACCGGCCCCGTCGACCTCGTCGACGGGGCCGTCCTCAAGCCCGGCCGGGTTCACGTCAGGGGCAGTCGCAGCACGACGCGCGTGCCGCCGTCGTCGGACCGCTCCCAGCGCAGGGTGCCGCGCAGGTCCCCCTCCACGAGCGAGTGCACGATGCGCAGACCGAGCCCCGATCCCTCGCCCGCGCGGGGGGACTCCCCCGGCACCCATCCGTCGGGGGCGGCAGGGCCGCTGTCCGTCACGGACACGACCAGCACCGTTCCTGCGGGGGTCGACTCACGGTCGGCGTGCAGGCCCACGCAGCCACCGCCCGGCGCCGTGCCGTGCTCGACGGCGTTGGCCGCCAGCTCATTGAGCACCAGCGCCAGCGGCGTGGTCACGTGGGAGGGCAGTTCACCGAACTCACCCGTGACCGCGACCTGCAGCGGCCTCCCGTCCCCGGCCACCTCGACGGCCAGGCGGAACTGCCGCTGCAGCAGACCGTCCACGGGGACCTGGTCCTCGATCTCCTCGCTCAGCGTCTGGTGGACGAGGGCGATCGTGTCCACGCGCTGCATCGCCTGACGCAGCGCACGCTCCGCCTCGGGCGAGGACGTGCGCCGCGCCTGCATGCGCAGCAGCGATCCCACGGTCTGCAGGTTGTTCTTGACGCGGTGGTGGATCTCGCGGATGGTCGCGTCCTTGGTGAGCAGACGCTGCTCCTGGCGGCGCAGCTCGGTCACGTCGCGCAGCAGCAGCAGCGCCCCCTGCCAGCCGTCCGGACCGAGGAGGGGGACGGAGCGCACCGTCAGCGACACCCCGCCGGACTGCACCTCCCGACGTCCGGCACGCAGCCCGGTGAGCACGGCCCACGTCCCCTCGTCGGTGGGCACGCGGGCGGCGTCGGTGCTGGCCAGGACGTCGGTGAGCCGGTGCCCCTCGAGGGTTGAGGCGATGCCCAGCCGGCGCAGGGCGGAGACCGCGTTGGGACTGGTGAACTCGGCGACCGAGTCCGGCCCGAGCACGACGAGGCCGTCCCCCACCCGCGGCGTGCCGCCTGCCCAGAGGCCGGGGGGCTCCTCGGGCGCCGGCCAGCGGCCGTGCTGCATCATGTCCAGCAGGGTGCTGGCCGTCCGGCTGTAGTTCTCCTCGATCACCGAGCGCGCCGGCCGGCCGTTCGGGTCCGCGTGCGCGGAGACGACCGCGATGACCCTCCCGGCGCGGACCACCGGCCACAGACGCACCTGCAGCGTGCCTCCCGGGGCCTCGACGGGGCCGGCCCCCTCGGCCCGTTCCCCGCCGTGCCACGTCTGCCCGACGACGGCCCGCAGGTCCGCGCGGGCGCGCGAGCCCACGATGTCGCGGTGGAAGAGGGTGGGAGCGGTGAAGGGCCGGACCTGGGCGAGCGCGACGAACCCTCCGGCCTCGTCGCGGCGGGGCACGGGGCACCAGAGCACGAGGTCCGCGAGCGCCAGGTCTGCCACAAGCTGCCAGTCCCCCACGAGCCGCTGCAGCCAGGCGCGGTCCTCGTCCCCGATGTCGGGGTGCGACGTCAGGGGGTCCTGCGCGAGCGAACTGACCATGGGATCAGGGTACGGCGACGTGCCGGGCGGCCCGTGTCCGTGGCGTCGCGGGCGGTGTCGGAGGACGCGGCGGCGATGGCCTGCGGGGGCCGGGCGCGGTGCCGTCCGCGGCGGGCGGGGCGGGCGGGGACACCGGCCAGCGTGGCGAGGGCGCGACGCAGCGGGCTGTTCGGAGCGGCCTCGGCGAGCACCTGGCCGGCGAGCAGCGCGGGGTCCGCGGCGGCCGGGTCCCACGGCAGGAACGCCTCCAGCGGCGTGGCGGGCGAGGCGTAGCGGTTCCAGACGGCCTCGACCTGCGCGCGCGGGGCGACGCCGGCGGCCGCGGGCCGGAGCCGGTTGACAACGACGCGCAGCCGTGCCGCCGGAGCCATCTCCGCCAGTTCCTCGACCCCGCGGACCAGGCGGGGCAGCGCGACGGCGTCCGGCCCTCCGACCGCGATGACCTCGTCGGCCGCGGCGAGCGCCGCCCGGGTCGCACCGTTGCGCTGTGGGGCGGGCACGTCGAAGGACAGTTCCTCGTCCTGTTCGAGACCGAACCCGACGTCGACGACCACGCGGTCCCACCGTTCCCTGGCGGCCGCGATCAGCGCGGTGACGGCGGCGGGGCGCAGCTCCGGCCACCGGTCCACGCGGGTGAGTCCCGTCAGAACCGTCAGGTCCGCGCCGGCGACGCGGACGCGGACGCCCGCGGCCGCCAGGTCGGCGGCGCCCAGCCGGCCGTGGTCGGCCCGCCGCACGGCCCGCGCCACGCCGGCCGACTCCTCCGTCAGCCCCAGGTGCACACCGACGGCGGGGCCGTACGTGTCCAGGTCGATCAGCAGCGTGTTCCGGCCGGCCACGGCGTGCTCGGCGGCGAGGTTCACGGCGACGGTGGTGCGTCCCGGAGCGCCGGTGGGGCCCCACACCACGGTCACCAGGGACTCCCGCGCGGGTCCGGCCGGTTCGCCCTCCTCCGGAGAGGGTGCGGGGTCGGCTCCCTCGTCCGCGGTGGCGGGGCCGCCGCCGGGCGTGGCCGCGGCGGGGGCGGCACCCGGCCCGGCGTCGTTGGGCTCGTCGGCGTCGCGCCAGGGGTCCGTGAGGCCGGGCACCTCGTCCGCGCCGAGCGTCTCCAGGGTGATCGGCAGGTCGTCGAGGTCCTCGGCCTGATCCAGGGCGTGGTCGGCGTCCTCCCCGTGCGAGGTCGCGGGCCGGCGGCCCTCCGCGGCCGCGCTCGCGGACTCCACGACGACGGCCGCGATCTGCTCGGCGTCGGCGTCGGCGCGCACGCAGGGCACCCCCATGCCGCGGAGGCGACGCCGCTCGGCACGGACCTCGCTGAGGGCCGCCACGCCCACGGGTCGGGGCAGCCGGGCCGTCTCCTCGAGGAAGGCGGCGGTGAGGGACTCGGTGTCCCCGGCCACGAGGACCGCGTCCACGAGACCGGAGCGGGCGATCGCGAGCAGCTCGGCGAGGTCCTCGGCCCGGCGGAGGACCGTGATGTCCGTCTGGTGCCGCTCGAGCGGGCCGATGTGGTCCAGGCCCGGCTGGACGGTGGTGGCCAGGGCGATGCGCACGGTCAGCGCACCCCGTGGGCCGGCACGAGGGTGACCCGCGCGTCCTTGACCTTCGCGTCCACGATGCGCGGCAGGGTCTCCTCCGGTGCCAGCAGCTGCACCCGGGTGGTGCCCGAGCCGCCGAAGCCACTCTGCTCCGCCGTGACCTCGGAGATCTCGAGCGCCTCGGCCAGCCGGGCCGGGTCCGCATGGCCGCGGCCTCCCTCGGCGGGCATGGCCACCCAGACGTCCACGCGGTCCCCCACGCCCACGCCGGACGGCAGCGGCTCGTCCAGGGCCACCCCGACGGGACGACGGCCGTCCGGGTCCGCGTCCACCAGTGCCGCCGCCGGCAGCAGCTCGCCGGCCCGGACCGTCCCGGAGACCATCCGCCCCTCGGGCGCCGGAGCATCGGCGCTGAGGTACCGCTCGCCGGCCTCGCTGAGGTTCACCTCCACGGGCCGCAGGTCCCCGGCCGCGATGGGCGTTCCCGGGGGCAGGTCCTCCGCGGCCGTCCAGTACGCGGCGGTCCGCTGCGAGGAGGCGACCAGCGCCACGACGCCGGCGATCGAGGCGAGGACGAGCACGAGACCGACGAGGAGCCGGGGATCCCGCCAGCGGGGCCGGCGCAGACGGCCGCCCTCGGCGGACGCGGACATGGTCGTGGACACCGGATGTTCCCCCTTCGGACCGGCCTCTCGGGCCGCCGCGGCCCCGGCACCCCGTCGGTGTCGGCCCCTCCGCGCTGCGCCCAGGGTAACCGCCGCTGCCGTGGATCGCCGGATCCGCCGCGTGCGCTGTGGAAAAGTGTCGCCTCGGGGTGATCCCGGGGTTGAATGGGTCGACGTCGTGGGCCGACCGCGACCGTCCTGGACGCCTCGACCGAAGGAGCACCGTGCAGCGCTTTCTCACCCTGACCGATGTCGCGGAGACCCTGAACATCTCCGGTCAGGCCGCCCGCGCCCTGGTCCGCTCGGGTGAGTTGCAGGCCATCCAGGTCGGGGGCCGCGGCCAGTGGCGCATCGAGGTGTCCTGGCTCGAGGACTACGTGGAGCGTCAGAAGGAAGTGACTCGCGCCCGCGTCCGGGAATGGACCGAGGCGGACGCGAAGGCCCGCTGAGCCCACACGATCTGCTCAGGCAGGACGCAGCGCGGTCCGGACCGTCCCCAGCGCCCCGAACGGGATGATGAGCCGCCCGCGGACGGCCGCGGCCCGCCGGGCCTCATCCCGCGGGTGGCGGGCGATGTCGAGGTGATCGCCGCCGACCCGGTCCACGGTGCCCTCCGCCAGTGCCGCGCCGAGGCGCCCCGTCACTGCCACCGGCTGGCGCGTCCGCGCGATGCCGCGCAGCACCGTCCCCCAGCCGGCCGCAGCGAGCTCGGGCGCGAGAGCGGCCCGGGTCAGGTCGGCCTCCACGGCCGCCACGCAGTCCACCGCGACGATCGCCGATCCCGAGCCGTCGACGTGCACGCCGACCCAGCCCTGGCCCACCGTGTGCACCACTCCGTCCACGGCCTCGCCCCAGGCCAGGTGGAGCCGGACCTGCCGCCCGCGGGCTCCGCGCAGGCGGTCCGCCAGGGACAGCGCCATCCACTCCGCTCGGGTCAGCTCCGCGGCCTCGGCCACCGTCTCCTGCCATCCGAGGTCGACCCAGTGCGCCTCCAGGTCGTCGAAGAGTCCGTTCCACCGCATGCGCTCAGCATAGGAGGCTCAGCAGCCGTGCCGGGCATCGTCAAACATCATCAAACATCACTCTTGACACCCATCGGGCCGTGCAGTTCACTGTGGTCATCATCACCGGCCTGATCGCGGGATCCCGGCCGGACGAACGCACAGGAGGGGAATCCATGGAGCGCACGACATCACCGGCCGGCCCGGCCCCGACCCGGCCGGTCGACGCGGCGGACGCCGTCGGCCTCACCGTCCTGCTTCTGGCCGGACCCGGCCTGCTCGCCTGTGCCGCGGCGCTGCTGCAGACGGACCCCAGCGCGCCGGCGGCGGAACTGACCCGCGTGCTGGGCCTCGGTGCCGGTCTCGCGGGGCTCGGACTGCTCGCGTGGTGGGCGGTGGGCCTGCTCGGGCTGGCGCTTCTCGCGCTGGGGCGCCGTGCGGGTCGGCCGGCCTGGGCCCGCCTGGGCCGGAGCCTCACTCCCGCCCTGCTCGGACGCGTGGCCGGCGCCGTCGTCGGTGCCCAGCTGCTCGCGGCGCCGGCCGCGTGGGCGGACACGGCTCGTCCCGTGCCGGACGCCTCCTGGACCGTGGCCGCGTCCCCCGCGCACGCCACCGGCGTCGAGGCCCCGGCGCCGGACGCCGCGTGGACGCCCCGGCCCCCGGCGCCGGCCCCGCCGGGTGCCGGCACCGGCCGCGCAGATCCGGACCACCCCACCGTCACCGTCCGGCGCGGCGACTGCCTGTGGCACCTCGCCGCCGCCGAGCTCGGCCCGGACGCGACCCCCCGAGAGATCGACGCCCGGTGGCGCCGCTGGTACGAGGCCAACCGGCGAGTGATCGGCGACGACCCGCACCTGCTGCTGCCCGGCACCGTGCTGACCTCTCCCGTGTTCGCCCCGCACGCCGGCGTGGACGGACCACGGCCATGACATCCACGACCCTGCACTCCCCCGCTTCGCCTCGTCCTCAGGAGACCGCCATGACCGCCCTCGCCACCCGCCCCCGCACCGCTTCCGCCCGGCGCACCGCCGACACCCTCCTCCACGGGCCCGCCCACAGCCCCGCGGTCCTGCCCCGCGGGGAGGAGATCGCCCGGCGCGCCCGCACCGAACAGGGGCGCGAGGAGCTGCGCCGCGTCCGCTCGCTCGCCGCCGTGATCGCCGTCGCCTGCGTCGAGGTCGAGACGGGCCGCCGTGCCCTGCGGGACCTCTCCGCCTGGCTCTCGCCCGAGGTCCTGGACAAGTTGACCCGTCGCATGGAGCTGCTGGGCGCCGTCGCGCCGACCGGGCCCGGTCGACGACCCGCCGCGGCCGTCCCGCCCCGGGCGTCCGCGTCCGCACCCCGCCCGGTGGGCGCCCGCGTGTGCGAGGTCGCACCCGGCCGGGTGGAGGCCAGTGCGACGGTGCTGTGGGAGGGCCGGGCCCGGGCCTTCGCACTCCGACTCGAGCGGCGGCTCAGCCGGTGGAAGGTGACGTCGGTCGAGATCGGCTGAGCCGGATCGTCCCGTCGGACTGACGATCGAGGGCCCGGAGACCAGGAGGTCTGCGGGCCCTCGTCCTGCGTCGTCGCGGGATGCCGGTCAGCCGCGGCGGCCGCGGCGCTCCGCCTGACGGCGGGAGCGGCGGTTCGTGCCCGCCGCGACCGTGGCGCCGGAGTCCGTGCCACTGCGGGTGACCGCACTCTGCCCGTCCTCGGACGGACCGGTGAAACGCAGCTGCGCCGGGCGCTGCGGGGCGTCGATGCCCTCCACCGAGATCTGCGGGGCCATCGTCACGGCGCGGGCGTCCTGGACGCCGGGCAGCGACGTCGGCGCGGGGGCCGCACTGATCTGCGCCTGGAACAGCGTGCGCACGGCGTCCTCGCGGATGGCGGCGAGCATGTTCTGGAACATCGTGTAGCCCTCGCGCTGGTACTCCACGAGGGGCTCGCGCTGGGCCATCGCGCGCAGCCCGATGCCCTCCTTGAGGTAGTCCATCTCGTAGAGATGCTCCTGCCAGCGGCGCCCGATGGTGGCGAGCACCACGCGACGCTCCGCCTCCCGCAGCGCCTCAGATCCCACCTGCGCCTCCCGGTCCTCGTACGCCAGGAGCGCATCGGAAACGAGTTCGCGCTTGAGGACCTCGGCCTTGAGCCGGCCCCGGCCGCCGACCTCGTCGAGGACGTCCTCTTGCGAGATGCCCACGGGGTAGAGCTCTGCCAGGTCCCGCCACAGCTGGTCGAGGTCCCAGTCGGTGGCCTGGCCCTCCTCGGTGGCCGCGTCCACGATGTTCCCGACGGCGTCCTCCACGAAGCGGCGCACCCGGTCCTGCAGGTCCTCCCCCTCGAGGATCGAACGGCGGTCCGTGTAGATGGCCTCGCGCTGGCGGTTCATCACGTCGTCGTACTTGAGCACGTTCTTGCGCTGCTCGGCGTTGCGCCCCTCGACCTGCGCCTGCGCGTTCTGGATCGCCTTCGAGACGAAGCCGAACTCGAGCGCCATGTCGTCCGGGATCGACGGGCTGTTCATGATCCGCTGGGCCACACCCGGGTTGAAGTTGCGCATGAGCTCGTCCGTGAGGGAGAGGTAGAACCGGGACTCGCCCGGGTCGCCCTGACGGCCGGAACGACCGCGCAGCTGGTTGTCGATACGGCGCGAGTCGTGGCGCTCGGTGCCCACCACGTACAGGCCGCCGGCCTCGATGACCGCGCGGTGCGCGTCCTCCACGGCGGCCTCGGCCTGCGCCAGCACCTCGGGCCAGCGGGCCTCGTACGCCTCCGGGTCCTCGGCGGCGTCGAGGCCCAGCTCCTGCATGCGGGCCACCGCCGTGAACTCGGCGTTGCCGCCGAGCATGATGTCGGTGCCGCGGCCGGCCATGTTGGTGGCCACGGTGACGGCGCCCGGGCGGCCGGCCTGCGCCACGATGGCGGCCTCGCGCGCGTGGTTCTTCGCGTTCAGGACCTCATGGCGGACGCCGCGCTTGGCCAGCAGCGTGGAGAGGTACTCGGACTTCTCCACCGAGGTGGTGCCCACCAGGACCGGCTGGCCCTTCGCGTGCCGCTCGGCGATGTCGTCGACGACGGCGTCGAACTTGACCTTCTCGTTCTTGTACACCACGTCGTTGCGGTCCACGCGCTGCCGCTCCCGGTTCGGCGGGATCACGACGACGCCGAGGCCGTAGGTGGACGTGAACTCGGCGGCCTCCGTCTCGGCGGTGCCCGTCATGCCGGCGAGCTTCTCGTAGCCGCGGAAGTAGTTCTGCAGGGTCACCGTGGCCAGCGTCTGGTTCTCGGGCTTGACCTCGACGCCCTCCTTGGCCTCGATGGCCTGGTGGAGCCCCTCGTTGTAGCGGCGTCCCTTGAGCACGCGGCCCGTGTGCTCGTCGACGATCTGCACCTCGCCGTCGAGGACCACGTAGTCCTTGTCCCGCTTGAACAGCTCCTTGGCCTTGACCGCGTTGTTCAGGAACTGGATGAGCGTGGTGTTCTGCGTCTCGTACAGGTTCGTGATGCCGAGGTGGTCCTCGACCTTCTCGATGCCGGGACCGAGGATGCCGACGGTGCGCTTCTTGTGGTCCACCTCGTAGTCCGTGTCCGCCTCGAGTCGGCGCACCAGCCGGGCGAACTCGCCGTACCACCGGTTGGCCTCGCCCTGGGCGGGGCCGGAGATGATCAGCGGGGTGCGGGCCTCGTCGATGAGGATCGAGTCCACCTCGTCGACGATCGCGTAGTGGTGTTCACGCTGCACGAGCTCGTCGAGGGACCAGGCCATGTTGTCCCGGAGGAAGTCGAAGCCGAACTCGTTGTTCGTGCCGTAGGTGATGTCCGCGGCGTACTGCTCGCGCCGTACGGCCGGGGTCTGGCCCGCCACGATGACGCCCGTCTGCATGCCGAGGAAGCGGAACACGCGGCCCATGAGGTCGGCCTGGTACGAGGCGAGGAAGTCGTTGACCGTCACCACGTGCACGCCCCTGCCGGACAGCGCGTTGAGGTAGGCCGGAGCGGTGGCCACGAGGGTCTTGCCCTCGCCGGTCTTCATCTCCGCGATGTTGCCCTGGTGCAGCGCGATGCCGCCGAGCAGCTGGACGTCGTAGTGCCGCTGGCCGAGCGTGCGTCCCGCGGCCTCCCGGACCGCGGCGAACGCCTCCGGCAGGAGCAGGTCCAACGACTCGCCGTCCGCATGCCGGGCTCGGAGCGCGTCCGTCTCGGCGCGCAGCTCCGCGTCGCTGAGCGCCCGGAAGTCGTCCTCGAGGAGGTTCACGGCGTCCACCGTGGCCTGCATGCGCTTGAGGACGCGATTGTCCGAGATCTTCAGGACGCGGTCGATGATCGAAGGCACTGGTTCTCTGCTCCCTTGCGGTGTGGCCGGGGCGGGACGGGGTGCCCCTCGCGCTCGGCCGTGGCGCGGTCTCCGGGACAGTGTACGGGCCGAGTCCGGACGGGCCGCGGCGCCCGTCCCGGAGGGGAAGGGCGCCGCGGCGTCAGCAGGTCGTGGTCGACGTCGGCGGGGCGGTCAGTCCTCCCGCGCCTGGTAGGCCCGCTCCCCCTCGGAGGCGGAGACGTGATCCTGCGGGAGGGACTCGTCCAGGCGGATCACTCCGTAGCTCCAGCCCCGGCGGCGGTAGACCACGGAGGGCACGCCGGTCTCGGCGTTCTGGAAGAGGAAGAAGTCATGACCCACCAACTCCATCGCGTCCACGGCCTCGTCCACGCTCATGGGGGTCGCGGGGAACGCCTTCTGGCGGATGCGCACCGGGGTGCCCACCTCGGGGGCATCCTGCTCGGCGGCCTCCTCCGCGGCCAGCGCGGCACCCGACGGCGGCAGCGGCGGCACGAATCCGACCTCGCCCGCACCGCGGGAGGCGCCGAGCTTGCCGTGGCGGCGGTCCTTGCGGCGGTCGCGCATGCGCCGCAGGCGCTCGGTCAGTCGGGTGGCGGCCTGGTCGAAGGCTGCCAGCTTGTCGTCCGCGTCGGCCTCAGCCCGCACGACGTCCCGCGGGCCGCGGACCGTCAATTCCACGCGGACCGTCTCGTCCGAGTGCTTGTGGTGGGAGGCCTTCGTCACGCGGACCTCGAGCGTGTCGGCGCCCTCGGCGAGCGGCTGGAGGCGCTCGGTGCGCTCGACGACATGGTCGCGGAAGCTCTCCGGGAGCCTGAGGTTGCGGGCGATGTAGCTGACATCCATGGTCATGGCGTCCTCCTGGTCCGACTCTCACGGGTCCGGCCTCGGGAGGGGAGGTGCGCCTCGGTGTCGCGTCCGCAGGGCGGCGGCGGGTCCGAGGGGGCGACCTCCTTCCAGCCGTCGGCAGGACGGGAACCGTAGGGGCGATTCCGTGCCGTTCACCCTACCCGGGGGCCTGGCCGGGGGCCAGGCTCGGCGGGATCCCGCGGCGGGGCCACGGCCGCGAGCACGACGGCCCCGACAGGGTGCCCGCCGGCGCGGCGCACCGCCTCCGCGAGCGCGGCGAGGGTGGCGCCGGTGGTGAGGACGTCGTCCACGAGCAGGACGGGCGCGCGGGCCGGCAGCCGTCCGGCGACGACGCGCCAGTCCCGGGCCCGCCGGCGGCGCTGGCCCGCCCCGGCGCCCGCATGGGACGGGCCGCCACCCCGGAGCGTGCTCGCGCGGGGCAGCAGCCGAGCGCGGACGGCGTCGGAGACCAGCCACGGCGCCGGCAGCGCCCGGGTGAGCTCGACGAGCGGGTCGTAGCCGCGCCGTCGGAATCCGACCGCGCCGCCCGGGACCGGGACGAGCAGGGCGTGCGGTGCCCCGGGCAGGTCCGGCTCGAGGCGCGCCGCGGCGACGGTCCGGCAGAGGGCCTCGCCCAGCACGCCGCGCAGGTGCAGCGCGTGATGGTCCTTGAACGCGAGCACGGCGGCCGCCAGCGGTTCTGCGTAGCGACCGGCCGCCATCACCGGCAGGGGAGCGCCGCCGGGGCCCAAGGGCAGGGCCGGGGCGTCCTGCTCCGCCCGGAAGGGCAGGGACAGGGCGGCGGTCAGTCCCTCCGCGCAGGCCGGGCAGAGCCGGTGGCCCGGCGCCGCGCACACCGCGCACTCGGCGGGCAGGACCAGGTCGGCCAGGGCCCGACCGAGGGCGCTGAACGCCGACGCCGGGGACGGGGAGGACGGCGGGGAAGGCATGCGATGAGTCCACCGCACGCCACCGCCGTCCGGGCGCCGGGGCGGGCCGCTGTGCGGGACGGGGCGGCTGTGCAGGAATGGACGACGGGCGCCCGGCGCGGGCCCGGCTCAGTCCGGGAACGAGAGGTTTCGCACCCCGCGGTCGAGCTCCTGCGCCCGCCACGAGGAGCCCACCAGCAGGAACACGAACTCCTCCGTCTCCGCGTAATAGGCGCCGTCGTCGCCGGCGGAGATCCCCCGCAGACCGCCCAGCGGGTTGAGCTCCCGGACGGTGCCGTCGATCGAGACGATCCGCGGCACCACGCGCTCGTCCGGCTTCTCGGCGTACGCCGAGACGAGCAGGTTCGTGTCGCCGGCCCACTCCACCGAGTCCTCCGACCCGGAGGAGGGCAGCAGGATCGGCTCGGTCAGGGCGTTCGGCACCCCGTCCGAACCGCGCACGACGCCGGACACGCGCAGAGTGGTCCGCTGGCCGTCGTCGACGAGCATCGCGGCCCGGGCCCCGCTCCGGGACAACCGCAGGTCGACGATCCGCTCGCCGGGCCGCAGCCACGTGGCCGTCACGATGCGCTCCTGCCCGCCGGGCTGGGCCGAGACGGCGCGGATCCGCGAGGTCGTCCCCCGGTCGGCCGCCCACACCCAGCCCAGGAGGTCCAGCGACGGGACGGTGAGCCCGGTGCCGCGCAGCACCTCCCGCAGGGAGCCGTCCGTGCCGGCGATGTGGACCGCCGTCCGGTCACGGGTGACGAACGCGAATCGGCTGCGGTCGCCGGACATCGTCGGGCGGACCGGATCGAGCGCGGTGACGTCCGGGGCGCCGCCCACCGGCGTGACGCTGGTCCCCTGCACGTACACGAGTCCGCCCGTCGCCGTGTCGATGCCCACCTGGACCGATCCGACGGCGGGGTCGGTCTGGACCGGGGCGGGGCTGTCGTCTCCCGACGTGGACAGCTGGGCGCCGGCGACGGTCACCTCAACCTCCTTGACCGACTGGAGGCCCGTCAGGGTCAGCTTCAGCTGCTCCCGCATGCGGTGCCGCCGCTCGGAGTCGGCCCCTTCGGCGGCCGCCTGGGTGAGGTCGACGTGGGCCACGCCGTCGTCGTCGACGGGCACCGTGGGCGCGGCCAGGTCGGTGCCGGTGCGCAGCGGGAAGGCCGTGTCCACCGCACCGGCCAGATACGGTGCCGGCCCGCGCAGTAGCGCTCGCGTCACCGCGGTCACGGTGGTGCCCCGATTGACGAACCACCGCACGTCCGGCACGACGTAGCGCTTCGCGGTGTCGTAGAAGGCGAGCTCGTGCGGGGCGAACAGCTGTCCGAACTGCGCCTGGGAGAGCAGCGTGCCGTTCTCCGTGGACGTGATCCGCATGCCCTGCGGCCGTTTCTGCACCGTGACCGCCCAGGCCCGCGTGGTCCCCGGCGGCGCGACGGTCCGCAGGCCGTACTCGTCGATCTCCGAGTCGACCTCGACCTGGATCTGGTAGTCCCCGTCGCCGTCACCCCGGGTGATGCGCGGCTCCGCCGAGTACACGAGGGTGCGCTGCCCGGGCGTCCACTGGGTGGCCGCGGGCCCGTCGAGGAACTCGCGCGCCACCGCGTAGTCGTCCTGCGGGCTCGTCCCCGCGAGCAGGAAGCCCCGGATGGCCTCCTCCGCCGTGTCCGACTCGGCGGGTCCCGGCGGATGGAACTGCGGCGCGTCGGCGGCCGCGCTGGCCCCGTCGACCGGGTCGGCGCTGCGCACTTCGGAGCTCTGGGGGATCTGGGTGCAGCCGCTGAGGGCGAGCACCAGGGCGACGATCACCGCGAAGACGGCGACACGCGGCGGGCGGGGCGGCTGTGGATCCACGGTGGTCATCGGGCCTCCTCTGCCCCGTCGTCGCCGGTCCAGCCCCCGGCAGCCGTCCCGTCGGCGGGAGGGACCATGCGCACCGGCCGGGTCGGTGCGGTCAGGGCCTGCTCGGCCTGGCGCGCGGACGTCGGGGCGTCCGCGGCCGCCGCGGCGACGTCCGCGACCGTGCCGACGGCGTCGGCGTCCGCCTCCTGCGGGACGGGCCGGGACAGGTCATCGGCGTACCGGCGGTCCGCCGTGCTGTAGCGGGGCGGAATGGGCAGCACGGAGCGGCCGATCGGTTCGGGGGCCTCCGCGCCCTGCGCGGCCGGGCGCGGCGCCCGCGGCAGGGTCACCATGAAGGTGGACCCCTCCCCCAGCTCGCCCCACGCCTCGAGCCGGCCGCCGTGCAGCCGGGTGTCCTCGGTGGCGATCGCCAGACCCAGTCCGGACCCGCCGGTGGTGCGCTTGCGTGCGGGGTCGGCACGCCAGAACCGATCGAACACGCGCTGCACCTGCTCGGGGCTCATGCCGATGCCGTGGTCCACGACGGCGAACGTGACGGCGTCCTCGTCGGCCGCCACGAGCACGTCCACCGGCCGGCCCTCGGCGTGCTCGATCGCGTTGTTCACCAGGTTGCGCAGGATCCGTTCGATGCGCCGCGGGTCGACCCAGGCGACGTGGCCGTCGGCGCGGTCCCGGTCCATGGGCACCACGTACACGGGCACGCCGATCTGATCGGCCAACGGCTGAGAGGTGAGCACGACGTCGCGGGCCAGCTCGAGCATGTCCGTGGCCTCGAGGGCCGGGGTGGCGGCGCCGGCGTCGAACCGGGTGATCTCCAGCAGGTCCGCGAGCATGGCCTGGAAGCGATCCACCTGGTGGTAGAGCAGCTCGGTCGAGCGTCGATTGACCGGGTCGAAGTCCTCGCGCGAGCCGTACAGCACGTCGGCCGCCATCCGCACGGTCGTCAGCGGCGTGCGCAGCTCATGGGAGACGTCCGAGACGAACCGCTGCTGCATCTGGGACAGCTGGGCGAGCTGGCCGATCTGGTCCTGGATGCTGTCCGCCATCCGGTTGAAGGACGTGCCCAGGCGGGCCATCTCGTCCTCACCGTCGACCGGCATCCGCACGGCCAGGTTGCCGCTCGAGAGGGACTCGGCCGCCCGGGCTGCCTGCTGCACGGGCCGGGTCACCCGCCGCGAGACCCACCACGAGACCAGCACGTTGATCACCAGGAAGCCGACGCCGAACACCAGCAGCACACCGAGCACCGAGTCGAGCGAGCTCTGGACGTCGGCGAGGTCGTAGACGAGGTAGAGCCCGTAGGTGGCACCCGGGGGCAGCACCACCTGGGCGCCGAACACGAGGCCGGGCCGGGTGCCGCCGCCGGGGTCCGGCAGCGCCACGCTGACGTCGTACACGCCCGGCCCGGAGGCGACCGCGTCCTGCAGCTCCTGGGGGATCACCACCGGATCGAAACCGGCGGAGGAGATCGTCCCCACGTACGCGGACTCGGAGTCCGGCAGCGGGGCGAGGTGGTAGCGGCGGCGGATCGTGGTGCCCGAGTCCCCCTCGAGGGCACGCAGGGTCTGGGTCACCAGCACGTCCGTGCTCTGCGCGTCCGTGGCGGTGGTCTGCGCGAACGTCTCGCGCACCTGGCTCAGGCCACGGCGGGCCTCGGCCTGGACCTGCTCGTAGCGGGCCTCGAAGAGGGCCTGGGTGATCTGCTGCGTCAGGAACGCGGCGACCACGAGTCCCGCGAGGATCGAGAGCAGGGCCGCGAGCACCGCCGTGCGCAGCCGCAGGGACCGGCGCCACCGGCGGCGCAGCGCTCGCCACGCGGGGCCGGGGACCCACGACCGTGGGCGGCCGGCGGCGGGCTCGACCGGCTCGGCGCCGGCCTCGGCCGCCGGGGCCGCGCTCAGACCCGGGCCGGGCACAGTCATGCGCTCAGCCCTGGCCGGCCTTGTACCCGACGCCGCGGACGGTCAGCACGACGCACGGGTTCTCGGGATCCGGCTCGACCTTGGAGCGCAGGCGCTGGACGTGGACGTTCACGAGCCTGGTGTCGGCCTGGTGCCGGTAGCCCCAGACCTCCTCCAGCAGCATCTCGCGGGTGAAGACGTGGCGCGGCCGCCGGGCGAGGGCCACGAGGAGGTCGAACTCCAGCGGGGTGAGGGCGATGCCGACCCCGCCGCGGGTGACCTGGTGGCCCGCCACGTCGATCTCGAGGTCCCCGATGTGCAGGACCTCCGCCGGCTTGGCCTCCCCCTCACGCAGGCGGGCCCGGACGCGGGCCACGAGCTCGGCCGGCTTGAACGGCTTGGGCACGTAGTCGTCCGCACCCGACTCGAGGCCGCGCACGACGTCCGCCGTGTCCGACTTGGCCGTGAGCATCACGATCGGCACGTCCGACTCGGATCGGATGAGCCTGCAGACCTCGATGCCGTCGATGCCGGGGAGCATGAGGTCCAGCAGCACGAGATCGGGGCGCTCGCGGTGGAACGCGGGCAGTGCGGAGGTGCCGTCCGCGGCGAACGCCGGCTCGAAGCCGTCATTGCGCAGGACGATGCCGATCATCTCGGCCAGCGCCTCGTCGTCGTCCACCACCAGGATCTTGGCCTTGCCCATCCTGACCTCCTCGTCAGCGCTCCCCCCGGCGCCGCGAGCGGGACCGGCCCCGGGCACAGGAAATTTTCAGGATCAGCCCGATGATACCCGCCGGGCGGGCCCGTCCACGGCGGACGACGCCGGAGGTCGCCCCGGTCCGTCGGGGCGGCGGCTCAGCTGCGCAGCTCGGCAAGCCGTGCGGCCAGCTCCTCCGCGTCCCGCCGCAGAGTGCGGAGCACGGCGGGGTCGTGCGACCCCGCCGCCGTGAGGCCGACGTCGCCCACCCGTCCGGGGTCCACCCCCAGCCGGTCCCACGTGCGGACGACGTCGACCGGGCGCACGCCCGGTGCGGGGGCCAGGGTCAGCCCGCGCCCGACGTCGGCCCAGCCGGCCGCGGCCTCCCACGCCTCGCGGGTGCCGGGCGAACCGTCCGCGCCGTCGTCGAGGGGGCCCACGCCCACCACGAGCGAGACCGGGGCCGGGGCGGGCGCGTCCGCAGCTGCGTCAGGCCTGGGCAGGGACTCTCCCGTCAGCGCCGCCAGCGCGGCGGGCCCGGGCAGCTCGGCCCCCGGGGAGGCGGCCCGGCGGCCCGGCGCGAGCCACACCCGGGCGACATCGGGCAGGGCGGTGAGCCCGTCGAGGGCGGCGCGCCACAGCCCGCGGGCCTCCTCGCGCGGCAGCGACCGGACGGTGCGGTACCCGCTCGCGGTGGGCAGGGTCCCGGCGAGGACGGCCGCCGCCCACGGCTCGTCGACGACGACGCCGAGGCGGGCCGCCCCGGTGGCCCTTCGGAGGCGGGGCAGGGCGTCCTGCAGTCCCTCGAGATAGGACTCGGCGACGTCGCGGCGGGCGCCGTGGTCGCCGAGGACGCGCTCTCCCCCGGGCAGCCAGAGGCCGGCGAGCAGGCTGAGCGGGCCGCGCACCCGCACGGCCAGACGTTCGACGACGGCGCCCTCGTCCCCCGCGGTGTCCGCCCAGCGGTGTGCGTCCTCGCGCCAGAGGGAGACGGCGCGGCGTCGGTCACGGCCGGAGCCGGCGGCCCCGGGCGGGCTGACCCGCCAGCCGTGCGGCTGCAGGTCGACGGCCAGCTCCTGCAGAAGGGCGGCCGAGCGGCCGGTGGCGTCGGCGCCGGGTCCGCGATCGGGCAGCTCGGGGAGCACCGGCCAGTGGTCCGCGCCGAGCTCGCCGAGCGTGACGCGCTGCGCCTCGGCGACGTCGGTGCCGCGCCACGGCGTGCCGCCGAGGGCGACGGGGCCGGTGGCGCCGTCGTCGTGGGCGGCCTCAGTCATCCGCGTCCCCGGAGCCCGCCCCCGGCTCCGCCTCGGCGTCCGGCCGACCCTCGGCCGCCAGCGCGCGGTGGTGGCGGATGACCTCGGCGATGATGAAGTTCAGGAACTTCTCGGCGAACGCGGGCTCGAGGTCCGCCTCGAGCGCGAGCCGGTGCAGCCGCGCGATCTGGGCGGCCTCACGCCCGGGGTCCGAGGGCGGCAGGTCGTGCCGGGCCTTCAGCGCACCGACCCGCTGCGTGAACTTGAACCGCTCGGCCAGCAGGTAGACGAGCGAGGCGTCGATGTTGTCGATGCTGCCGCGGATCGCGAAGAGCTCGTCGAGGACCGCCGGGTCCGCGGTGCCGGGCAGCGAGCTGGCGTGGGGGTCGTAGTCCGGGCTCATGGCCGAAGCCTACGCATCCGCGGGGGCGGACAGCCGGGCATTGCGGGCGGTGTCGATGGTGGCCTGGCCGAGCACGCGGGTGCCCCGGTACAGGACGGCCGTCTGACCGGGAGCCACGCCGCGCAGGGGGCGCACCGGCTCGATCTCCCACCCCGGATGCCCCGCCGCGTCCGCGCGCTGGCGGGCGCGGGCCTCGACGATCTCGCCGTGGGCCCGGAACTGCAGCGCACAGTCGAACCAGGCACCCGTGCGGGCTTCGGGCACCGGGGCGCCGGCCCACGACGGTCGGATGCCGGTGATGCGGTCGACGTCGAGCAGCTCACGCCCGCCGACGACCACGGTGTTCTCCTTGGGCCGCACCTCGAGCACGAACCGGGGCTTGCCGTCGGGCGCGGGACGGCCGATGGCCAGGCCCTTGCGCTGGCCGACCGTGAACGCCTGGGCGCCCGCGTGGGTGCCGAGCTCCTGTCCCTCCGCGTCCACGATGGGGCCGGGGGCCAGGTCGATGCGCTCGGCCAGCCAGCCGCGGGTGTCGCCGTCGGGGATGAAGCAGATGTCGTGGGAGTCCGGCTTCGCCGCCACGGACAGGCCGCGCTCGGCCGCCTCGGCGCGCACGAGCTCCTTGGACGGCGTCTCCGCGAGCGGGAAGAGGCAGTGGGCGAGCTGATCCGCCGTCAGCACGCCGAGCACGTAGGACTGGTCCTTCGCGTCGTCCGCGGCGCGGTGCAGCTCCAGCGAGCCGTCCGGACCGGGCCGCACGGCGGCGTAGTGGCCGGTGCAGACGGCGTCGAAGCCCAGCTCGAGGGCCCGCTCGAGCAGCGCCGCGAACTTGATGCGCTCGTTGCAGCGCATGCACGGGTTGGGCGTGCGGCCGGCCTCGTACTCGGCCACGAAGTCGTCCACGACGTCCTCCGCGAACCGCTCGGAGAAGTCCCACGTGTAGAAGGGGATGCCGAGCCGCTCACACGCGCGCCACGCGTCCGAGGCGTCCTCGATGGTGCAGCAGCCGCGCGAGCCGGTGCGCAGCGTGCCGGGCATGCGGGACAGGGCCAGGTGGACGCCGACGACGTCGTGCCCGGCGTCCACGGCACGCGCCGCGGCGACGGCGGAGTCGACTCCCCCGGACATGGCGGCCAGGACCTTCACGGGCGGACTCCTCTCTCGACGGCGGACGGGCGGTCCAGTCTAGACGCCCGGCCCCAGCAGCGTCCGCAGCGCGTCGATGAGCGCAGCCGCCTCGGCCTGCGTCGTCGTCCGGCCGAGGGTGAACCGCTGGGTGGCCCGCGCGTCGGCCTCCGTCCGCCCCGGCAGGGCCGCGACCACGTGCGACGGCTCGGCCACCCCGGCGGTGCACGCCGACCCGGACGAGGTGTCCAGCCCGGCCATGTCGAAGGAGAACAGCAGCGCGTCCGCCGTCCGGCCCGGCACGGTGATGTGGACGTTGCCGGGCAGTCGGCGCGTCCCCGGCGGCAGCGGCTGCCCCGTCGCCGGGTCGAGGTCCCGCGGCCCGGTCAGGCGCACCCCGTCCAGGGCGTCGACGGCGGCGATCACCTCGTCCCGCAGCCCGCCCAGGCGGGCGGCCTCGGCGGGCTGCTCCGCGACGGCCTCCGCCACGGCGGCCGCGAGCGCGGCGGCCAGGGCCACCGAGACCGTGCCCGAGCGCAGGCGGCGTTCCTGGCCGCCGCCGTGCACCACGGCCTCCAGCGTGACGTCCCGGCGCACGAGCAGGGCGCCGACACCCACGGGGGCGCCGACCTTGTGCCCCGAGACGGCCAGGGTCGCGGCCCCGGACGCGGCGAAGTCCACGGGAACCGCCCCGAGGGCCTGGACGGCGTCGGTGTGCATCGGGACCCCGTGGTCGGCCGCGAGCCGGGCGGCCTCGGCCACGGGCTGGACCGTGCCGATCTCGTTGTTGGCCCACATCAGCGTGGCCAGGGCGGTCCGCTCGGGCGCGGTCGCCAGCGCGGCCCCCCATGCGGCGAGGTCGACCCGCCCGTCGTCGTCGACCGGGACGAGCACCGGCTCGGCGCCCTCGTGCGCGGCGAGCCAGTCCACCACGTCGAGGACCGCGTGGTGCTCGATGCCGGTCAGCACGATCCGGGTGCGCTCCGGCGCGGCCGCGCGGCGGGCCCGGTACAGCCCCTGGACGGCGAGGTTGTCCGCCTCGGTGCCCCCGGACGTGAGGATCACCTCGGTGGGGTGCGCCCCGAGCGCCGCGGCGATGCGCTCCCGCGCCTCCTCGAGGCACAGCTTGGCCCGGCGGCCCGAGGCGTGGAGGGAGGCCGGGTTGCCCGGCAGCGCGGCCGCCTCGGCCAGGGCCGCGAGCGCGGTGGGGCGCACCGTCGTGGTGGCGGCGTGGTCCAGGTGCACGCGGTCCGGGGTGGTCACCCGGCCAGTCTAGGAGCCGCGCCGGATGTGCCCCGGCTCAGTCCCGGGCGAGGAACCGCTCGACGTCGCGGGTCGGGCCCACCAGGAGGATCGTGTCCTCGGGCTCGAGGACGTAGTGACTCGGCGGGTAGAGCCACGTGCCGCGGCTGCGGACGGCGACCACGCGCATGCCCCGCTCCCCCGCGAGCCCGGTGGCTCGCAGGTCCCTGCCCAGCAGGCGCGACGGCGGCGTGGCCCGGACCATGGCCAGGCCCGGCTCGACCTCGACGAAGTCCTGGAAGGACGTGCTGACCAGGTGAGCCACGCGGCGGCCCATGTCCCGCTCCGGGTGGACCACGTGCTCCACGCCGAGCTGACGCAGGATCTCGCCGTGGCGGTCGTCGTTGGCCTTGGCCCAGAGCTGGTGCGTCCCGAACCGCCGCATCAGGGAGGCGGTGAGGATCGAGTCGGCGAGGTCGCCGCCGATGGCGACGACGACGTGGTCCATCTCGTGGACCGAGAGCTGGCGCATCGCCTCCTCGTCCGTGCTGTCCGCGCGGACGACGTGGGTCAGCCGGCCGTTGAGCGCCTGGACGGCCCCGGGATCGGCGTCGACCCCCAGCACGTGGCAGTCGGACTCCATGAGCTCGAGGGCGACCCCGGAGCCGAACCGGCCGAGCCCGAGGACGGCCACGGTGGGGCGGTCGCCCCGGCGGGGGGCGAACAGGGAACGGGTGAGATCAGCCAATGAGGGGCCTCTCCTTCGGGTACTCGAAGTGGCGGGTGCGGTCGGTCAGGGCCAGGCTGCCGGCGACGGTGGCGGGGCCGATGCGGCCGACGAACATGAGGAACATCAGGATGCCCTGCGCGGCCGGCGGCAGCTGGGCGGTGATGCCGGTGGACAGCCCCACCGTGCCGAACGCGGACACGCACTCGAACAGGATCTGGTCGGTCGTGAACGAGGACAGGCCCATGATCGCCATCGTGGCGACGGCGATCGCGGTCGCGGAGAGCATGATCACGGTGATCGCCTCGCGGTGCGTGGTCCGGGAGAGCCGGCGGCCGAACGCATGGACGGCGCCCTCCCCCCGGATCTCCGCGAGCACGATGAACAGCAGGACGCTGGCCGTCGTGATCTTCACGCCCGAGGCGGTGCCGGCGGGGCCACCGCCGATGAACATGAGCACGTCGGTGCCGAAGAGCGTCACGGGATGCATCTGCCCGTAGTCCAGGGTGTTGAAGCCGGCGGTGCGGGTCGTGACGGACTGGAAGAACGCCGCGAGCACGCGCGAGGCCGGGTCCAGACCGCCCAGGGTCCGCGGGTTGGACCACTCGAGGACGAGGTACAGGAGCGTGCCGCCCACCAGCAGCACCGCGGTGCCCGCGAGCACGAGCCGGACCGTGAGGTTCCACCGCTCGGGTCGGCGCAGGTCTCGCCGCAGGGTCAGCACGACCGGCAGGCCCAGGCCGCCCAAGATGATCGCCGCCGCGATCGGCAGGCAGATGAACGGGTCCGAGACGAAGCCCATGAGGTTGTCGCTGAACAGCGCGAACCCGGCGTTGTTGAACGCGGAGACCGCGTGGAAGACCCCCTGCCACAGCGCCTGGCCCGGGGACATCCCCACGCCCAGCCAGAAGCGCAGGCTCAGCAGCAGCGCCACCGAGGCCTCGACGGCCGTGGAGTACAGGATCAGGGTCCGCAACACCCGCGGCACGTCCCCGATCCCCTCGGCCCGGGTGGAGGCCGCGGCGTCGAGGCGCTGGGAGAGGCCGAGCCGCCGGAGGATCACCAGCCCCAGCAGCGACGTGAACGTCATGACGCCCAGGCCCCCGAGCTTGATGAGCGCGAGGATCACGACCTGGCCCAGGGGTGTCCAGAACGTCTGGGTGTCCACGACGCCGAGGCCCGTCACCGTGGTGGCGCTGGTCGCCGTGAACGCGGCCTCCAGCGGGGTGGGCGCGCGGCCCTGATACGAGGCGGGCAGCAGCAGTGCGCCGGTGCCCGTCACGATGACGACGAGGAAGGACCCGACCACGAGCTGGGTCGGACGGATGCGGGGCCGGCGCGGGCCGACCCGCGGCGACGAGGTGGATGCCACGGGAGGGAAACATAGTCCTCCCGGGGCGCACTGTCACCGTGCGGCGCCGGTGGTTGAATGGCCGGGTGCCGACCCCCTCCGTCCCCCTCGTCCACCCGGTGCACCGGTTCGCCCACCACGAGATCGACTTCCGCCGCCGGATCGTCACGATGGCCGTGGTCAACCGCACCCCGGACTCCTTCTACGACGACGGCGCCGGCGCCGTCCTGGAGGACGCCCTCGCCCAGGCCCACGCCGCGGCGGACGCCGGAGCCGAGTGGGTCGACGTCGGCGGCGTGCCGTTCGCGCCCGGCGCGGAGCTCGACCCGGCCGAGGAGGCGGCGCGAGTGGTCCCCCTGATCGCGGCCCTGCGGAGCGGGGACGGAGCCGGGTCCTCCGAGGCGTCGCGCCGGCTGATCCTCTCGGCGGACACGTTCCAGCCGGCCGTGGCCGAGGCGGCCCTGGCCGCGGGGGCGGACGTCGTCAACGACACCACGGGACTGTTCCACGCGGACCTGGGCCGGGTGGTGGCCGCCGCGGGCGCGCACCTCGTGGTCACCCACTCCCTCGCCCACGTGCGCGGACCCCGGGCCGTGGTCCCCCGGCCGACCTACGGCGACGTCGTCACGGAGGTCCGCGACCACCTGCGGCGCACCGTCGACCGGGCCGTGGCGCTCGGCGTCCCGGAGGAGAGGATCATCGTGGACCCCGGCCACGATCTGAACAAGAACACCCGGCACACCCTCGAGATCACGCGGCGGCTGGACGAGATCGCCGCCCTGGGGCTGCCCGTGCTGGCCGCGGTCTCGAACAAGGACTTCATCGGCGAGAGCCTGGACCGGCACCGGCACGAGCGCCTGCCCGGCTCGCTGGCCGCGGCCGCGGCCTGCGTGTACGGCGGCGCCCGGATCCTGCGCATGCACGACGCCGACGCCTCCGTCTCGGCGGCCCGCATGCTCGAGTGCGTGTTCGGCTGGCGTCAGCCGGCGCGCCTGGTCCACAACATGGGTCAGGAGAACCCGCCGCCGGATCGCAGCACCCTGACCGAACACCGCGCCCGACGCGGGGTGCGGGCATGAGACGGCTGGCCGAGACCGGCCCCGGCCTGGATGACGACGCCCTCCGCGCGGCCCTCGCGGCCCCGGCGGCCGAGGACACCGGCCCCGGAGCCTGGGTCCGCGTCGTGTTCATCGCCTCCGCCGACGGCGCGGCCACCCTGGACGGCCGTGCCGGCGGGCTCGGCTCCCCCGCGGACCAGCGGCTGCTCTCGCTGTCCCGGCACGACGCCGACGTCGTGCTCGTGGGGGCCGGGACCATCCGGGCCGAGGGCTACGAGGGAGCGCTGCTGTCCGAGGAGGACCGGCGTCGACGCGCGGAGGCCGGCGGGCCCGCGGACCCGCCCGTGGCCGTGGTCAGCGGCAGCCTGGACCTGGACCCGGAGTCCGCGTTCTTCACGGCCGCCCCGGTGCGCCCCTGGATCCTCACGTCCCGGGCCGCCCTCGCGGCTGAGCCGGAGCGGGCGACGGCGCTGGCCGCGCGCGCGGACGTGCTGGCGGTCGGCCAGGAGCACGTGGACCCCCAGACCGTGGTGGGGACCCTGCACGCGCGCGGCGCCCGCGTCGTCCACTGCGAGGGCGGACCGCGCCTGTTCGGCAGCCTCGCGGCGGCCGGCCTCGTGGACGAGGTGCACCTCACCGTGGCGCCGCTGCTGGCCGGACCCGCTCCCGGCCGCGTCCTGACCGGGGAGGACGGCCCCGGCCTCCCCTCCCGGCTGCAGCTGGTCCAGGTGCTCCACGACGACGGCATGCTGTTCCTGCGCCTGCACCACGAGGGGCACGCCTCCCCCGGCCCGGACCCCACGCCGTGAGCGCGGCCGAGGAGCACCGCACCGCCTACGAGGTCCTGGGCGTGCCCCGCGACGCGACGGCCGAGGAGGTCCGGCGGGCCTACCGCCGCGCGGCCCGGGCCGCGCACCCCGACGTCGGTGGCGACCCCGCCGCCTTCCGGGCCGTGACGCGGGCGTGGGACCTGCTCGGCGATGCCGAGGCCCGGCGCCGGTACGACCTCTCGCTGCCCGGACCCGACGTCGCCCGAGCCCGCGACCCCCGCGCGCGGGCCGGATCAGGGCGGGTGAGACCGTCGGGACCGTCCGGACCCGGCGGACGTGCCGCCCGCCCCGTGCGCTACGAGCCCCCGCCCGGCGAGGCGGAGGCCGACCCGACCGTGCTGGACCTGCCGCGATCGAGCCAACGCGTCCACGGGGCACCGCGGCCGCGCGGGATCCTGCCGGACGAGCACCGAGTCCTGCGGCAGGCCCGCACCCTCGACGTGCTGCTGCGCCACGTGGCGGACGCGCTCCCGGCCGCCCGGGTCCTGACCGGGCTGCGGCTGGACGGGCGCTGGGGACGGCACCTCGACGTGGACCACGCGGTGCTGTGCGGCCACCGCCTGGCGCTGATCGGCTCCGTCATGGTCCCGGAGGGGACCTACACCTGGGACGGGTCGGACCTGCGCTCCCGGGGCCGTCCCGTGGCCCCGCCGCTGCTCGGCCCCGCGATGATGGCGTGGCAGCAGGCCCTGCCCCAGGTCACCGTCGGCGGCTTCGTGCACGTGATGACGGACCGCGACGCGCGGCACGCACCCGTGATCCGCCGCACCCGCGGCGCCGAGGCGCCGGAGGCGCAGGCCGACCTGCTCACCGCCCCGCCCGCGCCCGGGATCGCGTTCGCGCGCGAGGTCGCGCTCTTCCTGGGCACCGGCACGGACCCGGACCTCGTGGACCGACGCGCGCTCGGCGCGCTGGTCGACCGGCTCCACTGAGGCACCCCCGCCCGGCGGCGCCCCACTAGGCTGAGCGGGTGCCCGACTCCCCCACCCCACCCCGCCCGAACCCGCACGAGGGCGCCGACCGCGCCCCGGCGCCCGGCACCCCCGGCTTCCGGATCCTGCTGCTCACCCCCGAGATCCCCGGCAACACCGGCAACGCGATCCGGCTCGCCGCCCTCACGGGGGCCGAGCTGCACCTCGTGGAGCCGCTCGGCTTCGGGTTCGAGGACGCCCACCTGCGCCGCGCCGGGCTGGACTACCACGACCTCGCGGTGGTGACGGTGCACCCGGACCTCGACGCGGCGCTCGCAGCCCTCGCCCCCGCCCGCGTGCTGGCCTTCACCGCGCGCGGGTCCGTGCGGCACGACCGGGTCGCCTACCGGTCCGGAGACGTGCTGCTCTTCGGCCGCGAGTCCACCGGCCTGCCGGAGGAGGTGCTGGCCGACCCGCGGGTCACCGAGACCGTCTGCCTGCCCATGCAGCCGGCCCGTCGGTCCCTGAACCTGGCGAACGCCGTCTCCATCGCGGTGTACGAGGCCTGGCGCCAGCACGACTTCGCCGGGTCCGCTGCCCACCCCGATTCCCTAGACTGAGGCCACCATGCAGACTCCTGACGCGTCCGAGCCCCACGCCGACCGCCCCGACGACGCCGGCCAGCCCGCCCTGGACACCCTCCTGCGCCGCAGCGCCGAGGGCGATCGGGCGGCCTTCTCCGCGTTCTACGACGCCACGGTCCCGTGGGTGCACGGCCTGGCCGAGGCGATGTTCGGCCCCGGCGACGACGCCGCCGCGGCCACCGTCCGCACCTACCTGACCGCGTGGGAGGAGGCGTCCGAGGCCGGCCTCGACCTGAGCGAGCAGGACGACGCGACCCACCGCGAACGCCAGGTGTTCACGTGGCTCGAGGTCCTCGCCCACCGCGTGATGACCTCGCTGCGGCGCGCGAGCGGCCCCGCGCGCGCCGCGGGTGTGGACCGGTCCGGCCCGGCCGGCCCCGCCGCGCTGCCGGAGGACCTCGTGGACCGGGTGGACCCGGACGCGTTCGAGGCCGTGCGACTGGCGTGGCTGGGCGGCTGCACCGACCGGGAGGTCGCCGATCGGCTGGGTCTGCCGGCCGACCGGGCCCGCACCCTCCTGCGTGACGGCGTGCGGCAGGTCGTCGCGGCCCGCCGCGACCTCACGCAGGACGCCGCCCGGCCGTCCGCGCCGGCCCCGACGACCGGCCCGGCACTCGGCGCGGGCGTGCGCGAGGACGTCGACGCCGGCCGCACACTCGAGCTGGCCGACCTCGCGGCCGTGCACGCCCTCGACACGGCCGGGCACACCGCGGCGTTCTCCGCCGTGCAGCGGCGGGGCGGCGAGCTGGCCCGGTGGCGCTCCCGGGTGGACGGGGCGCGCCAGGCGGTGGCCTGGGCGTTCCGCTCCGTGACGGCCGAGCCGCCGTCGGCCCTGCTCGACGAGGTCCTGCGCCGCCTGCCCGCCCAGGACGTGGGCATGGACCTGATCGGCGACGAGTCCACCCCCGCCGGCCCGCCGCGGGACCGCCTGCGCTGGCTCAAGGTGACGGCGCTCGTGCTGCTCGCGGCCCTCGTGCTCGGCGTCGGCGGGTGGACGGTGTGGAGTCAGTTCACGCGGCCGGGCATCGTGCACCGCATCGACCAGTCGAAGGACCTGTTCACGACCTCGGAGTACCCGGCCCAGGACGGCGGGACCGTCCAGGCGTTCCTGTCTCGGGAGCAGAACAGCGGCTACCTGATGATTAGCGGGATGCCGCAGCTGTCGGAGGGTCAGTCCTACCAGCTGTGGCTCTACCCCTCGGACGGCACGGCCCCGGCCTCGCTCGGCACGTTCGACGCCAACGGCTTCGGCGACCCGGTGACCTTCCGGGGGCTGGACCGCTTCGCGGCGATGGGCATCTCCGTGGAGCCCAGCTCGGGCTCCGAGGTGCCGACGTCGGAGCCCGTCGTCGGCGTGGACCTCGACCCCACCGCGCAGACCGGCCCGCGCTACGGCGGGCGGCCGAGCAACAACTGAGTCCCCGGAGCGGAGGGGCCGACGACGCATCGCGTCGTCGGCCCTTCCCCTGTGGGGGCGGTTCAGAACCCGGCGATGGTGCTCGGACCGTTGACCGTGACCAGGTGGAACGCCTCGGCGTGGCCCGGCCCGGCGGCCGGGCCGGCGGCGTGCCGGTGGTGCTCGGCCATCTGGGCGAGCACGTGCCGCCGCATCGCGTCGACGTCCGGGTGCTGGGAGAGGTGGGCGTCGAGGGCGCGCAGCTTCTGCTCCGCCAGGCCCGTGACGTCCACGACCGTGTTCCGGCGTGCGGCGGGGGCGGCGTACAGCAGCAGGTTCCGGATCTTGAACGCCGCCAGCCCCTCCGCCGCGAGCTCCGGGTACGCGTACGGGTTCTCGACCGCCGGGTACGCGGCGCGCACCACGGCCTCGCCGCAGGCGAGGTGGTCCGGGTGGGCGGCCTGCATCCGCTCCCAGTCCCGCTCCGGGTGGGTGCTGAGGACGACGTCCGGGCGGACGCGGCGCATCAGCGCCACGAGCTTGCGGCGCACGCCGTGGTCCGGCTCGAGGTGTCCGTCGCGCTCGCCGAGGAAGTGGACCTCGGCGGCACCGACGACGGCGGCGGCCGCGCGCTGTTCGGCGTGCCGGCGGGCGGTCATCGCCTCGGGGCCCTCCGAGTCGAAGCCGCCGGCGTCCCCGTCCGTCACGATGCACAGCTCGATGTGCAGCCCGGCCGCGCGGAAGCCGGCCAGGGTGGCGGCGGCCCCGAAGTCGAGGTCGTCCGGGTGGGCGCCGACGGCCAGCACCCGGCGCCAGCCGTGGTGGGCGGCGAGCGCGGCGGGGGTGGTGAGCGTGGTGGTCACGAGCGGGTGTCCTCCGTGAACGTCACCTCGGTCTTCTGCTCCGCGCCGTCGCGGAGGTAGGTGACGTCCACCGACTCTCCCACGCGGTGCTCGCGGACGACGGCGGTGAGGGACTCGGAGTCGATCACCGCGCGGTCGCCGACGGCGGTGATCACGTCGCCCTCCTTCAGCCCGGCCGCGTCGGCCGCCGACCCTCCCACGACCTGCTGGACGCGGGCGCCGTCGCTGAACACGGTCTGAGCGTTCTCGCCGCCGCCCTGCACCTCGGCGGGCTCCGGGGTGACGCTGACGCCGAGCATGGCGTGCGTGGCCTCGCCGTGGTCGATCAGGTCCTGCGCGATCCGCTGGGCGTAGTCCACGGGGATGGCGAAGCCGACCCCGATGTTGCCCGCCTCGCTCTGGTCCTGGCCGGCCGAGGCGATCGCGACGTTCACGCCCACGAGGCGGCCCTCGGCGTCGACGAGCGCTCCCCCGGAGTTGCCGGGGTTGATGGCGGCGTCGGTCTGCAGCACGTTGATGTACACCTCGCCCTGGGTGCCCTGCGGGGTGCCGGGCAGCTGGAAACGGTACTGATCGGTGCCGGAGGACGAGCCGGAGCTCTCGCCCTGCGACGGGGGCGCCTCGGAGGACGCCACCGCGATGGTCCGGTCCAGGGTGGAGATGATCCCGTCGGTCACGGTGTTCGGCAGGCCCAGGGGGGCGCCGATGGCCACGGTCTCGTCCCCGACCTTCAAGTCCCCGGACCGGCCGATCTGGATGGGGGTGAGGTCCGGGGCGTCGATCTTGATGACGGCCAGGTCGGACAGCGGGTCGGTGCCCACGACGGTGGCCGCGTAGACCTCCCCGTCCGAGGTGCGCACCGTCAGCTCGGCGTCGTTGGCCTGGCCGCCGAGGGTGACCACGTGGGTGTTCGTGAGGATGTGCCCCTCCGTGTCCAGGATCGACCCGGAGCCGGAGCCGGAGGCGGAGGCCGACGTCGCGGAGATGGTCACCACGGAGGGCAGCGCCGTCTTCGCGGCGTTCCCGACGGCGGTGTCCGCCACGGGCTGTCCCCCGGCCTCGGCCGAGGTGCCCGTCGCCGACGAGGACGCGGAGCTCGCGGCCTCGGACGCGGCCGCGCCGCCGTCCTCGGCGACCGCGCAGCCGGAGAGCCCCACCACGAGCACGGCCGCGGCGAGCAGGCCCGCCCCGGCACGGGCGCGGGCCTGGGGGCGGGGACGCGCGACGGGGCGGTCCGTCGGCACGGGGGGCTGGGTGGGGGCTGCGGTCTGGTCCACGGGGTCCTCGCTTCGGGTCGGGCCCCGGGCGGTCGACACGGCCGCCCGTCGTCTTGCGGACGCGCGCCCCGGGGCGCGTCCATGCTGACGTGCATGGCTGAACGCCGCCTGGACGTCGGCCGAACATCCGCTCCTCCGACGGTCCCGGCCGCGCGGGATCCCTGGTGCCCGATTCCCACGCCGCCCTACACTCAACCCCAGGATCCGGCGGGTCCGCCCGGTGCGGCGGCTCGCCTCAGCCGTCGAAGGAGACCCCGCATGACCGTGTCCGCCCGCCCCGCCGATGTCGGCCGTCTGGCGCGTGCCGTGACCGCCGCGGGCCTGGGAGGCGTGGGCCTCCTGGTGGCGGCGCCCGCCGCGCACGCCGTGGCGGTGCCGCCGGGCGTGTACGTGGTGGACGAGGCCGGCGTGCTCTCGACCTCGGATGAGCAGCGGCTGACCCAGGAGATCCAGGACCTGCGTCGGGACACCGGGCAGGGGCTGTACGTCGTCTACGTGGATGAGTTCAGCACGGACGCCCAGACGCTGGCCCAGGACGTGGCGCGCCAGCGCGGGCTCGGGACGAACGACTCGGTCCTGGCGATCGCGGTCGAGGAGCGTGCCTATGGGCTGGACAGCGGCGGGGACGCGGACCTGCAGAACCAGGTGACGCGGACCTACGTGGGTCCGGAGCTGTCCAAGATCGGCACGGACCCCGGCTCGGCCGACTGGCTCGCGGCGGGCACCGCCGCGGTGCAGGGGCTCGACGACGCCGCCGACGGCACGCTCGACGGCACGGGGGCCAGCGGGGCCGAGTACGACCCGGCCGGCGCCCTGCCGGCCGGCACCACGGGCGGCGGGAGCACGGCCCAGAGCGACTCCGACGGCGGTGGGGCCCTGACGGCGGTCCTCGGCGCGGGCGCGGTGGCCGCGGCCGTGGGCGGCGGCGTGCTCGTGGCCCGCAGTCGGAGGCGCACGCAGGGCGGCGGGGTCGAACGGGGCCGCACCGAGGAGGCCCGCCGCGATCCCCTCGACGAGCTCAGCGTGGAGCAGCTGCGCACCCAGGCCGGCTCGAAGCTCGTGGCCGCGGACGACGCCATCCGCTCCTCGGAGCAGGAGCTGGGCTTCGCCGAGGCGTCCTATGGGGAGAAGTCCGTGGCGACGTTCCGCGAGGACATCGACCAGGCCAAGGAGCACATGCGGGCCTCGTTCCAGCTCCAGCACCAGCTCGACGACGAGATCCCGGACACCGAGGCCGAGCAGCGTGCCTGGCTCAAGGAGATCATCCAGCGCAGCGAGGCCGTGGGTGCGTCCCTGGCGGCGCACAAGAAGGAGTTCGACTCCCTGCGCGACCTCGAGAACCAGGTGCCCGAGGCCGTCGAGCGCGTCGACGCCCGCCTGCCCGAGGCCCGGTCCCGGGTGCAGGACGCCGAGTCGGCGATCGCCGCGCTGCGCGGCCAGTACGCGGAGTCCGCTCTCGCCGAGGTCGCGGACAACGCGGCGCAGGCCCGAGAGCGGCTCGAGTTCGTGGAGACCGCCGTCGCGAAGTCGCGGAGCGCGTGGGACGCCCAGGACCGCTCCACGGCGGCGCTGGCCGTGCGTGCCGCCGAGGAGGCGCTCAGCCAGGTGGACACGCTCACGGAGGCGGTGGGCAAGGCCGAGGGATCCCTGCGGGCCATGTTGAGCAACCTGCAGACGGGCCTCGCCCAGTCCGAGCAGGACGTGGCCGAGGCCGAGGCGCTGGTGGCCAACGGGTCGCACCCCGAGCTGGCCGGCCCGGTGGCGGGGATGAAGACCGCCGTGAACGCGGTGCGCCAGGCCCTCGCGGCCGGCCGCCCGGACCCCCTGGAGCTGCTCCACCAGCTCGAGGCCGCGCACCGCCAGCTCAACACCCCGCTGGCCGGCGTCCGCGACGCTCGCGAGCAGGCCCGCCAGGCCTCCCAGGTGCTCACCTCCACGATCGCCCAGGCACAGGCGCAGATCGACGGCACGGCCGACTTCATCGGCGCCCGGCGCGGTGCGGTGGGCTCGGAGGCCCGGACCCGGCTCGCGGAGGCCGACCACACGCTGCGTTCGGCGATCAGCCTCGGCCGCACCGACCCCGTGGCCGCCCTCCAGCAGGCACAGCGCGCCTCCCAGCTGGCCGAGCGCGCGAGCGAGCTGGCCCGCGCGGACGTCGAGGGCTTCGGCTACGGCCCCGGCATGGGCGGCATGTACGGCGCACGCCCGCGCGCCGGAGTGGGCGGCAGCTTCGGCGGCGGCCTCGGCGGGGCACTGCTCGGCGGCATCCTGATGAACTCGATCCTGAACAGCGGCCACGGCGACAGCTGGGGCGGCGGCGGCTTCGGCGGGTTCGACGGCGGCGGCCTCGGCGGCGGCGACTTCGGCGACATCTCCGGCGGCGGCTTCTGACCGCCGCCCCATGAACTCCGGCGCCCCGGGCGCCGGCCCGGCCCGCACGCGCGGGACGGGGTGGACGCAGGCCGACGGTCTGCGCTGACGTGAAAGACCGACGAAAGGCAGACACCATGGTCAAGCAGTCCATCTTCGGCCGCATCAGCACGCTGGCGAAGGCCAACATCAACGCGATGCTGGACAAGGCCGAGGACCCCCAGAAGATGCTGGACCAGATGGTCCGCGACTACACGAACAACATCGCGGAGGCCGAGGCCGCCGTCGCCCAGACCATCGGCAACCTGCGGATGATCGAGGACGACTACCGCGAGGACCAGGACGCGTCCCGCAGCTGGGGCCAGAAGGCGCTGGCCGCCTCCCAGAAGGCCGACGACTTCCGCACCAAGGGCGACACCGCCTCGGCGGACAAGTTCGACAACCTCGCCAAGGTGGCCATCGAGCGCCAGATGGACTTCGAGCGCCAGGCGAAGTCCGCGGAGCCGACCATCGCCTCGCAGCGCGAGATCGTGGAGCGCCTGAAGACCGGTCTGGACCAGATGAAGGTCAAGCGACAGCAGCTGGTCGCCAAGCGCGACGAGCTGACCGCCCGCGCCAAGTCCGCCCACGCCCAGTCCGCGGTGGCCGACGCCGTGAAGTCGATCGACCTGCTGGACCCGACCTCCGAGGTCTCCCGCTTCGAGGAGAAGGTCCGTCGCGAGGAGGCCCGCGTGCGCGGCCAGCAGGAGATCGCCGCCTCCTCCCTCGACGCCCAGTTCGAGTCCCTCGAGGACCTCGGCGAGAAGACCGAGGTGGAGGCCCGTCTCGCCGCCCTCAAGGCCGGCGGCGCCGGCCAGGCCGCCCTGACCTCGGGCGACGGCGACGCCGATGAGACCCTCACCCTCGACTACGCGGCCGAGGGGACCGCCGAGGAGACCGGCACCGCCCGCGGCTGACCCCGCCCCGCCCCACGGCCCGTCGCCCGGCCCACGCCGGTGCGGCGGGCCGTCCTCATGTGCCCCGGCCCGGTGCTCCTCCCGGTTGCGCCCCGGCCCCCGCGCGCCTTTGGTAGTGTCCCGGGGTCCCTCGGCACGCTCCGTGGGGCTCCCCCGTCTCCGCACAGAGGAAGATCCCCATGCAAGAGCAGTTCACGGCCTGGTCCGTGCTGGTCGACGCCGGCCTCATCGGCGCGCTCCTGGCCGTGGGCACGCTGGCCCGTGCCGTCATCACGCCCCTCCAGACCCTCATGATCCCGGCCTCCGTCATCGCCGGCATCCTGGGCCTGGCCCTCGGCCCGAACGGCCTGGGCTGGCTGCCGTTCAGCTCCCAGCTGGGCACGTACGGCTCGATCCTGATCGTCATCGTGTTCGTGTGCATCGCGCTCACCGACGACTTCGACGTCCGCAAGATCGGCCGCCCCGTGGGTGCGTTCGCGTCCTACGGCGTGCTGATCTACGCCTCCCAGGTGGCTATCGGCGCCCTCGTCACGTTGGTCCTCCTGCAGCCGCTGTTCGACGCGCCCGACTCGTTCGCCGCCCTGCTGTTCGCCGGCTGGGCGGGCGGCTTCGGCTCCGCGGCCGCCGTGGGCCAGGCGTACGCGGCCAACGGCGATGCGACCGTCACCTCGCTGGCCTACACCTCGGCCACGGTCGGCATGATCGTCGGCGTGGTGGGCGGCATCATCCAGGCCAAGATCGGCGCGCAGCGCGGCCACGCGCAGGAGTTCGCGGGCCTGACCTCCATCCCGGAAGAGCTGCGCACCGGGGTGTTGAACCAGGTGGAGGAACGCCCGGTCATCGGCCGGCACACCTTCTCGGCGGCCTCGGTGGAGTCCCTGGCCTTCCAGATCGGCGTCGTCGCGATGATCGCGGCGGCCGCGCACGGCGTCGTCTCCTGGATCACGGCCGCGTGGCCGAGCGTCGTGGGTGAGGACGGACCCCAGCTGATCATCCCCGCGTTCGCGATCGCGTTCCTCCTCGGCCTGATCGCCCGCGTCCTGTTCCAGGCCACGAAGACGGCGAAGTTCCTCGACCCGGGCTCGCTGAACTCGGTGTCCGGCACCGCCACGGACATCCTCATCGTCTGCGGCATCGCCGCGATCGCCCCGACCGTGGTCGTGGACTACTGGCAGCCGCTGCTGCTCCTGTTCGTGATCGGCCTCGCGCTGGCCCTGTTCCTGGGGATCGTCGTGGCGCCGCGCGTCATGACCGACGCGTGGTTCGAGAAGCAGCTGTTCACGTGGGGCTGGGCCACCGGCGCCGTCGCCACGGGCGTGGCCATGCTGCGCATCGTGGACCCGAAGCTGAAGTCCGGGACCATGGAGCAGTTCGGGGTGGCGTACATCCCGGTGGTGCCCGTGGAGATCGCGGCGGTGTCCTTCGTGCCGCTGCTGCTCATCGCGGGCCTGTCCTGGGCCGTCGTCGGCATCTGGGGCGCCATCGCGGTCGCCGCGATCATCGCGGCCGTCTGGCTGCGCCGCACCGATCCGGGCCGCCGCACGCCGGCCCAGCAGGCGGTCCGGGCCTCGAGCCGCTGACGCTCCCCCCCGATCGTCCGAGGGCGGTCGGCTCGCCCGCCGGCACCGTGCCGGCGGGCCGGGGCGACCGGGCCCGGACATGCGAGAAGGCCCCCAGCAGATGCTGGGGGCCTTCTCCTTCTCGTTGCGGGGGCAGGATTTGAACCTGCGACCTCCGGGTTATGAGCCCGGCGAGCTACCGAACTGCTCCACCCCGCGGCGACTCCTAGAACTATACATACCTGTTCCGATGAGTTCAAATCGGCGTCAGCACCCCGCCATCCGGCGGCCATGCGGCGGCCACCTGCCCCGAGACGACAGCGGCCCCGACCACGCGCGGTGCGTGGCCGGGGCTGCCGTCGACGGTCCGGCGGGCCCGGCCCGCCGGCGCCGGCTCAGCCGCTCGGCGTCGGGCTGGGGCTCGACGACGGCGCGGGGCTCGCCTCGCCCTCGGCCGGGGCCTGGTCCTGGGCAGGCGCGTCACCGCCCAGGGCGTCGTCGGCGGCGGTGGCACGCTTCAGGGCCTCGTTGAGACGCTTCTGCTGCTCGCCGTAGCCGGCCCAGTCGCCCTCGGCCAGACGCTCCTGGCCCTGGACCAGGGCGTCCTGAGCCTCCTCGAGGGCCGCCGAGAGCTCCTCCTCGACCGTGCCCGGAGCCGTCGGCTTCTCGCCCGGTGAGGGCGCCTCCGCCTGGTTCTCCTCCGGGGTGACCGCGCCCGAGTCGCCGTCGAACACCTGGTCCAGGGCCTCCTGGAGGGTGTCCGCGAAGCCGACCTTGTCGCCGAAGGAGACGAGCACCTTGCGCAGCGTCGGGTAGGTGGTGCCGCCCGAGGAGCGGACGTACACCGGCTGGACGTAGAGGATGCCGCCGGCCACCGGCAGGGTGATCATGTTGCCGTTGAGCACCTCGGACGCGCCCTGGCGCAGCAGGTTCAGCTCCCGCGAGACGTCCGCGTTCGAGTCGAAGTTCGCCTGCGCCTGGCCAGGGCCGGGCACCGTGGTGGACCGCGGCAGCTCGAGCAGTCGGAGCTTCCCGTAGCCCTCGGCCTTCACGCCGTCCTCCCCCGAGCCGGCGTCGCCGGTGGCGGAGAGGAAGCCGTAGAGCACGTTGCGCTGCTGGGCACCGTCCGTGATCTGCGGGATGTAGCTGCTGGTGAGGGAGAACGCCGGCTCGTCCTGGCCGGGCATCTGCAGCGTCATGTAGTACGGCGGCTGCTTGACGTCCTCCTCGCGCGTGGGGTCCGAGGGCACGGACCACGCGTCGTTGTTCTCGTAGAAGTCGTCCGCATCGGTCACGTGGTAGCGGCCGAGCAGCTCGCGCTGGACCTTGAACATGTCCTCCGGGTAGCGGACGTGGTCCATGAGTCCGGCGCTCATCTCCGAGTACGGGCGCAGCGAGGACGGGTACACGTTCTGCCAGGCCCGCAGCAGCGGATCCTGGTCGTCCCACGCGTAGAGGGACACCGAGCCGTCGTACGCGTCCACCGTCGCCTTCACCGAGTTGCGGATGTAGTTCACCCGGCCCTGCAGCGCCGGGTTCTGGCCCTGGCTCAGGGAGTCCACCGTGACCTCGCCCAGCTGCTGGGCGGTGGAGTACGGGAACTGGTCCGAGGTCGTGTAGGCGTCCACGATCCACTGCACGCGGCCATCGACGATCGCCGGGTAGGGGGCGGTGTCCACCGTCAGGTAGGGCGCGACCTTGCGGACGCGCTCGGCCGGGTCGCGGTCGTAGAGGATCTGCGAGGCCTCGTTCACGTCCGAGGACAGCACCAGCTCGGGCGAGCCGAACTTCACCGCGTATGCGAGCCGGTTGAACAGGTTGCCCACCGAGGGGCCGCCGTCGCCGGAGAAGGTGTACGCCGTGTCCTCCTGGGAGTCGGCCGTCTGCGGCCGGTCGCGTTCGACGGCCGGCGCGCCCTCGGGCGCACCCACCACCGAGTACGAGGGCGAGTTGTGCCCGAAGTAGATGCGCGGCTCGTAGTCCTGGTCGGAGGCCAGCGGCCCGCGCGTCGGGATCTCGGAGAGCAGCCACTGGGGCCGGCCGCCGGCCGCGACCTCGGAGGCGTCGGCCACGACCATGCCGTAGCCGTGCGTGTAGATGGTGTGGCGGTTCACCCACGACTGGGAGTCGTCCACGTTGACGTCACGGGCCGCCAGGATGGTGTCCCGCGTCTGGCCGTCCACCTCGTAGCGGTCCACGTGCAGGGTGGTGGGGAACGAGTAGTACGGACGGAACTGCTGGAGCTGCCCGAAGGTCTGGGAGATCAGGTTCGGGTCCATGAGACGGACGTTGGCCGTGTTGGCCTCCTCGCCCGCCAGGGCCCCGGCCTCGGTGTCCGTGGCGCCCTCGTAGTTCGTCACCTCGACGTCGTCCAGGCCGTACGCCTCGCGCGTCATGGCGATGTTCCGCTCGATGTACTGGGATTCGAGCGTGCGCTCGGACGGCTTCACCTGGTACTCCTGCACGATGAAGGGGTACGCCGTGCCCACCACGAGCGCCGTGATGACCAGGACCGCGGTGCCGATCAGCGACAGCCGCCACCGGCCCGAGACCACCGTCCACACGAACAGGCCGGCCACGATCGCGGCGGTGACCGCCAGGATCGCCGACGTCGGGATGACCGCGTTCACGTCGGTGTAGAGCGCGCCGGCCCAGTTGCCGGTCTGCGACTGCGTGGTGCGGTAGCGGTTGAGCCAGAAGTTGACGCCCTGCAGCAGCAGGAACACGGCCAGGGTGATGCCGATGTGGGCGCGCGCCGCCGGGGTGATCCGCACGCCGCCGCCCTCCTCCACGCGCACCGCGCCGTACAGGTAGTGCACGAGCAGACCGGTGATGCCGGAGACCAGGACCACCGAGATCAGGTACCCGACCACGAGCGTCAGGAACGGCAGGGTGGCCATGAAGAACATGAGGTCCAGGCCGAACTCCGGGTCCGCCTGGCCGTAGGGCACCTGGTTCAGGAACAGCAGGACTGTGTTCCACCCGTTCATCGCGGTGGAGCCGGCGAACACGCCGAGCACGAGCGGGACACCCAGGAACACCAGGCGCCGGATGGGCTCCAGCTGGCGCTGGGCCTGGCTGAGCGAGTCCCGCGCGGCCGCGGACGCGTCCGCGGGGCGGTGGCGCCAGGCCGTGCGGATCGCCAGCCACACGGCGAGGGCCATCCCGAGCCCGGCGATCAGGAACAGCGCGGCCTTGGCGACGACCTCGGTCCAGAAGACCTCGGTGAAGCCCAGCTGCGCGAACCACAGCACGTCCGTGTAGACGTTCGTGAAAACCACGAACAGCCCCACGAGCACGGCCACCGCGATGATGGTCAGCACGAGCGCGCTCGGCCGGCCCGGCCGGCCCCTGCCGCGCGCGGCGGAGGACCCGCCCCCGCCGAACGGGCCGCCGGGGCCGCGGTCGCCGTCGTCGCCCGGGCCGCGCGGGGCGCCGCCGAAGGGGCCGAACGCCCCGAACGGGCCGGACTGGCCCCCGGCGGTCCCGCCGCCGTCACGGGGCGGGCCGCCGAACGGTCCGCCGCCTCCCTGTCCGAAGCTCACTGCTCTGTCCTCTTCCCTCCCGCGTCCGCGGGGCTCTGCTCCGGTCCGGGGCGCTGCGCCCCGGACATGTCGTCCGGTCTGGTGGTCTGGTGGTCCTGGTGTGCGTCGGCTCAGCCGCACGTCCGGGCGGCGGCCGGGCTCTCCCCCCGGGCCACCGCCTGGACGATGTCGCGGGCCTGGCCCAGCGTGTCCACGGGGTACACCGTCAGACCCTCGGGCACACGGCCGGCCAGCTCCTCGCAGTTCGCCGTGGGGGCGAGGAACGTCGTGGCCCCCGCCTCGGCGGCGCCGCGCACCTTCTGCGGGATCCCGCCGATGGGACCCACGACACCGTCCCCCGTGATCGTGCCCGTTCCGGCGATCGGGGCGCCCCCCGTCATCGCCCCCGGGGTCAGCCGCTCGATCACGGTGAGCGCGAACATCAGACCCGCCGAGGGCCCGCCGATGTCCGGCACGGTCAGCTCGACGTCCACCGGGACGTCGTAGACGGTCTCGATCAGGGCCCCCATCTGCCAGGGCTGGGGCGCGCCCTCGGTAGCGGCCGCCACGGGCACCGCGAGGTCCTGTTCGGCGCCGTCGCGGCGGACCGTCAGCGTGACCGGGTCGGGCCCCGCGGCCCCGACGGCGGCGCGCACGGCCTCCAGGTCGGCCACGGGCCGTCCCTCCGCGGCGATCACCTCGTCCCCGGCCCGCAGGACACCCTCGGCGGGCCCGCCGGACACGAGCTGCTGCACGACGAGCCGCTGGGGCACCTCCCGGCCGAGCTCGTGCAGGGCCGCGGCGGTCGCGGTCTGCTGGGAGTCCGACATGGCCGCCGAATTGGCCTCGCCGACCTCGTCGGAGGTGACGCCGGTGGGGTACATCAGTTCGCGCGGGACCACGTCCACGGCGGGGTCCGTCACGCCGCGGCCGAGGTCGAGCAGGGAGGTGGTGCCGATGGGCGGGCCCCCGACCATCACGGTGGTCATGTCCAGGGTCCCCTCACCCGGGTCCGCCTCGCCGCCCTCGACGCGCAGCACGGGTCGACCCTCGCGTTCGCCCAGCAGGTCCACGGCGGGGCCGGGGCCCTCGAGGATGTAGGGGGTGGGGGCCAGCAGGGCCAGCCCAGCGCTGCCCAGGGCGAGCCACCCGGAGAAGGGCACGCGGGCGGCGCGGATGGTCCTCGAGGGCACTGCGCGCACGCGACACCGTCTTTCCTGGGGGTCCTGATCGGGCCGTCCTCGCCGCCGGGCACGGGCCGCGCGGCGACGGTCACACCAGTCTACGTGGGGCCGAGACCCCCGCCTGCCCCGCGCGACGCCGTGCGCCATGGGCGAACCGCGCCGCCGCGAGGTCGGGAGGGCGGGCGTGCCGCGCCGACGCGGATACGCTGGAGACATGAGCAACGACGCGCGCACGCCCGGATCCGACGACGGCCGCGACCCCCTGGAGGAGATGCTGCGGCAGCTCTTCGGCGGCCAGGGCCCCGACCCGGACGAAGTCCGACGCGCCATGGAGGGCCTGGGCGGCCCCGGCGGGGTGCCCTTCGACCCGTCCCAGCTGAATCCGGCCATGATGCAGCAGGCCATGGCCCAGTTCCAGGCGATGATGAGCTCCGGCTCCGGCTCGGACGGCCCCGTGAACTGGACTCTGGCGAAGCAGGCCGCCCGGCAGGCCGTGGCCGGCGAGGACCCGGCCGTCGGCTCGTTCGCGCGACGCGAGGTGGACGAGGCGCTGCGGCTGGCCGAGCTGTGGCTCGACGGCGTCACGCAGACCGAGCCCGTCGGCAGCGTCGGCGTGGCCTGGTCCCGTGCCGAGTGGGTCGAGGCGACCATGGACCAGTGGCGCCGGCTCACCGAGCCCGTGGCCGTCTCGATGTCCCGCGCGATGTCCGCGGCCATCGAGCAGCAGCTGCCGGGCCAGCTCCCCGAGGGCATGGACGCCTCCCTGCTCGGCGGGCTGCAGCCCATGCTGAAGAACATGGGCGGCACGATGTTCGGCCTGCAGCTCGGCGGCGCCGTGGGCGCCCTGGGCAAGGAGGTGCTCTCGGGCACGGACATCGGCCTGCCCGTCGCCGGCCACCGCCTCGCCCTCGTCCCCGTGAACATCGAGGAGTTCGGCGACGGGCTCTCGGTGCCGGACGACCAGATCCGCATCTACCTGGCCCTGCGCGAGGCCGCACGCATGCGCCTGTTCCTGCACTCGCCGTGGCTCGAGCGGGACCTGTACGCCGCCGTCGAGCAGTATGCCGCGGGCATCCGCCTGGACATCGAGGGCATCGAGCGGGCCGCGCAGTCGGTGGACCCGATGGACCCCGGTTCCCTGCAGGCCGTGTTCGACGGCGCGTCCTTCATCGCCGCCCCGGACGCCACCCAGCAGGCCGCGCTGGACCAGCTGGAGCTGCTCGTCGCCCTCGTGGAGGGCTGGGTGGACGTGGTGGTCGCCGAGGCCGCGCGTCCGCTCGAGTCGGCGGCCGCCCTGCGCGAGACCATGAACCGCCGCCGCGCCTCGGGTGGCCCGGCCGAACAGGCCTTCGCCGCCCTCGTGGGCCTCGAGCTGCGCCCGCGCCGCCTGCGCGAGGCCGCCGCGTTCTGGGAGCACGTCACGGCCGAGCACGGCACGGAGTACCGCGAGGAGATCTGGCGCCACCCCGAGCGTCAGCCCACGGCGGAGGACCTCGAGGACCCCGCCGGGTACGCCGGGCGCCGCTCCGCCGCGGACGCCAGCACCGAGTCCCTCGACGACGAGCTGCGCAAGCTCCTCGAGGGCGGCTTCGGCGACGCGCCGCGCGAGGGCTGAGCCTCTTTCAGCACGACGGCGGCGGGCGGTCCGGCACCTCGGGTGCGGGCCGCCCGCCGCCGTGTCAGTCCGCGTCCTCGTCCTCCGCCCACCGGTCCGGCGCCGTGCGACCGCGGCCCTCGGCGAAGGTGACCCCCTCGAGGAAAGCCATCGCCTCGGCGTAGCGCGGGTACCGGTCCACGAGGCGCCGGAAGGCCGGGCCGTGACCGGACTCCAGCAGGTGGGCCAGCTCGTGGACGAGCACCGCCGCCACCACCCAGTCCGGCATGCCGCGCAGCTGCGTCGAGAGCCGGATGGTGCCGCGGGCCGGCGTGCACGAGCCCCAGCGGCGGCGCTGCCGGGCCGACCACGTGACCGAGACCGGACGGGCCCGCCCGCCCAGGTGCGCCGCCGAGAGACGTCCCGCCCAGGCCAGGAGCGCGTCGTCGGAGCGGGTGTCGGCGGGGCGGCCGTCCGGGTCGGCCGCGGGCTGCCCCGTCCCGCCGCGTGCGCCCACCTTCGCGACCATCCGGCCGATCCACTCGCGCTCCTGCGCGGCCGAGAGCCGGGCGGGGACGTTGACCTGCAGGCGGCCGTCGCGCCATGCCGCCGAGACGGTGCGGGTGCGGGCCGTGGAGCGCACGAGCCGCACGGGCGTGCCCTCCCAGTCCAGGTCGGTGCTCTCACGGGCGGGACCGCGGTGGGCGGCCGGGACGGCGCGCGGAGGGAGGCCGGGGGCGGACGGGGCAGGGCGCATCCGGCCATTGTCCGGCATGGGCCGCCGGCTGTGGACAATCCGGCGCGGTCCGGGCGTGCCCTGGCAGGGTGGGAGGCACCGAGCCGAGAGGAGAGCCGTGCGCACCGTCGCCGAGACCATCACCACCGTCCCTCATGACGCCGCCGCGTCAGCGCTGGAGCCGGGGGCGTGGGCCCCGCCGACCGACGTCCACGTGGCGGGCCTCGACGCGGTGGGCGCGGCGATCGCCCACGCACTGGCGGGGGCCGGGGCGCTGCGCCTGGCCCTGTGGGATCCGCGGCCCGTCGACGCCGCGGACCTGGGGACCGGCCTGCTGCCCGGGGACCTCGGTCGGCCCCGGGCGAGTGCGCTCGAGCGCCGGCTGGGCGATGTGGCCCCCGGGCTGCGCCTCTACGCGCACCACGGCCCGGTGCCGGTGCTCGTGGGGCAGGCGACGGTGGCGGTGGGGTCCGTGCTCGACGCGGACCTGGCCGCGCAGGCCCTGGCCGCCGACCACCCGCTGCTGCCGGTCACGGTGGGGCCGACGGCGGTCACGGTCGGACCGTGGTGCGCCCCCGGGGTGCGCGGGTGCCCGCTGTGCCGATGGCCCGCGGACCCGGCGGGCGTCCCCGGTGCCTCGACGGCGCCCGGCCCGTCGGCGCACCGGGGACAGGTGGACGGGCTCGCGGCGCTGCGGGCCGCCGTGCTGACCGTGGACGCGCTGCGGACCGGACCGGCCCCCGGCGTGCTGCGGGCCGATCGGGTGACGGGACGCACGCGCCGGGTGCGGGTTCGCCCCCGGCCCGGCTGCGCCTGCGACCCGGATGCGCTCGGCTGGGCGTTCTGAGGGGGTCGGCGCCGTCGGCGGAACGGGGCGCGGGTCCGCGGCTCAGGCCGTCGGGGTGCCGTGCAGCAGCTCGAGCAGCTCCGGTCCGTGCTTCTCCAGCTTGGCCTTGCCGAGGCCGGGCACCCTCAGGAGCTCTGCCGGGGTCTTCGGCATGGCCTCGGCGATGGCCACGAGGGTGGCGTCCGTGAACACCACGAACGCGGGCATCCGCATCTCGGCGGCCGTGCGGGTGCGCCAGTCGCGCAGCTCCTCGAGCACCGCCTCGTCGTAGGTGGCGGGGCAGTCCAGGCAACGGCCGACCTTGCGCTCGGCTCCCGTCTCGAGGGGCTTGCCGCACGTGCGGCACACGGCGACCTTCGCGCCCCGGCGCCGCGGCGCCGTCGGACCGGCCGCGGCACCACGGGCCGGGGCGTGCTCGCGTGTGCCGCCGAGGGTCGGGTCGATGGCCCACAGGAACCGGGAGGGCCGCCGGGTGGAGCGCCCGCCCGTGCCCCGCGAGAGCGTCCACGTCAGCGACAGGTGCTGGCGGGCACGCGTGATGCCCACGTAGAGCAGGCGCCGTTCCTCGTCCACCTCGGCCTGGGTCTCCGCGAAGGAGATCGGCATGAGCCCCTCGGACAGGCCCACGAGGAACACCGCGTCCCACTCGAGGCCCTTGGCCGAGTGCAGCGAGGCCAGGGTGATGCCCTGCACCGTCGGCGCGTGCTGGTGCTGGGCACGCTCGTCGAGCTCGGCCACGAGCTCGGTCAACGTGAACTCGGCCCCGCGCGTCGTGGCGAGCTGGTCGGCGAGGTTGACGAGTGCGTGCAGGGACTCCCACCGTTCACGGGCCGCGCCGGAGGCCGCCGGCGGTTCGGCGGAGTAGCCGAGCGAGGAGAGCACGTCCCGCACCCGGTCCGTGACGTCGTCGCCCGTCAGGTCCTGGGCGGCGCGGGCGGCGGCCCGCAGCTGCAGGATGCCGTCGCGCACCTCGCGCCGGGAGAAGAACCGCTCGCCGCCGCGCAGCTGGTAGCCGATGCCCGCCGAGGACAGCGCCGTCTCGAAGGCCTGGGACTGGCCGTTGGTGCGGAACAGGACGGCGATCTCGGAGGCCGGCACGCCGTCGTCGATCAGCGCCGCGATCCGGTCCGCGACCCAGCCGGCCTCGGCCTCGTCGTCGGTGCACTCCGCGAACACGAGGTCGGGACCGGCCGGCCGCTGGGAGACGAGCTCGAGGGGGTCGGGCCAACGCGGCATCGTCCGGTCCCGCTCCCCCGCCTTGGTGCGGTCCGCCAGCAGGCGGTTGGCCGCCTCCACGATCTGCGGGCTGGACCGGTAGTCACGCACGAGCCGGACCACCGTGGCCGCGGGGTACCGCTCACGGAAGTCGGTGAGGAAGCGGGAGGTCGCGCCCGTGAACGAGTAGATCGTCTGGGAGGCGTCGCCGACGACGCACAGGTCGCCGCGGTCGCCGAGCCAGAGGTCGAGCAGGCGGTGCTGCAGGGGCGAGACGTCCTGGTACTCGTCGACCACGAACACCCGGTACTGGTCCCGGATCGTGGCCGCGATCTGCGGCTCGGTGGACAGGATCCCCACGAGGATCAGCAGCACGTCCTCGAAGTCGATCATGTTCCGCGCCGTCTTGGCCTCCTCGTAGCCCGTGTAGAGACGGGCGACGGTGGTGGCGGTCCAGCCGGCGGGCATCTCCCGCTCCTTCGCGGCCTCCGCGTAGCCCTCGGGGGCGTGCAGGGAGACCTTGGCCCATTCGATCTCGCCGGCGAGGTCGCGCAGGCCGGCCCGGTCCACGGTCATCCGCATGCGCTGGGCGACCTCGGTGAGCAGGCGCACCTTGTTCTCGATCAGCGAGGGCATGGGGCCGCCCACGGCCTGGGGCCAGAAGTACTGCAGCTGGCGCAGGGCCGCCGAGTGGAAGGTGCGGGCCTGGACGCCGGCCACGCCGAGGTCGCGCAGACGGGTGCGCATCTCCGCGGCGGCGCGCGCCGTGAAGGTGAGGGCGAGGGTCCGGTGCGGGTCGAAGACGCCGGAGGCGACGCCGTAGGCGATGCGGTGCGTGATGGCGCGGGTCTTGCCGGTGCCGGCACCGGCCAGGATGCAGACGGGCCCGTGCAGGGCCGTGGCAGCCCGGCGCTGCTCCGGGTCGAGGCCGCGGAGGATCTCGTCGGGAGTGCTCATGCGGGACGAGTCCTCCTAGGTGATCAGGGTCTGCGCATCGGGCAGCGTCCCACCGTACCAATCCTCGATGAGTGCCCGCGCGATGGACACGGCCCCGGGCAGGGTGACGTCGCCCTCGCGGGCCAGATGCGCGAGCTCCTCCCGCTCGAACCAGCGCACGGAGAGGATCTCCTCGCCGTCCGGGACCGGCTCGGCGCCGGCCGGGGCCAGCGCGGTGAAACCGAGCATGAGCGAGCGTGGGAAGGGCCACGGCTGGGAGCCGCGGTAGCGCGGCTGCGTCACCGTGACCCCGGACTCCTCCGCGATCTCCCGGACCACCGCGTGCTCCAGGGACTCCCCCGGCTCCACGAACCCGGCCAGGCAGGAGTACAGCCCCTCGGGCCACGCCGCGTTGCGGCCCAGCAGGATCCGCCCGGCCGGGTCGGTGACGGCCACGATCACCGCCGGGTCCGTGCGCGGGAACTGCTCCCGGGAGCAGTCGCGGCAGCGGCGCACCCAGCCGGCCGCCTCGACGTCCGTGGCGCCGCCGCAGAACGCGCAGAAGCGGTGGGTGGCGTGCCAGTTGGCGTTCGCGACGGCGGCCACGAACAGCCCGGTGTCCGCGTCGCTGAGGGCGGCGGCCGCGTCGCGGAGGCCGACCCACACGGCGTCCGCGAGCGCGGTGGCCGCGTCCTCGGGCAGGGCCGCCGGCGGCTCGACGGGGACGGAGACCACCTCGCGCTCCCGCCCGTGCGGGCCCCGGTCCGCCGCGGTGCCGCGACCCAGATACGCCGCCTCGGCCGGCACGGGCCCGGAGGGTGCGGTGAAGACGAGCCGCCCGTCCGCGACCGGCGCGCGGCCGCCCTGCAGCCACAGGACCTCCGTCCCCTCGTGCGCCCAGGCCGCCGCCAGGTGGCCCGGGTCGAGGCGGGCCACGGCACCGCGGTCCAGCTCCTCGCGGGCCAGCGGCAGGGCCAGGGGTGGTGCGGCGGTGGGGTCGGACGACGACGGGGGGCAGGAAGCCATGCGTCCAGGCTAGCGACCCGTCTCCGGTGCGCCCGGCGACGGGGGCGGGCGTTCCGCGCCTAGGCTGGAGGGGTGGATCGTCAGCCCCTTCGTCTCGCAGCCCTGGCCGCCGCGGCCGTCCCCGGCCTCGCCCCCGTCTCCGTGGAGGCGAGCCCGGACGACCCCGCCGACTTCTCGACCGCCGTCGTCGTGGACGGTGAGGGCCAGCGGTGGCGTGTCCGCTCGCCCCGCACCCCGGAGGCGGGCATCCGTCTGGAGACGGAGCTGCAGGTGCTGGCGGGCCTGACCCCGGCGGTGCGCGCCGGCCTGCCGTTCCGCACGCCCTCCGTGGCGGGCGCGGTGCGGCTCGAGGGGCTGCGCACCTTCGTCTACCAGGACATGCCCGGGCGTCCCGTCACCCTGGACGGGCTGGCCCGGCTCGGCGAGCCCGCGGTGCAGGACGTGGGCCGCGTGCTGGCCGCGATCCACACGCTGCCCTCGGACGTCGTGGACCACGCGGACCTGCCCTCCTACACGGCGGAGCAGATCCGGCAGCGTCACCTCCACGCCCTCGACCAGGCGGCCACCTCCGGCCGCGTGCCGCCCCTGCTGCTGCGCCGCTGGGAGGAGGCCATGGAGGAGGAGGCCCTGTGGCGGTTCACCCCGGTGCCGGTGCACGGTGACCTGCACGAGGACAACCTGCTCCTCGAGCGCGGCCGCGTGGTGGGCGTGACGGGCTGGACGGACCTGCATGTGGGCGACCCGGCCGACGACGTCGCCTGGCTGGCCGCCGCCACGGACCCGGACCTGGCCGACCGCGTCCTCGACGCCTACGCGGCCCGGCGGGCCGACGCGGGGGCCGCCGACGACGGCGACGCGCACCTGATGCGCCGTGCGGCGCTGCTCGCCGAGTTCGCCCTCGCCCAGTGGCTCACGCGGGGCCTGGACCGGCACGACGAGGCAATGGTCGCCGAGGCGGAGGCCATGCTGGCCGAGCTCGCGAGCGACGTGCGCGCCGCGCAGGAGGCGGCCGCGCGCCAGGCGGAGGCCGACGCGGCCGCCGACGCCGCCGAGGACGCCCGGGATGCGGCGGAGGACGCCCGTGAGGCCGCGGCCGCGAGGACCGCGGACCCGGAGACGGGGCCGGTGCCCGCCGTCGAGGTGGTGCGGCCGATCAACGGCGGGCCAGGGCGTCCGTGATGTGACGCTCGAGCTCCTCCTCCCCCGGCAGGTCCGGGAAGGAGCGCTCCTGCCCGTGGGCCACGTACACGAAGCTGGCCCCGATCCGTTCCAGCGGGATCCCGTGCAGCCGTGACCAGGCGAGCCGGTAGACGGCCAGCTGCAGCGACTTGAGCTCGAGGTCGCGGCCCCGCGGCACGGCGCCGGTCTTCCAGTCGACGAGCTCCCAGTCGGCCTCGGGGTCGAAGGGCAGGCGGGGGTCGCCGCCGGAGCGGTAGATCGCGTCGACCCGGCCGCGCAGCGTGATCCCGCCGACCGTCGTCTCGACCGGGGCCTCGACGAAGGCCGGGGTGCGCTCCGCCCAGCGCGAGGAGCGGAACCACTCCTGCATGGGGCCGAGGTCGAGGGCCTCGTCGACCCACAGGTCCGCGGCGTCCTCGGCCGAGTCGATGTCCAGCATGCCGGTGGCCCCGAAGCGCTCCTCGAGCCACGCGTGGAACGCCGTGCCGCGCCGCGCCGCGTGCGCGGGCGGCCGGGGCAGGGGCCGGCGCAGCTGCTCGGCCACGGCCTGCGGGTCGGCGGCGAGCTCGCCGTAGAGGGACACGGAGACGTGCTCGGGCAGGGCGGTCTCCCCGCCCGTCCCGGCGACGTCCCGACGGCGCAGCAGCACCCAGTCCACCTGGCGGGCCAGCTCCGGGTCGTCCCCGAGCGCCGCCGGGTCCGCGGCGTGCACGGCCGCGGCGGCCGCCTCCACCCCGTGCCGGCGGGCCCGGGAGCGGCGCGGCAGCGGCTGCCAGCGTTCCTCGTCCTCGGGATCCTCCGGGTCGGCGACGAAGGCCTCCGGGCCGTCGAGGGGGTCGAAGGGCCAGCGGGCGACCAGCGTCCGGCCCGCGACCGGGTTGGCCTCGGGCAGGTCGTCCTCGGCCGGGACGGGGCCGAGCGCGACGCCGGGCACCTCCCCCGCCAGACCGGCCACCTCCTCGAGGAAGGCCGAGGCCGGCAGGGGCTCCTTGTTGACGCCCTTGAACAGGGAGGTGCTCAGCCACAGGGCGGATCGCGCGCGCGTGTACGCGACGTAGGCCAGGCGCCGCTCCTCGCGCTCGGCGTGGGCGGCCACGGCCACGGCATAGGGGTCCGGGTTGCCCTCCTGGGCGGCCTTGGAGCTGTATCCGGTGCCGGCCGACTGGACCCAGTCCCGCTGGTCCTGTGCCCACGAGCCGTCCCACTGCGGCAGCGACGCGCGGTCCCCGCGCAGGGGCCATGGCAGCGCGCCGGCCCGGGGGCTGGTCCAGCGGTCCGCCCGCGTGGACGGGAACGTGCCCTCCTGCAGGCCGGGGACCGCGACGACGTCCCACTCGAGCCCCTTCGAGGCGTGCGCGGTGAGCACCTGGACCAGGCCGGGGGTGGGTTCGGCGTTCTCGACGCCGAGGCCGTCCTCGTGCTCGAGGACGGACTCCGTCCAGGCCAGGAACGCCGTCAGGTCCGTCGCCGTGGTGCCGGCGCCGAAGTCGCGGGCCGCGTCCTGGAACGCGTTCAGGTGCCGCCGGGCCGCTGCCGCGGAGACGCCGGGCCGCAGGGCCACCTCGACGTCCAGCCCCGTCTCCCGGATCACCTCCGCGATGAGGTCGGCCGGGTCCTCCCCGGTGCGCGTGGAGAGCCGGCGCAGCTCGGCGTTGACGGCCCTCAGTCGGGCCAGGCCCTCGGGTGAGAAGCCGCGGCCGCGGGAGCCGACCCAGTCCGTCCCCTCCCCGGGCAGGGAGTCGAGGGCCTCCAGCAGGGCGGCGGCGTCGGCGTCCTCCTCGGGGCTCACGTCCCGGACCGGGGCCACGTCCGGGGCGTCCCCGGCGGTGTCCTCCCGCCCACCGGCGGCCCGTCGGGCCCGCAGCCGCGAGACGAACCGGGCGCGCTCCTGGAGCACCTCGAGGTCGGCCACACCGATGCGCCAGCGCGGGCCGGTGAGCAGGCGGATGAGCTGGTCGCTGCGCGTGGGGTCGGCCAGCACGTGGAGGACGGCGAGCACCTCGGCGACCTCCGGCAGCGCCAGCAGCCCGGAGAGCCCGAGCACCTCGTAGGGCAGGCCGGCGGCGTCGAGCGCGTCCAGCACGGGGCCGAACTGGGCGCGGGTGCGGCACAGGACGGCGCGGCTCGGGGTGGTCCCCCCGGGCCCGGACCCGGTGAGGGCGCCGAGGCGGGCGACGACGTCGGCGGCCTCCTCCTCCGCGGTGACGAACCGGTCCACCCGGACGACGCCCTCCCCCGCGCCCGGCCGGGGCCGCAGGGTGCGCACCTCCACCGGCGCGCCGCCCGTCGCGGCGGCGTGGGCGTTCAGCGGTGCGGCGACGGCGTTGGCGACCGCCAGGATCGACTCCTCGTTGCGCCACGCGATCGTCAGGTGCGAGACGTCCGCGTTCACACGCCGCGGGGCGCCGCCGGGGCCGGTCTCCAGCCGGGGGAAGGCGTGCGGGAAGGCGAAGAGCTGTCCGGCGGAGGCGCCGCGGAAGCCGTAGATCGACTGGTGGGGGTCACCCACCGCGGTGACGCAGTGCCCCAGCCCGGGCGCGTCGTCCTCGGGGCCGCGCGGGCCGAACAGCCCGGCGAAGATCCGCATCTGGGCGTGGGAGGTGTCCTGGAACTCGTCCAGCAGCACCACGGGGAACCGCGCGCGCTCCTGCTCGCCGGCCGCCGGCACCTCGACGGCGATGCGTGCCGCGTGGCGCAGCAGGTCACCGAAGTCCATCACGTCCTGCTCGCGCTTGACCTCGTCGTAGCGGGCCACGAGGTCCGCCATGAGGGCGCGGTCCGCCAGGCCGGTCAGGAACTCCTGGATCTCCTTCGAGGGGGTCTTGGCGCGCGGGGGCAGCGGCAGGGCGCTCCCCTGCTCGGCCAGCCGGGCGAGGAACTCGCGCACCTCGTCCGCGGTCACCAGGTGCTCGGCCATGTCCCCGGCCAGCCGCAACGCCTGCGTGATGAGCCGGGACGGGGCCACGCCGAGGGTGTCCGCGACCACCGGATGCGAACGCACGACGGCGCCCATGAGCCGGTGGGCGTCCGCGCCTCCGAGCAGCCGCGCCTCCGGTTCCACGCCGATCCGCAGGCCGTGGTCCCTGACGAGCGCGCCGGCGTAGGAGTGGTACGTGGACACCGAGGCGCGGCCCAGGTCCTCGGGCTCCCCGTCGAAGCCGGGGATCTCGAGGCCGGAGCGCAGCAGGGCGTCCACGCGCCCGTTGATCCGGTCGGCGAGCTCACCGGCCGCCTTCCGGGTGAACGTGACGCCGAGGACCTCGTCCGGGCGCACGAGCCCGTTGGCCACGAGCCAGACCACGCGGTCGGCCATGGTGGCGGTCTTGCCGGAGCCGGCGCCGGCCAGCACCAGGCGCGGAGTGAGCGGGGCGGTGACCACCTCGGCCTGCTCCTCGGTGGGCGGGGGCAGCCGCAGCCGCGCCGCGATGTCCTCCGGGGAGTGGACCGCGTCCTCGACGCGCGGACGATCGGTCGGGGCGGCGGGATCGCCGGTCAGCGGGGCCATTCGGTGACCTGCCTTCCTTCGGAGCAGAGCGGACAGACGGAGGGCAGCGCGCACCGGCGGGCGCCGGCCTCGTGGAGGGCGAGGAAGCGCGGCCCCGTGGTGCGGCGGGCCGCCGTGAACACCTGCTCGAGCGCCCAGGTGTCCTCGTCCTCGAGGGCCGGCTGGTCCTGCACCTTGGTCTTCTGGGTGCCGGCGCCGAGCTGGACGAGGGCCGCGCCGGCCGGTGTCGTGGGGTGCTCCAGGCCGGCGAGGGCGGCGCGCAGGGCGGGGTCGGTGGCGGGGTCGTCCCGGACCTGCTCCAGACCGCCGGCGCGGACGGCCACCTGGTAGGCGGCCAGCTGGGGCTGGCGCGCCATCTCCGCGCCGGTGGGGGCGCTGCGGCCGGTCTTGAGGTCGGCGATGAAGGGTCGGCCCTGCGCATCCGCCTCGAGCCGGTCCACGACGCCGGTGATCCGGACGGTGGTCCCGCCCCAGGTCAGGTCCGCGAGGAGCCGCACCTCCTGGGCCACGGGCCGACGCCCGGCCGCCCGGGCGATGCTCCAGTAGCCGATGTAGGCGTCCACCAGGCCGCGGGCCCGGTCGTGCTCGATCTCCGTGATCCAGCCCTCCGGCAGGCCGAGTTCGGGCAGGCGGCGTTCCAGTTCGGCGCGCACGTCCTCGGGCACGCCCTCGGGGTGGTGTTCGGCCACCGAGTGCACGAGCGTGCCCACGGACTGGGCGAGGGTTCCGCCCGCGTTCGCGCCGACGTGGTACAGCACCCAGTTCAGCGGATTGCGCAGGGCCGTCTCCACGCGGGAGGGCGAGAGCGCGACGACCTCGCGCTCCGGGTCGACGAGCGCGGCCTCGGTGGACAGCGGCAGCAGGCCCCACCAGCGTCGGGGGTCCGCGACGGTCACGCCGTCCTCGGCGAGGACCGCCAGGCCGGCGGCCGCCGCGGCCCGGGATGTCGCCCCGTCGGCCGCGTCCGCCTCGTCCCCGGCCTCCAGGACGCGGCGCAGCCGGCCGACGAGCGCGGACGCCGTGATCGGGTCGGGGACCGCGGTGAGCCGCCGGACGCCGGCGGCGTCGCGCGCCTCGGCGGGCAGCCGTTCGGGCGGGTCCACCAGGTCGAGGAAGTCGGAGGGGCCCTCATCCGGCGAGCGGACGGCCGTGACGACCACCTGACGCCGTGCCCGGGAGACCGCGGCCGCGAGCATGCGCAGCTCGTCCTGACGCACCTCGCGCAGCCGGGTGCGGTGATCCGTGGGCCACGGGGCGTCCGCGGGCAGGGTCACGAGGTCCACGAGGTCGGTGGCGCCGAGCAGCTGGCCGCGCAGCCGGGTGTTCGGCCACACGCCCTCCTGCAGGCCCACGACGATCACCGTGTCCCACTCCTGGCCGGCCGCCGCGGCGGGGGTGCGCACGTGCACGGCGTCACCGGACTCGGCACGGCGGGCCAGGGTGTCCACGGGCAGGTCCTGGGACTCCATGTAGACGGCGAACGACTCGGGCGACGCGCCCGGGAACTGGTCCACGAAGCGCTCGGCCACCTTGAACAGGGCGACGACGGCGTCGAGGTCCGCGTCCGCCCGGCGGGACTCGCGGCGGTCGTTCGCGTGCTCGGCGGGCCGCAGCGCGAGCGAACGCCACCGCTCGGCCCGACCGGAGGCGGACCACAGCGCCCACAGCACGGTCTCGGGCGAGGCCGAGGGGGCGCGGGCGGCCTCCAGGCCGTCCCGGAGCATCCAGTGGACCCGGCGCAGGGCGCGGTGCCGCTCGTGCTCGGGGCCGGCCAGGCTCGGGTCCAGCAGGGCCGCGGCGAGCAGCGCGTCCGAGGTGCGCCGGCCGCCCCGGCCCCGCTCGGCGGCCAGCAGGTCCTGGCGCAGCCGCCGCACGTGCAGCGCGCTGGCCATCCCGTACCGGCCGGTGAGCAGTCCCACGACCTCGTCCGGATCGAGCACGTCCTCGACCCCGGCCTCCGGATCCTCCGCGAGCGCCCCCGCCGCGTCCAGCAGGGTGAGCAGGGGCGCGACGGCGGGCTCCTCCTTCAGCACGAGCCCGGCGGCGTCCCGCAGCACGGGGACGCCCTCGGCCTCCAGGTGACGGGCGAGCGCGGCCACCCGGGAGCCCGAGCGGGCGACCACGAGGATCCGGTCCAGGGGCACCCCGTCCTCGTGGTGGACCCGCAGCACCCGTTCGAGGACGAGCTGGTCCTCGTGGGCGCGGGTGGGCACGACGTGCGCCCGGACGGCGCCGTCGCCGTCCGCCGGGACGGTCTCGGTGCGGGTCCGTTCGACGCCGGCGGTGCGCTGGCGGACCCGGCGGGCCACGCGCAGGTAGGCGTCCTGGACCTCGGCGCGCATGCGGTGCCCGCGCGTCAGCACCCGGACGCGTCCGTCCGGGGACGCGAGCGGGGCGGCCCCCGGCACGGGATCGGGGTCGAGGACCCCGGGGTACCGGGCGAGGAGGTCGGGCCGGGCGCCGCGGAAGCCCTCCACGGTGGTGTCCGGCGACGCGGTGAGCAGCACGTCCCGCCCGCGGCCGAGCACGCTGAGCAGGTCGTGCACGGCGGGGGTGGCCTCGTGGAGGTCCTCGACCACGAGCACGGCCAGGCGGTCCCGCTCCTCCGCCACGAACGCCTGCGCCGCGGCGTCGCGCTCCGGGTCCTCCGGATGCCGCTCGGTGAGCACGCGGACGGCGGCGGACAGCAGCCCGGCGGCGTCGAACGCCTCGGCCATGCCCAGGTCGATCCGGTCCCGGTAGTCCTGCAGCAGCACGGCCGCGGCCTCCCACTCGGGGCGCCCGTGGGCGGTGCCGAGCTCCTGCAGGCGGCCCGGCTCGAGGCCGAGCTCGCTCATGCGGTCCACGAGCTCGCGGACCTCACGGCGGAATCCCCTCGCCTCCACGGCGGGGGCGACGTCGGCCGGCCAGTCCGGCGCGGCGGCGAGGCCGGCGGCGTAGCCCTCGAGCAGCTCGGCGATGACCGTGTCCTGCTCGGCGCCGGTGAGCAGCCGGGGGGCGACCTCCAGATGCCTCAGCGGTCCCGTGACGCGGGCGCGGCGCAGCAGGTCGAACGCGTAGGAGGACCAGGTCCGCACGGGGGTGACGGCGCGGGTGCCCCGCCCGGCGGCGGCGAGCCGGCGGGTCAGGGCGTCGCGCAGCCGCGCCGCCGCGTCCCGGCTCGGGGCCAGCAGCAGGAGGGACTCGGGGTCCAGCCCCGCCTCGATCCGGCGGGCCGCGTACTCGACCGCCACGGTGGTGCGCCCCGTGCCGGGGGCGCCCAGCACGAGCACGGCGCCGTGCCCGGGGGCGAGCGAGGCGATCGCCTCCTGCTCGTCCGTCAGCGTGATCCGGTCCTCGGGTGCGGCGGCCGTGCGCACCAGCCGAGCGGCCCGTTCCGGCGCCGCCGCGTCGTCGTCGACGGGGTCCACCCCGTGTTCCCTGGTCATGGCCTCATCCTCGCACCGGGCCCGGACACGATACGGTCGGCGATCGCACGGATCGCCCGCGCGGCGCCGTCGTCGGGCTCCCAGCGGGCCCGGTGCAGGTCCACGCGCCCGGCCGGGGTGCGGGGCGTGGCCTCCCGCTCGTGCTCGACGGCGGCCCGCGCGGCCAGCTCCAGGGGCAGCGAGCCGTCGGCCCGGACCACGCGCCACCACGGCGTGCCGGGGCTCGACTCGGCCATCGCCCGGCCGGCCTGCCGCGGACCGCCGACCCCCAGCAGGCCGGCCAGCCCCCCGTAGCTGACGGCGCGTCCGGGCGGGACCAGACGGGCGAGCGCCTCGAGCCCCTCGCCGAGGGTGAGCGGTCCGTCGTCGCGGTGGCGAGCGGCGGGGAGCACAGGGTGATCGGTCACGACCCCATCCTGTCGTGTCCGCCGCTCCGGGTAGCGTGAGGCGCGTGACTTGGCATGAGAGCATCCGCGCCGGCTTCGACCTCGAGACCACCGGACGTGATCCGCGCACCGCGCTGATCGTGACCGCCACCCTGGTGATGGTGGACGAGCACGGCCGCGCCGCGTCGTCGGCCGAGTGGCTCGTGGACCCGGGCGTGCCCATCCCCGCCGAGGCGGCCGAGGTCCACGGCGTCACCACGGAGCGGGCGCAGGCGGAGGGCATGCCCGCCGCGCAGGGCGTCGCGGAGATCACCGAGACCCTGCGGGACCTGTTCGCCGCGGGCATCCCCGTGGTGGCGTTCAACGGCGTGTACGACTTCACGGTGATGGACCGGGAGGCGCGCCGCCACGGGCTGACGCCGCTCGAGGCCCGCCCCGTGATCGACCCGTTCGTGCTGGACAAGCAGGTGGACCGGTTCCGCAAGGGCAAGCGCACGCTCTCCGCGGTGTCCGAGCACTACGGGGTGACCCTGGAGAACGCGCACACCTCCGCGGCGGACGCCCTCGCCGCCGTCCAGGTGGCCGACGCCCTGGCCGCCCAGTACGAGCAGCTGCGCATGGCGCCGGCGGACCTGCACGAGCGGCAGGTGCGCTGGAAGGCCGAGCAGGCGGAGAGCTTCGAGCAGTACCTGCGACGCAAGGACCCGCAGGCCACCGTCTCGCGCCACTGGCCGGTCGAGGCCGAGCGCTGAGCACCCGGCCCCGACCCGCACCCGGGTCTCAGCCCTGGGGCGTCGCCGCCGCGGCCGCCTTCGCCGCGGCCGGCAGCGCGTCGAGCACCCGGGTGACCGCCGCGTCGTCGTGGGCGGCGGAGACGAACCAGGCCTCGAACACGGACGGCGGCAGGTACACGCCGGAGGCCAGCATCGACTGGAAGAACGGGGCGTAGCGGAAGACCTCCTGGCCCTGGGCGTCCCGGTAGTCCCGCACGCCGGTGCCGGAGGTGCCGAACGCCAGGGAGAACAGGGTGCCGGCCCGCTGGATCGAGTGGTCCACGCCCTCGGCGTCCAGGGCGGCCACGAGGCCCTCGCGCACGGCGTCCGAGGCGCGCGTCACGGCGGCGTAGACGGCCTCGTCGGCGCGGGAGAGCGTGGCGTGGCCGGCGGCCATGGCCACCGGATTCCCGGAGAGGGTGCCGGCCTGGTACACCGGACCGAGCGGGGCCAGGTGGTCCATGATCTCGGCGGAGCCGCCCAGGGCGGCCGCGGGCATGCCGCCGCCGATCACCTTGCCGAAGCACCAGATGTCCGGGGTCCAGCCCTCGGACTGTCCGGACAGGCCCCAGCCGCCCGTGGCGGTGGCGCGGAAGCCGGTGAGCACCTCGTCCCAGATCAGCAGCGCGCCGTGGCGGCGGGTGATCTCGCGCAGGAACGCGTTGAAGCCCTCGGCGGGCTCCACGACGCCCATGTTGCAGGGCACGGCCTCCGTGATGAGCGCGGCGATGCGCTCGCCGTGCTCGGCGAACACGGCCTCGACGGCGGCGCGGTCGTTGTAGTCCACCACGAGGGTCTCGGAGGCGGCGGCCTCGGTGACGCCCGCGGAGCCGGGCAGGGCGGCGGTCGCCACGCCCGAGCCGGCCGCGGCCAGCAGGCCGTCCGAGTGGCCGTGGTAGCAGCCGGCGAACTTCACGATCAGGTTGCGGCCGGTCACGCCGCGGGCCAGGCGCAGGGCCGTCATGGTGGCCTCGGTGCCGGTGGACACGAAGCGCACGCGCTCGACCGGGACCTTGGAGGCGATCAGCTCGGCCAGCGCGGTCTCCTCCAGCGTGGAGGTGCCGAAGCCGAGGCCGCGGTCCACGGCGGCGTGGACGGCCTCGACGACCTCGGGGTGCTGGTGGCCCAGCAGCATGGGGCCCCACGAGCAGACGAGGTCCACGTACTCGTTGCCCTCGACGTCGGTCAGGTACGGGCCGCGTGCGCCGGCCATGAACCGGGGCGTGCCGCCGACCGAGCCGAAGGCGCGCACGGGCGAGTCGACGCCGCCGGGGATGACGGCCTGGGCCGCGGCGAAGGCGGCGGCGTTGGTGGTCGGCTGGGACGCGGTCACAGGGACCCCTCCTTCATCCAGCGGCCGAGCTCGGCCGCCCAGTAGGTGAGCACGGAGTCGGCGCCGGCGCGCCGGATGGAGAGCACGGACTCGACGATCGAGGCCTTCCGGTCGATCCAGCCGCGTGCGGCGGCGGCCTCGATCATCGCGTACTCCCCCGAGATCTGGTACGCGGAGACGGGCACGTCCGCCATGTCCGCCACGTCGCGCACGATGTCCAGGTAGCTCATCGCGGGCTTGACCATCACCATGTCTGCGCCCTCCTCGAGGTCGAGGGCGACCTCGAGCAGGGCCTCGCTCCGGTTGGCGGCGTCCATCTGGTAGGTCTTGCGGTCGCCCGTGAGCTGGGAGTCGACGGCGTCGCGGAACGGCCCGTAGAACGCCGAGGAGTACTTCGCGGCGTAGGCGAGGATCGCGGTCTCGTGATGGCCGGCGCCCTCCAGGGCCTCCCGGATCACGCGGACCTGGCCGTCCATCATCCCGGAGGGGCCGAGCACGTCCGCACCGGCCTCGGCCTGCGCGACGCCCATCCGGGCGTAGATCTCCAGCGTCGCGTCGTTGTCCACGGCGCCCTCGGCGGTGAGCACGCCGCAGTGGCCGTGGTCGGTGAACTCGTCCAGGCACAGGTCGGACATCACGACGAGCCCGTCCCCCACCTCCGCCTTCACGTCCCGGATGGCCCGGTTCAGGACGCCGTCCGGGTCCAGGGCGGCGCTGCCGACGGCGTCGCGCGTGGCCGGCACGCCGAACAGCATGATGCCGCCTAGACCCAGCTCGGCGGCCTCGGCCGCGGCGGCCTTGAGCGAGTCCGTGGTGTGCTGCACGACGCCCGGCATCGAGGCGATCGGCACGGGCTCGGCGGCGCCCTCCTTGATGAAGGCCGGCAGGATCAGCTGGTTCGGGTGGATGCGGGTCTCGGCGACCAGCCGGCGCAGGGCGGCGGACTGGCGGAGCCGACGGGGACGCTGATGGGGGAAGGACATGGCCTCGAGTCTAGGCGCGGTGCGGCGGGACGCGCCGGTCGGCGCGGGGCGGCGGGGGGATCGGGGCACGGCCGTCCGACTCCCCGCGGCAATTCGGTTGCGCACAACCTGACCGCGGACTACGCTCGCTCGTGAGCGCGGAGACGCGCCACCCGCGCCTCGGGCCCGCCACCCGGACCCGTCACCGGCAAGGAAGGCACCGCATGATCGAGATCGGCCCCCTCTACACCGCCGAGGCCGTCGCCACCGGCGCCGGCCGCGACGGCCACGTCCAGACCGCGGACGGCCGCATCGCACTGGACCTCGCGGTCCCCGCGGAGATGGGCGGCAGCGGCGACGGCGCGAACCCCGAGCAGCTGTTCGCGGCCGGCTACGCCGCGTGCTTCCACTCCGCGCTGCAGAACGTGGCCCGTCAGGCCAAGAAGAAGCTCGGCGACTCCTCCGTGGGCGCACGCGTCGCCATCGGCAGGGCCGGCGAGGGCTTCGGCCTGGCCGTCGTGCTCGAGGTCGTGATCCCCGACCTGCCCCATGACGAGGCCCAGCAGCTCGCCGACGCGGCTCACCGGGTCTGCCCCTACTCCAACGCCACGCGCGGCAACATCCGCGTGGACGTGCAGGTCGTCGACGACTGACCCCCCACCCCGGCCCCGACCGGGGCCGGGCCACCCAGTATCGAAGGAGAACCACCCATGGCCGGTTTCCGCACCGAAGATCCCACCACCGGAGAGATCGTCCGCACCTGGGACGCGATGAGCGAGGAGCAGGTGGAGGACGCCCTCGCCGCCGCCCAGGACGCCTTCACCACCTGGCGGAGCACCGACCCCGTCCGGCGCGCCGAGGTCCTGCGGCGCACGGCGGACCTGCTCGCGCAGCACGCCGACGAGCTCGCCGACATCGCCGCCGAGGAGATGGGCAAGCCGCTCGCCCAGGGCGTCGGGGAGGCGCAGCTGTGCTCCCAGATCTTCCGCTACTACGCGGACAACGCCCAGCAGCTGCTGGCGGACGACGCCCTCCCCGCCCACGGCGCCAACTCGACGCGCGTGGAGAAGGAGCCGCTCGGCGTCCTCCTCGGCGTGATGCCGTGGAACTACCCCTACTACCAGCTGGCCCGGTTCATCGCCCCCAACCTGCTGCTGGGCAACACCCTGCTGCTCAAGCCCGCCTCCATCTGCGCGGCCTCCGCCCTGCGGCTCGAGGAGCTGCTCACCGAGGCCGGCCTCCCGGAGGGCGTCTACCAGACGCTGCTCGTGGGCTCGGACCGGATCGACGGCATCATCGCCGACCCGCGGGTCCAGGGCGTCTCCCTCACCGGCAGCGAGGGCGCGGGCGCCTCCGTGGCCGCCGCGGCCGGTCAGCACCTGAAGAAGGCCGTGCTGGAGCTGGGCGGCTCCGATCCGTTCATCGTCCTCGGCGGCGACCTCGACGCCGTGGCCGCGACGGCGGCAAAGGCGCGGCTGAGCAACGCCGGGCAGGCCTGCAACTCGCCCAAGCGGATGATCGTCCTCGACGAGCACTACGACGAGTTCGTGGAGAAGCTCACCGCCGCGTTCAAGGACGCGACCGTCGGCGACCCCCGCGAGGAGGGCACCCAGGTCGGCCCCATGTCCAGCACCTCCGCTCGGGAGGACCTGATGGAGCTGGTGGACGACGCCGTCTCCCACGGGGCGCAGGTGCGCACCGGCGGTCACGCCCGTGCCGGCGCCGGCGCCTTCATGGAGCCGACCGTGCTCACCGGGGTGACCCGCGAGATGCGCGCCTGGTCCGAGGAGCTCTTCGGCCCGGTCGCCGTCGTGCACCGGGCCGCGGACGTCGACGAGGCCGTCGCCCTGGCCAACGAGTCCGACTTCGGCCTCAGCGGCTCGGTGTGGTCCGACGACCTCGAGCTCGCCGAGGCCACGGCCCGCCGCCTCGACGTGGGCATGGCCTTCGTGAACGAGCACGGCACCACCCAGGCCGGGCTGCCCTTCGGCGGTGTCGGCCGCTCGGGCTTCGGCCGCGAGCTGGGCCCCTACGGCGTGGACGAGTTCGTGAACAAGCGCCTGGTCCGCGTCGCGGACCCCGTCACCAGCGCCTCCGCCTGACACCCGCCCTCGTCGGAGGGCCTTCGCCCCGGGGAGGGGCCGCGCACCGCCGCGGCCCCTCCCCGGGGCGTTCCCGACTAGTGTGGGTCCCATGCCCGATCCCACCCCCGCATCCCTGCGCATCGCCGTCCTGATGGACAGCGACAACGTCTCCCCCAAGTTCGCCCCCCTGATCCTCGAGGAGCTCGCCACCTACGGCACCCCCACGATCAAGCGCGCGTACGGCGACTGGACCACGACCAACCTGAACGGCTGGAAGAAGGCGCTGAACCACCACGCGATCCAGCCGGTCCAGCAGTTCGCCTACACCGTGGGCAAGAACTCCTCGGACTCCGCGCTCATCATCGACGCGATGGACCTGCTCTGGATGGGCAACGTGGACGCGTTCGCCCTCGTCTCCTCCGACTCCGACTTCACGCGCCTGGCCACCCGCCTGCGCGAGGGCGGCAAGCGGGTGATCGGCCTGGGCGCCCGCAAGACCCCCGCCTCGCTGCGCAACGCCGTGGACCAGTTCATCTACCTCGAGCTGCTCGGCACGGCCACGGACCACGACGTCGACGACGACGAGACCGGCGAGGACGCCCCCGCCAAGGAGGAGAACGCCAAGGCGTCCGAGGGCTCCGGCCGCTCGGGATCCCGCCGCGGCGGTCGAGGCCGCGGCCGCGGGTCCAAGACCACCGACGCCGCCGACACCCCCGAGGCCACGGACGCGGACGCCGAGGCCCCCGCTGCCGACGAGGCCCCCGCTGCCGACGAGGCGCCCGCCGGGGACGCCGCCGCCGGCAAGGACGGGAAGGGCCCGCAGGCGAAGTCCGGAGCCGGTCGGCGGGGCCGCCGTGCGTCGTCGTCGGACGTCACCGAGGACCCGACCCCGCCCGAGGTGCCGGTCGAGGCCGAGCCCGAGCACGACGAGGCCGACGCCGCCCCGCGCATCGACCTGCAGGCCGCGCTCACCAAGGCCGTCAACGCCACGAGCACCGACGACGGCTGGGCCACGCTGTCCCTGATCGGCCAGCACCTGAGCCGCACCCACGTGGACTTCGACCCGCGCGACTTCGGGCACTCCAAGCTCTCCACCCTCGTGGAGGACCAGCCGTACCTGCGCACCCGCACCGAGGGCCGGACCATGGAGGTCTCGCTGGTCCGCCGCCGCAGCCGCCGCGCCGAGGGCTGAGCGGCACGGCCGGTCGTCCCCCGCGGCCGGCGGGCCGGTCCACCGGCCGTTCACCCGCCGGCCACCCGCCCACCACGCCCGCCCGGTAGGCTCCCCGCCATGGGGAACACTCTGGGCTTCCTGCGCGGCGTCGACCGCCTGCACGCCTTCTACACGGAGAACGTGCGCATGCTCGCGCACGCGTACGACCTGACGGACGAGGAGGCCTCGGAGCTGCTCGCCAACACGGGCTTCACCAACGTCTCGGTCGCCATCCTGCGCGGCCCGCGGGTGGACATCATGGCCGCCGCCACCGGCGTGCCGCAGGACGAGAAGCACGATGCCGGCCCGGCGCCGACGGAGGACGACGCGACCGACCCGGACGGCGACCGCCCCGACTGAGCCTCGCCCCGAGTGCGGACGGGCGGCTCAGGCCGCAGCGCGCAGCACGGCCAGCACTCCGGCCGCATCCGGCGTGGGGGCCGTCCCGAGCAGGGGCAGACCCCGCCGCGCGCACGTGTCTCGGGTCGGCGCGCCGATCGCCACGAGCCGCACCCGCTCCCCCACCAGCGGCCTCAGACCCGCGGCCACGAACTCCTCCGCCGCGGAGGAGCTGGTGAGCACCACGGCGGTCCCCGCCGCGACCACGGCCAGCCGCGCGGGCGTCACGACGTCCCCCCGGTCCTCGTCCGCCGCCCCGTCGAGCAGCCGCCTGCCAGCCTGCGCCGGATACGGCACCGTCCGGTAGGCGAGCCCGGTCCGCACGTCCCAGCCCGCCGCGCGCAGGCCGTCGGCGAGGCGGGGCCGGGCCCGGTCGGACTGGGGCAGCCACGCGCGGGCGCCGCGGGGATGCAGGGCGGCGAGTCCGGCGATCAGGCCCTCGGCGGAGCGGTCCTCCGGCGGCAGCCACGGCGCCGCGTCGCAGCCCGCCTCGGTCAGCACCCGTGCCGTTCCCGGTCCGGTGGCCGCGATCCGCGCGCTCGCCGGGACATGGCCGTCCCAGCCGACGGCCCTGAGCGCGCGCACGGTGTTGGGGCTCGTCAGCACGAGCCAGCGGGACCCGTCCGAGCGCACCGGCCCGGCCGCATCACCGTCGGTCCCCGCCCAGTCCGCCAGCAGCGCGCGCAGGGGGCCGTCGTCGTCGGGCAGCGCGAAGTCGGTCAGCGGCAGGAAGCCGACCCGCAGCCGCCGCCCCGCCACCTCGGCGCCGGCGAGACCGGCCTCGAGGTCGCCGGCCTGGGCCGGCTGGCGGGTGAGCAGGACGCGCATCTCAGGCCGGGTCGTCGGGCCGCGGGGCGCCGTCGCCCCGGTCCACCCCGCGCACCGTGCCGGGCAGCAGGTCGGCGCCCTCGGCCACGAACTGCTCGGCCACGTGCACGCCGAGTGCCTCCGCGGCCACGAACAGGGTGTCCTCGAGCCACTCGTCGGCGGCCGCCGGGTCACCGGCCACGTCGGCCGGCACCGGGTCGAGCTGCACGGACGAGGTCCGGCGCAGCACGCGCGAGCCGTCGAGGGCGGCCACCATCGCGGTCATCTCGATGCGCGGCGCGCCGGCCTCGCCGTCGCTCACGCGGGCCACGGCCCCGATCGGCGCGGCGCAGCCGGCCTCGAGGCGACGCAGCAGGGCCCGCTCGGCGGTGACCGCCACGTGGGTGTCCCGATCGTCGACCAGCTCGAGGGCGGCGTGCAGCCTCCCGACCGGCGCCTGGGGGTCCAGGAGCGCGCGGCCGAGGAAGGACTCGTCCTCGGCCCGGATCTCCACGGCCAGGGCGCCCTGCCCGGGGGCGGGCACCATGACCTCCGGGTCGATCCGCTCGGTGATCACGTGGTCCAGGCCGAGCCGGTCGAGCCCGGCACAGGCCAGGATCACGGCGTCGAGGTCACCGCGGGGCGAGCCCGCGGCGGCCGGGGCGTGGTCGTCGTGCTGCTCCAGCCCGGGCACCCGGGCCAGGCGGGTCTGCACGTTGCCGCGGATGTCCACGAGCTCCAGATCCGGGCGCAGGGCCTTGAGCTGGGCCACGCGGCGCGGCGAGCCCGTGCCCACCCGGGCGCCCTCGGGCAGGGTCGCCAGGGTGAGGCCGTCGCGGGCGCACAGGGCGTCCCGCAGGTCGGCACGGGCCGGCACCGCGGCGATCTCGAGGGTCTCCGGCTGGGCGGCCGGCAGGTCCTTGAGCGAGTGCACGGCCGCGTCCACGGCGCCGTCGAGCACGGCGGCCCGCAGCGCCGAGGCGAACACGCCGGTGCCGCCCAGCGAGGCCAGCGAGCCGGTGGTGACGTCGCCCTCGGTGCGGATCACCACCAGCTCGTGGGCCAGGCCGGATCGCTCCGTGAGCGCCTCGGCCACGTGGGTGGTCTGCGTGGTCGCCAGGGCGGAGCCCCGGGTGCCGATGCGCAGGGGGGTCACGGTCTCAGGCCTCCTCGGCGGGGGCCGCGGCGCCCGCCTCGTGCTCGGCCAGCCCGCGCACGGCGGCGTCGACCGCGGACGTCGTCGGCCGCGTCGAGCCGTCCCGCATCACCTTGGCGCAGCAGTCCGGCCGGCACACGTCGTACCAGGCCGGGAAGCAGCCGGCCGCGGCGCGGCCCTCGCGCCGGCCCAGCCGCTCCTCCACGATGTCCACGAGCCCGGCCACGAACCGCGGGTCGGTGCCCGGGGTGGGGCTGCGACGGAACCCCACACCCAGCCCCTCGGCGGTCTCCTTGGCCTCGGTGTCGAGGTCCCAGACCACCTCCATGTGGTCCGAGACGAAGCCCAGCGGCACGACGACGAAGCCCGCCACGGCACGACCCTGCGCGTCCGTCTCGGCACCCTCGCCCGCGAGGTGCTCCATCGCGTCGTTGATGTCCGGCTCGAGCCACGGCACCGAGGGCGGGCCGGAGCGCGACTGGTACACGAGCGACCACGGCACGTCCGCGGCCTCGGGCACGCCGGCGAGGATCTCGCGGGCCACGTCGAGGTGCTGCGCCGAGTACACGTCCGCACCCTCGTCGCCCGGCTCCGCCCCCGCCTGCGCGCGCAGGTCTGCGGCGAGGCCGCGCGGGCCGGCGGCGGCGGCGTCGGAGGTGGGGATGGAGTGGGTCGCGAAGAGCACGTGGATCCGCGCGTCGTCCCCCAGCTCCGCGCGCAGCGAGGCCAGGTCCGCGCGCAGGCCGTCCCGGAACGGCTCGATGAAGCCGGGATGGTTGAAGTACTGGCGCGTCTTGTCCAGGTCCACCTTCCCGGTCAGGCCGGTCTGCTCCATGGCCATGCCCATGTCCTCCCGGTACTGGCGGCACGAGGAGTAGCAGGAGTACGCGGAGGTGGTGACCGTCAGGATGCGGCGGTGCCCGTCGGCGTGCATCCGCTCGAGGGTGTCCGGGAAGTAGGGCTCCCAGTTGCGGTTGCCCCAGTACACGGGCAGGTCCAGGCCGCGGGCGGCCAGCTCGGCCTCGATGGCCGCCTTCAGCGCGCGGTTCTGCGCGTTGATGGGGCTGACGCCGCCGTTGGCGCGGTAGTGGGTGGCGACCTCCTCGAGGCGCTCGTCCGGGATGCCGCGCCCGCGCGTGACGTTGCGCAGGAACGGGATCACGTCGTCCTGGCCCTCGGGCCCGCCGAAGGAGGCGAGCAGCAGGGCGTCGTAGTCCTTGGGGGCCATCACGCCGCACGCGTCGTAGTCGACGCCGGCGGCGGCCTTCTCGGGCGTCCGGAGGGCCGGGGCGACGCCGGCGTCCGGGCCGGTGTGGTCGGGCGCGTCGGCGCGGGGCTCGGGGGCGGCAGTCATCAGGCCAGCACCTCCGCGATCTCGGCGGTCTCCAGACGGCGTCCGGTGTAGAACGGCACCTCGCTGCGCACGTGCAGGCGGGTCTCGTTGTTGCGCAGGTGGCGCATCATGTCCACCAGGTCCGTCAGCTCGTCCGCCTCGAGGCCCAGCAGCCACTCCCAGTCGTTCAGGCCGAACGCGCTGGTGGTGTTCGCCCACACCTGCGGGAAGTCCTGGCCGAGCTGGCCGTGCTCGCGGAGCATGCGGGCCCGCTCCTTCGGGTCCAGCAGGTACCAGTCGTACGAGCGCACGAACGGGTAGAAGCACAGCCACTTCAGGGCCTTGCGGCCCATGGCGAAGGCGGGGACGTGGTCCTTGTTGAACTCGGCCATGCGATCTGCGCCCATGGCCGAGAGCACCATCGTGGTGCCCTCGAGCAGACGGGTGCGGCGCAGCTCGCGGATGGCGGCCTGCAGGTCCTCGGGCACCTGGCCGTACATCCACACCATGACGTCGCCGGCCTCGCGCATGCCCGAGACGTCGTAGACGCCGCGCACGGTCACGCCGGTCTGGGCCACCCGCGCGACGGCCTCGTCGAACTCCTTGGCGGCCTTCTTCGCGTCGCGGCCCTCCAGTCCCAGCCAGCCGGGCTCGCCCTGCGGGCGGGCGAACGCGGTGTAGGTGGTGAACCAGTCCTTGCCTGCCTCGGCAGGGGTGGTGGTGCTGTCCTTGGTCATGGTCCTCTTCCTTGGGATCCGATTGCGTCAGGGGTGGTCTGGGGGCGAGGTCAGCCGGCGGGCGGTGCGTCGGCGCCGAGGGTGCGGTCCACGCCGGCGACGACGGCGGCCAGCCCGGTGCCGTGCACCCAGCTGCCCACGAGGTCGAGGCCGGGCACGTCCCGTGCCCAGTCGATCAGCGTGTCCGCCTTCGCGCGGTCGGGGCCGGCCTGCGGCGGGATGGAGCGGCGCCAGCGGGTGACGGTGCGGGCGACGACGTCCTCCTCCGCCAGCGGCACCCCGGTGAGGGTCGCCGTGTCCACGAGCGCCTGCGCGAGCAGCTCCTCGTCCGCGCTGCGGTGGCCCAGGGCCTCGGGCCCACCGCCCTGGCGGCCGTAGGACAGGCGCAGCACATGGCGGTGGGGGTGACGGGCGACGCCGTCCTCCTGCGGCCGCGCGACGACCTCGCGCAGCCACGCCCACTTGGCGGTGGCGTGGGTCAGGGCCTTGGCGGCCACGTCCGTCCCGGCGCCGACCAGCACTCCGGTGCCGCGTGGCGCGTCGTCCAGGCCCGCGGCCTCGACGACGAGCGTGGCCAGCGCGATGCCCTCGCCGAGGGCGGGGCCGGCGTCAGGGTCCAGGGCGTCGGCCGAGAGCGGGGCCAGCAGGTCCCAGGCGGTGACGCCGTCCACGGCCAGCACGACCCGGTCCACGTCGAGCCCGCGGACGACCTCGTCGTCCCGGTCCGAGATCTGGGCCCACCAGCCGCCGGTGGCGGGCACGCGGGACAGGGCGGCCACTCGGACGCCGCGCAGGACGGTGGCCCCGTCCTCGCGCAGCGCCTCGACGAGCCGGCCGGTGAGGCGGACCATGCCGCCGTCCAGACCGGCCACGAGCGAGCCGGGGGTCCCGGCGGACCGCAGCGCGGCGACGCCCGCGGCCAGCCCGCCGTGCTCCACGGCGGCGGCGAGCAGGCCGGGGGCCACGCGCTCCAGCTCGACGACCGCGGGGTCGGCCGAGTGGACTCCGGCGACGACGGGGGCCACGAGGCGTTCGAGCACCTCGTCGCCGAGGCGGTCGGCCACGACCTGCGCGACGGTCACCGGCTCGCCGGCCGCGAGCGCGGCGGCCCAGCGATCCATGGGGGCCTCGGCGTCCTGCCGGGCGCGCTCCAGGCCGGCCGGCGTGAGGGCGGCGGCGAGGCCCTCGGCGTCGAGGTCGCCGGGGATGCCGACGATGCCGAGACGCGGGGCGGGCACGGGGCCGGCGGGACCGTGCAGCCACGAGCCGAGGGGCTCGGGCGCGACGATCTTCTCGCCCAGCCCGAGCTCCTCCACGAGCGCGCGCACGGCGGCGCCGCGGACGGCGAACGACTCGGCCCCACCGTCGAGTTCGAGGGTCTGGGTCTCGGGGGCCCCGGTCTCGCCGTGCGAGGGGACGTCGAGGAAGCGCGGGGAGACCGCGCCCCCGAGCACGGAGGTGGCCTCGGCGAGGGTCACGTCCCAGCCCGCCGTGGACAGTCGGTGGGCCGCGACGAGGCCGGCGATGCCGCCGCCGACCACGAGCGCCGTGCCGCTCATGCGCGCTCCTCCCGCTCGGCGGTCTCGACCCCCGGTGCCGGGTCCTGGCCCTCCCGCTCCGCCACGGGCAGGGAGTGGATCAGCTCGACCACGCGGGTCAGCACGGCCGCGTCCGTCTCCGGCGGCACGCCGTGGGCGAGGTTGACGACGTGGCCGGGCGCGACGGCGCCGGAGGCGACGACGTCGCGCACGTGGGCCTCGAGGACCTCCCACGGGGCGGCGAGCAGGGCCGGATCGATGTTGCCCTGCAGGGGCACGGCGCCGCGTCCGTCGGGGCCGGGGTTCGCGCTGAGACGACGGTGCGCCTCGGCGAGCGTGAGGCGGTGGTCCACGCCGACGGCGGTCGCGCCCGCGTCACGCATGTGGTGCAGGAACTCTCCCGTGCCCGTGCCGAAGTGCAGGAGCGGGGCGCCGTCGGGGACGCCGGGCCCGGCGAGGTCGGCGACATGGGCGAGGGCCGCCCTCGAGTGCGGCTGCACGTGCTCGAGGTAGTCGTCCGCCGAGAGCGAACCGGCCCACGAGTCGAACAGCTGCGCGGCGGAGGCGCCGGACTCGAGCTGGGCGCGCAGGAACTGGCCGGACACGGTGGCGGCCCAGTCGGCCAGGGCGGCCCAGGTCTCGGGGTCGGCGTGCATCATGCGTCGCGGGCCGAAGTGGTCGCGGGAGGGACGGCCCTCCACCATGTACGCCGCCAGCGTGAAGGGAGCGCCGGCGAAGCCGATCAGGGGGCGCGGGCCCAGCTCGGCGACGGTGGCCGCGACGGCCTCGCGGATGACGTCCAGGGCGGCGTCCTCGAGGACGGGCAGCGCGGCGACGTCGTCGGCGGTGCGGACGGCCCGGCCGAGCACGGGGCCCACGCCGGGCTGGATCTCCACGTCCACGCCCGCCAGGCGCAGGGGGACCACGATGTCCGAGAAGAAGATCGCCGCGTCGACGTCATGGCGGCGCACCGGCTGCATCGTGATCTCCCGGACCAGGTCCGGCATGAGGCAGGAGTCGAGCATCCCGATCCCCTCGCGCACCTGGCGGTACTCGGGCAGCGAACGGCCGGCCTGTCGCATGAACCACACGGGGTGGCGGTCGGGGCGCTGGCCGCGCAGCGCGCGAAGGAGCGGGCTGGCCGCGGTCGAGCGTGACGGATCCTCGGTGCGCAGCGGGTGCTCGGCGGGCAGCGCCGGGACGGCCGCGGGGGTCTCGGGGGTCTGGGACAGGGCGGACATGCCCCCCAGTGTCCCACCGGTCGTGTCGCGGTGGCACATCCGCGTCCTCCGTGAGCGTCGTCACACTGGCCGGCGGCGCCCGGGTCAGGTCCGCCTTCCCGGACGGGCGGGGCGGTCGGGGCTAGACTTGGCCCGCTGTGACTGTCTTCTCTCTCGTCGCCTCCCACCATGATCTGGACCTGGACACGGTCGCCCGCCTCAGCGCCGGCGCGACCGGGGTCGGGCCCGCCCTGCCCGGCAGCGGTGCGGCGGGCGCCGTCGTGCTGGCCACGTGCAACCGCGTGGAGATCTACGCCGAGGCCGACGGGGTCGGCGTCGAGGTCGCCCGCGCGGGGCTGCTGTCCGCCGTCGCCGCCTCCACCTCCCTGCCGGACGAGGACGTGCACACCGCGTTCCGCACGCTCGACGCCGACGCCACGGCCCGTCACCTCTTCGAGGTCGGCGCCGGGCTGGACTCCGCCGTGGTGGGCGAGCGCGAGATCGCCGGTCAGGTCCGGCGCGCCCTGACGGCGGCCCAGGAGGCGGGCACCGCCTCGGGCCCGCTCGTCCGCCTCTTCGAGTCCGCCACGCGCACGGCCAAAGACGTCGGCTCCCGCACGGCGCTCGGCGCGGCCGGCCGCTCGGTCGTCTCCGTCGCCCTGGACCTCGCGGAGGAGCTGCGCGGTCTCACCGACGCCGCGGCCCAGCGCGACTTCTGGGCCGGGGCCACCATCCTGCTGATCGGCACGGGCGCCTACGCCGGCACCACGCTCGCGCAGCTGGCAGACCGGGGTGCGACCACCGTCGGCGTGCACTCGGCCTCGGGCCGCGCGGAGCAGTTCGTCGCAGACCGCGGCGGCTGGGCCCTCGCGCTCGGCGGCGAGGCCGTGGCCGGCGCCGTCGCCGAGGCGGACGTGATCATCGGCTCCTCCGGTGGCGAGCGCCAGATCAGCCCCGAGCGCCTGCAGGAACTGCGCGAGGGCGCACGGCGCCCGCTCACGGTGGTCGACCTGGCCCTCTCGCGCGACTTCGACCCCGCAGTCGCGGACCTGCCGGACGTCGACCTCATCACCCTCGAGTCGGTGCGGCTGGCCGCCCCCGAGCAGGCCGAGGTCGCCGTCGCCGAGGCCCGCGCGCTCGTGGACGACGCCGTCGAGGAGTACCGCGCCGCGCAGCGCGGCCGCAGTGCCGACGCGGCGATCAAGGCCCTGCGCCGCCACACCCTCGGCGTGCTCGACCGGGAGCTCGAGCGGGTGCGCGCCCGCCACGGCTGCACGGCGGCCGCCGAGGAGGTGGAGTTCGCCCTGCGCCGCATGGTGAACCAGCTCCTGCACGAGCCCAGCGTGCGCGCCAAGCGGCTCGCCGCCGAGGGCCGGCTCGACCGCTATGAGGACGCCCTCGAGGCGGTCTTCGGGATCGAGGCCCCCGGCCGCCCCGCCCCCGCCGTGGGCACGGTCGAGGCGGTCTGCCCCGCGCATGAGGACGAGGGCGGCGCCGCGCGCGTCGCGTGAGACCGCCCCGCGCCAGGAGGACCCCGTGACCGACCACCCCGCCGCCACCGCGCCCGAGGAGCCCGGGCGAGGCCGTCGTCTGCCCCGGCACGAGCGCCGTCGTCAGCTGCTGGACTGCGCCCGCGCCGTCTTCGCCGCCGAGCGGTACGCGAGGGCCTCCATGGAGCAGATCGCCGAGCGGGCCGAGGTCTCCAAGCCGGTCCTCTACCAGCACTTCCCCAGCAAGCACGAGCTCTTCCTCGAGCTGCTGGACGCCGAGGTCGCGAGCCTGCGCGCGCTCCTCGAGGCGGCGATGGACACCCGCCGGGACAACCGCGAACGGGTGCGGGCCACCGTCGCCGCCGTGTTCGAGTACATGGCCTCCCCCGAGCGGACCCACCGCCTCATCTTCGACTCCGGCATCGACGGGGACCCGGAGGTGCGCATGCGCAGCGAGGCCGTCCACCGGCTGCTCTCCTCCGAGGTCGCGCGCACCATCCGCGCGGACACCACCGTGGCTGAGGCCGAGGCCGAGGTGCTCTCCCGCGGACTCGTCGGCTACCTCCTGGGCGCCGCCCGCCACTGGGCGGACCGGCTCGACGTCGACGCCCGCCCCGCCGCGGCCGAGATGGCCCGCACGGTGGACGCGCTCGTCTGGCGCGGCCTCGCCTCGCTGCCCTCCGCGGACGACGCCCCACGCTGACCCGGCCGTCCGGCCCGTTTCGCCCGCGGGTGAACCTCGGGGGCGCCCGTCCACCCCGCCGAGCGGTCCCGTAGGCTGACGGCGGACCGCACAGGACGCGACGAAGAGAAGAGGTTCCCCATGGAGATCCGCATCGGTGTGCAGCACGTCGGCCGCGAGGTCGTCATCGACAGCGAGCAGTCGGCGGACGAGGTCCGCTCCCTCGTGGACGCCGCCGTCGCCGACGGCACCCCGCTGGTCCTGGCGGACGCCAAGGGCCGCCAGGTGGTCGTCCCCGGCGACCGCATCGGCTTCGTGGAGATCGGCGCGAAGAAGTCGGGCCCGCTCGGGTTCGCCGCCTCCTGACCCGCCCGCACGCCCCGGTGATCCGCCGGGGCGTGCGTCGTCTCGGCCCCCTTGCCCAGGAGCATCGCCATGTCCCCTCACGCCCTCGGCCTCCGCGGCCCCGCCGACCCGGCCCTGCTCGAGCGCCTCGCCGCCCTGCGGACGGAGCTCGAGCTGCCGCCGGCCTTCCCCGCCCCCGTCCTGGCCGAGGCGGAGGCGGCCGCGCGCGAGGTGCAGGCGGGCCTGACCGGGAGCCCGGACCACGCGGACCGCACGGCCCTGCCGTTCGTCACCGTGGACCCCGCCGGCGCCACGGACCTGGACCAGGCCCTGCTCCTGACCCCCGTCGACGACGACGGCATCCTGGTCCGCTACGCGATCGCGGACGTGCCCGCCTTCGTGGCCCCGGGCGGCGCCGTGGACGCCGAGGCCCGCCGCCGCGGCCAGACCGTCTACCTGCCCGACGGCCGGGTCCCCCTGCACCCGGAGGTGCTGAGCGAGGACGCCGCCTCCCTGCTGCCGAGCCGCGAGCGCCCGGCGTTCGTGTGGACGTTCCTGCTGGACGCCGCGGGCGCCGTCGTCGAGACCGGCCTCGAACGCGCCCGCGTCCGCTCCCGGGCGCAGCTGACGTACGGGCAGGTGCAGGCCTTCCTCGACGCACAGCCGGGGGCGCAGGCGCCGGCGACGCCGCGTCCTGGGGTCACCGACGCGGACCGGGCCGCCGCCGAGGGGTGGCCGGCCGAGGTGCGCGACTCGCTGGCGCTGCTGCCAAAGGTGGGCCGACGGCGAGCCGCGCAGGAGGCCGCCCGCGGCGGCGCCTCCCTGAACATGCCGGACCAGGAGGTCCGTGTCACCGAGGACGGGGCGCACGAGCTCGTGCACCGGGCGCCGCTGCCGGCGGAGGAGCACAACGCCCAGCTCTCCCTGCTGACCGGCATGGCCGCGGCCGAGCTGATGCTGGCCGCCGGGGTCGGGATCCTGCGCACGATGCCGGCGCCGGACGCCGACGCCGTCGCCGCCTTCCGAGAGCGCACGCGCGCCCTGGGCGTCCCGTGGGACGAGGGCCAGGACTACGGCGCCTACCTGCGTTCCCTCGACCCGGCCGACGCGCGGCACCTGGCGGTGCTGCATGCGGCGACCGGGCTGTTCCGCGGCGCCGGGTACACGGTCTTCGACGCGCAGGCCGAGGACCCGGCCCTGCGCACGCCGCCCGCCGAACCGGCCCAGGCCGCGCTCGCCGCCCCCTACGCCCACGCCACCGCTCCCCTGCGCCGGCTCGTGGACCGCTTCGTCCTGGCGCTGTGCCACGCCCACGTCACCGGCGCCCCCGCCCCCGCGTGGGTCCGCAGCGCCCTGCCCGAGCTGCCCGCCCTCATGGCGGACTCGTCGCGCCGGGCCTCGGCCGCGAGCCGGACAGCGGCGGACCTCGTGGAGGCGGCGGCGCTCGAGTCCCGCGTCGGCGCGGAACTCGAGGGGATCGCGGTGCGCGAGGCGAAGGACGGCACGGAGGTGTGGCTGCTCGACCCGGCCGTGAGTCTGCGGGTGCCGGGCAGCGTTCCGGCGGGCACCCGGGTGCGCGTGCGGATCGAGGGCGTGGACCGCGCCTCGGGTGCGATCACGGCCGCGGGGGTAGACTGGCCGCACAGCTCACGCTGACCCAGGATGACCGGTCGCTCTCTGATCACCCTGACCCGCCGCCCGCGCCCCTGACGCCCGGGACGGCACCATGACCTGCCGGATCCGGCACGGCCCGCCTCGCACGGCGCGCCCGGCCCGGTTCCACGGGGCGCCGCCCGTCGGCCGCTCCGCGTGCTTGCCTCGCGATCGGCTTCCGCTTGAACCGCGCGCACGGCGGAGCCGGGCCTTCCGCCCGCCGTGACGACGCCCGACCAGGAACGCGAGTCGCCATGACCCAGAACTCCGAGCACACCCCCGCCCCCGCCGACGTCGACCCGACGGTCGCGGAGATCGCGGAGGACATCGTCACCGAGGACGCCGCGCCCGTGGCCCCCGAGCAGACCTTCGCCGACTTCGGGGTGCACCCCAAGATCGTCGAGGCCCTGGAGGCCAAGGGCATCGTCCACCCCTTCCCCATCCAGGCCATGACCCTGCCGGTCGCCCTCGGCGGCCACGACATCATCGGCCAGGCCAAGACCGGCACCGGCAAGACCCTCGGCTTCGGCATCCCCGCGCTGCAGCGCGCCATCGGCCCGGGTGAGCCCGGTTGGGACGCCCTCGAGGCCAAGGGCACCGCGGGCGCCCCGCAGGCCCTGATCGTCGCCCCGACGCGCGAGCTCGCCGTCCAGGTGGCCGGCGACCTCACGGCCGCCGCGGCCCGGCGCCCCCTGCGCATCGCCACCATCTACGGCGGCCGCGCCTACGAGCCGCAGATCGAGGAGCTGCAGCGCGGCGTCGAGATCGTCGTCGGCACCCCCGGCCGCCTCATCGACCTGATGCGCCAGCGCCACCTGCGCCTGGACCTGGTGAACACCGTGGTGCTGGACGAGGCCGACGAGATGCTGGACCTCGGCTTCCTCCCGGACGTCGAGACCCTGCTCGCCGCCGTCCCGGCCGTGCGCCAGACCATGCTGTTCTCGGCCACCATGCCGGGTCCCGTGGTCGCGATGGCGCGCCGCTACATGACGCAGCCCACCCACATCCGCGCGGCGGACCCGGAGGACGAGGGCCTGACGAAGAAGGACATCCGTCAGCTCGTCTACCGCGCCCACCACATGGACAAGGACGAGCTCGTGGCCCGCGCCCTGCAGGCCGAGGGCCGCGGCCGGACCATCATCTTCACGCGCACCAAGCGCACGGCCGCCCGCGTGGCGGACGAGCTGACGGCGCGCGGCTTCGCGGCCGGCGCGCTGCACGGCGACCTCGGCCAGGGCGCCCGCGAGCAGGCGCTGCGCGCGTTCCGCAACGGCAAGGTGGACATCCTCGTGGCCACCGACGTCGCGGCGCGCGGCATCGACGTCGACGACGTCACCCACGTGTTCAACTTCCAGGCGCCGGAGGACGAGAAGACCTACGTGCACCGCGTGGGCCGCACGGGCCGCGCCGGCAACAAGGGCGTGGCGGTGACCCTCGTGGACTGGGAGGACATGCCGCGCTGGTCCCTGATCGACAAGGCGCTCGGCCTCGGCCAGCCCGAGCCGGTGGAGACCTACTCCTCCTCCCCGCACCTGTTCTCCGACCTCGGCATCCCGAAGGGCACGAAGGGCCGCCTGCCCCAGGCCAAGCGCGTGCTCGAGGGCCTCGAGGGCGAGGTGCTCGAGGACCTCGGCGGCCCCGAGGCGAAGCAGCGCGACGGCGGTCGCGGACGGGGTCGCGCGGGCGGCCGGTCCCGCGACGGCGGCCGGTCCCGCGGCGGCCGTGAGGGCGGCCGGTCTCGCGACGGCGAGCGCGGCGGCCGGTCTCGCGACGGCGAGCGCGGCGGCCGGGGCCAGGGCGGCCGCTCCGGCGAGGGCCGTGACGCGGCGCGCGGCGGGGGCCGCGGCGAGCGCTCCGAGCGCTCGGGCCGGGGCCGTGGTGAGGCACCCGCCGAGCAGCGCGCCGAGGGCCGGGGCCGTGGTCGCGGCGAGGGCCGCGAGCGCACCGCCTCGCGCTCCGAGGCCCCCGCGGCCCGCACGCCGGCGCCGGTGGCCGGCGTCGAGCTCACCGAGGCCCGCCGGGCCGAGCGCGCCGAGGCCCGGGCCGAGGCCCGTCGTCGCCGGGGCGGCCGCACCCGCACGCGCCGCCGCAACGGCGAGGTCGTGGACGGCTGACCGTCCCTCCCGGGCTTCCGGGAGTCTTCTGCGCGAATGACCCTTCTGAGCGCCTGCACGGTGGCTGGAAGGGTCATTCGCGCAACGGATCCTCCGCCGTCGCCCGGGCCGTCCGAGCTCAGCCGCGGATGATCGCCGTGCCGGTGCCCTGCCGCTCGATCTCGGCGAGCACCTCCGCGCCCGTGGTGTGCTCGCCGATCGGATTGGGCTTGCCGGTGCCGTGGTAGTCGGACGAGCCGGTGACGAACAGCCCGTGCCGGTCCGCGAACGCGCGCAGCCAGGTGCGCTCCTCCGCCGGATTGTCCCGGTGCTCGACCTCGACCCCCGCCAGTCCGGCCTCGGCCATCTGCTCGAACACCTCGTCGCCCACCACGCGGCCGCGCATGCGCGCCCGGGGATGCGCGAACACCGGCACCCCGCCGGCGGCCCGGATGAGCGCGACCGCCTCGGCCGGGTCCGGGGCGAAGTGCGGCACGTAGTACTTGGACCGGCCGGCGAGGATCTCCGTGAACGCCGCGGAGCGGTCCGGGACGGCTCCGATCGTCACGAGGGCGTCGGCCAGGTGGGGCCGGCCGATCGTCGCGTTCTCCGCCGCGTGCTCCTGGACCAGCTCCCACGTGATCGGGAAGTCCGCTCCCAGGCGCCGCACCATCTCCTGCGCCCGGATCAGCCGCGCGTCGCGGGCCAGGCCGACCTCCCGCAGCAGGGCGGGGTCCTCGGGGTCGTGCAGGTAGCTGAGCACGTGCACGCTCACGCCGTCGGCGGAGGTGCAGGACATCTCCATGCCGGGCACGAGCGTCAGTCCGGTCTCCCGCGCGGCCTGGGCGGCCTCGGCCCAGCCGGCGGTCGTGTCGTGGTCGGTGAGCGCGAGGCCGTCCAGCCCGGCCCGCGCCGCCGCACGCACCACGTCGGCCGGCGGCTCGGTGCCGTCGGACTCGGTCGAGTGCGTGTGCAGGTCGTAGCGGGCCATGGCGGCCATGGTACCGAGACCCGCGCGCGGCGGCCCCCGACCTGCCCGCGCCCACCGGTGCCATGATGGAGGGCATGACCGATGCCGCACAGCACCCCGCCCAGACCACCCCCGACCAGCCCGCCGCCACCACCGAGGCGGGCGCCGACGGCACCGGCGCGGTGAACCCCCAGCCGCTGGCCGAGCGCGTCGACAACCGCTCGCAGCGCCCCGCCTCGAACGCCTTCCGCGACTTCATGGCCTCCGACTGGGCGCCGTCGTCGCAGGCCCTGCCCGACCCCGACGCCTCGGCCCCGTACGCCGCCCGGCGACGGGCCGCCGTCTCCGCGCGCTTCCCGGGCGAGCGGATCGTGGTGCCGGCCGGCCGCCTCAAGGTCCGTTCGAACGACACCGACTACCGCTTCCGCGCGCACTCCGCGTTCGCCCACCTGACGGGCCTCGGCGTGGACCACGAGCCGGACGCCGTGCTCGTGCTCGAGCCCACGGACCCGGGCGCCGGCGACGACGGCACGGACCACACCGCCACCCTGTACTTCCGTCCCCTGGCCGGCCGAGACACCGAGCAGTTCTACGCGGACTCGCGCTCGGGTGAGTTCTGGATCGGCCCCCGTCCGACCCTGGCCGGCCTGGCCGCCCGCACCGGCCTGCGCACGGCGGGGCTCGAGGAGCTCGAGTCCGCCGTCACCAAGAACGTGGCCGCCGACGGCACCACGGTCCGGCTGCTGGCCGAGACCGACCAGGACGTGGACGCCCTGCTGGCCGCCGTCCGGACCGAGGCCGGCGTGGACCTGGCCGCCGCGGCCGAGGCCGACGCCCAGACCGCCGAGTTCCTCTCCGAGCTGCGCCTGGTCAAGGACGCGTGGGAGGTCGAGCGGATGCGCGCCTCGGTGGCCGCCACGATCGCGGGCTTCGAGGACGTCGTGCGGGCCCTGCCGCGCGCCGTGGGCCACGACCGCGGCGAGCGCGTGGTCGAGGGCGCCTTCTTCGCCCGCGCCCGCCTCGAGGGCAACGACCTGGGCTACGACACCATCGCGGCCTCCGGCAACAACGCCACGATCCTGCACTGGATCCGCAACACGGGCGCCGTGCGCCCGGGTGAGCTGCTCCTGCTCGACGCCGGCGTCGAGGACGACTCCCTCTACACCGCGGACATCACCCGCACCCTGCCCGTGTCCGGCACGTTCACGGACGTGCAGCGTCGCATCTACCAGGCGGTCCTCGACGCCGCGGACGCCGCCTTCGCGATCGTGCGCCCCGGCATCCGGTTCCGCGAGCTCCACGCCGAGGCCATGCGGGTGCTCGTCGACCGCCTCGACGGCTGGGGCCTGCTGCCGGTCTCGGCCGAGGTCGCGCTCTCGGACGAGGGCCAGCACCACCGGCGCTGGATGCCCCACGGCACCTCGCACCACCTCGGCCTCGACGTGCACGACTGCGCGCAGGCCAAGCGCGAGCTCTACCTGGACGGCGTGCTCGAGCCGGGCATGGTCTTCACGATCGAGCCGGGTCTGTACTTCAAGGAGGAGGACCTGGCCGTGCCGGAGGAGTACCGCGGCATCGGCGTGCGCCTCGAGGACGACATCCTCGTGACCGAGGACGGGGCCGAGAACCTCTCCGCGGCCCTCCCCCGCACCCCGGACGAGATCGAGGCCTGGATGGCGCGGCTCCAGGCGTGATCCGGCGCGGAGGGCGCTCCTAGGGTTCGGACCATGGGTATCGACCTGACCACCGAGCTCACCGCCCTCCGCGACCGCCTCCTCTCCGCCGAGGCGGAGCACGCCGACCTCATCTCCCGCGTCCGGGACCGCCACCGGGCCTCGGCCCGGAACCTCGTGCACTACGTCGCCCTGCGCGGCACCGATCTGCGGCCCCTGCAGGAGGCGCTGAGCGACGCCGGCCTGTCCTCTCTGGGCCGCATGGAGGCCGGCGTGCTGGGGCACGTGGACGCGGTGCTGGCCGCCGCCCGCGCGCTCGACGGCGACCCCGCCCCCGCGCCCGAGGACGACGCCCTGACCTCCGCCGAGGGCCGCGCCATCCTCGCCCGCAACGCGGCGAGCCTGCTCGGTCCGGCCCGCGGCGACCGGGACGCGCGCATCATGGTGACGATGCCCTCCGAGGCCGCCACGGACCCGGAGCTCGTGGCCCGGATCGCCGAGGCCGGCATGGACCTGGCGCGCGTGAACTGCGCCCACGACGACGAGCAGGCGTGGGCCGCCATGATCGCGGCGGTCCGTCGGTGTGCCGGTGCGGGCCGGCCCGCGCCCCTGGTCGCGATGGACCTGGCCGGGCCGAAGGTGCGCACGGGCCCCATCGAGCCGGGCCCGCGCATCGTGAAGGTGAAGCCCGCCCGGGACCAATCCGGGACCGTCACCGAGCCCTCCCGTGTGTGGCTTACCGCCGGGCCCCACGACGCCGTGGCCGCGGCGGACGGGCCGGACGGCGCCGTCGTCGTGCCGCTGGCGCACCCGGAGGGGAAGACCCTGGCGGCCCTGCAGCGCGGCGACGAGATCGAGCTGACCGACGCGCGGGGTTCACACCGCAGGCTGGAGGTCGAGCGGGTGGACGGCGAGGGCGTGCTCGTGCGGGCGGACAAGACGGTCTACTGGGCGACGGGCACGGCACTGACGACGCCGCACGGTCCGCTCGAGGTCGGGCCGCTGCCCCCGCTCGAGCAGTCCATGCGCGTGCACGAGGGCGAGCAGATCGTGCTGACCCGCTCGCTCGAGCCGGTCCCCGCGGTCGACACGCCGCCCTACCGGATCGGCCTCACCCTGGCGCAGGCGTTCGCCGACGCGGAGGTCGGCGACCGGGTCTCCCTCGACGACGGACGGATCGGCGCGCGGATCACGGCGGTGTCCGACGACGAGATCACCCTCGAGGTGACCCAGGCCGGTCCGCGCGGGGCGAAGCTCAAGGCGGAGAAGGGCGTGAACTTCCCGGACACGCACCTGGACATCCCGGCCCTCACGGACGAGGACCTCGCCCACATCCCGTTCGCGGCCCGCCACGCGGACATGGTGAACATGTCCTTCGTCCGCTCGGCCGAGGACGTGGCCCAGCTGATCGACGCGCTCGAGGCCGAGGCCGCGCCGGACGTGGACATCACGCTGAAGATCGAGACGGTGGAGGCCTTCCGGCAGCTGCCGAGGATGCTGCTCGAGGCGATGCGCTGGCGGGACGTCGGGGTGATGATCGCCCGTGGCGACCTGGCGGTGGAGGCCGGCTTCGCACGGATGGCCGAGCTGCAGGAGGAGATCCTGTGGCTGTGCGAGGCCGCGCACGTGCCCGCGATCTGGGCCACCCAGGTCCTCGAGTCCCTCGCCAAGACCGGCCTGCCCTCACGGGCGGAGATCACGGACGCCGCGATGGCGCAGCGGGCTGAGGCCGCGATGCTGAACAAGGGCCCGTACATCGACCGCGCCGTCACCGTCCTCGGCGACATCCTGGGCCGGATGCACGGTCATGCGAGCAAGAAGCGCGACATGCTCCGGCGCCTCGAGTCCTGGTCCCTGTGACGGGGCTCAGCCGCGCGGCTCGTCCTGGGGCCGGGGCGGGTGGCCGCCGCGCGCCTCGATGAGCTTGGCGACCTCCTCCGGGGGCAGGGTCACGCCGTAGGAGCGGTCCAGGCCGGTGGGCGCGGGGTCCGCCTCCGGGGCGGGCCGGGCCGGCGCCTCGGCTCCGCCGGGGGCGGGCGCCGCGTGGGACCCGCCCGACGACGGCGCGGCGGCCGGGGTGGCCTGCACGGACCCGTCCTCGGCCTCCTCCGCGGCGGGCGCGGGCGCCGGCTGCGGGGCCGCGGGCGGCATCGGGGCCGCGGCACCGCCCAGGCCCAGCTCCTGGCGGGCGCGGGCGGCGTGGTCGAACGCGACCACGAGGTCGAAGGCCGTGGGCACGACGGCCTGCGAGGACGCGAAGCCGTGCTGGCCCCGACGCATCGCGAAGCCGATCACGCCGAAGATCAGCCACACCGCCAGGCCCAGCAGCATGGAGGTGAGGATCTGCCCCGGGCCGGCCTCGGGGGCCAGCAGGTAGAGGAACACGCCGATCAGTCCGCCGAAGAACACGCCGCGCACACCCGCGGACAACGCCACCTGGGCGTAGTTCAGCCGGCCGCGCACCCGCTCCACGACCCGCAGGTCCTTGCCCACGATCGACACGGCGCTCACGGGGAAGTCCGTGGCGGCGAGGCGGTCCACCTGCTCGCGCGCCCGCGCGTAGGTGGCGTAGGTGGCCAGGAGTTCGCCGCGGGGCAGGCCCTGCTCGGCGCCGGGCTGAGGGCTGGACATCATGAACGACATGGACCCATTGTGCCCGGCCCGGCGCCCGGGCGGGCGGGGGTCCGCCGTGCGCGGACACGGAGCCGCTCCCCGGTACGCCGTAGGCTGGGTCGGTGAGCTCCCCCAAGATCTTCGTGGCCCGCCTGCTGGGCCTGGACGTCTTCGACCCCCTCGGCGACCGCCTGGGACGGCTGCGCGACGTCGTCGTGCTGGACCGCGGCCCCGCCGCGGCCCCGTTCGCCACCGGCCTCGTGATCGAGGTCCCCGGCAAGAAGCGCGTCTTCGTCCCGATGACGCGGGTGACGTCCATGGACTCGGGCCAGATCATCACGACCGGGCTGATCAACCTGCGCCGGTTCTCACGCCGTGGCGCCGAGCAGACGGTGGCCGCCGACCTCTTCGACCGGAAGGTGCGCCTCTCCGACGGGTCGGGCGAGGCCTTCCTGGAGGACATCGGGCTGGAGCAGCAGCGCAACGGCGACTGGCTCGTCTCGGACCTGTACGTGCGCCGCATCGTCGGCCGCGGCCCCTTCGGCCGCGCCCAGCGGGGCGAGCACCTCCTGCTGAACTGGGACGAGGCCCGCTGGACGGCGCAGGCCGACCCGCAGGGGGCCACGAGCTTCCTCGCCGCGCACGAGGACCTCAAGCCCGCAGACCTGGCGGACATGCTCCACGACATGTCGGAGAAGCGACGCGTCGAGGTCGCCCGCGAGCTGCAGGACGAACGCCTCGCGGACGTGCTCCAGGAGCTGCCCGACGACGACCAGGTGCAGATCCTGTCCCAGCTGGACATCGACCGCGCCGCCGACGTCCTGGAGGAGATGGACCCGGACGACGCGGCGGACCTGCTCCACGAGCTGCCCGACTCCCAGCAGGAGCTGCTGCTCGAACGCATGGAGCCGGAGGACGCCGAGGACGTCCGGCGCCTGCTCGAGTACGAGGAGGGCACGGCGGGCTCGCTCATGACCCCCGTGCCGGTCATCCTCCCCCCGGAGGCGACCGTGGCCGAGGCCATGGCGACCATCCGACAGCAGGAGATCTCCCCCGCGTTGGCCTCGCTCGTGATCGTGGCCCGGCCGCCGCTGGAGACGCCGACGGGCCGGTTCCTCGGCGTCGTCCACTTCCAGCGCCTGCTGCGGTACCCGCCGCCGGAGGCGATCGGCAACATCATGGACAAGGATCTCGAGCCCGTCTCGGACCTCGCCCCCATCGCCCATGTGACCCGCGAGCTCGCGACCTACAACCTCACGTGCATCCCCGTGGTGAACGAGCAGGACCGCGTCGTCGGGGCCGTGAGCGTGGACGACCTGCTCGACCACATCCTGCCCGACGACTGGCGGGCCATGGACCTCGACGACGCCGAGACCCGCCCCGCAACCTGACCCCCGCGGCCCGCCGCCGCACGACACCGGAGGTGTGAGCATGACCCAGACCGCGCGAGACCTGCGCCCGGGCCGCGGCACCGGCCTGGACACCCCGCTGAGCTCCAGCGGGCGCCGCGTGCCCCGGCTGGCCCCGAACCCGGACGCCTTCGGCGAGGCCACCGAGGGCATCGCCCGCTTCATGGGCACCCCGCAGTTCCTCGTCTGGATGACGCTGTTCTGCGCCGCCTGGCTGGGCTGGAACACGTTCGGCCCGATGGAGTGGCGGTTCGACTCCGCCGAGCTCGGCTTCACCGCGCTCACGCTCATGCTCTCCCTCCAGGCGTCCTACGCCGCACCCCTGCTCCTGCTGGCGCAGAACCGCCAGGACGACCGGGACAAGGTCGCGCTGCGCGAGGACCGCGACCGCGCCGAGCGCAACCTCGCCGACACCGAGTTCCTCACCCGCGAGATCGCCGGTCTGCGGCTGGCCGTCCAGGAGGTCGCCACGCGCGACTTCGTGCGCGGCGAGCTGCGCGGCGTCCAGGACGACCTCAAGGACGACCTCCGCGAGGCGCTGCGCGCCGAGCTGCGGGAGGAGATCCGGGAGGAGATCCGCGCCGAGCTGCGCGCCGGTCTCCCGGGCGCCGAGGCCCAGCCCCGCAAGAACAAGAAGACCAAGGGCCGGGGCCGGGACGCGCGGCGCGGTGACGGCGGCGCCGAGCCCACGACCACCACGCTCGCCACCCTCGCGGCCCAGGAGGCCCGCGAGGCCCGGGAGGCCCGCGAGGCCGGGGGGTCCGGCCCGGTGACCGGTCCCGCCGACGGTGCGGGCCCGGTGGACGGGGGCGGCCGATGAGCGCCCTGGGCCTGTCCGTGCCCGAGGTCCGCACCGACCTCGAGCGCCGGGTGCTGGAACGGCTCGCCACGGTCCAGGACCCCGAGATCCGTCGCCCGATCACCGACCTCGGCATGGTGGAGTCGGTCGTGGAGACCGCCCCGGGCGTCGTCGAGGTCGCGGTGCTGCTCACGATCGCCGCGTGCCCCCTGCGCGGGACGATCCAGACGGACGTGGCCGCCGCCGTCGCCGACGTCCCCGGCTGCGGGTCCGTGGACGTCCGCGTCGGGGTGATGGAGCCCGAGCGCCGCCTGGCGCTGCAGGACGCCCTGCGCGCGACTCGGCCGACGAACCCGTTCGGGAAGGACACGCTCACGCGCGTCCTCGCGGTGGCCTCGGGCAAGGGCGGCGTGGGCAAGTCCTCGGTCACGGCCAACCTCGCGGTCGCGCTCGCCGCGCGCGGGCTCGCCGTCGGCCTGATCGACGCGGACGTGCACGGCTACTCGATCCCCGGGCTCCTGGGCGTGAGCGCCACCCCGACGAAGCTGGACCGGATGATCCTGCCCCCCGTGGTGCGGGACGTGAAGGTCATCTCGATCGGCATGTTCCTCGACGCGGACCGGCCGGTGGCCTGGCGCGGGCCGATGCTGCACCGCGCGCTCGAACAGTTCGTCACGGATGTGCACTGGGGCGACCTGGACGTCCTGCTCGTGGACCTGCCCCCGGGCACCGGTGACATCGCGATCTCGACGGCGCAGCTGCTGCCCGCCTCGGAGCTGCTCGTGGTGACCACGCCGCAGCACGCCGCCGCGCAGGTGGCCGCGCGCGCCGGTCAGCTGGCGGAGCAGACAGGCCAGACCGTGGCCGGCGTCGTGGAGAACATGGGGCCGATGACCCTGCCGGACGGCACCGTCCTGGATGTGTTCGGGACCGGCGGCGGCGCCGAGGTGGCGGAGCGGCTGTCCGGGGTGCTGGACACCCAGGTGCCGCTGCTGGGCACGGTTCCCCTGGACCCGGCGCTGCGCGCGGGCGGCGACGCCGGCGAACCCGTGGTGGTGTCTGCGCCGGAGAGCCCCGCGGGCCGGGCGCTGACGCAGATCGCGCAACGGGTGGCCGTGCGGCCGCGCGGGCTGGCCGGGCGGCGCCTGCCGGTCACCCCTCGCTGACCTCGGGTGCCGGCGCCCCGGTCGGGGCACCCGACGCGCGCGACGGCGTCAGGTCGCGTCGACGTCGAAGGGGGCGGGCGCCAGCCCGAGCAGCTCGAGCGGGTCCGGTTCGGTCTCGACGGCGGCCGGACGCTCCTCGACGAGGGCATCGGCCCGGCCGGAGGCCATCAGGGCTGCGGCGGCGCCGCCCACGGCGGCCGCCCCCGCGCCGGGCGTAGTCGACCGGGTCTGTGCGGCGGCGGCGCCGGACTCCGCGGAGGCGGTGCTGCCGGCCCCGGCGGGGCGGCGGAAGAGCGTGCGCGGATCCATGTCCGCCAGGTCCTGGCGGGTGAGGCCGCCGTGCACGTCCTCGGCGCTGATGCCCGTCGCCTGCGCCGCCCGGGACGCGGGCGTGGACGAGCCGCCGGCGGGCTCGCGGAGCGCGTCGCGGATGATGCGACGCGGGTCGTACTGGCGGGGGTCGTACTTGCGCCAGTCCACCTCGTCGAAGTCCGTGCCGGTCTCCTCCTTGAACTGCGCCTTGGCACCCTCGGCCTTGTCGCGCATGACGCGCAGCCAGTCGGTGAAGGCGCGCGTGTACTCGGGGAGCTTCTCCGGCCCGAGGATGACGATCGCGAGCACCGCCAAGATGATGAACTCGCTGCCGTTGATACCAAACACCCTCCGAACTCTACTAGAGGGGCACCGCCGCCCAGCCCGGAGCCGCGGGGGCGGGGCGGCTCAGCCGCGGAGGCGCGGCACGGCGTCCGCGATGCGTTCGAGGCCTCGCTCCAGGCGCTCCTCGACGGCGTCTCCGCCGCCCAGCTCGAGCACGCGTGCCCGCTCGGAGACCAGCAGGTGGGTGAGGACCGCGTCGGCGCGTTCGTCCGGCAGGGTGGCCTCCACGCGGTAGGCGGCCTGCGGCGTGGTCAGCTCGGCCGTCCAGCCGTCCTGCTCCCCCGCCGGGACGATCCGGTAGACGCCGCCGCCGGCCAGCCGACGCTCCTGCGCTCCCGTGCTCAGGGGCGCGGTCGAGGCACAGCCCTCCGGGGCGGCTCCCACGATCCGGGGTCGGCACTCGCGGACGGTCACGGTCGGCTCGTCCCGACCCCAGCCGACGACGACCTCCACGTCCTCGGCCGTCTGGGCGGTGTCCACGGTGAGCGGCTCCAGGCCGGCCCCCACGAGGGAGGGCACCGTCCAGCCCTGACCCCGCAGCTCCGCGACGGTTCCGCGCCGGTCCGTCGACGCGGTCCCGGCGGCCGGCAGGGCGACGGCGTCCGTCGGGGTCGGGGTCGTGCGCACGGCCGTGGTGCGGGGCGCGCCGGCCACCCAGACCGCGGTGAACAGCCCGCCGAGCAGGACGGCGAAGGTGAGCAGTCCCACCACGAGGCGGCCGGAGACGCCGCGGGCGCGCAGCACCGGGGCGACGACGGCGCCGGCCGGACGCTGGTGCACCGTGCGGGCGGCGTCGAGCACGCGGGCCCGGGCCTGAACCGTGGCGCTGCACTCGGGGCAACGGTCCAGATGGCGGGCGATGCGCGCCCGGGACGCGGCGGGGAGGGCGCCCTCGAGGTAGGCGTCCATGTGGCGCTGGGTGTGTCGACGTCCCATGCGGCCACCTCCTCGGTCCTCGCGTCCTCGGCCCGGCGAACGGCCTCCCGCACGGCGGGAGCCGGTTCGTGCCAGCTCCCATCATCGGCCCGCCTCCTGGGAGAACTCTGGGTCGCGGTCGCGTGCCGGCCCGTACACTGGCCCGCGTCGCCCGTGCCGCGGGCGAGGTCCCGCCGTCGTCGTCCCGGAGTCAGCCATGAGCGCCCTGCAGCCCCAGCCCACCGACAAGCACGCGTCCTGGGCCTGGTCGGAGAGCCGAGCCACCGAGGACGACGTCGTCCTGCGCGCCCGCGAGCGCGCCGCCGAGCTGGACGTGCCGCCGGTGAGCGAGGGGACGGCGGCCCTGTTGACGGTGCTGGCGGCCACGCGTGCCCCCGCGGCGGTCGTGGAGGTGGGCACGGGCGCCGGCGTCTCGGGTCTCGCCCTGATGCGCGGTCTGCCCGAGCGCACGGTCCTCACCACCGTCGACCCGGACGCGGAGGCACAGCGTGCGGCCCGCGAGGCGTTCTCGGAGGCCCGCCTGCCCACGAGCCGCACCCGCATGATCACGGGGCGCTCCCGGCTCGTCCTGCCCCGGCTCACGAGCGGCGCCTATGAGATGGTCCTGGTGGACGGGGACCCGGCCGCGCGTCAGTTCGACGTCGAGCAGGCCGCGCGCATGCTCGCCCCCGGCGGCGTGCTCGTCGTGGTGGACGCCCTCGACGGCGACCGCGTTCCCCGGCCCGCCGTGCGCGACGAGTCCACCGTGTCCGCCCGGGCGGTGGACCGCCTCATCCGGGAGGACGAGCACTGGCTGTCCGCCGTCGTCCCCTCCGGCACGGGCGTGCTGATCGCGGTGCGCCGCTGATCCGCGGCGTCGCCGGGGACGCGGACGCCCCGCGCACCGTGACGGTGCGCGGGGCGTCCGCGTCGAAGGGGTCCGGCCTCAGGCCTGGATGACGCCCTCGAGGCACTCCTTGAGCTCGCGGGCCTCGTCCGCGTTGATCTCCAGCACGAGACGGCCGCCGCCGTCGATCGGCACGCGCATGATCAGGCTGCGCCCCTCCTTGGTCACTTCCATGGGACCGTCCCCGGTGCGGGGCTTCATGGCGGCCATTGCGACTTCCCTTCTGGATGATGTTCCCGTCACGGCGTCGGGTGACCGCGGGAGCGGGCACTGTCCGGACGCCTCCGGCGCCCCCGCACGCGAGCGTGCGCGAGGCCGGTCACATCACCATTATCGCGGATTCCGCGTGTTCGCGCCAAACGATGGCCTGCACCGAGCCCGGCCCGCGGCTCAGGCACGCCCCGCCGGATCGCTCCGAGAGGGGTCGGCGGCCTCGAGCTCCGCCACCCGTGTCCGCAGTGCGGTCACCTCGTCCTCGCGCTGCGCCAGGGCGTCCCGCAGCCGCAGCAGGACGGCGTCCACCTGGTCCCGCTGGTAGCCGGGCACCGCGACGGCCAACCGCAGCAGGTCGACATCCGCCGCGCGCGGCCGCTCCGGCAGCAGCACGGGGTGTCCCGGCGTCCGCCCGGCCGGGTCGTCGGCCCGGAGCGTGAGCCGGCCCGCGAGGGCGGCGGCCAGGGCCGCCAGCACGACGACGAGCACGGCCACCAGGACGATCCACTGCGGCCCGCTCACGCGTCGGCCCTCCCCGCCGAGCGGAGCACGCACGCGACGGCCTCCTCGGCCGTGTCCACGAGGTGGAACAGGTCCGGGTCCTCGGGCGAGATCATGCCGCGTTCCACGAGCGTGCCGCGGATCCAGTCCACGAGCGGGCTCCAGAAGCCGCGGTCCACGAGGACCACGGGGAAGCGGGTGACGGTGCCGGTCTGCACGAGGGTGAGGGCCTCGAAGAGCTCGTCCAGGGTGCCGAGGCCGCCGGGCAGCACGATGAACCCCTGCGCGTACTTGAGGAACATGACCTTGCGGACGAAGAAGTAGCGGAAGTCCACGCCCACGTGCACCCAGGGGTTCAGGCCGGTCTCGAACGGCAGCTCGATGCCCAGGCCCACGGACTCTCCACCGGCCTCGTGGGCGCCCCGGTTGGCGGCCGCCATGGTGCCTGGCCCCCCGCCGGTGATGACCGTGTACCCGGCCTGGGCCAAGCGGCTGCCGACCTCGTGGGCCAGGGCGTACTCGGCGCTGCCCTCGGGCGTGCGCGCCGAGCCGAACACGGAGACCGCGGGACCCAGCCTCGCGAGGGTGCCGAAGCCCTCGACGAACTCCGCCTGGATGCGCAGGACACGCCAGGCCTCGGACGTCGTCGAGGTGACGTCGGCGGCGGGGCGTGCGGCGTCGCCGGGCCGCCTGCCGTCGAGGAGGAGCTGGTCGAACGTGGGGGTGTGCGCCGCCTCCCCGCGCAGGATCTGCCCGCCGCGGCGGACGCGCGGGGGCGCGGCGGCGACGTCGCCGCCCGAGGGGTGCTCATGTGAGGCCATGGCGTCAGCCTAACGAGCCGGCGGGCCGCCAGGGCCGGCGTCGCACGGCGCACCGCGCCGGGTGTGGCGTGCGCTATATTCCACTGGCATGACGCAGATCACGCCTGAGCAGCCCCACGGCGCCCACCTCCCCGACGAGGCCGGCACGCGGCGCCGTCGCGGTGCCGCGGGCGATGACCTGATCGTCCTCGAGGGCGTCAACAAGCACTTCGGCGACTTCCACGCCCTCCGCCAGATCGACCTGCGGATCCCGCGCGGCCAGGTGGCGATCGTCCTCGGCCCCTCGGGCTCCGGCAAGTCGACGCTGTGCCGCACGATCAACCGGCTCGAGACCATCGACGACGACGGCGGCCGCATCCTGATCGACGGGCGGCCGCTGCCCACCGAGGGCAGGCAGCTCGCTCAGCTGCGCGCCGAGATCGGCATGGTCTTCCAGTCGTTCAACCTCTTCGCGCACAAGTCGATCCTGGAGAACGTGACCCTCGGGCCCATCAAGGTGAAGGGCAAGCGCCGGGCGGACGCCGAGCGGCACGCCATGGAGCTGCTCGAGCGCGTGGGCGTGGCCCAGCAGGCCAAGAAGATGCCGGCCCAGCTCTCCGGCGGGCAGCAGCAGCGCGTGGCCATCGCCCGCGCCCTGGCGATGGAGCCGAAGGCCCTGCTCTTCGACGAGCCGACCTCCGCCCTCGACCCCGAGATGGTGCAGGAGGTCCTCGACGTCATGGTCCAGCTCGCCGAGGGCGGCATGACCATGGTCGTGGTCACCCACGAGATGGGCTTCGCCCGCAAGGCCGGGGACCGCGTGGTCTTCATGGCCGACGGCGCCATCCTCGAGGACACCGACCCCGACACCTTCTTCACGAACCCCCGACACGAGCGCGCCCAGGACTTCCTGGGCAAGATCCTCGCGCACTGACCCCGTCCCCCGTCGTACCCCACCGCACCGAACCAGAGGAGAGCACCATGCTCCGCACGAAGCTCCTGACCCTGTCCGCCGTCACCGCCGCGGCCGCCCTGTCCCTCACAGCCTGCGCCCCCTCCTCGTCGCAGGGCGGCGGTGGCGACGCCGCCGGCTCGTCCTCGGCCGGCGAGGCGACGTCGTCCGGCTCCGGCGAGAGCCTGCGCATCGGCATCAAGTTCGACCAGCCGGGCCTGGGCTACCGCGAGGGCTCGGCCCAGCCCACCGGCTTCGACACGGACGTGGCCCGCTACGTGGCGGACAAGCTCGGCGTGGCCGAGAAGGACATCGAGTGGGTCCAGACCCCGTCCGCGAACCGGGAGAACGCCCTGGAGAACGGCGAGGTCGACATGATCTTCGCGACGTACTCCATCACGGACGCCCGCAAGGAGCGCGTCGACTTCGCGGGCCCGTACTTCGTGGCCGGCCAGGACCTGCTGGTCCGCGCGGACGACACCGCGATCACCGGCCCCGAGTCCCTCGACGGGAAGAACCTCTGCTCCGTCACCGGCTCCACCTCGGCCCAGAAGATCAAGGACCAGTTCGCCTCCGGCGTGAACCTGGTGGAGCAGGGCGGCTACGCCGAATGCGTGACCTACCTCGAGTCCGGCCAGGTGGACGCCGTGACCACGGACGACATCATCCTCGCGGGCCTGGCCGCCGCCGACGCCAACAAGGGCAAGTTCAAGGTCGTCGGCAACACCTTCACCACGGAGCGCTACGGCGTCGGCCTGCCGAAGGACTCGGAGCGCTGCGAGGACATCAACGGGGCCATCAAGGAGATGAAGGACTCCGGCGAGTGGAAGAAGGCCCTCGAGTCCAACACCGAGGGCACGGGCTACACCTACGACGAGACGCTGAACTCCGGCGAGGACGCCGAGTTCGAGCCCTGCGCCTGACGACCTGCGCCGCCGGGCGGGCCGAGGACGTGACCTGAACAGTCACCCTCGGCCCGTCCGGCGGCTCCCCTGCCCGTCAGCCCCGTCCCGACCCTCGGAGAAGACATGGAATCGATCTCCTCGCTCCTCGCGGACTACGGCGCGGACATCCCGCTCGCGTTCTGGACGAACATCAGGCTCGCGTTCCTCGCGACCCTCGGCTCGTTCGTCCTCGGCGTGGTGCTCGCCCTGTTCCGCATCTCGCCCGTCCCCTCGCTGCGCGTCCTCGGCACCGGCTACGTCAACGTGGTCCGCAACACCCCGCTGACGATCATCATGCTGCTCGGCGTGCTCGCCGTCTGGGGGCAGCTGAAGATCAGCTTCTCGTCCGACTTCACGCTGAACTTCTTCATCTACGCCGTGATCGCGCTCTCGCTCTACCACGCGGCGTTCATGTGCGAGGCGATCCGCTCCGGCGTCAACACCGTCCCGCTCGGGCAGGCCGAGGCCGCCCGCTCCATCGGCCTGGGCTTCCTGCCCGCGGCCCGCCACGTGATCCTGCCCCAGGCGCTGCGTGGGGCCATCACCCCGCTGGGCAACACCGTGATCGCGCTGACCAAGAACACCACCGTCGCCGCCGCGGCGTCGGTGGCGGAGGCCTCCGGCCTGATGAAGCGCATGATCGAGTTCAGCCCGGACGTGATGGTGGCGATCTTCCTGACCTTCGCGATCGGCTTCTGCCTGATCGTCATCCCCATCGGCCTGCTGACCACATGGGCCTCGGAGAGATGGGCGGTGGCCCGATGAGCGCCCAGGCCTCCGTCCTCTTCGACGCCCCGGGTCCGATCGCCCGCCGCCGGATCCTCCTCGCCAACCTGGTCGCCCTCGCCGCGGTGCTGGCCGTGGCGGTCATCGTCCTGATCCAGATGAACGCCACCGGTCAGCTCTCCGGCCGCCGTTGGCTGGCCGCCGTCGACGGCGACGCGTGGCGGAACTACTACCTGCCGGGCCTGCAGTTCACCCTGCAGTCCGCCGGCATCGCCGTGGTCTCCTCCGTGGTGTTCGGCCTGGTGTTCGGCTTCCTGCGGCTCGCCCCGTTCGGCCCGGTGCGCTGGCTGGCCGCCGTCGTCGTGGAGTTCTTCCGGGCCGTGCCGGTGCTCGTGATGATGGTGTTCTTCTACCAGCTGTTCGCGCAGGTCGCGCGCACCGGGGCGATCCAGCCCCAGGACGGCCCGTACTACGCGGTGATCGCGGCGCTGACCCTGTACAACGGGTCCGTGATCGCGGAGCTGGTGCGCTCCGGGGTGCGCTCGCTGCCGCGCGGCCAGCGCGAGGCGGCCGCGGCGGTGGGCATGACGAGCACCCAGTCCCTGCGGCTCGTGGAGGTGCCCCAGGCCCTCATCGCCATGCTGCCCTCGCTGCTGAGCCAGTTCGTGGTGATCCTCAAGGACTCGGCGCTGGGCTACCTCATCGGCTTCTTCGAACTCCTGCAGTACGCCCGCCAGCTCGGCTCCGGCAACGGCAACATCCTGCAGTCCCTCGTGGTGGCCGCGGTGATCTTCATCGTGATCAACTTCCTCCTCACCTGGGCGGCCACCCGGCTCTCGCGGCGGCTGTCGTCGCGGACGGCCGGCGACGCCAGCGCCCCCGCGACCCCGCTCGTCGGGGCGCCCACGGACAAGGCGGCCTGACCGGGCGGCGGCCGACGGGGTCGGCCGACGTCGTGGGTCAGCCGGCCAGCCAGGCCGCGAGCGCCGCGAGGCACGCGCGGACCGCCTCGCGGGACACGTGCTCGTCGTCCGTGTGGGCCAGGAGGGCGTCGCCGGGGCCGAAGTTGACCGCGGGCACGCCCAGCTGGGAGAACCGCGCCACGTCCGTCCACCCGTACTTGGGCTGGGGCTCTCCCCCGACGGCGGCGACGAACGCGGCGGCGGCCGGCCGGTCCAGACCGGGGCGGGCGGCGGGCGAGGCGTCGTCGATCCGCACCTGGGCGTCCCAGTCCACGCCTGCCCCCTCCAGCACCGCGCGCACGTGCGCGTGGGCCTGCTCGAGGGTCTTGTCCGGAGCGAACCGGTAGTTCAGGTCCACGGACGCCTCGTCCGGGATGACGTTGCCCGCGACGCCGCCGGCCACGCGGATCGCGTGCAGCCCCTCGCGGTAGTCCAGGCCCTCCACCGTGACCGTGGCCGGTTCGTACGCCGCCAGGGCGGTGAGCACGGGGGCCAGCTTGTGGATCGCGTTGTCACCGCGCCAGGCGCGGCCCGAGTGCGCCGCGACACCGGGAAAGGTGACGCGGTACCGGCACGTGCCGTTGCAGCCGCCCTCCACGACGCCGTCGGTCGGCTCGAGCAGCACCGCGAAGTCGCCCTCCAGCAGCTCGGGGGCCTGGCGGGCCACGCGGGCGAGGCCCGAGAGGTCCGAGGAGACCTCTTCGTGGTCGTAGAACACCCACGTGACGTCGTGCACGGGCGTGGGGCCGTCCGCGCGGCCGAAGCGGCCGGCCAGGGCCAGCTGCACGGCGACGCCGGACTTCATGTCCACGGCTCCGCGGCCGTACAGCACGTCCCCGTCCCACACCGAGGGCACGGTCCCGCGCGAGCCCGGCACGGTGGGCAGGGGCACCGTGTCCAGGTGCCCGGCCAGGATCACGCGGGTCGGCCGCCCCAGAGCGGTGCGGGCGACGACGGCGTCCCCGAACCTCCGCACCTCGAGGCCACCGAGGGCGCGCAGGGCCTGCTCGACGGCGTCGGCCAGCGGCCCCTCCTCCCCCGAGACGGAGCGCACGTCCAGCAGGGTGGCGGTGAGCGCCGCGACGTCGAGGTCCGGATCGGCGAGGTCGGGCAGGGGTACGGGGGTGAGACTCATGTGTCCAGTCTACGGACGCGCCTCTCGCCGCCCTGCAGCGTGCCCCGGCCGCTCAGTAGGCTGAGGCACATGACCCAGACCGCCGCACAGCAGCCCTCCCCCCGTCTCGTCTCCGGCCACGGCCTGGCCACCACGGCCGCCGACGGCGCCGTCCTGGACGTGTGGTTCCCCGCCCCCGTGGCCGGCCCGCTCTCCGCCGCGGACGCCTCGCTGCGCGACACCCTGCGCGCCCTCGCCGCGGACGACGCGGACCGCGGGACCACGCAGGCCGTCGTCGAGCTGGAGGTCGACCTGGACGCCGCCCCGGCCTCCACCGCGGACGCGTGGCTGCGCCTGCACGCCCTCTCGCACCGCCTGGCGCGGCCGAACGAGCTCAACCTCGACGGCGTCTTCGGGCTGCTCACCAACGTGGTGTGGACGAACCACGGACCCTGTGCGGTCGCCGACTTCGAGCTGACGCGGGCGAGGCTGCGTGCCCGCGGCGCCGTGCAGGTGTACGGCGTGGACAAGTTCCCGCGCATGACGGACTACGTCGTGCCCTCCGGGGTGCGCATCGGCGACGCGGACCGGGTGCGCCTGGGCGCCCACCTGGCCGAGGGGACGACCGTGATGCACGAGGGCTTCGTGAACTTCAACGCGGGCACCCTGGGGCACTCGATGGTGGAGGGCCGGATCTCGGCCGGCGTCGTGGTGGGCGACGGGTCCGACGTCGGAGGCGGCGCGTCCATCATGGGCACGCTCTCCGGCGGCGGCACCCAGCGGATCGTGATCGGCGAGCACGTGCTGCTCGGCGCGAACTCCGGCGTGGGCATCTCCGTCGGCGACGACTGCGTGGTCGAGGCCGGTCTGTACGTCACCGCGGGCACGCGCGTGAGCGTGCTGCAGGACGGCGAGGCGGCGCGGACCGTGAAGGCCGTGGACCTCTCCGGCGTGCCGAACCTGCTGTTCCGCCGCAACTCCACCACGGGCGGGGTCGAGGCCCTCCCCCGCGCCGGCCGGACCGTCGAACTGAACGCGGCGCTGCACGCGAACTGACCCGGCGCGCTCGCCCCGCGCCCCGTCCCTCCCCGCTCCCCGCCGCGTCTTGGGGGCGATTTCCGGTGGTATCCCGCCGGGATAACGCCCACTATCGCCCCCGGAACTCCCCGGCGGCCCGGGGCGGGGCGACGACGACGGCACGCGGCGCGGGCCGTCGGCTCCTGCACAGCAGCGCCCGCCTCGCGCGTCGTCCCCGTGCCGCGGCCAGCGCGCCCCGGACCTAGCCCGGCTGGGGCTGCCACCCGACCGCGCCCGCCGGTCGGACCTGGAGCGGGTCGGGCAGTGCATCCACCGGCAGCGGGCGCACCCTGGCACGGTCTGGGCCGACCTGGGCCTGCCCGAGCCCGGGCACGGCTTCTCCCCCGATCACCTCGCCGCGCTCCTGCGCCGACGCCCGGATGCCGTCCTCTCCCACGAGACGGCGGCCCACCTGCACGGCCTGCCGATGCCCGCGCGAGCCTGGCGGCGGCGCGACCCGGCGACGGGCGAGCTCGAGGCCGACCCGCCGGTGCACCTCACCGTGGCCCGGGGGACGCGACGCGTCCGGCGGGCCGGACTGTTGGACCACCGCCGGCCGCTGGCGCCCGAGTTCGTCACGCACGTGCACGGCCTGCGCGCGTCCGGGCGCTTCCATGGCCGCCCGGCCGCCCGGGAGGCGCTGGATTCCGTGCGCGTCGGGGCGGACTCGCCGCCCGGGACCCGCCTGCGCCTGGCCCTCGTGGCCGGCGGGCTTCCGGAGCCGGAGCTGCAGGCCGCGCTCGAGCCCGGGGACCCCTTCTCCCCCGTGGCCGACCTGGCCTACCGTCACGTGCGCCTGGCCCTGCAGGACGACGGTGCGGGGCACCGCACGCGGGAGCAGCAGGCGCGCGACGCCCGCCGGGACCGCTACGGCCAGGCGCGCGGCTGGACGACGCTCCGCGTCACCTGGGCGGATGGGCGCGAGGACTTCCGTGGCGTCGTCGCGGTGGTCCGATGCCGCCTCGGCCCCTCCGCCTCGACATGACCACGCTCCGGCGAACGCATGGGGGGCGGTGTCGGGTGGTATTCCGTCGGAATACCACCCGAAACCGCCCCCGAACGCAGGGTCGGCGCCCCCGGGTCAGCGCTGCGGGTACTGGCGCAACGTCTCGCCCACGTAGATCTGGCGCGGGCGGCCGATCTTGGTGGCCGGGTCCTCCATGAGCTCGCGCCACTGGGCGATCCAGCCGGGCAGGCGGCCCAGGGCGAAGAGGACGGTGAACATCTTCTCCGGGAAGCCCATGGCCTTGTAGATCACGCCGGTGTAGAAGTCGACGTTCGGGTAGAGCTTGCGCTCCACGAAGTAGTCGTCGGCGAGGGCCTTCTCCTCGAGGCGCTGGGCGATCTCGAGCAGCTCGTCGTTGCCGCCCATCTTGCCCAGGATGTCCTCGGCGGTCTTCTTGATGATCTTGGCCCGCGGGTCGTAGTTCTTGTACACGCGGTGGCCGAAGCCCATCAGGCGGACGCCGTCCTCCTTGTTCTTCACCTTCTCCATGAAGTCCTCGGGCGTGATGCCCTCCGACTTGATCCTCCGGAGCATGTTCAGCACGGCCTCGTTGGCGCCGCCGTGCAGCGGGCCGTAGAGGGCGTTGATGCCGGCGGACACCGAGGCGAACAGGTTGGCCTGGGTGGAGCCGACCAGGCGCACCGTGGAGGTGGAGGCGTTCTGCTCGTGGTCGGCATGCAGCATGAGCAGCAGGTCGAGTGCCTTGACCACGTCCGGGTCGATGTCGTATTCCTCGGCCGGCACGCCGAAGCACAGGCGGAGGAAGTTCTCCACGTAGTTCAGCGAGTTGTGCGGGTACATGAACGGCTGGCCCAGCGACTTCTTGAACGCGTAGGAGGCCAGCACCGGCAGCTTGCCCAGCAGACGCACGGTGGAGATGTGGACCTGCTCCGGATCGTGCGGGTCCAGGGAGTCCGGGTAGAACGTGGACAGCCCGGACACGGAGGAGGACAGCACCGGCATGGGGTGCGCGTCCCGCGGGAAGCCGTTGAAGAACAGCTTGAGGTCCTCGTGCACCATGTTGTGGCGCAGGATGTTGGTCTCCCAGGCCTCCAGGGTCTCCTTGGACTCGGGCAGCTCGCCGTAGATCAGCAGGTAGGCCACCTCCATGAAGGAGGAGTGCTCGGCGAGGTCCTCGATGGCGTAGCCGCGGTAGCGCAGGATGCCCTGGTCGCCGTCGATGAACGTGACGGCCGACTTGGCGTTCGCCGTGTTCATGAAGCCCGGGTCGTAGGTGACGTCGCCGGTCTCCTTCAGGAGCGGGGCGATGTTGATGCCGTTGTTGCCCTCTGTGGCGTGCTCGACGCCCAGGTCCAGGCTCTGCTCGCCGACGGTCAGCCGGACGGACTCGTGATGGGTCACGGGTGTGCTCCCTCGTCTTCTCTTCTCGATGGCCCGGGTTCGCGCGCCGGCGTGGGCGCGCCCACACGGGGACGACTCTGCTCCAAACTATCAAGGACCGGCCCGGGGCGCGCGGTCGCTTCCCCCGACGACGGCCCTCGGCCCCGGCTCAGCCGGTCCGCGGCCCGCGGGCGGTGAGTCTCGCCGCGGCCCGGGCGACCGCCTCGTCCGTGGCGGTGATCGCGACGCGGACGTAGCCGTCGCCGCCGGCACCGTAGAACACGCCGGGCCCGGCGATGATGCCCAGGTCCGCCAGGTCGCCCAGCAGGTCCCACGAGTCCTGCGCCGTGGCGTGGGCCGGGTCCAGGTCCGCCCGCCGGGTCCACAGGTACAGCCCCGCCTCGGAGTGGTCCACCGTGTGGCCGGAGGCCTCCAGCGCGGTGCGCAGCGCGTCCCGACGGCGGCGGTAGCGGTCCTTCTGCTCTGCGACGTGCCCGTCGTCGGCCAGGGCCACGGCCATCGCGTGCTGCACCGGGGCGGGCACGATCATGCCCGCGTGCTTGCGGGTGTTGACCAGGGTCGCCACGAGCTCCGGATCCCCCGCGGCGAACGCGGCGCGGTAGCCGGCGAGGTTGGACTGCTTGGACAGCGAGTAGACGCTCAGCAGGCCCGTCAGGTCGCCGCCGGAGACCTCGTCGGACAGGATGCAGGGCACGACGGCCCCGTCCCACGCGTCCCAGCCGAGCTCGGCGTAGCACTCGTCCCCGCACACCACGGCCCCCACGGCACGGGCGGCGTCGACCGTGCGGCGCAGCGCCGCCGCGTCCAGCACGGCGCCGGTGGGGTTGGCCGGCGAGTTGGTCCACACGAGGCGCACCCGCTCCCGCACCTCGAGCGCCAGCGCGTCGAGGTCGTCCGCGGCCACGGCCTCCGCCCCGGCCAGCAGCGCGCCCACCGCATAGGTGGGGTAGGCGGCCTCGGGGTGGACGACGACGTCGCCTGCGCCCAGCCCGAGCAGCGTGGGCAGCCACGCGATGAACTCCTTGGACCCGACCGTGGGCACCACGGCCGCCGGGTCCAGCCCGGACACCCCGCGGCGCCGGGCGTACCAGTCGACGACCGCGCGGCGCAGGGCGTCCGTGCCGTGCGTCGTCGGGTAGCCGTGCGCGTCGGCGGCCTCGGTCAGGGCCCGGCGGATCAGCGCCGGCGTCGGATCCACGGGCGTGCCGATGGACAGGTCCGCGACGCCGTCCGGGTGGGCGGCGGCACGCTCACGGTAGGGGGTGAGCGTGTCCCACGGGTAGTCCGGCAGCGTCAGCATGGGGGCTCAGGCGTCCGCGTTCTGCAGGGGCAGGGCGGAGATGATCGGGTGGTCCTTGGCGATCATGCCCAGCTTGGCGGCGCCGCCCGGGGAGCCCAGGTCGTCGAAGAACTCGACGTTGGCCTTGTAGTACTCGGCCCACTCGTCGGGGGTGTCGTCCTCGTAGTAGATGGCCTCGACGGGGCACACCGGCTCGCACGCACCGCAGTCGACGCATTCGTCCGGGTGGATGTAGAGCATGCGCTCACCCTCGTAGATGCAGTCCACGGGGCATTCGTCGATGCACGCCTTGTCCTTGACGTCCACACACGGCAACGCGATCACGTAGGTCATGGCTGACCGTCCACCTCTCTCTGGGCACGGGGTTGCGGGGCTGCGGTCCAGGGTACTCGCTCCCCCGGACGCGTTGCGCGGGCGGTCACAGTAGCCCGGCGGGGGCGCGTGGCGCCGTCGGCGGCCTCCGCGGGTCGGCGGTCCAGCCGCCGGCCCGCGGCCAACAGGACCAGGCCGAGCACCGGCTGGCCGGCGTTCCAGGCCACGGAGGCGACGACGGCGCCCGGCGCCGCCGCCCACAGGCCGGCCGTCCAGGACACCCCCAGGGCGTCGTCCAGCGGCAGGCGCTGCAGGGCCAGGACGGCGGTGAACGCACCGGCGACGACCGCGGCCCCCGCCGGCAGGGCGCGCCCGCCGCGGACCGCGCGTCGGACCATCCACCAGCGCTGTGTCGAGCCGACGAGCACGAGCGCCAGCACCGCACCCCAGGGCAGGGTCCAGCCGCCCGGCAGGGAGGCCAGGTTCAGATGGACGGCGGTGCCGAGCGCGCCGGCGACGACGCCGAGCAGCGCCCCGCCCACCACGTCGGCGGGCCGGGCGCGGCGGCGGGGACGGTCAGGCACGGGCGCGGGCGCGCGCGGCCTTCAGGCGCTCGTTGGCGTCCAGGACGACCTTGCGGATGCGGATGTCCTCGGGGGTGATCTCCACGCACTCGTCCTCGCGGGCGAACTCGAGGGACTCCTCGAGGGTGAGCCGGCGCGGGGGCGTCAGGCCCTCGAACGACTCGGAGGAGGCCGCACGCATGTTGGTGAGCTTCTTCTCCTTGGTGATGTTCACGTCCATGTCGTCGGCGCGCGAGTTCTCGCCCACGATCATGCCCTCGTACACCTCGGCGCCGGGCTGCACGAAGAAGGTGCCGCGCTCCTGCAGGTTGATCATGGCGAACGGCGTGGCGGAGCCCGCCCGGTCGGCCACGAGGGAGCCGTTGGTGCGGTACTCGATCTCACCGGTCCACGGCTCGTAGCCGGCCGCGTAGGAGGAGGCGATGCCTGCGCCGCGGGTCTCGGTGAGGAAGCGGGTGCGGAAGCCGATCAGGCCGCGGGCCGGGACCAGGAACTCCATGCGGATCCAGCCCGTGCCGTGGTTGGACATCTCCTGCATGCGGCCCTTGCGGGCGGCCATGAGCTGCGTGACCGCGCCCATGAACTCCTCGGGGATGTCGATGGTCATGCGCTCCATCGGCTCGTGGACCTTGCCGTCCACGGTCCGGGTGACCACCTGCGGCTTGCCCACGGTGAGCTCGAAGCCCTCGCGGCGCATCTGCTCCACGAGGATGGCCAGGGCGAGCTCGCCGCGGCCCTGCACCTCCCACGCATCCGGGCGCTCGGTGGGGAGCACCTTGAGCGAGACGTTGCCGATCAGCTCCTTGTCCAGGCGGTCCTTCACCTGGCGGGCCGTGACCTTGGCGCCCTTGACGCGGCCGGCCAGCGGGGAGGTGTTGATGCCCACGGTCATGGAGATGGCCGGGTCGTCCACCGTGATCAGCGGCAGCGGCTTCGGGTTCTCCGCGTCGGTGAGGGTCTCGCCGATCATGATGTCCTCGATGCCGGCGACGGCGACGATCTCGCCCGGGCCGGCCTCCTCCGCGGGCACGCGCTCGAGGCCCTTGGTGGCCAGCAGCTCGGTGATCTTCACGGTCTTCAGGGCGCCGTCCTGGCGGGCCCACGCGACCTGCTGGCCCTTGCGGAGGGTGCCGTTGAAGATGCGCAGCAGCGCGAGGCGGCCGAGGAACGGGGAGGCGTCCAGGTTGGTGACGTGCGCCTGGAGGACCTCGCCCTCGGTGTAGGACGGGGCCGGGATGTGCTCCATGATCACGTTGAAGAGGGCCTCGAGGTCCTCGGCCTCCGGCAGGGCGCCGTCGGCGGGCTGGGTCAGGGAGGCGCGGCCGGCCTTGCCTGAGGCGTAGACGACCGGGACGTCCAGCACCGAGTCGAGGTCCAGGTCCGGATCCTCCTCGGCCAGGTCCGAGGCCAGGCCGAGCAGCAGGTCCATGGAGTCGGAGACGACCCCGTCGATGCGCGCGTCCGGGCGGTCCGTCTTGTTGACCACGAGGATCACGGGCAGCTTGGCGGCGAGGGCCTTGCGGAGCACGAAGCGGGTCTGGGGCAGCGGGCCCTCGGAGGAGTCCACGAGCAGCACGACGCCGTCCACCATGGACAGGCCGCGCTCCACCTCGCCGCCGAAGTCGGCGTGGCCGGGGGTGTCGATCACGTTGATGGTGACGGTCTCACCCTCGGGGGCGGACGGGCCGGAGTAGAACACCGTGGTGTTCTTCGCGAGGATCGTGATCCCCTTCTCCTTCTCCAGGTCCCCGGAGTCCATGACCCGCTCGGCGACGTCGCCGTGCGTGTTGAAGGCACCGGTCTGGCGCAGCATGGCATCCACCATCGTGGTCTTGCCATGGTCCACGTGGGCCACGATGGCCACGTTGCGCAGATCGGAGCGGCGGGTTTCGGTCGAGGTCATGGGCGTCCTGTCCGGTTCGACATCAAAGGGGTGGAGGCACACGACGACGGCGGCCCCCGTGCGATTGTACGCGCAGGGGCCGCCGTGGACGGGCGGGCCGGTAGGCCCGAACGGTCAGTAGACGCCCTCGCCGAGGGAGGCGAGGAATTCGCGGCGCTCCTGGCGACGCTCCGCCTGCTGGTCCGGATCCGGCACGGGCGCCGCCGCCAGGAGGCGACGGGTGTACTCCTCCTTCGGACGGTGGAGCACCTCCTCCGTGGGGCCCTGCTCCACCTGGCGGCCGTCCTTGAGGACGAGCACCTTGTGGGCCAGCATGTCCACCACCGCGAGGTCGTGGGACACGAACAGGCACGCGAACTCGTAGCGCTGCTGCAGCTCCGCGAACATGTCCAGCACGGCGGCCTGGACGGACACGTCCAGGGCCGAGGTCGGCTCGTCCGCGATGAGCACCTGGGGGTCCAGGGTCAGGGCGCGGGCGATCGAGATGCGCTGGCGCTGACCGCCGGAGAGCTCGTGCGGGTACCGGTTCACCACGGAGCGCGGCAGACGCACCGCGTCCAGCAGCTCCTCGGCGCGGGCCAGGCGCGAGCGCCGGTCTCCCACCTTGTGCACGACCATCGGCTCGGCGATGATGTCGCCGATCGGGAACCGCGGGTCCAGTGAGGCCGCCGGGTCCTGGAAGACCACGCCGATGTTCTTGCGCAGGGCGCGCTGTTCAGCCTTGGGCATCGTCGCCAGGTCGTGGCCCTGGATGCGCAGAGAGCCCTCCGCGATGGTGAGCAGACCGAGCACCGACTTGGCGATGGTGGACTTGCCCGAGCCGGACTCGCCCACCAGGCCCAGGATCTCGCCCGGGGCCACCTGGAAGCTGACGTCGTGGACCACGCGGTTCTTCTTGCCGCGGTGGTCGTACTCGAGGTGGAGGTTCTCCGCCTCGATCGCGTACCGGGCCTGCGTCTGCGTGGCCGTGACCGGCTCCGGCTCCGCCACCTCGAGGGGCTCGCCGAGGCGCGGCACCGCCGAGAGCAGCTTCTGGGTGTAGGGGTGCCGGGCGTGCTGGAGCACCTGGTGCACCGAGCCCTGCTCCACGAGCTCCCCGTGGAGCATCACGCACACGCGGTCCGCCATGTCCGCGACCACGCCCATGTTGTGCGTGATGAGCAGGATGCCGGTGTTCATCTTGTTCTTCAGGGAGCGCAGCAGCTCCAGGATCTCGGCCTGGACCGTCACGTCGAGCGCCGTGGTGGGCTCGTCCGCGATGATCACCTTCGGCGAGCAGCTGATCGCCATCGCGATGACGATGCGCTGGCGCTGGCCGCCCGAGAACTGGTGGGGGTACTGCTTGAGGCGGGTGGCGGCGTCGGGGATGCCCACCATGGTGAGCAGCTCGACGGCGCGCTTGTCCGCCTCGGTGCCGTAGGCGATGCCGTGCAGCTCGAGGGCCTCCGTGAGCTGGTCGCCCACGGTGAGGACGGGGTTCAGGGCCGTCATGGGCTCCTGGAACACCATCGCCACCTCGTCGCCGCGGATGTCGCGCAGCTGCCCCGGGGTCATCGTGAGCACGTCGCGGCCGGCCAGCTGCACCGAGCCGGTGATGTCCGCGTTGCCCGGGAGCAGGCCCATGGCGGTGGCGCTCGTGACGGACTTGCCGGAGCCGGACTCGCCCACGAGGGCGACGACCTCGCCGGGCTTGACGTCGAACGTCACGCCCTTGACCGCGTGCACCTCGCCGAACTCGGTCGCGAACTTCACGTCCACGTCGCGGAAGGCGAGCACTGGCTCGCCGCCCAGGTCGTCGTGGCGGGCCACGACGCCCATCGCGCTCGTCGCGGGGCCCGGAGTCACGCCGCCGGCGCCGGAGGAGCCGGGCACGGCGGCGCCGCGCGCCTCGAGGTCCGCCGACGACGCCGCGTGCGAGCCCTGCCCGCCGGCGGTCACGTCGTTCTCGTTCTTCTTGCCGAACATGGATCGGCCTTTCTTGTCGTTCGCGCTCATCGCTGACCGTCCTCGTCCGCGTCGGAGATCCGGCCTGCCGTCGGGGCGGCCTCCAGGCCGCCCGCCGTCGTCGCGCCGGCCTCGGTGACGGCGGCACGTCGGCCGAAGAAGCGGGGCTTGCGACGGGCGCCCGCACCCTGGCGCGGGTCGAAGGCGTCGCGCAGACCGTCGCCGAGGAAGTTCACGGACAGGGCGATCGCGAGGATGATCATGCCGGGCCACCAGAACAGCCACGGACGGGTGGTGAACGCGTTCTGGTAGTCGGAGATGAGCAGGCCCAGGGACGAGTCCGGCGCCTTCACGCCGAAGCCGAGGAAGGACAGCGAGGTCTCCAGCAGCACCGCGCCCGCGATCGCGAACGTCGCGTTCACGACGATCACGCCGATCGTGTTGGGCAGCAGGTGCTTGAAGATCAGGCGGCCCGGCTTGGCGCCCATGGCGACGGCGGCCGCCACGAACTCCTTCTCGCGCAGGGACAGGACCTCGCCGCGCACGAGGCGGGCCAGGGACGTCCAGGACACGAGGCCGAGCACCACCGCGAGCGGGAGGATGCCCATCTTCATGCCGCTGGCCATCTGGCCGAGCACCGCGGCGAGCACGAGCAGCGGGATGACGATGATCAGGTCGGTCAGGCGCATCAGCACGGAGTCGACCCAACCGCCGAAGTAGCCGGACACGGCGCCGACGATCGCGCCGATCACGGTGGAGAGCAGGCCCACGATGGCCGCGATGATCATGGACTGCTGGGTCCCGCGCATCACGAGGGCGAAGTAGTCCTTGCCCGTGGTGTCCTGGCCGAAGGGGTGCTCGCCCCAGCGGATGCCGTCGCCGCCGAGGAACTGGGGCACGACCGACAGCGTCGGGCGGCCGCCGTTCACCACGGAGGCCGCGGCCGTGTAGGACTTGTCCCACCAGCCGGGGATGCCGGCGAAGCCGATGGAGGAGAACGCCATCAGCGTGATGAAGACCAGCACGATCAGGGAGATCATCGCCGCCTTGTGGCGGAAGAACCGCTTGCGGACCAGGGCGCCCTGGGAGTAGGACTTCCCGGCCTTGGCGCGGAGCTTGGCGTCCTCCGCCTCCGCGAGGTCGAAGATCTGCTTCTCGTCGAGCTGTGCGCCCGTCGTCGAGGAGTTGTTGGTGGTCATCTGGCTCACACTCGAATCCGGGGGTCGAGGACGGCGTAGAGCACGTCCGCCACGAGGTTCATCAGCACGGCGGCGGTGCCCGTCACGAGGAAGAACGCCATCACGGGCATGGGGTCCACGTCGCGCAGGCCGGTGGCGAACAGCTCGCCCATCCCCTTCCAGCCGAACACCTGCTCCGTGATCACGGCACCGCCGATCAGGCCGGCGAAGTCGAAGGCCATGATCGTGGTGATGGGGATCAGGGAGTTGCGGAACGCGTGCTTCAGGATCACCTGGCGCTCCGGCAGGCCCTTGGCGCGCGCGGTGCGGATGTAGTCCTGGCGCGAGACCTCGAGCATGGAGGAGCGCGTGTACCGCGAATACGTGGCCACCGAGATGATGGTCAGCAGGATGGTGGGCAGCAGCAGCTGCGCACCGCGGTCCAGGAACACCACCCAGAAGTGGGCGTCCAGGTTCGGGGTGCCCGAGCCGATCGTGGAGATCGGGCGCGGCTTGACCTTCAGGAAGGTCGGCCAGTAGTTCATCAGGTGTTCCGCCACGATCGCCACGCCCATGATCAGGGCGGTCACCAGCGAGGCGGACACGGCCGAGCCCTTGGAGAAGCCGCCGAGCAGGCGGCCCACCAGGATGGCCACCAGCACGAGGATGACGCCGAGGCCGGCCAGCAGCAGCGCGGACGGCGTCCGCCACAGCAGGCCGTAGGTGGCGTAGTAGGCGACGAGGCCGATCGCGGCCGTGACCAGGGCGGCCTTGAGGACCGATCGGTTGCGCAGACCGGAGATCACCGCGGTGGCGCCGACGGCGGCGGCCAGGCCGATGACCAGCTGCACGACCGGGCCCATCTGCGGGTTCCGCCAGAAGTCGACCGCGAACAGCACCCAGCCGGCGAGCAGGATGAACGCGGCGGTGGCGCCGAACGTGAACGCGCGCCGCCTGAGGTCCCCGGCCATCACGGCCTGGAGGACGAGGCCGGCGATCACCGCGAACCCGATGAGGAGGGGCCAGTTCAGCTCGGGGCTGCGGATCCAGTCGTTGAACCGGATTCCCATGTACTCCTTCAGGAGCACAGCCGCCCAGAACACGGGCAGCGAGAAGAAGAGGAAGATCAGGAACGTGACCACGTAGTCGAGGCCGGAGTACTGGCGGATCGCGGTGACGATGCCGATCGCGATGCCGATGATGATCGCCAGGACGGTCGCGAGCACCACGAGGCGCAGCGTGGAGGCCGCGGCGTTGCTCAGCAGGTCTGCGACGGACTGACCGTTCCGGCTGAGGCCGAGGTCGCACTGACCGGTGACGCAGCCGCCGATGCCCTGGAGCCAGTCCCAGTACCGGGCGTACCAGGGCTGGTCCAGCCCCATGAACGCGGTGCGGGCGGCGATGAGGGTCTCGCGGTTGGGGTTCTGTGACTCTCGCAGGTCCTGGAGGGGGTCACCCGAGTGGGCCACGAGGAAGAAGAGCAGGATCGACGCGCCGAACAGCACCAGGAGGGAGCTGCCGAGGCGCTTGAGGATGAATTTCAGCACAACAGGGGGTGACCTTCCGTGCGAGTGCAAGGGAAAGGGAGGGGTGCGGGTTCGCCGCGGTTCACGGCCAGAGCCCGGCCGGTGCCCGGCCGGGCTCTGTCCTCGATCCCGACACCGGCGGTCCGCGGGAGGCGGACCGCCGGGTCAGAGGTCAGCGGGGTGTCACTCCTGGACGCGGACCCACTGCTCCACGTTCCACAGCGCACCCGACTGGGCGGCGGTGTCGCGCACGTTGGCGACGTCGGCCTTGTGGCCGACCAGACCCGGGTGAGCGTACAGCGGGATGGCCTGGAAGTCCTCCCACAGCAGCTTCTCGATGGTCTTGGTCTGCTCCAGCTGCTCGTTCTCGTCCAGCGAGGTGGCGAGCTTGTCCCAGGCAGCGTCCACCTCGGGGTTGTTGTAGCTCTGCTGGTTCTGGGCGCCGTCCGACTGGTAGATGTTCGCGCCGGAGGCCTTCTGGCCCGAGCCGGCCCAGGCGTAGAGGGCGGCGTCGTAGTCACCGGCCGGCATGACCTCCTTGAAGAACACCGGCGAGTTGGCGTCCTGCACGTCGAAGCCGGCCTGGTCGCAGGAGCTCTTGATGAGCGCGACGGTCTCGGTGCGACGCTGGTTGCCGGCCTGGTAGCCGAGGCGGACCGTGGGCTTGGAGACGCCCGACTTCTCGACGAGCTCCTTCGCCTTCTCGATGTTCGGCTCGTCCATCTCCTTCGGGTAGGCCTCGTCCACGACCTCCTGGTACTTGTCCTGGAAGGGGAAGACCTCGCGCAGGTTCATGACCTCGGCGTCCGCGTAGATCGGCTTGATCAGGTTGTCCACGATCTGCTGACGGGGCAGGCAGAGGGCGAAGGCCTCGCGCAGCTCCGGGGAGTCGGCGAAGACCGAGCCCTCGCCGCGGTTGTAGTCCACGTGCTCCCAGGTCAGCTGGTCACCGGTCTGGACGTTGACGTCGTCGCCGAGGCCCTCGAGCTGCTGGAGGGTGTCCACGGTGGCCTGCGGCTCGATGACGTCGAGGTCGCCGTTCTGCAGGGCCTGCACGTGGGTCTTGGGGTCGGCGAAGCGGAGGACGAGCTCCTTGGTGGCCACCGGGGTGCCCCAGTACTCGGGGTTGGCCTCGAGGGTGATGGACTGGCCGGCCTGCCAGCCGCCGTCCTTGAACTTGTAGGGGCCCATGGAGGGCACCAGCGAGGCGTCCGGCAGCTCGCCGGGGCTGAAGTCCCAGCCGTCGTTCCAGAACTCGGCCGCCGGGGTGAGCGCCTCGACGTCCTTCTCCTTCGCGGCGGTGACGAGCTCCTCGAAGCTCATGCCCGCCTCCTTGGCGACGATGTGCGCCGGCAGTGCGGTGCTGATGAGGATCTCCCAGTCCGCGTAGGGCTTCGGGTAGGTGACGGTGAACTCCTTGCCGTCGGCCTCGCCCTCGGGCGCCTCCGGGATGTACTTGCCCTGCTCGAAGGAGATCGAGTCGAACAGCGGGGTCTCGGAACCCTCCGCCTTGACCGTGTCATTGTTCGCGGCCCAGTGGACGATGAAGTCGCCCGCGGTGACGGGGGTGCCGTCGGACCACTTGGCGTCGTCGCTGATGGTGTACTTCACGGTCAGCGGGTCGTCCGAGGTCTTCTCGTACGTGCCGAAGTCCTTGTTCGGGATTATCGAGCCGTCGGTGCCGAAGTACCAGAAGGACGAGAACATGCGGTCCACGACGGCCGAGTTGTACGTGGTGTACGTGTTCGACTGCAGGCCGTTGTAGGACAGGAAGTCATCGGCGCCCACCGAGTAGGCGATGGAGCCGTCCTGGGTCTCGACGTCGCCCAGGTCGGCCAGCTCCGGCCCGGAGGCCTCGGCGGTGAGCTTCTGGCCCTTGTCCCCTTCGATGACGTTGCCGGCGCCCGAGTCGCCGCCCTGGCCGGCGCCGGAGCCGTTGCTGCTGGAGTCGCCTGCATTGCCGCCGCCCGGGGCGCACGCGGAGAGGATGAGGGCCGAGCCGGCGGCCAGGGCCGCGGCAGCGGAGAGCTTCGTGTACTTCATGGAAGGTGCTTCCGTTCATGAGAGGTGCAAGGACGTCGCGCGCCCGCATCCCTGTTGGGATCTGGTGGTGCGAGACGACCCCCGGGCCGTTCCGCCGAGACGGGACGTTCCGTGAGATGGAGCACACTGTAGTGGACACATTCCGATTCGCGAAAGTCCGGATCTGGATCAGTCTCAGCCGTGTCGCACAGCGGTCGCCGACACCCCGGCAGGCCCCGGCCCGGCGCCGCTCCGCCCGGGCGCCGGCGCGGTCAGCGACGACGGTCCGCCAGCAGAGTCCGCACGGCCCACGCCCCGCCCATGCCGTGGACGCCGGCCCCCGGCGGGGTGGAGGCGGAGGCCAGATACAGCCCGGTCCGACCCGCCCGGTGCGGCCGGGGCGACGCGGTGGGGCGCAGGAGCGCGCGTGCTCCCGCGAGCGATCCCCCCGCGATGTCGCCGCCCACGAGGTTCGGGTTCCACGCCTCCAGATCGGCCGGGCGCATCGCGACCGCGGCCTCGATCCGGTCCCGGAAGCCGGGTGCGTGCCGCTCCACCTCCGCCTCGATCAGCGGACGGACGTCGCCGGGGTGCCCGTGGGGCACATGGGCGTAGGACCAGACGACCGTGTGCCCCCGGGCGGGCCCGGTGGCCCGTGAGGGGTCTGCCGCCTGCTGCTGACAGAGCATGACGAAGGGCCGCGCCGGCATCCGGCCGGCCGCGACGTCGTCCTCGGCCCGCCGGATCTCGGTGGCGGTCCCGCCCAGGTGCACCGTCCCCGCGCCCGCGAGCCGGGCGTCGCGCCACGGGATCGGTCCGTCGAGCAGGAAGTCGACCTTGGACACGGACGGCCCGGGGCGCCACCGGCGCAGGGCCGTGGCGTATCGCGGCGGCAGGCCCGTGCCGGCGAGGCGCAGCACCTGGCGCGGGGTCAGGTCCAGCACGACGGCGTCCGCGGCGGGCAGCGCGCGCAGGTCCGTGACCTCCTGACCCAGGTGCAGCCGCCCGCCGTGCGCCCGCAGCACCGCCACGAGCGCGTCGACGATCGCCCCCGACCCGCCGCGCGCCACCGGCCAGCCCGAGCTCATCCCGAGCGCGCCGAAGAGCGCACCGAACGCCGCCGTCAGGGGCCGGCTCGAGGGCAGGATCGCGTGGGCCGCCGAGCCCGTGAACAGGGCGCGGGCGGCCTCCGTGCGGAACATCGCCCGGCCCAGCAGATCGGCCGGCCAGGGGGCGCGCAGGCCGAAGCGGGCCATCGTCACCGGATGGGGCGGGGGTCGCAGCACCGGGCCGAGCGCGCCCGCCAGGATCTCGTCGACGTGTTCGACCAGGGCCCCGTGCACGGCCCGCCAGGCCCGCGCGTCGACGCCGAGACCCGCGGCGGTGGCCTCGAGGTCCCGGTGCAGGAGGGCGGCCGGCCCGTCCGGCAGCGGATGTCCCATCGGCACGGCCGGGTGCAGCCAGGCGAGCCCGTGGTCCGTCAGCCCCAGCTCCCGGAACACGGGGCTGGCGACGCCGAACGGATGGCCCGCCGCCCCCAGGTCCACCACGGTCCCCTCCCCCAGCACCGGCGCGGACGCGCACGCACCGCCGGGCACCGGGGCCCGCTCGAACACGTCCACCTCCCAGCCCTCGCGGGCCAGCAGGGCGGCGGCGGTCAGGCCGTTGGGCCCGGCGCCCACGACGACGGCGCGGCCCGGCTCGACGCCCCGGGGCAGCGTGAATCCGGGGCCGGCGGCGGTTTCGGTCATGGTCTCCTCCTGTGGTCCCTAGGATGGTCGCACCCCGCCCGCCGCCCGTCAGGAGGCCCTCCCCCGTGGACCCGTTCTGGACCGCGCTCGCTCTCACGACGTTCGCCGGGCTGGCCACGGTGCTGGGCGGCGTCCTGGCGATCGTCGGACGCGAGCCCTCGGGCCGCGGGCTGGGGGCCGCCCTCGGCCTCGCCGCGGGCGTCATGCTCGCGGTCTCCTTCCTGGAGATGCTGCCGGCCGCCGTCGAGGGGCTGGGCGGGGCGGTCGGCCCCGCGGCGACCGCCGTCGCGGTGGCCGCCCTGACCCTCGGCGCAGGCGCCTACGTGCTGCTCGAGCGCGCCGTCCCCGACCCCGTCTCGGAGATGCCGGGCGACGTCGCCGACCCGGCCGGCCTGGACCGGCGGCGGATGCTGCGCCTGGGCACGGTGACGGCCCTGGCGATCGGCCTGCACAATCTGCCGGAGGGCTTCGTCACCTTCGCCGGCACCCTGCAGGATCCGTCGGTGGGCCTCGCGCTGGCCGTCGCGATGGCCGTGCACAACGTTCCCGAGGGCGTGGCCGTGGCCGTGCCCGTGCGGCAGGCCACCGGATCGCGGCGCAAGGCCTTCGCGTGGGCCGCGTTCACGGGGATCGCGGAGCCGCTGGGCGCGCTGATCGGCTGGCTGCTGCTGGCCCCGTTCCTCACGCCCGCGCTCGTGGCCGCCGTCTTCGCGGCCGTGGCGGGCGTGATGGTGACCGTGAGCCTCGACGCGCTGCTGCCCGCCGCCCGGGCGGCCGGGGGCCGCGCCGCGGCGCTGGGCGGCGTGCTGCTGGGCGTGGCCGCGATGGCCCTCTCGCTGGACCTGCTCTCCTGAGCGCCGGGGGGCCGGTCAGTTCACGAGGGCCGGCTGCAGGACCGCCTCGGCCTCGCGCACCTCGCCGTCGGCGGTGCGCCACTGGACGGTGATCCGGTCCCCCACGTTGTGGTCGTTGACCAGGCGGGACATCCGGGAGGCGTCGTCGCCGACGGGCCGCCCCTCGATCTCGAGGATCACATCGCCCTCGACCAGGCCGATCTGCTCGGCGGCCGAGCCCGCGTCCACCTGCATGACCACGACGCCGACGTCGGGATCCGCGCCGACCATGATGCCCAGGGCGCCGTCCGCGCCGATGCTCACGGTGTCCGTCTCCTCGCCCGAGAGGACCTGGTCCACCACGTCGAAGGCCACCTCCAGCGGGATCGCGAAGCCGTCCACCTCGTCTGCGGTGGTCCCGTCGCTGGCCGCCACGGTCACGCCGACCACCTGGCCGGCGTCGTCCACCACCGGGCCGCCGGAGTAGCCGGGCACGACGTCCGCGTCCGTCTGGATCAGGCCGGACAGGCGCGCGTACTGATCGGTGCCCTCGGCCGCGGCCATGATCGAGCGGTCCGTGCCGAGCACGGTGCCGCGCACGGCCGTCAGATAGCCCTGGCCTCCGCCGTTGCCGACGGCGGCCACCTGGTCCCCGCGCCGCACCGGGTCCAGCGAGACGCTGGCCACCGGCAGGTCTGAGACGCCCTCGACGTCGAGCACCGCGATGTCGTGCTCGGCATCGCGCCCGAGCACCGTGGCCGTGTGCCGCGCGCCGGTGTCCGCGACCACCACGTGCACCTCCGAGGAGTCCTCGACCACGTGGTAGTTGGTCACCGCCAGCCCGTCCGGGGAGAGCACCATGCCCGTCCCCGTGCCGGTGCGGGCGCCGAGGGCGGTCTCCACGAGGAGGATGCCCGGGGCGTCCGCGACCGGCTGGCCCGGGTCCAGGGACGATCCGTCGTGGGCCGATGCGGACCAGTCCACCGCCACGCCGTCGTGGATGTGGGTCAGGCCTGCCGCGAGCTCGCCCGCCTCCCGGGCGGGGGCCTCGGCGGCGGGCACGGTCGGGGCGGAGTCCGCGGCGACGTCGACCACCCGGCCGGCGAGGAGCGCGGTGAGGCCCCCGGCCAGGACCAGCGCACCGAGCACGCCGAACAGCGCGATGACGAACGCCAGGGGCGAGCGTCGTGCGCGCGGCGGCCAGCCCGGCGGCGTCACGCTCAGCCCCGGGCGGCCGCCAGGGCGGCCTCGTAGTCCGGCTCCTCGGAGATCTCGGGGACGAGCTGGGCGTGACGGACCACGCCGTCGGCATCGACCACGACGACGGCGCGGGCCAGCAGGCCCTCGAGCGGGCCGTCGGTCATGCGCACGCCGTAGTCGTCGCCGAAGGACGAGCGGAACACGGAGCCGCTGCGGACGTGGTCGATGCCCTCGACCGAGCAGAAGCGCGCGGCGGCGAACGACAGGTCCGCGGACACGGCCACGACGGTGGTGTCCCCGAGGTCCGCGACGCGGGAGTCGAACTCGCGGACGGAGGCGGCGCACACACCGGTGTCCAGGGACGGGAAGATGTTGAGGATCACGCGGCGGCCGCGCAGCTCCCGCAGGGTCACCGGGGACAGGTCCGCCCCGGTGAGGGTGAAGTCGGGGGCGGGGACGCCCACCGGGGGCAGCTCGCCGACGGTGTGGACGGGGGTGCTCTTCATGTGGGTCGTCGCCATGGGGACAGCCTAGGATGGGCGCGGCCGGACGGGAGCGCTCCGCGCCCGGCTCGGCGGACGGCGAACACGGAGGGACCGACCATGACCGAGCCCATGACGTCCAACGTCACCGACACGGCGCTGCTGTTCGAGGGCGGGGGGATGCGCGCCGCGCTCACCTCGGCCGTGGTGGCGGAGCTGCTGCGCGAGCGGATCCACGTGGACTTCGTGGCCGGCATCTCGGCGGGCTCGTCCAACGCCGTGAACTACCTGTCCCGCGACCCGGCCCGTGCGCGGCGCTCGTTCGTGGACTTCGCCGACGATCCTCGGTTCGGCAACTGGCTGAGCTTCCTGCGCGGCAAGGGCCTGTTCAACGCCGAGTACATCTACGAGCACGCCGGCCTGCCCGAGGCGGACCTGCCCTACGACTTCGCCACGTTCCGCGCGAACCCCGCCCGGCTCGTCCTGGGCGGGTTCGACGCCGCGAGCGGCGAGACCCGCTGGTGGGACCGCTCCGACCTGACCACCCTGACCGACCTGATGGTCCGCGTCCGCGCGTCGTCCACGATGCCGGTCCTCATGCCCCCGGTGCACGCCGAGGGCACCGTGTTCGTGGACGGCGCCCTCGGCGTGGACGGCGGGATCCCGCTGACCGCGGCGGAGGACGCGGGGTTCGAGAAGGTCCTCGTGGTCCTGACCCGGGAGCGCGGGTACGTGAAGCGGCCCGAGCGGTTCCCCTCGTTCTACCAGCGCACCTTCCGGCGCTACCCCGCCGTCGCGGACGCCCTCCTCACGCGCTGGCGCCGGTACAACGCGACCCGCGAGCGCCTGTTCGAGATGGAGCGGCAGGGACGGGCCTATCTGTTCGTGCCCGAGACCATGCCCATCTCCAACGGCGAGCGGTCCGTGGCCAAGCTGGCCGCCGCCCACGAGCTCGGCCTGGACCAGGTGCGCCGCGAGATGCCCGCGATCCGCGCGTTCCTGGGGCTGCCGACGTCCCGCTGAGCCGCGCCTGCCCCGAGCGGCGGGTCAGGCCTCGGCGCGGGCGGCCGAGTCCGGCAGGCCGAACACCGAGTCGAACGCATAGGCGTACACCGCGGCGTAGACGAGGAAGAACACGAGCAGGCCGGCCTCGATGAGGAACGCCTCCCCCAGCCCGATGCCGAGGATCAGCGCCACCGCGGGCACCAGGAACACGATCAGCCCGCCCTCGAAGCCGACGGCGTGGGCCACGCGCACCCACCAGGGCCGGCCCGTGATCCCGAGGCGGCGTTCGAGGGTCTCGAACACCGAGTTGAACACGATGTTCCACAGCAGGGCCACGGTCGAGGACACCACCGCCACGGCGAGCGAGGGCCCGCCGCCGTTGCCGAGCGCCGCCAGGATCACGGTGGTGAAGAGGATGGCGAGCAGCTCGAAGACCACCGCGTAAACCACGCGACGCAGCAGGGGCGTCCGGAACACGCGGCGGCGCACGAGCGCGTCCCGGCCTCCCGGACCCCGCGGCACGTCGGAGGACGGCGTCGACGCGGGGTCAACGCCCGGGCGGGCGCGGCGGGTCTCGGACACGGCGCCCAGCCTAGGGCCGGGGCCGCGGGCCGCCGAATCCGGCGGGACCGGCCGCCCGCCGTCGTCGCTCCTCGATGAGGGGCGGGCGCGCCTTCACCGCGCCCCGGCCGCCTGCCTAGAGTTCGAGGCATGAAGCTCACCGATGACCTGCTGCAGAAGTTCAACGACCAGATCACCCTCGAGTTCGAGGCATCGATGGTCTACCGCCAGCTCGCGATCGCCGCCGACGACCTGGACCTGTCCGGGATGGCCGCGTGGCTGCGGCACCAGGCGGACGAGGAGATCGTCCACGCGAACAAGTTCATCGACCACGTCGCCGACCGGGACAGCTTCCCGACGATCGGCGCCATCCCGGCCCCGCCCGTGCAGGCCGGCATGTCGGCCCTGGAGATCTTCCGGGCCGCGCTCGCGCACGAGCAGAAGGTCTCCGAGGCGATCCGCGAGCTGTACCGGGCCACCGAGTCCGCGGGCGACCTCAACTCGCGCCCGCTGCTGAACTGGTTCCTGGACGAGCAGATCGAGGAGGAGGCCACCGTCTCCGAGATCGTGGGCCAGCTCGAGCTCGTCGGCGACGACGGCTCGGGCCTGCTCCGCATCGACGGCCGCCTGGGCTCCCGTCCCGTGGAGACCACCGAGAACGACGCCTGAGCCCACCGGCGGCCTCGTCGGCCGCGCACGCACCGGCCCGGTCCCCCACGGGACCGGGCCGGTGCCGTGTCCGTCCTCGCCGCTATGCTCGACCTGCGCCCTGCCCGCGCACCGGCGCGCCCGTCGGCCCCACCCCAGGAGGAACCATGGTCGGACTCGTAGCCCTGCTCGACGACGTCGCCGCCCTCGCCCGCCTCGCCGCCGCGAGCGTGGACGACGTGGCCGCCGGAGCGGGACGCGCCGCGGCCAAGGCGGCGGGCGTGGTGGTCGACGACGCCGCGGTGACCCCGCAGTACATGGCCGGCGCGGCCGCGGCCCGCGAGCTGCCGATGATCTGGCGGATCACCAAGGGCTCCCTGCGCAACAAGCTCGTGTTCATCCTGCCCGCGCTGCTGCTGCTCGACTGGCTCGCCCCCTGGATCCTGCCGTGGCTGCTGCTGGCCGGCGGCACCTACCTGTCCTACGAGGGCGCGCACAAGGTGTGGGGCAAACTCACCGGCCACGGGCACGCCGACGGCGAGGAGCCCGCCGTCGAGCGGGGTCCGGAGGCCGAGGACACCGTGGTGCGCGGGGCCATCACCACGGACTTCATCCTGTCCCTGGAGATCATGGTCATCTCCATGAACGAGGTGGCCGACCTGGGCTTCTGGATGAAGGCGGCGATCCTGGCGGTGGTGGCCGTCGTCATCACCGTGGGCGTGTACGGGGTGGTGGGGCTGATCGTGAAGATGGACGACGTCGGCCTGCACCTGCACCAGAACGCCTCGACCTCCGGCGGCCGCTCGTTCGGCGCCGGGCTGGTCAAGGCCATGCCGCACGTGCTGCGCGTGGTGACCGTCATCGGCACCGTGGCGATGCTCTGGGTGGGCGGCCACATCGTCCTCGTGGAGCTGGACGCGCTGGGCGTGCCGTGGCCCTACGCCGTGCAGCACGGGATCGTCGAGCCCGTCACGCACGCTGCCGGCGCGTTCCTCGGCTGGCTCACGGAGACCGCGACGTCGGCCGTGTGGGGCCTGCTCTGGGGCTCGGTCGCGCTCGGGGTGGTCCTGCTCGTGGGACGGCTGCGCGGAAAGAAGGCCGCGCCCGCCCACTGATGCGGCGGCCGACGGGTCCACTCCCACCCGCGCCCGACGCCGAGGCCCGCAGACGCGCCGCTACGCACGGAAGGTAGCGGCGCGTCTGCGGGCCTCGGCGCTGGCTCCGTCTCCCGGCGGGCCCCGTCAGTCAGCGGTGAGGAAGGTGCGCACCGCGGAGACGAAGGCCTCGGGCTGGTCGGCGTGCAGCCAGTGGCCGGCGTCGCGGACGGTCACGCGCACGACGCGCGGGAACAGCTCCTTCATCCGCGGCACGTCCTCGTCCTGGACGTAGTCCGACTCGGCGCCGGCCAGCCACAGCACCGGATGGTCGAACACGCGCTCCGGGTCTTCGGGGACCACCGGGTCCGGGAACGAGCCGATCTCCCGCAGGTGCTCGAAGAGCATGGCCACATTGGGCTGCCACGCGAAGTGGCCGCCCGTGCGCCGCAGGTTCTGCAGCAGGAAGCCGCGCACCCGCGCGTCATGGACGTGCTCGGCCATGGCGGCGTCGGCCTCGGCCCGCGTGTCGTACGCGTCCAGGTCCATGCGCAGCATGGTGCCCAGCAGGTGGACGAACTCGTCCGTGGCCTGCGGCGAGACCCGCGGGGCGATGTCCTCCACGATCAGCCGGTCCACGAGGTCCGGGTGCCGCAGGGCGAGCACCATGGCGACCTTGCCGCCCATCGAGTGGCCCAGCAGATGGACCGGCCCGTCGGCGGCGAGACCGCCCCGCAGGTGGGCGGCCACCCGGTCCGCGATCTCGCGGTAGTCCACCCGGTCCGTCCAGGGCGAGGCGCCGTGGTCCGGCAGATCGATCAGCTCCACCGTGAAGTCGTCGCCCAGCTCCTTGGCTGGGCCGGTGAAGTTCCGGCCGCGGCCCATGAGGCCGTGCAGGAACGCGACGCGGCGCGAGCCCTCCCCGATGCGGGTGGAGGCCAGGGGGGCGTCGGACGGGGCGGAGGCGGCGGTCGTGTTCACCCGACTCAGGCTAGCGCGGGACCGCGCCGGTGCCTCCCCCGCTTACAGTCATATTGACCTTCTGAGATGGGCGGGAACAGTGTCATACTGACCAGAACAGCCCCGCCCGTCCGCCCGGGAGGTCCCATGCCGGTCGCTGAGGCCCGCGTCAGCGTCGCCGTGTCCACGGCCGTCTTCGGCGTGCGCCCGGATGCGCACGGCGTGTCCCGCCTCTGCGTCGCCCTCGTCCCGCGGATGCGCGAGCCGTTCCTGGACCAGTGGGCGCTGCCGGGCGCGTGGCTCGGCGCAGACGAGGAGTTGGCCGACGTCGCCGCACGCGTGGCCGCCGAGTGCGTGCCCGGACCCGTCCGTCGCCTCGAGCAGCTGGCGGCGTTCGGCGCCGTGGACCGCTCCCCCACCGGACGCGTCCTCACGGTGGCCCACTGGGCGCTCAGCCCCGCCCTGGACGACGACGGCGCCACCCCGGCGTCCCGCCCGGACCCGGACGTGACCGGGCTGCCCATCGGGGTCCATGTGCGCTGGCACCGGGCCGACGCCCCGCCCGCGCTGGCGTTCGACCACGCCCAGATCCTGGCGGCGGCCGTGGCGCGCCTGCGCGCGGACCTGCCGCGAGCCGGCGTCGGGCACGCGCTGCTGGGGCCCTCCTTCACCCTCGCCGAGCTGCGCGCCGTGCACGAGGCCGTCCTCGGCCGCGGCCTCGACGCCGCCAACTTCCGCCGCGCCACCCTCGCCGCCGGGACCCTCGAGGAGACCGGTGAGGTCCGCGGCGGCACCCCGCACCGCCCGCCCAAGCTCTACCGCTACCGGCCCGCCGGGCCCGGGACCGACCCCGATCCCGCCGGGCCGGACGCCCGCCGCTGACCACCAGCCCCGACCCAGGAGTCACCCATGACCACCCCGACCGGGACCACCGCCTCGGTGGCCCGCACCCTGACCCTGATCGACAAGGACGCCGCGCGCGGCTCCTCGTGCTCCCCCGACCTGACCCGCGGCCCCTGGGCGTTCGACGCCGGCCTGCCCGCGTACGGCCCCGGCGCATCGCAGGACGACGCCGTCCCGGCCGACGCCCCCGTGCAGGGCCGCATCCCCGAGGAGTACCAGCGGGCCTCGGACGAGGAGCTCCACGCCCGGATCAGCGCGGCGCGGCAGACGCTCGGCGAACGCGTCGTCGTGCTGGGCCACTTCTACCAGCGCGACGAGGTCGTCCAGCACGCCGACTTCGTGGGCGACTCCTTCCAGCTCGCGCGGGCCTCCCAGGGCCGGCCCGAGGCGGAGGCGATCGTGTTCTGCGGCGTGCACTTCATGGCGGAGACCGCGGATCTGCTCTCCACCCCGGACCAGGCCGTCATCCTGCCCAACCTCGCCGCCGGCTGCTCCATGGCGGACATGGCCGACCTGGACTCGGTCGAGGACGCGTGGGAGCAGCTCGAGGCGGTCTACGGCACCGAGCCGGACGACGACGGGCGCGTGGCCCTGCTGCCCGTGACGTACATGAACTCTTCCGCGGCCCTCAAGGGCTTCGTCGGCGAGCGCGGCGGCATCGTGTGCACGTCCTCCAACGCCTCGGCCGTGCTGGACTGGGCGTTCGAGCGTGCCCAGCGCGTCCTGTTCTTCCCGGACCAGCACCTGGGCCGGAACACGGGCCGCGCCAGGGGGATCCCGCTCGAGCAGATGCCGACATGGAACCCCCGCCTGCCCCTGGGCGGGAACTCCGAGGACGCCCTGCGGGACGCGAAGGTCCTGCTGTGGCACGGCTTCTGCTCGGTGCACCGCCGCTTCACCGTGGCGCAGATCGAGCAGGCCCGCGCCGAACACCCGGACGTCCAGGTGATCGTGCATCCCGAGTGCCCCCTGCCCGTGGTGGAGGCCGCGGACTCCTCCGGGTCCACGGACTTCATCGTCAAGGCCATCCAGGCGGCGCCGGCCGGCTCGACCTTCGCGATCGGCACCGAGATCAACCTCGTGCAGCGCCTGGCCGCCCAGCACCCCGAGCACACGATCTTCTGCCTCGATCCCGTGATCTGCCCGTGCTCCACGATGTACCGCATCCACCCCGGCTACCTCGCGTGGGTCCTCGAGGAGCTCGTGGCCGGCCGCGTGGTCAACCGGATCACGGTGCCGGCGTCCGTGGCCGAGCCGGCCCGCACCGCTCTCGAGCGGATGCTGGCCGTCGCGCCGAAGCAGTCGGCCGCGCAGTCCGCCGGGGCCGGGGCGTGAGCCCGGCCGACCGCGCGCCGGCGACGCCGGCCCCGCAGCCGGACGTGGAGCGGATCGTGGCCGCGGCGCTCGCCGAGGACGCGCCCTGGGGTGACGTCTCCTCGGAGGCCTTCGTCCCGGAGCAGGCCCGGATCACCGCGCGTGTGGTGGCCCGCGAGGCCGGGGTGCTCTCCGGCACGAACGCCCTCGAGGCCGCCTTCCGGCTCGTCGACCCGGCCGTGTCCGTCACCCTGCACCTGGCCGACGGCGCCGACCTGTCCCCCGGCGCCGTCGTCGCCGAGGTCGCGGGTCCCGCCCGCTCGGTGCTGCGGGCCGAACGCGTGGCGCTGAACCTCGTCCAGCGCCTGTCCGGGATCGCCACGACGACGGCCGCCCACGTGGCCGCCGTGCGCGCCGGCGGCGGGCACGCGCGGGTGGTGGACACCCGCAAGACCACCCCGGGTCTGCGCGTGCTCGAGCGGCAGGCGGTGCGGGACGGCGGCGGGCACAACCACCGCTCCAGCCTCTCGGATGCCGTGATGCTGAAGGACAACCACCTGGCCGCGCTGGGGTTCGGCGGCCCCGGCGACCCGGGCGAGGACCTCACCGTGGCCCTGCGCACCGGGATGGCACGCCTGCCGCACACCACCCACGTGGAGGTGGAGGTCGACCGGCTCGAGCAGATCCCGGCGGTGCTCGCCGCCGGGGTCGACACGATCATGCTGGACAACTTCTCGCCGGCCGAGCTGCGGGCCGGCGTCGAGCTCGTGGCGGGCCGGGCCGTCGTCGAGGCCTCCGGCGGGGTGAGCCTCGAGACGATCGGGGCGATCGCGGCCACGGGCGTGGACGTGATCTCGGTGGGGGCACTGACCCATACCGTCCGGTCCCTGGACCTGGGCCTGGACGCCGTGGTCGAGGAGGTCTCGCCGCGCCGATGAGCACCACCCTCGACCTGGACCACGCGGCCACCGCGCCCGTCCGGCGCAGCGCGCTGGAGGCGATGTGGCCCGCGCTCACGGGCGTCTACGGCAACCCGTCCTCGGCGCACGAGGCCGGCCGGGCGGCGGCGGCCCTGCTCGAGGACGCCCGCGCGCGGGTGGCCCGCGCGATCGGCGCCCGGGCCGGGCAGGTCGTGTTCACCTCGGGCGGCACGGAGGCCGACGCGCTCGCCGTGCTCGGCACGGTGCGCGCCCGGATCCTCGCCGGCCGCCCGGCGGGCCACGTGCTGACCACGGGGATCGAGCACAGCGCGGTGCGGCAGTCCTGTGACCAGCTGGCCCGGCTGCACGGCGTCGAGGTCGAGCACCTCGCGCTGGACCGTGACGGCCTGACCTCCGCGGACGACCTCGCCGCCCGCCTGCGCCCGGACACCGCGCTGGTCTGCGTGCACCTGGCCCACAACGAGGTGGGCACGGTGCAGCCGGTGGCCGAGCTGGCCGCCGTCGCCCGGGAGGCGGGCGTGCCGCTGCACGTGGACGCGGTGCAGGCCGCGGGGCAGATCCCGGTGGACGTGCGCGCCCTCGGGGCGGATCTCGTGGCGCTGTCCGGGCACAAGGTCGGCGGACCCAAGGGGGTCGGCGCGCTGTGGGTGCGCCCGGGTCACGCCCTGGAACCGCTCGTGCCCGGTGGCGGCCAGGAGCGGGGCCGGCGGTCCGGGACGCAGAACGTGGCCGGCGCGGCCGGGTTCGCGGCCGCCTTCGAGGAGGCCGAGGCGGAGCGCGCCGTGGCCGCGGACGCGTGGTCCGGGCTGCGGGATCGGTTCGCGGCGCGCGTGCTCGACGGCGTCCGGGAGCTCGTGCCCGACGCGCGGCTGACCGGCCATCCCGCGCGGCGGCTGCCGCGTCACGCCTCGTTCGTGCTGCCCGGCGTGAACGGCGAGTCGGTGCTGGAGGAGGCGGCCCGCCGGGGCGTGCTGGCCTCGGCGGGGTCGGCGTGCTCGGCCCACGACGCCGAGCCGTCCCCGGCCCTGCTCGCGCTGGGCCTCAGCGAAGACGAGGCCCGCACGGCCCTGCGCTGCACGTTCGGCCCGGACGCCGACGCCCCGCTGCTCGACGCCGCCGCGGACGCGATCGTCGACGCCGTCCGGACGGTCAGTGCCCTGCGCTGAGCGGCCCCGGGCCGGTCGACCCCGATGCCGCCGGGGGCCGGTGTCGGAAGTTCACCCGGAGGTCAGCCCGACGCCACATGTGCCTCGCCTGCGTGCCCCACCCTGGCCCCGTGAAGCAGACCACCGCACCCCTAACCCACCCCACCTCCCGCCGTTCGGTGCTCGCCGCGGCGTCCGCCGCCGTGCTCGCCCCCGCCGCCCTCGCCGGCCCCGCCGCCGCCCGTCCGGCCCGCCACACCCCCGGTGGCCTGGTCGCGTCCCGCCTGACGCTGCCGTCCGGCGTCGCCACCGGCGATGTCACCTCGAACTCGGCCGTGCTGTGGGCGCGCTCGTCCGGCCGTTCGCGCCTGCACGCCACGCTGCGCGCGGTCGACGAGGACGGGAAGGTGCTGCGCGGCCGCTTCGCTCGCGGGCTGACCCTGCGCTCCGGCTGGGTCGACGGGACCACCGACCACACCGCGAAGATCCTCGCGGACACGCTGCCCTCCGGCACCCGCTTCGAGGTGACGTACGCGTTCGAGGACGAGGCCGGCCGCCTGGGCGAGTCGGCCGTGGCCCGCTTCACGACGGCGCCCGGCGCGCGGTTCGGCCGGAAGACCTCCGCCGCCCAGTCCTTCGTGTGGACCGCGGACACCGCCGGGCAGGGCTACGGCATCAACCCGGAGATCGGCGGCATGCGCGGCTACGCGGCGATGCACGCCACGAAGCCCGACTTCTTCCTGCACTCCGGCGACACGATCTACGCGGACAACCCCATCCCGGAGACCCTCGAGGTGGCCGGCGAGCCCACCTGGCGCAACCTCGTCACGGAGGAGACGTCCAAGGTCGCCGAGACCCTGAACGAGTTCCGCGGCCGCCACCGCTACAACATGATGGACGACAACCTCCGCGCCCTGTACGCGGACGTCCCCGTCATCGCCCAGTGGGACGACCACGAGACGACCAACAACTGGTGGCCGCGCGAGGTCCTCGAAGACCCGCGCTACACCCAGGTCCGTGACGTGGACACGCTGGCCGCCCGCGCCCGCCGCGCGTGGCAGGAGTACATGCCGATCGCCGACTCCACGGCCCTGCGCCGCGGCTCGGGCTTCGAGCCGGCCCGCATCTACCGCAGGATCCCCCGCGGCGCGACGCTCGACGTGTTCGCCCTGGACATGCGCACCCACAAGGGCGAGAACACCCCGGGGCTCGAGACCCACGAGACCCCGATCCTGGGCGAGGAGCAGCTGCAGTGGCTCATCCGCGGGCTGCGCGCGTCGACCGCCACGTGGAAGGTCATCGCCAACGACCTGCCGCTGGGCCTGATCGTCCCCGACGGCACGGGGCAGGAGTCCCTGTCCAACGGCGACGACGGCGCCCCGCTGGGCCGCGAGCTGGAGATCGCCCGCCTCCTGAAGGCGATCAAGGACCACGGCGTGAAGAACGTCGTGTTCCTCACCGGCGACGTCCACTACTGCGCGGCGCACCACTACTCCCCCGACCGCGCGGCGTTCACCGACTTCGAGCCGTTCTGGGAGTTCGTGGCCGGCCCCATCAACGCCGGATCGTTCGGCCCGAACACGCTGGACGGCACCTTCGGCCCGCGCCTGGACTTCGAGGCGCACGGGCCGGTCATGGGCTCGCCGCGCTCCGGCGAGCACCAGTACTTCGGCCACGTCGAGATCCCCGAGGACGGCCGCGAGTTCCGGGTGCGTCTGATCAACGCCGTCGGCCGGACGGTGTACTCGCGCACGCTGACGGCGGCCTGATCCGCCGCGCCGCGCGGCGGGTGACGCCCCCCCCCCCCCCCCCCCCCCCCCAACGGGGCCTCCCCCGCGGCGTCGGCGGCGCCTGCGGACCGTCAGTCGGTGATCAGGCCCTCCTCGCGGAGCCAGTCCCACGCGACCTGGGTGGGCTCCTCGCCGTCGACGTCCACCCGGGCGTTCAGGCGCGCGGCCGTCGCGTTGTCCAGGCGTGCGGTCACGGGCGCCAGCAGGTCGGCGATCTCGGGGTGCTGGGCCAGGACCTCCTCGCGCACGATGGGGGCCGCGTTGTACTTCGGGAAGAAGCCCAGCGGGTCCTGCAGGGTCGTCAGGTCCAGTGCGGCGATCCGCCCGTCCGTGGAGTACGCCTCCCCGAAGGTGCACGACCCGTCCGCCACCGCGGCGAACACCGCCCCGATGTCCATCTGGCGCAGCCGGGATCCGGTGGGCCGTTCGATCCCGTAGGCCTCGAGCATGGGCAGGAACCCGTCGTTGCGGGCGGCGAACTCGGCGCTCACGCAGAAGGACTGGTCCTGGGTGGGGAGGTCCTTGATGTCCGCGAGCGTCTCCACGCCGAGCGCCTCCGCCCGGTCCTGGCGCACGGAGAAGGTGTAGGTGTTGTCGAGTTCGGCCGGCGGCAGCCACACCAGGCCCTGCTGCGCGTCCTCGTCCCGGACCGCGGCCCACTGCGCCTGGGCGTCCGGGATCGGATCGGTGTGGCCCAGGTACGTGATCCAGGCCGTCCCCGTGTAGTCCCACTCGACGTCCACGACGCCGGCCACCTGGGCCTGGCGCGCACTGAGCGAACCCGGCATGTTGGTCAGATCCTCGACGTCGGCCCCCGCGGAGCGCAGCAGGATCGCGGTGATCTTGCCGAGCACGACGCCCTCGTTGAAGTTCTTGGACCCCACCGCCACGTGGGCGCCCTCGAGGTCGATCCCGGCGACGTCGCCGGCCGGCGTGCCCGAGGGCAGGTAGCCGCCGGCGGTGCTCAGCCCGCACCCGGACAGGACCAGGGAGGCCGCCAGGCCGAGCGTGGCGAGCGCGGCACGCGCGGGGGTCCGGCCGCGACGGCGGGACGGGAGGGTCGCGCGCGGGGTGGTCATGCGAGCCCCCTCGGGGTGGCCAGCGTCTCGACGAGGCGGCCGATCCACTCGATCATCAGGGCGAGGGCGGCCACGAGGATCGCCCCCGAGACGAGCAGCGGGAAACGGAACAGGACGATCCCGGTCTGGATGAGCAGGCCGAGGCCGCCGGCGTCGATGAACGTCGCGAACGCCCCGGTGCCCACCAGCAGCACCAGGGCGGTCCGCAGACCCGCCATGATCACGGGCAGGGCCAGGGGGAGCTCCACCCGGAGCAGGGTCTGCAGCGGGGACATGCCCATGCCGCGGGCCGCCTCGACGACGGTGGGGTCGACGCCCCGCAGCCCGGCCAGCGTGTTGGCCAGCACGGGCAGGAACGCGTAGAGGGACAGGGCCAGGACGGCGACCCGGAAGCCGAACCCCCACGCCATGGCGAGCAGGACGATCACACCGATCACGGGAGCGGCCTGGCCGGCGTTGGCCAGCCCCATGGCGACGGGGGTGAACCGCCGGGCCGCGGGGCGGCTCAGCAGCACGCCGAGCGGGACGGCCGTCGCCACGACCAGAACGGTGGACACGCCGACGAGGGCCAGGTGCTCGGCGGTGAGGCGCAGGACGGTGGGCCAGGTCAGCAGCCGGGCCTCGACGTCGTCGAGGGCGGCTCCGCGCACCCAGACGGTCCACCCGATCAGCAGGGCGGCCACCAGCAGCGGCAGGCCGATCAGGAGCAGGCGGTCCTCGGCGGAGGCCGCACGCAGCCGGGCGATCATGGCCGAGCCTGCTCGTCGCCGGCGCGGGCGTGCGCGCGCAGTGTCGGATAGTCGAGCAGACCGATGACCGTGCCATCACGGACCACGGCGATCTCCTCCGTCGGGGCCGTGACCAGCACGGCGAGGGCCTCGCTGATCGGGGTGGCCGCGTCGAGCACGGGCCCGCCCGGCGGCGTGCCCGTCGGGTGCTGTGCGATCGGGCGCAGCGGCAGCGAGTCGACCGACCGCAGCCCCAGCCGCTTGAGCCCCGCCCCCGACCCCACGAAGTCGGCCACGAACTCGGTGGCCGGCCGCGCCAGGACCTCTTCGGGGGTGGCGTACTGGGCCACGTGCGCGCCGGGTTCGAGCACCAGGATCCGGTCGCCCAGGAGCACGGCCTCGTCCACGTCGTGGGTGACCATCACGATGGTCTTGCCCACCCTGGCCTGGATGTCGAGCATCTCCTGCTGCAGGCGCTGGCGGGTGAGGGGGTCCACGGCGCCGAAGGGCTCGTCCATGAGCAGCACGGGAGGATCCGCCGCGAGGCCCCGCGCCACGCCGACGCGCTGCTGCTGTCCACCGGACAGCTCGCGCGGAAAACGGTCTCGATAGATCGCCGGGTCCAGGCCGACGAGGTCGAGCAGCTCGTCCACGCGCTCGGCGATGCGTCGGCGGTCCCACTTGAGCAGGCGCGGCACCAGGCCGACGTTCTCGGCGACGGACAGGTGGGGCATCATCCCGCCACCCTGCACGACGTAGCCGATCTGACGGCGCAGCCGGGTGGGGTCGCGGCGTGTGATGTCCTCCCCACCGATCAGGATCCGCCCGGAGGTGGGCTCGATGAGGCGGTTGATCATCTTCAGCGAGGTGGTCTTGCCGCAGCCGGACGGGCCGACGAACACCACGGTCTCCCCCGCGGGGATGATGAGATCCAGGGCGTCCACGGCGGGACGGTCCTGCCCCGGATAGAGCTTCGTCAGGGACTCGAGACGGATCTCGGCCCCGGCGTCACGGTCGGTGCTCATGCGCGCAGTCCCTTCGAGATGGTGAGCCGGCCGAGCAGCACGAGCAGCCCGTCCAGGACGAGGGCGACGACGACGATGCCGAGGGTGCCCACGAGGGCGTAGTTCAACGCGTTGGCGCCGCCCAGGGAGACCAGCCCCGTGAAGATGTACGAGCCCAGTCCGGGCCCCAGAACGTAGGCCGCGACCGCGGCCACGCCCATGCCGAGCTGACCCGCGACCCGGATGCCGGTGAGGATCACGGGCCAGGCCAGCGGGAGACGCACCCGGGTGAACAGCGCCACCGGCCCCATGCCCATCCCCCGGGCGGCCTCCAGCACCTCCGGGTCCACGCCGCGCAGACCCACGAGCGCGTTGCGGAGGATGGGCAGCAGGGCATAGAAGACCACCACCACGACGGCGGGGACGGTCCCGATGCCCACCAGGGGGATCAGGACGCCGATGAGCGCGAAGGAAGGCAGGGTCAGCCCGACGGCCGTGAAGGCGTTCGCGATCGGGGTCAGGGCCTTGATCCGCGTGGCGATCACGGCCAGCGCGATGGCGAGCACGGTGGCGATGGCCAGCGCCTGCAGCACGAGCCACCCGTGCTGCCACGCCCGGAAGAGGATGTCCGGCCAGCGTGAGGCGAGGAACTCGCTCATGCGGCCTCCACGCCGGCAGCGCGCCCCTGGGCGGCCCGGGCGTCTGCGGGGCGGGGCAGGACCGTCATCGTCGTCTCCTTCGGTCCGGGTGGGGCGGGCGTGCTCTTGCACGTTACCCGAGACGGTGGCGCTCCCTGTGTTCTGCATCACGACGGGGGTCACCGGCACCGCCACGGATGGCCTGCCGACCGGGCGACGGGCAGGACGGCCTGCGCTAGCGTGTCGGCCATGTCTCGCTCCCACTCCGACGCCCTCGACGCGTCCGGCCCCGACTCCGGGGGCGCCGTCGCCGCGCCCCGCCGCCGCTTCGGCCTGCTGCCCCGCATCCTCGTCGCGATCGTGGCCGGCGTCCTCGTCGGCCTGGTCGCGCCGACCTGGCTCGTGCAGGCCTTCGCCACCTTCAACGGGCTGTTCTCGAACTTCCTGGGCTTCATCGTCCCGGTGCTGATCCTGGCGCTCGTCGCCCCCGCCATCGGCGACATCGGCCGGGGTGCGGGGAAGCTGCTGGCCCTGACCGGCGGCATCGCCTACGGCTCCACCCTGTTCGGCGGCTTCGGCGCCCTGCTGGTCTGCCTGCTCGTCTTCCCGCTGATCCTCACGCCCGGGTCCTTCGAGGCGATGGCCAACCCCGAGGACGCGCTGCTCGGCCCGCTGTTCGAGGTGCAGATGGACCCGCCCTTCGGCGTGATGACGGCCCTGCTGCTCGCGTTCGTGCTCGGCATCGGCCTGACGACGCTGCCGCGCGGTGCCCTGCACGAAGGCTTCGACCAGCTGCGATCGATCATCGAGCGGGTCGTCATGGGCCTGATCGTGCCGCTGCTGCCCGTCTACATCTTCGGCGTGTTCCTGAACATGACCGCCGCCGGCGAGGTCTTCAAGGTCATCACCACGTTCCTCGGCGTGATCCTGCTGGTCTTCGGCCTCACCGTGGTGCTGCTGCTCGTCCAGTACGTCGTCGCCGGCGCGATCGCGGGCCGCAACCCGTTCACGGCCCTGAAGACGATGCTGCCGGCCTACGCGACGGCCCTGGGCACCTCGTCCTCGGCGGCGACCATCCCGGTGACCCTGCGCCAGACCCTGCTGCTCGGCGTGCGCCGGCCGATCGCCTCGTTCGTCGTCCCGCTGTGCGCGACGATCCACCTGGCCGGCTCCACGGTGAAGATCGTCTCGTTCTCCATCGCGGTGCTGTTCCTCTCGGGCCAGTCGATCGACGTCCCGGTGTTCGTGGGCTTCATCTTCATGCTGGGCGTCACCATGGTCGCGGCGCCCGGCGTGCCCGGCGGCGCGATCGTGGCGGCCTCGGGCCTGCTGTCCTCGATGCTCGGCTTCACCGAGCCGCAGGTCGCGCTCATGGTCGCCACGTACATCGCCATCGACTCCTTCGGCACCGCCACCAACGTGACCGGCGACGCCGCCATCGCGCTGATCGTCGACAAGATCGCCGGAGGCCGTCTCATCGAGGACTCCGAGGACGAGGGTCTGGAGCGCCGCGACGACGAGGAGGTCGCCACCGGCGCCGACACCGGCTGACCCGCCCCGCACACACCACGGCCCCCTCCCTGTCTGCAGCTCAGGGAGGGGGCCGTCGTCGGGACGGGCGGTGTCAGCCGCGCAGGTCCCGCTCCGCCTCGGCGCGCACCGCGCGCCGCTGCCCCGGGGAGCGCACGACGACGTCGCTCATCTCCTCGAGCGTCTTGCCCTTGGTCTCGGGCACGAAGGCCGCCACGAAGGCCAGGGACAGCGCCGCCATGACCGCGTACAGGCCGTAGGCGAGGGTCAGGCCGATGTCCGCCAGCCACGGGAACGTGGTGGAGACGGTGAAGTTCGCCGCCCACTGCGCGGCGGCGGCCACGGCGAGCGCGCCGGCGCGGATGCGGTTCGGGAACATCTCGCCCAGCAGCACCCAGACCAGCGGCCCCCAGGTGGCGCCGAAGAACACCACGAAGGCGTTCGCGGCCACCAGCGCCACCGTGGACCACGGCTGCGGCAGGGACACGGACTCGGCGCCGCCCGTCTGCGCGAAGGAGAAGGCCAGTGCCATCAGGCCGAGGCTGACCGTCATGCCGGCGGAGCCGGCGATCAGCATGGGGCGACGGCCGACGCGGTCCACCAGGGCGATCGCGATGAAGGTCACGGCGATGTTCGTGACCGAGGTGATCACGGTGACCGTGAGGGCGTCCGACTCCCCGAAGCCCACCGAGCGCCACAGGGTGGTGGAGTAGTAGAAGATCACGTTGATGCCCACGGCCTGCTGGAAGACGGAGAGCAGGATGCCGATCCACACGATCGGCTGCAGGCCCGCCGACGGTCCACGCAGGTCCGCCAGCGACTCGCGGCGCTCCGAGTCCAGCGAGCGCCGGATGTCCTCGATCATCAGGTTCACCCGGTCCACGCCGGTGAACTCGTGCAGGACCTCGGCCGCCTCGTCCGTGCGACCGCGGGCGACCAGGTAGCGCGGGGACTCCGGCAGCTTCAGGGCGAACAGGCCGTACAGCACCGCCGGGACGGCCTCGGCCATGAACATCCAGCGCCAGGCGTCGACACCGAGCCAGAACGGCTGCGCCGCTCCCCCGGCCATCGTCGCGAAGAGCGCGTCCGTGAGCAGCGCCGCGAAGATGCCGAGGACGATCGCCAGCTGCTGGAGCGAGCCGAGGCGCCCGCGCACATGGGCCGGGCTGACCTCCGCGATGTACGCCGGAGCGATCACGGACGCGGCGCCCACGCCCAGGCCGCCGACCATGCGCCAGAAGATCAGGTCGACCACGCCGAACGCCAGGCCCGAGCCGATGGCGGAGACCAGGAACAGGATCGCGGCGATCACCATCACGGGCACGCGGCCGCGGCGGTTGGCGATCGGCCCGGCGAACCAGGCGCCGAGTGCACAGCCGATCAGCGCCGAGGAGACGGCGAAGCCCGTGAGACCGGCGCCGAGGCCGAACTCCCCGGCGAGGGCGTCCACGGCGCCGTTGATGACAGAGGTGTCGAAGCCGAACAGGAAGCCGCCGAGCGCGGCGGCGACCGAGATGCCGACCACCTTGACGTTGAGGCGAGACGTCGCGCCGCCGCCGGACCGGGTCGCTGTCATGGTGGGTCCTCTCTGGGTGGCGCCCGACGGCCCGCTGCGCGCCGGTGCGTCCGCACAGTGTGTTCTTCGCTCGGCGAGCGTGCAAGTCGCACAGCCCCTCGCCCCGCCCACGGCGAGGCGACGGGGGGTCAGGAGGGGAAACCGTGGTCGCCGTGGTCGCGACCGGGCCCGGTCCCACGCCGGGCAGACGCCGGACGCGCCTCGGGTCACGGCCCGGCCACGGGGCAGAATGAGGGCCATGTTCGTCGTCCTGGGCCCCGCCCCCGCCTCCGTCGGCAGCCCCGGCACCTGGTGGGCCCTGGACGCGGAGGGCGAAGACGCCGCTCCCCTGGGCTCCTGCCCCGCCGGGTCCGTGGCCGGGCTCGTGGCCGGTCTGCCCTCCCGATTGGGCGTGGACCCGAGCAGGGTCCGCTGGGTGCTCGCCGACGTCGGGACGGAGTACGCCGCCTGGCTGGCGGCGGGGGTGCGGGTGGATCGGTGCTGGGACCTGGCCCTCGTCCAGCGGATCCTGCGGCACGCGGCAACGGCGCCGGGCAGCGGGGTGCGTTACACGCCCGTGGCGCAGCTCGAGGTCGCCGACCCGACGGAGCCCGAGCGCCCGGCGCGGGTGCCCGCCGGTCAGGAGTCCTTCTTCGACCTGCCGGACGAGGCCGGCCCCGCTCCGGACGTCACCGTGCTCGCGGCGGAGCTGGCCGCGCAGCGGGCGGCCGTCGAGGGCTCGGCCCACCCCCACCGGCTGCGGCTGCTCGCGGCGGCGGAGTCGCAGGGCGCACTCGTGGCCGCAGAGATCCGGGCGGCGGGTCTGCCGTGGGACCGGGGCGTGCACGAGGCGCTCCTCGCCGAGCAGCTCGGCCCCCGGCCTGCACCGGGCGAGCGTCCCGCCCGCCTGCAGGCCCTGGCCGAACGCATCGCCGACGTCCTGGGCTCCCCCGGGCTGAGCCCCGACTCGCAGCCCAGCCTGCTGCGGGCGCTGCAGACGACGGGCGTGGCCGTGGAGTCCACGCGGCAGTGGGACCTGAAGCACTGGATCGACGCCGGCGGCGCGGAACGCGAGGCGCGGGCCGCGCTGCTCGCGCCGCTGCTGGAGTACAAGGCCCTGGCCCGGCTGTGGACGGCCAACGGCTGGCACTGGCTGGACCAGTGGATCGGCGACGACGGCCGGTTCCACGCCGCCTACCTGGTCGGCGGCGTGGTGACCGGGCGGTGGGCCGCCCACGGCGGTGGGGCCATGCAGGTCCCGGCCGGGGTGCGCGACGCCGTCCGCGCAGACCCCGGGTGGACGCTGACCGTGGCCGACGCCTCCCAGGTGGAGCCGCGCATCCTCGCCGCGATGGCCGCCGACGAGGCGCTGGCCCGTGCCGGGACCACGCCCGACCTGTACCGGGAGGTGGCGGAGCAGGGCCGGGCGGCCGGCACCGCGCTGGCCGACCGCGGGCGCGCGAAGATCGCCCTGCTGGGTGCGATGTACGGCTCGACGACGGGCGACTCCGCGGCGCTCATGCCGCACCTGCGCCGGCTCTACCCCCGAGCGATCGGCCTGCTCGAGCGGGCGGCCTCCGTCGGCGAGGGAGGCGGCCAGGTGTCCACGTGGCTGGGCCGCTGGTCCCCCGCGCCGGGGCGGAAGTGGCAGGAGTCCGTGTCCGACGTCGGCACCCAGGCCGCCGAGTCCGCGGCCCGGCGACGGCGGCGCTCCCAGGGCCGCTTCACCCGGAACTTCGTGGTGCAGGGCACCGCGGCCGAGTGGGCGCTGTGCTGGATGGGCGAGATCCGCCGTCGACTGCGCTCGGCCGGCATGCGCACGGAACTCGTGTTCTTCGTCCACGACGAGGTCGTCCTGCACGGCCCGGCCACGGAGGCCGAGGCCGTGCGGACGGTCGTGGCGGAGTCCGCGAGCGCCGCCGGCCGCCTGCTGTTCGGTCCCGCCCCCGTGGACTTCCCGCTCACCGTCTCCAGCGTGGGGTCGTACGCGGACGCGAAGTGAGCGACGGGGCGGCAGGGCGACGGTCGCGGTCATGGCCTCCGTGCGCCGCACCGGGCCGAGGACCCTCGGACCTGGCACGATGCGGGACGAGGGCCGATCCTGGAGAGCGCCCGAGACACCCTTGTGAAGGAGACCGCATGCCCGTCGCCCCGCGTCCGTCCGACGGCGCCGCGTCCTCGGTCTTCACCCCGCACCAGCAGCGCATCCTCGCGGTGCTCCTCATCCCGATCTTCATGTCCCTGCTGGCCGTGTCCAGCATCAACGTGGCCCTGCCCGCCCTGCAGCGGGGCCTGGACGCCAGTGACGCGGAGCTGCAGTGGGCCATCTCCGGCTACACCCTCGTGTTCGGCATGGTGCTCGTGCCGGCGGGCCGGGCGGGTGACCTCTTCGGACGACGCCGGCTGTTCATGGTGGGCCTCGGCGTGTTCGCGCTCGGTGCGCTCCTGTCCGGCCTGGCGCCCACGGGCGTCCTGCTCGTGCTCGCGCGCCTGGTCATGGGCGTGGGCGCGGGCCTGCTCAACCCGCAGGTCACCGGCTTCATCCAGGGCGAGTTCTCCGGCGCCTCCCGCGCCCGGGCGTTCGGGGCGCTCGGCGCCGTCGTCGGGGTGTCCGTGGCGGTGGGGCCGCTGCTCAGCGGCGGGCTCATCGCGTGGCTCGGCGGCGACCTCGGCTGGCGCGCGACCTTTCTGGTGAACGTGCCCATCGCCCTCGGCGCCCTGATCGTGGCCCGCCAGTGGCTGCCGCGCACCGTCCCCGAGCGGGCGCGGCGTCCGGACCTGGACCCGGTCGGCGTCGTCCTGCTGGCCGGCGCCCTCGTGGCCGTCATGCTCCCGTTCCTGGACCGGGGGCTCGGGCCGTGGCGGTTCGTGCTCGTGCCCGTCGGCATCGGCCTGGCCGCCCTCTGGACGCGGTGGGAGGCCCGCTACGCACGACGGGGCCGCGCCCCGATGGTGGACCTGCGCCTGTTCCAGACCCGCAGCTTCGCGTGCGGCGCCCTGCTGATCGCCATCTACTTCACCGGCTCGACCAGCATGTTCGTCGTGATCGCCATGTTCATGCAGAACGGGCTGGGCTACCCGGCGCTGCACGCCGCGCTCATCGGCCTGCCTTCGGCGGTCATGTCGAGCGTGATGTCCACCGTGGCCGGGCGCGTGGTGCTGCGCACGGGCCGGAAGATCGTCGTCCTCGGCATCGCGCTGGCGCTGCTCGCCGTCGTGGGCTCCATCGGGGTGGCGTGGGCCAACCGGGAGTTCGGCCTGAGTCCGTGGTGGCTGCTGCTCACCCTCGCCATCGTGGGTGCCGGGCAGGGGCTGGTGGTCTCCCCCAACCAGACCCTCAGCCTGGCCGAGGTCCCGCCGCGGCACTCCGGCACGGCCGGCGGCGTCCTGCAGACCGGCCAGCGCGTCGGCACGGCCGTCGGCACCGCCGTGATCGTGGGGGTGTTCCTGGGCGTCGCCTCCAGTGCCGACTGGGACGGGGCGTTCATGGCCGCCTTCGCGCTGGTGGCCGGGTGCATGGCCCTCGCGCTCCTCGTCGCACTCGCGGACCTGCGCGGACCACGGACGGCGGCCCCCCGTGGCTGAGCCCCGCCCCGGCGACGTGCGCGTCACCCCCGGCCCCGGCGCACCCCGCGGGCTGATCATCCCCGCGGGCGAACTCGTCGAACGCTTCTCCCACGCCTCCGGCCCGGGCGGTCAGGGCGTGAACACGGCGGACTCGCGGGTCCAGCTCAGCCTGGACCTGGCGGCCACCTCCGCCCTCGACGACGTCCAGCGCGCCCGCGTCCTCGCGCGGCTGGCGCCCCGGCTGGCCGGCACGGTCCTCACCGTCAGCGTGGCGGAGCACCGGGCCCAGTGGCGCAACCGGGTGGCCGCCCGCGAGCGGCTCGCGGCGCTGCTGCGCGAGGCCCTGGCCCCGCCGACGCCGCGGCGGGCCACGACGCCGACGCGCGGCTCCCGGCGGCGCCGCCTGGAGGCCAAACGCCGTCGCTCCGAGGTGAAGCGCACGCGCCGCCGCCCCGGCCTCGACTGAGGCCGCTCGCCCGCAGGCGGCGGCTCAGTCCTGCCCGGTCACCCCACGGCCGGCGGCCGAGCGGTGACCCCACGCGTCGCCACGCCGGGCGAGGTAATCCTCTTCGGGCCAGCTGCTCACCCCGGACACGCGCATCCTCACCACCCGGCCGTCGTCGCCGAGGTCGAACGGGATGCGCTCCCCCGACGCGCCGAAGCCGTCCTCGTCCTCGGGCAGGAACGTGGTGGCGTCCAGCGCTCGCAGCTCGTGCATCCCATCGCGGGGGCCGGGCGTGCCGGGGTCGATCAGCACGAGGCGCTCACCGGCGCGAATCACGTCCGTCTCGCCCCACAGGGAGACGTAGCGGCCGGTCAGCCGGTCGAGGTCGTCGGTCGTGACGCCGGCGGGCAGCGCCTGCCCGTCGGCGGCGTCATGGGCGAGCAGATCGATGAGCTCGACGAGGCCCACCGCGAGCGCGTCCGCCGGACCGTCCACGGCGTTGGTGAGCACGCTGACGGTCAGACCGGTCACCGGGTCCACCAGGGTCCGGGTGATCTGCCCGGGGAAGCCGCCGGAGTGGCCCACGAGCCGTCGTCCGCCCACGCTGATCCCGATCAGGCCGAGCCCGTAGGTGCCGGTCCCGGTCCCCCGCGGGAAGGAGGCCTCGGCCCGGTGCATCAGGCGCAGCGCGTGCTCGTCCAGCAGCTCACGCCGATCCAGTGCGAGAGCGGAGAAGAAGCGGCTGAGCTCCTCCGCCGTGGACACGAAGCCGGTGGCCGCGGCCAGCGCGCCGGTGGCGGTCGGTGCCACGCTCACCCGATGCCCACGGCCGTGGGCCCGGGTGTGGCCGACGACGGCCCGGCCCGCCGCGTCGTCGTCGATCTCGGGACGGGTGTCGGTGAGGCCGAGCGGGACGAGGATGTCCTCCGTGACGTGCTCGGCGTAGCCGCGGCCCGTGACTGCCTCGATGATCGCCCCGAGCAGGCCGTACCCGATGTTCGAATACTTGAACCGCTCCTGCGGGGCGTAGGTGGCGCCGTGCTCCCGGACGATCGCGCGCAGGGCGTCGGCGTCCGGGAAGGGGCCCTCGAGCTGCCAGTGGTCCGCGTCCACCCCGTCGCGGATGGCGCCGGAGGTGTGCGAGAGCAGCTCGCGGACGGTGACCCGGGCCAGCGGGGTGTCGGCACAGTCGGGCAGTCGTTCGGCCACGGTGTCGTCCAGGCGCAGACGACCGGCGGCGACCAGACGCAGCACGGCGACGGCCGTGAAGGTCTTGGAATGGCTGGCCACGCGGAACAGGTGGCCGGTGGTCAGCTCCGCCCCGGTGGCCTCGTCGGCCACCCCGAACGCGGCGGAGAGCACCAGCTCGTCGCCGAGCCGCACGGCCACCTGGGCGCCGGGCACGTGCCGCGTCTCCACCTGGGTGGCCAGCCACCGGGACAGGTACGGGGCCACCTCCCGGAGGCGGTCGAGGGACGGAGCGGGCGGCGGGGCGGGGGTGGTCTGGGTCACGAGAGACCACTGTACGATGGCGGCCACCCGGGCTCAGGCGCGGGCGTTCTGCGATTCCGGGGCCAGGGGCGCGTGGGCGGGGTTGGACAGGGAGAGCACGACGGCGGCCACGCGCGGGTGCTCGAGGAGGGCGTCCTCCACGCGCTGGAGCAGGACCGCGGCCTCGCTCTCCCGCTCGTCCCCGGCCAGGTCCACGGCCCCGACGACGAAGAGCTTCTCCGGGCCGACGTACTCCAGGTGCAGGTAGCTCACGGAGAGCACCTCGGGCCGCTCCAGCAGCCAGCGCAGCACCCGGGTCCGGACCACCGGGTCGGCGACCTCGCCGACGAGGAACGCCATGTTCCGCGAGAGCAGGAAGATCGCGACGACCCCGAGCAGCACGCCCACGAGGATCGAGCCGGCGGCGTCCCACCGGGGGTCCCCGGTGAGCTGGTGCAGGGCGAGGGCGCCCGCCGCGATGGCCAGGCCGATCAGGGCCGAGGCGTCCTCCACCCACACGGCGCGCAGGGTGGGGTCCGAGGTCTGGCGCAGGAACGTGGCATCGCTGATGTGCCGCCGCTCCGCGTCGCGGCGGACGCGCCGGTGCGCGTTCAGGAAGGAGATGCCCTCGAGCACGAACGCGACGGCGAGCACGATGTACGCGATCGTGTACTCCGCCTCCTCCTCGGGGGCGGACCAGGCCGTGATCCCGTGCCAGACCGAGACCGCCGAGCCCACCGCGAACAGGCCGAAGGCCGCGACCATCGACCACACGTAGGCCGCGCGCCCGTAGCCCAGCGGGTGCCGCGCGTCGGGGGCTCGGCCGGCCCGACGCTCCGCCAGGAGCAGGAAGACCTCATTGCCGGCGTCGGCCCAGGAGTGCGCGGCCTCCGCCACCATCGCGGCTGAGCCGGTGACCGCGCCCACGATCGACTTGACGACGGCGATCACCGTGTTCACGCCGAGGGCGATCAGGACGGTCAGCAGGCTCTCGCCGCCGGTCTCGGCGGCGGGCGAGGCGGAGTGGGCGGGCGGGGCGACGGCGGGCGGGGTACGGGTCATCCTCCGAGTCTGCCCCTGCAGGCGGGTGCCGGACCAGGCTCGCCTTGTCCGGGTCCGCCGGTCCAGGCGCGCGAGATGGGGCCCACGCGGATCGGCGTCGCCGAGCCCGTGAGGTCTCCGCGTGCCCGGCCTAGCTGTAGGAGGGCATGACGTTGTTGACTCGGGCCGGTGCCAACGAGGCCGGAGGAGCGTCTCCGCAGGAGGTATGAGGCCGATGGTAGTTGTAGTGGTTCACCCACACCGCCAGGGCCTCACGCCGAGCTTGCTCTGAGGTGTAGGGGCGGGCGTAGATGACCTCATCGACCATCAGCCGGTTGTACCTCTCCACCTTCCCGTTGTGGCGCGGGGTGTAGGGTCGGATCCGGTGATGCCGGCCCCCGAGCGAGACCACCTTCGCGGTGAAGTCCGCAGCCCGATAGTTGTTCCCGTTGTCCGTGATCACCCGGTCCACGGTGATGCCGTGGGCGGCGAAGAACGCCCGCGCCCGGCAGTAGAAGCTCACGGTCGTGGCCGCCCGCTCGTCCTCCAACGCTTCGGTGTAGGCCAGGCGGGTGTACCCGTCGATCGCCGAGTGCAGGTAGGTGTAGCCGACCCGCCGGCCTGCACCACGCTTGGAAGCACGGCCTGCTTCACTTTCACGTCCGTGGGTGCGCCAGCCGCCGCCGTCTGGGATCTTCCCGATCTTCTTCACATCCAGGTGCACCATGTGCCCCGGCCCTCTCGCGGTGATCTTCTGGGGTCGTTGGCGCAGGTCTTCTCCGGCCGGGGTCAGGTCCCGTAGGCGGGAGATCCCGAGTCGGTGCAGCCACCGTCCCACGGTACGAAGACACACCCGGTGGCCCTCGGAGACGAGGTGGTGATGGATGCGCCGTGCGGACCACTTGCGCTCCCGCCGCAGGGTGAGGATCTGGGTGACCAGGGCCGGGTCGAGCTGGGCGGGAGAGCGTCGTGGCCGGCAGGAGCGGTCTTGCAGTCCTGCCTCGCCTTCGGCACGGTAGCGGGCCACCCAGGTGGCCACCGTGGGGCGGCTGACGCGGAACTCGGCGGCGACATGGGCTTGCGGGATGCCCTCGTTCAGGTGGCGGTGGACCATGCGCAGACGGCCGGTGGGGGTCAGGGGTGCGTTAGCGTGGGTCATGAGCGGGCTCTTTCCAGCGGATGGGTTGTTGAGGAACTTCCATCCTGCCGGGCGGGGCCCGCTCGTCTCATCTCAGCCCGGGCCTCGTGCCAAGAACCTCATGACCCACAACACCTAGCGTGGGGCCATGACGGATTCTCCCCTGCACCTCGACCACCCCGACGCCCCCCGCATCATCGTGCTCGGCGCGACGGGCTACGCCGGATCCCTCGTCGTGGACGCCCTCGTGGCCCAGGGCGCACGGCCCGTGCTGGCGGGCCGGAACCGGGACTCGCTCCAGCACGCGGCGAGGCGGCACGACGGGCTGGAGGTCGCCGTCGCCGACGCCGGGGACCCCGCCTCGCTGAGGGCCCTGGTCACGGAGGGCGATGTGCTGGTCTCCACGGTCGGCCCCTTCGAACGCTACGGCCGACCGGTCGCCCGCGCCGCCGCGGAGCGGGGCGCGCACTACGTGGACTCGACCGGTGAGGTCGGCTTCGTGAAGGACCTCAAGGCGGACCTGGACGCCACCGCCCGACGCACGGGCGCCACCCTGCTGCCCGCCCTCGGCTTCGACTACGCGCCGGGCATGCTCGCGGGCGGGCTCGCGCTGGCGGAGGCCGGTGGACGCGCACGGTCCCTGCAGATCGGCTACTTCGCCGACGGCGAGCTGGACCCGCGCGTCGACCTCAGCCACGGGACGCGCCAGACGATGGTGGGCGCCCTCACCGAGCGGACGATCACGTGGCGCGGCGGGCGGCTGGCGACCACGGGCCCGGCCAGCCGGTCGGCCGTCTTCCGGGTCGACGGGCAGGACCGCCGCGGCGTGCTGTTCGGCGGCACGGAGTCCCTGTTCCTGCCGCGGATGCAGCCCGGCCTGGACGAGGTCGAGGTCTTCAACGGCTGGTTCCCGGCCCGGCCCACGCAGATCGGCGCCGCCGCCCTCGGCGCGGTGGGGTGGCTCCCCGGCGTCGCCCGCGGCGTGCAGGCCCTGCTGCGGCCCCTGGCCGGCGACCCGGGTGGCCCCGACGCCGCAGACCGGGCCCGCACGGGCTCCCGGGTCGGGGCGATCGCGCGCGACGCGGCCGGCCGCATCGTGGCGGACGTGCACCTGCGCGGCCCCAACGCCTACACGTTGACCGGGGACCTCATGGCCTGGGGCGCCCGGCAGCTCGCCGCAGGCCGGGCCCGCGAGGCCGGCGTCGTCAGCCCGATCCAGGCGTTCGGCCTCGACGACTTCGAGACGGCCTGCACCGCGGCCGGTCTGGTGCGGGCATGATCCCGACGACTGACCCCGCCCACGGCCCTCAGCGGGGGCGACGCCGGGGGCGGCTGATCCAGGCCAGATAGGCGCTGCCGCCGGTCAGGGCGGCGCCGCCGGCGGCCACCACCGGCCCGGCGAAGCGGCCGAGCCGGTCCTTGTACGCCACGAGCACGTTCGTGCCGCCGGTGATCATCGCGGCCACCACCATGGCGGCCACCACCCGGTCGCCCGTCCGCTCGAGGCGCGTCACGAGCGGCTCGAGCTCGCTCGCGCGGACGGTGACGTCGATCCCGCCGTCGTCGATGCGTTCCATCACCTTGCGGGCGTACTCCGGCAGGTCGATGCCGAGCTCGGCCGCCGCGATCGTGGCCCGGCCGATCCGGCCCGCCACCCGCCGGGGGTCGAGGTGCTCCCCCACGAGGCGCAGGGCGAAGGGGTCGAGCACGCGGGTGTAGTCGAAGCCGGGGTGCAGGCGGCGGCCGATGCCGTCCACGATGATCAGCATCCGCAGCAGCTGCACGAGCTCGGGCGGCAGGGACAGCCGGTGACGCCGCACGAGGGCGAAGATCTCCGAGACCAGCTGCGCCACGCGGATGTCCTCGAGCTCGCGCCCCTCGAGGCGGCCGATGATCCGGGCCACCTCCAGCCGGAGCCGACGGCGGTCCACCGGGCCGCGCGGCGGGGCGATGTCCAGCAGGGCCCGCACCAGCCCGTCGGTGTCCTGCCGGGCCAGCGCCATGGCCAGGCCCGCGAACCGGCGCCGGAGGGACGGGGAGATCCGCCCGACGGAGCCGAAGTCGATGAACCCGACGGTCCCGTCCGGCTCGATGAACAGGTTGCCCGGGTGCGGGTCCGCGTGGAACACGCCGTGCTCGAACACCATGGCCAGCAGCACCTCGGCGGCCCGGTACGCCAGCTCCTCCCGGTCGATGCCGGCGGCGTCGAGTCCGGCCAGATCGTCCACGCGCAGCCCGGAGAGCTCCTGCATGGTCAGCACGCGCGAGGTGGTCAGGTCCCACTCGATCCAAGGGAACCGCACGCCCGGGGTGTCCCGGAAGCCGGCGGCGATCTCCTCGCAGGCCCGCGCCTCCACCACGTAGTCGAGCTCGGCGCGCAGGGAGCGGTCGAACTCGTCCACCATGGTCGGTACGTCCAGGTCGGCGACGGTCCGTGAGGCCCGCGACCATGTGGCCGCCAGCGTCCGCAGGATCTCCAGGTCCGCCTGGACCTGCTCCACCACACCTGGCTTGCGGACCTTCACGACGACGGCGCGCCCGTCATGCAGGCGCGCACGGTGGGCCTGCCCGATGGAGGCGGTGGCCAGGGGTGCCCGGTCGAACCAGGCGAACAGGGTGTCGACGTCGGCGCCGAGGTCCTCCTCGACCGTCCGTGCGACGGCCTCGAAGGGCACCGCCGTCGTGCTGTCTGTGAGACGGGCGAATGCCGCGCAGTAGGCCTCGGGGAACAGGTCCGGGCGCGCCGAGATCAGCTGCCCGAGCTTGACGAAGGTGACGCCCAGCTCCTCGAACGTGCGCACGAACAGCTCGGGGCGGGCCTCGGCGTCGATGCCCAGGTGCGGCTCCCCCTCCTCGAGGGGCAGCCACCGGGAGAGCCCGGCCTGCACGGCCGTGGCCATGAGGCCGTTGCGGGCCATGACGTGGGCGATCTCGCGGTAGCGCTGCAGGTGGAGGGCCATGGCGCCCACGCTACCGACCGCGCGGAGGGGTGAGCCTCGCCGTTCAGTCGGCGTACCGCAGGGCGCCCGGCCGGACCCGTGCGTCGGCCCCGATCCGCATTCCGTCCGCGAGCGCGCCCGCCGTCCGCAGCTCCCGCAGCCGCGCCAGCACCCGGTCCCGCACGTCCCACGGGCTGAGGGTGTTGACGTTGATCTTGGTGGCGCCCTCGAAGCCGGCGAGTGTGGAGACGCGCCACTTGAGCATCACGCGCCAGGGCATCGGGGACGCGGCGCCGGGCGGGCGGGTGTGCCATTCCTCGTTGGAGGGGACGTCGGGCCCGGTGGCCGCGTGGGCGGCGTGCAGCAGGTCGGACACGGCGCGCAGCTCGGCCGCGGACTGCCGCCACGGCTGCCCCACCGGGCTCGTGGAGTAGACCTCGACCGTCGGGTACCGGTGGCCGAAGCCGGCGAACATCACGGCGTGCTCGTTGGCGGCGATCACGAGGTCGTGCGCCACGGCCACGTCCAGCGCGGCGTGGTTGAACACCTGCGGGTCCTCGCGCAGCCGGTCCAGGGCGGCGGCGTTCTGCGCGCCGACCTCGTCGATGGCCACGAGCTGCTTGTGCAGGTGGTCGAAGGAGGCGCCGGCGGGCTTGAGCCAGTTCTGGAACACGGAGACGTACCGCACGGCGGGCGTGGTCGCGTAGAGGTCCCGCATCGCGTCCGCGGTCAGGGCCAGGAACGCGTGGTGCTCGTCCGGGGTGAGGGTGCCCGAGGAGGCCAGCTGGTGGTCGTCCACGGCGCCGTCGACGAAGTGCCGCCGGGCGATCACCACGTCGTGCGTGCCGCCGAAGAATGCGGCCGACGCCGCGATCAGCTCCGCGTCGGACATCGCCGCCGCCTCCTCGGCGGAGCGGCCGGCGGCGCGCAGCTTCGCGGCGACGACGGCGTGCACGTGGGAGCGGCCGGCCTCGGTGGCCAGGTACTCGTCACGGCGGCGGCGCGCGTCCGGGGGGAGTTCGTAGCCGTGGTTGAGACGCCAGTAGTCGTAGCTGAGGATCTCGAAGAGGTTGGGGACCCGGCGAAAGGCCGGGGTCGTCTCCCCGAGCCGCTCCGCGGCCGGGTGCCGCAGGATCTGCCAGGCCGGGGCGCCGTCGTCGGCCCTCATGGAGACGATGCGTGACTTCTCCGGCGGCGTCTCCAGCATCCGGTGCTCGCAGAAGGCGCAGTGCCGGCCGTGCTGGGCGGGGTCGAGCGGCTGCGGGGCGGGCCGGACGAGGCCGAGCGGGCGGTGGCCGCGGCCGGGCACGGTCCAGACCTCGGTGCCGGTGAAGGGGTTGCGCTGCTTGACGGTGCCGTCCGGCAGTCGGGTGAGGGGCTCGCTCAGAGACGGGTGCACGAGGCCAGAGTACGAGGCGGTGCCGGCCCGGGCAGGCCGGCGCCGACGCGCCTGCCGGTCAGAACTCGAGCAGCACTTTGCCCTTCGCATGGTGGGACTCGAGACGCTCGAACGCCTGTTCCCAATCGGCCAGGGGGTAGCGGCTGTCCACGGTCACGGCCAGCTCGCCGGCGTCCACGAGCCGGACGAGCTCGGCCAGGCCTGCCCCGTCCGGATGCATGAGGAAGAACTCGTAGGTCACCCCGGCCTTCTTCGCGGCCCGACGCACCTTCGCACTGGCCACCCGGGAGACGACGGCGGCCAGCGGCCGACGCGACGGGCGCGCGGTCTCACGAAGGCTGCCGGGGCTCGGCGGGCCCGCGATGGTCACCAGCCGGCCGCCGGGCTCGATCGAGCCGAGCAGCTCGGCCATCTGATCACCGCCGATGAGGTCGAACACCTTGTCGAAGCGCTCGCCCCCCTCTGCGACGGTGCGGGCGCGATAGTCGATCACCGCGTCGGCGCCGGCCTCGCGGACGTACGGCTCACCCGCCGCGGAGGCGGTCACGGTCACGTGCGCGCCGCGCAGGTGTGCCAGGCGCGTGGCGATCAGCCCGACGCCGCCGGCGGCCCCGGTGATCAGCAGCCGCTCCCCGGGCTGCAGGTCCAGGTGCTCCGGGCCAAGTGCCTGCTGGGCGGTCAGGCCGGCGAGCGGCAGGCCGGCCGCGTCCGTCAGGGGCATGCGGGCGGGCGCGGCGGCCACCCAGTCCGCGCGCACCGCAGCCAGCTCGGCGAACGCCCCGTGGCCGGATGGGTCCACGCGGGTGATGACCGCGTCACCCGGGGCGAACGCGGTCACCCCGGCGCCCACGGTCTCGACGGTGCCGCTGAGCTCGTTGCCGGCGACCGTGGGGAAGTCGTCGGGGGCGATGGCCTTGAAATCGCCTTCGCGATGCATCGCGTCGACGGGGTTGAGGCCGACCGCGCGGGTGCGGATCAGCACCTCTCCGGCGCCGGCCGTGGGGGCGGGGACGTCGGTGAGGGCCATAGCCTCACGGCCGCCGTAGGACTGGAGGACGAGTGCTCGCATGCCGCCGAGCCTAGGCGCGCCGACCCGGAGTGCCGAGCCCTGTTCGCCGTCGTCGATCACGCAGGGCGGGCTCGGTGACCTCCGGCGTGATCATCCCCACGGCCACCCGTGACGCGGGTACGCTGATCGCTGTTCCACGTCACAGCGCTCTCGCTCGACTCGTCTCACCCGCACGGAGGCCTCACCCATGTCGTCCCGCATCCACCACCCCGGCCTCCGGTCGAAGGTGATGTCCGCCGCGGAGGCGGCGGCGTTCATCCAGCACGGCACCACCGTGGGCATGAGCGGGTTCACGGGGTCCGGCTACCCGAAGGCCGTGCCGATGGCGCTGGCCGAGCGCGCGAAGGCGCTGCACGCGCGCGGCGAGGAGTTCCGCATCAACCTCCACACGGGGGCGTCCACCTCCGCAGAGATGGACGGCGCTCTGGCCGAGGCGGACGCCGTCGCGCTGCGCACCCCGTTCCAGTCGGACCCGACGATGCGCGCCAAGATCAACGCGGGCGCCATCGAGTACATCGACACGCACCTGTCCCACCTGGCGCAGGCCGTGTGGAACGGCTTCTACGGGCCCATGACCACCGCGGTGATCGAGGTGTCCGGGATCCGCGAGGACGGCCGTCTCGTCCCCAGCTCCTCCGTGGGCAACAACAAGTCCTGGATCGACCTGGCGGATCAGGTGATCCTCGAGGTCAACTCGTGGCAGAGCGAGGACCTCGAGGGTCTGCATGACGTCTACTACGGCACCGCGCTGCCCCCGCACCGCTCGCCGATCATGCTCACCCACCCGGCGGACCGCATCGGTGAGACGTACCTGCGGTGCGATCCGGCCAAGGTGGTGGCCGTCGTCGAGACCCACGCCCCGGACCGCAACTCCGCCTTCAAGCCCGCCGACGCGGACTCGATCGCGATCGCCCAGCACCTCGTGGAGTTCTTCGAGCACGAGGTGGCCCAGGGCCGGTACGACGAGCGGCTGCTGCCGCTGCAGTCGGGCGTGGGCAACATCGCGAACGCGGTGATGTCCGAGCTGGTGAAGTCCCGGTTCACGGGCCTGTCCGCGTTCACCGAGGTGGTGCAGGACGGCATGCTCGACGCCCTGGACTCCGGCACGCTGGCGACCGCGTCCGCGACCGCGTTCTCGCTGTCCACCGAGGCCGCCGAACGGTTCAACGACAACGCCGCGAAGTATCGGGACAAGCTGATCCTGCGCACCCAGGAGATCTCCAACCACCCCGAGCTCGTGCGCCGGCTCGGCATCCTCGCCATGAACGGCATGCTCGAGGCCGACCTGTACGGCAACGTGAACTCCACGCACCTGATGGGCACGAAGATGATGAACGGTCTCGGCGGCTCCGGCGACTTCGCCCGCAACGCGTTCACCTCGTTCTTCCTCACCCCGTCCACGGCCAAGGGCGGGGACATCTCCTGCATCGTGCCGATGGTCTCGCACGTGGACCACACCGAGCACGACGTGCACGTGGTGGTCACCGAGCAGGGGCTGGCCGACCTGCGCGGCCTCTCCCCCAAGCAGCGCGCCCGCACGATCATCGACACGTGCGCGCACCCGGACTACAGGGAGCAGCTGCGGGACTACTTCGACCGCGCGATGCGTGAGTCGGACGGCCTGCACACCCCGCACCTGTTGGGCGAGGCCCTGTCCTGGCACCAGCGCTTCCTCGAGACCGGGACGATGCGTCAGGGCTGACGGCCCGCAAGACCGGACACCTGCGGGACACCTGCGACGGGGCACCCTACAGTGGGCCGCGCCTCGCGGCGGGGTGAGATCACGCCGGCTCCGGGCACGCGCCCGGAGCCGGCCCGGGACCGCAGGACCGGCGACGGCGTCAGCGGCGCCCGCCCTGCTCCCGCTCGGGGATTCCGGCAGCCCACAGGGCGGCCGCGATGAGGGCGGGCTGGCCGAACAGCCGCGCCAGGCGGCGGCCGTCGGTGTCCAGCCCGAAGCCGTCCTTGCGCTCGGCGTACTGCCCGATGTTCCCGGGGTAGATCGCGGTGTAGAAGGCCGCCAGGGCGGTGCCGGTCAGGCGGCGCTGCCCGGGGAGCGCCAGCAGAGCGGCCCCGAGGCCGATCTCGGCCACGCCGGATCCGAGCACCACGAGGTCCGCCGGGAGCGGGACCCACGAGGGCACCTGGGCGCGGAACTCACGGCGCGCCACGGTGAGGTGGGACAGCCCCGCGGCGGTCATGAACCCGCCGAGGCCGAGGCGGGCGGCGGTCTGGGAGAGGGGGGCGGACTGCCGGCGCTTCGTCATCACGCCTCCCCGAGCTCGAGGACGACGTCGATGTTGCCCCGGGTGGCGTTCGAATAGGGGCACACCTGATGCGCCTGCTCCATGAGGGCGCGGGCCTGGTCCGCGGGGACATTGGGGAGCACGACCTCGAGGGTGACCTCCAGGCCGAAGCCCTCACCCTGGCGGCCGATGCCCACGCGCGCGCCGACGGAGGAGTCGGTGATGTCGGCACGGGAGGCACGGGCGACCATCTGCAGGGCCGAGTGGAAGCACGCGGCGTAGCCGGCGGCGAACAGCTGCTCGGGGTTGGTGCCCTGGCCGGAGCCGCCCATTTCGGTGGGCACGGCGAGGTCGAGGTCGACCCGCCCGTCGGTGGTGCGGACATGGCCGTCGCGGCCGGCGCCGGTGCTGAGCGCCTCGGCGGTGTAGATGGTCTCCATGGGAGGTCCTTTCATCCGCCCGCCCCGTGCGGGACGAGTCGGCTCCAGCCTGCCACCCTGTTAGGTCGCGCGCAACCAAGTCGCTCCCCAGCGACCACTAGAATCGCTCCCATGGATGCCGCGCCGACCCCCAGCCTCGCCCTCGAGGACCAGCTCTGCTTCGCCCTGCACCGGGCGGCGCGCGCCGTCACGCGCGGCTACGGCCCCCTGCTGTCCCGCCTCGGCCTCACCTACCCGCAGTACCTCGTGATGCTCACCCTGTGGCAGGCGGAGAGTGATGCCTCGGCCGAGACGGATGCGTCGACACCGGACGCCGGGGCGCTGGGGGTCGGCGCGCTGCGGGACAGGCTCGGCATGGACAACGGCACCATCACGCCTCTGGTGCGGCGCCTGGCCGGCATGGGGCTCGTCACGCGGGAGCGCGACGTCCGCGACGAGAGGCGCGTGCTGGTGCGGCTGACGGACGAGGGGCGGGCGCTGCGGGCGTCCGCCCGGACGGTCCCGGCGGACGCCCTCACCCGGATCCCCCTCGACGTCGCCGAGCGCCAGGTCCTCATGGACCAGCTGAACCGGATCACCGAGGCCGTCGGGCCGCGCTGAGACGGCGGGAGCGGCCCGCGCGCGGAGCGCGGTCAGCGCACCCGGTCCAGGATCGCCCGGGCGACGGCGTCCGCCTCGCGCTCGGGCAGCCAGTGGTCCGCGTCGAGCTTCACGAACCGGTACTCCCCCGCCACCTGCCCGGCCGTGAGCTCGGCGGCCCGCGGCCCCAGGGCCGCGTCCCGGGTGCCCCACACGTACGTGGTGGGGACCGACACGGGCGAGCTGCTCGTGGTGGTCACCAGATCCGGGTTCGCCCGATACCAGTTCACCGGGCCGCGCAGGCTCTGCGGGGTGGAGAACCGGCGGGCGTAGTGCTCCGCCCCGGGGACCTGCCCCCGCTGCAGCAGGGAGCCCAGCCGTCGCGCGAGGATCCGTTCGGGGAGGGACGGTGCCTGGAAGGCGGCGATGTACCAGCTGCGGCGCAGCTGGTCAGGGCCGCGCAAGGCGCGAGCCAGGGCGGCCGGGTGCGGCGTGGACAGGACGGTCAGGGACGCGACGCGCTCGGGGTGGGCGGTGGCCAGCGCCCAGGCGACGGCGCCGCCCCAGTCATGGCCGACGACGTGGACGCGCCGCGCCCCCACCGCGTCCGCCAGCGCGACGGCGTCCCCCACGAGCGCCGGGAGGCGGTAGGCCGCCGTCGCCCGCGGAGCGGCTCCCGGGGAGTAGCCGCGCTGGTCCGGGGCGAGCGTGCGCAGCCCCGCGGCGTGCAGCAGCGGCTCGACGTGCCTCCAGGACGTGGCGTCCTGCGGGAAGCCGTGCAGCAGCAGGACCACCTCCCCCTCGGCCGGCCCGCCGTCGCGGACGTCGAAGGTCAGGCCCTGATGCCGGAAGGCGGCCATGCCGCCCCCGAGTGCGCCGTCGCTCGTCACAGCCGCACGACCATCTTCCCCGTGTTGGCGCCCTCGAGCAGGTCGATGAACGCCTGGGGCGCGTTCTCCAGACCCTCCCGGACGGTCTCGTCCCACTGGATCTTCCCGTCGGCGACCCACGGGCCCACGCGCTCGAGGAACTCGGGACGGACCTGCGCCGCGTACTTCTGCAGGACGAAGCCGCGCAGGGTCAGCCGCTTGCCGATCGCCAGGGCGAGGTTGCGCGGGGCGGCCGGCGGCTCCGTCGAGTTGTACTGGGCGATCGCACCGCACATCGCCACGCGGCCGTCGACCCGCATCGCGGCGATGGCGGCCTCGAGGTGGTCGCCGCCCACGTTGTCGAAGTAGACGTCGATCCCCTCCGGCGCGGCCTCGGCCAGCAGGTCCGTGGGCGAGCCGTCGTGGTAGTTGAACGCGGCGTCGAAGCCCAGCTCCTTCACCCACGCCACCTTCTCGGGCGTGCCGGCCGAGCCGACGACGCGCGAGGCGCCCAGGAGGCGGGCGATCTGGCCGGCGACCGAGCCGACGGCCCCCGCGGCGCCCGAGATGAACACGGCGTCGCCCTCCTGCATCTCGGCCACGTGCACGAGGCCCGTGTAGGCGGTCAGACCCGTCATGCCCAGCACGCCCAGGTAGGTGCTGTCCGAGAACTGGGAGGTGTCCACGGCCTGGACGGTGTCGCCGTCGAGGACGGCGTGCTCGCGCCAGCCGAGGCCGTGGAGCACGGACGTGCCCTCCGGCACGTCCGCGTGGCGCGAGGCGATCACGGTGCCCACCGCGCCGCCGTCGAGGGGGGCGTCGAGCTGGAACGGGGGCACGTAGGACTCGACGTCGTTCATGCGGCCGCGCATGTACGGGTCCACGGACATCACGGTGTTGCGCACGAGGACCTGGCCTTCGGCGAGCTCGGGGAGCTCGACCTCCGTGAGGCGGAAGTTCTCCGGCGTCGGGGCGCCGTGGGGGCGGGAGGCGAGGTGGATCTCGCGCGTGCGGGTGGGGGTGCTCATCGAGTGGTCTCCTCGGGGTCGAAGTGGTGGGCTCGGCGGGGGGGTCAGCGCGCGAGCAGGTCGAGGACGCGGCGGGCGGCGTCGGCGGAGGAGGCCGGGTTCTGACCGGTCACCAGGGTGCCGTCCGTGACCACGAAGCTCTCCTGATCCGGGCCCTTGCGGTAGTCCGCGCCGGCGGCGATCAGCGAGTCCTCGACGAGGAACGGGACGACGTCCGTCAGCTGGGCGGCCTCCTCCTCGCCGTTGGTGAACCCGGCGACCTGACGGCCGCGTACGAACGGGGTGCCGTCGGCGGCGGTGATCGGGTGCAGGATCCCGGGCGCGTGGCAGACGAGGCCGAGCGGGCGCCCGGCCGCGTCGCTGTCGAGGATGATCCGCGTGGAGTCGGCGTCGGACACCAGGTCCCACAGCGGGCCGTGACCGCCCGGGTAGAAGACGGCGTCGAACCCGTCCACGTCCACCTGGGCCAGGGGCGTGGTGTGGGCCAGGGCGGCCTTGGCCTCCTCGTCCTGGTCGAACCGGCGGGTGGCGTCGGTCTGCATCTCCGGCTGCGAGCTCGTCGGGTCGATGGGCGGCTGGCCGCCGCGGGGCGAGGCCAGGGTGACCTCGTGGCCGGCGTCCGTGAAGACGTAGTAGGGCGAGGCGAACTCCTCGAGCCAGAACCCGGTCTTGCGGCCGGTGTCTCCCAGCTGGTCGTGCGAAGTGAGGATCATCAGGATGCGGGACATGTCTGGGGCCCTTTCGTCGGTGGGGACTGAACTCTCATGGTCGTACACAACCGAATCTCGGGCAAGGGTGACGGCGCCCACCAACCTCACGCCGCGGCCGCCGCGCCCGGGGCATCAGCGCTCCGTCACCCGCCCGTCCTGGACCTGCCAGCGGCGGTCGGTGCGGACGGTGTCCAGCATGCGGCGGTCGTGGGTGACGAGCAGCAGGGCGCCCTCATAGGTCTCCAGCGCCTGCTCGAGCTGCTCGATGGCCTCCAGATCCAGGTGGTTGGTGGGCTCGTCGAGCACGAGGACGTTCACCCCGCGGGCCTGGAGCAGGGCCAGGGATGCCCGGGTGCGCTCGCCGGGCGAGAGCTCGTCCACGGGGCGGTTCACGTGGTCGGCCCTGAGGCCGAACTTGGCCAGCAGGGTGCGCACCTCCCCGGAGGCCATCTCGGGCACGAGCGCCTCGACGGCCGCGGCGAGCGGGACGGTCCCGGCCAGCAGCGAGCGCGCCTGGTCGATCTCCCCGATCTGCACGCTGGATCCCAGGGCGGCCATGCCCTCGTCCGGGGCCTGGCGGCCCAGCAGCCCGCGCAGCAGGGTGGACTTGCCGGCCCCGTTGGGCCCGGTGATGCCGATCCGCTCCCCCGCGTTCACCTGGAGGGACACCGGGCCGAGCGTGAAGCCGCCCTGCCGGAACACGGCGTCGTTGAGGGTGGCGACCACCGAGCTGGAGCGCGGCGCCGCACCGATGGTGAACTCCAGCCTCCACTCCTTGCGCGGCTCCTCCACCTCCTCCAGGCGCGCGATGCGGCTCTCCATCTGCCGGACCTTCTGGGCCTGCTTCTCGCTCGACTCACTGTTGGCCTTGCGGCGCAGCTTGTCGTTGTCCGGGGACTTCTTCATCGCGTTGCGCACGCCCTGGCTGGACCACTCCCGCTGGGTGCGGGCGCGGGAGACGAGGTCCTGCTTCTGCTCGGCGAACTCCTCGTACCTCTCCCGGGCCTGGCGGCGGAGGGTGGCCCGCTCCTCGAGGTAGGCCTCGTAGCCGCCGCCGTAGACGCGGTTGGTGCGCTGGGCGAGGTCGAGCTCCAGGACGCGGGTGACGCAGCGGGCCAGGAACTCGCGGTCGTGGCTCACCAGCACGACGCCGCCGCGCAGCTCCTGCACAAAGGCCTCCAGGCGGGTCAGGCCGTCGAGGTCGAGGTCGTTGGTGGGCTCGTCCAGGAGCACGACGTCGAAGCGGGAGAGCAGCAGCGCTGCGAGGCCGACGCGGGCGGCCTGCCCACCGGAGAGGGAGGTCATGAGGACCTGTTCCGGGGAGGCGGAGAGGTCCAGACCGAGGTCGGCCAGGACGGCGGGGATGCGCTCCTCCAGGTCCGCGGCGCCGGAGGCCAGCCAGCGGGTGAGGGCGGTGTTGTAGCGGTCCGCGGCGGCGTCGGTGACGTCCGGGTCGGCCAGTGCCTCGGCAGAGGCGTCCATCTCGCGGGTGGACTCGGCGCAGCCGGTGCGGCGGGCGATGTACCCGGCCACCGTCTCCCCCGACACGCGCTCGTGCTCCTGCGGGAGCCAGCCGACGAAGGCGTCCGAGGGGGCGAGGGACACGGTGCCGGCCTGCGGGGCCAGGTCCCCGCCGAGGATGCGCAGCAGCGTGGACTTGCCCGCGCCGTTGGCCCCCACGACGCCGACGACGTCCCCCGGCGCGACGGTGAGGTCGAGCGCGTCGAACAGCGTGCGATGGCCGTGGCCGCCGGCCAGGCCGGAGGCGACGAGGGTGGCGGTCATGCTTCTCCTGGCTCGGGTGCGCTTCCCTGGGGCGGGTCACCGCCACACTGTCACAGATCCCCCGGGGCACCGCCCCCGGGCCCCGACTCCCGGATCTGCGGCGCGCTTCCTTCCTTGCCCTGACAGGGGGAGAGTCATAGCGTCGCCAGGGTCAGGTGCGCGGCTCCGCGCGGCGCACACGGCGCTCCAGAGAGGGAAGGCAGAGCACTGATGACTGAACCGGTGAAGTACACGCCCGACATCGAGCATTCGGTCGACCGCGAGGAGGACCTGACCCGCGAGATCCTGGCCCAGATGGGCGCGGCACAGCGCCGCGCGGCGGGAGAGCACAAGCACGCCCACCGCGACGCCCACGCCAAAAGCCACGCCGTCCTCAAGGCCACGCTGGAGGTGCACGAGGGCCTGGCTCCCGAGCTGGCGCAGGGCATCTTCGCCCGTCCGGGCACCTACGAGGCGGTGGCGCGGCTCTCCTCCGCACCCGGGGACATCCACACCGACCGCACTCCCGCCCCGCGGGGCTGGGCCTTGAAGGTGCTGGGGATGGAGGGCAAGCGGCTGCTGCCGGATCTGGACAGCCACAATCAGGACTTCCTCATGGTGAACTTCCCGACGCTCGCCTTCGGCACCGTGGCCCGCTACAAGGAGATGCTGAGCCTGCTGGAGAAGAACTCCCAGTCCCCCGAGCTGCTGCAGCGCCTGACGACGGGCGCCGCGCGCGTGGTCCGGGGTGCGGTGGAGACCGTCGGGGGGACCCCCAGCGCCACCCTGGAGGGCCTGGGGCGGGACAACGCCCACGTCCTCGGCGAGACGTACTTCACCCAGGGCGCCCTGCGCTACGGGGACCACGTCGCGAAGATCTCGCTGGCCCCGGCGTCCGAGAACGTGCGCGCCCTGACCGGTCAGGACATGAAGGTGGAGGACTTCTCCTCGATCAGCGAGATCGTCGCCGACTTCTTCTCGCGTGAGAGCGCAGAGTACGTCCTGCGGGCGCAGCTGGCGACCGACCCGGAGTGCATGCCGGTGGAGGACGCCTCCGTCCTGTGGGACGAGGAGGAGGCCCCGCACCAGCCCGTCGCCACCCTGCGCATCGAGGCGCAGGAGAGCTACAGCCATCCCCGCCGCGTCTACGGCGACGACGCCCTCACCTTCAACCCCTGGAACGGCGTGGTCGAGCACCAGCCGTTGGGCTCCATCATGCGCGTCCGCAAGCGCGCCTATGAGCAGTCCACCCGCTACCGCCACGAGTTCAACGACCGCCCGGCCCCCGAGCCGGCGACGCTGGACGAGATCCCGGACTGATCCCGGCCTCGCCCCTCACCATTCATCCCGAAGGATTCTCGAAGGAGGACCTCATGAACGACCGCCCCGACCCCCGACTGCAGGACGAGAGCCGCCTCGACGCCGTCAAGCGCGCCGTCGAGGACGTCGCCCAGGACGCCCCCACACTGGCCAAGATCGCCCTCGAGGCGATGATCCGTGAGCACAACCCGGACCTGTCCGGCACGGCCGACTCCGCCGGCCGCGTGGGGATGCGCTCGGGCAAGGTCTCGGAGCTGACCGCGATCGCCCGCCTCAAGCCGGGCGGCGCCGAACGGCTGCAGCGCATCTTCGACCTGACCCGCGGCAACATGGACGGCGCCCAGCGCGTGTCCACGCTCCACGACATGCGCTTCGTCTTCTTCGACGACAACACCCGCATCCTCTTCGCCACGGCCTACGACGGCGACTGGGACGCGTACATCAACGACTTCGCCACCAAGATCCCCGAGCTGATGGACCTCCTCTTCCAGAACGTGGAGGGGTGGCCGGGCATCGACAGCCCGACCGTGAAGGACTTCATCGCCGACCACCAGATCACCGCCTCCGGGTGGTTCGTGGCGAACCCGCAGGTCACCGTGGTGGACACGCGTCGACTGCAGCGCACCGAGGACGCGGTGAACACCTTCCTGGATCAGATGGCCGGGCGCACCGACCTGGACGAGGACACCGCGGCCGCCCTGAAGCAGCTCACCGACACGATCTCCACGCCCGAGGCGGTGGACTACTGAGATGGGCGTGCTCAAGGATCTGAAGGAACGTTTCGATCGGGAGCGGGTCGAGCTGGACCTGGACGACATCCAGGGCCTGGTGCTGCGGTCGCGGCCTGAGCCCTACGTCGGCGCCCACGCCATGTTGACCGTGGAGGAGGCCGAAGGCGGCCGGGACTTCGTCCGCCGCCTGGCCGAGCACGTCACCTCCGCGCAGGACTGGGCCGATGACCTGCAGTCCTGGACCGGCGTGGCGATCAGCTACGCCGGCCTGCGCGCCCTGGGGCTGCCCGAGGACTCCCTGGCCAGCTTCCCGCTGCCCTACCAGCAGGGGATGGCCGCCCGCGCTCAGCAGCTCATGGACACCGGGCCGAACGCCCCGGAGCACTGGGACGAGGCGTTCACCCAGGACGCCTGCCACATCGCGCTGACGATCTACGCGGCCGACGCCGACGCCCTGGACGCCGCCCTGGACCAGGCGGAGAAGGTGCTGGAGCACTCCACCGGAGTGACCCTGGTGGCCACCCACCGGTTCGGGGTCGACGAGCTGAACAAGAACCCCTTCGGCTTCCGGGACTCCATCTCGCAGCCGACGGTGGCCGGCAGCGGGGTGCGGCCACAGCCGGGCCAGGAGCGCTCCATCTCCGCCGGCGAGTTCATCCTGGGCGAGAACAGCGAGACCGGTTCCCCGCTGGCCGTGCCGCAGCCGGATGTGCTGGGCCGCAACGGGACCTACGTGGTGCTGCGCAAGTTCGCCAGTCGGGTGGGCGCCTTCAACGAGTACCTGGCCTCGCAGAGCCCGGACCCGGAGGAGCAGCACCGGATCGCCGCGAAGATGTTCGGCCGGTGGCGCAGCGGCGCCCCGCTGGTGCTCTCCCCGGACCACGACGACGAGGAGCTGGGCAACGACCCGGAGCGGCGGAACGACTTCACCTTCGAGGACGACCCGAAGGGCCTGATGTGCCCGCATTCCAGCCACATGCGTCGCCTCAACCCGCGGGACAGCGACCTGTCGATCATGACGGACGTGAACATCAAGCGGATCATCCGGCGCTCCTCGACCTTCGGTCCCGGGTGGTCGCCGGAGGTGAGCTCGGCCGACGACGCGAAGGAGGACCGCGGGATCTACTTCATCTTCATCAGCGCCCGGGCCTTCGACACGATCGAGTTCATGCAGCAGGAGTGGATCAACGGAGGCAACTTCGTCGACCTCGGCTCCGAGCGGGATCCGATCGTCGGTCTGCATGAGGACGACCCGACGCAGGGACGGTTCACCATCCCCGCCGAGCCGGCCCGCAAGCGCATCAACGGCATCACCACCTTCAACCGGATGGCCGGGGGCGAGTACCTCTTCATGCCCTCGCTCAGCGCACTGCGGTGGATCGGTGAGGCGGGCTGGACCTCGGACCAGTCGGACGCCGAGGCGTGATGCAGCCTCCGTCCCCGGGCGGCCCCGCGGGCGCCCAGCCGTGGCAGGTGGACCTCGACTGGCTGTGGGGCACCCCGCCGGGCAACGACGGCTCCCCCGCGACCCTGCGGCTGGACGTCGTCGGCCCCGGGGCGGCCCGGGCGGCCGCCGCGTGGCTGGGCTCCCTGCCCGGGGACGAGAACGGCGTGCGGGGCAGGGGCGGCTGGCGCGCCGACCCGGGCGAGCAGCCCGACGCGGACGACCACGCGGTCCTGCTGCTCACCTCGGCGGGTGAAGACGTGGCGGACGGGCTGGAGGACGCCGCCGACGACGCCCACGCGGCGCTGGTCGCCGTCGGGGGCCTCACCCTGCGGTGGACTCCCCTGCCCCGTGACCCGTCCCTCTGAGGCGCTCCGCCGCGTGAGTAGGCTGAAGTGATGGCGACGGTACTTCTCGTGCGGCACGGCCGCACCACGGCCAACGCGTCCGGACTGCTGGCGGGCCGCACCCCCGGGGTCAGCCTGGACGATCACGGACGGGAGCAGGCGGCCCGCACCGCGGATCGCATCGCGGCCGTGCCCGTGGCCGCGGTGGTGGCCAGCCCCCTGGAGCGGTGCGCGCAGACGGCCCGCGCCCTCCTCGATCGCCAGCCGGGGACGGTGCCCTCGCTGGTCGACGACGACCTCACCGAGTGCGACTACGGCCAGTGGCAGGGGCGCGCGCTCAGCGACCTGGCCACCGAACCCCTGTGGGCGACGGTGCAGACCCAGCCGTCCGCCGTCGTCTTCCCCGGCGGGGAGTCCATGGCGGGCATGCAGGCCCGCGCGGTGGCGGCGATCCGCCGGCACGACGCCGCCGTCGAGGCCGAGCACGGGCCCGGGGCGGTGTGGGTGGCGGTGAGCCACGGGGACGTCATCAAGTCGATCCTGGCCGACGCGCTCGGCACGCACCTGGATCTGTTCCAGCGGATCGAGGTGGGGCCCGCCTCCGTGTCCATCGTGAGCTACGGGCCGAGCCGACCGCGGGTCTGGGCGACCAATACCGACGCCGGGGACCTGTCCTGGCTCTCGGCCCTCGGCCCGTCCGACGACGCCCCGGTGGGCGGCGGTGCGGGCACCGGGCCCGGCGCGGTGGACGAGCGGACGCCTAGGATCGTGACATGACTGATGCACCTGCCCCCGCCCATGAGTTCGACTGGCCGGATCGGGTCGTGATCGGAACGCTCGGGCGTCCCGGAGCCCGCACGTTCTACCTGCAGGTGCGCACCGGGCCCCGGCTGGTGAGCCTGGCCCTCGAGAAGCAGCAGTCGGCCCTGATGGCGGAGATGATCGACGAGATCCTCGACGATCTCATGGCGCTGGAGGGCAATCCGCACAGCGTCCCGGCCAGCACGCCCGTGGAACTCGTGGACAACGATCCGCTGGACCCGGTGCAGGAGTGGTTCCGGGTGGGGGCCATCGGCCTGGGCTGGGACCCCACCACCGCGCAGGTACTCGTCGACGCGCACCCGCTGACCGACGACGACGCCGACCCGGCGCTCGAGGCGGACGCCGAGGCCGTGCGCGTGCGGATGCCCGTCGGCGCCGCCCGGGCGTTCGCCCGGCGCACCCGGGAGGTCGTGGACGCCGGGCGTCCGATCTGCTCCGACTGCGGCCAGCCCATCGACCCCGACGGTCACGACTGCACTCTCCCCGACTCCTGATGGGCGCCGCGGACGTGCCCGCCGGCGAGCTGACGGCCGGAGAGCTGACGCTCACCGGCCGCATCACGACGGCGTCCAACGCCACGTTCTTCGGCGCGATCGGTGACACCCCGGTGGTCTACAAGCCGGTGGCCGGCGAGGCCCCGCTCTGGGACTTTCCCGCCGGAACTCTGGCCCGCCGCGAGGTGGCCGCGCACCTGGTGTCCGAGGCGCTGGGGTGGGACGTCGTGCCGCGCACGTGGCTGCGCGACGGCCCCTTCGGCGAGGGCATGGTGCAGCTCTGGCAGGAGCAGGATCCTGAGCAGGACGCCGTGGACCTGTTCCCGGCGGACGAGGTGCCGGCCTCGGGGTGGCTCACGATCCTGGAGGGTGAGGACGAGGGCGGGAATCGGCTGGTCCTGGCCCACGAGGACACGCCGGCACTGCGCCGCATGGCGGTGTTCGACGTGATCGTCAACAACGCCGACCGCAAGGGCGCCCACATCCTCGCCATGCCCGGCGGGCACCGACACGGCGTGGACCACGGGCTCACCTTCCATATGCAGGACAAGCTGCGCACCGTGCTCTGGGGGTGGCTCGGCGAGGAGCTGAGCGAGGAGGAGCGCGACGGCGTCGGCCGGGTTCTCGAGGGGCTCGACGGCACGCTGGGGCGGGGGCTGGTGCAGCTGCTCAGTGCCGAGGAGATCGGCGCCCTTGCCGAACGCTGTGCCCAGTTGCTCGACGACGGGATCTTCCCTGCCCCGAGCGGCCGGACGCCGGCCGTGCCCTGGCCGCTCTTCTGACGGGCCCCGCGACGCCCGACGACTCAGGAGCGCACTTCCTGGGTTCGTGTGCCTCGGCGGCTGGCTTCGAGGGCTGACGTGAGCGTTCGAGCGTCGTAGCTGCCCAGCAACCGTCGGCCGTCCACGAAGAACGTCGGGGTGGCGTGCGCCCCGCTTGCATCAGCGCTTTCGAGATCCCGCTCCACACGGGCACGTACGGCGGCGCTGTCGAGGTCAGCCGTGAACTGGGCGACATCCAGGCCCAGCTCTTCGGCGTAGCGGATCAGATCTTCGCGCTCGAGCGCATCTTGCCGCGTGAAGACGAAGTCCAGCCACGGCCAGAACATCCCCTGATTCGATGCCGCCTCCGACGCTCGTGCGGCGAGGGGGCCGTGAGGGTGATGTGGCAGCTGGCGAACGACATACCGGAGATCGTCCCCGAACCGGCTGCGAAGGTCCTCCCAGGAACCCGTTGCGTGCGCGCAATAGGGGCATTCGAAGTCGATGTACTCGACGAGCGTGAGCTGGGCGTCCTCGGGTCCGCGGATGTGGTCGACTTCAGGATCAACGGGTGGTGTGAGCACCATCGGCAGATCTGCCGTCTCCTCTCCCCAGCGTTTCGCAGCAACCCGGAAGATCAGCCAACCAAGCGCGGTCGCGAGCACCATCGCGACCAACACGCCGACGGTCGCCTGCCGACCCAGGTCGGACGTCGAGCCGAACGCGAGGCCGATCACCAGGAGCGACACGGTGAACCCGATCCCCGAAAGCGCCGCGCCGCCGAACACGCTGCCCATCCCGACACCCTCGGGCAGCCGACCGGCTCCAAGCTTCACAGCGACGAAGGTGGCGAGACCGATGCCGAGAAGTTTGCCGAGCACGAGACCCACGATGACTCCCCACGTCACGGAGGACTGGAAGGAATCGACGAGCACGCCGCCGCGCAGGTCGACGCCGGCGTTCGCGAGCGCGAAGATCGGGACGATGACGAGCGCGGTGGGCATGCGCAAGACCTCGTGCATGCGTTCATTGACCGAGATGCCTTGCGCCAAGCCTCGATCGACTGCGCGGGCCGATGCCGCGCTCGGCGACTGCCAGAAGTCGCGGAACAGCTGACGAGCCTCGACCACCTGTTGCCGGCGCGTCGGGTAGGCGGGGATGAGGAGTCCTGCGACCATGCCCGCGAGGGAGGCGTGGACTCCGGATTCAACGGTCGCGAACCAGAGCACAATGACAATCAGCACGTACGGTGTGCCGCTCCATTGCCGCGAACGACCCAGAAGCCACAACCCGGCGAGGCAGGCGACTGCGACCAGCAGCGGAACGAGCCGGATCTCGTCGCTGTAGACGATGCCGATGATGGAGACGGCGAGGAAGTCATCGACGACGGTGAGGGTGAGGAGGAACACCCGCAACTGGCCGGAGAGTTTCGGGCCGACGAGCGCGAGGGCACCCAACAGGAATGCGGTGTCGGTACCGACCACCGCGCCCCATCCACCGAGCCCGTCGCCGCCCGCGGCGGCCACGATCAGGATGTAGAGAATTGCGGGCAGGGCCACGCCAGCGACGCCAGCGATCAATGCGAGACGCGCGCGGCTGGCGTCTCGGAGCGTCCCATGCGCGAACTCCTGTCGAACCTCAAGGCCAACGACGAGGAAGAAGACCACCATGAGGCCGTCGTTGATCCAGTGGTGCAGGTTCATGTGCAGTCCGAACCCGCCGACATCGAACCCGATCTCGACATCCCACAGCCCGAAATAGGCCTCGGAGAGTGGCGAGTTCGCCCAGAGCAGGGCGACCGCTGTGACGACGACCAGGAGCACAGCCGAACCCGCCTCCGTGCGAATCGCTCGCCAACTCATGCGCCGTTCCGTCTGCCCGCTCGTCATGCGGGAAGCATATCGGGGCCCAAGGGCAGCGCCCGGCGGCGAGCCTTGTCGACCGTGCAGCGCGGCCGCAGGGACGGCGGGTGCACTCAGTCCACGAGCCCCGCCGCGGCACCGGCCGCGCGGTAATCCGCGGCGAGCGAGTCCAGAGTGGCGTGAGCGTTGAGCCCGCTGGGGTTCGGCGCCACGAACAGCCGCGTGCCCGGCCACGGCGTCTGCTGCTCCCCCAGCGCCGCCTTCGGGTGTCCGAATGCCTGACGGTAGGCCGTCACCCCCAACACGGCGACGACGGCCGGTGCATGCGCTGCCACGAGCGCGTCCAGGCGGGCGGGGGCGGCGGCGAGCTCCTCCGCGGTGAGCTCGTCGGCGCGGGCGGAGGCCCGCGGGACGAGGTTGGAGATCCCGATGCCGCGGGCGTGCAGCTCGGCGAGGTCATCGGCCTTGTAGCCGTCGGAGGCGTCGATCAGGTGTCGGGTGAGCCCGGCACGGTACAGGGCAGGGTAGAAGCGGTTGCCGCGGCGGGCGAAGTGCGCACCGGTGGCGGCGGTCCACAGGCCGGGGTTGATGCCGATGAACAGCAGCCGCAGCGGGTCCGGCAGCAGGTCGGGGACGGTGCGGTCGCGGAACTGTTGGAGCTCGGCCTGGGTGAAGCGCATGTCAGTAGTGATACCTCGCCTGGAGGATGATCAGGTCCTCGCCGTCGACGAGGTAGACGAGCCTGTGCTCCTCCGTGATGCGCCGGGACCATGCCCCGGCCGCGCCGTACTTCAGCTGCTCGGGCTTGCCGATCCCCTCGAAGGGATCACGCAGGGCCGCGTCGATGAGGGTGTTGATCCGTTTGAGGACCTTGCGGTCCGTGGTCTGCCAGTGCGTGTAGTCCTCCCAGGCGGAGCGGTCCCACACGAGGCGCACTCAGGCGTCCCCGTCCAGGCGGTCCAGAGCGTGCTCCTCAACGCTCCCTGCGCGGGCTCGCTCGTAGGCGTCCAGCAGCCGTCGGGCGTTGGCCGGGGAGCGGAACAGGTAGGCGGTCTCCCGCCAGGCGGCGTACTCGTCCGCGGGCATGAGGACGGCGTTCCCCTTGCGGGAAACGATCTCGACGGCGTCGCGGTCCGCATTCACTCGCTCGATGAGCGGGAACAGGGTCTTGCGGGCTTCACTGGCGCTGATGGACATGCTGGCCTCCTCGGGTGCGATGTGGTACTTGCTTATGGTACCAGTTGGGGCTGTCGAACTCGGGGGGTGCCGTGCGGGATGCAGATCTCCTTGCCCTCGTGGTCCGTGGGCGCGGCGACGGCGTCCCCTGCTCTCTCAGCAGCGCCTTGGGCTTCCCGAAGATGTCCACACCCGCTCTCCTGACGCAGGCCCCCGCGGGCCGTTCTATTGTCCTGAGGACCATCGAGACGGCCGAACCCTGTTCGCCACAACATCGCCGTTGAAGTCCCATCTGCCCTAGGGCGTGTCTCCCTTATCGGTGGTGAGGCTCGCGGCAGGCTGGTCGGGTGAGGTCGACAGGGTCGCGGTATCAGGTATTCACGGACGCGCAGTGGGAGCGGATCGAGCCGTTGCTGCCCTCGAATCAGGGCCGGCGTGGGCATCCCTTCGGGGAGCACCGCAGGGTGGTGGAGGGCATCGCCTACCGGTATCGGACCGGGGTCCCGTGGCGGGATCTGCCCCGGGAGCAGTTCGGGCCCTGGCAGACGGTGTGGAAGCGCCACCGTCGCTACGCCGCGGATGGGACCTGGGATCGGGTGCTGACCCAGGTGCTGGCCGAGGCCGATGCGGCCGGGATGATTGACTGGGCCGTCTCGGTCGATGCGACCATCGCCCGGGCCCATCAGCACGCCACGAACACCACTCGTCCGGACCAGGACACAGGGGGCCGGGGCGAATCACAAGAAACTGCCGCTGGATGAGGTTGAGCCGCCCGGGCACGGCATCGGGCGTTCCCGCGGCGGGCTGACGACCAAGATTCGCCACGCCGTCGATGGCCGCGGCCGGCCGCTGGCCGCGATCGTCACCGGCGGGCAGCGCAACGACGGGGCCGTGCTGGCGCAGGTGCTGGCCGAAATCCAGATTCCCCGACTCGGCGCCGGCGCCGCCCGAGCCCGCCCGGAGGCGGTGATCGCCGACCGGGCCTATGCCACCGGAGTGATTCGCAACGAGCTGCGCCGCCGCCGAATCACCGCGGTAATTCCGGAGAAACGGGACCAGATCGCGGCCCGAGCCCGTCGCGGCAGCCGCGGCGGGCGGCCGCCGGCCTTCGACGCCCAGGCCTACCGCGGGCGCAACGTCGTGGAACGCCACTTCGCCCTAGCCAAGCAATGGCGCGGTGACTGCGGGCTTACACAGCCCGCTGGCGTCGTGGCAGCGGCCCTTCTCCTGCGGCGTATCGCTCATCACCAACAGATCGAGGAACCACGATGACAGGAACTGACGACGGCGTTGCCACGACGCGTTCACCCGAGGTAGCAGTGATCGGGGGTGGGATCGTTGGTCTGTCGACGGCGTACGCGCTGCGGGAGCAGGGCGTGCCGGTGCGCTTGTACGAGGCTGGTCTGCCCGGGACGGGTCAGTCCGGAGGCGAGTCGCGGATCTTCCGACATGCCCACGACGACCCGCGACTCGTTGCTTTCGCGCGCGAAAGCCGCGGCGTCTGGGATGAGTGGGCCGAACACTTCGACGTCGAGCTGGTCTCATCAGACGGTGTCCTGGCGATCGGAGACAGCGTCCTGGCGCGGCTGCGGGTGCTCAACCAGGTCGGCGGCGTGGAAGCGCACGAGATCGACGCGGTCGCGGTCACCCTGCTCAGCGCCGTGGCCCGGACCAGCTGACCGGCGCACCACTCCCCTTACGTGACTTGGACGGGGGCTCTCCATGCACCGGGGTCCTGGGCACCGCACACCGCAACCCACTGGGATTGCCGGGCAGAACTGGTCCTGCCCGAAGGCTCCCGCCCCGGCGGCCGGGAACCCGGTGTACCGTTTCGAGCACGAGCCCGACCGACAGGAGCGATGTGATGGAGAATCGATCGGAAAGCCTGCCCGCGGAGCAGCCGGTGGGCGAGCTGGAGGAGGTGGCCCATTTCCACGGCCCCATGCTCACCGGCGTCACGGTCTCGCACCGGGGGCGGATCTTCGTCAATTACCCGAAGTGGGGCGATGACGTCGCCTTCACGGTGGCCGAAATTCGCGACGGCGAGGCGGTGGCCTACCCGAACGAGGCCATCAATCGCGCCGATTCCGACGACCTGGCGAACACCCTGGTCTCGGTGCAGAGCGTGGTGGTGGACCCTGCCGATCGGCTGTGGATCCTGGACACCGGAAGCCCGCTATTCAAGCCCACGACCTACGGCGGGCCCAAGCTCGTCTGCGTCGACCTGACCAGCGACACAGTGGTCAAGACCATCCTGTTCCCCCAGGATGTCGCGTTGCCCACCAGCTACCTCAACGACGTGCGCTTCGACCTGCGCCGCGGAGCCGAGGGCGTCGCCTACCTCACCGACTCCTCCGACCAGGGACCCAACGCGCTGGTGGTGGTGGACCTGGCCACCGGTCAGAGCTGGCGGCGGCTGCACGAGCACCCCTCCACGAAGGCCGAGCCGCTCACAGACTTCATGCCGGTTGTCGAGGGCCGCCCGATGGTCGCCCGCCAGGAGGACGGGACCGTGGCGCCGGCGATCGCGGTGGGCGCGGACGGAATCGCCATCGGCGCCGACGGCGCCCGCCTCTACTACTGCCCGCTGGCATCCCGGCGGCTCTACAGTGTGGCTACCGACGCGCTGGTGGACCGAGCCCTGGATGAGGCGGCGGTGGCCGCGACCGTGCGTGATGAAGGCGACAAGGGCGGGGCCGGCGACGGCCTGGAGTCCGACGCACAGGGCAACGTGTATGCGACGAACTACGAGCACAACGCGGTGTTGCGGCGTCGGGTCGACACCGTCGGGGCGTGGGAGACCGTGGTCAGCGACCCTCGTTTGCTGTGGCCGGACACGCTCTCGGTCGCGGCCGACGGCTACCTCTACATCACCGCGAACCAGCTCCACCGCCAGGCCGACTACCGGCAGGGGCAGGATGAACGGGTTAAGCCCTACACCCTCTTCCGCACCCGCATCGATGCCCGACCCGTCCTGCTGCGCTGACCACAGCGAGACGGAACTGGATGCAGCCATGCACAAGTGAAGCGCCTGGGTTTCGTTCCGAGGTCAGGACGCAACGGGCGCTACAGGTCACTGCTGTGCTCTGTCTTTGACACGTCGAGTTCTCCTCCTGCGGGGTGTTCTTGTACCGCCGGGCCAGTCAGGGACAGCAGCACATGTTCCACGCCTGCTGGCCCTGACCGGCATTACGGCATGGGCCTGGCTCCGCTCAGCCCAGGGAGGCGAGCAACTCGGCGCAGGCCCGCTCGCAGCGCCGGCAGGCCTCAGCGCAGATCTTGCAGTGCTCGTGCATTTCAGCGTGGGAGGCGCACTCGTCCCCGCACGTCTTGCAGGCGGTCCGGCAGGCCTCCAGCAGGGCACGAGTGGTCTCGACGTTGTTGCCGGTCTGCCTGGACAGCACCGCCCCGGTGGTGGCGCAGATGTCGGCGCAATCCAAATTGAACCGGATGCACTGCCTCAGTTCTGCGACCATGTCCTCGGCCAGGCACGCGTCCGCGCAGGCCGTACAGGTCTGAGCGCACTCGAAACAGGCCTCGATGCACTCGGCCAGCTTCTGCCGGTCGATGTCCCCCAAGTCTTTCGGGTAGGTCTCCAGCATCGAGCTCACGTGATGGGTCATGGCTTACTCCTTCATCGGTGCGGTTCGGAAAACGAACCGGCCGGAACCGGCCCGCCATGCAACCGACCATAGACCCCCCGCCCGGCCCGGAAAAGGGGCTCAACTTTGAAGATTCCGTGAAGATCCCAGCCGGCCACGGGCTCCGCCCGAGCCGTTCGAGCGGGCGGCTAGGTGTTGTGGGTCATGAGGTTCTTGCCACGGGGTACGGGCTGAGATGAGACGAGCGGGCTCCGCCCCGCAGGATGGGAATTGCGACATCCACTCATCCGCGGAAGGAAGCCCGCTCGTGACTCACGCTAACGCACCTCTGACCCCCACCGGCCGGCTGCGCATGGTCCACCGCCACCTGAACGACGGGATCCCGCAGTCCCACGTGGCCGCGGAGTTCCGCGTCAGTCGGCCCACGGTGGCCACCTGGGTCGCCCGCTACCGTGCCGAAGGCGAGGCAGGATCGCAGGACCGCTCCTGCCGGTCACGACGCTCTCCCGCCCAGCTTGGCCCGGCCCTGGTCACCCAGATCCTCACCCTGCGCCGGGAGTGCAAGTGGTCAGCCCGCCGCATCCATCACCGCCTGGTCTCTCAAGGCCACCGGGTGTGCCTCCGAACGGTGGGCAGGTGGATGCACCGGCTGGGCATCTCCCGACTACGAGACCTCGCGCCCACGGGTGAGGACCTGCGCCAACGAATCTAGAAGATCACCGCCCGGGCTCCGGGGCACATAGTGCACCTGGACGTGAAGAAGACCGGGCGCATCCCTGAAGGGGGCGGCTGGCGTGCTCACGGCCGGGACTCCGAGAACGCGCGGGCGGCCAAGCGCGGGCCTGGCTGCCGGGTCGGGTACACCTACCTGCACTCGGCGATCGACAGGTACACCCGGCTGGCGTACACCGAGGCGTTGGAGGACGAGAAGGCGGTGACCACGATCGGGTTCTTCTGCCGGGCGAGGGCGTTCTTCGTCGCCCACGGCATCACCGTGGACCGGGTGGTCACAGACAACGGGAACAACTACCGGGCCGTGGAGTTCACCGCGAAGGTGGTCTCTCTCGGGGGCCGGCACCGACTCGATCCGCCCCTACGCCCCGCGTCACAACGGGAAGGTCGACCGGTACAACCGGCTGATGGTGGACGAGGTCCTCTACGCCCGCCCGTACTCCTCAGAGACGGCCCGGCGTGAGGCGTTGGCAGTGTGGGTGAACCACTACAACTGCCATCGGCCTCATACCTCCTGCGGGAACGCCCCGCCGGCCTCGCTGGCCCCGGTACGAGTCAACAACGTCATGCCCTCCTACACCAGGCCGCGTCGGCCAGCTGTTCGCCCCCGCCAGCCGAATGGGGTGCGAGGCGTCGGTGCCTGATCGTCGCTCCCCTCGCTTGGTAGGCTGAATTACTCCCAGTCATTGATGATGCGGCTGAAGACGCGAGCCGGACGCATATCTTTTCGATACCGCCAGCAGACCCGAAATTAGGAGCTTCCCGTGCGCCTTACCCATGTCAGAATCAAGAATTTCCGCGCCCACAGTAACACCGAGCTCCCCCTAACCCAGCTCGGGTGCCTCATTGGCGAGAATAACGCAGGGAAGTCGTCCGTGCTCCATGCGATCCAGTACGTCCTAGAAGACAAGAAGCTCAGCGCCGAGGATTTCCGGAACCCAGAACTTCCGGCGAGCGTCGAACTACGCATCGAGGGGATCGACGAGGAAGATCTTCGAAGGGTGAACGAGACCCATCGAGACCGGGTACGCGAAATGCTCAGGGACGGCGTGCTCACGATCGTTCGCACGCAGGAAATCGACGGGAAAGCCGAATCTAGGTACTTGAAGCTTGGCCCAAGCGACCCGTCATGGAGCCAAGAATCACTGGCCTCGACAATCAAAGGAAAGAAGGGCGCTCAGCTCCGTCAAGCGGTCGTCGAATTACTGCCCCCGATGGAAGGCGCACTACCCGCAGCGCCGAATCAGCAGCAGGTCAAAGACGCGTGGACTGAACTGGTCGGGCAGCTTCCGCCCGAGGAACTAGAAGAGACACCCACCGCATACCCCACGGGCATCGCACAGTCCGTCAAGCCGCTCCTCCCGTCCGTGATCTACATCGAAGCCGTGAAGGATGCCTCCGTGGAGGCGAAGTCCACCGGGACGTCAGCCTTTAGCAAGCTTCTCGAACTGCTCTTCGATGAAGTAGCGGACCACTTCAGCGACATCAACGATCAGTTCCGCTCCGTGTATCAGAAACTCAACCGTTCTCTGAATGACGACGGATTGGAAGTCGACGCTCGACTTGAGGCCGTCCAGCGCATTGAATCGACGATCGAAGAGTTCGTCCGCGCGAGCTTTCCCGGCGTCTCACTCCGCATGGACGTGCCCGCACCGACGCTATCCATGCTGCTATCCGGTGCCGAACTACGCGTCGACGACGGGCACGAGGGCTCCATTTCCAGCAAGGGCGATGGCCTCAAACGGACTGTCCTGTTTGCCCTGCTCCGAGCGTACGCAAGCATTCGGAGCACCGGCCTGAGCGACGATACGCGATCAGAATCGCCGCGCCCCTCTTATGTACTGCTCTTCGAAGAGCCAGAGCTCTACCTGCACCCCCGTGCTCAGCGCCAGCTTATGGCAGCCCTGGGCACCTTCTCGAACGAGCACCAGGTGCTGGTCACGACCCATTCTCCAGGGTTCTTCCGCCCTGGGACGGAGGGCTTCGCCCGGCTCCAGAAGACCGATGATGGGGTAACCGCGCACCCCGTTGACCTCACGATCGGTCATCGGGACGCCTACCAGATCGTGCAACACGAGAACAACGAAGCCGCATTCTTTGCGCAGCGCGTCGTCCTGGTCGAAGGTGACAGCGACACTTTCACCTATCCACACCTGGCCCGATTGATCAATCAGGACTGGGACGACATCGACAAGAACATCATGTTCGTGAAGATCGACGGCAAGGGGAACATCAACCGCTACAGGGAGTTCTTCTCCAGCTTCAAGATCCCGATCCATGTCATCACCGACTTGGATGCCCTCGTGCGCGGCTTTGAGCAACTGACCCGAGATGCGGAGACCCGAGCCGCGCACTCAAGGCTGATGGGACTGATCAGCGAAAGGATCTCTGATAATAGCGAGTCTAATAGCAAGACAGTGCGGAGCATCACCAGTCGCCGAAATGCCAGGGAGCTGTGGTCTGCCGCGCAGTCCCACCTGTCTAACTGGCGCGACGCTCCTAGCGATAACGTTGCCCGACTCCTGGATGAGACACTGAGCGAGCTCTTCGACGCTGGCAATGGTGATGCCAAGCTGAACGAACTCGCAAATCCGTCCTCGGAGGAGATCGCTTCTGCACGCGACACCGTAATCTCGTCTCTCGCCGAAGAGAATGTATTCGTCCTGCGCCGGGGCGACCTCGAGACCTACTGCCGGACGGACGCGGGCAGAGACAAGGTCGCGACGGCAATTGAGTTCTGCGAGAGAATCACAAATCTTGAAGCTCTACGCGAACTCCATGCTGAATATGCTGACGATGTGGTGCAGGAACTCCAAGGCATATTCTCTAAGATATACAACTGATGCGACACCCAGAAACTTCATTGTTTGGCTCCTCACTTCGAGATGTTAGGCGGCGATTCGAAAGCTCAGCACATCCATAACCGAATAGGCTTCGGGACAGACCAGCGACCAGACGCGCACCGCCATGAGACCGCCGTCGTCGCATCCAGCCTTCACGAACCGCATAAATTACTGGGTGATCGCGGTCACGTGCCCCGCAGCAATCGGAATCTCTGGGCCATCGGCTACTAGCTACCCGGCTCTCCCCCCAACAACAGAGTCCACATCCTCCATCGTGCCGTGAAGATGATCGTTCGTCACAGTGCTGGAAACTCCACCTTGCGCAACTCGAACGCACTCACTCTAAGGATTTCGCTGATACACTTGTCGAAAGGACTGGCAGCGGGATGATGCCCATGGGTGGCCACCTGATCAATATAATGAAGCATGGATCAATTCACACCACCACGATACAAATCACCTGGTCTCGGACACAGTGATCACCGACCGCGGCAGTTCGTCGACAAGGCCTCGACTACACGTTGAACCGGAACTCCACCACGTCGCCGTCCTTCATGACGTAGTCCTTGCCCTCCATACGCACCTTGCCGGCGGCCTTGGCGTCGGACATGGAGCCGGCGGCGATCAGGTCCTCGAAGCTCACGATCTCTGCCTTGATGAAGCCGCGCTGGAAGTCGGTGTGGATCACGCCGGCAGCCTCGGGCGCCGTCGCGCCGACCGGAATGGTCCACGCGCGCGTCTCCTTCGGCCCCGCCGTCAGGTAGGTCTGCAGGCCGAGGGTGGAGAATCCGACGCGGGCCAGCTGGTCCAGCCCGGACTCGTCCTGCCCGGCCATCTCCAGCATCTCGGCGGCCTCCTCCTCAGAGAGCTCCACCAGGTCGGACTCGAGCTTGGCGTCCAGGAACACGGCGTCGGCGGGGGCCACCAGATCGCGCAGCTCCTGCTGCTTGGCCTCGTCCCCCAGCACACCCTCGTCCGAGTTGAACACATAGATGAACGGCTTGGCGGTGAGCAGGCTCAGCTCCCGCAGCCGGTCCATGTCCAGCTTGTCCTTGTCCTTCGCGGCGAAGATCGTCTCGCCCCGCTCCAGCACCGCGAGCGCGGCCTTGAGCGCCTCGAGGTCGGCGGGCTCCTTCTTCTTGCCCTTGACCTCCTTCTCGACGCGCGGGATCGCCTTCTCCACGGTCTGCATGTCCGCGATGATCAGCTCGGTGTTGATGGTCTCCATGTCCGAGGCCGGGTCCACCTTGCCGTCCACGTGGACGACGTCGCCGTCGTCGAACGCGCGCACCACCTGGGCAATCGCGTGGGCCTCACGGATGTTCGCCAGGAACTGGTTGCCCAGGCCCTCCCCCTCGGAGGCGCCCTTCACGATGCCGGCGATGTCCACGAAGGACACCGTGGCCGGCAGGATGCGCTCGGAGCCGAAGATCTCGGCCAGCTGCGGCAGGCGCTCGTCCGGCAGGTTCACCACGCCCACGTTCGGCTCGATCGTCGCGAACGGGTAGTTCGCGGCGAGCACGGTCTGGCGCGTCAGCGCGTTGAACAGGGTCGACTTGCCCACGTTGGGCAGTCCCACGAATCCGATAGTCAAAGCCACAGTCCGGCAGTCTACCGGCGGGTCCGCCGCGGCGGAGGCGTCCCGCACCGGCCCCGTTCCGTGGCGGAGTGGGCCGGCCGGGAGCTCGCCCCGGGCGTGAACGTGCAGACCGACGAGAAAGTCGCCGACTACGTGTGCGGGTGAGAAGGCCGCGCAGCTGGTCCTGGCCGATCGCGCCTGACCATCACGCAGATGCGGCGGGCCCCCGGTGGGGGCCCGCCGCATCTGCGTTCGGGGGGACGGGCCGCGGGCCGGTCACGCCGGCCGCGCGGCTCCGTCAGAGGGCGATCACTCGCCGGAGGCCTCGGCGGTCTCGCCCTCCACGGTCTGCCCGGCCACGGGGGCGGCGCCGCCGTGGGTGACGGAGATCTTGCGGGGCTTGGCCTGCTCCGCCACCGGGATGGTGAGGGTCAGGACGCCGTCGCTGTAGTCGGCCTGGATGCGGTCGAGGGCCAGGCCCTCGCCCAGGGTGAGCTGGCGGGCGAAGGTGCCGGCGGAACGCTCACGGGTGAGCCAGCGGCGGTCCTCGCGGGCCGGGTCCTCCTTGCGCTCGGCGCGGACGGTGAGCGTGCGCTCCTCCACGTCCACGTCGATGGAGGCCGGGTCGACGCCGGGCAGCTCGACCTCGGCGACGAAGGCGTCGCCCTCGCGGTACAGGTTCATGGGCATGGACGCGGTGCCGGTCGCGCGGGTCGTCAGACCGTTCACCAGGCGCTCCATCTCACGGAAGGGACGCTCCATCTCGCGGAACGGATCGATGGGACGGGCCATGTCGGTTCACTCTCCTCGGGAGTCGGGTGGGCGCCGCTGACACCGCGGCGTCTGATCACCACAACAGCACGCCCGGCGAACCTATTCCAGAAATCTGCGTGAACTCCGCTCAACTTTCTGGAGGACGGCCCGCCCGCCTCGGCGTGGCCCCACCCATGACATCCGTCATGGCGCATTCCTGACGTCTGCCGCTCCCGCGGGGCGCGCCCCGCGGCGAGGCTGGACCCATGAGCAACGCACCCGCACTCGCAACCCGGGGACTCACCCGCCGCTTCGGACCCGTCCGGGCCGTGGACGGGGTGGACCTCACCGTCCCTGCCGGCGAAGTCCTCGCCCTCCTCGGGCCCAACGGCGCCGGCAAGACCACCCTGCTGGACATGGCCCTGGGCTTCAGCCCGCCCTCGGACGGCACGGTCCGCGTCCTCGGCTCCGACCCCGTCGCCGCCGTCCGCCAGGGCCGGGTGGGCGCGGTGCTGCAGACGGGCGGCCTGCTGGAGGACCTGAGCGTCCGCGAGACCGTGGCCATGGTGGCCGGCTGCCACCGCCGCCACATCGGCGTGCCCGCCGCCCTCGAGCGCGCCGGCCTCACCGGGCTGGCCGGCCGCCGTGTGAAGAAGTGCTCCGGAGGCGAGCGCCAGCGGCTGCGCTTCGCCCTGGCCCTGCTCACCGACCCCGAGCTGCTGATCCTGGACGAGCCCACCGCGGGCATGGACGTCCGCGCCCGCCACGACTTCTGGGACACCATGCACGCCGAGGCGGACCGGGGCCGCACCATCGTGTTCGCCACCCACTTCCTCCCCGAGGCCGAGGACTTCGCGGACCGGATCGTCCTGATGCGCGAAGGCTGGATCCACGCGGACGGCACGCCCGCCGAGCTCGCCACCGGCGGGTCCGTCACCCTCACGGGCCGCTGGACCGGCGGCGGAGACGATCCGGACGCGCCCGCCCGCCTCGCCGCCGCCCTGGACCTGCCGCAGGACGCCGTCCAGCTCGAACCACAGCACCTCTCCCCCAGCCGCCTGCGCGTGCGCGTCCCCGCCGGGGGCTCGGTCACCGGCGACGACGTCGCCCGCCACCTGCTGAACGATCACCTCGTCGAGGACCTGGCGATCACCCACGCCTCCCTCGACGACGTGTTCCTCTCCCTGACCGACGCCGGCCAGCCGGCACCCTCCGAGCCGCAGGAGGCCCTCGCATGAGCACGACCACCACCGCCCCCGGCCGCCTGGTCGGCTACGCACGCCGCGAGTTCGTCCGCAACGTGCGGATGATCGAGAGCTCGTTCTTCATCGTCGTCCTCCCCGTGGCGCTCTACCTCATGTTCGGCGCGCTCTCCGACTGGGGTGACCTCCCCGTCGGCCACGGGAACGTGTCCGCGTACACCATGACCGGCATGGCCGTGTACGGGGCGGTCATGGCCACCACCTCGATCGCCGGCTCGGCCGCCGTCGAGCGCCAGTCCGGCTGGGGCCGCCAGCTCTCCCTGACCGCGCTCACCCCGGGCGCCTACCTCGCCGGCAAGTGCCTCGTGGCCCTGGCCATCGCCGCCCTGCCCGTGCTCGCCGTGCTCGCCGCGGGCGCGCTCACGGGCGCCGAGCTCGACGGCCCGCTGCGCTGGCTCACGACGGGCGCCCTCGCCCTGGTGTCCTCGCTGCCGTTCGCGCTGTTCGGCCTGGCGGCCGCCCTGCTCTTCCGTTCGGAGGCCGCCGTGTCCGCGGCGTCGGGCACCCTGGTGGTGTTCGGCTTCCTCGGGAACCTCTTCGTCCCGCTCTCGGGGATCATGCTGGACATCGGGCGCTTCACTCCGGTGTACGGGGCCGGCGTCCTCGCCCGGTGGCCGCAGATGGAGGGAGAGAGGGCACCGATGGGAACGGAACCCGCCGCCGCCGCGGACCCGCTGTGGCTGCCGCTCGTGAACCTGCTGGCCTGGACGGCCGTGTTCGCAGTGGTCTGCCTGCTCGCCTCCCGCTCCCGGACGGCCCGCGCATGAGCCCCGACGGAGGATCCCCGGCGCCGGCCCGCCCGGCGGTCGGCACGGCGGAGCACGACCCCGCCGTCCTGCCGCTGCACCTGTGGCCGTCCACGCTGGGGTTCGCCGGGGTGTGGCTCATCAGCTTCGGCTTCGTCCTCGTCGAGCTCCTCCGCCGGGCGTTCACGCCCGGGGACGGGCGGGGCGAGGCGATCCTGGGGGTGGCGGCCATCGCGGTCTTCGTCCTCGTCTACCTGGCCGCGTTCGTGGTGCCGCGCCCGGTGCGCGCGTGGCCTGCCTGGGCCAACACGATCCTCACCTGGCTCGTGCTCGCCGCGTGCGTGGCCGTGCTGACCCGGATCCTGGGCGTCCACGCCCTGCTCTACTCCCCCTTCCTCGTGGCCGCATGGCTCTTCCCCCACCGGCTCCGCGTGGGCCTGATCGGCGCCGGTGTCACGGTGGCCGCGGTGCTGGCGGCCGGGCTGCTGTTCTTCCCCGGCGATCCGGCGCTGCCCGTCGTGCTGGGCAACCTCGCCGTCGTCCTGGTGGTGCTGGTGGGCATGCGCCTGGCCATCGGCCGGGACGACCGGGTCGTGGAGATGACGCATGAACTCGACCTCGCCGGTCAGCGGGAACGGCTCGGCCGGGATCTGCACGACATCCTGGGGCACTCCCTGACCACCATCAACGTCAAGACCCAGCTCGTGCACCGGCTGATCGACACGGACCCCGCCCGGGCCAAGGAGGAGGCCGCCGAGGTGATCGCCCTGTCCCGCACGGCCCTGGCCGAGGCGCGGGCCGCCGTCGCCGAGCTCGCCGCCCCGGAGCTGGGCGGGCAGCTCTCCCTCTCGGTGGGGGCGCTGCGGGACGCCGGGATGGCCGTCGAGGCCCCGCCGCCCGGCGCCGTCACCGAGGTGCCGGAGCGTCACCGCGCCCTGGCCGCCTGGATCGTGCGCGAGGCCGTGACCAACGTGCTCCGCCACGCCGGGGCCCGCCGGGTCCGCATCAGCCTGGACGCCCACCACGTGGCGGTGCTCGACGACGGCGCCGGGCTGCCGGCCTCCGTCGCCGCCGGCGTGGGCCCCCGCACCCTCGCCGAGCGGGCGGCGGCGGAGGGCGCGCGCCTCGAGGTGGGGCCAGGGCTGGGCGGGGCCGGCACCGGCGTGGCCGTGCACTGGGGCGGGGCCACGACGGAGGCCGCGCGCGGGGTGCTGCCCGCCGCCGAGGGCAGGATGGACGCATGAGAGAGTCAGCCGACCCGGCCCCGTCCCCGGCGTCGCCGCCCTCGGCCGGTCGCGGGCCCGGGGCTCCGCTGCGCCTGCTGCTGGCCGACGACCAGGCGCTCGTGCGCGGCGCCCTGGCCGCCCTCCTGGACACCGAGCCGGACCTGACCGTCGTCGCCCAGGCGGCCTCCGGGGACGAGGTGGCGGAGGCGGTCGAGGCCCATGACGTGGACGTCGCCCTGCTGGACATCGAGATGCCCGGCGTGGACGGGCTCGAGGCCCTGCGCCGGATCCGGGACCGCGGCCTGGACTGCGCCGTGCTGATGGTGACGACCTTCGGCCGCCCCGGTTACCTGGAGCGGGCCCTGGCCGCCGGGGCCCGGGGATTCGTGGTCAAGGACACCCCGGCCGAGCAGCTCGCCGACGCCGTGCGCGCGGTGGCCCGCGGGGAGCGCGTGGTGGATCCCTCGCTCGCGGTGGACACCCTCGCGGCGGGGCCCAGCCCGCTGACCCCGCGGGAGGTCGACGTGCTGCGCGAAGCGCTCACGGGGGCCTCCGTCCGGGCGATCGCCGGGCGCCTGCACCTCTCGGCGGGCACGGTGCGCAACCATCTGAGCGCGGCGATCGGCAAGACGGCCACCAGCACGCGCGGCGAGGCCGCGGCGGTCGCGCGCGACCGCGGGTGGCTGTAGGGGCGGGTCAGCGGAGGCGCTCAGGTGAGGTGCTCGAGCGCCGCACGGAACGCGGCCTCCGCCGTCTCGCCGTACGGCACGAACAGCACCTCGTCCACGGTGCCGCCCACCTCGTCCGCCATCGCGTGGCAGGTCTCGACGGCGATCCGCGCCGCGTCCTCCATGGGCCAGCCGTAGATCCCCGCGGAGATCGCCGGGAACGCGACTGTCCGGGCGCCGAGCCCGGCCGCCACCTTCAGGGACTCGCGGTAGCATGAGGCGAGGGTGTCGGACTTGTCGATCGTCTTGGCCCACACCGGGCCCACCGTGTGGATGACCCAGCGCGCGGGCAGGCGCCCCGCCGTCGTCGCCACGGCCTGGCCGGCGGGCAGCCCCTCCGGCAGGTCGGTCTCGCGCAGGCGGCGGCACTCGGCCAGGATCTCGGGGCCGCCGCGCCGGTGGATGGCGCCGTCCACGCCTCCGCCGCCGAGCAGGGTGGAGTTGGCGGCGTTGACGACGGCGTCTGCGTGCGTGGCCGTGATGTCCCCGGGGGCGATGGTGAGCTGCATGGGTTCACGCTAGGCGCGGGTGGGCGCCGTCGGACAGGGCCGGTAGCCTCGGCCCATGAGCACCCCGACGCCCACCGGACCGACCCCCACGCCTCCCGGCGGCGAGCTGCTGCCGCTGATCAGCCTCGCGGTGGAGCACGTGTTCGACACGCTCGGCCGGCAGCCCGTGTTCGCCCCGACGATCCTCGCCGTCGCCGCCGACGGCCAGCGCGGGATGTGGGAGCACCCGGACCTCGAGCCCGAGCAGGCGGCCGCCACCGTCGCGAAGATCAGCCCGCGCCCCACGCGGGCGGTGGCCGTGTTCGACGGCGAGATCGAGACGGCCGACGGGCCCCGCCCGGCCGTCGCGGTGGAGGCCTTCGACGCCGCCGCCCTGGCCTCGACCCGCATGGTCTTCCCGTATCTGCCCGGCGTGGCCGCGGCGGGCATCGCTGCCCGCGTCGACGGCGACCCGCAGGTCGTGGCCAACGGCCCCAACCCGCTCTTCGGCTGAGCCGCCCGCCACGACGACGGCGCGCCGCGGCCTACCGTGTCCGTGCGGCCTGCGAGGGTGGGGGCATGGAGATCCTCAGCCTGCTGCTCGCCCTCATCCTCGGACTCGTGCTGGGCGCCCTGGTGGGCGCGTGGCTCATGTGGCGCCGGGCGGCCGGCGGCGGTGAGGAGGCCCGCCGGGCCCAGGCCGAGCTGGCCGCGCTGCGCACCGAGCACCAGGGGGTGCGAGAAGAGCTCGCGGCCGCCCGGGCGGAGCAGCGCGCGCTCACGGCCGCGCGCGCCGAGGATGCCGAACGCCAACGCGCGGAGTCCCAGGTGATGTCCACGCTCGCCCCGCTGGGCCAGCGGCTGGCGGCGCTCCAGGAGCAGGTGAGCGTGCTGGAACGGGATCGGGCCTCCCAGTTCGGCCGACTCGGGGAGCAGCTCCGCGCCGCCGCGGCCACGGACCGGGACCTGCTGAACCAGACCACGTCGCTCATGGCCACGCTCAAGTCCACCTCCGCGCGGGGTCACTGGGGCGAGGCGCAGCTGCGGCGGGTCGTCGAGGCGGCGGGCATGCTCCACCACGTGGACTTCACGGAGCAGGCCACGCTGTCCGGCAGGGACGGCGAGCGCCTCCGCCCGGACCTCGTGGTGTCCCTGCCCGGCGGCAAGGCCATGGCCGTGGACGCCAAGGCCCCCATCGGGGACGCGCTGGCCGCCGAGGCCCTTGCGGACGAGCCCGGCGAGGAGGCGTACGAGCGGCGCCAGGCGCTGGCCGCCCAGCACGCCGCGGCCGTGCGCCGCCACGTGGACCAGCTCTCCGCGAAGTCCTACTGGGCCGGCCTCGAGCACTCCCCCGAGCTGGTCCTGTGCTTCCTGCCCGCCGAGTCGCTCCTGGCCGCGGCGCTGGACGCGGACCCCGGACTGCTGGACCACGCGTTCTCCCGGAACGTCGCGCTCGTCGCCCCCGTCTCCCTCCTGACCGCCCTGAAGTCCGTGGCCTACGCGTGGCGGCAGGACACCCTGGCCGAGAACGCCCACACCGTGGTGGCCAGCGCGAAGGACCTCTACGAGCGCCTCGGCACGCTCGGCACCCACCTGGACCGCATGGGCGGCTCCCTCAAGACCGCCGTGGACCGCTACAACCAGCTCGTCGGCAACGTCGAGTCGCGCGTGCTCCCCGCCGCCCGGCGCCTCCGCGACGCCGACCCGGGCCTGGCCCCCACGCCGGACATCCGCACACTCGAGTCCGCGCCCCGGCCCCTGGCCGCCCCGGAACTGGTCGCGGGCGTGGAGGAGGACGAGCTGCGCCGTCGTCGGGCGGAGTCGGCGCGGGAGGCGTGAGCGGGGCCGGGCGGGGACCAGGCGGGTGGGCGGGCGCAGCCCCGACGTCGTCTTTCCGTGTCCCAGGTCACTTGCTACCGTGAAACTCACAGAGAATTGCCAGGCCGCGCCAAGGGCCTGACCTGAGGAGGAGGCCCCCATGGAGTCCCGTCCACTCCCCCCGCCGCGCAACGTCAACGAGCATGTCTCCCGCTTCGACCCCCGGGCGGCCGCCCAGGAGTTCGAACACGAGCTCTCCCCGGGCATGCGTGACGAGCCGCTGACCGGCGGCGAGAACGTCAAGCGCATCATCGGCCTCGTGGCCGGCCCCCTGCTCGCCGTCGCCCTGTTCCTGCTGATGCCGGGCGACCTCGGCGTCTGGCCCCGCCTCGTCGCCGCCACCGCCGCGCTCATGGCCGTGTGGTGGATGACCGAGGCCCTGCCCATCCCCGCCACCGCCCTGCTGCCGCTCGTCATCTTCCCGCTCGGCGTGCCCGCCGAGGAGTCCGACGGCGGCGTCACCTTCGACTCCATCGGCGCGAGCTACGGCAACAACATCATCTTCCTGTTCATGGGCGGCTTCATGCTCGCCCTGGCCATGCAGCGCTGGAACCTGCACCGGCGCATCGCGCTCGGCGTCCTGACGTTCATGGGAGCCAGGACCGTGAACCTCGTCCTGGGCTTCATGATCGCCACCGGGTTCATCTCCATGTGGGTGTCCAACACCGCCACCGCCGTGATGATGCTCCCCATCGGCGTGTCCATCCTCGTGCTCGTCCAGCGCTACGGCACGGACGACGCCCTGACCGCGGACGAGACAGCAGACCGGGCCGACCGCCCCGCCGCGCCCGCCTCCGCGCCCGGCGAGGCCCCCACGCAGGCCGAGATCCGCTCCCTCACCAAGACGAACTTCGGCACCGCGCTCATGCTCGGCATCGCCTACGCCGCGTCCATCGGCTCGCTCGGCACCATCATCGGCACCCCGCCCAACACCCTGCTCGCGGGCCACATGGCCGCCGAGCACGGCGTGGAGATCGGCTTCGGCCAGTGGATGCTGGTCGGCGTGCCCATCGCCGTCGTGCTGCTCTTCGCGTGCTGGTTCCTGCTCACCCGCGTGCTGTTCCGCCCGGAGATCGACGAGGTCCCCGGCGGCCGCGACCTGATCGCCACCGAGCTGGCCCGCCTCGGCCGCATGAGCGCCCCCGAGGCCAAGGTCCTCGCCGTCTTCGTCCTCGCCGCGCTGGCCTGGATCACCGTGCCGCTGATCTCCGAATACGTCCTGGACCTGAAGTCCCCGCTGCTCTCGGACGCGGCCATCGCCATGGTCGTCGGGCTCATCCTGTTCCTCCTGCCGGCCGGCGGCGGGGCCGGGCGCGGCGTGCGCCTGCTCGACTGGGAGGCCGCGAAGGAGCTGCCGTGGGGCGTGCTCCTGCTGTTCGGCGGCGGCCTGGCCCTGTCCGGTCAGTTCTCGAAGTCGGGCCTGTCCACGTGGCTCGGTGAGCAGGTCAAGGGCCTCGGCGACATCCCCGTGTGGGTGCTCGTGGTGATCGCCGCCGTCGGCATCCTGCTGCTGACCGAGATGACCTCGAACACGGCCACCGCGGCCACGTTCCTGCCCGTCGCCTCCGGCGTGGCCCTGGGCACCGGCGTCGCCCCGCTCATGCTGGCCGCGCCCGTCGCCCTCGCCGCGACCTGCGCGTTCATGCTGCCCGTGGCCACCCCGCCGAACGCCATCGCATACGGCTCCGGCTACGTGACCATCGGCCAGATGGTGAAGGGCGGCGTGTGGCTGAACATCATCGCCGCCGTGCTGATCTCCATCGCGTCGATGACCCTGCTCGTCTGGGTCTTCGGACTCTGAGTCTCTGACCACCCGTCGGCCCGGCACGCTGAGGCCCGGGCACACCGAGGCCCGCAGACTCGCCGCTTCGCCGACGTCGTGACGGCGAGTCTGCGGGCCTCGGCGAGGAAACGAGGGGCGCGCTCAGGCCTCGGCGTCGCGGCGGCGTCCACCGAGCGAGCGGGACTCGTCGCCCACCCGCTTGAGTTCGGCGCGCAGCTCCTTGGGCAGGGAGAAGATGATGTCCTCCTCGGCGGTCACCACCTCGTCCACCTGCCCGTAGCCGTACTCGGCCAGCAGCGCGAGCACCTCCTGGACCAGCACCTCGGGCACGGACGCGCCGGAGGACAGGCCCACGGTGGCCACGCCCTCGAACCAGGACTCGTCCACCTGGTTGGCGAAGTCCACGCGTTCGGCGCGGGTGGCCCCGTACTCCGCGGCGACCTCCTTGAGGCGCACCGAGTTCGAGGAGTTCGCCGAGCCCACGATGATCACCAGGTCGCACTCCGGCGAGATCGACTTGATGGCCGCCTGCCGGTTGGAGGTGGCGTAGCAGATGTCGTCCGAGGGCGGGTCCTGCAGGTGAGGGAACCGCTCGCGCAGCACGGAGACGATCTCGAGGGTCTCGTCCACGGAGAGCGTGGTCTGGGAGAGCCAGATCAGGTTGTCCGGGTCCTCCACCTGGACGGTGCGGGCCTCCGCGACGTCGTTGATCACCGTGGTGTGCTCGGGCGCCTCGCCGAACGTGCCCTCGACCTCCTCGTGACCGTCGTGGCCGATCAACAGGATCCGCTTGTCCTGCTTGGCGAAGCGCACGGCCTCGCGGTGCACCTTGGTCACGAGCGGGCACGTGGCGTCGATGGTGCGCAGGTTGCGCTGGGCGGCCTCCTCCACGACGGCCGGGGACACGCCGTGGGCGGAGAACACGGTCAGGGCGCCCTCGGGCACCTCGTCCAGCTCGTCGACGAACACCACGCCGCGCTCGGTCAGGGTGTCCACGACGTGCCGGTTGTGGACGATCTCCTTGCGCACGTACACGGGGGCGCCGTGGTGCTCGAGGGCCTTCTCGACGGCGACGACGGCGCGGTCCACGCCGGCGCAGTAGCCACGGGGGGCGGCCAGCAGCACGCGCTTCTCACCGGACACGGGCGCGGCCGCTTCGACCTCCTCACGGGGACGACGGACGCGCGGGACCTGCGGCATCCCGAGGCCGACGGCGGACGGACGGGCGGAGACGGAGGGAGCGGACATGCCCTCCATGCTATCGTCCGGGACGCCGACCGGGCCCGGGCTTCGCCGCGGGCTCAGCGCGACGTGACGTCGGCCGCGGTGTGGGAGCGGCCCACCACGGGGGAACCGTCCGCCCGGGCCGCGCGGACCCGGCCACGCCGAGCGACCCCGAGCTCCGCCAGGGCCAGCAGCAGGCCCGCGGCCAGCACGATCCAGCCCAGGGTGGTCAGGGTCTGGGGGTAGGGGGCGACGGCGGCCGCGAACGCCGGGCCTGAGGCGTCCTCCATCTGCTGGACGAACGCGGCCACCCCGGGGGAGGCCCCCTCGGGCGCCGTGAGGTGGACCGCGTCCGGACCCAGGCGGGCGCCGCCGATCAGCCCGCCGGCCAGGGCGACCGCACCCGCCACGGCCACGGCGAGGCCCCGCCGTCGTCGGGGGGCGAGCAGCAGGGCGCCCACGAGCGCCAGCACGGAGGCGGGGGCGGCCCAGCGCCAGTGCGCGGAGGCGTCCACCCAGCGGTGCACGGTGGCCCGGTCCGTGCCGGCCAGGGCGTCGATGCGCGCGTCCATGCGCAGCGCGGTGCTGTCCCGCAGCTCCGCGGCGCGGTCGTACAGGGGCGCCAGCAGGGTGTCCGCGGCCCAGTCGCCGACGTCCGCGCCCACGATCGTCTCCAGCAGCGCCTGCCCGGGCAGGTCGAACCGGTCCTCGCGCAGGTCACGTTCGATGTCGCCCAGGGCGGCGGTGATCCCGGACTGCGCGACGGGACCGAACGGGATGGTCACGTCCGCGCCCGAGCCGGGCTCGTCCGCGCCCTGCGGGTCCTCGAGCTGGGCGAGCCAGGCGCGCCGGGCCTCGTCGGCGGTGTCGGACCAGCCCTGCACCACCTGCGGGTCGTCCGCCACGCGCTGGGCCAGCGGGCGCAGCAGGTCCTCGGCCGCCTGGGCCAGCGGGTCCGGCACCTGCTCGGGGACGGCGTCGTGCACGACGTCGTCGATCACCCCCGGCACGGCGGCGCGGACCTCGGGGTCCACGGCGACCTGCTCCGTCACCCCGCGCAGCAGCTCCGGGCGGTGCGTCGCCTCGTCGACGAGGGCGCCGGCCGTCGCGAGCACCGCCAGCAGGCCCGCCAGGGCCGCGACGAGGAGGCTGAGGGTGGTGCGCATGGGGTCCTTTCCGTTCCGTTCCGACCCCGTCGAGCGTACCGATCCTGGCCGGAGGTTCCCCGGTCTGAGCGCCCCGACCGGGTCGGCGGCGGCCTCGGGGGACACCGGGGCGCCGTCTTGCGCGTCCGGCGAGGGCGGTACGGTGGGCCCGTGCCCGGGCGGACCGGGCGCGGACAGGAGGGACCGGGATGGACCAGCCCGTGACCGAGGGCGCCTCGGCGGCGTCGGACGTGCCCGTCTCGGCACCCGCCCGCGCGGGCGAGACCTCCGCCGAGCGGCCGTGGCCCCTGCGCCGGCTCTCCGAGAACCTCAAGGCCCACATCGAGCGCGCCCCCGCCACGTGGATCGAGGGCCAGCTGATCGAGTTCAAGAACAACCGCGGCAACGTCTACATGACCATGCGGGACCTCGAGGAGGAGGTCTCCCTGCCGCTCACCGCCTGGCGGAACGTCGCCATGACCCTGGACGGGACCGTCCAGCAGGGCTCCCGCGTGGTGGCGCGCGTGAAGCCGAACTTCTGGCTCAAGGCCGGGCGCCTGTCCATGAACGTGCAGGAGATGCGCCCGGTCGGCCTCGGCGATCTGCTGGCCCGCGTGGAGCTGCTGCGCCGGGCCCTCGCCGAGGAGGGGCTGACCTCCCCCGCGCGCAAACGGCCGCTGCCCCTGCTCCCCCGCCGGATCGGGCTCATCACCGGCCGTGACTCGGACGCGAAGAAGGACGTGCTGCGCAACACGCTGCTGCGTTGGCCTGCGGCCGAGTTCGAGATCCGTGAGGTCGCCGTGCAGGGAGCCGAGGCCCCTCGGCAGGTGGCCGCCGCGCTCGCCGAGCTCGACGCCGACCCGGCCGTGGACGTCATCGTCATCGCCCGCGGCGGCGGCGCGCTCGAGGAGGTCGTGCTCCCCTTCTCGGACGAGGCGCTGGTGCGCGCCGTGGCGGCGGCGCGCACGCCCGTCGTCTCGGCGATCGGCCACGAGGCGGACCGTCCGGTCCTCGACGACGTCGCTGACCTGCGCGCCTCCACGCCCACGGACGCGGCCAAGCGGATCGTGCCGGACGCGGCCCAGGAGGCCGCGGGACTCGCCGACGCGCGCCTGCGGCTGGCCTCGGCCGTCGAGCGCCGCGTGCGCGCCGAGGCCGAGGGGCTCGCGGCCCTGCGCTCCCGGCCCGTGCTGGCCCGCCCGCACGTGATGGTGGACACGCGGCAGGAGGAGACGGACCGGTGGCGCGAGCGCGGCCGGTCCGCCCTGGGCCACCGGCTCGTCCGCGAGGAGGACGCCCTCACGCAGCTGCGCGCCCGCGTCCGCGCCCTGTCCCCGCAGCGCACTCTCGACCGCGGCTACGCCGTGGTCCAGCACGCCGGACAGGTCGTGCGCGACGCGGACCAGGTCGCCCCGGTCGACCGGCTCGACATCCTCGTGGCGGCCGGGCGGATCGCCGCGGACGTCGTCGCGACGCATCGGACTACCCCGACCCCATCCCACGAGAGGACACGACAGGCATGAGTGAACAGGGCATGGAGCAGACGCAGGACGCGGGCCGCCCCAGCGGTGTGGAGGGCTTCACCTCCGCGGACGTCTCGGACGTGGCCCGCATGAGCTACGAGCAGGCGCGCGCCGAGCTGGTGGAGACCGTGGGGAGGCTGGAGGCCGGTGGCGCCGGCCTCGAGGAGTCCCTGGCCCTGTGGGAGCGCGGGGAGGCGCTGGCCGACCGCTGCCAGGCCTGGCTCGACGGCGCCCGCGCCCGCCTCGACCAGGTGCGCGGCGAGGCCGCCCCCGACGCCGACTGATCCCGCCCCCCACTTTCGTTCGGGAAACGGCGGCCTCCGCGGCGCTTTCGTTCGAGAAACGGCGGCCTCCGCGGCGCTTTCGTTCGAGAAACGGCGGGGGCGGGGGCCAACGGCCCCCGCCCCACGCGGCTTGCTCCCGACGTCGGTCAGGCGGTCTGATCCTCGTGCTTGCCCTCGCCCAGCTCCTCCACGAGCTTGGCGTTGAAGGCGTCGAGGTCGTCCGGGGTGCGCGAGGTGGTCAGCCCGCTGTCCACGACGACCTCCTCGTCCACCCACTGGGCGCCCGCGTTCTTCAGGTCAGACTCCAGGGACGCGTAGCTGGTCAGACGGCGGCCGTCCACGACGCCGGCCTCGATCAGGGTCCACGGGGCGTGGCAGATGGCCGCCACCGGCTTGTGCTGCTCGAAGAAGGCACGCACGAATGCCTGGGCGTCCGTGTCGATGCGCAGGGCGTCCGCGTTCAGGGTGCCGCCCGGCATCACGAGGCCGTGGAAGTCCTCGGCCTTGGCGTCCTTCACCGTGGTGTTCACCTCGAAGGACTCGCCGTGCTCCCAGTCGGACTTCATCGCGGTGATGGTGCCGGACTTCGGGGAGACGAGCACGGGGGTCGCACCCGCGGCGATCACGGCCTCCCACGGGGAGGTCAGCTCGACCTGCTCGACACCGTCGGTCGCGAGGAACGCGACGGTCTTGCCGGACAGCGGGGCGTTCTGGACAGCGTTCTCAGTCATGAGTGCACCTTTCGGATCGGGTCCGGCGCGCCTCTGCGGCGCCCGGTGTTCCTCCATCCACTCACCGCGGCCCCGGGCTTGGCAAGGTCCGACCACCACTGCCCCGCCCACCGCGACGACGGCGGCGCTCAGCCCGCCAGCAGGCGACGGCGGGCCGCCGCGACGTCGAAGTCGGCCTCCGGCCAGTCCAGCCCCATCCCCTGCAGGGTCTCGATGATCAGCTGCTGCACCGCCAGCCGCGCGAACCACTTGCGGTCCGCCGGCACGATGAACCACGGCGCGTCCTCGGTGTCCGTCCGCTCGATCGCGATCCGGTACGCGTCCGTGTACTGGTCCCAGTACGCGCGGTCGTCGAGGTCGCCCTCGCTGAACTTCCAGTGCTTCGTGGGGTCGTCCAGGCGGGCCAGCAGGCGCTCGGCCTGCTCCTCCGGCGAGATCCGCAGCATCACCTTGACGATCCGCGTCCCCGCGGCGCGCACGGCCGCCTCGAACTCGCGGATCGCCCCGTAGCGCTCCTCCACCTCGGCCAGCGGGGAGAGCCCGCGCACGCGGTGCACGAGCACGTCCTCGTAGTGCGAGCGGTCGAACACGGAGACCAGGCCGGGCCGCGGCAGGTGCGGTCGGATGCGCCACAGGAAGTCGTGGGCGCGCTCCTCCGGGGTCGGCGCCTTGAACGCGTGCAGGTGGACGCCCTGCGGGTCCATCGCCCCGATCACGTGGCGCATGATCCCGCCCTTGCCGGCGGTGTCCATGCCCTGCAGGATCACCAGCAGGGACGGCACCTCTCCCACGGGCGCGTCGCGCACCGACTGGGCGAACAGCAGCTCCTGCAGGTCGGCGAGCGCCCGGCCGCGCGCGGCCAGGTCCTTCTTGCCCTTCGCCTTGTCCCCGCCGTAGCCGGGCGTCGCGGCGGCGTCGACGTCGGCCGGGTCCCGGACCTCGTCTCCACGGCGGGCGGCGAACAGCTCCCGGGCGGGGGCGTCGAAGACGCCGTCGTCGGTGGGGCGGGCGGGTCGGCCCGCCTCGGCGGCCGGGGTGTCAGCCATGGCGCTCCCTCCAGTCCTCGAGGAAGTCCTCGAGGCGGTCCAAGGCCACGTCCAGGTCCTTCACGCTGGGCAGCGTGACGAGCCGGAAGTGGTCGGTGTGCGGGTAGTTGAACGCCCCGCCGTGCGAGACGAGGATCTTCTTCGCCCGCAGCAGCTCGATGACGAACGCCTCGTCGTCGTCGATCGCGTAGACCTCCGGGTCCAGCCGCGGAAACAGGTAGAGGGCGCCGTGGGCCGGCTGCACGGACACGCCGGGGATGGCGTTCAGTCGGTCCTGGGCGAGGTTGCGCTGCTCGAGCAGCCGACCGCCGGGCAGGACGAGGTCGTCGATGGACTGGTAGCCGCCCAGTGCCACCTGGATGGCGTGCTGCGCGGGCACGTTGGCGCACATCCGCATGTTGGCCAGCAGGGTCAGGCCCTCGAGGAAGTCGGCGGCCCGCTGCTTCGGTCCGGACACGGCCACCCAGCCGGAGCGGTAGCCCGCCACCCGGTAGGCCTTGGACAGGCCGGAGAACGTCAGGGTGAGCACGTCGTCGGACAGGCCGGCGGCGTTGATGTGGCGGGCGCCGTCGTAGGTGATCTTCTCGTAGATCTCATCCGCCATGAGGACGAGGTGGTGGCGGCGGGCCACGTCCACGATGCCCTGCAGCACGGCGCGGGAGTAGACCGCGCCGGTGGGGTTGTTCGGGTTGATCAGGACGATGCCCTTGGTGCGCTCCGTGACGAGGGACTCGATGTGCTCGAGGTCGGGCTCCCAGCCCTCCTCCTCGACGCAGCGGTAGTGCACCGCCCGGCCTCCGGCCAGGGTGGTGGCGCCGGTCCACAGCGGGTAGTCGGGCGAGGGGACGAGGATCTCGTCGCCGTCGTCGACCAGGGCCGTGAGGACCATCGTGATCATCTCGGAGACGCCGTTGCCGATGAACACGTCGTCCACGCCGATGTCCCGGATGCCCCGGGACTCGTAGTACTGCGAGACAGCGGTGCGCGCCGAGTAGATGCCCTTGGAGTCCGAGTAGCCCTGCGCGTGCGGCAGGTGCTGGTGCATCGCCGCCAGGACGGCGTCCGGCGCCTCGAAGCCGAACGGGGCCGGGTTGCCGATGTTCAGCTTCATGATCCGGTGGCCCGCGGCCTCCATCCGCTGCGCCTCCTCCAGGATGGGGCCGCGCACGTCGTAGCGGACGTTCAGCAGCTTGGCGGACTGGCGGATCTGGCGGGGATTCGGGGTCGGCATGCCCCCATCATGGCACCCCCCGGGCGGTGTGCGTCACAGTCGCGTTCGTGCGACGCGGGCCGGCACCCCGACCCCGTGCGAGCTCAGAACCAGGGGTCGCGGGGCACGAACCAGTCCTCGGGCGCGTCCTCCAGGCCCTGGTCCACCAGCCAGTACTGAGCGGCCTCGGCGACCGGAAGCGGGTCGGCGCCCGTGGTGAGCCGTTCGAGCTCCCGCAGGCCGTCGCCGTCGAGGGCGGACATCACCTCGGCGATGCGCTGTTCGGCGTCGTCGTCCAGCGTCGCGGCGGAGCCGACGGCGGTCAGGCGCCCCTCCGGGAGCACGCGGCCGTCGTCCTCGAGCGGGACGAGCGTGTTCGCGTCGATCTCCGGATCCGTTCCGGTCAGCAGCGCGACCTGGGCCTCGTCCGCGACGACGGCGGCGGTCGGGTCCTCGGTGTCGGCCAGCCAGGTCTCGGGTCGGCAGCCGGCGAGCCGGTCCAGGCGGGCGCGCAGGGCCGTGGCCGCGTCCGGGTCTGCCGCGGCGGTCAGGGCCGGGGGTGCGACGGCGGTGAGCGACTCGCACCAGCCGTTGAGGTCCGTGATCGACTCGAGCTCGAGCCGGGCCGCGGTGGTCTGGGTGACGACCGCGGTCAGGCGCAGCACGCCCGCCGACGAGGACAGCACCGCCGGGGCCTCGGCCTGCGGTGTCCCCGCCGCGGCCGTCTCCTCGGCGAGCAGCGTCTCCAGGACGCGCCCGGCCGCCGGGGCGTCGGCCGCAGGGTCGCCGACGGGCAGCGCGGTGGGGCTCGGGGCGGTGGCCGAGGGGGTGGGCACGGCGTCCGCGGACGCGCCGGCCTCCGGCCCGGTCGGCGTCGACGACGGGGTCGACGTCGGCGTCGACGTCGGCGACGGCGGGGACGGCAGCGCCGCTGCGGGGTCGGCGGCGGCGGCCAGGGCCAGGGTGTCCACGACGGCGACCGTGTCCCCGCCGGCGGCGGACCACGCGGGCTGCTCCACGGCGACGCCGTCCTCGTCCGCCACGGCGTGGCCGTGCAGGCGCAGGTGACGGGCCAGGACCGCCGCGACGGCGCCCTCCAGGCCCTCGCCGCCGTGCACGACCGTGATCGGCGCGCCTGACGCGGAGGGCGTCGGCGGGGCGTCCGCCTGCCGCCCGCACGCCCCCAGGGCCAGCGACAGCACGAGGGCCGAGGCGGCGAGGGCCGCGGGGCGGCGGTGGGCGGGGCGGCTCACGCGGCCACCCCGGCACGGGCGAGCGCCTCGGTGACCCAGGAGGCGGTGCGCAGCCCGCTGAGCTCCGCGAGGTCGAACCAGCGCGCGTCCGTCGAGGATCCGCCGACCTCAGGGCGCAGGACGCCGCCCGTGATGCGGGCGGTGTAGAGGACCTGCACGGTGAGCAGCGGCAGCGGCTCGCCCCGCAGGCGCTTCTCCACCGGGATCGTCCCGGTCGTGACGCCCAGCAGGCCCGTGAGCTCGGCGGTGTGGCCGGTCTCCTCCCACACCTCGCGCAGGCACGCCTCCTCCGGGCTCTCGCCGAGCTCGATGCCGCCGCCGGGCAGCGTCCACTGCAGGAACTCGGGCCCCTGCCACGAGCTGAGCAGGACGCGGCCGCCGTCCACGATCAGGGCGTAGGCGCCGGCGCGCGTCTGGAACGGGCCGGCGGGGTGCGCTCCGGCGGCGTCCGGGGCGGCGGGGGTGGTGCTCATGGCTGCGGGCTCCTGGCGGCGGTGGGACGGCCCGCGGCGGGCGACGCTGCGGGCCCGGCCAGTCTACGAGCACCGCCCACCGCGAACAGCGGCACGGCCCACCGACCCGCGCCCTAGGCTGGATGACCACCCGTCCCACCCCCGGAAGGAGCAGCGCCCGTGGACACCCCGCAGGACCCGCCCCACCGGGACGACCCCTCCGGCGGCCCCGTGGAGCCGGCCGTCGACGCCGCCCTGGACCGGGTGCGCGCCCTGCTCCGGCAGGCCCGCGGCACCGCGGCGCCCGACGCCCCGACCACCCTGGACGCCCGCGGCTGGTGGGAGCTCTCCCTCGAGGCCGCGCTGCGCGACGAGCCCCGGGAGTCCGCCCGCCTCGCCGACTCCGGTCTCGCCGCGCTCGGGCCCGGCCAGGACGACGTCCGCCTCGCCCTGCTGCGGGCGCTCGCCGTCGCCGCGGGCCAGGTCGGGGACGAGGCCGCCCTGACCCGCTGGGTGGAGGCCCGGGCGGCGCTGCTGCGCCACCTCGGCCGGCCCCGGCAGGCCGAGCTCGAGTCCCAGCTCGGCGCCGCCCTCGTGCGCGACCCGGACACGGTCGAGGCGGCGGTGCTGGCCGGCGTCGTGGAGGACGAGCCGGGCGCTCCCGGCGAGGACCCCGGGGACACCGTCCTGCCCGAGGCCGCCCTGGCCCTGGCCGTGCACCGCGTGCACACCGGGGACCTGGACGCCGCGCTCGAGCTGGCCCGCCGCGTCATCGGCGTCCTGGGCGGACTGCGCGCGACCGGTGCCCTGCTGCCCACCGGCTCGTGGTCCAGCGCGCATCTGCTGCTCGCCCGCCTGCACCTGTGGCGGGGCGAGCACGCCGAGGCGGACGCGGCGGCCGCCGTCGTCACCGCGCTGCCCGCCGCCCGGGCCGTCCTCGCCTCCGCCACCACGGTGCGGGCGATCGCCGCCCACGAGCTGGACCGTCCGACGGCGGCCCTCGACCTGGCGCTCGAGGCGGCGGAGCGGATGGCCTCGGTCGGGCTGCGGCGCGGCGCCGCCTCCGCGGCGGCTCTGGCCGGGCGCGTGGCCGGCGACCTCGGCGGGTACGAGGAGGTCGCCGTGGCCGCGTGGGAGCTGGCCTCCGTGCACGCGGAGAAGGCCGAGGCGCCGGAGGCCTCGAGCCTGAGCTACTGGTGGGCGCACCAGCTCGTGCTCGCCGGCCGCGCCGACGAGGCCGAGCCCCTGCTCGCCCGGCTGGTGCGCCGCGAGGCCACCCACGGCCGGGACGTCGAGCAGGCCCGTGCCCTCGTGGACCTCGGCCACGCCCACCACGACCAGGACCGCGCCGAGAACGCGCTGCCCCTGTGGCGGGAGGCGGCCGGCCTGTTCGAGGCCCACGGCCAGTGGGAGGACGCCGCGCGCACGCTCCTGGCCGCCGGCGCCCTCGTGAACCGCGAGCGCGACGAACGCACCCGGCCCTCGGCCCTCGACCTGTTCGAGCGGGCGGTCGCGGCCGCGCGCCAGGCGGTGGACGAGGACCCGGCGGTGCTGCCGGCCGCGCTGCACGCGCACGGGTACCTGCTGTGCGAGTCCGGCCAGGCGGAGGGCCTCGACCTCCTCGAGGAGGCGCTCGTCCTCGTGCGGGACGCCGGCGCCGACTGGCAGGTGGCCGACTACACGGACACCCGCGCCCGGGCCCTGTGGTCGCTCGAGCGGGGGCCGGAGGCGATCGCCACCGCGCTGCAGGCCGCCGACCTGTTCACGGCCGCCGGGGACCGCGAGGGCGCCGCGCAGGCCGAGCTCTTCGCCGCCTACGTGGTGGCCGAGGACGGCAGCCCCGAGCAGGCCGCGACGCTCTTCCGCCTGGTGTGCGACTCCACCGACTCCACGCTCGTGCGCCTCGGCGCGCTCACGGGCCTGCACCAGTGCCTGTCCGCCCTCGGGGACCACGACGGCGCCGCGCGCGTCCGGGACGAGCTCGACGCGCTCCGGGAGGGGCTCGGCGCGGACTGACCGCCGCTCGAGGCGGCGGCCCAGCCCGGCGGCCCGGCCCGACGGTGGCGGCCGCCGTCGCGGGTCAGAGGCCGACGCGGGCCAGGGCGGCGTCGGCGGCGGCCCGGCGGGCGGCCCGCACGGCGCGGGGTGCGGTCGGCTGCGCCGCGAGGGCGGCGAGGACGATCGCGACGCGGGCGGCCAGCGCCACCTCGTCGACCTCGGTGCGGGCGTGGCGCCGGAACCGTGCGGCCACGGCGTGCAGCGCGGCGCCGCCGGCGCCGAGGTCCACGGCGCCCGCCTCGAGATGGGCGATCAGGACGGCCCAGTCGTCCACGCGGTGTCCCATGCCCAGGTCGTCGGCGTCCAGCACGCCGGTGATCCGCTCCCCCGCCGCGTCCACGTGCAGGTTCCCCGGGTGCAGGTCGCCGTGCACGGGCACGCGCGGGCCGGGGTCCCCGGCCGCGAGCGCCGCGCGGAGCCGGTCCGCCCGGGCGGCGGCCTCGTCCTGGGCCTCGGGGTCCAGCACGACGGCGGCCCACGTGGCGTGCTCGAGCAGGACGGCGGGTCCGCCGTCGTCCGCGGCCGCCCCGGCCGTGGGGCCCGCCGGGCCGGGGGGCTCCTCGGGCACCGGCGGCAGCCGGTCCAGCAGCGCGGCGACCCGCGCGGGGTCGAGCGCGGCGGCCTCGGGCCCGGCCAGCAGCGCCCGCCAGGGCAGGCCCGGCACGCTCGCGAGCGGGAGCACCCCGCGCTCCGGCGCCGCGCGGACGGCGGGCACCGGCACCCCGGCCGCCCCCGCCGCGGCCATGCGCCGGGCGACCCGTGCGGCGCGCGCCGGCGGGAGCACCTTCAGGAACGTGCGGGCCACGACGCCGTCGTCGCCGGTCGCCTCGACGGCCAGGACCGCGCGGTCCCGCGGCCGGTAGCCGCGCCACGTGAGGCGGGCCCGGCCCGGCGCCGTGCCGATCAGGGCCGCGAGCGCGTCCGGATCGGCGGTCAGCGTGAGGCCCGGCAGGACGGGGTCGGCGGGGGCCCACCACCACAGGGTGCCGTCCTCCAGGATCCCGCGCTCGCCCGGGACGGGCGGGCACGCCGCGCCGGGGGCGGCGGGGTGTCGGGGGTCGCGGGCGAGGACGAGGGTGCGGGAGCGGACGCGGGCGTCGCCCGCGCGTCCGGTCATCACGTCCAGGTCCAGGACGCGCGCGAGCCGACGTCCCCGCTGCAGGTGCAGGGCGTCGGCTCGGGTGCGCAGCCAGCGCTCGCCCGACGCGCGGACGGCCTGGCGCGCGGCGGCTCGGTCGATGCTCACGGGCGCGCCCGCCCGGCGGGGCTCAGCAGGCCCGGCGCCGCGCCAGGACGTTGTCCAGGTCCAGGGCGGCGATGTCCTGCTCGGCGGCGGCGCTGATCTGATCGTCCGCCGTGCGCGCGGCGTCCTGGGGCCGGGTGTCCGCGCCGGTGGGGGCGGGGGTCTCGAGCGGCGCCGGCAGGGGGCGGGCCATCTCCGGGGCGTCCAGGTAGGTGGGGCGCGGCACCGCGGGGATGGTCACGGCGCGGTCCGCTGCGGGGGCGGCGGCGGAGGCGGTCACCACCACGGGCTCGGCCCGGGACGCGGCGGGCGCGGCGGCCGGACGCGGCGCCTCGGTCTCGAAGGCCAGCACGGTCTCCAGCACGCGGCGGTCCCGCTCGGGGTCCGCGGGCGGGGCCTGCCGCTCCTCGGCCGCCGGGGCGGTGGGGCGCTCCGGGACGACGACGGCGGCGGGCCGGGCGCGACGGGTGCGGTCGCGGACCGCGAGGGCCCGCAGGCCGGCCAGCCCGGCCACGGCGAACAGGAGCGACCAGCCTGCCAGGGCGAGCGTGCCCGCGCCGAACGCCGCGGCGAGCCCGGCCACGAGGAACACGAGCAGGGCCACGAGGACGGCGAGGAACAGCGCCGTGCGCCCCCACCGGATGTGCAGGCCGGTCCGGCCGCGGGCGGCGCGCGCCGCGTCGGCGGCGGCGCTCAGGCGGCCCGAGAACCGGGCGGTCAGGGCACGGACGGCGGGCGAGCTCTGCAGGCGGTGCATGAAGGACCTCGGCATCGACGGGCGGGCGGGGGCGGACGCGAGACGATGGCGGCGCAGCACGAGCCGCCAGGCCAGGAAGGCCACGAGGGCCACGATGACCAGCGACGCGCTCACCCGGGCGTCGGCCAGCGCGTCGAGCGCGGCCTGCACGGCCCTCGTCGGCGCGGTGGTCTCGTCCATGCCGTCAGCCTAGCGCCGGAGGCGGACCGGCCCGGCCATCGCGGCGTGTCCGCACGCGGCGTGTCCCGCCGGACCGCTCAGGGGCGCGGCCGGGTGGCCAGCCACCGGGCCAGCAGGCCGTCGGGGACCTCCTCGGCGGTCACCGCGAACGTCCGGTGGTCCCGCCAGGCGCCGTCCACGTGCAGGTACGCGCGCCGCAGGCCCTCGTCGCGCAGGCCGAGCTTCGCCACGACCCGCAGGCTGGCCGCGTTCTCCGGGCGGATGTTGACCTCGACCCGGTGCAGACCGGCGCTGCGGAACGCCCAGTCCGTCGCCATGGCCACGGCCGTCGGCGTCAGCCCCCGGCCGGCCTCGCGACGGTCGATCCAGTAGCCGATCGAGCCGGAGAGCACCGAGCCGTACTGGATCCCGCCCAGGGACAGCAGCCCCACCAGACGGTCCCGGTCCGGGCGGTCGTCGTCGAGGACCATGCCCCACGTGTAGGCGCTGCCGTCCCGGCCCTGGCGGCCGTGCCAGCGGACCATCTGCCCGAACGACGCCGGGCCCGCGCCCGGCACGGGGCTCGTGGCATCCCACGGCGTCAGCCACTCCCGGTTGTGCGCCCGCTGCTCCTCCCACGCCTCCCGGTCCCGCCGCCGCAGCGGCCGCAGGGCGAGGGTGCTGTGCCGCAGGGTCACGGGCCAGGGGGAACGCTGCCAGGACATGGCGTCGATCCTATGCGCGGCCGGGCGCGGCACCGGTGCGGCGGGCATCATGGGGACATGCGCACTCCCCCTCCCGTGCCCGAGCCCGCCGCCACGGGCCCCGTCGCCGGCGTCGACGACGTCGTGGACGCCAAGGCCGCCCTGCGTGCGCGCCTGCGCACCGCCCGCCGCGACCGCTCCCCCGCGCGCCGCGCCGCCGAGTCCGCGGCCGCCGTCGAGCACCTGTGGGCGTGGCTGGGTCCGCGCGTGGCCGCGGCGACCGCGGACGGGACCGCCCCGGTGGTGGCCACCGTGCTGCCGATGGCCACCGAGCCGGACACCGGTGGGCTGCGCACCCGCCTGCTGGCCGCGGGGGCGCGGGTGCTCGTCCCCGTGATCGAGCCGGAACGCCGCCTGAGCTGGGCTCCGTGGCACCCGGACGTCGCAACGGCGCGCGCGGCGAACGCCCCCGTGGACGAGCCCGTGGGCGAACGACTCGGGACCGACGCGCTGGCGGCGGCGACCGCGGTGGTCATGCCGGCGCTCGCGGTGGCCGAGGACGGGATGCGCCTGGGCCAGGGCGGGGGCTACTACGATCGCTTCCTCGCCGAGCTGCCGCGGAGCGTGCCGACCGTGGCCCTCGTGTTCGAGGACGAGCTGCTGCCGGCGGGCGCCATCCCCGCCGAGCCCACGGACCGGCCCGTGGACGGCGTCGTCACCGCGGCCGGGCTGCGCTGGGTCTGAGCCCGGCCCGCGGCGCGGAGTAGCATCGGGGGTCAGATCCCCCCAGAACCGCGCGCCCCGGCGCGCCCCGAGCGAGCTGGAGCTGAGCATGCCCACCTACGCCTACCGCTGCAAGGACTGCGGCCACGCCTTCGACGTCGTCCAGGCCTTCACCGACGACGCCCTCACCGAGTGCCCCGCGTGCGGCGGCGTCCTGCGCAAGCAGTACGGCTCGGTCGGCGTGAGCTTCAAGGGCTCCGGGTTCTACCGGACCGACTCGCGCTCCGGCACCGGCTCGGCCGGCGGATCGACCTCGGACTCGGCCGCCGGGTCCTCGACGTCCTCGACGTCGTCCTCGTCCTCCGCCGCCGCGGACTGACCCGGCCGGATCGGGCCGGCTCAGCCCCAGTGGGGCGGGCGCTGCTCGCGCAGCCAGCGGTCGCGCTCGGCCTCGGCCGGGCCGGACTCGACCCCGGCCCCGGTCGGCGCGGTCGCCGGCGACGTCCCGGCCTGCCCGATCAGCCGGGGCACCCCGGGCAGGCGCGGCTCGCGACCGTCGGCGGTGGCCGGGCCGGTGCCCGGGGCGTCCGCCCGGCGCGGGCCGCGGCGGCGCGGCGCGCCGTCAGCGGGCATCGTCGTCGGTCTCGTCCGTCTCGTCCGCCGGCTCCACGCCCAGCCGGTCGGCCAGCTCGCGGGCCACGGACTCCGGGTCCGCGAACACGTCGATCGACCACAGGGTCCGGGGCTCCCAGCCGCGGGCCTCGAGCCCCTCGGGCAGGGTCCGCGAGCGCTGCCGCACCGTGAGGGCGCGGTACACCTCGCCACCGTCGCCGGCCAGGGCCAGCGGACGGGGCGCCTCGTCCCGGTCCGCGCGCGGATCGAGCACGGCCAGGTCCATGACGCCGGCGTAGCGGGGCAGGACCCGGGCGCCGTGCTCCTCGAGCCGGTCGCGCAGATCGGCCAGCAGCGGATCGCCCACCATGCACACGGGGTCCGCGGCGTCCTCGCCGAGGTAGGCCTCGAGCAGCCGCAGGAACCAGAGGGCGCCGCCGTCGAGCCGGTCCTCGTCCAGGTCCGCGGCGCGCAGCGCGGAGACGAGGTGCAGGCGCCGGCGGGCGCGGGTGAGCGCGACCGTGACCATGCGCTCGCCGTCCGGGTCGGAGAAGGCGCCGAAGTGGTGCACCACGCGGCCGTGCGGGGTGCGGCCGTAGCCGGGGGTGAGGATCACGGCGTCGCGCACCACGGAGGCGGCGCGCACGACCGGCACGATCACGAACGGCTCGGCCTCGGCGGCGTCCTCGCCGCGGCCGCGGGCGAGGAACTCGTGGGCCCACGGCGCCTGCGCGGCCGTGGCCTGCACGGCGGCGGCCACGCGGCGGGCGTGCTGCTCGGACACCGTGACCACGGCCAGGGACTGCTCGGGCCGGTCGCGGATGTGCTCGAACACGCGCTCCACGGTGCGGGCGACCTCGGCGTTCGTGGACTCGACCACGTCGCCGCCGGTCATCGGGATGCCGGTGCCCTCGGGCAGGTACTCGGCCGTGACGGCACGATCCCGGCCGGTGGCCTCGCCCGCGGTGGGCAGCGCGTCCAGGGCGCCGTCATAGGCGAGCGCGGAGAGCAGGCGCACGAGGCGCCGCTCGAGGGGGCGGTGCACGGTGCGCAGCGGCAGGGTGGGCAGCACCTCGTCCAGCGCGTCGTGGGCCGAGCGCAGCGGGCGCAGGGGCCCGGCGGTCGCCGTCGGGTCCACGGACACCTGGAACGACTGCGGGCGCCCGATGACCGGGTCGCCGAGGGCCACCACCTGGGGGGCGCGGGTGAGCGCGCCCATCGCGGTGGCCAGGGCGGTCGCGTCGGCCTCCAGCAGCACGACGACGTCGGCGCGCCACTCCGAGGGGAACTCGGACAGGGCCATGGGCGAGGTGGTGACCACCGGCACGAGCGGCTGCAGGAGCTCGGGGGTGATCGTGGCCAGGGACTCGACCGTGGGGCTGCCCTGCTTGAGCAGGGTGCGCAGCACGGCCGCGTCCGCGCGATAGGTGCGCAGCGCCTCCCGCCAGCGCGCGGCCAGCGCGGCGGAGAGCCGGGCGCCGCCGCGCTCGAGATGGGCGCGGTCCAGGTCGCGGAACCCGCGCTCGACCTCCGCCAGGTCCGTGCCGCTCATCATGGCCAGGAAGTCGTCCCCGGAGATCATCGCCTCGAGCGCGGACTGCCACCACGCCAACTCGAGCTCGGCGGTCAGGGCCTCGGTGGGCACCTCGCGGTCGCGCAGGTCCTCGAGCAGCTCCGCCAGGCCGTGGCCGCGCAGGCTGTCCAGCACGAGGGTGCGCTCGGGCAGCGTGGCCAGGGTGTCGCGGTCCGCCACGAGCCCGTCGACGGCGGCCACGAGGTCGTCCACGTCCCGCTCCTCCAAGGGCGCCTCGGCCACGGCCTCCGGGGCGAGGACGTCCTCGAGCCGGCGCAGGCGCTCGCGCACCTGGCCGACCTGGCCCATCACGTGCTCGCCCTGGTCCGGCACCTGCGGGGGCGTGCCCAGCTCGGCGGCGTGGCGGTTCCAGTCCTCCAGGACGGCGGCGGCGTCCACGAGGGCGCCGTGCAGGTCCGTGGGCTGCACGCCCGGGCGGACCGCGTCCTTCGCCGCGCGGCGCAGGCGGGACCGGGTCACCGAGGACATCTCGACCAGGTGGAGGCGCCGCCACGAGCTGGTGGCGGTCGCCGCGACCAGCTGGGGCACGTCGAGGGAGAACACCTCGGGGGTGAACTCGGTGAGGGTGCGGGCCACACGGCGGTAGAGGTCCGCCTGCTCCGCCCAGCCGGCCACCGTGCGCTCAGGGCGCAGGCCGGCCTGGGCGGCGGCGGTGTCCACGGCACGCCGGGTGGTGTGCAGGGCGGCCGCCAGCTCGTCGGCCAGCTCCGAGGCGGCCTCGGTCTCCTGCACGTTGCGCACGCGGGCGCCGAACCAGCGGCTCTCGGTGGCGGCGGCCGAGAACGCGCCGAGCTCCCCGGCGCGCACGAGCTGCTCGCCCACGGCCTGCCGGTTCACGGTGGAGTCCAGCACGGAGCGCTTGAGGCGCACGGTGGTGGCCGGCGGCGTCTCGAGCCCGGTCAGGGCGGCCAGGGCCTGCATCGCCTGGAACGGCGAGCAGCCCCAGCGGGGGCGGACGTGGTGCAGTGAGCCGACGTGCTCCTGCAGCCGGCGCCGTCGTTCGGTCAGGGCGGCCTCGTCCCGGGCGGTGTCGGGGTCCACGGCCCGCTCGGAGCGCAGGACGGCCTGCACGAGCTGGCGGCGGAGCAGCTCGGGGTCCGCGTTGGCGGGCACATCCAGCGCGATCGAGCGCAGGTCCGCCTCCTCGAGGCGGTCGAGCACGTCGGCCAGGGCGGCGGAGCGCTCGGCCACGACCAGCACGCGCCGACCCTCCCAGGCCAGGCGCGCGGCCAGGGCGGCGGCGGTCTGGGTCTGCCCGGTGCCGGGGGCGGCCGCCACCACGAGGGACTCCCCCGCCGCGGCGTGCTCGAGCACGCGCGCCTGGGCGGCGTCGACGTCCAGGACGAGGCGCTCGTCGGCCGGGGCGACGTCGTCCTCCGTGGCCGCGCCCGTGGGCTGCAGCGCCGCCGGGCGCGGCACCATGCCGGTGCCGGCGTCGTACAGGGCCTGCACGACCGGCAGATCCTCGAGGGAGGCGGGCAGCGAGGCGGTCTCGCCGAGGTCAGCGAACGTGGAGACGAGCAGGCAGTCCTCGACGTGCAGGTCCGCGATCGCGGCGGCCTCCTCGCGCAGGCGGGCGAACGCGGGGGCGGGCTCGAGGCGTGCCGTGGCGTAGGCGGCCTGCCGGTACGCCTCGGGGTCCAGGGCGATGCCGTGGTGCCGGCGCAGGTTCCGCACGAGCGCCGGGTTCAGGCGGGCCGGCTCGGTGATCTGGACCTCCAGCTCGTCCCGGCCCCGGGCGCCGCGGCGCACCGTCAGGGCCACGCGGGCCAGCAGCACGGGGGCCGAGCGGCGCTCCCGCCGGCCGTCCTCCTCGGCCGTCCACGTGGCCACGCCCACGGCGAGCGCACCGACGTCGATGCCGCGTTCCTCCGCCAGTTCGCGGACCTTGGCGCGCAGGCCGAGGGAGACCTCGTGCGCCGCGTCCAGCTCCGGGCCGGCCGGCAGCAGGGTGGACAGGCGGGTGCGCCGCCCCAGCAGCAGCTGCGAGACGCCGGAGGAGTTCGCCTCCGTGAGGTCGATGCTGTTGGCCGCCGAGGGCGCGAACCGCAGCATCGTGTCGTTCTCGGCGCCCGAGCCCAGGGAGGACACCCAGGCGGCCGGGTCGGGGCGGGTCTGCCCCTCGTCGGGGCGTGCGGCGGCGCGGGCGCGGGCCAGGCGCGGGAACTCCTGCTCGGTCACGTGCGTGCGGTCCTTCCTCCGTCGCCTGGGTCCAGGCGGTCTTCGTGCGGACGGCCGCCCCGGTCAGGGGCGGCCGGATGCGGCGCCGGACGCGCCGCTCACTCCCACTCGATGGTGCCCGGCGGCTTGCTGGTCACGTCGAGCACGACGCGGTTGACGCCGTCGACCTCGTTGGTGATGCGGTTCGAGATGCGGGACAGGACGTCGTCCGGGATCCGCGCCCAGTCCGCCGTCATGGCGTCCTCGCTGGTGACGGGGCGCAGGACGACCGGGTGGCCGTAGGTGCGGCCGTCACCCTGCACGCCCACGGAGCGCACGTCCGCGAGCAGCACCACCGGGCACTGCCAGATCTGGCGGTCCAGCCCGGCCGCGGTGAGCTCGGCGCGCACGATCGCGTCCGCGCGGCGCAGCAGGTCCAGGCGCTCCTGGGTGACCTCGCCGATGATGCGGATGCCCAGACCCGGGCCCGGGAACGGCTGGCGGTGCACGATGCCCTCGGGCAGGCCGAGCTCGGCGCCCACGGCGCGGACCTCGTCCTTGAACAGCTCGCGCAGCGGCTCGCACAGCTCGAACTCGATGTCGTCCGGCAGCCCGCCCACGTTGTGGTGGGACTTGATGTTGGCCGCCCCGTCCCCGCCGCCGGACTCGACGACGTCCGGGTAGAGCGTGCCCTGCACGAGGAAGCGGACCTCGGTGGCGTCCGGGTCGTGCTCGGACTCGAGGACGATGTCCGCCTGCGCCTTCTCGAAGGTGCGGATGAACCGCTCGCCGATGATCTTGCGCTTGGTCTCGGGGTCGGTGACGCCGGCCAGTGCGGACAGGAAGTCCTCGCGCGCGTCCACCATCACGAGGCGGGCGCCGCCGTGGGCCTCGCCGAAGGCCTGCTCGATCTCGGCGGACTCGCCCTCGCGCATGAGGCCGTGGTCCACGTAGACGCAGGTGAGGCGGTCGCCGATGGCGCGCTGCACGAGGGCCGCGGCCACGGCGGAGTCCACGCCGCCGGACAGGCCGCAGATGGCCCGCTTGTCCCCGATCTGCTCGCGGATGCGCTCGACCTGCTCCTCGATCACGCCGCTGGCCGTCCAGTCCGAGCCCAGGCCCGCACCCACGTGCAGGAACTGCTCGAGCACCCGCTGGCCGCGGGAGGAGTGGCCCACCTCGGGATGCCACTGCACGCCGTAGATGCGGCGCTCGCGGTCCTCGAACGCGGCGACGGGGGCGCCCGCGGTGGAGGCCGTCACGGCGAAGCCCTCGGGCGCCTGCGTCACGGCGTCGCCGTGGGACATCCACACGACCTGATCGAGGTCCTGGTCCGCGAACAGCACGGAGTCGGCATCCACCGAGTCCAGGCGGGTGGAGCCGTACTCCCGGGTGCCGGTCTTGGCCACGGTGCCGCCGAGGGCGTGCGCGATCGACTGGAAGCCATAGCACAAGCCCAGCACGGGCACCCCGGCCTCGAGCAGCGCCGGATCCAGCTGCGGGGCGCCGGGCTCGTACACCGACGACGGCCCGCCCGAGAGGATCAGCGCCGCGGGCTTACGCTCCAGGATCTGCGCCGCCGGGGTGGAGGCGGGCACGACCTCGGAGTAGACGTTGGCCTCGCGCACACGACGCGCGATGAGCTGCGCGTACTGGGCGCCGAAGTCCAGCACCAGCACCGTGGGCATCACGTCGCTGAGCGGGGCGGGGGTGTCGGGGTGGGGGGCGTTCTGCGTCACCCGTCCAGGATAGTCGAGGCGCTCAGTAGCGCCGCGCGGCGTCCGGGAAGCGGTGCAGCTCGTCCCGGACCACGCGGGTCATGCGCTTCTCCACCACGAAGGACAGGAACGGCACGACGCCGCCGCCGGCCATCGCCAGCAGACGCAGCGGCTCCCAGCGCATCAGGGACCACAGGCGGAACGAGGCGAGCAGGTACACCACGTACATCCAGCCGTGGGCGATGAGGATCAACAGGGACAGGTTCACTCCCCCGGTCACGCTGTCCGTGGGGTGCAGCCCCAGGCCGTTGGCGTCCCCGTCCACGGTGGTGCCGCCCGCGTAGAGCTCCACGTGCATGCCGTACTTCAGCACCATCTCCGCCACGAGCAGCAGGAGCATGATGCCGGTGATCCACGCGCACACCACGTAGAGGCGGGTGGCGGAGCGGATCTGCTGCTGGGTGCCGGCGAAACGGCGCTGCTCCCGGCCCGGCCGCGGGGGCGGCTCGGGCAGGTCGGCCTCCGTGATGTCCTCGGGATCCGGCAGGCTCGCCGGGTCCACCGGCTGGGGGCCGGGGCGCTGGGTGCTCATCGGCTCTGCTCCTCTCGGGGCCCACGGGGGCCCGGGTCGCGGGGGTCGGGGCGCGCGGCCCCGTCGTCGTCGTGGTCCTGGCGTGGGTGCGCCGCGGCCTGCGCCGCGACGGCCCGCTCCTTGGCCTCGCGCGCGGCCGCCCGGCGCCGCTCGAGCTCCTCGGCGCGCCACTGCGTGGCCCACTCCTCGTCGAGCCGGCGCTCGTGCTCGTCCCGGAGGTGGTCGTCGCGGACGAACCGCCACCACAGGAACAGGGCGAAGCCGGCGAACAGTATCCACTCCACGGCGTAGAAGACGTTGAGCCAGATGATCTGGGTCTCCTCCGGCTGCGGGGCCACCCACACCGGCTCGAGCCCGCCGGGGCCGGCCGCGCCCGTCTCGGCGCCCGCGGCGTCGACCATCTGGAACGCCGCGACGTACGCCGCGTAGGACGGCTCGTCCCACACGTTCACCAGCTGGGCCGGGGCCAGGCTGCGGTACAGGAGCCGGTCGGCCGTGTCCTCGGCCGCGGCCTCGCGCGGCAGCGGCCCGTCCGGGGGCAGCAGGCGCCCGGTGACGGTGACCTGCCCGGCGGGCGCGGGGTCCACGACGTCGGCGTCGGCCGACCAGCCGCGGACCACCGGGACGACCTCGCCGTCCGGGGCGCCGGCCACCCGCAGGGCCGTGACCGTCCAGTAGCCGTCGCGGCCGTTCAGCAGGCGCGGGCCGACCAGGACGTCCGTGCCGGGCACGAACTCCCCCTCGACCGTGACGACCTGGTCGGCCTGCGAGCCGAGCAGGGCCTCGTAGGGGCGCACGTGCTCCAGGAACGGCACGGCGTGCTCGGTCTGGGTGCGCGGCGGCGGTGCGTTCGTCTCCGCGGACTCGAACTGCCACTTGGACAGCGCCACGAAGACCGCGGCCGCCACGAGGGCCAGCACCAGGGTGGCCAGCCAGACGGGCTTGAGGGCGGTGCGCAGCACGCCGTATCAACTCTTCCGGTCGGGGGTGCCGCCATGCGGCGGCGGGGATCAGACGGTCTGGGTGGGGGTCACGAGGACCTCCACCTTCTGGAAGTCCTTGAGCTCGGTGTAGCCGCAGGTGGCCATGGCGCGCTTCAGGCCGCCCATCAGGTTGGACGTGCCGTCCGCGTGGCGGCCGGGCCCCCACAGGACCTCCTCGAGCGGAGCCACCTGGCCCACGTGGGTGCGGTGCCCGCGCGGCAGCTCCGGGTGGGCGGCCTCGAGGCCCCAGTGCCAGCCGCCGCCGGGGGCGTCGGTGGCGCGGGCCAGGGCGGCGCCCAGGACGACCGCGTCCGCGCCCATGGCGATCGCCTTGACGATCTCCCCCGAGGTGGAGACGCCGCCGTCGGCGATCACGTGCACGTAGCGGCCGCCGGACTCGTCCATGTAGTCGCGGCGCGCCTCGGCGATGTCCGAGATGGCCGTGGCCATCGGCACGCGGATGCCCATGGCGCGGCGCGTGGTGGTGGACGCGCCGCCGCCGAAGCCGACGAGCACGCCGGCCGCGCCGGTGCGCATCAGGTGCAGGGCCGGCGTGTAGCCGGCCGCCCCGCCCACGATCACGGGCACGTCCAGCTCGTAGATGAACTGCTTGAGGTCCAGCGGCTCCTGGGTGGAGGAGACGTGCTCGGCCGAGACGGTGGTGCCGCGGATGACGAACAGGTCCACGCCCGCCGCCACGACGGTGCGGTAGAACTCCTGCGTGTTCTGCGGGGTGAGCGAGCCCGCGACGACGACGCCGGCCTCGCGGATCTGCGCGAGGCGCTCGGTGATCAGATCGGGGCGGATGGGGGCCGCGTAGGCCTCCTGCAGCTTGCGGGTGGCCTCGGTCCCGGCCGGGCCGGCCTCGAGGGCGGCGATCTCCTCGAGCAGCGGGCGCGGGTCCTCGTGGCGGGTCCACAGGCCCTCGAGGTTGAGGACGCCGAGACCGCCCAGCCGCCCCATCGCGATGGCGGTCTCGGGGCTCATCACGGAGTCCATGGGCGCACCGATCACGGGCATGTCGAACGTGTAGGCGTCGATGCGCCACGTGAGGCTGACGTCCTGGGGATCCCGGGTGCGCCGCGCGGGCACCACGGACACGTCGTCGAGGGAGAAGGCCCGGCGGCCGCGCTTGCCGCGGCCGATCTCAATCTGGTTCGTCACCGGGCCAGCCTAGCCCAGGCGCCACGGGGGCGGCGCCGACCGTGTCGTCGGCGCCGCCCCGTCCGGGGGCTCCCCCCGGACCCGACGTGCGGGTCAGCGCGAACGGTAGTTCGGGGCCTCGACGGTCATCATGATGTCGTGCGGGTGGGACTCCTTCAGGCCCGCCGCGGTGATGCGCACGAAGCGGCCGTTCTCCTTGAGATCGGCCACCGTGGACGCGCCCGTGTAGAACATCGTCTGGCGCAGGCCGCCCACGAGCTGGTGGACCACCGAGGCGACCGGGCCCCGGAAGGGCACCTGGCCCTCGATGCCCTCGGGGATCAGCTTGTCCTCGTCCGGCACGTCCGCCTGGAAGTAGCGGTCCTTGGAGAAGGAGCGCGTGCCGTTGCGGGTCTGCATGGCGCCCAGGGAGCCCATGCCGCGGTAGGTCTTGAACTGCTTGCCCTGGTAGAACACGAGGTCGCCCGGGGACTCGGCCGTGCCGGCCAGCAGGGAGCCGAGCATCACCGAGTCGGCGCCGGCCACGAGGGCCTTGCCGATGTCACCGGAGTGCTGCAGACCGCCGTCGGCGATCAGCGGGACGCCCGCGGGGCGCGTGGCCTTGGCCGCCTCGTAGATGGCGGTGATCTGCGGGACGCCGACGCCGGCCACCACACGGGTCGTGCAGATCGAGCCCGGGCCCACGCCCACCTTCACGGCGTCCGCGCCGGCGTCGACGATCGCCTTGGCGCCCGCGTAGGTCGCGGCCTGACCGCCGATGACGTCGACGTGCGCGGCCGCCTTGTCCTTCTTCAGGCGCGCGATCATGTCCAGCACGCCGTGCGTGTGGCCGTTCGCGGTGTCCACCACGAGGGCGTCCACACCCGCCTCGACGAGCGCCATGGCGCGCTCCCAGCCGTCGCCGAAGAAGCCGACGGCGCCGCCGACGCGCAGGCGGCCCTCGTCGTCCTTCGCGGCGTCCGGGTACTGCTCCGCCTTGTCGAAGTCCTTGATGGTGATCAGGCCGGTCAGGCGGCCCGCATCGTCCACGAGCGGCAGCTTCTCCACGCGGTTCTGGGAGAACAGGCGGATGGTCTCGGCGCGCGAGACGCCCTCCTGCGCGGTGATCAGCGGCATGCGGGTCATGGCGGTGTCCACCGTGCGGGTGGCCCACTCCTCGCGCGGGATGAAGCGGGTGTCGCGGTTGGTGATGATGCCCAGCAGCGTCATGTCCTCGGCCACCACCGGCAGGCCCGAGACGCGGTACTGGGCGCACAGCTCGTCCAGGTCGGCGAGCGTGGCGTCGGGGCCGATGGTCACGGGGTCCTTGATCATCCCCGACTCGGAGCGCTTCACGGTGTCCACGTGGCGGACCTGGTCCTCGATGGACAGATTGCGGTGGATGATGCCCATGCCGCCCTGGCGGGCCATGGCGATGGCCAGCGGGGCCTCGGTCACGGTGTCCATCGCCGCGGAGACGATGGGGATGTTCAAGCGGATGTTGCGGGTCAGCCGGGTGCCCGGGTCCGCGTCCGCGGGGATCACGTCCGTGGCGTTGGGCAGCAGCAGGACGTCGTCATAGGTGAGGCCGAAGAAGCCGAAGGGATCCGAGGAGGAGTGGACGGGCTCGGGGCTGGGACCGGTGCTGGTGTTGGTCACGAAGGCGCCTTTCGGGACGGGTGTTTCCGCGATTCTATGCCCGGGGGTCAAACCGGCGACCCGGGTGCGGGCCACATCACAGGACCCCCGCGCTGGGCCACGCGGGGGCGAGACGGACGTCACCACGACGTCACATGGAGCAATCCGTTTCGGCGTCATGGTATTAGACCGCCTAACCTCCCCGGATGAGCACCGCACAGTCCTCCCCCGCACCGGCGCCCCGACGCCGGCTCCCCGCCTGGACGTCGAACTTCGGCTGGCAGATCGCCGCCGCCCTCGTCCTCGGCCTCGTCCTGGGCCTGATCGCCCGCGCGACGGGGCACACCTCCGAGCACCCGACCTGGCTCGGCGAGACGCTGGCCACCGTCGGCAGCATCTACATCAGCCTGCTGAAGGCCACGGTCGTCCCGCTGGTCTTCTTCGCCGTCGTCGCCTCCATCGCCAACCTGGCCCAGGTGACCAACGCGGCCCGCCTGGCCGCCAAGACCCTGCTGTGGTTCGCCATCACGAGCCTCATCGCGGTGCTCATCGGCCTCGCCGTCGGCGTCGTGCTGCAGCCGGGCGTGGGCACCGGCCAGACCGCGCCGGCGTCGTACCAGGCCAAGGACGTCGGCTGGCTCGACTTCCTGACCTCCCTGGTGCCGGCGAACTTCCTCGGCCTGACCGTCAAGACCACGGCGGGCGAGGACGGCGCGCTCGCCTCCTCCCCCACGTTCAACGTGCTGCAGATCCTCGTGATCGCGATCGTCGTGGGCGTGGCCGCGCTCAAGGTCGGCGAGAAGGCCGCCCCGTTCCTCACGTTCTCCCGCTCGGTGCTCGCGATCATCCAGAAGCTGCTGTGGTGGATCATCCGCCTGGCCCCGATCGGCACCATCGGCCTGCTGGGCAACGCCGTGGCCTCGTACGGCTGGTCCACGATGGGCACGCTGGCCAAGTTCGTGGTGGCGATCTACGTGGGCCTGGCCCTCGTGATGCTCGTGGTGTACCCGGTGCTGGCGCGCTTGCACGGGCTCTCCGTCAAGCAGTTCTTCACCGGCGTGTGGCCGGCGTTCCAGCTCGGCTTCGTCTCCCGCTCCTCCCTCGGCACGCTGCCCGTCACCCAGCGGGTGGCCGAGCGCAACTTCGGCGTGCCCACCGGCTACGCCTCCTTCGCCGTCCCGCTGGGCGCCACCACCAAGATGGACGGCTGCGCCGCGATCTACCCGGCCGTGGCCGCGGTGTTCATCGCCCAGTTCTACGGGATCGACATGAGCCTGAGCCAGTACGCCCTCGTGGCACTCGTGTCCGTGCTGGGCTCGGCCGCGACCGCCGGCACCACCGGCGCCACCGTGATGCTCACGCTCACGCTGTCCACCGCCGGGCTGCCCCTCGAGGGCATGGCCCTGCTCCTGGCCGTCGACCCGATCGTGGACATGGGCCGCACCGCCCTCAACGTGTCCGGCCAGGCCCTCATCCCCGCGCTCGTGGCCTCCCAGGAGGGCATCCTCGACCGGGACCGCTACGACGCCCCACGCGGCGACATCTTCGGCGAGGACGAGGAGGAGATCGTCGAAGCCCGCGCCCACGCGACCGCCGACTCCCGCGCCCAGCTCGTCGGCACCCCGGAGCCGCGCGCCTGAGTCAGCGGCCGGACGGGCCTGCTCCGGCGGGCCCGTCCGCGCCGTCCCCGTCCCCCTCGTCCAGGTACTCGCCCAGCACGTAGTCGTAGTCCACGGGGTTCCCGTCCTCGTCCGTGCGGCGGTACCAGTCGGTGATCTCCGCGGCGGTGGAGTCGAACCCCTCGCCGGCCGCGTACCAGCTGCCCGGCGGGGTGCGCTCCACCGTGAACGCGAAGTCGTCCCCGTACTCCACCAGGCCCCGCACCGTCGCCTTCTCGACGGCGGCCCGCTGGTACCGGTCACGGATCGCGAAGGGGTCGTTGGCCAGTTCGCGCTGGAGCGCGACCGCCATGAGGACGAGCACCACGGTGAACGGCAGCGCCGTGATGGTGATGAGGTTCTGCAGGCCGGTGAGCGCGGTGTCGCCGCCGGTCAGCAGCATCACGACCGCGATGCCCGCCATGCACAGCGCCCAGAACACCGTGATCGTGCGGCGCGGGGCCGGGGCGCCGCGCTGCGAGAGCTGCGAGTTCACGATCGAGGCGGAGTCCGCCGTCGTGATGAAGAAGACCGCCAGCATGACGATCACGACCGGGGCCACCAGCCCGCCGCCGGGCAGCTGGTCCAGGACCACCCAGAAGATCTCCGCCGGCGCGGGCAGCGAGGCGGCCGTGCCGTCCAGCGCCACGGAGCCCTGCGTCCGCTGCAGCCAGATGGTGGTGCCGCCGATGATCGTGAACGCGCCGACGATCACCGCGGCCGGGATGAACAGGGCGCCGAGGACGTACTGGCGGATGGTCCGGCCCTTCGAGATCTTCGCCATGAACACGCCCACGAACGGGGCCCAGCTGACCCACCACGCCCAGTAGAAGATCGTCCAGCTGGAGAGGAACTCCTGCATGTCCTCCCCCTCGGCCATCGAGGCGCCGAGGGCGTCCGGGGCGGAGGAGACGTAGTCCATCAGGACGCCGGGCACGATGTTCAGCAGGAACGCCGTCGGGCCGACGACGAAGAAGAACAGCGCCAGCCCGAGGGCGAGCAGCATGTTGATGTTGGACAGCCACCGGATGCCGCGGGCCACACCGGACACCGCCGAGAAGATGGTGCCGATCGTGAGCACCACGATGATCCCCAGCGCCACCGTGTTCCCCGGCGCCGACCACCCCGAGACGATCTCCACGCCGCGGCCGATCTGCAGGGCGCCGATGCCCAGCGAGGCCGCCGTGCCGAACAATGTGGCGATGATCGCGAGCCCGTCGATCAGGCGCGCGCCGACCGAGTCGCTGCGCTGGGAGTCGCCGAACAGCGGCGCGATGATCAAGCTCATCAGCGGCACCCGGCCCCGGCGGTAGGACACGTAGCCGACCGACAGGCCGACGATCGCGTAGATCGCCCACGCGTTCACGCCCCAGTGCAGCGCGGCCTGGGCCAGCGCGCCCGTCACCGCCTCCTCGCTCCCCGCCTCGTACGCCCCCGGGCGCGGGGCCAGGTAGTAGGTCAGCGGCTCGTACGGGCCGAAGAAGATGATGCCGATGCCGATGCCGGCCGCGAAGAGCATGGCCGACCAGCTCGCCGTGGAGTACTCGGGCTTCTCCCCGTCCAGGCCCAGCGGGATCTCGCCGTACCGGGAGAACGCCAGGACCAGCAGGAACACCACCATCCCGATGGCCAGCAGGACGAACAGCCAGCCGGCGTGGACCATCACCCAGTCGAGGGCCGCGCTCGAGACGGCCAGCACGGCGTCCGGCTGCAGCACACCCCACACCACGAAGCCGACCACCAGCAGGCCGACGACGGCGAGGATCACCCGGTCCACGCCGTAGCGCACCCGGCGGTCCTCCACGGACACGCCCGGCACGAGGGCCGGGTGGATGCCGTGCGGATAGGAGAACTCGCGGACGAAGCGGCGCAGCCGTGGCCGGGCCGGGGTGTGGGTCGTGTGGGACCCGGACAGATGGGGCGGCGTGGGTGTGTCCATGGGCACACCATAGGGGGCGCCGCGGACGGCGGTCGTCTCCCGCCCGCACGACGACGGCCCCTCACCCGGGCGGGCGAGGGGCCGTCGTCGTCGGCCGGCCGCGTCAGGGCCGACTCAGGGGTCAGTGCTGGTGGTCGGCCTCGTCCTCCTCGGCGGGCTTGTCCGCCACGAGGGTCTCGGTGGTCAGCACGAGGGCCGCGATGGAGGCGGCGTTGGCCAGCGCGGAGCGGGTCACCTTGACCGGGTCGATCACGCCGTCGGCGATCAGGTCGCCGTAGACGCCGGTCTTCGCGTTGAAGCCGTGGTTCGGCTCCAGCTCGGCGACCTTGGAGACCACCACGTAGCCGTCCTCGCCCGCGTTCTGGGCGATCCAGCGCAGCGGCTGCTTCAGGGCCTTGCGGACGATGTCCACGCCCACGGCGGCGTCGCCGGTCAGGGCCTGGACGTCGGCGTCGGTGTCGAGCGCGGTCAGCGCCTTGATGAGCGCGGTGCCGCCGCCGGCCACGATGCCCTCCTCGAGGGCGGCGCGGGTCGAGGACACGGCGTCCTCGATGCGGTGCTTGCGCTCCTTGAGCTCCACCTCGGTGGCGGCGCCCACGCGGATCACGCCGATGCCGCCGGAGAGCTTGGCGAGGCGCTCCTGGAGCTTCTCGCGGTCCCAGTCGGAGTCGGTCGCGGCGGACTCGGCCTTGATCTGGGCGACCCGGGCCTCGACGTCCTCGGCCGCACCGCCGCCGTCGACGATGGTGGTCTCGTCCTTGGTGACGGTGATGCGGCGGGCGGAGCCGAGCAGGTCCAGGTCGGCCTGCTCGAGCTTCATGCCGAGGTCCGGGGAGACGACCTGGGCGCCGGTGAGGATCGCGATGTCCTGCATCATGGCCTTGCGGCGGTCGCCGAAGCCCGGAGCCTTGACGGCCACGACGTTCAGGGTGCCGCGGATCTTGTTCACCACGAGGGTGGACAGGGCCTCGCCCTCGACGTCCTCGGCGATCACGAACAGCGGCTTGTTGGCCTGCAGGACCTTCTCCAGCAGGGGCAGCAGCTCCTGCACGTTGGAGATCTTGCCCGAGTTGATCAGGACGTAGGCGTCCTCGAGCACGGCCTCCTGACGCTCGGCGTCGGTGACCATGTACGGGGACAGGAAGCCCTTGTCGAACTGCATGCCCTCGGTGACGTCCAGCTCGGTGGAGGTCGTGGAGGACTCCTCGATGGTGATGACGCCGTCGGTGCCGACCGTGTCGAACGCGCGGGCCAGCAGCTCGCCGACCTCGTCGTTCTGGGCCGAGATGGCGGCCACGTGGGCCACCTCCTGGCCCTCGACCGGGCGGGCGTTCTCCTGCAGGCGCTGCTCGACGGCGGCCACGGCCACCTCGATGCCCTTCTTGACCTCGCCCGGCGCGGCGCCGGCGGCGACCTGGCGCATGCCCTCGTTCACGAGCGCCTGGGCCAGCACGGTGGCGGTGGTGGTGCCGTCGCCCGCGATGTCGTTGGTCTTGGTGGCGACCTCCTTGGCGAGCTGGGCGCCCATGTTCTCGTACGGGTCCTCCAGCTCCACCTCACGGGCGATCGTGACGCCGTCGTTGGTGATGGTGGGGGCGCCCCACGCCTTGTCGAGCACCACGTTGCGGCCCTTGGGGCCGAGGGTGACCTTGACGGTGTCGGCGAGCTTGTCGATGCCGGCCTGGAGGGCGCGGCGTGCGTCGTCGTTGAAAGCCAGCTGCTTGGCCATGACGGACGCTCCTTTCGTTCAGGGAGTCAGGGGGTGCGGGGACGCGAGGGGCCCGGGGCGCGCGCACCGGTGCGGTGCGCGCCGCTCACCGGGCCCGTCGCGGCGGGGTCACTTGGTGACGACGGCCAGCACGTCGCGGGCGGAGAGCACCAGGTACTCCTCGCCGCCGACCTTGACCTCGGTGCCGCCGTACTTGGAGTACAGCACCACGTCACCCTCGGCGACGTCGACCGGCACGCGGTTGCCGTTCTCGGCGACCCGGCCCGGGCCCACGGCCACGACCTGGCCCTCCTGCGGCTTCTCCTTGGCGGTGTCCGGGATCACGAGGCCCGACGCGGTGGTCTGCTCGGCCTCCAGGGGGCGGACAACGATGCGATCCTCGAGGGGCTTGATGGAGACAGACATGCTGCACACTCCTTCTTCGTCGACGTGCGGCTCCGGCGGGCTCGCCGGTCCGCTGATGCTGTGGTCTGCGGGTGCGCCACGGGCGTCAGACCCTCCGTCGTCGCGGTGCCGGACGGTCCACCTCGGGCATTGGCACCCGGTACCCCCGAGTGCCAGTGCCGACTCTACTCCGGGTTCTGGCACTCCTTCAACATGAGTGCCAGCCGTGTCCCCGCCGTCCGCCGTGGGCGGAGGGCGCGGGGCGCGGTGCGGTGGGATGCCGTGGGGCGGCGGGCGGGGCGGGTTCCGGGCCCGGGAGCACACGGAGTGGTCACGACTGCCGCCGGGATCCTGTCCCTCCCCCACTCCCCACCCCCCTCGCCACCCGCCACCCTCCGTGGGCAGAAACCGCACCCCCGCCCATCGCGTGGGCAGCATCCGCAGGTTTTCGATCTCCGTGGGCAGAAGCGCCCTCTCTTCCGCCCACGGATGTTGCGTGGGCGGAACTCTTCGCAGTTCTGCCCACCGAGCCACGACGACGTCGTCCCGGCGGGACAACCGGCCGCCGCCCAGTCCTGCACAGCCGGCCCACCCCGCGCCGGTGTGCACAGACACGCGGCCCGCCCGGCCGCCGTCGGGCCGACCGCGTCAGGGTCGACCCATGCCCTTCGCCCCCGACCTCCCCCTCGTCCCCGTCTTCACCACCCGCGACGTGCTCGAACGCGGTCTGCCGCCCAGCCGGGTGCGGCGGTCCGACGTCCTCCGCCTCGCCCGCGGCATCCACCGCCGACGTGACATGCCGCTGCGCACCTGGGAGTCGGCCGGGCTCCCGCCGCCGCACCACGGGGTCGGCCTCGACCTGCTGACCGCCCTCCTGCGGTCCCGTCCCGACGCCGTCCTCTCCCACGAGACGGCGGCGCACCTCCACGGCCTCCCGCTTCCCCCGGGCGGGGCCACGCGACGCGCCGCCGTCGAGATCACGTTGCACCGCGGCACCGCACGGGCGCGGATCCCCGGCGTCATGGAGCACCGCAGACCCCTGCCCGCCGGCCACGTCACCTCCGTGCTCGGGCTACGGGTGACGACGCCGGAACGGACCTGGCTCGATCTGTGCTCGATCGGCCACCCCTGGGACGAGGCATCCCTCGTGTCGGCGGGTGACCACCTGGTCCGTCACCCCTGGTCCCCGCGCGGCCGGCGGCCTCCCGTCACCACGGTCACCGCGGTGCACGAGGCGATGCGGCCGCTCGGGCGGTTCGTCAGAAGACCGCGGGCGACGGCGGCGCTCGAGCGCGTACGGGTGGGTGCCGACTCGCCGCAGGAGACCCGGCTGAGGCTGGCGCTCGTCGAGGCGGGGCTGGGCGAGCCGACGCTGCAGCACGTGTTCGACCCCGGGCGGCGGGACGCCCCCGAGGCCGATCTGTGGTTCGAGGACTGCCGGCTCGTCCTCCAGTACGACGGCGAGGTGCACCGGAGTGCCGAGCAACACGCCCGGGACGCCCGGCGAGACCAGTACTACGCGGAACGTGGGCAGATGACCCTGCACGTCACGGGCCGGGACGTCGGCGAGGGATACGCGCGGGTGATCGAGGCCGTCCTCAGACGACGGGCACAGGTCTCGAACGGCTGGGATGCCTGACGTCGTCGTCGCGTATGGCCCTGCCGTCTGTGCGCAGGGGTTCCGTGGGCAGAAGCGAGGGCGTTTCTGCCCACGGAACCTGGAAACACGCGGGTTCTGCCCCCGGAAGGCGAGACCCGGCGGGTTCTGCCCCCGGAAGGCGAGACTCGGCGGGTTCTGCCCACGGAACACTCGCGCCGACCGGGCACCCGGCCCCCGCCCGGACCGGGCTGGCCCCGCCCGACTCGGGCCGGCCTCACCGTCGCCCCGCTCAGTAGTACACGGCCAGCGGCCCGTGCGGTCCGTCCACCACGCTGCAGGGGGTCTTGAAGATCCGCTCCAGCACCTCAGGGCGCAGGATCTCGGCCGGGGTGCCGGTCTCCACCACCTGACCGTCCCCCATGGCCACGATCCGGTCGGCGTAGTGGGCGGCGAAGTTGATGTCGTGCAGCACGATCACCACGGTCCGGCCCAGCTCGTCGGCGGCCCGGCGCAGCTGCTGCATCATCTGCACCGAGTGCTGCATGTCCAGGTTGTTCAGCGGCTCGTCCAGCAGCACGTACTCGGTGTTCTGCGCCAGCACCATCGCCACGTACGCGCGCTGCCGCTGGCCGCCCGAGAGCTGGTCGAGGTACCGGTTCTCGAACGGGCCGAGGTTGAGGAAGTCGATCGCGTCGGACACGTGCCGCTCATCCTCCAGGGTCAGCCGCCCGCGCGTGTACGGGTAGCGCCCGAAGCCCACGAGCTGCCGCACGGTCAGCCGCGTCACGAAGTGGTTCTCCTGCCGCAGGATGGACAGGGTCTGCGCGATCTTCCGGGACGGCGTCGTGGTGATGTCGTGCCCGCCCACGGCGATCGTCCCGGCGTCGGCGTCCTGCAGTCGGCCGATCATCGTCAGCAGCGTGGACTTGCCCGCCCCGTTGGGCCCCACGAGCGCGGTCACTCCCCCGGCCTGGATGTCCAGGTCCACGGGTCCGATGCACACCTCGTCGCTGTGGCGCTTCACCACGCCGCGCAGCTCGATCACAGACGTCCCTTTCTCATCACGACGACCAGGAAGGTGATGCCGCCGATCAGCTCGATGACCACCGTGACCGCACCTCCCGCGTAGAACACGTGCCGCAGCACGAAGTAGGCGCTCGTGAGCACCGCGTACCCGGCCAGCGCCGCCACCGGGAGGATGAACCGGTGGTCGTGGGTGTCGACGAGGCTGTACGCCAGCGTCGCCACGAGGAAGCCGAGGAACGTCATCGGGCCCACGAGCGCGGTGGTCATGGCCATCAGCACGGAGACAAGCAGCAGCGTCACCATGAGCTCGCGCCGGTGGTGCAGGCCCAGGTTGGTCGCGGCGTCGGCGCCGAGCGCCACCGTGTTCAGGCGGCGGGAGCGCAGCCACAGCAGCGCGCACACGACGAGGGCGATGGGCGCGGCGATCGCCACGTACTCGGTCCGGGCGTTGGAGATGTTGCCGAAGAGCCGCGCGCTCAGCAGGTCGAACGAGTTCGGGTCCAGCAGTCGCTGCATGAACGTGCTCAGCGCGGCCAGCCCGCCGCCCAGCACCACGCCCACGAGCAGCATCAGATGGACGCTGCCGTAGGGCCGGGAGAGCAGCCACGAGTAGAGGGCCGTCGCCAGCACCACCATGAGCGCGGCCTGGGCGAGGAACGGCCCCACCCCGGTCAGCACCGCGACGCCGGCGGCCCCCAGCACGTACACGGCGGCGGTCGACACGGCGGTGTAGAGCGCCTCGAACCCCATGATCGAGGGGGTGATGATGCGGTTGCCCGTCACCGTGTGGAAGCTGACGGTCGCGAAGGAGTGGCACAGCGCCACGATCCCGATCACGCCCAGGGACTCCACGCGCATCCGCGCGATCATCCAGAACGCGCGCGAGCCGGGTTCGGCCTCGTTGCCCCACAGCAGGACCCCGGCGGTGGAGAGCACGGCGACGGCGGCCAGCACCGCGACGACGACCGCATACCTCCGGCGGTCGGCGGCGGTGACGAACGCGCCGGACCGGCGCGGGGCGTCGGCGTCGACGGGCCCGGCCGCGGTGGCGCCGCCGGGCGGGGCGGGGAGGCGACCCGGGGCGGTCGCGAGCGGCTCAGCCATGCTTGGCCTGCCTCAGCAGCAGGGCGAGGAACACGATCGCGCCGACGAGGCCCAGGATCAGCGAGATGGGCACCTCGAACGGGGCGATCACGGTGCGCCCGATCAGGTCGCAGACGATCACGATCCACACGCCGACCATGACCACCCAGGGCAGGTTCGTGCGCAGGTTGTCGCCGCGGACCATGGACACGAGGTTGGGGACCACGAGCCCCAGGAACGGGAGGGCCCCGATCACCACGGTGACCACCCCGGTGGCCACGGCCACCATGGCCACGCCGGTGAGGATCACGGCGTCGTAGTTGAGGCCGACGTTCGTGGCGACGTCCTTGCCGAGGCCGGCCACGGTGAAGCGGTCCGCGATGACGAAGACCGCCACGCACACGATCAGCACGAGGAAGAGCAGCTCATACCGGCCGCGGACCACGGAGGTGAACGAGCCGGCGAACCACGCGCCCACCTGCTGCAGCATGTCCGTCTGGAGGGCGAGGAACGTCGAGGCGGCGCCCACGACGGCGCCGAGCATGATGCCCACGATCGGCACGATGAGGGAGGACTGCAGGCGCACGCGCCGCAGGAAGAGGAAGAACACGAGGGTGCCGACGAAGGCGAAGAGGATGGCCCCGACCATGCGGGTCACCAGGCCCGCCCCCGGCATGAGCACCATGGTGACCAGCAGGCCGAGCCCGGCCCACTCGGTGGTGCCCGTGGTGCTCGGCTCCACGAAGCGGTTCTGCGTCATGAGCTGCATGATCAGCCCGCACATCGCCATCGAGGCGCCGGCCAGCACGAGGGCGACCGTGCGCGGCACGCGCGTGATGGCGAACATCTCGCGTCCGCCCTCCGCGCCGACGTCGTACACGCCCACGAACAGCGAGACCACGACGAGGACCGCGGTCACCACGACGCCGCCCAGCAGCGGCCAGGTGCGCTGCCAGCGGGTGCGCTCGGGCCGCAGGACGGCGGGCGGGACCCAGCACACGCGGTCGCCCCGCCCCGGCTCCTCGAGCCGGGGCGGGGCGTCGGCGACGTGGTGACGCACGTCGACGATCACTGCGCGCCTTCGAAGGCCTTCGCGAGGTCCTCCATGACGGTGGTGTGGTTCTGGATGTCCTCGGCGACGTAGAAGTCGGCGGGCAGGTACACGATGTTGCCCTCCTTCACCGCGGTCACGTCCTGGAGGGCCTCGGAACGCTCGATCAGCTCGGCGGCGGTGGCGTTCTCCTCGCCGACGGCGGCGTCGCGGTCCATGACGATCAGCCAGTCCGGGTTCGACTTCGCGATGGCCTCGACGGAGATGTCGTCGCCCTGGTGGTTGTCGGTGCCCGACTGCTCGAGGGCCGGGGTCAGGTCCAGCATGTCGAAGAACGGGCCGATGGCGCGGCCGGTGCTGGGCGCGACGTACGAGAGCTCGCCGCCCGAGGCGATGAGGCCCATGACGGTCTGCTCAGGGTCGTAGGCGTCCTTGGCGCGCTGGGTGGCGGCGTCGAAGTCGGCGATGAGCTTCTCGGCATCGGCCTCGTGGCCGGTGGCCTCGCCCAGCAGGGTGGTCAGCTTCTTCAGGCCTTCGTCCATGGGGGTCTGCGTGACGTCGAAGTTCGTGTCCACGACGGCGGCGTCGCCGGTCAGCTCGTCGATCTCCGCCTTGCGCTCGTTGAACCGCTGGCCATTGAACACGACGTCCGGCTCGGCGGTGACGAACAGCTCCATGTCCGGCTCCCGGTGGTTGCCGATGTCGGCGACCGAGTCGTCCTGGAGATAGGAGGGCCCGCCCTCGCCCTTGTACATGATCTGCTTCGGTGCGGCCGTCAGCTCGACGCCCCAGTCGTCCAGGGTGCGGAAGATGCGGTTGTCCGTGGCGATGACGGAGTCGACCTCCTCCGGGAGGGTGACCTCGGTGCCGGACATGTCGGTGACGGTGACCCCGGTCGCGATGCCGCCCGAGGCGGCCGAGGAGCTGTCCGAGGCGCTCGTGGAGGCCGAGGACTCGCCGGCGGCGGTCGCGGAGGACGAGCCCGTGGCCGCGCCGCCGGCGGAGCAGCCGACGAGGGCGAGGGCCGCCACCGAGGTCAGGGCGAGACGGGTGAGGCGGGGGGCGCGGACGGAACGCGGCATGGTTCTCCTTCTGGGCGGCGGGGCTGCCCCGGGATGAGCAGTCGGGGTGGTGGGCGCGCTCCCGTGGAGGTGAGCCTTGCCTCAGTCGATTACCGTACACGAGGGTGCCGTAATCCCCCAACGGGGGCTTCGACGGTCCCGCCGCCCGGAGCCCGCGGCCGCGAGCCCCATCAGTCCAACGGCGTCACCTCGAGGGCGAACCGCGACCGACCCACGCGCGCCAGCACGAGGGTGGCGTGCCGTCCAGCCCCGCCACGCCGGCCCGGCTTCGCCCCGCCGAGGACGGCGCGCCGCACCTCTTCGGGCGTCTCGCGGATGCCCCGCTTCTTCACGTCCAGCCGGCCCACCCCGGTCTCCTTCGCCCAGCGCCGCAGGGAGGCCAGGTGGAAGCCGTGCACCGCCTCGATCCGATGGGCGCGGGCCAGGCCGTCCCGCACGGGCTCGGGCGCGACGAGGTAGGCCAGGTGGGGGTCCAGCTGCCGCGTCGGCACGGGCCAGGACGCGGCCAGATCCGTCACGAGTCCGGCCCGGATGACGGCGCCGTCCGGCTCGTGCAGGACCGCGCCGACGAGCCCCGCCATGCCCGCCTCCCCCACGGCCTCGACCTCGGGCGAGTCGCCGAAGTCCGCGCCGGAGACGAGCTGCGCCGTCGTCGTCTCCCCGCCCCGGACGGTCATGACGCGCGCCGCCCGCCGCACCCCGGGGCGGGCCGCCGCGTTGAACCACAGGGCGGCCTCCACGACGTCGCCGTCGAGGCTCACCCACTCGGCCTCGGCGCCCGCCGGCACGGCCTCGTGCGGGAGCCCCGGGCCGAGCTTGACCCCGACCGGGACGCCCGTCGCGGCGATGTCCGTCACGACGCTCAGGGGCGGGGAGAACGCCTCGGGGTCGAACACGCGCGTGGACCCGCCCCCGCCGACCTGACGGCGGGCGGGGTCCAGCCACACCGCGTCCGCCTCGGCGGGCACGTGGGCGCGGGCCCAGGCCACGGCGTCGCCGTGCACCACCCGCGCGCCGCGGTGGCCGGCGAGGTTCACCTCGGCGGCCGCGGCGACGACGGCGTCCCGCTCCACCGCCACGACGTCCAGGCCCCGGTCGGCAAAGGCGCGCGCGTCCAGGCCGAGACCGCAGCCGAGGTCGGCGACGCGCCGGGCCCCCGCGGCCGCCAGCCGGTCCGCGTGCAGGCCCGCGACCTGCGGGCGGGTGGCCTGCTCCAGGCCGTCGCGGGTGAACAGCATCCGGCGCGCCTCCGGCCCGAGGCGGGCCTCCGCCCGGGACCGCAGCGCGGCCTGGGTCAGCGCGGCGGCCACGCGCTCCGGAGGATGCCCGGCCGCACGCAGGCGGGAGGAGACCGCGAGCGCGTCGGCCTCGCGGTACCCGGCGAGGGAGTCGAGCAGCGCGCGGCCCTCCGGCTCGAGGACGGGGGCCAGGGCGGTGGCGTCCGCCTCCGAGGCGGCGGCCGTGGGGCGCGGCGGGCGGGAGGCGGGGCGGGGGCGGGCCATGCGCCCCACCCTAGGGCGTGTCTGAGAATAGATGCACGAGTCAGCTGAGACCCTGGGGACATGTCCCGGTTCCAGATGCTCTCCGACGCCCAATGGGAGTTGATCGCCCCGATGCTCCCGACCCGGACCGGCCGCGCCGGCAGGCCGTTCGCCGACGCCCGCACCATGGTGGAGGCGATCATCTACCGGTACCGGTGCGGAATCGCTTGGAGGGATCTGCCCGAGGTCTACGGGCCCTGGCAGACCGTGTGGACCTGGCATCGGCGCTTGGCTGAAGAGGGCACCTGGGACACGGTGCTGGCCACGCTGACCGCCGCCGCTGACGCCGAAGGCCTGATCGATTGGTCGGTCTCGGTGGACTCCACGATCGCCCGCGCCCACCAGCACGCGACGAACATCACCCGCCACACAGGGGGATGGATCGAACTACAAGAATCCGCGTGAGGAGCCGGCCGATCACGGCATCGGGCGCTCCCGTGGCGGGCTGAGCACGAAGATCCATCAGCTCGTCGATGGGACCGGGCTGCCGCTGGTCAGCCTGATCACCCCCGGCCAGGCAGGGGACTCCCCGATGCTGCTTCCTCTTCTGGAGCAGCTGCGCGTGACCCGGCCAGTAGGGCGGCCCCGGACCCGCCCCGAGGCCGTGCTGGGCGATAAGGCGTACTCCTCCCGGGCGATCCGCACCCACCTACGTGCCCGTGGGATCAAAGCGGTCATCCCCGAACCGGCCGACCAGCAGGGCCACCGCAGACGGCGCGGTGCCCGCGGCGGGCGCCCCGTCAGCCTCGACGCGGACGCCTACAAGGGCCGCAACGTCATCGAGCGTCAGTACGCTCACCTGAAGCAGTGGCGGGGTCTGGCGACCCGGTATGACAAGTACGCGATCATCTACAGGGCCGCTCTGGTCCTGAATGCTGTGCTCGCATGGTCAAAACGATTGTCAGACATGCCCTAGGTCCGAAGCGTGGACACCAGGCGCAGACCCGGCAGGGGCTTCTAGGATGGGCGGCATGACTCTGCCCTTCGCCGACTCCGCGCAGTCCACTCTCGGAATCGAGTGGGAGCTCGCTCTCGTGGACGCCGTGTCCGGCGAGCTGCGCTCCGAGGCCCCGGACCTGCTGCGCGCCCTGCATGTGGCCGAGGGCCTGGCCGACGACGACGTGAACCCGCACATGACCAGCGAGCTCCTGCAGAACACGGTGGAGCTCGTCACGGGCGTGCACGAGCGCGTCGACGCCGCGACGGCGGACCTCGGCCGGATCGCCGCGCGCGTGGCCGACGCCGCGGCCGCGCGGGGCATCTCCCTGTTCTGCCAGGGCACGCACCCGTTCGCGGACGCGATCGCGCAGCCCTCGACACCCAGTGAGCGCTACGACCGCATGCTGGATCTCACCCAGTACTGGGGTCGGCAGCTGCTGATCTTCGGCGTGCACGTGCACGTGGGCCTGGACGACGTCTCCAAGGCCATGCCGGTGGTGAACGGCCTGGTCAACCGCGTGCCGCACCTGCTCGCGCTCTCGGCCTCCTCCCCCTTCTGGGCGGGCACGGACACGGGCTACCAGTCCCAGCGCACCCTCCTGTTCCAGCAGCTGCCCACGGCCGGCCTGCCGTTCCAGTTCCAGGAGTGGGAGGACTTCGAGCGCTGCGTGGCCCAGATGGAGCAGGTGGGCATGATCGCGGACGTCACCGAGTGCCGCTGGGACGTGCGGGCCGTGCCGCGCCTGGGCACGGTGGAGATGCGCGCGTGCGACGGCCTGGCCACGCTCGAGGAGATCGCCGCCGTGACCGCCTACACGCAGTGCCTCGTGGACGACCTGTCCGCGAGCCTGGAGCGCGGTGAGACGGTCGAGGTCCTGCCGCCGTGGCACGTGCAGGAGAACAAGTGGCGCGCCGCCCGGTACGGCATGGACGCCACCGTGATCGTGGACGCCCGGGGCACCCAGGTCCCGCTGGCGGAGCACCTGCCGGCGGAGATCGAGCGACTGACCCCGGTCGCCGAGCGGCTGGGCTGCGCGGCGGAGCTCGCCGGCGTCCAGGCGATGATCGACGACGGCGGCGCCGCGCGTCAGCGTCGCGTGGAGGCGCAGGCCCTGGCCGGCCCGCCGGCCGCGGGTGAGGACACGGATGACGCGGTGGCCCCGCTGCGCGCGGTCGTGCTGGACGCCGCCGCCCGCACCCGCGCGTCGCTGGAGGGCCGCGGCGGCTGAGCGGCCGCTCCCCCGACGAGGTGGCGGTCCCGCCGCGCCTGCACGCTTCCGCCGGCGCGCCCGGCGCGGTTACGGTCGCACCATGCGAGCACTCACATGGCAGGGAAAGCGCAACGTCGCCGTCGAGGACGTCCCGGATCCTCGGATCCAGGAGCCGACGGACGCGATCATCGAGGTCACCTCGACCGGCATCTGCGGTTCGGACCTGCATCTGTACGAGGTCCTGGGGCCGTTCATGGACGCGGGGGACGTGATCGGCCACGAGCCGATGGGCATCGTCCGCGAGGTCGGGTCCGAGGTCACCCACATCCGGCCCGGTGACCGGGTGGTCGTGCCCTTCACCATCTCCTGCGGCCGGTGCTGGATGTGTCAGCGCGGGCTGCAGTCCCAGTGCGAGACCACCCAGGTGCGGGAGCAGGGCTCCGGCGCCGCACTCTTCGGCTACTCCCGGCTCTACGGCTCCGTCCCCGGCGGACAGGCCGAGCTCCTGCGTGTGCCCCACGCGGACTACGGCCCCGTGAAGGTGCCGCACACCGGCCCGGATGAGCAGTGGCTGTTCCTCTCGGACGTGGTCCCCACCGCCTGGCAGGGGGTCCAGTACGCGAACGTCCCCGACGGCGGCACGCTCGCGGTGCTCGGCCTCGGCCCCATCGGTCAGCTGGCGGCGCGCATCGGCGTGCACCTGGGATACCGGGTGTTCGGCGTCGACCCGGTCCCCGAGCGCCGCGCGATGGCGGCCCGGCACGGCATCGAGGTCCTGGACGCCGACGGCGGCGAGGCCGAGGTGCTCCGCGAGCGCACCGGCGGCCGCGGCCCCGACGCGGTCCTGGACGCGGTCGGCATGGAGGCGCACGCCTCCCCGGTGGGGCACGCGGCCCACACCGCCGTGGGCCTGCTGCCCGACGCGCTCGGCCGGGCGGCCATGAAGACCGCCGGCGTCGACCGCCTGAGCGCCCTCCACACCGCGATCGACGCGGTCCGCCGCGGCGGCACGGTGTCGCTCTCCGGGGTCTACGGCGGCATGAAGGACCCGATGCCGATGCTCACCCTGTTCGACAAGCAGATCACCCTGACGATGGGCCAGTGCAACGTCCGTCGCTGGGTGGACGACCTGCTGCCCCTGCTCGACGACCCGTCCGACCCCCTCGGCGTGCTCGACCTGGCCACGCACACCGCCCCGCTCGAGGACGCGCCCGCCCTCTACGAGACGTTCCAGAAGAAGGAGGACGGCTGCGTGAAGGTGGTCTTGAAGCCGTGAGGATCGTCGTCCTGGGCGCGACGGGCAACGTCGGCACCGCTGTCCTGCGCCGCCTCCAGGCCGCGGACGAGGTGAGCTCGATCGTGGGCGTGAGCCGTCGCGGCCCGGACCGGGCCGGAGCGCCCTACGACGGCGTCGAGTGGCACCGCCTGGACGTCGCGGAGCCCACGGCGGCGGGGCGGCTGCGCGAGATCGTCGCCGGCGCGGACGCCGTCGTCGACCTGGTGTGGGTGATCCGCCCCAACCGCGACCGCGACCACCTGCGCGCCGTCAACGTGGCCGGCAACGAGCGGGTGTTCCGGGGCGTGGCCGAGGCGGGCGTGCCGCACCTGGTCTACGCGTCCTCGGTGGGCGCGTACGGGCCCGGGCCGAAGGGCCGCGCCGTGGCCGAGTCCCATCCCACCACCGGGGTCCCCACCTCGCACTACGCCGCACAGAAGGCCGAGGTCGAGTCGATCCTCGACCGCGTGCAGGCCGAGCACCCCGAGCTGCTCGTGACCCGGCTGCGCCCCGGGCTGATCTTCCAGTCCGCCGCCGGGCCCGAGATCAAGGACTACTTCCTGGGGGACCTCGTCCCCGCCCGGCTGGTCGCCCGCCTGCGCACCCCGGTGCTGCCGTTCCCGCGGGGCCTGCGGTTCCAGGCGCTCACGGCCCAGGACGTGGCGGACGCGTACTGGCGCGTGATCGCCCACCGCGCGGGCGGGGCCTTCAATGTGGCCGCCGACCCCGTGCTGGACGCGCACACCATGGGCACCGTCCTCGGGGCGCGCCGCATCCTGGAGCTGCCCGTGGGCCTGTTCCGAGCGGCCGCGGCGCTGACCTACCGGGCACGGCTGCAGCCCACCGACCCGGGGTGGGTGGACATGGCCGCGGCGGTGCCCATCATGGACACCACGGCCCTGCGCGCCGCGACCGGCTGGTCCGAGACCACCGACGCCCGGGAGGCGGTCCGCCTCGTGCTCGACCATCTCGACGGCGCCGAAGGCCTCGGCAACGCCGGGCACCGCTCGCACTCGCCCACGGAATGAGGACGATGACCCTCACCCGCCGGACCGCCCTGACGGGCCTGCTCGGGAGCGCCGCCCTCGGGTTCACCGCCTGCACCTCCTCCGGCTACCCCGCCGACCCGGAGGGCACCCTGGACCGCGTCACGGGCGGGGTGCTGCGCGCCGGCGTCGTGCACCACCCGCCCCACGTGGACGCCTCGGGCGCCGAGCCCGTCGGCCCCGAGCCCGACCTGATCCGCGGCTTCGCGGCGGCGCACGACGCACGCGTCGAGTGGACCGTGGCCGGGGAGGAGGCGCTCATGACCGCGCTGGAGAAGGGCGACATGGACCTGGTGGCCGGCGGCCTGACCTCGGCGTCCCCGTGGACGTCGCACGCGAGCATCACCCGCCACTACGCCGAGGCGCAGGGTCCGGACGGCGAGCCGGTGAAGCTCGTGATGGCCGTGCCCCTGGGTGAGAATCAGATGCTCACGGCCCTCGAGTCGTACTTCGACCAGCGCGCAGCGGAGGCTGCCCGATGACGCGGCAGGACACCCGCGAGAAGGGGCCGAGCGGGCGCCGGTTCGGCGCCACGGAGCTGCCCCCGGAGATCGAGCGCGTGGTCCAGCAGGCCAAGCGGCTCGAATGGGCGACGCTGGGGGTGATCGTGGTCACGATCGTCCTCGTGGCGATCGTGATGGGCTCCTCGCAGGCCATGCGGGCCGCGTGGATCGAGGACCTGCTCTCCCTGATTCCGCCGATCGCGTTCCTCATCGCCCTGCGCGTGGCCCGCATGGCCCCGACGCGGGCCCGGCCCTACGGCTCTCACCGGTCCGTCGGGGTGGGGCACCTCGTGGCCGCCGTCGCCCTGTCCGTGATGGGCGTGGTCCTCGTCGGCGACTCCATCCTGGGCCTGGTGACGGCGGAGCACCCGCCCATCGGCACGTTCGACCTGTTCGGGCACACCGTGTGGCAGGGCTGGTTCATGATGGCCGTGATGGCCCTGTCCGTGCCGGGGCCCATGATCCTCGGCCACAAGAAGCTCAGGCTGGCCGAGCAGCTCCACGACCGCGTGCTGTACGCGGACGCGGACATGAACAAGGCGGACTGGCAGACGGGCGTGGCGACCATCGTCGGCGTGGCCGGCATCGGCCTGGGCTGGTGGTGGGCGGACTCCGCTGCGGCGATCTTCGTGGGCGTGAGCATCCTGCTGGACGGCTGGAAGAACCTGAAGGAGGCCGTCACGAACCTGGCGGATCGCCGCGCCGCCACGATCGACGGCGCCCGGCCACACCCGCTCATCGACCGTGCCGAGCGGGTCGCCTGGGCGGAGCCGTGGGTGCGCCATGCGGGCGCCCGCGTCCGGGACGAGGGCCACGTGTTCCACGTCGAGATGTTCGTGGTGCCGCACGAGGGGGCGGACGTGACGGTGGCCCGCTGCTGCGCGCTGCGGGACGCGGTCACCGCCCTGGACTGGAAGCTGCAGGACGTCGTCGTCGCCCCGGTGGCCGAGCTGCCCGCCGAGGTGCACGGCGGCGGCCCCGAGGAGCACCAGACGGGCGAGGAGTAGCCCGGGCCTCAGCCGGCCAGGAACCGTCCCTCGAGGGTGGCAGAGGTGATGCGCTGGACCTCGCGCTGCTGGTCGGCGGCCCTCTGGCGCAGGGCATGCATCTCGGCGGCGTCGACCGCCGGCAGGTGCGGCGCGAGCTGTTCGAGGACGTCCCACATCGCGGACTTGGCCTGGAGCATGCCCTGCAGCAGGTCCAGTTCGATCTGCGTCCAGCCGGAGCCGCGCGTGCGCAGCGCGTTCACGGGGTTGAGGCGTCCACCGACCTCGGCCGCCGCGCCGGCGGCCCGGTCCACCAGCGGGGTGCGGAGGCCCAGCTCGCCGATGAGCGCCTCGAGGCGGTCCTGGTCGTCCTGGACGGCGTCGCCGAGGCGGCGCAGCGCGGCCTCCTGCGGGGTGCCGGCCCAGGTCTGCTCGGCGGCGCGGAACGCCTTCACACCCGAGCGTGAGCCGAGCAGGTGCTGATTGAGGAAGTCCTCCAGCATCTGCTCGTCCACGGCGGCGGAGGTGGACCCGGGGCGAGGGTGCTCATGGCCGGTCATGGGCCCTGTCTACGGAACGCGCGGGCGTGGCGGCAAGAGGCCGGGCGCGGTCAGACGCTGACGACCTCGACCGGCTGTCCCGGGTCCGCGCCGAACCACGCGTCGGAGGGGGCGACGCCGTCGCGCACCAGGCGTGCGCCGAGCGCGGCGACCATCGCCCCGTTGTCGGTGCACAGGTTCACGGGCGGGACGGTCAGCTCGATGCCGGCGGAGCGGCACCGGTCGGCGAGCAGGGCGCGCAGGCGCGAGTTCGCCGCGACGCCGCCGCCGAGCATCAGGTGGGTGAGCCCGTGCTCGCGGCAGGCGCGGACGGCCTTGGCGGTGATCACGTCCGCGACGGCCTCCTGGAAGGAGGCGGCGATGTCCGCGCGCGGCACCTCGAGGCCGCGGGCCTCGAACTGCTCCACGGCGCGGGAGACGGCGGTCTTCAGCCCGGAGAAGGACCAGTCGTGCCGGTGCGGGCCGGGCTCCTCGGCGCTGCCGACGAACTTGCCCGCGGTGAGCCCGCGCGGGAAGCGGAAGGCCGTCGGATCGCCCTCGGCGGCGAGCCGGTCGATCACGGGGCCCCCGGGGTAGCCCGCCCCGATGAGCCGGGCGACCTTGTCGTACGCCTCGCCGGCCGCGTCGTCGATGGTCGAGCCCAGCAGCTCGACCTCGGAGCTGATCCGGCCCACGCGCAGGATCTCGGTGTGCCCACCGGAGACGAGCAGCGCGCCCAGGTCCGCGGGCAGGTCGTCCCACGCCGCGGGCCGCACGCCGTCCAGCATCCCGACGCCCACGTGCGCCACGAGGTGGTTGATGCCGTAGAGGGGCGTGCCGAGGGCCGTGGCCAACGCCTTGGCCCCCGCGACCCCCACCATGAGGGCGCCCGCCAGACCCGGACCGGAGGTGACGGCGATCGCGTCGAGGTCCGCGAGGGTGACGTCGGCGGTGTCCAGGGCGCGGCGGATCGTGGGCACGAGGGCCTCGAGGTGCGCGCGGGCGGCGATCTCCGGGATCACGCCGCCGAAGCGCACGTGCTCCTCCACGGAGGAGGCGACCTCGTGGGCCAGCAGGGCGGTGCCGCGGACGACGCCGACGCCGGTCTCGTCGCAGGAGGACTCGATGCCGAGCACGAGGGGGGCTGCGGTGGCGGTGGGCATGGGCTCCAGTCTAGTGAGCGGCCCGGTCACAGGGCCTTGCGCATGATCACGGCGTCCTCGCCGCCCGGGTAGTAGCGGCGACGCACGTGCAGCTCCTCGAATCCGTGGCGCGCGTAGAGTCGCCGGGCGACGGCGTTGGAGGCCCGGACCTCGAGCATGAGGGCGCTCGCGCCGCGCGCCGCGGCCTCCGCGGCCATCCAGCGCAGCTGGGCCGCCCCGATCCCCCGCCCCTGCGCCGCCGCGACCGTGCCCACGGTCTGCACGTCGGCGACGTCGCCGACCACCATGATCCCGCCGTAGCCGACGATCTCGCCGGGGGCGGGGCCGTCGTCGTCCGCGGCGCCGGGCGCGGCCACGTCGCGGACGACCACGCGGTAGTCCCGGGTGGGCGGGCGGCCGTGCGCGTCCCGCCCGCCGGCGGGGCCGGTCTGGGCGAGCTCCTCCTCGTAGAAGTGCGCGGGCCAGGCGTCGAGCGGGAAGAGCGTGGCCTCGTGGGCGAGCACCTCGGGGACGTCCCACACGGTCATGGGGCGCAGCAGGTACCCGGGCGGCAGCCCGTGCCCGTCCTCGGCGGGGCGCCCGTCACCGGTCGGGGCCGGCTCGGCCGGACTCACGCGCCCGCCCGCTTGCGGGGGCCGGGGACCTTGGCATCGGACTCGCGCAGGTAGAGCGGCTCGGCCGGCACGAGGCCGCGGCCGCGCCGCAGGGCGAGCTCGGCCACCTGCCCCACCCCGACGGCGGACGGCGTGGCCGCCTCCCAGCCCGGCACCGCGCGCAGCGCCTCGGGGTAGAGCCCGGCCCCCGCGCCGTAGACGGGCAGCGGGGTGACCTCGTCCGCCGGCGAGACGAAGGGGCCGTGCAGCAGCGTCGGCTGCCCGCCGACCTGCGCGTAGTGGGCCCAGTAGACCTCGCGGCGGCGGGCGTCCGTGGCGACCACGAACTCCTCGATCCCGTGACGGAAGGCGTCGACGCCGGCCGTGTGGGCGAGCGCGTCGAGGCTGCGGACCCCGTGCACGGGCACGTCCCACGCCAGGCCGAGGGCGGCCGCCGTCGCCAGGCCCGCGCGCAGTCCCGTGAAGGGTCCGGGGCCGACGCCGACCGCGAGCGCATCCAGCGCGGTGCCGGTGACGCCGGCCTCACCGAGCACGGTCTGCACCGCGGGGGCGAGCACCTCGGCGTGGGCGTGGGTGTCGTCCGTGGCCCAGCGCGCGAGCTCCTCACCGTCCCGCAGGACGGCGACGGAGGCGGCGGCGGAGGAGTCGATCGCGAGGAGCAGGGCCATGGCGGCCAGTCTACGGAAGCACGACGCCGGCCCAGCGCGGGCCGCGGCCGGTCACGACGGCCGAACGCAGCTCCTCGGCCTGGCCCCCGTCCTCGTCGGAGAAGTCGGTGACGATGCCGTCCTCACCCTCCCCCGCCGAGGCCGCGGGGGCGTCCTCACCCCCGCGGGCCCGGACGATCTCGATGTCCAGCCACGAGGCGTCCGGGTCCTCGGGGAACCCGGCGAGGGACTCGGCCATGCCCCGGCCCCACTCGACGACGGTCACGGAGCGGTCCACGCTCGCGTCCAGGTCGAGGTCCGTGAGCTCCCCCGCCGAGCGCAGCCGGTACGCGTCCACGTGCACGAGGTCCGGGGTGCCCGCCGGGGCGTCGGCCGGGGCGGGGTGGACGCGGGAGAGGACGAACGTCGGCGAGACCACGCCGGAGGCCACGCCGAATCCGCTGGCCAGCCCCTGGGTGAAGGTCGTCTTGCCCGCGCCGAGGTCGCCCGTGAGGATCAGCACGTCGCCGGCGCGGAGCACCCCGGCGAGGGCGCGGCCGAACGCCCGGGTGCCGTCGGCGCCCTCGAGCGGGACCGTCGCCGTGAGCACGGGCTCCGGCAGGGTCGGGCCGGGGGCGGGGATCGCGTGGTCGCTCATGGGCGGGCCTCCTGGGTCGGCGTGGGGTCAACATGCTGCCGGTCCACGCGGCCTCCGATGCGGGTCACCAGCTCGTAGTTGATCGTCCCGGCGGCCGCGGCCCACTCCTCCACCGGGATGCCGGAGGCCGGTCCGAACAGCTCGACGGCGTCGCCGGGCGCGTCCGCGGCGTCCGGGCCGAGGTCCACCACGAACTGGTCCATCGCGATGCGGCCCACCACGGGGACGGTCCGGCCGCCGACGTGGACGCGCGTGCCCTCGACGACGCGCGGGACGCCGTCGGCGTAGCCGACGGGCACGAGCCCGAGGGTGGTGGGCTCCGCCGTGACATGGCGGAACCCGTAGGACACGCCCTGCCCGGCAGGGACGGCCTTGACGTTGGCCAGGACGGTGACGAGGGACATGGCCGGGCGCAGCCCGAGCTCGGCGGCGGTGACGTCCGCGAACGGGGAGAGCCCGTACAGGCCCAGGCCGACGCGCACCATGTCCAGGTGCGTGTCCGGCCGGGCGAGGGTGGCGGGCGTGTTGGCCAGGTGCCGCAGCAGCGGGTGGCCGAGCGTCTCGGCGGCCTCGGCGGCCATCCGTTCGAACCGCAGCAGCTGCGCCGTGGTCTCGGCGGCCCGGTCCGGCTCGTCCGCCACGCCGAGGTGGGAGAACACGCCCTCCACCCGCACGAGGCCCGCGGCCTCGAGCTCGGCGGCACGCGCGACGAACGCGGGCCACCGCTCGGGCGTGCAGCCGTGGCGGCCCAGGCCGGTGTCCGCCTTCAGGTGCAGGACGGCGCGGGCCTCGGGTCCGGCCCCGCCGCGGGCCCGCAGCCCGCGGACGGCGTCGGCGACGGCGTCCAGGTCCCAGCCCGAGACGCCGAGGGTCACCTCCGCCTCCACCGCGGCGGCGAAGTCCGTGGCCCCGGTGTGCAGCCACGCGAGCACGGGCAGGCGCACCCCCGCCGCGCGCAGGGCCAGGGCCTCGCGCACGTGGGCCACGCCGAGCCGGTCCGCGCCGGCGGCCGCGGCGGCGCGGGCGACGGCCACCGCGCCGTGGCCGTAGGCGTCGGCCTTGACGACGGCGGTCAGCAGCGGCCGGCTGCCGTCGGGACGGCGGATCCGCTCCTGCAGCACGCCCACGTTGTGCCGGACGGCCGCCAGGTCGATGCGTGCGGCGCGCTCGGTGTCCGCCGGGCTGACGTCGGCGCGGCTCATCGGACGGCCTCCGGCTCGGCGTCGTCCGGCCACCACAGGTGCGCGACGCGCACGCCCAGCGCGGCCGGCAGCGTGGCCGTGGTGATCCGCCCGGCGCGGGCCTGGTCGGCCCCGGCCCGGGCGTGCAGCCAGGCGGCCGCCGCCGCGAGCCGAGCCGTGGGCGCCGGGCCCGGATCCTCCCCGGCCCGGCGCGCCCGCGAGCGCCGCGCCACGTCCGCGGCCAGGACGGCGCCGATCACCCCGGAGAGCACGTCGCCGGTCCCGCCCATCGCGAGTTCGGGCCCGCCGCCGGTCACGACCCATGCCTCGCCGTCCGGGGCGACCACGAGGGTGCGCGGGCCCTTGAGCAGGACGGTGGCCCCGTGCGCAGCGGTCCACGCCCGCAGCGCCGCGAGCGGGTCGGCGGCGTCCGCGCCGTCCGCGGGGACGCGCTCGCGCAGGCGGGACCACTCCCCGGCGTGCGGCGTCAGGACCACGGGCGTGCCGGCCGCGCGCAGCGACCGCAGCTCGGCGGCGGTGACCAGGTCCAGGGCGGAGGCGTCGGCGAGCAGGGCCGCCTCCGGCCGCTCCTCGAGTGCGGCGAGGACGCCGGCCCAGCGCCGCCGCGCGTCGTGCTCGGTGTCCAGGCCGGGACCGGCCACCCAGGCGTCCGCGCGCGACGGCTCGGGCCCCTCCGCCGAGACCAGCGCCTCGGGGTGGGCGGCGAGCACCAGGTCCCGGGTGGTCTGCGGGCCGGAATGGTGCACCATGCCCGCGCCCGTCTGCAGCGCGCCCGCGCTCGCGAGCACGGCGGCCCCCGGGTAGCGCTCCGATCCGGCGACGACGACCACCACGCCGCGCGTGTACTTGTGGGCCTCGGCTGCGGGCGCCGGGTGGGCGGCACGTGCGGCGGCCTCGTCCATCACGCCCAGCCGCGCGGCCGGCGACGTCGGCAGGTGGGGTCCCAGCCCGATGTCCACCACGTGCACGGTGCCCGCGCGCGCCGCCCCCTCCCCGAGGACGAGGCCGGACTTGAGGGCGCCGAACGTCACGGTCGCGTCCGCGCGGAGGGCCTCCCCCCGCACCTCGCCGGTGTCCGCGTCCACGCCGGAGGGCACGTCGCACGCCAGCACGAGCGCGTCCGCCGGCAGGGCGCGCGCCGCGGCGGGCAGCTCATACTCGCCGGTGCAGCCCGTGCCGAGCACGCCGTCCACCACGAGCGCGGCCTCGGGCGGCACCGCGTCGGCGCGGCGTCCCCCGGCCGCTCGCAGCGCAGCCCAGCCCTCGGCGTGCCAGCGCGGGGCGCCGTCGTCGTCCCGGCGGACGGGCACGGCGACCGCGGCCACGCCCCGGCGGCGCAGGAAGGCCAGGGCGAACAGCGCATCCCCGCCGTTGTTGCCGGGGCCGACGAGGGCGGCCACGATCGTCCCGGCCACCGGGCCGCGCTCACGCAGCAGGGCGGCGGCGTGCTCGGCCAGGGCCCAGGCGGCGGCGCGCATCAGCTCCGGGCCGCGGCCGGCCGTGAGCAGGGGCTCCTCGGCCGTGCGCACGGCCGAGCCGGTCAGGGCGATGTGGGTCAGGTCATCGGCGGTCATGCGGGCTCCTCCTCGGCCGCGCGGCGTTCGGCGACCACGTAGGCGGTGGCGACGTCCCCGTCATGACTGAGGGAGAGGTGCCAGTGGGTGATGCCCAGGGCCTCGGCCTGGGCCTGGACGGTGCCGGTCAGGTGCACGGTGGGGCGGCCGTCGCCGTGGTCCGGGCGCGGGATCCAGCAGTGGTGCCACATCATCCCGGGCGGGGCGCCCATGGCCTTGGCGATCGCCTCCTTGGCGGCGAAGCGCGCGGCCAGCGAGCGCAGCGGCAGGTCCCGCTCCTCCGCGGTGAACAGGCGGGCGCGCAGCGCCGGCGTGCGCTCGAGCTGCGCCCGGAACCGCGGGACGTCCACCACGTCCACCCCCACGCCGACGATCATGCCGCCCCCGCCCGCCGGGCGCCCACGACGACGGCGCCGGCCTCGTCCCCGACGGGCTGCCCGCGCAGTCGCTTGGCCAGGTCCAGCGGCCACTGCAGCACGCCGGGCAGCTGCTGGTCGCAGCCCGGCGTGAGCATCGCCTTCCCGTTGGCCAGCACGCCGTAGACGCCGTGCCGCAGGCGGCCGAGCCGGTCGAAACCGGCGTCGAACGCGTACAGGGACACACGGCCCTCCTCGGGCGTGAAGCACCGCTCCGCCAGCAGCCGCGCGCGCTCCACGTGCTGGTGGAAGGTGAGCACGCCCAGGTGGTGCAGATCCAGTTCGCGCATGCGGTCGGCCGCGTGGATGACCTCGCCCTGGGTGGTCACCGGATCGGGCGCGAAGCACTCGACGGTGACGCCGGCCAACCGCGGGTCGCGCTCCTCCGGGCCGCCGCACAGCTTCTCGTGCCCGTCCGGCCCCAGGTACGCGGAGACGAAGAGCCGGTCGGTGACGCCGGACGCGGCGAGCTCGATCGCGGCGTCATAGACGCGGGGCTGGCTGTAGAGGACGAGGAGGGCGTCCACGCGCGGTGCGTCGTCCGGGTGCGGGTCCGTCACGGCGTGCGTGGCCCACCCCGCGCCGAAGGCCAGTCCCAGCGCCGCCAGCGTCGCCACGGTGGCGCAGAGGGCCCGCGCCCACCGCGGCAGGCCACGGCGGACGCGCCCCCGGTCGGCCTGCGCGCTCATGCGCCCTCGGGGACCTGCCGCAGCACGACGGTGGAGCGGGCCTGGACCTCGAGCACGTCCCCGGCGCGCACGCGGGGGTGCGAGCCGCTCGGGGCGACGTGGGACGAGGTGTCCACGACGACCTCCCACTCGGCCGGGAACGTGGGCCCGGGCAGGGTGTACGGCACGGGCTCCCACCACGCGTTCATGAGGACGTAGAAGTCCCGGTAGGGCTCCTCCCCGTCCTCGTCCCCGCGGGTGAGCATGTGCCCGTTGAGGTAGAAGCCGATCGACCGGGCCTCGGCGCCCCAGTCGTCCTCCGTCTTGGGGGTCGCGTCCGGCTCGAGCCACACGATGTCCGGCAGGGGCGCCTCGACGTCGCGGGCCGCGGGGCGACCGTCGAAGTGGTGGCGACGGCGGAACACCGCGTGGTCACGGCGCAGCGCGATCAGGTCGCGGGTGAACGCCACGAGCGAGTCGTCCATGGTGGACCAGTCGATCCACGAGATCTCGTTGTCCTGGCAGTAGGCGTTGTTGTTGCCGCCCTGGGTGCGGCCCAGCTCGTCGCCGTGGCTGATCATGGGCACGCCCTGGCTGATCAGCAGGGTGGCCAGGAAGTTGCGGCGCTGGCGGGCGCGCAGCGTCACGATCTCGGGGTCGTCGGTCTCCCCCTCGACGCCGCAGTTCCACGAGCGGTTGTGTGCCTCGCCGTCGTTGTTGTCCTCGCCGTTGGCGTCGTTGTGCTTCTCGTTGTAGGAGACGAGGTCACGCAGGGTGAAGCCGTCGTGGGCTGTGACGAAGTTCACGGATGCGCCGGGGCTGCGTCCGTCCCCCTCGTAGAGGTCGGCCGAGCCGGTCAGGCGGGTGGCGAACTCGCCGAGGGTGCCGGGCTCGCCCCGCCAGAAGTCGCGCACCGTGTCCCGGTACATGCCGTTCCACTCGGACCACAGGCCGGGGAAGTTGCCCACCTGGTAGCCGCCCCAGCCCACGTCCCATGGCTCGGCGATGAGCTTGACGGTGCGCAGCACCGGGTCCTGGCGGACCACGTCGAAGAACCCGGAGAACATGTCCGGGCCCTGCTCCCCCTCCACCCGGGTGAGGGTGGTGGCCAGGTCGAACCGGAAGCCGTCCACGTGCATCTCGGTGACCCAGTGGCGCAGGGAGTCCATGACCAGCTGGAGGGCCTTGGGGCTGGAGAGGTCCACCGAGTTCCCCGTGCCGGTGTAGTCCATGTAGTGCCGCTCGTCGCCCTCGACGAGGTGGTAGTAGCCGGCGTTGTCCAGCCCGCGCAGGCTGAGCATGGGGCCCTTGTCGTTGCCCTCGGCCGTGTGGTTGTAGACCACGTCGAGGATCACCTCGAGACCGGCGGCGTGCAGGTCCTTCACCATCTGCTTGAACTCGCGGACCTGGCCGCCCACCTCGGAGGAGGAGGCGTAGGCGGCATGCGGGGCGAAGAAGCCGAGCGTGTTGTAGCCCCAGTAGTTGCTCAGCCCCTTCTCCTGCAGGGTGGCGTCGTTGACGAACTGGTGCACGGGCATCAGCTCGACGGCGGTCACCCCGAGCTCGGTCAGGTGGCGGACCACCTCCGGGTGGGCCATGCCCGCGTAGGTGCCGCGCAGCTCCTCCGGGACGGCGGGGTGCAGCTTGGTCATGCCCTTGACGTGGGTCTCGTAGATCACCGTGTCCGTGAGCTCGACGGCGGGTGGGGCGTCATCGCCCCAGTCGAAGTCCTCGGCGACGACGACGCCGAGCATGCTCGTGCCCAGGTTGTCCGAGGTGTCGATGCGGTCCGGCTCGTCGAAGTCGTACGAGTGGTGCTGCTGGCCCCACTCGTAGTCGCCGGTGAACGCCCGCGCGTACGGGTCCACGAGGATCTTGGCCCGGTTGTGCCACAGGCCGCGGGCGGGGTCCCAGGGGCCGTGCACGCGGTAGCCGTAGCGCTGCCCGTGCCCGATGCCCGCCACGTGGGCGTGCCATGTGGTGCCGTGCCGCTCCTCGAGGGGGATGCGCGTCTCCGTGCCGTCGTCGGCGACGAGGCACAGCTCGACCGCCTCCACCTCGCGGGAGACCGCGAGGGCGAAGTTGGTGCCGGTCTCGTCCACGGTGGCCCCGAGGGGGTACGGCTGGCCGATCTCCACTGTGTGCATGACTCTCCGGGGTCTCGTCGTGCGGCCCGCCGGGTGTGGCGGGCCTCCTCGGGGAGTCTACTGGCGCGGGCGGACACCGTCCCGGGACGTCGATCCGCTCAGACGAGTCGGGCGCCCCGGGCGGCCATGTCCGCCACGGCACGGCGCGAGGCGGCGGCACCGCCGCGGACCAGGCGGTCGCGGGAGGCCGGGGCGTCCGCGGCGTTGACCACGAATGCGGTGCGCATCAGCGCCAGTTCCTTCGAGAACACCTCGTCCCAGCCGTCCTGCCAGTAGGGCCGGCCGATGTAGGTGAACGCGAACACGCGCTCGCCGTCGCGGGAGCACAGGGCCAGGGAGACGGAGCCGAAGCCGGCGCCGTCATGGCCGACCAGCACCTCGCCGGCGTGCTCCGGCGCGGGGTCCGCGACCAGGAACAGGCCGTAGCCGTAGCCGGCCTGGGCGGCCGGGCCGACAGGGGTGACCATGAGGTCCACGGTCTGCTGCGAGACCAGCTCGCCGCGCATGAGGGCCTGATAGAAGCGGGTGACGTCCGCGGCGGTGGTGTTCACCGCGGCGGCCGAGGCGAAGATCGACTGGTCGATCGTTTCGAGGGCCTTGGCCTCGTGCGGACGCACGGCCGCGTCCTGCATCTCGGCGCCGCGGACGAGGGTGCCGTGCTCGAGGCGGGTGCGGTGCATGCCGGCGGGGCGGAAGACGCGCTCCCGGATGAGCTCGGGCATCCGGCGGCCGGTGACGGCCTCGACCATCATCTCCACCACCACGTAGCCCGTGTTGGAGTAGCCGTAGTCGGTGCCGGGCTCGAACCACCAGTCGGCCTGCTTCGCCAGCTCGACGAGCTCACGCTGGCCGTAGGAGCGGGAGACGACGTCCGCGAGCTCGTCGAAGTCCAGCTCGAAGAGGGACTGGCCGCGCATGATCACCCAGATGGCGTCCGGCATGCCGGAGGTGTGGTTCAGGAGCATCGAGAGGGTGACCCGGTCCTCGACGTCGGGCCACAGGCCCGGGAGGACGTCACCGATCGTGGAGTCCAGGGACAGGGTGCCGCGCTCGACCTCCTGCAGGGCGACGGTGGCGACCATGCCCTTGGTGACCGAGGCGATCCGGGCCACCGAGTTCGCCCGCGCCGGCGCGTTCGCGTGCAGGCCGCGGGTGCCGGAGGCGGTGTCGAAGCGGCCGGCCGGGCCCACCACGGAACAGACGGCACCGACGGCGGGCCACTGCACGACGGCGTCGAGGGCGGTCTGGATCGCCCGCTCGTCCAGGCCGCGGCCGGAGCGCGGGTTCGGACCCTGCGGGGCGGCGACGGCGGAGGAGGCGACGGCGGAGGGCAGCGCGAGGCCGGCGAGACCGGCGGCCATGCCCTGGGCGAACTGGCGGCGGGTGGGGCGCATCGAGGCGTCCTTTCGGAGGATGTGACATCGATCACCCAATCGGGTGTGGTCACACTCTAGCCCGCGACGCCGCTGCGACGGGGACCCGGGCGCCGGCCACAGGAGACCGGAAAGCCGACGGCGCCCGCCCCCGGAGAGAGGGGCGGGCGCCGTCATCGCTCAGCGGCGGATCACTCCACCGTGACGGACTTGGCGAGGTTGCGCGGCTGGTCCACGTCGTAGCCCTTCGCCGTGGCGAGCTCGAGGGCGAAGATCTGCAGCGGAACCGTGGTCAGCAGCGGCATGAGCATGGGCTGGGTCTCGGGGACCTCGAAGACGACCTCGGCCTGGCCGCGCACGGCCGCGTCGCCGCGCTCGGCGACGGCGAAGGTGCGGGCGCCGCGGGCGCGGACCTCCTGGATGTTCGAGACCACCTTGGCGTGCAGCGAGTGACGGTCCAGGGGCGAGGGCATGACCACGAAGACCGGCTGACCGTCGTCGATCAGGGCGATCGGGCCGTGCTTGAGCTCGCCCGCGGCGAAGCCCTCTGCGTGGATGTACGCGAGCTCCTTGAGCTTGAGCGCGCCCTCCATGGCCACCGGGTAGCCGACGTTGCGGCCGAGGAACAGGACGGAGGTGGCGTCGGCCATGGAGCGGGCGAGCTCCTTGACCTGGTCCTTGCCGGCGAGGATCTCCTCGATCTTGCCGGGGATCGCCCCGAGGTCCGCCAGGATGTCCTTGATCTGGCCGCTGAACAGCTTCTTGTTCAGCTGGGCCAGGTACAGGCCCAGCAGGTAGGCGGCGGTGATCTGCGCCAGGAACGCCTTGGTGGAGGCGACGGCGATCTCGGGGCCGGCGTGCGTGTAGAGCACGGCGTCCGACTCGCGCGGAATCGTGGAGCCGTTGGTGTTGCAGATGGACACGGTGCGGGCGCCCTGCTCCTTGGCGTAGCGGACCGCCATGAGGGTGTCCATGGTCTCGCCGGACTGGGAGATGGACACCACGAGGGTGTGCGGGTCGATGATCGGGTCGCGGTAGCGGAACTCGTGGGAGAGCTCCACCTCCACGGGGATCCGGCACCAGTGCTCGATGGCGTACTTGGCCACCGTGCCCGCGTAGGCGGACGTGCCGCACGCCAGGACGATGATCTTGTCGACGGCCTTGAGCTCCTCGGGGTCGATCCGCAGCTCGTCCAGCATCAGGGCGCCGGCGGCGTCCGTGCGGCCCAGCAGGGTGTCCTGCACGGCCTGGGGCTGGTCGTGGATCTCCTTCTCCATGAAGGTCTCGAAGCCGCCCTTCTCCGCGGCCGAAGCGTCCCAGTCCACGGTGAAGCGCTTGCCCTCGGCGGGGCCGCCCCGGAAGTCCGAGATCTCGACGGCGTCGGCCGTGATCGTCACGACCTGGTCCTGCTCGAGCTCGATGGCCTCGCGGGTGAAGTCGATGAAGCCGGAGACGTCCGAGCCGAGGAAGTTCTCCCCCTCGCCCAGGCCGACGACGAGCGGCGAGTTGCGGCGCGAGGCCACCACGCGGTCGGGGTGGTCCACGTGCACGGCCAGCAGGGTGAAGGCACCCTCGAGGCGCTGGGAGGCCAGCTGCATGGCGCGGGTCAGGTCCTGGCCGGCCGCGTGCCGGTAGACGTCGGCGAGGAGGTGGGCGGCCACCTCGGTGTCCGTCTCGGAGAGGAACTCGACGCCCTTGGCGAGCAGCTCCTCGCGCAGCTCGGCGTAGTTCTCGATGATGCCGTTGTGGATCAGCGCCAGCCGGCCCTCGTCCGCCACATGCGGGTGGGCGTTGCGGTCGGTCGGGCCGCCGTGGGTGGCCCACCGGGTGTGGCCGATGCCGACGAGGCCGGTGGGGATGGGGTGCTCGGCGAGCTCCCCGGCGAGGTTGGCGAGCTTGCCCGCCTTCTTCCGGTGGTACAGCTGACCGCCGTCCACCACGGCCACACCGGCGGAGTCGTATCCGCGGTATTCAAGACGGCGCAGGCCCTCCATCAGGACGTCGAGAGCGCCGTGCTCACGATCCGATTGGGGCTGGCCGATGTATCCGACGATTCCGCACATGCGCACGAGAATACCGGGCCGGACCCGACTTCGGCGCACGGCGGGCCGTCTCACTCCGTCCGGGACGAGAACCCCGCGGGGTTGGCCTCCTGCCAGGCCCAGAGGTCCCGCACCATCGCGGTCACATCGCGTCGGGCGTGCCAGCCCACCTCGGCGCCGATCGCGTCCACGGCGGCGCACGACTCGGCGATGTCCCCGGGCCGGCGCTCGACCACGCGGTAGGGGATGCGGCCGCCCGTGACCGCCTCGAAGGCGCGCACCATCTCGAACACGGTGACGCCCTCGCCCCGGCCGATGTTCCAGACCCGGGTCGTCGTGCCGCCCCCGTTCGCAACCCGGGCCGCGAGCCATTCGAGCCCGGCCACGTGCGCCTCCGCGAGGTCCATCACGTGGATGAAGTCGCGCACGGCGCTGCCGTCGCGCGTGTCGAAGTCCGCGCCGAACACCCGCAGCTCGGGGTACGCGCCGGAGGCCACCCGCGCCACGAAGGGCATGAGGTTCGCCGGCACCCCGCTCGGGTCCTCGCCCAGCCGCCCGGAGGGATGCGCGCCGACCGGGTTGAAGTAGCGCAGCATCGCCAGCCCGCCGCCGTCGACCGTGGCGCAGACGTCGCGCAGCACCTGCTCCGCCATGAGCTTGGAGTGCCCGTAGGGCGAGACCGGGTCTGTGGCGGCGTCCTCGGCGACCGGCACCGGCGCGCGGTCGCCGTACACGGTCGCGGAGGAGGAGAACAGGACCGTGCGGGCGCCGGCCGCGAGCGCGGCCTCTGCGACGGCGGCCGTGCCGCCCACGTTCACGTCGTAGTAGGCGGCGGGGCGGGTCATCGACTCGGTGGGCGACTTCAGCCCGGCGAAGTGCACGAGTGCGGCCGGACCGAAGTCCGCGAGCGCCCCGCGATAGTCCTCGGGGCGGCGGATGTCGGCCACGTGCAGGCGCAGCCGCGACCCGCCCAGGCGCGTTCCGGCGAGCTCGGCGACGCGCTCGAGCGACGTCGTCGTCGCTGTGACCAGGCTGTCCAGGACGAGGACGTCGTGGCCCGCCTCGAGCAGCGTGAGCACGGTATGGGATCCCAGGTATCCGGCGCCGCCGGTCACGAGAACGCGCATGGGCCGATCCTATCCGGGCCCTGTGACGTCACGCGGGGGCCCGCTCCGGGCGGGCCGCGGCCATAATGGATCGGGTGACCTACACCCCCCCGACCTCCGAGCTGCCCCTCGTGGGCCCCGACGAGTCCGCGGACGCCGTGCCGGACGGCCACCAGCGCTCCCCCTTCGTGGAGCTGGACCGCCAGACCTGGGCCCGTCTCGCCTCGGAGATGGCGCAGCCCTTCGACCAGGCGGACGTGGAGCGTCTGCGCGGCCTCGGCGAGCACCTGTCCCTGCGGGAGGTCGCCGAGGTCTACCTTCCGCTCTCGCGCCTGCTGAGCATCAACGTGGAGGCCTCCGCGGCCCTGCGCAGCGCGACCAACGCGTTCCTCGGCGAGCGGACGGAGCGCACCCCGTACGTGATCGGGGTGGCCGGGTCGGTCGCCGTCGGCAAGTCGACGACGGCGCGCGTGCTCCAGGAGATGCTGCGCCGCTGGCCGACGACGCCCCGCGTCGAGCTGGTCACCACGGACGGTTTCCTGCACCCCAACGCGGTGCTGCAGGAGCGCGGCATCATGTCCCGCAAGGGCTTCCCCGAGTCCTACGACCGCCGCGCGCTGCTGCGCTTCATGGCGGACGTCAAGTCCGGCGCGCAGGAGGTGCGCGCGCCCGTGTACTCGCACATCACCTACGACATCGTGCCGGGCGAGGAGCAGGTGGTGCACCGTCCCGACGTGCTGATCGTGGAGGGGCTCAACGTGCTGGCCCCGCCGCGCACGCGGGCGGACGGCACCGCCGGGCTCTCCGTCTCCGACTTCTTCGACTTCTCGGTGTACGTGGACGCTCGCACGTCCTGGATCCGGTCCTGGTACATCGACCGGTTCATGGGTCTGCGCTCGGGGGCCTTCGCCGACCCGCGCAGCTACTTCCACCGGTACTCCTCCCTGTCGGACGCCGAGGCTCAGGCGACGGCCGAGTCCATCTGGGACTCCATCAACGGCCCGAACCTCGAGCAGAACGTGCGCCCGACCCGCGGGCGCGCCCGGCTGGTGCTCACGAAGAACGCGCAGCACGAGGTGACCCGCGTGCTGCTGAGGAAGGTCTGATCCATGCGTCGCCCCCTCCCCCTCGCCGCGCTGGCCGCGCTCGCGCTGCTCGCGGCCGGCTGCGGCACGCCCGCCGCAGGCCCGTCCTCGGCGACGCCGGCTGCCGGCTCCTCGAGCGCGGCCGCGTCGTCCGGCGCCGCCTCGAGCGCGGCGCCGTCGTCGAACACGCACGCCGACCCGGCCGCCCTCGACGTCGTCGTGAACAAGACCCGCCCCGTGGCCCCGCCCGACTGGGCGCCCTCGGATCTGGTGGCCGTGCCCGGCAGCGAGCTGCCCCTGCGGGCGGAGGCCGCGACGGCGGCCGGTGACCTGCTGGATGCGGCCGCGGCGGCGGGCCACGACCTCACCACCCTGAGCGCCTACCGCTCGTACGACTACCAGGTCCGGACGTACGGCCACTGGGTCGACGAGCTGGGCCGCGCCGAGGCCGACCGCGTCTCGGCGCGTCCGGGGTACTCCGAGCACCAGACCGGCCTGGCCTGGGACGTGGGCGACGCCGCGACCCCCGCGTGTGACCTGGAGGCGTGCTTCGGCGACACCGCCGCGGGCCGCTGGGTGGCCGCGCACGCCGCCGAGTACGGGTTCGTCATCCGCTATCCCGCCGGGGCCGAGGACGTGACGGGCTTCGACCACGAGCCCTGGCACCTGCGCTACGTCGGGTCCGCGGAGGCGGCCCGGGTCGAGGCGGCCGGCGGCGTCCTCGAGACCGCGTGGGGTCTGCCTCCGGCGCCCGACTATGCGGACTGAGACGCACGACTCGCTCGACCCTGTACCGCGCCGCCTCCGTCACCCGTAGGATTCTCCCCATGCTCCAGGGATTCAAAGACTTCATCATGAAGGGCAACGTCATCGACCTTGCCGTCGCCGTCATCATCGGCGCCGCCTTCGGCAAGATCGTGAACGCGCTCGTCGAGGCGGTCCTCATGCCGCTCATCGCCGCCGCCGTGGGCTCGCCGAACTTCGACTCGTTCGCCGTGCTGACCCTCAACGGCAACGACGTGAAGTTCGGTGTGCTGCTCACCGCCATCGTCAACTTCCTGCTCATCGCCGCGGCCGTGTACTTCGCCATCGTGATGCCCATGAACAAGATGAGCGAGGCCCGCAACCGCCGCCTCGGCATCGACCCCGCCGAGGAGGAGGTGGCCGCTGACGTCGCCGTGCTCACCGAGATCCGCGACCTGCTCGCCGAGCGCCGCGGCGGCCCCACCTCCGGGACCACCGCCCTCTGACCTCCCCCTGTCCGACGCCGAAGGGCCCGGGACGACTCACGCGAGTCGCCCCGGGCCCTTCCTTCATGCCCTCGGCGGCGCGGGGGCCGTGCCCTCAGGGGCGCGACGTCGTCCGGTGCGCGCTGGACCCGGCGTCCGGGGCGACCTCCGAGTCCTGCCGGTCCGGATCCAGGCACGGCAACCACTCCACGGGGGCGCTCTGCCGCGCGCACACGGGCGCGTCCACGGCGAGGAACGCGGCCGACCACACCACCGCCAGCCCTGCGAGCAGCCCCGCGAACAGGGTCCAGCGGCGGGGCCGGGGGGACGCGTCCGACGTCATCGGTCCGGTCAGTCGTGCAGGCGCAGCTCGCGCTGCACGACGTCGGCCAGCACCTGGGCCTCCCGGCCGGCGGTCTCCTCGTCCGGGGCCTCGACCATGACGCGCACGACCGGCTCCGTGCCCGACGGGCGCAGCAGCACGCGGCCGGTCTCGCCGAGGCGGGCCTCCGCCTCGGCCACCGCCGCCTGGACGGCCTCGTCCTCGGCGGCGCGGGACTTGTCCACGCCGCGCACGTTCACGAGGACCTGGGGCAGCCGGTCCATCACCGCGGCCAGCTCGGAGAGCGGGGCGCCGGTCTCCGCGACGCGGGAGGCGAGCTGCAGGCCGGTGAGGACCCCATCGCCGGTGGTGGCGTGGTCCGAGAAGATCACGTGGCCGGACTGCTCGCCGCCGAGCGAGTAGTCGCCGAGCTTCATGCCGGCCAGGACGTAGCGGTCGCCCACCTGGGTCTCGACGAGCTGGACGCCCTCCCGGCCCATGGCCAGCTTCAGGCCCAGGTTGGACATGACGGTCACGACCAGGGTGTCGTCGCGCAGGACGCCGCGGTCCTTGAGTGCCACGGCCATGACGCCCATGATCTGGTCGCCGTCGACGACCTCGCCGCGCTCGTCCACGGCGAGGCACCGGTCGGCGTCGCCGTCGTGCGCGATGCCGAGGTCCGCGCCGTGCTCGCGCACGGCCGCCTGGAGCTTCTCGAGGTGGGTGGAGCCGTAGCCGTCGTTGATGTTGAGCCCGTCCGGGGACGCGCCGATCACGACGACCTCCGCGCCGGCGGCGCGGAACGCCTCGGGCGAGCAGCCGGCGGCCGCACCGTGTGCGCAGTCCAAGACGACCTTGAGCCCGTTCAGCCGGTGCGGGAGGGTCTGCAGGAGGTGGACGACGTAGCGGTCCTCGGCGTCCGCGAAGACGCGCACGCGGCCCACGTCCGCGCCCTGGGGCCGCCGCGGCGTCACACCCTCGAGGTGACGGATGATCTCGTCCTCCTGCGCGTCGGTCAGCTTCTCGCCGCCGCGCGCGAGGAACTTGATGCCGTTGTCCGGGGCCGGGTTGTGGGAGGCGGAGATCATCACGCCGAAGTCGGCGTCCAGGTCCCCCACGAGATAGGCGGCGGCGGGGGTCGGCAGCACGCCCGCATCCCACACGTCCACGCCGGAGGACGCCAGGCCCGCCTGCACGGCGGCCGCGATGAACTCACCGCTGATGCGCGGGTCCCGGGCCACGACGGCGACCGGGCGTCGGCCGGCGTCGAATGCCTCCGCGCCGAGGACGGGCGAGGCGGCCTGGGCCAGCTGGACGGACAACTCCACGGTGAGGGTCTCGTTGGCCAGGCCACGGACGCCATCGGTTCCGAACAATCTCGACATGATCAGTCAGTGTAAGGGCCGCCACTGGGGCCTGCATCACGGGAGGGTCACGAAACGGGCCGGGGGGCGGTAGCATCGGACCGGTCGAGCCCCCGCGGCCGCGCGCCCGTCCGCTCACATCCGCCCGGGAGGCCCCGCCCCGAACCCGAAGGACCTCGATCCATGCCCGACGTGACCCCGCCCCCGCCCTCCCGTTCCTGGACGCGCCGCAGCGTGCTGGGCGGCACGGGCCTGGCGATCGCCGCCGGCGTGGCCGGCTGCGGGCGTGATGAGCAGGCCGAGCAGAGCTCGGAGGGCGACGAGCAGGCCACCCGCCTGCCCGCCCCGGACATCGTCACCACCGCGCAGTGGGGCGCCATGCAGCCCAACTACTACCTGCAGACCCTGAATGAGCGCCCCTCCTACCTGGTGATCCACCACACCACCACTCCGAACGTCACGGACGGCTCCCGGGAGGCGGCGGAGAGCATCGCGCAGGTGGTCCAGAACGCGCACATGAGCCCCGCGAACGACTGGGGCGACACCGGGCAGCACTTCACCGTCTCCCGCGGCGGCTTCGCGATGGAGGGCCGCCACGGCTCCCGGCACGCGCTCGAGGGCGGACAGACGTTCATGCTCGGCGTCCACGCGCTCGGTTTCAACGCGTATGCGCTCGGCATCGAGTGCGAGGGGCTGTACATGCTGAACCCGCCGCCGCAGAGCCTCTACGCCGGCCTGGTGCCGCTCGTCGCCTACATCTGCCAGCAGTACGAGCTGCCGCCGTCCCGCATCATCGGCCACCGCGACGTCACCGCCACCAGCTGCTGCGGCGACGCGTTCTACGCCAAGCTGCCGATCCTGCGCGAGGACGTCCGCCTCTCCCTGGCCTCGGGTGAGTACCACGTCTCGGAGGACTTCGGGGCGGACAACCTCTTCGACGACGCGCACGTCACCCCGGAGTACCTGGAGGAGGAGCGCGGCTGAACCCGCCCCCGCACACGACGGCGCCCCTCACCGTCCGGTGAGGGGCGCCGTCGTGTGCGGCCCGGTCAGCGCACGCGCGGGAACGATCCGCCGGAGACCTCGCCGTACTCGGCCAGCTCGTTGGCCGGGCTGCAGATCTGCGGGTCGGGGCGGTGGACGATGCGCTCGTCCTTGTCCGGGTAGGGCAGCGTGTGCGGCACATGGCGGATGGCCTCGAGACGGGCGCACTTCTTGTCGTTGGACTTCACGACGGCCCACGGGGCGTCGGCCGTGTGCGTGGAGAAGAACATGGCCTCCTTCGCGTTCGTGTAGTCGTCCCACTTGTCGAGGGAGGCCAGGTCGGTGGGCGAGAGCTTCCAGCGACGCACGGGGTCGGTCTCCCGCGCGGCGAAGCGGTTGAGCTGCTCACGCTGGGCCACTGATGGCGCCGCCCTTGCCGGCGGCGTCGCGGCCCTCGAAGATGATCAGGACCTTCTGGCCGGTCTCCTTGACCCAGAGCTGCATCTTCAGCAGCTCGATCTGCAGCTCACGCTTGCGTCGCTCGTCGCTCGTGCGGCTGAGCTTGGTCTTGTACGGGTAGCCCTCACGCCAGGCCCGCGGGTCCGGGGTGGGGGTCTTCTTCTCCCCGCCGAGCGTGCGGCCGAGCTCCCGGATCTCGTCCACCTCGGCGGCGTCGTCACGGGTCACGGCGAAGGGGGCCTGCGCGGCGTGCTCCGTGCCGTGCTCGCCACGGGTGCGGGGGACGGGCGAGCGGCCCGTCAGGGCGTCGTCGCCATGCGTCGTCGTATTGCCTCTGGGTCAGGTGCCGCCGGCCCACGGAGACGGCGGACGCCCCGCCCCGCTCGTGAGGAGCGGGACGGGGCGTCGGCGGGGGCACGGTGGGGACACCGTGCGGCGCAGGATCAGCGCTTCGAGAACTGCGAGGCCTTGCGGGCCTTCTTGAGGCCGGCCTTCTTGCGCTCGATGACGCGCGCGTCGCGGGTCAGGAAGCCGGCCTTCTTGAGCGCCGGGCGGTTGTGCTCGCGGTCGATCTCGTTGAGGGCGCGGGAGATGCCCAGGCGCAGCGCACCGGCCTGGCCGGAGGGGCCGCCGCCGTGGATGCGGGCGATCACGTCGTAGGCGCCGGTCAGCTCCAGCAGCGTGAAGGGGTCGGAGACCTCCTGCTGGTGCAGCTTGTTCGGGAAGTAGTTCTCCAGGGCGCGACCGTTGATGGTCCACTGGCCGGAGCCGGGGACGAGGCGCACGCGGGCCACGGCCTCCTTGCGGCGGCCGACGGCGGAGCCGGGCACGGTCAGGGCCGGGCGCTCGGAGGCGACGGGGGCCTCGGCGGTGGCGGTGGACTCAGAGGTGTAGCTCGTCAGCTCCACGTCGTCGTTCTCGTTGATGCTCATGGTTCTCCTCAGGGAAGGTCTGCGTCAGTGGCCCGCCGGGGTCACTGGGCGACCTGGCCGATCTCGAAGGTCTGGGGCTGCTGGGCGGTGTGCGGGTGCTCGGCGCCCTTGTACACCTTCAGCTTGGAGAGCTGCTGGGCGGCCAGCGAGTTCTTCGGGAGCATGCCCTTGACGGCCTTCTCCACGGCGCGGACCGGGTTGGTCTCGAGCAGCTCGGCGTAGGACTGCGACTTCAGGCCGCCCGGGTAGCCCGAGTGGCGGTAGGCGCGCTTCTTCTCGAGCTTGGCGCCGGTCAGGGCGACCTTCTCGGCGTTCACGATGATGACGTAGTCGCCCATGTCCATGTGGGGGGCGAACGTCGGCTTGTGCTTGCCACGCAGGAGGGTGGCGGTGTGGGAGGCCAGGCGGCCGAGGACGACGTCGGTGGCATCGATGATGTGCCACTGACGGTCGGCGTCACCAGGCTTGGGAGAGTACGTACGCACGTTGTCTGCCTTCAGGGTCGGTGGTGGTCCACAGCACCTGCCCGCCGGGTCGTGATTCCGGCGCGCTCGCGCTGTCAGTTCTCCGTGCGCGCCGGTCCCCCAGGTGAGGGCTGGAAGGCGTCCGGGCCCGATGCCCCGGGGGTGCGGCGCGAGCTGAAGGCCATGCAACTGAGCCACTCGCGGCACGACGCATCCGGGTGCGGGCATGCGCAACGTCCCCCCATCCTACCGAACGCGGGCCCCGGAGCCAAAAGCCGCCACCGCGGGCCACCCCGGCTCACAGGGTCCGCTTCGCCCGGGTGCCCTCGGCGCGCCGGCGCAGCTCCTCCGCCTCGTCGGGATAGCCGACGGCGAGCAGCGTCAGCCCCCCGGGCGGGGCGAGGCGCACCTCGGAGTCGCGGGCCGGCCTCGCCACCCGGCGCGCGAGCCAACCGGGCTCGCGTGCCCCCTCCCCCACCTGGAGCAGCGCCCCGACGATCGCCCGGACCATGTTGTGGCAGAACGCGTCGGCCCGGATCCGGACGCGCACGACGCCGTCCTCATCGCGTCGCACCTCCAGGTGCTGGACCTCGCGGATGGTCGTGGCGCCCGCGCGGGGCCGGCAGAAGGACAGGAAGTCGTGCAGTCCGAGAACGGCGTCGGCCTCCAGCGCCATGAGGCGATCGTCCAGGGCGGCGCCGCGCCAGTGGGTGAAGCCCCGCGTGCGCGGATCACGCGCGGCGGGTGCGTCGTCGATCCGGTACTCGTACTCGCGCCACAGCGCGCTGAACCGCGCGTCGAAGCCCGCGGGGGCCCGCCCCGCCCCGTGCACGACGACGGCCCCGCCCCACCCGGAGAGCACCCCGCCGAGGCGTCGGGTGAGGGAGGCGGCCGGCTCCAGGCCGGGCCGGCCGCGGGTCAGGCCCGCCCACTCCGTCTCGGTCAGGTCCAGGTGGGCGACCTGGCCGCGCGCGTGCACCCCCGCGTCGGTGCGGCCGGCGACCACCGTGCGCACGGGCCGGCGCAGGATCCGCTCGAGCCCGTCCTCCAGCGCACCCTGGACCGAGTCGAGACCGGGCTGGCGGGCCCAGCCGTGGAAGGCGCCGCCGTCGTAGGCCAGGTCCAGGCGGACTCGCACGGACGCGGTTTCCCCGGGCGCCGGCGGGGCGTCCGGGCGGTGCTGCTCGCTCATGCTGCTCCTCTCAGCGGGGCGGGGCCGGGGACGGCGAAGGGCCGCCCACCGAGTGGTGGACGGCCCTCGCCGATGCGCCGTCACGGGGACGGACGCGGACTCAGGCGATGGCGTCAGGCCATCTTCTGGGCGGCCTCGCCACCGGCGGGCTCGAAGCCCGCGGCCTTGGCCTCCTCGACGGTGGAGAACCAGACCTCGGCGGTGGTCTGGTCATACCAGCGCGAGCCGGGGACGTGGTACTTCTTCGAGCTGGCGTTGCCCTTGATGGTCGCCTCGGCCGGAGCCGAGCCGTCCTCGTTGGTGGGCACGGCGCCGTCGATCTCGGCGGCGGCCTCCTGCGACTCGGCCACGGTGACCTCCTCGGTGGCGGCCGGGTCGACGGCCTCCACCGGGGCGGACTCGGCCGGGGCGGCCGGCGCGGACGCGGCGGCCTGCTCGGCCTCACGCACCACGGCCTGCTTGCCGGAGATCGGGTCCATGATCAGCTCGATCACGGCCATGGGCGCGTTGTCGCCATGGCGGTTGCCGATCTTGGTGATGCGGGTGTAGCCGCCGTTGCGCTCGGCCATCGCGGGGCCGATCACGGTGAACAGCTCGTGCACGACCGCCTTGTTGGTGCGGTTCTTGGCGGCGATGAGACCCTGCACCTTGCGGCGGGCCGGCAGATCACCCTTCTTGGCGAAGGTGATCAGGCGCTCGGCGTACGGGCGCAGTCGCTTGGCGCGGGTGAGCGTCGTGGTGATCGACTTGTGCTCGAACAGCTGGGCGGACATGTTCGCCAGCATGATGCGCTCGTGGGCCGGGCTGCCGCCCAGACGCGGACCCTTGGTGGGGGTAGGCATGGTGTTTCTCCTCGGGTGGGACCCTTCAGCCGGCTGCGGCGTCGGGTCGAAGATGTCAGGTGGTGCGGAATCGGCTCAGAAGTCCGAGAACGGGTCGTCGTCCATCTGGCGCGCGTGCGCCTGCGGGTCGTAGCCGGCCGGCGAGTCCTTGAGGGACAGGCCCAGCTCCTGGAGCTTCTCCTTGACCTCGTCGATGGACTTCGCACCGAAGTTGCGGATGTCCATCAGGTCGGCCTCGGAACGGCCCACGAGCTCGCCCACGGTGTGGATGCCCTCGCGCTTGAGGCAGTTGTACGAGCGCACGGTGAGCTCGAGCTCCTCGATCGGCTGAGCCAGGTCGGCGGAGCCCTCGACGACCTCGGGCTCGTCGCCCAGGTCGATGCCCTCGGCCTCGACGTTGAGCGAGCGGGCCAGGCCGAACAGCTCGACCAGGGTGGAGCCGGCAGAGGCCACCGCGTCACGCGGCAGCATGTTCTCCTTGGTCTCCACGTCCAGGATCAGACGGTCGAAGTCGGTGCGCTGCTCCACACGGGTGGCCTCGACCTTGAAGGTCACCTTGAGGACCGGGGAGTAGATGGAGTCGACCGGGATGCGGCCGATCTCCGCATCCGCGGACTTGTTCTGGGCGGCGGTCACGTAGCCGCGACCGCGCTCGATGGTCAGCTCCATGTCGAACTTGCCCTTCGCGTTCAGGGTCGCGATGTGCAGGTCCGGGTTGTGGATCTCGACGCCGGCCGGCGCGGTGATGTCCGCGGCGGTGACGACGCCGGCCCCCTGCTTGCGCAGGTAGGCCACCACGGGCTCGTCGTTCTCCGAGGAGACGGAGAGCTTCTTGATGTTGAGGATGATCTCGGTGACATCCTCCTTGACTCCGTTGACGGTGCTGAACTCGTGCAGCACGCCGTCCACGCGGATGCTGGTCACGGCAGCACCGGGGATCGACGAGAGCAGAGTGCGGCGCAGGGAGTTGCCGAGGGTGTAGCCGAAGCCGGGCTCCAGGGGCTCGATGACGAACCGGGAACGATGGTCGGAGACGACCTCTTCGGTCAGCGTGGGGCGCTGTGCAATGAGCACGGACATTTCCTTTCGGCGAGCGTCCGCCATATGACGCACGCGGTGGGTGGAAACGAGGACGGGGTGGGGGCAGGTCCGCAGACCTGTCCGCGCCCGCCCCGGGCGGGGGCGGACGCGGACACAGCGCTCAGGTCAGACGCGGCGGCGCTTCGCCGGGCGAGCGCCGTTGTGGGCCATGGGGGTGACGTCCTGGATGGACCCCACCTCGAGGCCGGCGGCCTGCAGGGAGCGGATGGCGGTCTCGCGGCCCGAGCCCGGACCCTTCACGAAGACGTCCACCTTCTTCATGCCGTGCTCCTGCGCACGCTTGGCGGCCTGCTCGGCGGCCATCTGCGCGGCGTAGGGGGTCGACTTGCGCGACCCCTTGAAGCCGACCTCGCCGGACGAGGCCCAGGAGATGACGGCACCCGTGGTGTCCGTGATGGACACGATGGTGTTGTTGAACGTGCTCTTGATGTGGGCCTGGCCCACGGTGATGTTCTTGTTGGCCTTGCGACGCGGCTTGCGGGCAGCCGATGCGCGAGTCTTGGGGGGCATGTGATTCTCCTCCGGGAAAGCTGCTGGTGCTGATGCTGCGGGCGGGGCGTCCGGACGCGGACGCGGTCACCGCCGGTGCAGGATCACTTCTTCTTGCCGGCGACCGTCTTCTTGGGGCCCTTGCGGGTACGGGCGTTGGTCTTCGTGCGCTGGCCGCGCACCGGCAGGCCGCGGCGGTGGCGCAGGCCCTCGTAGGAGCCGATCTCCACCTTGCGACGGATGTCGGCGGCCACCTCGCGGCGGAGGTCGCCCTCCACCTTGTAGCTGCCCTCGATGTGGTCGCGCAGCTGCACCAGCTGCTCGTCGGAGAGGTCCTTCACGCGGATGTTCGGGTCGATGCCCGTGGCGGAGAGGGTCTCCTCAGCGCGGGTCTTGCCCACACCGTAGATGTACGTGAGTGCGATGATCACGCGCTTCTCGCGCGGAATGTCAACGCCTGCAAGACGAGCCATGTGGCCGTCCTCCTGTTCTTCTGCAGCAGGGGTCTGCACCAGGGACGTCCCGTACGACGCGGCACTCGGCCACGCGGACCCGTCGTCGCGGCGCCGGGGAAGATCCGGCGTGCTCCGCGGCGGGCGTCCGCCGTCGTCGGTCTCCGGCCCCTGCGGCCGGAGGTGGGGGCCCTCCCCTCACGGGGTGGACCGCTGTCCCTGCTGTTCGGCCCGATGGCCGGTGGGTGGTGTGGTCAACGCGACGGCGTCGCTCCCCGGGCTCCCGGGGAGGCGATCAGCCCTGGCGCTGCTTGTGGCGCGGGTTCGAGCAGATCACCAGCACGCGGCCCTTACGGCGCACGACCTGGCACTTGTCACAAATCCGCTTCACGCTCGGCTGAACCTTCACGGCTCTTCCTCCTGCGCTCGCTTGGACGGGGGTTCTTACTTGTATCGGTACACGATCCGACCCCGGTTGAGGTCGTACGGGCTAAGCTCCACCACGACGCGATCCTCGGGGAGGATGCGGATGTAGTGCTGACGCATCTTTCCGGAGATCGTGGCGAGCACGACGTGCTCGTTCTGCAGACGGACCCGGAACATCGCGTTCGGCAATGCCTCCGACACCGTGCCCTCGACCTCGATGACACCTTCCTTCTTAGCCATGTCCTCCACAATCGTCATGCCCCGGACACGGCCGCGGAGGGCCGGATGACGGGGCGGGAACGGGTCTGCTCGCGGGCACACGAGTGCGCGCACACGAACAACGTTCGATGATACCGCATTTTCGGCCTGCGAACCAGCACAGACGACGACGGCCGCCCGGTCCGCCGGACGGGCGGGACGGACGGCCGACAGCTCGGGCCCCTCACTCCCCCGGCGGGACCGGGACCACGCCGAACCGAGCGAGCTCGGAGGCGCCGCCGTCGGGCGCGGTGAGCACCCACAGGCCGCCGTCGTGCCGGCAGACCGAGTGCTCCCACTGGCTCGCGCGGGCGCCGTCGAGGGTCACCACGGTCCAGTCGTCCGCGAGCACCTTCGTGTCGATGGAGCCGCGCACCAGCATCGGCTCGATGGCGAGTGCCAGCCCGGGGCGGATCGTGGGCCCCCGGTGGCCGGTGCGGTAGTTGAACACGTCCGGCGGCAGGTGCATGGCCGAGCCGATGCCGTGCCCCACGTACTCCTCGAGGATGCCGAGCTCCTCGCCCGGCTGCGCGGAGACGAAGTCGTCGATGGCGTCCCCGATGTCCCCGACGTGGGTGGCGGAGGCGAAGGCCGCGATGCCGACCCAGAGCGCCTCCCGCGTGATCGCCGAGAGGCGCTCGTCGGCCGGGTCCGCGGTGCCGGCCGCGGAGGAGCCCAGGATCACCGTGCGGGCCGAGTCGGCGTGCCAGCCGTCCACGATCGCACCCCCGTCGACCTTCAGCACGTCGCCGGTCTGCAGGACCCGGTCCCCGGGGATGCCGTGCACGACCTCGTCGTTGACCGAGGTGCAGATCGAGGCCGGGAAGTCGTAGTAGCCCAGGAAGTTGGAGGTCGCACCGCGTTCGGCCAGCACACCTGCGAACACGGCGTCCAGCTCCGCGGTGGTGACGCCCGGCGCGGCCGCGGCCAGCGTGGCGTCCAGGGCCTCGGACAGGACCACCCCCGCGCGCTGCATGGCCTGCAGCTGGGGGGCGGTCTTGAGCTCGAGCGAGCGGCGGCCGATCACGGGGTCAGGACTCCGCACCCGGCTGGATCACGGGCAGGGAGCCCGTGGCGGAGCGCACGGAGTACACGGCCTGCAGCAGGCGCTCGGTGACGTCGTCGATCTGGCCGGTGCCGTCCACGCGGGCGACGATGCCGCGCTCCACGTACTCCTGGATGACGGACTCGGTCTCGCGGTGGTACAGGTCCAGGCGGTGCTCGATGACCTCCTGGGTGTCGTCCGCGCGGCCCTCGATCTCGGCACGCTTGAGCAGGCGCTCCACGAGCTCCTCGTCGGGCACCTCCAGCTCGACGACGGCGGACAGCGACTGGCCCGCCTCCGCGAGCATGGCGTCCAGCGCCTCGACCTGGCCCTTCGTGCGCGGGTAGCCGTCCAGCAGGAAGCCGTGCTCCGCGTCGGCCTGGGCGATGCGGTCCGCGACCATGCGGTTCGTGACCTCATCGGGGACGAAGTCGCCGTTGTCGATGTACTTCTTGGCCTCGACGCCGAGCGGCGTCATCGACTTCACGTTGTGGCGGAAGATGTCACCGGTGGAGATCGGGACGATCCCGAGCTTGTCGGCGATCCGGGTGGCCTGGGTGCCCTTGCCGGAACCGGGAGGGCCCATGAGCAGCATGCGGGTCATCGTGTGTTCCTCACTGTCGATACGGACGGCGTTGCGGGATCGGGTCGCGGCTCAGCGCAGCAGGCCCTCGTAGTGGCGCTGCTCCATCTGTGCGCTGACCTGCTTCACGGTCTGGAGGCCGACGCCCACCATGATGAGGATGGACGTGCCGCCGAGCGGGAAGTTCTGGCTGGTGCCGATCACCGCGAAGGCGATCAGCGGGATCATGGCCACGATACCGAGGTAGAGGGCGCCGACGAGCGTGATGCGGCTGATGACGTACTGCAGGTAACGCTCAGTGGGCCGGCCGGCGCGGACGCCGGGGATGAACCCGCCGTAGCGCTTCATGTTGTCCGAGATCTCCACCGGGTTGAACGTGATGGACACGTAGAAGTACGTGAAGCCGATGATGAGCAGGAAGTACAGGGCCATGTACACCGGGTGGTCGCCGGTGCCGAAGTACCGGCTCAGCCACGTGATCCACGGGGCCGGCGCACTGCCGTCCTGCGGCGTGTTGAACTGGATGAGGATGCCCGGGAGCATCAGCACGGAGGAGGCGAAGATGACCGGGATGACGTTGGCCATGTTCACCTTGACCGGGATGTAGGTGCTCGACCCGCCCACGGTCCGCGAGCCGATCTGCCGCTTGGCGTACTGGACCGGGATCCGGCGCTGCGACTCCTCCACGAAGACGATGGCCAGCATGGTGAGCAGGCCGATCCCCATGACGATCGCGAAGACGCGCCAGCCCTGCGTCTGGACCACCTGGCCGAGGCCGGCCGGGAAGCCCGCCGCGATGGAGGTGAAGATCAGCAGGGACATGCCGTTGCCCACGCCGTTCTCGGTGATCCGCTCGCCGAACCACATGACGATGAGACATCCGGTGGTCAGGGCGATGACCACGAGCAGCACCGTGAGGATGGAGCCGTCCCGCAGCAGCGGCAGGCTGCATCCGAGCAGGGCCCCGGTGCGGGCCAGCGAGGCCATCGTGGTCGCCTGCAGCAGGGCGAGGGCGAGGGTCAGGTAGCGGGTGTACTGCGTCAGCGTCGCCTGGCCCTGCGGGCCCTCCTGGTGGAGCTGCTCGAAGCGCGGGATCACCACGCGCAGCAGCTGCACGATGATCGACGCCGTGATGTAGGGCATGATGCCGAGCGCGAAGACGGACACCTGCAGGAGCGCCCCGCCCGAGAACATGTTCACGAAGGAGTAGAGGCCGCCCTGGGCGTTGCCCGCCGCCAGGCACTGCTGCACCGCCGGGTAGTCCACCCCGGGGGCCGGCACGAAGGTGCCCATCCGGTAGACGGCGATGAGCCCGAGCGTGAAGGCGATCTTCCGCAACAGGTCAGGCGTCCGGACGATCCGGGCGATGGCCTTGAGCACGAGTCCTCCTGCGGTGGTCCTGTGGGGCGCGCGCCGGCCGCGGGGCGGGGCACGAGACGGCGGCCACACCGGGGCGGCCGCTGTGCGAGTCTACACGGACGGACCGAGGGCCCTGGTCCGGAGCGGCTGCTCCGGGCCAGGGCCCTCGGTCGATGGGTCGGCGTGTCAGAGGGTCTCGGTGGACCCGCCGGCGGCCTGGATCTTCTCCACGGCGGACGCGGAGAAGGCGTTCGCCTTCACCTGCACGGCCGCGGTGATCTCCCCCGTGCCCAGCACCTTCACGGGCTGGCCGCGACGGACGAGGCCCTTGGACACGAGCGCGTCCACGGTGACCTCACCGCCCTCGGGGAAGTGCGCGGAGAGCTTGTCCAGGTTCACGACCTGGTACTCCGTGCGGAACGGGTTCTTGAAGCCGCGGAGCTTCGGCAGACGCATCTGCAGGGGCAGCTGGCCGCCCTCGAAGCCCGCACGGACCTGGTAACGGGCCTTGGTGCCCTTGGTGCCGCGACCGGCGGTCTTGCCCTTCGACGCCTCACCGCGACCCACGCGGGTCTTGGCGGTCTTGGCACCGGGGGCCGGACGCAGGTCGTGGACCTTGATGGCGTCGTTGTCAGCCATTGTTGACCTCCTCCACGGACACCAGGTGCGGCACGGTGTTGACCATGCCGACCGTCACCGCGTCGGCCTTGCGGGTGACCTGGTGGCCGATCCGCTTCAGGCCCAGCGAGCGCAGGGTGTCCCGATGGTTCTGCTTGGAGCCCGTGACGCCGCGGGTCTGGGTGATGACCAGGGTGGCGTCCGAGGGCTGGATGTTCTTGCGAGTGGGCTCAAACACGGCTCACGCACCTGCCTTCGCGCTCTTCTGGGCGCGATCGTTCTCCATGGTGCGCAGCATCGCATGGGGGGCGATCTCGTCCAGGGCCTTGCCGCGGCGGGCGGCGACGGCCTGGGGCTCTTCCAGCTTCTTGAGGGCGTCCACGGTGCCGCGCACGATGTTGATCGCGTTCACGGAGCCCATGGACTTGGAGAGCACGTCGTGGATGCCGGCGCACTCGAGCACGGCGCGCACCGGACCGCCGGCGATCACGCCGGTACCCGGGGAGGCCGGGCGGAGCAGCACGACGCCGGCGGCGTCCTCACCCTGCACCAGGTGCGGGATGGTGGAGCCGACGCGGGGGACGCGGAAGAAGGACTTCTTGGCCTCCTCCACGGCCTTCTGGATCGCAGCGGGGACCTCCTTCGCCTTGCCGTAGCCGACGCCGACGGTGCCGTCGCCGTCACCCACCACCACGAGGGCGGTGAAGGAGAAGCGGCGGCCGCCCTTGACGACCTTGGAGACGCGGTTGATGCCCACGACGCGCTCGAGGAACTGGTCCTTCTCGTCGTCCTGGGCGCCACGACGGTTGCGGTCGTCGCGACGGCCGCCACGACGATCGCCGTCACGGCCACCGCGGCCGCCGTCACGACCGCCGCGGCCACCGGTGGCGCGCTCGGTGGTCTGGCTCGCCGAGCCCGACCCGGTCTCGGAGACGGTGGTCTCGGTGCTCTCGGTCACCTGAGTGTCCTTCTGGTTGATGTTCTCGGTCACAGCTGCAGCCCACCCTCTCGCGCACCGTCGGCCACGGCCGCGACTCGCCCGTGGTACTTGTTGCCGCCGCGGTCGAAGACCACGGCCTCGATGCCGGCCGCCTTGGCACGCTCGGCGACGAGCTCGCCCACGCGCTTGGCCTTGGCCGTCTTGTCACCCTCGAGCGCACGCACGTCGGCCTCCATGGTGGAGGCGTACGCCAGCGTACGGCTCTGCGTGTCGTCCACGACCTGCACGAACATGTGCCGTGCAGAGCGGTTGACGACGAGGCGGGGACGGACGGTGGTGCCGGAGATCCGCTTGCGCACCCGGAGGTGGCGGCGGGTGCGGGCGTTGAACTTGCCCTTGCCCTTCACCTTCAGAGTAGACATCACTTACCTGCCTTTCCGGCCTTGCGGCGGATCTGCTCGCCCGCGTAGCGCACGCCCTTGCCCTTGTACGGGTCGGGGCGGCGCAGCTTGCGGATGTTGGCGGCGGTCTCGCCGACCTGCTGCTTGTCGATACCGGCGACGGTGACCCTGTTGCCCTCCACCGTGAAGGTGATGCCCTGGGGCGCCTTCACCGGAACGGGGTGGGAGTAGCCCAGGGCGAACTCGAGGTCCTGGCCCTTGGCCTGCACGCGGTAGCCGGTGCCGACGACCTCGAGCTGCTTGGAGAAGCCGTTGGTCACGCCCTCCACCATGTTGCTGATGAGGGTACGGGTCAGACCGTGCAGGGAGCGGGACTCACGCTCGTCGTCGGGGCGGGCCACGGTGACCTGCCCCTCCTCGAGGGTGGCCGTGATGGGCGTGGGCAGCGAGTGCTCGAGCTGGCCCTTGGGGCCCTTCACGGAGACGCGGTCGCCGTCGATGGTCACATCGACGCCGGCGGGGATGGTGATCGGGAGACGTCCGATTCGAGACATGTCAGTTCAGCCTTTCTTCCGTCTTGCCCGTCACCAGACGTAGGCGAGGACTTCTCCGCCCACGCCCTTCTTGGCGGCCTGCTGGTTCGTGAGGAGACCAGAGGAGGTGGACAGGATGGCGATGCCGAGGCCGCCCAGCACGTGGGGCAGGTTCGTGGACTTCGCGTACACGCGCAGGCCCGGCTTGGAGATGCGGCGCAGGCCGGCGATCGCACGCTCACGCTGCGGGCCGAACTTCAGGTCGATGGTCAGCTTCTTGCCGACCTCGGCCTCCTCCTCGCGCCAGTCCTGGATGTAGCCCTCGGCCTTGAGGATCTCGGCGACGCGAGTCTTCAGCTTCGAGGACGGCATGGACACGGTGTCGTGGTAGGCCGAGTTTGCGTTGCGCAGACGGGTCAGCATGTCTGCGACGGGATCGGTCATGGTCATGTGGGCTTCACGCCCTTTCTCGCCGTGGTTTCCGCCACCGGTTCACCGGTGGAGGACCTGTGGCGTGGAGGTCTTACTGGTCGGTCTTGAACGGGAAGCCCAGCGCCTTCAGCAGCGCGCGGCCCTCGTCGTCGTTCTTGGCGGTCGTCACCACGGTGATGTCCATGCCGCGCACGCGGTCGATCTTGTCCTGATCGATCTCGTGGAACACGGTCTGCTCGGACAGGCCGAAGGTGTAGTTGCCGTTGCCGTCGAACTGGCGGTCGGACAGGCCGCGGAAGTCACGGATGCGCGGCAGCGCGAGCGTGACCAGGCGGTCCAGGAACTCCCACATGCGATCGCCACGGAGGGTGGCGTGCGTGCCGATGGGCATGCCCTCACGCAGCTTGAACTGCGCGATGGACTTGCGGGCCTTGGTGATCATCGGCTTCTGGCCGGTGATGGCGGTGAGGTCGGTGACCGCGCCGTCGATGATCTTGGAGTCCTTGGCGGCCTCGCCGACGCCCATGTTGACGACGACCTTCACGAGGCCCGGCACCTGCATGACGTTCCCGTACTGGAACTGCTCCTGCAGGGCGCCGCGGATCTCCTCGCGGTACTTGGTCTTCAGACGCGGGGTGACCTTCTCGGTCTGCTGCACCTCGGTCATCACAGCTCCTTCCCCGAGGCCTTGGCGAAGCGGACCTTCACGGTCTTGCTCACGCCGTCCTTCTCGACGGTCTCGAAGCGGTAGCCCACACGGGTCGGCTTCTTGGTCTCCGGGTCCACCACGGCCACGTTCGAGATGTGGATCGGGGCCTCGACGACCTGCAGGCCGCCCTCGGTGGAACCGTTGTTGTCCTGGCCGGCGCGCAGGTGCTTGGTCACGCGGTTCACGCCCTCGACGAGCACACGCTCATCCGTCGGGAACACGCGCAGGACCTTGCCCTGCTTGCCCTTGTCCTTGCCACTGATGACCTGGACGAGGTCGTCCTTCTTGATCTTGGCCATGAGGTCAGATCACCTCCGGGGCGAGCGACACGATCTTCATGAACTTCTTGTCACGCAGCTCGCGACCCACGGGGCCGAAGATGCGCGTGCCACGGGGCTCGCCGTCGGTCTTCAGGATGACCGCCGCGTTCTCGTCGAACTTGATGTACGAGCCGTCGGGACGGCGGGACTGCTTGCGGGTGCGGACCACCACGGCCTTGACGACGTCGCCCTTCTTGACGTTGCCGCCGGGGATGGCGTCCTTCACGGTGGCGACGATGGTGTCGCCGATGCCTGCGTAGCGGCGTCCGGAACCGCCGAGAACACGGATGGTCAGGATTTCCTTCGCACCGGTGTTGTCGGCGACCTTGAGCCGCGACTCCTGCTGGATCACTTGTCTCTCCTAGCGTCGCGCCGGTTCTCCCCCACGATGGGCGAGCCTTGCGGAACGGTTGAACGGGCATCCCGGGACGCTTACCCCTCCCCCGAGGCGGGCCACCCACCGTCGTCCCCCGGCGACGCGTGTTCAGACAGCGTCGGGGAGGTCGAGAGCGGAGGGGCGCGCAGGGCAGGGCCGAGGCGGATCCGGGATCGGTGTGCGCGGCCCTCGGCACACAGGATGGATGGTCCTGCCAACGAGAGGGCGCACGAATATCAGAGTCTAACGCACAAGGCCGCCCCGTGCCAGTGCACGGGGCGGCCCTCTGCGTCGCCGACCCTCAGGGGGCCGGGTCGATCACTTGGCGCGCTCGACGACCTCCACCAGGCGCCACCGCTTGGAGGCGGACAGCGGGCGGGTCTCGGCGATGCGGACGCGGTCGCCCACGCCGGCGGTGTTGTCCTCGTCGTGCGCCTTCACGCGCTTCGAGGTCTTCATCACCTTGCCGTAGAGCGAGTGCTTCTTGCGGTCCTGGACCTCGACGACGATGGTCTTGTCCATCTTGTCGGACACGACGATGCCACGGAGGGCCTTGCGGTAGCCGCGCTCCTCGGAGACGGCCGGGGTCTGCTCGGTCACTTGGCAGCCTCCTCGTTCTTCTCGGCCTGCGCCTCGGCGGCGACATCGCCGCGGATGCCCAGCTCGCGCTCGCGCAGGATCGTGTAGATGCGCGCGATGTCACGCTTGACGGACTTCAGCCGGCTGGCGTTGTCCAGCTGGCCGGTGGCGGCCTGGAAGCGCAGGTTGAACAGCTCCTCCTTGGAGGACTTCAGGGCCTCCAGCAGGCGGGCGTTGTCCATCCCGTCCAGGGACTCGACGTTCAGATCCTTGGTGCCGATCGCCATGGGATCACTCACCACCCTCTCGACGGATGATACGGGCCTTCAGCGGCAGCTTGTGGATGGCCAGGCGGAGCGCCTCACGGGCGACGTCCTCCGTGACACCCGACAGCTCGAAGAGCACGCGTCCGGGCTTGACGTTGGCGACCCACCACTCCGGCGAGCCCTTGCCGGAGCCCATGCGGGTCTCGGCGGGCTTCTTGGTGATGGGACGGTCCGGGTAGATGTTGATCCAGACCTTGCCGCCACGCTTGATGTAGCGGGTCATGGCGATACGGGCGGCCTCGATCTGACGGTTGGTCACATAGGCCGGCGTGAGCGCCTGGATGCCCCACTCGCCGAACGTCACGGTGGTGCCGCCCTTGGCGGCGCCGGAACGCTTGGGGTGGTGCTGCTTGCGGTGCTTGACGCGACGGGGGATCAGCATCAGGCGTTGCCTCCTTCAGCGGGAGCGGCGGCCGGGGTCTCGGCGCCGGCGCCGGCGTTCTCCTGGCGGGGAGCACGCTCGGCGCGATCGTTGCGACGACGACGCTCGCCGCCGCCACGGCGCTCGCCGCCGCGGCCACGGCCGGAGGGCTGAGCGGCCTCCTTGGCCGCGAGCTCCTTGGCGGTCAGGTCGCCCTTGTAGATCCAGACCTTCACGCCGATGCGGCCGAAGGTGGTCTTGGCCTCGAACTTGCCGAAGTCGATGTTCGCGCGGAGGGTGTGCAGCGGCACGCGACCCTCGCGGTAGAACTCCGAGCGGCTCATCTCGGCGCCGCCGAGGCGGCCGGAGCACTGGATGCGGATGCCCTGCGCGCCGGCGCGCATGGCGGACTGGATCGCCTTCTTCATCGCACGGCGGAACGCCACGCGGGAGGCGAGCTGCTCGGCCACACCCTGCGCCACCAGCTGGGCATCGGTCTCGGGGTTCTTGACCTCGAGGATGTTCAGCTGGATCTGCTTGCCGGTGAGCTTCTCGAGCTCACCGCGGATGCGGTCGGCCTCGGCGCCGCGGCGGCCGATCACGATGCCCGGACGCGCGGTGTGGATGTCCACGCGCACGCGGTCACGGGTGCGCTCGATCTCCACCTTGGAGATGCCGGCGCGCTCCATGCCGGTGGTCATCAGCTCGCGGATCTTGACGTCCTCCTTGAGGAAGTCAGCGTAGCGCTGGCCCTCCTTGTGGGAGTCCGCGAACCAGTGCGAGACGTGGTCGGTGGTGATGCCGAGGCGGAACCCGTTGGGGTTGATCTTCTGTCCCATTGTCAGTTCCCACCCTTCTCGTCCTTGGACGCGACGACCACGGTCACGTGGCTCGTGCGCTTGTTGATGCGGTACGCGCGGCCCTGAGCACGGGGCTGGAACCGCTTCATGGTCGGGCCCTCGTCCACGAAGGCCTCGGTGATGTAGAGGGCGTCCTCGTCGAAGGCCTGGCCCTCGCGGTCCGCCTTGACACGGGCGTTCGCCACCGCGGAGGTCACCAGCTTGTACACCGGCTCCGAAGCACCCTGCTGGGCGAACTTCAGGATGGCCAGTGCTTCGGTGGCCTGCTTGCCACGGACCAGGTCGACGACGCGCCGGGCCTTCATCGGCGTCACGCGCAGGTGGCGCGCAATTGCCTTGGCTTCCATTGCTTCTCTCTTTCGATTCTCGAGAAGGTCAAGCGTGCTGTGCCCTCAGGCTCAGCGACGCTTGCCCTTCTTGTCGTCCTTCACGTGGCCGCGGTAGGTCCGGGTCGGGGCGAACTCGCCCAGCTTGTGACCCACCATGGACTCGGTGACGAACACCGGGACGTGCTTGCGTCCGTCGTGGACCGCGATGGTGTGACCCAGCATGTCCGGGATGATCATCGACCGGCGGGACCAGGTCTTGATGACGTTCTTGCTGCCCTTCTCGTTCTCGGCCAGAACCTTCAGGTAGAGGTGCTGATCGACGAAGGGGCCCTTCTTCAGGCTGCGAGGCATGTCTTCCCTGCTCCCTTATCGCTTGTTCTTGCCGGTACGACGGCGACGCACGATGAGCTTGTCGCTTTCCTTGTTCGGACGACGCGTGCGGCCCTCGGGCTTGCCGTTCCGGTTGACGGGGTGACGACCGCCGGAGGTCTTGCCCTCGCCACCGCCGTGCGGGTGGTCGACCGGGTTCATGACGACACCGCGGACGGTCGGGCGCACGCCCTTCCAGCGCATGCGGCCGGCCTTGCCCCAGTTGATGTTCGACTGCTCGGCGTTGCCGACCTCGCCGATCGTGGCGCGGCAGCGCACGTCGACGTTGCGGATCTCCCCGGAGGGCAGGCGCAGCTGGGCGTACTTGCCCTCGCGGGCGACCAGCTGCACGGAGGCGCCGGCGGAGCGGGCCATCTTGGCGCCGCCGCCGGGGCGCAGCTCCACCGCGTGGATGGTGGTGCCCACGGGGATGTTGCGCAGCGGCAGGTTGTTGCCGGGCTTGATGTCGGCGTTCGGGCCGGCCTCGACCACGTCGCCCTGCTTCAGCTTGGCCGGGGCCAGGATGTAGCGCTTGGCGCCGTCCGCGTAGTGCAGCAGCGCGATGCGGGCGGTGCGGTTCGGGTCGTACTCGATGTGCGCGACGGTGGCGGGCACGCCGTCCTTGTCGTGGCGACGGAAGTCGACCAGGCGGTACTGGCGCTTGTGGCCGCCGCCCTTGTGACGAGTGGTGATGCGGCCGGTGTTGTTGCGGCCGCCGGTCTTGTGCAGCGGACGGAGAAGGGACTTCTCCGGCGTGGACCGGGTGATCTCTGCGAAGTCGGCCACGGACGAGCCGCGCAGGCCCGGGGTGGTCGGCTTGTACTTACGGATAGCCATGTGTCAGTTCCTCGATTAAGTGGTCTCCGCACGCCGATCAGGCGAGCGGACCTCCGAAGATGTCGATGGTCCCGTCCTTGAGCGTGACGATGGCACGCTTGGTGGACTTGCGCTGGCCCCACCCGAAGCGGGTGCGACGGCGCTTGCCGGAACGGTTCAGGGTGTTGACCGAGGCCACGTCGACGTTGAAGATGCGCTCCACCGCCTGCTTGATCTCGGACTTGTTGGAGCGGGGGTCGACCAGGAAGGTGTACTTGCCCTCGTCGATCAGACCGTAGCTCTTCTCCGACACGACGGGAGCGATGATCACGTCGCGGGGATCCTTGTTGATGGAGCCGCTCACTGGGCATCCTCCTTCTTGGCGCCGGAAGCCTGGGCCACGTACGCCTCGTAGGCCGCCTGGGTGAACACGACGTCGTCGGAGACGAGCACGTCGTAGGTGTTCAGCTGGTCGGCGTACAGGGTGTGGACCGCAGGCAGGTTGCGGGCGGACAGGGCGGCGACGTCGTCGGCCCGGTCGATCACCAGCAGCACGTTCTTGCGGCCGGTGTTCAGGGACGCGAGGCCCGCCTTGGCGGCCTTGGTGGACGGGGTGGTCCCGGACACGAGGGCCTCGATGACGTGGACGCGGCCGTTGCGGGCGCGGTCCGACAGGGCGCCGCGCAGGGCGGCGGCCTTCATCTTCTTGGGGGTCCGCTGCGAGTAGTCGCGCGGGGTGGGGCCGTGGACGACGCCACCGCCGGTCATGTGCGGGGCCCGGATGGAGCCCTGACGGGCGCGGCCGGTGCCCTTCTGCTTGAACGGCTTGCGACCGGCACCGGACACCTCGCCGCGGCGCTTCGTCTTGTGCGTGCCCTGGCGGGCGGCGGCGAGCTGGGCGACGACGACCTGGTGCATGAGCGGCACGTTGGACTGCACGTCGAAGAGCTCGACGGGCAGATCGACCTGGATGGTCTTCACGGAGTTCTCAGCCATGGTCTCAGGCTCCCTTCACGGCGCTGCGGACGAGCACGACCTGGCCCTTGGAGCCGGGCACCGCGCCCTTGATCAGCAGGAGGTTGTTCTCCACGTCGATGCCGTGGAGGGTCAGGTTCATGGTGGTCTGGCGCACGGCGCCCATGCGACCGGGCATGCGCTGGCCCTTGAACACGCGGCCGGGGGTGGACGCGCCGCCCACGGAGCCGGGCTTGCGGTGGTTCTTGTGCGCACCGTGCGAGGCGCCCACACCGGCGAAGCCGTGGCGCTTCATGGCGCCGGCGAAGCCCTTGCCCTTGGTGGTGCCCACGACGTCGACCTTCTGGCCGGCCTCGAAGACCTCCACGGTCACGTCCTGGCCGAGCGCGTACTCGGCGGCGTCGGCGGTGCGCAGCTCGACGAGGTGGCGACGCGGGGTCACGCCGGCCTTCTCGAAGTGACCGGCCAGGGGCTTGGTCACGCGGCGGGGATCGATCTGGCCGTAGGCGATCTGCACGGCGGTGTAGCCGTCGGTCTCCTCGGAGCGCAGCTGGGTGACGACGTTCGGGTCTGCCTTGACCACGGTCACGGGGATGAGCTTGTTGTCCTCATCCCAGACCTGGGTCATGCCGAGCTTCGTGCCCAGCAGGCCCTTGATGTTCTGGGTGTTGGTCATAGTCTCTCAGCACCTCCCTCTCAGAGCTTGATCTCGATGTTGACGTCCGCGGGCAGGTCCAGTCGCATGAGCGAGTCGACGGCCTTCGGAGTCGGGTCGATGATGTCGATGAGCCGCTTGTGGGTGCGCATCTCGAAATGCTCGCGGCTGTCCTTGTACTTGTGGGGAGAACGGATAACGCAGTACACGTTCTTCTCCGTCGGCAGCGGCACGGGGCCGACCACCGTCGCGCCTGCGCGCGTGACCGTGTCAACGATCTTGCGGGCCGACACGTCGATGACCTCGTGGTCGTACGACTTCAGCCGGATGCGGATCTTCTGTCCCGCCATGGCGTCACGCCTCTCTCGTCGGGTGTGCTGTTCCTGTCCCTGTGCGGCGGATCGGGTCCGCCTTCTTGTCCTCCACCCGCGCGGGGCGAATCCGGTCGGACCGGGTTCCTCGCCGCCGCCGGACTCCGGTCCACGCGGTCGGGCGTGTCGCATTCCTGGGAGGGCACACGCCTGCGGCGGATCGGAGTGGTGACGTCACATCTGGGCCGAGCTGCCGCCGCGAGACACACGACGACAGCGCAATGGCGCTTGAGCAACCGAATCAGTATAGACAGAACCGGGCCCGGTCCGCCAATCGGCGGACCGGGCCCGGCGGTCCCCGGGCTCAGCGGCCCCACTCGGTGGGCGGGCCGGCGTTGAGCAGCAGCATGAAGACGACGGCGACCACGGCGACCGCAACCAGCGCGCTGACCACCGGATGACGCAGCACCACGACGAGGAGCCGTTCCAGGGGCCTCCGCTCCCCCGGCGCACGGTCCACGACCTGCCACCGCGGGGCCGGCTCGCCGCGCCGCCGCTGGGCCCGCTCGAACGGGACCGTCATGAACGGGACGATCGTCGAGCCGAGGCCGAGGAGCCCGCGGGTCACCGACCATCGCCCGTCGATCCACACGGCGACCGTCACCACGAGGTAGCAGAGGAACACGAAGCCGTGGACGCCGCCGGCGACCGGCACCACCCGCTCCGTGACTCCGCCGTACTTGAGGCCCATGGCGATCAGCAGGCCGGCCCAGGTGAACATCTCGGCCATCGCCGTGACGGCGAACAGGCGGCGCGGGCTGGGCAGGCTCATCGCTCCAGCTCCCCACCGCGGTTCGCGCGCCGGATGCGCCGGGCGCGGTCGATCTCGGGACGGAAGGTCCGCAGCGCCCAGCGCACGGCCACGGCGGCCACGGCGAGCACCACGATGAGGATGAGCAGTTCAGGCATGTCCTCAGCCTAGCGGCCGCCGCCGCGCCGTCGTCGGACACGGCGACGCCCCCACCTCCGGGAGACCCGGAGACGGGGGCGTCGCGCGTCAGCGGCTCAACGGAGCCACGAGACGGGATGCGTCAGATCACTTGGTGATCTTGGTGACGCGGCCGGAGCCCACGGTGCGGCCACCCTCGCGGATGGCGAAGCCGAGGCCCTCCTCCATGGCGATCGGCTGGATGAGCTCGACCGACATCTCGGTGGTGTCGCCGGGCATGACCATCTCGGTGCCCTCGGGCAGCGTGATGACGCCGGTGACGTCGGTGGTGCGGAAGTAGAACTGCGGGCGGTAGTTCGAGTAGAACGGGTTGTGACGCCCACCCTCGTCCTTGGACAGGATGTAGACGTTCGCCTCGAAGTTGGTGTGCGGGGTGATGGAACCCGGCGCCACCACGACCTGGCCGCGCTCGACGTCGTCGCGCTTCAGACCGCGCAGCAGCAGACCGCAGTTCTCGCCGGCCCAGGCCTCGTCGAGCTGCTTGTGGAACATCTCGATGCCGGTGACGGTGGTCTTCTGCACGTCGCGGATGCCGACGATCTCGACCTCGGAGTTGATCTTCAGGGTGCCGCGCTCGGCGCGACCGGTCACCACGGTGCCACGGCCGGTGATGGTGAAGACGTCCTCGATCGGCATCAGGAACGGCTTGTCCTTGTCGCGGACCGGGTCCGGGATGAACTCGTCCACGGCATCCATGAGGTCCTCGACGGACTTGACCCACTGGGGATCGCCCTCGAGGGCCTTCAGACCGGAGGTGCGGATGACCGGGGCGTCGTCGCCGTCGAACTCCTGCGAGGACAGCAGCTCGCGGACCTCCATCTCGACGAGCTCGAGGAGCTCCTCGTCCTCGACCATGTCCGACTTGTTCAGGGCCACGAGCAGGGCCGGCACGCCGACCTGGCGGGCCAGGAGCACGTGCTCACGGGTCTGGGCCATCGGGCCGTCGGTGGCGGCGACCACGAGGATCGCACCGTCCATCTGAGCGGCGCCGGTGATCATGTTCTTGATGTAGTCGGCGTGACCGGGGGCGTCCACGTGGGCGTAGTGACGCTTCTCGGTCTGGTACTCCACGTGGGAGATGTTGATGGTGATGCCGCGCTGACGCTCCTCGGGGGCGGAGTCGATCGTCGCGAAGTCACGGGCCTCATTCAGGTCCGGGTACTTGTCGTACAGGACCTTCGAGATGGCGGCGGTCAGCGTGGTCTTGCCGTGGTCAACGTGGCCGATGGTGCCGATGTTGACGTGCGGCTTCGTCCGCTCGAACTTTGCCTTTGCCACTAGTTCCTCCTAAGAACTGGTTCATCGTCAAGAAGACTGCTCAGCCGCCTGGGACGTGCTGACAACTTGACTGAGTCTACTCGGATGGTACGGGGTTGGGGAAATCCCGGCCTCACGAGGGCCAGTCCGGTTCCAGGCCGTCGGGACCGCCGAGAGCGGACCGGACCTGACCCGTCCTGATCGCGGACCGCCGCGCCGGGGAGGGCGGTCCGGTCGCCCCGGGTCGGCCGCCGCTGCGGCGGCCGACCCGGGGCAGGTCGTTCAGAGCAGGTGACCTGCGGTCACTCGCCCTGGGACTTCTGGACGATCTCGTCCGCCACGGCCTTGGGGACCTCGGCGTAGGAGTGGAAGGTCATCGAGTACACCGCGCGACCCTGCGTCTTGGAGCGCAGGTCGCCGATGTAGCCGAACATCTCCGAGAGCGGCACGAGGGCGTTGACCACCTTCACGCCGGTCGCGTCCTCCATGGACTGGATCTGGCCGCGGCGGGAGTTCAGGTCGCCGATGACGTCGCCCATGAACTCCTCGGGGGTGCGGACCTCCACGGCCATCAGCGGCTCGAGGATGATCGGGTTGGCCTTGCGGACACCCTCCTTGAAGGCCTGGGAGCCGGCGATCTTGAACGCCATCTCCGAGGAGTCGACGTCGTGGTACGCACCGTCGAGCAGGGTGGCCTTCACGCCGACCATCGGGTAGCCGGCCAGCACGCCGAACTGCATGGCGTCCTGGATGCCCGCGTCCACCGAGGGGATGTACTCGCGGGGCACGCGACCGCCGGTGACGGCGTTCTCGAACTCGTAGACCTCGCCCTCAGCGGTGTCCAGGGGCTCGAAGGACAGCTGCACCTTGGCGAACTGGCCGGAGCCGCCGGTCTGCTTCTTGTGCGTGTAGTCGACCTTGTCGACCTTGCGCTTGATGGTCTCGCGGTACGCGACCTGGGGCTTGCCCACGTTGGCCTCGACCTTGAACTCGCGCTTCATGCGGTCCACGAACACGTCCAGGTGGAGCTCGCCCATGCCGCCGATCTCGGTCTGACCGGTCTCCTCGTTGAGGTTCACGCGGAACGTGGGGTCCTCGGCGACGAGCTTCTGGATGGCGGTGGACAGCTTCTCCTGGTCACCCTTGGTCTTCGGCTCGATGGCCACGGAGATCACGGGCTCCGGGAAGGTCATCGACTCGAGGATGATCGGGTTCGCGGGATCGCACAGGGTGTCGCCCGTGGTGGTGTCCTTGAGGCCGATCACGGCGTAGATGTGGCCGGCGACCACCTCGTCCACCGGGTTCTCCTTGTTGGCGTGCATCTGGAACAGCTTGCCGATGCGCTCCTTCTTGCCCTTGGTGGCGTTGAGGATCTGCGCGCCGGACTCCAGGCGGCCGGAGTACACGCGGATGAAGGTCAGCGTGCCGAAGAAGGGGTGCGTGGCGATCTTGAAGGCCAGGGCCGAGAACGGGGCCTCCTTCGACGCCTCGCGCTCCAGCACCTGCTCCTCGTCGTTCACGGCGTGGCCCTTGACGGCGCCGGCGTCCAGCGGGTTCGGCAGGTAGGCGACCACGGCGTCCAGCATCGGCTGCACGCCACGGTTCTTGAACGCGGAGCCGCAGAACACCGGGTAGGCCTCGGCGTTCACGGTCAGCTGGCGCACGCCGGCCTGGATCTCCTCGACGGTGAGCTCCTCGCCCTCGAGGTACTTCTCCATGAGCTCCTCGGAGCTCTCGGCGACGGCCTCGACGAGCTGGTTGCGGTACTCCTCGGCCTTCTCCTGGAGCTCGGCGGGGATCTCGCGGGTCTCGTAGGAGGCGCCCATGGTGACGTCGCCCTTGGCGTCGCCCGGCCACACGAAGGCCTTCATGGAGATCAGGTCGACGACGCCCACGAAGTCGTTCTCGGCGCCGATCGGCAGCTGCATCACGAGCGGACGCGCGCCGAGGCGCTTCACGATGGTGTCGACGGTGAAGTAGAAGTCCGCGCCCAGCTTGTCCATCTTGTTGACGAAGCAGATGCGGGGGACGTCGTACTTGTCCGCCTGGCGCCACACGGTCTCCGACTGGGGCTCCACGCCCTCCTTGCCGTCGAACACGGCGACGGCGCCGTCGAGCACGCGCAGCGAGCGCTCCACCTCGACCGTGAAGTCCACGTGGCCGGGGGTGTCGATGATGTTGATCTGGTGGTCGTTCCAGAAGCAGGTCACCGCGGCGGAGGTGATGGTGATGCCGCGCTCCTTCTCCTGCTCCATCCAGTCCGTCGTCGCGCCGCCGTCGTGGGTCTCGCCCAGCTTGTGGTTGACACCCGTGTAGAACAGGATGCGCTCGGTGGTGGTGGTCTTGCCGGCATCGATGTGGGCCATGATGCCGATGTTGCGGACCTTGTGCAGGTCGGTCAGCACGTCCTGTGCCACGGTGTCTCCCTTGGTCGGGTGGAATGGGGGGCTCGTGAGGTGGATGCGGTGGGTGGCCCGTCCGAAGAGGACGCACCTGCGGCCCGAGGCGCGGATCGCGCGCCCCGGGCCACACGGATCACCAGCGGTAGTGGGCGAAGGCCTTGTTGGCCTCGGCCATCTTGTGGGTGTCCTCGCGACGCTTCACGGCGCCGCCCAGGCCGTTCGAGGCGTCCAGGATCTCGTTCATCAGACGCTCGGTCATGGTCTTCTCACGGCGCGCCTTGGAGAAGCCGACCAGCCAGCGCAGGGCCAGGGCCGTGGAGCGGCCCGGCTTGACCTCGACGGGCACCTGGTAGGTGGCGCCGCCGACGCGGCGGGAGCGCACCTCGAGGGCCGGCTTGATGTTGTCCATGGCCTTCTTGAGGGTGGCCACGGGATCGGCGCCGTTCTTGGCACGGGCGCCCTCGAGCGCACCGTACACGATGCGCTCGGCGGTGGACTTCTTGCCGTCGATGAGCACCTTGTTGATCAGCTGCGTGACCAGCGGGGAGCCGTAGACGGGATCGACGACGAGGGGGCGCTTCGGCGCAGGACCCTTACGAGGCATTACTTCTTCTCCTTCTTGGCGCCGTAGCGGGAGCGGGCCTGGCCGCGGTTCTTCACGCCCTGGGTGTCGAGGGCGCCGCGCACGATCTTGTAGCGCACGCCGGGCAGGTCCTTCACACGACCGCCGCGGACGAGCACGATCGAGTGCTCCTGCAGGTTGTGGCCCTCGCCGGGGATGTAGGCGGTGACCTCGATGCCGCCGTTCAGGCGCACACGGGCGACCTTGCGCAGCGCCGAGTTCGGCTTCTTGGGCGTGGTGGTGTACACGCGGGTGCACACGCCACGACGCATGGGGTTCCCCTGCAGCGCAGGGGCCTTCGTATTGACGACCTTGGGTGAGCGGCCCTTGCGGACCAGCTGCTGAATCGTAGGCACTCTTCAGCCTTCCTGTGTTTCGGTGATCGCTGACGTGATCGACCGGCGCCCGGGGCGCCGGCTGCTCGTTCCTCTGCTCTGCCTCTCCCTGGGGGGCTCGCAACGAGCAGACGTCCGCAGGCGTGCAAAAGTGTGGCATCTGCCGCGCAATGACCCCGCGACCCGGACAGCGTCCAATTTGCCACACGAAAAACAATCCTTGACAGCATAGCACGCCCCGGCGTCATCGACGAGCCGGCCCCGCACGGCCAAGGGGCCCGCCCCTCCCCCGCGTGAGCGGAGGAGCAGCGGGCCCCCTGGGGGACGCGGATCAGGCGCGGAAGTCGCCCCCGCGGCCGTAGTCGTCCAGCGAGACGGCGTGGAAGTCGTTCTCGCCGAGCGACTGGTCCAGGCCCGGGTAGTCGAAGTCCGCGAACCCGGCCGGCGAGGCGAACAGGTTGGCCTTCGCCTCCTCCGTCGGCTCCACGACGGTCTTCGTGTAGCGATCCAGGCCCGTGCCGGCCGGGATCAGCTTGCCGATGATCACGTTCTCCTTCAGGCCCAGCAGCGGGTCGGACTTGCCCTCCATGGCCGCCTGCGTCAGGACGCGGGTCGTCTCCTGGAAGGACGCGGCCGACAGCCACGAGTCCGTGGCCAGCGAGGCCTTCGTGATGCCCATCAGCTCGTCGCGGCCGGAGGCCGGCTGGCGGCCCTCGGCGACGGCGGCGCGATTGGCGGCCACGAAGCGCGCCCGGTCCGTGAGCTCACCCGGCAGCAGGTCGGTGTCACCGGACTCGATGACGGTGATGCGACGCAGCATCTGCCGGACGATGACCTCCACGTGCTTGTCGTGGATGCCCACGCCCTGGGACTGATACACGTTCTGCACCTCGTCCACGAGGAACCGCTGCGCGGCCCGCGGGCCGAGCACGCGCAGGACCTGCTTCGGGTCCACGGCGCCGGCCACGAGCTGCGTGCCCACCGGCACGTGCTCGCCGTCCGCCACGAGGATGCGTGCACGGCGCAGCACCGGGTAGGCGATCTCCTCGGATCCGTCGTCCGGGGTGAGCAGCAGGCGCACGGACGCCTCGGTGTCCTCGATGGTCACGCGGCCGGCGACCTCGGAGATCGGGGCGACGCCCTTCGGGGTGCGGGCCTCGAAGAGCTCCTGGATGCGGGGCAGACCCTGCGTGATGTCGTCGGCCGAGGCCACACCGCCGGTGTGGAACGTGCGCATGGTGAGCTGGGTGCCCGGCTCACCGATCGACTGGGCCGCGATGATGCCGACGGCCTCGCCGATGTCCACCAGCTGGCCGGTGGCCATCGAGCGGCCGTAGCACTTCGCGCAGGTGCCCACGGCGGACTCGCAGGTCAGGACCGAGCGGACCTTGATCTCCGTGACGCCGGCAGCCACCAGCTCGCCGATCAGCACGTCGCCCACGTCCGCGCCGGCCGAGGCCAGCACCGTGCCGTCCTCGCCCGTGACGTCCTGGGCCAGCGTGCGGGCGAAGGCCGAGTTCTCGACCTGCTCGTGGGCCACCAGCTCGCCGTCGGCGTTCGGCGCGGCGATCGTCACGGACAGGCCGCGCTCGGTGCCGCAGTCATCCTCGCGGACGATGACGTCCTGGGACACATCGACGAGACGACGGGTCAGGTAGCCCGAGTTCGCGGTCTTCAGCGCGGTGTCCGCGAGGCCCTTGCGGGCGCCGTGGGTGGCGGAGAAGTACTCGAGCACGGACAGGCCCTCGCGGTACGAGGACTTGATCGGACGCGGGATGATCTCACCCTTCGGGTTGGCCACCAGGCCGCGGATGCCCGCGATCTGGCGCACCTGGAGCCAGTTGCCTCGCGCACCGGAGGACACCATGCGGTTGATGGTGTTGAGCTCCGGCAGGCCGTCCTTCATGGCCGCGGCGACCTCGTCGGTGGCCTTGTTCCAGATGTCGATCAGCTCGGAGCGACGCTCGTCGTCCGCGATCAGGCCCTTGTCGTACTGCTGCTGCACGCGCTGGGCCTGCTCCTCGTAGCCCTCCATGATGGCGGCCTTGTCGAAGTCGGAGGTGATGTCCGAGATCGCCACGGTCACACCCGACCAGGTGCCCCAGTGGAAGCCGGCGTCCTTGAGGTTGTCCAGCGTCTGCGCCGTGACGACCATCGGGTAGCGCTCGGCCAGGTCGTTGACCAGCTGACCGAGGGTGCCCTTGGTCGCCTGCTTGTCCAGCCACGGGTAGTCGTCCGGCAGCAGCTCGTTGAACAGCACCTTGCCCAGGGTGGTCTCGATGAGGGCGATCTCGCCCTCGGACCAGCCCTCGGGGGCAGGCACGGCCGCCGACGGCACGAAGCCCTCGACGCCGATCCGTGCGGGCGCGTTCAGGTGCAGGTCGCCGCCGTCGAACGCCATGATGGCCTCGGCGACGGTCGCGTACAGGTTGCCCGCGCCGACCTCGTCCGGACGCACCGTGGTGAGGTGGTTCAGGCCGATGATCATGTCCTGGGCCGGCACGGCGACCGCGCGGCCGTCCGAGGGCTTCAGGATGTTGTGGCTCGAGAGCATGAGCAGGCGCGCCTCGGCCTGGGCCTCCGGCGACAGGGGCAGGTGGACCGCCATCTGGTCGCCGTCGAAGTCCGCGTTGAACGCTGAGCAGACCAGCGGGTGCAGCTGCAGGGCCTTGCCCTCCACGAGCTGCGGCTCGAAGGCCTGGATGCCCAGACGGTGCAGGGTGGGGGCGCGGTTCAGCAGGACCGGGTGCTCGGTGATGACCTCCTCGAGCACGTCCCAGACCTGCGGGCGGAAGCGCTCCACCATGCGCTTGGCGGACTTGATGTTCTGCGCGTGGTTCAGGTCCACGAGACGCTTCATCACGAACGGCTTGAACAGCTCCAGCGCCATCTGCTTGGGCAGGCCGCACTGGTGCAGCTTGAGCTGGGGACCCACCACGATGACCGAGCGGCCCGAGTAGTCCACGCGCTTGCCGAGCAGGTTCTGACGGAAGCGGCCCTGCTTGCCCTTGAGCATGTCGGAGAGCGACTTGAGCGGGCGGTTGCCCGGGCCGGTCACCGGCCGGCCGCGGCGGCCGTTGTCGAACAGCGAGTCCACGGCCTCCTGCAGCATGCGCTTCTCGTTGTTGACGATGATCTCGGGCGCGCCGAGGTCGAGCAGCCGCTTCAGGCGGTTGTTGCGGTTGATCACGCGACGGTACAGGTCGTTGAGGTCGGAGGTCGCGAAGCGGCCGCCGTCCAGCTGCACCATCGGACGCAGCTCCGGCGGGATCACCGGGACGGCGTCCAGGACCATGCCCTCGGGCGAGTTGTCCGTGGTCAGGAACGCGTTGACGACCTTCAGGCGCTTCAGGGCGCGGGTCTTGCGCTGGCCCTTGCCCGTCTTGATGGTCTCACGCAGCATCTCGGACTCGGCCTCGAGGTCGAAGGTCTGCAGGCGACGCTGGATCGCCTCCGCGCCCATCGAGCCCTCGAAGTACTGGCCGTACTTGTCCCGCATGGCCCGGTACAGGCCCTCGTCACCCTCGAGGTCGGCGACCTTGAGGTTCTTGAAGCGGTCCCAGACCTGCTCCTTGCGGTCCAGCTCCGCGTCCGCGCGCTTGCGGATCTGCCCCATGGTCTTGTCCGCGGCGTCGCGGGCCTTCTTCTTCTCGGCGGCCTTGGCGCCCTCGGACTCCAGCTTGGCCAGGTCCTTCTCGAGGTCGGCGGCCACCGCGGCGATGTCGGAGTCGCGCTGGTCGGCCAGGACACGGGTCTCCTGGTCGTACTCGGCCTGGAGGTTGGCCAGGTCGCGGTGCCGGGCCTCCTCGTCCACCGAGGTGATCATGTAGGCCGCGAAGTAGATGACCTTCTCGAGGTCCTTCGGCGCCAGGTCCAGCAGGTAGCCCAGGCGCGAGGGCACGCCCTTGAAGTACCAGATGTGGGTGACCGGCGCGGCGAGCTCGATGTGGCCCATGCGGTCGCGGCGCACCTTCGAGCGGGTCACCTCGACGCCGCAGCGCTCGCAGATGATGCCCTTGAAGCGCACGCGCTTGTACTTGCCGCACGCGCACTCCCAGTCGCGGGTGGGGCCGAAGATCTTCTCGCAGAAGAGTCCGTCCTTCTCCGGCTTCAGGGTGCGGTAGTTGATGGTCTCCGGCTTCTTGACCTCGCCGTAGGACCAGCGGCGGATGTCCTCCGCCGTGGCCAGGCCGATGCGCATCAGGCCGAAAGAGTTGTCAGTGGACATGCTGTTCACGCTCATGCTCCGGTGAACTCCCTTGGTTCAGTGGTTCTCAGGTGACGTCTTGTGGATGCGGGATCGGGCCCGGCTCAGACTTCCTCCACCGAGCTCGGCTCGGCGTGGGAGAGGTCGATGCCCAGCTCCTCGGCGGCGCGGTAGACCTCGTCCTCCGCGTCACGCATCTCGATGGCCTGGCCGTCGGCGGAGAGGACCTCCACGTTCAGGCAGAGGGACTGCATCTCCTTGATGAGCACCTTGAAGGACTCGGGAACACCCGGCTCCGGGATGTTCTCGCCCTTGACGATGGCCTCGTAGACCTTCACGCGGCCGTGGATGTCGTCCGACTTGATGGTCAGCAGCTCCTGGAGGGTGAACGCCGCGCCGTACGCCTCGAGCGCCCACACCTCCATCTCGCCGAAGCGCTGGCCGCCGAACTGGGCCTTACCGCCCAGCGGCTGCTGCGTGATCATCGAGTACGGGCCCGTGGAACGGGCGTGGATCTTGTCGTCCACCAGGTGGTGCAGCTTGAGCATGTACATGTAGCCCACGGACACCGGGTCCGGGAACGGCTCGCCGGTGCGGCCGTCGAACAGCTGCGCCTTGCCGCTGTCGCTCATGAGACGGTCGCCGTCGCGGGTCACGTTCACGTGGCCGAGCAGGCCCGTGATCTCGTACGCCTCGGCGCCGTCGAACACCGGGGTGGCCACGTTGACCGGACCGGACTGGCGCGGGAAGTTCGGCAGGTCCTTGATCCACTCCGGCTCGCCCTGGATGTCCCAGCCGCGCGAGGCGGCCCAGCCCAGGTGCAGCTCCATGACCTGGCCGAGGTTCATGCGGCCGGGGACGCCGAGCGGGTTCAGCACGATGTCCACCGGGGTGCCGTCCGCCAGGAACGGCATGTCCTCCAGCGGCAGGATCTTCGAGATGACGCCCTTGTTGCCGTGGCGGCCGGCCATCTTGTCGCCGTCGGTGATCTTGCGCTTCTGCGCCACGTAGACGCGCACCAGCTGGTTCACGCCCGGGGGCAGGTCGTCGTCCTCGTCGCGGTCGAAGATGCGCACGCCGATGACGGTGCCGGACTCGCCGTGCGGCACCTTCAGGGACGTGTCGCGGACCTCGCGGGACTTCTCGCCGAAGATCGCGCGCAGCAGGCGCTCCTCCGGGGTCAGCTCGGTCTCGCCCTTCGGCGTCACGCGGCCGACCAGGATGTCACCGGCCTCCACCTCCGCACCGATGTGGATGATGCCGCGCTCGTCGAGCTGCGACAGCACCTCCTCGGACACGTTGGGGATGTCGCGCGTGATCTCCTCGGCGCCCAGCTTGGTGTCGCGGGCGTCGACCTCGTGCTCCTCGATGTGGATCGAGGTGAGGACGTCCTCCGAGACCATGCGCTGGGACAGGATGATCGCGTCCTCGTAGTTCAGGCCCTCCCAGGGCATGAACGCGACGAGGAGGTTCTTGCCGAGCGCGAGCTCGCCGTTGTCCGTGGCGGGACCGTCGGCGATGATGCTCAGCGGCTCCACCCGCTCGCCCTCGGACACGCGCACGCGCTGGTTGTAGGCGTTGCCCTGGTTCGAGCGGGCGAACTTCATGATCGGGTAGTGCGTGGTGGTGCCGTCGTCGTTCATGACGGTCACCAGGTCCGCGGCCACCTCGGTCACGACGCCGCCCTGCGTGGCCGTCACGGAGTCGCCCGCGTCCACGGCCACGTACTTCTCCATGCCGGTGCCCACGTAGGGGGCCTCGGAGCGGAGCAGCGGCACGGCCTGACGCTGCATGTTCGCGCCCATGAGCGCGCGGTTGGCGTCGTCGTGCTCGAGGAACGGGATGAGGGCGGTGGCCGCCGACACCATCTGGCGCGGGGACACGTCCATGTAGTCGATCTCGTCCACGGTCGAGAGCACGGGCTCGCCGTCGCCGCCGCGCTGGCGGCAGAGCACGAGCTCCTCCACGAACCGGCCGTCCTCGTCCACCGGGGCGTTCGCCTGGGCGATCTGGAAGGCCAGCTCGTCGTCGGCGGTCAGGTAGTCCACGGTGTCCGTGACCCGGCCGTCGACCACGCGGCGGTACGGGGTCTCGATGAAGCCGAAGGAGTTGATCCGGCCGAAGGTCGCCAGCGAGCCGATGAGGCCGATGTTCGGGCCTTCCGGGGTCTCGATGGGGCACATGCGGCCGTAGTGCGACGGGTGGACGTCACGGACCTCCATGCCGGCACGGTCGCGGGACAGGCCGCCCGGGCCGAGCGCGGACAGGCGGCGCTTGTGCGTCAGGCCCGCCAGCGGGTTGTTCTGGTCCATGAACTGGGACAGCTGCGAAGTGCCGAAGAACTCCTTGATCGCCGCCACCACGGGACGGATGTTGATCAGGGTCTGCGGGGTGATCGCCTCGACGTCCTGGGTGGTCATGCGCTCGCGCACGACGCGCTCCATGCGGGACAGGCCGGTGCGGATCTGGTTCTCGATCAGCTCGCCCACCGCGCGGATGCGACGGTTGCCGAAGTGGTCGATGTCGTCGATCTCCACGCGCACGTCCACCGGCGCGCCGTCGCGCGTGCCCTTGATGGCGGTCTCGCCGGCGTGCAGCGCGGCGATGAAGTGCACCATCTGGACGATGTCGTCCTCGGTGAGCACGGACGCGTTGGGGTCGCCGAGGTGCACGTCCACGCCGAGCTTGCGGTTGAGCTTGTAGCGGCCCACCTTGGCGAGGTCGTAGCGCTTCGGGGTGAAGTACAGGTTGTTCAGCAGCGACTGCGCGGCGTCGACGGCGGCCGGCTCGCCCGGGCGCAGCTTGCGGTAGATGTCGAGCAGGGCCTCGTCCTGGTCCGCGGTGCCGTCCTTCTCGAGGGTGGCGCGGATGGAGTCGTAGTGTCCGAACTCCTCCAGGATGCGGGACTCGGTCCAGCCCATGGCCTTGAGCAGCACCGTCACGGGCTGCTTGCGCTTGCGGTCGAGGCGGACGCCGACCTGGTCGCGCTTGTCCACCTCGAGCTCGAACCAGGCGCCGCGCGAGGGGATGATCTTCGCCGAGAAGATCTCCTTGTCCGAGGTCTTGTCCGGAGTGCGCTCGAAGTAGGCGCCCGGGGAGCGGACCAGCTGGGAGACGACGACGCGCTCGGTGCCGTTGATGATGAACGTGCCGTTGCGGGTCATCAGCGGGAAGTCGCCCATGAAGACGGTCTGCTGCTTGATCTCGCCGGTCGTGTTGTTCATGAACTCGGCCTTGACGTACAGCGGGGCGGAGAAGGTCGCGTCGCGATCCTTGCACTCCTCCTCCGTCATCTTCGCGTCGGCGAACTCCGGCTCGGCGAAGGACAGGGACATGGTGCCCTGGAAGTCCTCGATCGGGGAGATCTCCTCGAAGATGTCCGTCAGTCCCGAGGTGACGGGCACGGAGTGGTCGTCGGCGGCCAGGGCGGCGTCGACGCGCGCGGCCCACCGCTCATTGCCGATCAGGCGGTCGAACGACTCGGTCTGCAGCGCCAGCAGGTCCGGCACGTCCAGCGGCTCGGAGATCTTGGCGAAGGAGACGCGTCCGGCGGAGGCGCCGGATCGCGGGGAGACGGTAGCGGTTTCGTTGGAGGTGCTCGAGGCGACCACGTAGGATCCTTCCACAGGCCTTCTGGGTTCCGTTCGCTCCCCTGCCGCGAGACGGCGGCGCCGGCCCACCGCTATATGAAGGCCGTGCGGAACCGTGCGGGCCACGGCGGGACGCGGGGTCCTGCGGGCGGCACGGAACAGGGGAGATGCAAAGATCCATCCTATCCGCGCCCGTCGCCCCTGTCCAGCCGCGGGTGCGTGACCTGGGACGCCACGAGGCCCCCGGTCCGCAGTGCGGGTCCGGGGGCCTCGTGAGGAAGCGTGATGCGGCTCAGGCCGCGATCATCACTTGAGGGTGACGGTGGCGCCGGCGCCCTCGAGCTGCTCCTTGGCCTTCTCGGCGGCCTCCTTGTTGACGCCCTCGAGGACGGGCTTGGGGGCGCCGTCCACCAGGTCCTTGGCCTCCTTCAGGCCGAGGGAGGTGAGGGCGCGCACCTCCTTGATGACGCCGATCTTCTTGTCGCCGGCGGCCTCGAGGATGACGTCGAACTCGTCCTTCTCCTCGGCGGCGGCCTCGGCACCACCGGCGGCACCGCCGGCGGCGGCCACGGCCACGGGGGCGGCGGCGGTGACGTCGAACTTCTCCTCGAACGCCTTGATGAACTCGGACAGCTCGATGAGGGTCAGCTCCTCGAACGCGGCGAGCAGCTCTTCGGTGGTCAGCTTGGCCATGATGGCTCCTTTACGGGTACGTCTTGACTACGTGTGAAGTGGTGGGCCGTGCAGCCCGGGGCGGACTGCTCAGGCAGCCTCGCCCTGCGCGGCGCGCAGCGCCTCGACCGTGCGGACGGTCTTGGACAGCGGCGCCTGGAACAGGGCGGCAGCCTTGGACATGCTGCCCTTCATCGCGCCGGCGAACTTGGCCAGCAGCACCTCGCGGGACTCGAGGTCCGCGAGCTTCTTGATGCCGGCCTCGTCCAGGGGCTGGCCATCCATGTAGCCGCCCTTGAGCACGAGCTTCTCGTGATCCTTGGCAAAGTCACGCAGGGCCTTCGCGACGTTGACCGGGTCCCCGGTCACGAACGCGATCGCGGTGGGACCGGACAGGTGAGCCTCGAGGCCCTCCAGACCGGCGTCCTTGGCCGCGATCTCGGCCAGCGTGTTCTTCGCCACGGCGTAGGTCGCGTCCTGACGGATGGAGTCACGCAGCTGCTTGAGCTCCGTCACCGTCAGGCCACGGTATTCCGTCAGAACAGCAGCGCTGGACTCACGGAACAGGTCCGTGAGCTCAGCCACCGCCGACTCCTTCGCGGACGTCGCCATGGCACTCCTCTCGATGATGCGTGGGAACCGCCACCCCGAGACGAGAAAACGCCCCGTGCAGATGCACGGGGCGCGGCAGGAGCATCGACGCGATCGGACCCGGAGGGGCGACGAGCGGATGCGAGCGTGGCTCACGTTCACCTGCGCGGGCCGTCTCCGTCAGGGAGATCCTTCGGTGGGCTCTGCCCGGAGGCAGGGCACCACGACCGGCGGTCTTCGGTAGGCACCAGCGTACACGTCCGGGGCGGGCCCGCAAAATCGACCCGGGACGACGTCGGCCGGCCGCCCCCGCTGCGGGGACGACCGGCCGGCGTCGTGGGCCCCGGTCACCGGGGCCGCGTGGCTCAGAGCTCCGAGGAGTCCACCGAGGTCACGTTCGGGTCCATGGGCACGCCCGGGCCGAAGGTGGTGGCCACGGTGGCCTTGGAGATGTAGCGGCCCTTGGAGGAGGACGGCTTCAGACGAAGGACCTCCTCGAGGGCCGCGGCGTAGTTCTCCACCAGGGCCTTGGCCTCGAAGGAGGTCTTGCCGATGATGAAGTGCAGGTTGGAGTGCTTGTCGACGCGGAAGTCGATCTTGCCGCCCTTGATGTCGGCCACGGCCTTGGCCACGTCCGGGGTCACGGTGCCGGTCTTGGGGTTCGGCATCAGGTTGCGGGGGCCGAGCACCTTGCCCAGACGGCCGACCTTGCCCATGAGCTCCGGGGAGGCCACGGCGGCGTCGAAGTCCACCCAGCCCTCGGCGATCCGGGCGATCAGGTCGTCGTCGCCCACGACGTCCGCGCCGGCGGCGCGGGCGGCCTCGGCGCGGTCACCGGTGGCGAACACGACGACGCGGGCGGTCTTGCCGGTGCCGTGGGGCAGGCTCACGGAGCCGCGGACCATCTGGTCGGCCTTGCGGGGGTCGACCGAGAGGCGGAGGGCCACCTCCACGGTGGCGTCGGTCTTGGAGGGGTTGGTCTCCTTGGCGAGGCGGATCGCCTCCACCGGCGAGTACAGATCCTCGCCGATCGCGGCCTTGGCCGCCTTGTATGCCTTGCTGCGCTGTGCCATCTGCGTTCTTCTCCTTGTGCAGTCGTGGTCTGCGGACCGCGCTCGGCCCTGCCACTGGAAGGGGGTGGGGGTGGGCGTCAGCCCTCGACGGTGATGCCCATCGAGCGGGCGGTGCCCGCGATGATCTTGGCGGCGGCCTGCACGTCGTTGGCGTTCAGGTCCTCCATCTTGGTCTGGGCGATCTCCTCGCACTGGGCCTGGGTCAGCGTGCCGACCTTGGCCGTGTGCGGGGTGGCGGAGCCCTTGGCGACGCCGGCGGCCTTCTTGATGAGCTCGGCGGCCGGCGGGGTCTTGGTCACGAAGGTGAACGAGCGGTCCTCGTACACGGTGATCTCGACCGGGATCACGTTGCCGCGCTGCGACTCGGTGGCGGCGTTGTACGCCTTGCAGAACTCCATGATGTTCACGCCGTGCTGACCCAGGGCGGGGCCGATGGGCGGGGCCGGGTTGGCGGCGCCGGCCTGGATCTGAAGCTTGATCAGACCGGTGACCTTCTTCTTGGGAGCCATGAGTGGATCCTTCTCTCACTGGGGGACCCTCGGCGCAGGAGCGCACCGGGGGCGGTGGCCGCCGTGGCGCGGCGGCCGGTGCCGCGTCCGGGCCGGCAGGCGGCCGACCCGGTGCGGAAGCGTCGGGTGTCCTCAGATGGCCTTGGTCACCTGGTTGAAGGACAGCGTCACGGGGGTCTCGCGCTCGAAGATCGAGACGAGCACCACGAGCTGCTGGGCCTCCGGCTTGATCTCGGAGATCGTGGCCGGGAGGGTCTCGAACGGGCCGTCGTTGACGGTGACCGACTCGCCGACCTCGAAGTCCACGTGGATCGCGGGGGCGGCGGGCGCACCGGACTCGGCCGAGGCGGGGACGGCAAGGCCGGCCTTCTCGGCGGCGCGGGCGGCCTCCTGGATCACGGACGGGGCGAGCATGTCGTACACCTCGTCCAGGCTGAGCGGCTGCGGGTGGTGGGCGTCGTTGCCCACGAAGCCCGTGACGCCCGGGGTGTGCCGCACGACGCCCCACGAGGCGTCGTCGAGGTCCATGCGGACGAGCACGTAGCCCGGGATGCGCACGCGCGAGACGATCTTGCGCGTGGTGTTCTTGATCTCCACGACCTCCTCCATGGGGACCTCGATCTCGTAGATCGAGTCCTCCATGTCCTGGGTCAGGATGCGGGCCTCGAGGTTCGTCTTCACGCGCTTCTCGTAGCCGGCGTAGGTGTGGACCACGTACCAGTCGCCGGGCTGGCGGCGCAGGCGGGTGCGCAGCTCCTCGGCGGGGTCCACGACGGGCTCGTCGTCGGCCTGCTCCTCGACGGGGGTCGGCGCGTCCTCGCCCTCGGCGACGGCCAGGTCGGCCTCCTGCACGGTGGCCTCGGCGGTCTCGTCACCGCTGCCGGCGGCCTCGTCCAGGGCGTCCTCGACGGGCGTCCCGGCGTCCTGCGCGGTCTCGGCGGTCTCCTCGGCCACGGCGTCCTCCGACATCGGGACGGACTCCTCGGCGGGCTGACGATCCAGTTCCTGCTCGGACACGGTTCCTGCTTTCTGCTGACGGACGGCGGGCCCTGCCGTCGGGGAGGGCCCTCACGGGCGTGCGGGGGACGCGTCCTGCGACGTCGGGACCGTCCGCGCCGGGCTCAGAGGCCGCCGGCGCCGAACAGGAGACCCGCCACGGTGCCGAACACCCAGTCCAGCCCCATGACCAGCAGGATCATGAACGCCACGAAGGCGAGCACCACTCCGGTCGTGCGCAGCAGCTCCTCGCTCGTGGGGGTGACGACCTTGCGGAGCTCGTCCACCACCTGGCGCAGGAACAGCGCGATCCGCGCGAACAGCCCGCGACGCTGCCTGCTCGGCGTGGGGGTGGGCCCCCCGCCGTTCGCCGCCATCTCAGTCACGTGGCCTCACTCGTCGGATCGCCGAATCGCTTTCTACACGTCCGATGCCGAGCACGAGGCCCGGCATCGAGCAGGGCAGACAGGACTCGAACCTGCAACCTGCGGTTTTGGAGACCGCTGCGCTACCAATTGCGCCACTACCCTTCGGACCGACGGAGCCAGCCGAACCCTCGCGGGCTCGACCGTGATCGCGGTACCGGAGATCCAGGATACGCCATCGGGCGGCGGGAGTCGAACGGGCCCCGGGCAGTCAGTACCCTGGCAGGACGGAGTCCCGCTCCGCCCCGCCCTCCCCGTCGAGCTCGAAGAAGGTCCCCATGGCCGCGCCCGCCCGCCGCGTCTCCGCCCGTCTGTCCGCCATCGCGCCCTCCGCCACCCTCGCCGTCGACGCCCGCGCCAAGGAGCTCAAGGCCGCCGGGCGCCCGGTGATCGGCTTCGGCGCCGGCGAGCCCGACTTCCCCACCCCGGACTACGTCGTGGAGGCCGCCGTCGCCGCGGCCCGGGACCCGAAGAACCACCGCTACTCCCCCGCCGCCGGCCTGCCCGAGCTGCGCGAGGCGATCGCGGCCAAGACGCTGCGCGACTCCGGCGTGTCCCTCGAGGCCGCCCAGGTGCTCGTGACCAACGGCGGGAAGCAGGCCGTGTACAACGCCTTCGCCGCCCTGCTGGACCCGCAGGACGAGGTGCTCGTCCCCGCCCCCTACTGGACCACCTACCCGGAGGCGATCCGCCTGGCCGGCGGCGTGCCGGTGGAGGTGTTCGCCGGCCCCGAGCAGGGCTACAAGGTCACCGTGGACCAGCTCGACGGGGCTGTCACGGACCGCACCAAGGTGCTCCTGTTCGTCTCCCCCTCCAACCCCACCGGCGCCGTGTACTCCCCCGAGGAGACGGCGGCGATCGGCCAGTGGGCAGGGGAGCGGGGGCTGTGGGTGGTCACCGACGAGATCTACGAGCACCTGACCTACGACGGCATGCCGTTCACCTCGATCGTCCGCGCCGTGCCCGAGCTGGCGGAGCAGTCCGTGATCCTCAACGGCGTCGCCAAGACCTACGCCATGACGGGCTGGCGCGTCGGCTGGATGGCCGGCCCGCTGGACGTGGTCAAGGCCGCCACGAACCTGCAGTCCCACGCCACCTCGAACGTGGCCAACGTGTCGCAGCGGGCCGCGCTGGCCGCCGTCGCCGGCCCGTTGGACGCCGTGGCGGAGATGAAGACGGCGTTCGACCGCCGGCGCCGGGCCATGGTCGAGGCCATGAACGCCGTGCCGGGCTTCCACTGCCCCACCCCGCAGGGCGCGTTCTACGCGTACGTGGACGTGCGGGAGGCGCTCGGGAAGACCTACCGCGGCGGCGTCACCCCCACGACGTCGGCCGAGCTGGCCGCCTTCATCCTCGACGAGGCGGAGGTCGCCGTGGTCCCGGGCGAGGCGTTCGGCCCGTCCGGCTATCTGCGACTGTCCTACGCGCTGGGCGATGCGGACCTCGCCGAGGGCGTCGAGCGCATCCGCGCCCTGCTCAGCGCCTGAGCCGCACAACCCCGCCCCTGAGCCCCGCGACGCCGCGTGCCGCGGGGCTCAGGCGTATCCGCGGCGCGCGGCCCAGCGGGTCAGCTCGTGGCGGTTGGAGAGCTGGAGCTTGCGCAGCACGGAGGACACGTGGGTCTCGACCGTGCGGTCCGAGATGAACAGCTCCGCCCCGGCCTCCCGGTAGGTGTAGCCGCGGGCGATCAGCCGCATGACCTCCCGCTCCCGTGCCGAGAGCCGGTCGAGGTCCTCGTCGGGGGCCGCAGCCCCGCTCGTCGCCGCGGCGGGGACGGGCGGGGGCGCGGGCGCCGTGCCGCGGAAGGCGTCGAGGACGAACCCGGCCAGTCGGGGCGAGAACACGGCATCGCCGTCGGCCACGCGGACCGCCGCGTCCGCCACCTCCGCGCCGGAGGCCGTCTTGGTGATGTAGCCGCGGGCCCCCGCACGGATCACGGCGACGACGTCCTCGGCCGCGTCCGAGACGGACAGGGCCAGGAACCGCTGCGCGGGTCGGCGCGCGAGGACGCGTTCGGCCACCTCCGCTCCCCCGCCGCCGGCCCCGCCGGGCAGGTGCACGTCCAGCAGCACCACATCCGGCGCCAGCTCCAGCACGGTGCGGACGGCCTCGTCCACGTCCCCGGCCTCGCCGACGATGGCCAGTCGGTCCGGGTCCAGGTCGGCGCGCAGGCCGGAGCGGAAGATCGCGTGGTCGTCCACGATGACGGCCGTGCGCGGGGCGGGGTCGGTCATGGGTGCTCCTGTCCGGTGCGCGCTCGCGCTCCCTCGGGCTCGGTCAGCGTCAGGTGGACCTCGGTGCCGCCCGGGCCGGACCGGATGCGGGCGGCCCCGCCGGCACGCTCCATGCGGCCGAGGATCGACTCCCGCACGCCGAGCCGGTCGGCCGGGACCGTGTGCAGGTCGAAGCCGGGGCCGCGGTCCCGGACGAACACCTCCGCGACGGTGCGGCCGTGGTCGTCCTCGCCGGCCTCCGCGAAGACCTGCGCGTCGCCGGCGTGCCGGGCCGCGTTCTGCATGGCCTCGCGTGCCGCGGCCGCGAGCGGCTCGAGCCACGCCCCCGCGGCCCGGCCCACGGCCACGACCTCCACCCGGGACCCGTGCGCGTCCTCGACCGCGGCGGCGTGCTCTTCGAGCGCCTCCGCCAGGGAGCGCGGGCCGCCACGGGAGTCCAGGGCGAGGAACTGACGCAGCTCACGCTCCTGGGCGCGGGCCACCCGGGCCACCGCGTCCGCGTCATGGGCGCGCCGCTGGATGAGGGCGAGGGACTGCAGCACCGAGTCGTGCAGGTGCGCCGCGATCTCGGCGCGCTGGGCCTGCACCGCGAACGCGGTCCGCTCCGCGTCGCGTCGGCGCAGCCAGGCCAGGACGTAGGGCATGGCCACCAGCGCCGCGCCGGCGAGCATCGCGACGGCGGCCAGCAGGGCCCGCCACAGCTCGCCCGAGCTCACGGCGCCCAGGACGATGGACAGCACCGCCAGCAGCACGAGGGCCGTACCGAGCACGAGGCGGACCAGTCGTCCGCTCCGCCCGGCCCGGGGCCCGCCCGCCAGGTCGAGCTGCATCCAGGCCAGGCCGAGGCCGATCACGAGGACGGCCACCGGGCCCACGAGCGCCCAGTCGACGGCGAGGCCGAGGCCGTCCGCGACGGTCAGCACGCCCACGCCGAGCACCACGGCGGCCAACAGGACCGGCCAGCCGCCCTCGCGCACCCGCTCGAGCACCTCGGGGGCGCGACCACGGAGGGTGGGGGCGTCGGCGGCGGGAGCGCCGTCCGGGCCCTCCTCCGGCATGAGCAGCCAGAGCCACACGTACAGGGCCAGGCCCGCGCCCCCCACCAGGCTCAGCAGCGCCAGGGCCGCGCGGACGCGGCCGACGGGCACCCCGAGATGCCGGGCGAGCCCCGCGGCGACGCCGGACACCGGGCGGTCGGCCCCGTGCCGCATCAACGGCGGACGCGGGGCCTGCGCGGGCGCGGACGGGGTGGGCATGCCCCCATCCTGCCGCGTCGGACGGTGCGGCACATCCGGGGAGGATTCCGGGAGTTCCCGGATGGGCGGGGGCCGCGGGCGGACGAGGATGGAGACATGACGAGCACACACGACCCGTTCACCGGCCCCGGCCCCCACGTCGCCCCCGACGGAGCCGCCGCGGGCGAGACCGGCCCCGACGGGCTGGACGCCCTGCCGGGCTGGCTGCGCCGCGCCGTCCTGGGCTGGGGCGTGCGCCGCTCGCCGGCCTCGTGGGTCGGCGGGGTGCTCGGCGGCGTGGCCGAGCGCTACCGCATCGACCCGCTGCTCGCCCGCGGCGTGTTCGTCGCCGTGTGCATGGTCTCCGCGGGCCTGGGCCTGCTGGCCTACGCGGCCGCCTGGGCCGTGCTCCCCGACGCCGACGGACGTGTGCAGTTCGGCCGCCTGCGCCGCGGGGAGTGGCAGGACGCCACCGTGGCCATCGGCGTGATCGGGGCGATCGGCGCCCTCAACCTGCTGCTCGGCGCCGGGTTCACCCTCATCGCCCCGGCCGTGGGCGGCCCCGGCTCCCTGGTGGGCCTGGGTGCGCTGGCCGTGCTCGTCTGGTGGCTCGTGACCCGTTGGGACGGCCGGGCGCAGGCCCGCGTGGCCCCGGGCCGGGCCCCCGACGCCGAGCAGCCCACCCACGCCGTGCCGCGCCCGGCCTGGTACGTCGGCGGAGGTCCGGGCGAGCGGGCAGCCGAGGTCGCCGACCCGCACGGCTTCCGCCCCGAATGGATCGACCCCGCGACCGGCACGTGGCGCGACCACCTCCACTCCCGCGAGCGGCGGGCCGCGGCGCGCCTGGCCGACGAGGCCCCGCGGGCGGCCACCGCCCCGACCGGCTCGGGGTCCGCAGCCACGGCCGCGAAGCCGCGCCTCGGGCCGATCGCGCAGGCCGCCGCCTACGCCGGGGCCGTCCTCGCCGCGCTCGCCGCCCTCGGGACAAGCCTGCTGCTCGGCGTCGGTCCGACCCCCACGCTGCTGGCCGTGCCGATGCTCGTGGCCGCGCTCGCGGTGATCGCCCCCGTCATGCTGGGCGCTCTGCTCAGCGGCCGTCGTCCCGGCACCCTCGGCCCGGCGAGCGGCATCCTCGTGGGTGCGACGGCCCTCCAGGTCGCCGTCCTCGTGGCCCTCGGCTGACCCGCCGCCCGTCGCCCGTCCCCTGACGCGACGCGGCGGGCACGCCTAGGGTGGTGCCGACCCCCACGAGAACGCCCGAGAGGACCCCATGCGCGTCGGAATGCTCACCTCCGGAGGCGACTGCCCCGGCCTGAACGCCGTCATCCGCTCCGCCGTCCTGCACGGCATCAAGTCCTACGACATGGAGATGGTGGGCATCCGCAACGGATGGTCCGGCCTGATCGAGAAGGACGTCGAGGACCTGCCCCGCTCCCGCGTGCGCGGCCTGGCCCGCACCGGCGGGACCATCCTCGGCACCTCGCGCACGCACCCCTACGACGCGGAGGGCGGCGGCCCGGAGAACATGCTCCGCAACCTGCGCGAGCTGGACATCGACGCCGTCATCGCCATCGGCGGCGAGGGCACCCTGGCCGGCGCGAACCGCCTGGCCGCGGACGGTCTGCCGATCGTGGGCGTGCCCAAGACGATCGACAACGACCTGCAGGGCACCGACTACACGTTCGGCTTCGACACGGCCGTGCAGATCGCCACGGACGCCATGGACCGGCTGCGCACCACGGGCGAGTCCCACCACCGGTGCATGGTCGCCGAGGTCATGGGCCGCCACGTCGGCTGGATCGCCCTGCACTCGGGCATGGCCGCCGGCGCCCACGCGATCCTCATCCCCGAGGTCCGCACCCCCATGTCCCAGGTCGCCGAATGGGTGCAGCAGGTCCACGACCGCGGTCGCTCCCCGCTCGTCGTGGTGGCGGAGGGCTTCATCCCCGAGGGCCACGACGACCCGCTGGCCGAGGCCGGCGTCGAGGCGTCCGGCCGGCCGCGTCTGGGCGGCATCGGCGAGTGGGTGACCCGCGAGATCGAGGAGATGACGGGCATCGAGACGCGCAGCACCATCCTGGGCCACATCCAGCGCGGCGGCGCCCCCACCGCCACGGACCGCGTGCTCTCCACGCGCTTCGGCATGGGCGCCGTCGACCTCGTCGCCCAGCGTCGCTGGGGACAGATGGTGGCGGCCAACGGCACGGAGATCATCTCCATCCCCATGAGCGCCGCCCTCAAGGGCCTCAAGCAGGTGCCGGTCTCCCGCTACGACGAGGCGAAGATCCTGTTCGGCCGGTGAGACACGACCACCCCTCCGTCGGCGTGCTGGCCCTGGGGCTGGCGCGTCGGCTCGGCCTGCCCGACGACACCGCGCTCCTGCCCGACGACGCCCCGGCGGCGGGCGCCGAGCCGCGCCGCCTCGAGGTGGCCCGGCAGGGGGTGGCCGAGGCGGAGGTGCTCGCCCTGCCCTGGGCCACCGTCGTGGCGGGGCCGGCGTGGTTCACGCGTGCCTGCCGCGGCGTGCCCGCCGAGGCGCTGGGCGTGGAGTCGGCCCTGCTGCGGACGGCGGTGCGGGCGGCCGCCGGGGAGGCCGTGCGCTCGCGCGGCGAGTTCACGCTCTACGCGGCCGAGGAACCGCCGCCGGCCGACCCCTCGCGCACCGTCGCCGTGTCCGACGACCCCGCCCACGTCCACGCCGTGGCCGCGCAGGCCCCCGCGGACGACGTGGCCGAGGCGGGTGTCCTCTCCTGGGAGTCCTCGGCCGCGCTCGTTCCCGACGACGGCGCGGGACGGGCGATCGAGGCCCCGGTGGCGGCCGCGGGGTATCGCGTGACGGGCGGCGTGCTGGCCTCGCTGGGCACCCTCACCCCACCGCTGCTGCGCGGTCGTGGGCTCGGCCGCTACGCGGTGGCCGTGGCGATGGACAGGGCGGCGCTGGAGGGGCTGCTGCCGTTCGCCGAGGTGCCGGCGGGCCACACGGCCGCGCACCACGTGGCGATCGCCGTCGGGCTGGAGGCGGCGGGCACGCGGACCGTGCTCGCACTGGACTGAGCGGGAGAGTCGGTCAGCGCAGGCGGCCCACGCCGCGCGGTCGGCCGACGACCTGCCCGGCGTCCGGGGACACGAGCGGCTCCTGGCGCGCGGCGATCCAGCCGCCCTCGGCGACACCGTCCTCGCCGGGAGCGTCCTCGCGGACCAGCAGCTCGGCGTCCACGGGCACGGTGCGCTTGAGCAGCGCCAGGGCGACGGCACCCGCCTCATGGTGCTGGGCCGCAGCGGTGACCGTCCCCACCGGACGGGCGGCGGCGCGGGCCTCGGGCGTGCCCTCGGCCGGCCGGAGGATCACGGGGGCACCGTGCTCGGGGAGCGCGTGGACGGAGCCGTCCAGGAGCAGGCGGGTGAGGCGGCGGGGCGGGCGTCCCAGGTTGTGCACGCGCGCCACGGTCTCCTGACCGCGGTAGCAGCCCTTCTCGAGGTGCACGGCGGTGCGCAGCAGGTCCAGCTCGTGCGGGATCGCGCGGTCGTCCACGTCGAGGGCCCGGCGGGGGCGGCCGGCCTCGATGCGCAGCGCCTCAGCCGCCGTCGTGCCCGCCAGGGACCAGCCCGCGAGCGCGCCCGTGCCGAGTGCGCGGGCGGTGGCCTCGAGGTCGGCCCGGGTGACGAGGTACTCGCGCCAGGCCCAATCCGCCCCCGGGTGGGCCTCGGGATCCGGATCGGCCGTGTAGGCCCAGCCGCCCGCCCCGACGCGGGGCCACGGGTCCAGCCACACGGTGCGGTCCTCCCAGCCGGGCACGGGCGCGGTGGCACCCACGACGGCGACCGCCCCGGTGTGGTCCCGCAGCGTGACGTCGTGGGAGAAGCGCATCGAGGTGAGCCACGCGGCCAGGCCCGGGCCGTCCTCGCGGTCCGTCACGAGCCAGGCCGCTGCGCCGTCCTCGAGGAGGTGGGCGGCGTGCTCGATCCGCCCCTGCACGTCGAGGAAGAGGATCTCGGTGCTCGTGCCGGGGGGCAGCGTCTCGACGTGCTGCGTGCCGAGCGTGTGCAGCCAGCTCAGCCGGTCCGGGCCGGACACGGAGAGCACGGCCCGGTGGGAGAGGTCGACCAGGGCGCGGCCCCGGGCGAGGGCGCGCTGCTCGGGCAGGGGGCGACCGTAGTGCGCGGCGACGCCGGCGTCCGGGCCGCGGCCCTCGACGGCGCCGCCGGCCGGCCCCTGCGGCTCGGCCACGGCCAGGTCCAGCAGCGGGCTGCGGGAGGCCGTCACGACTGCTCCCCCTGCTTCCGCCCGCCGGCGCCGCGAGGACGCTCGGCCCCCGGGGCGAGCCGGCCCTCGGCCGCGCTCGGCATGCGGTCCAGGATGGCGGAGGCGTGCGCCTCGAGCTCGGCACCCGCGGCGTCCGCGACGTCCCAGCGCCAGAACAGCTGCCCGTTCACGAGACCGGCCATGCGTGTGGCCCGGTGGTACGGGCCGGCGGCGGAGCCGCGCAGGATCGCGTCCGTGGCCAGCTGCAGCTGCGGGCCCTTGATGCGGCCGTAGTACAGCTCGGACAACGAGCCCGGATGCGTGATGGTGGCGGTCAGGCCGAAGCCCTCGTCACCGGCGCGCAGCCGCTCGACGTCCTCGGCGGAGCGGAACGCGGGGACGATGTCCGCCGGGCGCATGCCGGGGCCGACGTCGCCGTCGCGCCGCTCCCGGTCCACCTGCCAGAAGCCGGACTCCACGGTCAGCGGACGCAGCAGCGTGCCGTCCGCCTCGCACAGCCACGATTCCGCGCGGTACTCCACGAACGGCAGACCGTGTTCGGTGAAGTCCACCCGCTGGTAGAAGATCTCGGTGTCGGCGGAGCCGTCGCCGAGGCGGCCCTGGCCCTCCCAGCTGCCGATGAGCCAGGACAGGGGGGCGAGCTCGGGGGTGAGGTCGTACGGGAGTTCAGTCGCCATGGCAGATCACGGCGCGGCCCGCCAGCGGGCCGCGCGTCCTCAGCGCTGGCCCTTGAAGAGGCCGCTGATGACGACCGCGGCGACGGCGGCCATGCCCAGGCCGGCCAGGACCACGAGGGCCAGGAAGAAGATCTCGAGCGCAAGAAGGGTATCCATGCGGGACATCCTACCGAGCGGGCCCGACCTGTCAGGCCAGGAAGCCCACCATGACGTGCGCCACGACGCCGGCCGCCCCCACGGGCGCCAACGCGAGGGCGTAGCCCGCCCGCCGCGGGCGCAGGGTGGTGCCCACCGGCCGGTCCTCGGGCCGCGGCCGCGAGGACGGTGCCGTGGTGGCGGTCAGGGACACCAGCACGGCCACCGCGAGCGCCGCGGCCATGACGGCCGGCCGGTCCCGGGCGCCCACGCCGGCCAGCGCGGAGACGGGCCACGCGAGCACCGTGCCGAGGGGGATGACGACGAGCGCCAGGACTCCCGGCCGGCCCTGCATCCACGGGGTGAGGCCGACGAGGGAGACCGCGGCCACCGTGACCGCCAGGGTGATGACCAGCCCGGCGACCGCGGGGGTGTCGCTCCAGCGTGAGACGGCCACCCAGCACGCCGTCACGACGGCCATGAACGCACCGCCCATCGTGGCGACGGTGGACTCGAGGCGCAGCGGCCGGCCGGTCCCGCGCACCAGCTGGACGACGAACGAGGCCATGGTGCTCCAGGCGACGACGACGGCGAGCGGTTCGAAGAGCGTCCAGGCCCCGCTGCGCCCGTCCTCGGGCGGCGGCCACAGCAGCATGAGCAGCACCGCGACGGCTCCGGCGACGGCCAGGGTGACGCTGAGCGAGAGGCGCGCGGGCGCCCCCATCTGCCGCGGCCAGCCCCAGGCGATGACCAGGATCACGACGGCGGCGGCGAGGGCGGCGGGGACCGGGCCCAGCAACGCGGCACCGCCCAGGACGAGGGCGGCGACGGCCGCACTCAGGGCCATGGACAAGCGCATCACCTGCCCCATCCTGCCAGGTGCGCACCGGCTCGGCCCTGGGCGGGCGACGGCGGGGCGCACCTCGCGGGCCACCGCCCTCCTTCCGTAGGGTGGCCGGCATGGCCGAACACCCCACCCCCACGACCTCCGACGCCGACGAAACGCCGCGCGTCGTCACCCCGCGCCCGGAGCAGGCGTCCGCCGTCCTGGACCTGGCCGACCGCGCCGGGGCGGCGGACGGTCATCCCCCGCTCTCGGACCAGACGCGCGTGCTGCTCGCCCGCGGCGGCCAGCTCTGGTGGGGGGCCACCCAGGGTCCGGACGGGGCGATCGACGGGGCGGCCGTGCTCGTGCCCGAGGGCGCGGCGGCCGTGCTCGAGCTCGTCGTCGACCCGGCGGCACGCCGCACCGGCCGGGGGACGGCCCTGGCCGACGCCGCGGCCGCCGCGGTCCGAGACCTGGCGCGGGAGGACACCACGAGCGTCTGGGCCCACGGCATGCTCCCGGGCGCGGTCCGGCTCGCCCGGCGGCACGGCCTCGAGCCCGTCCGCGAGCTGCGCCGGATGCGCCTGTCGCACGCGGCGCTCGCCGCCCTGCCGGAGGTGCGGCTCGCCGACGGGGTGGCCCTGCGCGGCTTCGTCCCCGGCCAGGACGAGCAGGCCTGGCTGGACGTGAACGCCGCCGCCTTCGCGGACCACCCCGAACAGGGCAGCCTGACCCGCGCCGACCTCGAGGACCGCATGGCGGAGGACTGGTTCGACCCCGACGGCCTCCTGCTCGCCGCCCGCGAGGCGGACGGGCGGCTGCTCGGCTTCCACTGGACGAAGGTGGAGCCGGATGTCGGAGCCGACGGCCCGCGCGTCGGGGAGGTGTACGCCGTGGGCGTCTCCCCCGAGGCCCAGGGCCTCGGCCTCGGCCGGGCCCTGACCCTGGCGGGGCTGCACCGGATGGCGGAGCAGGGGGTCGACGTCGTGGACCTGTACGTGGACGCGGACAACACGGCCGCCGTCGCGCTCTACACGTCCCTCGGCTTCGAGCTGTTCGCCGCCGACGCCCAGTACCGCCGCCCCTGAGACCCTCGGGCGGGGACCGGCCGGGCACATCCCGGCGGCCTCGTATCCTGGTGGGGCCGGCCCCCGTGGGGCCGACCACGCCCCGTGTCCTGCCCCAGCAGTCGTCGCGGCCGCCGCACCCGAGAGGAACCCGCCCCATGCCCTCGTCCCACGCCGACCGCGTCGCCCGCTGGTCCACGGAGGACCGCGTCTCGGAAGGCCCCCGCGCCGAGGTGCTGGCCGCCGGCATGCTGCCGTGGCGCCGCGTGCCCGGCGGCCTCGAGGTGATGGTGATCCACCGGCCCCGCTACGACGACTGGTCGTGGCCCAAGGGCAAGCTCGATCCGGGTGAGACGCTGCCGGAGTGCGCGGTGCGCGAGCTGCGCGAGGAGGTCGGCCTCGAGCTGAGGCCGGGCATCCCGCTGTGCGTGACCGAGTACGAGGTGCCCGGCAAGCGGGGCGCCCGTCGGAGCAAGGAGGTCTGGTACTGGGCTGCCGAGGTCGACGGCCAGCGCGCCCGCCCCGACGGCGACGAGGTGGACGAGGTCCGCTGGGTCGGTCCGGACGAGGCCCGGCGGCTGCTGACGAACGACTCGGATCGCGAACCGCTCGACCTGCTGCTGCGTGCCGCCTCCCGGGGGCGCCTGCGGACCGTGCCGCTGCTGGTGCTGCGCCACGCCAAGGCCAAGCCCCGCTCCTCGTGGTCGCGCGCCGAGCAGGAGCGTCCGCTGGCGGCGACGGGCCGGCGGCAGGCGCTCGCCGTCGAGGGCCTCGTGGCGGCCTGGCGGCCGGAGCGGCTGGTCTCCTCCCCGTGGCGCCGCTGCGTGGAGACGCTGGCCCCGCTCGTGAAGTCCAGCAGGCTGCCGCTGAAGACCAAGGGCGCCTTCACGGAGACCACGGCCCGGGAGAAGCCCAAGAAGACCCGCAAGGTGATGGCCGAGCTCATGGGCCGCTCCCGGCCCCTGGTCGTGTGCACGCACCGGCCGGTGCTGCCGACGCTGTTCGAGGTGGTCGAGGACGCGGCCGCCGGCCAGGCGGACCGCGTGCTGCGGGCCCTGCCGACCGAGGATCCGTGGCTGCGGCCCGGCGCCGTGCTCGTGGCGCACCGCGCCCTCGACCTCGACGGCGACGTGGTGGCCGTCGAGGTCTACGACCCCTGGGACGACTGAGCCGCCCGCACCGGCCTCGGCCCACACGACCGGGCCACCGTTGAGCAGGCCCGCCCCCGGCCCTAGGCTCGGGTCATGGAGAACACCGCCGCCCAGAGCCAGCCCGAGAAGATCGTCCACGAGCGCCTCACGGTGACCCGGGACCCGGACCGACAGCGCTTCGAGCTGCGCCAGGACGGGACGTTCATCGGGTTCCTCGGCTACGACCAGGAGACCGTGCGCGGCGAGGACGGCGAGGACACCGTGGTCCTGCGCCTGCAGCACACCATCATCGACGAGCAGTTCGGCCGCCGCGGCTTTGCCCGCGCCCTCGTGACCATGGTCCTGGACCGGCTGCGCGCAGAGGGTGACCGGATCGTGCCCGAGTGCTCCTACGTGGAGGACTACCTGCGCCGCTACCCCGAGTACCAGGACATGGTGTTCCACGGCTGACCGGGGGCAGGGGGCCTGCCCTGCCGTATCAACCGCCTGATACAGTGCGGCCGTGCGCGGCCGTCGCGCACCCCGTCGGAAGAAGCGCGCCATGCCCGCCCTGCCCCTCGAGGTCCTCTGGACCGTCAGCCTCCTGACCTTCCTCATCGGCCTGATCCTCTACGGGACGGGCCGCCGCTCCCGCTGGACGGCCGCCGGGGTCGCGGCCCGCGGCCACCTCACGGCCGCCTCCGCCCTGACGGTCCTGGCCACCGGCGTGTGGGCAGGCCCCGCACCACTGGCCGGAGCCTGGCTCGGCGACTCCCGGGGCGGATGGCACCTGGCCGGTGGCGTCCCCGCCTCCGGGCGGTGGAGCACGGAGGCCCTCGACGCCGCCCCCGTGGACGCCACGGCCACGGCCCTCGCCGTCCTCCTGCCGGCGTTGTGGCTGGTCCTCGTTCCCGCCCTGGCCCAGGTGACGTGGCCGCGCGTCACCGCGCCGCGCCGCACGGCCGGCCTCGTCGCCCGCCGCTGGCCCGACCTGTTCCCGGTCCGCCTGCGGATCCTCCTCGTCGCAGGCCTGGGGTTCGCGCTCGCCGGCGCCGCGGCGGTCATGACCGGCCCCGGGGTCCAGGGGGCCCGGTACCGTCTGCACGTGGGAGCGGACGCGGTCCCCTTCGGCGCCGACTTCCTCGGCGCCCCGGCCGGGTCCGCCGTCGCCGGGTGGTATGCCCTGGGCGCGGCGGCGGTCGTCCTCGCGTGCGCCGCCGTCGTCGTGGCCGTGCACCACCGGCCCATGCTCAGCGGGCTGAGCCCCGCAGCGGACCTGGCGGCGCGTCGGGTCGCCGTGGACCGCACCGTCCGCATCGGCGTCGCCCAGCTGTGCTGGATCGGCCTCGCTGCGGTGGCCGGGCGCCTCGAGGTCGCCGCACGCGCCACGGCCGCCGACGCCGCCGCCGCGGTCTTCGAGGCACAGCAGGCCGGGGCGATCAGCACACCGGAGCTCGTGGACCGGCTGCGCGAGCTGGACCCCGCCTCACCCGCCACGGCCCTGCTCCTGGGCGGCACCGTCGCGGTGATCCTCGTCCTGGCCCTGCTCAAGCCCTACCGCGACCTCCGGACGCTGCGCGCCGACGACGCCGTCCCGCGCCCCGACACACCGGTGGCGGCGGGCCGTGGCTGAGCCCGCGGTCGAGATTGACCTCCGCTCTCCCGTCCCGCCCTTCGAGCAGATCCGGGCGCGGATCGCAGACCTCGTCGCCGCCGGCGAACTGCCCGCCGGCACCCGCCTCCCCTCCGTCCGGGCCCTCGCGGGCGACCTCGGCATCGCCCCCAACACCGTGGTGCGCGCCTACCGCGAGCTCGAGGCGGCCGGCGTCGTGCGCACGGCGCGAGGCAAGGGCACCGTGGTGGCCGACGCCCCGCCCGCCCCGGACGACGCCGCGGTGGGCGCCGCCGTCGAGCGCGCCGTGGCCCTGGCCCGGGCCGCGGGCTGGGATGCGGCCCGCCTGCGCCGGGCCGTCGACGACGCTCAGCGCGTCCGCTCGGATCGCTAGAGTGGGCCGGGTGAGCATCCCCACCCCCTACGAGGACCTCCTCGCCGACGTGATGGCCCACGGGGCCGTCAAGACGGACCGGACCGGCACGGGCACGCGCAGCGTGTTCGGCCGCCAACTGCGCTTCGACCTGGCCGAGTCCTTCCCGCTGATCACCACCAAGCGCGTGCACTTCAAGTCGGTCGCGCTCGAGCTGCTGTGGTTCCTGCGCGGGGACTCGAACGTGCGGTGGCTCCAGGAGCGCGGCGTGCGGATCTGGAACGAGTGGGCGGACGAGGACGGCGAGCTCGGCCCCGTCTACGGCGTGCAGTGGCGCTCATGGCCCACCCCGGACGGGGGCCACATCGACCAGATCGCCAAGGTCGTGGAGCAGATCCGGACGAACCCCGACTCGCGCCGGCACATCGTCACCGCGTGGAACCCAGCCGAGGTGGACGAGATGGCGCTGCCGCCCTGCCACGCGCTGTTCCAGTTCTACGTCTCCCCCGGTCAGGACGGCGCCCCCGGGCAGCTCTCGTGCCAGCTCTACCAGCGCTCCGCGGACCTGTTCCTCGGCGTGCCGTTCAACATCGCCTCGTATGCGCTGCTCACGGTGATGGTCGCGCAGCAGACCGGGCTGACTCCCGGCGAGTTCGTGTGGACCGGCGGGGACGTGCACATCTACGCGAACCACGAGGAGCAGGTGCGCGAGCAGCTCTCCCGCGAGCCGTACCCGTACCCGCGGCTGCGGCTGCGGCGCACCCCCGCGTCGATCTTCGACTATGACTACGAGGACTTCGAGGTCCTCGACTACCGTCACCACCCCACCATCACGGCGCCGATCGCCGTCTGAGCCGAGGATGCGCAGCGACCCCATGAGCCGGGCCACCCGTCCCACCGAGCCCGTGATCGCCATGATCTGGGCCCAGACCCCCGAGCGCGTCATCGGCCGCGACGGCACCATGCCGTGGCACGTCCCGGAGGACCTCGCCCACTTCCGGGCCCACACGCACGGCCACCCCGTGATCATGGGCCGGCGCACGTGGGAGTCGTTCCCGGCGCGGTTCCGCCCGCTGCCCGGGCGCACGAACATCGTGGTCTCCCGCACCCTGACGGCCACCGAGGAGGCCGGTGCGGAGCTGCGGGCCGCGGGCGCCGTCGTCGTGCCGGACTTCGGGGCGGCCCTGGCCGCCGCGGCCGAGGCCGACGGTTGTGACACCGTGTGGGTGATCGGCGGGGCGACGCTGTACGAGCAGGCCCTCGACGTGGCCTCGCGCGCCGAGGTGACCGTGATCGACGCGGACGTCGACGGCGACACGCACGCCCCGCCGCTCGACGCCCGCTGGCGGCGCACCGCCGTCGACCCCGCCCCCGACGCGTGGCTGGACTCCGCCTCCGGCCCGCGCCACCGCTTCGAACGATGGGAACGCGACTGACATGGCCCCGACCGACTCCGACCAGCGTTTGCTCTCCCCGCAGGCGGTCACGTTCCTCGCGCTCGTCGCCCTGCCCGTGCTGGCGTTCGTGTGCGCCGTGTTCGGGCTGATCCTCGTGCTGCAGGGCAAGACCATCGCCGGCCTGGTGTTCCTGCTCGTGCTGACCCAGGTGTTCGCCGTGGGCGGTCTCATCGCGTGGAACAAGCGGAAGCGCGCGCAGCAGGACCGCTAGCCTGGAGGGCATGACTTCCGCTGCCCCCGCATCTGTGAACGCCCCCGACGCGGCCGCCGTGCCCACCGTGGGCCTGGTCGGCTGGCGCGGCATGGTGGGGTCCGTCCTCCTGCAGCGCATGGTCGAGGAGGGTGACTTCGCCCGCGTCCATCCGGTCTTCTTCTCCACGTCCAACGCCGGCGGCCCCGCGCCCGTGCTCGAGGGCATGGCCGGCGACCCGGGCGTGCTCCAGGACGCGTACGACGTGGACGCGCTCACGGCCCTGCCCGTGATCCTCACCGCGCAGGGCGGGGACTACACGCAGGCCGTGTACCCGAAGCTGCGCGCCGCCGGCTGGGACGGCATCTGGATCGACGCCGCCTCCACCCTGCGCATGGCGGACACCTCCGTGATCGCGCTGGACCCCGTGAACCGCGACGTGATCGACGCCGCCCTGGCGAACGGGACGAAGGACTTCATCGGCGGCAACTGCACCGTGTCCTGCATGCTCATGGGCCTGGGGGGCCTGTTCAAGGCGGGCCTGGTCGAGTGGGGCACCGCCATGACCTATCAGGCGGCCTCCGGCGGCGGCGCCCGGCACATGCGCGAGCTGCTCACCCAGTACGCGGAGCTGGGCGGCGCGGTGCGCGCCGAGCTGGCCGATCCGGCGTCGGCGATCCTCGAGATCGACCGGAAGGTGATCGAGCTGCAGCGCGGCGGCCTGGACTCGACGCAGTTCGGCGTGCCGCTGGGCGGCTCGCTGATCCCCTGGATCGACTCCGACCTGGGCGACGGCGTCTCCCGCGAGGAGCGCAAGGCCTACGACGAGACCAACAAGGTGCTCGGGCTGACCGGGGCGGACCGGATCCCGTTCGACTCGCTGTGCGTGCGGATCGGCGCCATGCGCTCCCACTCGCAGGCCCTCACCCTCAAGCTCACCCAGGACGTGCCGTTGGACGAGGTCGAGCAGATCATCGCCGCGGACAACGAGTGGGTGCATGTGGTGCCGAACACCAAGGAGGCCACGGTCACCGACCTGACCCCGATCGCCGCGACCGGCACCCTGCAGATCCCCGTCGGCCGGCTGCGCAAGCTCAACATGGGTCCCGAGTACCTCTCCGCGTTCACCGTCGGCGACCAGCTGCTGTGGGGTGCGGCCGAGCCCGTGCGCCGCATGCTGATGATCGCCACCGGCAACCTCTGAGCCGCGACGCCGGCGCGGAGGCGCGCACCCGGCCCCCGTTTTCGTTCGGGAAACGGCGGGTGTTCGGGCGTCGTCGTTCGGGAAACGGCGCCCGTCCCGCTGGCGGGCGCCGTTTCCCGAACGAAAGCACTCCTGGGGGCGTCGTTTCCCGAACGAAAGTGAGGGGTCAGAGGCTGGTGCCGATGATCATCGGCTCGGGGTGCAGCTCGACGCCGAAGCGTTCGCGCACGCCGTCGCGCACGGTGCGCGCGATCGTCAGGACGTCCTCGGTGGTCGCGTCGCCGCGGTTGGTCATGGCGAGGGTGTGCTTCGTGGACACCGACGCGCGGCCTCCGGCCAGGCCGGTGCCGTCGGCTCCGCGGCCGTCCGGCCCGCCCTCGCGGGGGGCGACCTCGGGCAGCCCGAAGCCCTTCGCGAAGCCCGCGCGATCGATCAGCCAGGCCGCCGAGAGCTTCACGAGCGGCGTCCCGTCCTCGGCCTCCCCGGCCGCGAACGCCGGGGCGCCCTCGGGCAGGGCGGCCCGCACGGACGCGGGCACGATCGGGTTCGTGAAGTAGCTGCCCGTGGACCATGTGTCCGGGTCCGCCGGGTCGGACACCATCCCCTTGGCGGCGCGCAGGGCCAGCACCTCGCGGCGGACCACCGCGAGCGGGGCACGGGCGCCCTCCTCGACGTCGAGCGCGGCCGCCAGCTGCCCGTAGCGGACCGGCGCCGTCGGCTCGGCGTCGGAGGAGGCGCGGCGCAGCCGCAGGTCGATCGAGAGCACGATCCACCGGGGACTCGGCGCGCCGGTCTCCAGCATGGAGCGCTTGATGACGGAGTCGCGGTAGCCGAAGCGCAGGTCCGCCGGCGTCAGCTCGACGACGTCGCCCGCCTCCCGGTCCCACGCGCGCAGGGCGACGAGCACCTGCGAGACGTCCGCGCCGTAGGCGCCGACGTTCTGCACGGGCGTCGCGCCGGCCGAGCCCGGGATGCCCGAGAGCGCCTCGATCCCGCCGAGCCCGTGCGCCACGGTCCATGCGACGGCGCCGTCCCAGGGGTGGCCCGCCGCGATCCGCACGAGGACGGCCTCCCCCTCGTGGCCCGCGGGCCGGGCCCCGTCGCCGGCAGGCGGCGTCTCGCCCTCGCCGGGCACCGGCCCGTCCAGCAGGCGGATGCCCTCGTAGGCCAGCCGCACGACGGTGCCGGGGAAGCCGGCGTCCGCCATGAGGGTGTTGGAGCCGCCGCCGAGCACGAACACCGACTCGCCCGCCGCGTCGGCGGCGCGCACGGCCTCGATCGCCTCGGCCTCGGTGCGCGCGGTGACCCACGCGCGCGCGGGGCCGCCGACGCGGGTGGTGGTGTGGTCCGCCAGCCGCTCGTTCACGCGTTCTCCCCCGCGGGGTCGGCCAGGCGGACCACGGCCTGCGCCTTGGTCAGCACGCGCGGCTTCGCCGCGTCCGGGTTGGTGACGTTCAGGTCGATCCGCACGGTCCCGGCGGCCTCGTCCACGGCGCCGACCGTGCCGACGACCTCGAGCGTGGCGCCGGGGACGGGCGCGCCGTCGTCGTCCGTGCGCCCCGTGGTGTCCGCGACGGGCACCATGCCGGTGAAGCGGGTCTGGTAGTCGACGACGGCGCCCGGGTCGCCCGCCCAGTCCGAGACGAGCTGCACGGCCGCGCCCATGGTGAGCATCCCGTGGGCGATGACGCCGGGCAGGCCGACGTGCTCGGCGAACGTCGGGGACCAGTGGATCGGGTTGCGGTCGCCGGAGGCGCCCGCGTAGGCGACGAGGTCGGCGCGGGTGAACGTGACGGTGCGCGTGCCGACCACCTCGCCCCGGGCGAGGTCGGACAGGCGGCGGGCGGTGCTCATCAGGACTCCTCTCCCCGGACCAGCAGGGTGGACGTGACGGTGGAGACGGGTGCGCCGTCCAGATCCGCGATCTCGGTGACGGTGGTGACCATGCGGTTGCCGCCGAGGGACTTCACGGCTTCGACCCGCACGGTCGCCACGACCTCGTCCCCGGCCACCAGCGGGCGGTGGTGGACGAAGCGCTCGTCCGCGTGGACCACGCGCGAGAAGTCGATCCCCAGCTCGGGATCGGCGACGACGGCGGCCTCGGCGCGCTGGGCGATGACGACGGCGAAGGTCGGTGGGGCGACCAGGTCGGCGTGTCCCAGGGCCCGGGCGGCCGCGACGTCGTGGTGCGCGGGATGCTGGGCCTGCACGGCCTCGGCGAAGCCGCGGACCGCCTCACGACCGACCTGGAAGGGGGGCGCGGGCGGATAGCTCCGCCCGGCGACGTCGGGGTTCACGCTCAACTCGGGCCTCCTGCGGGACGGTTCTCGACTGCCGTCCAGCCTAACGGCCGGGGCGCCGCTCCCCCTGCCGGCGGGCGGCCTGGCGGAAGCGCACGAGCTGGGCGGACAGGTGCACGGCGACGCCCGCGCCGAGCACGCCCAGGGCGGTCCCGGAGACGGCGAGGCGTCCGGTGGTCCCGCCGACGACCGCCAGCACGATGCCCACGAGGAACAGTGCGGAGCCGGTCAGCACGAGCGTCCGGTACAGCCGGGAGCCGTGCTCCCACGGGGAGACGAAGCCGCGGGGCGCGGCGGTGCCGCGGGCGGGCTGGTGAGCGGGGCGACGCGTGGACATGCCCGCCAGGCTACCGGCGCGACGGACGGGCCCCGGAACGCGAAAGGACCCGGCCCCTCCGAGGAGGTGACCGGGTCCGTCCGATTCCGTAGCGGCGGGGGGACTCGATCCCCCGACCTCACGATTATGAGTCGTGCGCTCTAACCAGCTGAGCTACGCCGCCACGACACGAGAACGCCCGCACTCACGGTTTTCACGCCGCGAGGGCGGGCTCTCATGTCAGAGCCCCGACCGGGAATCGATCCCGGGACCTCCATCTTACCAAGATGGCGCTCTACCACTGAGCTATCGGGGCAACGAGGTGAGACTCTACCAGGGCCCCGGGGCCGATGCAAAATCGGCCCCGGCCACGGCCTCCGGCGGGGTCCGCACCCCGGCCGGATCAGCGGCGGGCGCCCCGATCCGAGCGCTCCTGGGCGCCCCAACGGGGCTTGCGGCCGCCGGGGCGTCCCCCGCGGTCGCCACGGAAGCCGCGGTCGTCCCGGTCCTTGCGGAACCCGCCGCGATCCTCGCGGGAGCCGCGGTCGTCCCGGTCCTTGCGGAAGCCGCCGCGATCGCCCCGGTCGTCCCGGTCCTTGCGGAACCCGCCGCGCTGGCCGCCGTCGCGGTCCCCGCGGAAGCCGCCGCGTTCGCCGCGGTCCTTGCGGAAGCCGCCCCGGTGCTCGCCGTCGCGCTCGGCGCGGGTCGGGCGACCGGTGTCCATGCGCAGGCCGAGGCGACGGCCGTTGATCTCCGCGTTGGCCGCGGCCTCGAGCTGGGCCGAGGTCAGGTCCGCCGGCAGCTCGACGAGCGAGTGGTTGCCGCGCAGGTCGATCGCGCCGATGGCGGAGGCGGGCAGACCCACCTCGTTCGCCAGCGCGCCCACGATGTTGCCCGGCCGCACGCGGTCCTGGTGCCCGACGGCGATCCAGTACGTCGCGTTGCCGGCCGCGGGTTCCCGGGCCGGGCCACGCGAGCCGCGGCCGTCACCGGTGCCGCGCTCACGGCCGCCGTCGCGCCCGCCCTCGCGGCCGCCGTCGCGGTCCTTGCGGCCCCGGCCGCCGCCGAACGGGATCTCCTGTTCGCGGGCCAGCAGCGGGCGACCGCCCTGGGCCATCATGCCCAGTGCGGCGGCCACGCGCGCCGGCTCGGCCTCGTGCTCGTCGACATATGCGGCGACGATCTCGCCGAACACCGCCAGCTCCTCCTCCGAGGCGCGCTCGAGGGTGCGGGCGATGCCGTCGGCGAAGCGACGCTTGCGGGCCGCGTTGACGTCGGCGACGGAGGGCACGGCCATCTCCTCGACCTGCTGGCGGGTGGTCCGCTCGATCTGCTTGAGCAGGAAGCGCTCACGCGGGGTCATGAAGAGCACGGCGTCGCCCTGCCGGCCGGCGCGGCCGGTGCGGCCGATGCGGTGCACGTAGGACTCGGCGTCCTGCGGGATGTCGTAGTTGACCACGTGCGAGATGCGCTCGACGTCCAGGCCGCGGGCGGCGACGTCGGTGGCCACGAGGATGTCCACGCGGCCGGCCTTCAGGTCCTCGACGGTCTTCTCGCGCTGCTTCTGGGCGATGTCGCCGGAGATGGCCACGGCCTTGAACCCGGCGCGCGTGAGCTTCTGGGCGAGCTCCTCGGTGCCGGCACGGGTGCGCACGAAGGCGATGACGCCGTCGTGCTCCTCGGTCTCGAGGATCCGGCTCAGGGCCTCGAACTTCCACTGGTGGCCCACCTGCAGGTAGCGCTGGCGGATGGTGGCGGACGTCGTCGACTGACGGGCGACGGCCACCTCCTCCGGGGCGTTCAGGTACTGGGCGGAGATGCGGCGGATGGCCGGGGGCATGGTGGCGGAGAACAGCGCGGTCTGCTTCGTGTCCGGGGTGGAGGCGAGGATGCGGTCCACCTCCTCCGCGAAGCCCATGCGCAGCATCTCGTCCGCCTCGTCCAGCACGAGGGTCTGCAGGTCGGAGAGGTCCAGCGAGCCGCGCTCGAGGTGGTCGATCACGCGGCCCGGCGTGCCGACGACGACCTGCGCGCCCCGGCGCAGGCCCGCCAGCTGCGGGCCGTACGGGGAGCCGCCGTACACGGCCAGCACGGAGACGTCGTCGAGGTGCTTGGCGTAGCTGTCGAAGGCGTCGGCCACCTGGAGGGCGAGCTCGCGGGTCGGGGCGAGGACGAGCACCTGCGGGGTGTCCGCGCGCCCGTTCACGTCCGTGGTCTCGGCGAGCCGGGACAGCGCCGGCAGCGCGAACGCGCCGGTCTTGCCGGTGCCGGTCTGGGCCAGGCCCACGACGTCGCGGCCGTCCAGCAGCAGCGGGATGGTCGCCTCCTGGATCGGCGAGGGGCGGGTGTAGCCCAGCTCCTCGACGGCGGCCAGCACGCGGGCGTCCAGGCCGAGGTCCAGGAAGGTGGGGCCGGCGGGCTCGGCGGGGGCCTCGGGGGCGGCGGGCTCGGCGGCGTCGACCTGCGGGACGGTCCCGGTGGCCTCCTGCTGCGCCTCGGCGAGCTCGGGGGCAGCCTCGGCGGTGGTCTGGGGATCGAGGATGTCGGACATGGGTCCTCCTGTGGGGATGCGCGGGCGCACGCCCGAGGACGTCGGTCGCGGGTCGACGTCGTGGGGCGCAGGGGCCAGCTGGGTCAGATGATTCCGTCCACCCGGCAGCCCCCGAGGGCCACGACGTTCGTGGCCCGCACACACATCTGCACAGACATCTGCAGTCCGGCGTGGCACACGCGTCCACGCTCACTCATCACAGGGGGAGAGACCGGATCCGGTCAGCCCAGTCTACGCCACCGGACCCCGGGCCGGGCTGTGCCCTCGGACACCCCGGCCGCGCACCGGCCGGGACGATAGGCTCGGCACGTGCCCCAGAACAGCGAAGACCGCCCCCTCGCCCGCGGGCTCGGCCGGGCCGCCGGCCGCGCCGCCCAGTCCTTCCGGGAGAATCAGCGGGCCGACGACGCACGGCTGCGCGCCGAGCGCGCCCGCCTCACCGCCGAGGACGAGGAGCGCCTGGAACGGCGCCGCGCGGACCGCGAGCGCGACCTGGCCGCGCGGGACGCGGCCGAGTCCGACGCCGGCCTCGTCCACCCGCTCCTGAAGGTCGCGCGCCTCTACTGGCTCGCGGTCACCGTGGTGCTGATCGGCATCGCGGGCGCGTTCCTCTGGAACGGGGCCCGCGCACAGGACAGCGGCGAGCCCGTCATCGATCCACTCACCGGCATGGAGTCGGTGGGCGTGCTCGGCGGCGCGACGGGGCAGTTCACGATGGGCACCGCCGTCGCCCTGCTGGCCGCGGCGTCCCTGTGGGGCTGGATCGGTCTGCTGCGCCGCCGTCGTTCGGCGATCGGGACCCTGACGTTCATCGCCGTCCTGCTGGCCGCCCCCGCGTTCCTGCGGGCCAACGGCCTGCTGATCATCCTCGCCGTCGTGATGCTCCTGGGCGCCGCGCTCGTCTGGCTGCCGCCCGTGCGCTCGCGCCTGCGGCGCTGAACCCGCGCGTCCCGCCCCGCCGACGGGCGGCGGCGCCGCTCAGTCCTCCACGGGACGGGCGGAGACGACGACGGGCCGGGCCGTGGCGAGGTCGTACTCCATGACCTGACGGCCACCGATCCACACGCGCAGGGCCCGCTGCATGACATCGAGCGGGTCGCCGGACCAGAGCACCAGGTCGGCGTCCTTGCCCACCTCGAGGGAGCCGATGCGGTCGTCCAGCCCGAGCACGCGCGCGGGATGCAGGGTGATGGCGCGCAGGGCGGTCTCCCGGTCCAGGCCCTCCTTCACCGACAGCGCGGCCTGGTAGACGAGGAAGTCGATGGGCACCACCGGGTGGTCGGTGATGATGCTGATCTCGACGCCGGCCCGCGCCAGACGCCCCGGATTGCGCATCGAGCGGCCCCGCAGCTCCGGCTTGGACTTGGTGGTGAACAGCGGGCCGATCAGCACTGGCACGCCGCGGGCCGCGAGCTGGTCGGCCAGCGGGTGCGCCTCGGTGCCGTGGTCCAGGACGAGGTCGTAGCCGAACTCGTCGGCCAGGCGCAGGGCGGTGGCGACGTCGTCGGTGCGGTGGCAGTGCTGGCGCCAGGGGATCGTGCGCTCCAGGACGAGGGCGAGGGCGTCGAGGTGGGGGTCGCGGGTGAAGGGCTTGCCCTCGCGCTCGGCCTCCGCGCGGCGGGCCATGTAGCCCTGGGCCTCCATGAAGGCCTTGCGGATCACGAGAGCGGTGCCCAGCCGCGTGGACGGGGTGCGGCCCTTCTCCTTGTAGACGTTCTTGGGGTTCTCGCCGAGGGCGGACTTCACGCCCGAGGGGCTGCGCAGCACCATCTCGTCCACGGTGCGTCCGTGGGTGTGCAACGCCACCGCCTGGCCGCCGATCGGGTTGCCCGAGCCGGGGTTCACGTTCACGGTGGTCACGCCGCCGGCCAGGGCGTCCTTCCAGCCCGGCTCGTTCGGGTCGACGGCGTCGATCGCCCGCACCCCGGCCATCACGGGGTCCGTCATCTCGTTGACGTCCGCGGTCGCACCGACCTCGCCCTCGGCGTGCATGCCCAGGTGGACGTGCGCGTCCACGAAGCCGGGCAGCAGCCAGCGTCCCTCGCAGTCCACCACCTCGGCGCCGTCGGGCGCCTCGACGTCGGGGCCGAGCGCGGTGATCCGGCCGTCCTCGACGAGCAGGGTGCCGTCGAACGGCTCGGCGGCGACGGGGACGACATGGGCGTTGACGAAGGCGGTGAGGGTCATGCCCATCACACTACGCCGCCCGGTGCTCCCCACCCGTGCGCAAACCTCTGGCACGGACGTCGGCGGGTCAGAGGCTGTCCAGGGCCCGCTCCAGGTCCGCCACGAGGTCGTCGGCGTCCTCGATGCCCACCGACAGGCGCAGCAGGTCGTCCGGGACGGCCAGCTCGGTGCCGGCCACGGAGGCGTGGGTCATCTCCGCCGGGTAGTTCATCAGCGACTCGATGCCGCCCAGGGACTCGGCGAGCTGGAACAGGCGGGTCGACTCGGCCACGCGGCGGGCCGCCGCGGCGCCGCCGGCCAGGCGCATCGAGACCATGCCGCCGAAACCGCGCATCTGGCGCTGCGCGAGCTCATGGCCGGGGTGGTCCGGCAGCCCCGGGTAGAGCACCTGGGAGACCTCGGCGCGGCCGGTGAGCCACTCGGCGACGGCCTGTGCGTTGGCCTGGTGGCGGTCCATGCGCACCCCGAGCGTCTTGAGGCCGCGCGTGGTCAGGTACGCGTCCAGGGGCCCGTTCACGGCCCCCGCCGCGAACTGCTGGAACTTCACCTGCTCGGCGAGTGCGGCGTCCGGGATCACGAGCGCCCCGCCGATCACGTCCGAGTGGCCGCCGATGTACTTCGTGGTGGAGTGCACCACCACGTCCGCGCCGAGGGCGATCGGGGACTGCAGGTACGGCGTCGCGAAGGTGTTGTCCACCACGAGCAGGGCGCCGTGCGCGTGGGCCGCCTCGGCGACCGCGGCGACGTCGGAGATCTTCATCATCGGGTTGGACGGGGTCTCCAGCCACACCATGACCGGCCCCGCGGCGGCGGCGCGCTCGACGGCGGCGGCAACCTGCTCGGCGTCCCCCATGTCCACGACGACGTGCTCCACGCCCCACGGGGCGAGCACGCGGGAGATGAGGCGGTAGGAGCCGCCGTACACGTCGTTGCCGAGCACGATCGTCATGCCCGGCCGGCCCGCGCCCATGATCAGCGCGGTCTCCGCGGCCAGGCCGGAGGCGAACGTGAGGCCGGTGGCCCGGGGCGCGCCGGACTCGTCGACGCCCGCCTCGAGCGCGGCCAGCTGCTCCTGCAGCGCGTCCCGGGTGGGATTGGTGCCGCGGCCGTAGTCGTAGCCGCGCCGCAGCTCGCCGACGGCCGTCGGCGCGTACGTGCTCGAGAGGTGGATCGGCGGGACGACGGCGCCGAACACCTCATCCAGGTGCTGGCCCGCGTGCACGGCGCGCGTGCCGAAGCCTCCCCCTCGGGGGTGGGCGGGGGCGTCTTCGGCGCCGGTGTCGGGGGTGGTGGCGTGCGGGTCCTCGTGGACGTTCTGCTCGGTCATCTCGGGAGCCTCCTCGGAGAGATCGGGTCGGGTGGGGCGGGCGCGGCCGGTGCGGCCGGCCTCAGGCGGTGACGTGGGCGAGGACGTCGTGCAGGGTGACGACGCCTTGGACGCGGCCGGCCTCGAGCACCAGCAGCACGGGGTCCTGGGCGAGGCGGCGGGCGACGGCGCGCAGCGGGGTGCGCGCCCCCAGGCTGGGCAGCACGGGGCCCATGACGTCGGCCACGGGGGTCTGCGCGGTGGCCCGCCCCGCGGCGAGGGCGTCCGCGAGCGCGGCCGCGGAGACGGTGCCGCGGACCTCACCGATCCGCAGGTCGTGTCGGGGCTCGAGGACCACGGGCAGGGCGTCGACGCCGTACCGGTTCATGGTCGCGACGGCGTCCGCCACCGAGGTGGTCGGGGCCGCGGTGACGAGGGTGGGCACGGAGCCGGGGAACAGGTCGGCCTTCTCGGCCAGCAGCTCCCCCGCCGTCGCGGACCAGCGGTCGGCCTCGGCGGGGGCGCCCGCGCGGGTCGCCGGCTCGGCGTCGGCGTGCTCGAGCGCCTCGACGGGCGTGCCGGCCCCGCCGGCGGCCCCCGTGGCGCCGTCGTCGTCCGTCTGCGGGACCGCCGAGCGGGTGCGCCCGCGCGCCCACGCCGGCAGCACGGTCTCGCGGACGTCGTAGTCGAAGCCGCGCTCGTCCATCCACGGGTCGTTGAAGATCTTGGCGAGGTAGCCGCGGCCCGAGTCGGGCAGCACGATCACCATGACGTCCTCCGGGCCGAGCTCGCGCGCGGCGCGCAGGCCGGCGACGACGGCCAGGCCGGAGGAGCCGCCCACGAGCAGGCCCTCCTCGGCGGCGAGACGGCGGGTCATGGCCAGGGCGTCGGCGTCCTCGACGGCGATGACCTCGTCCGGGACCGCGGGGTCGTAGTTGTCCACCCACATGTCCTCGCCGACGCCCTCGACGAAGTAGGGCCGGCCGGCGCCGCCGGAGTACACCGAGCCGCTGGGGTCCGCGCCGATCACGCGGACGGGACCGGACGGGCGGTCCGCCGAGACCTCCTTGAGATAGCGGCCGGTGCCCGTGATGGTGCCGCCCGTGCCGGCGCCCATCACGACGTGGGTGACGCGTCCGGCCGTGTCCTCCCAGATCTCCGGGCCGGTGGTCTCGTAGTGGGAGGCCGGGGCGGCGGGGTTGAAGAACTGGTTGGGCTGATAGGCCCCGGGGATCTCCCGCACGAGGCGGTCGGCGACCCCGTAGTAGGACTCCTCGGACGTCGGGTCCACGGCGGTGGGCGTGACGACGAGCTCGGCGCCGTACGCGCTGAGCACGTCCCGCTTCTCCTGACCCACCTTGTCCGGGGTGACGAACACGGTGCGGTAGCCCTTGAGCTGCGAGACCAGGGCCAGCCCCACGCCCGTGTTGCCCGAGGTGGGCTCCACGACGGTGCCGCCCGGGCCGAGCAGGCCCTCGCGCTCGGCCTCCTCGATCATCTTCAGCGCGATGCGGTCCTTCACGGAGCCGCCGGGGTTCAGGTACTCGACCTTCACCAGGACGGTGGCCTCGATGCCCTCCGTCACGGAGTGCAGCTTCACGAGCGGGGTGCGCCCGATCAGCTCGAGGACGTTCTCGGCATACTGCATGGGCTGCGCAGGGGTGGGCGCGGGGGTCTGTTCAGTCACGCACCCCACGCTACGCCAGCGGCCGGACGCTGGAGGAGGGCTCCGGACACGCGGGGCAACGCCCGGCGTGGGTGCCGTCACGGCCGGCGTCGTCCTGTCCGGGCCCGGGTGTACGGTGCGGGCATGACCGCCCCGGACGCCGTGCGCCGCGTGCGCGTGCCCGCCCCCGTGGACGTCGCGCTCACCCTGCGCCCCCTGCAGCGCGGCGCGGCCGACCCCACGGTCCGCGCCACACCGCAGGGCGTCTGGCTCACTCTGCGCTCCCCTGCCCCGGACGCGGCGCCGGGCGGGCCGGGCCGGCCGACGTCATTGCTGGTCTCCGGTGCCCGGGAGGCCGCAGGGGGCGGCACCGCGGTGACGGCCCGCGCGTGGGGCGCGGGCGCGAGCGCCGCCGTCGCCGGAGTGGAACGCCTGCTCGGCCTGCACGACGACGGCTGGGGCGCCTTCGACGCCCTGCTGCGGCCGGACTCCGGCGCGCCCGCGCTGCCGCGGCACGTGCGCGAGGCGCGGCGGACGCGGGTCGGACTGCGGCTGCCGGCAGCGGGCGCGCTGTCCCGGCAGCTGCTCACCGTCGTGCTCGAGCAGAAGGTCACCCACGACCAGGCGCGGCACGGCTGGCGTACCCTCGTGCGGCTGGCCGCCCGGATCGACGACGACGGGCCCGCCCCCGGCCCGGTGCCGCCGGGGATGCTGCCGCCGCCGACCCCGGCCGCCGTCCTGCGGATCCCCTCGTGGGACTGGCATGCGCGGGCCTGGGTGCAGCCCTCCCAGTCGCGGACCGTGCTGGAGGTCGCCCGGCGGGCCGCGAGCATCGACCGGCTCGGCGACGCGGTCGCCCCCGGGGACACGGCCGGGCTGGCCGCGCTGGCCCGGCGTCTGGAGTCGGTGCCGGGGATCGGACCGTGGACCACGGCCGAGGCGCTGCAGCGCAGCCACGGGGCGGCGGACCTCGTCTCCGTGGGCGACTACCACCTGGCGCAGTTCGTGGGGCAGGTCCTCACGGGACGCCGGACCGACGACGCCGGGATGCTCCGCCTGCTCGCGCCGTGGGCCGGGCACCGGCAGCGGGTGGTGCGGATGATCGGGCTCTCCGGAGAGCGCAAGCAGGCGTTCGGGCCCAAGCTCGCCCCGGCCGACCACCGCGCCCACTGACGCGACGCCGGGTGGCCGAGGCCGTGCCGGCGCGTCCGCGCGGCCCGTCCGCTCCTGCACAGGCCGCTGCTCCCGGCGTGTCCTCCCCAGCCCGGCCGGGCCCGACCGGCCGCCCGCCCCGGGTTCCTAGCGTGGGCGATGCCGCCCCGACCGGTGCGGCGCCGCCGGGACCCTGATGCGTCCCCACCCGGGAGGAGACCGCCATGACCACCGCCTTCGAGCCCCGCCCGCACACCGCCGCCCCGCGCGAGCCCGACCCGCACGGCCCCGGCACGCCCGGCTCCCTGCGTCCGGGCGCGCGTGGCTCCGTGCTCATCGTGACCCGCCATCCCGACCCGGACGAGGCCATGCGGCACGCGATGGCCTGGATCACCGCCTTCGAGGAGGACTGCGGCCTCGTGCTGGACACGGACGAGACCGCGCTCTACGCCGTCGGCCGGGCGGGCGACCTGGGCGAGGCCCTGCGTCGCGGCCCCCTGGTCCACGAGGACGGCAGCCCCGCCGACACCTCCGCGTTCGTGGACGCGGTGCTCACCGACGGCACGTGGCGCCTGCGCGACGCCGACCCGAGGGCGTGGTCGACCACCTACCGTGCCGCCATCCTGGGCGCCGCCCCCGAGGCGGTCTGCACCATCTGGGACGTGTTCCCGCTGCCCGCCGCCTGAGGGTGACGGCCGCCGTCAGCCCACGCTCTGGGCCTGGGCCTGGGCCTGGGCCTGGGCCTGGGCCTGGGCCTGGACGACCTTCGCGCCCTCCTCGCGCAGCTCGACCTTGCGGACCTTGCCGGAGACGGTCATGGGGAAGGCGTCGAGCACGCGGACGTGGGCCGGGATCTTGAAGTGTGCGATCCGGCCCGCGGCGAACTCGCGGACGGCGTCCACCGTGAGCGGCTCGACGCCGTCCTTCATGATCACGCAGGCCATGAGCTGCTCGCCGTACTTCTCGTCCGGCACGCCCACCACCTGGACGTCCTGGATGTCCGGGTGGGTGTAGAGGAACTCCTCCACCTCGCGCGGGGAGATGTTCTCGCCACCGCGGATCACGAGGTCCTTGATGCGGCCCTCGATGCGCACGGAGCCGTCCTCGTCCATGGAGGCGAGGTCGCCGGAGTGCATCCAGCCCTCGGCGTCCAGCACCTCGGCGGTCTTCTCGGGGGCGTCCCAGTAGCCGAGCATCACGGAGTAGCCGCGAGTGCACAGCTCGCCCGTGGCCCCGCGGGGCACGATGTCGCCGGTGACGGGGTCCACGATCTTCGTCTCCACGTGCGGCATGGTCCGGCCGACCGTCTGGGTGCGCACCTCCAGGGAGTCGTCGCGGCGGGTCATGGTGGACACGGGCGCGGTCTCCGTCATGCCGTAGCAGATGGCGACCTCGGACATGTGGAACCGGTCGATGACCTTCTTCATCACCTCGACGGGGCACGTGGAGCCGGCCATCACGCCGGTGCGCAGCGTGGACAGGTCCAACGCGTCGGCCTCAGGCCGGGCGAGCATGGCGATGAACATCGCCGGCACGCCGTACAGGCTCGTCGCACCGGTGGCGGCCACCGCCCGCAGCGCCGAGACCGGCTCGAAGCTGCGCGCCGGGATGACGGCGAGCGAGCCGTGGGAGACGGTGGCGATCACGCCGATCACCATGCCGAAGCAGTGGAAGAAGGGCACCGGGATCACCACGGTGTCCTCCTCCGTGTAGCCCAGCAGCTCACCGATGTGGAAGCCGTTGTTCAGCACGTTGCGATGCGTCAGCGTGACGCCCTTGGGGAAGCCGGTGGTGCCCGAGGTGTACTGCAGGTTCACGGGGTCCGCCGGCCGGGTGGCGGCCTCGCGCACGGCCAGGTCCTCGTCCGAGACCCGCGCGGCCCCGGCCAGGAAGTCGGCCCACGTGCCCTCGGCCACGGGATCTGCGGCGTGCCGGCCGGCCACGTCGCCGGCCTGCACGTGCGCGTAGGCGTCCTCGCCGCTCCCGGCCGGCAGCATGATCAGCTGCCGCAGGTGCGGCGCCGACTCACGGGCCACGGCGCGTGCGGTGGCGGGCGGGTCCATGCGTGCGTCCGCACAGGCCACCACCAGCCCGCGCATGTCGCACTGCTCGACCACGTAGGTCAGCTCGTGGGCGCGGTACGCCGGGTTGAGGTTCACGAGGATGACGCCGGCACGCGCCGCGCCGTAGAGCAGCGAGACCCACTCGGCGACGTTGGGGCTCCACATGCCGATCCGGTCCCCCGCCTCGTAGCCCGCGGCCATGAGCGCCTTGGCCACCGTCACGGACTCCTCACGCAGCTGCCTGTAGGTCCAGGTGCGGCCGGTGGCCGGGTCCCCGTCCGGTCCACACTCCAGGAGCGCGGCGCGGTCGGCGAACCGGCGGGCGGTGTCGTCGAGGTTGTGGGCCAGAGTCTGCTCGAGCAGCTCGACGTCGGTCGGTCCCTGGGTGAAGGACTCGGGGGCGGTGGACTCGGTCATCGGGCGCTCCTCGCGGACGTTCGGGCGGCGCCGCACGGCGTCACGATGCACGGCCGTGCCGCCGCCGGACCGCAGAGGGCATCGGATGTGACACGGACCACAGGCAGGCTACGTCGCCGGGCGGGAGGCCGCCACCTCCCGGGGCGGGGACACGGGGGGCGCCCCGGCCCCGGCCCGGGCCCCGGACGGCAGAAGACCCCGGGACCGTGTGGTCCCGGGGTCTTCGTTCCGGTGGCAGATACTGGATTCGAACCAGTGAAGGCAGTGCCAGCTGATTTACAGTCAGCCCCCTTTGGCCGCTCGGGAAATCTGCCGTGCCACCCGGCGGCTGCTGGGCGTCTCGAGGACGACCGCACCGGTCGGGCGAGAGTCGACTGTACAGCATCCCCGCGCCACGCCGCCAATCGGCCCGGGACCGCGTCCGCCGTCCCCGGTAGGCTGGCCCGCAGAGCGCCCCGCGCGGCCCCGCAGTGGCCGTCGTCGAGGGGCGCACCCCGTCCGCAGACCCTGAAGGAGAGCACCCGTGGCCAGCGATTCCACGTTCGACGTCGTCAGCAAGGTGGACAGCCAGGAGGTGTCCAACGCCCTGAACCAGGCGCAGAAGGAGATCGCCCAGCGCTACGACTTCAAGGGCGTCGGCGCCGAGATCGACTTCTCCGGCGAGAAGATCCTCATGAAGGCCTCCTCCGAGGAGCGCGTCAAGGCCGTCAAGGACGTGTTCGAGTCCAAGCTCGTCAAGCGCGGCATCTCCCTCAAGTCCCTCGACGCCGGCGCCCCGTTCGCCTCCGGCAAGGAGTACCGCATCGAGGCGACCATGAAGGAGGGCATCGACCAGCCCACCGCGAAGAAGATCACGAAGCTGATCCGCGACGAGGGCCCCAAGTCCGTCAAGGCCCAGATCCAGGGGGACGAGCTGCGCGTGTCCTCCAAGTCCCGCGACGACCTGCAGTCGGTCATCGCGATGCTCAAGGACTTCGAGGACGCGGACCTGCAGTTCGTGAACTTCCGCTGATCCGCACGCCGCCTCCCCTCCGATCCCACCAGGAGTCCCCATGCTGTACCTGATCGACCCTCGCGGGGCCGTGTGGTCCGCCGACACCACGATCGGCCGGGCGCGGGCCCGGGCCCGCGTGGACGGCCGCCCGGTCGACGACCTGAAGTTCACCAAGGCCGCCATGCTCCTGACCTTCGACGACCATGTGGACCTCGCGCTGCGTCACGGCCTCGCCGCCCCGCGCGGCCTCCTCCTCGACCACGGGTTCGTGGCCCAGGTGCTCGCCCCCGCGAACCTGAAGGCCCAGCGCGCCAACCAGGACGCGATCGCCGAGCAGCTCGCGGTGGTGGAACGTCGCACGGAGGACGTCGGATCGCTGCGCTCCCACCGGCACGCGGCCGCCTACGAGGGCGCGGACCAGAGTCTGGAGCGCCGCATCAAGAAGGCGGAGGAGGCGGCCCGCGAGACGCTCCAGGCGGCCCCGGACGAGGACCTCGTCCGCCACTGGACGCGCCTGGGTGGCGCGGTCCCGGCCACGATCCAGGCCGACCGCGACCGCTGACCCGCCGGCCGCCGTCGTCGTGGTGGCTCCCGTAGACGGCGGCTCAGGCCGACGCGAGCCAGACGATTCGGCGGTTTCGCGGCCCGATCTGCAGCAGAATCATCTGGCTCACGGGCAGAGACGTCCGGCTCGGCGCTCGCTGGCTCGCAGCCTCCCGCCTCGCCACCGTCACGGAACCCCACGCCCGCTCAGGGCGTGGGGTTCCGTGCGTCGTAGCGCAGGAAGCCGGGCTGCCACCGCATCAGCGCGCTCACGCCGAGCATGCACAGCACGCCGCCGGCCAGCAGGGTCGGCCCCTCCCCCAGGCCCACGGACGCACCGCCGGTGATCAGCTCGCCCAGCCGCGGCCCGCCCGCCACCACCACGACGAACACGCCCTGCAGCCGGCCGCGCAGATGGTCCGGGGTCGCGGACTGCAGGATCGAGCCGCGGAAGACGCCGGAGAGCGAGTCCGCGGCCCCGCCCGCCCCCATGCACAGCGCGGCGAGGGCGAACGCGAGCGTGAGGCGGGGATCGCCGTCGGGCAGGGACCGCGCCCACCACACCACGCCGCCGAACGCGGCCACCGCCCCGCCCCACACGAGGATCGAGACGTACACGCCCCAGCCCTGCGCGTGCAGGCGGGTGAAGGGGGCGGAGAACAGCCCCGCGAGGAACGCGCCCGCCGCCATCGCGGCCAGCAGCACCCCGACGGCGGCCTCACCGCCGCCGAGCACCACGGCGCCGATGGCGGGCAGCAGGGCGCGCGGGAACGCCGTCGTCATGGCCACGATGTCCGCCAGGAAGGTCATCCGCAGGTTCGGTCGCGAGCCGAGGAAGCGCAGGCCCTCGACCACCGACGCCAGGCCCCCGCGCGCGCCCGAGGCGGCCGCGGCCTCGGCCTGCTGCGGCGGCAGGGACGGCAGCCGCCACACGGCGTACAGGGCGGCCAGGAAGGTGACGACGTCGATCGAGTAGGTCCACGCGTAGCCGACCGCCCCCACGAGCACGCCGCCCAGCATGGGGCCGACCATGAGGGCCACGGAGAACGTCATCATGTTCAGCGCGTTCGCCGCCGGCACGAGCGGCAGGCCCACGAGCGCGGGGATGATCGCGCCGCGGGTGGGCTGGTTGATGCCGGACGCGCCGGAGTGCAGGGCCACGAGGGCGTACAGCACCGGCACCGACTCCAGCCCGGCCCAGGCCTGCGCGGCGATGCCGACCGTGGTCAGCCACATGACGGCCGACGAGGTCAGCGCGACGCGGCGGCGGTGGTGCCGGTCTGCGATCGCGCCGCCGTACAGGCCCGCGACCACGAGCGGCACGAGCGCGGCGAGGCCGAGCAGGCCCACCGCGAACGACGAGCCGGTCAGGGCGAACACCTCGAGGGACACCGCCACGAGCGTGAGCTGCGTGCCCACGTACGAGAGCGTGTTGCCGAGCCACAGCCGCCGGTAGGCGGGTGAGACCCGCAGCGGGGTGATGTCGACGAGGAGGCGGGCCACCCCGGAAGCCTAGCGCCGGGGCGGCCAGGGCCCGCCCCGGATCAGACGGACGGGACGGAGGCCCCGTCGCGGGAGATGCGGGTCATCTCCTCCCGGTCCACGACCTTCACCCGCTCCCGCGCCACCGGACCGGCCTGCGTGGCCTGCGCACCCAAGGACTTCTCATGCTCATCCAGGGCATGCCAGCCGGCCCACGTCGTGTACGGCACCTCACGGGACTCGAGCAGCTCGATCACGGACTCCTCCGACGGCTCCTGGGCCGTCCACAGCCCCGGCTCGTCCTCGATCAGATGCGTGATCGTCTCCAGAGAGTCACCCTTGGTGTGCCCGATCAACCCCACCGGGCCCCGCTTGATCCACCCCGAGGCGTACAGGCCCGGCACCGGGGCACCGTCCGCGTCCAGCACCCGGCCCTCCGCGTTCGGGATCACCCCGCGCACCTCATCGAACTCCACCCCCTCCACCGGGGACCCGAAATAGCCCACCGCCCGGTACACCGCCTGCACCGGATAGTCCACGGTCTCCTGGCTCGGGCGGACCCCACCGGAACCGTCCAACTCCATGCGGCGCATCCGCAGACCGTCCACCCGGCCGTCGCCGTCCTCGTCCAGGAACTCCTCCGGGGCCTGCAGGAAATGCAGGTGCAGCCGACGCGAGGCGCTCTGCTGACGGTCCTCCTGCTCCATGAGCCAGTTCGTCAGCGTCCCCACCATGGTGCGGACCTGGTTGTTCTCCTCGATCGCCTGCTCCGAGGCCTCATCGAAGTCGAAGTCCTCCTCGTACAGCACGATGTCCACATCCCGGGAATGCGCCAGCTCCCGCAGCTCCAACGGGGTGAACTTCACCTGCGCCGGCCCACGCCGACCGAACACATGCACATCCGTGACCGGGGAGGCGGCCAGGTCCCGGTACACGTTGTCCGGGATCTCGGTGGGCAGCAGGTCCTCGGCATGCTTGGACAGGATCCGGGCCACATCCAGGGCCACGTTCCCGTTGCCGATCACCGCCACCTGCGTGGCCTCCAACGGCCAATGCCGCGGCACATCCGGGTGCCCGTCATACCAGGACGCGAAGTCCGCGCCACCGAACGAGCCGGCCAACTCCACCCCCGGCACGTCCAGGACAGCGTCCCGCACCGCACCGGTGGAGAACACGATCGCGTCGTAATGCCGACGCAGATCCGCCAGGCTCAGGTCCGTGCCGTAGTCCACGTTGCCCAGGAAACGGATGTCCCCGCGGTCCATGACCTTGTGCAGGGCGGTCACGATGCCCTTGATGCGCGGATGGTCCGGGGCCACCCCGTAGCGGATCAGACCGAACGGGGCCGGGTACCGGTCGAACAGGTCGATGCTGACCCGGAAGTCCCGTTCCTCCTTGGTCAGGATGTCCGCCGTGTACACCCCGGCGGGTCCGGCACCGATGATGGCGATGCGCAACGGGCGGTCAGGGCGAACGGTCACGGCGGGTGGGTCCTTTTCGACGACGGCGGGGCACGCCGGCGGAGCGCGGGGCGAGGCCCGGCACCGGCGCGCGGGATCGACCCCCCAGTCTACCGGCGCAACCGGGAGGAACCTGGGTGAGAGTGCTCACCCGGACCGTACAGTGGTCCGCGTGAGCCCCTCCTCCCCCTCTGCCCGGCTCGGCGCGACCCCCGACGGCGCCGCCCCCGACACCGGTGCCCTGCCCACCGTCTCCCCCGCCCCGGCCGACGACCCGCGCGGGCTGGCCCTGGGCTTCACCGCCTACTTCGTGTGGGGCCTGCTGCCGCTCTACATGGCGGTGCTCGCGCCCGCCGGGGCCCTGGAGATCGTGGTGGTGCGCATCGGCTTCGCCCTGATCTTCTGCCTGCTGCTGCTGACCGTGATGCGCCGCCTGCAGGAGCTGCGCGCGGCCCTGGGCACACCGGGCCGGTGGGGCACCACGGGTCTGGCCGCCGGGATCATCGCGGTGAACTGGCTGCTGTACGCGGTCTCGGTCACCACGGGCAACGTGCTGCAGGCCTCGCTCGGCTACTTCATGAACCCGCTGGTGAACGTCCTGCTCGGCGTGCTGTTCCTCGGTGAGCGGCTGCGGCGGGGCCAGTGGGTGGCCGTCGGGATCGCGGTGGCCGCCGTCGTCGTCATGTCCGCGGCGATGGGGCAGGTGCCGTGGATCGCGCTCGGGCTGGCCACCTCGTTCGGGCTCTACGGCTTCGTGAAGAAGCGCTTCCCCTCCCCCGTGCACGCGGTGACCGCGATGACCGCCGAGACCGTGGTGCTGATCCCCGTGTTCGTGGTGGGCAGCGCGCTGCTGGCGCAGGCCGGGCTGCTCACGACCGTCACCGAGGGCCCCGGCCACTTCTGGCTCATGGCCGGGCTCGGCGTGGCCACCGCCGTTCCACTCATCCTGTTCTCGGCGGCGGCCCGCTCCCTGACGCTGACCACGCTCGGGATGCTGCAGTACACGGCGCCCATCCTGCAGTTCCTCGTGGCGGTCACGGTGCTCGGCGAGCAGATGCCCGCGGCCCGCTGGGCGGGCTTCGGGCTCATCTGGCTCTCGCTGGCGGTGTTCACCCTCGACCAGCTGAACGCCTCCCGCCTGCAGCGTCGGGCGGTCCGGGCCGGGGACGGCGCTCGGGCCTAGACTGGCCGCATGCCCGCCAAGCCCCCCGCCCCCGTGTACCTCCCGGCCTTCCAGCGGCTCGTCCCGGACCTGCTGGGTGACGCCTGGGCCGAGGACGACGGCCTCTCCCCGGCCGACGTCGATGCCCGGCTGGCCCAGTCCCCCGCGGCGGAGCAGCTCGGCGCCGGGCTCATGATCCCGGCCGCCCTGCGCGAGTTCTACCTCGCCCTGGGCAACTGCGGGGACCTCATGGAGACGGACCACTACGTGTGGGACCCCGAGGACCTCGAGGTGCGGGACGGCTTCCTCATGTTCCTGGAGGACGCGGACGAGACGGTCGTCTGGGGTCTGCCGGTGGACAACCTGGCGTTGCCGGACCCACTGGTGTGGCGGCGCTCCGCCGGCGCCGACGCCCCCGAGGGCGAGTGGCAGGACGAGGGCGGCACCTTCAGCGAGTTCCTCACGGACCTGCTCGCGTGGACCTTCGAGGACCCCGAGGACGACGAGGGTCCGGACCGGTGACCGCGCCCGCCCCGGTCTCCCACGCCCCGGACGGCTACGTCTGCCCGTTCTGCGGGCTCGTGGCCGGCGACGTCTCCGACCCGGGCAACCGCTGCGAGCTCGGGGACACCGTCTACCAGGACGAGGACCTGCTCGTGCTGATCGCGGTGGACGGGTTCGGCGAGCACGAGGGTCACGCCATGGTCTGCCCGGCCGAGCACTACGAGAACCTCTACGACCTGCCCCCGCGCGTGCTGCAGCGCATCGCCCTGATGGCCCAGCAGGTGGCGCTGGCCATGAAGCGTGCGTGGGCCCCGGAGGGAATCTCCACGCGCCAGCACAACGAACCCGCCGGCAACCAGCACGTGTGGCACTACCACCTGCACGTCTTCCCGCGCTTCGAGGGGGACCTGCTCTACCGGCAGCTGCGCCACCCGGTGGCCCCGGAGGTCCGCGCCCTCAAGGCCCGGGAGCTCGCGGCCGCGCTGGACCCCGCCCCGACCCGCCTGGACTGAGCGGCCGCCCCGGATCGAGGCGGCGACGCCGCGGACCGCGGCGTCAGGCCGAGCGACCCACCACGTAGTCGGCGAACGCCTCGAGCGCCGTCTTCACGGCGGAGTCCGGCAACGGGGCGAGCGCCTGCTTGGCCTGCTCCGCCCAGCCGCGGGTGATCGCCCACGCCTCGTCGATGGCGGGGTGGCCCGTGAGCGCGGCGACGGCGGCGGCCAGCTGCTCGTCGGTGTCGAGCGGCCCGTCCACGAGCGCGCGCACCCGGCGGGCGTCCTCCGCCTCCGGCCCCTCGCCCTGCGCCGCGCGGGCCAGCAGCAGCGTGGTCAGGGTGGGCACGCGCTCGCGCAGGTCCGTGCCGGGGACCTTGCCGATCCGCTCGGCGTCGCCGGTGAGGTCGATCAGGTCGTCGGCGAGCTGGAAGGCCAGGCCCACCTTCTCGCCGTAGGCGCGCATCACCTGGACGGCTGCCTCGTCGGCCCCGCCCAGCAGCGCGCCGAGCATGCCGGCCGCGGCGATCAGCGAGCCGGTCTTGCCGGAGAGCACCGCGTAGTAGTGCTCGATCGGGTCCGCGCCCTCGGCCGGACCGCGGGTCTCCCACAGCTGGCCCTGCACGAGGCGTTCGAAGGTGTCCGCCTGGATCTGCACGGGCCGCGGGCCGAGCTCGGCCATGAGCTGGGACGCGCGGGCGAAGATCAGGTCGCCGGCCAGGATCGCCGCCGAGTTGCCCCACAGCCGGTGGGCGGCGGGGGCGCCGCGGCGCACGGGGGCCTCGTCCATCACGTCGTCGTGGTACAGCGTGGCCAGGTGCGTCAGCTCCATCACGACGGCGGCCTGGCGGGCGGGCGCGTCCACGTCGGCGACCTCGCCGGAGGCCAGGGCGGGGTCGCCCAGGAGGGAGGCGAGCACCGTCAGGACCGGACGGACCCGCTTGCCGCCGGCGGCCATCAGGTGGTGGGCGGCGGTGTCGGAGAACAGGTCGTCGAAGCCGAGGGCGGTGTCCAGCTGCTCCTCGACCTGCTCGAGCGCGGTCAGCACGACCTCCAGGACACGGCCGTGCTCGGCGAGGGGTTCGAAGCCGGAGGGCAGGGCGAAGCCGGGGTCTGCGGTGGTCACCGGGCAAGCCTACCCAACGGCGCGCCGCCCGCGGTCGTCAGCGCGGGGGTGAGCGCCTCGAGCACGCGGACGGCCCGGTCGACGGCGTCGCCGCCCCGCGCGTCCACCGTGTTGCCCATGACCTTCACCGCGGCCCGCAGCAGCGGGGGTGCGGCCATCCCGGCGCCCAGTGCCGCCTTCATCACGCGCGGATCGCCGATCAGGCGGGCGAACCGGGCGCCGAGGGCGAAGTGGCGGCCCCACAGGTGCTGGGTGATCACCGGGTAACGGGACAGGATCGCGTCCGCGGCGCCGTCGGTCCCGGCCGCGTGCGCCTGCACCGCCAGGTCCGCGGCGAGGCGGGCCGCCTCCATCGCGAACCCGATGCCCTCGCCGTTGAACGGGGACACCATGCCGGCCGCGTCGCCCACCAGGAGCATGCCCGGCACGTGCTGCGGGGTGCGGTTGAACGCCATCGGCAGGGCCGCGCCGAGGATCCGCGAGGTGCGCGTCTGCTCGGCGATCCCCCAGTCCGCGGTGAGCGCCCCGGTCCAGGACTTCAGCAGCCCGCGGTAGTCCAGCTTCCCGAACTGCGGGGAGGTGTCCAGGATGCCCAGGCCCACGTTCACGGTGCCGTCCGCCAGCGGGAAGAGCCAGCCGTAGCCGGGCAGCGGGTTGCCCTCGGCGTCCGGCAGGCGCAGCCAGGACTCCATCCACTCCCCCCGGTCACCGGGCGGGGCGGGGATCGCCCCGTCGACGGCGGCACCGGCGGTGTAGTAGGCCCGCACGGCCACGCCCATGGGCCGGTCCTCGCGGCGGTGCAGGCCCGCGGAGACGGCGGCGCGGGCCGAGACGCCGTCGCACGCGAGCACGATCGGCGCGGTGAAGCGGGCGGTCTGGCCGGTCTTGCGTCCGTTCGGCGCGATCAGCTCCGCGTCCAGCCCGACCACGCGTCCGGCCTCGTCCTGCACGACGCCGGTGACGGCGTGCCGCTCGCGGACCTCGGCGCCGCGGGTGCGCGCCAGGTCCGCCAGGAGGGCGTCGAAATCGCGGCGGGTGCGCGTGAGCGCGTAGTCCGGCCAGGTCTGGGTGGGCGCCCACGGCACGTCCACGCTGCGCTCGCCCGCGCGCAGCCGCAGGCCGCGGATGACGCGCCAGCCGCCGTCGTCGCCGGGCTCGCCCCGGTGGGGCACGCCGAGCAGCTGCAGCTCCCGGACCGCCTGCGGGGTCAGCCCGTCGCCGCAGACCTTCTCACGCGGGTGCGCGGTCTTCTCGAGCACCACCACGTCCAGCCCCGCCGCGGCGAGGTGGGCGGCGGCGGTGGCGCCGGCGGGGCCGCAGCCGGAGATCAGCACGTCGGCACGGCGCACGACGGCGGGGGTCGAGTCGGGCGCGGGCGACGTCGGCGTGTCGGTCACTGGGGGGCCTCCTCGGCGGCGAGCTCGGCGGTGGGCGGGGCGGGGGCCGGGCCGGCGTCCGGCGCGGGGTCCGGGACGGGGCACGCGGGCGGGAACGTGGCGCGCACCGCCGCGGCCAGGGCGGCGGCGACGCGCGGACGGTCGGCGCGGTCGCAGCGGACCTCGAGCAGACGCCGGCCGCGCACCGGGTCGGACAGGGCCCGGACGAGGTCGACGCGGTCGGTGACCCGCGTGTACGGGAGGCCGTACGCGGCGGCCAGGGCGGCCAGGTCCACGCCGTGCGGGGTGCCGAAGAGCCGTTCGACGGGGTCCGCCATGCCGGGCGCCTCGGCCACGGCCCCGTGTTCGAGGCTCGCGAAGATCGCCCCGCCGTCGTCGTTGACGACCACGAGGTCGAGGTCCGGCTCGGTCTCGGTGGGGCCCACGAGCAGGCCGCCCGCCTCGTGCAGGGCGGTGAGGTCGCCGAGCAGGGCCACGGTCCGCCGTCCGCGCGCCAGTGCGACGCCCGCGGCCGTGGAGACGGTCCCGTCGATCCCGGCGAGCCCGCGGTTGGCGTACACCTCCGCGTCCGGCGCCGAGGGGGGCCGCCAGGTCAGGTCCACGTCCCGGATCACCGAGGACGAGCCCAGCACGAGCGGGCCCCGGACCATGGCGGCGCTCACGTGCGCCACCGTCTGCGGGCTGAGCCGGTCGCCGGCGTCGGTGGTGACGAGCACGTCCTCCACGGCGGCCTGGGCGCGCATCGAGGCGTGCTGCCACGCGGCGAGCCAGCCGGGCTCGCCCTGCCCGGCGAAGGCGGCGAGCTCCTCGAGGGTCTCCACGGGCGTCTCCCGGCGCCGGCCCGGCTCGAACCACGGTGCGGGCTCGGGGGCGTGCAGGGCCGTGGCGACGTCGGGGCGGGCCAGCAGCGCGTTGACCGTCCGGGTGAGCGTGGGCCGGCCGAACAGCACGACCCGTTCGATGCGGGAGGCCAGGGGGTGCGCGTCCGCGTCGCGGCCGCCGGCCGCGCCCAGCAGGAGCGGATAGGCGGCGATGGCGTTGGCGGAGAACCGCGCGTTCGAGGACGGCTCGGCCAGCAGGGGCAGGCCCAGGGACAGCGCGAAGGCCGCGGCCGCGGGGCCGGCACCGTGGCAGGCCAGCACGACGGTGCGCCGCTGGTCCAGGCGGGCGACGTCCAGCTCGGGCAGTCCCGAGAGCACCGCCCCGGGCGCCCGGTAGGCCGACGCGGCGGCGGCCGGGCTCGCGCCGGTCGGGGCGACGGCCGGAGCAGGGGTGTGCGGCGCCGCGGCGGCGGCGCCCATGGCGGCCGCCTCCTCAGGGCTCGGCACGAGCGGGTCGCGGAAGTGCAGGTTCAGGTGGACGGGTCCGGCCGGGGCCTCTGCCATCGTCACCGGACCGGGCCCGCCGTCGTCGGGGCCGGTCTCGGCCACGACCCCCTCGGCCGCCAGCAGGGCCCGGCGCACGGTGGCCCGCACGTGGCGCAGATGCTGCTCGGCGTCCACGCCGTCGGCCCCGTCGCAGCCGAGGGAGGCGGCATGGCGGACGTGCGTGCCGAACACGTCCCTCTGGTCCGTGGTCTGGTTCGCACCGGTGCCGTGCAGCTCGGGCGGACGATCCGCGGTCAGCGCGATCACGCGCGTGCCGGCGTGGAAGGACTCCATCAGGGCGGGCAGCAGGTTCCCGACGGCGGTGCCCGACGTGGTCAGCACGCCCACCGGGCGCCCCGAGGCCAGCGAGAGCCCGTGGGCGAGGAAGCCGGCCGAGCGCTCGTCCACCCGCACGTGCAGGCGGACCTCGCCGGCGCGCTCGAGGACCGCGAGCGCGTAGGCCAGCGGGGCGGAGCGGGAGCCGGGGCAGACCACCGCGTCCCGCATGCCGGCGTCGATCAGGGCGGTGGCGACGGCGCGCGCCACGGAGAGGGAGTCGACGGAGGTCATGGTGGCCACCAGTCTAGGCCCGGGCGCGGACGGGCCCCGGACGCGGAGAGGCCGCCACGGTGACGCGGTGGCGCCGGCCGTGACGGCCTCGTCGAGGGTCCTGGCGGAGGCGGGGGTCAGCCCTTCGGGCCCTTGCCGTTGCCCTTGCCCTTGCCGTTGTCGCCCTTGCCCTTGTTGCCCTTCTCCTTGCCGGCGCCCTTGCCGATGCCGTTGTTCCCGGTGGCGTTGAACACCTGGACGACGCACGGACGCGGGGCCGCGACCTTGTCACCCACCTGGACCGGGCCGGTCGGGCTCAGGAAGTCCGGGAAGGAGGAGGTGTGCGCGCCCCAGGTGCCGTCCTCGCCCGGGTGCTGGACGTTGACGAACACGGAGTTGTCGCGGTCGTGGATCACGGGGCCGCAGGTCTCGGCGTCGCGCGGGACGGCGAGGAACTGCTGGACGCGGCCGCGCTCGGCGCCGTCGAGGGTGACCTTGTGCAGCGCGTCGGCGTAGCCGATGGTGCCGGGCTGGCCGTCGGTGGAGATCCAGAGGTTGCCCTCGGAGTCGAACGCCAGGTTGTCCGGGCAGGAGATCGGGGAGACCTTCTCCTTCGGGTAGCCGGCGAAGTAGGCCGAGGAGGAGACCGCCGGGTCGCCGGCGAGCAGCAGGATGACCCAGGTGAAGGCGGTGGAGGTGTGGTCCCCGCCCCGCTCGGTGATCTCGATGACGTGGCCGTCGCGGTTGCCGATGACCGGGTTGGCCTCGTCCACGGCGGTGCGCTTGGTGTTGTTGGTCAGGGCCGCGTAGACCTTGCCGGTGACCGGGTTGGTCTCGACGTCCTCCGGGCGGTCCATCTTGGTGGCGCCCATCTTGTCGGCCGCGAGGCGGGTGTAGACGAGGACCTCGGCCAGGGACATGCCCGGGACGAAGGACGTCTTCTCGTCGGCCAGGGCGATCCACTCGCCGGAGCCGTCGAAGGCGCCGTCCGAGGGCAGGGTGCCCCTGCCGTCGATCTGGGCGGCCGGGGAGTCGCCGGAGAACCTGGCCACGTAGAGGGTGCCCTTGTCCATCAGGCGCATGTTGTGCTTCTTGTCGCCCTCCCGGACCTTCTCGGCGGAGACGAACTTGTACAGGTAGTCGTGGCGCTCGTCGTCGCCGGAGTAGACCACGGCGTGGCCGGACGGCGAGATCACGGCGGTGCCGGCCTCGTGCTTGAAGCGACCCAGGAGGGTGTGCTTCACGGGCGTGGAGGTCGGGTCCTCGGGGTCGATCTCGACGACCCAGCCGAAGCGGTTGGCCTCGTTCTCGTAGCCGGGCTTGGTCAGGTCGAACCGGTCGTGGACCTTCTCCCAGCCGCGGCTGGTGGCGGAGGCGGAGATGCCGTAGCGCTTCTCCTCGGCGGTGCCGCGACCCTTGAAGTACTGGTTGAAGTTCTCCTCGCCGGAGAGCACGGTGCCCCACGGGGTGGTGCCGCCGGCGCAGTTGTTCAGGGTGCCCAGCACGCGGGTGCCGGTCGGGTCCTCGACGGTCCTGAGCAGCGCGTGGCCGGCGGCCGGGCCACGGACCTCGAACTCGGTGGTGCCGGTGATGCGGCGGTTGCGGCGGCCGCCGCGGACGTACTCCCACGGGGCGCCGCGCTTGGCGCGCTGGAGGTCCACGATCGACAGGCCGTGGGCCTGGAGGCCGACGTTGACGACGTCCTCGAAGTTCGAGGCGATGTACTCCGGGGAGAACATGATGTTCTCGTTGGTGTACTCGTGGTTGGAGACGAGGTAGCCGGAGCGGTCGTTGCCGCCGTCGGAGATGATGTTCAGGTAGTCGTTGTTGTAGCCGAACTGGGCAGCCTGCGACGCACCGGTCTGGTGCTCGATGTCGAACTCCGGGGAGTCGGCGAACAGCGGGTCGCCCCAGCGGATCACGGTGCCCCAGTCGTAGCCCTCCGGCACGGTCATGGTGTCCACGGTGCGGCTCACCGGCGCGATGGGCTCGAAGGGGAGCTTGCCGCCGCCGGTCGGACGCCGGCCGTTGTCCGCGAGCGCCTCGGGGGCCTGGGCCACCTGGGAGCCGATGACGACGGCGGCGGCGAGGCCGGTGCCGCCGACCAGGGCGGAGCGGCGCGAGATGGCGGTCTCCGCGATCTGCTGGAAGGTCGGGTTCGCCGAGGTGTTGGGCACCGGGTGGGCGCACGCGTTGCCGCACTTGAGCTCGCACGTGACGGCGGAGCGGTTGCCACGGGTGTGGCCGGCCATGGGGAGGAGGCGCTTCAGCATGACGGGGTCCTTCGCGTCGTGGGGATGGTTCGGGGTCCGGTGCCGGGCCGGAGGTGACCCCGGGGGTGAGACCGGCCGGGGCCGCCATCACCCTGGCCTCCCGCCACGAGCGGCGAGCCACGCCCAGGTGGCCGCGAGTTGAACTTCTCCCGGCCGCCGGATTTCGTCCCGTCGACGTGCTGTAATCCGGCTCACATTCCCCGCGCGGACGGGGACCGGGCGGGCCCGTCAGCCCTGCGCGGCCAGCACCGCGTGGGCCGCGCGCACGCGGTCGGCCCACCACGCCTGCCGTGCCCCGTCCGCCCGGACGCGGTCGAGCAGGTCCGGGTCGGGGGCGGGTGCCCGCTCCCCCGGTGCCGGGAGGGCCCCCGCGCGGGGGCGCCAGGCCGGGGCGACGACGTCGTGCTCGAAGAGCGCCGCGGTGCCGAGCCCGCACGCGTGCGGCAGGGACGGCAGGCAGGCGGCCAGCGCGGCGCCGCCGGCGATGCCCACGGAGGTGTCCAGCGCGGAGGAGACCACCGCGGGCAGCCCCGCGGCCGCCACGATCGCCGCGGCGCGGCGCACGCCCCCGAGCGGCTGGACCTTCACCACGATCAGGTCCGCGGCCCCGGCGGCCGCGACGGCGAGCGGGTCCTCGGCCTTGCGGACCGCCTCGTCCGCGGCGATCGGGGTGGGGACGCCCCGGGCGCGCAGCTCCGCGCGGACCTCCGCGAGGTCGGTGATGCCGGGCACGGGCTGCTCCGCGTACTCGAGGCCCACGTCGGCCAGCGCGGTGAGCACGTCCACGGCCTCGGTGGGCGTCCAGCCGGCGTTGGCGTCGACGCGGACCTGCGCGTGGGGCAGCAGCGCGCGCACCCGCCGTACGCGGGCCAGGTCGGCCTCGCGGCTGCCGGGGACGAGCCCGCCCTCGGGGCCGTGTTCCGCCACCTTGACCTTGACCGCGGTGATGCCGTCGCCGTAGCGGGCCAGGACGGCCTCGACGTCGTCCGCGGCCACCGCGGGCACGGTGGCGTTGACGGGGACCGTCTCGCGGACCGGGGCGGGCCAGCCCTGCCAGCCGGCCTCGATCGCGGCGGCCAGCCACGCGGCGCACTCGTGCGGACCGTACTCCGGGAACGGGGAGAACTCGGCCCAGCCCGCCGGGCCGCGCAGCAGCAGGGCGTGGCGCAGGTCCGTGCCGCGGAACCTCACGCGCATCGGCAGGGCGACCGCGACGGCGTCGGCCAGCAGCTCCTCGACGCTCGGCAGGGCGGGACCGCCCGGCGCGCCGGGCAGCGGGGGCAGGGCGGGGGCGGTGCTCATGCGGTCAGTCTAGGAAGGGCGCTCGGCTCCCGTTCCGACGGGGCGCCGGCAGCGTGGGGCGCCCGGGACGGCGCCGAGGCTCAGACGGCGCGGAGGTAGCCGAGGGCGCGGGCCAGGTCCACGGCGCGGTCGTGGGCGCCGAGCACCTCCTCCAGGCCGGCGACGACGGCGGCCGTCACCTCCTCGGTGAGATGCCAGTCGGCGGTGAACGGGTCGTCGAAGCGCGCCCACGCCGTGCCCACGGCCGCGAGCGCGCGGGTCATCTCGGTGAGGTCGCGGAAGACCGGTCGCGGCTCGTCCAGGCGGTCCTCCCAGCCCTCGTCTCCCGGGGCCATGAGCACCTGGCCGCTGGAGGCCGCGTGGATGAACGGGTCGGCGCCCTGCTTGGCCACCACCGTCCAGTCGTCGTTCCAGTCCACCAGCAGGGCACCGGTGCGGTGGTTCCACCGGTAGCCGGCCTGCTCGTCCCACAGGCGGTCCAGCGGGAAGAACATCACGGGCAGGCCGAGGGTGTCGATCTCCAGCCACTCCGGCCCCACGTAGCGGTAGAAGTCGGCCAGGTCCGGGGCGAGGGGCTCCTCGGCGGCCCACTCGATGGGCTCCTGCCGGCTCAGCCGCCCGAACGGGGCCAGGGCGTCCCGGGCGGCCAGCAGGTCCTCGGCCGAGAGACGGGGCCGGGCGCCCGGCTCGACGCCCGGGCCGGGGACCGTCCCGGTGGAGTCGCGGAGGGCCGGGCGATGTCCGTGGGCGGGGGGCACGCGGGTCATGGCCCCAGGCTAGGCAGGCGGCTCAGCGGCGCGGAGGACGGGACGGCGACGGGGGCGTGACCGTCCGATGAAGCCTGCATGACGGCTGCGCGTCCGACACAATGGAACCCATGCCCCCCACCGCCCGCGCCCCGCGCCGCCTCCCCTCGTGGACGTGGTGGCTGGCGCTGGCCGCGTGTGTGGCCGGCGTCGTGCTGGTCTACGCCGCCCTGGTGTGGTCCTCCGCCGGCCAGGTGCTCGAGTACCAGGTGTTCCGCGCCGTCGAGGAGCGCTACGCGGACACCGTGCCAGACGTGGCCTCCCAGGTGGTGCGGATCCTGCCGCTCGGGCTGGCGGTCGGCATGGCACTGGCCTCGCTCGGCGCGCTCGCCGTGGCCCGGTGGCGGCGGCGGGGGCTGCTCGCCCTCCTCGTGCTGGCCGGGTCCAACCTCACCACGCAGCTGCTCAAGGCGGCGCTTCCACGGCCCGAACACGCCGACGGGGTCCCGTGGTCCGGCGGCAACTCCCTGCCCTCGGGCCACATGACGCTCGCGACGGGCGCCGCTGTGGCCGCGCTGCTGCTCGTGCCCGCCCGGTGGCGACCGCTCACCACCGTCCTCGGCGCCGTGGTCAGCGCCTGCACCGGCGCCGTCGCCTACACGGAGGCCTGGCACCGGCCGTCGGACATGGCCGCCGCGGCCCTCGTGTCCGCCGCCTGGGGGCTGCTCGCCGTGCCGTTCGCCCGGTACGACGGCGCACCGCGGCCCGCACCGCGCGGCGCCCGCGGCGTGGAGGCCACGCTCTGGTCCCTGGGCGTCGCGGGCCTGGCGGCCGGGCTGGTGCTGCTGGCCCTCACCCTCGACACCCCCGCGACCAGCGGCGCCGGCCCCCACCCGGCGGCCGAGCCGGCCGGGATCCTGCTCAGCGCCTCCCCCGCGGTCCTGCTGTGGGGCGCGCTCGGCACGGCCTTCCGCCGCGGCCGCGCGGACTGACCCCCCTCCCCGCACGCTCACCGCCCCCCACCAGACGACGAGCCCTGCGATGTGGCGGCCATCCGCGAGGAATGGCCGCCACATCGCAGGGCTCGTCAGGGGTCGGGGCGGGCCGGGATCGTGCGGATCAGATCCGGGCGAGGGCCGCCGTCGGATCGTGGAGGCAGTCCGCCACGAACGTGAGGAACGCGCTCGCGGTGGCGCCGTCGGTGACGCGGTGGTCGAAGGTCACGGTCATCTCGGTGACCTTGCGGACCACGATCTCCCCATCCACGACCCACGGGCGGTCGATGATCCGGCCGATGCCGAGCATCCCGACCTCGGGCACGTTGATGATCGGCGTGGCGCCGTCCGTGCCCAGCGGGCCGTAGTTGTTCAGCGTGAACGTGCCGCGGGTGAGCTCGGCCGGGGCGGCCCTGCCCGCGCGGGCACGGCTGACGGTGTTGTTGATCGCGGCGGTGAGCTCGTCCGCGGACAGCTTCTCCGCGTGCTCGACGGAGGGCACCATGAGGCCGCGGTCGGTCTGCACGGCCAGGCCGAGGTGGACGCCGTCGACCTCCACGATCTCGTCCTTGCCGTCCGCCCCCGCCTCGATGCGCGCGTTCATCACCGGGTACCGGCGCAGGCCGGCCAGGGTGAAGCGGGCGATCAGGCCGAGCAGCGAGGGCGCGTTCTCCGGGTCCTTCGCCTTGAGCGCGGCCCGCAGCTCGAGCAGGGCGGTGACGTCCACGTCCAGCCACGCCGTGACCTCCGGGACCTCGCGGCGCGAGCGGGAGAGCTGGTCCGCGATCACCTTGCGCACCCCCGAGATCGGGGTGCGGGCGACGACGGCCAGGCCGGTCCGCCCGTCCACGGCGCCCGGCTGCGCGGCGGCCTCGGCTGCCGGGGCGGCGGCGGCCGACGGGGCCGGGGTCGGGGCGGCCTGCGGGGCGAAGCCCTCGGCCGCGGTGAGCACGTCGGCGCGGGTGATCAGGCCGTGAGGGCCCGTGCCGGTCAGCGCGGCCACGTCCACGCCCTTCTCGCGGGCGAGCTTGCGGACGATCGGGGAGGTCACGCGCGGGGCGCCGGCCCCGGCCGTGGGGGCCGGCGTCGGGCGGGCGGCGCTGCGGCCGCGCTTGGACGGACGGCTGCGGGAGGTGGCCTTGTGGCCGGAGGTGCCGTAGCCGATGAGCACGGCGCCGGAGGCCTCGTCGTCGGAGCCGGCGACGTCGCCGTCGCCGCCGCGGGCCTTGTCCGGCTTCGGCTGGACGCCGGCCATCTCCTCCTCGCGGTAGCTCAGCGCGCCGGGGCGGGCGGCCTCGGCCGCGGCCGCACCGGTGGACGGCGGGACGGCGAGGGTCTCGGTGCCGGCGACGGGCGCGGAGCCCTCACCGGACTCGCCGGCCTCGCCGATGGTGATCAGCGGGCTGCCGACGTCCATGGTCTCGCCCTCGGCGCCGTGCAGGGTCAGCACGGTGCCGGCGTACGGGCTCGGCACCTCGACGAGGGCCTTGGCGGTCTCGACCTCGACCATGGGCTGATCGACGGCCACGGTGTCGCCCTCGGCGACGAGCCAGCGGACGATGTCGGCCTCGGTCAGGCCTTCGCCCAGGTCGGGCAGCAGGAAGGTGTTGCTCATGCGCGGGCCTCCTCGGCGTCCAGGTCCCAGTTCAGGTCGTCGATCGCGTCCAGGATGCGGTCGATGTTCGGCAGGTGGTGCTCCTCGAGCTTCGGCGCGGGGAACGGGATGTCGAAGCCGGTCACGCGACCCACGGGCGCCGCCAGCGAGTGGAAGCAGCGCTGCTGGATCCGGGCCACCAGCTCGGAGGCCACGGACGCGAAGCCCTGCGGCTCGGCGACGACGACGGCGCGGCCGGTCTTGGCGACCGAGGCGGTCATCGTGTCCTCGTCCAGCGGGTTCACGGTGCGCAGGTCCACGACCTCCACCGAGAGCCCCTCCTCCGCGGCCGCGTGGGCGGCGGCGAGGCAGGTGGGCACGGAGGGGCCGTAGGAGACGAGGGTGACGTCCGTGCCCTCGCGGACGACGGCGGCGCGCGCCCAGGCCTCGCCGTGCTCCTTCTTGTCCTCGACGCGGGCCCAGCCCTCCTCGAACTCGGCGCGCAGCTGGTCGAGGTCGAGCTCGGCCTTGGTCCAGTACATCTTCTTGGGCTCCATGAAGACCACCGGGTCGTCCAGGCGGATGGCCGAGCGCAGCATCATGTACGCGTCCTTCACCGAGGCCGGGGTGTACACCTTCAGGCCCGGGGTGTGCGCGTAGTAGGACTCGGAGGAGTCGCAGTGGTGCTCCACGCCGCCGATGCCGCCGCCGTAGGGGATGCGGATGGTGATCGGCATGGGCGTGGCGCCCTTGGTGCGGTTGCGCATCTTGGCCACGTGCGAGGCGATCTGCTCGAAGGCCGGGTACGCGAACGCGTCGAACTGCATCTCGATCACGGGGCGGGCGCCGCCGAGGGCCATGCCCACTGCCATGCCCGCGATGCCGGACTCGGCCAGCGGGGTGTCGAAGCAGCGCTCCTCGCCGAAGCGCGCGGTCAGCCCGTCCGTGATGCGGAAGACGCCGCCGAGGGTGCCGACGTCCTCGCCGAACACCACCACCATGTCGTCGGCGGCCATCTCGTCGGCCAGCGCCGCGTTGAGCGCGGCGGCGAAGGTCAGGGTCGCCATGCTCAGGCCTCCTGGTTCTCGGAACGGGACAGCTCCTCGGCCAGCTGCGCGCGCTGGGCGGCGAGCTGCGGGGTCTGCACGGAGTAGACGTGGTCGAACAGCTCGAGCGGATCGAGATCCGTCTCGGCGTTCATGGCGTCACGCAGCTGCTGCGCGACGTCCTCGGCGTCGCGGGCGATCTTGGCCGAGACCTCCTCGGTGAGGGCGCCGGTGGACTCGAGGTAGGCGGTCATGCGGCGCAGCGGGTCGCGCGCCTCCCACTCCTTCACCTCGGCGTCGTCGCGGTAGCGCGAGGGGTCGTCCGTGTTGGTGTGCGCCTGCATGCGGTAGGTGTCCGCCTCCACGAGGAAGGGGCCCTGGCCCTGCCGGCACAGCTCCACGGCGCGGCCCAGCACGGCCAGCAGGGCGCCGAGGTCGTTGCCGTCCACGCGCTCGCCGGCCAGGCCGTAGCCCACGGCCTTGTGGGCCAGGGACGGGGCGGCCGACTGCTTGGCGAACGGCACGGAGATGGCGAACTTGTTGTTCTGCACGAAGAAGATCACCGGCAGCTTGAACACGGCCGCGAAGTTCAGCGCCTCGTGGAAGTCGCCCTCGGAGGTGCCGCCGTCGCCGACCATGGCCAGGCACACGACCTCCTCGCCGCGCAGGCGGGCGGCCTTGGCCATCCCGACGGCGTGCAGCATCTGGGTGGTCAGGGGCGTGGACTGGATGGAGACGTGGTGCTTCCGGGGGTCGTAGCCCTGATGCCAGGTGCCCTGGTAGGCCACCATCACCTCGAGCGGCGGGACGCCGCGGGCGATCACGGCCACGGTGTCGCGGTAGGTCGGGAACAGCCAGTCGTCCTCGCCCAGGCAGACGGCGGCGGCGACCTCGGAGGCCTCCTGGCCGTGCGAGGACGGATAGACGGCCATGCGGCCCTGGCGCACCAGGGCGTAGGCCTGGTCGTTGACGCGGCGGCCGATGACGAGGTGGCGGTAGGCGGCCAGCAGCTCCTCGTCGGAGGGCAGCGGATACTCGTGGCCGGGCTCGGTGCCCTGCTCCTCCGGGGCCAGCAGAGTGCCGTCCTCGCCGATCAGCTGGATGCGGCGGGCGGCGGGAAGTAGGTACTCCTCGAGGGAGATGCCGAAGGCGGCGCCGGCGTTCGGGCGGGTCTCGGCCTCGTCGGTCCGGGCGGCCCCGGGCACGGCGGGGGTGGGGTCACTCATGGCGGGTCCTCTCGATCTGTGGCCTTCAGTGTGCCCAAGAGGGTCAATGTGTCGCGCGCCCGCCCGCGATCACGAGACGATCTGGTGCAAATCAGGCACTCCATCGGACGAACTGCTATTGTGACTCGTGCCACGGAGACGGTCCGCCGCCGCGTGGCCGACCCCGTCCGCCCCGCCCCAGGAGGAGCCATGGCCGCCGAGCCGCTGGACCGCGTGGACCGCGCGATCGTCCGCGAACTGACGCAGGACGGGCGGATGTCCGTCGCGGCCCTGGCCGAGCGCGTGCACATCTCCCGCGCGCACTGCTACTCACGCCTGAACCGCCTGCAGGACGCGGGCGTGATCACAGGCTTCACCGTGCGGGTCGACCCCGTCAAGGTCGGCTTCGGGGCCTCCGCCCACGTGACCATGAAGCTGCGTCAGCACGACTGGCGCGAGCTGCGCGCCACGCTCCTGGCCATCCCCGAGGTCTCCCACGTCTCCCTCGTGGGCGGGAACATGGATGTGATCCTGCTGGTCCGCGCGCGGGACACCGCCGACCTGCGCCGCGTGATCTTCGACGAACTGCAGACCCTGCCGAGCGTCGTCGACACGCAGACGTACATGGTCTTCGACGACCAGGCCTCCGGGCAGACCATCCCCCCGGACGAGACCGCCGACTGAGCCGACGGTCCGGCGCCCCCGGTCAGCGGGAGCGCCCGACGACGGGCGGCGGGTCCGCCACGGCCCCCGGCCCGCGCGGCAGCACCGCGGCGAACACGACCGCTCCGACCCCGCAGACGACCGCGAGGGAGCCGACGCCGACGGCCAGCCCGGCCGCGGCGGTCGCCCCGGAGAGCAGCAGCGGCCCGGCGAGCATCCCCGCGTCGGACATCGAGCGCCACAGACCGAGGAACTGGGCGCGCGCGTTCGGCGGCGAGTGGTCCGCCCCGAGGGTCATCACGATCCCCGCGCCGAAGCCGTTGCCGATGCCCAGCAGCACCGCCGCCGCCGCGAACGCCGTCGGATCCCGGGTGAGGCTGATCGCCAGGAATCCCGCCCCCAGCAGGGTCAGGCACGGCACCGCCACGGCGCGCCGGCCGAAGCGGTCCATGAGCCGGCCCGAGGGGTAGAAGAGCAGCAGGTCCGCCGCGCCGGCCAGGCCGAAGACGAGCGACGCCGTCGCCGCGTCCAGGCCCAGGTGCGTGGCCCACAGCGGGATGACGGCGTTGCGCGCCGCGCGGGCGGCGGAGACGGCCACGACACCGAAGCCGGCCGTGAGCAGCGCCCCGCGCCGGGCGCGCGCCACGTCCAGCAGCCGGGGTCGACCGGCCGGGCCGGGCTCCTCCCCCGCCGCCGGACCGGACGCCGGCACCGGCAGATCCCGGATCCGCAGGCACAGCAGGGCGCCGACGGCCATGGCCGCGGCGGCCGCGGCGAACGCGCCGTCCAGCCCGAGCGGGGCCTGCGCGGCGGCACCCAGGAACGGGCCCAGGAACGTCCCGATCCGCACGGTCCCGCCGAGCGTGGACATCGCGCGGGCCCGGTGCGTGGCCGGCACCGCCACCGCCAGGTACGCCTGCCGGGCCAGGTTGAACCCGGCCCCGGCCATGCCCACGGCGAGCACCGCGGCCAGGAACAGCGCCAGCCGCCCCGGCTCGGCCACCCCCGCCGCCGACGGCCCGGAGGACACCCCGGCCGTCGTCGCCCAGGCCAGGCCCGCGCCGGCCGTGCCGAGCACGGCGGAGACGACCATGGTGACCCGCTCCCCCGCCCGGGCCGCGAGCGCCGAGGCCGGCCCGTTGGCCACGAGCGAGCCGAGCCCCACCAGCAGCACGACGGCGGCCGCCCGCGCCGCGTCCAGGCCGAGGGCCAGCGCCGCCACCGCGAGCGCGGGCGTCATGGCGCCCAGGCCGACGGCGTAGACGGTGGAGGGGGCGTAGATCTGCACGGCGCCGCGCAGCGCCTCCCGGGTGCGGGCGGCGGAGGCGGAGCGGGGACGCATGCCCGCGAGCGTAGCGGGACGGCACGCGCGCGATCGTCGTGGGACCGGGTCACTACGCTGGTGCCATGGCCTCCCGCACCGCCTCTCCACCGCCCTCGCCCGCCCCGTCGCCCGCCGCTCCCCGCGGCGCCCTGGACCGGTATTTCCGCATCACCGAGCGCGGCTCGTCGGTGGGCCAGGAGTTCCGCGGCGGCCTCGCCACGTTCCTGGCGATGAGCTACATCGTGGTGCTGAACCCGCTGATCCTGTCCGGGCCCGACTCGGCCGGGAACACCCTGGGCATCCCCGCCGTGGCCGCCGTGACTGCGCTCGTGGCGGGCGTCATGACCATCGTCATGGGCGTGTGGGCGCGGCACCCGTTCGCGGTGGCCGCGGGCCTGGGCGTCTCCGCGTTCGTCTCCATCACCATCGCCACGACGCCGGGACTCACCTGGCCCCAGCTGATGGGCCTCGTCACCCTCGCCGGTCTCGTGATGCTGGTGCTCGTGGTGACCGGCTTCCGCCGCGCCGTGTTCGACGCGGTCCCGGAGGCGCTGAAGTCCGGCATCGTGGTGGGCATCGGCCTGTTCATCGCGCTGATCGGCCTCGTCAACGCCGGGTTCGTGCGTCGGCTGCCGGACGCCGCCGACACCACGGTCCCGGTGGGCCTGGGCACGGGCGGCGAGCTCGAGGGCTGGCCCGTGCTGGTCTTCGTCGTCGGGCTGCTGCTGACCGCGGTCCTCGTGATCCGCAAGGTGCGCGGCGCCATCCTGATCGGCATCGTCGTGGCGACGATCCTCGCCAACGTGCTGGAGGCCGTGTTCCACATCGGCCCCTCCGTGGACGCCGACGGGAACGCCGTGCCCACCGGCTGGTCCCTGATCGCCCCCTCCCTGCCCGAGTGGACCGCCCCGGACCTGCACCTGCTCGGCAGCGTGGACCTGTTCGGCGCCTTCACCTCCGTGGGCGGGCTGATGGCCTCCCTGCTCGTGTTCGCGATCCTGCTCTCCGTGTTCTTCGACGCGATGGGCGTCTCCGTGGGCCTGGCCCGCGAGGCCGGCACCGTGAACCCGGACGGCTCCATCCCCGACCTGAACCGGGTGCTCGCCGCGGACGCGCTCGCGGTCGCCGTGGGCGGCGGCGCCTCCGGCTCGGCGCACCAGATCTTCGTGGAGTCCGGCACCGGCATCGGCGAGGGCGCCCGGACCGGCCTGGCCTCCGTGTTCACGGGCCTGTTCTTCCTCGCGGCCGTGTTCCTCTCCCCGCTCATCCACCTCGTGCCGTTCGAGGCCGTGGCCCCCGCGCTCGTGGTGGTCGGGTTCATGATGTGCCAGCACGTGGTGCAGATCGACTGGTCCGACCCGGGCGCGGCCTTCCCGGCGTTCCTCACGTTCATCCTCATGCCGTTCACCTACTCGATCGTCAACGGCATCGGCGCCGGCGTGGTGGCCTACGCGGTGATCCGCACGGGCCAGGGCCGCGGCCGCGAGGTGCACCCGCTGCTGTGGTTCGTGGCGCTCGCGTTCGTCGCGTACTTCGGGCTCGGCGTGGTCCGGGCGGCCCTCGGCCTGAACTGACCCGCCACCCCCGACGGCGGCGCACCGGCCCGGTGCGCCGCCGTCGTCGTGTGCGGCGCGGGGTGTCGGCCCCGCCCCGCGCGGCGTGATGGGATGGGCCGCATGCCCCAGACCACTTCGCACGCCCCCGTCCCGCCGCCCGTCTCCGCCGAGCCCGTGACCCGCCGCCACCACGGCCACACGTTCCAGGACGACTTCGAGTGGCTGCGCGGCAAGGCGGAGCCCCGCGTGCTCGAGCACCTGGCCGCCGAGAACGCGTACACCGAGGCCGTGACCGCGGAGCAGGCGCCGCTGCGCGAGGCGATCGTCGGCGAGATCAAGGCCCGCACGGTGGAGACGGACCGCTCCGTGCCCGCCCGCCGGGACGGCTGGTGGTACTTCGTGCGCACCCGCGAGGGCGCCGAGTACCCGATCCACTGCCGCGTGCCCGCACGCGACACCGGCGACCTCGAGGCCGACTGGACCCCGCCCGTCATCACCCCGGACGCCGCCCTGCCGGGCGAGCAGGTGATTCTGGACGGCAACGCCGAGGCCGAGGGTCACCCGTTCTTCGCGCTCGGCGGCCTGCACATCAGCCCGGACGCCACCCGGGTGGCCTACGCCGTGGACCACACCGGCGACGAGCGCTTCACCCTGCGCGTGCGTGAGATCGCCACGGGCGAGGACCTGCCGGACGCGGTCGAGAACGTGGCCCACGGCGTCCGCTTCGACCGCTCGGGCACCCGCGTGTTCTACACCGTGTGGGACGACTCGTGGCGGCCGTACCAGGTCAAGGCCCACGTGCTCGGCGCCGACCCGGCCGAGGACGTGCTCCTGCACGAGGAGGCCGATCCGGGCATGTGGACCGGCTTCGAGGGCGTCGCCGACCGCACCCAGCTGCTGATCGGCGTCGGCAACTCGGAGGTCTCCGAGACCCTCGTGGTCGACCTGCCGGAGGACCCTGCCACGCCCCTGCCCGCCCCGCGTGTGCTGATCCCCCGCGCGTGGCGGATGCTCGCCGACGTCGAGCCCGTCACCGACGCCGACGGCGTCCGCCGGCTGCTCGTGGTCCACGACCGCGCCCTGGACGACGACGGCGCCCCCGTCTCCGCGCCCAACGGGATGCTCTCGGTGGTCGCCGAGGCGGACGTCGCCGACCGGGGCGCCTGGCGCACCGTCGTGCCGCACCGCGAGGACGTGAAGGTCGACGGCGTCATGGTCACCCTGACCCACGCCGCCCTGGCCGTGCGCCGGGAGACGACCCCGCGCGTCGTCGTCGCCGGGCTGGACGCCGTGCTGGCCGGGCAGGCCGCGCACTGGCGCGAGCCCGCGTTCGACGAGGAGCTCTACGCGTGCCACCTGTCCGCGACGGCGGCCGAGTCCCCGTTCCTGCGGCTGGCCTACACGTCCTGGATCACGCCCGCGCGCGTGCTGGACGTCTCGGCGGCGACCGGCGAGGTGCACCGGCGCCGCGAGACGGAGGTGCCCGGCTACGACCCGGCCGACTACGTGGCCGAGCGCGTGTGGGCGCCGGCGTCCGAGCCGTCGTCGGTGACCGGGGAGGACGTGCGGATCCCCGTCACCGTGATCCGGCGCCGCGACGTGAAGCCGGACGGGACGGCCCCGTGCGTGGTGTACGGCTACGGCTCCTACGAGATGTCCATGGACCCCGTGCTGGGTGTGGCCCGGCTGTCCATGCTGGACCGGGGCGTGGTGTTCGCGGTCGCGCACGTGCGCGGCGGCGGCGAACTGGGCCGGCGCTGGTACGAGGACGGCAAGAAGCTGGCCAAGCGGCACTCCTTCACAGACTTCGTGGACGCCACCCGGCACCTCGTGGACCTCGGCTGGGCGGACCCGGCGCGCGTGGCCTGCATGGGCGGCTCGGCCGGCGGCCTGCTCATGGGCGCGGTGCTGAACCTCGCGCCGGAGCTGTACCGGGCGTGCCTGGCGGTGGTGCCGTTCGTGGATGCGCTCACCACGATCCTCGACCCGGAGCTGCCGCTGTCCGCGCTCGAGTGGGAGGAGTGGGGCAACCCGATCGAGGACGCGGCCGTGTATGAGGCCATGCGCGCCTACACCCCGTACGAGAACGTGCGGGCGGTGGACTACCCGGCGATCGCGGCCGTGACGAGCCTGAACGACACCCGCGTGCACTACGTGGAGCCGGCCAAGTGGGTGGCCCAGCTGCGGCGGACGGTGACGAGCGACCAGGCCACGCCCCTGGCCGAGGGCGGCGCCCCGATCCTGCTGCGCACCGAGATGGACGGCGGCCACGGCGGCGCGTCCGGCCGGTACCAGGGCTGGGAGGACACCGCGTGGGAGTACGCGTTCCTTCTGACGGCGCTGGGGGCGACGGCGCGGGTGGACTGACCGGCCCGCCCGGCGATCCGGCCCCTCTCTCCGGGGAGCTGCAGCCCTCACCGATTATCGAGGATGCCAGCGATACCCCTATGCTTTGAAGCACCGTGAATCGAACGCTGCGCTGACGCTGGGCAACCTGCCCGCCGGGCGGCTCCCCTACCATCGGAGAAACCCATGTCCTTCACGGACCCTCAGTCACCCGCCTCGCCCCCTTCCCTGTCCCGCCGTACCGTGGCCCACGGACTGGCCTGGACTGTTCCGGCCGTGGCAGCCGCCGCCGCAGCCCCGGCTTTCGCCGTCTCATGCGCGAACCCGGCCGCGTTCACGGGCAGGTTCACCCAGGCCAACGTTTATGGGACGCCCCCGTCCACCTACACGTGGTCAGCCGCAGGCCGCACTCCCATCACCCTGTCCCTGAACACCGTCGCCGACAGCGGCAAGTCTCTGACGCCCAACAACCTCACCTCGGCCGGCGGCATCAACCAGGGCTACAACGGACTCGGAGACCTGAGGGCGGACGGTCTGCTGCTCCAGCAGTCCGGCTCTGGCGGGCAGAGACTCACGATCACGTTCAGCCGCCCCGTGACCAACCTCCAGTTCACGATTGCCGACGTCGACTGGCTGCGCAGTCGGTACCGTGACGCCATCGTGCTCGACCCCGAACCCACCAGCGTGACCAACGGCCCCCCCCTGCAGGGCAACGGGACGACCGGATCGCCCGTGAGCGCCGTGTCAGCCGGTGAGGTCACGTCCGACACCGTGGCGAACCGGTCCAGGGTCACCTACGCCGGCCCGATCAACTCCTTCACTCTGTACTTCGCGTCCACCGATGGAACGACGGCCCAGCAGATCTTCCTCACCGGCCTGACCTTTTTTGCCTGCTGAGGTCGTCCGATTCAGGGAGGAGACCCCAGCCGCCCTCGCGCCTCTGGTACACAAGCTGGCCGATTGCCTGTTGCCACACGAGCACTTGGTCGGCTTCGCGCACCCGGGCGCTTAGTCAATTTCCCCTCGAGCCCCGATTCTATTTGGGAACTGGGAATTTCCCAGAACACTTTCATTCGGGAAACGGGTGCTTTAAAGGGCAGGTTGAAGTGGTGGATGCGACAGGATTTGATGAAATAATATGGAAAAGCATGCTGCGTTTCTCTCCTGAGTTCGCCCAGACGTTTTGAGCGAGGAGCCCACGGCGGCGCCCGCCCGCGTTCGGGCACCGTCGCCGGCCCCCGTCCCCCACGGTGACACACATCACCTCGAGCGGTGGGGGTCCGGGGGGACACCTAGACTCGATGCCATGACCCCACACAGCCCCGAGCACCCGGACCGCGACCGGCTTCCGGACAAGGTCTCCGACATCTTCGACCCCACGCGCTGGCGCGTGGTCGAGGGCTTCGACTTCGAGGACCTGACCTACCACCGCCAGGTGGAGCGCGACGCCGACGGCCGCTGGGTGGGCGACCTGCCGACGGTGCGCATCGCCTTCGACCGCCCCGAGGTCCGCAACGCGTTCCGCCCCGGCACCGTGGACGAGCTCTACCGCGCCCTCGACCACGCCCGCATGACCCCGGACGTCGGCACGGTGCTGCTCACCGGCAACGGCCCCTCCCCCAAGGACGGCGGCCACGCGTTCTGCTCGGGCGGGGACCAGCGCATCCGCGGCCGCGACGGCTACCGCTACGCCGAGGGGGAGACGGCCGAGACCATCGACCCGGCCCGCGCCGGACGCCTCCACATCCTCGAGGTCCAGCGCCTGATGCGCACCTCCCCCAAGGCGATCATCGCCGTCGTGAACGGCTGGGCGGCCGGCGGCGGTCATTCGCTCCACGTGGTCGCGGACCTCACCCTGGCCTCCCGCGAGCACGGGAAGTTCAAGCAGACGGACGCCACCGTGGGCTCCTTCGACGCCGGCTACGGCTCGGCCCTGCTCGCCCGGCAGGTGGGCCAGAAGCGCGCCCGGGAGATCTTCTTCACGGCGCGCGAGTACTCGGCCGAGGAGATGGTGGCCATGGGCGCGGTGAATGAGGCGGTGGACCACGAGCGCCTCGAGGAGGTCGCCCTCGAGTACGCCGCGGACATCAACCGTCAGTCCCCGCAGGCCCTGCGCATGCTCAAGTTCGCGTTCAACCTTCCCGACGACGGCATGGCCGGCCAGCAGGTCTTCGCCGGCGAGGCCACGCGCATGGCCTACATGACGGACGAGGCCGTGGAGGGCCGGGACGCGTTCCTGCAGAAGCGCGACCCGGACTGGTCCGCCTTCCCGTACCACTTCTGACCGACCACCACGGCAGGACGGAGACCCGCCCATGCTCGCGCTGCTCAACGACCAGCCCATCCTCGTCCTCATGGCCACCGTCGCCCTGGGCGCCGCCGTCGGCACCATCCCCCTGGGCAAGATCCGCCTCGGCGCCTCGGGAGCACTGTTCGTGGGCCTGCTCGTCGGGGCGGTGCTGCCCGACGTCGGCGACCGGCTGGCCCTGTTCCAGAGCTTCGGCCTGGCCCTGTTCGCCTACCTGATCGGGCTCGGCGCCGGCAAGGTGTTCTTCCGGGACCTGCGCCGCAACCTGCCCCTGATGCTGGCCGCCGTCGTCGTGGTGGTCCTCACCGCCTTCACGGTGCACCCGCTGGCCGCGCTGCTGCACATGGACCTGCCGACGGCGATCGGCGTGTGGACGGGTTCGCTCACCGCGACGCCGGCGATGGCGCTGGCGAACCAGCTCACCGGCGGGCAGGCCCCGGCCGTGGGCTACGGGCTGTCCTACCTGGTGGGCGTGGTCGGCACCATCATCGCGATCACCCTGCTCGCCGCCCGCCCGTGGGGCAGCTCCCCGCGCGATCCGGCGCCGGTGACCGACGGCAAGCTGCGCTTCACCGCCGCGGCCGCCACCTCCGCCCTCGCCGTGCGGGAGATCCCGGGGATCTCCGACGGGCTGGTGCGCGTGGTGGCGCTGCGCCACGGCGGCGTGGCCCGGATCGCCGGCTCCGCCGACCGGATCGAACCCGGGGACGAGGTCGTCCTGGACGGCACGGAGAAGAACATCGACGCGGCCGTGGAGGCCTTCGGCCGCCGCACCGACGCCGACCCGGCGCAGGTGATGAACCCGCTGCAGACCTCCATGGTCATCGTCACGGCCCGCGCCCTGGCCGATCGCCGCCTGGGCACGCTGTCCCTGCGCGAGCGCTTCGGCACCGACGTCGCCCGGCTGCGGCGCGACGACGTCGAGTCGCTGGCCACCCCGCAGACCGAGCTCAAGGTCGGCGACCGGGTGCTCATCGTGACCACCGCGCCGCGGATGGAGGCGGTGCGCGACTTCTTCGGCAACTCGACCCGGGGGCTCTCGAACCTGGACTGGATCTCCCTGGGCACGGGCATGGCGCTGGGCTACCTGCTGGGCATGGTGACGATCCCGCTTCCGGGCGGGGCCTCCTTCTCCCTCGGCCCGGCGGCCGGGTGCATCCTCGTCGGCCTCGCCCTCGGGGCGATCGGCCGAACGGGACCCACGGTGTGGGAGCCGTCCACGGAGATCGCGCTGACGCTGCGGCAGTTCGGCCTCATGCTCTTCCTGGGCGTGGTGGGCCTGGCCGCCGGCCCGGCGTTCCTCGAGACGGTGTTCACCCGGGTCGGCGGGCTGGCCATCCTGATGTCCGCCGTGCTCACCGCGCTGACCGCGGCCCTGCTCATCGCCGCGGCACGGCTGCTGGGGCAGTCCGTGGATCGCACGTTCGGGGCGCTGGCGGGCATCACGGGCCAGCCGGCGATCCTGGACTACGCGCTCTCCCGGTCCACCGACGCCCGCGTGACCGAGGGGTACGCCCAGCTGTTCGCGCTGATCATGGTGGTCAAGATCGCCACCGTGCCGTTCCTGCTCTGACCGGGCGGGCGGATCCGGTCCGCCGGGCGGGTCCGTTCGACCGCCGGGCCTCCTACACTCGGGGCCATGCCCGCCACCGCCGACGCCCTCGCCCGCGCCACGGACGCCCTCGCCGCGGCCTTCGACGGCGGCGCCCCCGTCGAGCTGACCGCCGACGGCGCCGCGCTCCCCCGGCCCGAGGCCCGCGACCCGCGCCGCTGCGGGGACCCGGACGCTGTCGCCGTGGTGCGCACCTCCGGGTCCACGGGCACGCCGAAGCAGATCGTCCTGACCGGCGCGGCCCTGCGCGCCTCGGCCGCGGCCACGGCCCGGCGGCTCGGGGGCGAGGGGGCGTGGCTGCTGGCCCTCGGCGTGCACTACGTGGCCGGGCTCGCCGTGCTCTCCCGCTCGATCGCGGCCGGGACCGCACCCGTGGCCCTGCCACCGGGCCCCTTCACGCCCGCGGCGTTCGCCACCGGGGCGGCCGCCCTGCCCGACGACGCCGGCCCCCGACTCGTCTCGCTCGTCCCCACCCAGCTCGCCCGCCTCCTCGCGGCCGACGCCGACCCGGCCGGGCGGGCGGCCCTGCGCTCCTTCGACCGTGTGCTCGTGGGCGGCGCCCGGCTCGATCCCGCGCTGCGGGCCGCGGCCGAGGCGGCGGGGGTGCGTCTCACCGCCACCTACGGCATGGCCGAGACGTGCGGCGGCTGCGTCTACGACGGCGTGCCGCTGCCCGGCGTCGCCGTCGCGGTGGCCCCGGACGACCCCGACGCCCCGCCGCGCGTGCGCCTGGCCGGGCCCATGGTGGCGGCCGGCTACCTCGACGACCCCGCCCGCACCGCCGCCCACTTCGTCCCCGCCGCGGACGGCGCCCGCGCCTTCCTGACCGAGGACACGGGCGTGCTCTCCCTCACCGACGACGGCGGCGTGCGGCTGGCCGTGACCGGCCGCCTGGACGACGTCGTCATCACGGGCGGGGTGAAGGTGTCCGCGGCGGCGGTGACCGCGGTGCTCGAGGCGCACCCGGGCGTCGCGGCGGCCCACGTGGCCGGCGTGCCGGATCCCGAGTGGGGCGCGCGGCTGTGCGCCGCCGTCGTGCCCGCCCACCCGGCCGCGGCCCCCGACGAGGCCGTCCTGCGCGCCCACGTGCGCGCGGCGCTGGGTGCGGCCGCGGTGCCCAAGACGTGGCTCGTCCTCGACGCCCTGCCCCTGCTCTCGACCGGCAAGACGGACCGGCAGGCCCTGGCCGCCCGGTTCACCGCCAGCTGAGCGACGCCCCGCCCGCGTGGGAGAATGACCCGGGCCCGGCCGACGTCGGGCCCCGGCCGCGCGCCGCCGTCGACCCGGCCCGCCGCGCGCCGCTGCCCACCCCGCTCCCCAGGAGGAACCCCCGCCCATGGCCGCCACGCTCTCCCACTGGGTCGCCGCCGCGCGCCTGCGCACGCTGCCCATGGCGATCGCCCCCGTGATCGTCGGCTCGGCCGCCGCCGCGGAGCTCGGCTCCTTCCACCTCGGTGCGGCGCTGCTGGCCCTCGTGGTGTCGCTCGCGCTGCAGATCGGCGTGAACTACGCCAACGACTACTCGGACGGCATCCGCGGCACCGACGACGAGCGCGTCGGCCCCTTCCGGCTCACCGTCTCCGGGCTCGTGCCCGCGGTCCGGGTGAAGCAGGCGGCCTTCGCGTTCTTCGGCCTCGCCGGGCTGGCCGGCCTGGGGCTCATCCTGCTCTCGGGGCACTGGTGGTTCCTGCTGGTCGGCGTCGCCTGCGTGCTGGCCGCGTGGTTCTATACCGGCGGGAAGCGGCCGTACGGGTACCTCGGCCTCGGTGAGGTGTTCGTGTTCGTGTTCTTCGGGCTGGTGGCCGTCCTCGGCACCACGTACACCCAGGCCGACGCCGTCAGCGGCCTGGCCTGGGCCGGCGCGATCGGCTGCGGGCTGATCTCCACGGCCCTGCTCATGGTCAACAACATCCGGGACATCCCCACGGACCGCGAGGTCGGGAAGATGACGCTGGCCGCCCGTCTGGGCGACGGACCCGCGCGGGCGTCCTACGGCGTCATGCTGGCCGTCGCCCTGCTGCTGCCGCTGTTCTGGGTGGCGGTGCACCCGGGGCTGCTGCTCGTGCCGATCGGCGGCCTGCTCGCGATCCGGCCGATCCGCACGGTGCTGCGCGCACAGGATCGCCGGGCGCTGATCCCGGTGCTGCGGGCGACCGGCGTGATCGGGATCGTCTACGCGATCACGTTCACCCTCGGCGCGCTGCTCTGAGCCGTACGGGATGACCGCGGCGTCGGCGGCGGGGTCCGCGCCGTCGCCCCGCGGGGCTCACTCCCGGAAGCGGCCCTCGGTGTAGGCGTCCTCGGCGTCCGCGTCGGCGGTCTCGGTGCGGCCCCGGCGGCCCGGACGGCCCTCCCACGCGGCGGACAGGTCCTCGGTGGCCCCCGTGCGCAGGCGGCCGAGGAAGAGGTAGCTGACCGCGAACGTCAGGATCGTGGCCGCGATCACTCCGAAGATCATCCCGAGGTCCATCACGTAGTAGAACAGTGCCCACAGGGCGACGAAGACGACCACGCGGACCAGACCGTAGAAGAAGATGCGCACCGGTCCATCCTACGAGGACGGACGCCCCGCCCGCCCGCCGACCCCACAGCCCACGCCTAGATGTAGGAGGGCATGACGTTGTTGACTCGCGCCGGGGCCAGCGAGGCCGGCGGGATGTTCCCGCAGGAGGTATGAGGCCGATGGTAGTTGTAGTGGTTCACCCACACTGCCAACGCCTCACGCCGGGCCGTCTCTGAGGAGTACGGGCGGGCATAGAGGACCTCGTCCACCATCAGCCGGTTGTACCTCTCGACCTTCCCGTTGTGACGAGGCGTGTACGGGCGGATCCGGTGGTGCCGGCCCCCGAGCGAGACCACCTTCGCGGTGAAGTCCACGGCCCGGTAGTTGTTCCCTTTGTCCGTGACCACCCGGTTCACGGTGATGCCGTGGGCGGCGAAGAACGCCCTCGCCCGGCAGAAGAACCCGATCGTGGTCACCGCCTTCTCGTCCTCCAACGCCTCCGTGTACGCCAGCCGGGTGAACCCGTCGATCGCCGAGTGCAGGTAGGTGTACCCGACCCGGCAGCCAGGCCCGCGCTTGGCCGCTCGCGCGTTCTCGGAGTCCCGGCCGTGAGCACGCCAGCCTCCCCCCTCGGGGATGCGCCCGATCTTCTTCACGTCCAGGTGCACCATGTGCCCCGGGCCGCGGGCGGTGATCTTCTGGGGTCGTTGGCGCAGGTCCTCACCCGTGGGCGCGAGGTCTCGCAACCGGGAGATGCCCAGCCGGTGCAGCCACCTCCCCACGGTGCGAAGACACAGCTGGTGGCCCTCGGAGACGAGGTGGTGATGGATGCGCCGTGCGGACCACTTGCGCTCCCGCCGCAGGGCGTGGATCTGGGCGACCAGGACCGGATCGAGCTGGGCGGGAGAGCGTCGTGGCCGGCAGGAGCGGTCTTGCAGTCCTGCCTCGCCTTCGGCGCGGTAGCGGGCCACCCAGGTGGCCACCGTGGGGCGGCTGACGCGGAACTCGGCGGCCACGTGCGCTTGGGGGATGCCGTCGTGCAGGTGTCGTTGGACCATCCTGAGACGGCCGGTGGGAGTCAGGGGTGCGTTAGCGTGAGTCATGAGTGGGTCTCTTTACGCGGATGGGTTGTGTAGGAACTTCCATCCTGCGGGAGAGGCCCACTCGTCTCATCTCAGCCCGGCCCGTGCCAAGAACCTCATGACCCACAACACCTAGACTGGAGGGATGGGCCGCTTCATCATCCCCGCCGCGATCATCCTCGCGGGCCTGACCCTCTACGCGCTGTTCGAGGCGCTGCTGACCCCCGCCCGCGAGGTGCGCAGCCTGCCGAAGACGGCGTGGGTGGCGGTCATCGTGCTCGTGCCGCTCGTGGGGCCGCTGCTGTGGCTGCTGCTCGGCCGCGCCCGCCCGGCCGGCGCGGGCAGCCGCCCCGCGCCCCGGCCCACCGGGGCCCCGGACGACGACGAGGCCTTCCTGCGCAGCCTGCGCGTGCAGCGCCGCCAGGACGCCCGCGAGCAGGACCTGGACCGCCGCGAGGCCGAGCTGCGCGCCCGCGAGGAGGAGCTGCGCCGTCGTCGGGAGCAGGGCGACGACGACGCCGACCCGGAGGGCGACGGGCCGCGCGCCTGAGGGGCCCCGCCGGACTCAGCCGGGCAGACCCGCGTACGAGTGCAGGCCCGGGAAGTACGTGTTGACGATCGTGTAGTTGAACACGATGCACAGGAAGCCCACGATGCTCAGCCAGGCCGCGCGGGCACCGGTCCAGCCGCGGGTGGCCCGGGCGTGCAGGTACGCCGCGTAGACCACCCAGATCACGAAGGACCAGACCTCCTTGGTGTCCCAGTTCCAGTAGCGGCCCCACGCGGCCTCGGCCCAGATGGCGCCGGCGATCACGGTGAACGTCCACATCACGAAGGCGATCGCGTTGAGGCGGTAGGACCAGTTCTCGAGCCCCTGCGCGGCCGGCACGAGGCGCAGGAACGCCCACGAGCGCTCGCCCGCCGCAGCGCGCTTCTCCGCGCGGTCCTGCAGCAGCTGCAGCACGGACATCGCGGCGGTCAGCGCGAACAGCGAGCTGGCAAGCACGGCGATGGACACGTGGATGACGAGCCACGGCGTCTGCAGCGGCGGCTGGAGGTGGCCCACCGGCGTCGGGAAGCCCATGGTGGCCGCGCACATCATCGCCACGACGATGCCGGTGACGAACGTGCCCACGAAGCGCAGATCCTTGCGCAAGAGGAACAGCAGGTAGACGGTCGTGATCACGAGCGCGCCCGTGGTCATGAACTCGTACAGGTTGCCCCACGGCACGCGGGAGGCGGCGAGGCCGCGGGCGACGACGGCGAACGCGTGCAGCGCCCAGCCGACGGCCAGCACGGCCACCGCCACGTTGGCGACCGGGCGGCGGCCGCCGCCCGTGTAGTCCATGTCCTCGTCCACGAGGGCGCCGTCCGCGTCGACGCCGCGCTCGGCGGCGCCGGTCGGACGGGCCGCGTCGGAGGCGCTCGCGCCGACCGCCGTGGACCCGCCGACGGCGACCCCCACGGTCTCGCGGGCCGGAGCGGTGCGCACCTGCCCGCGCTGGGCCGCGAGGTCGGCCTCGAGGCGGCGGATGGTGGCCGAGGCGGTGGCCATGTCGATGGTGAACAGGATGAACGCCGCCGCGTACACGAGCGCGGCGATGAGCATGAAGAGGTCGCTGTACAGCGCCAGCTGCTCGTTCACGGGGGCCGTGGGGTTGAACACTGTCAGTCTCCTGATCGGGCGTCGGCGGGGCCGGCGGGGGTCTCGGGGGCGGTGGGGGTGGACTGGGGGGCGGCACCGGCCGCGGCGTCGTCGGCCGTCTCGGTGGCGGCGACGATGGGCCACCACTTCTCCATGGCGGCGCGCAGGGCCACGTGCTCCTCGTGGAGACCGAACTCCTCGCCGCGGGCGAGCAGCGCGTACTCCACGCGGGTGCGGCCGTCGTCGTCGGTGCGGGCACGCACCCACACGCGGCGACGGCGGACGAACAGACTGATCGCCAGGCCGAGCAGGGCGGTGCCGGCGAACACGCCGACGCCCCACTTGCCCGGGTCGTAGTGGATGTCCAGGCCGACGTAGCGGCGGACGCCGTCGAAGCTGATGGAGCCCTTGCCCTCGGGCAGCTCATACGTCTGGCCCGGGCTGAGCACGATGCCGCCGTTCTCGTTGGTGCGGCTGTTGAGCTCGGTGAGGGATGCGGTGTCCAGCACGTACACGTTCTGCGGGCGGCCGGTGTCCAGGCCGAGGTCCCCGTAGTACGAGTTCAGCTGCAGCTCCGGGTTGAGCAGCTCGGGGTCGGCCGAGAAGGCGGCGCCCTTCTCGTCCTCCACCGCCGTGGGCAGGAAGAAGCCGACGAAGCCCAGCTGATCCGGCCGCGCGTCGGGGACCTTGATGGTGGCCTGCGAGCCGTAGTTCTGGTCGAACACGCGGGTGACCACGGGGCCCTGGAAGGCCACGTCCCCGGCGCCGTCGCGGATGGTCACCACGGGCGCGTAGCCGTTGCCCACGAGGTAGACGCGCACGCCGTCGATGTCCAGCGGCTGGTTGACCTTGAGGATCTGGCGCTGGAGCTCGCCGCCGGAGCCCTCGCGGACGTCCATGACGGCGGTGTAGTCCAGCGGCTGGCCGTAGTGGGTCTCGGACTCGCGGTCGAACACGGCGTCGAAGGAGTCGAGGGTGAGGGAGAACGGCTGGAGGTCGTCCGCGCTGAAGTAGGTGCCGGGGGTGAAGGAGTCGTAGGCCACGAGGTTGTTGGCGAAGCCCTCGCCCTCCACGATGATCTTCTGCCCGCCGTACTTGGTCATGCCGCCGTAGGCCATGAACACGAGCACGCCGATCAGCGAGACGTGGAACAGGATGTTGCCGATCTCGCGCAGGTAGCCGCGCTCGGCGCCCACGGAGGCGCCGCCGTCCTCGAGGCGCCGCTCCACGCGGTAGCGGCGCTTGCGCAGCCACGCCTGGGCTCTGGCCACGGCCTCCTCGGGGCTCGGGCCGCCCTCCTCGAGGACGACGACGCCGGAGGCCGGCAGGCGCGTCAGGTTGCGGGGGGTGCGGGCCGGGGGCTGGCGCAGGGCCTTGGCGTGCTGGATGGCGCGCGGCCACACGCAGCCCACGAGGGAGACGAACAGCAGCAGGTAGATGGCCGAGAACCAGACGGAGTTGTAGACGTCGAAGAACTGCAGGGCGTCCAGGACGGGGCCCCACACGGGGTTGTCCTCGATCCACTGGTCCACGATCTCGGGGCCGGCACGGCGCTGGGGCACGAGGGAGCCGGGCACGGCGGCGACGGCGAGCAGGAGCAGCAGCATGAGCGCGGTGCTCATGCTGGTCAGCTGGGTCCAGATCCAGCGCAGGGTGCCCGCCAGGCCGAGGCGCGGCAGGGTGACGGGCTCGGAGCGCGTCCGGGCGGCCTTGGAGCTCACAGGGGCATCTCCCATTCGTTGGCGAACCACAGCTGCAGCTGCGTGGTCCAGGCGGTCCAGACGCCGGTGACCATGAGCAGGCCCAGCGCGATCAGCAGGGCGCCGCCGAGGCGCATGATCAGCACGCGGTGCCGCGTGAAGAACCCGAGGGCCCGCATGCCGCGCTCCATGCCGAGGGCCATGAGCACGAACGGCAGGCCCAGGCCGAGGCAGTAGAGGAAGGCGAGCAGGGCGCCGCGGCCCACGGAGCCGGAGCTGGCCGTGGACATGGCCAGGACGGCGGCCATGGTGGGGCCGATGCACGGCGCCCAGCCCAGGCCGAAGGTCATGCCCAGCAGGGGCGCGCCGACCAGGCCGGCGGCGGGCTTGAAGTGGACGCGGCGCTCCTGCTGAAGCCGGCCGCCGCCGCCGAGGAACACGAGGCCCATGAGCATCACGAGCACGCCGAGCACGGGGGTGACCCAGGCGCCGTCGCGCCGCAGCCAGACCATGGCCTGGGTGAACACCACGGTGATGCCCACGAACACCACGGCGAACCCGAGCACGAACAGCACGGAGCCGAGCACGAGGCGCCCGCGGCGGCGGCTGGTGAGCACGTCCCCGCCGAGGCCGGTGACGTACCCGAGGTAGCCGGGCACGAGCGGCAGCACGCACGGGGAGAGGAAGGAGATCAGGCCGGCCAGCACGGCGATCGGCGCGGCCAGCAGCAGGGAGCCGTCGAGGGCGATCTCGGCGAAGGGGTTGCTCTGCATGGACACGGCGGCCGGGTCAGGCCGCGGCCTCGTCCACCACGGTGGTGAGCAGGGCGCGCAGGGTGGACTCCTCCACGGCGCCGAGCACGCGGGCGGCCACGCGGCCCTCGACGTCCAGGACGAGGGTGGAGGGCACGGCCTGCGGGGGCACGTAGTCGGTCATGTTCAGGAGCACGTCCCCGCGGGCGTCCTCGATGGACGGGTAGGGGATCTCGAAGGTGCGCTCGAAGGCCTGCGCGGTGGTGGCGGTGTCCCGGACGTTCACGCCGAGGAACCGCACCCCCTGCGGGGCGAACTGCTCGTGCAGGGCCACGAGGTGGGGGGCCTCCACGCGGCACGGGGCGCATGCGGCGTACCAGAAGTTCAGCAGGGCCGGGGCGCCGCGCAGGCTCGCGCCGGTCACGGGGGTGCCGTCGAAGAGCTCGGCGGCGAACTCCACGGGGGCGCCGCGCTCGGCGGGGGCGATCTCCAGGACGGAGCCGTCTCCGGCGATGTAGTTCTTGCCGTCCGCGTTGCCGGCCTGCTGCGTCAGCGAGTCGTCCCCCGAGCACGCCGCGAGGACGGGCGCGAGGCCGAGCAGCGAGAGGCCGGTCAGCACGGTGCGACGGGACGGACGGGGGGTCTGCATGGCGGGCTGCCCTCCAGGGGACGCGCGGGGCTGGATTCCGGGGACCTGGGGAGTCTACTGCCCGCCCCGCATTCTGACTGAACCCTGGACGTCACACCCCCACCCCGTGGGAGGCCGCGGACGGCGCCGTCGACGCCGGCCGCCGTCGGGGCCTCAGGCGCCCGGCAGGGAGGAGGCGTCCTTCAGCAGGGCCTGGTTCGGCTCGTGGTACTCGACGCGCGGCACCCTGCGCCCTTCCTCGTACACGAGCGAGGTCACGGAGGTCAGCGAGCACTCACGGCGGCGCGGGTCGTGCCACAGCGGACGGCCCTCGACGGCCAGGCGCGTCACCCAGATCGGCAGCTGGTGCGAGACGAGCACGGACTCGGCGCCGGGCCCCTCGGCGGCCACGGCCTCGCCGCGGAGCCGGTCGACGACGGCCAGCATCCGGGCGGCCTGCGCGCGGTACGGCTCGCCCCAGGACGGGCGCAGGGGATTGCGCAGCCGGGGCCACAGCCGCGGGTTGCGCTTCAGCGACGCCGCCACCTGGGACATGCCCTCGAAGGCGTTCTCCGCCTCGATCAGGTCCGGCTCGGTGACCAGCGGCAGGTCGAACGCGGCCGCGATGGGCACGGCGGTCTGCTGTGCGCGGGTCAACGGGGAGGCGGCGACGACGGCGGGCGCACGGCCGGTCTGCGCGGCGCGCTCCGCGAACCACGCGGCCACGCCCCGGGCCATCTCGTGGCCGAGCTCCGAGAGCCCGAACTCCGGCAGGCGGCCGTAGAGGACACGATCGGGGTTGTGGACTTCTCCGTGGCGGACCAGGTGGACGGTGGCGAGCGTCTGCATGGGGCCAGTCTGGCAGAGGCGGACCGGTGGCCCCGGCGGTAGCGTGGGGCACACCTCGGCGCGACCGCGCCGCCACCCCCGTCCGCACCGAGACGCCGCGAGCGTCGGCGTCGCTAGGAGGCCCCATGTCCGGCACCTCGCCCACCGATCCCCACGGCAGCCAGAACCCGTACGGCACCGACCCGTACGGCGCCGCCCCGCAGGGGCCGACCCCGGGCTCCCCCGACCCGGCGGGCGCGAGCCCGTACGGCCAGAACCCCTACGGCGCACCGCCGGCGGCTCCGTACGGCGCCCCGGGCCAGGCGGGGATGCCCCAGGCCCCCTCCCCCCACGGCCCGGCCGGCTGGCAGTCTCCCGGCCCGGTCGAGCTGCCCCCGCGGCCGCGTTCCCTGACGGCCGCGTTCTGGCTGATCGTCTCGGGCGGCCTCCTGCTGCTGGCGACGACCCTGCTGGCGGCCTTCGCCATCACCCAGCCGGAAGGCCAGGCCGCGATCCAGCAGGAGCTGGACCGGTCCGTCGAGCAGATGGATCTGCCCGCCGACCAGGCGGAGCAGATGCGCGCCATGACGGACGGGATGCTTCCGGCCCTCGCCACGACGGCGGCCGTGTTCGGCGTGCTCGCGTTCCTCGTCTACCTGTGGGTGGCTTTCGCGATCCGCGGCGGCTCGCGCGCCGCGCGCATCGTCGGAACGGTGCTGGCGTCCCTGTCCGTGCTGGTGCTGGTCTCCAACGCCGTGATGGGGGCGTTCAGCCCGCTGGACCTCGTGTGGGTGGGTCTCGGCGTCGCCGGCATCGTGCTCGCCTACCGCCCGGACGCCACGGAGTACATGCGGCTGAAGGCCTGGCAGCGCTTCGCGCGCCGCTGAGCCCGCTCAGGCCCGCGGGGCGTCCAGGAGCCGGACCAGGCGGGCCGGGTCCACGCGCCAGAAGTCGCGCTGGACGCCGTCGACGAACAGCACCGGCACCTCGTCCGCGAACCGCTCGAGCAGGGCCGGGTGCGCGGCGCCGTCGACGGCCTCCCAGGCCTCGCCCCGCGCGACGCACACCTGCGCCACCGTGGCCTCGGCCTCGGCGCACAGGTGACAGCCGGGCTTCACGAGCAGCTGGACGCGGGCGGTGGCGGCGGGCAGGTCGGCGGTCATGGACCCACTCTACGGATCGCCGTCCACGACGAAGCCGCCGTCCTCTCGGAAGGGGACGACGGCTTCGTCTCGTCAGCGCCCGGAGGGCGCGGGCGTCACTTCTTGTTGCGACGCTGGTGACGGGTCTTGCGAAGCAGCTTGCGGTGCTTCTTCTTCGACATGCGCTTGCGGCGCTTCTTGATCACAGATCCCATGGGGACTCCTTGAATCGGGGCGAGGGTCGGCGGTCGTGGGACCGCAGGCATCCGGGGCGCCGGACACGCCGACCCGCATTCCACCGGATGTGGAACGCCTGGAAACGTTCTCGGCCACAATACCGGCCGCACGGGCCGCGGTCGAACCGGGACGCGGGCCGTCTCAGTCGAACCAGGGGTCCAGCCCGTGCAGCGGGAACACCTCGCGGCGCGTGGCCATGATCGACTGGTCCACCGGGTCGGCCGGGTCGTAGCCCACCTCCCACGAGCGCCACCACACATCCGCGTCCTCGCCCATCACGGTGGGGATCCGCTCGGCGTCGTCCCCCTCGTGCACGGACATGTCCCCGGTCAGCTCGTCCGCGGTGAGGGTCCGGACGTGCTCGATCCAGGCGGCGGGGATCTCGCTCTTCACCGGGATCGGGGTCTGCAGGACGGCGGCGGTCAGGTGGGCCCACGCGCGCGGCACCACCCGCAGCGGGTTGTAGCCGCCGCCCCCGGTGGCCAGCCACCGGCCGTGCGCGAACCGGTCGGCCCAGTCGCCGACGTCGAACGCGAGCTGGCGCTGGCCGTCCACGCTCAGCCGCAGGTCGGCGAGCGGGTCCGTGCGGTGACCGTCGCAGCCGTGCTGGCTGACCAGCACGTCCGGGGCGAACGCCTGCAGCAGCGGGGGGACCACGGCGTGGGCGGCGCGCAGGAAGCCGGCGTCGCCGGTGCGCGGGGGCAGCGCGACGTTCACCGCTGTGCCCTGAGCGGCCGAGCCGCCGATCTCGTTGGCGAAGCCCGTGCCCGGGAACAGGCTGATGCCCGTCTCGTGCAGGGAGATGGTGAGCACGCGGGGGTCGTCGTAGAAGATCGACTGCGTGCCGTCGCCGTGGTGCGCGTCCACGTCGACGTAGGCGACGCGCTCCGCGCCGAGGTCCAGCAGGCGCTGGATGGCCACGGCGCAGTCGTTGTAGATGCAGAACCCGGACGCCGAGGACCGGGCGGCGTGGTGCATGCCGCCGGCGAAGTTCACGGCGCGGTCCACCTCGCCGGACCAGATCGCCTCCGCGGCGACGAGGGAGCCGCCCGCGATCCGGGCGGCGGACTCGTGCAGGTCCGGGAACACGGGACAGTCCTCGGTGCCCAGGCCGAAGCAGCCGTCCTCGTCCGACGACGTCGCCGCGGCCCGGCGCACGGCGGCGACGTACTCGGGATCGTGGACGAGGGCGAGCTGCTCGTCCGTGGCCACGGGCGGCTCCACGATCCGCACGTGGGGCGCGTCCAGCAGGCCGAACGCCTCCACGAGCCGGTGCGTGAGGTCCAGCCGCAGGGGCGCCATCGGGTGCTCCGCGCTGAACCGGTAGCGGAGCAGGCTGGAGTCCCACACCACAGCGGCGGGGGTGGGAGCGGGAGGGGTGGACGTGGTGCTCATCACGGTCCAGCCTAGGGCTCCGGGCGGCACGGTGGCGACGAGCGCCTCGGATGTCTCACCCACGTGACGCGCGGGCCTCAGGGGCGCGCGATACTGGGAGCCGGTCCGTTCCCCGTCCCCGTGCAGGAGGTGCCCCGTGGCAGGTCCCCGTCCGACCCCGCACGCCCGCCGCCACGGCGGGGTGCGCCGGCCCGGCGGACTCCCCCGGCCCGGCCAGGCCTCCACGCTGGAGTCCTCGACCGACCTGCGCACGGCGCTGCGGCGCTCGGGCCGTGCCGTCAGCTCGGTGGTGGGCGGCTCCCCGGCCCGCGCCGCCCTCTCCGCCTTCGCCCTCATGGCCCTGGTGTTCACCGGGCTCCTCGCCCTGCCGTGGGCCGCGGCGGACGGCCACGCCACCCCCCTGCACGACGCCATGTTCACCGCGGTCTCCGCCTTCTCCGTGACCGGTCTGACCACCGTCAACACGGCCGAGCACTGGTCCCCCGCGGGCCAGGTGATCATCCTCGTGGCCATCCAGATCGGCGGCCTGGGCATCCTCTCGATGGCCTCGCTGCTCACGTTGGCCGTCTCCCGGCATCTGGGCCTGAGGTCGAAGCTGGCGACGCAGCAGGCGGGCATGACCTCCGGCAGTCTCGGCGAGGTCGGCCAGCTGCTGCGCGTCGTCGTCGTGACGGTGCTGACCGCCGAGGCCGCGCTGGCGCTCGTCCTCGTGCCGCGGTTCGCGGCCATCTCCGGCTCGTGGCTCACCGGCCTGTGGCACGGTGTCTTCTACTCGGTCAGCGCCTTCAACAACGCGGGGTTCACCCTGCACGTGGACGGCCTGCCGGAGATCATGCACGACCCGGTGGTCATCACGGTGCTCGGCGTCGGCGTGTTCCTCGGCGCGCTCGGCTTCCCCGTGGTCATGGTGCTGCTGGAGAAGGGGTGGCGGTTCCGGGAGTGGAACCTGCACACCAAGCTCACGGTCGAGGTGACGCTGGCCCTGCTGGTGCTCGGCGCCGTCGCCCTCTTCTTCTTCGAGGCGGGCAACCCGGCGACCCAGGCCGGCATGGGCTTCTGGCAGCGGGTCGGGCACTCCCTGTTCGGCTCCGTGATGACCCGCTCCGGAGGCTTCGCGATCGACGACACGAACGCGCACCAGCCCGAGTCCCTGCTGCTCATGGACGCGCTGATGTTCGTGGGCGGTGGGTCCGCCTCCACCGCGGGCGGCATCAAGGTGACCACGCTGGCGATCATGTTCCTCGCGATCGTGGCGGAGGCGCGCGGCGACCGCGAGGTGACGGCGCACGGCCGCACGATCGCCCCCGAGTCCCTGCGCGTGGCCATCGCGGTGCTCGCACTCGGGGCCACCCTCGTGCTCGTGGCCACTCTGGCGCTGGTGCACATCACCGACGAGTCCCTCCAGCGGCCCCTGTTCGAGGTGATCTCCGCGTTCGGCACGTGCGGACTCTCCGTGGGCGTCTCCGCGGAGAGCCCACCGGCCGGCAAGTACGTCCTGACGGCCATGATGTTCGCGGGCCGCGTTGGTACGATCACGTTCGCCGCCGCCCTGGCCCTGCGCCAGCGGCGCGTGCTCTACCGCTACCCCGTCGAGAGGCCGGTCATTGGCTGACACCCCGCAGCGCACCGATCCCAACGCCCCCGTGCTCGTCGTGGGTCTGGGCCGCTTCGGCGCCGCCACGGCCGAGGAGCTCGTCGCACAGGGGCGCGAGGTGCTCGCCGTCGAGCGGGACCCCGTCCTCGTGCAGCGCTACGCCCCCTCGCTGACCCACGTGGTGGAGGCGGACGCCACCGACTCCGAGGCCCTGCGCCAGCTCGGTGCGCAGGACTTCTCGACGGCGGTGGTCGGCGTGGGCACCTCCATCGAGGCATCGGTGCTGATCACCGTGAACCTCGTGGACCTGGAGATCCCGCACATCTGGGTGAAGGCGATCAGCGAGGCGCACGGCACGATCCTCAAGCGGATCGGGGCGAACCATGTGATCTTCCCGGAGCACGACGCCGGCGTGCGCGCCGCCCACCTCGTGAACGGGCGCATGCTCGACTTCATCGAGTTCGACGACGACTTCGCGATCGTGAAGATGTACCCGCCGGCCGAGTGCGTGGGCTTCACGCTCGCCGAGTCCCACGTGCGCTCCAAGTACGGCGTGACCGTGGTGGGCGTGAAGACCCCGGGCGAGGACTTCACCTACGCCCAGCCGGACACCCGGGTGGGCCCGCGCGACACCCTCATCGTCTCCGGGCACACGGACCTCATCGACCGGTTCGCCGCCCGGCCCTGAGGCACGCCGGAGCCGTCAGGCCCCGAACTCCTCGGCCATCTCCTTGTCGCGCTGCGCGGCCGCGTCCATGGCACGGTTCACGAGGTCGCCCATGCCGCCGTCCAGGAACGCCTCCACGGCCTTCTCGGTGGTGCCGTTCGGGCTCATCACGGCCTTGCGCAGAGCCTCGGCCCTGGCCCCCTCCTGCTGGAGCATGATGCCGGCGCCCTTGACGGTGGCCGCGGCCATGGCCTCGGCGGAGGCGGCGTCCAGTCCCATCTCCGCACCGTGGGCGGCGATCAGCTCGGCCAGCAGGAACACGTAGGCCGGGGCGGAGCCGGCGGTGGCCACCACGGCGGAGAGCTGCTCCTCGGCCACCGGCACCACCAGGCCGGAGCCCTCGAAGAGAGCGCGCACGGCGGTGGTCTGCTCCTCGGTGACGCCCGGCCCGGGGGCCACGCCCACGACGCCGGAGCCCACCGTCAGGGGCGTGTTCGGCATGGTCCGCACGATCGGCTGCCCCGCCGGCAGCACGGCGGCCATGGTCGCGGCGGTGACGCCGGCTGCCACGGACACCACCACGGTCTCGGGGCGCAGCGACGGCGCCAGGTCCGTGAGGGTGGCGACCATGTCCTTCGGCTTCACGCCCACCAGGACGATGTCCGCCTCAGCGACCGCGGCATGGTTGGTGCGTTCGTCCCGCTCCTGGGAGGTCACCGTGACGCCGTGCTGCGCGGCCGCCTTCTCGGCGGAGGCGGCGGAGCGGGTGGTGGCGGTGACGTCCTCGGCGCGCACGGCGCCGGCGTCGAGGGCCCCGGCGAGGATCGCGCCGGTCATGGTGCCCAGGCCCAGGATGGTCAGCTTCATGGTCGGTCCGTCTCCTTCGTGGTCGGGCGCGGAACGCCGTCGTCGTCGTGGTGGTCGGTCCCGCCGGCGGCCAGGTGCTCGCGCGCGAACGCGAGCGAGGCGGCCAGCTTCTCCTCGCGCTGGCCCGCGTACTCCACGCCGCGCGTGCCCACCTCCACGCACACCGCGCCGGCCAGGCCCTCGGTCGCCAGGTGGCGCAGGGTCTCGGCCACGCGCTGCGTGCCCTCGCCGGGGACCAGGTGGTCGTCCTTGCCGGAGTCGTTGCCGTCGGTGAGGTGGACGTGCCGCAGCCGCGGGCCGAGCTCGCGGACGGCCGCCAGAGAGTCCGCCCGCGCGATGGCCGCGTGGGAGAAGTCCCAGCAGATGTGCTCGTACGGCTCGGGCAGCGGGTTCCAGTGCGGCAGGTACATCTTGGCCTCGCGGCCGTAGGCCCGCCACGGGTACATGTTCTCCACCGCGATCACCACACCGGTCTCCGCCATGAGCTCGTGGATGCCCTCGGCGAAGCGCACCGCGTACGTGCCCTGCCAGCGGAACGGCGGGTGGGCGACCACGGTGGCCGCACCCACGGCCTGCGCCAGCTCCACGGAGCGGCGGATCTTGGACCACGCGGAGCCCCAGACCTGCTGCGTGAACAGCAGGGTGGGGGCGTGGATGGAGTCGATGGGCATCCCGTGCCGCTCGGACAGCCGCATCAGCCGCCGCGCGTCCTGGCTCCACGCGTTGTGCGTGACCATGACCTCCACGCCGTCGTAGCCGAGGTCCTCGGCGGTGGCGAACACGTCCTGGGTGCCCAGGGGGAACACGGACGAGGAGGACAGGGGCACGGGGATGTCCGCGCCGAAGCGCGCCGCGGGGGCCAGGTGCGCGGTGGCGTCCACCATGCTCAGCGCACCCCCAGGCTCAGTCCCGGCAGGAGGGTGTCCGGGTTGAGGTTCACGTGGCCGACGCCGGGCAGGCCGTCCCGGGTGAGGTGGCCCTCGAGCATGAGCGCGTCGAGGCGGTTGAGGATCAGGCCCTCGCGCAGCGCCCACGGGCAGATCTCGAGCTGGGCGATGCCGAACGTGCGCATGGCCGTCAGCGCGACGATCGCCCCCGCGAATACCTGGTGCGCGCGCACGTCCGAGACGCCGGGCAGCTCCGCCCGCTCCGCGATGGTCATCGCCGCGAGGCGGTTCACCCACAGGTGCAGGTCGTCCGCGCGCAGGTGCCGCTTCACGAAGGGCCCCGCCGCCGACGGCGCCGCCCCGGTGATCCGGGCGAGGGAGCGGAACGTCTTCGAGGTGGCGGTGACCACCACGGGCGACTCGATGCGCGGGAAGACCGTGTACGCCTCCTCGAGTCGCTTCTCCACGTGCTTGCGGAGCTTCTTCACCGCCTTGGGGCTGGGCGGGTCCTCGGGCACCCAGTCGCGGGTGAGGCGGCCGGCGCCCAGCGGCAGGGACAGGGCGTGCGAGGGCAGCTCGTCCTGGCCGTAGGCGATCTCGAAGGAGCCGCCGCCGATGTCGAAGTTCAGGATGGAGCCGGCGTCCCAGCCCTGCCAGCGGCGCACGGCGAAGTACGTCATGGCCGACTCCTGGTCCCCCGTGAGCTCGGAGAGGTGCACACCGGTCTCGGCCTGCACGCGGGCCAGCACGGCGGCGCCGTTCGCGGACTCGCGGATCGCCGAGGTGCAGAACGAGATCATGTCCTCCGCCCGGTGCTCCTCCGCGAACGCGGCGGCCTCACGGACGAAGTCCACGAGCTCCCGCTGACCCTCCTCCGTGATCGCCCCGTCGGCGTCCTGGTAGCGGATCAGCGGGAGGGAGCGCTTGTGCTCCGCGTAGGCGACGGGGCGGGCCCCCGGGTGGGCGTCCACGAGCAGCAGGTGAACGGTGTTGGAGCCGATGTCCAGGACGCCGAGGCGCATGGCGCTCAGGCCTTCTTCCGCGCGGTGGTCTTCTTGGCCGGGGCCTTGCGCGCCGCCGGCTTCTTGGCACCGCCGCGGGTGGCCGGGCCCTTGGCGCGCTTGTCCGCGAGCAGCTGGTAGGCCTCCTCCGCCGTGAGCTCCTCGGGCTGGCGGCCGCGCGGGACGGTGATGTTGGTGACGCCGTCCGTGATGTACGGGCCGAAGCGGCCCTCCTTCACAGTGACCTTCTTGCCGGAGACCGGGTCCTCGCCGAACTCGGCCAGCGGCGGCTTGGCGGCCCCGCGGCCACGCTGCTTCGGCTGGGCGTAGATCTCGAGGGCCTGCTCCTGCGTGATGCTGAAGATCTGGTCCTCGGACTCGAGCGAGCGCGAGTCCGAGCCCTTCTTCAGGTAGGGCCCGAAGCGGCCGTTCTGGGCGGTGATGACCTCGCCCTCGGCGTCCGCGCCCACGACGCGCGGCAGGGACATCAGCTGCAGCGCCTGCTCGAGGGTCACGGTGTCCACGGACATGCTCGTGAAGAGGGAGCCGGTGCGGGGCTTCTCCTTGGCCGGCTTCTTCTTCGGCTTGGGCTTGCCGTTCTTGTAGTACTCGGTGGGCTGGGCGTCGAGCCAGGCCTGCAGCTCCTCCTCGGTCATCTCGGGGATGACCTCGGTGACGTAGGGCCCGTAGCGCCCGTCCTTGGCGACGATGGTCCGGCCCGTCTCCGGGTCCGTGCCGAGCTCGCGCTCGGAGGGCTGGGCGGTGGCGAACAGCTCCTCGGCCTTGGCCGGGGTGAGCTCGTCCGGGGCCAGGTCCTCGGGGACGTTGGCGCGCGGCGGGGTGGCGCCCGCCTCCGCGTCGGCCGGCAGCGACCGCTCCAGGTACGGACCGTACTGGCCCACCCGCAGGGTGATGTCCTCGGTGATCGGCAGCGAGTTCACGGCCCGCGCGTCGATCTCGCCGAGGTTGTCCACCACGTGCTTGAGGCCCTCGACGCCCTTCTCCGTCTCCGCGGCGGGGGCCCCGAAGTAGAAGGTCTGCAGCCAGGCCTCGCGGCCGAGTTCGCCCGCGGCGATCCGGTCGAGGTCGTCCTCCATGCGGGCCGTGAAGTCGTAGTCCACGTACTTCGCGAAGTAGTCCTCGAGCAGGCCGATCACCGCGAACGCGGTCCACGACGGGACGAGCGCGGTGCCGCGCTTGGACACGTAGCCGCGGTCCATGATCGTGGAGATCGTCGGGGCGTACGTGGAGGGACGCCCGATCTCGCGGCGCTCCAGCTCGGCGACGATCGACGCCTCGGTGTAGCGGGCCGGCGGGGAGGTCTCGTGCCCGGTGGCCTCGATCGGGTCACCGGTGAGGCGCTCGCCCTGGGCCACCTGCGGCAGTCGGCGGTCCTTGGCCTCCGCGTTCTCGCCATCGACCTCGGCGTCCCGACCCTCCTCGTACGCGTCGAGGAAGCCCTTGAACGTGATGACGGTGCCCGAGGCGCTGAACTGCGCGAGGCGGCCGTCCTGCGCGGCGGCCGAGAGCCGCAGCGTGGCGGTGTAGCCCTTGGCGTCGGCCATCTGCGAGGCCACGGTGCGCTTCCAGATCAGCTCGTACAGGCGGAACTCGTCCGGGCGCAGCTCGGCCTCGACCTGGGCCGGGGTCCGGAAGGAGTCCCCCGCGGGCCGGATGGCCTCGTGGGCCTCCTGCGCGGTCTCGTTGCGCTTGGCGTAGACGCGCGGCTGGGCCGGCACGGCGTCCGCCCCGGAGAGCTCGGTGGCCTGGCGCCGGGCGGCCTGCACGGCCTCCTGCGAGAGGTTCACCGAGTCCGTGCGCATGTACGTGATGTAGCCGTTCTCGTACAGGCGCTGGGCCACCTGCATGGAGACGCGGGAGCTCATGCGGAGCTTGCGGGCGGCCTCCTGCTGCAGCGTGGAGGTGGTGAAGGGGGCGGCCGGGCGGCGGGTGTACGGCTTGTCCTCCACCGAGTCGACCGTGAAGTCCGCCCCGCGCAGACCCTCGGCCAGCGAGCGGGCGCCGGCCTCGTCCAGGTGGGTCACCTTCTTGCCGGCGGAGGCCTTGAGCCGCCCGGCGTCGTCGAAGTCGCGGCCCGTGGCCACACGCTCGCCGTCCACGGTGCTCAGACGTGCGGTGAAGGAGCTGCCCACGGCCTCGGCGGCCTGGGCGCCCTCGGCGACGGTGAACGTGCCCTCCACGCCCCAGTACTGCGCGGAGACGAAGGCCATGCGCTCGCGCTCGCGCTCGACGACGAGGCGGGTGGCCACGGACTGCACACGGCCCGCGGAGAGGCCGCGGGAGACCTTGCGCCACAGCACCGGGGAGAGCTCGTAGCCGAAGAGCCGGTCGAGGATGCGGCGCGTCTCCTGGGCGTCCACGAGGGCCGTGTCCAGCTCACGGATGTTCTCCAGGCCTCGGCGCACGCCCTCCTTGGTGATCTCGCCGAAGGTCATCCGGTACACCGGCACCGTGGGCTTGAGGGTGTCCAGCAGGTGCCAGGCGATGGCCTCGCCCTCGCGGTCCGCATCCGTGGCGAGGTAGAGGGCCTCGGCGTCCTTGAGCTCGCGCTTGAGCTCCGTGACCTTCTTCTTCTTGTCCGGGTGCACCACGTAGTACGGGGTGAAGCCGTGCTCCGTGTCCACGGCGAACTTGCCGAACGGGCCCTTCTTCATGTCCGCCGGCAGGTCCGAGGGCTTGGGCAGGTCGCGGATGTGCCCCACGGAGGAGTCCACCACCCAGCCGGAGCCCACCGCGTTGAGGTACTTCGCGATGGACTTGCTCTTGGCCGGGGACTCCACGATGACCAGCTTCTTGCCCTCGGGCACGGAAGCGGTCACGGAAGCGGGGGTAGTGGACAACGGGTCCTCCTGGGACGGGATGGCTGCGGGTCCGGGGCCGACGCGAGCCGACCCGTGTCCGCCGGGGGCGGACGTCCCCACATCGTAGGGCGCGCTGACCACGATAACGCCCGGAGCCTGACAGGCCCCTGGGCGGGCCCCGTCCGCCGGACACGGGCTCGGGTCCTCCTGCCCGCCTCCGGACACTCAGCCTATGCTCAGGCCATGCATCCCCGTCGGTCCCGGGTTGCTGCCCGGCGGTGGCGGCCCGGAGGCTCCGGCCTCAGGCCCGTGGGTCCGGAGAAGGACACGTCGGGCTCGGGCACGTACTGCCACCACCACGGCGACAACCGCAAGCCCGAAGGCATCCACGCGTTCGACGGCGTGGCCGGGCAGGGGACGTGTTGACCGCCCCGGGGTCGACGGCGGACCTCGTCCGCCGCTGGGAGTCCGCGGCCCGGCCGAACCCCACGGCGACGGACGTGGGCTCCCTGCTGGAGAAGTGCTACCGCGCGAGACCTCTGGCACGCGAGATCCTCTCGGGCGGCCATCTGCAGCACGACGAGGAGCTGCGCAACCACACGGAGAAGGTCCTGTGGACGGTCACGGACACCGTCACCCTGCTGCACTTCGCCCGGCACGCCTTCGGCTCCCTCGATGCGTATCTCCTGCACCTCGAGTCGGAGCGGGAGGACGCGGACGCGGCAGCCGAGTGGGACGAGGGCGCCGAGCGTGCCGACGTCGCCTACTGGACAGGGCTGGAGAGTCAGGTCCCCCAGGAGGACCACCCCTACGGGCTGGTCCTCACCCAGCACGCACTGGGTCAGCGCGTCACCGCGATCCTCGAGGTCGAGGACGGGGCGGTGACCGGCTTCACGGTGGAGGGCGTGCTCGGGCAGATGGTGGACGAGCACCTCGAGGGACTCGTGGGCTTCCCCGAGCCGGACCCGGACTTCGGCGAGGCCGTGCCGGTGATGCGCCGCGGGGATCCCGACGACGAGATGTTCGTGCGTCATCTGCGCCACGCTGCGCGGCTCGGCTTGATCTGAGATGTGGGCCGGGCCGTCCGCTCAGCCCTCCACGAGGAACCCGTCCTCGTGCAGCTCCCGCAGCGCGGCCAGCAGGCCGGCCCGGCCCGCTTCGTCCAGCTCCAGCAGCGCGGCGACCGCGCCCACCAGCTGCCCCACGGACAGCTCGCCGTCGCTGGCCGAGAGGACGCCCGCCGTCGCGGTGTCCAGGCGCGCCACACGCCGGAACCCGGAGCCCTGGCGGGCCAGGATCACCTCGGGGTGCTCCGCCCCGAAGCGCTGGTGCCGCTCCTCCGTGACGTCCGCGGCCACGCGCAGGTGCAGGCCCCGCAGCGCGGCCAGGGCCGGGTCTCCCACGGCGTCCCCCGCCCCGGGGCCCGCCGCGAGCCGGTCCCGGCGGGCGACGGCGGCGGCCCACGCCCCGCCGAGGGCCTCGTCGACCGGCTGGGTCAGCTCCTCGGCGACCACCCACCCCCGGCCCTGGGAGCCGTCCGCGGCGGGCCGACGCAGCCACACGTGGCCGAAGCCCACGCCCGCGACCCCGCGCGCGGCGAAGTCGTCCAGGTACCCGCGGTAGGCGGCCTCGTAGGCGGGCGGGTCGAGCTCGAGCGAGGAGTCCTGCAGCCACGTCTCCGCGTAGCCCGCGGGGTCCTGCCGGTCGCGCTGGATGAACCAGGCCTGCATCCCCGGCGCCACCCACGAGCGCGGGCGCGCGTCCCACGGTGCGGTGTCGGCGTCGGCGGTGTCTCCCGCCGGGATCTCCCAGTTGGCGAGCAGCTGCGCGGTGCCCCCCTCGGCGAGCACGTCCGGCAGGGCCGCGATCAGCTCCGCGACGATCCGGTCGCCCTCGCGGCCGCCGTCGCGGTAGGTCAGCACGGGCGCGTCCGGATCCGTGCGCGGGGTGATCACGAACGGCGGGTTCGAGACCACGAGGTCGAACCGCTCCCCCGCCACCGGCGCCAGCAGATCGCCGGCCGCCAGCCGGACCCGGTCCTCGAGCCGCTCCCGGTCGAGGCCGAGCACGTCCGCGTTGAGCAGCAGGTTGAACCGGGTGAAGGCGAGGGCGCGCTCGGACAGGTCCGTGGCGGTGACGTGGTCGGCGTGGGCGAGCAGGTGCAGGGTCTGGATCCCGCAGCCCACCCCCACGTCGAGGGCGCGGGCCACGGGACGGCGCTGCGTGGCGCCGGCGAGCGTGAGGGAGGCCCGACCGACGCCGAGCACGTGCTCGGGAGGCAGCGGGCCACGCCGCTGCAGGGCCGTCAGGTCCGAGGCGATCCACATCCGGCCCGGCTCGTCCGCCTCATACGGCGAGAGGTCCACCGCGCCGCGCACGCGCCCGTCCGGTCCCTCGACGACGAGCCCGGCCGCCACGGCCCCGGCCAGGCCGAGGCTGGGCAGCGCTGCGTCGAGGTCGACGGCGGGGACGGGGTCGCCGAGCAGCCAGGCCCCGACGGCGGCGGCGAGGCCCCGCGTGCCGTGCCGGTCGTCGGAGCCGGCTGCGTCGTCGTGCCGGCCGGGGCTCGCCAGGTGGCCGGCGACGACGCGGCGGGCGGCCTCGGCGTGCTCGCGGTCCAGGGCGAGCGTGGCCACGGGTCCGAGCAGCCCCTCGACGGCGGCGGTGGTGAACGGCAGGGCCGCCAGGTCCGCGGCGAGGGCCACGGCCGTGGCCGGGGTCAGCCGCGGGGCGGGGGGCGACGGAGGTGTCGGGACGGGACTCATGCCTCGGTCCTCTCAGCGGGGTGGGGGCGGTGGGCGCAGACGGGGCAGCGGTGCTCGGGGTCGTCGACGGCGCAGGCCGCGCAGCGGACCTCGAGCGTGGTGCAGGCCGGGTCGGCGCAGTTGCGCAGCGCCGAGGTCGGGGCCTGGCACGTGACGCACCGGCCGATGGTCTCGGCGTCGGCGGTGAAGCGGGTGGACAGGCGTCGGTCGAACACGGCCAGCTCGCCCCGCCACAGTCCGGCGTCGCCGCGGGCCTCGCCGTAGCGGACGATGCCGCCGTCGAGCTGGTAGACCTCGGCGAAGCCGCGGTCCTTGAGCAGGGCGGAGAGGACCTCGCAGCGCACGCCGCCCGTGCAGTAGGTGATCAGCGGCGCGTCCTTGAGGTGGTCCAGGGCCCCGGAGTCGACGGCGGCGAGCAGGTCGCGGGTGGTGTGCGCGTCCGGGACCACGGCCCCGTCGAAGCGGCCGATGGCCGCCTCCACCGTGTTGCGGCCGTCGAGGAAGCGCACGGGGTTCGCGGTGCCGGCGCGCTCGGCGACGAGCGCGTCCACCTGGGCGGGGGTGAGCCGCTCCCCCGTGCCGACGACGCCGTCCGCGTCCACGGTGACGCGCTCGGGGGCCCCGAACGCGACGAGCTCGGGCTTGACCTTGACGGAGAGGCGGGGGAAGTCCGCCGCCGAGCCGTCCGACCACTTCACCTCGAGGTCCCGGAACGCCGGATGCTCCCGCGTGCCGCGCACGTAGCGCTTGACCGCGTCGACCGGTCCGCCGACGGTCCCGTTGATCCCCTGCGGCGACACGATGATCCGGCCGGTCAGGCCGAGGGACGCCGCGAGCGTGCGCTGCCACAGCCGCACCGCCTCGGGGTCGGCGAGCGGGGTGAACCGGTAGTACAGCGCGATGCGGGAGAGGGGGGCGGTGCTCATCGAGGTCCAGGCTAGTGCGCGACCCCGGACGTGACGGCCGTGCGGGACGGGCGGGACCTGGCCCGCACCGGCCTCACGCCTTACCCTTCAGACATGACTGAGCATCTGGATCCGGCACTGGTCGACACCTGGTTCGCGGCCTGGTCGCGATCGCGCGGCTACCGCATCAGCCGGGAGGCGGGGCGACGCGCGGCCCTGCGCACCCCTCGCCCCGCCCGCATGATCCCCGGCGGCTCCGGTCGCGCCACGGTGGACGTGCCGGCCACGTGGGAGCACGTGGTGGTGAACCCCTCCCGCGCGGAGCTCGAGGACCTGCGCGAGGCGCTGCGCGACCAGGAGCAGATCCTCCTCACCGTGTTCGGCGACGCCGGCGAGGACCCGAAGGCCATGGGTCTGAAGGCCCAGGCCGAGCCGGAGCGCTTCATGACCATGGACATGGACCCCGAGCTGCAGGACGTGGAGCCCCCGCTGCTGCCCGAGGGCTATGAGGCCCGCGTGGACCAGCCGATGGAGGGCAGCCGTCGCCTGCGCATCCTGGCCGTCGGCGCCTCGACCGCGCCGGAGGGCGAGGAGGAGCTCGCCGCCCTCGGCTGGGTCACCGAGGAGGACGGCACCGCCGTCTACGACCGGATCTGGACGTCCCCGAACCACCGCCGCCGCGGCCTCGGCTCCCTCGTGATGCGCTACCTGACCTCCGAGGTCATGAGCGAGGGTGAGATCAGCCGCGGCCTGCTCGTCGCCTCCCCGGACGGGCAGAAGCTGTACCGCCACCTCGCCTGGACCGACCTCGGCCCCGTGTCCATCTGGGGTCGCGGCCTGGCCGAGGACAACCCCACCGCCGAGCACACCGGCACCATGGGGGCGTGACCGGCCACCTCCCGGAGCACGACCCCTGGGCGGATCCCGCAGGCGGCTGGGGCCCGCCCGGCACGGCGGACGCCGCGCCGGGCGTCGACGACGCCGCCCCGGACTTCTCCGGACCGGAGCCGCAGCCCGTCGGTGAGGTGGTGGCCGACGTCGTGGCCGGGCTGTCCGTCACGGCACCCGGCGACCTGCGCCCGGACACCCCGGCGGGGGCCGGACTCCGTGCGGCGCTGGGCCGGGCCGGGCTTCCCGAGCAGATCCGCCACGTCACCGAGCTGCCCGCACGGCAGGCCCGGCACACGGACTGGCCCGCGGACGCTCCGGAGGGCCTGGTCAGGGCGTTCGCGGCGCGCGGCGTCGAGCGGCCGTGGCTGCACCAGGTGCGCGCCGCGACCCTGGCCGGTTCGGGCACGCACACCGTGCTCGCCACGGGCACGGCGTCGGGCAAGTCGCTGGGCTACCAGCTGGCGGTCGGCACCCGGCTCGCCGCCGACCCCCGGGCCACCGCGCTCTACCTCGCCCCCACCAAGGCCCTCGCGGCGGACCAGCTGACCTCCTGGCGCGCCCTCGAGCGGGACGGTGCCCCGGGGCTGCGCGCGGCCCCCTACGACGGCGACACCGCACCGCAGGACCGGATCTGGGCTCGCGAGCACGCCACCGTGCTCATGACCAACCCGGACATGCTCCACGTGGGGATCCTGCCGCATCACGAGCGGTGGGCCGCGTTCTTCCGGAACCTGGCGTTCGTGGTGGTGGACGAGTCGCACACGTACCGGGGCGTCTTCGGCTCGCAGGTGGGCATCCTGCTGCGCCGGCTGCGGCGCATCGCCGCCCACTACCGCGGGGACCGTCCGGAGACCGTGTTCATCGGAGCGTCCGCGACGTCGGCGGATCCGGCCGGGCACTTCGCCCGACTGATCGGGGCGCCGGCCACGGCCGTCACCGAGGACACGTCCCCGCACGGGGCGGTCACGGTGGCGTTCTGGGAGCCGGAGCTGACGGACCGTCGGGGCGAGAACGGCGCGCCCGTCCGCCGCTCGGCGATGGCCGCCGCCGCCGACCTGGTCACGGACCTGGCCCTGCAGCAGGTGCGCACGCTGGCGTTCATCCGCTCGCGGCGCGGGGCCGAGGCCATCGCCAGCGCGGCCAAGCGGCAGCTCGAGGAGGTCGAGCCGGGGCTCGGCACGCGGATCGCGGCCTACCGCTCGGGCTACCTGCCCGAGGAGCGGCGGGAGCTGGAGGCGGACCTGCGCTCGGGTCGGCTGCTGGGCATGGCCTCGACGCCGGCGCTGGAGATGGGCATCGACGTCGCGGGGCTGGACGCGGTGGTGGTGGCCGGCTGGCCGGGCACCCGCGCGTCGTTCTTCCAGCAGATCGGCCGCGCCGGGCGCGGTGGCCAGGATGCGCTCGCGTTCTTCGTGGCCTCGGACGACCCCCTGGACACGTTCGTGGTGGACCACCCGGAGGCCGTGTTCGACCTGGGCGTGGAGGACACCGTGGTGGACCCGGAGAACCCGCACCTGCTCGGCCCGCAGCTGTGCGCGGCCGCTGCGGAGCTGCCGATCACGCCCGAGGCGTTCGGCTGGTTCGGGGAGCCGGAGCGGGTGCGCGCCCTGCTGGATGTGCTGGTCGAGCAGGGGCTGCTGCGCCGTCGGCCGGCCGGCTGGTTCTGGACGCACCCCGAGCACGCCGCCGGCATGGTCTCCCTGCGGGACGACGGCGGCGGGCCCATGGACATCATCGACGCCGAGTCCGGTGCCCTGCTGGGCACGATGGACTCGCCCCAGACCCACTACCAGGCGCATCCCGGCGCGGTGTACGTGCACCAGGACCGCACGTACCTCGTGGCGGAGCTGGACGAGGACGCGCACGCCGTGGTGGTCACGCGCGCCTGGCCGGACTTCACCACGCAGGCCCGGGACGTCACGGAGATCGAGATCGTCGCGGTGCACCGTCGCCTGGACGCGCGCGAGAGCACCCTGCGCTGGTGCCTCGGGGAGGTGCAGGTCCGCACCCAGGTGGTGTCCTTCCAGCGCAAGGCCCTGGCCTCCGGGGAGGTGCTCGGCGAGGAGCCCCTCGACCTGCCGGCGCGGGACCTGTTCACCTCGGCGGTGTGGTTCCAGGCGGCCTCGGACGAGCTCATCGCCGCGGGTCTGACCACGGATCGCCTGCCCGGCGCCCTCCACGCGGCGGAACACGCGATGATCGGCATGATGCCGCTCGTCGCCTCGAACGACCGCTGGGACATCGGCGGCGTCTCGATGGTCCTGCACCCGGACACGGGCTCCCCCGCCGTGTTCGTCTACGACGGCCGGCCCGGCGGGGCGGGCTTCGCCGAACGCGGCTTCGAGCAGGCGCGACGCTGGGTCGAGGCGACGGCGGGGGCCATCGCGGCCTGCGAGTGCGCGGAGGGCTGCCCGTCCTGCGTGCAGTCCCCCAAGTGCGGCAACCGCAACAGCCCCCTGGACAAGGCCGGCGCGCTGACCGTCCTGCGGTTCCTGATGGACCACGCCGATCACCTCGTCCCGGCGGACGCCTCGGCCGACGGCTCGGGCGGCGCCCCCGGCGGGTCCGAGGACGCGGCGCCCGGGGCCTGAGACCGCGGCGGACCCGCGACGGCGTCGGCCGTGGCCGCCGGCAGCGGGGCGCGGGCGAGCTCGACCGCGACGCGCACGGTCCCGTCCTCGCGCACCTCGCACGCCACGACGACGGCCCCGTTGCGTTCGGCGGTCCGCCCGGCCAGCACGCACGGCTCGTGGTCGGAGAGCCCGCGCCGGGCGTCGGAGGCGGCGAGCGCCGCCAGGTCGGCGGCCCCGGCCGCCCGGGAGCCGGTGACCGAGGCCTGCCCCAGCGCCGCGACCGCCAGCAGCAGACCCGCCCCCAGGGCGGCCGTGCCCAGGACGGACACGGTGCCCGAGCCGCGTTCGCCCCGCGCGGGCGCCCTCCCGCGGGTCATGACCGGTCCTCCGGTGAGGCGGCGGGCGTTCCGGGCCGCTGGTCGGGGGCGGCGGCGTGCGCGGTGAGGGTGAGCACCTCGGCCCAGGCGAGCGGCCCGGGGCCGGGCTGGACGACCTCGACGGTCACCCACCCGCCCTCGACGGTGTGCGAGAGCGAGGCGTCGTCGCCGGCCATGCGCGCCACCGCGTCCCGGGCCGCCGCCTCGTCGTCGCCCCGGGCGAGGATGCGGGCGGCCGACGCCGCGGCGTCCTGACCCCGCACCTGCTGCACCGCGGCGGCGCCGGCCAGCAGGACGGACACGAGCACGAACGCGATCACGGGAAGCAGCACCGCGTACTCGGCCGTGACGGCCCCGGTCTCGCCGCCCCGGAGCGCCCGGGGCCACCCCGCCGTCCGGGCGCCCGTGCGGCGCGCGGACGGCGGGGCGGAGGTCGGGTGCTCAGTCACGCTGGAGCGCCCCGGAGACGAGGTCCACGAGCAGCGACTGCACGTCCGGGCTGGTGAGCACGACGGCCAGCACGCCCGCGAAGCCCACGGCGGCGAGCGTGAGGATGCCGTACTCGGCCGTGATCGCGCCGGTCTCCTCGCCCGCGGCTTCGACGACGCGGGCGAGGCGGTCGCGATCGCTCGGGCGGGTGGCGGCGGGCTGGGCGGTGTGGGAGCGGTGGGTCATGGTGGTCCTCCTGGAGTGGGCCCCGCGGTGCGGGGCGGTGGTGACGGCCCGGCCGGGCCGCTGGTCCCAGGCTGGCCCGGTGCAGGCCCCGCGCGCCGGGGGCGGTGCGGATCCGGGGATGGGGCGGGGCGAACGGGGCCCTGTGCAGGACCGGACGCCCCGGTGTCGCCGCCGCCTCAGCCCGGTCCCGCCCCGAGCAGGGCCATGACGACGGGCACCACGCCCCAGCACACGAAGGCGGGCAGCAGGCACAGCCCCAGCGGCATCACCAGGCGCACGGCGAGCTCCTCGGCCGCCCGTTCATCGGTCCGCCGGGTCTGCTGACGGACGGCGGCGGCGGTCTCGGCCAGCGTGCGGGCGCCGGCCATCCCGGACTGGTGCAGCGGACGCAGTCGGGCGGCGGTCTCGGCCCACACCGGGTCCGTGTCGAGGCCCACCCACGCCTCGTCCCAGTCCCGGCCCCAGAGCAGCAGCGCCGCCGTGGCCCGCAGGCCGCGGGCGCCCGGCAGGGTCCGAGCGAGGTCGTCCAGCGCGGCGGGCAGGGATCGGCCTGCGCTGAGCAGCGCCGCCAGCACGTCCAGCACGACGGCGGAGCCCACCGCCGCCGGCTCGCGCGCGGCCGCACGCAGCAGCAGGCGCGTCCAGGACCGCCCGGCCAGCCAGAACAGCAGCCCCACCGCGGCGACCACGGCACCGAAGGGCGAGCGGACCAGGTCCCACGGGGAGGTGCCGAGCAGCCACGCGAGGCCGAGGCCGCCCAGGGGCAGCCACTGCAGCAGTCGGGACGTCGCGCCCGGCCCCGCCGCGGCCGAGCGGCGGGCCCGGGCCGCGTCCACGTCCGCCTCGAGGCCGTGGGCCAGCCGCCGGGCCACGGCTGCGGGAGCGGCACCCGCCCGGGCCCCGGCCGCGAGCGCCGCATCGACCAACGCCCAGCCCGGGTCCTGTGCGGGGGTCCGCCAGGGCGGGGTCCCACCGCGGCGCGCCGCCTCCCCGGTCGGCGCATGCGCCGCCGGCGCATCCCAGGCCAGCGCCTCGGCCCGGCGTCGGGCGTGGTGATGGGCGCAGCATGCGACACCCGCCTCGCCCGGGCCCGACCCGCAGGCGGGCAGGGTGCCCGCGGTCTCCCGCCAGGCCTGCTCCTCGGTCAGACCGGCCGCGACGAGGGCGGCCCAGCGGCGCAGCACGTCGATGAGCACCTCCGTCTCCTCCTCCGGCCTCGCCCGCCCCGCCCGCCAGGGCAGCAGCGCCGCGGCACGCCCGGCGCGCGACCGTCGTGCCTGCCCGGCCGCCGTCGTCGTGCTCACCGGCCGCTCCGCCCCGCCAGCCGGGCCGCGAGCGCGGGCACGCCGGGTCCCTCGACGGTCCGCCCGCCCGTCGCCTCCGTCCCGGGCCGCCATGTGAGGGCGGGCAGCAGGGCGAACCCGTCGGCGCGCGGGTCCGGGACGGCGAGCTCGACGGGGTGCCGCCCGTGGCCGTCCCGGGCGACGTGCAGCACGGCGTCCACGCCGGCGCGGGCCTGCGCGGCCACCGTCTCGGGCCGCCAGCCGGCCAGGGAGGCCATGGCCGTCAGCCGGGCGGGCACCTCGGCGGCGGCGTTGGCGTGCAGGGTGCCCCACGCGCCCTGGTGTCCCGTGTTCAGGGCGGTGAGGACGTCGGCCACCTCGGCGCCGCGGCACTCGCCGACCACGAGCCGGTCCGGCCGCATCCGCAGCGCGTGGCGGATGAGCTCGGCCAGTCCGACCTCGCCGGCGCCCTCCGCGTTGGCGGCGCGGCACTGCAGTGCGACCACGTGCGGGTGATCGGGCGCGGCCTCGGCCGTGTCCTCCACGACGACGATCCGTTCGTCCCCCGGCACCCGGCCGAGGGCTGCGGAGAGCAGCGTGGTCTTGCCCGCCCCGGTCGCGCCGCTGACCAGGACGGTGGCGCGGTCGCGCACGAGCGCCTCGAGGGCGTCGGCCCAGAGGGCGCCGTCCGGCCAGCCGTCGGCCAGCGCGGCCAGCGACGGCGTCGTCGCGGCCGGGATCCGCAGGCTCAGCAGGGTGCCGCCGCCACTGACCGGGGGCAGGACCGCGTGGACGCGCACGCCGCCCACGCGGGCGTCGGCCAGCGGCACCGCCGCGTCGAGACGGCGGCCGGCCCGGTGCAGCAGCCGCACCGCGAGCGCCCGGGCGGTCTCGGGGTCGAGCCGACCGGGGCGGCGGACGAGGCCTTCGTCCCCGTCGGTCCACACCGCGCCCGCGCCGTCCACGAGCACGTCGGTCACGCCCGGGGTCCGCACCCAGGGTGCGAGCGGGCCGAAGCCGTCGAGCTCATCGACCAGCGCCGCCACGCGCGGGTCGTCGATCGGCGCGTCGAGGGCCTCGGCGATCAGCGGGGCCAGCGGCGGCTCCGCACCGTCCGCGGCCGACGCACGGGCCTCGGCCACGCGCCGGCGCACGACGGCGGCGTCCAGCCCGCCGGGGCCCGCTGCGGGTGTGGCCAGCGGCGGCGCGGCGACCTGCGTGCGTTCCGGCTCGGCCGGGTCAGTGCGGGGCCACGGGAACCGTCGGCTGCCCTCGGGCGGGGCGGGGCGGCGTCGTCGGCCCCGGGGCGGGCGGGCCGGGGCGGCGGGGACGAACGGGCGCATGGCGGGCCTCCTGCGGGTCGGGGCGGCCGCCGCGGTCCGCGGCCGCCGGCCCGTCCAGTCCACCGTCCCGCCTGGGTGCCCGCACCCCCGGCCCCGCCGCTGGGGACACGGGCCCGCCCTCCGGCGCCTGTGCAGGAGCGGACGGCGGCGCCCAGCCGTCAGCCGTCAGCCGCGCAGGATCCGGTGGGTCCGCGCGTCACGCACGCGGGAGTCGTCCCACGGCACGTCCCAGCCCAGCAGCGCCAACACACGGTCCAGCAGCGCCGCCGTGAACCCCCACACCAGGCGCTCGCCCACGAGGAAGCCCGGCGTCTCGCCGCGGCGGCCGCCGGGCCGGGCCACGCGGCACCGGTTCGCGGGGTCCACCAGGTCCGCGACCGGCATCCGGAACACGGCCGCGGCCTCGGCGTGGTCGACCACCGCCACGCGACTGGGGTCCCGCCACCACCCGAGCACCGGGTGCACCACGTGCCCGGAGACCACCACGGGCACCGCCGGCAGCACGCCCAGGACCTCCACACCGGCCGGGTCCAGGCCGGTCTCCTCCTGCGCCTCGCGCAGGGCCGTGGCCACGACGTCGGCGTCCTCGGGGTCGACGCGACCGCCGGGGAACGCGATCTGCCCGGCGTGCTGGCGCAGGGTGGCGGCGCGCTGGGTCAGCAGCACGTCCACGTGCGGGTGCACACGCTCGGCGTCGTGACGGGCGGGGACGTCGTCGAGGGCGCCGAACAGGATCAGCACGGCGGAGGGGCGCGGATCGCCGGACCGGGGCCAGTCGAAGCCCCACATCGGCACGGCCTCGGGCGGGATGGTGGTGAGCGAGGCCGGGTCGTGGCGACCGGGCGCGTCCGCAGGGGCCGTGCCCCAGCGGGCCACGAGGTCCGCCAGCTGGTCCCGCGCACCCGTCAGCGACGCCTCAGACGTCCCGGCGGCGTCGCGGGAGGTCGGGCGGGGGTTCGCGGGGGTCTCAGGCATGGCCCCCACGCTAGCCGCCGGTCGTAGCCTCGGGGCATGACGGCTCCCCTGACCTCGCCCCCGGCGGCCACCGCGTCCCCGGATCCGGTGGACGTCGCGGTGATCGGCGCCGGCCAGGCCGGACTGGCGGCAGGCTACTTCCTGGCGCGGGCCGCGCGGGACGTCGACCGCGGACGCCGGCCGGGCCCGCCGCCGTCGTTCGTCCTGCTCGACGCGTCCGCCCAGCCCGGCGGCGCGTGGCCGCACCACTGGGACTCCCTGCGCCTGTTCTCCCCCGCCGAGCACTCCTCCCTGCCGGGCCGACCCATGCCGCCGTCGCCCGGCCCCGGCACCCCGGACGCCGGGCACGTCGTCGCGTACCTGGCCGACTACGAGGACCGCCACGGGCTGCCGGTGCACCGGGGTGTGCGCGTCACGGCGGTGACGCACGACGCCGCCGCGTCCCCTCCGTTCACCCTGCGGCTCGAGGACGGCACGGCCCTGAGAGCCCGCGCGGTGGTCTCGGCGACCGGCTCGTTCACCCGCCCGTTCGTGCCGGCCCTCCCGGGCGCCGACCGCTTCGGCGGCACGCAGCGGCACTCCGCCGCATACCGCTCCCCCGACGCGTTCACCGGGCGGCGCGTCCTCGTGGTGGGCGGCGGCAACTCGGGCGCCCAGATCGCGGCGGACCTGCTGCTGGCGGGTGTCGCCACCACGTGGGCCACCCGGCGTCCGGCCCGGTTCATGCCGGACGACGTGGACGGGCGGGTGCTCTTCGATCGAGCCTCGGCGCGCGTGCTGGGCCGCTCCGAGGCGCGCGTGGGCGACCTCGGGGACATCGTCATGGTGCCCTCGGTGATCCGCGCCCGCGACGAGGCCGGGCTCCACGCGGTCCCCGCGCCCACGGCGCTCACGCCGGAGGGCGTCCGTTGGGACCACGACGCCGGCGCAAGCCACGGCTGGCCCGCCGCCAGCCGCGCCGCGGCCCAGGTGCGCGGGGCCGAGCACCCGGTGGATGACGTCGTCTGGTGCACGGGCTTCCGGGCGGACCTGCGCCATCTGCGGAGCCTCGAGCTGACCCGTCGCCCCTCCGGGGAGCCGGCGACGGAGCGTGCGCTGCCGACCGCCTCGGTGGACGTGCCGAGGCTGCACCTGCTCGGCTACGACGACTGGTGCGGGGCCGCCTCGGCCACGCTCGCGGGCGTGGGGGTGCACGCGCGCCGGGCCGTCGACGCGATCCTCGCGGGCCTCACCGCCGGCTGAGCAGGCAGGAAGGCTGGGCGCTCAGGCCTCCAGCCCGTGGCCGAGGGCGCGCAGCTCCCGGCGCGTCCTCCCCGCGCGCAGGAGCTCGAGCAGCTCCTCCCGGCCGGGCTTGAGCTCGTAGGCGAGCAGGGCGCGCGCCCGCTCGGGGTCGGTCTCCCCCGCGCCGTAGGACGGGCACCAGCGGGCGATCGGGCACGCCCCGCACGCCGGGCGGCGCGCGTGGCACACGCGGCGGCCGTGGAAGATCAGCCGGTGGGAGAGCATCGTCCAGTCCCGGCGGGGGAACAGGGCGCCCACGGCGTGCTCGACCTTCACCGGGTCGGTCTCGTCCGTGAACCCCAGGCGCCGGGCGAGCCGGCCGAAGTGCGTGTCCACGGTGATCCCGGGCTGGCCGAAGGCGTTGCCGAGCACCACGAACGCGGTCTTGCGCCCCACCCCGGGCAGCGCCACGAGGTCCTCGAGACGGGCGGGGACCTCGCCGTCGTGCCGGGCCACGAGCTCCTGGGACAGCCGCAGGATCGCGGAGGCCTTGTTCCGGTAGAACCCCGTGGAGCGCACGAGCTCCTGCAGCTCCGGCTCGGTGGCCGCGGCCATCGCGTGGGCGTCCGGGAAGCGGGCGAACAGCGCCGGCGTGGCCGCGTTGACCCGCACGTCGGTGGTCTGGGCGGACAGCACCGTGGCCACGAGCAGCTCGAACGGCGTCTCGAAGTCCAGCTCGGCGACGGCGTACGGGTACGTCTCGGCCAGGATCCGGTTGATCCGCCGCGCCCGGCGCACCAGGGCCAGCCGGGTCTCCCCGGTCGGCGTGCCCGTCGGCTCCGTCTCCATCCGCGCGTCCTCCCGCCCTCGTGCGATCCGCTCAGGTCCGACCATCCTAGGGAGCGGGGCGCGTGCCGACATCCACACCGGGTCCGGCCCCCGCTTTCGGGCGCGATGCGACACACAGGACCCGAGGATTTGTGACGACGCCGCCGTGCGCGGCATGCTGAGGCGGGAGACTAGTGTGGGACGCGTCACATCCGCGCCACGCACCGACCGCACCACCTCGAAAGGACCCCGTCGATGGACGAGCAGATCCCCACGTTCCCGCCCCCGGCCGAATTCGCCGCCCAGGCGGTGGCCGGAGCCGACCTGTACGAGGAGGCCGCCGAGGACCGCCTGGCCTACTGGGCCCGCCGCGCCCGCGAGCTCCTGCACTGGGAGCAGGACTTCACCGACGTCCTGGACTGGTCCGACGCACCCTTCGCGAAGTGGTTCGTCGGCGGCACCACCAACGCCGCGTACAACGCCCTGGACCGCCACGTCGAGGCCGGCCACGGCGACCGCGTGGCCATCCACTTCGAGGGCGAGCCCGGCGACACCCGGACCTACACCTACGCCGACCTGGCCGCCGAGGTCCGGCGCGCCGCCAACGCGTTCGAGTCCCTCGGCGTGACCAAGGGCGACCGCGTGGCCGTCTACCTGCCGATGATCCCCGAGGCCGTCATCACGATGCTCGCGTGCGCGCGCATCGGCGCGGTCCACTCCGTGGTGTTCGGCGGCTTCTCCTCCGACGCCCTGCGCTCACGCGTGGACGACGCCGAGGCCAAGCTCGTCGTCACGGCGGACGGCTCCTTCCGCCGCGGCAAGCCCTCCATGCTCAAGCCCGCCGTGGACCAGGCCCTCTCCGCGCCGGGCCACACCGCCGAGCACGTGCTCGTGGTCCGCCGCAACGAGGCCGAGGTCGAGATGACCGAGGGCCGCGACCTGTGGTGGCACGACGTCGTGGACGGCCAGTCCGACGAGCACGAGCTCGTGTGGCACGACGCCGAGCACCCGCTCTACATCCTGTACACCTCCGGCACCACCGGGAAGCCGAAGGGCATCCTGCACACCACCGGCGGCTACCTCGTGCAGGCCGCGGCCACCCACCACGACACCTTCGACCTGCACCCGGAGTCGGACGTCTTCTGGTGCACCGCCGACGTCGGCTGGGTCACCGGGCACTCCTACGTCGCCTACGCACCGCTGGTCAACGGCGCCACCCAGGTGATCTACGAGGGCACCCCGGACTCCCCGCACCAGGGCCGCTGGTGGGAGATCGTGCAGAAGTACGGCGTGAGCATCCTCTACACGGCGCCGACGGCGATCCGCACGTTCATGAAGTGGGGCCGGCACATCCCGGACGAGTACGACCTCTCCAGCCTGCGCGTGCTCGGCTCCGTGGGCGAGGCCATCAACCCGGAGGCCTGGCGCTGGTACCACGAGGTCATCGGCGCCGGCCGCTGCCCCATCGTGGACACCTGGTGGCAGACCGAGACGGGCGCCCACATGCTCACCCCGCTGCCCGGCGTGACCACCCTCAAGCCCGGTTCCGCCCAGAGGCCGGTGCCCGGCGTCGTGCTGGAGGTCGTGGACGAGCTCGGCGAGCCCATGACGGACACGAGCGCAGGCTTCCTCGTGGTGCGCGAGCCGTGGCCGTCCATGCTGCGCGGCATCTGGGGCGACCGGGAGCGCTTCAAGGAGACCTACTGGTCCCGCTTCCCCGGCATGTACTTCGCCGGCGACGGCGCCCGCTACGACGAGGACGGCGACATCTGGCTGCTGGGCCGCGTGGACGACGTCATGAACGTCTCCGGCCACCGCCTGTCCACCACCGAGATCGAGTCCTCCCTCGTGTCGCACCCGTCCGTGGCCGAGTCCGCGGTGGTCGGTGCGAAGGACGAGACCACGGGCGAGGCGGTCGTCGCGTTCGTCCTGCTCACCGAGGTCGCCGCCGCGGCCGACCGCGACGTCGCCGAGGTCGAGGAGGAGCTGCGGCAGCACGTGGGCAAGGACATCGGCCCCATCGCCAAGCCCAAGCGCGTGCTCGTGGTCCCCGAGCTGCCCAAGACGCGCTCCGGCAAGATCATGCGCCGCCTGCTCAAGGACGTGGCCGAGGGCCGCGACCCGGGCGACTCCACCACGCTGGCCGACCCCACGGTCATGCAGCGCATCGTGGAGACGCTCGCGCCGAAGGCCTGAGCCGGCACGACGACGCCGCCCCGGTCCGCACGCTGCGTGCGGTCCGGGGCGGCGTCGTCGGTGGGCGGGCCCGGCTCAGGCGCGGGCGGCCGCGTCCCGGCGGACCAGCTCCACGGCCTCGTCGGGTGTGTAGCCGAGGCGCTCGAGCAGGGTGTCGAGACAGCGGCGCACGGCCTGGTGCGCGGCGTCCGCGCGGGCGTCCGCCGAGGCGGCCACGAACGTGCCCGCGCGGCCCCGGGTGCGGATGGTGCCGTGCGCCTCGAGCTCCTTGTAGGCCCGGGCCACGGTGCCCGGTGCCACGCCGAGCTCGGCGGCGAGCGCGCGCACGGGCGGCAGTCGGTCACCGCGGGCCAGGGATCCGGAGGCGACGCCGGCCAGGACCGCGTCCACGATCTGCCGGTAGGGCGGGGTCGGCAGGCTCGCGTCCACCGCCACGACCGGCAGGGAGTCGGAGACCACGCCCGCAGCCCCGCCGGCGACCGGGGCCGCGGACGGGGTCGCCGCGGACGGACCGGGGGCCCGCATCGTCTCACCGGTGCTGCGCGTCGAGACGGCCATCCTCGCGCTCCCACACGGCGGGGGCCAGTTCGCCCCCGATGGCGAGATCGCCCGAGGAGTCGTCCGGGTGGCGGAGCAGGTGGACGGCGGAGACCGCGAGGCCGCCCCACACCAGGAGGATGGCCAGGGACATCATGACGATCGCTGCGGTGCTCATCGGTCAGAGCTCCTTCCGGGTGGTGGCCGCGGGCATCACCGGCAGGGCGCCGGTGGGGACGGTGCCCTGGGGCACGGCGTTGTGCGGGATGAGGTCGCCGTGGATCTCGCTGTCCAGGTCCTCCGCGTAGAGGTTGGACTTGCGGGACCACGGGATCAGGGAGAGCAGGACGGCCAGGGCGACGGAGCCGAGCGCGATGCCCCAGCCGAAGACGCCGAGGAAGTCGCCCGGGTAGCCCTCATAGCCCTCCGCGATCACCTTCATGATCCAGGAGAGCCAGATGTAGGCGAGCACGATCGGCATGAGCACGCCGATCAGCAGCACGTACCCGCGGCCGACCTTGAAGGAGGAGACGGCGTTGAGGTGCGCCGTGATGCGACGGGCCGAGCCCAGCGCGCCGGTGACCAGGAGCACCGACAGGAGCGCCGCGCCCACGATGCCGAAGTTGTTGGCGAACGCGTCCATGGTGTCCAGCATCTGCAGGCCCGTGGTGGTGGAGAACAGGGCGAGGGAGACCACCCCGGACAGGCCGATCACCACGATCGTGGCCGTCCAGCGGCCCCAGCCGAGCTTGTCCTTCACGGCGGAGATGACGACCTCGAGGATCGAGATCAGCGAGGTGAAGCCGGCGACCACGAGCGAGCCGAAGAACAGCACGCCGATCAGGGCGCCGAGCGGGGCCTGCGAGATCAGGGTGGGGAAGGCGATGAACGCCAGGCCGATGCCGCTGCCGGCCACCTCGGACACGGACACGCCGGAGGCCTGCGCCATGAAGCCCAGGGCGGAGAACACGCCGATGCCGGCCAGGATCTCGAAGCCCGAGTTGGAGAAGCCGACCACCAGGCCGGAGCCGGTGAGGTTCGTGCGGCGGTTGAGGTAGGAGGCGTAGGTGATCATGATGCCGAAGCCGACGGACAGCGAGAAGAAGATCTGACCGTAGGCGGCGATCCAGACGCCCGGGTCCGCGAGCGCGGACCAGTTCGGCGTGAACAGCGCGTCCAGGCCCTGGGCGGCGCCCGGCAGGGTGAGGGCGATGCCGACGAGGATCAGGAACATCACGACGAGCAGCGGGATGCCGACCATCGAGGCCAGGGCCACGCCCCGGCGCACGCCGAAGCCCATGATGAGCAGCGTGATCACCCAGACGGCGAGCATGGGCCAGAAGACGCCCGAGACGAAGTCGAAGGACGGGGACGGGTCGTCGGCGACCTGCAGGTAGTCGCCCATGAGGAAGGTCTCCGGGTCGTCGCCCCACCGCTGGTCCACGGAGAACCAGGTGTACATGATCGCCCAGCCGATGATCGCGGCGTAGTAGATCCCGATGACGACGCAGATGAGCACCTGCCACCAGCCGACGGTCTCGGTCCACCGGGACAGGCGTCGGAATGCCAGAGGCGCGGAGCCGCGGAAGCGGTGGCCGATCGCGTAGTCGAAGAACAGCAGCGGGATGCCCGCGGTGAGCAGCGCGATCAGGTAGGGGATGACGAACGCGCCGCCGCCGTTCTCATAGGCGACGTAGGGGAAGCGCCAGATGTTGCCGAGGCCCACGGCGGAGCCGATGGCCGCCAGGATGAAGGCCCACCGGCCGGTGAACTCCTCCCGGGTGCGCTGTGGCGCCGGCGCGGGCGCCGGCGCGGAGACGGTGCTGGACATGCAGGACCTCCGAGGGTCGGGAAAACTCGAGTGTGACGGCGGCCACAATAGTCGACGCGGGCCGTTGCCGGACAGTCCGGTCCGGAATGCGGGCGTCAGGCGCGTGGCGCGGCGCCGGCTCAGCCGCCCGGGACGCAGTCCCCCGAGGGGACCGTGGCCGTCATCTGCGGGGCCGCGGCGACGACGGGGGCGATGGTGTCCGCCGTCAGGGCGTAGCCGACGGCGTCCGAGCCCGGGGCCCGGGCGAACACCAGACCGGCCAGGTTCCCGGCGGCGTCCACCACCGGGCCGCCCGAGTAGCCGTGGCGGATGTCCGCCGCGAGGGTGTAGACGTCCACCATGCTCGCGGCCCCGGTCAGGACGTCGCCGAGCGGCACCTCGCCGACGGCCTGCACGGCCGCGGGGGTGGAGGCGAACGGGCCGCCGTCGGGGTACCCCAGGACGGAGGCCGACGCGCCGCCCGTCAGCTCGGCCCCGACCGGCATGACGGGCAGGTCCGCGTCGTCGACCGCCAGGACGGCGAGGTCGTGCGCCGTGTCCAGGTGGACGATCCGCGCCGCGTGCACGCCGCGGGCGCGGTCCGTCACGGTGGGGGCGTCCACGCCGAGGACCACGTGCGCGTTCGTGAGCACGCGGTCCGGGGCCACGGCCACGCCCGAGCCGCTCTGCACCTGGTTGCACTGCGCGGCCGTCCCGGTCAGCCGGACGACGGCGGCCGACGCCGAGGAGGCGGCGGGAGTCGAGGGGGCGGCCGTCGACGCCGACGAGGCGGGGGCGGTCGTCGTGGCCGACGGCGCGGCGGACGTGGACGACGAGGCCGCGGCGTCGTCGGGCTCCTCGAGGGTCGCCGCGGCGGACGTCGCGGGCGGGACGGACGTGGCGGTGTCGGACGGGGAGGAGGCGGCCGAGGGCAGACCCGGCGTCACGGCCGGGGCCGGGGCGGCGCGGACGCCGTCGTCGGTCTCCGGGACGGGGGCGGGCAGCTCGAGCTCCGGCAGCACGTCCAGGTCGGCGACGGCGGAGCGCGAGCGGGCGGCCCAGGCCAGGAGCGAGTCGGGCATCACGGTGTCCAGCGCTGTGATCACCCGCGAGCGGGTCACCTCACGGGTGACCGCGGTGGAGCCGGAGGCCGCGATGGAGAACGCCACGAGCCAGAGGACGAGGGCGCCCGCGAGACCGGCGGCGAGCGCGCCGAGGAGGCGGTCGACGAGTCGCAGGGCCGGCAGGTTCACGCGCAGCCGGATCGCCTCGCCGATGGCGGCGCCCACGTACTGGCCCGCCGCCACGAGCAGGACGAGGGTGGCGATCAGCGCGGCCCACCGCCACTGCGGCGCGGTGACGACCTTCGCCACCTCAGGCAGGGCGTAGAACGCGATCGCGGCGCCGCCGACCAGGCCGACGAGGTTGCCCAGCACCACCCACAGGCCGCGACGGTGACCCTGGACCAGGAGCATCGCGAGCCCGATGATGAGCAGGACGTCCAGCCACGTCAGACCCAGCGGCATGGGCGACCTCCTTCGGATGCGACGGCACCGGCCACGCACGGGGACCGCCCGCGCGCCCGGTGGGGGATCCAGGGTATCGGCCCGCACTGGGGTATGGGGCACAATGGACGCCAGTGAACCGGGCGGCTCCTCCGCCGCGGTGTGAGGAACTGGCCACAGAGAGGACACGCACACATGGATCTCGAGGTTCTGCGGAAGGCTCCGCTGTTCACCAACCTGGACGACGAGGTGTTCGCCATCCTCACCTCGGAGCTGACCGAGGTGGAGCTCTCCCGCGGCGCGTCCGCGTTCCACGAGGGCGACCAGGGCGATCAGCTGTACGTGATCATGTCCGGCAAGATCAAGCTCGGCCGCACCGCTTCGGACGGCCGCGAGAACCTCGTGGCCGTGCTCGGCCCCGGCGAGATCTTCGGCGAGATGGCCCTGTTCAACCCCGCCCCGCGCAACGCCACCGCCACCGCGGTGTCCGCCACGCGCCTGGCCGGTCTGCGCCACGAGAACCTGCGCCGCGCCATCGCCTCGTCGCCGGATGTGTCGGTCCAGCTGCTCCAGGCCCTGGCCCAGCGCCTGTCCAAGACCAACGAGTCCCTGGCGGACCTGGTGTTCTCGGACGTGCCGGGCCGCGTGGCCAAGGCGCTCCTGGACCTCGCGGACCGCTTCGGCCGCCCGGCCGCGGACGGCCTGCTGGTGGCGCACGACCTCACGCAGGAGGAGCTCGCCCAGCTGGTGGGCGCGTCCCGCGAGACCGTGAACAAGGCCCTGGCCGAGTTCGTCCAGCGCGGCTGGATCCGCCTGGAGAACCGCGCCGTGGTCATCCTGGACCTGCAGCGTCTGCGCCAGCGTTCACGCTGACGCCCCTCGCCCTGCCGTGGAGCGGGCCACCCCGGTCAGTCCCGGGGGGCCCGCTCCACGCGCATCCGGGGGGTGCCGTCGTCGCCGGCCTCGGTGACCAGGTGGTATTCCGGCACCGGGCCGCGCCGGGCACAGGGCGTGGCGGAGAGCAGGAAGGCGGCGGCCGTCCGGTGCGCCGCGACCCGACGCACGATCACCTGCGTCAGCGGGGTCGCCACCTGGTCGAAGGGTGCCATGCCCTCCGCCCCGGCGGGTCCGGGCAGCCGCAGCGGGCCGGCCAGTGCGCGACACGCGGGCACCCACGCCTGGAGTTCGGGACCGGGTTCCTCGGATGTCGGCGTGGACTGCACCGGTGGGGTCGTCGTGGCGAACACGGCCGTGTCGAAGCGTCGGTGGACGTGGGGCGCGGAATGCCAGCGCATGACGGGGCGCAGCAGGTCGGCGCGCACCCCGAGGCCGCGCGCGGCCAGCAGATGGGGCAGGCTCTCCGAGCCCTCCTCGAGGGAGCTGTGGCCCCCACCCCAGGTCTCGATGCGCGCCGTGGACACGACGTCCGTGTCGGAGCGACCGGCGAGGAGCACTCCGGCCTCGTCGTGGAGCTGACGGACGGCGGCCACCACGTGCTGCCGCGCACGCCGCCGGTCCGTTGTCCCGAACGTGTGGGCCCACTGGGAGGGCTCGTGCCCGTACCACGGGCACGAGTCGGCGTCGGACTCGAGGAGCGCGCCGCCCGGCAGGCCCACGCGGCCGAGCGGGGTGCGTCCCGCGCGGTGTCGGAGGAAGACCTCCGGGCCGTCGTCGCCGTCGCGTACGAGCACGACGGCCGACCCGGGCCGGGCCGGGCGTACCTGGCTGAAGCGGCGGTCCAACCACTGGCGGGTGAGGTCCTCCTCCTGCTCCGGGACCGGCAGCAGCAGGCCGGCCGGATCAGCGGACACGGACGGTGATCTCCACCTCGACGGGAGCGTCCATGGGCAGCACGGCCACGCCGACGGCGGAGCGCGCGTGGCGGCCGACCTCGCCGAAGATCTCGGCCAGCACGTCCGAGGCGCCGTTCACCACGCCGGGCTGACCGGTGAACGCGGGGTCGGAGGCCACGAAGCCGACGACCTTGACGACCTGGGCGACCCGGTCCAGGTCGCCCAGCAGCTCGTGCACCGCGGCCACCGCGTTCACGGCGCACGTCCGCGCGAGCTCCTGGGCGCGTTCGGGGGTGACCTCCGCGCCCACCTTGCCGGTGGCGGGCAGGGCGCCGGCCACGAAGGGGAGCTGGCCGGAGGTCAGCACGAGGTCGCCGTCCCGCAGGGCCGGGACGTAGGAGCCGACCGGCGCCGCGACGGCGGGTCGGTCGATGCCGAGCTCCGCGAGGCGGGCCGCGACGGCGCCGTCGCCCCAGGTGGGGGCCGAGGACTGCTCCGTCACGTTCACGCCGCCTTCGGACGCTTGAGGTAGGCCACGGGGTTGTTCCCCTCGGGGCCCGGGATCACCGTGACGAGCTCCCAGCCGTCCTCGCCCCACTGGTCGAGGATCTGCTTGGTCGCGTGGATGAGGAGGGGGATCGTGGCGTACTCCCACTGCGTCTGCTGAGTCATGGGACCCACCCTAGCCACCGGCGCGGACGCCGGAAGAGGTCCCAGGTGCCCGCGCTACACTCGCGCCCATGGCCTCCCGCACGACCCGCTTCCCCGCGCCCTCGAGCGCTCTCGGCCGCCTCCTCGCCTTCGTGGGCCTCTCGGCGGTGGCCGGCCTGCTCGTGGCGGCCCTCCTGCTGCCCGTCGCGGGCCTGGCCGGTGTCGCCGCCGCGTCGGGCCGGGAGATGCTGGACGAGCTGCCGGACGAGCTGCCCGCGGAGCCGGTCTCCGTCCCGTCGCGCATCCTCTCGGAGGACGGTGAGGAGATCGCCGTCTTCTACGAGGAGAACCGCACCCCGGTCCCGCTGGACGAGATCTCGGAGCACATGCAGCACGCGATCGTGGCCATCGAGGACGAGCGCTTCTACGATCACGACGGCGTGGACGCGCGCGGCCTCATCCGCGCGACCGTGAACAACGCCACCTCCGACTCCACGCAGGGCGCCTCCACCCTCACCCAGCAGTTCGTGAACAACATGCTGGTGAACGTGCAGCAGATCCGCGGCGACTCCCGCCTCACGCTCTCCGGCTCCAAGAACATCGCGGACAAGGTCAAGGAGATCAAGCTCGCGGTCGCCGTCGAGAAGCAGATGTCGAAGGACGAGATCCTCGAGGGCTACCTCAACATCGTGCTGTTCTCCGGCCGTGCCTACGGGGTCGAGGCCGCCTCGCAGTACGTGTTCGGCAAGTCCGCCGCCGACCTGGAGAGCTGGGAGGCCGCCACGCTGGCCGGCATGGTCCAGTCCCCCACCCGGTTCAACCCGGCCCGCAACCCGGAGGAGGCCACGGAGCGGCGCAACCTCGTGCTGAACGCGATGAGGGAGAACGGCTACCTCTCCCAGGAGGAGTACGACCACGCCGTCGCCCAGCCGATGGAGGTGGTCATGGAGTCCCGCCCCTCGGGCTGCCTCTACGCCAAGTTCGGCACCTACTTCTGTGACTACGTGGAGCGGCAGATCCTCGCCGACCCCACGTTCGGCCCGGACGTCCAGTCCCGCCAGGCCCTGCTGGACCGCGGCGGACTCACCATCCGCACGACGATCGACTCGACGCTCCAGAAGGAGACCGAGAAGAACCTGCGCGCCTCGGTGCCCAACAACGAGTCGCTGGGCGCCGGCCACGCGCTCACCTCGGTGGAGGCCGGCACCGGCAACATCCGCACCATGGCCCAGAACACCGAGTACGCCATCCAGGACGAGCTCGGCCACACCTCGCTGAACTTCAACGTGGACAAGCAGTGGGGCGGCGGCCAGGGCTTCCAGGCCGGCTCCACGCTCAAGCCCTTCGTGGCCCTGACGTGGCTGCGCAACGGCAACCGCCTGGTCGACTCCGTGGACGCCTCCCGGAACGTCTACCCCACGGGCACGCGCTTCGCGGCCTCGTGCCGCCCGGGCGGCTACACCACGGTCGGCGGCACCTGGCAGTTCAAGAACGTGATCCCCGGCATGCTGCGGCAGGTGCGCGTGGACGAGGGTCTCTTCTGGTCCGTGAACACCCCGACCGTCGCCACCGCGTACCAGCTGGACCTGTGCGACATCACGAGCCTCACCACCCAGCTGGGCATCACCCGCGCCCTGGACAGCTCCCCGCTGCAGCCGGACGACCCGTCCTTCCTGCTCGGCAAGGACTCGGTGGCCCCGCTGTCCCTGGCCGGGGCGTACGCCGCCATCGCCGCGAACGGCCTGTACTGCGAGCCGCGCGCCATCCTGGAGGTCACGGACACCGCCGGCAACCAGTACGACGTCGCCGACCCGCAGTGCGACCAGGTCATCGACCCGGACCACGTCCGGGAGCTGATGCCGGTCCTGCGCCACATCGGCGGCTTCAACATCGCCGAGGAGGGCGCCGGCTACGAGTTCGGCGGCAAGACGGGCACGAACGACAACGTGTCCTCCACGTGGTTCGTCGGGTTCACCAGCAAGCTGGCCACCGCCGTGTGGACCGGCCGCTACAACAACCTGAAGTCCATGACGGGCGAGACCGTCAACGGCGAGGTCCGCAACCCGTTCTACTCGACCTCCATCAACGGCCCGTCCTGGCTCGAGTACAACCAGATGGCCAAGGAGAAGTTCCCGCCGGGTGAACTGCCCGAGTGGGACGGCCCGCAGTCGGAGGACCCGGGCGAGGCCGGCGAGCACCCGGACGGACGCCAGTTCCACATCGACGACCTGGACCGGGGCGGGCCGCAGCCCCAGGCGGTCCCGGGCTTCTGACCGCGATGCGCCCCGCCGCCTCCCCCGCCCGCCGCATGCTCCGCGCCGCAGCGCCTGCCGCCGCCGGGCTGGCCACGACGGCGGGCCTCGGCCTGGCCTGGGGCCTTGCCGAGGCGGAGGCGCGGACCGTGCGCACACACCGACTGGCCGTGCTGCCGGCCGGGTCGGCGCCGCTGCGGGTGCTGCACCTCTCGGACATCCACCTGCTGCCCCGGCACCGGGCCAAGCGGGCGTGGCTGCACGGGCTGGATGCACTCGAGCCTGACCTCGTGGTCAACACGGGCGACAACGTGTCCGCCGCGGCATCGGTGCCGCTCGTGCTTGCCGCTCTCGGGCCGCTGCTGGCGCGGCCCGGCGTGTTCGTGCCCGGCTCCAACGACTACTACGCGCCCAAGGCGGCCAACCCCCTGCGGTACTTCGCGGGCCCCTCGCGCATGGACGAGGACCGGCCCCGGCTTCCCTCCGACGTCCTGTTCGGCGCGTTCCGCGCTGCCGGCTGGGCCGACCTGACGAACCGGGGCGTCGCCCTGGCCGTGCCGACCCGCGCCGGGACCACGCTCGAGGTGCTCGCCGCCGGCACCGACGACCCGCACCTCGGTCTGGACGCCTGGGCCGGCTTCCCCGGCGCCGCACCCGACGAGGGCGCCGGGCGGGCCGGCGGCGACGGGCGGTTCCGGCTGGGCGTCACCCACGCCCCGTACCGCCGCGTGCTGGACGCCATGACCGCCGACGGCGCCGACCTGCTGCTCGCCGGCCACACCCACGGCGGGCAGGTGTGCGTGCCGTTCCTCGGTGCGCTCGTCACCAACTGCGACCTGCCGCGCCGTCAGGCCTCCGGGGTCTCGACGTGGACGGCCGCGGGGCGGACCGTCCCCCTCGAGGTGTCGGCCGGCCTGGGGACCGCGCCGTCCGCCCCCGTGCGGTTCGCGTGCCGGCCCGAGGCCGTGGTGCTGGACCTGGTCCCGCGGGGCTGAGCCGCCTGTCCCGTCCGGGGCCGCGGGTACAGTGGAGCCCCGTGACCCGCACCACCTCTCCCGACGCCTCGTCCCTGCGTGACGCCCTGGGCGGGATCGCACCGTACCTCGAGGGCGTGCGGGCGCGCTGGGTGCTCGGGCTCGCCTCGGCCATGGCGGCGGGCCTCGTGGCCCTGGCCATCCCGCAGGTCATCCACTTGCTCGTGGACACCGTGTTCACGGAGACCGTGCTCGCCCGGCCCTCCTCCCCCGACTCCCGCGCGGACGTGTGGCGGGCCGCCGGCCTGCTCACCGTGCTCGGCCTCGCCGAGGCCGCGTTCATCGGCCTGCGCCGGTACTTCATCCTCCCGCCGGCCGCCGGGGTGGAGAACCGGGCGCGCATCGCCCTGTTCGAACGGCTCCAGCGCCTGCCGGTGGCCTTCCACGACGCGTGGCCCTCGGGGCAGCTGCTCTCCCGGGCCCAGGGCGACCTCTCGCTGCTGCGGCGGTGGATCGCGTTCGGCTCGGTCATGCTCGTGGTGGACGTGGTGACCATCACCGTCGGCCTCGTCCTTCTGTTCCTGCTGTCCTGGCAGCTGGCCCTGCTCTACCTCGCCGCGGCCGTGCCGATCATGTGGGCGTCGTTCGGGTTCCGCAACGACTTCCGCGCCGCGTCCCGGCTCTCCCAGGACCAGGCCGGGGACCTCGCCACGTCCGTCGAGGAGTCGGTGCACGGCATCCGCGTCCTCAAGGCGTTCGGCCGCGGCGCGCACGCCCTCGACGGCTTCCGCGGGCGCGCTCGCACGCTGCAGGGCACCGAGGTGCACAAGGCGTCCGTGCTGGCTCGGTTCATCGCGCTGATCGTGGCCCTGCCGGAGACGGTGCTGGGCCTGGGCCTCGCCCTGGGCCTGTGGCTCGTGGCGACCGGGGAGCTGACGGTGGGCGCGCTCGCCGCCTACTTCGCCACCGCGGCCGTGCTGGCCGGGCCGGTCGAGTCGGTGGGCCAGCTGATGGGCATGACGCTCTCAGCCCGCACAGCGATCGACCGCCACGTGGACGTGCTTGCCACGCCCGTGGACATCGCCTCGCCCACCGGGGAGGCCGCCGTCGTGCCCCCGGCCACCGGCGCGCTCGCGTTCCGCGGGGTGCGCTTCCGCTGGCCGGACGCGGACCCGGGGCGCGGGGAGCGCGACCTGCTCGACGGCGTCGACCTCGAGCTGGTGCCCGGCGAGACGATGGCCCTGGTCGGCGCGACCGGCGCCGGCAAGTCGACGCTGCTGCAGCTGGTCCCCCGGCTGCTCGACGTCACGGCGGGCTCCGTCTGCGTGGACGGGGTGGACGTGCGCCGGATGCCGCTCGAGGAGCTGCGCCGGCGGGTGTCCGTGGCGTTCGAGGACGCCACGCTGTTCTCCGCGACCATCCGGCAGAACGTGCTGCTCGGCGCCCCGGCGGACGTGCTCGCGGACGGCCTCCACTCCCCCGCGGCGGACGCCCTGCTCGACCTCGCGCTCGAGACCGCGCAGGCGGGCTTCGTGGCGGACCTGGCGGACGGCGTCGAGACCGAGATCGGCGAGGAGGGCCTCAGCCTCTCCGGCGGACAGCGCCAGCGGATCGCCCTCGCCCGCGCGATCGCGGCGCGCCCGGACGTGCTCGTGCTGGACGACCCCCTCTCCGCCCTCGACGTGCGCACCGAGGAGGCCGTGACCGCGCGCCTGCGCGAGGTCCTCGACGGGACGACCACCCTGATCGTGGCGCATCGTCCCTCCACCGTGGCCCTGGCGGACCGGGTCGCGGTGCTGGCGGACGGGCGGATCGAGGACGTGGGGACGCACCCCGAACTGCTGGCCCGCAGCGCCGTGTACCGGCACATCATCTCGAGCCGACCGGAGGAGCAGGCATGAGCGCCGCCGACGTGAGCCGCGTGCGCGGCGTGGGGGCCGAAGAGGACCTCGACTACACCCGCGCGGAGCGCCGCCACATCCGGCGCCGGTCCTTCCGGCTGCTCGGCGAGCTCGCGCGGCCGGTCCGGGGGACGCTGCTGCTCACCGTGGTCTTCGTGCTCGTGTCCAACGCGGCGCGGGCGGCCGGGCCGCTGATCATCGCCTGGGCGATCGACGCGGAGCTGCCGCGCGTCGTCGAGGCCGTGCGGGCCGACGAATCCGTCTGGCCCATCCTCGTCCCCGTGGGCGGGGCGTACGTGGCGGCGGCCCTCATCTCCGGCGGCCTCCTGGGGGCGTACACGTGGCTCACCGCGCGGGCGAGCCAGGCCATGCTGCTGAGCCTGCGGCTGCGCGTGTTCCGGCACACGCAGCGGCTGAGCCTCGGCTTCCACGAGCGGTACACGTCCGGGCGGGTGATCTCGCGGCAGACCTCGGACCTGGAGGCGCTGCGGGAGCTGCTGGACCAGGGCGTGTCCTCGCTCGTGTCCGGGCTGATGTTCATGTCGTTCACCGCGGCGTCCATCCTGCTGCTGGACCCGCCGTCGTTCCTCGTGCTGCTGGGTGCGGCCGTGCCGGTGGCGATCGTGACGCGCTGGTACCAGGTGCGGTCCGAGGAGGCGTACCGGCGGTCGCGGGTGTCCTCGGCGCGGTCGATCGTGCACTTCGTGGAGACCATGACCGGCATCCGCGCGGTCCAGGCCTTCCGGCGGGAACGGGACAACGACGCGCGGTACCGCGACTTGGCCACGGCCTACCGGGACGACATGGTGGCCACGCTCAACCTGTTCGGCATCCTGCAGCCGGTGCTCGTGGCGACGGGCAACCTGACGGTGGCGGCGCTGCTCGTGACCGGGGGCCTGCGCGTCCTCGACGGCGACCTCGAGGTGGGGGTGCTCGTGGCGCTCCTGCTGGCCGGACGGCGCGTGTTCCAGCCCATGGAGATGGTGGCGATGTTCTACTCGTCGCTGCAGTCCGCGACGGCGGCGCTCGAGAAGGTCTCCGGCCTGCTCGAGGAGGAGCCCACCGTGGTGGAGGCCGCCGAGCCCACGCCGCTGCCCGGGGCCGACGCTCCGGGGACGGGCGTGGCGTCCGGGCGGGTGGAGTTCCGGGACGCGGTGTTCAGCTACGGACCGGACCGGGTGGTGCTGCCGGAGTTCGACCTCGTGATCCCGGCCGGGCAGACCGTGGCCGTGGTGGGCCAGACGGGTGCGGGCAAGTCGACGCTGGCCAAGCTCATCGCCCGGTTCTACGACGTCTCCACCGGCTCGCTGACGCTGGACGGGGTGGAGCTGCGCGAGCTCAGCCAGGCGGATCTGCGGCGCAACGTGGTGATGGTGACCCAGGAGGCGTTCCTGTTCTCCGGGTCGATCGCGGAGAACATCGCCCTCGGCCGGCCCGACGCCACCGAGGCCGAGATCCAGGCGGCCGCCCGGGCGGTGGGGGCGCACGACTTCATCCTGGGGCTGCCCGAGGGCTACGCGACCGACGTCGCCAAGCGCGGCGGGCGGCTGAGCGCGGGGCAGCGGCAGCTCGTGTCCTTCGCTCGGGCGTTCCTCGCGGACCCCGCCGTGCTGATCCTGGACGAGGCGACGTCGTCGCTGGACCTGCCGAGCGAGCGCCTCGTGCAGGCCGGGCTGGAGCGGCTGCTGGGGAACCGGACGGCGCTGATCATCGCCCACCGGCTCAGCACCGTCGAGACCGCCGACCGGGTGCTCGTGATGCACGACGGCCGGATCGTCGAGGACGGCAGCCCCGCCGAGCTGGTGGCGGCCGACGGCCGGTTCGCGGCGCTGCACCGGGCCTGGGAGGATTCGCTCGCCTGATGGGCCCCGGGCCGGGCACTTTCGAACGTGAGAGAGGGCCTATCCCACGTTCGAAAGTGCCCATTCGCCCGATTTCACGTTCGAAAGTCCTGCGGCGGGGGCGGGGCCGGAGGTGGTGGAGGTCGCCCGCACGGCCCGGTCGTGGCGGACGACGGCGGCCACCACGGTCCGGAAGTCCTCGGCCAGGTCGGCGCCCATCACCGTGATGGACAGGTGGCCGGCCTCCTGCCAGAGACGGTCCCGCCGTGCGTCGCGTCGCTGCTGCTCCGGCGTGCGATGGTGGCCGCCGTCGTAGTGGAGGGCCACGCGGGATCGTTCGACCACCATGTCCGCGTCGGTCCGCTCCCCCGCCGGTGAGACCAGCCTCGCCTGCAGGCGAGGCTCGGGGAGGCCGGCGTCGAGGAGGGCCAGCCGCAGCCGCGTCTCCGGAGGCGAGTCCGCCCCCACCCGGATCAGCGCCAGCGCGGCCCGGGCCACCCGCACGCCCTTGAACCGGCCCGCCCGCTCCAGCGCCGCGGAGAGCCGCGCCGGCGTCGTGCGTGGCGGGAGTCGGGTCCCGTCCACCCACGGACGGTTCACCAGCGCGTCCCCCGCGACGACGGCGTCCGCCACCTGATCCGGCCGCAGCAGGGAACAGAGGTCCACCCACGTCCGCTCGAGCGAGGTGGCCGGGACCCCGTGCACCTCCACGCGGTCCTCGGCCGGCACCGTGCGTCCGTGGCAGGCGACGCCCGCGCGCCCCGTCCGACCCGTGCGGTGCGGCCGGCTCACGTGCACCCGTGTGTCCTCCTCGGCCCACCACGGCAGGACGAGCCCGTGCAGCCGCGCCGCCGTCAGATGCGAGGCGACCCCACGGGTCAGAGCCACCACGACGGCGGCCTCCTCCGGCGGCAGGGCCGCCACGGGGCGGGGGTATCCGAGCGCGGCCCACGACCCCGGCACGTCGACGACCGCGCGGTGTGCCCCGTGGGTCACCCGGCGCAGGTCGAGGCTGCGCAGCCGGTCGGAGGAGAGGCGGTCCAGGGCTTCGCGCCGGGTGAAGACGCGGCCGGCGAGGGCTGGCGGGAGGGGTGCGGGGCGGCGTGGCATGCGGCCAGGATGCGGGCGCCGTCGTCGCGGGCGGGCGTCCGGCCCCCTCCTGTGCGGGGCCGGGCCCCTGTGCAGGAGCCGCCCCGCCCCACCCCACCCCGGACTTTCGAACGTGAAATCGGGCGAATGGGCACTTTCGAACGTGGGATAGGGCCTATCCCACGTTCGAAAGTGCGGGTCAGGCGTCGAAGGGGCGGCCCGTCAGGCGCTCGTACGCCTCCACGTAGCGGTCGCGGGTCTTGGCCACGACGTCGGCGGGCAGCGCCGGCGGGGCCTCCCCGCTCGCCTTGTCCCAGCCGGAGTCGGGGCCCGTGAGCCAGTCGCGGACGAACTGCTTGTCGAAGCTCGCCTGGGTGCGGCCGGGCTCGTAGTCCTCGGCGTCCCAGAACCGGGAGGAGTCGGGCGTGAGCACCTCGTCGCCCAGCACCACCTGGCCGGTGGCCGGGTCCACGCCGAACTCGACCTTCGTGTCCGCCAGGATGATGCCGGCCTCGCGGGCGATCGCCTCGGCGCGCGCGTACAGGTCCAGGGTGAGGAACCGCAGGCGCTCGGCGGCCTCGGTGCCCACGCGCTCGACCATCTGCTCGAACGTGATGTTCTCGTCGTGCTCGCCGACCTCGGCCTTCGCGGACGGCGTGAAGATCGGCGGGTCGAGCCGCGAGCCGTCCACGAGCCCGGCGGGCAGCGGCAGGCCGGCCACCGTGCCCGACGCGCGGTACTCGGCCAGGCCGGAGCCGGTCAGGTAGCCGCGGGCGATGCACTCCACGGGGAACATGTCCAGGCGCTTGACGACCATCGCCCGCCCGGCCACGGCCGCGGGCACGTCCGTGCTCACCACATGGTGCTCGACCGGCTCGGCGTGGGCCCCGTTGTAGCCCTCGGCCAGCTTCTCGAACCACCACAGGGTCAGCCGGGTGAGGATGGCGCCCTTGTCCGGGATCGGCGGCTCCAGCACGTGGTCGTAGGCGCTGATCCGGTCGGAGGCCACCACGAGCAGCGTCGCGGACCGTCCCGGCTCGGCGTCGGCGGGCTCGTACAGGTCCCGCACCTTGCCCGAGTAGACGTGCCGCCAGCCCGGCAGCTCGAGGGCCTCGGCCCCCGTGAACCCCACGCGCTCCCCGCTCACTTCGCTCCCTCCGTCCCGGGCACGGTGATCTCGCCGCGCTCGGCCTTGAGTCCGATGTCCGTGCGCCACTGGGCGCCGTCGAACCGGATCCGCTCGACGCCCGCGTAGGCGCGCTCGCGCGCTTGGGCCAGGTCCGCCCCGCGCCCGACGACGGCCAGCACCCGGCCGCCCGCCGTCACCACGTCCTCACCGGACGCCGCGGTGCCGGCGTGGATCACGTGCACGCCCTCGAGGGCGGCCGCGTCGGCCAGCCCGCTGATCACGTCGCCCGTCGAGGAGGAGGCCGGGTAGCCGGCCGAGGCCATGACCACGTCCACGGCGACGTCGTCGCTCCACTCGAGCCGGCGGTCCGCGCCGAGCCGGCCGGCCGCGGCGTCGGCGAGCAGCCCGCCCAGGGGTGTCTCGAGGCGGGCGAGCACGGCCTGGGTCTCGGGGTCGCCGAAGCGCACGTTGAACTCGATGACCTCCACGCCCTTGGCGGTGACGGCCAGGCCGCAGAACAGCACGCCCGTGAACGGGGTGCCGCGGCGGGCCATCTCGGCGAGCACGGGGCGGGCCACCCGGTCCATCACCTCGTCCGTGAAGCCCTCGGGCAGCCACGGCAGCGGTGTGTACGCGCCCATGCCGCCGGTGTTGGGGCCGGCGTCGCCGTCGTGGATGCGCTTGAAGTCCTGCGCGGGGGTGAGGGCGACGGCGTCCTCGCCGTCGCAGATCACGAAGAGGGAGACCTCGGGGCCGTCCAGGAAGTCCTCGATCACCACGGTGCCGCCGGCGGCGAAGCAGGCCTCGGCGTGGGCGAGGGCCTCGGCGCGGTCGGAGGTGACCACGACGCCCTTGCCCGCGGCCAGGCCGTCGTCCTTGACGACGTGCGGGGCGCCGAACTCGTCGAGGGCGGCGGCGGCCTCCGCGGCGGTGGTGCACACGCGGGAGCCGGCGGTGGGCACGCCCGCGGCGGCCATGACCTCCTTGGCGAAGGCCTTGGACGCCTCGAGCTGCGCGGCGGCCTGCGAGGGGCCGAACACGGCGAACCCGGCCTCGCGCAGGGCGTCGGAGACGCCGGCGGCCAGCGGGGCCTCGGGACCGACGACGACGAGGTCGGCCCCCAGCTCGCGCGCGAGCTCCACGACGGCGGCCGGGTCGGTGGCCTCGACGGCGTGGAGGGTGGCCAGGTCGGCCATGCCGGCGTTGCCGGGCGCCGCGTGGAGGGCGCTGACCTGCGGATCACGGGAGAGGGCGGTGAGCAGCGCGTGTTCGCGGCCGCCGTTGCCGAGCACAAGGGTCTTCACGAGCCTCAAGCCTACGCGGTGGCCCTGGCCCGGCCCGGCCCGTGGCCCCTACGGTGGAGCGCATGACGATGCCTCCCCTCCACCACGGTCAGCCCGGCGACGACGGTGACCCCCGTGACCCCCGCCATCGGCCCGGTGCGGGACTGGGCCCCGGGCTGCGCACGGTCTGGACGTTCGTCGGCGTGATGTTCACGTGCGCCCTGATCGTCTTCTGGACGCTGCGGGGGTTCGGCGTCCAGCGCGGCGACCTCAGCCTGCCCGCCGCGCTCGGCGTGCTGGCGCTGGCCGCCGTCGCCGCGGCGGTGATCACCCGGTACGTGCGGCGCCGCTGAGCGGGGCCGGGTCCGCGGGGCCGGCCGCCCCGGCCTGCCCGTCAGCGGATGATGCGCCGTCGCCGGGCCTCGTCGACGGCGCGGGTGCGGTTGTCCACGCCGAGCTTCTGGAAGATGTGCACCAGGTGCGTCTTCACGGTGGCCTCGGAGATGAACAGCTCTTTCGCAGCCATCTTGTTCGTGGCGCCCCGCGCGATCAGCTCGAGCAGCTCGATCTCCCGCTCGGACAGCACCTCGGAGCCGCCGGACATGCGCCCCATCAGCGTGGCCGCGACCTGCGGGGCCAGGGCCTTGCGCCCCGCAGCCGCCTGCCGCACCGCCGAGGCGATCTCCTCGCTCGGGGCGTCCTTGAGCAGGTAGCCGGCGGCGCCCGCGTTCACGGCCGCGAGGATGTCCGCCTCCGTGTCGAAGGTCGTCAGGATGAGCACCTGCACCCCCGGCCACCGCTCCCGCACGGCGCGGGTGGCGGTCACGCCGTCCATGCCCGCGCCCATCTGCAGGTCCATCAGCACGACGTCCACCGCGGGCTCGCCCGCCTCCAGGACGCCGATCGCCTCCGCCCCGTCGGCGGCCTCGGCCACCACGGTCAGGTCCGGGTGCGCCTCGACGACGGCCCGCACCCCCGCCCGCACCACGGGGTGGTCGTCCACCAGCATCACGCGCACGCTCATGCGGTCTCCTCACTCTCGGTCTCCTCGGGATCCGCGCCCCGGCCGGCCCCGGCGGCGGCCAGCGGCACCCGCAGCGCCACCACGGTGCCCTCGCCGGGGGCGGACTCGACGGTGGCCTCGCCGCCCACCGCCGCGAGGCGCTCGCGCACGCTCGCCAGTCCCACGCCGGTCCCCGCCCCCGGGTCGGCACCGGAGGCTCCGGCCCGGGCGCGGGCCACGACGACGGCCGGGTCGAACCCCGCGCCGTCGTCGGCCACGTCCACCGTGAGCTCGTCGCCGAGGTAGCCCAGCGTGACGCGGGCGCGCCGGGCGCCCGCGTGGGCGCCGACGTTCGCCAGGGACGCCTGCACGGCCCGCAGCACGGCGGTCTCCACGGCCTCGGCGACCGCGACCGGCTCCCCCACGACCTCGACGTCCGCGGCCACGGGCGTCCCGGCGGCGGCCTGCCGGTCGGCGAACCCGGCGACCGCGCGCTCGAGCGCCTCGACGAGGGACGGCGCCCCGGTGCCGCGCAGGTCGCGGACGAAGCGGCGGGACTCGGCGAGGTTCTCGACGGCCGTGGCGCGCACGGTCTCCATGCGCTGCCGGGCCAGGGCGGGGTCGGCGGCGTCGAGCGCGTCCTGGGCCGCGCGCGAGACCAGCACGATCGAGGCCAGCCCCTGGGTGAGGGTGTCGTGGATCTCGCGGGCGAGCCGCTCCCGCTCGGCGCTCACCCCCGCCCGGTGCTCCGTGCGCGCGAGCTCCGCCTGCGCGGCGCGCAGCTGCTCGGCCACGGCACGCTGGCGTTCGGACTCGGCGTGCAGGGCGCGGTACGCCTCGGAGAGCACCACGGCCACGGCGGCGCCCACCAGCGGGCCGATCACGGCCGGCACCCGCACGCCGCCGGCGCCCGACGCCATCCCGGCCACCACGACGACGGCCATCGCCACGACCATCACGGGCCCGACCACGTGGCGCACCCACGCCTGCCGGGTCACCCGGCCGACCACGTGCAGGACGACGAAGAAGAGGGGGAAGGCGACCCACGCGAAGTCGCCGTGGTGGGCCACGAGCAGGCCCCACAGCAGCAGCACCAGGGCCAGCCAGGCGACCGCCGGACCGCGCCCGACGTCGTCGCCCCGGGCCCACCGGCGCCGCTCCAGCACGGTCCCGGCCAGGTAGACGCCCGCCAGCGCGGCGGTCAGCAGCACCAGGGTGGTGGCCGGGAACGGACCGGACGCCTCCGGGGACCGGTCCGCGAGCGCGCGCGCCAGCCCCACGGTGAGCAGCGCGGCGAACGTGACGTGCAGGGCCACGCGCAGGCCGGCGAGCACGGCGGTGGTGCCGGTCTCGGTGGCCGCCGGGGGCACGGCGGCGCGGGGGGCGACGGACATGGCTCCACCCTAGGGCGCGCCCCAGACGCGACAACGGCCCGCGGCCCCGGGGCCGCGCCGCTGCGCCGCCGGGATCAACCATTCGGTTGACCGGGTCCAGCCGCCGCGGGCGATGTGCCGACCCCTCCCCGCGCGAGACCGTGGAGGCAACCTCAGGACAGACCTCTTCCAGGAAAGGACGCGCCCCGTGTTCCTCGCACTCCGCGACCTCCGCTTCGCCACCGGACGGTTCGCCCTCATGGGTTCCGTGGTGGCCCTCATCAGCCTGCTGCTCGTCATGCTCTCCGGCCTCACGGCCGGCCTGGGCGGGCAGAACACCGCCGCGATCGACCGCCTCGGCGAGCAGGGCGTGCAGCGTCTGGTCTTCGGCGGCGCGGCGGGCCAGGAGCCCACCGCGTCGTTCACCCAGTCCGAGTTCACCGTGGCCCAGCGCGACGCGTGGGCGGCCACGGACGGCGTGGCCTCCGTCGAGCCGCTCGGGGTGAGCCAGGGTCGGGCCGTCGGGCTCGAGCACCCCGTGGACACGGACCCGCAGCGCCGCGCGGACGTGTCCGGCGAGCCCACCACCGGCGTGGCCACCACCGCGTTCATCGGCCTCACCCCGGGCGGCTCCGACGCGCCGGCCGGCGTCGAGCCCGGGCAGATCGTGCTCAGCCAGGACGTGGCCGACTCCCTCCACGCCCAGGCGGGTGACGCCGTCGCGGTCTCCGGCTTCGTGTACACCGTGGCCGACGTGGTGTCGACCGAGTACTACTCCCACTCCCCCGTGACGTGGCTGGCGCTCGAGGACTGGAACGCCATCTCGCACACCGCCGACGACGCGGTGCTCGGCACCGCCGGCCTCGTGCGCTTCGACGCCGGCGCCGACGTCGACGCCGTGGCCGACGCCGGCGACGACGCCGCGGGCACCGTCGCCGAGACCGTGAAGGGCTCCTACGCCGCCCTGCCCAGCTACCGGTCGGAGAACGGCTCCCTGATGACCATGCAGGGCTTCCTGTACGGCATCTCGGCGCTCGTGGTGATCGCGTTCCTGTCCATCTGGACGGTGCAGCGCACCCGCGACATCGCGGTGCTCAAGGCCCTCGGCGGCTCGAACGGCTGGGTGCTGAAGGACTCGCTCGCGCAGGCCGCGTTCGTGCTCGTCGGCGGCGTGGCCGTGGGCACCGGGCTGGCCGCCGCGATCGGCGCGTTCGCGGGGCGGGCCGTCCCGTTCGAGCTCTCGTGGGCCACCACCGCGGTGCCCGCCGCCGGGGTCCTCGTGCTCGGCATGCTCGCCGCCGTCGTCGCGGTCTTCCGCGTCACCCGGATCGACCCGCTGGTCGCCCTCGGCGGCAACTGACCGCCTCTGACGACGGCGCCGCCCGGCGCCGTCGTCCCCCTCGGCTCCGCCTCGCCCCCGCTTGGAGAAAGGACCTCCCCATGACCGCCCTCACCGCCCCGCAGGCCGACCTCGACACCCTCCGCACCCCGGCCGCCGCGGCCGCCCACCGCGTCGCCGCCGAGCGCCCCGCCGCCGCGGCCGACGCCACCCCCGCGCTGTCCGTGCGCGACCTCGTCCTGGAGTACCCGGACGGCGAGCGCGGCGTGCTGCGTGCCCTGGACGAGGTCAGCCTGGACCTGCTCCCCGGCACCTTCACCGCGATGGTCGGCCCGTCCGGCTCGGGCAAGTCCTCCCTGCTGGCGGTGGCCGCGGGCCTCGTGACGCCCACCTCCGGCAGCGTGTCCGTGGCCGGCCGCGAGATGGCCGGGCTGTCCCGGAAGGAGCGCACCGCGCTGCGCGGCCAGGAGATCGGCATGATCTTCCAGCAGCCCAACCTCATCCCGTCCCTCACCGCCGCCGAGCAGCTCGAGCTGACCGTGCACCTGGACCGCGACGCCACCCGCGCGGACCGCAAAGCTGCCAGGGCGCGGGCCCTGGAGCTGCTCGAGCGAGTGGACCTGGCCGACCAGGCCCGCAAGCGCCCGCACCAGCTCTCGGGCGGCCAGCGGCAGCGCGTGAACATCGTGCGCGCGCTCATGGCCTCCCCGACGCTGCTGCTCGTGGACGAGCCCACCTCCGCGCTGGACCGCGAGCGCTCGGCCGCCGTCGTGGACCTGCTGGGCACGCTGACCCGCGAGGAGCAGGTGGCGACGCTCATGGTCACGCACGACCACGAGTTCCTCTCCGCCACGGACCGCACCCTGACCATGGTGGACGGGCGGCTCTCCGCGGAGTGAGCCGGTGACGTCGCCGGACCCGACCCGGCCCACCGGCCCCGGACGCCCGGCGCGTCCGGAGCCCTCGCTACCCTGGACCGCATGACCCACGCCACCATCGCCCCCGCGGGCGAGACCTTCGCCCTGTCCGACGCCGTCGAGCTCGTGGAGACCGTCCGCAACGGCTTCGTCGAGTCCCGGACGGCGGGCGCCGCCGTCGTGACCAGCCCGGACGGGCGGGTGCTGGCCGGGCTCGGCCCCGCGGACGCGCTGATCTATCCGCGCTCCACGCTGAAACCGTTCCAGGCCGTCGCATCGCTGCGCCACGGGGCGGCGCTGGAGGGCGAGGCCCTGTCCATCGCGTGCGGCTCGCACCGGGGCACGCTCCGGCACCAGGCGCTGGCCGAGCGCATGCTCGCCGACGCCGGCCTCGACGCGTCCGCCCTGCGGTGCCCGCCGGCCTGGCCCGCGGACACCTCCGAGGTCGTGGCCCAGGTCCGCCGCGACGGCGAGGCCGCCGCCGCCACCCCGCTGGCCTTCAACTGCTCCGGCAAGCACGCCGGCTTCCTCGCGGCGTGCGCGGCGTCCGGGCACGACGTCGCCACGTACCTCGACCCGGCGCACCCGCTGCAGCGGGAGGTGGACGCGGTGATCGCCGAGTACTGCGGGGAGCCGGTGGCCCACACCGGTGTGGACGGCTGCGGCGCCCCGGCCGCCGTCGTCTCGCTGGCGGGCCTGGCCCGCGGCATCGGGCGGGTCGCCGCGGCGCCCGGCCGGGCCGACGCGGATCCGCACGCGGCCGCCGTCGCCACGGCGATGCTCGAGCACCCGTGGGCCGTCCACGGGGAGACGAGCTCCAACACCGTGGTGATGCGCGAGCTCGGCCTGCTCGCCAAGGCGGGCGCGGACGGCGTGCTCGTCATGGCCGCGCCGGACGGCACGGCCGTGGCCGTCAAGGCGCTCGACGGCAGCACGCGGGCCGGCGACCTGGTCGCGCTCGCGCTGCTGGCCCGGTTCGCCCCGGACCACGTGGACCGGGCGACGCTGCCGGGCGTGCTGGCCGCCGTCGTGCCCCCGGTGCTCGGCCGGGGCGAGCCCGTCGGCGAGATCCGCCTGGCCGCGCCGGTGCGGGACCTCGTGGGGGACGTCCTGCCGGCCTTCGAGGCGCGGGCGTGACCACCGGCTCCGTGCCCCGCCGCCGGGTGCCCGTCGTCGAGGGCCATGCGGCGCTGCTGGCGTGGGCGCGCGCCCACGCGGAGGACCCCGCGGCGGCCGCCGCGCTGCCGCGCTCCACGCGGGCGACGGCGGTGCGCTTCGCGCTCGAGGAGCTGGCGACCCGCGTGCCCGGGAACTCGGTGGAGGTGCGCGTGCCGCCCTTCGGCGTCGCCCAGTGCCTCCCCGGGCCCCGGCACACCCGCGGCACCCCGCCCAACGTGGTGGAGATGGACGCCGTGACATGGCTGTCCCTGGCGACAGGTCTGACGTCCTGGGCGGACGCGACGGCGGCCGGCGGCGTGCGCGCCTCGGGCGTGCGAGCGGACCTCGCCGCGCACCTGCCGCTCGTGCGGCCGTGAGCGAGGGGTGGACGCGGCGGATTCCCAGCTACTCGGGTGCTCGTCGGCTGTGGACCATTCCAGCCAACCCATTGTGATGTCGATCACACACGCGGCCATCAACCTGCACAAAAGTACAGTTGCGACACTCCCAGCGGTCGCATAGGTTCGCCTCAGCTGTTCCGCAGTCCAGGCGGGGGGGGGCCTGAAAGCGTTCGCACCCTCACTCGTATCGCCCCCGCCGGGGCGTCACACCAAGGATGTGCATGATGCGCACGGCTCTGAAACTTGCCTCCACCGCCCTCGCCGGGCTCGCTCTCGCCGGATCGTTGGCTGCGCCTGCCCAGGCCGTGTCCGCCTATCCCCACATGAACTACTCCGGCAATCCCCTCGGCGGCACCGACCGTTCGAACGTCGGCACCATGAACGATCAGATCTCCTCGATCCGCACCTATGGCAGTTACGTCAAGTTCTGGGAGGACAACGGCTATTCCGGCCGGAACTTCATCACTCGCATGGACCGGAACGATCTCCGCGACACGGCAACGAACCTCCACTGGGGTGAGACATGGAACGACCGGATCAGTAGCTGGGACACGTCCCCCTACCGGACCTACTGATCTGCTCCGTCGGCACCGTTCCGTCCCTCCGGACGGGACGGTGCCGGCTCGACACGAAGGTGCACCGCATGAAGAAGCTGATGGCCCTTGCGCCGATGATCGCAGCAACGCTCCTCGTCACGGGATGCAGCTCTGCCGATCCCGTCCCGGACACCGCGGCGAAGGCACAGCTCGACCGTGCCCGCGGACAGGTCGTGCTCCCGTTGGAGGAGTACCAGGCCACGGTCGACGAGCTCAATGTCACGCAACGCGCCAGCCAGAGCGTGCTCCGGGAGTGCCTCAACGGCCGCGGGCACGCGGGACTGGCCCCAGCGGCCGACTCGACCGGCCCCGGCCTGGACCGCCCCTACGGCCTGTGGCTGCCCGAGCAAGCCGCGCAGGAGGGGTTCATCCCCGCGGTCGATCAGTCGGCCCCTCCTCCCGGAGAGTGGAGTGATGAGTCCGATCCGTCCTTCAACGCGGCCTACGATGCGTGCCGAGGAGAGGTCGGTGCGCAGATGGACGCGGTGAGCATCCCAGAGGCGGCCCTCTCCGGAGGCCTGCCCGGTGAGCTCGCCACGAAGGCGTACAACTCCGCGTCCGCGACCGATGCGTGGAAGACAGCCCGCGAGGAATGGACGACCTGCCTCCGTGACCACGGCCTCACCCCGCGCGATGACGAGAGCGCCTGGACCAGTGCAGAAGCCCAACAGATCCTCGAGGCCAGCGAGGAGGGCTCGGCCGATCCGGCGCGCAAGAAGGAGGAGATCCGGATCGCGAGCATCGAGGCCGACTGCAACGAGAAGACGCAGCTGACCCAGCGTCTCGGGGACATCGAGGCGAGCTATCAGGCGCCCTTGATCAAGCAGAACGAGGCAGCACTCCAGGACGTCAAGGCCGAGACCGCGAAGCACGTCGACGCAGCCCGCGCCTACCTCGCGAGCCACCAGTGAGCCCGGCCGGGCCTCACCGGGCCGGGCGTCGCCTGGCCCGCCCCGGTCGTCTCGCCATCGTCGGCCTGCTCGTCCTGGCGCTCCTCGCCGCGTCGTTCGTGGCCGGCCGCTTCTTCCAGCCACCCCGGACGGCGGACCCCGCCGCGGTGTCCCAGCCGATCGACGTGTGGGCCGCCGTCGAGCAGCGCGTCGTGGACACGAGCGCCTCCTTCGCCGGGACCGTCGCCGCAGGGAAGACGCGCAGCGTGGCCGTCACGGCGGAGGGGCCGGCCGTCGTGCTGCGCCAGACCGTCAAACCTGGGCAGACGGTGCGGCCCGGTGACGTGGCCGGAGAGGTCTCCGGCGTCACCTACGTGTTCCTGCCGGAGCCTCTCGCCCTCTACCGGGACCTCACCGAGGGTGACACGGGCGAGGACGTGTCCTCCCTTCAGCGCGCGCTGGAGAAGGTGGGCCACACGGCCGGGAAGGACGGCGTCCTCGACGCCCGCACCGCGCGAGCTCTGCGCGAGCTCTTCCAGGAGGCCGGGGCCCCGTTGCCCCAGGACACCCCGGTCTCCGTCGGGTGGCGCCAGTTCATCCCGCTGGGCTCGGGCGGCGCGCAGGTGGTCTCCGCCGCCGGCTATGGCGCCACCCTCACGGACGACCAGCCGTTGCTGCGCCTGCAGACCAGCCCCCCGAGCGTGCAGTTCACCGCCGACGTCACGCAGGCCGCCGCGCTGCGCAAGGGCCAGCCCGTGCGGGTGGCCGCCGGGAGCGCCGCCCTCGAGGGCACGGTCGCCGCCATCGGCGACTTCCAGGCCGCCCAGGGTGAGGGCCGCGCCGGCCACACGATCACGGTCGCCCTCGGCGAGGGCGCGGAGGTGCCGCCGGTGGGCCAGTCCGTCTCCGTCAGCACCGCACCCGAGACGACGGCGGAGCCCGGCCTCGCCGTGCCCCTCACCGCCGTCCGCGGGATGGGCTCCGACGCCTACGTGATCCTCCGCGACGACGCCGCGACAGCCACGGGCTCCGGTGCCGGCGCCTCTGCCCGGCCCGACGAACGGCGCGTCCCCGTGACCGTCGGGGTCACGGGTGGCGGCTACGCGGCGGTCACCGGCGAGCTCGAGGCCGGCGACCGGGTGAAGGTCTCGTGAGCACGGTCCCGCACGCCGCGGTCGATCCGGGCCGTCGTTCCGACGCTCCCCCGGCCCTGCTCGAACTGCGCGGCGTGGGAAAGCATTTCGCCGGCGCGGACCGCCCTGCACTGGACGGGGCGGACCTCACGGTGCATGAGGGCGACTTCATCGCCATCGTGGGCCCCTCCGGTTCCGGCAAGTCCACCCTGCTGAACGTCCTCGGTCTGCTGGACCGCCCGGACGCCGGCGCCTACCTCGTGGACGGCAAGGACACCACGGCCATGGGCGAGGCCGAGCGGGACCGGCTACGCTCGCGCGTGTTCGGCTTCGTCTTCCAGTCCAGCCACGTGCTCGGGGACGAGGCCGTGAGCACCAACGCCGCCCTCGGCCTGCGCATCCAGCGCGTTCCGTGGGACGAACGGGACGTCCGGGCGGGCGAGGCCCTCGACCTCCTGGGCCTCGGCCACCGCCTGGGCACCCGCGCGAAGCTGCTCTCCGGCGGCGAGCGTCAGCGTCTGGCCATCGCCCGCGCCGTGGCGACCCGCCCGCGCGTCATCCTCGCGGACGAGCCCACCGGCAACCTGGACTCGGCGAACAGTCGCATCGTGATCGAGCACCTGCGCGAACTACACGCCCGCGGCACCACCGTCCTGCTCATCACCCACGACCCGGCGATCGCCGCCCAGGCCGACCGGCACGTGCGCATCGAGGACGGCGTGCTCACCGAATCGCGGTCCGCACCCACGCCCTCCGCCGCCGCGGGGCCAGGGTCACGGGGCGTCGCGGCGAAGGAGGCGCGGCCGCCGTCGCCGCCCGCGTCCGGTCACCGGGCCTCGGCCCTGCTGGACGACGCGGTCGACGCCCTCTCCTCGCTCTCCTCCCGCTTCCTACGCACGGTGCTGCTCATGGCCGCCTTCGCCGTGGGCATCGGCGGACTGGTCGCCTCCGTGGGCCTCTCTCAGACGGCCACGGCCCAGGTCAGCGCGCGGCTCACGGCCGCCGCGCTGGACGAGGTGGTGGTGAACCTCCCCGCCGACGACGGCCTGCTCGACCCCGACGACGATCGCCTCACCCGCTGGAGCACCGACCTGGCCGCGCTCCCCCACGTGCAGGCGGCCGGGCACCTGGCCGAGATCAGCCCGGCCGACGCGCGGATCACCCGGTCCGCCCCGGACGAGCCCGAGCCCGCGGCCGCGCTAACGCTGGCGTCGGCGTCGGCGTCCTACGCGGCCGCCGCGGACCTGCGCTTCCCCGCCGGGTCGGAGGCGGTCCTCGAGTCCGCCGCCGAGCGCGCCGCCTGGGTGACCCCCGACGCCGCCCGCGCCCTCCACCTGCCCGCGCCGGATTCAGGCGTCCTCTCCCCCGGATACCGGATCTGGGTGGAGGGGCAGTCCGTGCCCGTCCTCGGCCTGGTGCGGGTGTCCGAGCGGACGCCGCAGCTCGGCGCCGCCGTGTTCGTGACCCGACCCGTGATGGCCGGTGCCCGACAGCCCTCGCTCACGCTGACCGTCCGCACCGAGACCGGGTTCCCCTACCCGGTGTCGCAGGCGGCCCCGCTCGTGATCGACCCGGCCAACCCCGGCCGCGTAACAACGCGCACCGTCGCGGACCTGCGGAACCTGCGTGCCGGCGTCTCGGACGACCTCGGCGCGTTCGTGGGCGTCCTCTCCGCCGTCCTGCTGGCCCTCGCGGTGATCAGCGCGTCCACCGCAATGTACCTCTCCGTCCAGTCCCGTACCGCGGAGATCGCGCTGCGCAGAGCCATCGGCTCCGGGCGGGGGCTGATCGCGCGGCTGTTCCTGCTCGAGGGCGCCCTCATCGGCCTGGCCGGCGGGGCCGTGGGCGCGGCGGCCGGAACGGCCGCGGTCCTCGCCGTCGCCCACGCACGGGGCTGGGCCGCCGTCCTGCCGACCACCGCCGCGCCGCTGTCGCTCGCCCTCGGGCTGACGGCCGGCGTCGTGAGCGCCCTGTACCCGGCGTGGGTGGCCAGCCGGCAGCGCCCGGCGGACGCCCTGCGCGGCTGACCGCTCCGGCCCCCGACGCCGGGGTGCGAAACCCGGGTCCTGGGGCGTCCGCCCGGCTCGATAGACTGGCGCGCATGACCTCCGCCCCCGAGCCGACCCCCGATCAGCGCGCCTACACCGTCCGTCGCGCCCCGCGGCTGACCGCGGTGCTCGCGGTGGCGCTCGCGCTCGGCCTGCTGATCGCCCTCGTGATCACCACCGCGGTCCATGCCTCCCCCACCCCGCCCGCGGACCCGTACTCCGGCATCCCGCTCTCCTTCTCGGAGACGTTCGGCTTCGCGGCCCTGCTGAGCATGCTCGGCACGAGTGTGCTCGGACTGCTCGTATGGCTGCTGCTGGACCGCCGCTCCCGGTCGACCGCGCGCACCGTGGTCCTCGAGCGCACCGACGACCCGGCCGTGGCGGACGTCCGCCTGGACCGCGTGGACGCGGGTGCCCCGCCCGCCCGCACCACCCCCACCGAAAGGACCCCCGAGCAGTGATCGCACCGCGCACCCGACGAGGCGACGGCCGCCTGACCGCCGCCCTCGACCCCCAGGACCAGGGGCCGCAGGACGAATGCGGCGTGTTCGGCGTGTGGGCGCCGGGCGAGGAGGTCGCGAAGCTGGCCTACTACGGCCTGTACGCGCTCCAGCACCGCGGCCAGGAGTCCGCGGGCATCGCCGTCTCGGACGGCGGGCGCATCGCCGTCTACAAGGACATCGGCCTGGTCTCCCAGGTGTTCGACGAGGCCACGCTCACCGCGCTGAGCGGACACATCGCCGTCGGCCACTGCCGCTACTCCACCACCGGCGTGAACAAGTGGGCCAACGCCCAGCCCACCCTGGGCGCCACCGCCGACGACGGCACGGTCGCCCTGGCGCACAACGGCAACCTCGTGAACTCCGCCGAGCTGCTGCGCATGGTGCACGCCGCGGACGGCCGCCACACCCACGGTGAGATGAAGCAGGGCAACACCACGGACACCGCCCTGGTCACGGCCCTGTTGCACGGGGCCCCCGGGGACCGCCTCGAGGAGACCGCCCTCGAGCTGCTGCCGAAGATCCGCGGCGCCTACTGCTTCGTGTTCATGGACGAGCGCACCCTCTACGCCGCCCGCGACCCGCAGGGCGTGCGCCCACTCGTGCTCGGCCGCCTCGAGCGCGGCTGGGTGGTGGCCTCCGAGCAGTCGGCCCTCGCCACCGTCGGCGCCTCGTTCATCCGGGAGGTCGAGCCCGGCGAGATGATCGCGATCGACGACGAGGGCATCCGCTCCACCCGCTTCGCCGACTCGAAGCCGGCCGGCTGCGTGTTCGAGTACGTGTACCTGGCCCGGCCGGACGCCACGATCGCCGGGCGCTCCGTGTACGAGTCCCGCGTGGAGATGGGCCGCCGCCTCGCGCTCGAGCAGCCGGTCGAAGCCGACGTCGTGATCCCCGTGCCCGAGTCCGGCACGCCCGCCGCCGTGGGCTACGCGGACGCCTCGGGCCTGCCGTTCCGCCAGGGCTTCGTGAAGAACGCCTACGTGGGCCGCACCTTCATCCAGCCGTCCCAGACGCTGCGCCAGCTCGGCATCCGCCTCAAGCTCAACGTCCAGTCCACCGTGGTGGCCGGCAAGCGCGTCGTGGTGGTGGACGACTCGATCGTGCGCGGCAACACCCAGCGCGCCGTCGTGCGGATGCTCAAGGAGGCCGGCGCCGCCGAGGTGCACGTGAAGATCTCCTCCCCGCCCGTGAAGTGGCCCTGCTTCTACGGCATCGACTTCGCCACCCGCGCCGAGCTCATCGCCAACGGCGCCGCGGTGGACCAGATCGCCGCGTCCATCGGCGCCGACTCGCTGGCCTACATCAGCGAGGAGGGCATGATCGAGGCCACCGGGCAGCCGCGCGAGCGCCTGTGCACCGCCTGCTTCACCGGCGATTACCCGATCCCGCTGGCCGACGAGGGCGAGCGCGGCAAGGGCCTGCTGGAGCCGGTCGCCGTGTCGCCCGCGTCCACCGTGGTGCTGGACGAGGACGGCGCGACCACCACCGTGACCGCCACGGGCTGCGAGCCCGGCCCGGACGCCGACGACGAGAAGCTGCTCACCGAGACGGACAGGACCCCGCTGTGACCCCGAACCAGACCCCCTCCTCCGCCGCCCCGATCACCTACGCCTCGGCCGGCGTCGACGTGGAGGCCGGCGACCGCGCCGTCGAGCTGATGAAGGACGCCGTGAAGGCCACCCACAGCCCCGAGGTCCTGGGCGGCATCGGCGGCTTCGCCGGCATGTGGGACGCCTCCGCGCTGCTGCAGTACCGCAAGCCGCTGCTGACCACGTCCACGGACGGCGTCGGCACCAAGGTGGCGATCGCGCAGGCGATGGACAAGCACGACACCATCGGCCAGGACCTCGTGGGCATGGTCGTGGACGACATCGTGGTGGTCGGCGCCCAGCCCCTGTTCATGACCGACTACATCGCGTGCGGCAAGGTCGTGCCCGAGCGCATCGCGGACATCGTGCGCGGCGTGGCCGAGGGCTGCCGCCTGGCCGACACCGCGCTCGTGGGCGGCGAGACCGCCGAGCACCCGGGCCTGCTGGCCGTGGACGAGTACGACGTGGCGGGCGCGGCCACCGGCGTGGTCGAGGCGGACATGGTCCTGGGTGCGGAGCGGGTGCAGTCCGGCGACGTCGTGATCGGCATGGCCTCCTCCGGCATCCACTCGAACGGCTACTCGCTCGTGCGCCGCGTGGTGAACGCCGCGGGCTGGTCCCTGGACCGCGAGGTCACCGAGCTCGGCTGCACCCTCGGCGAGGAGCTGCTCGTGCCGACCCGCATCTACTCCCGCGCCTGCCTCGACCTGGTGCAGCGCCTCAACGGCCATGAGGGCGGCTCGGACCTGCCGGTGCGCGCGTTCAGCCACGTGACCGGCGGCGGCCTGGCCGCGAACCTGGCGCGCGTGCTCCCGCAGGGCCTCATGGCGACCGTCGAGCGCGACACCTGGTCCCTGCCGCCCGTGTTCCGCCTGGTGGGCGAGCTCGGCCGCGTTCCGCAGTCCGACCTCGAGCGCACCCTCAACCTCGGCGTGGGCATGGTGGCCGTGGTGGACCCGGAGGTGGCCGCGACGTCGATCTCCGTGCTCGTGGACGCCGGCATCGACGCGTGGGAGATGGGCACCATCGGCGCCCTCACCGACGACGCGGCGGCCGCGGGCCTGGACTTCGTGCAGGGCGCCAAGGGCGTCGACGGCGGCGCCGTGCTGATGCGCGGCCAGTACGCCGCCTGACCCCACGGGGCGTTTTCGTTCGGGAAACGGCGGGCACCGGGGCGTTTTCGTTCGGGAAACGGCGGGCACCGGGGCGTTTTCGTTCGGGAAACGGCGGTTCACGACGCGAAGATCCGCCCGCCGAGCCGAGCCCGGTGCGCCTGCACCTCGGCGACGACGCGCCGGAAGTCGTCCCGTGCGTCGTCCACCGTGACCCAGATCTGCGTCCAGCCCGCGCGCGCCCACCCCTCGTCCCGCCACGCGTCCACGGTGAGCTGTGCCGGGTCGAGGTGGTGGCCGCCGTCGTAGTGGACCACCAAGCGCCACTGCCGCCACCCCAGATCCGCGTCCGGCGACCGCGACCGGCCCGGGTGCAGCACCAGCTGGAGCTCCGGCTCGGGCAGGCCGGCGTGGGCGAGGGCCAGTCGCAGGGCTGTCTCCTGTGGGGAGTCCGCGCCCATCCGCACCAGCTCGAGGGCGGCACGGGCGGTGCGCACTCCCTTGAACCGCCCGGCACGCAGGAGCGCGGACCGCAGGGCCGCCGCCGTGGTCCGTGGTGAGCGGCGCCCCTCCGGCGACCACGGCCGATGGACGAGGGCGTCCCCGGCCGCCACGACGGGCTCGAGCATGCCTGAACGGACGAGTGCGGCCAGATCCGCCCAGGATCGCTCCAGGCTCGTCAGGCGGATCCCGTGGAGGACGGTCACATCCGCGGCTGGGACCAGGCGGGCATGCGAAGTGATCTCTGGGCGGACGCTCGCCCCGCGCGGGTGTGGCCGGGACACGTGCACGGTGCCGTCCTCCGCCAGGAACGGCGGCAGCGGCACGCGGTGCAGAAGCAACGCTGTGAGGTGGGAGGCCACTCCCCCGCTCGCCGCCACGATCGCGGCCGTCTCCTCCGGTGCGAAGGGAGCGGGGGCCTCGGCGTAGCCGAGCTCCGCCCACGAGCCGAGGTGGTCAGACCGGAGCCGATGGACCCCATGCGTCACGCGCCGCGCGTCACCGCCGCGGACCAGTCGCTCCGAGACCCCGGCCGCGCGCAGGTCGCCACGGGTGAACGGCCGGCCGGCCTCGACGATGTCCGACAAGGGCTGGGATGACGTGGCCATGCCCGTGACGATGGCTCAACCCGGCCGGCCCCGCCCGCTCAGGAGCAGCCACCGTGGACGACGACGTCGGCGGCGCCACCTGTGCAGGAGTCGTGCGTGGCCCCGGGCGCGGCGCCCGCCGTTTCCCGCACGAAAGCGCCCCGGCGCCCGCCGTTTCCCGCACGAAAACGTGGGCGGGGGGGATCAGAGGCGGGCGTCGAGCCAGGCCAGCGCGTCGGCGACCGGCGCGCGCCAGCGCCAGCGGGCTTTGGCGTCGGCGCGGGTGGGGCCGAGGTTGATCAGCCCCGTCTCATGCCCGGCCCGCTCGGCCCGCAGCACGAACCGGTAGCCGCTCATCACGGCCAGCGAGGTGCCGACGGCGAGCACCGCGCCGCCGTCGTCGGCCATCGCCTCCGCGGCCGCGCGCCGCGCCGCGGGCACGGACTCGCCGAAGTACACGACGTCCGGCTTGAGCTTCACGGAGCCGCACACCCGGCAGCCGACCATCCTGAACTCCTCCACCCAGTGCTGGTCGAGGGAGACGTCGCCGTCGGGGTTCACGGCGTCCGGGTCGATCGCCACCCGCTCGAGGTAGCCCGGATTGGCGGCCTCGAGCCGCAGGTCCAGGTCACGGCGGGACTCGGTGGCCCCGCAGTTCAGGCAGGCCACGCGCGCCAGGTCCCCGTGGAGCTCGATCAGCCGGTCCTCCGGCATGCCCGCCGCGCGTCCGGCCTCGGCGTGCAGCCCGTCCACGTTCTGGGTCAGGATGCCGGCGATCCGCCCCTCGGCCGCCCAGCGTGCGAGGATGCGGTGCGCCTCGTTCGGCCGGGCCTGGTCCATACGGCGCCAGCCCACGAACGAGCGCGCCCAGTAGCGGTGGCGGGCGGCGGGGTCGTCCCGGAACTCCTGGTACGTCATCGGCCGGTGGCGGTGCAGGGACCCGTTCGGCCCCCGGTAGTCCGGGATGCCGGAGTCCGTGGACACGCCGGCCCCGGTGATCACGAGCGGGCGGGACTCCTCCATCAGACGCAGCAGACCCCGAGACGCCGTCTCGGGGTCCTGCAGCGGTGCTGTCTCATCCACCACCCTGGCGATCGACCGCAGGGCGGCCTGATGCCCGTCCAGGGCCGGATGCCGTGCGGGCGTCATCGCGCCCGCGCGTCGTCGTCCTCGTCCTCCGCGTAGAGGTCCGCGTAGGGATCCTCGTACTCGGGCTCCTGGTCCGGCTCCGGGCTGGGCGTGCGCCCGCCCGTGAGCTCTCGCTCCAGTGCCGAGAGGTCTGTTCCGGGAGAGAAGTACTTCATCTCCCGTGCCTGCTTCGTGGCCTTAGCCTTCTGACGGCCGCGCCCCATGAGCGTGACCCCCTTCGCATCTCTCGCCGCCTCGGATCTGTGGCGCACAGGGGCCCGCCGAGGTACTCACTGGTCAATATGGTTCGTGCGGACAAGGATACATGACCGGCTGGACGGCCCGAGGACGACGACGGCCGACCCGGTCCGGCGGGGCGTGCGGCGGCGCCGGGTGCGGCGCGGGCGGCCGCAGCACGTGCGGCACCCGGCTGGACGGGCGTGACACACACCCTGCACGGTCGCTGGACGATGGGCTATGTTGCATACGTCACATCCACCCCCACGATGAGGATGCCCATGCGCCGCACCCCCACCCTGCTGGCCGCCGCCACCCTGGCCGCCACGCTGACCGCCGCCCCCGTCTCACTCGCCGCACCAGCGGCCCCGGCCGCCCCCGCGAAGGCCCCCGCGGCCACCACGCAGACCGCCGACCGCGGCCTGGGCCCCGGCCTGAACCGCGCCGGCGGCAACCCGAACTCCCCGGAGAAGCTGGTCCGGTCCATCTCCTCGAACCACCTGCGCCAGGACATCGCGGCGTTCGCGGCCATCGCGGACGAGCACGGCAACCGCGCCGCGGGCACGCCGGGCTTCCAGGCCTCCCTCGACTACGCCGTGGGCGAGCTCGAGGAGGCCGGCTACGACGTCGAGCTCCAGGAGTTCGAGATCACCTACACCGAGACCCTGCGGGACCGGCTCGCGCAGACCGGACCCGTCCAGCGTGACCTCGAGCACACCGTCTTCACGTCCTCGCCCTCGGCGCAGGTCACCGACGCCCCGCTCTCCGCCCCCTCCGGTGCTGCCACCGGCTGCGCCGACGCGGACTGGGCCGGCGCGGACCTGACCGGCAGCGTCGCCCTGGTCTCCCGGGGCGACTGCACCTTCGCCCAGAAGTCCCAGGTCGCGGCCGCCTCCGGCGCCGAGGCCGTCATCATCTACAACAACGCCGAGGGCGCACTGAACGGCACCCTGGGCGCCGAGCCGGGCGACGTCGTCGGGACCGTGGGCGTGACCCGCGAGCTGGGCGCCGACCTGCTGGCCCAGACCCGCGGCGGCGGCGCCACCGTCACCCTGGACCTCGAGCAGCTCGTGGAGCAGCGGCCCACCTGGAACGTGCTGGCGGAGACGCGCACGGGCAGCGACGACGACGTCGTGATGCTCGGCGCCCACCTGGACGGCGTGCCGGAGGGCCCGGGCATCCACGACAACGCCTCGGGCGTCGCGGCGACCCTCGAGGTCGCGCGCCAGGCCGCCAAGGCCAACAAGGCCGAGAGCAAGGTCCGCTTCGCCCTGTGGGGCGCCGAGGAGATCGGCCTGCTGGGCTCGCACCACTACGTGGACACCCTGACCGCCGCGGAGCGCGAGGACATCATCCTCTACACCAACCTGGACATGGTGGCCCCGCTGGACCACCAGAACACGCTCGGCGTGCTCACGGCCGACTGGTCGATCGGTGCTGAGTCCCTGCTCGGCGCGCAGCTCGACCGCGACGGCCACGCGCACCAGCCCGAGGGCAGCAACGGCCGCTCGGACTACGCGCCGTTCGTGGACGCGGGCATCGCCTCGACGGGCCTGCTGTCGATCCACGACGACAACTACCACACGCCCCAGGACGACATCGCCAACGTCTCCATCACCACGCTGACCCACACGGCCCGCGCGGTGGCCAACCTGATCGGCACCCTCCAGCAGGACGCCGACGCCCTCGGCACCCGCTGACCCGAGCGGCTCCGTCCGACCCGCAGATGCGGTCGGGGGCGGTTTCGGGTGGTATCCAGGCCGGATACCACCCGAAACCGCCCCCGACGCGTCTCCTGCAGGGCCGGCCGCGCTCAGATCCAGCCGGCCTCCCACGCGGCCCGTTCGGCCTCCTGGCGGGTCCGCACACCGAGCTTGCCGATCGCGTTCGAGATGTGGTTCCGCACGGTCCCCGGGGCCAGGTGCAGGGCGGCGGCGATGTCCTCCGCGCGGGCGGCGTCCCGCCCGACCCGCAGCACGTCCAGCTCGCGCTCGGTCAGGGGGCTGTGCTCGGCCGTCAGCGCAGAGGCGGCGATCTCGGGGTCCACGTAGCGCCGGCCCGCCACGACCTGCCGCAGGACGACGGCCAGCTCCTCGGCCGGCGTCGACTTCGGGACGAACCCGGACACCTGCTCCGCGAGCGCCCGGCGCAGCACGCCGGGGCGGGCGTGCCGGGTGAAGATGACGACCTTCGTGGGCACCGAGCGCAGGATCTGCCGGGCGGCCTCCACGCCGTCCAGCCCGGGCATCTCCAGGTCCAGCAGGCAGACGTCCGGGCGGTGCTCCTGCGCGGCGGCCACGGCGGCGATGCCGTCGGAGATGCCGGGCAGCACCTCCAGGTCCTCCTCCAGGGCGAGCAGCGCCTCCACAGCGCCACGGATGAGGACCTCGTCGTCGGCGACGAGCACGCGGATCCTCTCGGTCGGGGCACTCATGCGGTCTCCTTCTCGGTGCGGGGCACGGTCAGGGTCAGGGTGAACTCCCCGCCGGCCTGGGCGGCGGTCAGGGACCCGCCGGCGGCTTCGGCACGCTCGGCCAGGGCCGCCAGCCCGGTGCCGCCGGTGCCGGCGTCTGCCGTGGGAGCGCCGTCGTTGACGATGACCAGGCGCACGGCGTCCGGGCCGGCCGCGGTGAGCTCGATGCGGGCGTGGCCGGCCGAGGCGTGGCGCAGGATGTTCGTGGTGGCCTCGCGGACGGCCAGACCGACCAGGCGGCCGGCGGCCGTGCCGAGCGGGCCCAGGTGCGGGTCGGCGCCGACCTCGGTGGCGGTGCCGGCGGCGGTGAGCACCTCCTTCGCGTTGACAAGCTCGCGCTCGGCGGAGACCTCGCGGAGGTCGCGGACGAGAGCCCGGGTCTCGGCGAGCGCCTCCCGGGCCTGCTCACGCACCTCGTGCAGCGAGGCTTCGGCGTCCTCGGTCCGGCCCTTGGCCAGCAGGCGCTCGGCGAGCTCGGCCTTGAGTGCGATGACCTGCAGGTGGTGGCCCTGGACGTCGTGCAGGTCGGCGGCGAAGCGCAGCCGCTCGCGGGTGACGGCGAGGTCCGCGGCCTGCCGCCGGGCGTTGTCGAGGCGCTGCATCAGCCTCCAGAACCAGACCGTGGGGACGATCATGCAGGCGGTGATCACGGACCAGACGAGGAAGCCGACGGCCGTGTCGGCGGGCCCCGCAGGATCCTGGAGGACCGCCGCCGCCCCGAGGACGAGTGAGGCCGCCACGCCGCCCCAGAGGACGGGACGTCGCCGGCACGGGTGCATCAGCAGGGCGAGGACGAGGGAAGACAGCCAGAGGGGCAGGGCCCACCACGTGCCCGTCTCCGTGAGCCCCAGCGCCGGAAAGACGGCACCGGCGAGCGCGAGCGGGACGGTGGGGCCGAACAGCCAGGCCAGGTCATGCCGGCCGAACACCGGCCCCTCCGTCTCCTCGGGCGGCGGGGCCTGGAAGTGGCGGGCGACATGCAGCTGGCCGACGACTCCGAGGACGTGGAGCAGGAGCAGGAGCGCCAGTGCGACGACCTGCTCGGTGCGGCCGGCCTCCAGGTGCTCCCGCAGGTGGGACAGCGGGCCGAACGCGGAGAACCCGGCGATCACCAGGACGCAGAGCAGGAGGCCGGTCCAGGTGTACCACCACGCGCCGGTGAGGTCGTCGGAGTAGGGGCCGGGCCCGGTGGGCCCGGCCGACCCCATGCCCGCGGGGCTGGCCGTGGGCAGGGAGCCGGTCGGACGGCGCCCCGGTGCGACGGCCGGCGGGGCCGGGCGGCCGTCGTCGTGGTTCCCCTCGATCCTCATGGGCCTCACCCTACGGGCGTGACAACTGTCATGGCCCGCCGTGTGGAATTGCCCGGGCGGAGGTGACCGCACGGCACTTCTGCGAACCGGCGGCGGCCGGAAGGCTGGAGTCAGAGCTCGGGAGCCCGACCGGATCCCGGACGACGACACCGGGGAACACGACGGTTGCCCGAACGAGAGCGCTGGAGAGGATCGTGGTCACGATGGACCTGATGAACACCGCACGCGAGTTCGTGATGGGGCTGCCCGACGGCCTGCAGGGCCTCGGCGTCTTCCTCGTCTCCTTCATCCCGTTCGTGGAGGGCGAGGGCGCCGGGCTGATCGGCGTCGTCGTCGGGGTGCACCCGTGGGTGGCCATCCCCGCCGCCGTGCTGGGCAACCTCCTCGCCGTCGCGCTCCTGGTCTACGCGGCCCACGGCGTGCGCTCCGCCGTCACGGCGCGCCGTGGGATGGCCGCCGACGCCGCGGTTCCGGCGACCGGCCACGGCACCCCGATGGCCGAACGCCACGTCCACCTGCACCGCCGCTTCGAGGCGTGGGGCGTGCCCGGACTGAGCCTGCTCGGCCCCTGGTTCTTCATCCCCGGGCACGTCGCGGCCCCGGCCATGGTGTCCTTCGGGGCGAACCGGCACCGCGTGATGGCATGGCAGGCCGTCGCCATCGTCCTCTACACGGCGCTGACGGCGTGCGTGGCCTTCGGCCTCGTGAGCTGGAGCGGCGTGCGGGAGGCGATGCCGGGCACCTTCTGAACCTCGCCCGTGGACGGACCGAGGGCCGTGCCCGCCCCCGAGCACGGGGGTGGGCACGGCCCTCGGTCCGTCGGTCCCGGCGTCAGCCCTTGCGGGTCACGGTGAGGCCGTTCTCGCCCTCGACGCGGTCCACGACCACGGTGTCCCCGTCCGCGATCTCCCCGGCGAGGATGCCGCGGGCCAGGCGGTCGCCGATCTCGCGCTGCACCAGGCGGCGCAGGGGCCGGGCGCCGTAGGCCGGGTCGAACCCGGTCTCGGCGAGCCACGCCTTGGCGGCGTCGGACACCTCGAGGGTGAGGCGGCGGTCCGTCAGGCGCGCCTGCAGGGACTCGACCTGCAGGTCCACGATCCGCGTCAGCTCGTCCACGGTGAGCGCGTCGAACTGCACGATCTCGTCCAGGCGGTTGAGGAACTCGGGCTTGAACGCCGCGCGCACCACGGACATCACGGACTCGCGCTTGGCGGCCTCGTCCAGGGTCGGGTCCACGAGGAACTGCGAGCCCAGGTTCGAGGTGAGGATCAGGATCACGTTGCGGAAGTCCACGGTGCGGCCCTGGCCGTCGGTGAGGCGGCCGTCGTCGAGCACCTGGAGCAGGATGTCGAAGACCTCGGGATGGGCCTTCTCCACCTCGTCCAGCAGCACCACCGAGTAGGGGCGACGCCGCACGGCCTCCGTGAGCTGGCCGCCCTCGTCGTAGCCGACGTAGCCCGGAGGGGCGCCGACCAGGCGGGAGACGGAGTGCTTCTCCGCGTACTCGGACATGTCGATCCGCACCATGGCGCGCTCGTCGTCGAAGAGGAACTCCGCGAGCGCCTTGGCGAGCTCGGTCTTGCCCACGCCCGTGGGGCCCAGGAACAGGAACGAGCCGGTGGGCCGGTTCGGGTCCGCGATGCCGGCCCGCGAGCGGCGCACCGCGTCCGCGACGGCGACGACGGCGTCCCGCTGCCCGATCAGCCGCTCGCCGAGGTGCTCCTCCATGGTGAGCAGCTTCTCGGACTCGGCGGTGAGCATGCGGCCGGCGGGGATGCCGGTCCACGCGGAGACCACCTCGGCGATGTCGTCCGCCGTGACCTCCTCGGAGACCATCGGCTCGGTGGTCGAGCGGTCGGCCTCGCGGGCGGCGCGGTCCGCCTCCTCGAGCTGCTTCTCCAGCGCGGGGATCTCGCCGTACAGCAGGCGGGAGGCCTCGGCGAGGTCGCCGTCGCGCTGGGCCTTCTCGGCCAGCGAGCGCAGCTCGTCCACCTTGGCGCGCAGGTCACCGGCCTCGTTGAGGGTCGCCTTCTCCGCGTCCCAGCGGGCGGTGAGGGCGGTGAGCTCCTCCTCGCGGTCCGCCTTCTCGGCGCGCAGGGCCTCGAGCCGCTCGACGGATGCCGGGTCCGTCTCGCCCTCGAGGGCGAGCTCCTCCATGGTCAGGCGGTCCACCTGGCGGCGCAGGACGTCGATCTCCTCCGGGGCGGAGTCGATCTCCATGCGCAGGCGCGAGGCGGCCTCGTCCACGAGGTCGATGGCCTTGTCGGGCAGCTGGCGGCCGGTGATGTACCGGTGGGACAGCGTGGCCGCGGCCACGAGCGCGGAGTCGGCGATGGCCACCTTGTGGTGGGCCTCGTAGCGCTCCTTGAGCCCGCGCAGGATGGCGATCGTGTCGTCCACGCTGGGCTCGCCCACGTAGACCTGCTGGAAGCGGCGCTCCAGGGCGGGGTCCTTCTCGATGTTCTCGCGGTACTCGTCCAGGGTGGTCGCGCCGATCAGGCGCAGCTCGCCGCGGGCCAGCATGGGCTTGAGCATGTTGCCCGCGTCCATGGCGCCCTCGGACGCGCCCGCGCCCACGACGGTGTGGATCTCGTCGATGAACGTGACGACCTGACCCTCGGCGGCCTTGATCTCCTCGAGGACGGCCTTCAGGCGCTCCTCGAACTCGCCGCGGTACTTGGCGCCGGCGACCATGGCACCCAGGTCCAGGCTGATCAGCGTCTTGCCGCGCAGGGACTCGGGGACGTCCCCGGCCACCATCCGCTGGGCCAGGCCCTCGACGACGGCGGTCTTGCCGACGCCGGGCTCGCCGATGAGCACGGGGTTGTTCTTGGTGCGGCGCGAGAGCACCTGCACCACGCGGCGGATCTCGGCGTCGCGGCCGATCACCGGGTCGAGCTTGCCGGAGCGGGCGACCTCGGTGAGGTCCGTGCCGTACTTCTCCAGGGACTGGAAGGTGTTCTCCGGGTCCTGGGTGGTGACGCGCGAGTCGCCGCGCACCTGGGTCAGGGCGGCGGCGAGCGCCTCGAGGCTCGCCCCGTTCGAGCGCAGTGCCTCACCGGCATCGCCCGGATCCGCGGCCACGCCGAGCAGCAGGTGCTCGGTGGAGACGAACTGGTCCGAGCGCTGCTCGGCCTGGGTGCGCGCGTTCTGCACGACCTGCAGGGCGGCGCGCGAGAGCTGCGCCTGGGCCACCGTGCTGCCCTGGGTGGAGGGCAGGCGCCGGATGGCCGAGGAGGCCGCCGTGGAGACGGCGTCGGGGTCGGCCCCGGCGGCCTTGAGGACGGCCACGGCGACGGACTCCCGCTGGTCCATCAGGGCCTTCAGCAGGTGGGCCGGCTCGATCTGGGGGTTGCCGGCGGTGGAGGCGTTCATGGCCGCGGCCGAGAGCGCCTCCTGGCTCTTGGTGGTGAACTTGGCATCCATGTGCGCCTCGCTCCTTCTCTCCCCCGTGTCCCGGGGGTGTCGGACAACCGTCGACGGCGGGCCGTTCCCACCGCCGAGACAAAGTTGAGTCTATGTAGCTCAACCCCCCTCGTGCCAGGGCTATTCCCCCGCGCGCCGGTACGTTGGTGCCATGGCCGGCTCCACAGCAGCGCCCCGGCGCCTCCGCACGTACACCCGACCGCGGGTGTCCCTGCTGTACGTCCTGCGCCGCACCCTGCACCGGCTCTTCGAGCTGCAGGTCTGGGACGTGGCCGCCGCCATGACCTTCTTCGGGGCGCTGTCCCTGCTGCCCACCGTCATCGCCCTGCTCTCCGTGGTCTCGCTGCTGGGCGTCGAGGAGGAGACCGTGGACGCCGCGGCCCACCTGGCCGCCGAGATCTGGCCGTCGCTGACGCCCGACGTCGTCCGCGAGTGGATCCTGACCCTCGGCTCGGCCGGGCCCGGCACCGGCGCCGTCGTCCTGGGGGCCGTCGGCACCGTGGTGTCCGCCTCGGGCGCCGTCGGCGCGTTCCACCGGGCCATGCACCGCATCCACGACACCCGCGAGGGCCGGCCCTTCCTCCACTTCCGCCTCGTGGTCTTCGTCGAGACGCTCGCCCTCATGCTCGGCGCCGTGCTGATCACGATCCTGGTGGTCGTCGGCGGGGACCTCTCCCAGCGCCTCGGCCAGGCCGTCGGCCTGCCGGAGGAGACGGTCCAGACGTGGAACGTGGTGAAGTGGCCGGTCATCCTCGTGGTGATCGCCCTCATCGTGACCCTCGCCTACCGCCTGGGTCCCAACGTCCGGCAGCCCCGTTACCGCCCGCTCTCGCTCGGCGCCGTGGCCGTGGTGGTCCTGCTCTTCGGCGCCACCGTGGCCCTGGGCTGGATCACGGACCGGTTCGGCCAGTTCGCCGTGGTCGGGCGGATCAACTCCGCGATCGGCGTGCTCGCCCTCGCGTGGGTGGCGTGCATCGTGCTGTTGGCCGGGGCCGCCTTCGACGCGGAGGTGCTGCGTGCCCGCCAGCTGGCCGTCGGCATCGACGCCTCCGTCGAGATCCAGCTGGCGACGCGGCACACCGCGGTGCTCGAGGACTCCGAACGGTACGAGGCCCGCAACCGCCGCCTGGCCCGGCTCGTGGCCGACGCCGTACGCGCCGGCGAGAGCCTCACGATCGAGGCCACACCCCTGCTCTCCGAGGAGGGGCGCCTCCTCGCGGTCGAGTCGGGGCAGCGGGGCCCGGAGGACGTCAGCTCGGGCAGCCCGTTCCACGCGGATCCGGTGTCCGACGACGGCGCCCGCCTCGAGCCGACGCCCCGGCCCGACGACTGACGGGTCAGCGCTCCCGCTTCTCGAACGCCTCGACCTGGGCACGCAGCGTCTCGGCCGCGATCTCCTCGTCGAGGCCCACCATGCCGAGGTACACGAGCTCGTCCCCGTCCGTGACGCCTCCGACGGTCATGGTGAACACGGGTGTGTCCATGCCCGAGTTCCCCAGGGAGATGTGGACCGCGTCCGGCACGCCGGGCACCGTCGTGAAGGCCGCCTCGACGCCGTTCGGGTCGCCGAACGTGCCGCACGTGTCGGCCAGCTCGCCGAAGGGCTCCAGCAGATCGGTGCCGTCCTCGGTGACCGCGACCATGCCGAACGCCCCGGCCTGGGAACCGGCCAGGCCGGTGACCGCGGCCGGGTCCACCTCGTATTGGGCCAGCGCACCGCCGAGCCCGGGCGCCTGCTGCGTGTTGATCTGCTCGATGAGGTCCGCGCAGGCGCCCGTGGGGGTGACGCCCGTCAGGCTCAGACTCGTGCTGATCGGCTCACCCCCGCCGCCGACCTGGGTCTCCATGTCCATGAACACGCCGTCGGGCGCGGTCTGAGGCGTGAGCAGGACGTCCTCGAGCGCCTCCACGCGCTCCTCCTGCTCGTCCGTGAGGTCCGAGCCGGCCCCCATCGAGGCGGACTCCGACGCGTCGGCCGACGCGGACGCCGCCACCGAGGACGCGGCGGAGGACGAGGCCGTGGACACCGCCGTCGAGGGAGCCGCGGAGGACGACGTGGACGCGTCCTGCGTGGGGCTCGCGGTCGCGCTGACGGTCGCCGGGGAGGCCGACGACGCGTCGGAGGAGGGAGAGGAGGACGAGGCCTCGCCGCCTCTCCCACCGCAGCCGACGAGCGCGAGGGCGCCCACGGCGAGCAGGGACAGGGGGGCGGCGGTGCGGAGCATGACAGACCTCTCAGACCGGGTGACGACGATGTGACCAGTCTGACAATCCCCACAGCGCACGGCCAGTCTTCCTCTGCCGAGGCGGGCCGCGGCAGGGCCACCGGTCGATCGGCTCGCTCCGCGGGGACGAGTCGTCTCCCGGCGCCCGCCACGGCGCCCGACGCACTACGATGACCACCAATCACGGTGGAACACGTCACTCTGCCGGCTCCCTCCGACCCGCACGCCCGTCCTCCCGACGGCGGCACAGAAGGCACTCCATGACCCGCATCCACCCCCGCCTCCTCGGCGCCGTGGGGCTCACCGCGTCGGCGGCGCTGCTCACCGGCTGCGCGGTCCTCGGCGGCGACGCCGGATCCGCCGGCATCGTGTCCGACGACGACCTGAGCACCTCGTACGGCCTCGTCCAGCCCGGCGTCCTGACGGTCTGCTCCGACATCCCCTACCCGCCCTTCGAGTTCGAGGAGAAGGGCGAGCTGACCGGCTACGACATCCAGCTGGTCGAGGCGGTGGCGGAGAAGCTGGGTCTCGGGGTGAACGTGATCGACTCCTCGTTCGAGGCCATCGAGTCGGGTGCCTCGCTCACCGGCTGCGACGTGAACGCCTCGTCGATCTCCATCACCGAGGCCCGCCAGCGCGTCATGGCCTTCACCCTCCCCTACCTCGACGACGACCTCGTCCTGGTCGCGAAGAAGGGCTCCGGCATCACCGACGTCGAGTCCGCGAAGGGCCGCCGGATCGGCGTGCAGGCCGCGACCACCGGCGACGAGTACGCCCAGCAGAACGGCCTGAGCCCCGTGCAGTTCGAGGACGGCGGCATGCAGATCCAGGCCATCCAGGCCGGCACCGTGGACGCCGCCCTGGGCAACCAGTCCGTGCTGCTCTACTCGCTCAAGGACGACGATCGCTTCGAGGTGGTCGAGTCGCTGCCCACGGGCGAGCAGCTCGGCATGGCGGTCGGCCCGCAGAAGGCGCAACTCGGCTCCGCCGTGAACCGCGCGCTGCAGGAGCTGCGCAACGACGGCACCGTGGCCGAGCTCCAGGAGCGCTGGTTCGGTCAGGCACAGGAGGACTACCGATGAGCACGCAGGCCCCCGTCTCGCCCGCACCGGCCATGAAGCCCGGCCGTGCGCGCCGCCGTCGCCGGCTGTCCCTGATCATCCAGGCGGCCGTCTTCGTCCTCGCCCTCGTCGTCCTGGCCGTCCTCATCGACTGGGGCACGCTCGCCGAGAACGTCCTGAACTTCCCCGCCGTGGCCCCGATGTTCCCCAACGTGATCCTCGTGGGCCTGGGCAACACGCTGTTCTACACGGTCACCTCGTTCGTCGTCGGCCTGCTGGGCGGCATCGTGCTCGCGCTCATGCGCCTGAGCTCGTTCGGCCCGTACCGGTGGCTGGCCACCGCCTACGTCGAGTTCTTCCGCGGCGTCCCCGCGCTGCTGGTGTTCCTCGCCTTCGGCTACGGGGTGCCCTTCGCGTTCGGGGTGTCCTGGCCGATCCCCGTCGTCGTGATGGCGGCCCTGGGCATGGTCTCGGCCGCGTACATCGCCGAGACCCTGCGTGCCGGCCTGCAGGCCGTGCCCCGCGGCCAGATGGAGGCGGCCCGGTCCCTCGGCATGCCGACGTGGCGGGCCATGGTCACCATCGTGATCCCCCAGGCGTTCCGCATCGTGCTGCCGCCGCTCACCAACGAGGTCATCCTCCTGACCAAGGACTCCTCGCTGGTCTACGTGCTCGGCCTGGCCGCGCACGAGTACGAGCTCACCAAGTTCGGCCGCGACGGCATCTCCGCCCTCGACGCCGGCATGACGCCGATCCTCGTGGCCGGCCTGTTCTACCTCGTGATCACCGTGCCGCTGTCCCTGCTGGCCCGCCGGTTCGAGGCCCGTTCGACCAAGAAGGGGCACTGAGATGGCCCAGCAGAACCCCATCACCGGATCCTTCGGCGCGGTGGCCGCCGCGGACGCCGCCGGCGTGCACGTGGCCGGCCTCAACAAGTCCTTCGGCGCCAACCACGTGCTGCGCGGCATCGACCTCGACGTCGCCCCCGGCGAGGTCGTGTGCCTTATCGGCCCGTCCGGCTCGGGCAAGTCCACCCTCCTGCGCTGCGTGAACCTGCTGGAGAAGCCCGACTCGGGCGTCGTCACGGTCGGTGAGTTCACGGTCACGGACGAGGACGTGGACCTGGACGTGCTGCGCCGCCACGTGGGCATGGTGTTCCAGCAGTTCAACCTGTTCCCGCACCTGTCCGTGCTGGAGAACTGCACCGTGGCCCAGCTCAAGGTGCTCAAGCGGGGCAAGGCCGAGGCGGCGGACATCGCCCGTCGGCAGCTGGCCCGCGTGGGCCTGGCCGAGCTCGAGGACCGCTACCCGGACCAGCTCTCCGGCGGCCAGCAGCAGCGCGTGGCGATCGCCCGTGCGCTGGCCATGGACCCGCAGCTGATGCTCTTCGACGAGCCCACCTCGGCCCTCGACCCCGAGACCGTCGGCGACGTCCTGGCGATCATGCGCCAGCTGGCCCGCGACGGCATGACCATGCTCGTGGTCACCCACGAGATGGGCTTCGCCCGCGAGGTGGCCGACCGGGTCGTGTTCATGGACGGCGGCGTCGTGGTGGAGGCCGGCCCGGCCGCCGCGGTGATCTCCGACCCCCAGCAGCCGCGCACCCAGGACTTCCTGCGCCGCGTGCTGCACCCCACCGAGATCGACCTCTGAGCCTGCCCGCCCGGTGGGCGGGCACATGCGTGAGGGGCCCCGCCCGGACCATGGTCCGGGCGGGGCCCCTCACGCGTGCGGCGGAGGCGTCAGGCCTTCTTGCGCAGCTTCTTCAGCTCGTCACGGGCCTCGCGCAGCGCGGCGACCTGCTCCTCACGGGCGGCGTGGATCGCGGCGACCTTCTCGTCCTGGGCGTCGCGGATGGCCTGCACCTTGGCGTCGCGGGCGCCCTCGATGCGGGCGGCGCGCTTCTTGGCGGCCTTGCGGCGCTTGCCGGGGCGGTTGGCCACGGAGTCGGCGGTGATGGCCAGGCCGGAGCCGACCAGGAAGATGTCCTTGGCGACGCCGGTGCCCTCCTGGGACGGACGCACGCCGTCGGCCTCGGTCATCTCCGGGGTGTTCAGGTACATGGAGAACAGGCCGCCGGAGAACGCGGTCAGGGCGGAGCCGGCGAGCCAGCCCGGGACGAACGGGGCCAGCAGGGCCGAGCCCACGCCGATCTCGGTGCCCACGAGGAACTTCTTGAACTGCTCCGGCGACAGGTTGGCCAGCGCGGGCAGGCCGCGGGCGCCCATGTCGCGCAGGCCCTGGGCCTGCTCCGCGGAGATGCCGCGCTTGTTCAGGCCGGAGTTCAGGATGAACGCGCCGGAGGCCAGGCGCAGCGGAATCTGGACGATGCTCATGGAGTCTTCCTTCCAGTAGGGCCCGCGGCACGCACGTGGAGTGGGGTGTGGCGCGAACGGTCGGTGAGCGGTCAGCACCTCTGACACTACCAACGGCAGCCCGCTCCCGCCCGCCCGGAGGCGCGACTGTGCGCGCAGAGCGGACGACGTCGGCGCCTCCACCACGTCGCGGAGGCGGTCGATGATGGACAATGGGGCGCATGCTCCCCCTCGTCACACCCCTGACCGTGGCCGCCGCCGCGCCCACCGACTACGGCTGGCTCGGCAACATCGTCGTGGACATCATGGAGGCGGTCGGCCCGATCGGCGTCGGCCTGGCCGTCTTCGCGGAGAACATCTTCCCGCCCATCCCGTCCGAGGTGATCCTGCCCCTGGCCGGCTTCACCGCGGCCGGCGGCGCCTTCAGCCCGCATGCCGCGCTGGTCTGGGCGACGGTCGGCTCGATCGTCGGCGCACTGGCCCTCTACGGCATCGGCGCGTGGCTCGGCCGCCGCCGCATGTACCGCATCGCGGACCGCATGCCGCTGGTGGACATGGAGGACGTGGCCAAGACCGAGCGCTGGTTCATCCGCTACGGCTACTGGACCGTGTTCCTGGGCCGCATGGTCCCCGTGTTCCGCTCCCTGATCTCCATCCCCGCGGGCATCGAGCGGATGAACCTCGCGAAGTTCACCCTGTTCACGGCGCTGGGCTCCCTCATCTGGAACGCGATCTTCGTCTACGGCGGCTACGCGCTCGGGGAGCGGTTCCACGTCATCTCCGAGTACGCGGACGTCTTCTCCAACATCGTCCTGGTCCTGATCCTGGCCTTCCTCGCGACCTGGGTGGTCCTGCGCCTGCGCCGCGACGCCCGCCGCCGGAACGACCCGGACTGGCGCCCGCCGACCGCGGATGAGATGGCCGCCCGCGTCGAGGCCATCCTGGAGTCCTCCGGCCACCGGAAGTGAATCGCATGCGTCCCGTCCTGCCTTCCCCCCGCCGTGGCCGCGCGACCCTCGGCCTGGCCGCCGTCGCCCTGGTGGCGCTGAGCGCCTGTGCTCGCACCGAGCCGCAGCCCGAGCCTGCGCCCGACACGACGGCGGCCTCCGCCCTGCCGTCCATGGACATGGCCCCGTTCACGGTCGAGGTCCCCTCGCACGACCTCGAGCGGGTGCCGGAGGCGAGCGTCGCCGTGCTCGAGGGCGAGGACCCGGACCACCACGGGGCGTGGCTGCAGGTGCCCGGGGCGCCGGCCTGGTCGGAGGCCATGGCCGGGGCCGTGCGCGCCCAGATCGACCAGTACCGCCGGGACACCGACCCCAGCGCGGACCCGCGCCTGGAGATCCAGCCGCAGCTCGCCGTCGTGGCCGAGGACATCGCCGCGGCCCGCCTGCTCGCCACGGAACGGCGCGGCACGGACTCCGTGTCCACCTCGCACGTGATCTGGTACTCGGCCCGCGAGGACCGCGTGCTTGAGACCGCCGATCTCTTCACCCCCGACGGCTGGGACGCGTTCCGCGCCGAGGTGCGCCAGCGCATGGCCAACGACCCGGACGTGATCGGCTCGCGCCTGGACTCGGCGGTCGACGCGCCGGAGCAGGTGGAGAACCGTCGCGTCTGGGACGCGGTGGTCTTCCTCCCGGACGGCAGCCTGTTGCTCGAGGCGGACCAGGCGTCCATGGCGCCGGCCGCCGCGGGTGTGCTGACGGTGCGGATCCCCCGGGACACGGCAGCCCCCTGGCTGTCCGACCTGGGCCACGTCGCCGCGGACGCCGCCTCCGCCCCCGCCGACCTGCGTCTGCCGGACCGCTCCACCCCGACCCCCGAGGAGCAGCAGCCGGAGCCCGCCCCCGAGCCGGAGCCCGAGACGTCCTCGTGGACGGAGGAGGCCACCGGCGCACCCGTGCCGCCCCCGTCCGCGCCCGCCGACACGGCGGCCCCGACGCCCAGCGCGACCACTCCGGTGCCGAGCAGCACGGCCCCGTCCTCCTCGACCCCCGCGCCCACCCGCTCGGCCACGCCGTCCTCCCCGACGTCTCCCCCCACCTCGTCCTCCCCGACGTCTCCCCCCACCTCGTCCTCGCCGTCGGGCACGGGATCCGGCAGTCCGACGCCGAGCACCCCCGACCCGACGCCGACCTCCGCGACGCCGACCCCCACGTCCCCGAGCCCGTCCGGTCCGTCCACGAGCGCGCCGGCCACGGACCCCGCGCCGGACCCGACCGAGTCCGCGCCCGAGCCGACCGCCACGACGGCCTCGGCGCCCGCGTCGCCCACGTCGGGAGACCGCTCCAGCGGCACCCCCTGACCCCGGCGCCGGGCGCCGTCGTCGACCGCGGTCTGCGCCGTCGACGCACGGCCGTGGCAGGATCGGGGCGATGACTGAGCACCTCCCCCGCCCCCGCCCGGACGCACCCGGCCCCGACGCCGTCCCGCCGCCCGCCGAGCGCGTCCACGCGCACGACCACAATCGGGACAAGGACCCCGCCCTCGTCCGACGGGAGCCGGTCTCCTTCGTCCGGCGCGGTGCGCGCCTGAACGCGGGGCGGCAGGCCGTGTGGGACCGCCAGGCGGAGCGGGTCCTCGTGGACGTGCCCCGCGGCCGCGGCGCCACCTCGGTGGACACCCAGGCCCGACTGGACTGGGCGGGGGTGTTCGGCCGCGAGGCCCCCCTGCTGGTCGACATCGGCTCGGGGCTGGGCGAGTCCACGGCGCAGGCCGCCGCCGACCGGCCGGACTGGAACGTGCTCGCCGTCGAGGTCTACGTGCCCGGCCTGGCCGCGCTCATGACGCGCGTGGAGCAGCAGGGCCTGGAGAACGTCCGCGCCGTGGAGGCCAACGCCCCCGAGCTGCTGGACGCCCTGCTCACGCCCGGCTCCGTGTCCGAGGTGTGGGTGTTCTTCCCGGACCCGTGGCACAAGAAGCGGCACCACAAGCGCCGCCTGGTCTCCCCCGCCTTCGCGGACCGCGTGGCGCGGGTGCTCGCCCCCGGCGGGGTGCTGCGGCTGGCGACGGACTGGTCGGGCTACGCCGTGCAGATGCGCGAGGTGCTCGAGGCGCACCCGGAGTTCGAGAACCTCTTCCCCGGGCGCGCCGCGGGCGAGGACTCCCCGCTCACGCGGGTGCGCCGCGAGGGCAGGGAGACCGAGGTGGGTGCCCAGCCGTTGCCCGCGGGCTGGGAGCGCGCGGCCGAGGAGGAGCGGCCGCTGCGGGCCGGCCTGGGTGAGGCGCGGGCCGGCGCGGCAGCCGCGGACCCCGTGGACCACGAGGGCGGCTGGGCGCCCCGGTTCGAGGGTCGACCGATCACGAGCTTCGAGGCGAAGTCCCAGCGGGCCGGGCGTCTCGTGTTCGACCTGGCGTACCGCCGCCGCTGAGCAGGGGGCCCGACGGGACGGCTCAGGCCGGGGCGACCGGCCCGGCCGGGTCGGCGCCGTCCGAGACGGGCGGCAGCGGCAGGCCGGCGGTCACCCGCGCGGTCGCCGCGAGCGTCACGGACCCGGCGTCCCGGTAGCCCCTCGGGGCGTCCCCGGGGGCCGTCGGCGACCAGCGGGCCGTGTGGTGGCCGCGGACGGCGGCCCCCGCCAGGCCGGGCCGCGGGGCCACCGGCAGCACGGCGGCGTCCGTCCAGTCCCGACGACGGCCCACCGCACGGCCGACCCGGGCGAGGAGGTCGCCCGGGGCCAGGGCGCGGAACACCCGTCCGGACCGCAGGCCGAGGTGCGCGGCCCGGGCTGCCAGGGCGGCGGGCAGCCCGACCGCGCCCGAGACCACGAGGGCCTCGACGGGACGCTCGGCCGGCCACGGGGCCTCGGCGTCGTCGGGCTGCAGGCCCCGGTCCGCGAGCAGGCGCAGGGCGTGCGCGGCCACGAGCGAGCCGTACGAGTGGGCCTCCACGGCCCCGTGCACGGCGGTCCCGCGGGCGCGCAGGGCCGGGGCGGCGTCGTCGTCCTCCCCCGGCCCGTGGCGCAGGAACTCCCACCAGGCCCGCACATCCGCGGCGAGCATCGCGCCGCCGCGCCGGCCGGGGCCGTCGAGCACCACCCGCCAGGGCGAGGGCGCGGGGTAGCCGAGCCACGCGATGACGACGGGACGGGGTGCGCCGGCGGCACGCTGGGCGGCGGCGAGGTGGGCGGCCTCCCGGGCCGTCCCCCACATGGCCGTCTGGGGGCGGATGCCCATGCCGGAGACGAGCCAGGTCAGGTGGGTGGCGGTCGCGGGGTCCCCCGCGGCGACCACGGCGCGCGGACCGTCCGGTCCGTCGAGGACGTAGTCCAGCAGATGCCGGGCGGGCAGCTGCGGGTCCATGCCCTCCGGCTTGAGGGCGTGGACGATCCCGTCCAGGGCGCTGCGGGCCCGCCGGCCCAGGCCGTCGCGCCGGGCCATGTCGGTGCGCAGCCGCTCTCGGACGCGGGACCGTGCGGCCGCCCCGAACGACGCCCGGCTCAGTCCTGCTCGGGCTGCCACGTGAGCACCCGTCGGGGGACCGCGACGCCGGAGGGCAGCGTCCGCAGGACACCCGGGGAGGCCTGGCCCGCGGCGTCGGCCTCGGTCCGTGCCGCGGCCTGGCGGCGGGCGGCCATCCGGTCGGCGTACCGGGCCGAGACGTCGCCGCCGGAGCCCACGGTGAAGACGCGGGCCAGGCGGGAGGCGTGGTGGAGGCGGTCCACCTGGGCCGACAGTTCGACCACGGTGTCCTGCAGCTGCTCGACCTCGCGCTGCAGCGCGATCACGCGGCGGATGCCCTCCAGCGAGATGCCCTCGCCGCTCAGGGCCTGCACGGTCTGGAGCCGCTCGACGTCGGCCAGGGAGTAGCGGCGGTGCCGTCCGCCCTGGCGGGCGGGGACCACGAGGCCGAGCCGGTCGTACTGGCGCAGGGTCTGCGGGTGCATGCCCGCCATCTCGGCGGCCACGGAGATCACGAAGACGGGGGCGTTCCGGTCAGGACCCCGCTCGCGGCCGCGGTCCGCGCGGGCGGCGCCGTCGCGGGCGCTCACCAGGCGGCCTTCCGGGCCAGCTCCCGCCGCGGATCGTCGCCGGCCAGGGCGGACTGCAGGGCCTCGACGGCGGCGCGGGCGTCGTCGTTGAGCTCGGTGGGCACGGTGACGCGCAGCTCCACGAGCAGGTCACCCGTCCTGTTCCCGCGCTCGACACCGCGGCCCTTCAGGCGCAGCACGCGGCCGGACTGGGAGCCCGCCGGCACCTTCACCTTCACGGGGCGCTCCAGCGTGGGCACCTCGATCGTGGCGCCGAGGGCGGCCTCGGGGAAGGTGACGGGCACGGTGATGCGCAGGTCGTCCCCGTCCCGGTGGAAGAACTCGTGCTCGCGCACGCGCACGGTGACCAGCAGGTCGCCGCGGCCGGCCGCACCGGGCGCGCCCTTGCCGCGGGCACGGACCTTCTGGCCGTCACGGATGCCCTTCGGGATCTTCACCTCGATCGTCTCGCCGTCCGGGGCGCGCAGGGACACCGTGGTGCCCTGGATCGAGCCGCGGAAGGAGATCGTGGTGGTGGCGGTGCGGTCCGCGCCCTTCGTGGGGCGCGGCCGCGCGTAGCCGGCGTCGCCGAAGCCGCCGGGGCCGAAGCCGCCGGTCTGGCCTGCGGCGCCGCCGAACATCCCGCTGAACAGGTCCGACAGGTCGGGCCCGGACTGCGTGGTGCGGGGGCCGCCCCCGCCGCCGAACATGCCGCCGAAGACGTCCTCGAAGCCGCCGCCGTCGGCACCGCCCGGGGCGGAGAACCGGGCGCCGCCGCCCATCGCGCGGATCGCGTCGTACTCCTGGCGCTCCTGGGGGTCGCTCAGGACGGCGTACGCCTCCGAGATCTCCTTGAACTTCTTCTCGGCCGCCTCATCCCCGGGGTTCTGGTCCGGGTGGTGGGTGCGGGCGAGCTTGCGGTAGGCCTTCTTCACATCCGCATCGGAGGCGTCCTTGGACACCCCCAGGGTCGCGTAGAAGTCCTTGTCCATCCAATCCTGCGAGGCCATGGTGCCTCCTCTCGTGTGTATCGGTCAGGGGGTCGGCCGGCGACGGGGTGGGCCGCCGGCCGACGGGGTCACTCGTCTCCGGCGGAGACCATCACCTGGGCGGCGCGCAGCACGCGGCCGTCCCGGAGGTAGCCGTTGCGGAAGACCTGGACCACGTGGTCCGCGGGCACCTCTGCGTGCGGCTGGCGCATCACGGCCTCGTGCACGGCCGGGTCGAACTCGACGCCGGCCAGGGCCTCCTGGTCGTGACGCTCGAGGCCGAGGCCGGCCAGGGCGGTGTCGAGCTTGGTCGCGATGGCGGCGAACGGACCGTCCGTCAGGTCGCCGGCGGCGCGGGCGGCGTCGATGTCGTCGAGCACCGGCAGCAGCGCGGTGACGGCCTTGAGCACGCCGGCGTCCCTGGCCAGGTCGCGGTCGCGGTCCACGCGGCGCTTGTAGTTCACGTACTCGGCCTGCAGACGGCGCAGGTCGGTCTCGAGCTCGGCCTCGCGATCCGAGGCCGCGGGCTGCGGCGCCTCGGCCCCGGCCTCGTCGAGGATGCGCTCGGCCTGGGCGAGGGCGTCGCCGTCCTCGGCCTGCTCGGCCGCGCTCTCGGCGGAGACGCGGGGCTCACCGGTCTCGGGGTCGATGCGGCGACGGTCGTTGAACACGATGGGCTCCTCCTCGGAGCCGCGCTCGGCGTCGGAGGAGCCGTGCGGACGCTGCTGGTCGGCGCTCATGGTGTGTCCTTTCGAAGCGGGTGGGCGCGGCGGGTCCGCCGCGCGGGGGGGTGGGAAGGCCGGCGGGCCGGCCTGGCAGGGGCGCTGCCGGGCCGGCCCGCCGGCGTCGTGGGCCTCCGGGCGGGGCGGGCGTGGACGCCCGCCCCGGCACCGGGGTGTCAGGCCTTCTTCTCGTCGTCCTCGTCGACCACCTCGGCGTCGACGATGTCCTCGTCGTCGCCCTGCGGGGCGGCGGACTCGGCGCCGGCGTCGGCCGACTCCGCGCCCTGCTGGGCGTAGAGGGCCTCGCCGATCTTGACCTGGGAGGCCTGGAGCTTCTCGAACGCGGCGGCGACCTCGTCGTCGTTGTCCTGCTTCTCCAGGGCGGCCTTCAGAGCGTCGACGTCGGCCTGCACCTCGGTCTTGACGTCCTCGGGCAGCTTGTCCGCGTTGTCCTGCAGGAGCTTGTCCACGGAGTACGCGGACTGCTCCGCCTGGTTGCGGCGGTCGGCGGCCTCACGGCGCTTCCTGTCCTCGTCGGCGTGAGCCTCGGCGTCCTTGACCATGCGGTCGATGTCCTCCTTGGACAGCGAGGAGCCGCCCGTGATGGTCATCGACTGCTCGGTGCCGGTGCCCTTGTCCTTCGCGGAGACGTGCACGATGCCGTTCGCGTCGATGTCGAAGGTGACCTCGATCTGGGGCATGCCGCGCGGGGCCGGGGCGATGCCGGTCAGCTCGAAGGTGCCCAGCGCCTTGTTGTCCCGGGTGAACTCGCGCTCGCCCTGGAAGACCTGGATGGACACGGAGGGCTGGTTGTCCTCGGCCGTGGTGAACGTCTCGGAGCGCTTGGTCGGGATGGCCGTGTTGCGCTCGATGAGCTTGGCCATCACGCCGCCCTTGGTCTCGATGCCCAGCGACAGCGGGGTCACGTCGATCAGGAGCACGTCCTTGCGCTCGCCGGCGAGCACGCCGGCCTGCACCGCGGCGCCGATGGCGACGACCTCGTCCGGGTTCACGCTCTTGTTGGGCTCCTTGCCGCCGGTCAGCTCCTTCACCAGGTCGGAGACGGCGGGCATGCGGGTCGAGCCGCCGACGAGGACCACGTGGTCGATGTCGGAGACCTTGACGCCGGCCTCCTTGATGACGTCCTCGAACGGCTTGCGGGTGCGCTCGAGCAGGTCCTTGGTGAGGTCCTGGAACTTGGCGCGGGAGAGGTGCTCGTCCAGGTGCACCGGGCCCTCGGGGGTCACGGACAGGTACTGCAGCGAGATGTTGGTGGAGGTGGCCGAGGAGAGCTCCTTCTTGGCCTGCTCCGCGGCCTCCTTCAGTCGCTGCAGGGCGATCTTGTCCTTGGACAGGTCCGCGCCCTTGGACTTGGCCTGCTGGAGCAGCCAGTCCACGATCCGCTGGTCCCAGTCGTCGCCGCCGAGGCGGTTGTCGCCTGCGGTGGCGCGCACCTGGATGGTGGCGAAGTCGTCCTCGTCCTTGGCGACCTCGAGCAGGGACACGTCGAAGGTGCCGCCGCCCAGGTCGAAGACCAGGATGAGCTCGTCCTCCTTGCCCTTCTCCAGGCCGTAGGCCAGGGCGGCCGCGGTGGGCTCGTTGATGATGCGCTTGACGTTCAGGCCCGCGATCTCGCCGGCCTCCTTGGTGGCCTGGCGCTCGGCGTCGTTGAAGTAGGCGGGCACGGTGATCACCGCGTCGGTGACCTTCTCGCCCAGGTACTCCTCGGCGTCGTGCTTGAGCTTCATCAGCGTGCGGGCCGAGATCTCCTGCGGGGTGTACTTCTTGCCGTCCACCTCGGTGGTCCAGTCGGTGCCCATGTGGCGCTTGATGGACGCGAAGGTGCGCTCCGGGTTGTTGACGGCCTGGCGCTTGGCGACCTCGCCGACCAGGACGTCCCCGCCCTTGGAGAACGCGACGACGGACGGGGTGGTGCGGGCGCCCTCGGCGTTCGCGATGACGACCGGGTCGCCACCCTCGAGGACGGCGACGACGGAGTTGGTGGTGCCGAGGTCGATGCCGACTGCACGGGACATGGTGGGGTCCTTCCTGTCTGACGGTGAAGCGGGGGCCGGACCCGCGGGCCGGGGGCGCCGGCGCCGCAGGGACTTGAGCCTTCATGACTCAGGTTGCCACCGGGGTGGTGGACTGTCAAGTGAACCTGAGTCGACTTCACTCACTTCTGCTTCTGCGGGGGTCAACGCGGGCCGTCCGCGATCCATTCCCGGGCCCCGGGTCCATCCCTGATCCGTCCCGGTGCAGGCGCCCGGCCCTGGAAGCGCGGGGGTCTCGCGCGGTTGGATGGCAGATCACGGGGCGTCGCCGACGGCGCGCCCGTCCCGACAGAGAAGGAGCACCACCATGGCCGAGAAGAACGCCGCCGAGTACACCGTCCCGGGCCTGTCCCTGAGCACGGGCCGCCGCACCGCCGAGATCCTCCAGGGTCGCCTGCACGCCCTCAACGACCTGCAGCTCACCCTGAAGCACGCCCACTGGAACGTGGTGGGCCCCGGCTTCATCGGCGTGCACGAGATGCTCGACCCCCAGATCGAGCTGGTCCGCGGGATGGTGGACGTCCTCGCGGAGCGCATCGCCACCCTGGGCGTCTCCCCCGCCGGCACCCCGGGCGCGCTCGTGGCCGCCCGTGCGTGGGACGACTACACGCTGGGCCGCGCGACGACCCTGGAGCACCTGGCCGCGCTGGACCTCGTCTACGACGGCGTCGTGACGGACCACCGGGCCGCGATCGACGCCACCGAGGACCTCGACCCGGTCACCCAGGACATCCTCATCGACCAGGTGGCCCAGCTCGAGCTGTTCCAGTGGTTCATGCGCTCCTTCCTGACCACGGACGACGGCCGCCTGAGCAGCGCGGGCGCGGCCACGGAGGCCGCCGCCGCGGGCCGGGTGAAGGACGACCAGGCCGCGCCCGCCCCGCAGGGCGCGCGCTCGAAGAAGTCGGATGCCAAGAAGGCCACGGCCTCGAACGCGAAGAAGTCCAAGAAGAAGTGACCGCGCGCCCCTGAGGCGCCCGCATGCACGGAGGGCCCGACTGCACCGCCGGTCGGGCCCTCCGTCGCCGTCCGGGCTCAGGCGGCCCGCGCCGGCCACCAGACGCGCGGGCCGATGTCCCGCACGAGCGCCGGGATCAGCAGCGTGCGCACCACCAGTGTGTCCAGCAGCACGCCGAAGGCCACGATGAACGCCAGCTGCACCATGAACATCAGCGGGATCACCGCGAGCGCGGCGAAGGTGGCCGCCAGCACGACGCCGGCCGAGGTGATGACCCCGCCCGTGACGGTGAGGGCGCGCAGCACGCCCGCCCGCGTGCCGTGCCGCGGCGTCTCCTCCCGCGCCCGGGTCATCAGGAAGATCGTGTAGTCGATCCCGAGGGCCACGAGGAAGACGAAGCCGTACAGCGGCACGGTGGGGTCGGCGTCCTCGAAGCCGAACACGTGCCGGAACACGAGGGCCGAGACGCCCAGGGCCGCACCGAAGCTGACCACGGTGGCCGCCACGAGCAGCACGGGCGCCAGGAGCGAGCGCAGCAGCACCGCGAGGATGGCCAGCAGCATCGCGAGGATCAGCGGGATGACGACCCGCAGGTCGCGCTGCGTGGTGACGTTCGTGTCCAGCGCCTGGGCCGCCGGGCCGCCCACGAGGATCTCGCCCGAGGTGGGGAGATCCGCGAGCCGGTCGCGCAGGCGGGCCACGGTCTGCTGCGCGGCGAGGGACTCGCCCGGGTCCGCCAGGGTGGCCGAGACCAGCACGCGGCCGTCCACCACGCGAGGCTGCGGCTCCGGCGCGGACGCGGCGCCCGTCCCGCCCTCCGCCTCGAGCGCGCCCGGGGGCGGGCCCGCGGCGGTCCCGGGGGCGTCCGCGGTGACCTCCGCCTCGGCCACGCCGGGGTCCTCCGCGACGGCGGCGAGCACCGCCTCGGCGTCCCCGGCCGGGGCGAGGATCTGGGCGGGGGCGCCCGCGCCGGCGTCGAAGTGCTCGCTCAGCAGCGCCTGGGCCTGCCGGGCGTCGGAGTCGCCGAGCAGCACGTCCTCCTGGGCGACGCCGCCTGCGCGCAGCTGCAGCAGACCGCCGCAGAGGGCGAGGAGCACGACCGTCGTGGCGACCCAGACGAGACGGGGCCGGCGCGCGACGACGGCGCCCACCCGCGTCCACACCCCGTGGTCCTCCTCGAGGCCGGCGACGGGTCGGCCCGCGCCGTCGAGCGGCGGGGTGAAGGCCCGGCCCCGGGCGGCACGGCGCTCCGCGCGACGGCGCGCGCGCTCGGGGGACGGGATCGTGGGCCAGAAGGCGGCACGCCCGGTCAGCCGCAGCAGCGCCGGCAGCAGGGTCAGGGCGGCGAGCCACGCGAACGCCACACCCGTGGCGGCCACGGGGCCGAGGGAACGCGTCGAGTTGAGGTCCGAGGCCATCAGGATCAGCAGGGCGAGGGCCACGGTCGAGGCGGACGCGGTGATCGCGCCGAAGGACCCGCGCACGGCGGCCCGCAGCGCCTCCCCGACGTCCGCCCGGACCAGCAGCTCCTCGCGGTGCCGGGCCACGAGCAGGAGGCAGTAGTCGGTGGCCGCGCCGATCACGAGGATCGAGAGGATGCCCTGGGCCTGGCCGTTGAGCTGGATCCAGCCCGCCAGGGCCATCCCGTAGACGGCCACGATCGCGCCGCAGAGCGCGGCCACGGCCGTCAGGAGCACGAGGACCGGCAGCAGCACGGAGCGGTAGACCGCCACGAGGATCACGAACACCACGACGAGCGCCACGAGCAGCAGCAGCCCGTCGATCCCCGCGAATGCGCCGCCCAGCTCCGCGACCAGGCCCGCCGGACCGCCCACGTGCCACTCGGTGTCTGCGGCCACGGTGCCGGCAAGGGCGGGGTCGGCGCCCGCCGGGTCCGCCACGACCTCCCGCAGGTCGGCCACCACGTCGGCCACGGGCCGCTCAGCCCCGGCCGAGGAGTCGACGAAGGCCAGGAACTGCACCGCCGCGCCGTCGTCGGAGGGGATCGGGCCGGCGACGTCGGTCACGCCCGGCACCTCGCCCAGCCGGCCCGCGAGGTCCGCGAGCGCGGGGAAGGCGGTCGCGGGGTCCGCGGTGCTCGCCGAGCCCACGACGACGGCGGGCACGGCCTCGCCGTCCTGGAACGCCGCCGCCTCCTCCCCCGCGCGGGTGGACTCGGCCGACGCCGGCAGGAAGGTGGCCTGGTCGTTCGAGGAGACGTCGCCGATCCTGCCGAACACGGGGCCGCCCAGGCCGAGCACGGCGAACCAGACCACGGCGAGCGCCGCGGCCAGGCCCAGCCGCAGCCCCCGGGGGGAGCGCCCCGGCGCGGCGGGGGTGCGGTAGGCGGAGAGGTCAGGCGGGGTGGGCATGCCACCGAGCGTAGGGGATGGTTCGATGATCAAACAACCATGGGGGCTGGCTAGACTCCCGGCCATGACCACGCAGCCCCCCTCCGCCCCCGCGGAGCACCTCGCCGTGGTCCACGCGCTGCGCGTCTTCAGCGAGAGCGCGGAGCACGCCGTCGACGAGGCCGGCCGCGGCGTCGGCCTGCACCGCACGGACCTCAGAGCCCTCGCGTACCTGATGGCCCGCGCGGAGGCCGGTGAGCCCGTCACGGCCTCGGACCTCGGCGCCCACCTGCACCTCACCCGGGCCTCGGCCACCGCCCTCGTGGACCGCCTGGCCGCCGCGGGCCACGTCCGCCGCCGCCGGGACGAGGGCGACCGGCGGCGCGTGCTGGTGGAGCACACGGACACGGCCCGCCGCGACGGACAGCGCGCGTTCGAACCGATGTCCCAGCGGCTGAGCGCCGCCCTCGAGGGATTCTCCGCCGCGGAGCTGCGGGCTGCGGTGCGGGTGCTCGAGGCGGCCACCGTCGCACTGACGGACCCCGCACCGGAGGACCCGTGACCCGACCGGCGCTCATCGGCCTGGACGGCCGCTCGGGGTCGGGCAAGACCGTCCTCGCCGCCGCGCTCGCGACTCGGATCGCACCGTTCGCGCGTGTCGAGGTGATCGAGATCGAGTCCATGTACCGGGGCTGGGACGGACTGGCCGCGGCGGTGGGCGACGACGGCCCCTATCCGGCCGTCGTGCGCGCGCTGCGGGAGCGGGGCACGGCGACCTGGACCACGTGGGACTGGCACCGCGCCGCACCCGGCCCGCCGCGGGGGACCGCGCCGGCCGACGTCGTGGTGTGCGAGGGCGTGGGCGCGCTCAGCACCGCCGCCCGACCGCTGCTCGACCTGGCGGTGTGGCTCGAGCTCGAGACCCCCGCGCGACGCACGCGGGCGCTGGCCCGGGACGGCGACACCTTCGCCCCCCACTGGGACCGCTGGGCCGCACAGGAGGAGGACTACCTGGCCCGGCACGCCCCGCGCGCCGCGGCGGACCTGATCCTGCGCCTGCCCTCCACCTGACGGCGGCGCCGCCCGGACCGGAGCGGTGCGCTCCGCTTAGGTGTAGCATCGGAGGCGGCGCGCCGCGTCCGGCCGCGTCCCACCCCAGCGCACGGAGACCTCCCCTTCCCATGGCGACACTGCTCTACCGTCTCGGCCTCGGCGCCGCCCGCCGCCCCCTCCTCGTGATCCTCGCCTGGGTGCTCGCCCTGGCCCTCGCCGTCGGCGGATTCCTCGCCTTCGGCGGCACGCTCTCCTCCACCGTCACCATCCCCGGCACGCCCACCGCCCAGGTCACGGACCGCCTCAAGGAGGAGTTCCCCGAGGCCTCCCGCGGCAGGGGCCAGGTCGTGTTCACCACCGAGGACGGCTCCCCCCTGACCGACGCCCAGCGCGAGCAGATCACCGCCCTGCTGGACGACGTCGCCGAACAGGAGGCCGTGGAGGGCGTCGTGGACCCGTTCGAGGCCCAGGCCCAGCAGGACGACGCCCGCACCCGGCTCGACGAGGGCCGCACCGAGCTGGCCGACGGCGAGCAGCGCCTCGCGGACGGTCGCCAGGAGATCGAGGACGGCCGGGCCGAGCTCGAGCGGCGCACGGCCGAGGCCGACGCGGGCGAGCAGCGCCTCGCCGAGGCCGCCGCCCAGCTGGAGGAGGGGCAGGCCAAGCTCGACGCCGCGCGCGCCGACCTCGAGGAGCGTGGCCTGGAGGCCCTGCCGGCCGACGCCCTGGCCCCGCTCCGGGAGGCCGAGCAGCAGGTGGCCGAGGGCCAGGAGCAGCTCGACGCCGGCCGCGCCGAGCTCGAGGAGCAGGCGGAGCGTCTCGAGGCCGGCCAGGCCGAGATCGACGCGCAGCGTCAGGAGCTCGAGGCCGGGCAGGCCGAGCTCGGCGACCGGTGGACCGAGCTCGAGGCCGGGCAGGCCGAGCTCGACGCCCAGGCCGAGCAGCTGGCCGCGGGCCGCGCCGAGCTCGAGCAGGCCCGGGACGCCGCCCTGGCCGAGGCCGAGGCCGCCGGCATCCCGGCGGAGCAGGTCGCCGCGCAGTTCGCCGACCAGGAGGCGCAGCTCGCCGCCGGCGAGGCAGAGCTGGCGGCCGGTCAGGACCGGGCCGACGCCGCCCGCGCCCAGCTGGAGGCCGCCCAGGCCGAGGCCGACGACGGCGCCGAACAGCTCGCGGCGGCCCAGGCCGAGGCCGACGACGGCGCCGCCCGACTCGCCGCCGGCCGGCAGCAGCTGCAGGAGTCCGAGGCCGAGCTCGAGGCCGGCCGCGAGCAGGTGGCCGCGGGACGGCAGCAGGCCCTGGACGCGGCCGAGGCCGAGCTGGACGCGCAGCAGCAGAAGATCGACGAGGGCCGGGCCGAGTACGAGCAGGGCGTCGCCGAGCTCGAGGACGGCCGGGCCCAGCTGGCCGCCGGCGCGGAGCGCCTGGACCAGGCCGAGGCGGACCTCGCCGACGGCCGCACCGAGCTGGACGAGGGCCGCGTCGAGGCCGAGCGCGGCGAGCGCACCCTGGCCCTCGCGGAGGACTTCCGCACCGTGTCCGAGGACGGCAGCACCGCCGTCGGGATCGTCACCTTCACGACGCCGACCCTGGACGTGACCGCCGAGGACAAGGAGGCGGTCACCGGCACCCTCACCGGCGCGGACATCGACGGCGTGGCGGTGCATCCGTCCCAGGAGCTCAACGCCACCGTGCCCTCCCTGCTCGGCCCGGGCGAGGTCGTGGGCCTCGTGGTCGCCGCGATCGTGCTGGTGGTCATGCTCGGCACCCTCGTGGGCGCGGGTCTGCCGCTGGTCAACGCGCTGGTGGGCGTGGGCGTGGGCGCCGCCGGGGCGCTCGCGTTCTCCTCCGCCGTGGAGATGATCTCCGTGACCCCGGTGCTCGGGGTGATGCTGGGCCTGGCCGTGGGCATCGACTACGCGCTGTTCATCGTCAACCGGCACCGCCATGAGCTGCGGCGCGGCACGGGCCTGCACGAGTCGATCGCGCTGGCCACCGGCACCTCCGGCAACGCCGTGGTGTTCGCCGGCGTGACCGTGGTGATCGCCCTCGCGGCCCTGAACGTCACCGGCATCGGCTTCCTGGGCCTGATGGGCACGGTGGGCGCGGTCTGCGTGGCCGTCGCCGTGCTCGTGGCGATCACCCTGACCCCGGCCCTGCTGGCCCTGGCCGGCCCGCGCGTGCTCTCCCGCCGGGAGCGCGACCGGCTCACCGCCACCTCCCCGGCCGTCGGCGAGGGCGCCCACGCCGTGCGCCGCGCCCACCGCCGCGCCACGCTGTCCACGCCGACCGCCCTCGCCACGGCGCTCGCCTCCGTGGCCCTGCTCGTCCTCGTGGCCGTGCCGTTCTGGTCCATGCGCCTGGGCCTGCCGGACGGCGGCTCCGAGCCCGAGGGCTCGGACTCCCAGCTCGCCTACGAGCTCACGGCCGAGAAGTTCGGCGAGGGCTACAACGGCCCGCTCGTGGTCACCGTGGACCTGCCCGCCGGCCTCGACGAGGGGCGCGCCACGGACGCCCAGCTCGACGTCGGCGAGCAGCTGGCCGCCCTCGACCACGCGCACGCCGTGGTGCCGGCGGGCTTCAACGAGGACCGCACGGTCGCGATGTACCAGGTGCTGCCCGAGGAGGGGCCCAACGCGGTCTCCACGGAGGAGCTCGTGCGCGAGCTGCGGTCCCTGGACCCGGCCGGCGACGCCTCGAACCCGGGCGTGGCGGGGGTGACCAGCGGCTTCATCGACGTCTCGGACACCCTGGCAGAGGCCCTGCCGCTCTACCTCGGCGTGGTGGTGGGCCTGTCCCTGCTGATCATGATCCTGGTGTTCCGCTCCATCCTGGTGCCCCTGATCGCCACCGGCGGCTTCATGCTCTCGGTGTTCGCGGCGATGGGCGGGGTGGTGGCCATCTACCAGTGGGGCTGGCTGGGCGCCCTGTTCGGCGTCCACAACCCGGGCCCGGTGCTCAGCTTCCTGCCGACCATCATGGTCGGCGTGCTGTTCGGGCTGGCCATGGACTACCAGCTGTTCATCGCCTCCGGCATGCGCGAGGCCTACGCACACGGCCTGCCGGCCCGCCAGGCGGTGCTGTCCGGCCTGCGCTCGGGCCGCGCGGTGGTGATGGCCGCGGCGATCATCATGATCTCCGTGTTCGGCGGCTTCATCTTCGCCGAGGACGCGATGATCCGCCCGATCGGCTTCGGCCTGGCCTTCGGCGTGCTGCTGGACGCGTTCGTCGTCCGGCTGCTGCTGATGCCGGCCCTGATGCACCTGCTCGGGGACGCGGCGTGGTGGCTACCCCGGTGGCTGGACCGCATCATGCCGGACGTGGACGTGGAGGGCGCCCAGCTCGAGCGCGCCCACACCCCGGGGCAGCCCTCCGGCCCCGCCCCGGACGGCGGCGCCCACCGGGCCTGACCGTCCCTCCTGACGCCCGCCCCCGGCCCCGATCGGCCGGGGGCGGGCGTCTATCCTGGGCGGATGCGTCCCACTTCCTTCTCCCCCGCTGCCGGCTCGCCCGTCCTCGTCCTGCTCGAGACGGACGCGGACGGCGCCCCCGCCCCGCGGCTCGCGGACCCGGCCGTCCCGCACCTGAGCGTCACGGACCAGGGGGTCACGCGCGGCGACGGCATCTTCGAGACGGCGCTCGCCGTCGCCGACGGGCTCGGGACCCTGCGCATGCGCAAGCTCGGGGCCCACCTCGGCCGGCTGGCCGCGTCCGCCGCCGCCCTGCAGCTGGCCGCCCCCGAGGCGGCGGCGTGGGAGGCCGCCGTCGCGCTGGGTCTGCGTGCGTTCTCCGAGGCCAACGACGTCGCCCCCGGGGACCGCCTCGCCGTGCGCCTGACCGTCACCCGCGGCCCGGACGCGGCCGCGGGCGGCGGGCCCGCGCCCACCGCGTGGGCGCTGCTGAGCCCGGCCCCGGCGATCCAGGACGAGGAGCGGCGGCGGGGGCTGCGGGTGCTGCTGCTGGACCGCGGCATCGACTCGCAGGCCCCCGAGCGCTCCCCGTGGCTGCTCACCGGTGCGAAGACCCTCTCCTACGCCGTGAACATGGCCGCCCTGCGCTACGCCCGCGACCACGGCGCCGACGACGTCGTCTTCACCAGCGCGGACGGCTACCTGCTCGAGGGCCCCACCTCCACGGTGCTGATCGTGCGCACCGGGGAGGACGGCGTCCGCCGCCTCCTCACCCCACTGCGCCAGAAGGGCATCCTCGCCGGGACGTCGCAGGCCGTGATCTTCGCGGCCGCCCACGCGGACGGCTGGGAGCTCGGCTACGGCCCGCTCGTCCCGGCCGACCTTCAGGGCGCCGACGGCGTCTGGCTCGTCTCCTCGGTGCGCGGCGTCCTGCCGGTGCGCGCCGTCGACGGCGTCGAGATCCCCGTGGACCACGAGCTCACCGGCATGCTGCAGGCCCATCTGGACGCCGACGGCGACCCCGGCCGGCACGTCGCCGGCGACCCGGTGCCCACCGCGGGCTAGGCTGGGGACCGGCCCGTCCGGCGTCGTCGGCCGCGGCCACAACCGCACGTGAGATCCCCGACCACGGAAGGCGCACCATGAACACGCTCGTCCAGAAGGCCCTGTCCGCCGGCATCACGCTGGTCGGCGGCATCGTCGGCTCCCGCGTGGTCGCGGGCGGCTGGCGGCTCGTCACCGGCCACAGCGCCCCGGACGACGCGGCCGACGAGACGCTGCCGCTCGTCGAGGCCCTGTCCTTCGCGTTCATCTCCGCGGGCGTCGCGGCGCTGCTGAAGGTCGCCGGCCAGCGCGGCGCCGGCGCCGCGATCCGCAAGGTGTCCGAGTCCACCGCGCACCGCGTGGACCACGAGGTCTGAGCCGCCCCGCCGCCCCACGACGACGGCCGCCGCCCGGAGGGATCCGGACGGCGGCCGTCGTGCTGTGCGGGGTGGTGTCAGCCGCGGCCGCGCGGCCGGGCGCCGGCGCGGCGCGGCCCGGGGTCCGCCGGGGGCTCGGCCCGACGGACGACGGCGGCCAGCTCGTCCCGGTGCAGCAGCTCACGGCGGGCGTGCTTGGTGCGGTAGCCCGTGCGGCCCACCAGGTGGGAGGCCACCGGGGCCGTGACCATCTGGGTGACCCACGCCAGGAACAGCACGGGCAGCCACACCCACGAGCGCCACTCGATCGCCAGCCCGGCGAGCATGAGCAGCAGGCCGAGGACCTGCGGCTTGGCGGAGGCGTGCATGCGGGCCAGCAGGTCCGGCAGCACGAGCAGGCCCACGCCGGCCACCAGGGAGAAGAAGGCGCCGCTCACGAGCAGGAACGCAGCCAGCCAGTCCAGGAGCGTGGCGGTCTCGGTCATCGGTCCTCCTCCCCGCCCGGCACGTCCGTGGTGCCGGGCACGCGCGCCTGGTCCTCGAGCGAGTGGTCCGGGCGCCGGTCCTCCGCGAAGCGCGCCACCGTCACCGAGCCGACGAAGCCGACGGCGGCGGCCAGCACCACGAGGACCACGTGGTGCGTGTGGCGGTGCACGGCCATCTCCAGGACGAGCATCCCGGAGAACACCACGAGCAGCACGTCCGTGGCGATCGCCCGGTCCAGCAGCGAGGGGCCGCGCACGATCCGGTAGAGCGCACCGAGGGCGCCGACCACGAGCAGCGCCCCGCCGGCCCACGTGGCCAGGTCCATCGGGTCCATCAGGCCTCCTCCTTCGGGGGGCGGGCGGCGGACGGGTCCGCAGGGCCGCGGCGGTCCTCGCTCCGGGGGGCGGGGGGCGCCGAACTCGGGAAGCGGCGGACCAGCTCGAGGTCCTCACGTGTGCCGACGGCGCGGATGATGCCCGCCTCCACGTCGAGGGCCGTGGCGCGGAAGCCCTCCACGTCCTCGTCCGTGGTCGCGTCGAGCACGTGCAGGTACAGGACGGAGCGGACCCGGTCCACGTCCAGCACGATCGAGCCCGGCACCAGGGCCAGGGCGTGGCTGACGAGCGTGATGATGAGGTCGTCGTGGCTGCGCAGCGGGACGCCCACGATCGAGCCGCGGGCGCGGCGGCCGCGCAGCAGCACCACCCCGGTCACGTTGACCGAGGCGCGCACGACGTCGACGAGGAACCGCACCGTGAACACGAGGGACCACCAGGGGTTCAGGCGGCCGCTGAACGGGATGTCCGGCATCGGGAAGAGCGCGAGGATCAGCAGCGCGAAGGCGAGGCCGGTCAGGGCCACGTGCGGGGCGAAGTCCTGCCACAGGGCGCACCACACGGCCACCATCACGAGGATCAGCGGCCACTGGGCCACGATGCCCCGGATCCGGTCGGGGCGCACCGCGTCGCGGCGGGCGGAGTCACTTCCGGGCATCGTGCACCTCCGTCGGGTCGACGCTGAGGGTGGCCGCGGCCCGCTCGGCCGCGGCATCGTCGAGCACCGCCGCGATGTAGGGCGAGCGGTCGAGCATGTCCGTGGCGGCCTCGTCGGCCAGGGCGAACAGCGGGCCGGCGGCCACCGTGAACACCAGCGTCAGGCCCACGAGCGCCGTGGTGGGCAGCACGAGGCCCGGCTCGAGCGGGCGGGGTCGCTCGCCACGGGCCACGGCCCGCTCGTAGGCGGCCACGAGCTGGGCGGGCGGGTGCTCCACGTCCTCGACGCGGCGCCAGAACGCGCGGGTCCACACGCGCACCACCACGAGCAGGGTCAGCAGGGACACGAGCAGGGACACGCCCACCAGCGTGTACGCCAGGGGCGTGGCCTGCTCGACGCCGCCGCGCAGCAGGCCGACCTTGCCGAGGAAGCCGGAGAACGGCGGGATGCCGCCGAGGTTGAGCGCGGGCACGAGGAACAGGACGCCCACGAACGGGGAGACCTTCGCCAGGGACCCGAGGCGGTCGATGTTCGCGGTCCCGGCGCGGTTCTCGATCAGGCCTATGACGAGGAAGAGCGCGGTCTGCACGGTGATGTGGTGGGCCACGTAGTACACGGTGGCCGCCAGCCCCGCCTGCGTGGCCAGGCCCAGGCCGAAGATCATGTAGCCGATGTGCGAGACGAGGATGAAGGACAGGATGCGCTTGATGTCCGTCTGGGCCAGCGCGCCGAGGATGCCCACCACCATGGTCAGTGCGGCCACCACGAGCAGGAGCGCGTTGACGTGCTCCCCGGGGAAGAGCAGCGTCTCGGTGCGGATCATCGCGTACACGCCCACCTTGGTGAGCAGGCCCGCGAACACCGCGGTCACCGGGGCGGGCGCGGTGGGGTACGAGTCCGGCAGCCAGAAGGACAGCGGGAACACGGCCGCCTTGATGCCGAAGCCCACCAGGAGCAGCACGTGCAGGACCATCTGCACGTCGGTGGGCAGCTCGCCCAGCTTCACGGCCAGGTCCGCCATGTTCACGGTGCCGGTGGCCGCGTAGATCATCGCGATCGCGATCAGGAACACCACCGAGGAGATCACGGAGACCACCACGTAGGTGATGCCCGCGCGGATGCGCTGGGCGGTGCCCCCCATGGTCAGCAGCACGTAGGAGGACGTCAGGAGGATCTCGAAGCCCACGTAGAGGTTGAACAGGTCGCCGGCGAGGAACGCGTTGGACACCCCCGCCACGAGGATCAGGAACGTGGGGTGGAAGATCGAGACCGGCCCGCCCTCGTCCCGGTTGATCAGCCCCTGCGCCGAGGCGTACAGCAGCACCGCCAGGGTGATCAGCGCGGACACGACGAGCATGAGGGCCGAGAGCCGGTCCACCACGAGGGCGATGCCCAGCGGGGCGGGCCAGCCGCCGAGGTGGACGGCCGCGACCCCGGTGTCCCAGACCGAGGCCAGCAGCAGCGCGTCCAGCACGAGGGTGAGCACGAGCGCGGAGACCGTGACGGTGATCTGCGCGCGGGGGCGGCGCACGAGCATGAAGGTCACGGCCGCGCCCAGCACGGGCAGCATGACGGCCAGCGGGGCCAGGTCGGTCAGGGGGAGGGTGCCGATGCTCACGGGCGCGGCCCCCCGTCGGAACGGTGGGCACGGACGGCGGACGCCGCACCGGGACGGGCGGGCGGCGTGGGTGAGGCGTGGCGCACGTGGGGTCGGGACTCCGTGGCGTGCTCGTAGTGGGCGTTGGGGTCCGCGGCGTCGTCCAGGAACTCGGAGGACTCCGCCACGAGCTCCGCGTCGTCCTCCGCGTCCCAGGCGGGCATCCGGGCGATCTTGACGTCCTCCGCGTCCACCTCGACCTCGTCCTCGCGGACGAGCAGCCACGAGCGGTAGATCATGGCGGTCAGGAACGCGATCACGGCGAAGCCGATCACGATCGCGGTGAGGATCAGCGCCTGCGGCAGGGTGTCCGCGTACTCCCGCGGATCGCGGCCCGGCACGAACAGGGGGGCCGCACCCGTGCCGCCGGCCGCGAGGAACAGCAGCAGGACGGCGGCGTTGTTGATCAGCATGACGCCGATCAGGATCCGGGTCAGGTTGCGCTCGAGCACGAGGTGGATGCCGCCGGCGAACATCACGCCCATCGCGGCGAGCAGGGCCAGGTCGACGGTCGTCACGGTGCGGCCTCCTCGGGCTTGGGCGTGGACGGGGTGGCCATGCGGGGATGGCGACGGCGGGACGCGGCGCGCGCCCGCGCACGGCGGGCCTCCTCGCCCCGGCGGTCCACTTCGCCGCCGAGCGAGCGCAGCACGTCCATCACGAGGCCCACGACCACGAAGTACACGCCGATGTCGAACGCGGTGGCCGAGACGAGCTTCAGGGAGTCCCCGAACAGCGGCAGGTCGGTGAACTCGACGACGGCGGACTGCAGCACCTGACCGCCGAAGAACAACGGCGCCAGGCCGGTGGCCGTGGCGATCGCCAGGCCCAGGCCGAGCATGGCGCCGGCCGGGATGAGCGAGGCCTCCTGCAGCTCGAAGCGGCCGCCGGCCAGGAACCGCAGCGTCAGGGCCAGCCCGGCCAGCAGGCCGCCCGCGAAGCCGCCGCCCGGCGTGTTGTGACCGGCCAGCAGCAGGTACACGGACAGCAGCATCATGATCGGGAACAGGAAGCGGGTGACCACCTCCAGGATGATCGAGCGCCGCTCGGGGGCCATCGTGTGCCCCGCCACGAGCCACTGGCCCTTCCGGTCGTCCACGGCGAAGCTGCGCACGACGGACAGCTCGCGGGCGCCGAGCGAGGAGTCGGCGCCGAAGTCGCCGACGGAGCCGGGGGCGACGTCGTCGATGCTGCGGGTGAGACCGTCCCGGTGCTGCAGGAAGATCAGCGAGGCCACCCCCGTGGCCGCGGCCGCGAGCACCGTGATCTCGCCCCACGTGTCCCACCCGCGCAGGTCCACGAGGGTCACGTTGACCGCGTTCAGGCCGTGGCCGTGGACGTAGGCCTGCTCCGGGATGGCCAGGGAGATGGGCTCGGCGGTGCGGGCGGTCAGGGCGGTGGCGGCGATCCACATCATGGACACGGCGAAGCCGACGGCGACGGTCAGCCGCCCGAGCCGTCGCGACCCGGTGCGGCGGGTGTGCCAGTCCGGAGGCAGCACGCGCAGGCCCAGGACCACGGTGACCAGGATGATCGACTCCACGAGCACCTGGGTGATCGCCAGGTCCGGGGCGCCGCGCAGGGCGAACAGGGCGGCCAAGCTGTAGCCGGTCACGGACACCAGCATGATCGCCATGAAGCGGCGGCGGGCGCGGACGGCGAACACGGTGGCCACGGCGATCATGAGGGCGATGACCAGCTGCGCCGGACTCTCCGCCCCGATGATGTCCCCGTCGAGGAACGCGGTGGCCAGGACGCGGTCCTCCCGCCCGACGGGGAACAGGAGGAAGGCGACGGGCAGGCCGGCCGCCGTCGTGAGGATGATGGCCAGGTAGCGGCGCAGGGAGCCGGTCTGGGTGCGCCCCGTGACCCAGACGGCGGCCTCGTCGAGGGCGCCGGTGATCTTCCGGTACGTCCGCAGGGCGTCGACCGGGAACTCGACGCGGCGCTGGAACGCCTCGACTCCCGGCCGGCCGAGGGCGAGCAGGGCGCCGAGCAGCCACACGGCGGCGGAGACGGCGAGGGCGGGCGTCCAGCCGTGCCAGAGGGCCAGGTGCGCCGGTGACGCGGCCGGGTCCAGAGCCGGGATCGCGGCCGTGTGGGCGGCCAGCAGGTGCTCGAGGGGCCCGGGCATGACCGCGAGCACCAGACCGGTGAGCGCCAGCAGCCCGGCGGGGGCCAGCTCGAGGAAGGTCACGCGCGTGTGGAAGCGGGTGGCGGGCACGGGGGCGCCCTCGGGGGTGCGCTTGGTGGCGAAGGCGCCCCAGAGGAAGCGCCACGTGTAGGCCACGGTGAGCACGGACCCCGCGGCCATCAGCACGAGGGGCGCCCACGCCAGCAGGCCGCCGTGGGCCTCGCCGTGGTCCGTCAGGCTCTGCAGGACCGCCTCCTTGGCCACGAACCCGAACAGCGGGGGCAGGCCGGCCATGGAGGCGGCCGCCAGGACGGCGACGGCGGCGAGGACGGGGTGGCGGCGGCCGATGCCGGAGAGCTCGCGCAGGTCGCGGGTGCCGGCCTCGTGGTCGATGATGCCGACCACCATGAACAGCGGGGCCTTGAACAGTGCGTGCGCCAGGAGCATCCCGAGGCCGGCCAGCGCCGCGTCGCGGACGCCCAGCCCGTTGGCCACCATGAGGAAGCCGAGCTGGGAGACCGTGCCGTAGGCGAGCACGAGCTTGATGTCGGTCTGCCGCAGGGCCCGCCAGCCGCCCAGCATGAGGGTCCACAGGCCCAGGCCGAGCACGAGCACCTGCCACGTCGCCAGCTCGTGGAAGGCGGGGGCCAGACGGGCCACGAGAAAGACACCGGCCTTCACCATCGCGGCCGCGTGCAGGTAGGCCGAGACCGGGGTCGGGGCGGCCATCGCGCCCGGCAGCCAGAAGTGGAACGGCGCCTGGGCGGACTTGGTCAGCGCACCGATCAGCACGAGGCCGACGCCGACCTCGAGCAGGACGCGCCCGCCGTCGTCCGCGAGGAGGCCGGGGGCTGCGGCCAGCACGCCGGAGATCCGCCAGGAGCCGGCCATCTGGGCCAGCATGATCAGGCCCGCCAGCATGGCCAGGCCGCCGACCGTGGTGACGATCAGCGCGGTGATGGCCGAGCGGCGCGCGAAGATGCGGTGGCCGGAGTAGCCGATCAGCAGGAAGGACAGGACGGAGGTGACCTCCCAGAAGGTGTAGAGCACCATGAGGTCGTCCGTGGTGACGAGGCCGAACATCGCGCCGGCGAAGGCCAGCAGCTGGCCCCCGAACACGGCGTTCTTCGCCTCGTGCTCCCGGAAGTAGCGGGCGCAGTACACCAGCACCAGCGCACCGACGCCGAGCACGATCAGGGACATGAACGCGGCCAGCGCGTCCATGCGGAACGCGAGCGTGATGTCCAGGGACGGCACCCAGGGCACGGCCCGGTCCAGATGCGCCGCCGAGGCCGGGACCGGCCGGCCGGCGTCGAGCGCCTCCTGCAGCGCGAACACTTGCGGCAGCTGGGTGAGCAGCCAGACGAAACCCGCCGCGGGAGCGGCGGCGAGCAGATAGAACCCCTGACGTCCCGTCCACCGGAAGAGCACCGGGGCGGCGAGCGCGACGACGAAGAGCGCGGTCAGGGTGACGAGCATGCGGTCCCTTCGTCAGGCACGGGCGAGGGTTCGGTCCAGACTAGCGGAGGGATGCGCCCCGCCCGGGGTCAGCGCACCGATTCCGCGCTCCGCGTGATCGGTTCCGTGACCCGGGCGAACAGCAGCCCGCCGGCCACGAGCACGACGACGATCACGGGGATGACCACCCGGTTGTCCGGGTGCAGGGCGAGCGCGAGCGTCACGAGGGCGGGCGTGATGAACCCGACCGCGCGGCCCGTGGTGGCGTACAGCCCGAACACCTCGCCGGCCGTGCGCGGCGTGGTGAGCCGACCCAGGAACGCGCGCGAGGCCGACTGCACCGGGCCCACGAACAGGCACAGCGCCAGCCCGCCGACCCAGAACGCGAGGGTGCCCGAGGCGAAGAACAGCGCCCCGGCCACGAGGACCATCGCGGCGAGCGAGCCCAGGATCACCCGGCGCGGACCGACCGCGTCGTCGAGCCGCCCGCCCACGAAGGCGCCCAGGGCGGCCACCACGTTGGCCGCGATCGCGAACAGGATCACGTCCGAGGCCGCCAGCCCGTAGACCGTGGTGCCCAGGATGGCGCCGTAGACGAACACCGCGCCCACGCCGTCCCGGAACACCGCCGAGGCCACGAGGAACCACAGCGTGTTCCGGTCCTCGCGCCACATCCGGGCCAGCGTGGCCCCCAGCTCGCGGTAGGAGCCCAGCAGCGACTCACGGCGCGGCCCGCCGTCCGCCGCCGGGGCGGGGGCCGGGTCCGGCACGGCCACCAGCACGGGGATCGCGAACACGAGGAACCACGCGGCGGCCACGAGCGCGACCACCCGGATGTTCAGCGCCGCGTCCTCCGTGACGCCGAACCAGTGCGCGTCCCCCGAGACGAAGCCCACGAACACGATCAGGAGCAGCAGGATGCCGCCGAGATAGCCCGCGCCCCAGCCGATGCCCGAGATCCGGCCGATCGTGGCCGGCGTCGAGATGTGCACGAGGATCGCGTTGACCTGCACCTCCGCGAACTCGAAGAACACCGTGCCCAGGGCGATCAGGGTGACGCCCAGCAGCAGCGAGGACTCCTCCGGGGTGACCCAGAAGCAGGCCGCGGTGCACGCGATCACGGCGCCCGTGGTCAGGCCCAGCCCCCGCCGGCGTCGCCCCGCGCCGTCCGCCCGACGCCCCAGCACGGGCGCGGTGACCGCGATGACGACGCCGGCCACCGCCATCGCCGTCGAGAGCCAGGCCGTGCCGCGCTCGTCCGGCCCGAACGCGTCCGAGGCCAGGTAGGTGCCGAACACGAAGGTGACCATGACCGCGTTGAACGCGGCCGAGCCCCAGTCCCACAGCGCCCATGCGGCCACCTGGCGGCGCGGGGCGGCGGAGGCGACCGGCGGGAGCGCGACGTCGGTCATCGCTCGATGCGGGTGAGATGGAAGTCGCGGTGCGCCCGGGAGGCCGTCGGCCCGCGCTGACCCTGGTACCGGTTCTGGTTGGCCCCGGTGCCGTACGGCGACTGGGCCGACGAGGAGAGCCGGAAGAAGCACAGCTGGCCGATCTTCATCCCCGGCCACAGCGTGATGGGCAGCGTGGCCACGTTCGACAGCTCGAGCGTGACGTGCCCGGAGAACCCGGGGTCGATGAACCCGGCGGTCGAGTGCGTCAGCAGGCCCAGCCGCCCCAGCGAGGACTTGCCCTCGAGGCGGGCGGCGAGGTCGTCCGGCAGCGTGACCTGCTCATAGGTGGAGCCGAGCACGAACTCCCCCGGGTGCAGGATGAACGCCTCGTCCGGATCCACCTCCACCAGCCGGGTCAGCTCGTCCTGCTCCTGGCGCGGGTCGATGTGCGCGTACCGGTGGTTGTCGAAGAGCCGGAAGAACCGGTCCAGGCGCACGTCCACGGACGCGGGCTGGACCATCGCCGGGTCGAGGGGGTCCAGGCCCACGCGGCCGGAGTCGAGCTCGGCGCGGATGTCGCGGTCGGAGAGCAGCACGGCTCAGTCCATCCGCACGACGACGGCCAGCGGGGTGCGCTCGCGGCCCTGGCCCAGCGGGTTGTCCGCGAAGGCGGCCTCGAGGACGGCGGCCGACGCGGCGGTGTCCTTGCCGAGGGCGTTGCGGCCGATGTCGTTGGCGTCCATCACGACGGTGCCGGCGAAGGAGGCCTTCGCCCAGGCCGGGATGTCCGCCGCCCGGATCATCGCCGAGACCTCGGCGGCCACCCGGTCCGGCTCGGCCGGGGGCAGCTTGGCCGAGACGTTGGCCGGGAACGTGGAGTAGGTGGTGGGCCCGTCGATCGCGCGGACGTTGCCGCCCACCACGTTGTAGAACACACCGCGCTTGCCGGCGACCTTGCCGGCGGCGCCGGCGGCCGCGGAGAGCACGATGCGCGGCAGGCCGGCCTCCTGGATGGCCAGCTGCATGGTGGTGGGGTCGCCCAGGCCGATGCCCGCGGGCGTGCGGGTGACCAGGCGGGAGAGGGCGCGGGCGACCACGGAGGGGCGGACCTCCCAGGTGTAGTAGGAGCGGCCCTGGGTGATGGCCACGATCTTCTCGGACACGGAGAAGTGCCACGGGGCGTCCTGCGGCATCGCCTCCGCGGGCAGGTCGCGGAAGAAGTCCTCGATCTCGCCGCGCAGGTAGGCCTGCAGGTCCGTGTCCCGGTCCACCAGGCCGGTCTGCACGGGGAAGCGGCGGTAGCGGCGGCCGTCCTCGGCCGAGACCAGGTCGAGCTCCTTGCCCGGGTTCGGCTCGTGGTCCGGCTTGGCCGGCGCCGGGGCGGCCGCGGCCTCGTCGACCGCGGCGGCGGGGCTGGCCGGGGCGGCGTCGGGGTCCACGGCGTCGCGCAGCCACAGCTCGAGGTTCAGCAGACGCCAGAAGCGCTCGGGGTCGTGCCGGCGCGGGTGGGCGAGGAAGTCCTCGAACAGCGCGCGGACGGTGGGCGCGTCGGCGTACGGGCGGGCGGCGAACGAGTCGGAGGCGAACACCTCCCGGGCAGGCTCGCGCAGGGCGAGCAGCAGGCCGGCCGCGGCGTCGTCGTCCGCGGGACGGGCCGGCGGGAGGACGGCGTCCACGAGGCCGGCGAGACGCCCGCGCGGCACGCCGCGCTCGGCGGGGCGCTCGTCGGCGTGGGCGTCGACGAAGGCGGAGTTCAGCAGCGCCTCGACGGGCACGTCGGCGCGCTCGCGGGAGTCGGCCAGGCGGGCGGCGACGTCGCGGCGGGTCGCGGTCAGGGTGCGCGCGGCGCCGCGCAGGCCACGGGACGCGTGGGCGGCCGGCGGCGTCGGGGCGGGGCGGCCGCGCATGTGCGCGGTCGAGGCCAGGGGGCCGCCGTGGGCGCGGATCGCGGCGCGGACCGACTCGAGGTCGGCGACCGGGGACGGCGTCGCGGCGGGGGCCAGCGGTGCGGGCCGGGGACCGCCCACGAGGAAGGGGCGGTCTGCCTCCCCGAACGCGAGGTAGCGGTACACCGCCGCGTCGTCGGGGCGGGCGGGGACCTGGGCCGCGTCGGCCGTGGTGTCGCGCATGGGACGTCCTTCCGGGACGGGGGCTTCCGGACGCGTCCGGCCGCGGCCGGGCGCGGTTCGGACTCTACCAGCGGCCCCTGGCGCGCTTTCGTTCGGGAAACGGCGGCCCCTGGCGCGCTTTCGTTCGGGAAACGGCGGCCCCTGGCGCACTTTCGTTCGGGAAACGGCGGCCCCTGGCGCGCTTTCGTTCGGGAAACGGCGGCCAGGACGTCGACGACCCAGCCACGACCTACGAGGTGCGGCATGAGCGTGGATCCTCGCACCCTGCCGCCCGTGCTGACGGCCGCGCTGGCCCTGGCCCTCGTCACGGCCGCCACGAAGGTGGCCACCGGCTACCTCGCCGCGAGCGGGTGCGGCCCTGACGATCCGCGGGGAGTTCTCCATCGTGATCGCCGGGCCGGTGCTCACGCGGTACGCGGACGCGTTCGGTCGCTCGCGGGCCCGGGCGGCGACGCGGCGGGTGCGGTCGCACGAGGTCGCGGCGGCAGACCCGGTGCACTGACGCACGGGCCCGCGGGGCTCGATGACGACGCGGGGCCGGGCCACCGGCCGGGCTGGTGTATGGTGGTGCCTGCGCCGCAGGCGGAAGCCGAGCGGTTGCGCGGGCGTAGCTCAATGGTAGAGCGCTTGCTTCCCAAGCAAGATACGCGGGTTCGATTCCCGTCGCCCGCTCCACACCACGACGACGGCCCCGGGCCCCTCACGCGAGGGACCCGGGGCCGTGTCGGTCCACGCCGTCCCGCTCCCCTCACCGGCCCGCGCGGATCTCGCGCAGCCAACGTTCCAGGTCGACCGGCAGGTCCGCGGCGAAGCGCGGGTCGAGGTCGGGCCCGGCGTCCGCCAGCCGGTAGACACCGTCGGCGCGGTCGAGGAACCCGTAGTCCACGAGTTCGCGACGCAGCGTGGCCACGTCCTCGTGGGCGGGGCGCAGCAGGTCGTTGACCTCGGCCTCCGCGTAGGCGCGGCCCGCTCTGAAGCGACGCAGCAGCTCGAGAAGGACGGCCACCCGCGGCTTGCGGCGCGCAGGGATGGAGCGCAGCCGGTCCCCGTCGAAGAAGCGGGCGAGCACGGTCGCGTGGTAGCGCTCGGCGGACTGCCACTCGTCGGCGAGGGCCGCCGCCGCGGCGGTGTACCGCTCACCGGTGACGGCCATGCGGGCGCGGATCAGGGTCTTGAGGTCGGACTGACGGGTCATGGTGCATCCTCGCAGGCGCGCTCCCGGCCATGCCGCGCCGCGGGTCGGGGACGACGTCCGTCGCGTGCGGGTGAGCCCGAGGATCCGCTCCCCTTCGCGCCGGGCTGCAGGGCCCTGCCGCGCGGGGCCGGGCCGCGTGGCGCGCTCGGCGGTGGGCGCCGCCGTCGTGATCCAGGCTAGCCGACGCCCGCGGCGTAGGATCCCGCCATGCCCCTGACCCCGCCGCGGACCGCCCCACCCCGACCCGTGGAGGCCCGTCCGTGACCCAGGTGCTCTCCGGCTTCGCGGTCGTGTGGGTGATCATCCTCGTGGGCGTCCTGGTGGGGCGCACGGGGGTGCTCGGCGAGCACGGCCGCACCGTGCTCTCCCGCGCGGCGTTCTTCATCGGCAACCCGGCGCTGCTGTTCGTCACGCTCTCCCGCGCGGACGTGGGCGCCGTGCTGGGCCCCCAGCTGTGGGTGGCCTCGCTGTCCGCGTTCGCGGCGGCCGCGCTGTACCTCGCAGTGACGATCCCGCTGTTGAAGGGCCGGCCGGCCTCGGAGCGGATCATGTCCGCGCTCAGCGCCTCGCTCGTGAACTCGGCGAACCTCGGCATCCCCATCGCGGCCTACGTCCTCGGCGACGCCGCCCTGGCCGCCCCGGCGCTCATCTTCCAGCTGGCGATCTACACGCCGCTCTACGTGGCCGCGATGGACGCCGCCACCGCGCGCGAGGCCCGGCGACGCACGACGGCGGGCCGGCGTCGTGCGGTGCGCCGCTCCCCCGGGCGTGCCGTGGCCGACCAGGTCCGCCACACGGTCGCCAACCCCCTGATCCTGGGCTCGGTGGCCGGCCTGGTCTTCTCTCTCACCGGCTGGTCGTTGCCGGGCCCCCTCATGGAGTCCGTGGAGCTCATCGGCGGGCTGTCCATCCCGGCGATGCTCCTGGCGTTCGGCATGTCCCTGGTCGGCTCGCGCCCGCTCGAGCGGTCCGGCGGGCGACGCGCGGACGTGCTGCTCGCCTCGGCGGTGAAACTGGTGGTCCATCCGCTGCTGGCCTGGCTGCTCGCGCAGTTCGTGTTCGGCCTGGACGCGCGGCACGTGTTCGTCGCCGTCGTCCTGGCCTCCCTGCCCACCGCACAGAACGTGTTCGTCACCGCCGTGCGCTACGACACGGGCCTGCGCGTCTCGAAGGACACGATCCTGGTCACCACGATCGTCGCGATCCCAGCCATGATCGCCGTCGCCCTGCTGCTGGCCTGACGCCGACGACGACGGCGCCCGGCCCGGTGCCACGCGCCGGACGCCTCGCCGCGGCTCAGACGTCCCGGCGGATCAGCTCGTCCAGCCCCGTGGGCGAGAGCAGGTACGGGGCGACCTCGAGCACGGTGCGCGCCCCCGTCTCCCCCTGGGCCCTCAGACGCGCGGCGGCACAGCCGTCGCCGGACGGCGTCGGAATGGCCCTGCGAGAGGCCCTTGCCCCAGAACGTGTTCTGCTGCGGCTGCGGGAACAGCGCCGCACCCAGCACCCGGTTCAGCGAGAACAGGCCCGGGTCCCAGCCGGTGGAGATCATCGCCACGTGCCCGCCCTCCCGGGCCGCGGCGTCCATCTCGGCGCGGTGCCGCGGGATGAGCTGGTGGTTGTCGTCCTGGTGGGGTCGTGGTCAGGTCGGTCCCGCCGGCCTAGGTGTTGTGGGTCATGAGGTTCTTGACACGAGGCACGGGCTGAGATGAGACGAGCGGGCTCCGCCCCGCAGGATGGGAATTGCGACATCCACTCATCCGCGGAAGGAAGCCCGCTCGTGACTCACGCTAACGCACCTCTGACCCCCACCGGCCGGCTGCGCATGGTCCACCGCCACCTGAACGACGGGATCCCGCAGTCCCACGTGGCCGCGGAGTTCCGCGTCAGTCGGCCCACGGTGGCCACCTGGGTCGCCCGCTACCGTGCCGAAGGCGAGGCAGGACTGCAAGACCGGTCGAGCCGGCCCCATCGCTCACCTGCCCGGCTCGACCCCGCGATCGTGGCCGAGCTGGAGGCCCTGCGCCGGGCCGAGAAGTGGTCCGCCCGGCGCATCCATCACCATCTGGTCGGCGAGGGCCACCAGGTGTGTCTTCGCACCGTGGGGCGGTGGCTGCACCGGGCCGGGATCTCCCGCCTACGGGACCTGACCCCAGCCGGAGAAGACCTCCGCCGGCAGCCGGCCCGGAGGATCACCGCGAGGGGGCCAGGGCACATGGTGCACCTGGACGTGAAGAAGATCGGACGCATCCCTGAAGGGGGAGGCTGGCGCGCCCACGGAAGAGACAGTGAGGCGGGGCGTGCTTCCAAGCGGGGGTCTGGCCAGCGGGTCGGCTACACCTACCTACACTCGGCGATCGACGGGTTCACCCGCCTGGCGTACACGGAGGCGCTGGAGGATGAGCGGGCGGTGACCACGATCGGGTTCTACTGCCGGGCCCGCGCGTTCTTCGCCGCTCACGGCATCACCGCGGACCGGGTGGTCACGGACAACGGGAACAACTACCGGGCCGTGGACTTCACCGCGAAGGTGGTCTCTCTCGGGGGCCGGCATCACCGGATCCGCCCCTACACGCCAAAGCACAACGGGAAGGTCGAGCGGTACAACCGGCTGATGGTCGATGAGGTCCTCTACGCCCGCCCCTACACCTCAGAGCGGGCTCGGCGTGAGGCCCTTCAGGTGTGGGTGAATCACTACAACTACCATCGGCCGCATACCTCCTGCGGAGATGCTCCACCGGCCTCGTTGGCCCCGGTGCGTGTCAACAACGTCATGCCCTCCTACACCTAGGCTCGGCGCCGCGGGGCGCCGAGTCCGCCCGCGGGGCCGCGCAGCAGGAGCACGACGACGGCGACCAGCCCCGCCGACGCCAGCGCGCTGACCACGTAGATCGGCCAGGCCCACGGGCTGTGGTCGCCCCCGCCGATGCCGTAGGTGTCCGCGAGCGCCATGCCCGGCCCGAACGAGGCCATGAAGTAGGCCGGGGACGCGGCGACGAGCGAGGCGAGGCCCAGGGCGAGGACCGCCAGGGGGTCGACCTCCTCGCGACGCCACGTGAGAAACCACAGGATCGCGGCCACACCGAGCCCGGCCGCCAGGATCACGGCCGGAAGGACGAAGGGGACGCCGAGCTGGCCCGCCGCGCTCAGGTCCGCGTAGATCCGCCCGAGGCCGCGGTCGCCGGGCGCGGCGGCCAACGGGTTGAGGACGAACACCTGCAGGGCCGCGAGCGCCGCGACGGCCGCGACGACGCCCGGGACCACCGCCCCCGCGGCGAGCCGCACCCAGCCGGGCCGGTCGGGCAGGGCGAGGGGCGCCGTCGTCGGGCGGGGCCGGGCGGGGCGGGAGGACGCGGCGGGGCGACGGGCGGAAGGGGACATGCGGCCAGGCTAACCGCTCACCTCCGCTGCGGACACGAGAGCCTCCGGCGCCGTTTCGTCAACGAAAGCGTCTGCGGAGGCTCCGCCGCCCCCGCCGTCTCGTCGACGACAGCGGTGGGGCGTCAGCGCACGCCGGCGCCGGAGAGGGTCTTGGCCCAGGCCTCGATGGCGTCCCAGTCGCGGAAGTCGCCGTAGTGCTCGTTGCGGGAGAGCTTGAGCTTGAGCTTCTCCAGTCGGCCCAGGCGCTCCTCGACGAGCGCCCCGCGGAAGTACGCCACCTCGCGCGGGCCGTAGGACTCGAGCTTCTCCCGGACCGGCCGGGCCAGCTCGGGCGCGCCGCCCGAGGCCAGGATCACGAGCGGCAGGTCCGCCAGCTCGGCCCGACGGGTGTCGAGGAACGCCCGGGCGTCGGCGGCGAACGAGCCCGTGTAGACCGGGGCCGCGACGATCACCGCGTCCGCCGTGGCCAGCCACGCGGCGGCGCCCTCGACGTCCTCCACCACGGTCGGGACGGCCTGCGACGTGCGCAGCACCTCCGCGACCCGCTCGGCGATCTCTCGCGTGGATCCGTGGGCGGACGAGGTGACGATGAGCGTGGTCATGGTGGGGCGCAGCCTTCGGGGTCGGGGGCGGACGACGCGCTCAGTGTATCCCGCGCAGATCCAGGTCCAGGCGGGTCTCGGCGCCCTCCGGGGCCCGGTCCGGGGTGTGCACCGTGACCGGGATGCCCCAGTCCTGCTGGTACAGGTGGCAGGCGGCGTGGTCCGGGATCGGCTGCCCCTTCTCCCCGTCGCACGCGGCGGCCCGGGCGGTGATGTGCAGGACGCCCTCCTCGACCTCGGGGTTCAGCCGCAGCGTCCGGTGCAGCCCCGTCGACGTGCCGGCGCCCTCGAGCAGCAGCTCCTCCGGGGAGGAGGAGATCTTCAGCTGCGTGGGGTCGCCCCAGCGGTCGTCCAGCTTCTGCCCCGTGGGTGCGGCGAAGCCGATCGTCAGGTCCAGGTCCCCGGCCACCACCGGGGTGCGGGGACGCTGCGTCTGCCGCGCGCCCTCGTCCACGGTGAGGAACTCCTCCGGCACCGCCAGCCGCGTGAGCCGGTGGGCGTTGGACTCGACCACCACGATCGCGGTGTCGTTCCCGTCCGCGTCGTGCTCCACGAGCACGTCCGAGGGCTCGAGCAGCCCGCGCGCCACCGTGCTCACCGTGGCCGGGACCGCCCGGCCCGCGGCGTCCTCGCCGGCCGGGGCGTACCGGCGGATCGCCCCGTTGTACGTGTCCGCGATCAGCACGGAGCCGTCCGGCAGGGCCGTGACGCCCAGCGGGTGCTGCAGGCGCGCGCGGTCCGCCTCCCCGTCCACGTGGCCGAAGTCGAACAGGCCCGCCCCGACGGCGGTCCCGACCTCGCGGCGCCCGTCCTCCCCGGTCCGCACCCAGCGCACCGCGGAGGTCTCCGAGTCCGCGACCCACAGCGCACCGTCCGCGCCCACGGACAGCCCCGAGGGCTGCGCGAACCAGGCCCGTCCGGCGTCACCGTCCAGCAGGCCCTCGAGCGCCGTGCCCGCGTGCACCGCGAGCGCGCCCGTGACGGGGTCGAAGTCGAAGAGCTGGTGCGTGCCGGCCATCGCGATCACCACACGCCCCAGGGCGGGGTGCCACACGACGTCCCACGGGGAGGACAGCGAGATCGCGGTCGGCTCCCCGGGCAGGTCCGCGAGGTCGACGGCGACGTCCTCCTCGTCCTCGACGGCGGCGGCCTCCTTGGCGCGCTCGGAGTCGATGAGCTTCTGCACGCCGTTGCCGGCGAGGGTGCTGACGTGCCCGTCCGACAGGCGCAGGCCCCGCAGCCGGTGGTTGACGGAGTCTGCCACGACCACGTCGTAGCCGACGCGCTCCGCGACGTCCTCGGGCAGCAGCGCCAGGCCCTGGGGCTCGTTGAACAGCGCCTCGTCCGGCCCGCCGTCCGCGTGGCCCTTCTCCCCGGGCGTGGGGAATGCGAGCTCGGCCTGGCCCGCGTCCGCCGTGGCGGGGTCCCCGCCGCCGAACGCGCGGAGCACCGTGGTCAGGTCCTCGGCGACCTCCAGGAGGCGGTGGTGGCCGGTGTCCGAGACGAGGAACGAGCCCGGGCGGGAGCCGCGGCCGCCGAGGGACACGGCCTTGCCGGGGAACGACAGGTCCCGGGCCACGGGCGCGGGCGGGACGTAGGGGCCGGAGCCGCGGTGCAGCGTGCCCTTGGCCTCGTGCTCGGCCACGAGCTCGCGCACGAGGCCGTAGAGCCCGGCCACGTGCCCCTCGCCGGACAGGTGCGCGGCGATGTAGCCCTCCGGGTCCACCACCACGAGGGTGGGCCACGCGCGCGCCGAGTACGCCTGCCACGTGGTCAGCTCGGGGTCGTCCAGCACGGGGTGCTCGATGGCGTAGCGCTCGACGGCGGCCGCGAGCGCGTCCGGGTCCGCCTCGTGCTCGAACTTGGGCGAGTGCACGCCCACCGTGACGAGCACGTCCGCGAACTCCTCCTCGAGCGGGTGCAGCTCGTCCAGGACGTGCAGGCAGTTGATGCAGCAGAACGTCCAGAAGTCGAGGAGGACGACCTTGCCGCGCAGGTCCTCGAGTGTCACCTGCTCGCCGCCGGTGTTCAGCCAGCCGCGGCCCACGAGCTCGGACGCGCGCACCCGGGTGGCCGCGCGCGGCACGGCGGCGGGGGCGTCAGCGGACGGGGCGGGGTTCGGGGTCTGCGGTGCGGTCATGCCCACCATCATGGCGCACGTCCCGGACGCGTCAGCCGTGAGCGGACGCCGGGGCGTCACAGGGGGAAAGACGACGCCGCCGGGCGGGTCCGGCTCAGTCGGCTGCCAGGGCGGCGGCCAGCATCTCCTCGGCGATGAGGGTGAACTCCTTGCGCCCGGCCTCGGGTCGGCCCACGAAGGAGACCATCACCACGGCGTCGGAGGTGACGGCGGTGAGCACCTGGGCCGTGAGCTGGGGCTCGGACTCCGAGGCCAGGGTCCGCTCCCACACGAGGGCGGACTGCGCGGGGGTGCCGTCGGACAGCGGCGCGTCGGAGACCTCGAGGCGGTAGTCGACGGTCGCGTCCCCCTCCTGCACGGTCATGGTCATCTCGCGGCAGTCGGCGCGCAGGGCGTTGACGGTCTGGATGTGCCGCTCGACGTCCTGGCGGCCCTGGCCCGTGAGCCGGGCGACCTCCACGGTGCCCGTGCCCGTGAAGGTGTCGGCGCCGACGTCCACGCGCGTGGCCTCGGCCCCGTCGAGGGCGATCGGCGAGAAGTCCAGGGCGGTCAGCGGCGCCTTGCACTGCGCCGGCTGCACGGTGGTCCGGTCCGCGTCCGCGCGCCGGTCCCGGGAGTCCTCGCGGGCCGCGTCGATCTCCTCTGCCGTGGCGGCCCGCTGCCGGACGAAGCCGAACGTGGCCGCACGCTCGGCCGCGGCCTCCGCCATGCGCTCGTCCTGACGGTCGCCCAGGCCGAGCCCCTCCGGGGCCGCCGACTCCGTGGGCGCCGCGGTGCCGGCGTCGTCGTGGACTCCGTCCGCGGGCGCGGACGCGGCGGCCGGATCGTTGTCCCCGGCCGCGCAGCCCGTCAGGGCCAGCAGGCCGGCGGCGACGGCGGCCACGAGGCGTGGCCGACCACGCCGGGGCGCGGCCGGGCGAGCGAGGGGACGTACACGGTCAGCGGACATCACGGGCCTCCTCGGGGCCGGTGGAGGAGTCACGGGCCACGGGCTCGGCGTCGCTCGGGGCGTCGGTGACCGGGGTGCCGCGCATGTGGGCGTACATCTCGTTCCAACGGCGCAGCTCCGCGTCGCCGTCGCGGTCGGCCTGCCGGTCCAGCCGGTCCGCGTTCTTGCGGTCGCTGCGATACCAGAGCACGGCCACCATCACCGCCATCATCACGGTGGGGAACTCGCCGATGCCCCACATCACCGCGCCGCCGATGCGCTGGTCCTCCAGGGCGGTGGGGCCCCAGTCGCGGCCCATGTTGCCGAACCAGGACGCCTGCATCAGGCCGGTGGAGGTGGTCATGGCGACGCCGATGAAGGCGTGGAAGACCATCGTGGCCATCAGCAGCACGAGCCGCAGGGCGTACGGGGGCCGGCGCGGCAGCGGATCCGAGCCGATCATGACCAGGGCGAACAGGAACCCGGTCAGCAGGAAGTGGACGTTCATGAACTCGTGGCCCACGTGGGTCTGCAGCGAGAACCGGAAGAAGTCCGTGTAGTAGAACACCAGGATCGAGCCTGCGAAGTTGACCCCCGCCACGATCGGGTTCGTGATGAACCGACCCCACGGGGAGTGCACGATCCACAGGATCCACTCGCGGGGGCCGCGCGTCCCGTCCGTGCGGGCCGGCAGGGCCCGCAGCGCCAGGGTGATGGGTGCGCCCAGGACGAGGAAGACGGGGCTGAGCATCGTCAGCGTCATGTGGCCCACCATGTGCGCGCTGAACAGGACGCGGCCGTACACGGCCGGGGACCCGGAGGTCGCCCACAGCAGCACGGCCAGCCCCACGCACCACGCGACGGTGCGCAGCACGGGCCAGCGGTCGCCGCGGCGGCGCAGCTGCCACACGGAGCGCAGGTACCAGAGGGACAGGAACGCGATGATCGCGACCCACAGCCAGTCGAACCGCCACATCGTGATCCACCGGGCGCCCTCGAGGGCCGGCGGCAGCTCGTAGCCGGTGAGGATGCGGGCCGGGGTGGCGTCCGGCGCGATCTCCTCCGGCACGGGCGGGGCCGTCCGGGAGAGCACGGAGGAGACACCCATGACGGCGCCCATGATCACGGCCTCCACGGCGATGAGCTGCCACAGCAGGCGACGCGCGGGGGCGGGGCTGGGACGGTCCGGGCCGGCGTCGAGGCGGGGGATCACCCACCGGCGGTGCAGCAGACCGATCAGGCCGAGGCCCAGGGCCGCCAGGAACTTGGCCGACACGAGGATGCCGTAGGGGCTCAGCAGCTGGGCCGGATCGTCCATGCGGATCGACGCGTTGACCACGCCGGACAGCGCCACCGTGACCAGGCCCAGCCCGGCGAGCACGGAGTAGCGGGTCAGGACCGTGTGCAGCAGGGGCGCCGGGCCCTGCCGGCGCAGGCTGCGGCCCCGCCCCTGCGCCCCGTTGGGCCCCACGAGGGTGTCCGAGATCGCGACGAGCACGAGCAGTCCGCCCACCCACACGACGACGCCGAGCAGGTGCAGGCCGATCGAGTTCACGGCGCCGGTGTGGTCGTCACCGCCCGCCGCGTGCCCGATCAGGGCCAGGGGCACGAGGGCGAGCATCGCCAGGATGCCGGTCCAGAACAGGCCGTTGTGGGAGCGGACGGCGATCGCCAACGTGGTCACGACGGCGGCGATCACGGTGACCCAGAACCACGCCTGGCCCACCGAGATGCCGACCACGTAGGCCGCCAGGCCGTCCGTGAAGCCCTGCCCCGCCGTGACGGGGATGCCGGCCAGATCCGAGTAGGACAGCACGCCGACGGACAGCGCGGCCACCGTCCACACGCCGGCGCTGAGGGCGGCGATCCGCATCACGCGGGTGAACGCGGGGTGCTCGGGCAGCGGTGCGGCGTCCGTGTCCTCGCGCCGCTGCCGGGCGGAGCGGTGCCACCGTTCCGTGCCCGCCGCGTGCGGCGGCAGGACCCCGGCCGCGAAGATCAGCGCGGCGATGGTCAGGGACATCGCCAGGTTGGAGACGAGCTCCCCCACGGGCACGCCCCAGCGGGTGATCCACCCCGGGTCGGAGAGCTGGCGCGCGGCGGTGACGCCGGTCAGCCAGCCGGCGGCGGCGAGGCCGGCGGCTCCCGCGGCGGCCACGAGCACCCAGATCCACCGGGGCACACCGACCGGCCCCGACGGACCAGGGCGGGCGGCGTCGTCGTTCTCAGCGGGGTGGCTGCCCCGGGCGGGGGCGGTGGCGGCGGACATGGGGTCCATCCTCTCAAAGCGTGCGGACGCCCGACGACGACGGGGGCGGCCCCGCCGTCGTCGGGCCCCTGGGTCAGGCGAACAGGGCGTCGCCCACGAACCCGCCCTCGGCGCAGCCGGGCGGGATCGCGAAGACCGCCGAACCGACGGGCACGGTCCACAGGTTCAGGTGGTCCGACTCGGCGAGCCGGGCCTGGACGGGGACGAACTGTCGGTCCACGTCCGCCTGGTAGGCGGCGAAGATCAGGCCGGAGCCCACCTCCAGCGCCCCGCGCGGGTCGTCGTAGTTGTAGCCGCGACGCAGCATCCCGTACTCGGGCTCCTCCCCGCGGGCCCGCCGCAGGTGCGCGATGTCCGAGATGACCGGGAAGCCCGTGGGGCCGACGGCGTCGAAGTCCGGCTCGTCGTGCTCCTGCTCCCCCGTGAGGGGGGCGCCGGTGCCGAGGCGACGGCCGATGACCTTCTCCTTGGCCGGGCGGTCGAGCTCGTCCCACGTGTCCATGAGCATCTCGATGCGCCGGATCACCACGGACGTGCCGTCCGCGATCCACGGGGTGACGCCCACCTGCTCGGCGCCCACGCCCCACACCACGCGGTCGAGGTGCGGGGAGTCCGCGGCCGGGTTGCCGGTGCCGTCCACCTGCCCGAAGAGGTTGCGCATCGTGGTGCCGGTGGGGTGGGCGCCGCGGGCGGAGCGGAAGCCCTCCTGCACCCAGCGCTCGGTGGCGAACGGCCGGGCCGCCTTGAGGAGCATGCGCCGGGCGTGGGCCACGGACATCCGGTCGTCGCCGCAGATCTGCAGCAGCAGGTCGCCGTCGCTGAACGCGGGGTCCAGGCGGTCGATCTGCTCGAACGCCGGCAGCGGGCGCAGCCAGGCCGGGGCCCGGTCCGGGGCCACGCGGCGGACGAGCTCCGGGCCGAAGCCGAACGTCACGGTGAGCCGCGCGGGGGCGGCGGCGAGCTCCGGCTCGGTGTCGGCGATCGTGGCGCGGCCCTGGGTCAGGCGCGCCGCGTCGTCGGTGAGCAGGCGCAGCATCCGCTCGATGCGCACCCGGTCCGCGTCCTCGCGCAGGTCGAGGGCGAGGAAGACGGCGTGGGCCTGGGCGGGGGTGTCGACGCCGGCCTGGCGCGGCCCGTGGAACGGCACGGTGTCCGTGCCCACGGGCGAGCTGACGGCCACCCGGGCGGCCTGGCCGCCGGGCTCGGCCCAGCCGGCCCGGCCGACGTCGCCCTCGATGCCGGTGTCGCCCATGACCTCGGAGGGCGAGGCACCCGCCCCGGGCGCGGCGGACGCGCCCGGGGCGGTGGAGGCCGACGCGTGACCGGCGCCGTAGCCGAGTGCCGTGCCCAGCAGGCCGCCGCCCACCGCGCCCGCCCCGAGGAGCAGGCCGCGGCGGGAGGGGCCCCCCGGGGCCGGGCGGGCGTCCTCGCGCCCGTCCGGCCCGTGGTGGTCGTCCGACCGGACGGCGGGGTCAGTGGTCGGCATGGTCCTCCGATTCGTGGGAGTCGCCGCCGTGGTATGACTCGTTGGCGCCGGTGAAGGGCCGGACCACGGAGGTGACCTCGAGGGTGGAGCCGTCCTCCAGCTCGAGGTCGTAGGTCACGTCCTCGCCCGGCTCGATCGGGTCGGTCAGGCCCATGAACATCACGTGGTTGCCGCCCGGGGCGAGCTCGAAGCTCCCGCCGGCGGGCACGGTGAAGCCGTCGGGGCTCTGCTGCATCACCATCTGGCCGTCCTCGCCGGAGACCATCTCGTGGAGCTCGACCGTCTCGCCCAGCTCCGAGCGGACGCCGACGATGTGCAGGTCCTGGTCCGAGGAGTTCTCGAGCATGCCGAAGGAGCCGGTCATGCCCTCCTCGGTGGCCTTCGTCCAGGGGTCGGTGATCGTGAGGCCGGCGGCCTGGCCGTCCGCGGTGGACGCGGCCGACGAGGCGTCCGTGGCCGGCGCGACGCTCGAGGCGTCCGACGCGCTCGGGGCGGAGCCGGCGTCGTCTCCGGCGCAGGCCGTCAGGCCGAGGGCGGCGACGGCGAGCACGGCGGCGGCGCCGAGGCGGCGAGGGGCGCGGGGGGAGGTGGTGGTCATGTCTGTGGGGTTCCTTGTCATGCGGGCGCGCGACGACGCGCGGGGCGTGCGGGCGCGCGAGGGCGGGGCCGGTCCCCTCAGGGGCCGGCCGGGGGTCAGAGGTCAGCGGCCGTCGTCGAGGTGGCCGAGTGCGCGGGCGCGGCGGCCCATCAGGAGGAAGGCGACCACGAGCACGGCCAGGCCGGCGATGCCGACGACCCACACCCAGGCGGGCAGCGCGTCGGTGTCCGCGGGCTGTGCGGCGTCGGAGGCGTCCGCCTGCGGGGTCGCCTCGGCCGAGGCGGCGTCGCCCTGGCCTGCCGTGGCCTCCGGGGAGGCGGCGGTCGAGGCCCCGGCGACGGCGGTGCCGCAGCCCTGGGGCGCGGTGCCGGCGGCCGGTGCGGCCGGGTCGTCCACCGCGAAGTCGAACGAGCGCTCCTCGGAGTGTCCGTCCGAGTAGACGACGCGGTAGGCGACCTCGTAGTCGCCGTTGGGCAGGCCCTCGCACAGCGGCGCGGAGAAGGTGGAGCCGTCCACGGTGCCGGCGGCGGACTGCCACTGATTGCCGTCGGCATCGCGGACCTGCATGAGGTTCTGGATGCCCTCGCCGTCGATCAGCTCGCCACTGAAGGTCAGTGAGACCTCCGACGGCGCCGTCGTGGCCGTCTCGCCGACCGCGGGGGCGGTGCGGATGAGCTCGTCGTGCGCGGCCGCGGGGGCGGCTCCGGCGACGACGAGGGCGGGCAGCAGGGTGAGTCCGACGGCGGCGCGAGCGGCGCGGCGGACAGGGGTGGTCTGGTGATGCATGGTGGTGTCCTCACGGGTCTGCCGCGGTCCCGGACGGGAGTCGCGGGCGGACCGTTCCGAAGGGTCGTCGGGCGCGGTCGGGCCTCGAGACGCGGACGGAGCCGGCGTCCTCAGGCCGCGAGGGCGAACGGCGGGCCGCGCCGCCCCGGAGAGCTGAGGAGGGCGAGGGACGTCGCCGGCCGGAGCACCGGCGGGACGGGGACACGGAGGCGGGCCGGCGTCGGCAGGGGGCCGTGCGCGGCCGGTGGCGGGCAGACGGCGGCCACCACGCGTTCGGCGATGGTGAGCACGAGGGCCTCACCGCGCCGCAGCACCAGCACGGTGAGGGCCGCGGCGATCACGTGGGCCGCGAGCATGCGCAGGTCGGTCAGGTGGCCGGCGGGGGCGCCGGACAGGGCCTCCCCCGGTGCCAGGAGGGCCCCGGCGCCGGGGCGGGCGTGGCCGAGGTGGGCGGGGTCGACGCCGGCGGCCGGCGCCACGGCGTGGCCGCCGGCGGCGAGCCCGTAGAACACGTGGAACAGCCCCTGGGCGATCGCGACGGCGGCGGCGGTGCGCCACAGCGAGAGGGCGCGGCCCGCCAGGGCGGTGCAGAGCGGGGCGGCGAGGACGGCCGCGAAGGCGACGACGCCGACCTCGGGGAACCCGTGGCCGGGCTCGGCGGCGGTGTGGAACAGCGCGGCCAGGGCGGTCATCGCCAGGGCCCCGGCCCAGCCCCGGGCCAGACGGGCCGGTCCACGCACGACGCGCGGACCGGGGTCCTCGAGGTCGGACGGGGCCCAGGGAGCGGCGGCGACGGCGCTGCGCATGCCACGACTCCTCTCCTGACGGCCCCGGTCCACGTCGGCCGGACGATCGTCCGCCCATCCTACGCGGCCGGGGACGACGACGGGCGCCCCACCCGAGGGTGGGACGCCCGTCCTGCGGCGTACGGCGTGGGTCCGGGGACCCGCGCCGCGACCGGGATCACTCGGAGGCGGCGGCCTTGAGCTTGGAGCCGGCGGTCACCTTCACGGAGTGGCCGGCCGGGATGGTGATCTCCTCGCCGGTGCGCGGGTTGCGGCCGGTGCGCTCCTTGCGCTCGGTGCGCTCCACGGCCAGCCAGCCCGGGATCGAGACCTTCTCGCCCTTCTTGACCTGGGCGGTGAACACCTCGAAGAGGGCGTCCAGCACATCGCTGACGGCGGCCTGGGTGTTGCCGGAGCGCTCGGCGACGGCGGCGACGAGTTCCTTGCGGTTCATGGCCATGGGTCCTCCCTATGGGACGTCGGTTACGGTTCCCGGGCCGTTCGGACCGGGCTGCCAGTTGTGAACGTACCATCTCTCCGCGGGCGAATCGCCCCCTGAACCGCGAGAATCCGCGATTTCCCGTGACCCGGGCGGCCCTGATCCCCGAGGCACGACGACGGCGGCGCCCCTCCTCAGGAGGGACGCCGCCGTCGCGGTGGTGCCGAGCGCCCGGAGACCGGGCCTCAGGTCACCAGGAGGACTTGGTCACGCCGGGCAGCTCGCCACGGTGCGCCATGTCGCGGAAGCGCACACGGGAGATGCCGAAGCGCTGGAAGGTGCCGCGGGGGCGACCGTCGATGGCGTCGCGGTTGCGCACGCGGACCGGGGAGGCGTCGCGGGGCAGCTTCTGCAGGCCCAGGCGGGCGGCCTCGCGGGCCTCGTCCGACGCGTTCGGGTCCACGAGGGTCTTGCGCAGCTCGAGACGCTTCTCGGCGTAACGGGCCACGATGGCCTTGCGCTGCTCGTTCTTGGCGATCTTGGACTTCTTGGCCATCTCAGCGCTCCTCTCGGAAGTCGACGTGCTTGCGGACCACCGGGTCGTACTTCTTCAGGGTGATGCGGTCCGGGTTGTTCCGGCGGTTCTTGCGGGTCACGTAGGTGAACCCGGTGCCGGCGGTGGACTTCAGCTTGATGATCGGACGAACGTCCTTGTCCTTGGCCATGTCAGAGCTTCACTCCCTTCGCGATCAGGTCCGCCACGACGGCGTCGATACCGCGCACGTCGATGGTCTTGATGCCCTTGGCGGACAGCGTCAGGGTGACGTTGCGGCGCAGGGAGGGGACCCAGTAGGTCTTCTTCTGGATGTTGGGGTCGAACCGGCGCTTGGTGCGACGGTGCGAGTGGGAGATGCTGTGGCCGAATCCCGGCCCAGCCCCGGTTACCTGGCAGTGAGCTGCCATGATCACTCCTCGTGGCAAGTAGTAGTAAAAGGACGGGCGGAACCCGCATGGCGGCGAGCCGCGGACCTGTCCGCGGACACCTGTTGTGAGCCCCGCCCCGGGTGTGGACACCGCACTCTTACTGCGACTTCTCGAAAAGGGGGACCAGGCTGGGTGAGAGCCAACCGAAGTTCCTTATGGGATCGCTGGTGTGGACGGTGAGCCCCGGTCCGCCCTGAGGACGTCCCGGGATCCGGTCTGCGGGAGCGCGTTGCTTTTCCGACCCGCCGTCCGCCCGGTCACCTGACCGATGGAACGACGAGAACAACGCGGCGTGCGCCGTCCTATCTTACGCGAACCGTGGGCGTCGCTTCAACTCGACGGGGGGCGCCTGTGGTATGCGCACGGTCCTCGGCCCCCAGGGCCGCTCCGCGCGCCACGGCTCGGCGCGGCCACGGGCGCTGGGCCGGCCCACCCCTGCGGCGCGGATCAGGCGACCGACGCCCCCAGCAGCGAGCCCACCGCGAAGGTCAGGCCGAGCGCCAGGGCGCCGCCGAGGACGACACGCACGGCCGCCCGCAGCGCGGGCGCGTCGCCGAGCCGGGCCCCGACCCAGCCGGTGACGGCGAGGGCCAGGAGGGTGACGCCGAACGTGAACGGGACGCGGAGGCCCACCGGCGCCAGGACGACCGTCAGGAAGGGCAGCAGCGCGCCCACGAGGAACGAGAGGAAGGAGGCCCCGGCGGCGGCCCAGGGGCTGACGACGTCCTCCTCCGCCATGCCCAGCTCCATGCGCAGATGCGCGGCGAGCGCGTCCTTCTCGGTGAGCTCCCGCGCGGCGGCCTCGGCCGTGGCCCGGCTCAGGCCGTCCGCCTCGTAGAGCTGCACGAGCTCCTCCAGCTCGCCCTCGGGATCCTCCTCGAGCTCGCGGCGCTCCTTGGCGATCAGCGACTTCTGCGAGTCGGAGGACGAGGAGACGGACACGTACTCGCCCAGCGCCATGGAGAAGGCGCCGCCGACCACGGCGGCGGCACCGGCCAGCAGGATCGGGGTGAGCGCCGTCGTCGCGCCGGCGACACCGACGACGGTGGCGGCGACGGACACGATGCCGTCGTTGGCGCCGAGCACGCCCGCGCGGAGCCAGTTGAGGCGGGCATGCACGCCGCCGGTGGCGTGCGGCTCGTCGGGACCGCCCGGCTGGAGCTGATCGGCCAGGGGTGAGGACTGTTCAGACGTGTGCGACATGTCTCCATGGTCGCGGCGCGGGGCGGGGCGCGCCAGACAGGTGAGGCGTTCCTTCGGACGGGGATGCCACGACACTCGCTCTTCCTGTTGCCAGGATTGTTCAACAACAGCTACCGTCTCCCCAGCGCCTCGTGACGCCCGTCACCTCGCCTGGCGCCCTCGACGAAGGTGACCACCGTGTCCCACGCAGACATCCCCCACGCCGGACCGGACGGCTCGACCCCCTCGGGCACCGCGCCGAAGACCGACTCCCGCGCCGCGAGCGCCACCCGGCGCACCGCACTGCTCGGCGCCATGTTCCTCATGGCCACCTCGGCCATCGGCCCCGGCTTCATCACGCAGACCGCCACGTTCACCGTCCAGATGGGCGCCGCGTTCGCGTTCGCCATCCTGGTCTCGATCCTCATCGACATCGCCGTCCAGATGAACGTGTGGCGTGTCATCGGCGTTTCCGGCATGCGCGCCCAGGAGCTGGCGAACCGCGTCCTGCCCGGCCTCGGCTGGGTCCTCGCCGCGCTCGTGTTCCTCGGCGGCATGGTCTTCAACATCGGCAACATCGCCGGCACCGGCCTCGGCGCGAACGCCATGCTCGGCGTCGACCCCCTGATCGGCGGCGCCGTCTCCGCGCTCATCGCGCTGCTGATCTTCCTCTCCAAGCGCGCCGGTGTGGCCCTGGACCGGATCGTGGTGGTGCTCGGCGCCGTCATGATCCTGCTGATGCTGTACGTGGCCATCACCTCCGCCCCGCCCGTGGGCGAGGCCCTGCGCCAGTCCGTGATGCCGGAGAAGGTCGACTTCTTCGTGATCGTCACCCTCGTGGGCGGCACCATCGGCGGCTACATCACCTACGCCGGCGCCCACCGCATGATCGACTCCGGAGTGAAGGGCGTGGACGACGTCCAGGACATCACCCGCAGCTCCGTGGCCTCGATCCTCGTGACCGGCCTGATGCGTGCCCTCCTGTTCCTGGCGATCCTCGGCGTCGTCGCCTCGGGCGCGGTCCTGGCCAAGGACAGCCTGGCCGCCTCCGCCTTCCAGGCCGCCGCCGGCGACATCGGGCTGCGCATGTTCGGCATCGTCCTGTGGGCCGCCGCCGTGACCTCCGTGATCGGCGCGTCGTACACCTCGATCAGCTTCATCACCCGCTCCACCACCAGCGCCCGCACCCGCAACCTGCTGACGGTCGCCTTCATCGTGGTCTGCACCGCCCTCTACCTGGCCCTGCGCCAGGCGCCGCAGACGCTGCTCGTGTTCGCCGGCGCGTTCAACGGCATGATCCTGCCGGTCGGCTTCGCGGCCCTCCTGTACGTGGCCTGGCGCCGCCGCGACCTGCTGCACGGCTACCGCTACCCGGCGTGGCTGCTCGTGATGGGCGCGCTCGCGTGGATCGTGTCCGTGTTCATCGCGGTGCGCGGGTTCATCCCCATGGTCACGATGATCACCGGTGGCTGAGATGACCACGACGACGCCGCTGCCGCCGCTGGACGGCGCCACGACCCCCGCGCAGGCCCGCGAGCGCTTCCGTGCGGGGCTCGTGCGGCCGACCTCGGGGATCGCCGACGGCTACGCGCAGGCGAACCTCGTCTCGATCCCGCAGGACCACGCCTACGACGTCCTGCTCTTCGCCCAGCGCAACCCCAAGGCCCTGCCGCTGCTCGGCGTGTTCGAGGCCGGCGAGGTCAACGGCCCCGCACTGGACGGCGACGTCCGCACGGACGTGCCGCAGTACGTGGTGTACCGCGACGGCGTGGAGACGGGCCGCCCCACGGATCTGCTCGACGTGTGGCGGGACGACCTCGTGACGTTCGTGATCGGCTGCTCGTTCACCTTCGAGTCCGCCCTGGTGGCCGAGGGCATCCGGATGGCCCACCAGGACGCCGGCGTGAACGTGCCGATGTACCGCACCACGCGGCGCTGCGCCTCGGCGGGCCGCCTCTCGGGCCCGCTCGTGGTCTCGATGCGCCCCCTCCCCGCCGACCGCGTGGCCGACGCCGTGCGCATCACCTCCCGCTACCCCGCGGTGCACGGCGCGCCCGTGCACGTGGGCGACCCGGCCGGCCTCGGGATCACGGACCTGTCGGCACCGGACTTCGGCGACGCCGTCGAGGTCCCGCAGGGCCACCTGCCCGTGTTCTGGGCGTGCGGGGTGACGCCGCAGGCGGCGATCATGGAGTCCCGCCCGCCGCTGGCCATCACGCACGCGCCCGGGCACATGCTCATCACGGACCTGCCGGACCGGATGTTCCAGGTCCCGTGACCGTCCGGGCCCGGGGAGGCGGTCAGTCCCCCGCGGCGGCGAGGTGCGCCAGGACGAACTGCTCCGCCTCGTCCAGGTAGTCGCCGAACATGGCGTGCACCGCGGGCAGGTCGCCGGCCAGCAGCCGCTCCACGATCCACCGGTTGCGGTCCGCGAACTGCACGTGCAGGTGCGTCTGCTCGTCCATGGGGTGGAACGCCAGGCGCACGCGGGCCTGCACCGATGCCATGAGCCGCGTGAGCTCGGGGGCGCCGGCCAGGTCCACGATGCCGACGTGGACGCGATGGTTGGCGTCGCCCAGGATCCGCGCGGGGGTGTCCGGGCCGCCCGAGAGCAGGTCCTGGGCACAGCGCAGGTGGCGCGCCGCGCCGGGGGTGAGCTCTCCGTGCTCGAGGGCGCCGAGCTGGATCACCCGACGCGTGCGGTACAGCCCGCGCACGTCCTCCGGACCCGGCGCCGCCACGAACACCCCGCGGTGCGGCCGGCGCTCCACGAGGCCCTCGGCAGCCAGCATGGTGAACGCCTCGCGCAGGCTGTTGCGGCTGACCTGGAGCTCGCCGGCCAGCGCCACCTCTCCCAGCCGCTCCCCCGGCACGAGCCCGGCCGCCGCGATCCGCTGCCGCAGCTGCGCGGCCGCGGCCACGGGAGCCGGCGCCGGGGCGGACTCCCCGTCACCGGCGCCGGGCGCGAGGTCCGCCCCGGTGACACCGTCGCGCGCCGGCACCCTCACGCCCCCAGCCGGGCGATCGCCTGGCCGCGCGTCACCGAGGCCGGGGTCTCGGCCACGAGGAGCTGGATCCGGCCCGCACGCGGGGCACGGATCGGCGTCTCCATCTTCATCGCCTCGACGATCGCGACCGTGTCACCCTCGGCCACCTCGGCGCCGTCCTCGACCTTCCACGAGGCCAGGGTGCCGGTGACCGGCGAGGCCACGGCGCCGTCGTCGTCGGGCTTCCCGGCGCCCGCGGCGTCGGCCGGGGCCGCGGCACCCGCGCCGCCGCCTCCGAGGAGGGCCGCGTAGAGATCGGCGGGCAGGCCCAGTCGCACGGCGCGGCCGTCCAGCTCGACGGTGACGGCGGTGCGGCCGCCCGCGGGAACCTCGGCGCCCAGGTAGGGGGACTCGGCCAGCGGCTCGGCGAACTCGGACTCGATCCACGTGGTGTAGACGCCGAGGCGGTCCCCCGAGGTGAAGGCGTCCTGCTCGAGCACGGCGCGGTGGAACGGCACCACGGTGGGCACGCCGTCGATGCGCAGCTCGGCCAGGGCGTCGCGGGCGCGGGCGATGGCCTGGGCGCGGTCCTCGCCCCACACGATGAGCTTGGCGAGCAGGGAGTCGTACTCGCCCGGCACCACGGAGCCGGTGCGGACGCCCGAGTCCATGCGGACCCCGGGGCCGGTGGGGGCCTCGAACGCGTCGATCGGGCCGGGCACGGGCAGGAAGCCGTACGCCGGGTCCTCGGCGTTGAGGCGGAACTCGAGGGCGTGGCCGCGCGGGGTCGGGTCCTCGGGGATGCTCAGCGGCTCGCCGGCGGCGATGCGGAACTGCTCGCGCACCAGGTCCACGCCGAAGACCTCCTCGGTGACGGGATGCTCCACCTGCAGGCGGGTGTTGACCTCCAGGAAGCTGATGAGGCCGTCCGGGGCCACGAGGTACTCGACCGTGCCGGCCCCGGTGTACCCGGCGGCGCGGCAGATCTCGCGGGCGGAGGTGTGGATGCGCTCGCGCTGCTCGTCCGTGAGGAACGGCGCCGGGGCCTCCTCCACGAGCTTCTGGTTGCGGCGCTGCAGGGAGCAGTCGCGGGTGCCGAGCACGGCCACGTGGCCGTGCTCGTCGGCGAGGACCTGGGCCTCCACGTGGCGGGGGCGGTCCAGGAAGCGCTCCACGAAGCACTCGCCGCGGCCGAACGCGGCCACGGCCTCGCGGACGGTCGCCTCGAACGCGTCCTCGACGTCGCCGAGCTCACGCACCACGCGGATGCCGCGGCCGCCGCCGCCGAAGGCCGCCTTGATGGCGATCGGCAGGCCGTGCTCCTCGGCGAACGCGCGCGCGGCGGCGGCGTCCGGCACGGGGCCGTCCGAGCCCGGCACGAGCGGGGCGCCCGCCTGCTGGGCGAGGGAGCGGGCGGTGATCTTGTCCCCGAGGGCGCGGATCGCGTCCGGCGACGGGCCGATCCAGGTCATCCCGGCGTCGATCACGGCCTGCGCGAAGTCGGCGTTCTCGGAGAGGAAGCCGTAGCCCGGGTGCACGGCGTCGGCGCCGGCGCGGCGGGCGACGTCGAGGACCGCGTCGATCTTCAGGTAGGTGTCCGCCGAGGACGCGCCCGGCAGGTGGAAGGCCTCGTCCGCGACGGCCACGTGCATGGCGTCGGCGTCCGGATCCGAGTAGACGGCGATCGAGGCGATGCCGTGGTCGCGGGCGGCGCGGGCCACGCGCACGGCGATCTCGCCGCGGTTGGCGATGAGCACCCGCGTCACGGGGCGGGCGGCGGGGGTGGTGGTCATGCGGGGGTCTCCTCGGAGGGCGATGCGGAGTCGACGACGGTCTCGGCGCCGGGGCGGGGATGGGGGACGAAGCGGACGCGGGCGCCCGGCGGCAGCTGGGCCGCCAGGCTGAGGTCCGCGCGGGCCACGACGCCGATCACCGGGTAGCCGCCGGTGACCGGATGGTCGGAGAGGAACAGGACGGGCTCACCCGAGGGCGGCACCTGCAGCGCGCCGCGCACGGCGCCCTCGGACTTCAGCTCGCCCTCGCGCACGCGCTCGAGCGGTGCGCCGTCGTCGGGGGCCGTGAGGCGCACCCCGATCCGGTCGTTCTGCTGGCTCACGTCCCAGTCCTGCGTGAACAGGCGCTCCAGGCCCGCCTCGCCGAACCAGTCGTCGCGCGGGCCGGGGACCACGCGCAGCACGGCCACCTGGCCGGGCGCGGGCATGGGGCGCAGCGAGGTCTCCGGGTCCCCCACCATCACGACGCCGGCCTCCTCCGAGGCGGGGGCGCCGGCGGCGGTCGGGCTCGCGGCCGAGGCGCCGGCGGCGCCCCTCGCATCCGGGCCGACGCGACGGGCGAGGCGGTCCCCCGCCGCTAGCGCGGCGGGGCCGAGCCCGGACAGGGTGTCGGTCGAGCGGCTGCCGAGCACGGGCGGCACGTCGAGCCCGCCCCGGAGGCCCACGTACACGCGCAGGCCGCCGGCCGGCTCGTCCACCGTCAGCGTCTGGCCGTCCAGCACGACGAACGGGGCGCGGGCGGGCACCCGTCGCGTGGCGCCGTCGGCCGCGGTGATCGTCCCGCCGGCCTCGGCGCCGGCCAGGGCCATCACCTGATGGCCGTGCGCGGTGAGGGTGAGGCCGCCCAGGACGGTCTCCAGCACCGCCTCGCGTGAGCGGTTGCCCACGAGGCGGTTCGCCTGGCGCGCCGCGTCCCGGTCGGCTGCGCCGGACGCGACGACGCCGAGGTCGCCCAGGCCCGGGCGGCCCAGATCCTGGACCAGGGTCAGGAGCCCCGGGTCGACGACGGTGACGCCGCGGCGGCCGGCCGCGGACGGGAGGCCGGCCGCGGCGTCGGCGGGCGGGGTGGCGTCGACCGCCGCGTCCGTGCCGGAGGTGACGGACGCCGTCGGGCGCACGGGGACGTAGCGGACACGGTCGCCGGGCTGCAGCAGGGCGGGCTGCTCGCGGCCGAGGTCCCATAGGGCTGCGGTGGTGTGGCCCAGCAGCTGCCAGCCGCCGGGCGAGGTGCGCGGGTAGACGGCGGAGAAGGCCCCGGCGACGGCGACGGCGCCCGCGGGGACGGCCGTGCGGGGCGAGTTGCGGCGGGGCGCCTCGAACGGGGCCGCCTCGGAGGCGCAGTACATGAACCCCGGCGCGAAGCCGCCGAACGCGGCGAACCAGTCGGCCTCGCTGTGGGCCCGGATGACGCCGTCGACGCCGAGCCCGGTGAGCCGGCCGACCTCGGCGAGGTCCTCGCCGTCGTAGACCACGGGGATCTCGACGATCCGACCCCCCGTCAGCTCACCGGCGTCCGGGGTGAGGGTGCTGACCCGCGGTGCGGCGTGCTCGGCGGCGGCCTGCGAGGTGAAGGTCACCAGGACGGTCGCGGCGGCGGCCATGACCTGGCGCTGGCCGCGCTCCGGGTGGGCCGTGAGGTGGGCGTGGACGGCCATGACGTCCTCGAGCGAGGCGCACTCGACGAGGAAGCCCTGGGTGCCGACCCAGCGGATCGGGCGGGCCGGCGGCTCGGCGGCGGGGTGATGTGGGGCGCTCATGCGAAGGCCTTGATGGCCACGCCCGCGCCCTCGAGCGCGCGGCGCACGGCCGCGGCCATGGCCACGGCGCCGGGCGTGTCGCCGTGCAGGCAGATGCTCTCGGCGTCGACGCGCACGTCCGTGCCGTCCACCGCCGCAACGACGCCCTCGGTGGCCAGGCGCACCATGCGGGCGGCGACGTCGTCCTCGTCGTGGAGGACCGCGCCGGGCTCGCGGCGGGAGACGAGCGTGCCGTCCGGGTTGTAGCCGCGGTCCGCGAAGGCCTCGGCGACGCCGCGCAGCCCCGCGGCGGCCGCCTTGTCCAGGGCGACGGAGCCGGGCAGGAGCAGCAGCGGGAGGTCGGAGCCGAACGCCCTGACGCCGTCGACGACGGCCTGGGCGTGCGCCTCGTGACGGACGATCGTGTTGTAGAGGGCGCCGTGCGGCTTCACGTAGCGGACCCGGCCGCCGGCCGCGCGGGCGAGCGCGTCGAGGGCGCCGATCTGGTAGAGGACGTCGTCGGCCAGCTCGGTGGGCGTGCAGTCCAGGAAGCGGCGGCCGAAGCCGGCGAGGTCGCGGTAGCCCACGTGCGCGCCGATCGTGACGCCTGCGGCGACCGCGTCACGGCAGGTCTGGGCGATCCCCGAGGGATCGCCCGCGTGGAAGCCGCACGCGACGTTGGCAGAGGAGACGGAGGGCATGATGGCGGCGTCGTCCCCCATCGTCCACGAGCCGAAGGACTCGCCGACGTCGGAGTTCAGGTCGATCTGCGGCGCGTGAGACACGGTGCAGTCCTCTCGGATCGGGCCCGGCTGAGGTGCCGGTCACACAATCTTGAGGCATGAAGGATGATTGTTCAACAATCCCCGGCGCGTCCTCGTGGCGCTCACCCGGTGCGCATACCAACGCGGGTTGAGTTATCGCGGGTGTTCAGCCGCGCCACCCGCGATAACTCAACCCGCGTTGCGGGCCGGGCCGGGCGACGTCACCGCAGCGGCGTGTGCTCCGGGTCCACGCGCTCGCCCTCGCGCACGGGCCCGGGTTCGGTGCCGCCACCCCAGGGGTCCCCGCCGAACTCCTCGCGCCCGTGCTCGCTCAGCCAGCTCCCCAGCTCCGGGCCGGCGGGCACGATGCTCGTCGGGTTGATGTCCTCGTGCACCACGTAGTAGTGCTCCTTGATCTGGGCGAAGTCGATCGTGTCCCCGAAGCCCGGGGTCTGGAACAGGTCGCGCGCGTAACCCCACAGCGCCGGCATCTCGGTCAGCTTGTTCCGGTTGCACTTGAAATGCCCGTGGTACACGGGGTCGAACCGCACCAGCGTGGTGAACAGCCGCACGTCGGCCTCGGTGATCCGCTCCCCCATCAGGAACCGGCGCGTCGTCAGGCGCTCCTCGAGCCAGTCCATCGCGGTCCACAGCCGCTCGTACGCAGCGTCGTACGCCTCCTGCGAGCCCGCGAAGCCGCACCGGTACACGCCGTTGTTCACCTCGGTGAACACGCGCTCGATCACCTCGAACATCTCGTCCCGCTCCGGCCCGGCGTCGGGGATCAGCTGCGGGGCGCCGTCGCGGTGGAACGCGGTCCACTCCGTCGAGAGGTCGAGGGTGATCTGCGGGTAGTCGTTGGTCACGACGCCGCCCGTGGGCACGTCGACGATCGCCGGCACCGTGATGCCCCGCGGGTAGTCGGGGAACCGCGTGAAGTAGTTCTCCTGGAGCCGCTCGGTGCCGAGCACGGGGTCCTTCCCGCCCTCGTCGAGGTCGAAGGTCCAGGAGCGCTCGTCGTGGGTCGGCCCCGGGGTGCCCAGCGAGATCGCGTCCTCCAGGCCGAGCAGGCGCCGCACGATGATCGTCCGGTTCGCCCACGGGCACGCCCGCGCCGCCACGAGCCGGTAGCGGCCCGCCTCGACGGGCCACGCCTCGGCCCCCTGGGTGAGCCCGCCGCCCACGCGGCCGACCGTGGACGGCTCGGCCACGGGCAGGGCCCGCACGGCCTCCGGGTCCGCCACGATCCGGTCCGCGATGTAGTTCGTGTCCCGCGTGAACTCCGCCCCGGACTGCACGTAGTTGCCCGTGAGCCCCTCGCGCGTGTCGATGGTGCCGCGGTCCGCGGCCTGGCCGGTCTGCTGGTTCTCCATACACTCGAGCCTATGACGACGACCCCCGCCACGCCCGGCCCCACGCCCGCCCCGCTGGTGCGCTGCGTGACCGCCCAGAACCCCTCCCCGATGACCCTCGCGGGCACCAACACGTACGTGGTCGCCGCACCGGACTCGGATGCGGCCGTCGTGGTGGACCCGGGCCCGGAGGACGACGTCGCCGCCCACCTCGAGCGCGTCCGCGCGGCGGCCGAGGGCCGCCGGATCGCGCTCATCCTGGTGACGCACCGGCACGCCGACCACACCGGCGGGGTGGATGCGTTCCACGCGGCCACCGGCGCGCCCGTGCGCGCCGCCGACCCGGACTGGTGCCGCGGCGGGGCCGCCGTCCTGACGCCGGACGAGCGGATCGACGTCGCCGGCACCCCGGTGCTGGCGTGGCACACCCCGGGCCACACCTCGGACTCCTACTCGTTCGCCGTCCCGGACGCGGGCGTGCACGGCGCAGTCATCACGGGCGACACCATCCTCGGCTCGGGCACCACCATGCTCGACCACCCGGACGGCACCCTCACCGACTACCTGGCCAGCCTGCGCCGCCTCGAGGCGGCGGGTCCGCTCACGGTGCTGCCCGCGCACGGGCCCGTGCCGGAGCCGCTGGACGTCGTCGCCCGCGACTACCGGCACCACCGCGAGGGCCGCCTGGAGCAGATCCGCGCCGCCCTGGCCGCACTGCCCGAGACCGAGGCGGCGACGATCACGCCCGAGGACCTGGCCCCGCGCATCTATCCCGGCCTCACCGGCACCGTGGCCCGCGTGGCCGTCCAGACGGTGGCCGCGCACCTGCGCCACCTGCGCGAGGGCTGAGCCCCTCCGCCGCGGGCCCGGCCCGCACTACGCTGGCCTCAGACCCGACCCCTCGACCCCGCGGAGGCACCCCATGACCATCCTCGTCGGCTACGCCCCCTCGAAGGCCGCGGACGCCGCGCTGGACACCGCCCTGGACATCGCCCGCTCCACCGGCGAGCGCGTGGTGGTGGTCAATGCGGGCCCCGGCGGCGAGCACCGCACCAAGTCCCTCGTCACGGAGGAGCAGCAGCGCGGCGTGCAGGCCCGGTTGGACGCCTCCGGCGTGACGGCCGAGTTCCGCCAGTACGCGCGCGGCCGGTCCACGGTGGAGGAGATGAAGGACGTGGCCGCGGAGCTGGACCCGTCCATCGTGGTCATCGGCGTGCGCCGCCGCGGCGGCTTCGGCCGGTTCGTCATGGGATCGGTCTCGGACGAGCTGCTGCAGGAGATCGATCAGCCCGTGCTGTGCGTGAAGGAGTACCGGCAGTACGGGGACCACACGCCCGAGGCCGTGAGCCACGTGGCCGAGACGGACCCGGCCGCCCACGGCCTGCCCGCGTCCGAGCCGATGGCCGAGCGGCGTCGGCTCACGCCCGTCGACCCCGGGGACCCGACGCTCGAGCGCTGAGCGCTCCCGCCGGGCCTCAGTCCTCGTCGTCCTGACGGCGGCGGGTGACGGCGTCGTCGAGGAGGCCGTCCACGTGGGAGCCGGCGCCGCTGCGCCGTCCGGCCTCGTCCGCCGCCGCGGCCTCCGCCGCCTGCTTGGCCTGCTGGGCGCGCCGCTCGGCGAACGCCTCCTCGCCCGGGCCGGCGAGTTCGCGGTTGCGCTGCACCGCCGTCATCGAGCCGGTGTACAGACCGGAGTGGTCGCCCACGCGGGTCAGCGGCGTGGTGAGGGTGTCCGGGCGCGGATCGGCGCCGTCGACGCGCGGCAGCGGCGCGGTGCGCGGGCGCGGCTCGCGGGCCGCCACCCCGGAGCCGTCCGGGCCCGGCTCGCCCGTCGGGTCGCCATCGCGGGCCCCCGCGTCGGAGCCCTCGGAGGCGGGGGCCGCGTCGTCGTGGGCGGGGTGCCCGTCCACCATGCGCTGCACCACGATGCCCTCGGGGTGCTCGTGGCGCAGGAAGGTCACGAGGTCCTCGCGCACGAGGCAGCGCAGGTCCCAGAGGTCGCCGGAGTTGCGGGCGGAGACCACGGCGCGGATGCGCACGACCCCGCCGGTCGCGTCGGTCACCTGCAGCGCGTGCTCGCGTCCGTCCCACAGGTCCGTGGACTCGAGCAGCTGGGTGAGTCGCGCGCGCAGCGCGTCCATGGGAACGCGCCAGTCCACGTCCAGCTCCACGACGCCGGAGACCTCGGAGCCCACCCGCGTCCAGTTCTCGAACGGCTGGGTGGTGAAGTGCGAGGACGGGTAGACCATGCGGCGACCGTCCCAAAGCTTGAGCACCACGTTGGACAGGGTGATCTCCTCGACGGTGCCGAACACGCCCTCCATGTCCACCACGTCGCCCACCCGGATCGCGTCCGTGAAGGCGAGCTGGAAGCCGGCGAACACGTTGGTCAGTGTGGACTGCACGGCCAGGCCGGCAATCACGGAGATCACACCGGCGGAGGCGAGCAGGCCGGCCCCGAGCGAGCGCACCTCGGGCACCCCCAGCAGGACCACGGCGACGGCCACCACCACGATCACCGCGTTGAGGATGCGCCGGATCAGGATGGTCTGCGTGCGGATGCGTCGCTCGCGGCGGTGCTCGACGCCGGTCTCCTGGTAGCGGCCGAGGATCCCCGCCTCGATCACGCCGACCAGGCGCCACGCGGCCCACGCGCCCGCGGCGGCCACGGCGATGAGCATCAGGAACGACGCCGGCCGGTACCAGGTCTGCTCCTCGGCCATGACCCCGAGCCAGATCCGGGAGGCCAGCAGGCCGGCGGCGACGGCGGCCGGCAGGCTCAGCCGCGCGGCGCCGTGCTGGAACGCGGGGCGGCGCACGAGCACGACGCGAGCCACCTGCAGGGCCAGGTACACGACCGCCGCGCCGACCGCGAACGCCATCAGCACGGTCAGCAGCGTCCCCCACTCCACGCCGAAGGCCCGCGTGGTGGCGGCCGCCCCGTCCTGGAAGTCCCCCTCCACCCCGGACGGCACGGTCTCGCCCGCCAACAGGCGGTCCAGGGCGGTCAGCAGGGGCGGGGGCGCGAGGGCGGACAGGGCGGGGAGGACCATGACGACAGTCTGACACCCGCCCCCGGACGCACCCCGGAGAAGAGCACAATGGAGCCTGACCGTCCGCGCGGTCCGGGCCCGGCCGTCGTCGCGCCCCGTCCCGCCGGCCCGCCACCGCCCCTCTGGAGGAATCCGTGCTCTCCGTCACCGACCTGCGCCCGCTCGACACCGCCACCGCGGACCTGTCCCGCATCATCCCGCGGGCGAACGTGGACGTGTCCTCCGTGGTGCCGGTGGTCGCCCCGATCCTCGAGCAGGTCCGCCACGGCGACGAGCAGACCCTGCTGGAGCTGGCCGAGCGGTTCGACGGCGTCCGCCCGCCGGCCCTGCGCGTGCCCGCGGAGGCGCTCGAGGCCGCCCTGACCGGGCTCGACCCGCAGGTGCGCGCGGCGCTGGAGGAGTCGATCCGCCGGGCCCGGCTCGTGCACGCCGCCCAGCACCCCCAGGACTCGACGGTCGAGCTCGGCGAGGGCGCCGTCGTCGAGAACCACTGGCTCCCCGTGGGCCGTGTGGGCCTCTACGTGCCCGGCGGCCGCGCCGTGTACCCCTCCTCGGTGGTGATGAACGTGGTGCCCGCGCAGGCGGCCGGCGTCGGGAGCCTCGCGGTGACCTCGCCCCCGCAGCGGGACCACGGCGGCCTGCCCCACCCCACCGTGCTCGCCGCGTGCGCGCTGCTGGGCGTGGACGAGGTCTACGCGGCCGGCGGCGCCCAGGCCGTCGCCATGCTGGCGCACGGCGTGAAGGACGACGACGGCGGGTGGCTCTGCGCGCCCGTCGACCTGGTGACGGGGCCCGGCAACGTGTACGTGGCCGCCGCGAAGCGCGCGCTGCAGGGCGTGATCGGCGTGGACGCCGAGGCCGGGCCCAGCGAGATCGCCGTGATCGCCGACGGCACCGCCCGCGCCGACTGGGTGGCCGCGGACCTGATCAGCCAGGCCGAGCACGACCCGCTGGCCGCCTCCGTGCTCATCACGGACTCCGAGGACCTGCTCCGGGACGTGCAGGCGGCGATCGAGGCGCAGGTGCCCGGGCAGCTCCACGAGGAGCAGCTGCGTGAGGCGCTCACCGGACCGCAGTCCGGCGTGCTGCTGGTGCGGGACATGGACCAGGCCGTGGAGGTCTCCGACCGGTACGCCACCGAGCACCTCGAGATCCAGACCCGCGACCCCGAGGCCCTCGTGGGGCGCCTCCGCAACGCCGGCGCCGTGTTCGTGGGCCCGCACGCCCCCGTGCCGCTGGGCGACTACTCGGCCGGGTCCAACCACGTGCTCCCCACCTCCGGGACGGCCCGTTTCTCATCGGGGCTGAACACCGTGACGTTCCTGCGCCTGCAGCAGCGCATCCGCTACACGGAGACCGGGCTCAAGGAGGTCGCGGACGGAATCGGCGTGCTGGCCGAGGACGAGCGCCTGCCCGCCCACGGCGCCGCGATCCGCGCCCGCTTCGCGTGAGGGAGCGGGAGTGAGCGGCGTCCGCATCGACGCGTGGCTGTGGGCCGTGCGGCTGTACAAGACCCGGTCGGCGGCCACGGCGGCCGTGCGCGCGGGCCACGTGCGCATCGACGGCGAGCCCGTGAAGGCGGCGACGCCCGTCGTCGTCGGGAACCGGGTGCGGGTGCGCCAGGACGGACGTGAGCGGATCCTCGAGGTCACCGGGCTGATCGCCAAGCGGGTGGGCGCCCCCGTGGCCCGGCAGCAGTACGTGGACCACTCCCCGCCGCCCGTGCCGCGTGAACTGCTCGCCGTGCCGTACCGCGAGCGCGGCGCGGGCCGGCCCACCAAGCGGGACCGCCGGCAGCTGGACGCGCTGCGCGGCCGCGACAGACGCTGAGCGTCTCAGTCCTCCCCGATCCGAACGGCCCGGGCGGGCCACCGCCGGAGCCGACGGTGGGCCGACGCCCGCGCCGTCATCCGCCGAGAAGTTTCGTGACGGCCACCCGGAACGGGCGATCGTTCTCCACCTGCACCGTGACGGTGAAAGGCCCGTCCTTCTGGCGGGGAGGCAGGCCTGCCGACCAGTCACCGCACATGGCCTCGGACCCCGCCTGCCACTGCCCCTTCGACGTGGGCGAGTCGGAGACGTACACGTCGCTCTTCCCCGTCGCATCGGACGGGCACACGAGCTGCACGCGATAGCGCTCCCCACGGCGCGCATCGTCCAGGGTCACCTGATACTCCCCCGTGCCGACCCCCTCCTTGACGACGGTTTCGGACGCCGTGTCGATGTACTGCGTCCCGGGCTGATCCGACGTGCTGTACTCACTCAGAGTCATGCCGCCGTCCTGGAAGAGCTCGTCCGGAAGCGGCACCGGCCCCTCGTCGGCCCACGTGGTGTCGGACGGGACCGGCGCCGTGGCACGGGCAGGGGAAGACGGTGCCACCGAAGGGCTGGACGCACCAGTCGCGCTGGAGGAGACGCTGCTCTGGGAAGCGGAGCATCCCGAAATGGCGGTACTGAGGAGAGCGGCGGCGACCACGGCGGCCGACAATGCCGCACGCCTCGTCGTGATGTCCATCCGCATGATCTGATCCCTCTCGGCGAACCGTCTGCGGGGGCCGCGGGCCGCGATCTCGAGCCTCCCCCCTCGAGTGACTCGATCCTGGCCGGGGATGCCCGGTGTGTCAAGCGTCACATCGGAGGAGCTCGCATGACGCCGGGCGACCGCCGTGCTTTGACCGCCCCACGGACCCGTCCGTAGGCTGGTCCCCAGAATCACGAGTTCCCGTCATTCACGGCCCTGGCCGGCGGGACGGCAACCCTCTCACGCAGTAGTGGGGTGCTCCAGGTGATGATTCGGCCCCTCGGACACCCCGACGGGCAAGTACCGCGCCTCTGCGGATCCGGGCGATCCGCGTTCCCGCCGTCTGCGGAGCCGCGTCAGTCATCGGAAGAGGACGCGCGCCATGACCCTGACCCACGAACCCCACACCGCCGCGTGGGACACCGACCTGTCCCTCGGCAACCTCCGCTCCGGCCTCTCGGCCTTCCCCACCGGGGTCGTCGCGCTGGCGGGCCTCGCCGACGACACCCCCGAGGTGATGGTGTCCTCCTCCTTCGGCGTGGGCATCTCCTGGGAGCCGGCCCTCGTGTCCTTCTCCGCGCAGAACAGCTCCCGCACCTGGCCGCGCCTGCGCCGGGCCGGGGCGATCGGCGTCTCCCTGCTCGCAGCGGACCAGACGCCGCTGTGCCGTCAGCTGGCCTCCCGCGAGGGCGACCGCTTCGCCGGTCTCGACGTGCACCACAGCCCGCACGACGCCCTGCTGATCGGGGGCTCCTCGCTCTGGCTCGAGACGCGGGTGCACGCCGAGGTCCCGGCGGGCGACCACACGGTGGTGCTGCTGGAGGTGACGGCCTTCGCGGATCACACGGACGCCGCTCCCCCGGCCGCCCTGCACCGCAATCTCTTCCACGGCCTGCGCGCGCTCTGAGCGAACTCCAGGTGAACAATCGGGCCCCTGGTTCCCGGTCGGCGAGATCCGTGCAATGATGGAGCCTGAAGTTGATCAAGCTGTATCCCGCCATCTTCACTGCTCGTCAGCCCGGCATAGCCGGCGTCGATGAGTGTTGGGCAAGCGGTTCAGTCTCGCCGCTTCACCCGCGTCCCACATCCGGGCCGCGGTCCAACACCGCCACCGCACCGCGGGGGCGCATCGAAAGGACACCATCATGGCTGTCGGTACTGTCAAGTGGTTCAACGCTGAGAAGGGCTACGGCTTCATCGCCCCCGAGGACAACTCTGCGGACGTGTTCGTGCACTTCTCCGCCATCCAGGGCTCGGGCTTCAAGGAGCTCCAGGAGAACGACCGCGTCGAGTTCGAGACCCAGGACGGCCCCAAGGGCCTCCAGGCCGCCAACGTGACGAAGCTCTGATCTTCGCCTGACGCACAGCTTCCGACGCCCCCGGTCCGCACGGACCGGGGGCGTCGTCGTGTGCGCTTCCGTGCGCCCCGCACACCCCCGCACTCCGCCGCACGCCCGTTCGACCGCGGCGCTGCGACATCACCGCAGGGCAGCACTGCGGTGATGTCGCTGAAGCGCGGTCCTCTGCGGTGGGTCTGATCCTGGCCCTGCGCGTCAGGCCGCGCCCCGCCGGCCCACGTGGCGACCCAGCAGCAGCACCACGCCCAGGGCGAGCAGATACCCGCCCGCGACGACGGCGAAGCCGGCCCGGTAGTCACCCGCGACGGCGGCCGCCGCGAACACGACCGTCATCACGGTGCCGAGCTGGCCCGAGGTGACGTCGAGCCGCTCCATCACGACCGTGGCGGAGGCGGAGACGCCGTAGTTGAACAGGGGCCCGGCGCCCATCGCCGCCAGCAGCACCCACAGCAGGGCCGCGGAGGGGCGGCGCGCGGCGGGGGCGGGAGGGGTCACGGCCCCAGGCTAGCCCGGGCGCCCGGGCCGCCCCGCCGAGACGACCGACGCCCTGCGACATCACCGCCGGTCAGAACGGCGGTGATGTCGCAGGGCGTCGGTCACATAGGGTCAGCCGGGCGGGGGCGGGTCAGCCGACGCGGCCCTCGCCGCGGGGCTCGCCCTCCACGCGGCCGGTGGTCCCCCGCTGGGTGACCTCCGCGCCGTCCTGGCGCTCGGGCCGCTCGCCGGCCTCCGCCGGCAGGCCCTCGTTCTCGTCGGTGGGCGTCTCGCCGGCGGTGGCGGCGGGTGCCGGGTCCTGCGGGGCCCCACGACGGCCGCCGTGCGGGGACAGCGACTCACCCTCACCCAGCGAGCTGACGCGCGGCATCGGCGACGTCGTCAGCGGCACGGACTCGGTCCGTCGGGCGTCGACGAGCGTGGAGCCCGTCCCGGAGATGGGGGAGCCCTGCACGGGGGCGCCGGCCGCCTCGCGGCCCGGGATCAGCAGCTCGGAGCGCCACTCGGGGTCGCGCTCGGTGAGGTAGTCCACGCGGGCGTGCTCGCCGAAGTGGTCCGCGTCCGCCTCCTCCCAGTCCATGGCCCAGCCGGCGGGCGGGTCGTTGAGCAGCTCGTCCGTGCGCAGCCAGTGGTAGATGGACGCGTACGAGCGGGTGCTCAGGTGGTCCACGCGGCGGCGCAGCATGCGGGTGTTCAGCTGGGACGGATGCGTCAGGCCCATGGACGCCATGATCTGCACGGCCTCGCGCACGGTCAGGCGGTGGTAGTTGAAGACGCGGTTGCCCTTGTCCTCCACGTCGAGGGCGCGCATCAGACGCGGGTCCTGCGTGGCCACCCCCACGGGGCACTCGTTCGTGTGGCACTTCTGCGCCTGGATGCACCCGGTGGCCATCATCATCGCGCGGGCGGACATGGTGAAGTCCGCGCCCTGGATCAGACGCTTGACGATGTCCGAACCGGTGGCGACCTTGCCGGCCGCGCCGAGCTTGATCATGTGGCGCAGGCCGGTGCCCACGAGCGCGTTGTGCACGAGCATGAGGCCCTCGGTCAGCGGGGTGCCCACGCGGTCCGAGTACTCGAGCGGGGCGGCGCCGGTGCCGCCCTCGGAGCCGTCCACGATGATGAAGTCGGGGGCGATCCGCTCCTCCCAGATGGCCTTGGTCATGGCCAGCACGTCCACGCGGGAGCCCACGCAGAACTTGATGCCGATCGGCTTGCCGTCCGAGAGCTCACGGAGCTGCTCGATGAACCTGACCATCTCGCGCGGGGTGCGGAACGCGGAGTGGGACGCCGGGGAGAGGCAGTCTCTGTCCATCGGGATCTCGCGGGCCTCGGCGATCTCGGGGGAGATCTTCTCCTTGGGCAGCATGCCGCCCAGGCCGGGCTTCGCGCCCTGGGAGATCTTGATGGTGATGCCCTTGACCTCCGGCAGCAGCGCCTTCTCGGCGAACTTCTCCGGGCTGAAGGTGCCGTCCTCGTTGCGGCAGCCGAAGTAGCCGGAGCCGATCTCCCAGAACAGGTCCGCGCCGTTGCCGCGGTGGTACTTGGTGAGGCCGCCCTCGCCGGTCTCGTGGATGAACCCGCCCAGGCCGGCGCCCTTGTTCATGGCGGTCACGGCGTTGGCGGAGAGGGAGCCGAAGGACATGGAGGAGATGTTCATCAGCGAGATGTCCACGGGCCGGCGGCAGTCCGGGCCGCCGATCCGCACCGTGGGGGGCTCCTCCGGCGGGTTGACCGGGGCGGTGGAGTGCAACAGGAACTCGTAGCCGATCTCCGAGGTGTCCCGCTCGGTGCCGAACGCCTTGTGGCTGTCCAGTCCCTTCGCACGGGCGTAGACGATCGAGCGGGTGTCCCGGTCGAACGGCTTGCCGTCGAAGTTGCGCTCGATGAAGTACTGCTGGATCTCGGGGCGGATCGACTCCAGCAGGTACCGCATGTGGCCGAGCACGGGGTAGTTGCGGAGGATCGCGTGCCGCTTCTGGGTCATGTCCCACACGGCGAGCACGAGCAGCGCCACCAGGAGGACCGCCAGCACCCACCACGCGCCGCCGCCGATGGCGGCCACCAGCACGACGACGAGCGCGGCCAGCGAGAGGGTCGCGACGATCAGGAGTCTGTTGTTCACCCGACCATCGTGCCCTATATCACTCGAACGTTCATCCTCGCTGCACTGTGTCGAAGTCCCACGTGTGGGGCAGGGGCGTCCGGGCCGACGGCAGGGCCACGCTGCGCCGCCACTCGTGCAGCCACTCCGGCAGCGTCGGCTCCCCCGCGAGGTCGTGGCCGGCCGCCGCCGCGATCGCCCGGACCTCGTCGTTCTCTACGGGGCGGCCGTCCTTCTTGCGCAGGCGCGTGCAGATGTACGCGCGCACCGCGACGTCGCCGTCGACCACCACGCGCTGCTCGAACCACACCGCGCGCTCATCCAGGCCGATCATCCGCGTCTCCACGTCGAACCGCTGCCCCAGGGTCACCGAGCGGCGGAACGCGATCTGCTCGGCCTGCACCACGGGCGTCCAGCCGCGACGGCGGATCTCGTCCCACAGGCCGGTGCGGACCATCGCGTCGAAGCGGCCGAGGTCGAACAGCCCGAAGTACTGGCCGTTGTTGACGTGCAGGGCCATGTCCACGTCCGTGGGCAGGGCGCGCATCGGCAACGTCGTCGGCTCCCAGAGTCCGGCGCGCGGGCGGCGGCGGGCGCGGGCGACGACCCAGATCGTGCGGGGGATCAGATGCATCAGAGGTTCCTCCTCGGGGTCACAGGACCCCCTCGGTCAGATGGTCCGGCGTGCCGAACCGGTGGGCGGTCACGGACACGGCCTGTTCGTGCAGGAACGGCAGCAGCTCCACCTCGCCGGCGCTCACCACGGGGCCAGCGTAGACCGCCACGTCGGGGGTGTCGCCGAGCGCCGCGTGGAGCGCGCGCCGCGCCGCCTCGGCCGCCTCCCGGTCGCCGGCCCAGTCGGCGACGAGCCGGATCCGTGCGTCGCCGCCGCCCTCCGCTGCGGGCGGGACCAGGGCCAGCCGCCGGGCGCGGTCGTGGAACGCGGCGTCATCCTCGACGACGACGTCCACCGGCGCGGCCGTGCCGGCACCCTCCGTGCGGACGGACCGGACCAACTCCTCCACCCGGCCGCGCACGGCCTCGGCCGAGAGCCCGTCCGCGTCGGGCCCCTCCGCGGTGGGGGTCGGGCGCAGGCTCACGGTCATGGGCGCCCCGGCGCGCAGGCCGGCGGAGACGATGCGCAGCAGGTGGTCGGCGGGCCCCGAGTGCCGGCGCACGAGGACCGGGGTGGGGACGTGACGCAGCACGTTCCGCTCGGCCTCGAGCGCGGAGACGTCCGCGGCCACCCCGAACACGGTGGTCCACGCGTGGGTGTCGAGGGCGCGGGCGGTCTCGAGCCAGGACGCACCCGCGCCGTCGGCCTCGGCCCCGGGCCGTCCCTCTCCGCCGGCCCACGTGCGCGCGTCCTCCCAGTCCACGAGGCCGTGCAGGTAGTGCGGCCCACCGGCCTTCGTGGTGGGGCCGACGACGGAACGCTTCCAGCCGCCGAAGGGCTGGCGGCGCACGATGGCCCCGGTGATGCCGCGGTTCACGTAGAGGTTGCCGGCGCGCACGCCGCGCAGCCACACGTCGATCTCCTCCCGGTCCAGCGAGTGCAGCCCGGAGGTGAGGCCGTAGTCCACGGCGTTCACGATCCCGATGGCCTCCTCGAGCGTCTCGGCCGTCATCACGGCCAGCACGGGGCCGAAGTACTCGGTGAGGTGGGCGTCGGCGCCGGGGCGTACGCCGGTGCGGATGCCCGGGCTCCACAGGCGACCCGTCTCGTCCAGCTGCCGCGGGCGCAGGGCCCACCGCTCCCCCGGGCCGAGCTCGGTGAGCCCGCGGCGCAGCTTCTCGCCGGGGGCCTCGATCACGGGGCCCATCTCGGCGCGCGGGTCCGCGGGGTGCGCCACGTGCAGGGACGAGGCGGCGTCCAGCAGCTGCCGGTGGAAGCGCTCGGAGGTGCCCACGGAGCCGACGAGCACCACGAGGGAGGACGCCGAGCACTTCTGGCCGGCGTGACCGAACGCGGACTGGACCACGTCCTTCGTGGCCAGGTCCAGATCCGCGGACGGGGTCACGATCACGGCGTTCTTGCCGGAGGTCTCGGCGAGCAGGTGCAGGTCGGGGCGCATCCCCTTGAACAGCCGTGCGGTGTCCCAGCTGCCGGTGAGGATGAGTCGCTCGACGGCCGGGTCGGTCACGAGCGCCGCGCCGACCTCCGCCTCGTCCTCGTCCGCCAGCGTCACCAGGCGCACGAGGTCCGCGGGGTCGTGCCCGGCGAGCGGGCCGCCGTCGTCGAACAGGCCCGAGTCCCGCAGCCCGGCCACGATCAGCTCCCACGCGACCGCGCCCGTCCGCTCGGACTGCGGGGCCGGCTTGAACACCACGGGCGAGCCGGCGCCGAGCGCGGCAAGGACGCCCCCGACCGGGATGGCCACGGGGAAGTTCCACGGCGGGATCACCAGGGTCAGGCGGACGGGCACGGCGCGGGCGCCCTCCACCGCGTCCAGGCCGCGGGCCAGGCGCGCGTAGTAGTGCGCGAAGTCCACGGCCTCGGAGACCTCGGGGTCGCCCTGGTCCAGGGTCTTGCCGGTCTCGGCGGCGGCCACCTCCAGCAGGCGGGCCCGGCCGGCGTGCAGGGCCCGTCCGACGGCGTCTAGCGCGTCGGCGCGCTCGTGGCCGGTGAGCGCGCCCCAGCGGGCGCCGGGGTCGGCGGTGGCGGCGATGGCGGCACGGGCGTCGTCGGCCGTGGTGGCGCGGTGGGCGCGGACGGTGTCCGCCCCGAGGGCCGAGCCCGGGACGGCCGCGAGGATCCGGCGGGCCCACTCCCGGTTGCCGGGCAGCGCGGGGTCCGTGTCCGGGGTGTTGGCGAAGCCGTCCACGGGGGCGGGGGTCGGCCCGTCCTCCCCGCGGGACCGGTCCTGGAGGCGGTTCGGACGGGGCACGGCCGCGTCCAGGTGGCGCAGCGAGGCGCGGAAGCGCTCCTCCTCGCGGGCGAACAGGTCCGCGTCCGCGTCCAGGTCGAACACGGCGGACATGAAGTTCTCCGGGGAGGCGCCCTCCTCGAGGCGGCGCACGAGGTAGGAGATCGCCACGTCGAACTCCTCGGGCCGCACCACGGGCGTGTAGAGCAGCAGGGCGCCGACGTCGGCCCGGACGGCGGCGGCCTGGCCGGTGGCCATGCCGAGCAGCATCTCGAACTCCACCGCGGCCGGGTCGAGGCCGCGGCGCTCGATCAGCCGGTGGGCCAGGGCCACGTCGAAGAGGTTGTGCCCGGCCACGCCGATGCGCACGTGGGCCAGATGCTCCGGGGTGAGCGCGTAGTTGAGCACGCGCTTGTAGTTGGTGTCCGCCTCCTGCTTCGAGCCCACCGTGGCCAGCGGCCAGCCCGTCAGGGAGGCCTGCATCCGCTCCATGGGCAGGTTGGCGCCCTTGACCACGCGCACCTTGACCGGGGCGCCGCCGGCGGCGACGCGGCGCGCGGCCCACTCCTGCAGGCGCACCATGGCCGCGAGCGCGTCCGGCAGGTAGGCCTGCAGCACGATGCCGGCCTCGTAGTCGCGCAGGCCCGGCTGCTCGAGCAGGGCGGTGAACACGTGGAGCGTGAGGTCGAGGTCGCGGTACTCCTCCATATCCAGGTTGATGAAGGTGTCCCGATCCCGGGCGAGCTCGAACAGCGGGGTGAGCCGCTCGGTGATGTCCGCGACGGCCTCGTCGAACGCGTAGGGCGCGTGCGGGGCGGTGGCGGCGGAGACCTTGACGGACACGTAGTCGACGTCGTCGCGGCGGATCAGCGCGGCGATGCCCTCGAGTCGGCGGTCCGCCTCGCCCTGACCGAGGATCGCCTCGCCCAGCAGGTTGATGTTCAGCCGGGTGTGCTCGTCGCGCAGGGCCGCGATGGCCTTGCCGAGCTGCCGGTCCCGCGCGTCGACGATCAGGTGGGAGACCATGCGCCGCAGCACGCGGCGGGCCGTGGGGACGGCGATGCGCGGCACGAGCGGGGCGGCGCGGCCGCCGACGCCGAGGACGGCGCGCAGGGCCGGGGGCAGGAAGCCGGGGGCGCGGCCGGCGAGCTCCCGCAGCGCCCGGGCGGCGATCGCGGGGTCCTCGGGGCGGACCACGTGGTCCACGAAGCGCACGATGAAGTCGAGGCCGCCCGGCTCCTTCAGGGCGCCCGCCAGCTGGCGGGCCGCGAAGTCGGCCTCATGGTCGCGGGACTCGGCGAGCCAACGCCGCACCTGCGCGACGGCGTCGTCGGCGAGGGCGTGCAGGTCGGCGGGGTCGGGGATCCCGCCGGTCGCGCCGAGGACCCGGTCGAGATCGTCGTGGTCCTGGGCGGAGAACATCGCGGTCATGGCCGCACTCTGCACGTGTGCCGGGTCACAGGTCAAACCGCCGCGGCTTCCTGTCAGACGCCTATGCTCGATGGACATCCCCTCGCCGCGCGCCCGCGCGTCGCCGCCGTCTTCCCAGGAGCCCGTCCGCCATGGCCGCCGCCGACCCCGTCCCCACCGACGCGCGGGAGCGCCGGGACGTCGTCGTGCCCGTGCCCGGACCCGAGGATCCGCCCGAGCGGGCCTGGCTCGTCCTGCCCCACCGCCACCCGGTGCCGACGCTGCTAGACGAGACGCGGGACGCCGTCGTGGGCCTGGCCGAGACGCTCGCCGCCGTGCTGCCGGTCACCGTGCTCGCCCACCCGCGCGACGCCGGGGCGGCGCGGCTGGTGCCCCCGGAGGTGGACCTGCTGCGCGCGCCCGTGGGCTCACCGCTGCTGGGCCGCACCGGGCCGAGCTTCATCCGCCGCCCCGAGGGCCTGGCCGCCGTCGCCTGGCGCAGCGCCGCGGGACTGACCGGGACCGGACCGCTCGACGGCGCGGCCGCGACGGCCGTGGCGGAGGCGGCGGGACTGCCGCTGCTCACGCCCCTGCTGTGCGCCCCGCGCGGGGCCTGGGTGACCGACGGCGAGGGGACGGCCGTGGTGGCCGCGGACCCCGTGCTGGACGGGCGGATCAACGGCGCGTGGACCCCCGGCCAGGTGGCCGCCGAGTTCGCCGCCCTGCTGGGGATCACCCGGGTGCTGTGGGTGCCGCCGGCACCGCGGCCGGACACCGGGCCGTGGGGCGGGCCCGGTCACCTGGCCTCGTGGGTGCGCCTGCAGGGCGACGGCGAGGCCGCCGTGCACTGGCGCGGCGACCGGTTCCACCCCGAGCACCCGTACGCCGCGGCGGCGCTGCGCTTCCTGCAGGGCGCCGACGACGCCGCCGGCCGGCCCCTGCGCGTGCGCACGGTGACCGGGGCGGCGCAGCCCGCCGAGTACGACCCGGCCGAGCGGGGCCCCCGCTCCCTCCTGGACACGCTGCCGCTGGGCGCGGCGGTGCTGCGGCCGGCGTTCGAGGACGCCGCGGGCGAGGAGGCCGCGGCCGCCGCGTGCACGGCACTGCACCCGGGGCTGCCCCAGCTGTCGTTCCCCGCCCCGCCGCTGCTGCGGCTGGCCGGCGCGCTCAACGACCTGGTGCTGCTCCAGCCCCGCCCGTGACCTCGTCCGCCGCGGGGCCGTCGTCGTCCCCGCCGTCCTCCGGGGTGGGGTGCTCGTCCTTCCCGTGCGCGTCGGACCGCCAGGCCGCCGGGCGCAGCCGTTCCAGGAGCGAGGACTGACGGCGCTCCATCCCCTTCAGGTCCGAGGCGATGAGCGCGTTGATCCAGCGGGCGTTCGGGTCGGCGTCGATCAGCACGGCCTTGGCCAGCAGCGTGCAGGGCAGCGCGAGGATCGCGCCGAGCGGCCCGAGGACCCAGGCCCAGAAGAGCAGGGAGAGGAAGCTGACGGTGGGGATCACGCCGATCGCGTCGCCGGCCACCTTGGGCTGGATCACGGACTGCAGCACGAAGTTCAGCACCGAGTAGCTGACCACCACCCACAGGAAGTCGGACCAGCCGCCCGCCGCCAGGCCCAGGACGGCCGGCGGCAGCAGGCCGATGATGAAGCCGACGTTCGGGATGTAGTTGGTGAGGAAGCTGAGCACGCCCCACACGAGCGCGAGCGGGACGCCGATCAGCATGAGGGCGATCACGTCCAGCACCGCCACGATCAGGCCGAACACCGTGGTGACCACCCAGTAGCGGCGCACGCCCTGGGCGAACTCGACCAGGGCGTGGCCGAACTCGTGGCGGGCGGTGCTGAGCAGGCGGACGCGGCGTTCGACGTCCATCGAGTCCATCGCCAGGAAGAACATGCCCATGATCACGGTGACGAGCAGGCCGAAGACCGCGTAGACATTCGTGGCGATCTTCGTGATGGCGCTGACGGCCGTCCCGGTCACGGTGCTCATGTCGATCGAGGCCAGCTGCTGGGACACCATGTCCGGGGTCACGCCGCGCTCGTTGAGCCAGTGCGAGACGTCCAGGACGATCTGCTGGAAGCGGTCCGTGTACTTCGGCAGCTCCGCCACCAGCTCGAGGCCGGACCACACCATCATGCCCGCGAACACGGCCATCACCGCGACGACCAGCAGGACGGTGGTGGTGGCCCCGAGCACGGGGTGCAGGCCTCGGCGGATGAGCCAGGCCTGCAGCGGGTAGGCCACGATCACGAGGTTCAGCCCCAGGAAGACGGGGGCCGCGATGGAGGCGATCCCCTGGAAGAACTGCACCACCAGCACCAGACCCGCGAGCGTCAGGACGATCACCAGCATGCGCGGCCACATGCGGTGGGGGCGGCGGATGTCCCAGTCGGAGGCGGGACTCGACGAGGCGGAGGGCGGGGTCACCCCCGCGGGCTGTGCGGCGCTCACGCGGGCAGTCTATGCGCGGGCCGGACGGGGTAGGGTCGGGACCAGTCCACATCGACAGGGGAGCGCCGCGCGGCGCTGAGAGTGCGGTCCGCCGCAGACCCTCGAACCTGCTCCGGTCCGCACCGGCGAAGGAAGTCGAGTCTCCCGGTCGACGTCGTCCCGGGATTTCGGTGGCGGCCTCGTCCCGGCCCCTCTGCCGTCCCAGAGGAGAACCGCCATGTCCCGCACCCCGCACCGCGCCCTCGCCGCCCTCTCGGTGGCCGCCCTCGCCCTCACCGGCTGTTCGGTGTCCGGCTCGTCCGGCGACGGGGCGTCGTCGTCCGCCTCCGGGGCCGGCGGCGGCGAGCCGACGACGGTGACGATCATGACGCACGACTCGTTCAACCTGCCCCAGGAGCTCGTCCAGAAGTTCGAGCAGGAGTCCGGCTACACCCTGAAGACCACGGCCCCCGGCGACGCCGGCAGCGTGGTGAACCAGCTCATGCTGGCCAAGGACGAGCCCACCGTGGACGGCGTCTACGGCGTGGAGGACCACTCGGCGCACCGCCTCGTCCGCGAGGGCGTCGTCGCCGCCTACACCCCGAAGGACCTGCCCGCCTCCGCGCAGGACCGGATGGTCGAGGACCGCATGACCCCGGTGGACCAGGGCCAGGTGTGCTTCAACACGGATCCGGCGTGGTTCACCGCCCACGACGTCGAGGCCCCCACCTCGATCGACCAGCTCGACGACCCCGAGTACGCGAAGCTGACGGTCGCCACCTCCCCCGTGGCCTCCTCCCCCGGCCTGGCGCTGCTCGCGGCCACCACCGAGAAGTACGGCGACGACGGCTGGCAGGACTGGTGGCAGGGCCTGATGGAGAACGGCGGCAAGGTCGCCGACAGCTGGTCCGACGCCTACAACTCGGACTTCTCCGGCGGCGAGGGCAAGGGTCAGTTCCCGGTGGTGCTCTCCTACTCCTCCTCCCCCGCGTTCGCCCCCGAGACCGAGGTGATCGAGGACTCCTGCACCCCGCAGGTCGAGTACGCCGGCGTGCTCGAGGGCGCGAAGAACCCCGAGGGCGCGCAGGCGTTCGTGGACTTCCTGCTCACCGAGGAGGTCCAGTCCGCCCTGCCCGAGTCGATGTACATGTACCCGATCGACGAGTCGGTGCAGCTGCCCGAGGAGTGGGCGCAGAACGCGCCGCTCGTCGAGGACGCCATCACCCCGGACCCCGCCCGCATCGACGAGCGCCGCGAGGACCTGCTGAAGGAGTGGACCGCCCTGTTCGAGGCCTCCCGGCGCTGATGTCCGCGCTCACCGAGGTCTCGGCCCCCGGCACGGACCTGCCGCGCCGGCGGGCCCGCGGCCGGGGGGACGGGCTCGGCCCGTGGTGGCTGGTGGCCGCCGTCCTGCCGGTCGCCTTCCTGCTCGTCTTCTTCGCGTGGCCCGTGGCGGCCATGCTCTGGCGCGGGATCGGCGGCGACGCCGACGCGTTCACCGGCGCCGTGGACCTCGCCGCCTTCGGGGAGACCCTCGCCCGCGAGCGCACGTGGCGCATCCTCGGCCAGACGCTCGGCATGGCCGCCGCCGGCACGGTGGTCTCGGTGGCGCTCGGCCTGCCGACCGCGTTCGTGCTGCACCGGCGTCGCGTCCCGGGGCGGGCCGTGCTCCGCGCCCTCGTGCTCGTGCCGTTCGTGCTGCCCACGGTGGTGGTCGGCGTCGCGTTCCGCGCCCTGCTCGCCCCCGGCGGACCGCTCGGCTTCACCGGGCTGGACCAGACGACCACCGCCGTCGTGCTGGCCATGGTCTTCTTCAACGTGTCCGTGGTGGTGCGCCAGGTGGGCGCGCTGTGGAACGCGCTGGATCCGCGCCAGACCGAGGCCGCCCGCACCCTGGGCGCCTCGCCGTGGCGGGCGTTCCGCACCGTGACGCTGCCCCAGCTCGCCCCCGCGATCGCCGCGAGCGCGGCGCTGGTGTTCCTGTTCTGCGCGTCCGCGTTCGGCATCGTCCAGACGCTCGGCCGGCCCGGCTACGGCACGCTCGAGTCGGAGATCTGGGTGCAGACCTCCGTCTACCTGGACCTGCGGACCGCGGCGGTGTTCTCCGTGCTGCAGTTCGCGGTGGTGCTGGCCGCCGTCGTGGTCTCCGGCGTGACGGCGGCGCGCACCCAGCGGGCGCTGCGGCTGCGGGAGACGCCGCCGGCCCGGCTCACGCGGGCGGACGCGGTCCCGATGGCCGTGATGCTCGCGGTGGTGGCGCTCGTGGTGGCCCCGATCCTGACGCTCGTGGTGCGCTCCTTCCACACCCGCCACGGCTGGGGACTGGGCAACTATCGGCTGCTGTCCACGAGCGCGGGCAGCGGGTTCGTGGGCGGGTCGACGCCGGCCCAGGCGCTCGAACAGTCCCTGCGGGTGGCCGTGGACGCCACGCTCGTGACGCTCGTGGTGGCCGTGCCGCTGGCCCTGCTGCTGACCCGGCCCTTCCGCTCACGCGCGGCACGGGCGGCCCAGCGGGCCCTCGACGGCGCCCTGCTCCTGCCGCTCGGGGTGTCCGCGGTGACCGTGGGCTTCGGCTTCGTCGTGTCCCTGCGGGCCGCGTTCCCGGAGCTGGCGGCCTCGGGCGTGCTCGTGCCGCTGGCCCAGGCGGTGGTGGCGCTGCCGCTCGCGGTGCGGGCGCTCGTGCCCGTGCTCGCGGCGGTGGACCCCCGGCTGCGGGAGGCCGCGCGCACCCTCGGGGCGGGCCCGTGGCGGGTGCTGGCCACGGTGGACGGCCCGTTCCTCGCGCGCGGCGTGGGCGTGGCCGCGGGCTTCGCGTTCGCGGTGTCCCTGGGCGAGTTCGGGGCCACGAGCTTCCTGGCGAGCCCGTCCGCGCCCACCCTGCCGGTGCTGATCGCCCGGCTGCTGGGCCGGCCGGGCGCGGACAACTACGGGATGGCGCTCGCGGCGGCCACGGTGCTGGCCGTGCTGAGTGCCGGGATCATGCTGGTGTGCGAGCGGCTGCGCCCCCGGGGCCCGGCCGGGGCGGGAGGTCTCTGATGACGCCGACGACGACGGGGGCCTCCCTCCGGCTGCGGGACGTGGCGATCCGCTACCCGGACGGCTCCACCCCTGTGCGGGGGACGGACCTGGACGTGGCCGCCGGGGAGATCGTGGCGCTCGTGGGCGCCTCCGGCTCGGGCAAGTCCACGATCCTGCGCGGGATCGCCGGGCTCGAGGACGTCGTGGCGGGCACGGTGGAGCTCGACGGGCGGGACGTGGCCGCGGTGCCGACGCACCGTCGGGGCGTGGGGATGGTGTTCCAGGACGGGCAGCTGTTCCCGCACCGGACCGTGGGCCGGAACGTGGCGTACGGCCTCGAGTCCGCCGGCTGGGACCGGGCCCGGCGGCGGGCACGCGTGGCCGAGCTGCTGGACCTGGTGGGCCTGACCGAGCTCACGGACCGGCCCGTGCAGCGGCTCTCCGGCGGGCAGGCCCAGCGCGTGGCACTGGCCCGGTCGCTGGCCCCCGCCCCGCGGGTGCTCCTGCTGGACGAGCCGCTGTCCGCGCTCGACGCGGACCTGCGCCGGCGCCTGGCCGAGGACATCCGGACGGTGCTGCGGGCGGCGGGGACGACCGGCGTCGTCGTCACCCACGACCTCGCGGAGGCCGCGGTGATGGCCGACCGCACCGTGCGCCTGGGCGCGGGGGGACGCATCGCGGCGGAGGAGGACGGCCCGGCGGTAGCCTCTCAGGCATGACCCCGCCTGCACCCCGCCCCCGGCTGACCGCCCAGGACGTGGTGGACGCCGCCGTCGGGATCCTGCAGGACTTCGGCATGGGCGACCTGTCCATGCGGCGCGTGGCCGGGGTGCTGGGCGTGCAGGCCTCCGCGCTGTACTGGCACGTGCCAGACAAGCAGTCGCTGCTGGCGCGGGTGGCGGACCGGATCGTCGCCGAGGCGGAGGAGACCGTGCGCGCCCGCCGCGTCACGGACCTGGCGGGCCGTGCCGAGGCCGCGGAGGCCGCCCTGCTGCGGCACCGGGACGGGGCGGACGTGGTGCTCTCCGCCCTCGCGCTCGGGCTGGGCGGCCTCGGCCTGCACCGTCTGCTCACCGAGGCGGCGGACACCCCGGAGGACGGGGAGCGGGCCCTGGCGCTGCTGCTGGGCACCGTGTCCCTGCGGCAGCAGCGCGCGCAGGCGCAGGCGCTCGGCGTGCCGACCGGCCCGGACGTGCAGCGGCACCGCACGGACCCGCTCTGACGCCTCGTCCGACGCGGCCGCGCGGGAGGCCGAGGAGAGGAGACCTGCCTCCTCACAGGTGCACTCGGTAAGGTCGCCCAGAGCAGAACAGGTCGGGACGGGTCGTCCCCTTCGTCCACGGCGATCCCGCCCGACCGCCGCAGGACCAGCATGGCCCGCCGGACCCGGCTCACAGTTCCGGCGCGGTCCCCTTCGACACAGCCGGCGAAGCCATGGGAGCACGGATCAACCACCCGCGGACGGTCGTGGACCGGACGCTGCATCACGACGTCGAGGCCGCACACCCCGCGGCGCTCGTCGACGTGGGCTGGGACTTCCGTGGCCCGGGCGCCAAGGCGGAGGAGCAGCACCGCCCGCTGCGCGTGGTCCGTGCCCGCCGGCCTCGGGGCACCCCGCGGGACCGGAACGGCGTCGACCTCACGCGCACCGGCCCCGTCGTCCCCCGCCCCTCCCCGCCGCGCACCCGGATCCGCCGGGACGGCGTCCGCGTGGTGGCCAGCCCGCTGGCCATGCTGCCCGGCGTGGACCACGGCCCCGCCCTCCGCCTGGACCTGCATCCGACGACGGGGGGCATCGTCTACGTGGCCCGCGAGCTCGAGCTGCGCGAGCTCGGCGACGACGTCCGCGGCCACGTCTACACCGGGATGGTCGGCACGGCGCATCTGAGCGCCTTCTGGTCCACCGTCACCGTCGACCTGCCACCGGAGCGCCCGGTGATCGTGCGGCTGCGCTCGGACCGGGACGCCGAGCTGCTCTCCCTGCTCGAGGTCCTCGCCCCCGTGGACACGCGCGTGGTCTCCTACCGGCTCGACGAGTCCCCCGTGGGCACGCAGCGCTCCAGCTACCTGCTGCCGGACGTGGACCCGGAGACGGTCGCCCAGACGGGCGCGGCCCGGATCCCGCTCGAGGCCGTCGAGGCCGCCCAGGAGGAGGAGGACGCGCTGCGCCGCTCCTCCGGCGTCTTCCTCTCCCGCCGCCGCACGGACCGCTTCCTGCGCCGCAACCTGCCCGGGGTGACCCACAGCCTCACGTTCGCGGACGAGGCGGACGTGACGGACGTGTACGTGGACGGCTCCGTGCTGCGCGGCTCCCGCATCGGCGGGGCGGCCGCCGTCGCCGGACCGAGCATGTGGGCCGTGCAGGCCGTGGCCGGGGCCACGATGCCGCTCGAGGTGGAACTCGAGGCTCTCGTGCTGGGGCACGTGATCTGCGCGTGGGCGGGCACCCCCGGCGGCCGGGTCACCATCCACTCGGACTCGCGCGCCGCGCTGGCCATGCTCAACGCCGCCCGCCGCGAGCGGCTCACCCTCGGCGGCGCCCGGGGCGAGCGCATCCGCCGCACCCTGCGGCGCCTGCTGGCCGCCCTCGACCTGGCGCAGGCCGCGGACGTCCAGGTGGACACCACGTGGGTCAAGGGCCACGTGGGGGTGCACGGCAACGAACTGGCCGACGACCTCGCCCGGGCCGCCGCCCGCCACGCCAGCGTCGGCACCCCCGAGGGGGACCTGCCCGAACGGATGGGGCAGCTGATCCAGCTCCGCGTCGAGGACGACGCCGCCGGCTGACCCCGGCCCCCGATTCCCCGTCCTCCGCCCCGGCCTCTATGGTGGGGCTGTGGAAGCGACAGTGGAACAGATCACAGCGGCCGTCACGGCCCTCAACGACAAGTACTGGTACGTCGTGATGGCGCTGCTCTTCGTGGCCGGGGTGTGGTTCACCATCCGGACCGTGGGCGTGCAGGTGCGCATGCTCCCGGAGATGCTGCGGTCGGTGACGGCCAAGTCCCAGACCGGGTTCGAGAACGACGGCGTGAGCCCGTTCCGCGCCTTCACCATCTCGGCGGCCTCGCGCGTGGGCACCGGCAACGTGGCCGGCGTGGCGATCGCGATCGTGATCGGCGGCCCGGGCGCCGTGTTCTGGATGTGGCTGCTGGCGATCATCGGCGGTGCCACCGCGTTCGTCGAGTCCACGCTGGCCCAGCTGTACAAGCAGAAGGGCGCGGACGGCTACTTCGGCGGGCCCGCGTACTACATCCGCGACGGTCTGGGCGCGAAGTGGCTGGCGGCCGTGTTCGCCGTCGCCATCACCGTGACCTACGGCTTCGTGTTCAACGCCGTGCAGTCCAACTCGATCTCCGAGTCCGTGCAGGCCAACTGGGGCGCGTCCTCCACCACCGCGTGGATCGTGGGCCTGGGCCTGGCCGCCCTCACCGGCCTCGTGATCTTCGGCGGCGTGCGCCGGCTCTCGGCCGTGACCAACGTGCTGGTCCCCGTGATGGCCACGTTCTACATCTTCCTGGCCCTGATCGTGATGGTCGTCAACATCACCGAGGTCCCGGGCATGATCGCGCTGATCGTGGGCCACGCGTTCGGCCTGCGCGAGGTCGCGGGCGCCGCCGTCGGCATGACGATGGTGATGCAGGGCGTGCGCCGCGGCATGTTCTCCAACGAGGCCGGCATGGGCTCCGCCCCGAACGCCGCCGCCACCGCGGCCGTCTCCCACCCGGCCAAGCAGGGCTTCGTGCAGTCCCTGGGCGTCTACTTCGACACCCTGATCGTGTGCTCGGCCACCGCGTTCGTCATCCTGCTCTCCAACCCGGCCTACGGACGCGGGGAGGCGATCGGCATGCAGGTGACCCAGGGTGCGCTCCAGCAGGCCGTGGGCGCGTGGGCCGGCCCGGCGCTGACCGTCATCATCTTCTTCCTGGCCTGGTCCTCCGTGCTGGGCAACACCTACTACGGCGAGGCCAACATCCGGTACCTGGCCGGCCGCCACGCGGGTCGGGCCATCAGCGTGTTCCGCGTGCTCGTGCTGGTGTGCGTGGTCGGCGGCGCGCTCGGCTCCGTGGCGCTGGTGTGGAACCTCGCGGACACGTTCGCGGCCCTCATGGCGACCATCAACCTCGTGGCGATCATCCCGCTGGGCGGGCTGGCCGTGAAGCTGCTCCGGGACTACGAGCGCAAGCTCAAGGCGGGCATGGATCCGGGCTTCCACATCTCCGACCTGCCCGAGGCGCGGAACGTGGCCCTCTGGAGGGACGAGCCGAAGACCTCCCCGCTCCAGGACTGACGCCCCCGCCCGCGCGTTTCGAGGCGGGATATCGACCTCATCCGGCTGCCGCGGGCGGCCGTGGGGTGGATATCCCGCCTCGATGCATGAGGAGGCCCGGTCTGGACACCGCGCGGGGGTCGGCGCCTAGGTTGAGGCGCACCCGACCGGCCACGCCCGAGCGGCCGGCACGACGTCCGAGGAGGACACATGGGCATCCTCTCCAGCCTCACCCGCACTCTCGGCGGCGGCCGCCGCTCCAGCCGACCCACCATCGGTGCACACGTCGGCCGGTCCCCCGGCTTCGGCCGGCAGGCCCGCTCTCAGCGACGCCGCTCCAGCGGCCTGGGCGGTGCCCTCCTGGGCACGCTCGGCGGTCTGGCGCTGCGTGAGCTCTCGCGCCGCGGCGCCGGGGGCACGACGCGCGGACGCGGCTCCGGTGCGTACCGCGGCGGCTTCGGGCCCTCGGCCCGGTCCACGGGCGGCCTCGGTACCGGCCTGCTGGGCGGGCTGCTCGGCGGGGCCCTCGCCTCCCGCGGCCGGTCCGGTGCCGCCGGCCGACGCGCGGCGGGTGGCCGCCGGACCGTGGGCGGCGGCTTCTGACCGCTGCGACGGTGCGGAGTCGCCGCTGAACAGCATCACCGCGGAGCGGACACGACCACGGGGCGGGCACCGACGGATCGGTGCCCGCCCCGTGGTCGTGATGGGCCGGTGGCGTGCCCGAGGCGTCTGCGCCGCGGCTCAGCCGAGACCGGCGACGCGGCCCAGGATGAACAGCAGGACACCGATGACCACGAGGGCGATGATCAGCCCGAGCACGATCTTGCCGGCCGAGCGCTCGCCGGTCTGCTCCACGTCCATGCCCGGGTTGTTCGGGCCGACGCCTGCACCCTCGGCTGGGGGCGTGTCGCCGTCGAACGCGACGCCGGAGGTCTCGTCCGTCGCCTCGCGTGCGCGCCGGGCGTCCTGGGGGTCGGGGGTGTGCGGGGTGGCCATGGCCGGTTCCTCTCGTCTCGGCGGCACGGGTGCGTGCCGCTGGCCCTCACGCTAGGCCCGGGGCAGGGGGTCCTGACCAGGGCGAGGCGACGCCCGCCCCAGCGCTTTCGTGGCCGAAACGGCGCGCCCCGAGCCGCTTTCGTTGACGAAACGGCGCTCCTCCACGCCGCCGCGACGGATCCCGTCACACTCTTGATCGTTGGACGTCCAAGCAATAGCGTGATCGGCGTCACGTCCCCGCCGTCCGGAGGAGCCCCCATGCCCGAGGCCTACATCATCGACGCCGTCCGCACCCCCGTGGGTCGCCGAGGGAAGGGGCTCGCCGGCGTGCATCCCCTCGATCTGGCGGCCGCGCCGTTGCGCGAGCTCGTCGGCCGCCAGAACATCGACTCAGCCGAATACGACGAGGTCATCCTCGGCTGCATCGACCAGCTCGGCCCGCAGGCCATGGACGTGGCACGCAACGCCTGGCTCGCGGCCGGGCTCTCCGAGGACGTCCCCGGCACCACGGTCGAACGCCAGTGCGGCTCCGGCCAGCAGGCGGTCCACTACGCCGCGCAGGCCGTCATGAGCGAGACGGCGGACCTCGTCGTCGCCGGCGGCGTGCAGTCCATGAGCGCGATCCCGCTCACCCGGTCCAACACGGCCGCCCGCGAGCTCGGCTTCCCCGACCCGTTCACCGGCTCCGAGTCCTGGGCCGCCCGCTACGGGGACGAGGAGATCTCCCAGTTCCGCGGGGCCGAGATGATGGCCCGGCACTGGAACCTGGACCGTGACGCCCTGGAGGAGTTCGCGGTGCGCTCCCACGAGCGCGCGCTCGCCGCCCAGGCCGACGGTCGCTTCGACCGCGAGATCCTGCCCCTCGCCGGCCTCACCGCGGACGAGGGCCCCCGCACCCCGGACGCCGCGAAGATCGCCTCGCTCGACCCGATCGTCCCCGGCGGGCTGCACACCGCGGCCACCGCGTCCCAGATGTCCGACGGCGCGGCCGCCCTCCTGCTCGCCTCCGAGGAGGCCGTGCGCCGCCACGGCCTCACCCCGCGAGCCCGCATCCACCACCTCTCCGCCCGTGGCGCCGACCCCGTCATGATGCTCTCCGCCCCGATCCCGGCGACGGCGTACGCGCTCGACCGCATGGGCCTGACCATCGACGACATGGACCTCGTGGAGATCAACGAGGCGTTCGCCGCCGTCGTGCTGGCCTGGCTGACCGAGACCGGCGCGGACCCGGCGAAGGTCAACGTCAACGGCGGGGCGATCGCCCTGGGCCACCCCATCGGCGCCACCGGCGCCCGGCTGATGACCTCCCTGCTGCACGAGCTCGAGCGCAGCGGCGGCCGCTACGGCCTGCAGACCATGTGCGAGGGCGGCGGCCAGGCCAACGTCACCGTGATCGAACGTCTCTGACCCATCCCCCGGAGGTTCCCATGCCCGACCAGATCACCCACCCCACCGACGCCGCCGCCCACCTCTCCCCCGCCCCGGAGGACACGATCGGCCGCGTGTTCGCGCGCGCGGTCGCCCGCTCTCCGCAGGCCGTCGCCCTGCGCTTCGAGGACCGCGACTGGACCTACGCCCAGCTCCGGGACGGAGCGCACCGCGTGGCCCGCCGCCTCCAGGACACCGGCCTGCCGGCCGGCACCCGGGTGGCCGCCTACGCCACCAACTCGGACGCCTATGCGCTGCTCTTCCTGGCCTGCGTCACGGCCGGCTACGTGCACGTGCCCGTGAACTTCGCGCTCAAGGGCGGCGAGCTCGCGCACGCCCTCGAGGACTCCGGCGCGGAGCTGCTCGTGGCCGACGCCGGCATGCTCGAGCGCGTCGACCAGGTCCGGGCCGAGGGCCGCGCGTCGGCTCTGCGGCACGTGTGGACCATGCTGCCCGCCGGCCACGCCGAGCCCTCCGTGCTTCAGACCGCCCAGGACGAGACGCTGGACGCCGCCGCCCCGGAGACGGAGGTGTCGGCCACCGACCTGGCCCAGCTGCTCTACACCTCCGGCACCACCTCCACCCCCAAGGGCGCCATGATGTCCCACCGGGCGCTCGTGGCGGAGTACCTCTCCTCGATCATCGCGCTGGACTTCACGGCCGAGGACCGCCCCCTCGTGGCCATGCCGCTGTACCACTCGGCCGCGATGCACGTGTTCCTGCTCCCCTACCTGAGCCTCGGCGCCACGGTGCGCCTGCTGGCCGCCCCGGACATCCCCCGGATGCTCGAGCTGGTGGAGACCGAGCACATCGGCTCCCTGTTCCTGGCGCCCACCGTCTGGGTGCCGCTGGCGAACCACCCGGACCTCGCCACGCGCGACCTCTCCTCGCTGCGCAAGGCCCAGTACGGCGCCTCGATCATGCCGGTGACCGTGCTGCAGCGCCTGCGTCAGAGCCAGCCGGGCATCGGCTTCTACAACTGCTTCGGCCAGTCCGAGCTGGGCCCGCTGTGCACCGTGCTGCGCCCCGAGGAGCACGACGCGCGGCCGGCCTCGTGCGGCCGCCCCGTGTTCCACGTGGAGGCGCGGGTGATGACGGCCGACGGCGCCCCCGCCGCGCCCGGAGAGCCCGGCGAGATCCAGTACCGCTCGCCGCAGCTGCTCTCCGGCTACTGGAACCGCCCGGACGCCACCGCGGACGCGTTCACCGACGACGGCTGGTTCCGCTCCGGCGACCAGGTCACCCAGGACGCCGCCGGCTACATCCAGGTGGTGGACCGCATCAAGGACGTCATCAACACGGGCGGCGTGCTGGTCGCGCCGCGCGAGGTCGAGGACGCGATCTACGAGCTCGACGAGGTGGCCGAGGTCGCCGTCATCGGCCTGCCGGACGAGCGCTGGATCGAGGCGGTGACCGCCGTCGTCGTGCTCAAGGAGGGCGCCGAGCTGACCGCGGAGACCGTGCGCGCCCACGTGAAGGAGCGGCTGGCGGGCTTCAAGGTGCCCAAGCGCGTGGACTTCGTGGCGGAGCTGCCGCGGAACCAGTCGGGCAAGCTCCTCAAGCGCGCGCTGCGCACCGAGCGGACGCAGGAGGCCCGGTGACGCGCAGGCAGAAGCCGACCTACGACGTCGTCACGCCCCTGGACGTGGACTACCTGGACGCGTTCGGGGAGGCCACGGACGAGGACCGCGCGCACTGGGACCGCGCCCGCGCCTACGGCCGCGAGGTGCTCGAGCGGATCGACGGGCACTGGGACCGGGCGGAGTACCCGTTGGACCTGGTGGCGCGGGCGGGCGAGCTGGACCTGCTCACCGACGGGCTGGAGGTGCCGGGGCACCCGGTGATGTCCCCGTTGGCCGCGGGCCTGGTGGCGATGGAGATCTCCCGGGCGGACGGGTCGATGGCGGCCGCGGCGGCGGTGCAGGGCGGGCTCGTGCTGCGCGCCCTGGTGCACTGCGCGAGCCCGGAGCAGAAGGAGCGGTACCTCGAACCGGTGGCGCGCGGCACGCTGCCGGGCGGGTTCGCACTCACGGAGCCGCTGCACGGCTCGGACTCGGTGTCCCTCGAGACGTCCGCGCGGCCCGACGGCGCCGGCGGCTGGGTGCTGAACGGCGCCAAGAAGTGGATCGGCAACGGGGCCGCCGGGGGCATCACGATCGTGTGGGCGCGCGACACCGAGGACGGCCAGGTCAAGGGGTTCGTGGTGGAGCAGTCCACGCCCGGCTACGAGGCCGAGGTGATCACGGGCAAGGGCGCGCTGCGGGCCATCCACCAGGCCGAGATCACGCTGACCGACGTGCGGGTCGGCGACGACGCGCGGCTGCCGGACGTGGCGACGTTCAAGGACGCCGCGCGCGTGCTGGTGGCCACCCGCGTGAACGTGGGCTGGTCCGCGCTGGGCCACGCGACCGCCATGTTCGAGGCCGCGCTGGCCTACGCCCGGCAGCGGGAGCAGTTCGGCAAGCCGCTGGGAGCGCACCAGATGGTGCAGGAACGGCTCGCGCAGATGCTGGACGAGGTGACCGCGATGCAGACCCGCTGCGTGGCCGTGGCCCGCCTGCAGGCGGCCGGGCGGCTGCGTGACGAGCAGGCCTCCCTGCTGAAGTACGCCTGCACCCGGGGCGCGCGCCGGGTGGCGCAGATCGCCCGGGACATGCTCGGCGGCAACGGCATCCTGCTGGAGCACCGGGTGATGCGGCACTTCGCCGACGTCGAGGCGCTGCACACCTACGAGGGCACCGAGTCCGTGCAGGCGTTGATCCTCGGCCGGGACCTGACCGGGATGAGCGCGTTCGCGTGAGCGCCTCCCTCAGGGCGCGGAGACGACCCCCACGCCCACCCGGGGCAGGCTGCGGTCCACGACCAGCTCCAGCCGACGTTCGTGGAACCGTGCGCCGAGCAGCTCCTCGAGGTCCTCGACGAGGTGCACCGTGATGGTCTCGATGACCGCCGCGGTGTCCTCTCCGTCCCGCAGGATGCAGTCCACCTCCAGCGCGGGGGCGGAGGGGGTGCCGGTGATGGCGAACCTGGCCTCAGCGACCTCGGGGAACACGGTGACGGCCCGCGCGGCACTCATGGCCAGGCGGGCGCAGCGCTGACGGAAGGCGGCGGGCTGCGGCGCCGGGGACTCGAGTATGGGCGGGACGGCGGACAGGGTCCGCCCCATGGCCTGGGGGGCCTCCAGCGTTGCTGTCATGACATTCCTCTCGCCGCGGCCCGGGCGCCCCCTCACAGAGATCGCCGTGACCTGGAAAATGTTAGTCTAACTATGCGTTAGGAAGACTAACCAAATTTTCGGTGTGACGTGAACAGGGAGGTTCAAGAGCGCATGGGTGAGGAGCACTCCACGCTGACCAGCACGGATGGCGAACCGACGTCGGGCTACTGGTACACCCGCGGCGCCCGCGAGATCGAACCTGTGGACGTGCTCAACCTGCTGCGACGCTACCGGGAGGCCGAACGGCGCATGCGCGCCCGCACCCGGGACAGCATGGGGATGGGAGAGACCCACCTGTCAGCCCTGCGTTACCTGCTGCGGGCCGACCGACGCGGCCACAAGGTCCGTCAGCGGGATCTGGCCAGCGCCCTGGAGATCACCCCGGCCTCCGCCAGCGCCCTGGTGGACCGACTGGTCCGAGACGGCTACGCCCGACGGGCGCCCCACCCACAGGACCGCCGATCCGTGGTGGTGGAGCCGACGGCCAAGACGGACCACGAGGTCCGCGCCACCCTGGGCGCCATGCACCGCAGTATGCTCGCCGCGGTGGAGGGCCTCACCCCGGCCGAGCTCGCCGGCGCGGCCGCGTTCCTGCGGGCCCTGATCCGCAGCGTGGAGGAGCATGACGAGGACGAGGCGGACCAGCCCGCGTGAGGAACAGACTCAGCGGAACAGGTCCCAGACGCTGAACGTGGTGCGCTTGTAGACCGCGTTGTAGGCGGCGCGCTTCGGATCGCGCACCCACCCCATGCCCGGCCGGCCGTCCTCGCGGCCGGCACCCGTGCACCGCACCCGCCAACCCCAGGAGCTGACATGACCACCGCACCCACCCCTTCTTCCTCCGACGACGCCCCCGCCGTCCTCGTCGAGACGCGGCCCGGCGTCGTGCGGCTGACGCTGAACCGGCCCGCGAAGGGCAACGCGCTCGGACTGACGATGGCGCGCGAGGTGCTCGCGGCGATCGCCGCGGCCGAGGCGGACGACTCCGTGCACGTGCTCACGCTGACCGGCGCGGGACGGATCTTCTGCGGCGGCGGGGACGTCCAGGCCATGGCCGCCTCCCCCGCCGGGCCGGAGCGGCGCGCGATGATCCAGGAGCTCGGCGAGGCGGCGGGCGAGGTCGCGGTGGCGCTGACGGGCTCTCGCCTGCTGGTGCTGGCCGGCGTCAACGGGACGGCCGCCGGGGCGGGGCTCGGGCTCATGCTGGGCGGCGATGTCGTGCTGGTGCGCGAGGACGCGCAGCTGGTGACGGCGTTCTCCTCGCTCGGGATGACGCCGGACACGGGCGTGTCCTACTGGCTGCCGCGGGTGCTGGGGCCGGTGCGCGCGACGCAGCTGCTGCTCGGCGGGCGGCGCCTGAACGGGGCCGAGGCCGTCGCGTGGGGCCTGGCGACCGAGGCGGTGGCCGGGGACGCGTTCGCGGCGCGTCTGGCGGAGCTCGAGGACGAGCTGGTGGCCGGTCCGGCGCACACCTATGGGCCGACGAAGGCGCTGGCGCGCGGGGCCGACGTCGAGGCGCTGCGCGCGCATGTGCGGCAGGAGGCGGCGTCGATCGCGGCGGCGTCCGAGCACCCGGAGGCCGTGCGGCGGGTGGAGGCGTTCGCGGGCCGGTGAGGGGCGGCGGCGGCCCAGGCCGGCGGCGTCGCCCACTGAGGCGACGCCGCCGCGGGCTCAGGCCGGCGGCGGCTGCGCCGGCCCCCCGGCGAGGTCCGTCCGAGCCCCGGCGAAGCGGGCCATCCAGGGGAACCATCCCCGGGTGCGGTGCGCGTACAGGGCGAACGCCACGATCAGGGCCCCGAGCGTGCCGACGATCATGTCCGTCATGGTGTCCGTGTTGCCCTTCTGCGTCTGCGCGTCGAGCGCCTGGTCGGCGGTGAACTCGGCGATCTCCCACGCCAGGGCCACGAGCGAGTGCAGGGCCATCACGAGGAGCGCCTCGAGCCCGGGCGGCAGGACCAGCCCACGGCGCGCGGCCGCGACGCCCAGCAGGAAGACGCACCCGAGCGCGATCGGCACGCCGGAGTAGAAGTGCACGAGGGCATCCCACCACGGCCAGGCGTCGTAGCCGCCGAGCGCGGCACCCACCCACGGGGCGGCGAGCAGCAGGGCCGCGTACATCACATGCAGCGCGGTGGGCAGGCGGACCCGGTGGGCGCGTTCGAGGGCGATCGGCACGGGGACCACCGTGACGATCTGCAGGCTGAGGCCGGCCGCCTCGCGGTGTCCCTGGGCGGCGAGGACGGCGGCTCCGGCCAGGAGGACGACGGCCGCGAGGATCAGGGGCGAGCGCCGGACGAGGGCCCGCTGGCGGGAGCCGGGGTCGGGGCGGGCGTCGGGGTGGGTGTCGAGGTGCGGTGTCATGGCGGGGGGCTCAGGCGGACGGGGGGACGGCATCGGGCACCAGCTCGTAGACGAAGGCGGGGCGGACGGCGTCGTCGTCCTCCAGGGCGACGACGGCGGGCACCCGCCGGTAGCCGGCGCCCTCGAAGGCGTCGAGGCGGTCCCAGTGGTCCGGGAGGTCGGCGGACACGAGCACCTGGGCGGGGACGTCGGTGGTCGCGTGCGCGGGCGCGGTGCCCGCGAGGACGATCCCCGGGTAGCCGGTGGCCGCATCGGTGCCGCTGGCGTGGAGCGTGCCGCGGAGGGTGCCGGGGATCCAGGTGCCGCGCACACCGTCCATGACGTGCGCGTTCGAGCGGCCGGGCGCCAGGGTGCCGTACGCGGCGAGGGCGTGGGGGGCGAGGACCTCACTCGCGAGGCGGGCGACGGTGCGGGCCAGGCGGACGTCGCGGGAGGTGAGGGCGCGGACGTCGTGGCTGTGCATGCCCACGGTGAGCCGGCCGTAGGAGACGGTCAGGTCCGGGTGGTGGTCGGCGGCCTCGGCCGCCTCCCCGATCCGGTTCGCCAGGGCCAGGGCCGAGGCGAAGTCGCCGGTGGCGTACGTGACGGTGAGCTCGGGTGGGGTGGTGTCGGCGGGTGTCGACGACGGCGTGACGCGCCAACCCCCGAGCTCTGGCACCCCCGTGAGGGCCACAGCAAGCTCGGCTGGGTCGATCGCGGTGTGAGGTGGGAGGGCGGCGAGATGCTCGAGGCGGTTGAGAGCGGACGTCATGGGGCCATGATGCCCGGGGGACAAACTTCACGGGGCGCTCATCGCCGGTTCAGCCCTCTCGTTGGCCCCCGCCGAGATTTTCGAGGACCTCTCGCCATGGGCCAAGACGGGTGGTGATCGTCTGAGCCGAAGGGCCACCGTGGGCCAGGCGCCACTCCTCGTGAGCGGACTGGCTGTGGGTGGCCGACTCTGTCATGAACCGCTCCATCCACACCCGGAGTTCCTCGGTAGTGAAGGGGTTGGCGGGCTTCGGCGGGTTGGGGGTACCGCCGGCCGCCTCCACGAGCTGGACCCAATTAGTGCCAGCGCGGCGCAGGACCGTCGGCGTGGCGGGGACTCCGTGTTCCGCCGCCCAGCTGTTGTAGGCGGCGACGGTCAGGCGCGGCCCTCGGTCCTCGATCGCCCGGCGCACCAGGGTCAGCGGGTCGTCCCCCGGATCGAGCTTGCCCTTCCAGTCGACCCGGGTCCGCTTCCGCCCCGGGAAGCCCATCGACTGACCGGCCACGACGCGCAGGGCGCGCGCTCGCATCTCTTCGAACCCCACGCCGAGACGATTGCGGATCAGGGCCGCCGACGGCATGCCCGGGCGCGCGGAGAGCCAGTCCGAGAGTTCGAGGTAGGTGCGGGGCGGCGTCGCTGAGGACCACGCGTCCACCAGTGCTTCGACCAATTCTGCGTCGGAGTACTTGGATCGACTCCGACGCCGGTCCGTGACCGCGATGCCCGCGCGTTCGAGAGCGGCGTTCCATCCACCAAACCGGTTGGCCACTGTCTGGTGAGTGGGCACTCCGTGGCTCCGGGACCACTGGGTGAACGACTGCGCCGCCGTCTCTCCCGTCTCCTCGTAGAACTCGCGGAGAGCAGAGAGCAGAACCTCGTCCGGGGTAGCCGAGGACGTCTTGCGCGGCTTGGCTTCTCCCAGATGGAACTTGACGCGCTTGCCCAGCAACCGCCGCAGCTCCTGCTGGGACAGACTCAGATCCTGCGATGCCACGGAGATCGGCACGCCCACGTGTCGCTCCGACCAGGACACGGCGGCCGCCCGCTTCATGCGGAACTCCTCGTCAGCGAGGAGTTCGCGGTACGCCTTCAATTCCTTGGTCGAGTACCCCGCTTCATCACGGATGAGCTGCCGGACCCGTTCCCGGGTGCGGCCGAACCGCTCCCCGATCTCGGCCAGTGTGCTGCCCTCGAAGTACTCCCGGGCCATCCTCACAGCGCGCGGGGTCGACGGCAGGATGGTCATGCTGGCCAGCGCATCGAGCTCACGGCGTCGCTTCGAGGTGAACGGGGCGTTAGGAGACTCCGAGCCGGGTGACACGGAAGGGACCTCGAACTCCACTGTGCTCCTTCATCATCGGAATTGCATGACGCTTATCACACCATACGGTCGGCACTGCACCGCGCCCGGGAACATTCGCGCCCCTAGAGCGTCACGAGTCGAACCCGAGCCCCGGGTCCGGCGGGTTGCCGTAGGTGCGCAGGGCCGCCCCGTAGGGCAGTGGGAGACCATGGCCCTGTGCCCAGCTGACGAGGACCTCGATGGTCTCGGCGGCGGTGAGCTCCTGCAGGGGCTGGACGAGGTCCTGGGGGTCGTTGGCGGCCTCGTCCGCAGCCCGGCCCCGGCCGATCCGCCAGTTGTAGGCCCCGAGCCCCTCGAACCGCTTGGCGATCTCCACCATGAAGAGCCCGTCGCCCAGCAGCATGATCTGCGCGTACCGAGTGGGCGGCTCGTCCTCGAGGATCAGCTTGTCCCGCGGGTCGGTGAGGGCGTTAACCAGGTCCGCGATCTGGGCGGCGCTCTCCAGCCGGTGCCAGCCCGGGTCCTCCTCGCCACAGACGGTGGCGGTCCACCAGAGGTCGGTCGCGGGGGCGGGTGAAGCCATCCACTCCACAGCTTCGCGGGGCGGCTCGACGAGCTCGACGGCGCCGGGGGCGCGGTGTGTGGCGAGGCCGCGAGCGCCGTCGGCGGTGATGCTGCCGGGCGCGCTCATCGGAACATCCGCAGGACGTCGCCGAGGCCGAACGTGGTGCGCTTGTAGACCGCGTTGCGGGCGGCGCGCTTCGAATTGCGCAGCCAGCCCATCCCCTTGCGGCCGTAGCCGGGGATGACCTGGCGCTTGATCGCGCGCGTGGCGCGGCCCGTGGTGCGGGCCCTGAGGGACTTCGTGAAGGAGGGTGTGCGGAAACCGATCTTCATGGTGGGGAGGCTAGTGGGTGGGGTGGACGGGGTAACGACTGCGGCGCCAGCGGGTGATACGGCAGGATCTCTCCATGTCCTCCTTCACCTGGCTGGCCGTGGATCGGCGTCAGCACCGCCGGATGATGGAGCTGGTGGACCAGTTCCGGGACGCGTCCACGGTGGATGATCTCGGGTTCGGTCCGATCCGTGACGCCTGGGCGGACCGGTTGTTCCCCGGCACCTCGACCCTGCACACACGCGTCCGATACGCCCTGTTCATCGCCTGGTTGCTCCGCCGTGCGGAACGAAAGGAGACCGTGGAGGGGATCCTGGCGGACTTCCGGGAGGGCGAGTTCCAGCTCATGGGGGCGCTGCGCGCCGGGCTTGGGGAGGATCTCACCGGTCTGATCGGGCGCGACGCGGGGAGGTCCCTGAAGCGTCTGCCCTCGGTGGTCTACTGGGGGATGCTCGTGGAATGGGGCATCGTGCAGCGCGGACACAGCGCACGGGAGCACGCGGAACGGGTGTTGCTGGATCGTGAGGCGGCCCGTCGTGCCCCCGTGGGCGACGACGAGGGTCACTCGTCGCTCAGTCTCGGCCACCTAGACCCACGGCTCCCCCCGGCGCCCCCGGGTCTGCTGCGGGAGACCGATTTCGTCCTCACGCACGTCGAAGCCGACTACCTGCGCACCATGATCGGCGCCCACAGTCCACATTCCCTGCTGGCCCACCTCATCGAGAACCCGCCCCGCGGATGGGCCGCCGAAGGGGCCCTCCCGAACAGCCTCGACGAACTGATGACTGAAGAGCTGCCGGAACAGCTGCATCGCACGCTCGCTGCGGCGGTCCGCTTCTCACGCCTGGCCCATGTGGCGAACCTGATCTACAACGTCTTGCTCGCGGAGGCATCCGACCGCACGGACGACGACGGCGCGCCCCTGGCGGCGCGCCACCGGGAGAGCCTGGGCTCGGCGTGGGAGGTGTACCGGTCGGGCGACTCCTTCCGGCTCGACGATCTCGAGCTGATCCACACTCCTGGACGTGCCCCTCGGCCGATACGCGCTTCTGACCTCGAGTTCCTCTCCCGCTGGGCGGAGACGGTGGCCGTCGCGGACTCCCCCGCAGCCCTGGCGGATGACCGCACCGCGCGGCGGCTGATCGAGGAGCGGGAGCTGAGGAAGAAGGGCCGCCTGGCCCGGTTGCGGAACCATTCCCGTCTGGACCAGTGGAACGGCGGGTCCGGACTGGGCCGCATGGAGTTCCGCTGGGCCGACACCCGAACGCACCTGCAGGATCTCTACACCGCACTGGAGGCGGACTGATGCTCGATCCCGGGATCCAGACCGTGCTCGGCTCGGCCCTGCGCCCGCCCGGCGGCATGCAGGTGGACCAGGCGGTGGTCACCACGTATTCCCTGAACCTGACGGCGATGCTCCTGGCGCCGTTGACATTCGCGCTGGCGGAGCCGGACGCCGTCGGGGCCGTGGACGCGGACCCGCTGCGCATCCTCGACGCCGTGCAGCGCCACATCGGCCATACGACGGCGTTCGTCCAGGCCGGCGGCATCGGGGTGCCGACGAGCCACTCCCGCATCCACACCTTCCTGGAGGACTCCGTGGTCCAGGTGGAGCCGCCCCACCCGCAGGGGCTGTTCCACCCCAAGGTGTGGGCCGTCCGATTCACCGGTTCCGGCGGCGCGTTTCATCATCGGCTGCTGATCGGCTCCCGCAACCTCACCCTGGACGAGTCGTGGGACACGCTGCTGGTCCTGGACGAGTCCTCCGACGGTCAGATCGACGGGGAGCCCGCTGCAGACTTCTTGGCCGCCCTGCCGGATATGGCGGTCGTCGGGATGGACCCGTCCCGACAGGCCGCAGTGATGGACCTGGCCGCAACGGTGGGGGCTGCGCGGTTCTCTGCCCCGGATCCGTTCCTCAGCGGGGAGCTCCTCCCCCTGGGACTGGCCGGACAGGCCGGGCACTGGCCGTTCCCCGAGCCGTCACGAGTCCGGCGCACCCTGGCCATCTCCCCATTTGTCACCGCCGGTCTGATGCGGCGGTTGCAGGGCGGCTCCGATCCGGTTCTCGTCTCCCGTCCGGAGCAGCTGGATCTTCTGGGAGCGCACGTCCAGGACTGGTCCTGCCGCGTGCTGCATGACGAGCTCGTCGGGGGCCTCGATCATGTCGCCGAGACCGACCCCGGGGGTGGCGACGCAGGCACGGCCGCTGCCCCGGACACAGAGACCGGCCTGAGGACGTCCGGGCTGCACGCCAAGACCGTGGTCCAGGACGTCATCGGGGTCAAGGAACGTTCCCGCGTGGTGACCGGCAGCGCGAATCTCACGGATGCCGCCTGGGAGCGGAACGTCGAGTTCGGAGCGGTCCTGGAGGGCCGCACCCGCGAGGTGGGTGTGGAGGCGACGCTCGGACCCCTCGGCGGCGGGATGGGACTGGAACAGGTGCTGACCCGCTACGACCCGGTCCCGCCTGCCCCGGAGCAGGAGGAGCAGATCGCGAACTCCTACGCCCTGGAGGCATTCCACCGGGCCGTGGCGGCCGCCCTCCCCGTCCTGGCCGTACGCGCCACCGGCGAGGAGCAGGCGGAGGCACACCTCGCCGTCGCGGTGCCGGCGGCTCCGGACGGATCCACGACGAGGGCGAGGCTGCTGACGATGCCCGCCGATACGCGGTCCGAGCTAAGGGACGGATTGGCCTGGACCCTGGCTCCGCGCAACGTCACACCGTTCCTGGTGCTGGAGAGCACGGTCGGCGCCGGAGACGCCCGGGTCACCCGACGATGCATGGTGATGATGCATCTGACCGGCGACCTCCTGGACCGCCGGCAGGCCTACCTGGAGGAGGTGCTGGACTCGGAGAATGCGGTGCTGCGCTACCTGGCCCTGCTCCTGGGGCTGGACGAGACGCACGCCGCCGGGCTCGACCATCAGGACGACGTGGTCGAGCGGCTGGAGGGCCTCGGGGAGGACGGCTCCGGCAGGAGCTGGGAGGACGTGGTTCTGTTCGAGCCGCTGATGCGAGCGAGCACCGGGGACGTCGACTCGCTGGCCATGGTGGCGGCGCAAGTGGCGCGGCTACGCCGATCCGAGAAGGTGCGGACGCTGATCCCCGCGGACTTCGAACAGATGTGGGACACCGTGCTGGGCGTGGTGGCGCCCGAGGTTCTCCGGCAGGTCCAGGAGGTGGACGAGTGAGCGGGCTGCCGGACGTGGACGGGTTGCTCGCTTCGCTCAAGCCGTTCCAGCGGGCGACCGTGGAGCACGCCGTCGAGCGACTCTGGGGCGCGGACCCGACCGACCGGTTCCTGGTGGCGGACGAGGTCGGGCTGGGCAAGACGATGATCGCCAAGGGCGTGGCGGCTCGGACCATCGAGCGGTTGTGGGACCGAGACCCGGCCGAGGGCCCGATCACCCTGGTGTACATCTGTTCCAACGGGCAGATCGCACGGCAGAACCTGGCCCGGCTGCGCGACCTCACCGGCGGCGGGGTACAGGCCAATGCGGACCGCCTCACCCTGCTGCCACTGACGATGGGGCGGCAGGACTCGCAAGCGCGGGTCCAGCTGCTGGCGTTCACCCCGGGGACCTCCCTACGCCTCGGAGACACTGCAGGCAAGGCCGCAGAACGCTGCCTGGAAGTGCTGATGCTCGAGCAGGTGATGGCCCGCCGACTGGATGACGACGGCTGGATCGCCTTCTTCCGGGCGGGCTCACACGCCGAGAACTTCCGACAGGAGCTCGCCTGGATGCGCGACGACGCCCCGGGCGCCTTTCCTTCGGAGGTGATCGGCCGGTTCCGCGAAGCGATCACTCGGGTCGGGGCCGACGGGAGCTCTCTGCTCCACTTGGTGGAGGCCGCCCACACCCGGTTCTGGCACGCCGTGGACCCGGAGGCCGGCATCGACGGGGAGGAGCATTGGCACCGCCGCTGGCTGATCGGCCGGCTCCGGATGGCCATGGCCCACGCCGCGGTGGACTCCTTGGCACCGGACCTGGTGATCCTGGACGAGTTCCAGCGGTTCAAGGACTTGTTCGACGAGCAGGCCGCGGGTCTGCCGGCGGAGACGAAGCGGCTCGCCCAGCGCGTCCTGGCGAGCAAGCGGACGAAGACGTTGGTCCTGAGCGCGACCCCGTACAAGATGTACACGCTCCCCGCCGAGCCCGACGGGGACGACCACTACCAGGACTTCCAGTCCACCGTGCGATTTCTGGCCGGGGCCGACGAGGCCGAGCGGATCCAGTCGGACCTGAGCCGGATCCGGCAAGGCATGCTCACTCGCACGCCGGAGGGGCTGGCGGAGGCTGTGACGGCGAAGGACGACGCCGGAACCCGGCTGCGGCGGGTGATGTGCCGGACCGAGCGGGTGAGCTTCACCGAGGGACGGGACGGGATGGTCGAGGCACGGGCGCTCGGTGCCATGACCGTGGCACCGGAGGACGTCGCGTCCTGGCGATCCGCGCACGCGATGAGCCGGGCCGTGGGCGGCTACGACATGTTCGAGCTGTGGCGCTCAGCCGCGTATTTGCCGAACCTGATGGACCGCAGCTACCAGGTGCAGCGGACGTTCCTCGAGGCCCTCACGCCGGGCGAGGACGGCACACGGCCTGCCGCGGCGGACCGAGCCGCTGCCGTGGTGATGGAGGCCGGGGACGGCCTGTTGGACTGGGAATCCGTGGAGCGGTTCGAGGAGATCGCCCTGCCCAACGCCAAGCTGCGTGCGCTGGTCGATGACCTGAAGCGCCACCGGGCGTGGGAGCTGGCGTGGGTGCCGCCGTCGTTGCCCTACCTGACGCCGAGCGGGGTGTTCGCGGACGCGGCGGCCCAGGCGTTCACGAAGCGGCTCGTGTTCTCGTCCTGGTCCGTGGCGCCCAAGGCGCTGTCCGCGCTGGTCAGCTACGAGGCCGAACGCAGGATCGTCGAGAACTCCCGCGCATTGCGTGACGAGCGACGCCGGTATTCGGACAAGCGTCGGATGCAGACCCTGGCCTTCGGCATGGACCGCGTGAACAACGCCCCGAGGAACCTCCCGAACCTCACGACCGTCTACCCCTCCCCCACGCTGGCGCGGCTGGGGGACCCGCTGGAGCTGGCGCGGGCCGCACGCGAGCCCATGGACGCGGCGGACGCGGTGCGACTCGTGGCAGAGCGGGTGCAGGCCACGCTGGCGGAGATCGGTGTGGTGCCGACCGCCGGCGACCCGTCGGACCGCCGGCGGCGGCGCTGGTACGGAGTGGCCCCGGTGTTGCTGGACCTGAAGCACGGCGGCCTGCGGCCCGCCGACCTCTCGAGCGTCGAGCGGGTGTTCGCGGCCAGGCGGACTGAACCCGACGGAGAGGAATCGTCGGAGCAGAGCTCGGCTCTGGCGGAACACCTGCACTGGGCGATGAACGCCTCCCTCGACCAGCTGGGCGACCCGCCGGAGGACCTGCCCGAGGTCCTGGCGGAGATGGCCCTGGCCGGTTCGGGCGTGTGCGCCCTGCGCGCCCTGGCCCGGTCCGAGGAAGCCGTGGACCTGATGGACCACCGCCTGCTGCGATCAGGGGCGGAGGTCGCGGTGCACGGTCTGCGCGCCATGTTCCGCGGGCCCGAGGTATCCGCCGTGGTGGGCGCGGCCGGCACCGGGGGCCGCGGTGAGGACGCCTACTGGCGGCAGGTGCTGCAGTACTCGATGGCCGGCAACCTGCAGGCGGTGCTGGACGAGTACGTGCACCTGCTCGTGGAGTCCGAGGGCCTCAGGGCGGCCGAGTCGGCCGAGCGGTGGGAGGCACTGGCCCAGCGCATCAGTGGCGTGGCCGGACTGACCGCCGCGTCGGCCCGGGTGGAGGACATCCGCGTCGGCGACGACGGCGTGGACGTGGCGGAGCGCTCGTTCCGCACGCACCTGGCAGTGCGCTTTGGCACCGCAAAGTCGGCCACGGACAAGTCGGAACAGCGCGAGGGCTCGGCCCGTGAGGCCTACACGTCACCGTTTTGGCCGTTCGTGCTGGCGTCCACCTCCGTGGGCCAGGAGGGTCTGGACTTCCACACCTACTCGCACGCGGTGGTGCACTGGAACCTGCCGTCCAATCCTGTGGACCTGGAGCAGCGGGAAGGCCGTGTACACCGGTACAAGGGCCATGCCGTGCGCAAGAACGTGGCCGCGCGATTCGGGGGCGCCGCGTTCGTCGGTCGGCAGACCGATGTGTGGGCGGACCTGTTCGACGCCGCCGACGCCGCCGAGCCGAAAGACTCGGTGGGGCTGTCCCCGTTCTGGATCTACCCCGGCGAGGCGAAGGTGTGGCGCTACGTGCCGGCCATGCCGCTGAGCACGGAACGGCGCCGGCTCGGCAGCCTGCAGCGGACCCTCGGGGCCTACCGGATGGTGCTCGGCCAGCCGCGCCAGGAGGAGCTGGTCAAATACGCCGGCGAGGTGGACGTGGACCTGACAATTGACCTGCGGCCGCCGCGGTGATCCGCGGCGGCCGCAGGAGCGGTCATACCGACGCGACGCCGTCGGCCAGATCGCCCGCTTCCGCCGCGGCAGCCTCGTGCACACCCAGTGTGCGGCCGTCAGGCGCGATCCACGAGCGCGGACCGCTCATGCTTCCTCCGGCGATGAAACTAGCCGCCGCGGATGAGCTGCTGAACAGGGCATCCGCGGTCAGCACTCCGTCCATGGTCAGCACTGCTTGGTGTTTCTCACGGTTGGCACGCACCCCGGCGGGTGCACTATCCCTGAGGCCCTTGGCCACGCGGCTCCCGGCGAAGATCACGAAGCCCTCGGATGTCGGACGCCCCGTGGCATTGCCGTCGTTGATCGACATCGAGTAGACAGCGTCGTCCGGCTTCTGACCGGGCTGGGGTGCTGAGGATGGGTCCCGCTGATCGTCGACTTCTTCGAAGACGCGGTGTCCGAGCGCACTGATGACCAGTTGGCCCTTGTCTGCATATTCATGCAGTTCGGCTCGCTTCTCTTCGGTCACATTGCCCTCGGGGGGTGTGCTCGCGTTGTCCACGCGATAGCGGCCAGTCGCCTTTGCCAGCTCGAAGAAGAGGTTCTCCAGGAAGGTGACTTCAGTGGGACCGAACGAATCACCCAGGGTGGTGAGCAGAATGGCGCGGTTCCAGAAATCATGCCGACCATTGGCAACGTGTTCTTGGATGCGGCCCACCAACCCGTTGCCGTTGACGCGGCCCACGGCCTGGCCCACGTAAACCGCGTCCTCGCCAGAGTCTGCGTCCTGACCCAGCAGGAGGTACACACCGGTCGACTCGAACGCTTCTGGCCGAGGCCGCACATTCAGGCTGGTCCGCGGCACCACGTAGACGAGGCCCGTCCAGTTGTCGAGGGTGCACTTCAGTCGCCCGGTCGGAGAGCCGTCCATCAGGAAGACCTGCAGGGTCTTGGGATGCGCCATGTCACTGCCCCTTTCGGACGGTCGATGCTGTTCTGTCCGCCGAGCCGTCAGCAAAAACGCTTCCAGCCGCGCGTGTCTCGTCAGCGAAAACGTCGGAGGGTCCGTGCGCGACGTCGACCGGCCCCGGCTCGCCGCTGGCAGCACCACCACTCCGCACCTTCCAGTACAAGTACTCCCCGATCGCAGCGACGATCATCTTGGACGGGTCCCCGCCCCTGCCCACGATGTCCGTCATCTTCGCGAAGGCGTCCTCGTTCGCGTACACGGCGCCCATCGCCGACCGTTCCAGGTTCGGGCTCGCCAGGAACTGTTCCAGCGAGTTCGCTCCGGCCTGCCCGAGCAGCTTCTCGTCCTCCATGAGCGGCGCCACGAGGGCACTGACCCACGCCTCCTGCTGGGACGGGGAGGCATCCACGCCTTCGCCGGCGAAGATCTCGTTGATCTTCTCGATCACTTCCTCCAACGGCCCGCGCTGTTTCTCACGCACCTGCCCGCCTCCCACAGCGGTGGTCCCCTTCAGCGCGACCCCACCGGTCAACGCGATGTCCCCCGAGGACGTCTTCTTCTGCCGGATGCTCACCAGCTGCACATCGCTCAGGTCGATCAGCTCCTCACCGCCGGGCTGATCGCCCACGAGCTGCACCAGATGCCGCAGGAACAGCGCCCGCTTGTAGTGCTCGGTGTCCCCGAACTCGTAGATCTGGGAGAGGAAGTCGTAGAGGCTGACGAAGGACCGCATGTCCTTGCGCATCATCACGAGCTCGTTCACGCGCGTCTCGTCCTGGTTCATCCGCGCATGCGCCAGCTCCTTGCGGAACCGGTACGCCACGGGCTCCAGCGCGGCCTGCAGGCCCTCCTGCCCGCTCCCCGGCTTCCACGCCACCCACACGTCGGCGAACGCGTCGACCTCGGCCCAGTCGTACATGCCCGCGGCGTCGAGCTTCGTCCCCAGGTCGTGGATCAGGTTCGGGTCCGTCACCGTCTCCAGCTTCGCGCCGGCGTAGTACGGCTCGAAGGCGGCCTGGATGTCATCTTCGGAGTTCACGAAGTCCAGCACGTAGGTGGTGTCCTTGCCGGGTGCCGCGCGGTTCAGCCGGGAGAGCGTCTGCACGGCGAGCACGCCGGAGAGCTTCTTGTCCACGTACAGGGCGCAGAGCTTCGGCTGGTCGAAGCCGGTCTGGTACTTGTTGGCCACGATCATCACCTGGTAGCCGTCCCCGTCGAACGCCTTCGCCAGGTTGCCGGTCACGGACGGGTTCATGGACCGCTCGGTGACCTTCTCGAGCCCGAAGTCGTCGTCGGTGATCTCGCCGGAGAAGGCCACCAGGGTGCCCACGTCCGTGTACCCCATGTCCTGGATGTACTGGTCCATCTGGCGCTTGTACCGGACGGCGGCGGCGCGGGAGTCGGTGACCACCATGGCCTTGGCCTGCCCGTCGAGCAGTCCGGCCACGTTGGCGCGGAAGTGCTCCACGATGATCTTCACCTTCTGCGCGATGTTCGTCGGGTGCAGCTTGACCCACCGCATGAGCTTCTTGCTCGCCTCGGTCTGGTCCACTTCGGTGGTCGGCTTTCCGACGGCGGCCCGGTCGCCTTCCGGACGGAACTCGCCCTGCTGTCCGGCCAGGGCCAGTTTGAAGGCGGTGCCGTAGTTGGTGAAGTTCTTCAGCACGTCGAGGATGAACTCCTCCTCGATGGCCTGCTGCATGGTGTACCGATGGAAGGAGGCCGGGATCTCCTGGCCCTTCTCGTCGTATTCGCCGGAGGGGCGGCCGAACATCTGCAGGGTCTTGTCCTTCGGGGTGGCGGTGAAGGCGAAGAAGCTGATGTTCTGGGGGCGTCCGGTGGCGGCGACCTCGGCGGCGAGGATGGACTCGGTGTCCGCCTTTCCGCCGTCTTCGAGGTCGGCCTGCTCGTCGGGGGTGAGCACGCGCTTGAGCTTGGCTGCGGCGGAGCCGGTCTGGGAGGAGTGCGCCTCGTCCGCGATCACCGCGTAGGTGCGGCCGGCGAGCGTCGAGTCACCTTTGAGGAGTTCGAGCACGGCGGGGAAGGTCTGCAGTGTCACCACGATGATCCGGTTGCCCTGCAGCAGCGTCTGCTTGACCAGGGCGGACTTGCTGGTGGCCTCGCCGCCGAGGTTCTTGCGGTCCACGGCCACCACGGTGCCGGAGGTCCGTTCGATCTGCCGGACGGCCTCCTGGAGCTGGTCGTCCAGCACGGTGCGGTCGGTGACCACGATGACCGAGTCGAACACCCGCTGCTCGTCCGCGCCGTAGGTGGAGAGCAGCCGGTGGGCGGTCCAGGCGATGGTGTTGGTCTTGCCGGAGCCCGCGGAGTGCTCGATCAGGTAGGACTTGCCGGCGCCCTCCTCACGGACGGCGGCGAGCATTTGCGTGACGGCCTCCCACTGGTGGAAGCGCGGGAAGATCAGCGTGGACTTCCGGCGCGAGCGGCCGTGCTCGTCCTCCACGGTCTCCTTCTTGAGGAAGACGAACTTCTGGAGGATCTCAAGCCAGGTGTCCCGCTGGAGAATCCGCTCCCACAGGTAGGCGGTAGAGGAGCCGTTGGGGTTGAGCGGGTTGCCGGCGTGGCCGTCGTCGCCCTGGTTGAACGGCAGGAAGAAGGTGTCCTTCCCGGCCAGCTTGGTGGTCATCCAGACCTCGCGGTTGGAGACGGCGAAGTGGACCACGGCGCGGGTGCCGAACCCGAACAACGGCGTGGCCTTCGGGTTGCGCTCGCGGTACTGCTTCTTCGCGTGGCCGATGGACTGGGTGGAGTCGGTCTTCAGCTCGATCGTCGCCACGGGCAGGCCGTTGACGAACAGCACCAGGTCCACGGACTCGGTTTCGTGCGCCCCGGTGAAGTGGACCTGACGCATCACGCGCAGCCGCATGCGCTCGTAGGAGGCGACGGCGGCCGGGTTGAGGTTCGTGGCCGGCCGCGGTTCGGCCATGCGCAGGGTGGCGGAGGTGCCGACCTTGAAGCCCTTGCGGAGCACGTTGAGGGTGCCGCCGACGCCGGTGTCCTGCGGCTTGTTCAGCACGTCGATCAGGCGGGTGGTGATCTGGTCCCGCTGCGCCTGCTGGGCAGAGGCCGGGGCATCGGCCTTCACGAGACGCCCGTAGTCCTCCGGCTGGTTCTCGGCTAGCCAGGCGTGGACGTCCTCGGGGAAGATCGCGTTCTTGCGGTCGTAGCCGTCATCGTCGGGCGAGTAGAGCCAGCCGTGGGCCTGGAGGTACTCGCAGAGGTAGGTCTCGAGCTCGCTCTCGTTGTGGATGGCCATGGCGGTCAGTCCTCCGTGGGAATCTCGATCTGGCCTGTGACGGCGGCAGTGATCAACGCAGCGCGACGCTCCTGGGCGAGCTCGATGAACCGCTCCGCCTTGGCGATGAGCGCGTCGATCTTGGCGGTCTCGCGGGTCATTACCTCGACGATTCGAGCCATGTCATCTGGGTTCTCAGGCCATGAGATACGTAACGCCATGAGCGCATCTGCCGTGAGCTTCGGCTGTGCCGAACCAGACACGACAGGACTCACATCAAGGGCTTCAATTCTGGCCGCCCAGAACTCCACTGGGCCGAACTTCGGACGTAAGACGTGGGCATGGTTGTTGACCCAGTACTGCCCATACGCAACAAAGGCGAGAGGTGTTGACCGGTTGAGCAGATTCGCCCCGTCTTCGCCAACTAGCACCAGATCCCCATCGAACAGATAGTCGTCAACGCTGTCGATAACACCAGAAGCCCCGTAGTACGGAAAAGATCCCTGGCGAGCACCGCGCTCGTCGGCGTTCAAGGGCACGCGGCGTGAGTCCAGCGATTCGAGAACTCGTTTGATTGGTCCGCTAGTCCATCCGACGGGAACCTGCTCACCGTCAATCAGGTCAGAGTCGAGGTCCAGGCCCATGACAGCCCTGTTCTGAGCGGCAAGTCGCCTCTCACGCAAGAGTCCAACGTGAGCTGTCTGCTTGTCGATCAGGGCGTCGATCGTGGCGGTCTCGCGGTCGAGGTAGTCCGCGATACGCCGTTGCATGATTGGCTGCGGAACCGGGAGGTCCATCGCGGCAAGTGTCTGCGGGTCGAAAGAGGTGGATCGTTCACGGATGCCCTTGGCGAGCGACGTCACGAATCCAGCACGGGCTGCTTCTCGCAGCGCATAGGCGAAGAACCGCGCGTCGCCAAGACCGGCGTCGTAGAGATGCACCACCGGACTGACCTTGCCATCTGAGTCGCTCACGCCAATGGCACCCGCGAAGCCGTCCATCGCGTGGATCGCCAGATCTCCCTCGCGCACTCCGTGGTATCCGAACTCGGCAAACGCCTCAGTGAACCCTTCCGTCCGCCTATTCGAGCGGAGCGTCACTTCTCCGTCCCTGAACGCGGTCACCGTCTGATCGTCCGTCCTTACCGGCCGCTTTACCCGGCGTAAGACTCTGCGCGCCTGCTCAACTTTCCAATCCGCTGGCAGTTCTGGGCTCCATTCGAGAGCTGTCACCGCTCAACCTCCTGCAGCAGCTCGATGATCTCGGCCGTGAGCTGCTTGAGCTCGGCGTCGATCTCCTCGAGCGGGCGTGGCGGCACGTACTTATAGAACAGCCGGGTGAAGGGGATCTCGTAGCCGATCTTCGTCTTGGACTCGTCGATCCAGGCGCCGGGCACGTGGGGGGCCACCTCGGCTTCGAAGTACTCGTGGATGTCCCGGCCAAAGGGCACGAGTTCCGTGTCCCGCAGCGAGGTGTCCGGCTCCGGCTCGCCCTTCTTGTTCGTCACCACCTCCGCCTCGGGATCGTGCACGCCGATCGCCCCGGTCAGGGCCTTCACCAGTGGAGCGCCGGCGGTCACGCCGTGCTCCTTCAACGCCTTCTTCAGGTCCAGCACGAAGGTGGGCTGGTGGTCCCAGACTCGGCCACGCAGGGAGGCGAGGGCGGTCTCGAGAGCTGACCGGCCGTCGTCGGGAAGCTTGTCCACCGGCTTGGTGGCGAGCGCCGCCGCGATGGTGGCGTCCTCCACCTCGAAGCGCAGCTGCAGCGGGCGCTCCACGGTGATCTCCCGGTAGCCGAAGTCCTGCGCGGTGAGGACCTTGGAGAACTCGGCGTTGTCCTCGGATTGGGCGTCGAAGTCTCGGTAGATGTCCAGCACGCGCTGGCGGTCCGCCTTGGACAGCTCCTTGTTCTTCGAGCCCACGTTGCGGCGCAGCTTGGTGAAGAACGTGCGGGCGTCGATCAGCTGCACCTTGCCGCGGCGGTCTGCCGGCTTGTTGTTGTCCAGCACCCACACATAGGTAGCGATGCCGGTGTTGTAGAACATGTCCGTGGGCAGCGCGACGATCGCGTCCACCAGGTCCGACTCCAACAGCCAGCGGCGGATCTCGGACGGGCCTGAGCCCGCCCCGCCCGTGAACAGCGGGGAGCCGTTGAGGACGATGCCGGCCCGTCCCCCGCCCTCCGAGACCGGGCGGAGCTTCGAGGCGACGAGCTGGAGGAACAGCATCTGCCCGTCGCTGATGGCGGGGGTGCCGCCCGGGAAGCGGTTCGTGGCGCCGCCGGCGGCGATCTCCTTCTCCACCGCGGTGCGGGAGGCCTTCCAATCACCGCCGTAGGGCGGGTTGGAGAGGACGTAGTCGAAGCGCTCGGTCAGGTGGGCGTCGTTCTTGAGGGTGTCCCCGCGGGCGATGCCGTCCGCGTCCTGGCCCTTGCCGAGCAGCTCGGACTTGCAGATCGCATAGGACTGATCGTTGAGCTCCTGCCCGAACAGGCGGACCTCCGCGTTCGGGTTCATGGCGCGCAGGCGCTCGTCCAACAGGGACAGCATGCCGCCGGTGCCGGCCGTGGGGTCATAGACGGTGCGGACCGGGTAGCCGGTGAGGACGTCGTCGTCGTTGGCGGTGAGCAGGTCCACGAGGAGCTTCACCGCGTCGCGCGGGGTGAAGTGCTCACCGGCGGTCTCGTTGGAGGCGGCAGCGAAGCGGCGGATCAGGTCTTCGAAGAGGGTGCCCATCTCCGCGTTGCTGACGGTCTCCGGGGAGAGGTCGATGGAGGCGAACTGCTGCAGGACCAGGAAGAGACGGTCGTGCTCGTCCAGCTTGGCGACCGTCTTGTCGAACTCGTAATAGGTGAACAGGTCCGCCACGTTCTGGGAGAACCCGTCCACGTAGGCCAGCAGGTTGGTGCGGAGCAGGTCCGGTTCCTGCAGGATGCGGTCCAGGGTGAAGGGGCTGAGGTTGTAGAACGTCAAGCCCGTGCGGGACTGCACCAGGTTGTCCAGGACGAAGTCCGGATGCCCCTTGGCCGCCAGCTCCGCGAAGAACTCCCGGTGCGGGGCCATCACCGCCTCCATGCGGCGCAGGATGGTGAGCGGAAGGACGAGCGTGCCGTACTGGTTCGGCTTGAACACGCCCCGGAGCTGGTCCGCGATCCCCCACACGAAGTTCGAGAGGTTCTGGGGAGAGGGCATGGTGGCGGAGCCTTTCGGAGCACGGCGGTGTGGCAGTCGGCCTCATTCTGGCACTGAAGAGTCGCACGCCTGATGCCTGAGGGCCAGGCTCCGAAGATTTCTTCGGATGCGGGGGGCGACAACTCTCCGACCGACCCCCGGAGCCCCGAATCCGAAGTTTTCTTCGGCTTCGCGTGTCGACGCGCGACCGCAGCAGTCGAACATCACAGATTCCGAAAAATCCTTCGGATTTCAGCTGCTCATCTGCCACGATGGAGCCGTGGCTACCACACGCGCAGTCTCCTCCGCCGCGGCCCTGATGAAGATCAGCGACCGCGTCCGCGCTATGCGTAAAGAACTCCTGCTGACCCAGCAGCAGCTCGCAGACCTGGCGGGAGTCTCGGATGCGACCGTCCGTCAGATCGAGCGCGGCACCGGCAAGAGCACCCTGAAGTCGGTGCTCTCCGTCATGGAGGTGCTCGGCCTCGAGCTCGAGGTCACCGGTTGACGACTCCTGCACTCGAGGACCTGAAGCGCGTCACCGCCGCGGACGTCTACAAGGGCGGCGTCCCAGCGGGGACACTCACCCGTGACGAACAGGGAACCATCACCTTCCGCTACCTCGAGGGGTACGCCGGCGACCCTGTGGCCTCCACGCTGCCGGTCGCTCAGGACCCCGTCACCGCCGCCGGAGGCGGACTCCCACCGTTCTTCTCAGGGCTCCTGCCAGAGGGGCACCGCCTCACCGTTCTGCGCACGGCGGCCAAGACCTCGGCCGACGACGAGCTCACCCTGCTCCTGGCCGTCGGCACGGACGCGCCCGGCGATGTGCAGGTCGTCCCAGCCGGCGACCGACTGCGCACGGAGGCCCCCGTCGCCACGAACGATCCGCAGAAGCTAGACTTCGCCGTCCTCGCGGGAGTGCCTGACCGCAACGCCCTCCCCGGCGTCCAGGCGAAGGCTTCGGCCTCCATGGTCAACGTGCCCGTGCACCTTCAGGAGCACAGCGCCCTGCTGAAGCTGGATCCACCGGACCACCCCCACCTCGTGGTCAACGAAGCACTCCACCTGCGTCATGCCGCGGCACTCGGCATCCCCGTGTCCGAGCACTCGGTGGTCCACGACCGTCACGGACGGGCAGGTCTTCTCGTCCGCCGATTCGACCGCACTGCAGACCGCTCCGGCGAAAGGGCGCGCCTCGCACTCGAAGACGCCGCACAGGCCCTCGGCATCTACCCGGCACAGAAGTACAACGTGACCACGGAAGAGGTCATCGACGTCCTGGCCGGCCTCACTCCGCATCGACTCACCGCCACGCGCAACCTGTACCTGCAGTTCCTCTACGCGTGGTTGACGGGCAACGGCGACCTCCACGCGAAGAACGTCTCGGTGCTGCAGTCTTCGAGCGGCCGATGGAGCATCGCCCCGGTGTACGACGTGCCCTGCACCGCCCTCTACGAGGACATGACCATGGCGCTGCCCGTGGACGGGCGCACGAGGGCCCTGCGTCTGCGCCATTGGGATGCCCTGGCTGCGAATATTGGCCTGCCCCAGCGCGCCGCCCGTTCCGCCATGACGGTGGCCATGACAGCAGCTGCGAAGGTGGACCTGTCAGCCCTGCCCTTCACCGGTTCGCAGCTGAATGGCGCCGAGCGGGAACTGCGCCACCGCCGGTACGAGCTCGAAGGCTGACCGGCGTCGTGGACTGAACATGCCCGTTCCACGTCTCCACCGATGACATCGTCGCCGCTCGCATTCACTACGTCCACGCTCTGCCCCACGGACTCCAGCTGGTGCCAGCCCTGACCGAGAACTGCCGCACATGCTCCTGCCACAACGTGGACACCGGCTGCGACGTCTCCATCAGCTTTACCCCTTCGCGCGGCGGCATGACCGTCACGTCCGGATGGACGTCGCCCACGGTGTGCCCGGGTCGGAGGTCTGACGCCGGCCCCTCACCGTTCGCGTTCAGACCCCTCCACAGCGTCCGCATCGTCAGCTCAAGACGAGCCGGCCAGAGAACGGCCCCCTCTCGGCGGAGTCCAGTTGGCCGCGCCAAAGGCCGCCCCTCCGGCCTCACTCACCCCGGCACGACTCAACTACGACATGCCCTCCTCCACCTACCCTCGGGAATCTTTTGCGCATCTGACCCTTCTGACCCGGCCACGGCCGCCGAGAAGGGTCAGATCCGCAGACGATTCCTGACACACGCCCCCACCGCCCCGCCCCCGCACACGCCCCCACCGCTCCACACGCGACAAATACACAACACTCGCCTTGCGTATCTCACTGAGGTGTGCCTTACTGGTTCACGGACCCCGCCGGAAGGACCCCCATGGCCCACGCCTCCACGCACCCCGCCCATCCGCTGCCGCCCGTGGCGTCCCGTCGTCTGCTGCTGGCCCAGCGGCTGCTCCGCGGCGAGGGCTCCGTCGAGGTCACGGCCTTCCGCGCCGGCGAGACGCTCACGACGGCCGTCCACGGCGTGAGCGCGGACGGCCGCCTCGTGGTCGCCCACGTCCCCAACCTCCTCGGTTCGCTCGGCGCGTTCCACACGCCCGCGCCGCTGGACGTGCGGGTGGACGTCCTGCGCGACGCCCTGGACCTCACGCTCCCCACCCGTCTGGCGTCCGTGCATCTGCTCGGCACCCTGCGCTGGTGCCGGGACACGGCCGAGGTCGCGGAGCTGGGGCTGCGCGGTCGCGTCGCGGACCTCGTGGCCGACGTCGGCCCACGGGTGCGCGTGGGCATCGTCGAGACCCAGCGGATCCTGCTGCACGACGTCGACGGCGTCGCCGTGTTCTGCCGCCACACCCTGCCGCTCACGTCGCGCGGGCTCGTCGACCAGACCGAGCTCGCAGACCTGGCGGACGACGTGCTGGGCACCGCCCCCGAGGTGCTCGCGGACCTGGCCGACGCCGTCGCCCTGGGCCTGCTGCCGGGCGAGAGCACCCCGTTGCAGGTCGACACCGAACCCCTGCCCGAGTCCCCCGCATACGCCCTCGACGCGGACGAAGCCGGGGTGACCCTGCTGCGCGTCCGCGACGGCGAGACCACCGCGGTGCACGTGGCCCTGCCCGGTGCGGGCCGACTCGACCACAGCCCCCGGCACGCCTGGCGGCGACTGCTGGACGCGATCCCCGCGCGCGTCACCCACCCCTGAGGGGCGGCGTCAGTCGATCGTATAGGTGGCGCAGGTGGCCACGTCCGTGACCTCGATGCCCTCGGCGGTGCAGGCGAGGTCCGCGTTGTACGTGCACTCGAGGCGGTGGCAGGCACCGACGGTCGAGGCGCCCTCGGCCACCGGGCGGCGGACGTCCAGCTGGACGAAGGTGCCGCAGCCGGGCGTGCGGTCGGAGCCGGCGACGGTGATGGCCAGGGCGTTGCAGGACGACTCGGCATTGAAGGCGCAGGCGCTGGCGGCGCAGGTGCGGACGGCGGTAGTCATGGCGTGATCCTCCCGGTTCGGGCCCGCCCCGGGCCGGGGCGGTGCTGCTGGAATCGAGATTACTCCGGCCCACGAATAGCACAAGAGGGTCTGGCCTTAGTCGATAGGTGATTAGCGCAAATGCATTTCGCGCATTGTCGCGTGTCGTATGGACCGACGTCGTGCCCGCCGGCCGCCCCACCTCGCCGTCACCGCCCGGTCACGTAAGCGTCACCCGTCTCTGCCACCCTGCACGGGTGACCTCGCACACTGATCCCGCGCAGCCGACCGCCCACCCCGTCTCCCGCCGCACCCTCCTCGGCGGGGCGGGCCTCGTCGTCGCCTCCGCGGCCCTGCTGGCCACGCCGGCCGGCACCGCCCACGCGGCCACTGGCCCCACGCCGTTCACGCTCGGCGTCGCCTCGGGCGACCCGTGGCCCGACGGCGCGGTGATCTGGACCCGCCTGGCCGTGGACCCCCTCGCGCTCGACGGCCTCGGCGGCATGCCGGACCAGGCGTTCCGGGTGGAGTACCAGGTGGCCACGGACGAGGGCTTCCGCAAGGTCGTCCGGTCGGGCGCCGTCACCACGGACCGCACGCAGGGCTACGCGGTGCACGTGACGCTCACCGGCCTCAAGCCCGGCCGCGAGTACTTCTACCGGTTCCGCGCGCTCGGCCACCTCTCACGCGTCGGCCGCACGGTCACCGCGCCCGCCCGCGGCTCGGACCCGGACCGCCTCACCATGACGGTCGCCTCGTGCGCCAACTGGGAGCACGGCTACTTCACCGCCTACGGCCACATGGCCGCCGAGCGTCCCGACCTCATGGTCCATCTGGGCGACTACTACTACGAGATCATGCCGTACGGGTACCCGGTCTCCTCGGGCGTCCCGCGCGCCCACAGGAACGAGGAGTCCCGCACCCTCGCCCAGTACCGGGCCCGCATGGCGCAGTACAAGACGGACCCGCACCTGCAGGACGCGCACGCCGCCGCCCCGTGGCTCGTGATCTTCGACGACCACGAGCTCGAGAACAACTGGGCGGACGAGACCCCGGAGATCTGGGACCCGAACTTCCTCGCGCGCCGCGCCGCCGCGTTCCAGGCGTACTACGAGAACATGCCGCTCCGCGCGTCGTCCGTGCCCCGCGGCATCGACATGCAGCTCTACCGCCGCGTCCACTGGGGCGACCTCGCCACGTTCCACCTCCTGGACACGCGCCAGTACCGCTCGGACCAGGCCAACCTGGACCTGGTGAAGGTCGTCGACGCCGACGCACGGGACCCGCGGCGCACCATCACGGGCGCGGCGCAGGAGGCGTGGCTGCGCGAGGGCTTCGAGACCTCGGTCGCCCGCTGGGACCTCATCACGCAGCAGGTGCCGTTCGTGCAGTACGACCGCACCTCCGGCCCGCTGCTGTGGGGCGACATGGACACGTGGGACGGCTACGTCGCCTCGCGCGACCGCGTGGTCAGCGCGTGGACCGCGGCGGGCGTCCGCAACCCCGTCGTGCTCACCGGCGACATCCACGAGGCCTTCGCCTCGGACATCAAGCGGGACTTCAACGACCTCTCCTCGGAGTCCGTGGGCGTCGAGCTCATCACCACGTCGATCACCTCGGGCGGCGACGGCTCGGACGCCGCCGCGGAGGCGCTCGCGTGGAACCCGCACATCAAGTTCAACAACGACCTGCGCGGCTACCTCCGCGTGGACCTCTCCGCCCAGATGCTCGAGGCCCGCTTCCGCGTGGTCGACTACGTGAGCGAGCTGGGCTCGTCGGTGCGCACGCGCGCGGTCTTCGGCGTCGGCGACGGCGAGCACCGGCTCCACCGGATCGCCTGAGGCGAGGGGCCGCCGTCCCCGCCTCCTGAGCAGCCCCGGCAGCTCCACCACTCTGGCCGAGCCCGCCCCGCGCTCCTAGCGTGGGGCCATGAACACCCATCGCCTGTCCTCCACCGCCCTCGGGTTCGCCGCCGGACTGGGCACCGCGGCCGCTGTCACCGCAGCCCGCAAGATCGCCCTCATGGGCGCCGTCGGGAAGGGCCACCCGCTCAAGCACCGCCTCCTGGACGCGGCATCCGGCCTGGTCCAGCCGAAGTACCCCATGGGCGCGATGAGCACCTATCTCAACGGACTGCACTTCTACGCCGACGACCTCGGCCGACAGGTCGAAGCCAGCCACTTCTGCATCCACCTGCGCCACGACCTGCACCAGTGCGTGATCTTCGACCGCAACGCGCCGGACGCGCGGCTGATCGGCATCGAGTACATCATCAGCGAGGAGCGGTTCCGCAGCCTCCCCGACGAGGAGCGGCGCCTGTGGCACAGCCACCACTACGAGGTGAGCTCCGGTGCCCTCACCGGCGACGGCCAGGTGGACGAGGCCCTCCTGCGCGCCCGCGACGAGCGCGTGGGCGTGGACACCGCGGCCAAGCGGCGCAACCGCGCGGACATCCCGGTCCCGGACGTGGTGCCGGGCGCGAACAGCTGGGAGCGCGGGCGCGTCGTGCAGACCACGCTCGAGGAGCGCCCGGTGCGGGGCCGCGACGACTGAGGGCGGCGTCGTCGGCAGGGCGCCGTTTCCCGAACGACAGCGGTGCGACACGCCGCCGTTTCCCGAACGAAAACGCTCGGCGGGCCGGCGCCGTCATCCGGATCGGGCGGGGGCGCCCCGCGAAAGAAAGCACGTCCGCCGCACGTGTCGCGGCAGCGAGAACGTTGGGCTCAGACCTTGCCCTTGAGCAGTCGGTGCCAGTAGATCCGGGGCTGGCCGAAGCGGTCGAAGGCCGCCGTGCTCTTCCGCGGCGTCGTCAGGTCCACGCCGGGGATCGACCGGTCCTCGGAGCCGTCGCGGACGTGCTCGTCCAGGACCAGCTCGTCCCGGCTGACCATCACGGGGATCACGGTGTAGCCGTCGTACTTCTGGAGCGGCTTCCCCGCGTCCGCGGCCTGGATGTTCTGGGCCAGGATCTTGACCTGCCGGCGCAGGGCACCGCCGGAGGGCCGTGTGCCCAGGGCGGCGGCGTCGCCCAGCGCCCACACGTGCGGGTGCACGGGATGCAGCAGGGTCTCGGGATCCGCCGCCGCCAGGCCGGCCTCGCCGTCGTCCGCCAGGCCCGCCTCGGCGATGAACTCCGGGGCCCGCACCACGGGCGTGATGTACGCGGCCGCGACGTCGGTGATCCGCTCACCGGTGTTGAGCACCACCTCGCGGGCCTCGTGATCCACGGCGTTCACCTCTGCGCCGGCGTGCACATGGATGCCGTACCTTGCCACGGCCTCGGCCAGAGCGGGGTCGATGGTCTGCCGGTCCAGGATCCGGCCGTACGGGGTCACCAGGTGGACATCCACGTCCGGCAGGATCCCCGTGCGCTCCCACGCCGCGCAGGCCAGGAACAGCGCCTTGAGCACGGTGCCGCCGCACGAGGAGGGCTCAGCCGGCACATTCGCCACCACACGGTCCCCCGTGGCCACACGCGACAGCAGCGCCCGGGCGGTGTCCACGTGCTCGGGCACGTGCGCACTCGCCGCCCATCCGGCGGCGTAGGCCTCACGCAGCCCGTCGATCGCACCCCACCACGGGGTCAGCCCCGGGCAGAGCACGAGGTGGCGGAAGCCCACGGTCAGCCCGGTGGTCGTCACCGCGGTCCGTTCCTCGGCGTCCACGGCCACGACGTGGTCCGGGATCCATTCGACCCCGTCCGGGATGACGGCCCGCATCGGCCGTTCGAACCGGGCCATGTCCGCCTGCCCGCCCGCCGCGTAGTTCAGCATCGGCCGGTAGCGGTGCAGCTGTTGGCCGTCGGCGATGGCGACCCGACCCTGCCGCTTCCGCCGCAGTGCGGCGGCCAGGGACACGCCGGCGTTGCCGCCACCGACGATCAGGATGTCGTACTGCTCGGTCACGTGGTCCTCCGTGGGGTGACGGGGTCAAGGGAACGGTACGACCGCCCCCGCAGACGTGCTCCGCGGCAGACGGGACGTGCAGCCCATCCTCCACTGCGGGTCGGAGCCGGCGCTAGCCCGCGAGGCCCAGCAGCCGCAGCTGGTCGGCGTACTTGCGCATCCCGACCTCGACGGCCTGCGGGTTCTGTGCATACCAGTCCAGGTGCACCTCGCGCAGCCGCTCGGCCGGGACGGTCTGTCCGGCTACGGTCCAGTCCTCGGTCGGCTCGGCGTCGAGGTCGAGGGCCTCGACCACGACCGCCTCGAGGGGCGCGCGCACCCCCCCGAGGAGCACGCGGGAGGCGGGCACGGGCTGGACGGCGACGTCGCCCGGCAGGTGCTCGGCCACGCGCTCGGCCACGCGGGTCAGCACCGTGTTGGTCGGGTGGTTCACGGTGTAGAAGCCGACGCCCCGCTCCGCCGCCACGAGGTCCGCCATGGACAGCGTCCCCTTCGCCTCCTCCCGCGCCCGCAGCGCCTGCACGGACGCGGCCGCGGCCTCGCGGATCGCCGCCGGCGCCACCTCCCGACGACGGCCCGTCGCCGCCTCGGCCAGCACGCGCAGGTCGTGGTACGGCACGACGGGCGGGTCCTCCCCCGGCCGCTCGGCCGCCCCGGGCGCGAACTTCCAGTTGCGGAGGGTGACCTGCCAGGGGAAGCGCGAGACGTCGTACACCACGGGGATCCGCACCACGGCGGCGTCCTCGGGCAGCCGGGCCACGAGCTGGTCCGTGCCGATGGGCATGCCCCGGTAGTCGTGCGGGATCGGCTGGGTGACGAGCGCCTTCACGCGCGGCAGCAGCCGCTCCAGGTGCGCGACCTCGTCCGGCTGGACCTCGAAGGCGGGCGGCACGCGCACGCTCACCAGGTCCGCCCCGTGCAGCGGTGTGCCGGGCTCCCCGCCGAGCAGCCGCCGATACGACTCGCCCTGGCAGTTGCCCCACACCAGCAGCAGGTCGCCCTCGGGCAGGTCCTCGAGCCCGTAGAAGTGGCCGTAGTGCCGGCGTCGTCCCTCGTCCTCGTGCACGCCTGCGTCCTCTCTCCTCAGCCGTCCTCGCGCCGGATCCAGTCGACGCCCGTCTTCCCGAACCACCAGGCCAGGAACGCGGAGAGCGCCGCGATGCCCATGCCCACGGTGGCGTCCGAGCCGCGCCCGTCCTCCAGGTACTCCATGATCACCGAGACGCTCGCCACGAAGAACAGTGCGGCGCCCAGCGCGATCCCCACCATGGCCGTGCCCGCGAGCTTCCAGCCCACGCCGCCCCCGCGCGCGGCCGGTGCCGCGGACGCCGGGACGGGTGCCGGTGACGGCGGCGCCCACCGGTGCGCGCCCGCGGGCGGCACGGACGGCTCCGTGCCGTGGCGCCGGCGCAGGGACTCCGGGATGATCGGCCCGTCCGGGGCGGGCGGCGCCGCCTCGCTCCAGAGCCGGCGCACGGTGCCCCGCCCGCTCTGACGCGCGAGCGCCAGCACCACCTCGGCGGTCCGCACCGCCTCGGACCCGGCGCCGGCCGGGTGCCCGCCGTCGGGGATGCCGATGGCCTGGGCCGCGGTCGCGATCCGGGGCGGGTCGACGTCCGGGCGGAGACGGCCCACCAGGGCCAGGGCGTCCCGCCACTCGTGCTCCTGCGGCGTCCCGCCGGTCGCGCGGGTGGCCGCCTCGTACGCGCCCCGGTCCCGGTCCGCCCCGGACGCCACGAACGGCAGGTGTTCCCCCAGCAGGTCGAGCTGGGCGGCCACCTCGGGCCACTCCGGCGCGTCGACGACGGCGGCCTCGTCCACCCCGTGCAGCTGCGTGTGCAGGCGGGAGAACGACGTCGGCCCCGTCGGCGGGCGCACGGGCCACCGTTCAGCGGCGACGATCTCGCCGCCGCGCACGAGGGCCATGTCCACGGCGCACACGGACGCCGGGTCGGCCCCCGCGGTGTGGATCTCCACGGCCACGAAGTCCAGTTCGTCCAGCTCGCTCATCGGCCCTCCCGTGCTCCGTCCTGTCCGCGATTGTGCCAGCCCCGCCCCGCGGGCACCGGCCCGCTCAGCCCCAGCCGCCCCACCACGCCTCGAGGTCCGGCACGGCGGCCACGGGCGCCCAGCCCAGCCGGGAGGCGGGCACCCGCCACACCCGCGCCGTCCCGCCCCGCCGGCGCCGCCACAGCGCCCGTGCGCACGTCAGCACGGCGAGCACGTCGCGCTCGGCCCGCCCGCCCGGCTCGTCCAGCATCTCCACGCGCTCGACGCCGGCCCGTTCCAGTCGCAGCAGCCACGCGGCGACGCCGTCCGCGTCAGGCCGGGCGCCGGCCGCGGCGGGCCGCAGCGGCACGCGCACGTCCACGGACCAGTCGGGCACCGACCGCACGGCGTCGAGGTCGCCGCGCGCCGGCGTCGGCGGCAGGTCCTCGGCCGCCGTCGCGCCGCCGTCGGGCTCGCCCTGCAGCCGCACGCGGGGGTCGTCGAGCGCCCGCGCCGCCGCCTCGTCGAGGCCGCCCACGACGCCGACCCGCGCCCCCGGCGCCGCGCGCAGCACGGCGTCCACCGCCACCACGGCCGCCGCCGCGCCGTCCGTGCCCTCCGGCACCCGCACGCGCGCCTCGGCCCGCAGCGGGCCGGCCAGGGACAGGCCGTGGCCGCGGGCCGTCGTCGCGGGGATGCGGGAGGCCAGCACGAGCGCCTCGCGGGCCTTCACCCGGGCAGCCTCGGCGGCGTCGCCGCGTCCGCCGAAGTCGGCGCCGGCCTGCCACGCCACCGCGTCCGGCGCGTGGCGCAGCGCCGCCCCCACGCGCCACAGCCGGTGCGCCAGCTCCCAGTCCTCCCCGCCGTAGCCCACGAAGGCGGGGTCGAAGCCGCCGGCGTCCTCGTAGACCTCGCGCGCCACCGTGAGCACGGCCGAGATGACGTACCGGTAGCCGGTGGAGTCGGCGCGGCGCAGGCCGTCCGTGGCCCGGTACCCCTCGCGCAGCCAGGCCGGCTCGGCCAGGCGGGCGTCCGCGGGTACCTCGTCCCCGGGCCGCCAGCCGTCCGCCCAGGCCCGCTCCAGCCAGGCCTCGGCGAGGTGCCGCCGCCGGCCCACCACCGCGGCGTCCCGGGGCGCCTCGGCCACCGCCGCCAGCGCCGCGGCGAGGTACCCGGGCTCGGGGAGCATGTCCCCGTCGAGGAAGGCGAGCACGTCCCCGTCGGCCGCCTCCGCCCCGAGCGCCCGAGCCGCCGAGGCGCGGAACCCGCGGTCCTGCTGGCGCACGGTCACCACGTCGAACGGCAGGCCCGGGTCCACGCGGGGCGGGACGGGCGAGCCGTCGTCGGCCACCACGAGCTGCAGCCCCCCGGTCAGGCCGCGCTGGGCCGCGAGCGCGGCCGTGAGCCGGTCGAGGTCCGCCTGGGCCCGGTAGTAGGGCACCACCACGGAGACGGCGGCGCTCACGTCCACCTGTGCACGCGGCGGAGCACGTCGAAGAGCATCCGCGCGCAGTCCTCGGCGCCGGGCGAGAGGTCCACGCCGGGGTCCAGCCACGTGCGCTCGGGGTCCTCGACCGCTTCGGCGATCGCCTCGGCCATCGCGAAGGCCGGCGACCCGTTGGGGTGCACGAGCCGCAGGGTGCCCGGGCGCAGGCGCTCCATCTCCTCCGTGTAGCGGCCGGCGGAGGCGATGGCCCGCCGCCCCACCGAGGTCCACGCCGCCAGGGACCCGGACGCGGACACGTTGCGGTGCGCCGCGAACGGGATGCCCGCCGAGAGCAGGGCCGCGTCCGCGAACTCGTCCGGCACGAACCCGGTGACGCGGAACTCCAGGCCGCGCGCCTCGGCGTCGCGGGTCAGCTCCGCCACGAGGTCGTCATGCCCGATGCTGACGGGTCCGAGCGCCGTCAGCCGACGCGGTGCCCCGGAGTCCGGGCCCCACTGGCGGTGCAGCTCGGTGAGGGCCTCCAGGGCGAGGGCGTGCCCCTTGCCCGGGTAGACGAAGCCGAAGAGCACGACGTCCTGGTCGAGGCCGGCCATGCTCTCCGGCACCACCGGCTCGGCGCGGGCGGCCGCGGCCCGGCGGTCCTCCACGGGCAGCGGGACCACGTCCGCGGTGACGTCCACCAGGTCCGCCAGCAGCGCCCGCTCGTGCTGAGAGGAGACCACGACGCCGGCCACCGCCTGGGCGAGCCGCGCGTACGCCTCGCCGCGGCGGCGGTAGCGGCCGTCGCCCTCGGCGGGCTGCGGGATGTCGTGCAGGGTGAGCGTGGTGCCCGCGGGCAGGACGTCGACGAGCAGGTCCGCGGCGGCGGTCGCGGTGGGGCCGAACAGCGCGTCCGTGACGTCCAGGTGCACGGCGGCGCCCAGCGCGCGCGCCTCCTCCAGCAGGGGCACGAGGCCCCGGAACGCCGCGACGTCCTCCGCCCTGAGCAGCTCCACCTCGGCGCCCACCCGACGGAGGGCGGCGGCGGTCTGCCGGCCGTGGCGCACCACGCCGTGCTCCGGCGAGCCCACGGTCACGTACAGCACACGTCCCTGCGGCTGCGAGTCCACGTCCACGATCCCCTTCACCTGCGGCGGCGCTCCTCGACGCGGCGGCGCGCCGGAACGGACAGGATGCCGCTGCTCCGATTCTCCGATCCTGCCCTGACAGACTAGATTTCGCGACCCCCGACCCGGGACGGGGACACGCCGCCCGCGCGGCATCGCATCCCCCAGGTCAGGAGGCCCTCCCCCGTGAGCATCACCGTCCAGCACGTGCCCGCGCAGCACCCGTACACCCGCGCGATCCGCCCCCTCGACCCGGGCGCCGCGCCGGACGTGGAGTTCCTGCCGGACCCGCCGGTGCCGGGCGCGCCCGCGCACCAGTGGTGGCCGCCCCGGGCCCTGCACGCGGAGTGGCTGGCCGAGCACCGCCCGGACGTGCTGCACGTGCACTTCGGGTTCGAGCACTTCAGCCCCGCCCAGCTGGCCGCCGCCCTGGACGCGCAGCACGCGCACGGCGGCGCCGTCGTCGTGACCGTGCACGACCTCGAGAACCCGCACCTGACGGACCAGGGCCCCCACCGGGACCGCCTGGCCGTGCTGCTGGGCCGCGCGGACGCCGTGCTCACGCTCACCCCCGGCGCCGCGGCGACCCTCGCCCGCGACTACGGCGTGCGCGCCCTCGTGGTCCCCCACCCGCACATCGTCCCGCTCGAGGACCTCGCGGCACGGGACGACGACGACGCCCCCGGTGCGGCGCCCGGTACGCTGCCCTCCGACGCGTCCGACGACGGCGACGGCGCGGCCGCCCCCGCCCGCCTGCTGGTGCACGCCAAGGACCTGCGGGCCCAGGTGGCCCCGGTGGCGCTGCTGCCGGTGCTGGCCGCCGCCGTCGGGACGCTGGCCGACCGCGGTGTCGACGCGCGGGTGACCGTGGAGGTCCAGGACACCGTGCAGGACGAGGACGCCCTGGCCGCGCTGCGCGCAGGCTGCGCCCACCACGGCTTCGAGCTGTGGGAGCACGACCGGCTCGACGACCCCGCCCTGCACGCGCTGCTGCGCGACGTGGACGTGTCCGTGCTGCCGTACCGCATCGGCACCCACTCGGGCTGGGTGGAGATGTGCCGGGACCTGGGGGTGCCGGTGGCCGTCGCGGACATCGGGCACATCGCGGACCAGTCCGGCGCCTGGCTGACCCCCGACTCGCTCGCCGCGTTCGACCCGGAAGACCCCGACTCCCTCGCCGACGCGCTCGAGACGCTGGTGCGCGCCCGCGCGCGCACGGCCCCGGCCGACCCGGCCGCCCGGGCCCGGCAGCGCCGTCGCGTGGCCGCCGCCCACGTGGCCGTCTACCGCGAGGCCCTCGCCCGGGCGCGCGGGGCGCTGCCGAGCGTGTCCGTGCTGGTCATCACGGGGCACCGGGACGAGCACCTGGCCCGCGTGATCGCCGGACTGGAGCGCTCGCACCGCCGCCCGGACCAGGTGGTCGTGGTGTTCATGGGCCAGCCGGACGGGCGCGTCCCGGCCACGGACCTGCCCGTCACGGTGGGGCACGTGGCCGCCGACGCCGGCCTGCCGCTGGCGCAGGCCCGCAACCGCGCCGCCGAGCTCGCCACCGGCGAGATCCTCGTCTTCCTCGACGTGGACTGCATCCCGGCGGCCGAGACCGTCGGCGTGCTGGCCACCGAGGTCGCGGCCCACCCCGGGTCCGTGGTGATGGGCCGGCCCCGCTACCTGCGCCCGGGCTGGACCCGCGACGTCGGGGAGGCCGACCTGACCTGGCACCGCGCCGACGCCCTGCTGCGCCGCCTCTCCGTGCCCCACCGGGCGCGCGCGCACCTGATCGCCGGCCCCTCGGACGAGTGGCACCTCGTGTGGACGCTGATCCTGGCACTGCGGCGCGCGGACCTGGCCCGCATCGGCGGTTTCGACGCGGGCTTCACCGGCTACGGCGCCGAGGACACGGACCTGGCCTTCCGAGCCCGAGCCGCCGGCCTGACGCTGCGGTTCAGCCCCGCCGAGGCGTTCCACCAGCACCACGGCGTGATGACCCCGCCGCTGCACCACCTCGAGGACATCCTGGTCAACGCCCGCCGCTTCCGGCAGGTGCACGGCCGATGGGCCATGGAGGGGTGGCTGCGCGCGTTCGCGGACGCGGGGCTGATCGCGTGGGACCCCGAGGGCGAACGGCTCGAGCTGCTGCGTCACCCCACGGAGGCGGAGCTGACGGCCGCCCGCCGCGACGACGCCGCGTACTGAGTGCCCCGACGGCCGGGGGCGAGCGAGGGCCGGACTCAGCCCAGGGCGCCCTCGATCGCCGCCTCCCAGCGCCGCCGGTACTCGTCCGGCGCCACGAGCAGCAGGCCCGCGAGCCGGTCGGCGGCGGCCGGGTCGGCGAGGGCGCCGCGCACCGCGCCGGCCCAGTCGGCGTCCGGGTCCTCCCACGCGCACCACGGCACGCCCGCGGCCCGGTGGATCTCGCGCACGAACACGCGCTGCTCGTCGAACGGCCGCGGCTCGGGGGCGAGCACCACGGGGCGGCCGGAGCGGGCGGCGTCCACCACGGCGTTGTGCCCGGCCGAGACCACCACGACGTCGGCGTCCGCGGCCCGGCGGGCCGGCTCCTGGACCCAGCCGTGCAGCGTCACGGTGGCGGGCATCGCCTCCGCCGCGAGCCCGCCCGGCGCCTCCGGTTCACCCACCCCGGCGATCGGGCCGTACACCTCCCACGTCGCCTCTGGCACGGCGGACGCCGCCCGGGCCAGGTCCGCGGCCCGCACCCCGCCGCCGCCCGTGCCGGCGATCACGGCGACGCGCGGGGCGGCGCCGGCGGGCGACGTCGTCGTGGCGCGGGTGCCGAGCCGGCCGGTGACGTCCGCGACCCCGAGGTAGGTGACCCGGTCGGCGTGGGCGGCACGCCAGGCGGGGACCTCGAGCTCGGCGGCGTAGTGGGCGAAGAGGCCGTCGGCCTCGGCGTAGACGAGGGCGTGTGCGGGGTCGGTGCGCTCGCCGTGCATGCGGCGATGCAGCACGGGCCAGCCCGCCAGGCGGAGGAACAGGGCGGCCTCCACGGACACGTCCACCACGCACACGTCCGGGTCCACCCGACGCGCCGCCGCGTGGAGGGCGTCGAAGCGCGCCCGGATCTCGGGCCCCACCGGGGACCAGTGCAGGGGCGAGCGGGCCGGCTGCTCGTGGCCGGGCACGAGGTCCGAGGGCAGCGGGATGACGGGGACGTCCGCGGGCAGCAGTTCGGCCGCCCGGGGGTGGGCGGTCACGACCGTCACGTCGAACGCCCCGGTCGACGCCAGGCCGGCGGCGTGCCGCAGGTGTCCCGCCCCGTGCTGGTGGGCGTAGTAGAGGACCCGCCTGCGGGCCGGGGCCATCAGAGGGACTCCAGGTCCGCCGCCTCGGCGGACGGGCGCGGGGCCTCCTGGGGATCCAACCCGTACGCGTCCTCGGCGGCGGCGAGATCGCGGGCGTCCTCGGCGGCCTGCTCGAGCAGGTCCACGTAGCCCTCCACCATGGTCTCCGCGCTGAACCGGCAGGCCCACGCACGCACGCGTCCCCGGTCCTTGCGGCGGGCGTGGCGGATGGAGACCGCGAGCTCCTGCGCCGTGTGGTGCACGGCCAGCGCGCCGGCCTGCGGGGCGACGATCTCCCCCATCGCGCCGCTGAGCAGCGCGGCCACCGGCACGCCGAGCGCCATGGCCTCGACCACGGCGAGCCCGAACGGCTCGGCCCACAGGGGGGTGGCCAGGAAGACCTCGCCCGTGGCGAGCATGTGCGGCAGCGTCTGGTGGTCGAGGTGGCCGTGGTAGACGGTGTCCGGGCCGAGCCGCGGCACGACCTCCCGGGCGTGGTACTCCTCGTCCGAGATCGGCCCGGCGAAGTGCAGCTCCATGCCCGCGATCCGGGCGGCGTCGATCGCCACGTGCAGGCCCTTCTCCGCCGTGATCCGGCCCGACCACACGGCACGGCCGCGCACGGGGACGGCGTCGGAGACCCAGTGGTGCAGCTCGATCCCGTTGGGCACCACGTCCACCCGCGGCAGCCGGTGCTGCCAGGCCAGCGCGTTCGACGCGGACACCGAGGCCCACCGGTGGTGGTGGGGGGCCGTCCAGTCCGGGGCGTCGACGACGGCCAGCACCTCCGCCAGCGTGGCCGGCGTGTGCAGGACGGTGACCATGGGGCGGGCGCGCAGCAACTCGAGCGGCGCCGGGGAGAGGGAGTTGTTCAGGACGGCGTCGGAGTCGTCGTCGAGGATCAGCGCGCAGGCCCGGCGGGCGGCCGCCTCGCGCACGCGGGCGCCCGCGCGGCCCGGGCCGGCGCCCTCGGCGGGCAGCACGGCGACGACGTCGCCCGGCAGCCGGGTGCCCTCCCGCGCGTAGACGGTGACGTCGTGGCCCCGGCGCACGAGGTGCTCCACGGTCATGGCCGTGTGCATCTCCAGCCCGCCCTCGTAGGGCGAACGGATGGGGTGGAGCATGTGGGTGAGCACGCTGATGCGCATCGGCGACCCCTTCCCGGCCCGGGCCGGGCCGAACGGCCCCATGCGGGGCGGCAGAAGCGCGACTGACCTGCGGTGAGACGACCACATCACGTCCGCGCTGACGTACCCCGGCACTGTAGACACCCGGGGGGTCCCCCCGGAAGCACCGGCCCCCCTCCCGGGATGAGGGCAGGGCGGGCGCACACGCCCCCGTCACGAGAAAGTCCCGGCCCGCGACCTCGAGGATCGCGGACCGGGACGGTCCGTGGAGCTAAGGGGAATTGAACCCCTGACCTTTTCATTGCGAACGAAACGCTCTACCAACTGAGCTATAGCCCCAGGTCATGCCCTCCCTCAGGAGCGCACCGGACCATCATACGCCCGCCGCCCCCGATCCTCCAATCCGGCGGCGCCATGCGGTGACCACGCCGAGCACCACACCCGCCAGATCCGCGACGACATCCACCGGGTCCCCCGTCCGCAGCGGCACCCACGCGTGCTGCACGAGCTCGCTCACCGGCGCGTGCACCGCGAACGGCAGCGCCCACCACGCGCTCCGCCCCCGCCCCACGGCGAGGAACGCGGGCAGCGCGAACACGGCCACGTGGATCGCCTTGTCCAGCCCCGGCACGACGAACCCGGCCTGCGGCACCTGCTCGCCCGGCAGGTACAGCACCACCAGCTGCACCACGACGGCGACGGCCAGCGCCGCCGTCAGGGCGCGGCGCCGTCGTCGGGAAGCGGGGGCGGAGGGGGCGGCCGGGGGGCCGGAGGGAACGGTCATCCGCCCATTCTGTCCGGCTTCCATGTCGGGCACTCACAGTCCCCGCCCTGCTGAAAAGGATCTATGTTTTTGCCATTTCTGCGCCGACCATGTGAGGATCAACCCATCCGGGTGGGCTCGTTCCGCCAGGATGCCGGTGTCGACAGCGCCGCCCAGGGCCGAGGGACCGCGATGGCTTGAGCAGAGAGCTCGCCGTTCGTGGACTCGGGACCCGGCGGGATGCCCTCCACCTCCCCGGCCCCCTGGCCGCGACGTGATCGGTACGCCACCCTCCGCCCTGCGGAGCCGTGCCCCGACCGGACCGCGCCGGGGGACCGGGACGTCCACAGTCACTCGTGCGAAAGGAAGTCCGATGCCGCCCTCCCAGGACGCAGCATCCCTGACCCAGCTCGGCGTGATCGGGGTGATCCTGCTCGTCGTGCTGTTCTACGGCGGGACCATGATCATGTCCGTGGCCATCTCCAAGAAGAAGGAGAACGCCGACGCCTACATGACGGCCGGCAACCGGATCGGCTTCGGCGTGTCCGCCGCCTCCATGACGGCCACCTGGATCTGGGCCTCCTCCATGTACGCCTCCGTGACCGCCGGCTACACGTACGGCGTCTCCGGCCCCCTCCACTACGGCCTCTGGGGCGCCCTGATGATCCTGTTCATCTACCCGTTCGGCCGCCGCATCCGCACGGTCGCACCGCGCGCCCACACCCTCGCCGAGGTCATGTACGCCCGGCACGGCCGCTCCTCGCAGCTCATGCTGGCCGGTTCCAACGTGCTCGGCTCCGTCATCTCCCTGACCTCCAACTTCATCGCCGGCGGCGCCCTGATCTCCCTGCTGTCCCCGCTGTCCTTCGGCGCGGGAATCCTGATCGTGGCCGCGGGCGTGCTGCTGTACACCCTGTGGTCCGGCTTCCGCGCCTCCGTGCTCACCGACTTCGCGCAGGTGATGGCCATGCTCGGCGCGACCGTCATCATCATCCCCGCCGTGTTCTTCGCCGCAGGCGGCCCGGACATGTTCCAGACCGGCGTCGAAGCGGGCCACGTTACGGCCCAGCAGCAGAGCTTCTTCTCCTCCGACGCGTTCATGAACCAGGGCGCGCCGTACATCGCCGCGGTGCTGGCCTACGCGATCGGCAACCAGACCATCGCCCAGCGCCTCTTCGCCGTGCGGGAGGACCTCATCAAGCCCACCTTCATCACGGCCACCCTCGGGTACGGCGGCACCGTGATCGGCGTCGGCATGCTCGGCGTCATGGCGCTCTACCTGGGCGTCGAGCCGCTCGACGGCGACGTCAACAACCTCCTGCCCCAGATGGTCGCCGACCACCTGCCGCTGGCGCTCGTGGCCCTGGCGTTCCTGATGATCATCGGCTCGCTGTCCTCCACCGCCGACTCGGACCTGTCCGCCCTCTCCTCGATCGTGATGACGGACGTCTACGGCCAGTCGGTCGGCCGCCAGAACGCCGACCCGAAGACCATGCTGCTGATCGGCCGGATCACCATGATCGTGGCGACGGCGGCGGCCCTGTACTTCGCCACCGCCAAGTTCGACATCCTCGACCTGCTGGTCTTCGTGGGCGCCCTGTGGGGCTGCCTCGTGTTCCCCGTGATCGCGTCCTTCTACTGGGGCAAGATCACCAACGTCGCGTTCACGGTGTCCGTGCTCGCCGCGCTGGCCGTGTTCCTGCCCGTGCGCTTCGAGTGGATCCCGCTCGAGGGAGCCTGGGCGCTCGTGGTGGAGACCCTCGCGATCCTCGGCGTGGGCGTCGTGCTGGGCATCATGTGCTTCGGCTTCTTCGGCCTGCGCCCGGCGATCGTGGTCGGCGCGGTCGCCTCAGCGGTGATGCTGTTCCTCGGCTACGGCTTCCTGCGGGACTACGCCACCCTCACGGGCTCGCTCGTGGCCTACGCCGTGTCCTTCCTCGTCTGCTGGGGGCTGTCCGTCCGCTCCGGCCAGGACTTCGACTTCGACCGGATCGCGCGCGTGACCGGCGACTTCGACCCCGCGACCGAGGACCTGCCGCAGGTCGAGCGCGCCTCGGCCCCCGTGTCCTGATCCCCCCGTCCCCCGACTCGCAAGGAGCATCCGCATGACCGTCGGTCTGACCCTGTACGTCCTGATGTGGCCCGTCCTCGTGCTGGCCGTCCTCGTCGCGATCGCCCGCGGCTTCTTCGCCGACTGGGCCGCGGCCCGCCGCGAGGGCCGCTCGATCATCTGAGGCCTCCGCCGGGGGCGGCCCGGCCACGGGAGCGGCCCGGATCAACCGGTCGGGCGATGTCCCGGCACGGGTCGCTCCCCAGCATGGCGGGCATGATGCGCCACTACGACGCCGCCCTGATGTACACCGTCCTCGGCCTCGACGCGGTCTTCGGCCTGACCGGCCGCGGCGCGTTCACCTGGTTCTTCTGGCTCTTCCACGTCGGCGTCCTGGTCACGTCCGTGATGATGGCCGTGCGCGGCGTCCTCACCGTGGACGGCCTGACCCTCGCCGAGACCTCGGCCGCCATCCCGGGCATCGCCGGGCTCGGCCACATGCTCGTGACCGCCGGTCTCGCGCTGCTGTTCGTGGCCCTGTACGGCGGCGTGCAGGAGCGTCAGGCCCACCTCGAGACGGGCCGCGCCGGGGGCGCCGTCGTCGAGGGGGCCTGACCCGCCCGGCCCCTGCTCGGCCGCGCCCGCGTCAGCGAGCGCGGTCGAGCAGGATCACGTCCAGGCGGCGCGGCCCGTGCACGCCTTCGACGCGCTCGAGCTCGATGTCGCTCGTGGCCGAGGGCCCGGAGACCATGGTGATCGGCGCCGTCGCCTCCACGCGGGCCAGCGCCTCCGGGAAGAGCTCCACCACGGAGTCCAGCGGCACGATGCACACGTGGTGGTCCGGGACCAGGGTGATCGCCCGGCGACCCTCGTCCGGGCGGCCGCTGAGGAAGATCGTCCCGGTCTCCGCGCAGGAGACCGTCGAGGACGTCACCACCGCGTCCACCTCATTGAGCGCGTCCACGCTGAGGGGTTCGCGCTCGCCGTCGTGGGCGCCGCGGACCGCGGCACGCTCCCCCGTATGGCCCACCGCGGGCTCCGTGATGCGCTCCCGGCCGGCCCCGCGGGAGTCCGCGGGGAGCCAGTCAGACTCCAGACCGGCCGGCACCACGTACCGGGCGTCCGGGCCGAGCAGCTCGGCGATGGCCGCGGCCACCGTCTCCTCGGTCTCGTCCCGCACGGAGGCCCGGTAGTCGATCAGCCGATCGCGCAGCATCTCCACCACCTCGGCCCGGTCCCGGGAGGAGGTCCGCCGGTAGGTGCGCTGCACCGGGTCCGCGACCGGGCCGTCCGCCGTCGCCTCGCGGATGCGCCGCAGGATCTCGGCCTTCGCCTCGCTCATCGTCCGTCCTCCTCGACGTGCTCGTCCTCCTGGCGGTCCGACCCGGCGACGCCGTCCAGGGCGGTCCGGTGCTCGGTCTCATCCTTGTGGCGGGCCCACCAGTTGCGGAAGGACTCCCGCGGGGGCGCCGGCACATCACGCTCGTCGGTCCACCCGCCGGCGATGCCCGGCAGCCAGCCGAGCACCCGGTCCGGCCCGGCCGCGACCCGGCCCAACCCCAGGCCCCGCTCGGCCAGCGACATGCGCCGACCCGAGGACATCACCACGGAGGCGCCCTTCATCGCCACGTCCATCTGCGAGGGCGTGACGGACTCCACCGTCGCCTTGGCACGGGCCAGGGGGCCGGCAGCGGCGTCCTCCTCCGTGCGCCGGGCCTTCCGGGCGGCGTGGGTGGCCTGCACGTCCTCGTCCCGGAGGTGGATGAGGATCGAGGGGATGTCGATGGCCACGGGGCACACGTCGTAGCACGCGCCGCACAGCGTGGAGGCGTAGGGCAGGGTGCCGTTCTCCCCCGCGTCCACACCGGTGAGCTGCGGGGAGAGGATCGCGCCGATCGGGCCCGGGTAGACGGAGCCGTAGGCGTGGCCGCCGGTCTGCTCGTACACGGGGCACACGTTCATGCACGCCGAGCAGCGGATGCAGTGCAGCGCGGAACGGCCCTTCGGGTCGGACAGCACTGCGGAGCGGCCGTTGTCCAGCAGGACCAGGTGGAACTCCTGGGGACCGTCGCCCTCGGTGACGCCCGTCCACATGGAGGTGTACGGGTTCATCCGCTCGCCCGTGGACGAGCGCGGCAGCAGCTGCAGGAACACCTCGAGGTCCTCGAAGGTGGGCACGAGCTTCTCGATGCCCATCACGGTGATCAGCGTCTCCGGCAGGGTCAGGCACATGCGGCCGTTGCCCTCCGACTCGACGACGGCGAGCGTGCCCGTCTCGGCGACGCCGAAGTTCGCCCCGGAGATCGCCACCTTCGTGCTCAGGAACTTCTCGCGCAGGTGCCGGCGTGCGGCCTCGGCCAGGTCGGCCGGCTCGGAGGTGAGGCTCTCGTCCGTCTCCGGCATCTCCCGGAGGAAGATGTCCCGGATCTCCCGGCGGTTGCGGTGGATCGCCGGGACGAGGATGTGGCTGGGCCGGTCGTGGCCGAGCTGGACGATGAGCTCGGCCAGGTCCGTCTCGACGGCGGCCACACCGGCATGCTCGAGCGCGGCGTCCAGGCCGATCTCCTGGGTGGCCATGGACTTGACCTTGATCACCTCGTCCACGCCCTTGGCGGTGACGAGCTCCGTGATGATGCGGTTGGCCTCGGCCGCGTCCCGGGCCCAGTGCACGACGCCGCCGCGCGCGGTGACCTCGGACTCGAGCCGCTCGAGGAGCGCGGGCAGGTCCGCCATGACGGACTGCTTCAGCGCGGAGCCGGCGGCGCGCAGCTCCTGCCAGTCCGGCAGCTCCTCGACGACGCCGGCACGCTTGGCACGGATGGTGTGGGTGGCCCGGCGGATGTTGGCGCGCATCTGGTCGTTCCCCAGCTGCTCGCGGGCAGACTCGGGGAACGGGGTCTTCAGCAGGATCTCGCCCTCGCCGTGGACGGGGCGCACGGTGGGCATTCCCAGGCGCACGCGGGTGGGTGCGGTGCTCATCGGCGGGCCTCCTCGACACGGGCGGACGGTCCGCGGCGGGCGCCGGCGGACGCGGGGATGGACAGTTCGACGGGGCCGTCGACCTCGAGCGGGTTCTCCCGGGTGGCCGCGAGGATCTCGGCGAGGTGCACGGTGCGCAGCGGGCGGCCGTCCTGGCCGCGCGCCTCTCGACGGTGCATGGCCCCGTCCAGGTGGAGCAGACAGGAGGCGTCGCCGCCCGTGCAGAGGGAGGCGCCGGACGCGGTGACCTTCTCGATCTTCTCCTCCGCGATGGCGGCGGAGACGTCCGGGTTCTTCAGGGAGAAGGTGCCGCCGAAGCCGCAGCACTCCTCGGCGTCCGGCAGCGGGCGCAGATCGATGTCCGCGACGGTGCGCAGCAGGTCCTCCTGACGCGAGCCCAGGCGCAGCAGGCGCATGCCGTGGCAGGAGGGGTGGTAGGTCACGGTGTGCGGGAACCAGGAGCCGAGCTGGGCTCCGGCGTCCGTCACGCCGAGGACGTCCGTGAGCAGCTGGGACAGCTCGAGGGTGCGGGAGGCGACGACCTCGGCGTCGCGGGCCAGCCCCTCGTCCCCGCCGGAGCGGGCGACGTCCGGCTGCTGGTGGCCGAGCGAGGCCACGCAGGAGGCGGAGGGGGCGACAGCGAGGTCGTAGTCGGCCTTCATGAAGGTGCGGACGTGGTTGCGCACCACGGGCAGGGCGTCCGCCACATACCCGCTGTTGACGTGCATCTGCGAGCAGCAGACCTGGCCGGGCGGGAAGACCACCTCATGGCCGAGCCGCTCGAGGATGCGGACGGTGGCGAGGGCCACCTTGGGGTACATCGCGTCCACGATGCACGTGGCGAACAGGGCGATTCTCATGCCGGTCTCCGTTCCGGACGGGGCGCCTGGGGCGCCGTGCGGTGCGGCAGCACACGGGTGCCGTAGTGGTCAGACCATATCATGCCAGCCCCTTGCAAGGTGACTGCCCTCACAGTACGCTCCTTGGTCTGACCACAGTGGTCCGACCATCACCGGCCCGACCGGATCCCGCCCCGTCCCCTCGCCCACCGGGAGACCCCCGTGCACACCTTCACCCCCACCCCCGATGCCGCCGGCAGCGTCGCGCTCTCCGCCGCGCTCGGCGTCCTGCCCCTGCTGACGTTCTTCGCCACCCTCCTCGGTCTGCGCCTCAAGGCCTGGCAGTCGGGGCTCGCCGCGCTCGTGGTGGCTCTGCTCGTGGCCGTGCTGGGCTTCCACATGCCGGCCCACCTGGCGGCGCTGGCCGCCGCCCAGGGAGCGACCTTCGGCCTGTTCCCGATCGTCTGGATCGTCGTGATGGCGCTGTGGTTCTACCAGGTCACCGTGCTCTCCGGGCGATTCGACGACATGCGCGCGATCTTCGACTCGCTCGGCGGCGGGGACATCCGCATCCAGGCCGTGCTCATCGCGTTCTGCTTCGGCGGCCTGCTCGAGGCCCTCGCCGGCTTCGGCGCCCCCGTGGCCATCACGGCCACCATGGTGTTGGGCCTGGGTGTGCCCCCGCTGCGGGCGGCCACCGCCGTGCTGCTGGCGAACACCGCGCCCGTGGCCTTCGGCGCCGTGGGCACCCCCATCACCACCGCCGGCACGCTCACCGGCATCCCCGCCACGCACATCGGCGCGATCGTCGGCCACCAGGCCCCGTTCGTGGCCGTGTTCGTGCCGTTCCTGCTCGTGTTCATCATCGACGGGCTGCGCGGCGTGCGGCAGACGTGGCCGGCACTGATCGTGATCGGCACGAGCTTCGCCGTCGCCATCTGGCTGGCCTCGACCCACTTCTCCTACGAGCTCACCGACGTCGTGGCCTCCCTGGTTTCCCTCGCCGCCGCCGTCCTGCTGCTGCGCTTCTGGCGGCCGCGCGGCGCCGAGGAGGCCCGCCAGCGTCTCGACGCCCCCGCCCGCGCGGCGGCGCAGGACCTCACCCCCGGCCGGATCTTCATGGCCGTGCTGCCCTACATCGTGGTCGTGGCCGTGTTCGCCCTGGCCAAGCTGGTCCCCCCGATCACCGCGGCCCTGAACTCCGTCACCGCGAAGATCCCGTGGCCCGGGCTCGACGGGCACCTCGTCGACGCCTCCGGCGCGCCCCTGGCGAGCACCGTGTACAAGTTCGAGTGGCTGGCCTCCCCCGGCACGCTGCTGCTGATCGCCGGCCTGATCATGGCCGTGGTCTACTCCCGGTTCGACCACGACGGCCGGTTCCCGCTCTCGGTGGGGAACGCGCTCGCCGAGATCGGCCGCTGCTTCGCCCGCATGCGCTGGTCCGCCCTGACGATCGTGATCGTGCTCTCCCTGGCCTACGTCATGAACTTCTCGGGTCAGACGGTCGCCATGGGCACGTGGGTGGCCGGCCTGGGCGCGGCCTTCGTGTTCCTGTCCCCCGTGCTCGGCTGGCTCGGCACCGCCGTGACCGGCTCGGACACCTCCGCGAACGCCCTGTTCTCCACCCTGCAGCAGACGGCCGCCACGAACATCGGCGCCGATCCGGCCCTGCTGGTGGCCGCCAACACCTCCGGCGGCGTCGTGGGCAAGATGATCTCCCCGCAGTCCCTGGCGATCGCCGCGACGGCGGTCGGCATGGAGGGCCGGGAGTCCGAGATCCTGCGCCGCGTGGTGGTGTGGTCGCTCGTGCTCCTGCTGGCGGTGTGCACGCTCGTGTACCTGCAGTCCAACGTGCTGGCGTGGATGCTGCCGGCGGCGGGCTGACCGCCTGCACCACCCGAGCGGGGCGGCGTCCGTCGGTAGGATGGACGGTCGCCGCCCCGCCCCCTCGGGTCGCCGCCCCGCCCCCTCGGAAGGTCCGTCCATGACCGCTGCCCCCGCCTACACCATCGTGCTCGACTGGCTCGAGGCCGAGCTGCGCTCCGGCGCCGTGGTCGTGGGGGACAAGCTGCCCGGCGAACGCACCCTGGCCGAACGCTTCGGGATCTCCCGGGCGTCCGTGCGGGAGGCCACCCGGATGCTCGAGGCCATGGGCCTGATCCGCGCCAGCGCCGGCTCCGGGCCGAACTCGGGGGCCGTCGTCGTCTCCGAGCCGTCCGCGGCGCTGGGCTGGGCGCTGCGCCTGCACATCGCCACCCGGTCCCTGCCGATGGCCGACGTCGTCGCCGCGCGCGTGCTCCTCGAGACCGATGCGGCGCAGGCGGCCGCCGCCACCTCCGGCGACCCCGAGAGCGTCGCCGTCCTGGCCGAGGTGGAAACCCTGCTGGACCGGATGGACGACCCCGCGCTGCCGGAAGAGGACTTCCACCTGCTCGACACCGAGTTCCATGTGCGGCTGGCCACCCTGGGCGGGAACGTCGTGACGGCGATGATGCTGGACTCCCTGCGCCAGGCGACCATCGGCTACGTGACCGAGACCGTGGCCGGGCTGTCCGACTGGCCCGCCGTGCGCGCCGGCCTGCAGGCCGACCATCGGCGGATCCTCGCCGCCTCCGCCGCCGGGGACGGCCGGGCGGCCGCGCAGGAGCTGCGGGAGCACGTCCTCGGCTTCGCCGCCCTCGCCCAGGCCGGCAGGGTGCCCGCCGGCGGCTGAGCCGGCGAAGGGTCCGGCGCGCGCGGGGTCCCGCCGGACGGACGGCTCCGGCGGTTCAGGCGGTGAGGCCGTGCACCAGGGCGCCCACGCCCACGGCGGTCAGCGAGCCCAGCGCGCAGCAGAACTCCACGAGCATGCCCATGCCCATGGCCGTGAGCGCGCCGATCGAGCTGCTCAGGGCGGCCCGGGCGTCCCGGGTGCGGGCCCACTGGGAGGCGAACAGGCCGACGGCGAAGCCGAGGAACAGACCCACCACCGGGATCACGAAGAACCCGACGGCGGCGCCGGCCACCCCCCACAGGATCGGGCCGCGGGTGACGCGTTCACGCCGCAGCCGCCGGCCGGTCAGCACCGCGGACGCGCTCAGCCCCGCCACGGCGAGGCCGGCCGCGATGACGCCGAACGTCCAGGACGCGGGGGAGCCCAGCAGCGCGGCCCAGCCGAGAGCCGTCACGAGGTTGAGCAGCGAGCCGGGCAGGACGGGGTACACGGTGCCCACCAGCCCCACCAGGAGCAGGAGCACGGCCACGACGGAGATCAGCGCGGGAGTCACCGCACCAGTATGACGGGACGGACCGGATGGGCTAGATTCGCCGCATGTTGGTCGCCGTGCCCACTGAAGTGAAGAACAACGAGTTCCGCGTCGCCCTGACGCAGGGTGGGGTCCAGGAGCTGGTGCGCGCGGGCCACCAGGTCCTCGTGCAGTCGGGGGCCGGCGTCGGCTCCGGCGCCTCGGACCAGGACTACCGCGACGCCGGCGCCGAGCTGGTCGACGACGTCGACGAGCTCTGGGAGCGCGCCGAGCTGGTCCTCAAGGTCAAGGAGCCGCAGCCGGAGGAATACGGCCGCCTGCGCCGCGGCCAGGTCCTCTTCACCTACCTGCACCTGGCCGCCTCCCCCGCGTGCACGCGGGCGATCCTGGACGCCGGCACGACGGCGATCGCCTACGAGACGGTCACCCGCGGTCGCTCCCTGCCGCTGCTGGCCCCCATGAGCCAGGTGGCCGGCCGTCTGGCCCCCGCCGCGGGCGCCTACCACCTCCTCCAGCCGCAGGGCGGCTCGGGCGTGCTGATGGGCGGCGTGCCCGGCACCCGCCGCGCCCGGGTGGCCGTGATCGGCGGAGGTGTGGCCGGCGAGGCGGCGGCCGTGATCGCCGCGGGCATGGGCGCGGACGTGACCGTCCTGGACATCTCCCTCGAGCGGCTCGCGCAGCTGGACGCCGTCCACCAGGGCCGGATCCGCACGCTGGCCTCGTCCCACCTGAACATCGGCGAGACCGTGGCGGACGCGGACCTCGTGATCGGCTCCGTGCTGATCCCCGGTGCCGCGGCCCCGAAGCTGGTGACCGCCGAGATGGTGGAGTCCATGCGGCCCGGCTCCGTGCTGGTGGACATCGCGATCGACCAGGGCGGCTGCTTCGAGAACTCGCGGGCCACCACCCACCAGGATCCGACGTACCTCGTGGGAGACAAGATCTACTACTGCGTCTCCAACATGCCCGGCGCCGTGCCGCAGACCTCCACCGCGGCCCTGACCAACGCGACGCTGCCCTACATCAAGCGCATCGCCGACCTCGGATGGCGCGCAGCGCTGGCCTCGGACGAGGGCTTCGCCGGAGGTCTCAACGCGCACGACGGCGTGCTCACCCTGCCCTCCGTCGCCGCGGCCGTGGCCGACGAGCTCGGCCTGGACCCCCAGAAGGACGTCCGCGTCACCTCCGAGGTGCTCGCGGAGGCCTGAGCCCCGCGCCCGTCGCGCGCGGGGCCGGCCGGCCGCTCAGAGCCCCGCGAGGAACGCCCGGTGGAAGGACCAGTCGCCGGTCACCTCGGGGTGGAAGGCCGTGGCGAGCAGGTGGCCCTGCCGCACGGCCACGGGCAGCCGGGCGTCGCCGTCGAGCCCCGGCTCCGCTGCGGGCACGGACAGGCGCGACGCCGGCACGGTCGCCAGGACCTCGACGCCCTCCCCCGCCTGGACGACCGCGGGGGCGCGGATGAACACGGCGTGCACCGGCTCCGCCGTGACCGCGGGGACGTCCAGGTCCTCCTCGAACGAGTCGACCTGCGCACCGAAGGCGTTGCGCCGCACGGCCACGTCCAGCACGCCGAGCCCGCCCTGATCCGGCGCCGGGTTGCGGATCTCGCGGGCCAGCATGATCAGCCCCGCGCACGTGCCGTAGGCGGGCAGGCCGTCGCGGAGGGCGGCGATGAGCGGGTCCTTCAGCCCCATGATCCGGGCGAGGCGGTCCATCACGGAGGACTCGCCGCCGGGCAGCACGATGCCGTCCAGACCCTCGAGGTCCGCGGGGCGGCGCACCGGGCGCGTGCGCGCGCCGAGGGCCTCGAGCACGTGCACGTGCTCCCGCACGTCGCCCTGGAGGGCGAACACGCCGACGGTCTTCTGTGGACTCACCAGCCGCGCTCGGCCAGGCGGTGCGGGGCGGGCAGGTCGCCCACGTTGATGCCCACCATGGCCTCGCCCAGGCCGCGGGAGGCCTCGGCGACCGCCATCGGGTCGTCGAACTGGGCGGTGGCCTTGACGATGGCGCGGGCGCGCTCGGCCGGGTTGCCGGACTTGAAGATGCCGGAGCCCACGAACACGCCGTCGGCGCCCATCTGCATCATCAGGGCCGCGTCGGCCGGGGTGGCCACACCGCCGGCGGTGAACATCACGACGGGCAGGGTGCCGGTCTCGGCGACCTCGCGCACCAGCTCGTACGGCGCCCGCAGCTCCTTCGCGGCCACGTACAGCTCATCCTGGGCCAGGCCCTGGAGCTGGGCGATCTCCTTGCGGATGGTGCGGATGTGCTTCACGGCCTCGGAGACGTCGCCGGTGCCGGCCTCGCCCTTGGACCGGATCATGGCCGCACCCTCGGTGATGCGGCGCAGGGCCTCGCCGAGGTTGGTGGCGCCGCACACGAAGGGCACGTCGAAGTCCCACTTGTCGATGTGGTTCACGTAATCCGCCGGGGAGAGCACCTCGGACTCGTCGATGAAGTCCACCTTGAGCGCCTGCAGCACCTGGGCCTCCACGAAGTGGCCGATGCGCGCCTTGGCCATCACGGGGATGGACACCGCCTCGACGATGCCGTCGATCAGGTCGGGGTCGGACATGCGGGCCACGCCGCCCTGGGCGCGGATGTCGGCCGGGACCCGCTCGAGCGCCATGACGGCCACGGCGCCGGCATCCTCGGCGATGCGCGCCTGCTCCGCGTTGACGACGTCCATGATCACGCCGCCCTTCATCATGTCCGCCAGGCCGCGCTTGACGCGGGTCGTGCCGGTGCCGCGGGCGCCGTCGTCGGCGGCGGAGGCGGTGGAGGCGGAGAAGCTGCGGGCGCGCTCGTCGCTCATGGTGGTCCTTCCGAAGGGGTGGCGGCCCCGGCCGCGGGGCGGCTGGCCGGGGCGAAGACGCGGTCAACTCTAGTCCCCCGGCGGCGAAGCCCGGCCCGCGTCACGGACGACGACGTCACCCGGCCCCGTGCCGGCGCAGCGTGCGGCGTCGGCGCCACACGACGAACGCAGCCACGGCCGCGAGAATCAGCACGAGGGCGAGGACACCCCGGCCCTCTCCGAGCGCCGCGCCGATGACGGCCCACACCACGGCCATCCCGACGGTCCCGTACACCACGCCCCACAGGAACGTGCCGAGCGCGGCCGCCGGCAGGAACCGGCGCCAGGGCATGCGGGCGACGCCGGCGGAGCCGATCACCGCCGTCTGGATGCCCACCGTGAGGTAGCAGAACGGGATGGCCCACACCCCGTGGCGCTGGATGAAGCGCTGGGCCCGGACATAGACGGGCCCCTCCATCACGCGGGCGAACCAGCGGGTCCGCTCGACGCCGGAGGCCAGCCCCCGCCCGAGCGAGAACACGATCAGGGTGCGCAGGATCGCCAGCATCCAGAAGAACCCGATGGACCACAGCAGCGGCAGCCCGTCGATCCACGCCATCATGGGCGGAGCCACCCGTCGGTGCGGGGACTCATGCGCGCGCCCCGGCCGTGCTCACGCGTTCCAGAGCCCGTACGAGTCCGCGAGGTCCGCGATCTTCTGGGCGCGCAGCACGCGGGGCAGGTACGAACCGTCGCCGACGGCGGCGCCCTGCGCGTGCTTCTCGAGCAGGTCGCGGGCCCACGCAAGCTCGTCCTCGGACGGGGACATCGCCCGGTTGACCCAGTCCACCTGATCCCGGTTCAGGACGAGGCGGCCGGTCATGCCCATCGAGGCGGTGACGACGCTGGACTCGATGACCGCGTCCTCACCGTCCGTGTTGCCGGGCGGTCCGTCGATCGCCCCGGGCAGACCGCCCACGCGGGAGGCGATCACCATGCGGGAGCGGGCGTAGGCCATGGCCAGCGGGTCCTCGCCGACGCCGACGTCCTTGCGGAAGTCGTTCACGCCGAAGGCGAGACGGAACGTGCCCGGCGCCTTGGCCACGGCCGTGGCGTTCTCGATGCCCAGGGCGGACTCCAGCAGGGCGATCACCGGGGTGCCGGCGCGCAGCCGCATGGCGGTGAACGTGACCTGCTCCGGCTCCTCGGTCTCGGCCAGCACGACGCCGCGCACGCCGTCGAGGCCCGCGAGCGCCTCGAGGTCCCGCTGCCAGTGGTCCGTGGAGGTCGCGGAGATGCGCACCCACGCCGTCATGCCGCCGGAGAGGGCGTCCACGACGTGCTGGCGGGCCGCGTCCTTCTGCTCCTCCGGCACGGCGGCCTCGAGGTCGAAGATGACGGAGTCGGCCTCGGAGGCCAGGGCGGGGGCGAACGCGTCGGGGGTGGCCGCGTTGACCAGCAGCCAGGAGCGGCTGAGCTTGGCGGGCAGGGCGGCGGCGCGACGGTTCCTCACGGGCATGGCCTCCAGCCTAGCCCGCCACGGCCGTCCGCCCGCGGGCCCCTTCCCACCCGTGGGGGCCTCACACCCGCTCGCGGCGGGCGAGGCGGACGGCCGTAGCATGGAGAGGCCGTCGGCCCGTCCGACGCCGCCGAGCCCCGACCGCCAGGAGTACCCGATGCGCCCGACCTCCCCTTCCCGCGCCCTGCGGCTCACGGGTGCCGTGGCCGCCGCGTGCCTGCTGGCCGGCTGCGCGGTCGACCCCGGCCCGGCCGAGGACTCGGCGTCCGACGACGGCGTGCCCCTGCCCGCGACGGAGGGGTATCAGCCGCTGACGGTCTACCTCGCCGTCGCGGAGGCGGAGGCGGTCCCGGGGACGAGCGGCCGGCCCTTCGGCTGCGGCGACCTGCTGGTGCCCGTGCAGACCGTGCCGACGGACACCGAGGACGAGGCGGACGCCGCCCTGGACTTCCTGTTCGCAGACGAGCGCGGCTGGCACGGCGACCCGTCGCTGTGGAACGCCGTGTTCGACGCGCGCGAGACCCTCACCCCGACCGGGCACCGCCGCGAGGGCGACGTGGAGATCTTCACCTTCACCGGCACCGTGACGCCGGAGGGCGAGTGCACGGCCGAGCGGATCCGCGCCCAGCTGCAGGCGACCGCCGCCGCCTACACGTCCGCGGGACAGGTCCGGCTCGAGGTGGACGGCCGGGACCTCGACGACGTGCTGGGGCTCGAGCCGCTCCGCCTCGGCGAGTCCGTGGACGTCCCGCAGGCGGACCCCACGCCGAGTGGGGAGCCGAGCGACGGAGCCGGCGAGCAGACCTGGGCGCCGGAGGGCGAGCCGTCCGAGGACACGTGGGCGCCAGCCGAGCCCTCGGACGACACCTGGGCTCCGGCCGAGCCCTCGGACGACACCTGGGCGCCTGCCGAGGAGTCGTCGTGGGGTCCCGCCGAGCCGACCCAGGGCACATGGTCCCCCGGTCAGGAGCCGAGCGCCCCCTGACCGGGCGACCCGCCGTCGTCGCCCGTCATCGGACGTTCGGGCACGGCCGCGCCGTGCTATAGGGTGCCGAGCGTGCGGAACCTCCGAGATCACCTGTCCCAGCGCGCCGTCGGCGTGAAGCAGTCCGCGGTCCGCGACGTCTTCGACATCGCGATGGACCCGAACCTCGTCTCGCTCGCGGGCGGGAACCCGTGGCTCGCCGACCTGCCCCTCGACGAGCTGGGCCGGATCGCCTCCGACCTGATGACCCGGTTCGGCACGGAGTCCCTGCAGTACGGCCCCGGCCAGGGCACCGAGGAGATGCGTGCCGCCGCGACCGCCGTCATGGCCGCCGACGGCATCCCGGACGCGGACCCCGACCTCGTGGTCATCACCCCCGGCTCGCAGGCCGCGATCGACACGGCCTGCCGGGCGTTCGCGAACCCGGGCGACGTCGTCGTGGTGGAGGACCCCACGTTCGTGGGCGCGTTGACCACCTTCACCACCTGGCAGCTCGAGGCCGTGGCCACGGGCACCGACGACCACGGCCTGGTGCCCGCGGCCCTGGACGAGACCCTGACCCGCCTGGCCGCCGAGGGCCGCCGCGTGGCCTTCCTCTACACGATCCCCTCGTTCGCGAACCCGTCGGGCGCCCTGCTGCCCCCGGGCCGCCGCGCCGAGGTGGGCGCGATCTGCGAGAAGCACGGCGTGCTCATCGTGGAGGACAACCCGTACGGGCAGATCGCGTTCGACGGCGAGCCCGTCGCCCCGATCGCCGCAGACCACCGGGACAACGTGGTCCACCTCGGCACGATGTCCAAGATCTTCTCCCCGGGCGTGCGCATCGGCTGGGCGCTCGTGCCGGCCGCGCTCAAGCGCGAGTTCTACCTGTGCGCGGAGTCCGCCTACATCCACGCGTCCACGTACTCGCAGATGCTCTCCACCGCCTTCGTCACGCAGCTGGACTGGCAGGGCCACGTCCGCCACGTGACCGGGCTGTACCGCGAGCGGGCCGCGGCGCTCGTGGACGCGGTGCGGGAGCACTGGGACCCGGCGGTCGAGTTCATCACCCCGCAGGGCGGCTTCTTCCTGTGGGCCACCCTGCCCGTCGGGGTGGACACCCTCGAGGTGATGCACCGCGGCATCGAGGCGGGCGCGGTGTTCGTGCCGGGGGCGGCCTTCACCCCCGTCGAGGGCACGCACTCCACCCTGCGCCTGGCGTACTCGTTCGTGGACGCCGAGAAGCTCGTGGAGGGCGTGCGGCGCCTGGCCCCGGCGGTGAACGAGTCGATCGCCCGGGCCCGCTGAGCCACGGCGGGCGCCCACGACGACGTCGGCCCGGCGCGTCTGCCGGACGTGCGACCCCTTCCCCGGGCCCGCGAGATCGTATACGATCTCGACCATGACGCAGAGCACACCGGAGCCCACGCCCACCGTCACCGAGCACGACTTCACCGTCCGGGAGAACCGGCCGGGCAAGGTGCTCGCCGTCCACCTGAACTACCCCTCCCGCATCGCCCAGCGGGGCCGGCCCCCGCAGGCCCCCGGCTACTTCCTCAAGGCCGGCACCTCCCTCGCCCGCAGCGGCGACACGATCGAGCGCCCCGCCGGCACCGAGCTGCTCGCCTACGAGGGTGAGATCGCGCTGATCATCGGCCGCACCGCCCGGCGCGTCAGCCCGGAGGAGGGCTGGTCGCACGTCTCCGGCATCACCGCCGCCAACGACTGGGGCCTCTACGACCTCCGCCACGCGGACAAGGGCTCCAACGTCAAGAACAAGTCCGGCGACGGCTACACCCCGCTCGGCCCGGCCGTGATCTCCGCCGCGGGCCTGGACCCGGCCGCCCTGCGCGTGCGCACCTGGGTCAACGGCGAGATCGTCCAGGACGACACCACCGAGGGCCTCGTCTTCCCGTTCGGCCGGCTCGTGGCCGACCTCTCGCAGCTCATGACGCTCGAGGAGGGCGACGTCATCCTCACCGGCACCCCCGCCGGATCCTCCGTGGCCCAGCCGGGCGACGTCGTCGAGGTGGAGGTGGACGCCCCCAGCGCCCCCGGCGCCCCGACCACCGGCCGCCTGGTGACGACGGTCGTCGACTCGGAGCACTCCCTGGCCCCGTTCGGCGCGCAGCCGCAGGTGGACGACGTGCAGCGCGAGGAGGCCTGGGGCTCCCGCGAGGCCGCCGGTCTGGCCCCGCAGGCCGCGGCGCCGTCGTCGTCGGCGGTGGACGAGAACGGCCACTGGGTCGCGAGCGCCCCGCAGCCGGACCGCTCCCTGCTGACCCCGGAGCTGCGCGCCAAGATCGACGCCACCGCGGTGGCCACCCTCACCGCCCAGCTGCAGAAGCGCGGCGTCCAGAACGCGACCATCGACGGCCCGCGCCCGATCCACCGGGGTCGGCGCGTCCTCGGTTACGCGAAGACCCTGCGCTACATCCCCAAGCGCGAGGACCTGGCCAAGGAGTTCGGCGGCGGCTTCAACGCCCAGAAGCGGGCCATCGATTCGGTGCAGCCGGACGACGTGGTGGTCATGGAGGCCCGTGGCGAGCACGGCACCGGCACCCTCGGGGACGTCCTGGCCTTGCGCGCCCAGGTGAACGGTGCGAACGCCGTGATCACGGACGGCGGCATCCGCGACTCCGCCGCCGTCGCCGAGGTCGGCCTCCAGGTCTACGCCGGCGCCACGCACCCGGCCGTGCTGGGCCGCCGTCACATCCCCTGGGAGGTCGGCGGCACCATCGCCTGCGGCGGCACCACCGTGCAGCCCGGCGACATCATCGTCGGCGACGACGACGGTGTGGTGGTCATCCCGCCGTCCCTGCTCCAGGAGGTCGTGGACGACGCCTACGAGCAGGAGCTCCAGGACGCCTGGGCGTACGAGCAGGTCAAGGCCGGCTACCCGGTGGACGGGATGTTCCCCCCGAACGCCGAGTGGAAGGCCAAGTTCGCCGAGTACCGCAAGACCCTGCCGGACGCCCCGGCCCCGGAGGGCGACGCCTGAGCATGCGCCGCACGGACATCGGAACGGTCGGCCTCGCAGGCGCCCCCGTCTCCAAGGCGGACCGCGCCTACCAGGCGATCCTCGAGGGGATCCGGGACCAGCGCCACGAGCCGGGCGACCGGCTGGTGCTGTCCCAGATCGCCGCGGAACTGGGCATGTCCGTGGTGCCCGTGCGGGAGGCGATCCGCCGCCTGCAGTCCGAGAAGCTGGTGGCCTACGAGCGCAACGTGGGCGCCACCGTGGTGGGCATCGACCCGGTCGAGTACCGCCACACCATGGAGACGCTGGCGCTGGTGGAGGGGTTCTCCACCGCCCAGTGCGCCCCGCACGTGACCGCCGAGGACCTCGCGGCGGCCCGCGAGGTGAACGCGGCCATGCGCGCGATGACGGAGTCGGAGAAGGCCTGGGACCCGGTGGCGTTCACCGAGCTCAACCGCCGCTTCCACTCGATCCTGTTCGAGCATCACCAGAACGAGCACGTGCACGACCTGGTGCACCGCGGCTGGAACCGCCTGGCCGCGCTGCGCTCCTCCACGTTCGCGTACGTGCCCGGTCGGGCGGTGGCCTCCGTGGACGAGCACGAGCACCTGCTGCGCCTGATCGAGGACGGGGCGCGCTTCGAGGAGATCGAGGCCGCCGCCCGCGCCCACCGCCTGAACACCCTGCACGCCTACCTGGAGCACAGCGACGAGCCGTCCGCGTGACCGCCGGCCGGACCGGCGCCGACGCCGGCTGCTCCAAGCCCCGATCATCAGACCCACCCGAAGCACTCAGCGAAAGAGACACCATGACGGAGAAGACCAGCATCGAGGCCCGCAAGCCCGCGGGCCTGCCCGACGTCCTGCGCCACTACATCGACGGCGAGTTCGTCGACTCGATCGACGGCGACACCTTCGAGGTGCTCGACCCGGTGACCAACGAGCCGTACCTGACGGCCACCTCCGGCAAGGCCGCGGACATCGACCGCGCCGTCGCCGCCGCGAAGCGGGCCTTCGAGTCCGGCGAGTGGTCCCAGTCCCTGCCGCGCCAGCGCTCCCGCGTGCTGCACAGGATCGCCGACATCATGGAGTCCCGCGGCGATCAGCTCGCCGAGATGGAGTGCTTCGACACCGGCCTGCCGATCAAGCAGGCGAAGGGCCAGGCCGCCCGCGCCGCCGAGAACTTCCGCTTCTTCGCGGACCTGATCGTGGCCCAGCACGACGACACCTTCAAGGTGCCGGGCCGCCAGATCAACTACGTGAACCGCAAGCCGATCGGCGTCGCCGGCCTGATCACCCCGTGGAACACCCCGTTCATGCTGGAGTCCTGGAAGCTGGCCCCGGCCATCGCCACCGGCAACTCGGTGGTGCTCAAGCCCGCCGAGTTCACCCCGCTCTCGGCCTCCCTGTGGGGCGGGATCTTCGAGGAGGCCGGCCTGCCGAAGGGCGTGTTCAACATGGTGCACGGCTTCGGCGAGGAGGGCTACGCGGGCGATCCGCTCGTGAAGCACCCGGACGTGCCGCTGATCTCCTTCACCGGCGAGTCCCGCACCGGCCAGATCATCTTCGCCAACGCCGCCCCGCACCTGAAGGGCCTGTCCATGGAGCTCGGCGGCAAGTCCCCGGCCGTGGTGTTCGAGGACGCGGACCTGGACGCGGCGATCGACGCGACCATCTTCGGCGTGTTCTCCCTGAACGGCGAGCGCTGCACCGCCGGCTCCCGCATCCTGGTCCAGCGTTCCGTCTACGACGAGTTCGTGGAGCGCTACGCCGCCCAGGCCTCCCGCGTGAAGGTCGGCCTGCCGGACGACGAGACCACCGAGGTCGGCGCCATCGTGCACCCGGAGCACTTCGAGAAGGTCATGTCCTACGTGGAGATCGGCAAGACCGAGGCCCGCCTGGTGGCCGGCGGCGGTCGCCCGAAGGGCTTCCCCGAGGGCAACTTCGTGCAGCCCACCGTGTTCGCGGACGTGGCCCCGGACGCCCGGATCTTCCAGGAGGAGATCTTCGGCCCGGTGGTGGCCATCACTCCGTTCGACACGGAGGAGGAGGCCCTCGAGCTGGCCAACAACACCAAGTACGGCCTGGCCGCCTACATCTGGACCAACGACCTCAAGCGCGCCCACAACTTCGCGCAGAACGTGGAGGCCGGCATGGTGTGGCTGAACTCCAACAACGTGCGGGACCTGCGCACCCCGTTCGGCGGGGTGAAGGCCTCCGGCCTGGGCCACGAGGGCGGCTACCGCTCGATCGACTTCTACACCGATCAGCAGGCCGTGCACATCAACCTCGGCGAGGTCCACAACCCGGTGTTCGGCAAGCAGGAGCAGGCCGCGGCGAAGATCGACGGCTGACCCTGCGCCCACCGGCGACCACGACGGCGCCCGCACCCTCCCCGCGACGGTGCGGGCGCCGTCGTCGTGCTGGGGCCGGGCCGGCTCCCTCCCCCGGCCCACCGACGCGGGGTGAGTTGTCGCGGGTGCGGGCGCCCCGGACCCGCGACAACTCACCCCGCGTTCCGCGACGGCCTTCCCGCCAGCCGTCCGGATCGTATACGATCGAGCCCGTGACCGTGTCCCAGGCCACAGCGCACCGCCCCCTCACCAAGGAGCACCGATGACCAACCTCGAGAGCCGCCAGAAGACCTCCTCCGGCTTCTTCGTCACCAAGGAAGCGCCCATCACCCCGGAGAACCCCCTCCCCACCCCGACGTCCGAGGCGCCGGACATCCTGCGCTGCGCCTCGATGGAGCTCGTGGTCACGGACCTCGCCGCCTCCCGCGAGTTCTACGTGGACGTGCTCGGCCTCGTGGTCACCGAGGAGGACGAGGAGACCGTCTACCTGCGCTCCATGGAGGAGTTCATCCACCACAACCTGGTGCTGCGCCAGGGCGAGACCGCCGCCGTGGCCGCGTTCTCCTACCGCGTGCGCACCCCCGAGGACCTGGACAAGGCGGTCGCCTTCTACGAGGAGCTGGGCTGCCGCGTCGAGCGCCGGAAGGACGGCTTCGTCAAGGGCGTCGGCGACTCCGTGCGCGTCGAGGACCCGCTGGGCTTCCCCTACGAGTTCTTCCACGACGTCGAGCACGTGGAGCGCCTGGCCTGGCGCTACGACCTCTACACCCCGGGCGCCCTGGTCCGCCTGGACCACTTCAACCAGGTGACCCCGGATGTGCCGCGCGCCGCCCGCTACATGCAGGACCTGGGCTTCCGCGTCACCGAGGACATCCAGGACGAGAACGGCACCGTCTACGCCGCGTGGATGCGCCGCAAGCCCACCGTGCACGACACCGCCATGACCGGCGGCGACGGCCCCCGGATGCACCACGTGTGCTTCGCCACGCACGAGAAGCACAACATCCTGGCGATCTGCGACAAGCTCGGCGCCCTGCGCATGTCCGACCACATCGAGCGCGGCCCGGGTCGCCACGGCGTCTCCAACGCGTTCTACCTCTACCTGCGCGACCCGGACGGCCACCGCGTGGAGGTCTACACCCAGGACTACTACACCGGTGACCCGGACAACCCCGTGGTCACCTGGGACGTGCACGACAACCAGCGCCGCGACTGGTGGGGCACCCCGGTCGTGCCGTCCTGGTACACCGACGCCTCCCGCGTGCTGGACCTCGACGGCAACCTGCAGCCGCTGGTCTCCCGCACCGACGACTCCGAGATGGACGTGACCATCGGCGCCGACGGCTTCTCCTACACCCGCGAGGAGCAGGGCGAGGAGTCCATGCCGGAGTGGAAGCAGGGCGAGTACAAGCTCGGCAACCAGCTCTGACGGCACTGCCGGGCGCCGCTCCGGGACACCACGCCGACGGCGGGCACCCCACGCAGGTGCCCGCCGTCGTCAGCCGCACCCCCTGCCACCCTCCGCGTCCCCCCACCCCACGCCGTTCGAGGCGGAAAATCCACCTCATTCGAGCCGGGAGGGCCAGTTTGAGCTCGATTTCCCGCCTCGAAGCGTGGGGAGCAGGGGTGTCCCGGCGGTGACAGGATGGCGATGAGGCCGGGGGCCGAGCCGCGCAATCGTATACGATCAAGGCCAGGCCCCTGCCCGTCGTCGTGAAGGAGACCGCTGTGCTGGACCACGAGACCCACGTCAAGATCGCCGACGAGCTGCACCGCGCGGGCATCGACCGCGTGCCCGTGCCACGGCTGACCGCGCGCTACCCGCAGATGGAGATCGAGGACTCGTACGCCGTCCAGCGCATCTGGGCCGAGCGCCAGGTCGAGGCGGGCCGCCGCAAGGTGGGCCACAAGATCGGCCTGACCTCCAAGGCCATGCAGGACGCGACCGGGATCGACGAGCCGGACTACGGCGTGATCTTCGACGACCAGGTGTTCGAGTCCGGCCACGTGTACGAGTGGAAGAAGTACACCCACCCGCGCATCGAGATGGAGCTGGCGTTCGTGCTCAAGGACGAGCTGCGCGGGCCCGGCCTGAACCTGATGGACGTGCTGCGCGCCACCGAGTACGTGGTGCCCGCGCTGGAGGTGCTGGACTCGCGCATCGAGATGGCCGGCCGCACCATCACGGACACCATCTCGGACAACGCCGCGCTGGGCTCCCTGGTGATCGGTGGCCGCCCCGTGGGCGTGCACGACGTGGACCTGCGCTGGGTCGCCGGCATCCTCTCCCGCAACGAGGAGATCATCGAGACCGGCGTGGCCGCGGGCGTGCTGAACCACCCGGCCAACGGCGTGCACTGGCTGGCCAACCGCATCGCCGAGCACGGGGACGCGCTCGAGGCCGGTGAGATCGTGCTCGCCGGCTCCTTCACCCGCCCGATGTGGGTGTACGAGGGCGACACCGTCTACGCCGACTACGGCCCGCTCGGCACCATCACCTGCCGCTTCGCCTGAGCCGCCCGCCCGTCGTCGTCGCCCCGCCCCGCTCGCCCGCCGCCCGCAACGCGGGTTGACCTATCACCAGTACGACCCCGCTCCACCCGCGACAACTCAACCCCCGTCGGGTGGAGGGCGCGGAGAACCCCGGAGGAACGTCCCATGCCCGTCCGCCACAACCCGCAGCCGCTGTTCCGCGACCTCTTCACGCCCGAGGCCGTCACCGCCCGTGGGGGCCGCCCCGCCGCCGGCATGTTCCTCTCCTCCGGCGACCCGACGACGGCGGAGATCTGCGCCGGCGCGGGCCTCGACTACCTGCTCATCGACGCCGAGCATGCCCCGCTGACCCTGCAGGACGTCCTCGCCCAGCTGCGCACGATCGCCGGCTACCGTGTGCCCACCCTGGTGCGTGTGCCGGCGCTGGACACCGTGGCCATCAAGCAGTTCCTGGACCTGGGCGCCCAGACGCTGCTGGTGCCCATGGTCGACGACGCCGCGATGGCCCGCAGCGCCGTGGCCGCCGCCCACTACCCGGACGGCTCCGCCGAGGGCGGGGTGCGCGGCGTGGGCTCCGCTCTGGCACGATCGGGCCGCTGGAACCGGATCCCCGGCTACCTGCCCGGCGCGGCGGACCACGTCTCCGTGATCGTGCAGATCGAGACGGCCGCCGGCGTGCGCAACGCGGATGAGATCGCGGCGGTGGACGGGATCGACGGCGTCTTCATCGGCCCCTCAGACCTCTCCGCGTCCCTGGGCCTGCTCGGCCAGCAGTCGCACCCGGAGGTGGTGGCCGCGGTCGAGGAGGTCATCGCGAAGGTCAAGGCCGCCGGGAAGATCGTGGGCGTCAACGCGTTCGTGCCCGCGCAGGCCGACGCCTATGCCGCCGCCGGTGCGGACTACGTCAACGTGGGCGCCGACGTCGCCCTGCTGGCCCGCGCCGCCGAGGCCCTCGCCGACCGCTGGTGCCCGACGCCGAGCGACGCCGCGGCCGGCGGGGAGGGCGCGCCCCGCGCGTCGTACTGATCTGGTCATCCCCTCACTTCGGGGCGCGAAATCCACCCCATGGACGTCCGATCGTGGCCCATGGCGTGGATTTCCCGCCTCGATTGGCTCGGGGCCGGCGTTCCGGAGGACGTCGCCGCCTCCTGCACAACCACACTGGACCCCCTCGTGCGTCCCCAGGCCCACACTCATCCGTCTCGGGATGCCGACCGACGGGGCACGCTCGCCGCATGCCCCGTCGCCCCGCCCCGCTGCCGCCGTCGATCGACCCCGCCGCCTTCACGGTCGACGACGCGCACCGGGCGGGTGTGACGTGGTCCCGACTGCAGTCCGCAGACCTGCGGCGGCTGCGCCACGGCATCTACGGGCCGGCCGGCCCTGCGGCGGTCTCCGTGCGTGAGTGGACGATGGATGAGATCCGCGCGTACCAGCGGCGCCATCCCGACGTCGTCGTCAGCCATGAGACCGCCGCCCGCCTGCACGGCCTGACCGTGCCCGCACGGCTGCTGGCCCCCGGTGCGGTGCACGTCAGCGTCGGCACCTCGGGCGGCCGGCCGGTCCAGGCGGGTCTGGTGCCCCACCGCATCGAGGTGCCGGAGGGACAGCGGATGACGCGGGGCGGCGTGCTCGTGACGACGCCGGCCCGCACACTGTGGGACCTGTGCGCGGCACGGTCGGCGCTCACGGAGCGGGACGTCGTCGTCGCCGGTGACGCCCTGCTCTGCCCGCCGTGGCTGCCCGGCGGCGGACGCGGGGCTCCCGCCTACGCCCCGGAGGAGCTCGTCCGATCGCTGGCCGAACGGGGACGCTTCCAGGGGCGCGGACTGGCCCGGGCGGCGCTGGCGAGGATGCGCGTGGGGGCGGATTCGCCGCGCGAGACGCGTCTGCGGCTGGCGCTCGGCGATGCCGGGCTGCCGGAGCCCGAGGTGCAGTGCCGGCTGGACCCGTCAGACCGCCGCGCTCCGACGGTCGACCTCGGGTATCAGCCGTGGCGCCTCGCGTTGCAGTACGAGGGCGAGCACCACCGCACCGCCGAGCAGCAGGCCCGGGACGTGCGGCGCGACCGCTGGTGCGCCGACCACGACTGGCTCTCGATCAAGGTCATGTGGGCCGACGCCCGGGACGACTACGCCGACGTCGTCGCGCGGGTGCGGCGCCGGGCGGCCGAGTTCGGGGGGTGACGCGGTGAGATCCACGGCCCCTCGTTTCGAGGCGGGAAATCCAGGCCATAGCGCTCTGGTCCACGCCCATGGGGTCGATTTCCCGCCTCGAAAGGACGGGCCCAGTGGGAGTCGGCCCGTGAACACCCGGCCTCCCCCACGTAGCGTGGCCCCATGACCACGTCCGCCCCCACCCTGAGCTCGTATTTCGCCGACACCTTCCCCGAGCTCGTCCTGCCCTGGCAGGCCCAGGCCACGGACGGCCCGCAGCTCGTCCTGCTCAACGCCGGCCTCGCGGCGGAGCTCGGCCTCGACGCCGAGTGGCTCGCCACCGACGACGGCGTCCGCTTCCTCACCGGCGAGCAGCCCGGCCCGGACGCGCGGCCGGTCGCGCAGGCGTACGCGGGCCACCAGTTCGGCCACTACTCCCCCCGCCTGGGCGACGGGCGCGCCCTCCTCCTCGGCGAGCTCACGTCCCCGGACGGCCGGCTCCACGACCTGCATCTCAAGGGCTCCGGTCGCACGCCCTTCGCGCGCGGCAACGCCGACGGGCAGGCCGTGCTCGGCCCCATGCTCCGCGAGTACGTGGTCTCCGAGGCGATGCACGCCCTCGGCGTGCCGACCACGCGGGCGCTCGCCGTCGTCGCCACGGGCCACCCGGTCCGCCGCGAGACCGTGCTGCCGGGCGCGGTCCTGGCCCGGACGGCCGCGTCTCACCTGCGCGTCGGCACGGCCCAGTACGCCGCGGCCCTCCCCGAGCGGGCGGACCCCACGGACGTGCTGCGCCGGATCGTCGACGAGGCCATCGCCCGCCACCACCCGCACGCCGCCGACGCCGAGCACCCCGCGCTCGCGCTCTACGAGGCGGTGATCGCCGCGCAGGCCGAGCTCGTCTCCCGCTGGATGCTCGTCGGCTTCGTGCACGGTGTGATGAACACGGACAACATGACCCTGTCCGGCGAGACCATCGACTACGGCCCCTGCGCGTTCATCGACGCCTTCGACCCGGCCGCGAGCTTCTCCTCGATCGACGCCCAGGGCCGGTACGCGTACGGGAATCAGGGGCCCGTCGCGGCGTGGAACCTCGCCCGGCTCGGCGAGGCCCTCGTGCCCGTGCTCGACGACGACCCCGACCGCGCCGTCGCGCTCGCCCAGGAGGCGCTGGGCAGGTTCCACGGCGTCCATCTCGCGGCGTGGCGGGGCGGACTGCGGGACAAGCTCGGCCTCCCGGCGTCGGTGGCGGAGGACGACGTCGCCGCGCTCACCGACCGCCTGTTCCCGTGGCTGGCCGCGACGCGGGCCGACTGGACCTCGTTCTGGGTGCGGCTGGCCGAGCACACGGCGGCGCCCGTGGACGACGACGCGGCGCGCACCGAAGCGGCACGACTCGTCCCCGGCGCCCCGGACCCCGCGGGGCTCGCCGCCTGGCTCACGGACTGGCGGGCGATGGGTCCCGATCCGGCCCGGATGCGCGCGGTGAACCCCGTCTACATCCCGCGGAACCACCTGCTCGACGAGGCCCTGACGGCCGCGGAGGACGGGGACCTCGCCCCGGTCCACCGGCTGCTCGAGGCCGTCACGGACCCCTTCACCCCGCGCCCCGGGTTCGAGCGGTACGCGGAGCCGGGTCCGGCGGACGGGGCCCCGTTCGTCACCTACTGCGGCACCTGACCGCTTCCGTTGACGAAACGGGCGCTTTCCAGGCCACTTTCGTCGACGAAACGGGCGCCCTCACCCCCGCGCCAGCGACTTCACCGGCACGGCCGGGTCCGCGAGCGCGGCGGCGTCCACCACGATCCCCCGGTCGATGATGCGTCGGGCAGCCTTGACGGCCATGGGGTCGTCGATCGACGCGGCCCCGCGCAGGGTCCCGTCCGCGGCCAGGGCGAAGCTCGCCACCACGACGCCGCGCACCTCGCGGTCCACGATCCGCCCGCCGGCCGGCACCGTCATGTCCCCCACGGCCTCCACGTGGGCGTCGTAGCGGTCGGACCAGAACCACGGGGCGCCCGGGGCGTCCGCCTGTTCCCCCAGGAGCGCCGCCGCGGCGGCCGCACCGGAACGCAGGGCCGGCTCCCAGTGCCGCGACGGGGCCCACGCGGACTCCCGGGCGCGCGCGGCGTCGCCCACGGCCAGGATCCCGGGCACGGTCGTGCGGCCCATCGCGTCCGTGAGCACGCCGTCGGCCACCTCCAGACCGGCGTCCTCGGCGAGGGCGGTGTCCGGCACGGTGCCCCCGGCCAGCACCACGACGTCGGCGTCCGCGGACCGCCCGTCGTGGAGGTGGAGCCGGTGGGCGGCCGGCAGCGCGGCGCCGCCGTCGGCGTCCCGGTGCTCGATCCAGGCCGCCCGGCCGACCTCGACCGCGACCCCGTGCTCGACGTGCATCCGGTGCAGGCGGGTGGCCAGCGCCGGCCCGACGGCTGCGCGGGCCGGGGCGTCCGTCCCGGTCACGAGCGTCACCGCGGCGAGCGAGCGACGCGCCGCGGCCGCGACCTCCGCCCCGGTGAAGCCGCCGCCCACGACCGCCACCTCGGTCCCGAACGTCAGGCGGTCGCGCAGGGTCTCGGAGTCGGCGCGGGTGCGCAGGGTGACCAGGTCCGGGTGGTCGGCGCCGGCGACGTCGAGGGCCCGGGGTCGCCCGCCCGTGGCGAGCACGACCGCGTCCGCGTCCAGGACCCGCCCGGAGGCCGTCTCCACCCGGTGGGGTGCGGGGCCGCCGTCGGGGTGGACGCCGCCCGGCACCACCCGGACCGCCTCGTCCTCCACCAGCTCCACCCCGTGCTCGGTGAACCATGCCGGCGGGGCGAGCAGCAGGCGGTGCGCGTCCGCGTCGCCGGTCAGGAACTCCTTGCTCAGAGGCGGCCGGTCATAGGGCACGCCCTGCGGGTCCACGAGGGCGATCCCGCCCGCGAAACCGCGGCGCCGCAGCTCGCGGACCACGGCGAAGCCCGCGACGCCGCCGCCCACCACCGCGACCGAGCCGGGCACGCCCGCCGGGGCCTCGACGTCGTGGCTCATGCGCCGGGGACGAGGTAGAGCTGGCCCTCGCGCTCCTCGACGCGGTGCACGCCGACGCCCTTGGTGGCGGGCAGGCAGAGCGCCTCGCCGGTGCGCAGGCAGAACTGCGCGGCGTGCAGCGGGCACTCCACGCGGTCGTCCTCGAGCCAGCCCTCGGCCAGCGAGGCGTCCTCGTGGGTGCACGTGTCGTCGATCGCGTGGAACTCGCCCGCGTCCGTGTGGAACACCGCGACGTCGTCCCTCGTCCCCGCCGTCGCCGCCGGGACGACGATCGCCTCGCCCTCCGGGACGTCCGCCGCCGCGCCGATGTGGATCGGCTCCGCCATGGTCTGCCTCCTCTGGTTCCCGGGCCGGGCGGCCCGTGGTGGTCTCCCGTCACCGTATCCCCCGGCGCGGACCCGACACCCCTCCGCTGTGCTCCGCCCCGGTGCCACACCGCGCCCACCTGTGAATGGGTGAACCGGACATCACGGGGGCGTGAAATCACCCGACAAGCCTTCGAAAAATGTTCCCGGGAATGGTCGATCACGCTACGATCACGACGGCTCTCCGGCCCTCATCCCGCCCGCACCACGCCACCGACCCGGGAAAGCGACACGGCCCGCGCCTGTCGTTCCTCGGGCACTCCACCTTCCGAAGGCATCCGCATGAAGATTCTCCCGCCGCGCTCCGCCGCGTCCCCCCGCCCGCTCGCGCCCGCCGTCGCGGTCGCCGCGCTCTCCGTCCTCGTCGGCGGCCTGCTCCCGCAGCCGCCGTCCGCGACCACGGAGGGCGCCCCCGACGCGCGCCCGCTCGACGACGCCGCCCGCGCCACGACCGCCGGCACGGCCGCGACCCCCGCGTCGGCCGCTCCCGTCGAGGGCGCCGGCGTCGCGACCGTCCCGCAGGAGGGCGAGAACCTCGTCCCGGCCGAGGAGGCCCCGGCCGGCGTCGTGCTCGGCGAGCCCGTGGTGGACCGCCCGTTCACGGTGGCCGCCGCCGTGTGGGACGCCGCGGCGGACGACGCCGTGAAGCGCGTGGAGATCCGCGTGCGTCAGGACGGGGCCTGGGGCCCGTGGCAGGTCCTGGATCGGCCCGTCCTGCCCGAGGACGCCGCCCCCGCGCGCACCGGCACGGACCCGTTCGTCGCGTTCGGCGCGGACGGCGCCCAGCTGCGCGTGACCACCGTCGACGGCGCGGCCCCGGCCGGCCTCGAGCTGTCCCTCATCGACCCGGGCACGGCCGCCACGGACGAGACCGTCGCGAGCGCTCACCCGGCGGTGACCGCCGGGCAGGCCGCGGAGACGGCCGGCCTGCCCCGGGGCGTGAAGTCGAGCGCCGTCGTCGGGGGCGCCGCACCCGCCGAGGGCCACACCGTGGCCACGGTCTCGGACGCCCGCGCGAAGATCCTCCCGGACGTCATCACCCGCGCCCAGTGGGGCGCGGACGAGTCCTGGGCGGAGGACTCCCCGCAGTTCGACCAGGTGCGCGCGCTGACCATCCACCACACGGCCGGCACGAACGACTACTCGCGCGCCCAGGCCGTGGAGCAGATGCGCGGCATCTACGCGTACTACACGAAGACCCTCGACTGGGGCGACTTCCCGTACCACCTGATCACGGACCGCTTCGGCAACATCTACGAGGGCCGCCGCGGCGCCCTGGACTCGAACCCGCTGGGCACGCACGCGGGCGGGTTCAACCGGGGCACGATGGGCGTCTCCACGATGGGCAACTACGACGTGGTCGCCCCGTCCGAGGAGGTCGTGGACGCGATGGCCCGCGCCACCGCCTACTACCTGTACCGCGACGGCATCGACGTGCGGGGCCGGGTCACCCTGACCTCGGGCGGCAGCACGAAGTACGCCGCGGGCACCCCCGTCACCGTGGACACGATCTTCCCGCACCGGGCCACGTCCGCGACCGCGTGCCCGGGGCAGCACCTGATGGCCCGCTTCGACGACCTGCGGGACCGCGCCGAGGCCATCGCGACGGCGGCCGGCCAGCCGCCGGCACCGGCCACCCCGGCTCCGACGCCGGCCCCGACGACCGAGCCGTCGACCGCCGGCACGTACACGGTGCAGCCGAACGACGGCTGGTGGACCATCGCCCGCCGCACCGGCGTGCCCGCGGCCACCCTCCAGGAGCTCAACGGCATGACCGAGTCGACCGTGCTCCACCCGGGCATGGTGCTGCGCACCGTCGCCGACCCGACCGCCCCGGAGCCCACCCCGATCACCACCGGCACCTACACGGTGCAGCCGAACGACGGCTGGTGGATCATCGCCCGACGAACCGGCGTGTCCGCCGCGGAGCTCCAGAGGCTCAACGGCATGACGGCGTCGACCGTCCTGCACCCGGGGATGGTGCTCATCACGGCCGCCACGGCGCCGGCCTCCCCGCCCGCGCCTGCCCCGACCCCGGCCCCCGCCCCGGGCACGTACACGGTCCGCGAGGGCGACGGCTGGTGGATCATCGCCCACCGCACCGGCGTGACGATGGAGACCCTCCAGCGCCTCAACGGCATGACCGCGACCACCGTGCTGCACCCGGGGATGGTGCTGCGGACCGGCCAGACCGCCTCCGCCCCGGCGCCCTCGCCCGCCACGTACGTGGTCCAGGCGAACGACGGCTGGTGGCTCATCGCCCAGCGCACGGGCGTCGCCATGGGGCGCCTGCAGCGCCTCAACGGCATGACGGTCTCGACCATGCTCCACCCGGGCATGGTGCTGCGCACCGCCTGAGCACCCCGCCGGGACGACGCCGGCCCGCACCTGCGCGTGACGGTGCGGGCCGACGTCGTCGGTTGAGTTGTCACCGGTCGTAGGCCGCCGCACCCGGGATAAGTCAACCGACGTTGCTCGCCACGAGAAGTCGACGAGGGTGCGCGCCGCCTCAGTCCTGTGGGGCCAGCTCCCCGTCCACGAGGTGCCAGCGCCGATCGCAGGCGGCCGCCACCCTCGGGTCATGGGTCACGACCACCACGGCCCGCTCAGGCCCCACGGCTCCGCGCAGCAGGTCGACGACGTCCCGCGTCCTGTCCTGATCCAGCGCCCCCGTCGGTTCGTCCGCCAGGACCAGCGGCGGCTCGTTGATGAGAGCCCGGGCGACGGCCACCCGCTGCTTCTCCCCGCCGGAGAGCGTGCGGGCCCGGTGACCCGTGCGCATTCCCAACCCCACCCGCTCGAGGGCCTCCCCCGCGCGGCGTCGCTGCTCCCCACGCGGGACCCGGTCCGGGCCGTAGCGCAGGGGCAGCATCACGTTCTCCAGTGCGGTGGCGTGCTCCATGAGGGCGAAGTCCTGCAGGACGATGCCGCACCGCTGGTTCCGATACCGGTCCCCGCCCTGGCTCCACGGCTCCGGGAGAGGTTCGCCCCCGAGCAGGACGCGACCCGAGTCCGGGGAGTCCAGGCACGCGAGGATCCGCAACAGGGTGGATTTCCCGGACCCGGAGGGCCCGGTGACGGCGTGCATCTCACCGGCCGGAACCAGCAGAGAGGCCCCCCGGAGGACGGGCACCGCCTCCCCGCCGGAGAGGAACGTCTTGTCCACGTCGTGGACCTCGAGGAGGGTCATGCGGTCTCCTTGGTCGGCCGGTGGCGGCGGGGGCGGCGACCGAAGGTCGCCGCGAGTGCGCGCCAGGAGGACAGGGTGGCGACGGCGCCGATCGCCATGACGGCGATGAGCGCGGTGGACATCGGGCCGGGGGACGGCGGCCCCGGCAGGGCGGACGCGCCCGCGGTGAGACCGACGGCGGCCGGCAGGACCCACGCGAAGAGCACGGGAACGGTGATCCGCACCGCGGCCTGCCAGCGGGCGGCACCCACCATCGCGGCGATCCGCCAGGTGGGGGCGAGAGCCCGGGCGAGCACGCCGAGAACGCCGAACAGGGAGACGACGGCGCCGAGCACCGCCGCGCCGAACAGGACGAGCAGCGTGCGGGAGCTGGCGCTCAGAGACTGCAGGAGCGCGGAGGACTGCGGGGTCAAGGGCTCAGCGGTGACCACCAGAGCGTCCGTTTCGAGGGCTCGTCCTGCCGCATCCAGTGCCGGGACGGCATCCTGGCCCAGGACGATGGTGCGCAGCAGGAGGCCCTCCAGCGCGTCTGGCGGGTACAGGCTCGCCAGCATCGAGGTCGGGACGACCACCAGGACGGCTTCGTCCAGCGGAACCGATCCCATCATCGGATCCAGAGCGGTGGCGCCCGGCGCCAGCCGTCCGGTCACCGGGATCATCGCCTCCTGGAACTGCACACGCGTCGGCGGCGGCAGGACGCCCCCGACCGTGAGCGCGTACGGGTCCTTCGCCGAGGAGTCGCTGCCCAGCACCGCGTAGGGAGCGGCAGTGCCGCCGGCGTCGCGATGCGGGGACTGACCCGTCGGAGACATCGTCTCGTCGAGACCGGACCCGGCGAAGAAGTCCTCGGTCACCAGCAGGGCGCCGGGGAGGTCGTCGCCGAATCGGTCCCCGTAGGGGTCCATCGTGTACGCCGTCCGGTGCGGATCCGCCAGGAGTGCCAACAGCGCGGCCGTACGCCGACCGTCGTCGGCGGAGTCGGCCCTGGAGCCGGCAGAGAGGTCGGGCTCGGGCGGCTCCTGCTGCGGTTCGCCCGGGGCGTTGCCGCGCCCTTCCAGATCCCCTGGCCCCGCGAGATAGAAGCCCCGCAACGAGGCCGCACCGAGCTGCTCCCACCGCTGCAGGTGCCGATCGATCTCCTGCGCCTCGCTCGCCTGCTGGAAGGACAGTCCCAAGAGCGAGCACGAGGCGACCGCGTGGACGAAGGCGACCAGCACCAACGGCCAGAACCTCAGGGTGTCGCGCAGCCCGTCGCTCCAGGCCACGCCGAGACTCCGGAGGCTCACCGGGGCGCTCGCATCCAGAGGGAGACCACATGGGTCGCCGCCACGAGCACGGCATCACCCAGCAGCACGACCAGGATCACGCCACTTGCGACGAGCGGGGACGGTTCCGTGACCGCGCCGGTCAGCACCATCCCCTGCCACAGCGCGGCCGAGATCCCCGCAGCGCCGAGGAACGGCACCAGGCTCACCCTGGCGCGCGACACCGCGGCCCGAAGCGGGGGCACCCCCAGCAGGCGGAGGACTCGCAGTGCGGCGCGCTCCGTCGAACGCATGGTCAGGACCCAGAACGCCGTGACGCTGATCAGAGTGAGGCCGGTCAGCGTCGCGGTCACGCCGAGTACCGGCGACGTGATGGCCGCGTTCAGTGCCGAGGGCGCTGGAGTCGCCTCGGCTCCCAGCCCGGACGCTCGCAGGGTCTGGAGGAATCCCTCCAGATCACCGGGCTCGCCCACGAGGATGCCCACGTAGGAGGCGGAGTTGTCGAACGCCGGGGTCGGCTGGATCACCCCGTCTGCGGGGAGACCTCGCCAGTCCGCCGCGGAGGCGAGGGCCACCGGCCGACCGGCCAGTTCCCCGCTCCGAGCGGCCCGGTCGGCCAGAATGCTGCCCTCGCGCAGCAGAAACCCTCGCGCTGCCCGCAGAGATTCCAAGGTCGGTACGTCGACGCCCGCAAGACACGGGGCCGCGGGGCCGGCCAGATGGCGCACGCCGGGGTCCGCCCCGCTCGCCATCAGGGTGAGGTTCCGCCCGGTCGTGGCGGCCTCTGCCATGGTCCAGACCTCGCTGCCACCTCCGATGCCGACATCCCAGACGGCCGGCCCGCACTGCGCGGCTCCGAAGTACTGCCGATGGTGGACGGACAGGGAGCCCACGAGGCTCAGCGCCAGCCCGCACAGTGCCACGAGCAGCACGGCACGGGTGACGAGCAGCCCGAGCGTCCGCAGCCCCCTGCCCGTCACGGTCCGTTCCCACTGATGGGCTCGGACAGGGCCCCGTACTGCACCGTCGCCACAGCACCGACCGCAGCGGCTCCCCACGCCGCAGTCTTCCTGAGCAGGGCCACGATGGCCTCCTTGCTGTGTGGCACCCAGAGGATCCCCTGACCCTCTGTGATTCCTCCCACATCCCTGTGATTAGGGTAATCATCATTCCCCCCGACGGGGTGTCAAGGAGATTCCTCGGCGCATTCCGACCGCGCTCGAGGGCCTCGCCCGTGCCGTGCCGCTGGTCGTTCACGGCGCGGGGCGGCCTGCGGGCCGACGTCGTCGGTTGAGTTGTCACCGGTCGTAGGCCGCCGCACCCGGGATAAGTCAACCGGCGTTCCTCCGAGGCACGAGTGGCACGCCGAGGACGCCCTCGTGGCGCTGCGCCGCTGAGCGGCCGTCACAGTCCCGGCCTCTCCGCCCCCGGGCGCCCCCGGACCCCGCCCGCGGCCTACCCTGGAGGGGCCCGACCCGGGCCGCGACCGAGTCACGAGGAGATGAGACGAGCGCATGACCCGCCTGCCCGGTCTGCGTCGCCCGCGGTTCCTGGACCCGTGGCGTCGCCCGCTGGCCCCTCGTCTGCCCTGGCACGTGGTCCTCGCGGCCTCGATCGCGGGGGCACTGACCATCGCCACCCTCAGCCTCGGCGAGGACCTGGCCTCCGCGCCGCTGCTGGTGGGCGCCTTCGGCTCCTCCTGCGTGCTCGTGTTCCTCGTGCCGCACGGCCCGCACTCCCACCCCGCCAACGTGCTCGTGGGGCACGTGGTCTCGGCCGCATGCGGAATCGCCGTGGTCTCCGTGCTGCCCCTGGCCTGGTACTCGCTCGCGGCCGGCATGGGCCTGGCCATGGCCGTCATGGCCGGGCTCCGCGTGATCCACGCCCCCGCGGGCGCCACCGCGCTGACGGTCATGCTGAGCAACGCGGACTGGCACTACCTGGTCACCCCGGTGCTCGCCGGGGCGCTGGTCCTCACCGCGTGCGCGCTGCTGTACCGCCGCCTGATGTGGCGGGTGATCGGGCCGCCGGGGTGAGCCCACGCCGGCCCGCTCACGTCAGGAAGTCGCGCGCGACCTCGAGGAAGCGGTCGTTGGCCTCCTTCTCGCCGATGCTCACGCGCACGCCCTCGCCCGCGAACGCCCGGACGGACAGGGCCTGGGCCTGGGCGGCCTCGGCGAACGCCTGGGTGCGCTCGCCGAGCGGCAGCCACACGAAGTTGGCCTGCGAGGAGGGCAGGTCCCAGCCGGCCTCGGCCAGGGCGGCGGCGACGCGCTCGCGCTCGTCGACGACGATCTGCACGCGCTCGAGGACCTCGTCCAGGTGCTCGAGCGAGGCGATCGCGGCCTCCTCGGCCACCGTGGACACCGCGAACGGGGTGGCCACGGTGCGCAGGGCCTTCGTGATCTCCGGCTGCGAGACCGAGTAGCCCACGCGCAGGTTGGCGAGGCCGTGCGCCTTCGAGAAGGTGCGCAGCACGACGACGTTCGCGTGCTTGCGGTACATCTCCAGGCCCTTGACCGCGTCCTCGTCGCGGACGAACTCCACGTACGCCTCGTCGATGACCACGAGGATGTGCGCGGGCACGCGTGCCAGGAAGTCCTCGACCTCGGCGGTCGTGAGCACGGGGCCGGTCGGGTTGTTGGGGGTGCAGAGCAGGATCACGCGGGTCCGCTCCGTGATCGCCTCCAGCATGGCCGGCAGGTCGTGGCGGTGGTCCGCGGTGAGCGGCACCTGCACGTCCACGGCACCGGCGGTGCGGACCACGATCGGGTAGGCCTCGAAGGAGCGCCACGCGAAGATCACCTCGTCGCCCTCGCCGGCCTCGCCGTGGCCGGCGAAGGCGGTGACGACCTGGGCCAGGGCGCCGAGGGAGCCGGCACCCGTCACGACGTCGTCCGCCGGGACGTCCAGGTGCGCGGCCAGGGCCTGGCGCAGGCCGGTGGAGAGGGTGTCCGGGTAGCGGCAGAGGGTGCTGGGCGCGCCCTCGGGGCCGGTCACGACCTGACGCACCCGGTCGATCACGCCGGGCACGGGCGCGTAGGGGTTCTCGTTCGAGGAGAGCTTGTAGGGGTGCAGGCCCGGGACGGCGACCGGCGGCTTGCCGGCGGCGTACGGCGGCAGCATGCCGACCTTCTTGTGGGGCGCGACCACGGCGGGCGTCTGCTGTGCGTCATCAGTCATGGCCACCAGGGTAGTGCGGGCCGCGGACGCTGTGATCCGCCGCACGGGCCCCGGACGCGGCGCCCCGGGGTTCAGTCTGCGCCGAAGGCGACGGCGACGGCCCGGGCCGCCTCACCGAGCCGGTCCCCGAGGCGCACCGGGTCCTCCGGCCGCGTCGCGTAGACCACGGCGAGGGCGGCGGGCAGCTGGCCCGGGACCCGCAGCGGCACGGCCACCGAGGAGACGCCGGTGATGACCTCGTCGGAGCTGACGGCCCAGCCGCGCTCCCGCACGTCGTCGAGCTCGGGTCGCTCGGGCGGGGCCTCGCCGGGCAGCCGCGCCCACTCCTGTCCGGTCAGGGCGACGGCGATCGCCATCCCCGGCGCACCGACCCCGAGGGGGTGCCGGGTCCCCGGCCGCTGCGTGACGAGGTTGCCGCTGGGCGGCTCGGCCGTGGCCAGGGTGAGGCAGTGGGCCCCGTCCCACACCACCAGGAACGCGGTCATGCCCAGGTCCGTGGAGACGGCGGTCAGGTGCGGCATGGCCGCCGCGCGCAGATCCTGCTCCACCCGGCGGGCGAGGACGGCCAGGCCGGGGGCGGCGTGGACGCGGCCGAGGCCGTCGCGGCGCAGCAGGCCGTGGGCCTCGAAGGTGCGCAGCATGCGGTAGGCGACCGAGCGATGGACGCCCAGGCCGTCGGCGAGGTCGGCGATGGTGGGCGGCTCGGCCGCCTCCACGACGGTCTCGAGCAGGGTGAGCGCGCGGGAGAGCGTCTGGGAGGGTGCGCCCTCCCGGACCGGGCCGCCGTCGTGCTCTGCCATCCGTGCTCCTCGCCTCGCGTGCCGGACGTGACGCGCCCGGGGCGTGGTCGGCCCGCGCACCGGTTGTGAACCCGGTCACGTCCGCGTACAGTCTGGCACACATGTGTTCCCAGGGGGAACACCGTGTTCTCTGAGAGAACACGCCGTCGGGTGGCACGCGCGCCGCGCAGCGACATCCCCCGCAGCGAAAGGACCCCCATGCTCTTCCACCACCATGGCTATGTCTCCACGAACCCGCGCGTCCAGGTGGCGGCCGGCATCGGCCTGGACCGCCCCGCCGAGCTGCCGGACGAGATGGACGTGCTGATCGTCGGCTCCGGCCCGGCCGGCATGATCGCCGCCGCCCAGCTCGCGATGTTCCCGGACGTCCACACCCGCATCATCGAGCGCCGCCCCCACCGCCTCGAGATCGGCCAGGCGGACGGCATCCAGGCCCGCTCCGTGGAGACCTTCCAGGCCTTCGGCTTCGCGAGCGAGATCATCGACGAGGCCTTCGACCTGACCTCCATGGCGTTCTGGAACCCGGCCGAGGACGACGCGGACACGATCGTGCGCACCTCGCTGGCCGAGGACGACCCGGAGGGCGTCTCCGAGTTCCCGCACCTGATCGTGAACCAGGCCCGCATCCTGGACTGGTTCGCCGAATACATGAAGAACTCCCCCACCCGCGCGCGGCCGGACTACGGCTGGGCGTTCGAGACCCTCGAGGACACGAACGACGGCGAGCACCCCGTGCTCGTGACCCTGCGCCGCACCGTGGACGCCGAGGGCAACGCCCTCGAGGACCCCGCCTCGGGCCCGACCCGCCAGGTGCGCGCCAAGTACGTGGTGGGCGCGGATGGCGCGGGCTCTCGCGTCCGCAAGGCGATCGGCCACACCCTGACCGGCGACGCCGCGAACCACGCGTGGGGCGTCATGGACGCGCTGGCCGACACGGACTTCCCCGACATCCGCACCAAGTGCGCGATCCACTCGTCCAGCGGCTCGATCCTCCTGATCCCCCGCGAGGGCGGCCACCTGTTCCGCATGTACGTGGACCTCGGCGAGGTCCCGGCGGACGACGACCACAAGGTGCGCCAGACCCCGCTCGAGGAGATCATCCGCAGGGCCCAGCAGATCCTGCGCCCCTACACGCTGGACGTGAAGGAGGTCGCCTGGCATTCGGTGTACGAGGTGGGCCACCGCCTCACCTCGGGCTTCGACAACCGCGAGCGCGTGGCCCACCCCAACGTGTTCCTGCTCGGCGACGCCTGCCACACCCACTCCGCGAAGGCCGGCCAGGGCATGAACGTGTCCATGCAGGACGGCTGGAACCTCGGCTGGAAGCTGGGCCAGGTGCTCTCCGGGCTGGCCCCGGTCGAGCTCGTGCCGACCTACGCGGAGGAGCGCAAGGAGATCGCCAAGAACCTGATCGACTTCGACAAGGAGTGGTCGACGCTCATGGCCACGCCCACCTCCGAGCTGGGCGACCCGAACGAGGTGGCCGAGTTCTACACGAAGACCGCCGAGTTCCCGGCCGGCTTCATGACGGAGTACCAGCCCTCCCTCCTCACCACGGACGCCACCGGTCAGGCGCTGGCGCAGGGCTACCCCATCGGCAAGCGCTTCAAGTCGGCGCTGGTGGAGCGCTCGTGCGACACCAACGTCAAGCACCTGGGCCACCTGCACCGCGCGGACGGCCGCTGGCGCGTCTACGTGTTCGCCGACGCCGCCTCCCCGCGCGCCGAGGATTCGAAGGTCGCGGCGTGGGCGAAGGCGATCGATGAGGACCCGCGGTCCTTCCGCAACCGCCACACCCCGTCGGACGGGCCAGAGGACGCCCGCTTCGACATCAAGGTCGTGTACCAGCAGAAGCAGACCGAGTTCGCCCACCCGGACGTGCCGTCGATCTTCCGGCCGACCACCGGCTCCCTCGGCCTGCACGACCTGAACAACATCTTCGCCACGTGCCGGCCCCAGCACGGCGAGGACATCTTCGAGGCCCGCGGCATCAGCCGTGACGGTGCCGTCGTCGTGGTCCGCCCGGACCAGTACGTCTCCGGCGTCTTCGGCCTGGACGAGGTCGACCGCCTGAACACGTTCTTCGCGGGCGTGCTGCTCGACGCGAACTGAGCAGGCGGCGGGCACCCCGCCGCCGGGGCGCTCACCGGGATCCCGGGGGCAGGTGGTCCCGCTCCGGCGGCGTGCGGCGCAGGCGCACCGCCCGACTCGAGGCCACGGTGCCGACGGTCAGCCCGGCCAACGCGGCGGAGAGCCCGGCGACCTCCGCCCGGGCCGCGGGCTCGGCGGCCTCGAACTGCCGGATCAGGTCCACCTGGCCCTCGAAGTCGTGGGCGGCGTCCAGGTCGCCCTTCACCGCCAGCGGAGAGCCGGTCCGGAAGCCGCCCCCGGGCGCATCCCACCCGTGGCCGGCCGGATGGAAGACCACCTCGGCCCGGCGCGACGAGACGGGGGTGGGCGCCCCGTCCGCGGCGACGGCCAGGTCCCCGTCCGCGGAGAACTCCAGCACCGCGGCCCGCCCGGTCTCCACCGCGTTGCCGGACGGCGCCGCGATCGTCATGACGCCGGCCACGGGGTACACGGACGTGAAGTCCTCCCGGCCGGCCAGGTTCACGGCGTGCACCCCGCCCTGCGAATAGCCGGCCAGGACGAGCGGAGCGCCGTGCGGGACGCCGGCCGCCTCGAGCGCCGCCCGCACCGCCGGGGCCGTGACCTCGGACTCGGAGCCGAGGGCGTCCAGCAGTCCGCCGGCGTCCCACGGGTCGGTCGACTCGGGATCCGGGATCAGGCCGCCGCGGGTGCCCGGCAGGCCCACCACCCAGGCGCGGCTCCCGTTCTCCTGCACCACCTCCGTGACCGTGAGGTCCCCGTCCCCCTCCCCACGCGGGATGAGAGAGGCCAGCCCCGCGGCCGAGCCGTCCAGCCGGGCGGGCGCCGCCGGCCGGTCCTGCGGCGCCCCGTGCGGGGTCACCGCGCCCCGGGGCGCCGCGCCGGCGAGGGCCAGGGCGTCCGCCGCCACGGTCCACGCCTCGTCCGGGGAGACCCGCAGCGCCTCGGTGAGGTCCGACGCGGCGTCCGTCCCCTTCTTCGCCGCGGTGGAGACGGGCCGCTTCAGCACGTGCTTCTGCGCCCTCGTCAGCATCTTCACGTCGATCCGCGCCAGGGCCGCGAGCAGGGGGAACCCGGCGGCCGCGAGCGCGGCGGACACGATGGCCTCGGGCACCGCCTGGACGAGGTCCTGCACGAGCCGCTCCGCCTCGCGGGTGGTGAGGCCGTCATGGCCGTCCCGCCAGAGCAGGCCGGGCAGCTCCTCCAGGGAGGCGTCCTCGGCGGCCATGATGCCGGCCGCGGCGCGCTCGGCCTCCTCATAGCGGGCCGCCGCGGAGAGCAGGTCGCGGTGCAGCTCGGCGCACTGCTCCGACAGGCTCCGCACGCGACCGACCGCCTCCGCCAGCCGGTCCTGCAGCAGGGCGGCGGAGGCGAGCCACGTGGCCGACCGGCCCAGCCCGAAGGCGGCCGCGTCGACCTGCCACGAGGCTCCGGCCGCCTCTTCGGCGGCGTGCTCGTGCCGCCCGGCCACGACGCGCATCTCCTCGGCCTCCGCGTAGATCGAGCCCGGTCCGCCGTGCGTGCTGAAGGCCACCGCCCCCGGGCCAGCACCCCGCCCGCCGGTCATGCCGCCACCGCCAGCGAGCGCAGGACGGCCAGCGCCGTCTCCTCGGCCGCCCGCTGCCGGGCCTCCGCGTTCCGGCGCGCGTCCTCGGCGTCCCGCTCGGCGGTGGCCCGCAGGGCGAGCCACTCGCCGGCCTCCCGTTCGAGCTCCGCCGCCAGGGCCGCCGCCCGTCGCACGGCCTCCCCGTAGGCACCGGCGGCCTCCCCGCGCCATCCCGTCTGGATCGCGGAGCGCACGTCCGTGGCGGCGCTGACCAGCCCGCCCAGCGCCGCGCGCAGCTGCGTCTGGGCCACGGCGAGGTCGGCGAGGGCCTGCTCGGCGGCCTCCCGCTCGCGCCGGGCGGGGTCGGCCCACGCGACCAGGCGGGCGGCGTCGTCGTCGAGTCCGACGGCCCGCAGGGCCGTGGCGATCTGCTGAGGTCCGATGAGCGGTGGCATGCGGCCACCGTAGGGAGCGCCCGGGTCCCGCGACCGCGGCGCGGGACGATCCGGGGATGGGGGCCGCCGTCGGGACGCCTGTGCAGGAGCCAACCCTCCCGCACCGTCCCGATGGCCGCATCGCACCCGGGTCGCACCGGCTCCGGCGTGTTGACCGAGGTCACACCCTGGCCTATCCTGAACGAGCGGTCAGTAATTCGGTGCGCCCCGGTGCGCCCTGACCACGGAACCAGCCCGCACTCAGCGTGAGGTGATCCCCATGACGCAGACCAGCTCCCCCCAGCACCTGGCCTCCGTCCCGTCCCCCGAGGATGCGGCCGGCCAGGAGAACTTCGACCGTCTGATCGCGGAGGACTCGCGCATCGAGCCCCGCGACTGGATGCCCGAGGCGTACCGCAAGTCCCTGACCCGCCAGGTCTCCCAGCACGCGCACTCCGAGATCATCGGCATGCAGCCGGAGGCCAACTGGATCACCCGCGCCCCCTCCCTGAAGCGCAAGGCGATCCTCATGGCCAAGGTCCAGGACGAGGCCGGCCACGGCCTGTACCTGTACTCCGCCGCCGAGACCCTCGGCACGCCGCGGGACGAGCTGAACGAGCAGCTGCTCTCCGGCCGCGCGAAGTACTCCTCGATCTTCAACTACCCGGCTCGCACCTGGGCGGACATGGGCGCGATCGGCTGGCTCGTCGACGGCGCCGCGATCTGCAACCAGGTGCCGCTGTGCCGCGCCTCCTACGGCCCGTACGGCCGCGCGATGGTGCGCATCTGCAAGGAGGAGTCGTTCCACCAGCGCCAGGGCTGGGAGATCCTCTACGAGCTCTCGCACGGCACCCCGGAGCAGAAGCAGATGGCCCAGGACGCCGTGAACCGCTTCTACGGACCGGCCCTGCAGATGTTCGGCCCGCCGGACGAGGACTCCCCCAACTCCCGCCAGTCCATGGCGTGGAAGGTCAAGCGCTTCTCCAACGACGACCTGCGCCAGCGCTTCGTGGACATGATCGTCCCGCAGGCCGAGGCCCTCGGCCTCACCCTGCCGGACCCGGACCTGAAGTGGAACGAGGAGCGCGGCCACTACGACTTCGGCGAGCTGGACTGGGACGAGTTCATGTCCGTGATCAAGGGCGACGGCCCCATGAACACCCAGCGCATGGCCCGCCGCATCCAGGCCCACGAGGACGGCGCCTGGGTCCGCGAGGCCGCCGCCGCCTACGCCCGCCGCCAGGCCGAGCAGCACGCGCCGGCCGAGACCCACCTGATCGGAGCTTGACCCATGAGCGAGACCACCGCCGCCTCCCACGCCTGGCCCCTGTGGGAGGTCTTCGTCCGCGCCAACCGCGGCCTCTCCCACGTGCACGCCGGCTCGCTGCACGCTCCGGACGCCACCCTGGCGCTGCGCAACGCGCGTGACCTGTACACCCGCCGCAACGAGGGCACCTCCGTGTGGGTCGTCCCGGCCGAGGCCATCGCGGCCTCCGACCCGGACTCCAAGGGCGGCTTCTTCGAGTCCGCGCAGGGCAAGTCCTACCGTCACGCCACCTACTACCAGCAGTCCGAGGGGGTGCCGCACCTGTGAGCTTCGCGACCAACGACTCCGCCACGAGGCACTCCGCGGGCGTGGCCATCACGGCCGAGGAGATCGCGGCCGGCGAGCAGAAGGCGAGCGACGACGTCGCCCGCTACGCCCTCGCCCTCGGTGACGACGCCCTGATGCTCGGCCAGCGCCTGTCCTGGTGGATCTCGCGCGCCCCGGAGATCGAGGAGGACATCGCCCTGGGCAACATCGCCCTGGACCTCGTGGGCCACGCCCGCTTCCTGCTCTCCTACGCCGGCACGGCGTGGGGCAAGACCGAGGACGAGCTCGCGTACTTCCGCGACGAGGAGGAGTTCCGCTCCGTCCGCCTCGTGGAGGCCGAGAACGGCGACTTCGCCAAGACGATCGCCCGCCAGCTGTACTACTCGTTCTACTCGTACGAGCTGTACACCCGCCTGCGTGAGTCCACGGACCCCACGCTCGCCGCCATCGCGGACAAGGCCCTCAAGGAGGTCCTGTACCACCAGGACCACGCCGCCCTGTGGCTGCAGCGCCTGGGTCTGGGCACCGAGGAGTCGAAGCGCCGCATGCAGCGCGGCCTGGACGAGCTGTGGCCCTACGTGGCCGAGCTCTTCCACGACGACGACGTCGTCCGCGCCCTCGCCGAGCAGGGCGTCGCCGTGCTGCCGTCCTCGCTCGAGGAGCCGACGATGACCCGCATCCGCGCGGCCATCGAGGAGGCCGGCCTGACCGTGCCGACGACGGGCACCGCCCGCGGCGGCGACCGTTCCGGCGCCATGAGCGAGTACCGCGGGTACATCCTCGCGGAGATGCAGTCCCTGGCGCGCCGTCACCCGGGAGCGACCTGGTGACCACCGCCAGCGAGCTGCGCCCCGCCGATCCCGCCGGCGCGCGGGTCTGGGATGCGGCCTCCACCGTGCACGACCCGGAGATCCCCGTGCTGTCCATCGCGGACCTGGGGATCCTCCGGGAGGCACGGGTCGAGGGCGAGAGGGCCGTCGTCGTCATCACGCCCACCTATTCCGGCTGTCCCGCCATGGACACCATCACCACGGACGTCGCCCGCGCGCTCGGGCGCGCCGGGTTCCCCGACGCCGAGGTGCGCCTGGTGCTCCAGCCGGCCTGGACCACGGACTGGATGACGGACGAGGGCAAGGCCAAGCTCAACGAGTACGGCATCGCCCCGCCCGTCGCGCGCACCACGGACGGCCCGATCAGGATCGGCATGGCCGTGAAGTGCCCGCGCTGCCACTCCCTGAACACCCGCGAGATCACCCGCTTCGGCTCCACCTCCTGCAAGGCCCTTTACACCTGCCGGGAGTGCCTCGAGCCCTTCGACTACTTCAAGGTGCACTGATGACCGAGACCACCGACGCCCCCACCACCGGCAAGCGCCGCGCCACGTTCAACACCCTCGAGGTGTCCGAGCTGCGGCGTCTGACCGAGGACTCCGTGGAGGTCACCTTCGCGGTGCCCGAGGAGCTCGCCGACGACTACGACTACGTGCCGGGCCAGTACGTGGCCCTGCGCAAGGAGCTCGACGGCGCCGAGGTGCGCCGGTCCTACTCGATCTGCGCCGTCCCGAAGCGCGGCGAGATCCGCGTGGCCGTGAAGAAGGACATCGGCGGCACGTTCTCCACATGGGCCAACGAGAGCCTCGAGGTCGGCGAGAGGATCGACGTGATGAACCCGCAGGGCGCGTTCACGTCCCGCACGCACGTCACCTCCCTCAACGACGCCCAGAAGGTGGCGGCGGAGAAGGTCGCGGAGAAGAAGGACACGCACCTGGTGGCGTTCGCGGCCGGCTCGGGCATCACCCCGATCATGGCGATCGCCAAGGCCGTGCTCGGGGCCTCCGAGACCTCGCGCTTCGACCTGGTCTACGCGAACCGCTCCGCCATGGACGTGATGTTCGCCGAGGAGATCGGCGACCTCAAGGACAAGTACCCGGCCCGGTTCACGGTGCACCACGTGCTCTCCCGCGAGCAGCGCGTGTCCCCGCTGCTCTCCGGTCGCATCGACGAGGACAAGCTCACCACCCTCCTGGACCGCGTGATCGACGTGGAGGGCACCGACGAGTGGTTCCTCTGCGGTCCGTTCGAGCTCGTGCAGCTCACCCGTGAGACGCTCGCCGCCCGCGGCGTGTCCGAGGACGACGTGCGCTTCGAGCTGTTCACCACCGGCCGCCCGGAGAACCCGCAGGGCCACTCCGGCCGCGTGGTGGAGGTGGACCCGAAGGGCGACAACGTGACCATCGAGTTCAACCTCGACGGCCTCACCGCCAAGGTCGAGTCCCCCACATCGGCCCACGAGACCGTGCTCAACGCGGCGCTGCGCGTCCGCTCGGACGTGCCCTTCGCGTGCGCCGGCGGCGTGTGCGGCACCTGCCGCGCCAAGGTCGTCGACGGCGCCTACGAGATGGCCGAGAACTACGCGCTCGAGAAGGACGAGGTGGAGAAGGGCTACGTGCTCACGTGCCAGACCCGCCCGACCTCCGACTCGATCACGCTGGACTTCGACGCCTGAGCGCCCGCCCACGAGACCGAAGGAGCCCCCGATGATCGAGATCACCGTCGAGAACGGCGTCGCCGAGATCGTGCTGGACGCCCCCCAGAGGATGAACGCCCTGGACGAGGCCGCGCTGGCCGAGCTCCAGGCCGCCTACGAGCGGGCCGCCGCCGGCGTCGAGTCCGGCGAGGTCCGGGCCGTGCTGCTGCGCGGCGAGGGTCGCGGCTTCTGCGCGGGCCGCGACATCTCCGCCGTGGTCCCGGCCGAGGACGACGCCACCGCCTACCTGCGGGACAGGGTCACCCCGGTGCTGCGGACCATGTCCGAGATCCCGGTGCCCACCTTCGCCGCGGTGCAGGGCGCCTGCCTGGGCGTGGGCCTGGGCCTCGCGATCGCCACGGACGTGGTGTACGTGGCCGAGGACGCGAAGATCGGCTCGCCGTTCGCGAACCTCGGGGCCACCCTGGACTCGGGCGGCCACTGGCTGTTCACCGAGCGCCTGGGCGCGCACCGCACCCTGGACCTGATCTACACGGCCGAGCTCCTCTCGGGCGCCGAGGCCGTCCAGGCCGGGCTGTTCTCCCGGGCCCTGCCCGCGGACGAGCTGCTCGAGTTCACCCGCGCGAAGGTCGCCCAGGTGGCCTCCGGCGCGACCCTCGCGTTCCGCGCGTCGAAGGAGCTCGTGGCCCAGGTCCGCGACCACCGCGTGGGCCTGTGGGAGTCCCTCGACGCGGAGAACATCGCCCAGGGCGAGCTCTGCGGCACCGCGGACTACGCCGAGGGCTTCCAGGCCTTCCAGGAGAAGCGGAAGCCGGAGTTCACCGGCCGCGGCTGAGCCGCCGCACCCCGCCACCGACGACGGCGCCGCACCCTTCGCACGAGGGGCGCGGCGCCGTCGTCGTCCCGGCCCGGCCGCGTCACATTCCCGTCATCAGCCCGGATCGTGGCGTGAGTCACAGAGGATCGTATACGGTGACGGGTGTCACTTCCCGACCGATCGGTCGGGAACCATACCGTCCCGCCGCCGTCTCACGGCCGGCCGCTTCCCCGCATCCCAGGAGCACCCATGAGCCACACCGTCGCATCCCCCGCGGCGCCCGTCCCCGCGCGCGACCGCCGCGAGGAGCGCAAGGTCATCGCCGGCACCGTCGTCGGCACCACCATCGAGTGGTACGACTTCTTCATCTTCGCCCAGGCCACCGCGCTCGTCTTCGCCGCCCTCTTCTTCCAGCCGATGGGCGAGAGCGGCTCCCAGATCGCCGCGTGGGCCACCCTCGGCATCTCCTTCCTCATCCGCCCGCTTGGCGCGATCGTCGCCGGCCATCTCGGTGACCGCTTCGGCCGCAAGTTCGTCCTGTCCCTCACGCTGATCGGCATGGGCCTGGCCACCACCCTCATCGGCCTGCTGCCCACCTACGCCCAGATCGGTGTGTGGGCCCCGATCCTGCTCGTCGCACTGCGCCTGCTGCAGGGCCTGTCCGCGGGCGGCGAGTGGGGCGGCGCGGCGCTGCTGTCCGTGGAGCACGCCCCCCACGGCAAGCGCGGCCTGTTCGGCTCCGCCCCGCAGATCGGCGTGCCGCTGGGCATGATCCTGGCCACCGGCGTGCTGTTCATCGTGCGCTCCACCATGTCCGAGGAGCAGTTCCTCACCTGGGGCTGGCGCATCCCGTTCCTGATCTCCGTGGTGCTGATCGTCGTCGGCTACCTGATCCGCAAGGCCGTCGAGGAGTCCCCGGTCTTCAAGGAGATGCAGCAGCTCAAGGTGGACGAGTCCGCCCCGCTGGGCGAGCTCTTCCGGCACCACACCAAGGAGGTCATCCTCGCCGCCGTGATCTTCGCCGCGAACAACGGCGTCGGCTACCTGCTCATCGCGTGGTTCTCGAAGTACGGCGGTCCGAAGGGTCTGGGCATGACCTCCTCCGAGGTGCTCATCGCGAGCCTCGTCGGCGGCGTCGGCTGGTTCATCTTCACCCTGCTCGGCGGCTGGGTCTCGGACAAGATCGGCCGCAAGCTGACCTTCGTCCTCGGCTACGGGTTCCTGATCGTCTGGGCCTTCCCGCTGTTCGGCCTGCTGAACACCGCGTCTCTGCCGCTGTTCTCGCTGGGCCTGTTCGTCCTGACCCTCGGCCTGGGTCCGTCCTACGGCCCGCAGTCGGCGATGTACGCCGAGATGTTCCCGGCCCGCGTCCGCTTCTCCGGCGTCTCCATCGGCTACGCGCTCGGCACCATCATCGGCGGCGCCTTCGCCCCGCTGCTCGCCGACCAGCTCGTGAAGACCGGCTGGGAGAACGTGGCCTGGTACATCATCGTGATCTCCGCGATCTCGCTCATCGCCGTCCTGTTCGTCCCCAAGGGCATCCAGGACCGCGAGCTGCACGACGAGCAGGTCGTCGCCACCCGCTCGAACCCGGTGGTGCCGGCCTGATCCGGGACGCCTGACGGGTTTCACCCGCCCCCACCCCGCGACGACGGCGCGTCCTCCTCCGGAAGGGCGCGCCGTCGTCGTGCGCGGCCGGACCGTCGCCGAAGCCCGCAGACACGCCGCTACCTCAGAGACGAAACGGCGCGTCTGCGGGCCTTGGCGCGGGCTCGCCCGCCCCTGTCCCGTCACGCCCGCCCCCGCAGTTGACCCCCGTCACACCGGCCCGGGATACTGAACCTGAACGCACGGTCGGTAATTCGCCGCGCCCGCCCCGTCGTCGGTCACTCAAGGAGTCTCCATGTCCGCACAGTCCCAGGCCCTGCTCGTCGGCGGTCGCCGCACGCCCGTCGGCAAGTACGGCGGCGCCCTCTCCTCCGTCCGCCCCGACGACCTCGCCGCCCTGACCATCAAGGCCGTGATCGAGGACGCCGGCATCGACCCGTCGGTCGTGGACGACGTCATCCTCGGCAACGCCAACGGCGCCGGCGAGGAGAACCGCAACGTCGCCCGCATGGCCTGGCTGCTGGCCGGCTTCCCGGACACCGTCCCGGGCATCACCGTGAACCGTCTCTGCGCGTCCGGCATGTCCGCGATCGGCATCGCCACCGCGATGGTGCGCTCCGGGATGGCCGACGTCGTCGTGGCCGGCGGCGTGGAGTCGATGTCCCGCGCCCCCTGGGTGATGGAGAAGCCGACGACGGCGTTCGCCAAGCCCGGCGCGGCCTTCGACACCGCGATCGGCTGGCGCTTCGTGAACCCGCGCTTCGCGGACGGCGAGTTCGGGGAGAAGTTCACCTTCTCCATGCCGGAGACCGCCGAGGAGGTCGGCGAGGTGGACGGCATCACCCGCGAGGACGCCGACGCCTTCGCCGCCCGCTCGCACGAGCGTGCGCTGGCCGCCATCGAGGCCGGCCGCTTCGCGGACGAGATCGTGCCCGTCGTCGTCACGGGCCGCAAGGGCACCGAGACGGTCGTGGACACGGACGAGGGCCCCCGCCCCGGCTCCACCCCCGAGGTGCTCGCCGGCCTGCGCCCGATCATCAAGAAGGACGGCGTGGTCACCGCCGGCAACTCCTCCTCCCTCAACGACGGCGCCTCGGCGATCCTCGTCGTCTCCGAGCGGGCCGCGCAGAAGCACGGCCTGACCCCCCGGGCCCGCGTCGTCGAGTCCACCTCGGCGGGCCTGGCCCCCGAGATCATGGGTCTGGGCCCCGTCCCGGCCACCGAGAAGGCCCTCGAGCGCTCCGGCTGGTCCGTGGCGGACCTGGGCGCCGTCGAGCTCAACGAGGCCTTCGCCACCCAGTCCCTGGCCTCGATGCGGCGCCTCGGCCTGGACCCGGAGACCGTCAACGCCGACGGCGGCGCGATCGCCCTGGGCCATCCGCTGGGCTCCTCGGGGTCGCGTCTCGTGGTCACGCTGCTCGGTCGGATGGAGCGCGAGGGCGCGGACAGGGGCCTGGCCACGATGTGCGTGGGTGTGGGCCAGGGCTCCGCGATGCTCGTCGAGAGGGTCTGAGCAGATGACCGACTTCAGCCACTTCTCGGCGCTGCGCGTCGAGGAGCGCGAGGACCGTGTCCACGCGCGCATGGACCGCCCGGGCGTGCGCAACGCGATCGACCAGACCATGGTCGACGAGTTCCATGAGCTCTGCGCCCATCTCGAACGCGAGCCGAAGATCCTGATCATCTCGGGCACGCAGGTGGAGTCCAAGCGCGAGCCGGGGACGTTCTCCGGCATCTTCGCCTCCGGCGCGGACATCGGACAGCTGCGCGAGCGCCGTCGCGACGACGCCCTGCGCGGCGTGAACTCGCAGGTCTTCGACCGCATCCACCGGCTGCCCATGCCCGTGATCGCGGCGATCGACGGCTTCGCCCTCGGCGGCGGCGCGGAACTGGCCTACGCGGCCGACTTCCGCATCGCCACCCCGGCGCTGAAGATGGGCCAGCCCGAGACGAGTCTGGGGATCACCGCCGCTGCGGGCGCCCAGTGGCGGCTCAAGGAGCTGGTGGGTGAGCCGGTGGCCCTCGAGCTGCTGCTCGCCGGGCGGATCCTGGACGCGCAGGAGGCCCTGGAGCTCAAGCTCGTCACCGAGCTGCACGAGCCGGACGCCCTGCTCGACGCCGCCGACGCCCTCGCCGACCGCATCGCGCAGCAGGACCCGCTGGCGGTGCGGCTGTCCAAGCGCGTCTTCCACCTCCCTCGCGAGGCCCACCCCCACGTGGACGAGATCGCGCAGGCCATCCTGTTCGAGTCCGAGGCCAAGTTCGAGCGCATGCAGGCGTTCCTGGACCGCAAGAAGAAGTGAGGACTGACATGACCGATCTCCAGCACACCCCTGATGCCGCTCCGTCCTCCGTGCCCGCCGTCGTCGGCGTCCTCGGCGGCGGCCGGATGGGTGGCGGCATCGCCCACGCGTTCCTCGTCTCCGGCTCGTCCGAGGTGGTCGTGGTCGAACGCGACCCGCAGTCGGCCGAGGCGGCCAAGGAACGCATCGAGGCCGACCTCGCAGCCTCCCTCGAGCGCGGCAAGATCGACGGCGACCTGGACGAGTGGGCGCAGCGCCTGACCGTCACCGTGGACCGCGCCGACTTCGCCCGCTGCGACCTCGTGGTCGAGGCCGTGTTCGAGGACATGCAGGTGAAGATCGAGGCGCTCACCGACGTCGAGGCCCACCTGCGCGAGGACGCCTGGCTGGCCAGCAACACCTCCTCCCTGTCCATCGACGAGATCGCCACGCACCTGCAGCGCCCCGAGCGCTTCTGCGGCCTGCACTACTTCAATCCGGTGCCCGCCTCGAAGCTCGTGGAGGTCGTGATCGGCGAGCAGACCGGTGCGGAGCTCCAGGCCCTGTCCACCGAGTGGGTCCGCGGGCTCGGCAAGACCCCCGTCGTCGTCAAGGACGCCCCGGGCTTCGCCTCGTCCCGCCTGGGCGTGGCGATCGCGCTCGAGGCCATCCGCATGGTCGAGGAGGGCGTGGCCTCCCCCGAGGACATCGACGCCGCCATGGTGCTGGGCTACAAGTTCCCGGTCGGCCCACTGGCCCTGACCGACATCGTGGGCCTGGACGTGCGCCTGGGCATCGCGGAGTACCTCGAGTCCCAGCTGGGCGAGCGCTTCGCCCCGCCGCAGCTCATGCGGGACATGGTGGCCCGCGGCGAGCTCGGCCGGAAGTCCGGCAAGGGCTTCTTCGACTACCGCTGAGCCCCCGGGGCAGGCGCTTTCGAACGGGAGACAGGGCCTATCTCCCGTTCGAAAGCGCCCATTCCCCCGACATCACGTTCGAAAGTGCGGGGCCGGCGCGGCTAGCGTGACGGGCATGGACGAGCCCACGCTGCTGCGCATCGCCCGCGACCGCGCCCTCGAGCTGCCGGGCAGCGCCGCGTCGCACCCCTTCGGTCCGGACACCGAGGTCGCGAAGGTGCTGGGGAAGCTGTTCGTGGTGTTCATCGACCACGACGGGCGCCGCCTCGTGAACGTCAAGGCCCGCCCGGAGGACGGCGCCCAGCTGCGCGCGGCCCTGCCCGCGGCGATCACGCCCGGCTATCACATGGACAAGCGGCACTGGCTCAGCCTGGCCGCGCACCCGGACCTCGACGAGCAGCTCGTCCGGGACCTCGTCACGGAGTCGTACCTGCTGGTCGTCGCGAAGCTCCCCCGCGCCCGGCGCCCCGTGGACCCCGAGACCTTCGGCCGGGCCTGATGTCGGCCGACCGCCCCTTCCGCTTCACCCACCGCTGGGCCGTCCCCGCGGACGCCCGGTCCGTGCTGGCCCTGCTCGCCGACCCGGCCGGCTACCCACATTGGTGGCCGGCCGTCCCGCGCGCCCGCCACCTGGGCCCCGACCGCGCCGCCGTCCGGCTGCGCGGGTTCGTGCCGGTGCGCCTGACGATGGAGCGTCTCATCGACGACCGCGCCCGCGGCCTTCTGCTCGCCCACCTGAGCGGAGACCTGACGGGCACCGTACGGGTCACCGTCCACGTCGACGGCGCCCCGGCCGGACACGCGCCGCGCTGCATCGTGGCGTGGGAGCAGGAGGTGGTGCTGACCTCGCCGTGGATGCGCGCCGTGGCCCGCGTGCCGGGCGCCCGCACCGCGATGGGCCTCAGCCATGCGGCCGCGATGCGCTCCGCGCGTCGGGCGCTCGGGGCGAAGGCGGTGCCGACCGCTGATCCCGCTCGAACGGCTCGTCCATGACGGACCGGCGCCCCGGCCGGCTCAGAGCTCGGCCTGGGCCTCGTTCCACTCGCGGGACAGCGGCGGGCGGGAGAGGCCGTCGAGGAGGCCGTCGGCGGGGTCGACACCGAGCTCCACGATCCTGTTGTCCGCGTCCACGTGGACGACCTGGGGCTGGAAGTTGCGCGCCTCGTCGTCGTCCATCTGCCCGTAGGCGATGAGGATGACGATGTCCCCCGGATGCACCAGGTGGGCGGCGGCGCCGTTGATGCCGAGCACGCCGGAGCCCCGCTCGCCCGCGATGGTGTAGGTCTCCAGTCGCGCGCCGTTGGTGACGTCCACGATGGACACGAGCTCGCCGGGGAGGATGTCCGCGGCGTCCAGCAGGTCCTGGTCCACGGTCACGGAGCCCACGTAGTGCAGGTCCGCCTGGGTCACGGTGGCCCGGTGGATCTTGGCGTGGAACATGGTGCGCAGCATGCGGCAGAACTCTCCGGATGAGGGGGGGGTGGGGCGGGTCCGAGGGGACCGGTGCTCGATTCTACGCCGGTCCGGAGACGAGGGGCAGGGGGTCGACGCCGGCCCGAGGGCTCCGCCCCTCTCGCCGAAGCCCGCAGACACGCCGCTACGGCCAGGACGTAGCGGCGCGTCTGCGGGCCTGGGCGGGGTCAGATCCACGACGGCGGCACTCGGCCCGGCGGGGTCCGCGCGGCCACCAGGCCCCGCAGCTGCCGCACGAAGAGCTCCCAGTGCCCCGGCCGGAACACGTCGGCGGTCACCCGGATCACCTCCCAGCCCTCCGCGCGCAGGGCCGCGTCCCGCTCGCGGTCCTCACGCCACTGCCGGCGATCCGTGCGGTGCTGATCGCCGTCGTACTCGACCGCCACCTTGGCCTCCGCCCACACCAGATCGACGCGGAGCCGCTGTCCCGTGGCGAGGCGGACGCACGGGTTCACCGCGGGCTCGGGGACGCCGTCCAGGACGAGCCGCGCGCGCAGCCGGCTCTCCTGCGGCGAGTCGGCCCCGGGGCGCACGAGCTCCAGCGCCTCCCGGGCCGCACGGATCCCGCGCACCCGCCCGCGTTCCTCGACGGCGGCGCGCAGCTCGGCCACGTCCGTCACCCCGGGAGGCAGTCGCCGGCGGCGGGCCTCCGTCGGGGCGGTCCGCACCATGCTGTCCCCGAGCGCGACGAGATGCTCGAGCGGCCCCGCCTGCGCGGCGAGGTCCACGAAGATCCACCCCGGCGCGGTGACGCGCACCCCGTCCACGATCCGCACCGGTGCGTCGGCGCGGAGGCGGTGTGAGCGGATCCCGGCCCGGCGCGACGCGGTGCCGTGGCCGCGCGGGGTCGCGATGTGCACGGACCGGTCGGCGGCGAGCGGCCCGGTCAGCCACAGGCCGAGCACCCGAGCGGCTGTGACGTGGCTGAACACGCCCTCGGGGTGCAGATCCTGCAGCGCCCGCACATGGTCCATGGGGTCCGGTTCGACGCCGCGCAGGCCCCAGAGCCCCCAGCCGAGGGAGACCACGTCCCCGCGCCGCAGCCGGGCCGCACTCACGCCCGCCTCGCGCGCGGCCGGAGTCGAGAACACGGTCGGCGCACGGAGGAGGCCGTCCAGTCCGCAGCGCATCGGAGGCAGGGGCGCGGGCGAGCGAGGCATGCGCCGAGCGTGCCCGATCCGGGCGCGCCGCCGTCGTCGTCCGCCGGGATCTGTGGACGACGCCCCGCCGAGGCCCGCAGACACGCCGCTACGTCCTGGTCATAGCGGCGCGTCTGCGGGCTTCCACGCCACGGGTCGCCGCCAGACCCCACCCCACTCCCCACGACGACGGCGTCACCGGCCCGGCTCCCCCTCCCGCGTGACGCACGTCTCGGCTAGGGTGAGGGGCAATAACCGACCGATCGGTCGGGACTCGTCCGCGCCCCCGACACCAGGAGCCCCCGTGACCGTCACCGCCCCCTCCCTCCCGGAGATCCTCCCCAGCTACGTCGCCGGCAGCTGGTGGACACCGTCGCACCCGTCCACGGTCACCGACGTGACGGACGCGAACACCGGGGCGCGCCTGACCGGCGTCTCCACCGACGGCCTCGACACGGCCGCCCTCATCGAGCACGCCCGCACCGTCGGCCAGCAGACCCTGGGCGAGCTGACCATCCACGAGCGCGCCCTCAAGCTCAAGGAGCTCGCGCTCTACCTGAACTCCCGCGTCCAGGAGCTCTACGACGTCTCCTTCGCCACCGGCGCCACGCAGCGCGACCACGCCTTCGACGTCGACGGCGGCATCGGCACCCTCTTCACGTTCTCCGGCAAGGGCCGCCGCGAACTGCCGAACTCCACCGTGATCATCGACGGTGACGTGGAGCCCCTCTCCCGCGACGGCTCCTTCATCGGCGAGCACATCTACCAGCGCATCCCGGGCGTGGCCGTGCAGATCAACGCGTTCAACTTCCCCGTGTGGGGCATGCTCGAGAAGTTCGCCCCGGCCTTCGTCGCCGGCGTGCCCACCGTGGTCAAGCCGGCCACCCCCACCGGCTACGTCACGCAGAAGTGCGTCGAGCTGATGCTCGAGTCCGGCGTGCTGCCCGAGGGCTCGATCCAGCTGATCTCCGGCTCCGCCCGCGACCTGCTGGACCACCTGGACTACCGCGACCACGTCGCGTTCACCGGCTCCGCCGCCACCGCGGCCACGCTGAAGAAGCACCCGAACGTGCAGGAGGGCGGCGTCCGCTTCACCGCGGAGACCGACTCCCTCAATGCCGCCATCCTCGGCCCGGACGCGGACCCGGAGTCCCCCGAGTTCGAGGCGTTCGTGAAGGTCGTCTTCCAGGAGATGACGGTCAAGGCCGGCCAGAAGTGCACGGCCATCCGCCGGGTGATCGTCCCGCAGGAGCACGTGGACGCCGTCGTCGAGGCCCTCTCCGCCCGGCTGGGCAAGGTCGTCCTGGGCGACCCGCGCGTCGAGGGCACCACCATGGGTGCCCTGGCCTCGAAGGAGCAGCAGGGCGAGGTCCGCGGCGCGGTGCAGCGCCTGGTCGACGCCGGCGGGCAGGTCCGCCTCGGCGGCCCCGAGGGCTCGACCGGCGACGCCGACGCCGGGTCCGGCGCGTTCTTCGCCCCCACGGTGCTCACCTTCGAGGACGCACGCACCCCCGAGGTGCACAGCGTCGAGGCGTTCGGTCCGGTCACCTCGGTGATCGGCTACACGGACGTGGCCGACGCCGTGGCCCTGGCCGCCCTGGGCTCGGGATCGCTCGTGGCCACGGTCGCCACGAACGACGGTGAGACCGCCCGCGCGTTCGCCGCCGGGATCGGCGCCCACCACGGCCGCGTGCACGTCCTGAACCGCCAGACCGCCACGACCACCACCGGTCACGGCGCCCCCGTGCCGGTGCTGGTCCACGGCGGCCCCGGCCGCGCCGGCGGCGGCGAGGAGCTCGGCGGCGTCCGCGCCGTCAAGCACTACATGCAGCGCACGGCGATCCAGGGCTCCCCGGACATGCTCACCGCCATCACCGGCGTGTGGCATCACGGCGCCGCGGCCCACACGGTGACCCGCGAGGACGTGCAGGCCGGCACGGCCGTGCACCCGTTCTACAAGTCCCTGGCCGAGCTGACGGTGGGCGACCAGTTCGCCTCCGGCCTGCGCACCGTCACCCTGGAGGACATCACCGCCTTCGCGGAGGAGACCGGGGACAGGTTCTACGCCCACACGGACGAGGAGGCCGCCATGGCCAACCCGTTCTTCCCGCGCCGGGTGGCCCACGGCTACCTGCTGGTCTCGTGGGCCGCGGGGCTGTTCGTGGCCCCGGATCCGGGCCCGGTGCTGGCCAACTACGGCCTGGAGAACCTGCGCTTCATCACGCCGGTGACCTACGACGACGCCATCCGCGTGACCCTGACCGCCAAGCGCATCACCCCGCGCGTGAGCGACGAGTACGGCGAGGTGGCCTGGGACTGCCGGATCCACAACCAGAAGGACGAGCTCTGCGCCCAGTACGACGTGCTGACGCTCGTCGCCAAGACCTGGCCGATGGCCCCGTCCGAGGCCTCCCAGGGCTGAGCCTCCCCGCCCCGACGGGCCGTCCCGTGCGCCCGCTGCGCGCCGGGCGGCCCGTCGTCGTCCCCGGGAACAAGGAGCGTGCCCGGGGCGTTCACCTGTACGTCCCATTCGGACCGCGAGAGAAGAAGGTCGACACACATGTCCGAGTTCACCCGTTTCGAGCAGGTCGCCGTGCTGGGCACCGGCGTGCTGGGTTCGCAGATCATCATGCAGGCGGCGTACCACGGCAAGAGGGTGATGGCCTACGACGCCGTCCCCGCCGCCCTCGAGGGGATCGAGCGCCGCTGGGCGTGGATCCGCCAGGGCTACGAAGCAGACCTCGGGGAGGGCTACGACCCGCAGCGCTTCGACGAAGCCATCGCCCGCATCACGCCGACCTCGGACCTCGGCGAGGCCCTGGCGGATGCGGACATCGTGGTCGAGGCCGTCCCGGAGAACCTGGAGCTCAAGCGCAAGGTGTGGGCCCAGGTGGGCGAGCTCGCCCCCGCCACGACCCTGTTCGCCACGAACACCTCCTCCCTGCTGCCCTCGGACTTCGCCGACGCCAGCGGCCATCCGGAGCGCTTCCTGGCCCTGCACTACGCCAACCGCATCTGGGCGCAGAACACCGCCGAGGTCATGGGCACCGCCGCGACCTCGCCGGAGGCCGTCGCGGGAGCCCTGCAGTTCGCCGAGGAGACCGGCATGGTCCCCGTGCACGTGCGCAAGGAGATCCCGGGCTACTTCCTCAACTCCCTGCTCATCCCGTGGCTGCAGGCCGGCTCCAAGCTGTACATGCACGGAGTGGGCAACCCGGCGGACATCGACCGCACCTGGCGCGTGGCCACCGGCAACGAGCGCGGCCCGTTCCAGACCTATGACATCGTGGGCTTCCACGTGGCCGCCAACGTCTCCCGCAACACGGGCGTCGACTGGCAGCGCGGCTTCGCCGAGCTGCTCGAGAAGAGCATCGCCGAGGGCCACAGCGGTGTGGCCGACGGCCAGGGCTTCTACCGCTACGGGCCGGACGGGGAGAACCTCGGCCCGGTGGAGGACTGGAACCTGGGCGACAAGGACACCCCGCTCGGCTGACCTCCTCCGCCGGCGGATCCGGGGCTGTCCGATGCGCACCACGCATCGGGCGGCCCCGACGCATGCCCCCGCCGCTTCCTTGTGGCATCCGTCACAGCGCACGTAGAGTCGAGCCATGACAACCTCCCGACTCCCCCTGCTCGGCGCCCTCGCCGTGGGCGCGCTCGCCCTCGCCGGGTGCGCGGGCGGCGGCGCAGAGCCCCCCTCCCCCGCCCCCTCGTCGGCATCGTCCACGACGACGGCGGCCTCGTCCGCGTCCACGTCGCCCGCGGCCAGCAGCTCCACGGCCCCCACGTCACCCGCGGCCAGCGCCTCCACGGCGAGCTCGGGCGGCGCCTCCGCCTCCGCCTCCGCCTCGGGCAGCCTGTCCCTCGAGATGCCCCCCGCGCTGGACGGGCAGCGGACCCTGGCGGTGCAGGCCGCCGTGCAGCGGGCCGCGGGGCCGGGGTCCGAGGTGGGGCTGAGCGCCGCCTCGCCGCTGGAGCGGCAGACGGAGCTGCGTCAGCGGGCCGCCGGCCTGGAGCAGGCGGTCGACGCCGGCGCGAGCCCGGCGCCCACCCGCAGCGCGGACCAGCAGGCCTGCCTGGACGCCACCCGCTCCGACCTGGAGCGGGACGCCGAGGCCGGGGCCGCTGACCTGGGGCTCACGGCCCAGCCGGAGACGGCCGCCACCACCGGCGGCGGGCCCACCTCGACGCCGCCGCCCTCCTTCACGGCGTCCCCCGACGCCGAGGTCACTCCGCTCGGCGTGCGCGTCACCGTGTACCCCACGGAGGAGGCCGCCCGCGCCGCCCTGGAGGACGCCCGAGCGGCGGGGCAGGCCTGCACCGGGGTGGACCTGGCCGGGCTCGGCGTGGAGAGCGTGACGCGGACCGAGCACGAGGGCGGCACCGCCTACACGGCGCTCCCGGCCCCCGGGGGGTCCGTCTATTCGCACCTCACGGCCGTGCAGGACGGTGCCCGCATCGTGGCCGTGGCCCAGGCTGACGCGGACGGCGGGGTCCCCGCGGACGCCGAGGACCGTGCGGCCTCGATCGTCACCGACGTGCTCGCCGCGCTCGACGGCGAGGGCTGAGGACAGCGGACCCTCAGCCCCGCAGACCCCCGAGCACCACGCCCGTGACGGCGTCGATCATCTGGCCCGGTCCCTGCTGGCCGGGGACGCCGCGATCCGGCCGGTACCAGTCGACGATCGAGTTGATCATGCCGAGCGCCAGGCGGGCGAGGTTGCGCGGGGTCACGTCGGAGCGCACCGCACCCGCGGCCTGGGCGGCCTCGAGCAGGTCGCCCAGACGCCGGGTGATCTCGCGGCGGCGCTCGACGGCGGCCAGCTCGACCGCCGAGTTCCCGCGCAGGCGCAGCAGCAGGGTCACCTCGGGCTGCTTCTCCGCCAGCACCCCGAGCGTGCCGCGGATGGCCGCCTCGACCTGCGCGCCGGCGCCGGCCCCGCTGGCCACCACATCGTCCAGGCACGCCTCGAGGGCGTCGAGCGCCTCCGTCACCGCGTGGTCGAGGATCGCCTCCTTGGACTCCACGTGGTGGTAGATCGCGGACTTGGAGATGCCCAGGTGGGTGGCGAGCATGCCCATGGACGTCGCCTCGTAGCCGTGCCGGTTGAAGAGCTCGACGCACTCGGCCAGCAGCGTCTGCCGGTCATAGCCGGGCCGGCCGCGGCGCGGGGTGGGGCTGCTCTGGGGCACGGGGCTCCTTCGGAGGCGGGCGGACGCCGACGACGACGCACCGGTCCACTCTACCGGGCACGCCGGCGCCGGGATCGGCCGCGGGGCGGGATCAGGCCTGGTCGCGCAGGTCGTAGATCCGCTTGAGCTTGCCGGAGGAGCGGGCGAGGGTCTCCGGCTCCACCACGTTGATCACGCACGAGGAGCCGATCTTCGTCTTGATCTCCATGCGCAGGTGCGCGGCGCAGGCCTGGGCCTCCTCGAGGGTCGCATGATCGCGGCGCTCGATGTTCACGGCCATCTGGTCCATGCGGTCCGGGCGGGTGATCTCGAGGGTGAAGTGCGGCGACAGGGCCGGCTCCTTGAGGGCCAGCTCCTCGATCTGCGACGGGAACAGGTTCACGCCGCGCAGGATGATCATGTCGTCCGAGCGGCCGGTGATGCGGCCCATGCGGCGGTGGCCCGGGTGTGTGGTGCCCGGCAGCAGGCGGGTGAGGTCGTGGGTGCGGTACCGGATGATCGGCAGCGCCTGCTTGGTGAGCGAGGTGAAGACGAGCTCGCCGTGGCGGCCGGTCTCGAGGACCTCGTCCGTGAGCGGGTCGATGATCTCGGGGCGGAAGTGGTCCTCCCAGATGTGGGAGCCGTCCTTGGTGGCCGCGGACTCGCCGGCCACGCCCGGGCCCATGACCTCGGAGAGGCCGTAGATGTCCAGGGCGTCGAGGTCGAAGGTCTGCTCGATCTCGCGGCGCATCTCCTCGGTCCACGGCTCGGCGCCGAGGATCGCGACCTCGAGGGAGGACTCGCGGGGGTCCAGCCCGAGCTTCTTGAAGCCGTCCGCGATGGTCAGCAGGTAGGTGGGCGTGGAGAGGATGGCGCGCGGCTGGAAGTCGGTGATCAGCTGCACCTGCTTCTCCGTCTGCCCGCCGGACATCGGGATCACGGCCGCGCCGATGCGCTCGGCGCCGTAGTGGGCGCCGAGGCCGCCGGTGAACAGGCCGTAGCCGTACGCGTTGTGCACGCGGTCACCGGGGCGGATGCCGCCGGCGCGGAAGCAGCGGGCGACGAGGGTGGCCCACGTGGCCAGGTCGTCGTCGGTGTAGCCGACCACGGTGGGCTGGCCGGTAGTGCCGGAGGAGGCGTGGATGCGGCGCAGCTCGGGGCCCGTGGCGGCGAATGCGCCGAACGGGTAGCTCTTCCGCAGGAACTCCTTGTCCGTGTACGGGAACTTGGCGAGGTCCCCGAGCTCCGTGAAGTCCGAGGGGTGGACGCCGTGCGCGTCGAAGTGCTCCCGGTACGCGGGCACGTTCTCGTAGGCGTGGTGCAGGGTCCAGCGGAGACGCTCGAACTGGAGCGCCTCGATCTGACCCCGGCTCATCGTCTCCTCGGGGTCCGGGGCCCCGCGGTCGGCGGGGGCGGGCAGGGGTGCCGGCGTGTACGGGTTGGGGATCGAGGCCTCAAGCATGGCGTCCTCCTGGGGATGCGGGGTCGGGCGGCGGTCGACGACGGCGGCGCACCGGCGGGTGCGCCCGTCGGTCAGCGTGCGGGGGCAGGGATGGTGCGGGAGCGGCCGCGGAAGGCAGCCACCGGGGTGCCGTCGTCGGTGGTGACAGTGATGTCGTAGACGGCCGAGCGGCCCGCGGCGGCGACCAGACGGCCCTCCGCGACGAGGGTCTGGCCGGCGCGGGTGGCCGCGAGGAAGTTGACGTCCACACCGGAGGCCACGGTGACGGTGGAGCCGTCCGAGGCGGGGTCGTTGCAGGTCAACGCGAAGCACGTGTCCGCGAACGCGAAGACGGCGCCACCGTGGGCCAGGCCGAAGCCGTTGTGCTGGTCCTCGGTGAGCGTCATCCGGATGCGCGCGTGGTCCTTCTCGGCGGCCTCGAGGGTGACGCCGAGCCACCGCGCCACGCGGTCCTCGGCGAGCATGGGGTGGTGGGCGGTCTCGGTCATGGGCGGGCCTCCCTGCGGGCACGGGCGCGCCGGCGCGGCGGCGCAGAGAATTACTGAACGATCATTAGGTAACTCCCTGGATGTGACCCACGTCAAGTCCGGTCCGGTGTGTGACGCACGCCGCCCCGCCCTGCCGCAGCCGGGGCGAGACGCACCGGGATCCTGTGCGCGGCCCTGCCCATCGCGTCCGCGGCTGCTGTCTAGGGTGACCGCATGGTGACCTTCGCGCCGGACCGCGCCTCCTTCATGCTCAGCCCCTCGGACATCACCGCCGCCGCGACGTGCACGTACGGGTGGCTGCGCGGGACGGTGGACCCGAGACTCGGGCGCGCCGAGCGGATCGGCGTGGAGGACGCGTTCCTGGAGCGGGTCTCCCGCCTCGGGGACGAGCACGAGTCCCGCGTGCTCGCGCGCCTCGAGGCGGAGCACGGTGCGGACCAGGTGGTCCGGCTCGCCCGCCCGGAGCGCTACACGCCCGAGGGCGTGCGGGCCGCCCGGGAGCGCACCGCGGCGGCGTTGGCCGCGCGTCCCGCCGTCGTGTTCCAGGGGATGCTGCACGACGGCGCGTTCGGCGGCCTGGCCGACTTCCTCGTGCTCCGCACGGACGAGGAGCACCCCGAGGGCGCGTACGAGGTGGTGGACACGAAGCTGGCCCGGCATGCGCGGGTGACGGCGCTGCTGCAGATCGCCGCGTACGCGGACCTGCTGGACGGCATGGGCGTGCCGCGGGCGCGGCAGGGCAGCCTGTGGCTCGGGGACGGTTCCCGGCACGTCGCGGACCTGGACGAGGTGATACCGGTGTACCGGCACCAGCGCGCCCGGCTGGAGGCGCTGCTGCAGGATCACGTGGCCGCCGGGGAGCCCGCCCGCTGGGGCGACGACCGCCTGAGCGTTTGCGGCGCATGCGAGGCGTGCGAGGAGGCCGTCGCCGAGCACCGGGACGTGCTGCTCACGGCGGGGGCCACGCGGTTGCAGCGCACCCGGCTGCGCGAGGCCGGCATCACGACCATCGAGCAGCTCGCGGCGTCCGTCGCACCGCCGGAGGGCATGGCCCGCCGCACGTGGGAGGCACTGCGGGACCAGGCGGCGATCCAGCTGGAGCCGGCCGGGGCGGACGGGCTGCCGCCGCATCGGATCGTGGACCCGCGCGCCGTGGTGGGGCTGCCCGTGCCGGACGCCGGAGACGTCTTCTTCGACTTCGAGGGGGACCCGCTGTGGGTCTCCGCGGACGGGAGCATGGAGGGCCTCGAGTACCTGTGGGGCTGGGTCGAGGCGCCGGGCGGGGACACCGCGCGCACCGCCTCGGCCGACTTCCGGTTCACGGGCCTGTGGGCGGACACCCGTGCCGCCGAGCGGGCGGCGCTCGAGCAGTTCGTGGCGTTCGTGGAGGCGCGGCGCGCGACCCACCCGGGGATGCGGATCTACCACTACGCCGCGTACGAGGTCACCGCGCTGAAACGCCTGACCGTGCGCCACGGCGTGGGCGAGCGCGAGCTGGACGACTGGCTGCGCGCGGGGCTGTTCGTGGACCTCTACGCCACGGTCCGCGCCGCCCTGCGGGCCGGTGTGCCGAGCTACTCCATCAAGAAGCTGGAGCCCCTCTACATGGGGGCGGAGCACCGGGCGGAGGACGGCGTCACGACGGCGGCGGACAGCGTCACCGAGTACCACCGGTACGTCGCCGCGATGGAGGCCGGGGACACCGAGGTCGCGCGGGCGATCCGCGCCGACATCGAGGACTACAACCGGTACGACTGCGTCTCCACGGCGCGGCTGCGGGACTGGCTGCTGGCGCAGGTCGAGCCCGAGGAGGCGGCCGTCGCGGACCGTCCCGCCGACGACGCCGCGACCGGGGACGAGCCGCTGGTCGAGGCTGCGCCGTCGCTCCAGGAGCAGGACGCGGCCCTCGCCGCCTCGCTGCAGGCGCTGGCGGGCGTCGAGAGGGACGAGGCGGGCGGGACGGGGGCCCCGGAGACGGAGCTCGACGGCGGGCCGCGCGGTGTCGCCCTGCTGGCCGCGGGCCTGGGCTACTTCGCGAGGGAGAACAAGCCGCTGTGGTGGGCCATGTTCGATCGGGCGGTGTCCGCCCCGGACGAGTGGCAGGAGCCGCGCGCGAACCTGGTGTTCGACACCGTCGAGTCGGTGGGTGCATGGGAACGTCCCACCCCGCGGAGCAACCCCGCCCGGACGCTGACCGTGACCGGGCGCCTCGAGCCGGGCACCGAGGTCCGGCCGCGTCGGAACAGCCAGGAGAGGTTCAAGCTCAACGCCCTGTACGAGCAGCCGCCGCGCTGGGCGGAGCTGGCCCCCAACGCCGTCCGCTGGCAGAGCCGATCGCCCGTGGACGTGACCGAGGTGGAGGAGATCGCACCGGGCCGGTTCCGGGTCAGCCTGCTGCAGCGCCTCAGCGCCAAGTACGAGCCGGAACCGCACGCGGAGGTGCCCATGGCGGTGTTCCACCTCAACTATGTCCGGCCCGGTGGCCTCCTCGAACGCATCCGGGAGCAGGCCGCCGAGACCGCCCGCCGCGGCCGGCTGCCGGACGGAGCGGTGTTCGACATCCTGGCGCGCCGTGCCCCGCGCACCACGGGCCGGACCCTCGCCGCGATCGGGGCGGACGTACGAGACGGCCGGCGGGACGGTGTCGGCGGCCTGGTCGAGGCGGTCGAGTCCGCACGCGGCTCCTACGTGGCCGTGCAGGGCCCTCCCGGCACCGGCAAGACGTTCGTGGGCAGCCGCGCGGTGAAGGAACTCCTGGACCGGGGCTGGACGGTCGGTGTCACGGCCCAGTCCCACGCGGTGGTGGAGAACTTCCTCGACCAGCTGATCGGCGTCGGTGTGGACCCCGACCGCGTGGGCAAGGAGCCCAAGGACCCGGACGGACCGCACCGCTGGACGTCCCTGGGCTCATCGGAGGTCCATGCCTTCCTGGCACCGGGCCGGGTCCTGGGCGGCACCGCGTGGACCTTCGCGAACGCCGCGGCCCAGCCGGTCGACCTCCTGGTGGTGGACGAGGCCGGGCAGCTCTCCCTCGCGCACCTCCTGGGCGCGAGCGCCCTGGCCGAGACGGTGCTGCTGCTGGGTGACCCGCAGCAGCTCCCCCAGGTCAGCAAGGGCGAGCACCCCCAGCCCATCGGCGACGCGGCCCTGACCTGGATCGCGGAGAGCGCCCCCGTGCTCCGCGCCGACCGCGGCTTCTTCCTGGACACCTCGTGGCGCATGCACTCGGCGCTCACCCGCGCGGTCTCCGAGCTCTCCTACGCCGGCCGCCTGCGCTCGCACACCCCGCGCACGGACGCCCGCCGCCTCGACGGCGTGGAGCCCGGGCTGCACCCCTGGCCGGTCTCCCACACGGGCAACGCGGTGTCCTCGCCGGAGGAGGCCGCGGCCGTCGTCGAGATCATCCGGTCACTGCTCGGCCGCACCTGGTCCACCGGCCCGGACGACCCCGGCCGGCCGCTCGTGCCGTCCGACGTGATCGTGGTGGCCCCGTACAACGCGCAGGTCGCCACGGTCCGGGAGGCACTCGACGCCGCCGGCCTCGAGGGCACCACCGTCGGCACCGTGGACAAGTTCCAGGGCCGGGAGGCCGCCGTCGCGATCCTGACGATGGCGGCGTCCTCACCGCAGGACGTGCCGCGCGGGCTGGACTTCCTCCTGAACCGGAACCGGCTCAACGTGTCGATCTCGCGCGGGCAGTGGGCCGCCTACCTCGTCCACTCCCCCGCCCTCGCGGACGCGCTGCCCACCCGCCCCGAGGACCTGCCGATGATCGGCGCGTTCCTGCGGCTCGTGCACCGCTGACTCAGCCGGCGGCGCCCTGGCGCAGCAGGAACCGCTGCAGCTTGCCGGAGGGGGTCTTGGGCAGTCGGTCCACGAAGTGCACCCGGCGCGGGTAGGCGTGCTTGGAGTACTCGTCGCGGACCTTCGCCTGCAGCTCGGCCGCCAGGGCGTCCGGGTCCGCGACGGCCCCGGCGGGCACCACGAACGCCACGACCTCCTCGCCCCGCACCCCCTCCGGGTCCGGCAGGCCGACGACGGCCACGTCCTGCACCCGCGGGTGGTCGATGAGCACGGACTCCACGTCGAACGGGCCGATCCGGTACCCGGCGGCGAGGATCACGTCGTCGTCCCGGGAGGAGAAGAAGAACCAGCCGTCGTCGTCCTGCCGGGCGGTGTCCCCGGTCAGGTACCAGCGGCCGTCCGGGGTGAAACGCTCCGCGGTCTTCTCCGGCTCCCCGAGGTAGCCGGGGAACCAGAACAGGGGCGAGGCCGCGTCGATCGCGATCTGCCCGTCCCGGATCTCGGCGGCGACCCCCGGCAGGGGCACACCCATCGAACCCGGGCGGGGCGGCGCGGCCAGCTCGGGGTGCGCGAGGGTGCAGATGACCATGCCCAGCTCGGTCTGGCCGTAGTGGTCGCGGATCTCCGTGCCGAGGGCCGCCCGGCCCCACTCGAGCACGGACGGCGGCAGCGGCTCCCCCGCCGTGGACACGCGCCGCAGCCGCAGCGGGGCGTCCTCGGTGACCTCCCCGGCCTTGGCCAGCGCGCGGAACATCGTGGGGGCGCCGGCGAGGTTCGTGACGCCCTGCGAGCGGATCACCTCGACCATGGTCGCCGGGGAGAAGGCGCCGCGGTACTGCACCGAGGTCGCCCCGAGCACCAGCGTGCCGACGATCCCGTAGTACAGCCCGTACGCCCAGCCGTGGTCGGCCGCGTTCCAGAACAGGTCCTCGGGTCGCAGGTCCACCGCGCACGTGAGGTAGACGGCGAACGCGGCGGCCGCGCGCAGCGGCACGGGCACCCCCTTGGGGCGGCCGGTGGTGCCGGAGGTGAACAGCAGGGCGATCGGCCCGTCCCCGCCGACGGCGACGTCCTCGGCCAGCGGCGCGGAGTCCGCGAGCGCGTCCCACTCCGGGCCGGTGCGGATGATCTCGATGCCGGGGATGTCCGTGAGCTTCTCGGCCTGGCGGGGTTCGGCGACGACGAGCCGCGCCGCCGCGCCCTCGATGCGCATCCGTGCGGCGCCCGCGGCGAACGCGGTGAACAGTGGCACGTGCACGGCGCCGAGCCGCCACAGGGCCAGCAGCGTGATGACGAGCTCCTCCCGTTTGGACATCATCACGGGCACGCGGTCGCCGCGCGTGACGCCGCGGGCGGCGAGGCCGGTGGCGAGGCGGCGGGAGCGGTCGGCCAGGTCGCCGAAGGTGAGGTCGACGGCGGACATGTCCTCCGCCACGAACCGGAACGCCACGGCGTCGGCCGGCCAGCGGTCGCAGAGCAGGTGGGCGGCGCAGGCGTCCGGGGTCTCGACGTCGGCGACCCACCCGGCCATCAGCCGGTCGATCGTCCCGGCCTCGTGGGCCTGCCCGGTCCGTTCCGTCATCTCGGTCTCCTCATCCCTCTCGGCACGCCGACGCCGGGCGACGGCGACGTCAGCCACGGTAGGTCCGCCGCGCCCCGGGCCACCGGGCGCGTCCGCATGTTGCACTGGCCACCCCGTCGCGGCTGAGGGCAGGATGGCGCCATGACCGAGCCCGATCCCGCCACCCCTCGCCCCTCCGGGACGCGCGCGGACGCCCCGCCCCGGACCGACGTCGCGCTGCGCCCGGTGGCCGCCGACGACGCCGACTTCCTGTGGACCTGGATCCACGGCGCCGAGGACCCCGAGTGGAAGTCGTGGGACGCCCCCTACTTCCACGCCGCGGACACGGCCGCCCCGCCGAGCCGCGCGGACTTCGACGCCGACCACGCGCGCCGGCGCGTCGGCGACCCGGACGTCCGGGTCGTCACGGTGGACGGCGCCCCCGTCGGTCTCGTGACCCGCACGGAGCAGCATCCGGCGGGCTCGGGCTGGTGGGAGCTCGGCATCCTGCTGTTCGACCCGACCACGTGGGGCCGCGGCGTCGGGCGGGCGGCGCTCACGCTGTGGTCGGACGCGTCGTTCGCGGAGACGGACGCGCACCTGCTGAGCCTGGTCACGTGGTCCGGCAACGCGCGGATGATCGCGTCGGCGGTCCGCGTCGGGTACACCGAGGTCGCCCGCATCCCCGAGGCGCGCTCCTGGGAGGGCCGGCGATGGGACTCGGTGCAGCTCGCGGTGCTGCGGCGGGACTGGTGGCCGGCGTCGACGGACGGCTGAGGACGGACCCGGTCGTCGCCTTCGCCGGGCGTCCGCGGCGCCTGCCAGAATGGGGGCCATGACCTCGCAGCCCGCGCCCGCGCCCGCGTCCACCGCCCACCGCCGTTCCCTCGCCGAGGCCGGCATCGCCCTCGGCCCCCTGGACGGCCGCTACCGCGCGGCGGTGGAGCCACTCGTGGAGCACCTGTCCGAGGCGGCGCTGAACCGCAACCGCATCCACGTGGAGGTGGAGTGGTTCATCCACCTGGCCGAGCACCGCGTGCTGCCGGGTCTCGAGCCGCTCACGGCCGAGCAGCAGGCGGGCCTGCGGGCGATCGTCACGGACTTCGACGCGGAGTCCGTGTCCGAGCTGGCGGCCACCGAGAAGGTCACGGTGCACGACGTGAAGGCCGTCGAGTACTTCATCGCCGACCGCCTCGAGGGGCTGGGCCTGGGCCGGCTGAAGCCGCTCGTGCACTTCGCGTGCACCTCCGAGGACATCAACAACCTCGCCTACGCGGTGGGTGTGCGCGACGCCGTCGAGCAGGTCTGGCTGCCGGCCGCCCGCGCCGCCGTGGCCACCGTCTCCGCGATGGCCGCCGAGGCCGCCGAGACCCCCATGCTCTCCCGCACGCACGGCCAGCCGGCCACGCCCACCACGCTGGGCAAGGAGATGGCCGTGTTCGTGCACCGTCTGACCCGCCAGACCCGGCGCATCGCCGGCCAGGAGTACCTGGGCAAGATCAACGGCGCCACCGGCACCTACGCCGCCCACCTCGCCGCCGCCCCGGACGCGGACTGGCCGGCCCTGTCCCGGTCCTTCGTGGAGCACCTCGGCCTCACCTGGAACCCGCTGACCACCCAGATCGAGTCCCACGACTGGCAGGCGGAGCTGTACGCCGACGTCGCGCGCTTCAATCGGATCCTCCACGGCTTCTGCGTGGACGTGTGGAGCTACATCTCCATCGGCTACTTCGCGCAGATCCCCGTGGCCGGCGCGACCGGCTCCTCCACCATGCCGCACAAGGTGAACCCGATCCGCTTCGAGAACGCCGAGGCCAACCTCGAGCTCTCCTGCGCGCTGCTCGACTCGCTGGGTGCCACCCTCGTGGAGTCCCGTTGGCAGCGCGACCTCACGGACTCGACGTCGCAGCGCAACATCGGCGTGGCCCTCGGCCACTCGGTGCTCGCTCTGACCAACGTCACCAAGGGCATGGGCCAGCTCCAGGTGGCCGAGCCCGTGCTGGCCGAGGACCTCGACACGAACTGGGAGGTGCTCGGCGAGGCCGTCCAGACCGTCATGCGCGCCGAGGCGATCGCCGGCGTGCCGGGCATGGACAATCCCTACGAGCGCCTCAAGGAGCTCACCCGCGGCCAGCGCGTGGACGCCGCCCGCATGCGCGAGTTCGTCCAGGGCCTGGGCCTGTCCGAGGGCGCCCAGGCGCGCCTGCTGGAGCTGACCCCGGCCGGGTACACCGGCGTGGCGGCGGAGCTGGCCAAGGAGTTCGGGCCGGCGCAGGACTGACGCCCAGGTCACGATCCGAGGACAGGATGGTCACGACCTGAGCACACCTCTGGTGTGGCGTGCGCCACGCGGGCAGGCTGAGGGCGTTGCCGCCACCCGGCGGCCACGACCCGCCGCAGAGCACGCCCCGAGGAGACCTGATGTCCGCTCGCCGCACCACCCGCCCGCTGTCCACCGCCCTCGCCGCCGCCGTCCTGGCGGGTGGCCTCGCCGCCACCGCGGCCGCCCCGGCCCTGGCCGCCCCCGCCGAGACCACGGACGGATCACAGTACGGGCACTTCGCCGGGGCCACCTTCGGCTCCACGGAGCTCTCGCCCATGACGGGCCGCTTCTACACGCTGCACGCCGTCAAGGACGTCCGCGTGACCGTCGCGCCGTTCTACCCGTCCTTCACGGATCTCGAGGAGATCTCCGGGTACGTCCCCGGTGAGATGGGCCCGGAGACGGACGTGGAGTTCGCCTACGACGCCGAGCTCGAGACCGGCTACGTGGACGTCCTGGAGCAGCGTCGGGTCCTCGGCGAGGAGGGCACGACCGGCGCCGTCTTCACCCTCTACGTGGACGGGCGGGGCGTCGCGACCCTCATCTTCGGCGAGGACAGGGACCTCGGCGACGACGTGCCCGGCATGTTCCTGGACGCCGAGGGTCCGCAGGCATACGACTTCGGCGCACGCCCGACGGTGGACCACCAGACCCACCTCGCCGCTCCCGGCTCCCGCCTGGTCCACCTGCAGGGCAACTCCAGCGGCGACGTCCCCGGCGCGGACGCCACCATGATCGTGGCCGAGCAGCCGAAGCACGGCACCCTCGTCGAGCTGCCCCGCATCGGCGACCCCATGAACTGGACCCCCGACGGGGCGAACGGCAGCTGGGCCAGCACCGTCTACGTGGCGGACGAGGGCTTCACCGGCACCGACCAGGCCGTGTTCACGATCACCGACGAGGCCACGGGTGAGGAGAAGACGCTCGTCGTGACGTTCTCGATCGGGGACCCGCGGGCCGCCGACCCCCACCTGGGGGTCCAGGGCACGGGTCTCCCGTTCGACGAGGCCCGCGTGTGGGAGGCCCTCGAGGCCCAGGGCGAGGACGACGCGTCCGAGGCACCCGCACCGGAGTCCCCGGCGACCCCCGCCCCGGATTCGACGGACGCCCCGGAGGCCTCCGAGCCCTCGGAGCCCGCCGGCGAGCACACCGTCCCCGAGACCGTGGAGACCGGCTCCGGCCAGGCCTGGTGGCTGGCCGCCGTCGCTGCCGCGGGCACGGGCGCCCTGGTCGCCGGCCGGCGTCGCTTCGGCCTGGCCCGCTGACCCGGAGCGCCGGAGTGCTGCTCGTCCGCTGACCCGCGGCACCACCAGGCGCCGCTCCCGCCCCTCCCGGAGAGGCCGGCTCCGCCCTGTGACGGGGCAGGCCTCCGCCCAGCACTGGCCCATCGGCCCCTGACCGGGGACGATGGGCCGGTGGCTTTCCCACCCCTCCCCCTCTGGCTGCTGTCCGCCACCCCCAAGGACCCCGCCGAACTCGAACGGGACGTGCCCGAGCCGATCGACGCGCACGGCGAGCTCGCCGACGCGATCACCGCGGCGATCACCGCCGTGGACCTCGTGGGCGTGTTCTTCTTCGCGATCTCGGGCGCCGTCCTCGCCGTGCGCAAGGGCTACGACATCGTCGGCTCCCTGCTGCTGGCCCTCATGGTCGGCACGGGCGGCGGCGTCGTCCGTGACCTCGTGGTCGGCCGGGACGTGCCCGCGGCCTTCGACAACCCCTGGTACCTGATCCTGCCGGCGGTCGCGTCGCTGGCGGTGTTCCTCCGGATCTTCGACGGCGAGCGCGGCCACCACGCCGTCATGGCCTTCGACGCCGTCGGCCTGGCCGTGTACTGCGTGGTGGGCACGCGCATCGCCCTGCTCGCCGGCCTGAGCCCGGTCGCCGCCGCGGTGCTGGGCCTGGTGACCGCCGTCGGCGGTGGCATCCTGCGCGACGTCGTCGCCGGGGAACCGCCCGCCGTGTTCGGCGGGCGCGGCTGGTACGCGCTGCCGGCCATCCTCGGCGCGGGCACGACGGCGGCCCTCGGCCAGGCGGAGCTCCTCGGCCCGCTGACCTCGGCGGCGGTGATGGTGCTCGTGCTCGTGCTGCGCGTGGTGTCGCTGCGCAGGGAGTGGCTCGCCCCGGGGGCCGAGATCTCGGGGCAGACCCAGCGCCAGCGCCTGGATCCGCACGACGAGCCGCCCGTGCCGGACATCTGCGACCGCAAGGGCAGGGACGGGCCGCCCGCCGACCCCGGCGAGGACGGCCCCCCGGCGAACGAGGAGACGCCCGGGGCAGGCGAAGACGTCACACCTCCGGGGACACCCGGGTGAACAAACGAGCCACCGCGCGGGCCGCCCGGGACAATGGCCGGTGAATCCCCGGACCCGACGGAAGGAGCCGCCGTGGACGTGCAGCAGTTCTTCGCCACCCTCACCGACGTCCCGTGGCTGCTCACGACCCTGGACCTGATCGGGATCTTCTTCTTCGCCACGTCGGGGGCGCTGCTGGCGGCACGCAAGCAGTTCGACCTGGTGGGCTCGCTGGCGCTGTCCCTGCTGGCGGGCCTGGGCGGCGGCTTCACGCGGGACATCCTGCTGGACCGCGGCCTGCCCGCGTCCCTGGAGAACCCGGTCTACCTGGCTCCGCCCGTGCTGGTGTCCCTGCTCGTGTACGTCAAGGTGATCCACCCGAATCGGCTGAACCTGACCATCACCCTGTTCGACGCCGCCGGGCTCGCCCTGTTCACGGTGTCCGGCGTGCTGCTGGCGCACTCGATGGGCGTGCACCCGGTGTCCACGGTGGTGATCGCGATGGTCACGGCGCTGGGCGGCGGCGTGCTGCGGGACATCGTCGCCAACGAGGTCCCGTCCATCTTCGACCCCCGCGGCGTCTACGTGCTCCCCACGTTCCTGGGCGCGGTGCTGGCGACCGTGGTGGCGATGAACGGCGCGCTCAACGCGTTCACGGGCTTCCTCATCGCGTTCCTGATCTTCGCGGTGCGGATGATCGCCTACCGCTACCAGTGGCGGTTCTTCGGCGCGGAGATCTCCCAGGACAAGGAGTCCCTCGAACGTCTGCGGCGCCTGGCCACGCAGGCGCAGGAGGCGGCCGCGCGCCGGGTGGAGCGCACCCTCGAACGCCGGCTTCGCTCCCCCGGCGCCCCCGCCTTCCCCGACGACGACACGCACGGGTCCTACGGCCCGCGGCAGGAGTACGAGGACCAGGTGCGGGTGGACGACTATGACCCGCAGACCCAGACGATCACCGTCGTCGACCCCGCCTCACACCAGCAGGTGCGCCTGGACCGCGGCACCGGCGTCATGGACGTCACCGACCTGCGCACCGGGCGCACGCGCAGCTTCGACGACCCCGAACACGACTGGATCGCGGACGACCCGGAGGACCCGAGGAACTGAGGGATGCGGGGGCTCGACGCCGGGCCGCGCACGCGCACCCCGCGGACAGGTCTATGCTGAGAGTCCATGACCGGCACGCATGAGACCGCCCGCCCCGCCAGCACGACCACGGAGGCCGCGGCCTCCGGCCCCCTCCACCGCGTCGGATTCGACCGCGCGAAGTACATCGAACTCCAGTCCCAGCACATCCAGGAACGCCGCCGCCAGATCGGCGGGAAGCTGTACCTCGAGATGGGCGGCAAGCTCTTCGACGACCTGCACGCCTCCCGCGTCCTGCCCGGCTTCACCCCGGACAACAAGATCGCGATGCTGGACCGCATCAAGGACGAGACCGAGATCCTGGTGTGCTTCAACGCCAAGGACCTCGAGCGGAACAAGGTCCGCGCGGACCTGGGCATCACGTACGAGGACGACGTCCTGCGCCTCGTGGACGTGTTCCGGGAGCGCGGGTTCCTGGTGGAGCACGTGGTGGTCACGCAGCTGGAGGACGCCAACCACCGTGCGCTGGCGTTCCTCGAGAAGCTCGAGCGCCTCGGCCTGAAGGTGGCCCGCCACCGCGTGATCCCCGGCTACCCGCACGCCATGTCCACGATCGTCTCGGAGCAGGGCTTCGGCGCCAACGAGTGGTCCGAGACCACGCGGGACCTCGTCGTCGTGACGGCCCCCGGCCCGGGCTCCGGCAAGCTGGCGACGTGCCTGAGCCAGGTGTACAACGATCGGCAGCGGGGCATCCCGGCCGGCTACGCGAAGTTCGAGACGTTCCCCATCTGGAACCTGCCGCTCGAGCACCCGGTGAACGCCGCCTACGAGGCCGCCACCGTGGACCTGGACGACATCAACCTGATCGACCCGTTCCACCTGGCCGAGTACGGCGAGCGGGTGACGAGCTACAACCGCGACGTCGAGGTGTTCCCGCTGCTGTCCGCGCTGCTGGAGAAGGTCACGGGCACCACCCCGTACAAGTCCCCCACGGACATGGGCGTGAACATGGCCGGCGCGGCGATCGTGGACGACGAGGTGTGCCAGGAGGCCGCGAAGCAGGAGATCATCCGGCGCTACTACAAGGCTCAGGTCAACGAGGCCCTGGAGGGCGCGGACGACACCGAGTCCGAGCGCGTGGCCCTGGTGATGTCCAAGCTGGGCCTGAGCTCGGAGGACCGCCCGGTGGTGGGTGCCGCGCAGTTGGTGGCCGAGCGCACCGGCGAGCCCGGCGCGGCCGTGCAGCTGGCGGATGGGACCCTGGTGACCGGCAAGACCTCGGAGCTGCTGGGCTGCTCCGCCGCGGTGCTGCTCAACGCCCTCAAGGTGCTGGCCGGCATCGAGGACGACGTGCACCTGCTCTCCCCCGCCTCGATCGAGCCGATCCAGACGCTCAAGACCGTGCACCTGGGCTCCAAGAACCCGCGGCTGCACACGGACGAGGTGCTGATCGCGCTGTCCGTGTCCGCGGCGACCGACGAGAACGCGAAGGCGGCCGTCGAGCAGCTGGCGAGCCTCGAGGGCTGCGACGTGCACACGACGACGATCCTCGGCTCCGTGGACGAGGGCATCTTCCGGTCCCTGGGGATGCTCGTGACGAGCGAGCCGAAGTTCCAGAAGAAGGGGCTGTACCGGAAGCGGTGACGGTGGGCCCGGATCTCGAACGCCTCCGTTTGAGATCCGGGCGACTCCCGGGCCGTTTCCGTTCGGGATCCGGACACCTCCGGAAAACTCGCGCCCGCGCCTATCGCGCACGACGACCGTCACACTCGACGCCCACTCCCTCCCTAGCTAGCGGCCCTCGCTTCCTGGTACGCCGAGGTAGGCATCTCGCGATCCAGTGCCCAAGTGATCTGCATCGGCCGTTCTGTGCCCGACCAATCCGCGAACTGCACCGTTCCCAGACACAGATAGGCAGCACCCTCTCCAATCGCATCCCTACCCGACCCTCGAACAAACATTAGGGTGTGCGACTCGCCGTGCTCCTTGCTGAGGTAGCGCTGGCCCGTGGGGGAGCGAGCGGTCGTGACGTTCTGACTCTCCCAGTGGAATGCGGACCGGCTGACGGCAAAGTCGCGGTACATCGTGCTGGGTGAGAACTGCCGAGCATCCTTTTTAAGGGTCACGAGGAGAGCATCGGTGTTGTAGTCCGGGGAGAAGGCCACGCCTTCCCGGTGACTCGACTGCGTGCGCTCCCACGATGAGATGTCCAGGCCGGCCAGAATCTCCGTCCGTCGATAGTGTGCATGGCTACGGAGGGCCGTCGGCTTCCCCAACCGCAGGTGCTCGGGAGCGGTCCGGGCGCTCGACACGACGACGTCGAGCAACTGGTCGACCTCCTCCACGAATGCGGGCAACCCCCGAACCCAGTCGAAAGCTTCGTCGAAATCGGAAAATGGGGCTGGCCCCGCCCCATGCAAGAGGGTGAAATACAGCATGCGCGCGTACTGCTGATCCTGCGGAGTCAGCTCTTCATAGCGTGTATTATTTGTGAGCAACCGGCGGTACGCATCGGCCCGCTCGGCATCGTCCACGTGGCGCAGCGTGATAGCACGGAGGGTCATCCCACGGTCGTCGGGAGTCATGATGACCCCGAGGTGGTTACCCATCGCGAGGTCTTTGACGGTACTCCAGCTCCGTCCCGATTTTCCTGGCCGGTACACGTCCTCCAGCCCACGGCCGGCCTCCTCGAGGTACCGCGCCAGCGCATAGTCGGCAAGTCCGACGCGCGCCGCAGTGGCGTGGTCCCGCACATCCCTGACTAGGTCCGACAGTTTCAAACCCACCTGATTCTTGAGATTGGCCAGGATGTTTTCCTCCGCCACCCGGTCCAACACGATCTGCGATCCCGGCGGGAGGTAGGGGAATCCTGCCTCAACGTCGTCGATCAACTGGCGCCGACCACTGCCCGTCAGCGCGCGCAGTTTGAGGTCGAAACGGAATTCTTTGCGCTGATGGCCCACAAAATCTAGCGCTGTCAGCACGCTCTTGGTGGGAGAGCGGCGGAGCCCTCGTCCGAGCTGCTGGAGGAAGATCGTGGCACTCTGCGTCGGTCGAAGAAAAAGGACCGTGTTGACCTCAGGGATGTCGAGCCCCTCATTGAACACATCGACGCCGAAGAGCACCTTCAGGGTCCCAGCACGGAGGTCTCTGAAGGCAGCGGCTCGTTCTTCTGACCCGGTGTCCCCCACCACCACGGCCGCCGGGACCTTCGCGCGGTTGAACACCTCGGCCATAAAGTGAGCATGGTCCACCGTGGCACAGAACCCCAGGGCCTTCATGGCATCGAGGTCAGATACCTTGTCGCTGAGCGCCGCCAGAATCTTCCGAGCACGGGCCTCGTCGCCGGTGTAGATCCGACCCAGTGCACCCACGTCGTACTGGCCATTACGCCATTCGATTCCTCGAAGGTCGACGTCGTCGTTCACGGCGAAGTAGTGGAAGGGCACAAGAATGTCCGCCTCAAGCGCGTCCCAGAGGCGCATTTCGGAGGCAATGCGTCCTTCAAACAGGTCCTTGACGTTGACCCCATCGGCGCGTTCCGGTGTCGCCGTCAGACCGAGGACCTCGCGTGGCCTGAGATGGCGGAGGAGTGCCTCGTAGGAGCTCGCAGAGGCGTGATGAAACTCGTCGATGACGACGACATCGAACAGGTCCGGAGACAACGTGGCGACACCTAGCCGAGCCAAGGACTGAACGGACGCAAACACGTGCTTCCACTGCGACGGATGCTCTCCCCCGACGAACAGCTCCCCGAAGGTGCCGTCGTTCAAAATGGCGCGGTAGGTCTTCCGGGCCTGGCGCAAAATCTCTTCCCGGTGCGCCACAAAGAGAAGAGTTGGGGGCGAACCGGCACGCAGTGCCATGTCCCGGTAGTCAAGGCCAGCTATCACCGTCTTGCCCGTGCCGGTGGCCGCGACGAGCAGGTTGCGGTGATGACCACGCGCGCGCTCAGCGTTGAGGTCATCAAGCATCCTCGCCTGGTGCGGATACGGGTGTACGTCCAGACCGCTGAGGTCGATGCGGTCCCCGCGGTCTGTGAATGATCCCTGTCGCAGTTCGCGGTCGAGGCGCTCGGCGTCCCGCTCCGGGTCGTAGGGCTCAAACGCCGGGTCGGCCCAGTACGTGTCGAACGTGGCCTGGAACTTCCTGACTAGTGATGGAGTCGCGATGGAGGACAACCGGACATTCCACTCCAAACCGTCCAGCATCGCGGCCTTGGATAGGTTGGATGATCCAACGTAAGCCGTGCTCCAGCCACTCTCGCGGTGGAACAGCCATGCCTTTGCATGGAGGCGCGTCGAGGCGGTCGTATAGTTCACGCGCACCTCGCCGCCGAACTCACCCACGATGCGATCCAGTGCTGCCCGTTCGGTCGCCCCCACGTAGGTCGTCGTGATGACGCGGAACGGCACCTGGCGCTCAGCCAAAGAGGCCAACTGTTTCTCTAAAGTGCGCAGCCCGTGCCATTTCACGAACGCGCACAACAGATCGACGCGGTCGGCCGAGGCTAGTTCGTCGCGAATCTCAGCGCCGATGCTGGGTTCCCCCACCGCGTTCGTCAGCAAGGCAACCTCGGAGAGAGGCGTCGCCGGCCGGGCCAGTCGCTCCTTGACGGGCGATGCGGCAGGTCGGATCTCCTGGAGCGTCCGCAGTCGTCCCGGTCGTCCGGGCTCTGAGACCGGAAGATCAGGCGCATAGTCCGCCCCCAAGGCTGCGATGACGCGTTGTACCAGCTCGACCTGCTTCTCCGGCGTTTTCGCCTGCGTCAGCGCATGCCGAAGCAGACCGCCGACATGAACGGCAAGTTGATGGGGCAAAGCAGTGTCACTGAGTGGTTCAAACCCCGGCTCGAGATTCTGCGCGGCGGCCAGCTGCTGCCGCACGTGCAGGGTTTCTACCTGCTCATATGCTCCCGCGGGCAGCCTAAGAAGACGCCCTGCGACCGCTTCGTCGTTAGTGCTCACGGTGCTGATTCTGACACCCCACCCGGGCACGTGGAGGAGTTCCCAAAGACGACCGATGAGTACTGCCCAGTGGCCTGCGCCGCCGCGCGCGCTCGACCGCGCCGCGCGGCACCTCGAAGGAGCTCGTCGGCGGCCGGGCCGCCAGCACGGCGTGCACAGCGCGCTCCCCCAGGATGCGCAGCATCCGACGCACCTCCCCGACCCACAGCAGCACCTCGAGGCAGCCGCCCCATGTCCGGCCGGTCACCGCGCGCCGCGGCCCGGCCCAGCGCCAGGGTGAGGCGCCGCCGACGCCGCGCGCGCCGTCGTCGTGCGGGCCTGGCACCGGCTCGCGCGTCCCGAACTCGCTGAGCGCCCGCGGGTCCAGCCAGTCGACGCCGTGGTCCTCCGACTCCCCCGGCTCCGTGATCTCCAGCCGCCCTCCCGTCAGCAGGGCGGCCCGCAGGGACGCGGCGTGCACCTCATCCACAGCCGGTCCCGGCCCCAGGTGCACCTGGGTGGAGCCTCCGTAGAAGCTCGCCACGCCGTTCGCCCACAGCCACTGGTGCAGGTTGGTGTTGTCGCTGTGACCGAGGAACGGCTTGGGGTCCGCGCGCACGGCGTCCGCGTCCAGGTGACCGATCACGGTGATCTGGTCCTCCCCGCCCACCGTGGCGATCACCGCACGGATCTGGGGGTCCGCGAACGCCGCGTTCAGGTCCCGCGCCCGGTCCTCGGCGCTCGCCCCGAGCTGCCGGGTGGTGGGGTACTCGACCGGCACCAGTCCGGTCACCTCGGCCAGGCGGCGCATCGCCTGCTCGTGCACCGCGGGCGCGAAGCCGGGAGCCGCGAACGACGGCGAGACGACGGCGATCCTGTCGCCCGGCTGGGCCTTGGGCGGGTGGACGAGCGGCTGAGTCATACCGGGAGCGTAGCGAGAGGCCATCTGTCCGTCGTTCCTCTCACTCAGACCAGACCACCCGCGCCCAGACCGCCCGGCACGCCCCTCACCCCTGACGCAGCTCGCGGCGCAGGATCTTGCCCGTGGCGTTCTTCGGCAACCCGTCCAGGACGGTCACCTCCCGCGGCTGCTTGTAGCGGGCCAGCCGCTCGGCCGCGAACGCCTGGAGCTGCTCCCCCGTGACGGCGCTGCCCGGGGCCAGCGAGACGAAGGCGGCGATCTCCTCGCCCAGCCGCTCGTCCGGCATACCCACCACAGCCGCCTCGACCACGTCCGGGTGCTCGTAGAGGACCTCCTCCACCTCGCGGGGGTACACGTTCATGCCGCCGCGGATGATCACGTCCTTGAGCCGGTCCACGATCATCACGTACCCGGCCTCGTCCCGGCGGGCGATGTCCCCGGTGCGGAACCAGCCGTCCTCGTCGAACGCCGCCTCCGTGTCCTCCGGGCGGCCCCAGTAGCCGGCCATGATGCCCTCACCCCGGATGCGCAGCTCACCGGAGGTCTCGCGGTCCTCCTCCGGCACCTCGGTGCCGTCCATCGCCACGATCCGGAACTCGAAGCCGTCCACCGGCCGGCCCACGGTGCCCGGGCGGGTCGGCACGTCCACGGGGTTGAAGAAGCACGCACCCGCGTTCTCGGACAGCCCGTAGCCCTCCAACACGGGCACGCCGAACAGCTTCTCCGCCGCGCGCAGCGTCTCCACCGGCAGGCTCGCACCGCCGGAGAGGGGCATGCGCAGCCTCGAGAAGTCCGCCGGCACGAACCGCGGCATCAGGGACAGGGTGGACCCGGCGAACACCGCCCCGTTGAGCACCACCGAGAGCCCGAACACGTGGAACATCGGCAGCGCCGCGAACACGACGTCGTCCGGGCCGAGCCGGCCCAGGCCGGTCGCCGTCGCCATGGCGTTGGAACGCAGGTTCGTGTGCGTCAGCCGGGCACCCTTGGGCCGCCCCGTGGTGCCCGAGGTGTAGAGCAGGACGGCGTCGTCGTCGGGGTCCCGCGGGGTGATTTGCGTGACCGGGGCGATGCCCTCGGCGGCGCACTCCCGCCCGACCGCTTCGAGGTCCAGGGTGACCACCTCGACGTCGACGTTCCCGGCCACCTCGTCCACGGCCGGCAGCCCGGGCATGGCCCAGAGCATGCGCGCCCCAGAGTCCTCGAGGAAGTACTCCAGCTCACGGGCCGTGAACAGCGGGTTGAGCGGCACCATCACCGCGCTCAGACGCATGAGCGCCTCGTAGACCGCCACGAAGGCCGGGACCTTGGGCAGCATCTGGCGCCGGATCGCCTCCCAGCGCAGCCGCCGTCCGCGTACGCCTGCACAGCCCAGTCCTCGGGCGCCCCGAAGAGCTCCTCCGGGCCCTCCTGGGTGCCGACGACGCCGGCCCACCCCCTTCCGGGAACGCGTGCGGTCGGTATGGGCGCACTTTTCAGGCTCAGACCGACCACACGCGTTCCAGGTCCGCGGGCCCGCACCCCGCCCCCGCCTCCGCCCCCGCTCCCTCCCGCCAGCTCACCCGCCCCCGGACGCGCCGTTTCCCGAACGACAACGCGGGTGGGGCGTAGCCTGGCCGCCATGACCACCGTGTTCTACGACGACCAGGGCCGCCCCGAGCCGCCCTTCGCCGCGGGCGAGGCCGCCACCCTGCTGGGCTTCCTCGACTTCCTGCGCGCCACGATCGAGTGGAAGACGGCGGACCTGGACACGGCCGCGCTGCACCGCCGGCTGCCGGGCCACCCGTCCGCGATGACGCTCGGCGGCCTGCTCAAGCACCTCGCGTTCGTCGAGTTCTGGTGGTTCGAGGCCGTCGCCCTCGGCGAGCCCACCTCGGCGCCCTGGGTGGGAGCGGACTTCGACGCCGACCCCGACTGGGACTGGCACAGCGCGGCGCAGGACTCCGCGGCGGACCTGCGCGCCCTCTGGCAGGGCCAGGTGGAGCGGTCCCGGCAGATCGTGGTGGACCTGCTCGCGGCGGACGGCGACGACGGCGCCGCGGCCCTGGCCCGCATCCACCGGATCCGGGAGGGGCGGGACCCGGTCTCGCTGCGGTGGATCCTCACCCACATGATCGAGGAGTACGGCCGCCACGCCGGCCACGCCGACCTGCTGCGCGAGGGGATCGACGGCCAGACCGGCGAGTGAGCCCGCCCCACCCGCAGTCCCGCCTGCGGTCGCACCCGGGTTCATCCCCTCGTCGGATGCCCGGCCCCGCACTGGCTGGGTAGATTCTGTGCCATGGCCTCCCCCTCCCCTGCGTCCGCGCACCCGTCCGCCCCCGAGAGCGGGACGGGCCTGGGGTTCACCGGCGCGGCGGGGATCACCGGGCTCACCGCCGCCGAGGTCGCCGAGCGGGAGGCCGCGGGCCTGGTCAACGTCCAGTCCCGGGACACGTCCCGCTCGCTGGGGCAGATCCTGCGTGTGCACGTGTTCACGCTGTTCAACCTGGCGATCGCGCTGTGTGCCGTCGTCGTGATCCTGATGGGCCGCTGGCTGGACCTGCTGTTCTCGCTGGCGGCCGTGGCCAACGTGGTGATCGGGGTGGTCCAGGAGTACTCGGCCAAGCGGAAGCTGGACCGGATCGCGCTGCTGCACCAGGACGACGTCCTCGTCATCCGGGACGGGGCGCGCGTGCCCCTGCCGATGGCGCGGATCGTGCGGGACGACGTCGTGGTGCTGCGCCGCGGCGACCAGGTGCCCGTGGACGGCGAGGTCCTCGTCTCGGACGGCCTGGACATGGACGAGGCGCTGCTCACCGGGGAGAACGACCCCGTGCCCAAGACCCCCGGGGACGCCGTGCTCTCGGGCTCGGCCGTCGTGGCCGGCGCGGGCCTGGTGCGCGCGACGGCGGTGGGCTCGGCCTCGCACGCCGCCCGGCTCAGCGCCGAGGCCCGCCGCTACTCCGCCATCCGCTCGGAGCTGCGCGGCGCCCTGGAGACGGTGGCCCGCTGGCTGACGATCGCCCTGGTGCCGATCATCGCGGTGATCGTGCACGGGCAGATGACGGCGGTCGGCGGCTGGTCCCACGCCCTGTCCCAGCCGCGCGAGGCCGCCCTGGAGCCCGCACTGATCGCGTCCGTGGCGGCGGTGACCAGCATGATCCCGCAGGGCCTGGCGCTCATGACGACCATCGCGTTCGCCGTGTCCGCGCTCAAGCTGGCCCAGCAGGAGGTCCTCATCCAGGAGCAGCCCGCCGTGGAGGTCCTGGCCCGCGTGGACACCGTCTGCCTGGACAAGACCGGCACCCTCACCGAGGGCGGCGTCCGGTTCGACCGGCTCGCCGCGCCCGCCTCGGCGGACGCGTCCCCGGACACCCACGACGACGGCGCCCCGGCCGAGGTCGGCGACGGGGCTCGGGCCGTGCTCGCCTGGTTCGGCGCGGACCCGGACGTGAACCCCACCGCGGCGGCCCTGCGCGAGCCCTTCACGGCCGTCCCGGCCGCGGACCCCACGGCCCAGGTGGCGTTCTCCTCCGCGCGCCGGTGGTCGGCGGTCACCTTCGGCCCCGAGGCCGGGGCGTCGGCCGGCACGTGGCTGCTGGGCGCGCCCGAGGCCCTCGTGGACGAGCGGCTCCTCGGGCACGACGCCGCCGAGGCCGTCCGCGCCCAGGTCCACGCCGACGCGGACGCCGGCCGCCGCGTGCTGCTGCTGGCCCGCACGGACGAGCCCCTCATCGGGGATGCGCTGCCCGCCGGAGGCGTCCCGGTCGCCGTCGTGACGTTCCGCGAGAACGTGCGCCCGGACGCCGCCGAGACCCTCGGCTACTTCCACGCGCAGGGCGTGCGGACCGTGGTGATCTCCGGGGACAGCCCGCGCACCGTGGCCGCCGTGGCCCGCGAGGTGGGCCTCGAGGTGACGGGCCAGGCCTACGACGGGCGCACCCTGCCGGACGAGCCCGGGGAGCTCGCCGACGTGATGGCCGAGCACGACGTGTTCGGCCGCGTCAGCCCGGACCAGAAGAAGGCGATGGTCCAGGCGCTGCAGTCGCGCGGGCACGTGGTGGCCATGACCGGCGACGGCGTGAACGACGCCCTGGCCCTGAAGACCGCGGACCTGGGCATCGCCATGGGCAACGCCGCCCCGGCCACCAAGGCGGTGTCCCGGATGGTGCTGCTGGACGGGCGCTTCGACCGCCTGCCGCGCGTGCTCGGCGAGGGCCGCCAGGTGATCGCGAACATGGAGCGGCTCGCCCACATCTACCTGACGAAGACGACGTACGCGCTGCTGTTCGGCGTGGTGTTCTCCCTGTTCGCGTGGCAGTTCCCGCTGCTGCCGCGGCAGGCCTCCACCGTGGACTTCATCATGATCGGCGCGCCCACGTTCTTCCTCGCCCTGCTGCCGAACCCGCGCCGCTACGTGCCCGGGTTCCTGGGGCGGGCGCTGCGGTTCGCGATCCCCTGCGGCGCGGTGATCCTGCTGTCCATGGTGGCGTTGCATTCGTACGTGCGCCTCACCGCCGGCGACGTCGACCCGGCCCGGCAGCAGGCCGCGTTCATGATCACCCTGACCCTGTTGGGCCTGTGGGTGCTCAGTGTGATGTCCAGGCCGCTGAGCGCGCGCGTGGTGGTCCTCATCCTGGCGATGTACGCGACGCTGGCCGCCGTCGTGCTGGTGCCGGCCTCCCGCTGGTACCACCAGATGGAGGTCCCGCCCACGGACGTGCTCGTGGCCGCGCTGGTGATCGCCGCACTCGGGTGCGGGCTGATCGAGCTGATCCACCAGGTGCACCGCCGCGACGTGGCGCGGGTGCTGGCCGCCGCGGGGGCCTGAGACCCTCAGCCGCGGGCGCGACGCACGGCGGCCCGGTAGTCGCGCCACTCCCACACCAGCACGACGACGGCGAGCAGCAGGTACGCGACGTCCCACGCGCTGGGCCGCTCCCCGGCCACCACGCCCGGGAGACGGGTGGCCAGGATGAGCACCACGAGCGCGGTGACCGCCCAGGCCTGCCGGCGGGGCGCGACGACCCGGTCCTTCTGGAAGCCCGCGGCGTACGCCTCCGGGGAGCCGAGCTCCTCGGCCAGCGGGCGCCCGGCTGCGGCCCCGCGTGCCCGCGCGTCACGGACGATCTCGGCCACCCGCGCGTCGGGCAGGTCCTTGCGCAGCCGCAGGACGCCGGCGAGGCGGCGGGCCCAGGCGTCGTCGTCGAGGGCGGCGGGGGGCTCTTCCACGGGACGGCGGGCCGCCGGGAGCAGCCGGTGCGCGAGCCAGGCGAGGGCCGCGCAGACCGGGGCGACGGCGAGCAGCCAGAACGTGCTCCCGGTGAACAGGTGCGTCCGCGCGTTCACCTCGACGAGCCACCAGGCGAGCACCAGCACGAAGGCCGGGAGGGCGACGGCGGCGACCAGCGTGGCGGCCAGCCGCGGGACGCGGGCGAGGAGCCGCTCCCAGAGGACCATCACCGCCACCCCGGCCACACCCATGAGCACCGGAGCCAGCAGGAGCCCCCACGTGTAATCGGTGGTGAGCCCGTCCCGGAGCAGCCAGACCAGGCAGAACAGGACGGCGATGCCGGCGGCGACCGTGAAGCCGACCACCGGCACATCGCGCCAGGTGGCGTCGGGTGTGGCGGGGTCGGGGTGGGGGCGGATGGTCATCGGTCGGGTCCCTCCTGTGTGCTCCGTTGCGGATCCCTTTCGGCGACCCTACGGCCTGGTCGAGCACGTCTCCGCGTCGGGTGCCCTCCCTCGTGCCGGCGTCGGCGTCGCTCTACCGTGGAGCCATGGACTCCACGCTCTTCACCCGTTCGGCCGACCGCGCCGCCCACGACGACGTCAACTTCCGCACCCGCAAGTGGGTCAAGCCGGAGGACCTCAACGCGAACAACACCCTCTTCGGCGGCTCGCTGCTGCGCTGGGTCGACGAGGAGGCGGCCATCTACGCGACCCTGCAGCTGGGCAACCCGCGGTGCGTGACGAAGCTGATCTCGGAGATCAACTTCCTGGCCTCGGCGAAGCAGGGCGACATGATCGAGATGGGCCTGCGCGCCACCGAGTTCGGGCGCACGTCCCTGACCATGCGGGCGAAGGTGCGGAACATCGTGACCGGCGAGATGATCCTGACCATCGACAAGATCGTGTTCGTGTCCCTGGGCGAGGACGGCAAGCCCGTGCCCCACGGCTTCACCGAGATCACCTACGACCGCGACCGTCTGCCCCTGGACAACCCCCTCTGAACCGGCCCGCCACCCCACGCGGTCCGGGAGGGCGGGCGGCTCTAGTCGATGCCGCGGGCGGCCAGGGCGTCCCCGACGTCGTCGGCGTGCTTGAAGCTGAGCACCAGCAGCGGCAGCACCCAGGCCCACGGCGCCATCCGCACCCCGCGGGCGGCCTGCGCATGCCGGATCTGCTCGGCCAGCGCGCGCAGGTGGCCGATCGAGGAGAGCACCAGGCCCATCGCCAGGCCCACGCGGTCGGCGCGGAACCCCGCCCGCGCCAGGCGTGGCCCCGCCCACGGGATCCGCTCGACCGGCCGCAGCACCGCCTCGGCCACCCCGGTCATGTCCGCGATCCGGGTGGTGCGCGTCAACACCTGCGCGGTGAGCACGAGCCCGAGCACGCGCGCCACCATGAGTCCGGCGGCGAACGCGTCGGCGAAGATCCACTGCGCCGCGAACAGGACCACGTAGAACAGCCACAGAGCGCGCAGGTCGGAGGCGATCATCGCCGCACCGCGCCGCAGCCCGAAGCCCACGAGATACGCGGTCACGGCACCCACGACGGCGGCGCCCGCCGTCCACCGGGACAGCGGCAGCAGGGTCAGGGCCAGCACCCACACCGCGAAGAGGCCCGTCTTGAGGCCGGCGCGGGCGTGGTGCAGGGGCGAGTCGCCGTGGATGTACAGGGAGAGCATCAGCGCAGCTCCGCCGCCACGGCGTGGTCCAGGAAGCGCTCGTACGCCTCGACCACGTCCTCGGCCGGGCCGGTCCGCTCCACACGGCCGCCGTGGATCCACACGGCCTCGTCGCACGCACGGGCCAGCTCGAGGTCGTGCGTCACCAGCAGCAGCTGGAACCCGTCCGGGGCCGAGGGGTCGGCGGCCAGCAGCCGGTCGGCCACGATCCGCCGGTGCCGGCCGTCCAGCAGGGAGGTCGGCTCGTCGGCGATCACCAGGGACGGCCCGGCGGTCATCACCGAGCACATCGCCAGCCGCTGCGCCTGCCCCGAGGACAGGGACAGGCACGCCCGGTCCGCGAGCGCGGTGAGCCGGTGCTCCTGGAGCGCCGCGGCCACGCGCGCGGCGACGTCGTCCGTGGTCAGGCGACGGCCGGCGTCGTCCCGGAGCGACTTCACGGTCAGCTCCACGTCCTCCCGGACGGTGGGCATGACCATCTGCGCGGCCGGGTTCGCGAACACGAAGCCGACGGTGCGGCGCAGCGCCTTCACGTCCCGGACGGCGTCCACCCCGTGCACGGTCACCTCCCCGGCGACGACGTCGGCCAGGCCGGCGATCGCGCGGGCCAGCGTGGACTTGCCGGAGCCGTTCTCCCCGATCACCGCCACGCGCGGGGCCGTGAGGGTGAGGTCCACGCCGTCGAGGAGGACGACGACGCCCTCGGGGCCGTCGGCCTCGACGCGGACGCCCGTGAGGGTGACGGAACGGTCCGGGCTCATCGGAAGGCGCGGGGGTAGGCCTTCCACAGGCCGACGATGAGGATGACGGCCACGACGAGCTTGAGCAGGTCACCGGGCACGAACGGGGCCATGGAGAGGACGGCGGCGCCGAACTCCATCCCGGCGATCCCGACGAAGCCGAGCGCGCCGAAGACGTAGACCATCACGACGCCGCCGATCAGCCCGGCGACGGCCGCCCCGAGCGCGACCCGTCCGGCACCGAGGCCGGGACGGGCCCGGGAGGTGAGGGCCCAGAAGATCAGGCCGACGATCAGCGCGGACGGGATCCAGCCGAGGATGAAGCCGGCCGTCGGGCCGGCGAACACGCCCAGGCCGCCGCGGCCGCCGCTGAGCAGCGGCAGGCCGAGCGCCACGAGGCCGGCGAACAGCGCCATCGAGGCGGCCCCACGCCACGGGCCGAGGATCACACCGGCCAGGATCACGGCGATGTTCTGCAGCACGATCGGGGCGGGCACACCGGCGACGGCGATCGGCGGCACCAGACCGAGGACGGCCATCAACGCGGTCATGACGGCGATGCGCGCGAGGCTGCCGCCGGCGGAAGCGCGACGGGGGCGGCCGGCGTCGGCGGGGCGGTCCGCCGTCGTGGTGGCCGCGGGGCGGACGTGGCCGTCGTGGGACGAGGGCACGGAAGTGCTCATGGAGGGACTCCTGGTGCGGAAGCGAGTGCGAGGGGGCGCTGCCGAGGCGCGGGGCGCATGGCGAGTGCCCGACGGGCTGAACAGTGTTCAGGAGTCTACTGCAGGGCGAAGGTGCGGGCGGCCGGGGTGCGCTCCCGGGCGATGGTGCGTGGATGTCGAGATGCAGCGAAGATTTCACAAACGCGCAAATATGTTTCATGCGACCATGAGTCACTTAGGTATTGACATTTGAACCTTGATCGACTAGGGGTCATAGTTCTCCAGTCAGCCCGTGTGCGACGCTGACACCATGAACCAGCCCTCCATGGCCACCCTGTCTTCGGGAAAAATCACCCTGCGCGACGCCCGCCGCGGGACCACACGGGATGTGGAACTGGAGCCCTTCGAGATGGCAGTGCACCCCCTCCATGACCGGAGCACCGGACGCCCGCTCACGCCTCTGACATGGTTCGAGACCATCAACCTCTGCAACGAGCTATCCAATGCCGAAGAGCTGCAGCCGGCCTACACGCGTGCTGGGGACGGACGCTCCGTTACCTGGAACACGAGCGCTGACGGGTACCGATTGCCCACCGAGGCCGAGTGGGAGTACGCCTGCCGCGCCGGAACGACCTCGCCCGCCTACGGGCCGCTTGAAGACATCGCCTGGACCGGCCTCGACCACCTCGAGGGCCCCCAGCCCGTCGTCCGTTCAGAGAACCCTTGACCTTCCCCCGTAGGGGAAGGTGCAGACTGAAGATCAACCACTGGAAAACCAGCCATCAGCTTCTGCCGTCACGCAATGAACCGGTGCCCGATGGCAGTGTAGGGAGATTCGCATGAACGAGGCAGTACCGCATTTCGATCTGGCGATCATCGGTTCCGGTGGTGGCGCGTTCGCTGCCGCGATCAGGGCAACGAACCTCGACAAACGGGTCGTCATGATCGAACGCGGGACCGTGGGCGGGACCTGCGTGAACACCGGATGCATCCCCTCCAAGGCTCTGCTCGCCGCAGCCGAGGCACGCCACACCGCCCAGGACGCCGGCAGGTTCCCCGGCCTCACCGCCACCGCGGGACCCGTGGACATGGAAGCACTCATCGCGGGAAAGCGCGCCTTGGTGGAGAACGTGCGCTCCGATAAGTACGTGGACCTCGTCGCGGACTACGGGTGGGAGCTGCGCCACGGCAATGCTGTATTCACCGGCACCGCCGCGGACCCTGCGCTGGAGGTCACCGCGCAGGACGGGACCAGGGAGACGATCACGGCCGCCCACTATCTGGTCGCGACCGGCTCCACCCCGTGGGCCGCACCGATCAATGGTCTGGACACGGTCGATTACCTGACATCGACCACGGCCATGGAACTCGACGAGGTACCCGAGTCCTTGCTGGTCATCGGCGGCGGGTACGTCGCCCTGGAACAGGCCCAACTCTTCGCCCGCCTCGGCTCGAAGGTCACCATGCTGGTGCGCTCTCGCCTGGCATCGGGTGAGGAACCCGAAGCATCCAGGGCATTGATGAGCGTCTTCGCCAACGAGGGCATCCGGGTCATCCGCCGCTCCACCGTCTCCTCCATCACCCAGGACACGGACGGCGGCATTGCCGCCCAGGCCGACATCGCCGGCGGGCGCGAAACCCTCCGGGCCTCCAAGGTCCTCATCGCCACGGGTCGGCGCCCGGTCACCGACGGGCTAAACCTGGCCGGGGTGAGCGTGAAGACCGGGGACAAGGGGGAAGTCGTCGTCGAGGACACCCTGGTGAGCTCTAACCCACGCGTTTGGGCTGCGGGGGACGTGACCGGGCACCCCGAATACGTGTACGTCGCCGCATCCCACGGCACCCTGATGGTCGACAACGCCTTCAGCGACGCCGGCCGCGCCGTGGACTACAGCCACCTGCCCCGCGTCACGTTCACCAGCCCTAACCTCGCGGTTGTCGGCATGACCGACAAGCAGGCAAGAGACGCCGGGATCAGGTGCGAATGCCGGGTTGTACCGCTGGAATACATACCCCGCGCCGTGGTGAACCGGGACACCCGCGGATTCATCAAGATGGTCGCAGACGCCGACACCGGCAGGATCGTCGGTATCACCGCCGTCGCGAAGGAAGCCGGCGACCTCGCTGCAACAGGCGTGTACATCCTGCAGGCCGGGATGACCGTCGATCAGGTCGCGAACCTCTGGAGCCCGTACCTGACCATGGCCGAGGGCATCAAGATCGTTGCCCAGTCCTTCAAGACGGATGTCTCCAAACTTTCCTGCTGCGCCGCCTGAACACCTGAACCACCGATCGCCGAACACTGACACACCATGCCTTGAAAGGAACGACCGCGATGAACAACATCAGCGAGGTCACTGACCGGCTTGCGTCCAACGAGACGGGGATGGAGCCCTGGCTGTGGATGCCCCTACTGAAACTCCTCGCCCTGGGCGACCCGGTCGACGTGAGCGACCTCGCCGCGGCGACCGGCCGTGCCGGGGAGGAAGTCCGCACTGCCCTCAAGGCGATGGGCGACACGGAGTACGACGGGTCCGGGCGGATCATCGGGCAGGGCCTGACGCAGCGCCCCACGCAGCACCGGTTCGAGGTAAACGGTGAGCAACTCTACACCTGGTGCGCGCTGGACACCCTGATCTTCCCGACCCTGCTGGGCGCATCCGCGCGTATCGAATCCTCACATCAGGCCACAGGCACCCCGGTACGGGTGGCTGTCACAGCGATGGGTGTCACCAGCGTGGAGCCGGCCACCGCCGTGGTGTCCCTGGTGAACCCGGAGGACATCAGCTCCGTCCGCTCATCGTTCTGCAACCAGGTCCACTTCTTCGCCTCACCCGACGACGCAGCGCCCTGGCTCGAAACCCACCCCGGCGGCACCATCATGCCTGTCAAAGAGGCCTACGAACTCGGATCCTCCATGGCTGAGAAGATGCTCACCCACACACCAGGACCCGCCACCGACCAGGTAAGCAACGGCGTCCAAAGCTGCGCCTGCTGAACCAACCGACCACCCACCACTACCCGCCGGACCACCATTGGCAACTGGAGGGCTTGCACGGGTTCAGTACCGGTGCAGGAGGCGGGCCGGGGCCGGTGCGAGATGTTGACGAAGGACCGGAAAGAGCCGGGAAAGATCCGCTGAATCTGAAGGAGAAATTCTCATGAGTGAACATTTCGATGTTGCCGTCCTCGGTCTGGGCCCAGGCGGGGAGGTCGCGGCCGACCGGCTTCTGAAAGCCGGGAAGAACGTCGTGGTCTTCGAGCGGGAACTAATCGGCGGGGAATGCGCCTACTGGGCGTGTATCCCTTCCAAGACCGTCCTGCGGCCGCCGGAAGCGCGCACGGAAGTTCAACGGGCCGCCGGTGTCTCCGGCGCCGAACTGGACTGGGCTGCCACTGCAAAGTACCGGGACTACATGATCCGGAACCTCGATGACCAGGCACAGGTCGACGGGTACATCAAAGAGGGCGCCGTGGTGATCAAGGACGAAGCTCGGATTACCGGACCGGGCCGGATCCAGGCTGGAGACCGCGAGATCACAGCCGAGCACATCATTATCGCCACCGGCTCCGACGCCGTGATCCCACCGTTGGACGGCACCGACCAGATCACGGCCTGGACGAACCGTGAAACCTACACCACCAGCACGCTCCCCGAGCGGGCGGTCATCATCGGCGGCAGCGCCGTCGGCGTGGAAACCGCGACGTTCCTGGCCCGCTTCGGAGTGGCCATCACCCTGATCCACTGCGGCGAGAGGTTACTGGACCGCGAAGGGCCCCGGGTGGGGGAACTTGCCCACCAGTACCTGCAGGAGGCCGGCATCGACATCCGGCTGGCCACCTCCGCCGTCCAGGCGCGGCGCGAGGGAGCCGACAGCATCATCGAGCTTCAGACACGCGACGGCGATCCAGCCGGTGAGGTGGCAGCAGACGTCGTGATCTTCGGTACCGGCCGCACACCACGCACCGAAGGACTCGGCTTCGAACACGCTGGCGTAACCCTCGGCGACCACGGAGAAATCCAGATCGACGACCACTGCCGCGCCGGCGAAAACACGTGGGCCATCGGCGACGTCACCGGCATCATGCCTTTCACCCACGTCGCGAAGTACCAAGGCCGGATCGCCGCCGACGCCATCCTCGGCCGACCCCACCCGGCCACCTACGACGGCATACCGCGTGTCGTATTCACCGACCCCGAAATCGCCGGCGCCGGACTAACCCAGGAACAGGCAACGAAGCAGGGCATCCGCACCATCGCCACGGAACTGGACCTCGCCGACGCCATCGCCCGACCCTGGACCTACGAGCAGGACCCCCGCGGGCACCTCGGCCTACTCGCCGACGCCGACCGGAAGATCCTCATCGGAGCCTGGGCCGTCGGCCCCATGGCCGGAGAGTGGATCCACCACGCCTCCCTCGCCATCCGCACGCAACTGCCGATCGACACGCTCCTGGACCAGGTCGCCCAATTCCCGACCTACCACGAGGCCTACCAGGTCGCCCTCGAACAACTCGACCTCACCCCCTAACCGGGTCGAGAAACGTACAGGCGGGAGCACGAAGGAATTGGCACACCACAAAGACCCCCATCACCTTCGTGATCTTCCAGCAAAATGGAAGATTACGGAGTCTTTCGAGAACGAGGTGAAGCATGCGTATCGGTGAAGTAGCGGCGGCCTCCGGCGTGACGACCAAGGCCTTGAGGTTTTACGAGGAGCGAGGGCTCCTGCCGCAGGCCGACCGAGCCACCAACGGCTACCGCGACTATCCAGAGGACACGATCGTCAGGCTTGAATTCATCCGGCGCAGCCAAGTTGCCGGCCTCACTCTGGCCGAAATCCTCGACATCCTCCAAATCCGGGATGCTGGCACGGCGCCGTGCGGCCACGTGCGTGATCAGCTTGCCGAGCACCTGACGAACCTGGACAGGCACATCGCCGAACTCACCGCGCTCAGAGAAACCGTTGCCGGCCTTCACGGAACCGCCGCGGCCGGCGACCCCGCTCAGTGCAATGCCGAAGTCATCTGTAGCTACCTTTGATCATCGGCACATCCACAACCAGACGTTTCAACGGAATCACTCAGCGACGACGAGCCGCAATCCATAAGCCGCACCGCCGGCAGACGTAAGCCGCGCCATCCGCCAACGCGTGCAACCTGCTCAACGGCAGACGCCGCCCACAGCACGAACAGTGCGCACTGGTGTCGCTGGTTTGGACCATTGTCCATCGTAAGACCGACTCTTCAACCACAGGCCCTCTAGGGCGGGGTCTAGGATTTCACGACAAAACGTTTGTTGCGCCAGGGGTGCCTATGAAACCCGCCGTCAGCCGGACGTAGAACCTGTCGTCTGCGGAAAGCTCAGATCCGATCACCCACCTGATTAGCAGGCCTTAAAGCGTTACAAAAACCACGCCATTTAGCGCTGCGATTCACACCGTCTCTGACGTGATGGTCTCGTGGGCGGGCGGGGAGTGTAAAGGGGTATACCCCTTTACACGCCCTGCCCTGTGGCTTCGTTCGCTTGGTGGCGGGGTTTTTGCAGCGCTCCGTGGCGGTCTTGTTGCCGCGATCACGCAGGACTGGCTGCAGGTAGGTGTCGCGGTCTGAACCGAGAGGGGTGCGCCCGGTCGGGGCCGTTTGGATCGCTGCCGCTACGTCAGAGTCCGAAGGCCCCGCCGCTGACGAGGATCACGATGCCGAGGCCGATGAGAACGATGGGGAAGAGGACGTGCTCCCAGCGTTCGAGCACTTCGGCGATCGGGGGGCGGGTGGCGACGAACTTTGCCAGGGCCACCAGGACCGCGACGAGCGCGAGGAAGACGATGCAGTAGGCGACTACTGCGAGAGGTTCCACGCTGAGGAAGACAGGGGTGTAGACGCCGATGTTGTCGCCGCCGTTGGCAAGGGTGACGCCTGCGACTGTCCACACGCCGACCTTCTTGCCGGCAACCTTGGCCTCGTCGTCATCGTCGTCATCGTCTCCGCGCCAGGCCTGCCATGCGGCCCAGAGGCCGAGGCCCAGAGGGATGAGACCGAAGTACGGGATGGCTGCCGAGGGCAGGAATGCTCCGGCACCGATGGTCACCAGGACCGCGGCACCGAGGATGCCGGCGAATCCGAGGTACTGGCCGGCCAGAATGCGGGCGGTAGTGCCGCGCTGGCCTGCCCCTCGCGCGAAGAAGAGGGAGAGCACGATGATGTCGTCGATGTTGGTCGCTGCGAACAGGCCCATCGCCTGCAAGACCGAGGTGAGGATCATGCGCCCTCCCCAGCTGCGTCGCATCCGGGAAGCGAGCAGGCGGGATCGATGCACGGGGCGTCTTCGTCCACTGCCAGGGTGGCATCGACCAGTGCCGTCAGCGCCTGCGCCAGGTGCGAATCGGCGATCTCATATCGTGTCCGACGACCCTCGGGCTCGGAGACGACGATCCCGCAATCGCGCAGGCATGCCAGGTGGTTGGACACGTTCGGGCGCGTCAGGTCCAGATCTCGGGCCAGTTCCGCCGGGTAAGCGGGATGGTCGAGCAGGGTCAAGATGATCCGGGATCGAGTGGGGTCGGCCAGTGCACGACCCAGGCGGTTCATCACGTCGAGACGCGAAGCAATAGTCATCATGGACTGAACTATACAGCGCGAACTGAACACTCGGTCACAGGCGTCAGCCCAGATCGCATGCCCGTAAGGGGATCCAGGACCGGGCCCCGAAGGCGGCGGCCAGCCCGGCCAGGTACAGGGCCAGGGCGAGGGCGGCGGTGGTGGCGGTCATGCGGGTCCCCTCGGGATCGTGCGCTGTGCTCCCCGACCCCGACGGGGGTCAGTGGTGGGTGGGGTGTTCGTGATGGGCGTGGGCGGCGGGTTCGAGTTGGAAGGTGGAGTGGTCGATCGCCACGTCGAAGTGCTCGGCGACGCAGTGTTGGAGCTGGTCCAGGATCTGGGGGGCGTGCCCGTCGTGGAAGCAGTGGTCCTCGACGACGACGTGGGCGCTGAGCACGGGGACCCCGGTGGCGATCTGGGAGGCGTGCAGGTCGTGCACGGACACCACGTGCGGCACCGCTTCAAGGTGGTCCCGAACCTCGGCGAGGTCCAGGTCCCGGGGGGTGGATTCGAGCAGGATGTGCGCGGCCTCGGCCAGGATCTTCAGGGTGCGGGGCACAATCAACACGGCGATGAGCATCCCGGCCACGGCGTCGGCCTGCGCCCAGCCGGTGGTGGCGATGACCAGGGCGCTGGCGATCACGGCCACCGAGCCCAGCGCATCGTTGAGGACCTCCAGGAACGCGGCGCGCATGTTCAGGTTGGCCCCGCGGCCGGAGCCGAGGACGGCCAGCGAGGCGAGGTTACCGGCCAAGCCGAGGATCCCGAACAGCAGCAGAGGGCCGGAGGCTACCTCGGGCGGGGCGAACAGTCGCTGCAGGCCCTCGATGAAGGCGTAGAGACCCACGGCCAGCAGGATGGCGGCCTGGGCCAGGGCGGCCAACACCTCGGCGCGCAGGAACCCCCAGGTGCGCCGGGCCGTGGGCGGCCGGGCCATCAGGGTGGAGGCCAGCAGGGCCATCAGCAACCCGCCAGCGTCGGTGAGCATGTGCGCCGCGTCCACCAGTAGGGCCAGGCTGCCGGTGATCAGCGCCCCGGCCACCTCGGCCAGCAGCACCGCCGTGGTGATGGCGAAAGCGACCGCCAGCCGCCAGCGGTGCGCCGGCGAGGCGTGGTGGTGTGCACCCATTAACTGTGTCCTCCTTCTCCGGGACCGGGCTCAGGCCGCGGCGGGGCCGTCGGGGCCCGGGGTGCCGGAGTGTGGGCAGAGCTCGACCGCGTGCCCGGTGACCGTCAGCAGCCGCTCGGCGGCGGCCAGCACCTGAAGCAGCTCGGGCTCGGCGGCCAGGGCGTACAGCGAGGCCCGGCCCACCGGCCGGGAGGCCACCAACCCGCAGCCGGCCAGGCAGGCCAGGTGCGCACTGACCGTGGACTGGGCCAACCCGAGGTGCTCGGTCAGCTCGCGCACCTTGTGCTCCCCGGTGGCCAGGTGCCGCAGGATCGCCAACCGGGTGGGGTCGGAGAACCCGTGGAACAGCGCCGCCGCCGGGGACACCCCCGGCTCCTTAATCATCGTCATACGACGATGATAGCGCCTTCAGTCGATAATGGCGAGGTCGCGCCCCAGGACCGGTCAGAAGCCGGTGAAGGCGGGGAGGAACTGGACGAAGACCGAGCCGGCGACGGCGACGTAGGCGACGGCGATGAGGGTCCCGGCCCAGCCGGTGGCGAACCGGACCACCCCCGGCGGGGCGGGGATCACGCCGTGGGCGAGGTTGCGGGCGGTGAGCAGGAGGAACAGGGGGATCATGGCCGCCCAGACGATCATGCAGTACAGGCAGAGGATGTAGATCTCGTACAGGGCCTGGAACCACAGCCAGGCCACGAACCCTATCCCGAGGGTGACCCCGGCCTGCAGCCCGAGCCAGTACCCGCGGCCGGGCCGGGCCCCGGAGAGCACGACCATCGCGGTGGAGATCACCACGGCGAAGGCGACGATGCCGATCAGCGGGTTGGGGAAGCCGAACAGCTCGGACTGCCAGGTGCCCATGACCCGTCCGCAGGACACCCAGGGGTTGATGTCACAGCTGGTGGTGTGGCCGGGGTTCTCGTAGAGGGCGAGGCGTTCGAGGACCAGGGTCGCCGAGGCGATCCAGCCGACGGCGCCGGTGACGAGCAGCACCAGGCCGAAGGCCCGGCGCCCGGTGAACCACGCCGGGGCCGGCGCCGGGCCGGCTGCCGATACTGGGGAGGCGGCGCTCGGGGCGGTGGGCTCGGTGAGCCGGTCGGTCATGGGAAGTCCTTTGCTCTCGGTCCTCTGCTCTGGCCCGGGTGGCCGCGGATGGTCCGGGCGGTCAGTCCTGGGTGGCGGCCTCGACGGCGGCGGTGAACTCTTCCAGGCTGTTCACGGTGAGCGGCTCACCGTCGAGGTAGAAGGTCGGGGTCCCGGCCACGCCCAGGGCGGTGCCGTCGGCCACGTCCAGCTCGACCCGGTCCCGGGTGGCCGGGTCGGCCACCGCGGCATCGTAGGCGGCCATGTCCAGGCCCAACTCTTCGGCGTAGGCCCGGAAGACCGGGCTGCGGTCCTCCGTGGTGTGGCTCCACTCGGTCTGGGTCTCGAACATCTTCTGGTACATCGACTCGTAGGCGCCCTGCTGGGCAGCGGCCTCCACGGCGATGGCCGCGGTGACCGAGTTCGGGTGGCCCGGCAGCGGGAAGTACCGGTGCACGAAGGTCACGGTGTCCGCATACTCGGCGCGCAGGTCCTCCACGAAGGGGTAAGCCGCCGCGCAGGCCTCGCACTCGAAGTCCAGGAACTCCACCAGCACGGCCTTCTCATTGGGGGCCTGCGAGAGCACCCGGCTATTCTCCCGCACCAACTGACCGGCAGACCCAGTCGACTGCCCGGTGGACTGGGCGGTGGACTGGTTGGGGTCCTGCTGCTGGGCGGTGGCGGTCCCGCGGGCCACAAGGTAACCGATGAGGGCGGCGGCCACGACCAGGCCCAGCAGCACCCAGACCACGATCTTGGCCCGGCGCTGCCGGGACGGGGTGGGAGAAGACGGGGTGGAAGCGGTGGGGTCAGGGGAAGTCACGAGCGGTCCAATCCGTGAGGTGGGGGGCGTGTGCGGGCGGGGTTAGACGGGGGTGGTGAAGGTGCCGGCCAGGTTCTGCAGCTGGTAGATCCACAGGGTCCAGATCCCGGTGACCATCAGCACCCCGACGAGCACCAGCAGTACCCCGCCGATGATGTTGAAGGCGCGGATGTGGCGGCGGACGAAGCCCAGCGTTCGGGTGACCCAGTCCAGGCCCATCGCCACCAGCACGAAGGGGATGCCCAGGCCCAGACAGTAGAGGAAGCCCAGCAGGGCCCCGCGCCAGGGGTCCCCGGTGGTGGTGCTCAACGCCAGCACGGCGCTGAGGGTCGGGCCCATACACGGGGTCCAGCCCAGGCCGAAGACCACCCCGAGCAGCGGGGCCCCGGCGATCCCGGTCCTGGGCTGGAAGGACATCCGCCGGGTGTTCTGCAGGAACGGCAGCCAGCCGATGAGCACCAGGCCCATCAGGATCACGAACACCCCCAAGGCCCGGATCAGCGCGTCCTGCCACTGCAACAGCCACCCGCCGATCACCCCGAAGGCGGCCCCGTAGAGGGTGAACACCGCGGCGAAGCCCATAATGAACAGTCCCACCCCGGTCATCACCCGGCGCCGGTTGTCCGCCCGGCGCGGGTCGGCCAGCCCGGAGACATACCCCAGGTATCCGGGCACCAGCGGCAAGATGCACGGGGAGAGGAAGGACACCAGCCCGGCGACCACGGCCAGCGGCATCGCCACCAGCAGTGCCCCGGACTGGACCATCTCGGCGAAGAACCCACCCAGGCTCATGGCCGTCCTCCTCGGCCCCGGCAGCGGCGATGCGGGAAGGTGGGGCAGCAACGGGCAGTCACGGAGGGTCCTCACTGATTCAATCGATCGGGGTCGCCCGGCCCGGGCGAAACCCCGCAAGAGACTACAGCGCAGGCTGTATAGTTCACCACATGCTGACGATTGCGACACGGTTGGACGTGATGAACCGGCTGGGCCGGGCGATGGCCGACCCCACCCGATCCCGGATCCTGCTGTCCCTGCTGGAGGGCCCCGGGTATCCGGCCGAGCTGGCCCAGGCCCTGGGGCTGAGCCGGTCGAACGTGTCGAACCACCTGGCCTGCCTGCGGGACTGCGGGATCGTGGCCGTCGAGCACCAGGGCCGCCGCACCCGGTACGCGATCGTCGATGCGCACCTGGCCCGGGCGCTGAGCAGTCTGCTCGAGGTGACCCTCGCGGTGGATGCCTCCGCGCCCTGCCTGGACCCGGGCTGCCCGGTACCCGGGTGCTGCGACACGGCGGAGGTGGCCTCGTGAGCGCCGCCTGCGGCTGCGAGGCCCCGACCCCCACTCCCGGTGCACCCGAGGAGCACGAGGAGCACCGGCCGTGGTGGCGCGATGCAGCCATCCTGCTCCCGGCGCTCTCCGGGCTGGCGTTCCTCACCGGGCTGGTCCTGGAATGGTCCGGGGCCGGTCTCGTGGCCACGGTGGTGTTCTGGGTCGGGCTGGTGCTGGGCGCCTGGACCTTCGTGCCCGGGGCGCTGCGCGGATTGTTCACCCGGGGCCGGCTCGGGATCGGACTGCTGATGACGATCAGCGCCATCGGCGCGGTGATCCTGGGCTACATCGAGGAGGCCGCCGCCCTGGCGTTCCTGTACTCCATCGCCGAGGCCCTGGAAGACAAGGCCATGGACCGGGCCCGGGCGGGCCTGCGCGCCCTGCTGAAACTGGTGCCCGAGACCGCGACCATCCGGGCCGGCGGGGCCACGGTGGAGGTCGAGGCCAAGGACCTGCGACCCGGGCAGGTGCTCGTGGTCCGGCCCGGGGAACGGGTCGCCACCGACGGGATCGTGCGTACCGGGCGCAGTTCCCTGGACACCTCGGCGATCACCGGCGAGTCCATCCCGGTCGAGGTCGGCCCGGGAGACACCGTCTCGGCCGGGTCGATCAATACCGCCGGGGCCCTGGAGATTGACGCCACCGCCGCCGGCACCGACAACTCCCTGACCACCATCGTGCACCTGGTCGAACAGGCCCAGGCCGAGAAGGGGGACCGGGCCCGGCTGGCCGACCGGATCGCGAAGCCCCTGGTGCCCGGGGTGCTCATCCTGGCCGTGCTCGTCGCGGCCCTCGGGTCCCTGCTCGGGGACCCGGAACTGTGGATCACCCGCGCCCTGGTGGTGTTGGTGGCCGCCTCGCCCTGCGCGCTGGCCATCGCGGTGCCGGTCACCGTGGTCTCGGCGATCGGCGCGGCCAGCCGGTTCGGGGTGGTCATCAAATCCGGGGCCGCCTTCGAGCGCCTCGGCGGGATCCGCCACCTGGCGGTGGACAAGACCGGGACCCTGACCCGCAACCAGCCCACCGTCACCGCCGTGCTCGCCGCCCCCGGCATCACCGAGGACCAAGTGCTGGGCTGGGCCGCGGCACTGGAACAGCACAGCACCCACCCGTTGGCCGCGGCCATCACCGCCGCCACCCCGGACACGCCCGCGGCCGAGGGCGTCACCGAGACCGCCGGGCACGGGATCACCGGCCGCCTGGACGGGGCTACCGTCACCGTCGGCAGCCCCCGCTGGCTGGCCCCCGGCCCCCTGGCGGCCCAGGTCCAGGGGCTGGAGGACCAGGGCATGACCGTGGTCATCATCCACCGCGACGGGGCGGTCGCCGGGGCCATCGGGGTCCGTGACGAACTGCGCCCTGAGGTCCCCACCGTCGTGACCACCCTGACCGGCCAGGGCATCGGCCTGACCATGCTCACCGGGGACAACGCCCGCACCGCCCGGGCGATCGCCGACCAGGCCGGCATCGACGACGTGCGCGCCGAGTTGCGCCCCGAGGACAAGGCCACCGCCGTCCACCAGTTGACCGGCACCCGGCCCACCGCGATGATCGGTGACGGCATCAACGACTCTCCCGCCCTGGCCGCCGCCGAGGTCGGCATCGCCATGGGCGCCACCGGCTCGGACGCAGCCATCGAATCCGCCGATGTCGCCTTCACCGGCCACGACCTGCGCCTGATCCCCCAAGCTCTGGCCCACGCCCGCCGCGGCCGGGCCATCATCAATCAGAACATCATTCTCTCGCTGCTGATCATCGCCGTGCTGCTGCCGCTGGCCATCACCGGCGTCCTCGGCCTGGCCGCCGTGGTCCTGGTCCACGAGGTCGCCGAGGTCATCGTCATCGGCAACGGCCTGCGCGCCGCCACCACCCGACGCACCGCCCTGGAACCCCTCACCGACCGGCAAGCCCAACCCGCCACCACGGGATGAGCTCCTACCGTGCCTGCGGGACAGAGACGCCCAGGCCCGGTGAGACCCGACCTGTCCGGTCCATCCGGTACCTGCCAGCGATTTCACAGGTCGCGCCGGGGTCAGCAGATCCACTGAGGCGCCGGGAAACGGGCGCATCGCGAAAGGACACGAATGAACCACCGGCGCAGGTACCCCCTGGTGCTCTTGACCATTGCGATCGGGGCCGGCGTAGTGGTCCTGGACCAGGTGACCAAGTGGTGGGCGGAGAACAGCCTGTCCACGGGCGAGCGAGTCCCGCTCCTGGGTGAGCTGCTCGGGCTCCAGCTGGCCTACAACCCCGGGGCGGCCTTCTCGTTCGGGGCCAACTCGACCTGGATCTTCACCATCATCTCGGCGGTGGCGGTCGCCGCGGCGATCTGGTTCACCCTCCGGGTCCGTACCGTGTCCTGGGCGATCGTGATCGGGTGTCTCGGCGGCGCGGTGACTTCCCACCTGGGTGACCGGCTCCTGCGCCCACCGTCATTCGGGCAAGGCCACGTGGTGGACTTCCTCGCCTACGGGAACTGGTTCATCGGCAACATCGCGGACATCTTCATTGTCGGCGGGGCGCTGGCCGCGGTCCTCCTGACCGCCACGGTGCCCGACCGGGGCACCGTCGACGCCGCGCGATAACCACTACTAGGACTCCCCTCCGCGGCCCGCTGCAGTCGGTCCCCCCTAGGGAGTCAACCTGCCGGCGCCGTACGAGACCACACGGTGATCTTGGCGGGGTGGGGCGGTGCGACAGGTGGGTGGCACGCCTCGACGCCGGTCGGCGATGGAGCAGAAGCCCCGGCCCTGGGAACGACAGACCATATCCGCGTCCCGACCCCGGTGCTCCTGACCCCTGTGGTCAAGGGGCCGATCGTGCACAGGCCGACGGCCGAGGGATGACCCGGGTGGGGCGATGAGGGGCGCGCAGTTGCCAACGGAGCGGGCAACGACTGGCGGTCAAGGCAGCGGGATGACTGCGCGGAACTTGCCACCCGGGGTCAGCTGGGGCGGCCCGTCGCCGCGCGCCACGGTCACGTGGTCGAGTCCGTGGTCCACCAGCAGGCGCCGGACCTCGGTATGCACCGCCTGCCACACGCGCTCGGGGTCAGTTCCGGCGGAGGACTGCAGCCGGACCTCGAGGCGTGTGGGAGCGGTGTGCACGAACTGGACCAGTTCGACGCCGGGAACGCGTGTGACCCAGGCGGTGACGGTCAATGACGCGAGCACCACCGGCTCGCCGGCGGGGGTGTGGAAGGTGAGCAGGTCGGCGGTGCGGCCCCGCACCCGGATGGCGGGCAGTGGGTCCCCACAGGGGCAGGGATCGGGCCGGACAAAGACGGCGTCGCCGAGGTCATAGCGCAAGATCGGCTGGACCTTGTTCGCGAGGTTGCTGAGCAAGGCGGTGTGGGAGGGTTGGCCGGGTGGGACCGGGCGGTGCTCGGCGTCGACCGGTTCCAGAAGCACCCAGTCGCTGTTGACGTGAAGCCACCCGTGCTGGCAGCTGTAGGTGAGGAAGGGGCACTCGGTGGCGGCGTAGCCCTGGCGGACCTTGGCGTGGAACGTGGCGGCGATCCTGTCGTACTCGCCCTCCGGCAGCCCCTCGGCGGACAACACGACCAGCACCGGGTCGAGGTGCAGGCGGCCGGCGCGCTGCTCGGCGGCCAGTAGCGCGCCCATCGTGGCGTACGGGGCGAGGATGGCCGGGCGGAAGCCGTTGAGCCCGGCGACCAGCTGCGCCATGGGGGTGTGCACGCCGAACACCCCGATCCGGTCGCGGCGCCACCGGTTCTTGCGCAGCGCGGCAGCGGCGGCGGAGGCGTAGTGGCCCCCGGTAGCGTTGACCATGGCGACGCGCCCACCGCGGGTGAGCATCCGGAGCACATCGGCGGGAGTGAGCCACGCCCCGAGCAACCGCGCCAACAGGGCGGTGGTCACCGCGAGGGACCGCTGGTCCCACAGGAAGATGCCCCGGGTGCCCGTGGTGCCGGAGGTGGTTCCCACCATGTAGCGGCCGAGGAACTTCTCGCCCACCAGGGCGGGGTCCTCGACGAATGCCCGCGCGGCGGACAGGGTGACGGCCCGATCGGTCACCCACTCATCGAAGTGGCGCATCAGCTCGGCCTTGCTCGTGACCGGCAGCAGCACCGGATCCGTGACGTGCTCGGGCAGGTGCTGGTAGAGCCGGCGATAGAAGGGCGACCGGGCACGCGCGAAGGCGACCATCTCGGCAAAGCGCTCGTGCCGCCGCCGATCGAGCCCCTCCCTGCCCTGGCGGTGGGCGGCGCGCGCATCGCGCAACAGCCAAGCGGCTTTCAACCATGAGCACCCCTTAGCGCTTTCATCAGCGGGCCTACGGTGCGGGCTCGCCGACCTCAACCCCGGAGGCCGCTGCCAGCGCGGTGACGGCCCGGGTGATCGCGAGGACGACACACCACCAACCGCGCCCGGCGGACCCCACCGCCACTGACGAAGGCGCCCCCTGCAGGGCCTCTCCCCAACTCACCTGGCTGTACTGGCCTTCCTCCTGATTGCGAGGCCGGATAGTGTCGTGGGGCCCGGGCCCTGTAGATCGCCCATGCTGGAGATTGCCCATGCCCAAGATGTCCGGAATCGAAACGGCGTTCTGCCGCAGTGCCCTCTGGGGACGTTTTGCCCGCGACATCATCTTGCCGTGGAGCCTTGGAGGGCAAGACCTCAGCGGCGACGTGCTCGAGCTCGGTGCTGGCAGCGGCGAAATGGCAGCAGCCTTGCTGCAGCGGTCCCCGGGGATGCACTTGACGCTGACCGACATCGATGAACGCATGGTCGCCACGGCGCGCAGACGCTTCCCGACCAGCCCACGCCCCACGGTGCAGCAGGCAGATTCCACGGCCCTGCCCTTCGCGGAATCCTCGTTCGACGTTGTGCTCAGCTTCCTGATGCTGCATCACGTGGTGAACTGGAAGGCGGCGGTAGCCGAAGCCGCTCGGGTGCTAAAACCAGGCGGCATGCTGATCGGCTATGACCTGACGGCCTCCCCAACCGCCAGATTGCTTCACCTGGTCGATCGATCACCTCACCAGCTCGTGGCCCCTGCCGACCTGGCTGCCACCGCGCGGCAGGTAGGCCTCGACGTCTCCATCCGCACCGGTTGGGCCGGCCACGTCATGCGGTTCCGCGCGCACAAGCACTAACCCCTACCGAGACTCGACGGCGGCCGAGCGGCGCCGGTTGGGGCCGCAGTACAGGGAACACCCCTGGGACACCGGGTTGACGAACCTGGACTTCCTCGGGCTGGGCTTCTTCGTCATGGCCACGGCGCGCTGCTGACGTGACGGGGCCCTGCCGGCGCTGGAACTGGACTGGTTCGGCACCATGGGCCACCCCTGGGGGCCACCGGTCGTGCTTAGGCCTGCTCGTCTAGCACCGTGGTGATCAGGCTGCGCAGCGTCGAAGGCTCGGCGATCCCGAGGATCCGTGCCGAGACCCGGCCCTGGCGGTCCAGCACGATGGTGGTGGGCACGGCCTGCGGCGGCACGTAATCCGTCATGGCCAGCAGCACCTGCCCGCCGCGGTCCTCCACCGAGGGATAGGTGATGCCGAAGGTGCGCTCGAAGGCCTCGGCGGTGGCGATCGTGTCCCGGACGTTCACCCCCAGAAACTGCACCCCGGCGGGTTCGAACTGCTCGTGCAGGGCCTGCAGATCGGGGGCCTCCACCCGGCACGGGGCACAGGCGGCGTACCAGAAGTTCAACACCCCCAGGTTCCCGGCCAAGTCCTCGGTGCTGACTGGCTCCCCGGAAAACAGAGTCGAGCTGAACTGCACCGGCTCCCCGCGCTCGGTCGGGGCGATCTCCAACACGGAACCGTCCCCGGCGATGTAGTTCTTGCCATCAGCGTTGCCGGCCTGGGCAGCCAGCGGATCATCCGAACTGCAGGCCGCCAGCAGCGGCAAGGACACGACTCCGGCCAGCCCGGCCAGAACCTGACGGCGCGAGGGGGTGGGCAATCGCGGACGGGATGGCATACAGCGGGAACTTTTCTCAGAACTTGGTACAGGGACCACGGCAGGGATCAGGACGTCCCGAATTCTACCGGCTGTAGAAGAACGGGCCGAACTCAGGGCTACACCGCCAGCAAGACTGAGCCATGGCAGCCGACGGGGTCTTCCAGTCGGCGGAGTGGCGGCACGGGCACTCAGCCTTATGGTCAAGGCGTGCAACGCAATTTGCGGCACTGGGAAGGCGGGGCCGAGCCGCTCGGGGTTAATGCCCGGCCCCGCAACTCAGAGCCCGAAGGCTCCACCGCTGATGAGGATGAAGACGCCCACGCCGATCAGCACGATCGGGAACAGGATGTGCTCCCAGCGCTCCAACACCTCGGCGATCGGTCGGCGAGTGGCAACGAACTTGGCCAGGCCCACCAGCACCGCGACCAGCGCCAGGAACACGACGCAGTACGCGACCACCGCGCCCGGGCCCACGCTGAGGAAGACCGGGACGTAGACGCCGATATTGTCCCCGCCGTTGGCGAAGGTCACCCCGGCCACGGTCCAGGCGGCAACCTTCTTGCCTTCAAACCGGGACTCGTCGTCATCGTCCTCGTCCCCGCGCCACCCCTGCCAGGCGGCCCACAGCCCCAGGGCCAGCGGGATGAGTCCGAAGTAGGGGATGACCTCCGGGGGCAGGAATGCCCCCGCGCCCAGCGAGATCAGCACTGCCGCGCCTAGGATGCCGATGAACCCGAGGTACTGGCCGATCAGGATCCGGGCGGTGGTCCCGCGCTGGCCCGCGCCGCGGGCGAAGAACAGCGAGAGCACGATGATGTCGTCGATGTTGGTGACCAGGAACAGGCCGATCGCCTGCAGGACTGAAGACAGGATCATGCCGCTCCCTCCGCATCGCCGCAGCCGGGCACCAAGCAGGCCGAATCCAGGCAGGGAGCCTTCTCGTTGACCGCGAGACTCACCTCGATCAGGGAACTCAGCGCACGCGCCAGGTGCGCATCGGCGACCTCATACCGGGACTGCCGACCCTCGGACACCACGACCGCGATCCCGCAGTCCCGCAGGCACGCCAGGTGGTTCGACACGTTCGAGCGCGTCAGCCCCAGGTTCCCGGCCAGCTCGGCCGGGTAGGCCGGGCCCTGCAGCAGCGTGAGCAGTATTCGTGACCGGGTGGGGTCGGCCATGGCCCGGCCCAACCGGTTCATCACATCCAAACGAGAATCTAATGTCAGCACTCGCTGAACTATACAGTGCTCAATGGACAGTCGCGGCCAAGAAGGCCCGCAGCAGATTACGCTGCTCCAAGGCCACGACGAGCGTCGCGATGCCCTCTCAAAGATTGCGGCCGGCGATGAACCAGGCCAGCCGTCTCGATAACCCCGGTCAGCGCCTCGACAGAGACCCGCCGGTTCAACCCTGCCACGCGCCGGTGCCCGCCGGCGGCCCCTGCACAGGTAAACCCCTAAGGCGGCTCCGACCATGGGCTCAGGCGTGTCCGCAAGCGGATCCCCATACGGCGCAGCGTCGACGTCATCCGCCCGATCAGTGAAGCCCGCTTCTGACATCAGTGCCGTCGACTTCTGAAAGCGACATCCTCGACGACTTCTTGTGAGGGATCGTCATGTACGCAAGCCCCGTACGGTGACGTGGGCGGTGAGGGGAGGGTAACTGCAACAATGGGGGCAGGCATGTCGGCTACGCGCGCGTCTCGACTCTCGAGCAAGACCTCTCCGCCCAACGGGAAGCACTCGAGCGCCTCGGAGTCGAGAACAAGGACATCTACTTCGACCACGGCCTGACGGGAACGACCCGCGCCCGGCCCGGGCTGCGCGAAGCGCTGGCCGCGACCCGGGACGGCGACACCCTGGTGGTGACCAAGCTCGACCGGCTGGCCCGCTCGCTCCCGGACGCGAGGGACATCGCCGACGAGCTCACCACCAAGGGAGTGGCGCTCAGTCTCGGAGGCAGCGCCTACGACCCCAACGACGCCGTCGGCCGGTTGCTGTTCAACGTGCTCGGCATGGTGGCCGAGTTTGAGGCGGACCTCATCCGCCTGCGCACCCGCGAAGGCATGGCCATCGCCAGATCCAAGGGCAAACTCAAAGGCAAGAAGCCCAAGCTCTCGCCCTCTCAGCGCAAGCACCTGCTGACGTTGCACGCCGCCGGCGAGCACACCCAAGCCGAGCTGGCCGAGCTGTTCAACGTCTCCCGCACCACCATCTACCGCGAGCTGCGCCGCACCACGACCGACACCTGACCGCGCCTGCACCGCCACTGAGCGATCACAGAAACCCGCCACCAAGCCATCACATCCACACCGGTTTGGGACCGTCTCTGACGTGATGGTCTGGTGGGCGGACGGGGTGTGTAAAGGGGTATACCCGGCTCGACGGCCAATAGGACGAGCGCGGGCAGCGGAGCCACCCTGCGCGAGACATCGGGATCGGTGGCCAAGCGCGCTGACCAGGAGGGGAGTCGTCCTGGCGCGCCGGGGAGCACGGTGGCGCCATGCGGCGGGCACTGGTGGATATGTGGTTAGGCAGTGAGCGGCGGCAGCCCGAGCAGGACGTAGATCGTGCTGAGGACCGGGATGATGCGCTGTGCAGACTCGTCCGCGAGGGTCTCAACGGCCTTGTTTCGGAAGCGCTGGATCAGGCTGGCCGGGATCCTGCCGTCGCCGTCCTCCACCTGCTCCTCAAGCATGTTCACGCGCGTCAGCAGGTCACGTACGGCGTCAGAATCGCTGACGCCCTCCTCCGCGTGCAGCACCTCGCGCAGCTGGCCAAGCTGGTCCGCCAGCGCCGGGCGGTCCTGGCTCTGGACGGTGAGGGTGACGTTGCCCCTGTGGCCGGCTAGGGCCACATTCGACCCGTTGCCGGTCTGGACGTTCTGAGTGACGGAGTTGTCGTGGTGGTTGGTCACGGAGAATCCGCTTTCTGCCGGCGGCCACACGAAGGGCGTCTGGTAGGCGGCCACGAGATCGAGGCCGGCGGACGTGAGGATGGGCCGGTACGAGCTGGTGCTGCCGGGCTCGAGGTAGCCATGAGCCTCGAGGTCAGAAGACGCCTTCTGAATCTGGCGGTCGGTGAGGGCCCGGGCCTGGAGGTCGTCGTAGACGCCGGCGTCATTGGGACGTGCCTCGGCTGCTTCCAGAAGCAGCCACTGGGCCTCGACGCGTGGGTATGCCCGAGCGACCCGCTCGGCGTCGAAGGCACACCGGGGCCGGACAGCAATTGGGATACCGCCGGCCAAGGGGGTGTTCTTGGGGATCATCTCGAGCTGCATGAGCTCTCGGGCGACGACTTGGACACGGTGGGGTGGGCACACATCAGCGGGGATGTCCCTCACGTGCTGACCGACGAGGCCGTTGGTGTGGACGTAGTTCAGGACGCGGAGGGTGAAGATCGTGGGTCGCACAAGGCCTCGCTGTTCTGTCGTGGCGGGTCACTACCCCGCCGTGCTGTGCGCTGGAACCTTCACGCTAGCGGCAAGGGCCGACGCGATAGCCCCCGGTTCCTCTAAGGAGGCCGGGGGGTCACGGGGAAAGCGTGCGGCAGTCAGGCGGAGGGTCGCCCTAGGGCCTTCCACTGCTCCTCGAGCTCGGCGCGCCAGCCCTTCGGTGGCGGCCACGGCACGCCCCAGGCGGCCAGCTGGGCCTTGGTCCATCCGCCGGCCGGCGTGCGCGCGGCAGCGACCTCGTCGGGGCTGGGTGTGCTCGGCTCGTCAGACATGCGTGGGATCCTGCCAGTTCGAGGGTGGGATTGGTGGTGGGACGTGGCTCAATCAGGCTCTCTGATCCGCGAGATCATGCGGTCCCGTCAGTTCCCGAACTACCCTGAATGGACGGTGACATCGGCCACCCCGCGCGCACACGGTCGTTTACGGCGGAGCCGATTCGCGCCGCAACGCTTGCTACTGGAGCGACCTGCCAGCGCACGCACAATCCCTTTCGTGACGGCTGGACCACGCGCCGCGGGATGCGAGCGGGCCGGGCGCTTAGGGGCAGCCGCGTTCCTGCAGCCAGATTCTCGCCGCCGTCTGAGCCGCATCAGTGCCGCCGCCCCCGTCCCTACGGATCGGCACGTCCGGGTCGACCGGGCGATCGCCCAGAACCTCGCCTCCACGATCCACAAACTCCGCCGCCGTCAGGGTGATACGGCTGCCATCGGACAGCACATGTGTCGCGTTCCCGGACCCATACCCTGACGATGACTGCCCGAACGACCTTGCATTGGGCAACCCTCGGAAGGCGGCCAGCACCGCCTCCCCCGAGGACGACGTGGACCGGTCTTGAAGCACAGCAATCGGAGCGCCATCGCGTTGTGTCCGGGGCCCCACGCTGACGAACGTCATGCCCTCGGTGCCTGCCCCGTCCTCCTGCACGGTCACTGCCGTGTCCTCGCCCGCCCGATCCCGGAAGAACATCACCGGCCCCTCCGGCAACAACGCGGAGACCCCCGAGAGCATCGGCCACATGTTCCCACCCAGGTTTCCCTGCACGTCCACCACCCACCCGCAGGTCGCGGGCGCTGCGGCGTCGATTCCGTCCGCCAGGACCATCGCGTACTCGGACGCCTGGGGATCGTCACTGGCCACGGGCAGTGCTGGCAGGCTGAGGGTGCTGACGCCATCCGTCGTGGTGACGGTCGGCAACGTGACATTCATGCGCGGTGTCTCGGAAGCGCTGGAGGTCGACCTTTCACCCCTCTCGGCTGGGTCCGGGCCGGGAGTGAAGCTCGAATGCTTCCCTCCAGCCACCCCCGTGGCATAGCGCAGGACGCTGTCGAGGTCTCGAGGTGAGCGCGCCGTCCTGGCGGTCTCCTGCACCTGGGCTCGGGCCTGCTCCCACCGCTCGCCGGAGGCGTACAGCCCGGTATCAAGGACGTCGAGGGCCCGATCTGCGTACGCCAGGGTGTCTTGATCTCCACTTGACGATCCTCCACCAGGGGTCGGCGTCCCTGGTGGAGCGGACGACGACGTGGGTGGCGATCCATCCCCGTGGGAGGCTCCACACCCGGTCAGCAGTACCGCCAGCACCACGCCCATGCAGACGACTCGCGTCCTAGGCCGTCTGGTCCAAGCGATATTCATGCGGCCAGTGTCGCATCAGACGCACGCCGAGAGGCCCCTCGGAGAGAACTCCCGTGACGCATCTGCCCAGCCACTCTCCGTGTTCGGACTAAGGGCGTAAACGGTCGTTTGTGGCTGCGCCTCCACGAGCACGAGCACGAGCACGAGCACGAGACCAGCCCCTCACACTCCGAGCGCCTCGCCCTATCTCCACTGCGCCTCCGCACTGCTATCTTCCTAGCCATGTTCACTCTCTGACGGCATCGCACTGAACACCCCACCATCACGAGAGGAACAACTGTGCCCACTGACCTTCTGACTCTTCACTTGCCGCAGCTCTACCCTGCTGACCAGCTCCCTGGAGGACTCGACTTTCGAGGGTTGGACGTTGGGATGGCCGACGATCTGGCCCAGTGCTATCTCATGAGCTACCCACCCGACGTCGCTGCCTCCGATCTAGACGAGGCGCGCGAGGAGATGAACGCGACCTTCCGCGGTGACTACGGAAAGCTGCGCGCCGATGCGAGCACTACAGCGTGGGTGGGCGGCCGTCTCGCCGGAGCCATCATGGTGGTCACCCACTCGATCTGGGACGCACACCTCACGGGTCCGTTCGTCATCGACCTCTTCATTGATCCCCACGCACGCGGGAAGGGGATCGGGCGGGCTCTGGTCCAACACGCCATCGCAACCTGCTGCGACGCCGGTGACCACACTCTGAGTCTGCGCTTCGGACAGGGCACATCCGATGCAGCCATGCGGATCTACCAGCGGCTCGGATTCCGCCCCGTGGGATAGGCAAATTCGGTCGTTAGTGACGAGGGGCCCCGCCATGCGCCGTGTGCGCCACCTCCGGCCCTGCCCGCCCGCCGCACGGCTCGCCACAACCAACCCGCTAGAGCGGCAGCCGCCCGTACGTTTCGGGCGATCCCCGGGGCGCGCGGGGGCGCCCACCTGGACACCCGGTTTTCCCGCCGACCGGATCCCGCCCGATACGCGAAGAGTCCACCGCGCGTCGCGTGGAACCTTGCCTGCATCTCGACAGCGAAGGCCCTTGCCCACCGATCCGCGTCGTGACATAGTTCACCCCATGATGCAGCAGCAGTGACCCCGTGGGTCCGACGACCCACCACCGGCCCTCCCCGCGCGCCCGTCTCGAGCACGGCTCGACGGGTGCCTCTGCGCCCACCCCTTTCTGCAGAAAGCAGTCACCGCATGCCTGACATCATCGAATTCCCCCTGCCCGCCTCGTCGGACGACCCCCACTGGCGGGCCTACTGCCAGCTCGGAGACGAGTACAACCACGAGCTGATCGGCACGACCGAGTGGGACGAGACCCCCACGGACGCGCTCATCCAGGCCGCCGCCGAGACCGACCACACGCTGCGCCGCTACCTGGCGTACGTCGACGGCGAGGCGGTCGGCTACGCCCGTGTCCTGATCAACCACGTCGACGACCCTGACGCGGCCGCCCTCAACGTCTACGTCCACCCGCGGCACCGCGGACGCGGCCACGGCCGGGCACTGGCCGAGCGGCTCGTCCTGGACACCGCCGGCCTCACCCGTTTCGAGACCTGGCCGCTGACGCCGCGGCCGGTGGCCGGGCAACGCGCGCTCACCCCGCCCAACGGCGCTGGCGCGGTGCCCGCCGAGCATCCGGGTGTGCGTCTCGCCCAGTCCTACGGCTTCGCGCTCGTCCAGATCGAGCGGGTGAGCCGGTATGACTTCGCCGATCCGGGGATCGACCCCGCCGTCGCCCTGGCCGAGGCCGAACGCGCCTCGTCGGGCTACGAGCTCCACGCCTGGGAGGGCGCTGCCGACACGTCCCTGCAGGACGACCTCGCCGTCCTCAAGGCCCGCATGGCCACGGACGTGCCCTCCGGGGAACGCACCGTGGTGGAGCAGGTGTGGGACGCGGCCCGCGTGCGTCGCATGGACGAGCAGATCCTCACGACCGGGCGGCTCTTCCGCGCGGTGGCGCGGCACCGCGCCACCGGTCGGATCGTCGCCCTGAGCGAGCTGGTGGCGCCCCGCTCGCGCCCCGACGGGCTCATCGACCAGTGGGACACCATCGTGCTGCCCGAGCACCGCGGCCACCGCCTCGGCATGCGCGTGAAGGCGGCGAACCTCATCGCCGTGCGCGACGCGCTGCCCGAGGCCCGCGCGATCATCACGTGGAACGCCGAGGAGAACCGGCACATGCTCGACGTCAACGAGGCGCTGGGCTTCCGGCCTGTGCTGGCCGAGGCATCCATGGAGGCGTCGGCACCGCTGCGACGTCGCTGACGGCCCGCGACCTCGGTGCCGCCTCACCCCCGCTCGAGCGTCCGCTGGGCCGCCTCCCGCACTGCCCGTGTGAGCCGCACCAGGCGCGTCACGGGCAGTGTGGCCGCCTGCCAGTACAGGGGCACGAGGACGTCGTCGAGCCCGGGCACGCGAACCAGCCGGCCGGCGCGCACGTCCTCGACGGCCTGGGCGTCCACGAGCATCCCCCACCCCAGGCCGGCCCGGACGGACCGGTGGAACCCGTCGAACGACGGCGCCAGGTGCGTGGGCGGGGCGACGTCTAGCCCGGCGCCGCTCAGCGCGAGGCGCTGCAGGTCGTCCTTCGCGTTGTAGCGCATCATGGGCATCGCGCCGAGGTCGACGACGTCGCCCGCCGCATGCCGCGCGAGCAGGGCGGGCGCCACGAGCGGGACGTAGCGCATGCTCCCCAGCGACTCCGCCGCGCACCCCTGGACCGGCTGCGGCTCCGTGGTGACGGCGGCCAGCACCTCGCCGCGGCGCAGCAGCCGGGCGCTGTGGTCCTGGTCCTCGACGTGCAGGTCGAGGACCGTGTCGTCCCAGTCGGCGGCCTCCGCCAGGACGGGCCCGAACCACGTGCCCAGCACGTCGGCGGGCACGGCCAGAGAGGTGACGCTGCGCCCGGCCGCCGTGCGGCCCAGCCCGGCCCACGCCTCCTGTTCGAGCACCCGCATGTGCCGGGCCACGCGCACCAGGCCGACGCCGGCCTCGGTGGGCTCGCAGGGTGTGCCGCGCCGGAGCAGCACCTGGCCCACCTCCCGCTCCAGGGCGCGGATGCGCTGGCTGACCGCGGAGGCGCTGACGCCGAGCTCGTACGCGGCCGCCTCGAACGAGCCCTCGTCCGCGATCGCACGCAGCGCCTGCAGCTGATCCAGGTTCATGAAGCAGAGCTTAGGCGTCTGCAGTTCTCTTCGTTTGGCTCAGGCCTGACCGGGCCCTAGCGTCCTCACCCATGTGGACCCTCGCCGGCACCGGCCTGCTCACCGGACTCGCCCTCATCGTCGCCATCGGCGCCCAGAACGCCTTCGTGCTCCGCCAGGGCGTGCGCCGGGAGCATGTGGGCGCCGTCGTGCTGGTGTGCATGGCCTCGGACGCCGTGCTGATCCTGGCCGGCACCGCCGGGGTGGGCGCGCTCGTGCAGGCCGTGCCGTGGCTGCTCGAGGTGCTGCGCTGGGGCGGCGCCCTCTACCTGCTCTGGTTCGCGGTCTCCTCCCTGCGTGCCGCGCTGCGCCCGCAGGGGCTCGTGGCCGAGCAGGCACCGCGCACCGCGGGTTCGGTCATCGCCACCACGCTCGCGCTGACCTGGCTCAACCCGCACGTCTACCTGGACACCGTGGTGCTGCTGGGCAGCCTCGCCAACCAGCACGGTCCCGACGCGCGGTGGGTCTTCGCCGCCGGCGCCGTCGCCGCCTCGGTGCTGTGGTTCACGGCGCTCGGCTACGGCGCGCGTCTGCTGGCCCGGGTGCTCGCCGACCCGCAGGCGTGGCGCGTGGTGGATGTGGTGATCGCGGTGGTCATGGCGGTGCTCGCGGCCCGGCTCATCGCCGGTTCCGGCGTGTGGGGGTGAGCAGACACCGCCCCCTCACTCCCCGCCCAGCTCCTCCCGAAGGATCCGGGCGCCGGCCACGAGCGCCGCCGTCTTGTCCCGCGCCACCGAGCGAGCCAGCGGCGCCATGCCGCAGTTGGTGCTCGCGATCAGCTTGTCCGCGTCCACGAACTCGAGGGTCTCCCGGAGGGTCGCCGCGACCTCCTCGGGCGTCTCGACCTCGTCGCTCGCCACGTCGATCGCGCCGACCATCACCTTCTTGCCGCGCAGCAGACCGATGAGCTCCGCCGGCACCCGGGAGTGGTGCCGCTCCAGGGCGATCGTGTCGATCGTGGACTCGCGCAGCAGCGGGAACGACGTCTCGTACTGGCGCCACTCCTCCCCGAGCGTGGCCTTCCAGTCGTTGTTCGCCTTGATCCCGTAGCCGTAGCAGATGTGGACGGCCGTCTCACACGTCAGGCCCTCGGCCGCACGCTCGAGCGTCGCCACGCCCCAGTCGCGGACGTCGTCGAAGAACACGTTGAACGCGGGCTCGTCGAACTGCACGACGTCGACGCCCACCGCCGCCAGCTCCCGCGCCTCCTCGTTGAGGATGCGCGCGAACTCCCACGCGAGCTTCTCGCGGCTGCCGTAGTGGCGGTCGGCGAGGGTGTCGATCATGGTCATCGGCCCGGGCAGGGTCCACTTGATGGGCCGGTCCGTCCGCGCGCGCAGGGCCTTCGCGTCGTCCACGAACACCGGCGCCGGCCGGCCCACCTCCCCGACGACGGTCGGCACGCTCGCGTCGTATCGGTCGCGGATCCGCACCGTCTCGCGCCGGTCGAAGTCCACGCCGCCGAGGTGCTCGATGAACGTGGTGACGAAGTGCTGGCGGGTCTGCTCGCCGTCGCAGACGATGTCGATGCCCGCGCGCTCCTGGTCGGCCACGGCGAGGGCGAGCGCGTCGAGCTGGCCTTCGCGCAGCTGCTCCCCCTCGAGCTTCCAGGGCGACCAGAGCGTCTCCTCCTCGGCGAGCCAGCCGGGCTTGGGCAGGCTGCCGACGAGGGTGGTGGGGATCAGGGTGGTCATCGGGTCTCCTCGGTGTCTCGTGCGGCGTGGGCGGCGGCCCAGCGCTCCAGCAGGTCGCGGTGCGGGCCCACGAAGTGCTCCTGCGTGTACTCCCCCTGCTCCCGGCCGAGGCGGGCCCGCTCCTCGCGGTCGTAGGCGATCCGGGTCTGCGAGAAGTCGCCGTGGTCCAGGCGCGGCCGGTAGAGCTCGCCGGCCCCGGCGTTCGCGTTGTAGATCTCCGGCCGGTAGATCCGCTGGAAGGTCTCCATGGTGGCGATCAGCCCGGCCAGGGAGAGGTTCGCGTGGTCGTTGAGCAGGTCGCCCCGCGAGTAGAACGCCAGCGGCGCCACGGCCCCGCACGGCAGGAAGCACCGGATCCCCAGGCCCATCCGGCCGAAGTAGCGGTCCGTGCGGGAGGGCGCGTCCTGGCGGTACTCGACTCCGAGCACCGGGTGCTCGTTCGTCAGCCGCCGGTAGGTGCGGCTCGTGGACACGCTGATGCAGATCACGGGCGGCTGCGGGAACCGCTCCCGGTATGCCTGTGAGTCGAGCAGGTGCCGGAACAGCCGCCCGTGCAGGTCGCCGAAGCCGTCGGGCTCCTCGGTCCCCGGCGACGTCGCCGCGTGCGCGGGCAGCACCACGGAGAAGTCGTGGTCGCGGACGTAGGAGGAGAAGTTGTTCCCCACACTGCGGCCGAGCACGGCGCCCGTCGCGCGCTCGACCACCCGCACGTCGAGCATCTCCATGAGCGGGAAGTCGACGTCCGCGCCGTCGTCGGCGGTGAAGTGCACGTCGATCGAGACGATCTCGATCCGCGCCGTGTAGCGGTCCCGCTCCGGGTTGTCCCAGGGGGCGAGGTCGTTGAGGCGCCCGTCGATCATGGCCAGGGCGGCGCGCAGGTTCTCCCGCCGGTCGGCGCCGCGGGCGAGGTTCGCGAAGTTCGTGGTGGCGCGCGTGCTGGCGGCGGGCGTGTAGTCCTCGTCGAACGGCGTGGTGTGGATGGTGAACGTCAGGTCGTCCACGCGGGTGGGCGCGGTGCTCGGGACAAGGGTGGCGTGGCTCATCGGGTCCTCTCCGGGGTGCGGGCGCGGGTGGTGCGGTGGTGGGCGGGGGCGGGACGGGGCACCGCGGACGACGACGGCGCCCCGCGGCCGGCGGCGACGCGTGCGGCGCACTCGAGGCCGGCCTCGAGGTCCGCCTGCAGGTCGGCCACGTCCTCGATGCCGACGGAGAGTCGGACCAGGTCCGTGGGGACGGCCAGGGGCGTGCCCCGCACGGAGGCGTGGGTCATCTCGGAGGAGTAGCAGAGCAGCGATTCGACCCCGCCGAGGCTGACCGAGAGCGCGAACAGCTCGGTGGCCTCGGCGAACGCGCGGGCAGCGGCCTCTCCCCCGGCCAGCCGCACGGAGACGATGCCGCCGAAGCCGTCCATCTGCCGCGCGGCGAGCGCGTGGCCCGGGTGGTCGGGCAGCCCGGGGTAGAAGACCTGGGCGACCTCGGGGCGGCCCTGCAGCCAGCCCGCGAGCGCGGCGGCGTTGGCGCCGTGCCGGTCCATGCGCAGGCCGAGCGTCTTGAGGCCGCGGGCGGCGAGGTAGGAGTCCTGCGGGCCGGCGACCGCGCCGGCGGCGAACTGCTGGTAGGCCACCGCCTCGGCCAGCGCCCGGCCGCGGAACTCGCGGTCGGCCACCACCACGGCGCCGCCGAGCACGTCCGAGTGCCCGCCGATGTACTTGGTGGTGGAGTGCACCACCACGTCCGCGCCGAGGTCGAGGGGCCGCTGGAGGTAGGGCGAGGCGAACGTGTTGTCCACGACCAGCAGCGCGCCGGCGTCGTGGGCGATCTGCGCCCAGGCGGCCAGGTCCGCGATGCCGAGCAGCGGGTTGGACGGCGTCTCCACCCACAGCAGCGCGGTGCGGCCGGGACGGACGGCCGCGGCGACCGCCGTCGGGTCGGTGATGTCCACGGGGGTGTTGGACACGCCCCACGGCTCGAGGACGGTGGTGATGAGGCGGTGGGTGCCGCCGTAGCCGTCGCCGCCCAGCACGATGTGGTCGCCGGGGCGCAGCACGGCCCGCAGGAGGGCGTCCTCGGCGGCGAGCCCGGAGGCGAACGCGAACGCCCGGTCGCCGTGCTCGAGGGCGGCGAGCTGGGTCTCGAAGCCGTTCCGGGTCGGGTTGGAGCCGCGGCTGTACTCGTGCCCGGCGCGCAGCACGTTGATGCCGTCCTGCACGAAGGTGCTGGTCTGGTAGATCGGCGGCACCACGGCGCCGGTCAGCGGGTCGGGCTCCTGGCCGGCGTGCACGGCGGTGGTGGTGAAGCCGCGGACAGCGGGACGGGAGACGGAGCGGGTGGTGTGGTGGACGGCGGTCATCTCAGCGCACCTCCTGGGTGACGGCGGCGGTCTCGGGGACGGCGGGTGTGGCGGCGGGGACGGTCGGCCCGGCGGCGGACACCACGGCCAGGGCACGGTCCAGGTCCGCGATCAGGTCGTCGGGACACTCCAGCCCGATGGAGAGCCGGACGGTGGTCTCGGCGATCCCGGCGGCCTCGCGCTGCTGCCGCGTCAGGCGGCAGTGCGTCATGGTCGCCGGGTGCGAGACGAGGGACCGGGCGTCGCCGACGTTGACCACCAGCTGGAACAGCTCGAGCGCGTCGAGGAACGGGGCCACGGCCTCGGGGCCGCAGGCCAGGTCGAAGGAGAACACCGAGCCGACGCCGTCCGGGAAGTCGCGGGCGGCCAGCGCCGCGCTGGGATGCCCGGCCACGCCGGGGTGGTGCACCCGCGCGACGGCGGGGTGCCCGGCCAGGTGTTCGGCCACGGCCAGCGCGGTGGCGGTGTGGCGGGCCACGCGCAGGTCGAGCGTCTCGAGCCCCTGGATGAACTGCGCCGCGCTCGCGGGGGCGAGGGTGGGGCCGAGGTCGTGCAGGAACTTGCTGCGGGCCAGCGTCAGGTAGGCGCCGCGGCCGTGCCGCTCGACCAGCGTCTGCCCGCCGTAGCGGGCCTTGGGCCGGGCCAGCTGCGGCCACCGGTCCGGCGCCGCGCCGTAGTCGAACGTGCCGCCGTCCACGATCGCGCCGCCGAGCACCGCGCCGTGCCCGCCGAGGAACTTGGTGGCCGAGTGCACGACGACGTCGGCGCCGTGCTCCAGCGGCCGGTAGAGGGCCGGCGTCGCGAGGGTGCTGTCCACCACCACCGGCACACCGGCCGCGTGGGCGAGGTCCGCGAGCGCGGGCAGGTCCGGGAGGGTGGCGAGCGGGTTGGTGATGGCCTCGAGGAAGAACGCGCGGGTGTCGGGCCGGACCGCGGCGGCCCACGCGGGCGGGTCCGCCGGGTCCGCGAAGGTGACCTCGATGCCGAAGTCCGCGAACGTGTCCGTCAGCAGGTCGACGGTGCCGCCGTAGAGCTGGCTGGAGGCGACCAGGTGCTTGCCGCCCTGCAGCAGCGCCAGCAGGGACAGCGCGACGGCGGCCTGGCCGGTGGCCGTGGCGATCGCGCCGATGCCGCCCTCCAGCGCGGCGAGGCGGTTCTCGAACACCGCGACGGTCGGGTTGCCCGTGCGGCTGTAGGTGAAGCCGGGGGTCTCGAGCCGGAACATCGATGCCGCCGTGGCGTGGTCCGGGAAACGGAACGCCGTGGTCTGGTGGATGGGCGGGACGACCGGCCGGTGGGGTGCGGCGGGCTCGTAGCCGGCGTGGACTTGCTGTGTGGCGTGACGGGGCATCTGCTCTCCTCCATCGGTCCTGGCGGTAGCACCGGGCCTGCCGTTCCCGGGGGTCCGGGTCCGTCGGGCGGGTTGCTGCGGCGTCGTCGAGCCAGATCTCTCGGCCGCTCTGGATGGGTGGTGAGCCCATCCCACGCGGTGGGCCGCCGCGAGTCCAGCGGACGGCCGGCTCGAGCGTCACATGAGCCGCCGCCACGCCATCCAGGACCGGCCGGAGCCTCTCCGGGGCGCGGCGGGCCGAGGCAGACCCGTGTGACGGACCGGCGTGGAGGGGGCGTGTCAGACTCCCGGGCATGACACAGAGCACACCGGGCGGACCGGCCACGGGCCTGCCCGACTTCCGTCCCTCGGGCAACCAGGGCGTGGACCCGGCGCTGTACGAGATCGAGAACGCGGCCATGGACCGTGAGGGCGCCCTCTGGGCGGCGCTGCAGGAGGCGGCGCCTTGGGCCGGGCGGACGCTGCTCGACCTCGGTGCGGGCACCGGCTTCTGGCTGCCCCGCTACGCCGACGCGGCCGAGACGATCGCCGTCGAGCCGGACGTGCGCCTGCTGGGGGCCGCCCGCGCCCGCCCCGGCGGGGCGCGCGTGCTGTACGGCTCGGCCGAGCAGATCCCGCTGCCGGAGGCGAGCGTCGACGTCGTGCATGCCCGGTTCGCGTACTTCTTCCCGCACCCGCGCTGGGACGTCCGACCCGGCCTGGACGAGGTCGCCCGGGTGCTGCGGCCCGGCGGCGCGCTCGTGGTGATCGACAACGACACCGAGCGCGGCCAGTTCGCCGAGCTGCTGCGGGCGAGCACGAACGCCGCGGCGCAGGGCCAGGACACGTACGCCCGCGAGTGGTGGGCCGGCGTCGGGGCCCAGACCCGCGAGGTCATGAGCTCGTGGACCTTCGACTCCCGCGCCGACCTCGAGGCCGTCCTGCGGCTGGAGTTCGAGCGAGGGGTCGCCGACGCGTGGCTCGCCGAGCACCCCGCAGCGACGTCGCTGAGCTACGGCTACCTGCTCCACGTGTGGCGGTGAGCACGGACCCGCGTCGTCAGACGCCTGCCCCCCGCGCCCCAGACACTGGGACGCCCCCGCCGCCGGGAGGACGGGCGCGGTGGCTGGTCGCCTCCAACGCCCTCGACGCGGGTGGCCGGTCCGCCACGGACGTCGCCCTGGATGTCCTGGCGGTGCTCCTGCTCGGCGTGGGCGCCGACGGCATGGGCGTGCTGATGACGCTCTCCGGGTTGGGATTCCTCCTGCTCGGCGTGCCCATCGGCATCGTGGTGGACCGACACCTCAGCCCGCGGCTGCTCGCGGCCACCGGCCTCGCCAAGGCGGCGGTGCTCGGCTCGCTCGTCGTGGCGTGGGCGCTCGACGCGCTCACGTTCGGTCACCTCGCCGCTGTCATGGCCCTGCTGGGCGTGCTCACGGTGCTGGCCGAGACCACCCAGACCGCGCTCGTGCCGCGCGTCGTGCCGGCCACCGCCGTCGCCCGCCTGACGGCGCGGCTCGAGTCCGCCGACGCCGCCCTCGTGCTGATCGTGCCCGCCGCGGCGGGCCTCCTCGTCGGGTCGCTGGGCGCAGGGCCCGTGCTCGGCATCGCGACGGCATTCCTCTTCGCGGCGGCGATCGTCGCGCTCCGGGTACGGCTGCGGCCCTCCGCCGCGGCGGACGTCCCGGACGACGACGGGGACCCCGGCGTCGCGGACGTCCTCTCCCGCTGGGCCCGGTTCGGGAAGGACGCCGCGGAGGGGTGGACGGTCCTGCGGCGCACCCCGGTCCTGTGGCTGCTGACGATGGGGTCGGTGGCCGCCAACGTGGGCATGGCCCTCTTCGCCCCGGTCGAGGCGGTCTGGATCCTGACCGACCTGCGGCTCGGGCCGGAGTTCCTGGGCGTCCAGATCACCGCGGGCGCGGTCGGGGCACTGGCGGCCTCGTCCCTGGCGGGCCGGGCCATCGACCGGCTGGGCGAGCGCCGGTGCATCCTCCTCGGCTCGGTCGGCTGCGCCGTGGCCGTGGGGCTGCACCTGCTGGCCTACGCCGACCGCGCTCATGCCGGGCCGTGGCTGCTGGCCGGCGCCGCCCTCTGGGGGTTCATGGTCCTGCTCGGGAACATCACCCAGGCCGCCGTGACCGCCCGCGCCTGCCCCGAGGGCACGCTCGGGCGGGTCACCGCGATGCGCCGCACCCTCACCCGGGGCTCCGTGCCGCTGGCGACCCTCGCGGGAGGTGCGCTCGGGGCGACGCTCGGGGTCGGCTGGGCGCTCGCGGGGTGGCAGGTCCTGGCGGTGGTCTCGCTGGCCGCCGTCGTGCCGGCCGCTCGGTGGGTGGATCCGGGGCGCGACGACGTCGACTGAGGCCGAGACGCTGACGCGGACGCCGAGGTCGCTTAATGTGTGGCCATGGTCAGCCTCCCCGTGCTCCAGCAGCCGGTGATCGACGCCGTCGACATCCGTTCCGTCGCGGAGTTCTACCGCGAGCTCCTCGGCCTCCACTACCGCGCGGGCGACGAGCTCGCGGACGGCCGCGAGCCGGACAGCGCGGACTGGCTCGTGCTGCTGGACGACGACGGCCGCCGCGTCCTGACATTCCAACGCACCGATGAACTGCAGCCCAGCACGTGGCCGTCACCCGAGGTGCCGATGCAGCTGCACCTGGATTTCACCGTGCCGGACCGCGATTCCCTCGACGCGGCCCACGACCACGCCCTGCGCCTGGGCGGTCGCCTCGTCCTGGACCGCTCCGACGACGAGGACGAGCCCCTGTATGTGTTCGCGGACCCGGCCGGCCACCCCTTCTGCGTCTTCGTGGGGTGAGCGCGGCAGACCGCGGGGGCGGTTTCATGCACCTGTCGAAGACAAGAAGCCGGTTCGGTGCCGTCAGTAAGGTCGTCGGGTGATCCCGCAATCCACAGATCGACTCACGTTCCGGTGCATGACCGACGCTGACCTCGACGACATGTGCAGGCTCCTCGGAGACGCGGAGGTCATGCGCTACTACCCGCGGGCCAAGTCGCGCAACGAGGTGCAGCGGTGGATCAACTGGTCGAAGGACAACTACGCCAAGCATGGGTTCGGCCTGTGGGTCATCGAACACCGGACCACCGGCGACTTCATCGGTGACTGCGGCCTGACCTGGCAGAACGTCGACGGCCAAGAGGTCCTCGAGGTCGGCTACCACGTCCTGCCAGAACGCCAGGGACAAGGGCTGGCAACCGAGGGGGCCTCTGCCTGCCTGCGATACGGGTTCGAGACCCTCGACGCAACGACGGTCACCGCGATCATCAACCCCGACAACATGGCTTCCCGTCGCGTGGCCGAACGAATCGGCATGACCGTGTGGAAGAGCACGCGTGATCCCCGTGGGGCGCCGATCGTGGTCTACAGCAGCCACGGCCAAGAGGCATGACGCACTGAACTGCCGCCATGGGTGCGCGCCCATTGAGAAGACACGCCCTGCGCCCAGCCGGCCAGGCGCTGCTGCGTCTTCGTGGCGTGGGCGCGGCAGACCGCGGCGGCTCAGCCCTCGAGCCGCTGGCCGAACTCCTCGTGGTCCAGCTGGCGGTGCATGCGGTCATCTTCACGATACGGTGCCGTCCATGCATCCGGACCCGGCCGAGACGAACCGCCGCGCCTACGACGACGCCCGCGTCGCCGCCCTCTATGACCTCGACAACCCGCCCGGAGAGGACCACGCGTACTTCCGCCGAGCGGCCGAGGAGTCCGGCGCCCGGCGGATCGTCGATCTCGGCTGCGGCACCGGATCGCTCACGGTGACGCTGACCGGCGACGACCGCGCCGTCGTCGGGATCGACCCGGCCGAGGCCATGCTGCGCGTCGCCCGGGCGCGCCCCGGCGGTGACCGCGTCGAGTGGCGGCGGGGCACCGCGGAGCTGATCGAGCCGGCGTCGGCGGACCTGGTGATCATGAGCGGGAACGTGGCGATGCACCTGATCGGCCAGGACTGGCATGACGCCCTGCGGCGCATCGCCGCCGGCCTGGTCCCCGGCGGCCGGCTGCTGTTCGAGACCCGCAACCCCGTCCGTCGCGCCTGGGAGGACTGGCAGCAGGAGCCCACGGAACGGACGACCGCGGCCGGTCGCCTCGTCGAGTCCGAGGCGACGAGCACGCCGGACGGGGACGGCGTCGTCGTGCACCGATGGCGCACCGAGTACTCGGACGAGGGCGTGGTCCGCGAGGGTGAGGAGCACCTGCAGTTCCGCTCCGTGGAGCAGGTGACCGAGGACCTCACGGCGGCGGGGCTGGCGGTGGACCGCGTCTGGAGCGACTGGCACGGCCGCCCGTTCGACGCGGCGGAGCACCCGTTGATGATCATCGAGGCCTGTCCACAGGGGGCCTGACCCGTCCACCCGCCATGGCAGGATGACGCATGTCACACGTGATGCGAGGGGGAACCATGACGGACACGACCACGGCCCGCCCCATGCGGCCGACCCACCACGACGACGACCCGCCCGTCCGCGGGATCGGCCACCTCCGGCACCCGGTGGTGTCGGGCGGGCTGATCGGGGTGATCGGCGGCGGCGCCTTCCTGTTCGGCGGGATCGCGGGGCTGCCGGCCGAGCACCAGGGCATGCTGCGCGGCGGCGCGATCGCGCTGATCGGCTTCACGTTGGTGGTGGTGCTGCTGCGCCGGCGGGTGCTGCCCGCCGTGCAGGCGCCCGCCCGCGGCGCGCTGCGCGTCTACGGGATCGCCGTCGTCGCGATGCTGGCGCTGTTCCCCGTGACACGCCTGGTGGCGCTCGCGCTCGACGCCCCGACGGCGCAGATCGCCCTGGTGGCCGCCGTGGTGGGCGGGCACTTCCTTCCCTTCGCCCGGGCGTTCCGGGCCCCGGTGTTCTGGTGGATCGGCGGGGCGATGGCGGTGCTGGGGCTCGCCGGTGCCGCGTTCGCGGCTCTCGGCATGCCCGCGGCCGGACCGGCCGGGGCCGCCGCGGCGGGGGCTGCGATGCTCGTGATCGTGGCGGCGCAGGCGCTGCTGGGGTCCCCTCGGCAGGACTGAGGGCCGGACCATGACCATGCTTCAGGCCATCCGCCGCTACTACGCCGGCTACGCGCAGTTCAGCGGGCGCGCCTCCCGCGCCGACTTCTGGCTCGCGGCGCTCTACGTATGGCTCCTGCAGACCGCCGTTCGCTTCGTGTCCACCGCCCTGGACGTGTTCATCCTCGGCTCCCCGGACCTGTCCCTCCGCGACGCGGCCGTCCTCCTCGTGGGGATCGCGCACGCACTCCCCTCGCTCGCCCTGCTCGCCCGGCGCCTCCACGACGCCGGCTTCAGCCGCGCGTGGCTGTTCCTCGGGCTGGTGCCGTTCGTCGGCCCGCTCACGCTCCTCGTGTTCGCGCTCCAGCCGTCCGCCCCGCGCCTCGGACACCCCGCCGATGCGTCGGACCCGGTTCCGGCGGGGGCCACGGCCGCGCGGCGCTGACCCCCGCCGCCCTGTCCGGACCGATCAGTGATCGTGGCCGGCGTGCTCGTCGTGGCCGGACTCGGCGTCCGCGGCCTCCCCGGGCTTCACGGACTCCGGCTGGCCGGTGACCACGGCCATCTCGACCGGGGCGAACTCCAGGTCCTTCTCCAGGACGGTCTCACCGGTCTCCAGGTCCACGGCCACGAGCCTCCGGTTCTCCGCGTCCGTCACGTAGGCGGTGTTCCCGGCGACCTTCAGGATCGGACCGGGCTCCTGCCACTCGTCCTTCTCCTTCCACGGCTCGATCACCGGGTGCTCGGCGGTGACCTCACCGGTCTCCTCGTCGATCACGGTGACCTCGCCGTCGTAGGTCAGCACGACCGCGGAGCCGTCCTCGGCGCGGCCGAGCGAGCGGAACCAGTAGGAGGAGCCGAGGTCCACGGTGGTGAGCTCATCGGTGCGGGTGTCGATGAGGGCGATCGCCGTGGGCCGCTCGACGGCCTCCTCCGGCTCCTCCTCGACCTTGTGATCACCCAGGACAATGGGCGAGTCATGCAGCCCGAACAGGTTCCCGGAGCGCTGATACTCGGTCTCGACGTCCACCTTGTGGAACTCGCCGTCCCGGTACACGACGGGCCCGTTCTCGCAGCCCATCACGACGACGTCGCCCGCCTCCGTCGGCTGGGCCGCGGCCTCGCCGTGACTGCCGGGGCAGTCGTCGGTCTCGGCCGTGACCTCGCCGGTCTTCGGGTCGATCACCTGGAGCGTGTTCCGGGAGTCCTCGGTGCCCTGCGTGGTGAAGAGGGCGCCGTCGGAGAGCTCGAGCGCCACGCCGTGGTGCGGGTCCTCGGTCTCGGCCTCCGTCATGACGGGCATGAGGTCCGGGGTCGCCTTGTCCAGGTGGGCCGAGTCGAAGGTCCGGATCGCGCCCGTGCCGTCCGCGAAGAGGGTGGTCCTGCCGTTGTGGGTGACGACGTGGCCGGGGTGCTCACCCGGGAACGTCACGCCGGTCATGCCGGGCGCGGACTCGTAGTTGTGGACGTGATCGCCGTGGGCCTTGGCCTGGATGCCGGTGGAGAACACCTCCCAGCCGTTCCCGGTGGTCACCAGGACGTCCTTGCCGTTGCCGGCGTTGCTCAGCCGCGTGAAGCCCGTGACCTCCTGCTCCTTCACCACCTCGCCGGACTCGGCGTCGAGCAGCGTGAGCCCGCCCTCGTGCGAGAGCAGGATGCGCGGGGTCACCGCGGAGACCTCGGTGGTCTGGGTCGGGTCGACGCGGTCCTCCTCGGAGACGGAGGAGGCCGCCCTCGCCTCACCCGCCGGTGACTCGGAGCCGCCCGAGGCGGAGGCGGGTGCCGACGTCGGGCCGGACGGGGCGGCGTCCGCGCCGCACGCCGTGAGTGCGATGGCCGCGGCGGCGAGGGTGGCGGAGAAGGCGGCGGTGCGCGTGGAACGGCGCTGCGGGGTGGAGTGGGACACGGGGAGCCTTTCACGAGAGCGAGAAGATGCGACTGATTCACAATAAAGACTGTTGCAGATGGTTCGCAATACGGCGGTGGGCGTCTGCCCGTCATCCCGGCACAGCCGACGGCGCGCCCCCGTCGCGGGAACCGGCACGTGACGCCACCCGTCCGCGGGCTGGGCCGGGCGCGGCGCGGATGCCTACGGTCGGCCCACCTGCCCACGGAAGGACCGCCCATGACCACTCCCGTCCTCGACCGTCCCGCACCGACCTCCGCCGCCGACACCCCCGACACCGCAGAACTCCGAGCCCGCTTCGCCCCCGTCTTCGCCCGGATCGCCGCGAACGAGGCCAGGCGGCGGGACACGGCCGTCGCGCCCCATGCGGCCGTGCGCCTGCTCGCCGAGACCGGCTTCACCGCCCTCCGGCTGCCGCGGGAGCGCGGCGGCTCCGGCGCGACCCTCACGCAGCTCCTCGACCTGCTCGTGGACCTCGCCGCGGCCGACGCGAACCTCCCCCAGGCCCTCCACGGGCACTTCATGTTCACGGAGCAGGTCGCCCGCGACGTCCACCCACGTCTGACCGACTGGTGGTTGGACGAGGTGGCCGCCGAGAAGGTCTTCGCCAACGCACTCGTGGACCCGCCGGCCGCGACCGGCCTGCCGGGCGTCACGGCCCGCCGGGACCCGCGCGACCCGGAGGCGTTCCTGCTGACCGGCACGAAGCAGTACTCCACGGGCACCCTGCTGGCGGACTGGACCCTGGTCGCCGCCCACGACGACGCCGGGGCCCTGCAGCCCCTCGTCGTCGAGGTGACCGGGCCGGGCGTCGAGGCCCGCAACGACTGGGACGGCATCGGCCAGCGCGGCACGGCCTCCGGCACCACCGTCTACACCGACGCGCCCGCCCCCGCCTGGCGCCGCGTCGACCTGGAGCGCCCCGCCGCCGCCCCCGGCTACCCGTTCCTGTGGCTCATCCTCGCGGCCACCCAGGCGGGCATCGCCCAGCGCGCGCTCGACGACTTCACCGAGATCCTCCGCCGCCGTTCCCGCTCCTACCAGCACGCCGCGAGCGCCAGCCCCGCCCACGACCCTGTCCTGCAGCACCAGCTCGGGGCCGCCGCCGCGCAGGTCCGCGCGCTGCGCTCCGTGGTCCTCGGCGCGGTCCCCGCCCTCGAGGCGGCGTACACCGCCGCGGCCGGTGCGGCACCCGCGCTCGGCGCGGCCGCGACCGAGTCCCCGGACGACGGCGCCGCGGAGGCCTTCGAGGCCGCCCACACGGAGGCCTGGGTCGCCGCGGCCTCGGCGTCCTCCGTGGCGGCCGACCTGACGCTGCGGCTGACCTCCGACCTGTTCGAGACGGCCGGGGCGTCGGCCGTCATCGCGGGCCCGGGACTCGACCGGCACTGGCGCAACGCCCGGGTGCTGGCCAGCCACACGCCCCTGCCGCACCGCCGCCGCCAGATCGGGGAGTGCCTGCTGCACGGCACCCCCGCCCCGCACAGCGCGGACGCGGTCGAGACCGCGTCGTCCACCGACGCCGATCCGTCCCGCGACAGCGCCTCCCCGTCCCCCTCGACCCCCGCCGCCCCGAAGGAGCAGTGAGATGACGACGACCACCGACCGCACCGACACGATCTCCCGTCCCGCCGACGTCGGGACCACCGACTCGGAGGTGCCGGCCACCGCGCACCCGGCCGACCGGCCCCAGTTCCTCGCCGCCCGCGCACGGCTGGCCCCCGTGTTCGCCTGGCTCGCCGAGACCGCCGCCGAGCGGGACCGTGAACGCGTGACCGATCGCGAGGCCACGGACCGCCTCGCCGCCGCCGGCTTCCCGGGCCTGCGCGTGCCCGAGGACGCGGGCGGGGCCGGACTGACGTTCCCGGAGGCCACGCGCCTGTACGTGGAGCTCGCCGAGGCCGACTCGAACGTGCTGCAGGCCCTGCGGGTGCACGTCGTGAACGTGGAGACGGTGCTCGGCTCGCCGGACGGACCGCGCCGCGAGCGGTGGCTGCACCGCTTCGCCACGGGTGAGACGGTCGCGAACGCGACCACGGAGATCGGCAACCGCACCGGCCACTACGAGACCCGCCTGACGACGCGTCCGGACGGCTCGGCGGTGATCAACGGTCGCAAGGCCTATTCCACCGGGACGCTGTACGCGGACTGGACGATCGTCGTCGTCGAGGACGAGGACGGTGCCGAGCGCGCGGCGACCGTGCGCTCGGACGCCCCCGGGGTGACCCTGCACGACGACTGGGACGGATTCGGTCAGCGGCTGTCTGCCTCGGGGACCACGGAGTTCACGGACGTGGTGGTGGATCCGGAGGAGCTCACGCCGGTGGGCCAGTCCCTGGACGACGGCTCGTCGATCTTCGCCTCGCAGGCGATCTTCCAGTTCGTCCACCTGGTGGGCCTGACGGGCATCGCCCGCGCCGTTGTTCGCGACGCGGCGGCCTACGTGGCCGGACGCACGCGCGGCTTCTCCCACGGTGCGGCCCCGCGGCCCGGTGACGATCCGCAGGTGCTGCAGGTGGTGGGCGAGCTGGAGGCCGCCGCGTTCGGGGCGCAGGCGGCGCTCGACGCCGTCGTCGGGCCCCTGGATCGGGCGCTGCGGGCCGAGGCGGCGGGCGCGCCCCTGGCCGAGGCCGAGGTGGACGCGGTGTACACCGCCGTCTACGCCGCCCAGCAGGTGATCGCCCGGGCCGCCCTCGACGCGGCGACCCGCCTGTTCGAAGTGGGCGGGGCCTCCGCGACGCTGCGCACGCGCGGGCTGGACCGGCACTGGCGCAACGCGCGGGTGCTCGCCAGCCACAACCCGCTGATCTACCGCGCCCGACTGCTCGGCGACCGGGCCGTCAACGGCACGCCGCTCGGACGCCACTACCGGCTGGGCGGCTGAGCCACCGGCCGGTGCGGCGCGCGGCGGAGCCCCTCAGGCCAGGCCGCGCGCCGCATGCCAGGCGGCGATCCGCTCGAGCGCCTCGTGGACGGCGTCCGGGCCGGCGGCGAAGGAGAGCCGGACGAACTCGGGCCCGTGGACGGCGTCGAAGTCGTCGCCCGGGGTCAGCGCGACGCCGGCCTCCTCCAGCAGGGCGGCGCAGTAGCCGACGGCGCTGCCGAACTCCGCCAGCATGCCCGGGGCGAGGCGGGCCCACAGGTAGAAGGCGCCGTCGGCGGGGGCGGCGTCGGCCCAGCCGAGCCGGGGCAGGGCGGCCAGCACGACGCCGCGCGTCGCCGTGAAGCCGCCGGCCTGCTCGGCACAGAACGCGTAGGACTCCTCACTGAACGCGTGGACGGCCGCCTCCTGGGCCGCGGCGGGCGGGCAGAGGGCGACCGAGCCGGCGAGGCCGTCGACCGTGGTGGCGAGGTCGTCCGGCAGGAGCATCCAGCCCAGCCGCCAGCCGGGCATGCCCCAGTACTTGGAGAACGAGCTGACCACGAGCGCGGTGCGGGAGGTGCGCCATGCGCAGGCGCCGGGTCCCTGCCCGTCCGTGTGCACGATGCCGTGGTAGATCTCGTCCGAGACGAGCCGCACACCGTGTTCTTCGCACCAGCGGGCGAGTTCGGCGAGCTCGTCGGCGCTGACCATCGTGCCCGTGGGATTGGCCGGGGAGGCGAGCACGAGCCCCGCGACCGGGCCCTCCGCGAGCGCCGCCTCCAGGTGGGCGACCGTGGGCTGGTAGCGGGTGCCGGCGTCGGCGTCCACGTCCACCACCTCCACCCCGAGCGCCGTGAGGATATTGCGGTACGCCGGATAGCCGGGGCGGGGCAGGAGCACGCGGTCCCCCGGGGAGAACGCCGCGAGGAAGCCGAGCATGAACGCCCCCGAGGAGCCCGTGGTGATCGCGACCTGCTCGGGGCGCACGTCGAGCCCGTACCAGCGGCGGTAGTGGCCGGCGACGGCGGCCCGCAGCTCCGGCAGGCCCAGCGCCGGGGTGTAGGTGAGGGCACGGCCGGAGGCGTGGACGGCGGCGGCCGCGGCGTCGACGGCGGGCGAGGCGCCCCCGCCCGGCTCCCCCGCGCACAGGCTGACGACGTCGTGGCCGGCGGCGCGCAGCTCGGCGACCCGGCCGAGGATGCTCATCACCGTGAACGGCGGCACCTGCGACCGGGCGGACGGCGCGAAGGCGGGGGCGGCGGTGAGTGCAGGGGCGGCGGTGCTGGAACGGGACGGGCGACGCATGGCCCGAGGCTACCCCCCGCTTTCGTTCGGGAAACGGCGCCCCGGGGACCACTTTCGTTGATGAAACGGGCAGGCAGGCCGCCGTTTCATCAACGAAAACGTCTCGACACGCCGCCGTTTCCCGAACGAAAACGTCCGGCCCGCCTCGCGCGGCCCTCACTCCTCGGCGCCGAGCAGCTCCCGGATGTCCTCGGCGGTGAGGGAGTCGGTGAAGGCACCGGCGCCGGAGTCGTCGGACTCGTCCATGAGCGCGCCGAACAGCTCGGCCTTGCGCCGCTGCAGCTCGAGCACCTTCTCCTCGATCGTCCCCTCGGACACGAGCCGGTAGACCATCACGGTCCGCTCCTGCCCGATCCGGTGCGCCCGGTCCACGGCCTGCGCCTCCGCGGCGGGGTTCCACCACGGATCCATGAGGAACACGTAGTCCGCCTCGGTCAGGGTCAGGCCGAAGCCGCCCGCCTTCAGGGAGATCAGGAACACCGGCGCCTCGCCCTCGCGGAAGCCGCGGATCACCTCGGCGCGCCCGCGCGTGGAGCCGTCGAGGTACGCGTGCTCGATCTCCAGGTGGTCCAGCTCCTCGGCGATCACCCGCAGGAAGCTCGTGAACTGGCTGAACACGATCACGCGGTGCCCCTCGCCGATCACCTCGGTGAGGTCGTCGAGGAACCGCTCGAGCTTCGAGCTGGGCACGGAGGCGTACTGGTCGTCGACGATCTGCGGCGCCAGCGCCAGCATCCGCAGCAGCGTGAGCGACTTGAAGATGGTGAACCGGTTGCCGTCCATGTCCCCGAGCAGCCCCAACACCTTGCGGCGCTCGCGCTGGAGCACGCGGTCGTAGAGCTTGCGGTGGGCCGGCTCGAGCTCCACCTGGAGGATCTGCTCCTGCTTGGGCGGCAGGTCCTTCGCCACGAGCTCCTTGGAGCGGCGCAGCATGAACGGGCGCACGCGGCGGCGCAGGGCCGCCATCCGCTCGGGGTCCTCCCCGGTCTCGATGGGGGTCACGTAGGTCTCGCGGAACCGGCGGTGGCTCGGGAACAGGCCCGGCACGACGACGCCCAGCAGCGCCCACAGGTCGCTGAGGGAGTTCTCCATCGGCGTGCCGGTGATGGCCAGCCGGAAGGGGGCGCGCAGGTCGCGGGCCACCGTGTGCACCTTCGCGGCGCGGTTCTTCAGGAACTGGGCCTCGTCGAAGACCACCCCGCCCCAGTCGAGTCCGCCGTACTGGCCGGCGTCGATCCTCAGGAGCGTGTAGCTGGTGACCACCACGTCCGCCCCCGCCACCTCGTCCGCCACGGCGGTGCCGCGCTTGCGGGTGGTGGTGTCCAGGACGCGCACGTCGAGGTCCGGGGTGAACTTCTCGGCCTCGGCCGCCCACACGGACACCACGGAGCTCGGCGCGACCACGAGGAACGGCGGCCGCTCGGGCCGGGCCTGGCGTGCGTGGGCGAAGAGCGCGAGGGTCTGGACGGTCTTGCCCAGGCCCATGTCGTCGGCCAGGATCCCGCCGAGGTCCTGCTCCCACAGGAACGCGAGCCAGCGCAGGCCCTCCTCCTGGTAGGGGCGCAGGTCGGCCTTCAGGCCGGCGGGGCGCGGGGCCTCGGGGAGGCGCTCGACGGCGGCCAGACGCCCGACGGCGGCGGTCCACTCCGGGTCCTCGTCCACCTCGTCCGCGAGCTCCTTGAGGTCCTCCCAGAAGCCGACCTGGTGGCGTGAGACGGGGGTGTGCTCCGGGGTCCACTCCTGCAGGGTGGCGGCCTCGGAGAGCAGGGCGCGCAGCCGGTCGAAGGCGGGGTGGTCGAGGCCCAGGTAGGAGCCGTCCGCGAGGATCAGCGTGGTCCTGCCCTGCACGAGCGCGGTGAACAGCTCCACGAACGGCAGCACGTGCCCGTCCACGGAGACCTGCACGCCCAGGTCGAACCAGTCGTTCTGCGTGGCCTTCGTGCCGACCTCGATGCGCGGGGCGGCCTTCAGCTCGCGGTAGTCGGGGCGATCGCCGGTGACGTCCACGCGCACGTGGTCGGCGCGCTGCAGCAGCGGCAGCACCTGCTCGGAGAACCGGGCGGCGCCCACGCCCTCGAGGACCTGCTCCTCGGCGCGGCCGGCGCGCGGCCAGAGCTCGGCCACGGCGCGCAGCACCGCGTCCTCGTGCCGGGTGTCCCGCAGCGGGTCGCCGCCGGCGTCGAGGCCGAGTTCGCGGGGCGGGTCGAAGTAGAGCCAGGACCAGCGCAGCACGAGCTCGTGGTCGGGCCGGAAGTCGGCGCGCAGCCGCAGCACGGGCGGCTCGAACTCGGGCAGCTCCACGGAGGCGTCGCCGCTGGTCACGGGCAGGGCGCCACGCAGCCGCGGGTAGATCCGGCCGAGGAACTCCTCGCGGTCCGCGGCGGGCACGCGCACGGGCCCGCCGGCGAGCACGAGCTGCTGCACGGCCTCGGGGACGGGGCGTTCGGCGGGGATCAGGTGGAGCACGGCCTCCTCGTCCGTGAGCTCCACGCGGTAGAAGCCGATGCCGCCCACGGCGTACACACCGCTCAGCCCGGGGCCGGGCGGGGCCGGGTCCAGGGCCGGGGCCACGTCCAGGCCGCCGTCGGGGGCGCCGGTGACGTCCAGCCCGACGGCGGCGGGCGCCTCCAGTACCACGTCCGTCAGCAACCCCAGCGGCACGAGCTCCACCCCGACCTCGCGGGCCTCCGCGAGCAGCTGCCAGATCCGCGGGGAGTCGAAGACGTGCAGACCGAACCAGGCGTCGCCCGGGTACGAGTCCTCGGCCTGGACCTGACGCCAGATCAGGCGCATCGCCCGCTCCTGGGCGGGGGCGAACTCGGCGCGCGGGAACTGGAACGCCTTCCACGTCAGCCCGCCCTTGATCCACGTCCCCTTGGCCCCGCGCTTGAGCGGGCGCACGGTCACGTACAGCGGACGGCCCTCGCGCACCTGCTCCTCCCCGGCCGTCGCCGGACCCCACTGCTGGAACGCGTTGCGGGAGGACTCGGCCACGAGCTCCACGCCGATCGCCAGCGCGGGCGGCGTGCCCAGCCGGCGCGGACCGTCGAGCCCGGCCAGCGGCTCCATGACCCGTCGCCAGTCCAGGCCGGCAGGGGGTGGGGGCGCCGCCCCGTCCGCGGCCGGGGCGTCGAGGCCGGCCGGGCCGCCGTCGTCGTGGCCCCGTCCGGCGGGCGCGGGCAGCGCGTCCGCCGTGGTGACCATCTCGGCGAGCTTGCGGCGGGCGTCGTCGAGGGCCTGGTCGGCGTCGAGGCGGACCACCTGGTAGAGCGCGGCGGCCACGTGCTTGCAGTCCGTCCCGACCGGGCACGTGCAACGCCCGTCCACCGGCTCCATGAGGGCGCCGACACCGTCCTCGGCGGCGTCGTCGTAGGCCTCCTGCAGCTGCACCTGCACCCGGTAGGGGCTGGGCGCGGTGCCCTGGACGGAGGCGCTCAGGCGGCCGGTGGCGGCGTCGTAGCGCAGGCGCCCCACGGCGCCCGACGCGGCCACGGCGAAGCCGCGGTCCGCACTGGTGGGCCCGACGACGGCGCGGATGGCCTCGGTGCGCAGGTGCGGCAGGACGTCTCCGGAATCTGCAGTGGCCATAGCGAGCAGTCTTTCACGGACCGTGCCGGGCCCGCTCCGACCGACGCCGACCCGGCGGCACGCCGACCACCCCGTTCCCGGGTCCAACACCCGAGACCTTCAGGCCGGCCCGCCCCGGACCCTAGAGTGCGCCTATGGCGTCCACACAGCCCTCCCCCGTCCCCGCCGGTGCCACGCCGGCGTCCCACACCTCCCCCCTCGGCCTGTCCCTGCCGGAAGGCCGGGGTCGCCGCGTCCTCGTCACCGGTGCCACCGGGTACGTGGGCGGGCGCCTCATCCCCGAGCTGCTCGCCGCCGGCTTCGACGTCCGGGCCGGCGCCCGGAACCCCTCCGACCTCGCGGACCGGCCGTGGTCGGACAGCATCGAGGCGGTGGAGCTCGACCTCACCGAGCCGGACCTCGTCGAAGCCGCCATGCAGGACGTGCACACCGTGCTCTACCTCGTGCACTCCATGGGCGGGGGCGGCGACTTCGTGGCCCAGGAGCAGCGGATCGCGGACATCGTGGGCACCGCCGCGGACACGGCCGGCGTGGCCCAGCTCGTCTATCTCTCCGGCCTGCACCCGGACACGGTCCCCGTCGCGGAGCTGTCCGACCACATGCGCTCCCGCGCCCTCGTGGCCGAGCGTCTCGAGCGGGCGGCGACCCCGGCGCTGACGTTCGAGGCCGGGGTGATCATCGGCTCGGGCTCCACCTCGTTCGAGATGATCCGCCACCTCGCCGAACGGCTGCCCGTGATGCCCGGCCCGTCCTGGCTGAGGAACCGGGTGGAGCCGCTGGCCATCCGCGACGTCCTGTACTACCTGCTGCAGGCCTGCGCCCTCCCGGAGCCCGTGCAGCTGAGGGCCCAGATCGGCAACGGACACCCCCAGTCGTTCGCGAGCGTGCTGGTGGACTACGCCAAGGCCGCCGGCCTGTCCCGACGCATCGTGATCCCCACCCCGTTGCCCTTGAAGACCCTGGCGGGCTTCTGGATCGGCATGGTGACCCCCATCCCGGTCGCGGTGGCCCTGCCCCTGGCCGCATCCCTCGCCGAGGAGGCGGTCGTGGAGGACCGCTCGGTCCGCGACCTCATCCCGGACCCGCCGGGCGGGCTGACCTCCTACATGGACGCCGTGCGGCTGGCGCTGAAGCGGGAGAAGGAGGGGCCCCTGGACGTCACCTTCGACGCGGACCTCCAGAGCTCCGCGGACCCGGCCGCCCCCCTGCCCTCGGATCCCGAGTGGGCCGGCACCACGGTCTACACGGACGAGCGCGAGCGCGAGTCCGACCTGCCCGCGCAGGAGGTGTGGCCGGTGATCGAGTCGGTGGGCGGCGCCAACGGTTGGTATTCGACCCCGCTGCTGTGGAAGATCCGCGGGCTGATGGACAAGCTGGCCGGCGGGCCCGGCCTGACCCGCGGCCGGCGGGACCCGGACCACCTGCGACGCGGCGACGCCGTGGACTGGTGGCGGGTGGAGGACGTGGAGCCGGGGCGGCGACTGACGCTGCGGGCGGAGATGAAGGCCGGCGGGCGGGCCTGGCTCCAGCTGGCCACCGAGCCGCGGGAGGGCGGAGGCTCCGTCTACCGCCAGCGGGCGGTCTTCATGCCGGACGGCCTGCTCGGACGCGCCTACTGGACCGCCATCCTGCCCTTCCACGCCGTGGTGTTCCCGGAGATGGCCGCGAACATCCTGGCCGAGGCCCAGCGCCGGCACGACGGCGGCGAGCGTCCCCGCACCCGCGGCCTGCTGCGGCCGCTGGTGGACCGCCTGCCCCTGCGTCGCAACCCCTTGGACAGGCGAGCCCGCGACGCCGGCGACGCTCAGTCCCGGGACTGACCGTCGGGGCCGCGCCCCCAGCGGGAGCGGGGGCGTGACCGGGCCGCCCGGCGCAGCCAGCGCCGCCCGGGGGACAGCCGGGCCCAGTTGACCTGCAGGGTGGTGACGGCCATCCGGCCCTGCCGCACCCGCTGGCGCAGGGAGTGGAAGATGCGCCCGGCGACCTCCACCCGCAGGTCCGGATCGAACCGGATCCGGCGGCCGGCCAGGGCCAGCTGGAAGGACAGGTCCAGGTCATCGTGCACGTCCCCGCGCTCGCGGTGGACCCGGGTCCGCACAGCCTGCCACGCCTCGGCGCGGAGGGCGCAGTTGGAGCCCCAGACGGGGGTGGCCGCCACCGCGGCGCCCGCCCCCCAGCGGTACGCACCGGTGTAGAGCGCCGCCCGCACCCGTCCCCGGAGGCCGGGCTGGTCGTGGAAGGTCCCCGGCCCGGTGAGGGCGTCGAGCCCGGGGTCGGCGTCGAACCGGGCCGCGATCCGTTCGAGCCAGTCCGCGGGCATCCGCGTGTCCGCGTCGCAGCGCACCAGCAGCTCCCCCACTGCGGCGTCCAGGCCGGCGGCTGCCGCGGCCGGGACCCCGCGGCGCGGCTCGTGCACCACCCGCGCGCCGGCGGCGCGGGCGAGCATCGCCGAGTCGTCCACGCAGCCGTTGTCCACCACCACCACCTCCAGCGCCGGCCGGCTCTGGGCGGCCAGCAGTGCGAGGCACACGCGCAGGTGGTCGGCGTCGTCGAGCACCGGGACGACCACGGAGACCGTGGGGCGGGCCGGGGTCACCGGGTGCGCTCCCGGCGCACGGCGAGGGCGGCGCCGACCCCGGCGCCGACGAGATCGGCGGCGAGGTCGCCGATGGTGTCCGTGTAGCCCACGCCGATCTCGGGGGTCACCGCCGTGTGCCCCCACCATTCGGCCAGCTCCCACACCACGCCCAGGGCCACGGCGGCGGCCGCGATCCCCATCCCGGCCAGGCCCGGGCCGAGCAGCGCCACGGCCTGCCCGGCCTCGGTCCCACGGCGCCGGAGCCACGCCCCCACCACCAGTGCCGTCAGACAGGCGACCACGGCGGAGGCGGCGGCGTGCACGAGCAGGTCCAGCCACGGCACCCGTGGGTAGAGGCCGATGACGCTCAGCCACCCGGCCAGCAGCAGGACCGCCTGCGCGGCCCAGTCCAGGGCGCCGCCCGGGGCGAGCCAGCGGGTGAGCCACTGGGAGCCGAACACGAGCAGCATCGCCGCCGCGGACGGCCATCCGGCGTGCACCGCCGCGACCGGGACGAGGATCAGGCCGAGCGCGCGCAACAGGTCTGCGGGGATCAGCGGCAGCATGTCAGCGATCGTCCGGGTGGGGGCGGCGTCCCGGCCGAGGGCCGCGCCGACCGGCACGACCACGGCTCGTCAGCAGCAGCCAGAGCGCCGGCAGCAGCAGGGCGGAGCCGAGCGGGTAGGCGAAGTCCTCCACGGGCGCCTGGCCCACGTAGGCACCCACCAGCAGCTCATGGCCGTAGTCGAAGAGCCCCGCGGCGATCATCACGTTGTCGAAGACCGCCGTGAGGGCCCACAGGGCCACCAGGGTGGCCGTCACGGCCCGCAGGTGCTCGCCCCGCACGCGGCCGACGAGGGCGGCGCCCACGAGCACGGCCAGGGCGAAGCCCACGAAGACGAGGACGAGGTCGAGGAAGGTCACCGGCTCCCCCCGTCGGTCGGATCGGCCGGCGTCGCGGCACGGGCGTCACCTCGCCGGCCGCGCAGCAGGCGCAGCGCCCCGGTGAACAGCACCATCGTGATCTGGCTGAGGAAGAGCAGGAAGAACCCCTCCTCCAGGGGCAGCTGGGGGGCGAGCATCACCCCGGTCATGTAGGGCGACTGCCGGTGCAGGAACACGCCTTCGGCGATCCCCCACAGGTCCCAGGCGAAGAAGTAGGCCACCCCGGCGGCCAGCACCAGCAGCGCCGGGAGCGGGCGATGCCACAGGAACAGCTCGAAGCGCCGGTCCACCAGCAGCATGCAGCCGATGACACCCAGCAGGGCCAGCAGGTAGATCATGCCGCCGCCCCCCGGGTCAGCGCCCACCCGATCAGCAGCAGGGTCACGAGGAAGCCGGTCACGTAGTTCAGGGGGAGGAACAGCTGCCAGCCGCGGTGGGCCGCGCCCGAGGTGGCGTCCGTGACACGGCGGAAGCGCAGGGTGTTCACCACGTAGGGCACGGCCAGCAGCGCCGCAAGCGGGCCCGGCGGGTCGGTGGCCAGCAGCAGCAGGCCCGCCGCCGCGTACAGGCCGGCGGCGAGCAGGACGGTGCGCCGAGCGCCCAGCACGGTGGCCACCGAGGCCAGGCCCCCCTCCCGGTCCGGCACCACGTCCTGCACCGCCCCGAACATCTGCGAGGCCATGCCCCACAGGAAGAACGCCCCCAGCAGCGCCGCCAGGGCGGGCGTGGGGGTCGCCCCGGCCAGCACGAGGCCGTAGACCGCGGGGGAGACGAAGTGGGTGGCGGAGGTCGCGGCGTCCAGGAAGGGCCGCTCCTTGAACCGCAGCCCCGCCCAGGAGTACGCCACCACCGCGAACAGGCTCACCGCCAGCACCAGCACGGCGGCCCACTCGCCCCGCACGGCGGACCAGCCCGCGAGCACGGCCACGAACGGCACGGGCAGCAGCACCGACCACGCCAGCACCCGGCGGCGCACCGCGGGGTCGCCCAGCACGGAGCCCTCCACGCCCCCCTTGCGGGGGTTGCGCAGGTCCGAGGCGAAGTCGAACACGTCATTGATGCCGTACATGGCCAGGTTGTAGGGCACGAGGAAGAACACGACGCCCAGGACCACCAGCCACGCGGGCAGCCCCCCGGTCAGGATCGCGGCGGCGGCGAACGGGTAGGCCGTGTTCACCCAGCTGACCGGCCGGGACGCCCAGAAGAGGGTGCGGATCATGCGCCGCTCCCCCCGGGGCCCGCGGGCCGGGCCCTGCGCGCGTCGTGGCGCAGTTCGTCCCGGACCACTTCGGCGGAGATCAGGCACATGGGCACCCCGATGCCCGGGCGCACCGAGGAGCCCGCGTACATCAGGCCGGCCACGTCCGCGTCCCGCACCGAGGGACGGAACATGGCCGACTGCGCCAGCGTGTGCCCGGGGCCCAGCAGCGAACCCCGCCAGGCGTGCACGTCCGCGGCGAAGTCACCGGGCCCGTAGGTGCGCCGCACCACGATGCGCTCGGCCAGGTCCGGGATCCCGGCCCATCGGGCCAGCTGGTCGAGGGCCCGGTCCGCCACGGCCTCCACCTGGGCGTCCCCGGCGCGGTCCACCCGCCAGCCCTGGCCGTCACGGACCCGGATGCCGCCACGCCCCCACCCCGGCTCGGCGGGGGCCGGGACGAGGATGAAGAGGTTCTCGTCGCCCTCCGGGGCCACGCCCGGGTCCGTGGCGGAGGTGCGCGAGACGTAGATCGACGTGTCCGCGGCGAGGTCCTCTCCCCGTTCGATGCGCCCGAAGTTGTCCTCCCAGTCCGCCGTGAACAGCAGGGTGTGGTGGGCCAGCTGGGGCAGGGATCCGCGCACGCCCACGCACACGAGCACGCCGGAGGGGCCGGGGTCGCGCCGGTCCCATGTGGACTCCGCGACGCGCCGGCCGGGAGGCAGCAGACGGGTCTGCACGTGGTGCAGGTCCGCGGCGGCCACCACCACATCGGCGTCGAGGCGTCCCGCGGCGCCGTCGTCGGACCGCCAGGCGACGCCGGTCACCCGGCCCGGGCGGCGACGTCGGCCCTCGTCCCCGCGGGCTGCTCCCGGCCTGGGCAGGCGGGCGGCCAGGCGTCCGAGGCGGCCGGCGGGGGCGGGACGGTCCACCACCTCTACGGCGGTCGCCTCGACCCCGGTGCGGATCTCCACGCCGGCCTCGCGCACGACCTCCGCCATGGCGTCCACGAGGGCCGCGAACCCGCCGAGGGGGTACTGCACGCCGTCGGCGAGGTCCAGATGGGACATCAGGTGGTACATGGCGGGGGCACGGTCGGGGGACGTGCCGAGGAAGACCGCCGGGTAGCCCAGGATCTGGCGCAGCCGGGGATCCTGGAAGCGGGCCGCCACGTGGGAGCGCAGGCCCCCCAGCAGCTGGGGCCCGAGGGCCGGCAGGGCGCGCAGGACGTCCGGGTGGGCCAGGGCGGCCGGCCGGCGGAAGTCCGTGTAGAGGAAGTGCTCCTTGGCGAGCCCGTAGATCCGGGACGCGGAGTCGAGGTAGGCCCGCAGCCGGCGCCCGGCGCCGGGCTCGAGGGACTCGAACAGCGCCTCCGCATGCCCGGTGCGCACGTCCACGGGAGGCTCGTGGAGGTGCCCCTCGAAGTACACCCGGTAGCCGGGGTCCAGACGGTGCAGGTCCAGCCGTTCGGCGGCGGAGGTCCCCATGAGGCGGAACCAGCGGTCGATCACCTCGGGCATCAGGTACCAGGAGGGCCCGGTGTCGAAGGTGAACCCCGCCTCGGACCAGCGTCCGGCACGGCCGCCCAGGACGGCGCCGCGCTCCAGCAGCGTCACCCGGTGCCCGTCGCGGGCCAGCAGGCCCGCCGTGGCCAGTCCGGCGAACCCGCCGCCCACCACCACGGTGCGCGGGCCGGGAGCGGTGTCCCGGGCGCTCATCGGCGGCCTCCCCGGCGGCCCCGTGCCAGGACGCGGGCGGCGATCCGGGCCTTCTGGCGGTCCGGCACCCGGACACGGCGGTGGGCCAGCTCGGCCGCCGGGGTCTTCTCGATCCGGTCCGCCAGGGCTGCGAACAGTCCGTGCGCCAGGGCCACGGCGCGCCCGGCCCCGGGGTCCAGGGCACGGATGCCGGGCAGGGCGGCGTCGAGGTCGGCGCGGACCTCGGCCACGAGTTCGGCCTTGCGCGCCTCGGTGAGCACGCCCGGTGCCGCACCGGGCAGGTAGGTGCGGCCCAGCTCGTGGTGGTCCGCGGCCAGGTCCCTGAGGAAGTTGACCTTCTGGAACGCCGCCCCCAGCCGGGAGGCCTGCGCGCGCAGCTCCTGCCGCTGGCCCGGAGTCCGGGCCCGCGTGCCGGGGAGGGAGAGGAAGACCTGCAGGCACATCAGTCCCACCACCTCGGCCGAGCCGTGGATGTAGGCGTCCAGGGACTCGGCGCCGTGCTCGCGGATCCCCAGGTCCGCACGCATGGAGGCGAAGAAGGGTCGGGTCAGCTCCGGGGTGATGCCGTGGCGACGGGCCACGTCGGCGAAGGCGTGCAGGACCGGGTCGGTGGCGAAGCCCGACGCCATCGCGGACTCACACGCCCGTTCGTAGTCGTCGAGGACGGCGCGGATCCCGGCCTCGTCGAGCCCGGCGGCCACCGCGACGCCGTCGACCACCTCGTCGGCGACGCGGACCATGGCGTAGATCGTCGCCACGTCCTGGCGGGCCTGCCGGGGCAGGGTGCGGCAGGCCCAGGAGAAGGACGTGGAGTAACGGCGGATCACCTGGGCCGCTGCGGCGTGGGCCGTCCGCGTGTACAGCGCGGCAGGGCTCGGGGCGGGCGCGGCCATCTCAGGACCTCCGGGTCAGCACGGCGTGGCAGGCGTCGGCGAACTCCGCCCGGACCGTCTCGTCCAGGGGCAGGGCCGCGATGCGCTCGCGGGCGCGGACGGTGAGCTCGGCGGCGACGTCGAGGGCGTGCTCCCGGGCGCCGGCCTCCTCCAGGGCGCGGCGGGCGGCCTCGATGTCCGCGGGGGTGGCCGGGCCCGCGTCGAGCAGGGCGCGGACGGCGGGGATGCGGCGGCCGTGGGCGGTGAGCACGGTGGCCTTGCCCTCGCGCAGGTCGCCGTCGGCGGACTTGCCGGTCTCCCCGGGATCGCCGAACACGCCGAGGACGTCGTCGATCACCTGGTAGGCGGCGCCGAGGTCGGCGCCGGCCTCGCCCATCGCCCGGGCGAGGCCGGGATCCGCCCCGGCCAGGAGGGCGCCGGCGCGCAGGGGCGCGCCGACCGTGTAGTGCGCCGTCTTGAGCCGTTGCATGGCGAGGATGCGGTCGGGATCGGGCTCCTCACCGGTGTGGCGGGACAGCCCCAGGAGCACGTCTTCGAGCTCGCCGGCCGCGGTCACGGCTGCGGCGTCGAAGACGACGGCGGCGGCCTCGGCGGCACGGGCGGTGTCGGCGGCACAGGTGGCGGCGAGCCGGAACGCCTGGGTGAGCAGGACGTCCCCCGCGATGAGGGCGACGGCGACCCCGGCGTGGGCGGCCTCCGCAGCGGGCACCCCGCGGGCCTCGAGGCGGTGCCGGGCGGAGGCGTGCACGGCGGGTTGGCCGCGCCGCAGCACGTCCCGGTCGATGACGTCGTCGTGGACGAGCAGCGCGGTGTGCAGCAGTTCGAAGGCGGCCCCGAGGCGGTCGACGGCAGCGCGGCCGGACGGAGGGACCGGGTCGGCGGTCGCCAGGCGCCAGCCGAGCTCGACGAGACGGGGGCGGATGAGCTTGCCGGCGCCCACATGGACGTGGAGCGAGTCGAGCAGCTCGGCGAAGGCGGCGGATCCGGGTGCCTGGGCCGCGGCATGTCGGAGCGCGGCGTCCAGCTCGGCGGTCACCCCGGAGAGCGCGGCCTCGCCGCCCGTCCTCGCTTCACCCATGGCGCCTCCTCGGTGGCGGACACGACGCGGCACCGACCGCCGCATCTGTTCGACCGTCTAACTTCTGGACGCAGAAGAGACTACGGCCCGCGCCGGTCCCGCGTCCATGCGCGGCGGTCCCGGGTGACGCGATCTCACGACGCACGGGGCCGCCGCCGGGATCAGGCATCGGCGGACGCCGTCTCCAGGGTGATCTCCGGGTCCACGATCTGACCCTCCCACTCACCGGAGACCCCGTACACGACGCAGTGCTTCTCGTCGGTGCCGTAGTTGCCCAGCTCGGAGGAGGTCAGGACGGCCCCGTTCAGCTGGTCCTCCTTCTCCTCGCTCAGGCGCTGGGCCTGGGCGGTGCAGGTCTGGGCGGCGGCCGGGTCGGCCTCCTCACCCTCGGCCACGGCCGGCACGGCCCAGAGGTACTCCGCGGTGTGGGCGCCCTCGCAGTCGGTGGTCTCGAAGGAGGACAGGTCACGGGCGCCGAGCGGGGCGGTGAAGCACGTGCCGGCCTCGTAGTCGGCCGGGGCCGCGGACAGCGACGACGCCGAGGCGGACGACGACTCCGAACCCTGCGCGGACGCGGAGGCGGGCGCCGACGTCGAGGCGGACGCGTCGGCGTCGGACGAGTCCTGACCGCCGCACGCGGTGAGGGCCAGCAGCGCGGCAGCGGACAGGCCGGCGAGACGGGCGGAACGGGACAGGGCGGCGAAGGCCATGGGGTGCTCTCCTCGAGTGACGTGGGACGCGCCGGGGTGTGGCGTCGACCTCAGCACTCTAGCCACGCCCGGCCGTCGAGATCGGGCGGAGGTGACGTGGCCCACATCTGATGGGCGGCCCGGCTCGCCTGCCACACTGAGAGGCATGCAGACCCCGGCCACGCCCTCCCCGCACGACCGCCCCTCCCCCGTCGCCCGACCGTGGATGGCGGTCTCGGACGTCCCGGTCGCAGGACCCGACGACGTCGAGCGCGTGGTCCTGCTGTCCCCGGCGGGCGAGGCCGTGGGCACGGAGGCCAAGGCCACGGTCCACCGCCGCACCGAGGACGGCGGCACGCCCCTGCACCTGGCCTTCTCCTGTCACGTGTACGACGAGGCCGGCCGGTTCCTGCTCACCCGCCGGGCGCTGGGCAAGGCGGCGTTCCCCGGGGTGTGGACCAACGGGTTCTGCGGGCACCCCGGCCCCGGCGAGTCCCCCGCGGAGGCCGTGCTGCGCCGCGCCCCGCAGGAGCTGGGCGTGGAGGTGTCCGACGTCGTCGAGGTGCTCCCCGACTTCCGCTACCGGGCCGCAGACGCCTCCGGCATGGAGGAGCACGAGATCTGCCCGGTGTTCCGGGCCCGGATGCACGGCGACCCCGCCCCGGAGCGGGACGAGGTCGCGGAGTGGTGCTGGGTGGAGCCGGCCGATCTGGCCGCCGCCCTGGCCGCCGTCCCCCGGGCGTTCAGCCCGTGGCTCGTGGAGCAGTGGCAGCAGGGGGCGTTCGACCCGCGGTGAGCGGCCGGAGCGGCGACGCCGTGCGGGCCGTCAGCGGGCGTTGACGTCGTCGAGGTGGGCGGCGGTGGACTGCACGGCCTCGTCCTGCGCCGGCTCGGCGTCGCCCTGCTGGCCCTGCTGCTCCTCGGCCAGGCGGCGGACCTCTGCGATGTCGAGGCCCTTGACCTGGTCGAGCAGCTGCTCGAGCGCGGTGCCCGGCAGGGCGCCGGCCTGGGAGAACACGAGCACGCCGCCGCGGAAGGCCATGAGCGTGGGGATGGAGGTGATGCCGGCCATCGCCGCCAGCTGCTGCTGGTCCTCCGTGTCGACCTTGGCGAACACGACGTCGTCGTGCTTCTCCGAGGCGGCCTCGAACACGGGGGCGAACTGGCGGCACGGGCCGCACCAGCCGGCCCAGAAGTCCACGAGCACGGTGTCGTTCTCGGCGACGGTGGAGCCGAACTCCTCGAGGGTCAGGTCCTTGGTGGCCACGGTGGGTCCTTTCGTCAGCGGGGCCGACGCGTTCACGTCGGCGATCGTCCTGCCGACCACAACGGACGCCCCGCCGCACCTATTCCGCCCCACCCCGCTTTCGTTCGGGAAACGGCGGCGTGTCCCGGCACTTTCGTTCGAGATACGGGCACCTTCCACGCACTGTCGTGGCCGAGACGGGAGCCGTCGTCGTCGCTTCCTAGACTGACCGCATGACCGCCACTCCCGCCCTGCCCCTGCTCGTGCTCAACGGCCCCAACCTGAATCTGCTCGGCACCCGCGAGCCCGAGGTCTACGGCACGGCCACCCTCGACGACGTCCGTGCGCTCACCGAGGCACGCGCGGCCGAGCACGGTCTGACCGTGGACTTCCGACAGTCCAACCACGAGGGCGAGCTCATCGACTGGATTCAGGAGGCCCGCACCTCCCACGCGGCCGTCCTCATCAACCCCGCCGCGTACTCGCACACCTCCATCGCGATCCGCGATGCCCTCGCCGCCGTCGACCGGCCGATCGCCGAGGTGCACATCTCCAACATCCACCGGCGCGAGGCGTTTCGACACCACTCGCACGTCTCCGCCGTCGCCGACGTCGTGATCGCCGGGGCGGGCGTCCAGGGCTACGCCCTCGCCGTCGACTGGCTCGCCGCGGCTGTGCGCCGCTGAGCGCTGGCCAGGACCCGCCTGGCCGTGCCTAGGGTCGGTAGTACGAGCCGGTGGCCGCATCAGGGCGCCGGCACCCGACGACGAAGGAGTCACGCCATGGGCACCCAGGATCCCCGCGCCCGTCTGCTCGAGAAGCTCGCGAAGGTGAACGTCTGCATGCTGACCACCGCTGAGCAGGACGGCACGCTCGTCACCCGCCCGATGGGCCTGCAGCAGGCCGAGGACGGTGGCACGCTCTGGTTCCTCACGCGTGCCACCTCCGACGTCGCCGCGGACGCTCCGCAGCGCCCGGTCAACGTCGCCGTGCAGGACAAGGACTTCTGGGCCTCCCTCGCGGGCCACGGCCAGCTCGTCCGCGACGACGCGCGCAAGAAGGAGTTCTGGAACCCGGCCACCGAGGCGTTCTTCGGTGAGGGCTCGAGCCCCGAGGATCCGCAGATCGTGCTCGTGCGCGTGGACGTGGACACCGCCCAGTTCTGGGAGTCCCCGGGCGCGGTGGCCACCGCCGTCGAGCTGGTGAAGGCCAAGGTCACCGGCGGGACCGCCGAGCCGGGCGACAGCGAGACCGTCCGGTTCTGACGGCGCCGCCCGACGCCGGCTCCGCGGCGTGCCCGCGGACGGGCCGGTGAGCGGACGGGACGAGGGGCGGCCCCGGCATCACGCCGGGGCCGCCCCTGTTCTCGTCAACGAAAGCACCGCTGGAGACGCCCGTTTCGTCAACGAAAGCGAGCGCCGCGCGCGGGGCTTCGGCGGGTCAGTCGACGTCCTCGGCCGCCAGCTGGCCGCATGCGCCGTCGATCTCCTTGCCGCGGGTGTCGCGCAGGGTGGTGGGGATGCCGGCGGCGTTGAGCCGGTCCACGAACTCGCGCGTCACGTCCTTCTCCGAGGCGGTCCAGATGGAGCCCGGCGTCGGGTTCAGCGGGATCGGGTTCACGTGCACCCAGCCCTTGCCCCGGGCGTTGAGCTTCTTGGCCAGCAGGTCGGCGCGCCACGCGTGGTCGTTCATGTCCTTGATGAGCGCGTACTCGATGGACACCCGGCGGCCGGTGGCCACGAAGTAGTCGTACGCGGCGTCGATCGCCTCGTCCGCCTTCCAGCGCGAGTTCACGGGGATCAGCTCGTCACGCAGCTCGTCGTCCGGCGCGTGCAGGGACAGCGCGAACGTCAGCGGCACCCCCTCCTCGGCCAGCTTCCGGATGGCCGGCACCAGGCCCACGGTGGACAGCGTGATGTTCCGCGCGGACATGCCCAGGCCCTCAGGCGAGGGGTCCACCATGCGGTGCACGGCGGCCATCACGCGCTTGTAGTTGGCCAGGGGCTCACCCATGCCCATGAACACGACGTTGGTGACGCGGTCGGCGTCGTGCCCGCCGTCCTTGCGCTTGCCGCCCAGTCCGCCGGCGGCGATCACCTGGTTGGCCAGCACGATCTGCTCCACGATCTCCGCCGTGGACATGTTGCGGGTCAGCCCGGCCTGGCCCGTGGCGCAGAACGGGCAGTTCATCCCGCAGCCGGCCTGGCTGGACACGCACAGCGTCACGCGGCCGGGGTACCGCATCAGCACGGACTCCACGAGCGCGCCGTCGAACAGCCGCCACAGGAACTTGACGGTGTCCCCGCGGTCGGTCTCCATGCGCCGGACCTCGGTGAGCAGCGGCGGGAAGAACGCCTCCGCGATCGCCTCCCGCTTGTCCCTGGGCAGGTCCGTCATCTGCTCCGGATCGGTGGTGTAGTGCTCGAAGTAGTGCACCGAGAGCTGCTTGGCGCGGAACGCCGGCAGCCCGATCTCCTTGGCCTTCTCCTGCCGCTCCTTCAGCGTGAGGTCGGCCAGGTGGGTGGGCGGCTGGGAGACGCGCGGCTGCTTGAACTGCAGCTGCGGTCGGCCGTCCGGGCCCATCGGCTGGGTCCAGCCCTCGGTCTTCGGCATCACCTGGGGGCGCTCGGCGGTGGCGGCCTCGCGGCGCTTGGGCGCGGAGAGCTGGTGGCCGACGCCGGCGCGGCGCATGCGCTCTCGGTCCTCGGCGAGCTGGCGCGCCTCGGACTCGTCGATCAGGCCGCGCTCGGGGCGGCCGAGGGCCGGCTTGCCGGCGCGGTCCCTCTGGCGGTTCGGGGTGGGCTTCGATCCGGGGCGGCGGGGCTGGTAGTCAGACATCGGCACCATTCTCCCAGACGGGGCGGACTTCGCGGCGGGTCGCCTCCACGTCGACGGCGCCGCGCGGCTCCGGCGTCCGGGGCAGCCCCCGCAGGACCCAGCGGACGACGACGCCGCGCACCGTCGCCGGCAGCGGCCGGTACAGGGTGCGCGCCAGCCCCCAGAAGCGTGCCTCCCGGACGGAGTCTCGCCCGGTCCAGGACCAGCCGAGGCCGGCGCGCACGCGCCCCGGGAGGAGGCCGGCGGTGACGAACCGGGCCAGGGGCAGGGCCGCGCGCAGTGGCAGGGGGACGCCCTGGCCGGAGAACAGGTCGGCGGCGATCCGCCGCGCGTCGTCCGTGACCTCGAGCCGGGCCACCCGGTCGTCCCAGTAGGCCGCGAACGCCGCGCGGTCGGCCGGCCAGGCGGAGGCGGGGACCTCGAGGCTCGTGGCGAGCGGGGCGTACCCGCGGTAGAGGCGGTCGGCGTCCTCGGCGTCGAGGGCCCCCCACACCCGGCGGCGCACCTGCTCTCCCATCGCGTAGAGGGTGGCGGCCACCCAGAGCTGGGCGTCCGGGTCGGCGGCGTCGTAGGGGTGGCCTCCGGCGTCGACCCCGCGGACCGGGCGGTGCGCCGCCCGCACCCGCTCGACGACCGCGTCGCGCACCGGCGCGGCCTCGGGGAGGGTGACCGCGTAGATGTAGGCGAGCGTGTGGCGGAGCCGGCGCATCGGGTCCTCGGTGAACCGGGAGTGGACGGCGACGCCGGCCCCCACCGGCTGGTGCGCCACCTGGAGCAGGATCGCCGCACCGGCGCCGGCGAGGATCACGGCCTCGCGGGCGAGGGCGGCCGCGGAGGTCGGGGCGGAGTGGCGGTCGGGGCGCATGGTCCCAGCCTCGCACCGGGTCGAGCGGAGGGGCAGGGGGCGAAGATGAACGGCGCTGTTCACCTTCTGTTCATCTTGCTGTCGGCCTGGCGCTCGTGGCACCTCGACACGAAAGCCGCGTGATTGCGCCGATTCAGCGCTGTGCAGACCTGCGCGACAGGGTGTTACAGGTCACGTCGGTGAACGCGGAGTTGCACGCCGGGAGAAAATCTGTAAACTTGTTCACAAGCAGTTCACCCAGCGTTTACTGAACGCGAGGTCGGGACTCCACCGAACCCACCACCCGCGGCCCCGCCGCGACGATCCGCCGGACTCGTGGTCCGGCAACCGAAGGAGGTGCTCACCGTGAGCATCAACACGACCAGCCACCACCTGCCCGCCGCACCGAGCGCCCTCATGCAGCGCCACGTGCTCCAGCGCGTCGAGGAGACCCTCCTCCGCCGTTTCGAGGGCACCGTCACCGCCGAGACCGTCCGCTCGGTCGTCCGCGAGGTCGTCGCCGACCTCAAGCGCGGCGCCCGTATCACCACCTTCCTGCCGGCCCTCGCCGAGCGCGAGGCCGCCCGCCGCCTCCAGGCCGCGACGCCGGCCCACGAGGCCATGGCCGTCGCCGCCTGATCCCTCACACCGACGCGACGACCCGTCGGCCCGCCCCGCGAGGGGCCGTGGCCGGCGGGTCTTCTCGCCTCCCAGGACGCTTTCGTCCGAGAAACGGCGTGAACGCTCCGGGGCGCCGTTCCATCGCCGCCCACACGACTCCGAGGTGCGGCGCCGTTTCTCACACGAAAGCACCGCGACACGCCGCCGTTTCCTACACGAAAGCGTGGGTGACGCGGACGGGGGGCACGGCGCGGGAGGCCTCAGTCCTCGGCGACGCCCAGCGCCCGGCGCATCGGCAGGAACTTGGCCCGGATCTCCGTGACCTCCTCCTCGGGCACCGCTCCCGGGACCATCCCGCCCCCGGCCTGCAGCCGCACCCCGCCGGGCACCTGCTGGCCGCAGCGCAGCGCCAGGGCGATCTCGCCGTCGCCGTCCTGGTCGAGCCACCCGACCGGCCCGGCGTAGCGGCCGCGGTCCACGGGCTCGACCTCCGCGATCACCCGCACCGCGTCCGGCGTCGGGGTCCCGCCGACGGCAGCCGTCGGATGCAGCGCGGCCACCACGTCCAGCACGGTCCCCCGCCCGTCCCGCAGCCGGCCGCGCACGGACGTGGCCAGGTGGTGCACGTTCGGCAGGGTCAGGACGGTGGGTGCGGGGTCGTCGTCGGCGAGGTCGACGACGGGCGCCAGCGCGTCCAGCACCGACCGCGCCGCCCAGCGATGCTCCTCCGCCAGCCGCGGATCAGAGGCCAGACGCTCCCGCAGCGCGGCGTCCTCCTCCGCGTCCACGCCGCGCGGCATGGACCCCGCCAGCACCCGCGAGCCCACGAGCCCCGCGTGCCGCGTGGCGAGGACCTCGGGCGTGGCGCCCAGCAGCCCGCCGACGGCGAACACCCAGGTCTGCGGGTACTCGCGGCGCAGCGCCCCCATCGCCCGCCACAGGTCGGCGTCGTCCGCGGGGACGGTCATCGTGCGGCTGATCACGACCTTCGCCAGCTCCCCGCCCGAGTCGGCCATCCGCGTCAGCAGCTCGCGCACCCCGGCCGCGTAGCCGGCGTCGTCCCAGGCACGGTCGGCGACGTCGGCGGGCAGGGGCACCGCACCGTCGGCCAGCAGCCGGGCTCCGCGGTCCGCGGCGACGGCGGCTGCGAGCGCGTCCACGTCCACGTGCTGGGCCACGTCCCGCACGCCGGACGGCGTGGCGCGGCGCAGATCCGCGGGGATGCGCAGGACCGCGGGCTCGGGCGAGTCATCGGCGAAGGTCGAGGAGATCCAGCCCCGCAGCGGGGCCGTCGGGTCCGGTCGCCCGGCGACGGCGGCCTGCCACAGCGCGGAGAGCCGGCGGAGCCGGTCGGTGCCGTCCAGGAGCACGGTCCAGCCGCCCTCGCCCCGCCACGCGTCGTCCCCGTGCGCCCACAGCACCGCCCGGGCGAACGGGGGGACGGCGGCCTCGGGGGTCCCGGTCGCGGGGGTGCCGAGGTCCGGGAGCAGGGAGCGGACAGACATGGCCCCCATTCTCTCCCACCTCGGCGGACCCCCGCTCCGGGCCCGGGCCTCGGCCGCCGCCCCGACGACCGCGGCGAGCGGCGTCTCGGGCGCGGAGGGATCCCGTCAAGGCTTGCGCCGGCACACCCCACGGCGCAGGGTGGGGGCACCCGTTCACCTCGCGCTCAACCGACCGCCTTCCCCGGAGGACTCGCATCATGGCCCCCATCCCCCCGGACCCCCACGCCGATCACGCCACAGCGGTGGACGACATGCCACTGGACACGACGGCCGCGCCGGACACCCCCGCCGCGGTGGGCCCCGTGCCGCACGGGATGGCCGCGCACGTGCTGGAGCGCGAGGTCGGGCCCCTGATGGCGCGCTTCCCCGGCGTGGCCGACGAGGCGACGGTGCGTCAGCTCCTGTTCGACTCCTACGCCGAGCTCGCCGCGACGAGCCGCCACCCGGAGATGCTGCCGACCACCTCGGTGCAGCATGCCGCCTCGCGCCTGCGCGCCAGGGCGATCAACCAGGGCAGCATCGAGTCCCGCCACCCGCGTGTGCTGTTCGTCTGCCACGGCAACGCCGGCCGCTCGCAGATGGCCGCGGCCCTGCTCGAGAACCGCACCCACGGCGAGGTCAGGGCCCGCTCGGCCGGCACGGAGCCCGCCGGCGAGGTCATCTCCACCGCGTTCGAGGCGATGAACGAGATCGGCATCCCGCTGCACCACACGTACACCAAGGGCCTGGACCCGGACGTGCTCCGGGCCGCCGAGATCGTGGTGCTCTTCGACGGCGCGGATCCGTTCGAGATCCCCGAGGGCGCACAGGTGCAGACGTGGTCCGTGCCGTCGATCCGCGGCATGAGCCTCGAGCAGGTGCGCGGCGTGCGCGACGCCCTGGACCTGCAGGTCCGCGGCCTGATCGCCGATCTGGGCGAAGCCGCCGCCGACGCCCCGCTGCCGGACGCGGACACCCGCGCCGGCTGACCCCTTGACCTATACCCCCCTGGGGTATAGAACGGGGGTATGAGCACGGACAGCACGACGACGGCGCCCGCCGCCGCCTCGCCCCTTCCCTCCGCCGCGGCGGACGCCTGCGATGGCCACCGGCCCCCGCACGAGGTCCACCGGGACAAGGCGAAGCACCTGGCGCGACTGCGCCGCATCGAGGGGCAGGTGCGCGGCCTCCACCGCATGGTGGACGAGGACGTGTACTGCATCGACGTCCTCACGCAGGTCGCCGCCGTCACGAAGGCGCTGCAGTCCCTCAGCCTGAACCTCACCTCGGAGCACCTGCGTCACTGCGTGGCGGAGGCCGCGGTGCAGGCCGAGGCAGAAGGCCGCACCGAGCTCATCGACGAGAAGGTCGCCGAGGCGACGGCCGCCCTCGGCCGCCTGCTGCGCTGACCGGCGCCGTCGCCCACCCACCACCGCACGAGGAGCATGAGATGACCACCACCGACCTGAAGATCACCGGCATCACCTGCGGCCACTGCGTCGCCTCCGTCCGAGAGGAGCTCGGTGAGATCGCCGGCGTCTCCGCCGTGGACGTGGACCTGAACGCCGGGGGCGTGTCCACCGCCACCGTCACCTCCGAGGGCCCCCTCGACCCCGCCGCCGCGCGCGCCGCCGTCGAGGAGGCCGGCTACACGCTGGTGGAGGGCTGAGCCCCATGACCCACCCCGCCTCCTCCGCACCGGCCGGCCCGCAGTCCGAGACCACCCGCCGCGTCGACCTGGACGTCACCGGCATGACCTGCGCCTCGTGCGTGGGTCGCGTCGAGCGCAAGCTGGGCAAGCTCGACGGCGTCACGGCGTCCGTGAACCTGCCGCTCGAACAGGCCACCGTCACCGCGCCCGCCGGCGTGTCGGACGAGGAGCTCGTGGCCGCCGTCGAGAAGGCCGGGTACGGCGCCACCGTGCGCCGTCCCGCCCCGCCGGCCGGGCACGCGGGACATGCCGGGCACGCGCACACCTCCGAGCACGGCGAGGGCCACGGCGAGGAGCATGCCGCGGACCATGACGGCGTGGACCACCACGACCACATGGCCCACGGTCCGAGTGAGGACGTGCTCAAGCCGCGCCTGATCGGCGCGGCGGTGCTGACGGTGCCGCTCGTGCTGATCTCCATGGTCCCGGCGCTGCAGTTCCCGCACTGGGGCTGGGTCGCGTTCGCCCTGGCGGCGCCCGTGGCGCTGTGGGCGGCGTGGCCGTTCCACTCAGCGGCGTTCCGCGCGGCCCGGCACGGCTCGTCCACGATGGACACCCTCGTGTCCCTGGGCGTGCTCGTCTCCTTCTTCTTCTCGGCCGTGGAGCTGATCCTGGCGCCGGACATGACCGCCCACGTGGGCGGGACCATGGCGGAGATGGCCCACCACAGCCTGTACTTCGAGGCGGCCGCGGTCATCACCACGTTCCTGCTGCTGGGCCGCTGGCTCGAGGCCCGCGCCAAGCGGGAGGCCGGCGCCGCGCTGCGCGCGCTCCTGGACCTGGGCGCGGCCCAGGCCACCCTCTACGACCCCGAGACCCACGACGAGCGCACGGTGCCCGCCGAGTCCCTCGCGCCGGGCGACGTCGTGCTGATCCGCCCCGGTGAGAAGGTGCCCACGGACGCCGAGGTGCTCGAGGGCACCTCCGCCGTGGACGCCTCCCTGCTCACGGGCGAGTCCGTGCCCGTGGAGGTCGGCCCCGGGGACGCCCTCACCGGCGCCACCCTGAACACCTCGGGCCGGCTCGTGGCCCGCGCGACCCGCGTCGGCTCGGACACGACGCTCGCCCAGATGGGGCGGCTCGTCTCCGAGGCGCAGACCGGCAAGGCGCGCGTGGCCCGGCTGGCCGACCGGATCTCCGCCGTGTTCGTGCCGATCGTGCTCGGGATCGCCGTACTGACCTTCGCGGTGTGGATGCTCGTGACCGGCGACCTGCCGTCCGCGCTGCGCGCCGGCCTGGCCGTGCTCGTGATCGCGTGCCCGTGCGCCCTCGGCCTGGCGACCCCGGTCGGCCTGCTGGCCGGCACCGGCCGCGCCTCGCAGCTGGGCATCCTCATCCGCGGCCCCGAGGTGCTCGAGGACTCGCGCACCGTGGACACGATCGTGCTGGACAAGACCGGCACCGTGACCGAGGGCCGCATGGCGCTCGCGGACGTCCTCGTCCTCGACCCCGCTTTCGTGGCCGAGACGGACGCTCCCCGGAGCGCTTTCGTGGCCGAAACGGCGCCGGACCGGGCCGCCGACGTCCTGCTGACCCTGGCGGCCGCCGTCGAGCGCGGGTCCGAGCACCCGATCGCCCGCGCGATCGTGACCGGCGCCGAGGAGCGCGGCCTGAGCGTGCCCGACGTGGCGGACTTCGCCTCCACGGCCGGCGGCGGCGTGTCCGGGCTGGTGGCCCTCCCCCACGACGACGGCGCCCTCGGCTCCGGCGCGCACGGCGCCGCGGGCCCGGCCCCGGTCCGCGTGGCCGTCGGCCGCGGCTCCGTCCTCGAGACAGCCCTCGACGGCGGCATCCCCGCCGAACACCGGGCCGCGTTCGAGGCGGCGGAGCAGGCCGGCGCCACGGCCGTGTGGGTCGCGGTCGGCGGCCGGGTGGCGGGCGTCCTGTCCGTGCGGGACACCGTGAAGGAGACCTCGGCGGATGCCATCGCCCGGCTCAAGGAGCTCGGCCTGCGCCCGCTGCTGGTGACCGGTGACAACGCCGCCGTCGCCACCCAGGTGGCGGACGCCGTCGGGATCCCGGCCGAGGACGTGGTGTCCGGCGTGCGCCCCGAGGACAAGGTGGACGTGGTGACGCGCCTGCAGTCCGAGGGGGCCGTGGTGGCCATGGTGGGCGACGGCGTCAACGACGCCCCGGCCCTGGCCGCGGCGGACATGGGCATCGCGATGGGCTCGGGGACGGATGTGGCCCGTGAGGCCGCGCAGATCACCGTGATGGGCGACGACCTGCACCAGGTGGTCCAGGCGCTCGACCTGAGCCGCCGCACCCTGGGGATCATCCGGATGAACCTGTTCTGGGCGTTCCTCTACAACGTGCTCGGCATCCCGGTCGCGGCCCTGGGCCTGCTGAACCCGATGATCGCCGGCGGCGCGATGGCGGCCTCGAGCGTGCTCGTGGTGCTGAACTCTCTGCGGCTCACCCGCTACGCGCGCTGAGCCGGGGCGGGGCCGGCCGGGCCGGGTCCACCCCGGCCCGGCCGGCCGGTCAGGGCAGGCATTCGCGGGAGTACTCGAGCCACTGCTCGAGTTCGCCGGACTCCTCCCAGAGCTGGTAGAGCTCGGAGCAGGAGGGCTCGCGGATGACCACGCCGATCAGCTCGCGCAGGGTCTCGATGTCCTCGTCCGAGAACTGGTCGATGAAGGCGGTGAGGTCGACCTCGTCCGTCTCCGCGTGCTCGAGCAGGGCCTCGAGGTCCGCGTGGTCCTCGTTCCGGGCGATCCGCACGAGCGCCCCGAGGGTGAGGAGTGCGGCGCCCTGGCTCGCGGTCAGGTAGCCCTCGTCCTCGTCGCGACGGAAGTTCCTGCGGAACTCGTCGAGGTCGAAGGTGCCGTCGAGGACCTCGTCCACGATGTCCAGCGCCGTGTCGTTCTGGAAGACGTTTCTGCCCCATGCGCCCATGACCTGACCCTAGGCCCGGGGCGGGCCCCCGGCAAGAGTGCTGTGGTGTCCCGCCGAGGGGTGCCGTCGCCTCCGCTTCCGGTGTCCGCGGCGGTTCCTAGACTGGGCGGCATGAGCACCGAGCCGACCCCCTCGTCCGCCACCCCCGAGACCGAACCCGCCGCCGCGCCGTCGTCGTCCAGGCTGCCGCAGGCCGCCCCGCAGGCGGCATGGCCCGAGCGCGTGGAGACCGGCGAGCACCAGGTGTCCTACCGGGTCACCGTGGCCGCTCCGGCGCATGAGCTGTGGGCGATGCTCGCGGACCCGCACCGCCATCACGAGGCGGACGGGTCCGGGACCGTGCGGCCGAAGGTGAGCGGGCCGCACCGACTGGCCGTGGGCGACCGGTTCCGCGTGGCCATGCGGAAGTACGGGGTGCCGTACACGATGCCGCTGACCGCCACCGCCGTGGACGAGGACGAGCTCGTGGAGTGGGCCCACCCGGGCGGACACCGGTGGCGCTGGGCGTTCCAGGACAACGGGGACGGCACCACCGAGGTCACCGAGACCTTCGACTACTCGTGGGCCCGGCCGGCCGTGCGCCGCGCGTACGAGCTGCTGCGGGTGCCGGCGGACAACGGGCGGGGCATCCAGTCGAGCCTCACGCGGTTGGCGGGCCGCCACCTCTGAACCGACCGCGTCTCCGCACTTTCGTTCGGGAAACGGCGGCGTGTCGGCGCACTTTCGTTCGGGAAACGGTCAGCCCTCGCGCCGTTTCCCGAACGAAAACGCGCTGACGACCGCCGTTTCCCGAACGAAAGCGGGGGGTGCGGGGTCAGACGGCGGACCAGTGGGTCGCGGCCGGCAGCTGCGTCAGGTGCGGGGTGACGAGCGCACGCCACGCGAGGAACGAGTCGGACCCGCGGAAGGCCACGGTGTGGTCCTCGAGCGTGCGCCAGCCGATCAGCAGCCGGTAGCGCGCCGGGTCCTCCACCTGCCGGGACAGCGCGAAGGACGTCGCGCCCCCGTCCCGGAACAGCGGCTCGGCCTCGGCGACGGCGGCCTCGAACGCCGCCTCCGCCCCCGCGGCCACGTGCAGCTCCACCGACTCGACGACCGGCCCGGCCGTCGTGGCGTCCTGCCCGGCGCTCACGCGTGCACCCGCGGGCTCGTGGAGTGGCCGGTGAACCAGGCGACGAGCTGGCCGTCCGCCTCGATGCCGACCTCGATCATGCGGTCGCGGCCGAACTCCACCGACTGGCGGGCGGTCGCCACGAGGTGCGTGCCGAGCCTGGCGGGCGCCACGTAGGTGATCTCGGCGCGCCGGGTGACGGGCGCGGCGCCGAAGGTCGCCACGCAGTACGCCAGCGCCGAGTCCGCAAGGTGGAACAGGAAGCCGCCGTGGCAGATCTCGTGGGAGTTCACCATGTCCGCGGTGACGTCGCGGTGCAGCACCACGTGCCCCTCGGCCACCTCGCCGAGGGTGACGCCGTGCTCGCGCACCGCGGGGTCGTTCGCGTAGATCTCCTCGAGGCGGGCGAGGACCTCGTCCCGGCGCTGGCCGGACGAGCTCTGGGGGGTCTCAGTCATGGGCCCATTGTGTCGCAGGTCGCGCCGCCCCGCGCCTAGGGTGGCGGCGTGACGCAGACCACCTCCACCCCCGTGCGCCTCCGCGCCCGCGACGGCTTCGAGCTCGCGGCCCACCACTTCGTCCCCACGACGACGACGCCCCCGGCCCGGCCCGCCGGCGCGGTGGTGATCGCCTCGGCGACCGGGGTGAAGACCACGTACTACCGGCGCTACGCCGAGTTCCTCGCCGGCCACGGGTTCCACGCGGTCACGTTCGACTACCGGGGTGTCGGGGAGTCCCGCGAGCCGTTCGCCGTGGCCCGGCGGGCGCGGTGGGCGGACTGGGGCGCTCTCGACGCGGACGCCGTGCTCGGCTGGGCCCGGACGCACCTGCCCGGCCCCCTCCTGACGGTGGGCCACAGCTACGGCGGGTTCGGCATCGGGCTCGCGGACGAGGCGCGTCACGTGGCCCGGCACGTGGCCGTGGGCGGGCAGCACGCCTACTGGCGGGACTACCGGGCGCGGCCGGGGAGGGCGCGGATGTGGGCGCGCTGGCACGCGGTGATGCCGGCGATCACGCTGGCCCGCGGTCACTTCCCGGGGCGGCGGCTCGGCTGGCTCGAGGACCTTCCGCGCGGGGTCGCCCTGGACTGGGCGCGCAGTCGCCGCGACTTCACCGCGAGCGCCCGCACCGCCGCCGGCCGGGACGAGCTGCGCCGTCGTCTGGCCGCGTTCACGGCGGACGCGCTGATCGTGGCGCCTGTCGACGACGACTTCGGCACCGACGCCGCCCTCGACCGCGTGGACGCCTACTCGCCGGGTCGGCGGACGGTGCGCTGGCGGGTGCGGCCGGAGGAGCTCGGTGTCGCGGAGATCGGGCACTTCGGCCTGTTCCACGCGCGGTTCGCGCCGACCTTCTGGCCGGCCACGCTGGAGTGGCTGCGCGACGGGGTCGCCCCGGACGCGGCCCGCTGAGGCTCGGGCGTCGGGCGCGCTGCGGCCCGCCCCGTCCCCGCGACGACGACGGCGGCCGCCCCGGCCCGGATCTCCGGGTGGGACGACCGCCGTCGCACTGGTGCGCGTGATGTGTCGATACTACCCCGCGCCCAGACGACGCCCAGGCGACACGTCAGTCCTGCATCGCGTAGTCGATCACGACGCGGCCCTCGATCTTGCCGTGGCGCATCTCGTCGAACACGTCGTTGATCTCGGTGAGCGGACGGGTGTGGAACGTCGGGTGGATCTTCCCGGCCGCGTAGAACTCGAGTGCCTCGACCATGTCCTGCCGGGTGCCCACGATCGAGCCGCGGATGGTCAGGCCCTTGAGGACGATGTCGAAGATCGGCGCGGGGAAGTCGCCCGGGGGCAGGCCGTTGAACACGATGGTGCCGCCGCGGCGGGTCATCGCGATGGCCTGGCCGAACGCCTGCGGGTGCACGGCCGTGACGAGCACGCCGTGGGCCCCGCCGATCTTCTCCTGGATCTCCACGGAGGGGTCCGCGACGTTCGCGTTCACGGTCAGCTCCGCGCCGTGCCGGGAGGCGAGCGCCAGCTTGTCGTCCGCGACGTCCACGGCCACCACGCGCATGCCCATCGCCACGGCGTACTGCACCGCGATGTGCCCCAGGCCGCCGATGCCGGAGATCACGACCCACTGCCCGGGACGCACCTCGGTCTGCTTCAGCCCCTTGTACACCGTGACGCCGGCGCACAGGACCGGGCCGACCTCCATCGGGTCCGCGCCCTCGGGGATCACGGGGGCGTAGCGGGCGTCCACGAGCATGTACTCACCGAAGGATCCGTTCATGGAGTAGCCGCCGTTGATCTGCTCCTCGCACAGGGTCTCCCACCCGGTACGGCAGTACTGGCAGTGGCCGCACGCGCCCCACAGCCACGCGTTGCCGACCATGTCCCCGACCTTGAGGTTCTCGACGTCGGGTCCGACCTCCTCGACGATGCCCACACCCTCGTGGCCCGGGATGAACGGCGGGGTCGGCTTCACCGGCCAGTCGCCCTCCATCGCGTGCAGGTCGGTGTGACAGACGCCCGAGGAGATGAGCTTCACGAGCGCTTGGTGCTGGCCGGGCGTCGGACGCTCGACTTCCTGGACGTCGGCCTCTGTGCCGAACTGGGTGACGACGGCTGCCTTCATCGTGGTCATGGGGGATCACCTTTCGTGGAGTGGGGAGGGGGCGTGCAGTGCCGGCGTCGGCTCAGAAGAACCCGAGCTTGTCCTCGGAGTAGGAGACGAGCAGGTTCTTGGTCTGCTGGTAGTGGTCGAGCATCATCAGGTGGTTCTCACGGCCGATGCCGGAGGACTTGTACCCGCCGAACGCGGCGTGGGCCGGGTAGGCGTGGTAGTTGTTCACCCACACGCGGCCGGCCTGGATCGCCCGGCCCGCGCGGTAGGCGATGTTGCCGTTCCGGGACCACACGCCGGCGCCGAGCCCGTAGAGCGTGTCGTTGGCGATCCGCATGGCGTCGTCGAAGTCGGTGAACGTGGTCGTCGAGACCACCGGCCCGAAGATCTCCTCCTGGAAGATGCGCATCGAGTTGTCCCCGCGGAAGATCGTGGGCTGCACGTAGTAGCCGCCGGCCAGCTCGCCCTCCATCTCGGCGCGGGCGCCGCCGATCAGCACCTCGGCGCCCTCCTGACGGCCGATGTCCAGGTAGGAGGTGATCTTCTCGAGCTGGTCGTTGGAGGCCTGGGCGCCCATCATCACGTCCGTGTCCAGCGGGTTGCCGGTCACGATGCGCGAGGTCCGCTCCACGACGGCGTCGAGGAACTTCTCCGCGATCGACTCCTGCACGAGCGCACGCGACGGGCACGTGCAGACCTCACCCTGGTTCAGCGCGAACAGGGTGAAGCCCTCCTGTGCCTTGTCCCAGTAGGCGTCGTCGTTCGCCATGACGTCCTCGAAGAAGACGTTGGGCGACTTGCCGCCCAGCTCCAGGGTCACCGGGATGATGTTCTCCGAGGCGTACTGCATGATCAGCCGGCCCGTCGTCGTCTCGCCCGTGAACGCGATCTTGCGGATGCGCGGCGACTGCGCGAGCGGCTTGCCGGCCTCGAGGCCGAAGCCGTTGACCACGTTGACGACGCCGGCCGGCAGCAGGTCCGCGATCAGCTCGATGAACACCATGATCGAGGCCGGGGTCTGCTCGGCGGGCTTGATCACGACGGCGTTGCCCGCAGCCAGCGCGGGCGCCAGCTTCCACACCCCCATCAGCAGCGGGAAGTTCCAGGGGATGATCTGGCCGACCACGCCGAGCGGCTCGTGGAAGTGGTAGGCGACGGTGTCCTCGTCCACCTGGGACAGGCCGCCCTCCTGCGCGCGGATCGCGCCCGCGAAGTACCGGAAGTGGTCGATGGCCAGCGGGAGGTCTGCGTTGAGGGTCTCCCGGACGGCCTTGCCGTTGTCCCACGTCTCCGCGACCGCCAGCATCTCGAGGTTCTCCTCCATGCGGTCCGCGATGCGGTGCAGCACGAGCGCCCGCTCGGCCGCCGAGGTGGCGCCCCAGGCCGGGGCGGCCTTCCAGGCGGCGTCGAGGGCGGCGTCGATGTCCTCGGCCGTGCCGCGGGCGACCTCGCAGAACACCTTGCCCGTCACGGGCGTGACGTTCTCGAAGTACTGGCCCTTGACCGGGGGTGTCCACTCTCCGCCGATGAAGTGCTCGTAGCGGGACTTGAACTCGACCTTGGCTCCCTCGGTGCCCGGGAATGCGTAGACGGTCATGGTGCTGGCTCCTTTGCCTGCGGTTGCCTCGGCGCCGGGTGGCGCCCTGCCGTGGCTGTGACCTTAGTCACAAGGAGGTTGCACGAAGGTTGCAGCCGGGCGCGGGTGAGGGGCGGGCCGGGTCAGGCCAGGTCCCGCTCGATCCGCTCGAGCGTGGCCACGGCGAGCGCACGCCGCGGCGAGTCCGTCGGCAGCAGACGCAGGGCGGCGCCCCAGAGCTCGACGTCGTCGCGGGCCTCAGGGCGGCCCAGGTAGGCCCAGAGCTGTTCGACATCCGCGTCCTGGGCGACGGCCTCGCGCAGCGCCTCCCCCAGCTCCGCCCGGATCGAGGCGACACCGGGGGACACCGACCGCGGCAGCACCGGCCCGGCCGCCGCGTGCAGCGCACGGTCCAGATCCCCGGCGCGCAGCGCCTCCCGCGCGCACAGCAGGTCCGCGTGCACCTCCCCCACGAGCCGGTACGGCCGGGACAGCAGCGCCACCGGCGCCCCCACGTCCTGCAGCGCCCGGCGGAGTCGATGCACCTCGGCGCGCAGCGAGATGGCGCGGGCGGGGGCGTCGCCCGGCGCGGGCCGGTGCCCGGCCGTCTCCTCCGGATACAGCGCGACCTCGAGCTCGGCGCCGGTCAGGCCCGGGTCGTGCCACGCGAGGAGGGTGAGGATCTCGGCGTGCCGGCCGGTGAGCTCGACCCCGTCCAGCGTGGGCGGCAGGTGGCCGGTGACGCGCAGCAGGCCCGCGGCGGCGTCGTGGCGGTGCGGCGCGGCGGCGGGGCTCGGCTCCGGCGAGGCGGACGGCGGGGCCGAGGGGCCCGGCGTCGGGACGGTGCCGCGGGGACGGCCCCGGGACGGGGCGGGCAGGTCCCGCCAGGCGGCGTGCACGGCGTCCACGGTGGCCTGGAGCAGCGGCAGGGCGAGGTGGCTGACGGCGTCCTCGCCGCCCGTGAGGTCCAGGACCCCGACGAGCCGCCCGGTGGCCGGGTCCGTGAGCGGGACGGCCGAACAGCTCCACGGGTGCACGCGCGGGCTCAGGTGCTCGCCGCGGCTGACCTGCGTGGGGGCGCCGGTCGCGAGGACGATGCCGGGGGCGGAGGTGCCCATGGACGCCCCGGACCAGTCGGCGCCGGCGACGAAGCCCATGGTCTCGGCGTGGCGCACCGCGGTCCGGTCGCCCTCGACCCACAGCAGGTGGCCGCGCGCGTTGCCGATCGCGGCGAGCATCCCGGCCTCGGCCGCGGGGTGGATGAGCATGCGGCGGACCACCGGCAGGGCCACGGCGAGACGCTGCTCGCGGCGGGCGGCGGCGAGGTCGTCGTCGGCGAGGGTGGCCGGGTCGGTCTGGCCGGGCACCGCGGGCGCGGTCGCGGACGCCCCGGCGTCGAGGGCCGACCCCGCGGGGGTGAGGGCGCCGAGGGAGCGCAGCCAGGACTCGCGGACCTCCCGCCGCAGCCCCTGAAGGGCGGCGCGCAGGCCTTGGTCCGCGCCGACCGGAGAGGTGGGCGACGACGGCACGAGCGACAGGCGGACCGAGGCGAGGGACTCGTGGGCCCGGTCCACGGCGCGTCGGTAGGCGCCGGTGGCGAGGGTCGAGCTCATCCCGAGCCGGCCATCAACCGCGAACGGATCAGGAACCGCTTGCCCTCGGGCGCCTCGACGGAGAAGCCGGAGCCGCGCCCGTCCACCACGTCCAGGGTGAGGTGGGTGTGCTTCCAGTACTCGAACTGGGCGGCGGACATCCAGAACGGGATCTCCACGGCGGCCTGGTCCCCCTCGGCCGGCAGCGCGAAGGTGCCCAGCAGGACGTCGGCGGCGCCGGTCGTGAAGTCGCCGGCGGGATAGCACATGGGCGCGGAGCCGTCGCAGCAGCCGCCGGACTGGTGGAACATGAGCGGGCCATGGATCGGGAGGAGTCGGCGGATCAGCTCGAGCGCCGCAGGAGTCATGGCGACGCGGGACACGGTCTCGCCCGGCAGCTCGGGGCGAGCCTCGAGCGCGGGCGCGTGCCCCGCCGACGAGGACGGCACGGTCATCGCGACCTCCTGGGGATGGGCGATCGTCGGTCCCCCCACCCTAGCCTCCAACGTGACGCACGTCACCCCAGCTGGCGTCGGGGGTGGACCGGAGGGTGCACCGAGAGCTGTGCCGTGGGCGGGGTCGCGCGCAGGGCCGCGTACGTGGCCGCGAGCCCGACGTTTCGGCTGCAATCAGGGGCTGATCACGACCGAAATGTCTGGCTCGCGGCGCGGGGGTGGGGAGGGGAGGAGGGCTGGGGCGGCGGGCGGCTCACGCGGCCGCGCCCGGCGTCCACCCTCGTACACTCGGCACATGCTCCCGGACCCCAGCCCCACCGTCACCGTGGACGGCCTCCTGCTGCGCCCGCTGCGCGCCGCGGACGAGATCGCGGCGCGCGAGGCGGACGCCGAGCTGCACCGCGAGGGATTCGACTTCCTCCTCGGCGGGGCCACCCGCTCCTTCCCCGCGATCCGCCGCGCGTTCGCCGCCGAGGCGCGCGGCGACGTCGAACCCGGCCGGGTGCCCGCGTCCTTCTACGTGGGCGTGGACGAGAACGGCGAGCTGGTGGGCCGGGTGTCCGTGCGGTGGGAGCTGAACGAGGCGCTGCGGCACGTCAACGGGCACGTGGGCTACGCGGTGCGCCCCGCGTTCCGACGGCGGGGGCACGCCGTGCGCCTGCTGCGCGGCGCCCTGACGCTGCTGGCCGCGCGCGGGGTGTCCACCGCCCTGCTCACGTGCGACGAGACGAACACGGCCTCCGTGGCCACGATCCGCGCGTGCGGCGGCGTGCTGCGGGACCGGGTCGAGGCGGACCTCGACGGTGCACCCTTCCCCGAACCTAAGCTGCGCTTCGACGTCCCCACGACGGCGGCCTGACCGAAGGGACGGCGCGGACCGGGCCGCACCGCCGGCCTCAGTAGGCCTTGACGCGCTGCTCCACGATCAGGTGGATGAGCGCGAACCGGCCCTCCTCCTGGACGGCCTTGAGCGCCGCGTCCACGGCCGCCGGCACGTCCGCGTCCCGCTCCACGCGCACGCCGAAGCCGCCGAACGCCTCGGCCATGGCGGCGAAGTCGGGGTTCTTCAGCTGGGTGCCGGAGACGCGCTCGGGGTACTGGCGCTCCTGATGGGTGCGGATGGTGCCGTACTCCTGGTTGTCCATGACGATCACGAGGGGCGTGGCGCCGTACTGCGCGGCGGTCGCCAGCTCCTGGCCGTTCATGAGGAACTCGCCGTCGCCGGCGATGGTCACCACGGTGCGGTCCGGGAAGTTCAGGGACGCGGCCACGGAGCCCGGCACCGAGTAGCCCATGGAGCCGTTGCGGGCCGAGATCATGGCGCGGTAGCCCTCGGTCGGGAAGTACCGGTGCGCCCAGTTGGTGTGCTCGCCCGCGCCGAGGGAGATCATCGAGTCCTTCGGCAGCTTCGGCACCAGGTTGGCCATGAGCGTGGCCATCTTCGCCTGGCCCTCGGACGGCTCGGCCGGGGGCAGGGCCGCGAACTTCTCCTGCTCGCCGCGCATGCGGGAGGTCCACTCCTCCCACTCCGGCTTGACCTCGAGCTCCATGCGGACGAGGTCGCGGATGAACACGTCCGGCTTGGCCACGATCTGGTGGGAGACGGGGCCGGAACGGCCGCGCAGGGACGGGTCGATGGTGACCAGGAAGTTTTTCTTGTCCCAGTTCTGGCGGATGGTGAAGCCGTTGGTCACGACGTCGCCCGGCACGGTGCCGACGAACACGATGAGGTCGGTCTCCTCGAGCATGTCGTAGGTCGGCTTCGGGCGGCCGTAGCCGATCGGGCCCACGTAGGACGGCGAGGAGAACGGCACGGTGCCCTCGGTGCGCCACTCGGCGGCGGCGGGGATCTTGTGCTCCTCCAGCCACGTCGTCAGGGCCTGCGCACCCTCGTCCGTCCAGTCGTTGCCACCGGTGATGAACAGCGGCTTGCGGGACTCCTTGAGCGCGGCGTGCAGGGACTTCCAGTCCTCCACGGTCATGCCGCCCGGGGCCACGGGGATCTGCGGGTGCAGGTGCGCGTCGATCTCCTGGCGGATCACGTCCTCCGGCAGGCCGACGACGACGGGCCCGGGCCGGCCCGAGCTCGCGGCGAACATGGCCTCGGCCACGATCTCGGAGGCGCGCTCCGGGTGGTCCAGGACCATCACGCGCTTCGCACCGGTGCCGAACCAGGCGTGCGGGTCGAACTCCTGGAAGGCCTCGCGGTCGCGGTGTTCGAACGGGATCAGGCCGACGAACAGCACGAGCGCCGTCGAGTCCTGCCACGCGGTGTGCAGGCCGACGTGGGCGTTCGCGGCGCCCGGGCCGCGCGTCACCATGGCGACGCCGGGGACCTCGTTCATCTTGCCGTCGGCCTCGGCCATGTACGTGGCGCCGCCCTCGTGGCGGCACACCACGTTCTCGATGCCCGAGTCGTGCAGGCCGTCCAGGACGTCCAGGTAGGACTCGCCCGGCACGGAGTAGACGCGCTTCACGCCGTGGGACTCGAGGGTCTTGACGATGACGTGCCCGGCGGAGAGGCGACCGGTCGCCTGGGAGGTCTGGGACATGGAGGTCTCCTGTGCTGGTTCGGGGGCCCCTCCGGCCCCGTGGGTGCACCCCGCCGCGCAGACGGGGTCCGTGGGGGTCAGGGTACTGGACGGGTCGGCGCCGGAGGCGGCCCGATACGCGGCATGAAGCCGGTGACGCGAGGGCAGGCCCGCCGTACGCTTTCCCCATGCTCTCCGCGCCGACGCTCTCCCGCCTCGCCTCCCTCGCCGCGTTCCTGAACACCGCCCCCGGCCTGCGGGGCGGTCAGCCGGCCGACGAGCGATTCACCGCCGCCACGCAGCTGCCCTCCCTCGTCCCTGAGCTCCAGGAGGACGAGGTCCGCCTCCGCCTGGCCGCCGCCGCGGCCGTGCGTGGCCGCGAGCTCCGCGGCCGTCTGGCCGAGGTCTGGGCCCTCGCCGCCGGGGACGAGGCGGCCGCCGTGGAGCGCGTGAACGCCCTCCTCGCCACGGCCGGCCCGCTGCGGCTGACGGCCGGGGGCGACGTCGTCGGGCTGGCCCCGGCACAGGTCCCCGCCGACGCGGTGGAGCGGCTGGCCGCGATGGCCACCCTCGCGCTGGCGGAGACCGCGATGGACGGCGAGCTGGCCCGCCTGCGCGTGTGCGAGGGCGAGGACTGCGAGAACGCGCTCGTGGACGCCAGCCGGAACCGGTCCAAGCGGTTCTGCGACGAGGCCAACTGCGCCAACCGCACCCACGTGCGCTCCTACCGGGCACGCTTGGCCGAGGCGGCGGAGGCCGCGCCCACGACGGATCCGGCCGGGCCGGAGGAGGCGGAGGCGCCGGAGGCCGTCGTGGGCTCCGAGGCGCCCGCCGACGAGCCCCGCCAGGAGACCGAGAAGGAGAAGAAGGAGCGCAGGAAGGCGGAGAAGAAGGCCCGCAAGAAGGCGGAGAAGAAGGCCGGCAAGAAGAAGTCGGACAAGAAGAAGGACTGACCCGGCCCTGCCCGCCGGTGACCCGGCGCTGAACATCGGGGGACGGGGCGGCCCCTGGTTCCGTCGGCCGACCGGACGCCCCTAGCCTGCGAGGCATGAGCGAGCACACCCCCGCCGCCCCCGCGTCCCTCGAACCCGCCCACCGCAAGGTCGGCGTCGTGGGGGCCGGCGGCGTCGGCACGGCGATCTGCTACGCGGCGCTGATCCGCGGCGTCGCCCGCGAGGTCGCCCTCTACGACATCGACGAGCCCAAGGTCCGCGCCGAGGTCCTCGACCTGGCCCACGGCACCCCGTTCACCTCCGCGTCGGCGATGACCGGCGGCGCGGACCCGGACGTCCTGGCCGGCTGCGAGGTCGTGGTGATCACGGCCGGCGCCAAGCAGAAGCCGGGGCAGACCCGCCTCGACCTCGGCGCGCACAACGTGGAGATCCTGCGCGGCCTGCTGCCCCAGGTGCAGGCGCACGCGCCGGAGGCGCTGATCGTGCTCGTCACCAATCCCGTGGACGTCCTCACGCTGGTGGCCCAGCGCCTCACCGGTCTGCCCGCCGCCCGGGTGATCGGCTCGGGCACCCTCCTGGACACGTCCCGCCTGCGGTGGCTGCTGGCGTCGCGCGCGCACGTCCACGCGTCGTCGGTGCACGCGGCCATCCTCGGCGAGCACGGGGACACGGAGTTCCCTGCGTGGAGCTCGGCGCGCATCGGCCCGACGCCCCTCCTCGAGTGGCCGACGCCGGCCGACCCGCTGTTCACCCGCGCCGACCTGGACGCGGTGGCGGACACCGTGGTGCACGCCGCGTACGAGGTGATCCAGGGCAAGGGCGCCACCACGTACGCGGTCGGCGTGGCCACGACCCGCCTGCTCGAGGCGATCCTGCGCGACCAGCACGCCATCCTGCCGGTCTCCACCGTGCTCGACGGCGTCCACGGGCTCTCCGACGTCGCCCTGTCCATGCCGTCCGTGGTGGGGCGCGACGGCGTCACCCGCGTGATCCAGCCCGAGCTGGACGACGCGGAGATGCGGGCGCTGCACGCCTCGGCGGACGCGCTGCGGCGGGAGGCACGCAGCCTCGGGTTCTGAGGCGCCGGCCTCAGGCGCGCGGGGCGTCGCCTCCGGTGCCGCCCTGCTCGCGGCGCTCCCGGGCGGCCTGGGCGCGGCGGTCGGCGGCGGCCTTGCGGAACATCTCCTCGGAGGACCGGTTCACGCCGGAGCCCTGGGAGAGGTGGTCCGGGTTCTCGCGCGCGGCGAGCTGCAGCATGGCCACCACCACGAGCGAGGTCATGAAGAAGACGCCGAAGGCGATCAGCGCGATGTCGATGCGCAGCGGATTCTGCGTGCCGCCGGAGGCCGTGATGCCGGCGATCACCCCACCGATCAGGCCGAGCACGGCGGAGAAGACGAGCGGGCCCTTGACCGTGGTGCGCAGACCGCCGCGTGCCGGGCGGCCGGATCCGGCGCGATCGGCGGACGGGCGGGGGGACGGTGCGCTCACGGCGGGACTCCTGACGGCTGGGGGCGGCTGGGGCGGCACGGCCCGCGCAGGCGCCCAGGGCTGAGGCCCTCGGGGCGCGGCGGACCGGAGCCAGTCTACGCGTCCGGCCGGCGGGTGGCCCCTCGGGGCCCCGAGGTCCTCCCCCGGCGAACGTCCGCCCCGCGGGTCAGGACGACGACGTCGGCCCGGTTCAGAGGCCCCTGGCCGTGCCGCGGTCGCGGCGCACCTCGTGGTGGAAGCCGAGCCCGGAGACCATCAGGAGCACCCCGATCAGGATCGCCCCGCCGCCGGCGATGCCGAGCAGGGCATGCGGGCCGAAGCCCTGCAGGGCCGCCACGACCACGCCACCCCCGGAGAGCAGGCCCACGAGACCGGTCCACAGCTGGTCCCGCGCGGGGATGAACGCGCGGCGGTGGCGGGCCCACGCCACGAGCTCGGCGACGCCGCCGAGCACGAGGGCGGCGCCGGCCGCCACGCCCACCGCGGCCGGGGACCCCAGGAACAGCAGCACGATCACGCCGAGCATCCACGCGGCCGCCGCCAGGGACAGCGGGGAGCGCATGGCCACGGGCACCGGGTCGCGGCGCAGGTACTCCCACATCGCCGAGCCGGAGAATGCCAGATACAGCGCGAACATGACCTTCATCCACGTCAGGCCCGGCTCGGCGACGAACACGGTGGTCAGGCCGAACGCCAGCGCCACCACGGCGCGGATCAGGATCGGCTTGAACACCACGGACGAGATCTCGAGGGGGGTCTGCACGGTAGCCACCGCCCCAGTCTAGGAGCCGTGCGGCCGCGGCCCGGCCCGCGCGTCACCGCCCGGACGCGCTCACACGACGCCGAGCCGCATCCAGTCGTCGCGCCGGGCCCGCCAGCCGAGGGTGAGGGCCCGCATCCCCATGTAGACCCCTGCGAACCCGAGCCAGAGCAGGCCCAGCTGCACACCGGCGTCGGGCACGGCGGCATTCGGTCCGGGCCAGGCCGCGGTCCAGCCGAGCCCGCCCGTGGCGAGCTGCGCGAGCACCCAGAGCGCCGGCGCGTAGACCACGAGGTTCACGAGGCCGGCGAGGGCGAGATAGCGGGCGTCGCCGGCGCCGATCAGCACGCCGTCCAGCACGAACACGTACCCGGCCACCGGCTGCCCGACGGCCAGCACCCACAGGCCCACGGTGGCGGCGGCCTGCACGGTCGGGTCCGTGGTGAACAGCCCCGGCAGCACCGGTGCCGCCAGGGCCAGCACGGCCCCGGTCACGACGCCGAAGCCCAGCCCCCAGCGCACCATCGTCCGGGTGAGGCGACGGGCGGCGTCGGGCCGGGCGGCCCCGAGCTCGGCGCCGATCAGGGCCTGCGCGGCGATCGCGAGGGCGTCGAGGGCGAACGCCAGCGTGGAGAACAGCGTGAAGACGAGCTGGTGCGCGGCGAGGGTGAGGTCGCCCGCGCCGGCGGCGGCCATGACGGTGATGAGGATGGCCGCGCGCAGGCTCGCGGTGCGCAGCAGCAGCCACGAGCCCACCTGGGCCGTGGCCCGCATGCCCGACGCGCGGGGCGCCCACGCCGTGCCCGAGCGGCGGAAGCGCGGGGCCAGCACGAACAGGTACGTCACGAGCATCGCCCACTGCACCACGGACGTGCCGACGGCCGAGCCGGCCACGCCCCAGCCCAGCCCGTACACCAGGGCCACGTTCAGCCCGATGTTCGCGCCGAAGCCCACACCCGCCACCACGAGCGGCGTCACGGTGTCCTGGAGGCCGCGGAGCACCCCGGTGGCCGCGAGCACGGCCAGCAGGGCCGGCAGCCCCGGCATGGACCAGCGCAGGTAGGCGACGGCGTGGGCCTGCACCTCGCCCGTCGCGCCGAGGGCCGCCGTCAGCGCGGGGGCCGCGAGCCAGCCGAGGACGGCCAGCACCGCGCCGAGCAGCAGGCCCAGCCAGATGCCGTCGCGGCCGCGGTCCATCGCGGCGGCCGGGTTCCCCGCCCCGATCAGCCGGGCCACCGCCGGGGTGGTGGCGTAGGCCAGGAAGATCATGAGGCCGGTGAGCGTGTGCAGGATGGTGGTGCCGATCCCGACGCCGGCCAGCTGGGCCGTGCCCAGGTGCCCGATGATCGCGGTGTCGGCCAGCAGGAACAGCGGCTCCGCGATGAGCGCGCCGAACGCGGGGACCGCGAGCGCGAGGATGCGCCGCGTGAGAGAGCGCGCGTCCTGCGGGGCGGGCGCCGCCGTCGAGCCGGAGGGTCCCGCCATCTCAGCCCAGCAGGGCCAGCAGCGGGGCCAGCGCCGTGGTCGGGGCCGTGGGCTCGGGCAGCGTGTCCGGCAGCAGGGGGGCCACGAGGTAGAGCATCGCGATGGCGATGCCGTTGTTCACCATGTGCAGCAGCACCGCGTACCCGAACGAGCGGCCCATCAGGATGTAGGACACCGTGATCGCCACCGCGAGGGTCAGGTACGGAATGGTCTCCACGAGCCGGAAGTCGCCGCCGGTGCCGAGGAAGTGCAGGAGCGTGAACGCGAGCACGGAGACCACGGCGCACACCCACACGTTGATCCAGCGGGAGAGCTTGCCGATCAGCAGGTGGCGGAACAGGTACTCCTCCACAAGCGGGGCGGCCACCACGGTCATGAGGATCATGAGCACGGGCGGGGCCTGCGTGGTCATCTCCTCGAGCGCGGCCTGGTTGGCGCTGGTCTGCGCCTCCCCGATGAGGCTCAGCACGATCACGTTCACGACGATGCATGCCAGCCACGTGGCGGGCAGCAGCAACAGCTTCCACCACGTGCCCGTGCGGAACACCCGCAGCGACGTCACGAGGGGTCGCCAGGCCACGGCCAGCACGAGCACCACGAGGATCGCGTAGCTGACGATGTTCACCGTGAACCCGTCGCGGACCAGGTCGAACGCCTCGAGGTCACCGGGGACCAGGCCGAGCGACACCGCCAGCCACAGCCCCAGCCCGAGCACCATGAGCGCCACGTACACGAGCACCACGACGGCGTCGCCCCAGTGGAACCGGCCCGGGGTCCAGTCCGACGCGGTGCGGGCCGCGGGCCGGCGGCCGGGCCAGCCGGCGGGGACGCCACCGGGGGCGCCGGGGTGTCCATCCAGGCTCGGGGCGACGGCGGCGCGGCGGTCGGACGGCCGGCCTGACGGCGGCCAGCCGGCGGGCGGACCGGCCGGCGGGCCGGAGGGAGGAACGCTCATGGCGGCCACGCTACCAACGGGGGCGGACGCGCCAGGCCGCGGGCGCCGCCGTCGGAAGCGGCCCCGTGGCCCACGCCACGCCCGCGCGCCCGCGACACGCGCGCGGTGGCGGCGGGCCGAACCCCTCGTCTACGGTGCTCCCCATGGCCTTGTTCTCCCAGCCGGTGTTCATCAACCTCCCGACGACGGACACCGAGCGGATCCGTGAGTTCTGGACGACCCTGGGCGCCACCGCGATGGACGACTACTCGGACGAGCACTCGGTGTGCATCGAGCTCACCGAGTCGACGTACGCGATGTACCTCAGCCCCGGCTACTACACCGACTTCATCGGCAACCGTGAGATCGCCGACTGCCTCACCACCAACTCCGCCCTCATGGCGCTGAGCGTCGGCGACGCGGCGGCGGTGGACGCCCTGGCGGACCGGGCGGTCGAGCTCGGCGCCGCCGAGGTGCCCCTGCCCGTGGACCTGCGCGAGGAGATGGCCGACTCCGGCATGCACTCCCGCGAGATCGTCGACCCGGACGGCCACCAGTGGGAGTTCGTCACCGCCTGAGCCCGCCGGCTCAGGTGCCGAGCCGCCCGGTGAGGCGCGCGTGCATCGCTGCGGAGGCCTCGTTCAGCCCCGTCACCTCGGCGTGGATCCCGTGCTGGGCGTACTTGGTCAGCACCGAGTCGAGCGCGGCCACAGTGGAGGCGTCCCACACGTGCGCGGCACCCATGTCGATCACGACGCACGGCGGATCGAGGGCGTACTCGAACTGCGAGTAGAGGTCGTTCGAGGACGCGAAGAACAGGGCGCCGTGCACGCGATACGTGACGGCGTCGCCGTCGTCGTGGACCTCGCGGACCACCGTGACCAGACGCGAGACGCGCTGGGCGAAGAGCACCAGCGCGGCGAGCACGCCCACACCCACGCCGATCGCGAGGTTGTGGGTGAGCACCGTGGCCGCGACGGTCACGGCCATGACGGCGGTCTCCGAGCGCGGCATCGCGCGCAGGGTGGCGGGGCGCACCGAATGCCAGTCGAAGGTGGCGGCGGCCACGAACATCATCACGCCCACGAGCGCGGCCATGGGGATCTGCGCCACGAACCCCCCGAGGGCCACCACGAGGACCAACAGGAACACGCCCGCGAGGAAGGTGGAGATCCGGGTGCGGGCGCCGTTCGCCTTGACGTTCATCATGGTCTGCCCCACCACGGCGCAGCCGCCCATGCCGCCGAACAGCCCCGAGACCACGTTCGCGACACCCTGCCCCCAGGACTCGCGCGTCTTGTCCGAGCGGGTGTCGGTGATGTCGTCCACGAGCTTCGCGGTGAGCAGGGACTCGAGCAGCCCCACGAATGCCATGCCGATGCTGAACGGCAGGATCAACCGGAGGGTCTCCCACGTCAGCGGGACGTCCGGCAGGCCGAGCACGGGCAGCGCATCCGGCAGCGCGCCACGGTCCCCCACGCGCGGCACGGCCAGGCCGGCGGCCATCACCAGGGCGGTGACCACGACGACGGCCACGAGCGTCGCAGGCACCGCGGTGGTGAGCCGCGGCAACAGCACCACGATCACCAGGGCCAACGCCGTGAGCGGGTACACGAGCCACGGGACGCCGATCAGCTCGGGCAGCTGCGAGGTGAACACGAGGATGGCCAGCGCGTTGACGAACCCCACCATCACCGAGCGCGGGACGAACCGCATGAGCCGGGCCACCCCGAACACGCCGAGCAGGATCTGGATGACGCCGCCGAGGATGATCGCGGCCAGGAGGTGCCCCACCCCGTGCGCGTGGGACAGCGGTGCGACGACGAGCGCCACCGCCCCCGTGGCCGCGGAGATCATGGCGGGCCGGCCGCCCACGATCGCCGTGGTCACCGCCATGGTGAAGGAGGCGAACAGGCCGACGCGCGGGTCCACGCCCGCGATGATCGAGAACGCGATGGCCTCCGGGATGAGCGCCAGCGCCACCACGAGGCCCGCGAGGACCTCGGTGCGCAGCCAGCGCGGGGTGCGGAGCGTGCGCATCACGGACTGGCGTTCCAGGGGCGTGGGCGCGCGGTCGGGCGCGGCCACGGAGGCGGAGGAGGGCATGCGTCGAGGGTAGCGGCGCGTGGGGTGGGCGCGCGTTGAGGCCACCCGACGGGCTCATGCGGTCCGCATCACCCGCACGGGGTCGCGGAACGCGGCGAACGCCGCCGGGGCGAGGCTGGCCAGCAGCGCGGTGAGGGCGGCCAGCACGGCCACCGCCGCCACGAAGTCCACCCCCAGCGTCCCGCCCTGGCCGGCGACGACGGCGTACCCGGCTCCGGAGCCCAGCACGGCGCCCAGCAGCGCAGGCACGGCGGTGCGCACGGCCACGAGCAGGATCAGGTCTCCGCGGCCGATGCCGAGGGTGCGGCGGCGGCCGAGGTCGCGGCGGCGGATGAGGACGTCGGCGAGCACCACGATGGACACGAAGAACGCGCCGGCTCCGAGGATCAGCAGCAGCAGGGAGCGTCCGAGCCCGGCGAGCTCGCCGGTGACCACCTGGTTGCCGGCGGAGAGGGCACGGGCGGTCTGGATGGAGGAGGCGCGCGGGTCGGGGTCGATCACGGCGAGCGCGGCCTCCTGCATGGCGCGGGTGCCGGCGGTGTCGGCGGCGAGGACGCGGACCTGCTGCATCACGAGGGCGTCCGCGGCGGCGGGGACGGTGAGGGCGTAGCCGTCGAGGTCCTGGAAGGGGTCCTGGGCCTGGAACGCCCCGACGACGGCCCACTGGCGGCCGTCCGTGGCCTCGATCGCTCCGGAGGGCTGGGCGAGGCCGAGCTCGGCGAGCTTGGCCTCGGGGACCACCACCTCGCCGGGGGCGGGCAGGCGGCCGCGGGTCAGCTCGATGCCACGGTCCAGGGTGCCGACCACGTTCGTCACGGCCACGCGGGCGCCGCCCCGGCCGATCCCGGTGTTCACGGCGTCCATGGGCGAGTCCCGGGCGAGGGCGGCCTCGGCGGTGTCGAGTCCGGCGAGGGTGGCCGCGGTGGCGCCGGTGAGGAAACCGGTGCCGCCGGTGTCGGTGACGGTGAGCACGCGGGCGCCGGGGCCGGAGAGCTCTGCGGCGACGGCCGCCTCGGTGGCGGCCTGCCTGCCCACGGTGGCCACGGCGGCGAAGCACATGGCGGCCACCACGAGCAGCACGAGGGCGGAGGGCACGGGAGAGGTGCGTGCGGCGGTGACGGCTTCACGCAGCAGGGTGCGCAGGTTCATGGGCGGTCCTCCCGGTTCACAGCCGCACCACCTCGTCGGCGCGGGCGACGACGGCGGGGTCGTGGGTGGCGACCACCACGGTGCGCCCCTCGGCGGCGGCATCGGCGAGGGCGGCCATGACGAGGCCGGCGTTGTCCGGGTCGAGGTTGCCCGTGGGCTCGTCCGCGAGGACGACGGCGGGCGCGTTCACGAGGGCGCGGCACACGGCCACCCGCTGCGCCTGCCCGCCGGAGACCTGCCCGGGCCGGTGGTCGGCGCGGTGGGCGAGGCCGAAGCGCTCGAGCAGCGCCCGTGCCCGGTCCTCGAGCGTCTGGCGCTCCAGCCCGGCGTAGAGGCCGGGCTCCACCACGGAGTCCAGGATGGGGCGGGACGGGTCCAGCTCCGAGTCCTGGAACACGAATCCCACGGAGGTGGCGCGCAGGCGGGAGCGCTCCCGGTCCGGGCGGGTGGAGGCGTCGACGTCGCCGAGGCGCACCACTCCGGAGGTGGGCGTGAGCATGAGCCCGAGCACGTACAGGAGGGTGGACTTGCCGCGCCCGGAGGGTCCGGTGAGGGCGGTGACGGCGCCCGGCGTGAACACGTGGGTGAGGCCGTCGAACAGCTCCTCGGCGGCGCGGGTGTAGGCGAAGCGCAGGTCCTCGACGGCGAAGGCGGCGGGGACGACGGGGGCGGCGGGCGTGCCCGGGGTGGCGGGCCCCGTCATCGGGTGCCGTTCAGCACGCGCACCTGCTCGCCGGCGTCCACGCCGTCCACGACGGCGAGGCCGTCGGCGGAGCCGAGGACGGTGACGGCGCGGTCCTCCGCGGCGCCGTCCCGGACCACCGTGACCGTCGCGGCGCCGTCTGGCTGGGTGCGCAGGGCGGACACGGGGACCACGGGCCCGGAGACGGGCGGGACCACGCTGACCTGGGAGAGCAGGGAGGTGGTGGCGTCGGCGGGCAGGGCGTCGCAGTCCTCGCCGCAGACCACGCCGCCGTCCGGGGCGGTGAGGGTGATGCGGATCAGGCCCTGCTCGTCGGAGGTGGACTCGCCGGCGACGGCCTTCCATTCGTGTTCGCCGTGGGGCACGGTGACCTGGGTGCCGGCCGGGATGAGGGCGGCCTGCTCCTGGTTGACCTCGAGGGCGAAGTCCGGTTGGTCGCCGGGGCGGGCCACCACGTTCTCGCCGCCGGCGAGGGTGGTGCCGACGGCGGTGGTCTTCGCGTCCACGCTGAGGGGCGCGGGGAGGGCTTCGAGGACCACGAGCTGGCCGAGCTCCACGGTGTCCGCGGCGGGGTAGCCGCGTTCGGTGAGCCAGTCGTCCCAGGCGCCCGCGGTGGCCTCGTCCCACGTGCCGGCGGCCTCCACCTTCGCGCCGGTGGCGGCGAGCATGCGCTGGAACGCGGCGACGTCGTCGCCGGAAGTGCCCTCCCCGAGAGGGCGCCACTGGGGAAGCTCGCCCTGGAGGACGAGCACGGGCTTCTGGGCGACGGCGTACAGCACCTCCCCGGCAGCCACCTCGCCGGACTCTCCGGCCCGGGTGACGACGCCGGTCAGCGCGTTCACCGCCGCCGGCGTCTGCTCGCGCGACACGGAGACGCCGAGGGTGATGACGCGGCCGAGCTCTTGCTCGGCGACGGTGACGAGGGCGCTCGCGGCCGGACGCTGCTCGGTCTGAGCCGGAGGGGTGAGCGTGACCCGGCCGGCCCAGAAGGCGAGCGCGGCGACGGCCACGAGCGCAAGGACGAGGGCGGCCCAGCGGGCGGGGCGATTCATCCGGATGACCCCCAGAAGACATCCTGCGGCGGAAGCTCCGGGCATGTCTGCGCGACCTCGGCCTGGCGTTCTGCCGACACGCCCCTCATGCTGTCCGCGAAGGGCCACCACTGGTGGCGGCCTGGAGTGTAGAACGCGGAGACGAATGCCTCTTTGGAGGGGCGCGCGGAGGTGTCGACCGTGTAGCCGTAGGCCTCGAGACACGGGATGAGGTATTGGTCCCAGTAGTCATAGACGAGGCGGAGCTGCGGATCGGTCCAGTCCTGGGTGTAGCTCGGATCCACCGGGTGCTGTGCGTAGCAGGTCACGTGGGCCGCCTCGAAAGCAGACCTCTGGGACTCAGATGGGGTGTCGATCTGAATTCCCCCGGTCGGACCGACCGAGTTCGGCCACCCGGCCTCGGCCAGGCATGTGGACACCATGCGGTCCGACTCGAGGGACGTGGCGTACCACCCGGAGCGCTCCACCTGAGGCGGCGCGGGCATTCCCGCCCCCTGAGCGTGCCGCGCGACTTGCTCACGGTAGGCGCGCTCCTTCTCCGCTTCCGTCGTCAGGAGGGGTTCGATCCTCTCGGTGGGAACCCACTGCGAGGCGTCCCAGGTCTTCTCGGCCGTCGCGGTGGGGCGAGCGGCGACCGTGGATGAACCGCCGAGGCCCGCAGACTCCCGACCGACGCAGCCGGTGAGGGTCAGGGCGACGGCCGCCACCAGGGCGGCCGTCGCAGGAATGCGTAATGAAGTCATCGGTGCCGGCGAGTCAGTACGGGTAGTAGCAGTAGCCGTAGGTGCCCGACAGGAGGAGTCCTGCGCTGCAGTCCTGCCGACCGGAGTCCGTCAGCGCCTGCGCTGGCACCGCACCGGAGACGGCCAACAGTCCAGCGACGGGCACGCCGGCACCGACCTTAGAACTCCGCTGCTTCATACCCATGTCGCCCCTCCTTATGGTTCACGCTCAGTCATGATATACATCACACTCTATGAAGGCGCTCGCCCTGTGTCCAGAGAATTCTCGGTCGGTCCACAGACGTGATCCACCAGCGAGTCAAGAGGGTCCTGCGCGTGACGGATGCGCAATCTCAGGGGACGAATGAGCGCGGCCACACCGGCAGGGGTGGCCCGACGATCGGGCTTCGATACTCCCGTCACCGCCGCGCGTCCTAGCCTCGTACACCTCCGGCTCCGGAGAGGTGCGGGCTCGTGAAACTCACCGGCGCCTGGATCGAGAAGGTCATGGGGTGGTCCCGTGTCGCAGCGACGCCAGCGGCCAGTGGCTGGGCGCCGGCGCCATCCCGCCCCGGCCTCAGCGGGCGTCCTCGCGCGCGGCGGGCGCGCCGTCGTCGTCCTGCTCCTCCGCCTGTTCCCCGCCCTGGAACTGGCTCATGTAGAGCCGGTGATAGGCGCCCTTCGCGGCGAGCAGCTCGTCATGGGAGCCCTGCTCCACGATGTCGCCGTCCTCCATCACGAGGATGACGTCCGCGTCCCGGATGGTGCTCAGGCGGTGGGCGATCACGAAGCTCGTGCGGTCGCTGCGCAGCGCCGCCATGGCCCCCTGGACCAGCACCTCGGTGCGGGTGTCCACGGAGGAGGTGGCCTCGTCCAGGATCAGGATGGACGGCTGGGCCAGGAACGCGCGGGCGATCGTGATGAGCTGCCGCTCGCCCGCGGACACGTTGGCGGCGTCCTGCTCGATCACGGTGTCGTAGCCGTCGGGCAGGGTGTGCACGAACCGGTCCACGTAGGTGGCCTTCGCCGCCGCCACGACCTCCTCGTCCGTGGCGTCGAGCCGGCCGTAGCGGATGTTCTCCCGGATGGTCCCGCCGAACAGCACCGCGTCCTGGAGCACCATGCCGGTGGCGGCGCGCAGCTCGCCGCGGCTGACCGTGCGGGTGTCCACGCCGTCCAGCAGGATCCGCCCGCCGTCCACCTCGTAGAACCGCATGATCAGGTTGACCAGGGTGGTCTTGCCGGCCCCGGTCGGCCCGACGATCGCGACCGTCTGCCCCGGCTCCGCCACGAGGTTCAGGTCCGTGATGAGCGGCTTCTCCGGCGTGTAGGAGAAGCGCACGTGCTCGAACTCCACGCGACCGCGCAGCGGGCGCGGGAGGTGGGCGACGCCGTCGGGCCCGGAGGCGGCGGAGGGCGCCGTTTCCCGAACGAAAGCGCTCTCGGAGGGCGCCGTTTCCCGAACGAAAGTGCGGGCGGGGGTGCCGTCGGGGGTCTCCTCCGGCTCGTCGAGGAGCTCGAAGATGCGCTCGGCCGACGCCACGCCGGAGATCAGCATGTTGGACATGCCGGCGATCTGCCCGAGCGGCTGGTTGAACTCGCGCGAGTACTGGATGAACGCGGTCACGGCGCCGAGGGTCATCTGCCCGTTGGCCACGCGCAGCCCGCCGACCACGGCGATGCCCACGTAGCCCAGCCAGTTCACCCACTGCATGATCGGCATGATCATCCCCGAGTAGAACTGCGCCTTGAACGCGGCCTCGTACAGCTCCTCATTGCGCTCGTCGAAGCGCGCGGCCATGTCCCGCTGACGGCCGAACACGGTCACCAGCTCGTGCCCGGTGAACGACTCCTCGATGTGCCCGTTGAGCCGGCCCGTCTCCCGCCACTGCGCGGAGAACAGCGCCTGGGACTTCTTGCCGATCACGCCCACCACCACGCCGGCCACCGGCAGCGCGACCAGGGCGATGAGCGCGAGCTGCCAGGACAGCCAGAACATCATGCCGACGATGCCGATCACGGTCAGCGCCGAGTACACGAGCGAGGCGAACGCCTGCTGGAGGGCCTGCTGGACGTTGTCCACGTCGTTGGTGGTGCGGGAGAGCAGATCTCCGCGCTGCCCACGGTCGAAGTAGCTCAGCGGCAGCCGGTTGATCTTGGCCTCGATGTCCTCGCGCAGGCGGAACACGAGGCGCATCACGAGGTCGTTGAGGACACGCCCCTGGAGCCACATGAAGGTCTGCGCCACCAGGTACATGGCCAGCACGATCAGGATCAGCCGGCCCAGCTCGGTGAAGTCGATCCCCTCGCCCGGCGTGAACGCCATGCCGGAGAGCATCTCCGCGGCCTGATCCTCGCCCTGGGCGCGCAGCCCGTCGATGACCTGCTCGCGGCTCAGCCCGCCGGGCATCTGCGCGGAGAGCACCCCGCCGAAGATCACGTCCATCGCCCGGCCGAGCACGCGCGGCGCCCACACGTTGAACACCACGGCGGCCAGCACCATGACGGCGACGACGGCCAGCCCCAGCTTCTCCGTGCGGAACAGGCTCATGAGCCGCTTCGCGGACGGCCAGAACGCCTTGGCCCTGCGGGCCGGGCCGCCGCCCCAGTCGTCGGTGGCGCCCTGCTCCTGGATCTCGAGGATCTCCTCGTCCGTCAGGTGCTCGCTCATGCCACGTCCTCCGCGGTCAGCTGGGAGTCCACGATCTCCCGGTAGGTCTGGTTGTCCGCCAGCAGCTCGGCGTGGGTGCCGCGGCCGACCACGCGGCCCTCGTCCAGCACGATGATCTGGTCGGCGTCGGTGATGGTGGCCACCCGCTGGGCGACGACGATCCGGGTCACCCCGGCCGCCGCGCGGTCGAGCGCCGACCGCAGCCGCGCGTCGGTGGTGACGTCCAGGGCGGAGAACGAGTCGTCGAACACGAGGATCCGCGGCTCGGCCACGAGGGCACGCGCGATGGACAGGCGCTGGCGCTGGCCGCCGGAGACGTCCGTGCCGCCCTGGGACAGGCGCGAGTCCAGACCGGAGGCCGCCGCCTCTCCCCTGCCCGTGGTGCGGGCGCGCACGAAGTCCGCGGCCTGGGCCGTCTCGAGGGCCGCCCAGATGCGCTCGTCCGAGGCGTCCGGGGCCCCGAACTGCATGTTCTCCCGCACGGTGCCGGAGAACAGGTACGGCTTCTGCGGCACGAGCGCCACGGCCTCGGTCAGCTCGGCCCGGGCCAGGTCGGTCACCGGCACGCCGTCCACGAGCACCTCGCCGGACGTCGCGTCGTACAGCCGCGGCAGCAGGCTGATCAGCGTGGACTTGCCGGAGCCGGTCGAGCCGATGATCGCCGTCGTGGTGCCGGGGGCGACGGCGAAGCTGACGTCGTCGAGCACCGGCGCCTCGGCGCCGGGGTACTGGAAGGTGACGTGGCGCAGCTCCAGGGCGCCGTCGCGACGCGCGGGGGTCACCGGGCGGGCCGGCTCGCCGAGCGTGGGGACGGTGTCCACGACCTCGCCGATGCGGCGGGCGGAGATCACGGCGCGCGGGAGCATCATCATCATGAAGGTGCCCATCATCACCGCCATGAGGATCTGCAGCAGGTACTGCATGAACGCGGTGAGCGCGCCGACCTGCACGAGCCCCGCGTCCACGCGCTCACCGCCGAACCACAGGACGGCGGCGGTGGCCAGGTGCAGGATCATCGTGATGACCGGGCCCAGCAGCACGAACAGCCGGCCGATCCGCACGGACGTCTCCGTCAGGGCGGCGTTCGCGTCCGTGAACCGGCGCGTCTCGTGGCGCTCGCGCACGAACGCGCGGACCACGCGGATGCCCTGGATCTGCTCGCGCATCACGCCGTTGACGTCGTCGATGTTGTCCTGCATCCGCTGGAACAGCGGCATGAGACGCGCGACGATCCACGCCACGATCACCAGCAGCACCGGCACGGAGACCCACACCAGCCAGGACAGGCCCGGGTCCTCGCGGATGGCCATGATGATGCCGCCGACCGCCATGATCGGCACGGCCACCATGAAGTTCAGGGCCATGAGGGTGAGCATCTGGACCTGGTTGACGTCGTTGGTGCCGCGCGTGATGAGGGTCGCGGCGCCGAAGCGGCCGAGCTCCTCCGCGGAGAACGCGTCCACGCGGGTGTAGACGGCACGGCGCAGGTCCCGGCCGACGCCCATCGAGGTCTGCGCGCCGAACCACACGGCGGCGATCGCGGCGACCACCTGCACCAGCGCGACGCCGAGCATCACGAGGCCGATGTCCCAGATGCGGGCGGTGTCGCCGCGGGCCACGCCCTCGTCGATGATGCGGGCGTTGAGGCTGGGCAGGTACAGCATGGCCAGCGTGCTGATCAGCTGCAGCACGACGACGGCCGCGACGGCGCCGCGATAGCGCCGCCCGTGACGGCGGAGCAGGGTCCAGAGCATGGGGCTCCCAGGGAGTCGGGATGGGCGCACGGCCGCGTGGGCCGCAGGGAGATGGGCCGATGGGGGCCGGGTTCATTGTGCCCCAGCCGCGGGCGGGCAGGTCGGCACGGCCAGGAGACGTCGCCAGGGGCGTGAGCCAGATGATTACGCTGCGAATCGGGCGTCAGAACGGCAGAAACGTCTGGCTCAGCGCCCGGGCTCCTCAGAGCAGGGGACGCAACGGGACCAGGAGGGCCTCGACCACGCGAGCGAGGCCGTGACGGTCCTCCCAGCGCGGGGTGTCGATCCGGACGGCCTGCTGGGCGTCGAGGGCGAAGATCTCCTCCATCCGGGCGGCGAAGTCGCGGTCCACGACCACCACGTTGGACTCGTAGTTGTAGCCCAGGGAGAGGCGGTCGATGTTGGCCGAGCCCACGGTGGACCAGATGCCGTCCACGGTGGCGGTCTTCGCGTGGATCATGCTGGCCTTGTACAGCAGGATCGTGATGCCGGCCTCGAGCATCTGCCCGAAGAAGCCGCGCGAGGCCCAGTCCGCCACGATGTGGTTGGAGTCCTCCGGCACCATCACCTGCACGTCCACCCCGCGCCGGGCCGCGTGCAGCAGCGCCTCGAGGACCTGCTGGTCCGGGATGAAGTACGGCGTGTTGATGAGGATGCGGTGCTGCGCCCGCTGGATGGCGTCGAGGTAGCTCAGCCGGATCGGGTAGACCAGCAGCGGCGGCTGGTTCGCGGCCACGGTGACGCGCGGGCCCCACGTGTCCGGGGGGCGCCAGGACATCTGCTCGCCCGCGCCGTGGTGGGCGTTCCACTTGATGGAGATCGACTGGTCCAGCGCCCACACCGCCGGGCCGCGCTCACGCACGTGGGTGTCCCGCCACAGGCGGGCGTAGTCGTCGCCGATGTTGAAGCCGCCGGCGAAGCCGACCTCGTCGTCCACCACCATGATCTTCGAGTGGTTGAACCCGCTGTGCCGGACCACGCCTCGCCAGATCGGGCGGGCGAAGGCCGGCAGCCGGAACACGTGGATGCGCGGGTCCAGCTGACGGTAGAAGCGGGGCGGGACCACGAGGTTCCCGAACCCGTCGTAGGAGACGTAGACCTCCACGCCGCGCGCGGCCGCCCGGTTGAAGGCGTCCATGAACCGCTGGCCCGTGGGGTCGCCCTTCCAGATGAAGGTCTCGAACTTGATGATCCGCTGCGCTCCGTCGATCGCGGCGATCATCTCCTCGTAGAGGTCCTCACCCGAGGTGAAGATGCGCAGCTCGGAGCCCTTCACGTGGGCGTCGAACACGCCGGGGTTCTGCGCCGGCCGGCGCACTCGGCCGCGGCGCTTGACCATGTCCACGCCGGTGAGCCCGGCGGCGACCGTCAGCGGCAGCCCCACGAGACCGACGCCCGCGGCCACGGCCGCTCCCCGGAGGAGACGACGGACCGGCAGGCGGGACAGGGACGGCAGGGACGGTCGACGCATTCGCTCAGTCTACTCAGGGCCCCGTCAGCGCGGATCGGTCGAGCGGCGCATCTCGGTCCAGGCCGCGCTCACCTCGGAGCGCATGCGCACGAGTTCGATCGCCGTCTCCTGCAGCCGCCGGGCGCTCTCGCTCTCGGGGACGTACTGCCGCACCCGCTGGGCCTGGTCCTCCGCGGAGACGTCCACCATGACGGCGATCGAGTGCGCCACCAGGCGGGACTCCGCCCCGGTGCGTCGGCTCGCGTAGACGCGCAGCGCCACATGCATGGACCGCTCCGTGGTGTTCACCAGGAGGGCCTCCACGCGCACGAGGTCGCCCACGTGGATGTTCCGCACGAAGCGCACACCACCGCCGAACACCGCGACCACGGATTCATGGCCGGTCCAGCGGGCGGCGCAGACGGCGGCCGCCTCGTCCACCCAGCGCAGGATCGCGCCCGCGTTGATGGTGCCGCCCACGGTGGCCTCCGCGTTGGGGGCCAGGAACGCGAGGGTGCTCATCTCCTCGGGGGCCTCCCCGGGCGCGGGGAACGGCAGTCGGGCCATGCCACGCTCGACGGCGCGGCGGGCCACGGTGGAGCGGCGGGCCTGTTCGTCGCGCTCGATCTGGCCGGGGGTCGAGGGCTCCCAGACCGGCACGGTCACGCGCACCCCGTCCTCCTCCGCGGCGTAGACCACGAGGGACGAGGTGGCGACCACGGGGTCGCCGTCGTCGTCGCGGATCTCCGGCAGCAGCAGGCGGGTCTGGACGTGCACCTCGGCGCCGTCCGTGTGGACCACGCGCGCCTGCACCACGGCACGGCGGTCCACCGGCACGGGGTGGCGGAACTGGGTGTGCCCCATGTAGCGGGCACGCACGAACGTCCCGGCCCAGCTCGCCGCGACGGCGTAGCCGGCCTTCTCGATCCAGGAGATGACGGTGCCGGCGTCCACCAGGCCGGTGGGATGGTCGAAGCTGTCCGCCCGGAATTCGAGGGCGAGGGCTCCGGGTGGTCTCATGCCGTCGAACGTATCACCCGAGTCCGGGCCCTGTGCGGCCGGTCACGCCCCATCCAGGAGTCTGCGGGGAACCTCCCGGCCGCGCCTCAGGCGGGTCCGCGCACGGGGGACAATGGACCCATGACCGCCTTCGACCGTCTCCCCCTGCCCGCGGAGCCCCAGACCCCGCACGACCGCCTGCGCCGCCGCACCGAGGCCGCCGTCGCCGAGCGCGGGGAGGCCGCCGTCGCCGGGCTGGCGGTGCGCCTGATGACCGGCGCGGCCACTCCCGATGACGTCACCTCGGGCGCCGCCCGCGCCCTCACCGGCGACGACGGCGACCTCAGCCCCGCCGCGACCGGCGCGCTGGCCCTGATGCACGCGTGGCACCGCAGCGCGCTGCCCGCCCTGACCGGGGCGCTCACCGCCCCCGAGGCGGACGTCCGCTCGGCGGCCCACCTCGTGCTCGCCTCCCGGGCCGGCTCGCTGCGCCGCGACGCCGCCGTCGACCGCGCCCTCGTGGACGCGGTGCGGGCCGGCTGTGCCGACCCGGACCCGGAGGTCCGCGCGTCGGCCGCGTCCGCGCTGGGCGCCCTCGCCCGCCCCGAGGACCTCGAGGCCGCCCTGCCCGTGCTCACCGGCATGGTGATGGACGTGGATGCGGACCTGGCCACGGCCGCCGAGCTGGCCCTCGAGCAGCTCGCGATCCGCCTGGACCGGCCCGGCCTGCGGGTCAGCCTCGAGGGCTGAGGCGACGCCCGTGCAGTGCCCCCACTTCGACGTCGGCGAGTGCCGTTCCTGCCCGCTGATGGGCGTGCCGTACGCCCGGCAGCTCGCGGACAAGCAGGCCGCGGTCCTGGCCGCGCTGGCGGACGCGGTCGATGCGGACACGGTCGTGGCCGAGCCGTTCGCCTCCGCGGAGGCGGGGTTCCGGAACAAGGCGAAGCTCGTGGTGACGGGGTCGGCGGCGGCGCCGCGGCTGGGCATCCTGGACCCGCGGCAGCACCCCCGCCATCACGACGGCGCCGGCGTGGACCTGCGCGACTGCGGCCTGTACGAGGCCGGCATGGAGGGCGTGTTCGACGCGTGCGCGGCGGCGGTGACGGCGGCCGGGCTGGAGCCCTACGACGTCGCCGCCCGCACGGGCGAGCTGAAGAACGTGATCGTGACGCTCTCCCCCGACCGGGAGGCGATGGTCCGGTTCGTGCTGCGCTCCGCCGACCGGCTGGACGCGCTGCGCGCGGCGGTGCCGGGGCTGCTGGATGACCTCGCGGCGCGCGGGACACCCGCCGCCGTGGTGAGCGCGAACCTGCTGCCGGAGCACGTGGCCCTGCCCGAGGGCGACGAGGAGATCATGCTCGCCGGCGGGCCGACGCTGACCATGCGGCTCAACGGGGTGGGCCTGCGGCTGCGCCCGCAGGGGTTCTTCCAGACGAACACCGCGGTGACCGAGGGGCTGTACGCGACGGCGGCGGCGTGGGTCGCCGAGGGCGGTGTGCCGGCGTCGGCGTGGGACCTGTACTGCGGGGTGGGCGGGTTCGCGTTCCACCTGGCCCGGGCCGGCGTGCGGGACGTGTGGGGCATGGAGTCCTCCGCCGAGGCGGTGGCCGCGGCCCGGGAGACGGCCGCGGAGCTCGGCCTGGCCGACCGGGTGCGCTTCTCCGCCGGCGACGCCACCTCCGCGCTTTCGTTCGAGAAACGGCGGGCTCCGGAGGCGCTTTCGTTCGAGAAACGGCGGGCTCCGGAGGCGCTTTCGTTCGAGAAACGGCGGGCCCGCCCGGACGCCGTCGTCGTGAATCCGCCGCGGCGGGGCATCGGCGCCGAGCTGGCCGACGCGCTGGAGGACTCGGGCGTGCCCACCGTGCTGTACTCGAGCTGCAACCCGACGACGCTCGCACAGGACCTGGCCAGGATGCCCTCCTACCGGGTGGCGCGGGTGCAGGTGTTCGACATGTTCCCGCAGACCCGGCACGCGGAGGTGCTCACGCTGCTGACCCGGCGGTGACGGGGGCCGGGGCGCGTCACCGCGGGCTCCCCGCCCGACGGTTCCGCTTCTTCAACTCGACGAAGACCTGCAGCAGCGTCAGAGCCGACGGCGTGAGCGCGGGTTGCGTGAGCACGAGCGGTTGCGCACGGGTCAACCCGCCACCCTGCAACGGCCGTCCCGAGTCCCACCGGTTGGCCTTGCGCAGACCACCCTCGTTCCACAGCCGCTCGTCCACCTTGAGCGCCACCTTCATCGTGTGCTCCGACTCTGGCGCCACAGCACGGACTTCCTTCACGTCCGCCCAGTCCACGGACCAGTCCCGCGTCCACACCCGTCGCTCATCGAACGTGACATGCCGAGGCCGGAACAGACCCATCGTCGCGGAGGGAAGCACCGCCAACGCCAGCGCCAACCCGATGAACGACGCCACACGCCACACCCCGAACCCGGCCGAGACATCCTCCGGCGGCCGGAAGATCACCCAGATGAACACCGCCGTGCACACCACGACGATCAGCCACAGGAACAGCCACCGCGCCGGACGCACCCGCGCCTGCACCGGCAGACAAGCCAGGATCTCCTCCTGCGTCGCCTTCTTCCGCAACCGCGTCGGCTTCGCATCCATCACTTGCTCCTCATCCAGTTCATGAGCCCTGCGCCCCCCGGCCATCTCCGCCGAGTCTGTCCTTCTCGTTCCCGGGCCACGCTTCCGGCGCGCGGGGGCACACCTCCGCCCCCGTCGGCACGACCCTATTCATTCCCGGAACCCACCGCACCGGAACGACATCAGCGCAGCTGAGAACCGCTGTGATGTCGCTGCGGTGCGGTCGGCCGGAACGACGGCGCGCTCGCTGCGGTGAACATCGCCGCGGCACTCCCCGTGCGGCCCCACTTCCCCGCCCGTAGGCTGGTTCCCATGTCCCAGACGCTCACCCCCGCTGCTCCGCAGGACCTGAACGCCCGCCGCCACCGGCTCCGCCGCTACCGCGCCGTCATCTTCGACATGGACGGGGTCATCACGGACACCGCCGGCGTGCACGCGCAGGCGTGGAAGGAGCTCTTCGACGGGGCGCTGCCCGCCGTGGGCGCGCTGCCCGCCAACGCCGCCGTCGTCGCCGCGGACCCGGACGTGCTGCGCCCCTTCGACGCCGCCGCCGACTACCTGCACCACGTGGACGGGCGTCCCCGTGAGGACGGGGTCCGCACGTTCTTCGCCTCCCGCGGCCTGCACGTCCCCGAGGCCGACTCCCCCGAGGCGGACGCGGCCCCGGAGCTGACGGTCCTCGCCCTCGCCGAGCGCAAGCAGGGCTACTTCGAGCAGGTGCTCGAGCGCGACGGCGTCCGCGTGTTCCCTGAGGCCCAGGACCTCCTCGAGCGGCTGCGGGCCAAGGGCGTGCCGGTCGCACTGGTCACCAGCTCCAAGAACTCCCGCGCCGTGCTCACGGCCGGCGGCGTGCTGGACTTCTTCCCCGTGATCGTGGACGGGAACACCGCCGTCGAGCGCGGGCTGCCGGGCAAGCCGGACCCGGCGATGTTCTGGGAGGCCGCCCGCGAGCTGGGCGTCGACGTCGCGGACGCGATGGTCCTCGAGGACGCCGTCTCCGGTGTGAAGGCCGCCGCGGACGGCCGCTTCGGCCTCGTGATCGGCGTGGACCGCGAACCCGAGCTCGGCAAGGGCCGACTCAAGGCGGCCGGCGCCCACCTGGTGGTCCAGGACTACGGGACCCTGCATCTGGAGGACCGCACCACCACCCCGTTCGACCCCGCGTGGGTGCTGCGCTGGGACCACTTCGACCCGGCCTCCGAGGGCACCCGCGAGGTGCTGTGCACCCTGGCCAACGGGTACTGGGGCACCCGCGGCGCCGTGCCCGGCACGCGCATCTCCTCCGTCCACTACCCCGGCACCTACATGGCCGGGGTGTTCAACCGGCTGACCTCGATGGTCCAGGGCCGGGTCGTGGACACCGAGCACATGGTCAACATCCAGGACTGGACCCCGCTCGTGGTGACCCCGCGCCACGGCCGCCCGCTGCTGCCGGGTGAGGAGAACCTCGTGGAGTACGGCCAGGAGATGGACCTGCGCCGCGGCGTGCTCTCCCGCACCATGACCTTCGAGGACGAGCAGGGCCGGCGCACCACGGTCCACACCCGGCAGTTCACCTCGCTGGCCAACCGGCACCTCGCCGCGCTCGAGCTGACCGTCGTGGCGGAGAACTGGTCCGGGGACCTCACGGTGCGATCGAAGATCGAGGGCCGCGTGGCCAACCTCAACGTCTCCGACGACCGCACCCTCGCCAACCAGCACCTCGAGCCGGTCCAGGCCCGGGAGATCGACGGCGAGACCGTCCTGCTCGAGACCGCCACCAACCAGTCCGGCATCCACGTGGCCGTGGCCACCCGCACCCGCCAGGTAGCGCCGGTGGGCCACCACGAGCCCATCCGCCGCCCCGTGGACGGCTCGGACCTGGTGGTCGGCCAGGACATCCTCCTCCACGTGGACGAGGGCGTGCCGCTCGTGCTGGAGAAGGTCGCCGCCGTCGCCACGAGCCACGACCACGCCAGCGCCTCCGTGTGGGAGTCGGCGGTGAAGGACGCCCAGCGCGCCCAGAACTTCCGCAACCTGCTGACTCTGCACGAGCAGCGCTGGGGCACCAACTGGGACCGGTTCTCCGTGCGCATCGACCTGGCCGAGCCGTACCGGCACCACCGCCGCTCCACGGCGGCGGAGACCGGCGGCGAGTACGCGCCGCCCGTCGTCGCCGCCGGCCACTCGGCCCCGGTGGGGTCGGCGGTCCCGATGGGCAAGGACGGCGCGTCGCTGCGCCAGCAGCTCGCGCTGAACCTGCACACGTTCCACGTGCTCCAGACGGCCTACGGCCGCCGCCGGGACCTGGACGCCTCCGTGGGGGCGCGCGGCCTGCACGGCGAGGGCTACCGCGGCCACATCTTCTGGGACGAGATCTACGTCTACCCCATGCTCACGCTGCGCCGCCCCGAGATCACCCGCGGCCTGCTGATGTACCGCTACCGGCGTCTCAACGAGGCCCGCGCCAACGCCCAGGCCGCGGGCTGGGCCGGCGCCATGTACCCGTGGCAGTCCGGCGCGGACGGCTCCGAGGAGACGCCCACCGAGCTGTGGAACCCGCGCTCGCGCATGTGGATGCCGGACAACTCCCACAACCAGCGGCACGTCTCCCTGGACATCGCCTACTCCGTGCTGCGGTACATCGAGATCACGAAGGACACGTCCTTCATCTCGGACTACGGCGCGGAGATGCTCGTGGAGATCTCCCGGTTCTTCATGTCCATGACCCTGCACAACGCCGTCACGGACCGCTACGAGATCCACGGCGTCATGGGCCCGGACGAGTTCCACGACGGCTACCCCGAGGCCCCCGGCTCCGGCCTGCGCAACAACGCGTACACGAACGTGCTGACCTCGTGGGTGCTCGCGGAGACCGCCCGCCTGGTCCGCTGGCTGGACACGATCGACGACGGCCTGCCCGAGCTCATGGAGATCTCCGAGGAGGAGATCGAGCGCTGGGAGGAGGTCAGCGCCCGTCTGACCGTGCCGTTCTTCGAGGAGGGCGAGGAGGCCGGCATCCTCGCCCAGTTCGAGGGCTACCAGGACCTGCTCGAGTTCGACTGGGAGGCCTACCGCGCCAAGTACGGGAACATCGGCCGCATGGACCTGATCCTGCAGGCCGAGGGCGACGCCACCAACCGCTACAAGCTCTCCAAGCAGGCCGACACCCTCATGCTCGGCTACCTGTTCTCCGCCGAGGAGCTGGACCGGATCCTGCGCCGCATGGGCTACGAGCTGCCGCAGGAGGCGTTCGAGCGGATGGTCACCTACTACGAGGCCCGCTCGACGCACGGCTCCACGCTCTCCCGCCTGGTGCACGCGTGGGTGGCGGCCCGCACGGACCCGGACCGCTCGTGGGACCTGTTCACGGAGGCCCTCGAGTCGGACCTCTCGGACACGCAGGGCGGCACCACGAAGGAGGGCATCCACCTGGGCCTGATGGCGGGCACCGTGGACACGGTGATCCGCTGCTACGCGGGCCTCGAGACGCGCGACGACGTCGTCCGGCTGCACCCCCGCATGCCCGCCCAGCTGCCCGGCGCCCGGTTCACCATCCGGTTCCGCCAGCAGCCCGTGGTCATCCACATGACCCAGCGGGAGGTGACGGTGTCCGCGGGCGAGGGCATGTGGCACGACGTGCCGATGGTCATCGCCGGCCGCGAGCACATCCTCTCCCCCGGCGAGAGGCTGACGGTCCCGCTGGACTGAGGGCCGCCATCGTCGGCCCCGCCCCGGCTCAACGCAGCGGCAGCTCGGCCCGGACCACCCAGCATCCGCCCAGCGGGCCGGCCATGAGGGTGCCGCCGAACACGGCCACGCGCTCGCGCATGCCGGCCAGGCCGAAGCCGCTGGCCATCGCGACCACCACGCGGTCCCGGCGGGGCTCGCCCTCGTCCATGGGGCTGGCGATGCACAGCACGAGGCGGTCCGCGCCCTCGAGCTCCGAGGTCAGGCGCACCGTGCCGCGGCGCGGGGCGTGCTTGAGGATGTTCGTCACCGACTCCTGCACCACGCGCAGCACGGTCAGCTCCAGGGAGCGCGGCAGCTCCTCCAGCTCGGTCAGCGAGCGCTCCACCGCGAACCCGGCCGCGTGCAGGCGGGCCTCGAACTCGTCGAGGCGGGCCGGCAGGTCCACGACGGCGTCCCCCTCCGCCGTCTGCGCGTTGCGGGAGGAGCCGCGCAGCGCGGTGAGCATGCGGCGCAGGTCCACGAGGGACTGCCGGGCGGCCTGCTCGATGGCCTTCTCCGCGGCGGCCCGCTTCTCCGGGTCCTTCTGGGTGGGCAGCATGGCGGCCTGCATCGAGATCACGGTGAGCCCGTGCGCGACGACGTCGTGCAGCTCCGCCGCGATCCGCTGCCGCTCGGCCTCCGCGGCGCAGGCGGCGGCCTCCTCGGCCCGGCGCAGGGCCGCCTCGCGGTCCCGGGTCCGATGCCGGGACCGGCGGATCATTAAGGCCGGCACCGCCACGCACAGCGCGAGGATGAGCGTGACGACCATGACGCCCTTGAGGCCGTCCTCGTCCGACCACGTGCCGTCCGTGAGGAGCTCGCCCGCGACGGTGAGCAGGATGAGGGCGCCCAGGGCGGACCAGACGAACGCCCGGTGCGAGTACCGCGTCACCATGGCGGCGCCGAGGATGACCCCGCCGGTGAAGGCCTGCGGGGTGAGGTGCGCGTGGTCCGCCTCCACGAGGCCCACCAGACCGAACGTGCTCCCGAGCAGCACGAGCACCGCCGCCAGGGTGGGCTGCCACCCGAACAGCAGCGTGACCAGCACGCTCGCCAGGAACAGGACCCAGCGCAGGAGCGGCTCCCGCCCCTCACCCGTCAGCCCGCCGTCCTCCTCGAGGAGGGCCACGAGTTCGGGATCGGCGCTCAGCCCGGCCGCCACCATGGGCCCCAGCACCAGGGTGAGGATCTCCCCCAGCACCATGAGCCCGACGATCACGTAGAGGACGATCCGCATGTGCCGGGAGACGGGCTCCGCGCGCAGGATCGCCGGCAGGCGGGAGTCCAGGGGCGAATCGGCGGGCGGGCGCGACGCCGTCGTGGGTCGGGCGGGGGCGGGCGCCGCGGTGCTCATCCGATGTCCACGAGGCCCGCGCGGGCGGCGCGGATGAGGATCTGCACACGGTCGCGGACCTGCCACTTGTCCAGGACCTTGCCGATGTGGGACTTCACCGTGGCCTCGGCGAGGAACAGGGCACCGGCGATCTCCGCGTTGGAGGCGCCCTTGGCGAGCTCGCGGACCACGTCCAGCTCGCGCTCCGTGAGGCGCTCGTGCGGGGCGAGCGGCTCGGCCGGGCACGGGGCGGCGTGCTCGGGGGCGGCGGTGACGGCCTCCACGAGATCGGCGGCCACGGGGGCGGAGAACACGGCGTCCCCGGCGTGGACTCGGCGGATGGCGTCCACGACCTCGGCCGGCGGGGCGTCCTTCACGAGGTAGCCGGCGGCGCCGGCGCGCAGGGCGGGGACGAGGTACTGCTCGGAGGAGAAGGTGGTGATCGCCAGGACGCGCACGCCCGGGGCCTCGGCGGAGATGCGCGCAGTGGCCTCGACGCCGTCCATGCGGGGCATCTGCATGTCCATCAGCACGACGTCGGGGGCCAGCGTGCGGGCCGCTTCGAGGGCCTGGACCCCGTCCTCGGCGGAGCCGACCACCTCGAGGTCCTCCGCCTGGGCCACGAAGTGCTCGAGGGCGGTGCGCATCAACGTCTGGTCGTCGGCCACGACTACTCGGATCATGGCGTCCAGCCTAGGCGGCGCACAGGCCGCCGCGCGTCCGCCGAAGGTCGACGTCGGCCCCCGCCTCGGGGCGGACCGGGCCGGCTCCCGGGGGCGGGGCGGAGGGCGACCGGAGACGGTGTCGGCGGGCCGGCCCGGCGGCCGAGGATGAGGGCAGCCGGCCGGCGCCGGCCCGATCGTCCGTTCACCCTGCCGAGGAGACCGCCTTGACCGCCCAGCACGCCCCCTGCCCCACCTGCTCCGCCGCCCCCGCCGAGGAGCGCCCCGGCTTCCTCGTGACCCTCGGAGGCGTGCTCGCGACGGTCGCGACGCTGATGCTCACGTCCCGGCACACCGAGCTCGCGGACGTGTGGCGGATGCTGCTGGCCGCGGGCGTGGGCGGGGTGACGGCCACGGCGCTCGCGACGCTGCAGGCCGCCCTGCGCCGACGGGGGTGAGGGGGGCCACGGGGCGCCGCGCGTCACCGAGGCAGCAGGAACCAGCCCATGACAGCCATGCCGAGGATGCCGGCGAGCATGGCCGGCAGCAGCACCACGAACAGGTTCCGCCGCGTCACGGTCCAGCCGGGCATCTGCGGCGACTGCGCCCCCGCGGCCATGCCGTGGGCCACCTGGATGCGGGCGGGTCCGGCGACGATGCCCCAGCCGGCGGCCGCGTTGTGCAGGCCGTTGGACCAGGGCGGGGGGACGCCCAACGCGGCGCCCGTGTCCATCTGCAGGGGGCCGATCAGGGCCATGGCCCCGGTGTTGGAAGCCGTGATGAAGCCGGCGAATGCGCCGAGGAACGGCATCGCCACCAGGTAGGACTCCCCCATCCCGCTGAGCGCGCCCGCGAGCGCCTGCGAGACCCCGCCGGCGGAGAGGATGAGCCCGAACGCCACGTAGAGCGCGTTGGGGATGGCGGTGCCCACCCACAGCTTCCCGGCCTCGCGGGGGACGCGGCGGCGGGCGGCGGCGTCGAGGGGGAGCAGCCACACGCCCACGCCCACCGCCACGAACGCCCACAGCGCCGGCGTCCCCACGAGGGCCGCCGTTCCCTCGAGTCCGAAGGCTCCCTTCACGGTGGTGCCCAGCACGGTGCCGGCCATGAGCGTCAGGTACGGCACCACGTCCCGCCCCGGTCCGGGCAGCAGCCGGCCGCCGCGGATCACGAGCAGCCAGGCCACGGTGAGCACGAAGGTGGCGACGGCGCCCGCCGGCGCGGTGCCGACCACGAGGTTCGCCCCCAGGATCAGCGCCCACTGGGCGACCCCGGAGAGCACGGCGACGCCGAGCCAGGGCAGCGTGCGGGCCGGGCCGGCGTCGACCCGCATGCCGCGCGCCCCGCGCAGCAGCAGCACCGTGGCCACGCCCGCCACCAGGCAGGCCGGCAGGTTGAACACCGCGGCGGTGACCCCGATCTCCCGGAAGTCCAGGCCGAACAGGCGCGCGCCCATGAGCGTGCCCGGCGCCATGGACCCCCACGGCCCGATGGTGAGCGCGAGGATGGAGATCAGCGCGGACCGGAACGCCGTGTAGCCCAGTCCCAGCAGCAGCGGCACGCCCACGATCAGGGAGACGCCGAACCCGGTCACGGTCTCGAGGAACGGGATGACGCCGTGCACCATGAGCAGCGCGGTCGCGATCGTGGGGCCGTTGCCCGCCGACAGCCACGCGGCCAGGCGCGCGTGCCCGCCCGAGTACTCCATGACGCGGGACAGGGTGATGCCGCCGGCGATGATCGCCAGGATCTCGAGCAGCGTGGGCACGCCGGCGCCGATCGCGCCGCCCAGGTCGCCCGGGGCTACGCCGGAGGCCGTGAGGGCCAGCAGCACGGCCACGGCCGTCCCGGCGGCCGGGGCCACCCACGCGGGCAGCCGGGTGAGCAGCAGCACGAGGGTGAGCAGGATGGGCGAGAGCGCGAGCAGCACCTCCACGCCGCACCTCCCTCTCCTCGTGTACCCCGCCCCACTGTAGGCGCGGGGTGGGGCCGACACCCCTCCCCCCTACGCTGGGGGTCATGACGCAGCCATTCCCCCGCGACGACGTCACCCGCGCCCGCCTGATCCCGCCCGTGCCCGTGGCGGTGGCCCCGATGGCCGGCGGGCCCTCGACCCCGGAGCTGGTGGCCGCCGTCGTGGGCGCCGGCGGCGGCGGGTTCCTCGCCGGCGGCATGCGGACGGCCACGCAGATGCGCGAGCAGGTGGACGCGCTGCGCGCGCTGCTCGGCGCGGAGGGGCCGGACCGCTGGGGCGTGAACCTGTTCGTCCCGGACGCGGTGAACACGGCGATCCCCGCCGCCGCACGCACGGAGGCGGCACGGGCAGCGCGGGCGGCGGCGGTCGCCGCGTACCGGGCGGACCTGACGGCCGACGGCGCCGCCGACCTGCCCACCGCCGCGGACGTGGTCCCGGACCCGGACGCCGAACGGGTCGACTTCGACGCCCTGCTCACCGCCGCCGAGGAGCAGGCGTGGCCGCTGGTCTCCTTCACGTTCGGCCTGCCGGCCGCCGACGTGTTCGCCCGGCTGGCCGCCGCGGGCATCCCGGCCGGAGCCACCGTGACGGACGCCACCGAGGCGCGGGCGGCCCTCGAGCACGGCGCCGCGTTCCTCGTGGTGCAGGGCCACCGCGCCGGCGGGCACCGGGGCACGTCGGACCCGGCCGCGGAGCCGACCCGCGCCGAGCTGCCGGCGGTGCTGGCGGCGGTGCGGGACGCCGTCGGGACGGGGGCCGCGAGCGCCGTGCCCGTGGTGGCCGCGGGCGGCGTGGGCACCGCCCAGGACGTGCGGGCCCTGCTGACCGCCGGTGCGGACGCCGTCGCGGCCGGCACCGCGTTCCTCCTCACCCCGGAGGCAGGCACCTCGGCGGCGCACCGTGCCGCCGTCACGGCGTGTGCGGCCGGGACACGCTTCTCCGCCGACGACGGCCGGGCCCGCACCGCCCTGACCCGCGCCTACACGGGACGGTGGGCGCGGTCGCTGGCCACCGCGTTCATGGCGGAGCACCCGGACGCCCCCGCCGCATACCCCGAGGTCAACGTCCTGACCAAGGGGCTGCGCGCCGCCGCCGCGGCCGCCGGCGACCTCGAGCGCGTCCACCTGTGGGCCGGCACCGAGGCGCACCGGGTCCGTGAGGCGCCGGCCGCCGACGTCCTCGCCTCTCTCGCGCCCTGAGGACCGCCCCGGATCATCCCGCGGACTGACGCCGGCTCCTCGGCCTGCTGCCTAGGCTGGCCCGCGTGAACCCCCTGCGCCGCCTCGACCAGTGGACGCGCCTGCACCCCGTGCGCACGGACGTGATGGCCGCCGCGGCCCTGTTCACCGTGCTCGTGGCGCTGCCGTGGATCGCGCTCGGGCCGATGGTCGCCCCCGACCCCCAGGGCCGGCAGACGGCCGTCTCCCTCCTGGCCGGGGCCGGCATGGTCCTGCCGTGGGCCGTGCGTCGGGTGCGCCCGGTGGCCTCGGCCGCCGTCGTGACGGCCGCGGCCGTCCTGCACCTGCTCGCCGGGCCCGAGTTCAGCCTGTCCCTGCTGATGGTGCCGCTCACCGTCTACAACCTCGCCGCGAACGCGCCCCGGAGCATCTCCGTGGCCGGGCTCCTCATGGGGCTCGTCGGCGGCGTGGCCAACGGGGTGAAGGTGTGGCTGTTCCCGGCGCAGTTCGTCACCCCGGACGGCCTCACCGTCCGCTCCCCCGCGGAGCCGCTGGCCATGGTCATCATGGCGATCGGCTGCGGGCTCATGGTGCTCACCGCGTGGGCGTTCGGCGACGTCGTGCGCAACCGCCGCCTCACCGTGCGCGCCCTCGAGGACCGCGCCCACCGCCTCGAGGTGCAGTCCCGGCAGGAGCGCGAGCTCGCCGCCGCCGACGAGCGCAGCCACATCGCCCGGGAGATGCACGACATCGTCGCCCACTCCCTGCAGGTGATCATCTCCCAGGCCGACGGCGCCCGGTACGCCGCCGCCGCCAAACCCGCACTCGCGGTCACCGCGCTCGAGACCATCGGCCAGACCGGCCGCTCCGCGCTCGCGGACATGCGCCAGCTACTCGGTGTGCTCCGCGAGACCGGCGAGACCGTGGCCGGGGTGCCCGGCGTGGCCGACGACGACGCCCGGCGGCCCGCCGCCGACGGCGTCCCCGCGCGGCCTGCCGACCCCGCACCGGACCGCGCGGACCCCGCCGGGACGCGTCCCGACGTCGTCGCCGCCCCCGACGGCCGCGGCGCCCGCCTGCCCCCGGGCCGCCGGCCCCAGCCGCGGCTCGCGGACCTGCCCGCGCTCGTGGAGACGATGCGCCTGTCCGGACTCGAGGTGTCCCTGCTGGAGACCGGCACGCCCCGCCGTGCGCTGCCGGCGGGAGGCGAGTTGGCCGCGTACCGGATCGTGCAGGAGGCGCTGACCAACACGCTGCGCCACGGCGGGCCGGACGCGGACGCGTTCGTCACGCTCGCCTGGACGGCGCGCGGCCTGGACCTGCAGATCGACGACGACGGCTGCGGCGCCGCCGCCGACCCCGCCACCCGGGGCAGCGGCCAGGGTCTGCGGGGGGCCGCCGAGCGGGCGGCCCTGTTCGGCGGGACGCTCGAGACGGGGCCGCGCGTCGGGGCCGGGTACCGCGTGTCCGCCCACCTGCCGTACTCGGCAGTGTGAGGGGTGGCCGCCCCCGTCCCACCCGCTCACCCCGCCCGACTTGAGAGGATGACCCCATGAGCTCCGACGAGACCGTCCCCGTCCGCGTGGCCCTGGTGGACGACCAGGCACTGATCCGCTCCGGGCTGGCCATGCTCGTGGACTCGCAGCCGGACCTGACGGTCGTGGCGGAGGCAGGCAGCGGGCGCGAGGCGGTGGCGTCGGTGTCCGTGGCGGGCGCCGACGTCGTGCTGATGGACGTGCGCATGCCGGAGATGGACGGCATCGAGGCCACCCGCGCCCTGCTGCGCCGGCCGGACGCCCCGCGCGTCGTGGTGCTGACCACCTTCGACCTGGACGAGTACGCGTTCGACGCGATCGAGGCGGGCGCCAGCGGCTTCCTGCTCAAGGACGCCCCGCCCGAGGAGCTGCTCGCCGCGATCCGCACGGTGCACCGGGGCGACGCCGTGATCGCCCCGTCCACGACGCGCCGGCTCCTGACGCACATGGCCCCGCGCCTGCGCTCGGACCAGGTCCGCAGCGCGGAGTGCGAGGAGCAGCAGGCGGCCGTGGCGTCGCTGACCCCGCGCGAGCGCGAGGTGCTGGTGCTGATGGCCCAGGGCGCCGCGAATCTGGAGATCGCCGCCGAGCTCGTGCTCTCCGAGGCCACGGTGAAGACGCACGTGGGCCGGGTGCTGGCCAAGCTCTGCGCCCGCGACCGGGTGCAGGCCGTGCTCATCGCCCACCGCGCGGGCCTCGTGCAGTTCTGACCCGCCGTTCCGGCACGCCCCGCTTCAGTCCCTACCCCGCCCCACCCCTGCCCCGCTCCTGCCCCTGCCCCACCCCTCGTCGAGGCCCGCAGACACGCCGCTACGCCGTCGTCGTAGCGGCGTGTCTGCGGGCCTCGACGGTCGGCCTGGGCGGCGGGGCCCTTGCCTGAGGCCTTCCCCAGGCACCTGTCAGCACAATCACAGGTCATACCTGGGTATGAGTCGGGCGCCCCGAGGTTCATCCTCATGGCCCTGCCGGTGCGCCCACCCGCTCCGCGATGCTGGACGCAGGCCCCGCAACGGGTCCGCCGCCGGGGTGCACGCGCCGACGGCCGCCCCGGCCCGACGCGCACTGGAGGAGAGGCACCATGACCGGCAGCATCCTGGACCACCCCACCCCGACGGCGTCCCGCGCCTCCGACGCGGCCGCCGAGCAGGCGCAGCGGGACAGCGAATGCGTGGCCTTCTTCGTCGCGCTGGTGACGGCCGCCGTCGTGATGCTGGGCCTGAGCCTGTTCACGGGGGTCGAGGGGCTGCTGCGCCTGGCGCTCACCGCGGGCGCCGGCCTGCTCGCCGGCGCCGTCGCGTGGGCCACCGCCCGCCCCGTCCTGGAGGACGACGCCTCCGGCGACTGACCGTGCCGCGCCCTCAGGGCCGCAGACCGCGCAGGTACGTGTCCAGGAGCCAGGTCTGCTGGTCCGGGCCGTGGCCCGGCAGCTCGCACTCCGGCGACCGGGTGACCATGAGCAGGCCGAACAGGTAGTCCGCCCCGGTCACGCCCGGGCCCACGAGCCCGGAGCGCTGCGCTTCGGCCACCACCTGGTCCGCGAGCTCGAGGATCACACGCTCGGCCTCGGCGATGAGGGCCTCGGGCGGCCGGTCGGCGGGGTCGAAGTCGTCCCGGGCCGCCGCGAGCGAGGCCAGGTTCACGGCCCCCAGGTCCTCGGCGAGCCGCCACCGCGCCTCGGCGCCGCCGCCGTGCTCGTCCCCGCCTGTCCCGTCGAGGAAGGCCTGCAGGATCCCCCCGATGCCGGCCACGACGTCCTCGAGCACGGCGTCCAGCAGGTCCCGACGCGTGGGGAAGTGCCGGTACAGCGTGCCCACGCCGACCCCGGCCTCCTGCGCCACCCCGCGGAGGGACATCGCCGCCCCCTGGGTGGCGATGAGACGGCCGGCGGCCGCCAGCAGGTCCTGGCGGTTGGCGCGGGCGTCGGCTCTCATGTCCCCATCATCCCACTCCGCCCCGCACCGCCCGGCGGCGGGGACCCGACGCCCGCGGGCCCACGCCCCGGCGGCCCGCCTCATCCCCGGGCATGACCCGCCGCCCGCGGAGGTGGTCCCCTCCTCCGATCCGCTCCGCCGGGTCCGCGCGGGAGGGTGGCCGTCATGGACACCCCACGCACCTCGCACCCCGCCTCCCCCACAACCCCCGGCCCCGTCGCGCCGGGGCCGGGCACGCCGTCGTCGTCCGCCACCACGACGACGGCGCCCGCCGTCTGCGCCCGCGGTCTCACCCGCGCCTACGGACGCGGTGACGCGCAGGTGCACGCCCTGCGCGGGGTGGACGTGGACTTCGCCCCGGGCGCGTTCACCGCGATCATGGGGCCCTCGGGCTCGGGCAAGTCGACGCTCATGCACTGCCTGGCCGGGCTGGACGCGCCGACCTCGGGCTCCGTGAGGATCGGCGGCACCGAGATCACCGGGCTGGACGACACCGCCCTGACCCGCCTGCGCCGCGACCGCGTGGGCTTCGTGTTCCAGGCCTTCAACCTGGTGCCCACGCTCACGGCCGAGCAGAACATCGTGCTGCCGCTCGAGCTGGCCGGCCGCACCCCGGACCGTGCGTGGCTGGAGGAGATCACCCGAGCCCTGGGTCTCGCGGACCGGTTGGGCCACCGACCGCACGAGCTCTCGGGCGGTCAGCAGCAGCGCGTCGCCGTCGCCCGCGCCCTGCTCACCCGACCGGACGTCGTGTTCGGGGACGAGCCCACCGGCAACCTGGACACCGCCACCTCCGCCGAGGTGCTCGGCCTGCTGCGCCGGTCCGCGCGGGAGATGGGCCAGACCGTCATCATGGTCACCCACGACCCCGTGGCCGCCTCCGCCGCGGACCGCGTGCTCATGCTCGCCGACGGCGCGCTCGTGGGGCAGCTGCACCAGCCCACCGCCGAGGCCGTGGCCGAGGCCCTCACGCGCGTGAGCGCGGGTGAGTCGCTGTGAGCGCCCCCATGCGGAGGCTGGCCCTGTCCCAGTTGAGGACCCAGCCGCGCCGGTACGTCTCCCTCGTGCTGGCGATCCTGATCGGCACGGCGTTCCTGGCCGCCTCGTTCCTGGTCAGCGCGTCGAGCCAGGCGACCATGACGCATTCGATGGGCTCGGCGTACGCGAATGCGGACCTCGTCGTGCTGCCCGACGACGAGGCGGCCGCCCCCGACGAGGACGTCTCCGAGCAGGACCTGCCGGCCGCGATGCGCCTGCCGCAGCTCGCCGGCACCCCGGACGAGCCCGGGCCGATCGGGGCGGTCGACGGCGTGGCCGAGGCCTACGCCGGGACTCGGGATTACGTGGAGATCGGCCCGAAGGACGAGGTCGGCATGCTGCTGCCGACGCCCCAGCACACCGAGCTGACCGGCGTCGAGACCCAGGTCGGCCGATTCCCCGCGTGGGACGCCGACGACGAGGTCGCCCTCGACGAGGCGACTGCCGACCGTCTGGGCGTGCGAGTCGGCGACGCGCTGCGCCTCGGACTGCCGGACGGAGTGACCTCGGAGGTCCGCGTGGTCGGCCTGAGCACACAGACCTCGAACCCGCTGCTCTCCGCCATGCCGCAGGTGTGGGCCGGACGCGGGGTCGTCGACCCCATGACGGGGGCCGGCGCCGGCACGGGCGAGAACGCGGCGTCCGCCGCCCAGGAGCTGCAGATCGCCCTGGCCGACGGCGCGGACGCCTCCCGGGTCCGGGCGGATGTCGAGGCGGTGCTCGCGGACGCGTCCGTCTCGGCGACCGTCTCGACCCCGGACGAAGCCGTGCGGCAACGTGTCACCGACCTGGCCGGGGCGAACGTCATGGGCTGGGTGCTCGGCGGGTTCGCCGCGCTGGCCCTGCTGGTGACCGGCCTGGTCATCGCCAACACGTTCCAGGTGCTCGTCGCGCAGCGCACCCGCGAGTCCGCGCTGCTGCGCACCCTCGGCGCCACCGCGGCCCAGGTGCGGCGCGGTGTGCTGGCCGAGGCGGCGGTCGTGGGACTGATCGGCTCGGTGCTCGGCGCGGGCCTCGCGGTCGGGCTGACGGCCGGGCTGATCGCCGTCGTGCGGACGCTGCCCGAGAGCGGGGCCGCCCGGTTCGGCATGTCGTGGCCGGGGCTCGGCGTCGCCGTGGCCGTCGGCGTGCTCGTCACGGTGCTCGCCGCCCTGCGCCCCGCCCTGGCCGCGACCCGCGTCAGCCCCCTGCAGGCCATGCAGCCGCGGCAGGAGGTCACCGCGGACTCGCGCGTCGGCCTGCTGCGCCTGGTGCTCGGTCTCGTGCTGGCCCTGGGCGGCGGCGCCCTCATGCTGGCCGGAGCACTGAACCAGTGGCCGCTCCCGGCCATCGGCGGCGGCGCCGTGAGCTTCCTCGGCGTGCTGCTGCTGGCCGGACTCTTCGTGCCCGCCGCGGTGAAGGCCGCCTCGGTGCTCGCCCGTCCCGCCGGGGTGCCGGGCAGGCTGGCCGGGCTGAACGCGGTCCGCCAGCGCTCGCGCACGGCGGCGACGGCGTCGGCCCTGCTGATCGGCACGACGCTCGTCACCCTGTTCCTGGTGGGCGGCCGCACCGCCCAGGACCAGCTGGACACCCTCCTCGACGAGCAGTACCCCGTCGACCTCACCGTGCAGGCGCAGGAGGGCGCGGACCTGCCCGAGCTCGTGCGTCAGGTGCGGGATGTCGCGGGCGTGGAGACGGCCGCCGCCGCGTGGGCGGTCGGCGAGACCGACGACGAGATGCCGGTGTACGCGGTCGAGCCCGACGGCCTGCGGGACGTCGTGGGCGCGGTCGCCGCCGAGGACCGGGACCGGCTCGGCACGGCCGGCACCGTGCTCTCGGCGCGGCCCAGCGGGGAGCCGGTGGGCGTCGACGTCGGCGGCCGGGCGCGCGAGTTCGCGTCGGTCTCGGCCGGGTCGTTCGGGGACGCCGGGTACATGACGGTCGCGGACGCCGAGGCGCTGGGCTGGGACCGCGCCGGCGGGGGCGAGGAGGCCGCGACGACGTCGCAGGTGATGCTCTCCCTCGAGGACTCCGTGGCGGGCGCCCAGCTGCGCACCCTCGTCGACGAGGTGGGCGCGATCGACGGGCTGCAGGCCGAGGCCCTCGGCGGCGGCGCGCCGGAGCGGTCGGTGTACGCGCAGATGGTCGACCTGGTCATGTGGATCGTCGTGGCGCTGCTCGCGGTGTCCGTGCTCATCGCTCTGATCGGCGTGGCGAACACGCTGAGCCTGTCCACGATCGAGCGCACCCGGGAGAACGCCCTGCTGCGGGCGCTCGGGCTGAGCCGGGGCGGGCTGCGCCGGATGATCGCCATCGAGGCGGTGCTGATCGCCGGCGTGGCCGCGCTGCTGGGCGTCGGACTCGGCGGGCTCTACGGCTGGGCAGGATCGCAGCTGGTGCTCGGCGACATCACCGGGCAGCTGCAGGGCACGGCCCTCGTGCCGGTGTCCGTGCCGTGGCTCGAGCTCGGGCTGGTGGTGGCCGTGGCGGCGCTGGCCGGGCTGGCGGCGTCGCTGCTGCCCGCGCATCGAGCGGCCCGGCTGAGCCCGGTGGCGGGGCTGGCCGCGGTGTGAGGGGGCGGAGCGCGAGCCGGGCCACCCCGCACAGCTCCGCCCCGCGGCCCCGGCGCCGTCGTCGACCGTCCGGAATCGTCTGCGGATCTGTCCCTTCTGAACGTCCGATCCCGCCTCAGAAGGGTCAGTTCCGCAGACGATCCGTCGCGCCCTGGCCGCTGGCACGCCGGCCGTCGGAGCGGCGGTAGGCCATGGCGAGCACGGCCCCGGAGAGGTTGTGCCAGATCGAGAACACGGCGCCCGGCAGGGCCGCCGCCGGCGAGATGTACTGCGCCGCGAGGCCCGCGGCGAGGCCCGAGTTCTGCATGCCGACCTCGATCGAGACCGTGCGCGCCACGGGCGTGGGCAGCCGGAACAGCTTCGCCGCGCCGTAGCCGAGCAGGTAGCCGAGCCCGTTGTGCAGCACCACCGCGGCGAACACCAGCAGGCCCGCCGACAGCACGCGCGAGGCGCTGTTGCCGACGACGGCGGCCACCACCAGCGCGATGAACACCACCGAGACCCACGGCAGGGCGGGCAGCACGCGGTCGACGACGCGGCGCAGCAGCAGGCGCACGACGAGTCCGCCCAGGACCGGCAGGAGCACGATGTTCACGATGGACTTGGCCATGGCGCCGCCGTCGACGGCCATGTACTGGCCGGCCAGCCACAGGGTGAGCAGCGGCGTGAGCAGCGGGGCCAGGAGCGTGGACACGGAGGTCATGGCCACGGAGAGGGCGGTGTCGGCGCGGGCGAGGTAGCTGACCACGTTCGAGGACGTGCCGCCCGGGGCCGAGCCCACGAGGATCACGCCCGCCGCGAGCTCGGGCGGCAGCTGGAGCACGACGGCGACGCCGAGCCCCAGCAGCGGCATGATCGCGTACTGCGCCACCACGCCCAGCAGCACGGGCAGCGGCCGGCGGGCGACGAGGCCGAAGTCCGGAGGGGTCAGCGTCAGGCCCATGCCGAACATGATGATCCCGAGGAACAGGTTCACCTGAGGCAGCAGCGTCGTCGCGGCGGTCGGGGCGAGGAAGCCCACGAGCGCGGCGGCGAGCACCAGCAGCGGGAAGACGGTGACGGCGATGCGTGCGGAGCGGTCTTCCGCGCGGCGGGCGTCGGTGGGGGCGGGATCCGGTGCGGTCATCCCGTCATGGTAGGAGCGGGACCGCGGTGCGTCGTCGCGTGACGCGGCGCCGTCGTCGGCCTTCCGGAATCTTCTGCGCCCCTGACCCTTCTGGACGTCCGCTCCCGCCCCAGAAGGGTCAGTTCCGCAGACGATCCTCCGCGCCACCGGCGTCGGGACCGCCACGCTCCGCGATTGCGGCCCGCACCAGCGCCGCCGTCTCGACGAATCCCCGCCACCGGTCCGTCCCCGCCACCCGGATGTTGAGCCAGCCCTGACGCAGGAACACCGCGCCCCGGCGGGTGTCCTTGCCGACCTGCGCGGCGCCGTCGTGGGTCTTGCCCTCGTAGTGGATCGCGATCCGCCACCGCCGGTAGCCGAGGTCCGCGCTCGCGGGGTGCCACAGCGAGTAGTCGGGGTCCCAGAGCTCGATCTGCAGGTCCGGCTCGGGCAGCCCCGCGGCCATCAGCGCCAGGCGCAGCTCGGTCTCGGCCGGGGAGTCGGACCCGGTGCGCACGAGTGCCAGCGCCTCCCGCGCCCGCACGATCCCGGCCTCTCCCGTGTGCCGCTCGAGCGCGGCGTCGAGCTCGCGGCGGGTGGCCAGCGCGACCTTCCCCCGCCGCTCGTCCTCCCGTGCCAGGCGATCTCCGACCGCCACGAGCGCGTCCCGGTCCAGGACGGTGGCCAGGTGGAACCAGGTGTCGGCGTGCGAGGTCCACCGCAGCCCGTGCAGCCGGTCCCGCCGCACGATGAGGCGGTCCAGGTCCACGAGCCGGGTGCGCACGCCGGGCTCCCGCAGCACCCGGCGGGTGCGGGACCGCAGGACGGTGGGGCGCGTCCGGGCCTGGACGTCGTCCGGGAGGGGCCAGCCCAGCAGCCGGGCCACGGACTCTCCGGTCACCACGACGTCGGGACGCATCGCCGCCAGGTCCTGCAGCCGGGACAGCTCGGTGGCGAGGGGACGCGCGGGCGGCGTCACCCCGGTGACGGGACCGATCCAGCGGTAGTGGCCGTGCGCGACGCGTTCGACGTCCCGGCTGCGCAGCCGCGACCCCGACACCCCGGCGGCCAGCGCCTCCGCCCGCGTGAACGGGGCGTCCTGGAGGTGGGCGGGGAAGGGTCCGGGCACGCGCATGGCCCCGATCCTGCTCGCTCCCGACGCCGGCGGGCCCGGTTGTCCACAGGCCGTGCGGCGGCGCCGGGCCGACGTCGTCGTGGGCGTGCTGCCGAGTGCGGGGAATCCGTTGCACATCTGACCCTTCTGAGCCGCCGCGCAGCGCCCGGAAGGGTCAGATCCGCAGAAGATTCCGGCCTCAGCCGCTGAGCCCGTACTCCTTCAGCATCTTCCGGGCCTCCTTGGTGCCGGCCCTCTGCAGCTCGAGCAGCTGCGCGTAGATCCCGCCGGACTCGGCCAGCTCGGCCGGGGTCCCGATCTCCTGCACCTGCCCGCCGCGCAGCGTGACGATCCGGTCGACGGACGCGATCGTGCTCAACCGGTGCGCCACGATCAGGCTCGACCGTCCCACCATCAGGTCCTCGAGGGCCGCCTGCACGAGCCGTTCGGACTTCGTGTCCAGCGCGGAGGTGGCCTCGTCCAGCACGAGGATCGGCGCGTCCTTCAGCACGGCCCGCGCCACCGCGATCCGCTGCTTCTGCCCGCCGGACAGCCGCAGCCCGCGCTCGCCGATCACCTGTTCGTAGCCGTCGTCGAACGCCTCCACGAACCGGTGCGCGTACGCGGCCTCGGCGGCGGCCCGGACGCGTTCGTCGGAGGCGTCGGGGTCCGCGTAGGCGATGTTCTCGCGCACCGTCCCGGAGAACAGGCTCGGCTCCTGGAACACGGTGGCGATCCGCCCGCGCAGCGTGGCCAGGTCCAGCCCGGCGACGTCCTGTCCGAACACCTCGATGCGTCCGCTCGTCACCGGGTACAGCCCCAGCAGCAGGTGCGCGATGGTCGACTTCCCGCCGCCCGACTCGCCCACGAGCGCCACCCTGGCACCCCGCGGGATGTCGAAGGACACGCGGTCCAGCACGGGGCGGGAGGCGTCGGCGTCGTAGGCGAAGGAGACGTCGTCGAAGCGCACGGCCGGCACGTCCGCGGGGACGTCCGGCGCACCCGGCACGACGTCGGCCCGCGGCTCCGCCGGCGCGCGCGGCGCCTCCGCACCCGCCGACTCCGCACTCGCGCTCGCCACCGCGAGTGCCGCACCGCCGGCCCGCTCACGCTCCTCGGCGAGCACCTCGAAGTAGTCCTTCGACCCGGCGACGGCGCGCTGGGCGGAGTCCACGAGGAAGCTCATGGAGAAGATCGGCTGCCGGGCCATGTTCATCAGCTGCAGGAGGATCACCATGTCGCCCACGGAGAACAGGCCCTGCGCGGTGCGGACGAACACGATCAGGTACATCGCGCCGAAGGCCACGTTGAGGGCGAGCCGGCGCCCGGCGTCCATGCCGTGCCAGAACCGGGACTGCTGGCGGGTGATCCCCACGGTCCGCAGGAACCGGTCGCGGAACCCGGCGAGCTCGTGGTCCTGCCGGTTGTAGGCCCGCACGACGGACATCTGCGAGACCACCTCGGCGAACCGCCCCGAGGCGATGTCCACCTCCGTGTTCTTCTCCCCCTCCCACACCTGCCACTTCGCGGAGGTCCGCGCGGTGAGCCACATGTACACGGGGAAGACGACGGCCAGCAGGATCGCCAGCGGCCACCAGTAGAACGCCGTGATCACGAGCACCGCGGCGGTGGTGATGAGCATGGTGAACGCGTTGTTCGCGAAGAACTGCAGGAACTGGGTGAGCTCGTTGATGGTGCGGTTCAACCGGTTGACGACCCGCCCGGTGATCGCGGTGTCGAAGTACCGCTGGGGCAGGTGCAGCAGCTGCTCGAAGTACCGCGTGGAGAGGATGGTGCGCATGCGCGCGGCCATCACGTCGCCCCAGTAGCCGCCCACGCTCACCACCAGGGTGGTCGCCACCTCGACGGCGAGGAACGCGACCGCCAGCCAGGTCACCGCGGTGACGGCCTCGGCCACGTCGGTCTCCCCCGCGACGGCGGCGACGATCCGGTCCGTGGCCGCGCCGATGAGGAACGGGGTGGCCAGGGCCAGCACCGCGGCCAGCACGGAGCTGACGGCGATGCCGAGGTAGAGGCGGTGGAGCTGGGGCGCGAAGCGCAGGATGCGGAGCAGCGACGTCACCGGGCCAGGCTAGTGGCCGGTGCGGACATCAGCGCGGGCCGGTCGGCCCGCCTGGAGGTCAGAACGGGGGCGCTGCGGCGACGGCGGCCAGCACGGGGTGCAGCAGCGGGGCCACGCCGTGCCCGCCCGGTGCGGCCGGGGCGGCGGGGTCCATCCAGTGCAGCTCGACGATCTCATCCGTCGGCTCGGGGACCTCGTGCCGGGCGACGGGCCGCCACAGCGCGAACACCTCCGAGTGCAGGGCGGCGCCGGGCTCGTTGGCGGCGGCGGTGTCCCACGCGCCGAGGCGGGTCAGCTCGTCCGGGCGCAGGCGCAGCCCGGTCTCCTCGGCCACCTCGCGGACGGCGGTGTCCACGGGGGCCTCGCCGGGCAGGTGCTTGCCGCCGGGGAACATGAACATGGCGGTGCCGGCCTTGCGGACGGTCAGCACGCGGCGGTCCGGGCGGGCCAGCACGACGGCGGAGACGCGGATGACCTCCCCGGCCGCGACGGTCGGTGTGCGGGCGGAGTCGGAGGGGGAAGGACTCATGCTCCCATCATCCTCCCCGCGCGGCTCAGAGGAGCGTGAGCCCCACCTTCACGGCGATTCCCAGCATGAGCACGCCCACCACGGCGTCCACGATCCGCCACGTCCGCGCCGAGTCCATGGACGGGGCGAGCTTCGTGCCGCCCCAGCCGAGCGCGGTGAACCACACGAGGGAGGCCGCCACCGCACCGCCCACGTACGCCCACTTCGCCGCCCCGAACGTCTGCGCGAAGGTGCCCATCATGACCACGGTGTCGAGGATGGCGTGCGGGTTCACCAGGGAGACGGACAGCGCCAGCAGGATGATCCGCGGCAGCGGCGTCTGCGCGCGGTCCAGCGCCACGCGGCGCGGCTGCACGCGCTGCCGCACCGCCACCGACCCGCTGCCCGAGGGGGCGCCGACGCCGGGCGCGCCGTCGTCGTGATGCCCGACGCCGGCCCCGGCCGGCTCGCGATCGGCCAGGCGGCCGGTCGCCGGGTCGATCAGCGGCAGCTCGCCGGTGAGGACCGCGAGGTCGATGCGGTCAGGGCCGTGCCCGGTCCCCTCGACGTCCGCGGCCGCGGTGGTGAGGGTCCGGTCCCCGCGCCAGGCGGAGCGCAGCGCGCCCACGGCGAACGCGAGGAGGTAGACCACGCCGGCCACGGTCAGCGCGGGAACGAGCCACGGCCAGCGTTCGGCCACCACGCCCACGCCGCCGGCGCCGAGCACGAGCAGCGCCACATCGGCCACGAAGCACACCGTCAGGACGGTCCACACGCGGTCGCGCCGGACGATCTGGCGCAGCAGGAACAGGGTCTGCGCGCCGATGGCGACGATGAGGGCGAGGTAGGTCAGGAATCCGGTGGCGAAGATGGTCACCGAGCGAGGATAGGAGCCGTCCCACGTCCGTGCCATCGCGACCTTCTTCAAGATCTGAAGACATCCTTCATGACCACCCCTACCCTGGACCGCATGAACTCCGACCACCTGCGCGCCCTCGTCGCGGCCGTCGACCACGGCACCTTCGACGCCGCCGCGGACTCCCTGCGGATCTCCGGCTCGGCCTTCTCGCAGCGGATCAAGGCCCTCGAGCGGCAGGTGGGCCAGGTGCTCCTGGCCCGCACCGTCCCCGTCCGGCCGACCGCGGCGGGAGAGCGCCTGCTCCGTCTCGCCCGGCAGACCCTCGCACTCGAGGACGAGGCGCTCGCCGCGCTCGGCCGCGGCGACGGAGGACGCGTGCCGCTGCGCGTGGCCCTCAACGCGGACTCCCTCGACACGTGGTGGGAGCCCGTGCTGCGCGAGGCGGCGACGTGGGACGACGTCGTCCTGCAGATGCAGTCCGAGGACCAGGAGCACACCGCCGTCCTGCTGCGGGACGGCGCAGTCGTGGCCGCCGTGACGGACGACCCCACGCCCGTGGCCGGGTGCAGCTCCACCCCGCTGGGCACGATGCGCTATCACGCGGTGTGCGCGTCCTTCCTGCTGGAGCTGCACCGCGACGCGCGGGGCCGGGTCGACTTCGGCACGCTGCCGATCGTGGACTACGGCCCCCGCGACGGCCTGCAGCACACGGTGCTGCGCCGCGTCACCCGCGGCCGGCCCGTGGCCGACCCGCCGACCCACCTCGTGCCCTCCGTGCACTCCTATCTGCGGGCGGTGGAGCTCGGGCTGGGCTGGGGCATGCTCCCCTCGGTGCAGATCCCGCCGGGCGTGCTCGAGGGCCGCCACCCCGATCTCGAGCCGATCCCGGCCCTCGGCGCGGTCGACGTGGACCTGCACTGGCAGCGCTGGACGGCCGGGACCGCAGCCCTGGACCGGCTCACCGACGCGGTGCTTCGTGCTGCGCCCTCGGCGGGGGACGCCGCGGACTGAGGAGCGCATTCGAGACCCGCTCCGAACGCGCCGCGACCCCCGCCTCAGGGGCGGGGGTCGCGGTCACGGGCCGCTCGGGGCGGCCGGGGTCGGGTCAGCGGGCGTCGCCGGTGCCCGGGCGGCGGGTGGCGTCGCCCAGGGTGCCGTCGGCCTCGTGGCGGCGGGCGTCCACGCCCTCGGTGCGCACGTCGCCGGCGCGGTCGTCCACGCGGTGCACGTCATGGTCACGGTGCGCGCCGGCCACGTGGTGGTCGCGGCGCACGGGCTCGGCGTGCACCTCACGCTTGCGGCGACCGGCCAGGCCCGCCAGGCCCAGCAGACCGGCCAGGCCCCACAGGCCCCAGTTGCCGTTGTCGTCCCTCTCCTCCTCCTGGGGGGCGGGCGACTGAGAGGCCGGCGCCGTGGTGGCGGTCTCGGTGGCCGGGGCCGTGGTCTGCGCGACGGCGGCGGGGGCGCCGAGGCCGGTGACGACGGCGGCGCCGAGGGTCAGGGCGGTGGCGGTGCGGCGGATGTCAGTCATGATCGTGCTCCTCTCACCGGTGGCCTGCGCCGACCGGCGTCGGGGGATCGACCGGAGGTCCCGGACGACCCTTTCTGGGTCATGCACGAGCACCGTACGCACAGGAGGGTGGGGGCCCGTCAACGGTTGCCGTCCCGGGGTCAGGGCCGGTCGGCTCGGGCGGGGCCGCAGCAGGAGCCCGCAGCCCCCGGCCCGGCGCGCCCCGGGGTGCAGGGCACGACGACGTCGAAGCGCGTCCATCCGTCCTCGGACGCCACGGTCACGTCCCCGCCATGGCTGCGCGCGATCGAGCGCACGATGGCCAGACCCAGACCCGTGGACGGCTCCGTGCCCGGGGCGCTCGACCGGCCTTTCCCGGGGCCGCGGACGAAGCGGTGGAAGAGGCTGGCGTGCCGGTCGGCCGGGATGCCGCCGCCGTCGTCGTGGACGCTGACGAGCATGAAGCCGGGCCGGGGCTGGTCCTGCCGCACGGAGGCCGTGACGGTGGTCCCGACGGGGGTGTGCTTGGCCGCGTTGGAGAGCAGGTTGCCGACCACGCGGGCCAGCTGCGACCGGTCGCCGGTGACGGACCGCTGGGTGCCCGGCTCCGCCCCCTCGGGCAGGTCCACCACCCACGTGTGGTCCGGCCACGCCGCGCGGGCGTCCATCACGCCCTCGAGGACCACCTCGGACAGGTCCACCTGTTCGGCCAGCGCCACCTCCCCGGAGGGCTCCAGGCCCATGGCCCGGCCGCGCGAGACGGACTCGAGCCGTTCGAGCAGGAGCATGTCGTCCACGAGGGCGGCCATCCGGTCGGCCTGGAACAGCACCCGGCCGAGCGACCGCCGGCCGGTCGCGGAGAGCTCCTCCGTCATCGCGATCATCTCGGCGTAACCGCGCACCGAGGCGAGCGGCGTGCGCAGCTCGTGGGAGGCGTCCGCCATGAACCGGCGCATGTGCTGCTCCTGCACGCGGCGCTGCTCCAGGGCCGCCTCGACCGAGCCGGTGAAACGGTCGAGCGCCTGGGCGACGACGGCCACCTCGTCCGGCCCCTGCAGGAGCCGAGGCGGCATGCGTGAGTCCTCCGGATCGAGCCCGGCGTGGGCCATGTCCGCCTGGGCGACCCGCTCGGCGACGGCGGCGACCTCGCGCAGCGGGGCCAGGCCCCGACGCAGCCACAGGGTCACCAGGATCGCGGTGGTGAGGACGGTGACGGACAGTCCGACGGCGACCGCGACCAGCGCCTGGCGCGCGACGTCGGACATGGCGCCCGTCGGCGCCCCCACCACGAGCACCTGGTCCGCGGCCACCCAGGGGCCCGGCGCGCTCAGCAGTTGGGCCTGGACGCGATAGCCGACACCGCCGACGACGGCGTCGAGCATCGGCCCACCCGGCCGGTCCCGGACGGCGCGCAGAAGGTCGTGGGCCTCCCGCGCCGTGAGCGGCACGGACTGCCCGGCGTCACCGACCCGGTGCCCGGTGAGGGCGTCCTGCCGATGCTCCTCCAGACCGGAGAGCGGGACGAGCGCGACCACCGTGCCCTCGGGCTGGCCGAGGGTGCCTGGCGCGCGCAGGTACCCCTCCCCGGGGCCGACGTCGTCCCCTCCGCCCGGCGAGGGGGCCGTCAGCTGCTCCGAGGCGCGGATCCACGCTTCGGAGGCGTCCCGGGAGGCGGATTCGGCCAGCAGGGCCTTCGTGATGCCGGCCGCGAAGAACGAGTAGGCCAGGATGGTGGCCACCAGGATCAGAAGGACGCCGGCGCCGATGCGTCGGGCCAGCGACGTGGGTCGCGTGCGGCGGGTGCTGCCGTGCCCCGACGGGACCGCGACGGTCTCAGGCGGGCCGGATGACATACCCGGCGCCGCGGATGGTGTGGATCATGGGATCCCGGTCCGCGTCGATCTTCTTCCGCAGGTAGGAGATGTACAGCTCGACGATGTTCGCGCGGCCGCCGAAGTCGTAGCCCCAGACGTCCTGCAGGATGCGCTCCTTGGAGAGCACCGTGCGGACGTTGGCCATGAGGAACTTCAGCAGGTTGTACTGCGTGGCCGTCAGCTCGATCTCGTCGCCGCCGCGGGTCACCTCGTGGGTGCGGGTGTTCATCACCAGGTCGCCGACCACGAGCACCTCGGAGCCGCCCGAGACCACACCGGAGCGCTGCACGAGCCGGTGGGCGCGGATGAGCACCTCCTCCATCGAGAAGGGCTTGGTCACGTAGTCGTCGCCGCCGGCGGCCAGGCCCGCCACACGGTCCTCCGTCGCGTCCTTGGCGGTGAGGAACATGGCGGGCATCTCCGACCAGTGGGCGCGCAGGCGCTCCAGGACGTCCAGGCCGTCCATGTCCGGCAGCATGACGTCCAGGATCGCCAGGTCCGGCCGGCCGGCGGTGCCCAGCTCGACGGCGGTCGCGCCGTCGTGGGCCACGATCACCTCCCAGCCGCAGAGGGTGAAGCCCATGGAGAGCAGGTCGGCGATCATCGGCTCGTCGTCCACGACGAGCACCCGCACCGGTGCGCCGTCCGGGTGCGAGAGCTCGGGCAGGACCTCCTTCAGCTCTGCCATGGATGACGGGCCGGTGGTGCTCTGGATGGGGCTCACAAAGTTCCTCTACGTTCGGGAGACGGTTCACGGTGCCCACGCGGACGTCGCGGGCTGCGGGGGACGAGCGCCTCGCGACGGAGGGGCGACGCCGTTCCGGGGGATGGCGGACGGGCGGCGACCGGAGGCCGGGGGGTGCGCGGATCCCCCCTCGACGGAGCCCCATGCTACGCGGATCAGCCGGGTCGGCCCAGAGTCTTCTCGGATTGCGGACATCAGCGTGACTCGTCACAGCCCTGACGCATCCGGCGGCGCCACCGGGGCCGCCCTGTGCTGACGCCGCGCCGCGTGGCCGGCGTCAGTCGACCGGCTTCATGGCCCAGTGCGTGGCCAGGGTGCCGAACATGTGGGTCTCGTGGCCGATGTTCACGAAGCCGGCCTCGGCGAAGAGGTCCGCGACCTCGTCCGGCGTGTGGAACGCCTTCGTCGAGGAGGACAGGTACGCGTAGGCCTCGGGCCGGTCGGCGATCAGCTTCGCGAGCTGCGGCATCACCCGGTGGATGTAGAAGGAGGAGAACGGCTTGAGCACGTTGTCCGGCGCCGGCGACGTCTCGAGGGCCGCGACCCAGCCGCCGGGGCGCAGCACGCGGAACTGCTCGGCGAGAGTCGCCGGGATGTCCGCGACGTTGCGCAGCAGGTAGCCGTGGGTCACGGCGTCGAACGAGCCGGCCTCGAACGGCAGGTCCGTCGCGTCCGCGACGACCCACTCGATGCGGTCCCCGCCCGCGCGGGCACGGCCGACCTCCATCATCTCGGCGGCGATGTCCGCGCCCACCACCTGTGCGTCGGGGTGCTGCTTGAGCACCTCGAACGCGAGGTCGCCGGTGCCGGTGGCCAGGTCGAGCACGCGGGCCTGCGCCGGGATGTCGGCCCGCGCCACCGTGTGGCGCACCAGGCGCGGCTCCTGACCCCAGGTCATGACGGCGTTCATCAGGTCGTAGCGGCCGGCGATGGCGTCGAACATCGCGGAGACCCGGTCGTGGTGGTCGGCGGCGCCGCGCTGGGCGTCGCCGCGTGGGGCGGGGAGGGGGTTCTGGCTCACCAGACCACCGTATCCCGCCCACCTCCCCCGACGACGCCCCTCCCCGGGATTGCACAGGGGCGTTAGGTTGCCCTAACCTTCCAGAGTTACCTCACGTCGATGTTCGCTAATGTCGGCCCCCAGGGCCGCCGCCCTCCCCGACCGCAGACCCGACCCCCTCCGCCCGGCGCCCGCGCGTCGCGACCGTGAAAGGCCACCGCCATGGCACCGTCCTCCCTGTCCCGCCGCTCCCTCCTCGCCGGCGGGGGAGTCGGCCTCACCCTCCTGCTCGCCGCGTGCTCCACCGGCCCGGCCGGAGGCTCGGCCTCGTCCTCGTCGGCCGGTGCGTCGTCGTCGGACGCCGCGGGCGGGGACGCCGCGTTCCCCCGCAGCATCGAGCACGTCTACGGCACCACCGAGATCCCGCAGCGCCCGACCCGCGTGGCCACCGTGTCCTGGGTGAACCAGGACGTGGCCCTCGCCCTCGGGGTGGTGCCGGTGGGCATGGCCGCCGTGGAGTTCGGGGGGAACGCGGAGAAGTCCACCGACTGGTTCGACGCGAAGCTCGCCGAGACCGAGGGCGCCCAGAAGCCCGTGCAGTGGTCCGAGGCCTCCGGCATCGACGCCGAGGCGATCGCCGCCGTGAAGCCGGACGTCATCCTCGCCGTCTACTCCGGCATCACGCAGGAGGACTACGACCGCCTCTCGAAGATCGCCCCCACCGTGGCCTACCCGAAGGACGTCCCCGCCTACGGCACCTCGTGGCAGCAGTCCACGGAGGTCATCGGCCGCGTGCTCGGCAAGGAGCAGGAGGCGGAGGAGCTCATCGCGGACCTCGAGCAGCAGATCAAGGACGCCGGCGAGAAGCACGCGGACCTCCAGGGCGCGTCCTTCGTCTACGGCACCATCGACCCCGCCGCCGCGGACCAGATCAGCATCTACACGGACGTGGACAACCGCCCGAAGTTCCTCGAGCTGCTCGGCATGGAGCAGGCGCCGGTGGTGACGGAGAACTCCCCGGAGGACCAGGCGTTCTTCTTCACGTGGTCGCCCGAGCGCGCGGACGAGCTGGAATCGGACGTGTTCGTCTCCTGGGCCGCCCAGGACTCGGTCCGCGAGGCCATCGAGTCCGACCCCCTGCTGGGCTCGATCCCGGCCGTGAAGGCCGGCGCCCTCGTCCTGCAGACGGACGAGCAGGAGGTCCTCTCCGTCTCCGCGATCTCCCCGCTGTCCATCCCGTTCGCGCTCGAGAAGGTCGTCCCGCCGATCGCCGAGGCCGCGAAGACCGCGCAGGGCTGATCCCTCCCCATGCCGTCCACGGCCCTGGCCTCCCCGGCCCGCGTCCGCGCGGGCGTGCTGATGGGCGCCCTGCCCGCGGCGCTGCTGCTGGCGGCGCTCGTGGCCGGCGTCGCCCTCGGCGCGCGCACCGTGCCGGCGACGACGGCGCTCGACACCCTGGGCGCGGTCCTCACCGGGCACCCCGTGCCGGAGGGCATCGAGGCGGCGGCCGTGGCCTCCCGCGTGCCCCGCGTGGTGACGGGGGCGCTGGTGGGGGCGGCGCTGGCCGTGGCCGGCGCGGCCCTGCAGGGGGCCACCCGCAACCCGCTCGGCGACCCGGGACTGCTCGGGCTCTCCGCCGGCGCGGGGCTGGCCGTGGCGGCGGGCATGGCGCTGGGCGTCGCCGGGTCCACGTTCGGGGTGCTGGCGCTGGCCGCCGTCGGGACGCTGATCGCGGCGGCGCTCGGCTACGCGGTGGCGGCGGCCGCCACGCGGAGGGGACGGACGCCCGGCGCCCCCTCCCCCATGGCGCTCGTGCTGGCCGGTGCGGCGCTCACCGCCGGCGCCACCGCCGGCACCACGGCGCTGCTCGTGCTCTCCCCCACGGTCCAGGACCGACTGCGGTTCTGGGCCGTGGGCACGGTGGCCCGCGCCGACCTCGGCGAGGCGCTGGCCCTGACGCCCGTGATCGCCGTCGGGCTGCTGGCCGCCGTCGCCGTGGCCCCCGGGCTCGACGCCCTCGCCCTGGGCGACGACCTCGCGCACGGCCTGGGCGGGCGCCCGGAGCGGGTGCGCGCGGTGCTGCTGGGCGCGGTCGTGCTGCTCACGGCCACGGCGGTGGCGCTGGCCGGGCCGGTCGGGTTCGTGGGACTGCTCGTGCCCCACGCGCTGCGCCGTCTGCGGCCGCCGAGCACGCGGGCCCTGATGGTCGGCTGCGCCCTGTGGGGCGCCGTCCTCGTGATCCTCGCGGACCTCGCCGGGCGGCTCGTCGTGGCACCCGGGGAGATCCACCTCGGGGTGACCACCGTCCTGCTCGGCGTGCCCGTGCTGCTGGCGCTGCTGCGCCGCCCGGGGGTGGCCGCATGAGCCTCCAGCGCACCGCCGCGGCCGACGTCGTCGCCCGCCTGCGCCGCTCCGACCGGCGCCGCCTCGGATGGGCCTGTGCGGGCCTCGCCGTGGCCGTGCTGGTCCTCGCACTGCTGCGCGTGGTGTGGGGCACGTACCAGGTGACCGTCCCGGACCTCGTGCGGATCCTGGGCGGGGAGACGATCCCGGGGGCGAGCTTCATCGTGCTCGAGGAGAAGCTGCCGCGCGCCGTGGCCGCAGTGCTCACCGGCGCCGCCCTGGGTGCGGCCGGCGCACTCTACCGGCGCACCCTGCGCAACCCGCTGGCCTCGCCGGACATCCTGGGCGTCACCCAGGGCGCCGCGGCGGCGGTCGTGCTGGGGATGCTGGCGACCGCCGGGCAGACCGGCGGCGGATCGGACCTGACGCGCGCCGCCACGGCGCTGGTCGGCGGCCTCGCGGCGGTGGCCGCGGTGTTCGCCACGGCCCGCTCGGTGGGCGGCGAACGATTCGTGGTGGCCGGCATCGCGGTCGCGGCGGCGGGCCAGGCCGTGGTGGCCGGGGCCATGCTCTCGCTGGCCCAGCACGACCTGCAGTCGGCCACCGTCTGGATCGCCGGCTCGCTCAACGGTGTCACGTGGGGCCGCATCGCGCTGCTCGCGTGCGTGCTCGTGGTCGCCCTGCCGCTGGCGGGGGTGCTCCACGCGCGACTGGCCCCCGCCGACGTCGGCCCGGACCTCGCGCACGCCCTCGGCGCCCGGCCGCGCCCCACCTCGGCCGCGGCGCTGGGGCTCGGCGCGGTGCTCGCCGCCGTGGCGACCGCCGTCGTCGGGCCGCTGGCGTTCGTGGCGCTGCTGGCCACCCCGGTGGCGCGCGGGCTCACCCGCGGCCTGCCCTCCCTGCCCGCGGCGGCGCTCACGGGCGCCGCGCTCGTGCTGCTCGCGGACCTCGTGGCCGGCGAGGCCGTCCCCCTGCTCACCGGCGCCGCCCTGCCCACCGGTGTGCTCACCGGCGCCGCCGGCGCCCCGCTCATGCTCTGGCTGCTGCTGCGCCAGGGCCGGACCCCAGGAGGCGTGCGCTCCACATGACCGCTCCCCCGCTCACCGTCCCGTCCCCCGCCGCACCGCGCGCCGGGGCCGCCGACGACGTCGCGATCCGCCTGCGCGGCCTGACGCTCGGCTACGGCCCGGCCTCGGCACCGCCGATCGTCCAGGGCCTCGACCTGGACGTGCCCGCCGGACGCGTCACCGCGATCATCGGCGCCAACGGCTGCGGCAAGTCCACGCTGCTGCGCGGCCTGACCCGCCAGCTCGCCCCGCGCACCGGGAGCATCGAGGTGCTCGGCCGGGACGCCGCCCGCGTGTCCGCACGCGACTACGCCCGCACCGTGGCGCTGCTGCCCCAGCATCCCGTGGCACCCGAGGGCATGACGGTGGCGCAGCTCGTGGCGCGCGGCCGTCACCCGCACCGCGGGCTCCTCGGCGGCCGGGCCGCCGGCGACGACGCCGCGATCGCCTCGGCGCTCGAGCGCACCGACCTCGTGGAGCTCGCCGAGCGCGAGGCCGGCACGCTCTCCGGCGGGCAGCGGCAGCGGGCGTGGCTCGCCCTCGTGCTCGCCCAGCAGACCCCGGTGGTGCTCCTCGACGAGCCCACGAGCTACCTCGACCTCAGCCATCAGGTGGAGGTGCTCGACCTGGTGCGGGCGCTCCCGGACCCGCGCGGCGGGGGCCGGGCGACCGTCGTCGCGGTGCTGCACGAGCTGAACCTGGCGGCGCGCAGCGCGGACCACATCGTGGCGATGGCCGCGGGCCGGGTGGTGGCGCAGGGCACGCCGGGCGAGGTGATCGTGCCGGAGGTGCTGACCGAGGTGTTCGGCCTGGACGCGGACGTGGTGGCCGACCCGCTGCTGGGCCACCCCGTGGTGCTGCCGCGCGGGAACGGGGACCGCCGATGAGCGCCGACGGCATGATCGTGGCGCACACGCGCGTGGTGTCCGTGGAGCAGCCGTGCCGCGGGTTCCGGCGGATCGTGCTGGCGGGCCCGGACCTGGAGGCCGCCAGCGGGGACCTGCTGGGACTGCTGCCGCCCGGCGTCGCCGACCTGCACGCCCTGTACCGGGGCGCGCGGCCGCGCCGGGACGCCTACGTGAAGCTGCTGATCCCCCCGCCGGGCGGGGCGTCGGCGGACCCGGACCTGTCCGCCGGGTTCCGCGCCGGGTTCCTGGCCATCCCCGAGGAGGAGCGCGGCTGGATGCGCACGTACACGGTGCGCTCGGCCGGGCTCGTGCGGCTCGACGGGCGGCAGGTGCCCTCGCTGACCGTGGACGTGGTGCTGCACGGCGACCCGGACGACCCCGCCGACCCGCATCAGGGGCCGGGCCTGCGCTGGGCGCGCGCCGTCCAGGCGGGGGACGCGGTGAACGTGCTGGTGCCCTCGGCGGAGGCGCCGGCGTGGTCCGGCTGGCGGCAGACGGGGGCGCACCGTGTGCTGGCCGTGGGCGACGAGACCGCCGTCCCCGCCCTGGTGTCCGTGGCGGAGGAGCTCGCGGACCCCTTCGGCGGGTTCGACGGCGAGGCGGACCTCGTGCTCGAGCTGCCCCACGACGGGCAGGCCGCCGACCTCATCGCCGAGCGCCTGGCCGTCCCCGAACCGTGGGACTGGCGGGCCGTGACGGAGCTGGCGGACCGGGGACGCGTGCGCCTGCACGTGGGCCGCCGGGCACCGGGGGCGCCGTCGGGGTCCTGGGCGCACGCCCGCCTCGCCGCCCTGCTGGGCGTGGACCCCGACGACGCCGGCGGTCCGGTCGCGCCGCCCGCGGCCTCCGTCGAACGCGAGTGGACCGTCGCCGCCCTCGAGGCCGACGAACGGCCCGAGGCCTACGTGTTCCTCGCCGGGGAGTCCGCGATGGTGCGCGCCCTGCGCCGGCTCAGCGTGGGCCCCGGCGGCGTGCCGAAGAAGCACGTCTCCTTCATGGGCTACTGGCGGGAGGGCCAGGCGGAGAGCTGAGGAGTGGGGTGGCGGTCGCGCGCCGCTCCACCCTCGCACCGGCGTCGGGCTCTCCCTACTGTGGAAGTCCAGCACCCGATCGAACCGAAGGAGAGATCCCCATGACCCGCACCGTGATCATCGGCGGCCACGGCAAGGTGGCCCTGCTCGCCGCACCCCTGCTGGCGGAGGCCGGCCACGACGTCGTCTCGCTCATCCGCAACCCCGACCACGCCGAGGACGTCCGCGCCGCCGGCGCCGAACCGCTCGTCCTGGACATCGAGAAGGCGGACCAGGAGGAGCTGGTCCACGCGCTGCGCGACGCGGACAACGTCGTGTTCTCCGCGGGCGCCGGCGGCGGGGACGCCCAGCGCACCCGGGCCGTGGACCACGACGCCGCCGTCGCCAGCATGCGCGCCGCCGAGGCCGCGGGTGTGCGGCGCTACGTCATGGTGTCCTACCTCGGAGCGTCCCTGCACCACGACGTGCCCGAGGACGACCCCTTCTACACCTACGCGCAGGCCAAGGCCGAGGCGGACGAGGCGCTGCGGGACTCCGGGCTGGCCTGGACCATCCTCGGCCCCGGCGCCCTGACCGAGGAGGAGGCGTCCGGCCGCATCACCGTGGACCCGGACCTCTCCGACTCCGACGCCTCGCAGCGTGAGGCCAGCCGCGGCAACGTCGCCCGGGCGATCGTGGCCGTGCTCAGCGAGCCGGGCACGGTGGGCCGGAAGATCGACTTCGTGGACGGCGACGTGCCCGTGGCCGAGGCCGTCCGCGGCGACTGACGCGCCGCCGTCGTCGCCGGCCCTCCCCACCCACGCTTTCGAACGTGAAAGGGGGCGAATGGGGGCTTTCGAACGTGAGATAGGCCCTCTCTCACGTTCGAAAGCCCCGGCCGCCGGCTGCCAGCGCGGGGCGCCGCCCCTGCTCAGGCCAGGCCGAGGCGGCGGTCCACGGTGCCGAGCACGCCCATGAGCCCGGTGAAGCCGGCCAGGATCCCGGCGAGCACGACGCCCACGCTGCGGCGGCCGAGCCGCGGCACGTCGAGGAACGGGTACGGGTACCAGTCGATGCGGGGTCCGCGCGCCATGGTCACCGCCGCCCACATCAGCGGGATGACCGAGGCCAGCCCGGCGCGCCGCGGCGTGATCTGCCCGCGCGGGTCGAACAGCGCCCACACCGCCGGGGCGAGCACGGGGTTGACGATGTGCTGCAGCGCGTCGTTGAACCGGTAGAGGACGGTGTCCTGTTCGCGGCCGCGCAGCACCGCGTTGTAGACGATCCCCGTGACCATCACCGAGCCGAGGCCGGCGGTGCGCACGGCCCAGAACGTGTCCGACGTGGGCGCCTCACGACGCGCGGCCAATGTCAGCGACGTGCCCGCGACCAGCGCGTTGGACAGCCACGTGAAGTACGCCGGCTGGTTGAGGGCGTGGGACCAGCCCGCGGGGAAACCGCCCTGATAGCCGACGCCCGGGATCACCATGGAGTCCTTGGACATCCCGATGGGGAACGAGGTCAGGCACCCGATCAGCGGCAGAGCCCCCGAGACCTGCCACGCCAGGCGGGTCCGACGGTCCACCGGCGGCACGGGACGCGGGCGTAGCCGGGACACGACGGCGTGCGCGATCCGCCCCCGGACCCCCTGCGGGGCGGGGCGGGTGCGGCGGAGGGAGGGCAGGCTGACGCGGAGGGTGGAAAGGGGCATGGGGGTCGTCCTCGAACGGCGGGGTCAAGGGATGAGACCGCCCATTCTCACATGAACAGCAGTTGAACGAAAGGGAGCGAGACGGAGAACACCGCCGCGCCCCCCTCCTGCCCGCCCCGCCGCCTCAGTGGGCGCCGGCCTCCTCCAGCGGCAGGATGCGCTCCGGATCCTCGACCTCCACGCGCACGCCGTCGGCCTGCAGCCGGCGCACGCCCTCGGCGATCAGCCGTCGGCCGACGTCGTCGATCCGGTCCACCCGCGCGAGGTTGAGCACCACGGTGCGGATGGGCCCGTCGTTCTCGTCTCGGGCGGCCGCGGCGGCGGCCTCGTGCACCGCCCCGCCGCCGGTCGCGGCCGAGAGCGCCGCCCTGTCCGCCGCGGCCTCCTGCCACCGCGGGTAGACGGCGGCGTCCCACCCGGTGCCGGGCTTCTCCGCACCGGTGCGCAGGTCCGTGAGCGCGTCCAGCACCGCCTCGGCGCCGCCGAACCGGATCACGCCCTGCAGGTGCAGGAACACGCGGTCACCCTCGCGCTCCACGAAGCGCACGGCGGTGCCTCCCAGGCTGTCCCCGTCCATGAGGTGCAGCCGGAAGTCCTCGGAGAGGCGACGGCACGCCAGCACGCCGCGCGCCGAGTTGCCCACCTCGTCCAGGCGCGGGGAGAACACGCCGATCCCCACGCGGCCCGGCAACGCGCCGAGCACACCGCCGGCCACGCCGGACTTGGCCGGGATCCCGACGTCGGCGAGCCACTGGCCGGCGGCGTCGTACATGCCGGAGGAGGTCATCACGGACACCACGCGCCGCGCCACGATGGACGGCAGCACGCGCTCGCCCGTCATCGGGTGGATGCCCCCGGTGGCCAGGCACGCGCCCATCACCGCGAGGTCCTTGGCGGTGACGAGCACGGCGCACTGCGCCACGTACCCGGCCACGATCTCCTCGGCGGAGTCCTGCAGCACCCCGTAGCTGCGGAGCATGTGCCCCAGGGAGAGGTTGCGGTCCGCGACCGCCATCTCGGACTCGTACGTCTCCCGGTCCACCGAGAGCCGACGCCCGGCGAGCAGGGACATGATCTCCACGGCCCGGTCCAGCCGCTCCTGCCGGCTCGCCTCCGGTCCCACCAGCAGCTGGTGCACCGCGAGCGCGCCGGCGTTGATCATGGCGTTGTCCGGGCGGTGCGACTCCACCTCGAGGGAGAGCTCGTTGAAGGCCTCGCCCGAGGGGTTCAGCCCCACCTGCCGGTCCACGGCGGCGAAGCCCCGGTCCACGAGCGCGGCCGCGTACGTGAACGGCTTGGACGCGGACTGGATGGTGAACTCCACGTCCGCGTCCCCCGCGAAGTGCAGCCGCCCGGTGGGGGTGGCCAGCGCGATGCCGAAGCGGTCCGGGTCCGCCTCCGCGAGCACGGGGATGTACTGGGCCGTCTCGCCCGGGTTCACGGCGCCGAGCTCGGTGACCAGGCTCGCCAGGTAGTCGGGGATCGGGTGTCTCATCTCAGGCCTCCCAGCGCAGGCAGGTCAGGGGCTCGCCCCCGGGCACGGGCACGTGGCCGGTGGCACGGAAGCCGAGCCGCTCATAGAACGGGACGGTGGCGGGCACGGACGCCTCGAGGTGCACGGGCAGCCCCGCCGCGCGGCGCTGGCCGTGGCGCACCAGCGCGCTCGCCGCCCCGCGCCCGCGGGCGGACGGGACGGTGCCGACCTCCTCGAGGTACCAGTGCCGGCCTGCCGGGCGGGCCCGCTCGCAGGCGGCCTGGACGCGCTTCAGGGTCAGGGTGTGGCGGCCGTGGACGGCGACGGCGGTGGGCAGCCCCGCCAGCAGGCCCGGCACGTCGACCCCGCGGGGGGCGGCGGGGGAGGTCCACACGGCGGCGCCGAGCAGCGTGCCGTGGTCGGCGTCCACGGCGACGTCCACGGCGCCGAGCGGGACGCCGTCGGCCCCCGCGCGCAGCCCGTGGCGCACGGCGGCGGTGAACTTGCGCTCGAGGCGGGCCTCGCGCCGGTCCTCGGGCACCAGCCCGAGCGTGTAGGGGTCCGTGGCGAAGGCCTCGGCGAGGACCGCGCCCACGCGGCGGGCGGTGTCCTCGCGGGCCCCATCCGGGCGCAGGGTGAGCACGTGGACGCGGGGGCGCGGGGGCGCGGGGTCCGGGGAGGTCATGGCCGCCAGTCTAGGGACGGGGCCGGGCGCGTCATCGGACCGGCCGACGCACGTTCCGCCCCGTGTGATCGGCGACACTGGTGGGCATGGACTTCTCCGCACCGCTCGCCCCGGCCGCCCCGGCCCCCGCCGCCGACGCCCCGCCCGCCGACGTCGTCGCCCGCCTGCAGGCGGAGCTGCCCGGCCGCGTGGACGTCTCCGTCGCCGCACTCGAGGCCGCCCGGGCGGACCGCTCGGGACACCGCTCCCCGGCCGCGCCGCTGGCCGTGGTCCGCGCGCGGACGGTGGATGACGTGCAGGCCGCGTGCCGGATCGCGCACGGGACCCGCACTCCGCTGGTCACCCGCGGAGCGGGCACGGGGCTGGCCGGCGGCGCCGTCGCGGGGGCGGGCGAGATCGTCCTGGACATGACCGCGATGGACCGGATCCTGGAGGTCTCCCCCGCGGACCGCGTGGCCGTCGTCGAGCCGGGGATCCTCAACGGGGCGCTGAACGCCGCGCTCGCCGAGCACGGGCTGTGGTGGGCCCCGGACCCCGCGTCGAAGGACATCTCCACGGTGGGCGGCAACATCGCGATGAACGCCGGCGGGCTGCTGTGCGCCAAGTACGGCGTCACGCGCGAGGCCGTGCTGGGCCTGGACGTGGTGCTCGCGGACGGCACCCTGCTGCGGCTGGGCCACCGCACCGTCAAGGGGGTGACCGGCTACGACCTGGTCGCGCTGATGATCGGCTCGGAGGGCACGCTCGGCGTGATCGTGGGCGCGACGCTGGCGCTGCGGCCGGCCGTGCGCGGCGTGCCGGTGACGCTCGGCGGGTTCTTCCCGGACGTCGTCGCGGGCGCCGCCGCGGCCGAGGCGATCACCGGGGCCGGTCACGTGCCCGCCCTGATGGAGCTGATGGACGAGGCGACGCTCGCCGCGGTGCGCGCGCACGCGGGGCCCGAACGCGGGGCCGCCCTGCCCGAGTCCGGCGCGTTCCTGCTGGTGCAGGCCGACGGCGCCGGCGCCGAGGCGGACGGGGAGGCCATGGCCGCCCTCATGCGCGCCCACGGCGGGGACGTCACCGTGACCGTGGACCCCGCCGAGGGGGAGGCCCTCATGGCCCTGCGCCGCACCGCGTTCCCCGCGCTCGAGCGCCTCGGCACCCCGCTCGTGGAGGACGTGGCCGTCCCCCGCAGCCGCATGGCCGAGATGTTCGCGCGGATCCGTGAGATCGAGGCACGCACCGGCGTCGCCATCCCCACCACGGCCCACGCCGGGGACGGCAACCTGCACCCGATCCTGCTGTTCGGCGCGGCGGCGCAGGTGGGCGGCGCGGCCGAGGACGCCGCGTCGATCCCGGCGGACGTGTGGGAGGCCGCCGGCGAGCTGTTCCGCGCGGGTCTGGAACTCGGCGGCACGCTCACCGGCGAGCACGGCGTGGGCCTGCTCAAGCGCGCGTTCCTGCGGGACGAGCTCGGCGACGCCCAGCACGACCTGCAGCAGCGCATCAAGGCCGTGTTCGACCCGCACGGCATCCTCAACCCAGGAAAGGTGTTCACCCCGTGACGCAGCCGACCACCCCCGAGACCCCCGCCGACGCCGGCACGCCCACCCCGTTCGAGGTCGGGCTGCAGCTGCGCTGGTCCGACGAGGACCGCTACGGCCACGTCAACAACGCCCGCCTGCTCACCCTCGCCGAGGAGGCGCGCGTGCGCGCCCTGGCCGCGTGGGCCACGACGACGGCGTCCCCGGACGTCCAGCGCGTCGTGCGGTCCATGGAGGTCCAGTACGAGGCGCCCGTGGTCTACGCCGGGCCCGAGGTGACGGCGCGGGTGTGGATCCTGCGGATCGGCCGGACGTCCTTCACGCTGCGCCACGAGCTGTGGCAGGACGGGCGGCGCTGCGTGCTGTGCGACGCCGTGTTCGTGCAGGTGGACCCGGCGGCCGGGCGGCCCGTGGCCGTCTCCGACGAGGAGCGCGCCGTCTTCGAACGCGTGCTGATCCCCGCCGAGGACTGACGGGCCGCCGTCGGGCCTGTGGACGGCCAGCCGTCTCGCAGGATCCCGCCGTAGGCTCTGAGGCCATGGAGCAGGACCCTTCCCCGGACGCGCCCGTGCCCTCGGCGGACGTCGAGGCGCTGCGCGGCACCCCCGTGTCCGAGCTGACGCAGCTCTCCCCCGTGATGTCCGTGGCGTTGGATCGGCTGCGCAAGGACGTCGAGCGTTTCGACCTCGAGTACCGCTCGGCCCTGCTCCAGGTGGAGGCGCGGCTCGAGGTGCTGCGGGACGAGTTCACGCACCTGCACGACTACAACCCCATCGAGCACATCGTCACGCGGGTGAAGTCGCCGGAGTCGATCCTGCGCAAGGCCTCCGCCCGCGGGCTGTCCCTGGACCTGGACGCGCTGCGCACCAACGTCACGGACATCGCCGGGGCGCGCGTGATCGTCAGCTTCGCCCGGGACGTGTACCGCGTGTTCCGCCAGTTCACGCAGCAGCCGGACATCCGGGTGCTCGAGGTGGAGGACTACATCTCCCGGCCCAAGCCCTCGGGCTACCGCAGCCTGCACTGCCTCGTGCAGGTGCCGATCCACCTGTCCACCGGCACGATCCCGGTGACCGTGGAGATGCAGTTCCGCACGAGCGCCATGGACTTCTGGGCCACGCTCGAGCACAAGATCAACTACAAGTTCGACGGCGGCGTGCCCCCGGACATCGCGACCGAGCTCGTGGCCGCCGCCCGCGTGGCCGCGGACCTGGACACCCGCATGGAGCGCCTGCACGACCAGGTGCAGGAGACCGACAGGGACGACGACGCCGCCGCGGCCTGGGAGGACGACGGCGGTCCCGCCTTCGAGGACGAGCCGGCGGCGGGGCCGGGCGACGCGGAGCCGCGCGACGACGCGCCCGGCGCGTCCACCGGCTGAGCCCCTCCGTCCACACCTGGCGGGCCGCGTGCACAGGGTTCTCCACAGAGTTGTCCACAGGTGTGGATGAGTCACACGCGTGTGATCCACCGAAGCCGAGCAGGGCGTGACCGCGGAGCGGGCAGGGTGGCCGCCGGTAGCCTGGTCCGATGCCCTCCACCGCCGTGCCGCCGGGCGACTCCGGCGCCGCCTCCACCCCGCCCGCCCGCACCGGGCACCGCGGGGTGTCGATCCTGCGCACCGCCGCCCTCGTCCTCGTGGTGGCGGCGTTCGTGTGGCTCGCGCTCACCGTGCGCCTGCCCGGCGTGGACGAGCTGCGCACCCGGCTGGACGGCTTCGGCTGGTGGAGCTGGCTCGCGTTCACCGTGCTGTACGCGGCGGTGGCGCTCACCCCCATCCCCGTGACGATCATGGCGGTCACCGCCGGTGTGCTCTTCGGGACGATCGAGGGGACGGTGCTGTCCGTGGTCGGGGCCCTGCTGGGCTCGCTCGGGGCCTACGGCGTCGCGCGGGCAGTCGGGCGGGAGGTGGTCCTGCGCTGGCTCGGCCGCCACGCCGAGACCGTGGAGCGGCGGCTCGAGGACACCGGGTTCCTCGCCCTGCTGACCCTGCGCGTCGCCCCGGGGCTGCCGTACTGGCCCGTGAACTACGGAGCGGGCGCGCTCGCCGTGCCGCTGGGGATCTTCGCCGGCTCCACCGCGGTCGGCGTGATCCCCGGACAGCTCTCCCTCGTGGCGATGGGGGCCTTCGCGGTGCGCCCGGGCGTCGTGAACGGCGTGCTGCTCGGGGTGGGCTGGCTGACCGTGGGCGGTCTGACCCTGTGGGCGGTGCGCCACTGGCGACGGGCGGCCCGGTCCGCGGAGGGGCCGGACGTCAGCCGACGGCGCGGCGCACCAGATCGGCGATCCGGGCCCGGACGTCGTCGTCGAGGGCGGTCAGGGCGAACGACGTCGGCCACATGGCGCCGTCGTCGAGCTTCGCCCCCTCGTTGAAGCCGAGGGTCGTGTACCGCACGCCGAACTTGCTGCTGACCTGCAGGAACACGAGCACGTCCGTGCCGCGCGCGTAGGCGGGCATGCCGTACCACGTGCGGGGGGCGAGCTCCGGGGCCACCTCCGTGACGATCCGGTGCACCGCCACCGCCAGGGCGCGGTCCGGCTCGGGCATCTCCTCGATCTTCGCCAGCAGGTCCTGCAGGGCGTCGGCCCTCTTCCTGCCGCCGCGCTGGGCGCGCAGCTCCTCCGCGCGCTCGGCCATCGCGGCCTTCTCCGCGGCGCTGAAACCGGTGGACTCGCTCACGGTGCCTCCTCGGGTTCGGGGACGGGCCCGGCTCAGCCCCGACGGCCCAGGCGGCCGAGCAGGCGGGTCTGCGGGTCGGCGTCGTCGGCCACGGGGACGGGCTCGCCCAGGATGCCGGGCGTGTAGGCGGCGTCGCCGAACAGCTCCAGCGACTCCTCCACGCAGTCGATCTCCGCGTCCGTGAACCGCGCGTCCACGCCCTGCGAGCGGGCCAGGTCCCAACGGTGCACGATCAGGTCGAACGCGTGGAAGCGGATCAACGCCTCGCCCACGGGCATCTCCCCGAGCGCGGTCTTCATGGGCCGCATGATGAACTCCTCGTCACCGGCGAGGGCGGACATGGCGGCGGCGTGCTTGGCCCACTGGGTGGCCATCTGCTGGCGGGAGCCGTCGAAGAGGGGCACCTCCCGGCCCTGACGGGCGGCGAAGTCGCGCTGGCCGGCGATCACGTGGTCCAGCAGGTCCAGCGCGTCCCAGCCCTCGCACGGGGTGGCCGCGTCCCAGTCCCGCACCTCCCGGACGACGGCGGTGAACGGCTCGGCGGCCGCGTTCCAGCGGGCCTCGACCTCGGTGGCGGGGATGGACATGGTGCTCTCCTCAGGGTCGCGGGGTGCTCGGGGCCGCGGCGGACGACGACGGCGCCGGGCTCGGCTTCTTCGGGCCGCGGATGGACTCGGGACGGGCCGGGTCCAGGACGGACCGGGGGTCGAAGAACTCCTCCAGCACGGGCCGCTCACCCGAGACGGCCGCGGCGAGGCTGATGCCGTCCACGTTGATGCGCGAGCCGCGGTAGTAGCCGGGCTCGAGCTGGCCCCACGCCTTGGAGGTGCCGTCCACGAGGAAGAAGGAGCGGTAGCCGAGCTCGCGGAAGTAGCGGTACCGCTCGTTGTCCGCGGTGTACTTGCCGGGACCGGTCACGTCCGCGCCGAAGGGGTAGATGAGCATGTCCGTGGGGCCGAGGATCGGCTCGACCTCCTGGTGCCAGTGCCCCATGTCGAACTCGAGCTCCTCCATGGTCAGCTTCGGCACGGTCCGGTGGCCCCACGTGTGGGAGGCGAACTCCCAGCCGCTGTCCTTGAGCGCGTCGGCGACCTCGGTGGCGGCCGCGACGTCGGCGTCGAACGTGGGGCTGTCCCCGAACTCGCGGGCCGAGGTGCGGTAGCCGAACACGCCGTCGTAGCCGGTCATGGCCAGCACGCCGCGGGCGCCGTTGAGGCTGAAGTCCGGGTGCTCGTCGAGGAAGTCGTCCAGACGCGGGACGACGTCGAACGCCCCGACGTGCGTGGTGCCCTCGGCGTCCGTGTACTCGTTGCGGACGCGGCCGTCCTCGGCCACGATCAGGCGGTCCGCGAAGCCGTCGCCGTCCATGTAGAGGTAGTACGAGCAGTCGTCCAGGGAGAGGATCAGCGGGGTGCGGCCCTCGGGGACCATGAGGGTCTTCGGGCGGACGACGTCGTCCTCGCCCACCTCGTACAGCTCGTGCGGGGAGACCAGCACGTAGCCGCGCTCGTAGACCTGCCGGATGACGGCGTCGAACTCGTCCACCGTGACCATGAAGTCCAGGTAGCCGCCGGCCTTGTCGTCGCCGTCGAAGGCGCGCGCCGGGTCCACCACGAGGGAGTGGAAGAACAGGTGCGGCACCCGCGCCACGTCCGACCAGGCCACCGGGTCGCCGGCGGGGGGCGGTCCAGCGGGGGCGGCGGAGGGGGGCGCGGACGAGGCGGGCTCGGACGACGACGGCGCCGCGTCCTCCCCGTCCTGCCCGCAGGCGGCCAGCAGTCCCGATCCGAGCAGGGCGGATCCGGCCAGGAGCATCTGTCGACGGGTCGGCTGCGGCACAGGCAGGGGCATCGGGCACCTTTCTCCGGGGGCACCCATCATGCCAAGGCCGCCCGGCTCGAGACCACCCCTGCCGGGCGGGCGGCGGGGACGGCGCGGGCGCGCGCACCCGGTGGGCCTCAGCCCTCGAGGCAGCGGTCCTCGGGGTCGATCGCCCCCATGACACGCCGGCCGATGGCCGCCAGCTGCCGGACCTGCGCCCGCGTGAGCGGATCCAGGACCACGCGGCGCACCTCGGCCACGTGGCCGGGGGCGGCCTCCTCGACCGCTGACCGGCCCGCCGCGGTGAGGACCGCGCGGGTGGAGCGACCGTCGTCCGGGTCCGGCTCCCGGCGCACGAGCCCCCGCTTCTCCAGGCGGGTCACCACCTGGGACAGCCGCGGCAGGGAGCCCGACGAGAGCCAGGCGAGCTCGCTCATCCGCCGCGTGCCGCCGTCGGCCTCGGAGAGGTTGGCGAGCACGGAGTACTCGAAGTGGGTGAGCCCGGCGTCGCGGCGCAGCTGGGCGTCCAGGGTCGGCTCCAGGCGCATGGCCATGCTCATCAGGGCGAGGAACGCGCGGCGCTCCTCCGCGTCCAGCCAGGGGGCGGCGTCGTGGTCCATGGCCGCCACCCTACCCGAGGACACCACGCGATTCAGTTGCACTGTGAACCGAATAGCCCTACTGTTCACTTCACGCGTGAAGTCACCAGACGCCGTCGTGAGCCAGGAGGACACCATGACCGCCACCATCCAGGACCCGTGGGCGCAGCCCACCCCCGCCGGCGCGTACGACGACCTGCTCGTGCGCGCGCTGCCCCTCACCCGCGCCCAGCGTCGCTGGGAGCCCGCCGACGGACCCCTGCCGGCCCTGTTCGTCAGCCACGGCGCCCCGCCCACCCTGGACGAACCGCAGTGGCTGCAGGACCTGTTCGCCTGGGCCCAGAGCATGCCGAAGCCGCGCGCGATCGTGATCGTGTCCGCGCACTGGGAGGACGCCCCCGTGGCCATCTCCTCCGCGGCCGCCGGCACGCCGCTGGTCTATGACTTCGGCGGCTTCCACCCGCGCTACTACGAGCTGACGTACGCCACCCCGGACGCCACGGACCTCGCCGCCCGCGTGGCCGGCGTCCTCGGCCAGGGCCGGCCCGGCGCGGTCCACCAGACCGGCCGCGGGCTCGACCACGGCGCCTACATCCCGCTCATGGCCATGTACCCGGACGCGGACGTCCCCGTGGTCCAGGTGTCCATGCCCTCCCAGGATCCGGCCGCGCTGCTGCGGCTCGGCACCCGGCTCCGCGCCCTGCGGGAGGAGGGCGTGCTCGTGATCGGCTCCGGGTTCATGACGCACTCGTTCGCCGCCATGCGCGACCCGCGCCTCTTCGGGCACGTCGACGCCTTCGACCGGTGGGCGGCCGAGATGACCCACGCGGGCGACGTCGACGCCCTGGTCGGCTATCGGGACACGGCGCCGGGCGCGCTGATCGCCCACCCGACGGCGGACCACTTCGTGCCGCTGCTGCTCACCATGGGCGCCGCGGACGACCCGAGCTCGGCGCGGACCGTGTTCGACTGCTTCGTGTTCAGCAACCACATCCGCAGCTTCAGCGTCGACTGAGCCCCGGCTGGGAGGCGCCTTCGACGCGGGCCGACGCATGCGCCCCTCGCGCCGTGCCGCGTGCCACACTGGCGAGCGTGACCCGACGTCCGGATGCACCACCCCCGGCCGACCCGCGCACGCGTGCGGCCCTGCGCGCCGTGCTCACGGTCCTGGCCGTGATGGCGGTGCTGTTCGCCGCCGTCGTGCTGATGCTGGCCTACGGGCCCGCCCGCTGAACCCGTCCTTCCCCGATCCAGGAGCAGCCATGTCCCCCGCGGACCCCACCGCCGACGTCGCGACCCGACCGGCCGGCCCCGCCGCGGTGGCCGAGGCCTTCGCGGCCGCCTGGAACGCCGCCGACGCCGACGCGCTCGCCGAGCTGTTCGCCGAGGACGCGGACTTCGTGAACGTGGTGGGCATGTGGTGGACGCGGCGACGGCAGATCCGGGTGAACCACGCGCTCGGCTTCCGCTGGATGTTCCCGGCCTCCCGGCTCGTGCTCGGGCAGGTGCGCGTGCGCGAGCTCGGGGACGTGGCGGTGGTGCACGCGCCGTGGACCATGACGGGGCAGACCGCGCCCGACGGCGACGAGGCCGGCGAGCGCACCGGCGTCCTGCTGCTCGTGGTGCGCCGCACCGAGGCGGGGACGTGGGAGGCGGTGGCCGGGCAGAACACGGACTCCGTGCCCGAGGCGCAGACGCATCTGGCCGACGACGACGGGCTCGCCGCGGTGCACTACCACCCGTCGGCGTGGATCGATCCCGACGAGGACCCCGACGGCCCGGAGGCCTGCTGAGCGGCGGCGACCGGCCGCACCCGGCGACACACCCCGAATTCCTGTGACTCAGATCTCTAGACTGCGGCCATGACCGCTCCTTCCCCTCTTCCGTCCCATCCCGGCTCCCCGGCCCCCGCGCTCAGCGACACCGACGTCGTCGCGCGCCTTGCGGCGGCACTGCCCGGCCAGGTGGACGACTCCGCGCAGTCGCGCGATGCGATGCGCGTGGACCGCTCGGGCTTCGCCGCACCCGACGGACCCCTCTGCGTGGTCCGGGCTCGCTCGGTCGAGGACGTCCAGGCGGTGTGCCGCATCGCCACGGACACCGCCACACCGATCGTGCCGCGCGGGGCGGGCACGGGCATCTCGGGCGGTGCCGTGGCCGGCGCCGGGAGCATCTGCCTCGATCTGATGGGCATGAACCGGATCCTCGAGGTCTCGGCGGCGGACCGCGTGGCCGTCGTCGAACCGGGGATCCTCAACGGCGACCTGAACCGGGCGTTGGCCCCCCATGGCCTGTGGTGGGCGCCCGATCCGGCCTCGAAGGACATCTCGAGCGTCGGCGGGAACATCGCCCTGAACGCGGGCGGCCTGCTGTGCGCCAAGTACGGCGTCACGCGGGAGGCCGTGCTGGGCCTGTCGGTCGTGCTCGCCGACGGCACGCTCATGGAACTCGGTCACCGGACCGTTAAGGGCGTCACGGGGTACGACCTGACGGCACTGATGATCGGCTCCGAGGGCACCCTGGGCATCATCGTCGGCGCCACGCTCTCGCTCCGCCCGCTCGCCACCGACCCCGTGGCGACCATCGGCGGTTTCTTCCCCGACGTCGTGGCCGCGGCGCGGGCGTCCGCTGCGATCACCGCCGACGGCGGGGTGCCGGCCATCATGGAACTCCTCGACGAGGCGAGCCTGGACGCGATCCGTCGCTACACACTCCACCTGGGTGAGGACGCCTCGGCCCTGCCCGAATCCGGGGCGTATCTGCTCGTGCAGGCGGACGGCCCGGGCGCCGCGCGGGAGGGTGAGCGGTTCGCGGAGCTCATGCGAGGGGCCGGCGGCGACGTCGTCCTCACATTGGACCCGGAGCACGCGGACAGGCTCGTCGCTCTGCGCCGGCGCGTGTTCCCGGCGCTGGAGCACCTGGGGACGCCGCTGGTGGAGGACGTGGCCGTCCCGCGCTCCCGGATGCCGGAGATGTTCGCCCGCATCCGGGAGATCGAGGCCGAGACGGGGGTGTTCATCCCCACCTCAGCCCACGCCGGCGACGGCAACCTGCATCCCATTCCCGTGTTCGGGCAGGCCGGTGCGGTCGGGGCCACCGAGGGCATCCCCGACGACGTCTGGGATGCCGTGGCCCGCGTGTTCCGCGCCGCCCTCGAGCTGGGCGGCACGCTCACCGGTGAGCACGGGGTCGGTCTGCTCAAGCGCGCCTTCCTGCGGGAGGAGCTGGGAGACGACCAGTACGCGCTGCAGCAGCGCATCAAGGCCGCCTTCGACCCGCAGGGGCTGCTCAACCCCGGAAAGGTCTTCACCGCCTGAGCCGGGAAGGCGGCCGCCTCGGCCACCCGCCCCGGCTCAGCGCGGGACGGGGTCGGCCGACGCGGCCGCCTGGACAGGGGCGTCGTCCACCGGAACCGCGGGTTCGGTGTCGCCGCGAGTGAACAGCAGGGCGAGGATCGGGCCGCCGATGTTGTGCCATGCCGCCGCGACGGCACCGGGCAACGCGGCGAGCGGGCCGAAGTGGGCCCCGCCCAGGGTGGCGGCCAGCGCGGAGTTCTGCATACCCACCTCCAGTGAGATGGCTCTACGCTCCCGGGGCCCCAGCCGGGCCGCCCGCGCACCGAGCCAGCCCAGTCCGAAGCCCACGAGGTTGTGAAGGATGACTGCCACGTAGACAGCGACGCCGGCACCGAGGACCACCGCCGAGGACTTCGCCATCACGCCGGACAGCACGAGGGCCACCCCTGCGATGGACAGCCAGGGGACGATCCCGGCCACCCGGGCGACAAAGTTCCGGGCGAGGAGCTGGACCAGGATCCCGAGCACCACGGGGATGAGGACGATCTGCAGGATCTGCTGCACGAGCGCCCCTGCGTCCACCGGCAGGTAGCTGCCTGCGAGCCACATGATCAGCAGCGGGCTCAGCAGCGGAGAGACCAGTGTGGACAGCGAGGTCATGGCCACCGACAGCGCGACGTTGCCTCGCGCGAGGTACGTGACGATGTTGGACGCCGTCCCACCCGGGACCGAGCCCAACAGGACCATGCCGACGATCAGCATCGGGTCGAGGCCGAAGAGCACGCCCAGGGCCCAGCCGGAGAGGGGCATCACCGTGTACTGCAGGATCAGGCCGACGAACACCGCGTGCGGCGCCGTCCGGAGGACCTTCAGGTCAGGAAGGGTGAGCGTCATCCCCATCGTGAACATGATGAATCCCAGCAGGATCGGCACATAGGGCCCGATGGGGGCGGCCAATTCAGGCATCAGGGCACTGAGGACGGCACACACGATGATCACCAGGGGGAAGGCGATCACGGCGGCTGAGGCACGAGGCCGGCCCGGGATGGGTGGGTTGGGCATGGGGGATCCCGTCATCTGGACGCTCAAGAAGTGATGTGCGCCACCCTAGGCTCCCTTCTGCATGGAACCCCATCCGTGGACGTCCATGTCCGACATGTGGACCCTCCCGGTGCGCACTCATCCTTCCGCTACCCGGTCACTTTCTGTTGTCAGAGCGGCCCTGCGACGTCGGAACATGGCCGGGGAACCGAGATCGGGACGCAGGCCGCAGCCGCCGACCGCAGAGCGGTCACCGCCGGGGTTCCCGTCACTCCAGGCTCTTCAGCCGCACCCAGTCGTCCTCGACGCGCTCCCCGCCGACCACGAACTGCCGCGCCCCGATCGTCGCGAAGCCGAGTCGCTCGTAGAACCGGTTGGCCCGTGTGTTCTGCGCGTTCGTGCCGAGCCACACGTGCCGGAACCCCAGCCGCCGCAGCCGCTCCACGCCGTCGTGCACGAGGGCCTCGGCCAGCCCGGTGCCGCGCCCCTCGGCGAGCACGTACAGCTTCGAGAGGTGGCCGGCCGGCACGTCGCCGAGCCGCTCCGTGACGGGTGCCTCGGGGGTCGCGGCGGTCTCGTACATGGCGTAGCCGAGCAGGGTCTCCGGGGCGTCGGCCGCGGCGCCCACGAGCACGATCCGCTCCGGGTCCGCGATCCACGCGGCCACGGCCGCCTCGCTCAGGTGCAGCGCGATGTGCGCGTCCACCGCGGCACGCGGCAGCGAGGCCGGGGAGGCGTCCGGGAAGGTGGCCGCGGCGATCGCGGCGATCGCGGGCGCGTCCTCGGGGCGGGCCGGGCGGACGACGGCGGCGCGGGGTGCGGAGGTCATCCCCGGACGGTACCGCCGCGGCGGGACCGCGGGGCGGCGCGCGTCGCGGGGTGACCGGGCGTTCTCCCGCCCGGCCCCCACCCGCGGCCGCCCCCGCTCAGGCCTGCAGCGCGGGGTGCAGGTCCTTCATGCGGAACCGGCGCCGACGCCGCACCACGAGCACGTCCAGGGCGAGCGCCGCCGCCCCGACACCCATCAGCACGACCACCGGCACCCAGAAGCGCTGGTCCAGGCCGCCGGAGATCGCGTTGCGGAACGCCTCGATGGAGTAGCTCATCGGCATGAACGGGTGCAGCGCCTGGAAGAAGCCGGGCAGCACCTCGGCCGGGTAGGTGCCGCCGGTGGAGGCCAGCTGCAGGATCAGCAGGACCAGCAGCACCGCCGAACCGGGGGTGCCGAGCGCCGTCTGCACCAGGTGCGCGATGAGGGAGAACACCACGGCCACGAGCACCGTCAGGGCCACGGCCCGCACCGGGTGCACGGGGGCCAGGCCCAGCGGCAGCGTCGCGGCGAGCATGAGCAGGCCGCCGCCCACGGCCACGATGCCCACGGGCAGCCACGCGGCCAGCGCGATCGCCACCGGGTTGCGGCGCCCGGCCAGCAGCCGCCCGCTGATGGGCCGCATGATGTTGAACGCGGCGATGCCGAACACCCACAGCGCGATGGAGAAGAACATCGGCGCCATGCCGCGCCCGTAGACCTCCGCGGAGTTGTCCACCTGCATCACGGCCTCCACCGGCCGGGACATCACCAGGGCGGCCTCGTCCCGCTCGTCCTCGGTCAGGGCGGGGACGCGGTCGACGCCGTCGGAGAGCCCGGAGGCGAGCTCGTGGGCGCCGTCGTCGAGGGTGCCGAGGCCGGTGTGCAGCTCCCCGGCGCCGTCCTGGAGCTGGGCCAGGCCGTCGTCGAGCTCGGTGGCGCCGGACTCCAGCTGGCCCGCACCGTCCTGCAGGGTCAGCGCCCCGTCGTGGAGCGCGGCGTTGGCCTCGGCGAGGGTGGTCGCCCCGTCCGTCAGCTCGCCGAGGCCGGACTGCAGCTCCCCGGCGCCGTCCTGGAGCTGGGCCAGGCCGCCGTCGAGCTCGGTCGCGCCGGAGCCCAGCTGCTCGAGGCCGTCCGCGAACCTCCCGGCGCCGTCGGCGAGGGAGTCGGCCCCGTCCTTCGCCTCGCCGATCCCGCCCTGCAGCTTCTCGGCGCCCGCGGCCACGGCGTGGGCGCCGTCGTTGAGGTCCGTCAGATCCGCCTTGGCGGAGGCGGCGACGTCGTCCTCGACGAAGCCCTGGACGCGCTCGTTGGCGGCCGCGGAGGTCGCGGCGGCCTCCTCGGCGCGGCCGGCGACGGCGGTCACCCGCTCGTCCGCGCCGGTGAGCGCCTCCTGGAGCGCGGCGTACTGCTCGGACTCGGCGAGCGTCGGGTCCTCTTCGGCGAGCTCGGCCAGGGCGGCCTGCGCGTCGGCGATGCGGGCGCCCGCGCCGTCCTCGGCCGTGCCGGCCACCTCGGCGACCCGCTGGACGTCCTCGTCCACCGCGGCGACGTCGGCGGCCACCGCGTCCTGCCGCTCGATCACCTGGTCCAGGCCGGGGATCACCGTGTCGTAGAGCTGCTGGGTGCCGTCGGCCACCTGCGTGGCGCCGTCGGTGAGCTCGGCCGATCCGGTCTGCAGCTGGGCCAGCCCGTCGGAGAGGTCCGTGGCGCCCTGGCGCAGGGCGGGGGCGTTCTCGGCGAGCTGCCCGGCGCCGTCAGCGAGGGCCTGGGAGCCCTCGCGCGCCTGGTCGAGCCCGTCGGCCAGGCGCCCGGCCCCGTCCTGCGCGGACGCGGCGCCCTCGGCGAGTCGCTGGGCGCCGTCGTCGGCCTGGGCGGCGCCGTCTGCGAGGTCACCCGCACCCGTGGCGAGCTGGCCCGCGCCCTCGGCCAGCTTGCCCGAGCCGTCGTGGGCCTGGACGATCCCGTCCTCCAGCTGGCTCGCGCCGTCCTCCGCGGAGGCCGTGCCGTCGGCCAGCTGCGCGGCACCGTCGGCGGCGTCCACCATGCCCGACCGCAGCTCGCCGAGGCTGGAGAAGACGGCCTCGAAGTACGCCTCGATCGCGGACCGGTTCACGGCGGCCTCGACCTTGGCCTGGCTCGCGTTCGTGACGGAGCCGATCACGAAGCCGTTGGCGTCGTCTCGGCGCAGGGTGATCTGCGCCTGCTGCGGTGTCCCGCCGCCCTCGGGGCTGACGAGGTCGCGGCTGAGCTCGGCGGGGATCTCCAGGACGAGGTAGTACCGGCCCTCCCGCAGCCCCTCCTCGGCCTCTTCGCGCGTGGTCTCGCGCCAGTCGAAGGCGCGGTCGTCCTTGAGACGTTCGGTCATATCCGCGCCGGTGCGCAGCGTGGTGTCGCCGCGCTGGACGGGCTCGTCCTCGTTGACGATCGCCACCGGCAGACGGTCCATGGCCCCGTAGGGGTCCCAGTTCGCGGACAGGTACAGGGCGCCGTAGATGGCGGGGACGAGGAAGATGAACAGCAGGGCGAGCAGGGGCAGGCCACGGCGGAAGCGTCGCAGCTCGTAGCGGAACAGCATCAGTTCTCCCGGACGGGGGGCAGGGTGAGGACGACGGCGTCGCGCGGCACGGGCGCGGAGGCCACGGCGCTCACCGCGAACGGGTGGCCGTGGTCCTTGAGGACGTCCAGGGCCGCGTGGAGCGCGACCAGCTCATCGAGGGTCAGGGTGGCGTCCACGTCGTCGAAGGTGACGAGGCGGGCCGGGCGCAGGCAGGCGACGACGGCGGCCAGCAGCGCGCGCTCGGGTGCGGACAGCTCCCCGACGACGGCCTCCGGCGCCACGCTCAGCCTCACCGCGTCCGCGAGGAGGGCGAAGCGCGCGCGGCCGGCGCGGCGGCGCACGCCGTCGGCGAGGCAGCGCTCGTCCACGACCTCGGCCGCGGTCAGCGCCGGCTCGAGCTCCACCAGGTCGGTGGTGTGGGCGACGGCGGTGCGGGCGCGGAGGGCGTACGGGTGGCGCGCGGCGTCGATCGGGGGCCGGTACGCACGGGCGGCGGGCCGCTCCGGGCCGTCCAGGGCGACGTCCACGGGGCCGCCGGTGAGCACGAGCTCGCCCCGCACGCCCTGCAGGCGCCCCGTGAGGGCGAACAGCAGGGCCGAGCGGCCCGAGCCCTGGGTGCCGAGCACGGCCAGGTGGGTCTGCGGGGGCAGCACGAGGTCGAGGGGACCGAACACCGGCCCACGACCGCCGCGCAGGGTCAGACCGCGCGCCACGAGGGTGGCGGGCGGGAGGTCGTCGAGGTGCGCCGGGACGGGGGCGGGCCCGGGGCCATGGTGATCGGCGTCGGTGGGAGTGGAAGACATGGGCCCTCTTTGCCGAGTCGAGGCGGATTCAATACCATCGGTATTCAATACCATCGGCATCGAGAGGGCAACATGGCGACCCGACCCCGCCGCGAGGATGTCCGCGCGGCCATCCTCGACCACGCGGCTCGGGTGTTCGGACGGGAGGGTTACGCGCGCTCCTCCCTCGCCCGCATCGCGGCGGAGGCCGGCTACACGAAGGGCGCCGTCTATTCCGGCTTCGCGGGGAAGCCGGACCTCTTCGCCGCCGCCTGCACCGTCCAGTTCGAGCGGGCGACCACCCGAGCCATGGACGGCGTCGCCGACGCCCTGGACGACCCCGACCTGCCGCGCGAGGACCTGGTGGCCCGCGTGGCGGAGGCCCTGGCCGACGTCGTGCTCGAGACCACGGGCTCCTGGCCCCTGCTCCTCCACGAGTTCCAGGCCGTGGGCCTGCGCGAGCCCGCCGTGGGGAGAGCCTACCGGACGCTCACCGTCCGGCGGCGGGACTTCCTGGCCGGCCTGCTGCGCGAGCACCGCGTGCTGGCCGACGTCCCGGACGAGCAGGTCACGCACACCGCGGCCATGCTCCTGATGCTCGTGCACACGCTGTCGGTCGAGCGGCACCTGGCCCCGGAGGACCTGACGGTGGACGACGTGCGGGACACGCTGGCCGCGGCCGTGCGCTCCCTCCTGCCCTGACGCCTGCGCGCCGGCCCCGCCTCAGCCCAGGGTGCCGGCCACACCGCGCACCAGCGCCACCGTGCCCCCGACGCCGGCGAGGCAGATCGCGAGGACGCGCGCCTTCGCGGGGTCCACCCGGCGGGCCACCACCGAACCGAGCAGGACACCCAGCGGACCGCCCGCCACCACGGCGACCCACACCGGCCACGGCACGTGCAGCCCCGCGGGCACGGCCGCGCCGAACAGCGACTTGGTGGCCAGCGAGGTGAGGTTGGCCAGCAGGAACACGGGCTGGAGGGTGGCCGCCCACGACCGCTGGTCCCACCGGCTCGCCACCGCGTAGACCGCGAGCGCCGGCCCGGCGATGCCCGCGGTGGTGTTCATGAACCCGGCCACGGCGCCGGAGGCGAACACGGCCCCGTTCCCCTGGGCGGTGAAGCGCTGCTGCAGGCCCAGGACGGCGGCGACGGCCACCAGCACGGAGGACCCCAGGAGGATCTCGAGCGCGTGGGCGTCCAGGACCCGCACAGCCCACGCCCCCGCGAACGAGCCGGCCACGAGCAACGGCGCGAGGCGGACGAAGCGCGGCCAGTCCACATGCCTGTGCAGCAACGCGAACAGCAGCACCGCGGACACCGAGGCGGCCACGTTGGACAGCGTCACCCCCGCCACCGGGCCCAGGAGCAGGGACAGCGTGGGTGCGGCGATCATGCCCACACCCATTCCGCTCACCCGCTGGAGCGTGCCGCCCAGGGTGATCGCGGCCAGCGCGACGACGGCCGGCAGCCACACCAGGGAGGGGTCCATGCGGGCAGTATGCCGGAGCCGGGGGCCCGTCGGCCCTGGTGCCCGCCCGTGACGGGTGCGCATGCTGGCCGCATGGCCCAGCACAGCTCCACCCCGTACCCGCTCGTGATCGTGGGCAGCGGCCCCGCCGGCGTCAGCGCTGCCCGCGCCTACGTCGACGCCGGGGGAGCCGGCCCCGTCCTCATGCTCACCTCGGACGTGGACCACCCCTACGAGCGTCCGCCGCTGTCCAAGGAGCTGCTGCGCGGCACCGCCGAACCCGAGCCGACGGTGCTGGACGAGCTGCCGGACGCCGTCGAGCTGCGCCGGGGCGTGACCGTCACCCGCGCGGACCTGGGTGCGCGGACGCTGTGGGCCGCCGAGGAGCCGATCCGCTTCGAGCGGCTCATCCTGGCCCTGGGCGCCCGTCCGGTCCCCCTGCCGGACGTCGAGGCCGGCGCCGAGGTGCACCTGCTGCGCTCCTTCGCCGACGCCCGCCGCCTGGTGACGTCGGCCGGACACGCGCGCTCCGCCGTCGTGGTGGGGTCCGGGTTCATCGGCTGCGAGGCGGCGGCCTCGCTGGCGCTGCGCGGGGTGGAGACCACCCTGGTCACCCCGGACGAGGTGCCGCAGCAGAGGCGGCTGGGCCGCGTCGCCGGCGAGCGGATCGCCGAGTGGCTGACGGGCGCGGGCGTCACGCTGCGCACGGGCGTGCGGGTGAGCGGCATCGAGGCGCCCCGGACCATCCACCTGGACGACGGCGTCACCCTCGCCCCGGACCTCATCCTCGCCGCGGTGGGCATGGAGCCCGGCGGCGGTCTGCTCGAGGGCACGGAGCTGACCGTCCACGAGGGACGGATCGTGGCGGACGAGCACCTGGCCGCGGCTCCGGGCGTGTGGGTGGCCGGGGACGTCTCCCGGGCCCGGCACACGGTGGCGGACCGGCCGATCGTCGTCGAGCACTGGGGCGACGCCCTGGCGATGGGCGAGGTGGCCGGCGCGAACGCCGCGGTCACGACGGTGTCCGTCCCGGACGCCGCGGCCGGGCAGAGCTCGGCGCTCGCGCACGAGGCCGACGCCGACGAGGGCGCGCTGCGGAGCTGGGACCAGGTGCCCGGGTTCTGGAGCACCATCGGCGAGCACCTCCTCAAGCACAGCGCCTGGGGCGACGGCCACGCCACGGCTCGCCTCGTCGAGCGCCCCGGCTCCTTCACGGTCTGGTACACGGACGAGGAGGACCGCCTGGTGGGTGTGCTCACCTACAACGCGGACGACGACGCGGCGCGCGGCCGGGAGCTCGTGGCCGCCGGGGCGGCGTGGTCCGAGGTGAGCGGGGACCTGCGCGGCGAGCTGCGGACGGACGCGGACGCCTGAGCGGGCGGTGCCCGGTGCCGCAGCCGGTCAGTAGACGTCCACGAGGGTCGCGTAGACGATGTGGTTCTCCTCGAACTCGCGCGTGAAGGCGTTGTAGCCGTCACACGTGATCAGGCGCAGCTCGGGGGCCTCGGTGTCCCCGTAGACCTCGTCCGTGGGGAACTCGTCCTTGCCGTACGTGACGCCGCGGTCCACCGCGAACACGGCCACGGCCCCGTCCTCGCGCTCCACCTCGACCGTGTCCCCCGGCGCGAGGTCGGTCAGGTGGGCGAAGACGCCCGCGGAGCCGTCCGTGGCGTTGACGTGGCCGAGCAGCACCGCCGGGCCCCTGACCTGGGGCGATCCACATCCCCCGATACACGACGCGCCGCCTCCCCCACCGGAGAGGCGGCGCGTCGGTGACTGTGAAGGCCGCCAGCGTGGCCCTCGGGCGAGTGCATTCATCAGCCGCCGAGGTAAGCGGTGACCACGTCGCGCAGCACTTCGGCGGAGTCGTAGATGTCCTCGACGTCCTCGATGTCAACCCGCATCCGATTCTTCTCGGCGTCGAACAGGGTCAAGAACTTCGCCCTTCCATCGAAATGCAGCCGGGCGATCGGTTTGCGGTTGTTGTCGTCCAGGATGATGCTGCAGTACGAGGCCGCGTCGCGCATGTAGACGCGATTCATCGGGACTATGCCAGCGAGGATCGCCTTGATGATCCTGAATCCCTCGATCTCCTCTTCCGTCGTCACCACGCTGGGCTTGAGCTGCGCCTCATCCAATCCCTCATCCTCTGGCGGGACCACCTGGCTGTCCGCGGACTGAGGTTCAGCAGAGACGGTCACGACGGGGAGGGCTTGGTCTCCCAGCGCGGTCTTCAAGCGTGAATTGACCCGATCATTGATGTACTGGCGGGCGGCTTCCGCCGTCAGGCGAGTGAAGGTCTCGACCGCCTTGGCGTTCATGTAACCGGAGTAGACGCGCTTGGCGAGAATTTTCACCAGTTCATCACTCGGATCCCCCAATTCCGTAGCGATCTCGCGCTTGATGGCCGAGACGTACTTCAGTTCCTCCGCCGCCGCGATGACTGAGTCGATATCGAAAGACCCCTTGGCCATTTGTTCCAGCTTAGGAATCGTCACGGGGTCGATATCCAGTAAGTCGAGTACAAGGAAAGGGCGCTCATCCAAGATGTTTGCCTTATCCAGGTCGGTGTAGAAGTTCCACAGACGGCCGTTGGTGAGCACGCCGATGCGTGCCTCGCTCGTGTGGAAATAGCGCACTAGCTGACTGGCATGGGCCAAGGACAACTCCGCTCCGACCTTCTTCACCTCGATGAGGATATTGACACGACCTTCGCGCATGATCGCATAGTCGATCTTCTCGCCCTTCTTCAACCCCAGGTCAGCCACGAACTCCGGAACGACCTCCTCCGGATCAAAGACGTCATAGCCGAGAACCTGAGAGATGAACGGCATCACGAGGGCGTTTTTCGTGGCCTCCTCCGTTTCGAGGGAGCCCATGTAATCTCGCACTCGCCGCGCAACCTGCCCAAGTTTGTCTTCGAATTCCGTCATGCCACCGCACCCCTTTATGGTCAGGCGCCGAGACACCTGATCCCGGCACGCCCACGTCACTGCGGCAATTGGATGCCGCTGACTTTGACGCAATATAGCCCAGCCTGGGACTCGTCAGGACGCACGCCCGCTTCGAACGTCGGAGGGTGGCTGGCTTGCGAGTCCCGCCGACGAGCTTTGCCTTCCTAGTCGCAGGAGCCGCCTCCCCCGGAGGGAAGACGACACGCCGTCCGCGCGCTCACTTCGCGTGACGGGCGAGCAGGTCACGGGCGACGTCGATGCCGGCGGCCTCGACGTCGTAGGAGCCGGTGGCCTCATGGTGGGCCTCCACGGCGTCGGTGATCCGGTAGTGGTCCGGGTTGCCGGGCGGGTCCGAGGTCTCCAGGACGTGGATCAGATAGGTCTCCCCGGCGGCCAGGTCCTGGCGGTCGTGGTTCTCGTGATGGGTCATGTCGTCCTCTCGGGCGGAATCCGGACGGGGCTGATCCCCGCCGCTCGTACGGCCCAGCGTGGACCGCATGCCACGTCACGGCCAGGCTTGCCCGCCCCCGGTCCCCGGAGGCGTCGAGGACGCCCGCGTGCCGCCTGGGCCTCCGCGTGGGCCTGGGCGCTCACCGCGGAGAGCTCGTCGATGTAGGCCCAGATGGACTCGCCGAGGTCGATCACCACGGACATGCCCATGCCGAGGCGGGCGCAACATCTGGGCGCACGCGGTGATCTTCTGCGGCCACTTCCCCGAGGGCACGGAGAAGACATTCTCCGAGGAGATGGTGGAGGGCCAGACCCGCGGCGACTGGTACGTGCGCCAGATGATCGACTCCGCGAGATCTGCGCCCGCTACGGCCTGCCGTACACGACCGGCCCGCTGCTGCGGCAGGTGGGCTCCGCGTGGAAGAGGGTGTCCCGGCTGGCGCTGCCGTGAGGCGGGAGGGGCGGGCGCCCCTCCCGCCGCCGTCGTCGTCGGCTCAGCCCTTCACGCCGCCGGCCGTGAGGCCGGAGACGATGTACCGCTGCAGGAACAGGAACAGCGCCATCACGGGCAGGGCCGCCAGCACGGCGCCGGCCGCGAACACGCCCCAGTTTTCAGAGCGGGTCTCCGAGACGTAGCCGTAGAGGCCCACCGCGAGCGTCTGCGCGGACGGGTCCGTGAGCACCACGGAGGCGATCACGAACTCCGAGACCGTGGTGATGAAGGACAGCAGGGCCACCACCGCGAGGATGGGGGTCACCAGGCGCAGGATGATCGAGAAGAAGATCCGCGCGTGCGAGGCGCCGTCGAGCTTGGCGGCCTCGTCCAGCGACGGCGGGATGGTGTTGAAGAACCCGTACATCAGGTACGTGTTCACCCCGAGCGCGCCGCCCAAATACACGAGGATGAGGCCGAGCTGCGAGCCGATGCCCAGGACGGGCACCAGGTTGCCGATGTAGGTCAGCAGCAGGAAGATCGCCACCACCGCGAGCAGCTGCGGGAACATCTGCACCAGCAGCAGGGTCAGCAGCCCCACGCGGCGGCCCGTGAACCGCATCCGGGAGAACGCGTAGGCGGCCAGGGCGCCGAGGAACACCGTCATCACGGACGTGATGACGCCGATCACCATCGTGTTGAGGAACCAGCGGCCGAAGGGCCGGTTCGGGTCGCTGAACAGGTCCACGTAGTTCTGCCCGCTCAACGAGGAGAACAGCCGGTTCGAGCTTGCCATCGTGCCAGTCGGGTCGAGCGACGCGGACAGCACGTACAGCAGCGGGAACAGTGCGAACGCGCTGGCCAGCACGCCCACCGCATGGCGCCAGCCCAGCTCCCGCATCCACCGGCCGAACGAGCGGCGGCGTCGTGGCGGGGCCGGGTCCTCCTCCCAGCGCAGCGGGTCCGTCTCCTGCTGCGCCAGGGCGGCGGCAAGGGGCGAGGTCGGGACGCCCGCCTCGGGGGCGTCCGGCCGGGGCCGGCCGGAATCCTGGGGGATGCTCACTTGTCGATCTCCTCGAGCGCCTTGGTCTGCCGGAAGCTGATCGCCGAGATGGTCGCCACGATCAGGAAGATCACGATGGACAGGGCGGAGGCCAGGCCGTAGTCGCGCCCCACCCCGCTGAACGCCGTCTTGTAGACGACCGTGATCAGCAGGTCCGTGGCGCCGATGTTCGAGCCCGCGTCGGGGAACCGCGGTCCGCCGCCGGTCAGCATGTAGATGATGTTGAAGTTGTTGAAGTTGAACGCGAACGAGGAGATCAGCAGCGGCGCCACCGAGACCAGCAGCAGGGGCAGCTTGATGGAGCGGAAGATGCGCCACGGGCCGGCGCCGTCCATGCGGGCCGCCTCGTCCACGTCCTCGGGCAGGGACTGCAGGGCGCCCGTGGTCACCAGGAACATGTAGGGGAAGCCCAGCCACAGGTTCACCACGAGCACCGACAGCCGGGCCAGCCACGGGTCGGTGAGCCACGGGATGTCCGCGCCGCCGAAGAGCACGGTGTTGACGAAGCCGAACTCCGGGTTGAGCAGGCCGGCCCACACGAGGCCGGACAGGAACGCCGGGAACGCGTACGGCAGGATCATCATCACCCGGTAGACCTTCTTGCCGCGCATGTCCGAGCGGTTGAAGGCGATCGCCAGCAGCAGCCCGACGGCGAACGTCGTGGCCACGCTCAGGAACGCGAAGGCGAAGGTCCACACGGTGACCCGCACGAGCGGGTCGCGCAGCTCGGGGTCGGTGAACGCGCGCGTGAAGTTGTCCAGGCCTACGAACACCCGCCAGCCGGTCTGCAGCGTGCTGCCGTCGTCCGCCTGGAACTGGCCCTCGCCGTTGTCCCGGTACTCCACGCCGCTCTCGAGGTCCGTGAAGGTGTCCCGGGCCTCGTCGTACTCCAGACGTGGCGCGTACACGTACCCGCGGGAGCCGTCGCGCGTCTCCAGGGTGCCGTCCGCGGCGTCGTCGCTCAGCGGGACCTTCAGGCGGGTGACCTGGTCCTGACGCTGCAGCAGGTCGCCGAACCGCAGGGTGGTGTACCCCTCCACCCCCACCGGCTCCCCGTCCTGCATCTGGGCCTCGACCGGCTCCAGCGCCTGGTCCGCGCCGCCGAGGACGGGCTCCCCGTCCCGCAGGGTCAGCAGGTAGAGGTCGCCGCCCTCCTCCAGCACCGTGATGTCGTACACCGGGGAGTCCGGCACGCGGATGGAGGAGGAGCGCTGGATGATCTCGATCGCCGCGGCCTTGTCCGAGTTGTGCCCGGCGCCGTAGTTCGTGAAGGCGACGTAGGAGGAGTAGACCACCACGAACACCTGGAACAGCATCAGGAAGAACAGGCCGGGGGCGAGGTACTTGGCCGGCAGGCCGCCGCGGCGCAGGTAGATCCAGTTGATGCCGATCGTGACCGCCAGGGTCAGCGCGAACACCACCCAGTCCCCCGCGGCCGCGAGCTGGAACAGCAGGAACGCCGCGAAGGCGTCCACGAGGCCCAGCAGGACGATCTTGGCCAGCGTGCCACCGAGGCCGTCGGTACCCCGGGCGTCCGCACGACGACGGCGGCCCGGGCCGGTGCGGCGCGCGGCGTCGTCGAGGGCGGCGGTGGCGGCGTCGGACCGGTCCGACGCGGTGGAAGAAGGGCTCATGGTTCCTCATCCGGCCCGAGGGCCTGCCGTGGAAGGGGGGTGCGCCCCGAGGGCGCGGGGCCACGGTCCGCCTCCGGCGTCCCCGCGGGGACGCCGGAGGCGGACCGCGCCGGATCACTGGCCGATGCGGCCCTCGATGTCGGAGATCATCTTCTGCCAGGTCTGGACCGGGTCGCCCTCGCCCTTGATGATGCTCATCTCGGCGCCGCCCCAGAACTCGAACACCGCGCCCATCTCGGGGGCCGCCGGCATGGGGACGCCGTTCTCGCCGATCTCGCCGAACGCCTTCACGGTCTCGTCCGAGGCCGCCTTGTCGAAGGAGGCGGTCAGCGCCGGGGGACGCTTGCCCTCGGCGAAGAGCGCGTCCTGGGCCGCCTCGGTGGAGAGGTAGTTGACCACGAACTCATTCGCGGCCAGCTGGTTCTCGGACTCTGAGGAGACGAAGAAGGCGTTGACGCCCACGAACGGCTGCGCCGGCTGGTCGCCCATGGACGGGATGGCCTCGACCTCGAAGTCGACGCCGGCCGCCTCGGCCTCCTCGATGTTCCACGGGCCGGTGATGAAGTAGGCCGCGTTGCCGGAGTTGAACTGCTCCTTGGCGATGTCCGCGGTCATGTTCGGGTTCAGCACCCCGGACTCGCCGTACTCGGCCAGCTTCTCGGCGAAGGCCTCACCCTCGGGCCCGCCCATGGCCAGCGAGCCGGTGTCGTACGAGCCGTCCTCGGCCTGCTTGAACACGGGGGCGCCCATGGAGGTCTGGAACGGGTACAAGTGGTACGGGTCGCCGTTGACGGCGTCCAGGCCCACCACGAACGGGTACTCGGCCTCGCCGGCGTCGACGGCCTTCCGGCCCTCCGCGATCATCTCGTCGAAGGAGGCCGGGGTGGACTCGGCCAGCTCGGTGTTGCGCAGGATGGCGATGTTCTCCACGGAGTACGGCACGCCCCAGGTCTGACCCTCATAGGTGACGGCCTGCACGGAGGACTCCACGAAGTCGCCGGCTCTCTCGCCCAGCTCAAGGGGCTCGATGGTGCCGTTCTGCACGAGCGAGCCGATCCAGTCGTGGGCGCCGACGATCACGTCCGGGCCCTCGCCCGTGGGGTTCTGGGTGATGAAGTCGTCCTTCATCGTGGAGTTGTCCTTGACCACGAGCTCCACCGTGATCCCGGTGTCCTCCTTGAAGTCCTCCGCCACGGCCTGCAGCGGCTCCTGGCGGTTCTGGTCCACCCACATGGTGATGGTGCTGGCGCCGGCCTCGGAGAGGTCCTGGCTCGGGGACGCGGTGGCCGTGCCCTGCTCGGTGGCGCCGGCCGGGGAGGAGGACGCCGGGGCGGAGGAGCCGCCGCCGCACGCGGTGAGCGCGAGGGCGGAGAACGCCGCGGTGAGGGTCAGGCTGAGCGGGCGGCGGAGGAGGCCGCCGGTCGTCGTCGTCGACTGCATGGTGTGCCTTTCACGAGGGGTGGCCCGCGGCATGCGCCGGCCGTTGCGTCGCCGACGTGGGCCCGTGGTGAGACGGCGCCTGCCCCCGTCGGCTGAAGGAGTCAGTCCCCAGGAGTGTAAACGCTTCCACTGTGATGCGCCACACAGAGGTGCACTCCCGCATGAACACGGGCATGCGGGAGTGGGGGCGGAGGTCAGGACCGGCTGAAACCGGAATGGAAGCGCTTCCACCACCGCGCCTGCCGTGCCGTACTCTGGTGCCACGCATCGACCCCCGGCCCGCCGCCGTCGTGCACCCGCCCCGCCGCAGAACCCCATGAACCGGGAGGAGGACCGCCGATGGTCGGCATCAAGGACGTCGCCCGCATGGCCGGGGTCTCCACCGCCACCGCCTCCCGCGCCCTCACCGGCTCCGGCCCCGTGGCGGCCGCCACGCGCACCCGAGTCCAGGAGGCCGTCGCCACGCTCGGCTACGTGGCGGACTCCGCCGCTTCTTCGCTCGCCTCGGGCCGCACCCGCAACATCGGGCTGGTGACCCCCTCCGTCCACCGGTGGTTCTTCGCCGCCGTGCTCGAGGGCGCCGCGGACGAGCTCGTGCGGCACGGGTACGACCTCACGCTCTACGACGTAGGCCAGGACCCGGAACGTCGATCCACGGTCATCTCCGAACTGCTGCCCCGGCGGCGGCTGGACGCCCTGATCACCCTCTCGTTCCGGCTGAGCGTGTTCGAGTTCGCCGGACTCGAACGCCTCGGCCGGCCCGTGATCGCCATCGGCGGCCGCCTGCCGGCGGGCGAGACCCTGCCCGACTGGTTCACCGCGGTCCAGGTGGACCACGCCCGCGCCGCCCGGATGGCCACCGAGCACCTGCTGGAGCTCGGACACCGGGACATCGCCTACGTGGGCCGCGTGGACGAGGACATCGAGTTCCAGGTCAGCACCGAGCGCACCCGCGGGTTCCTGCACGCCCTCGCCGCCACCGGGGTGCGCACGCCGGCCGACTGGATGGTGCCCGCGGACTTCACCATCGGCGGCACCTACCACCAGGCGCGCGCCCTCCTCGCCGACCCGCGGCGCCGGCCGACGGCGGTCATGTGCATCTCGGACGAGATGGCCATGGGCACCTGGATGGCAGCCCACTCCCTGGGGCTGCGTGTGCCCGAGGACGTGTCCGTGATGGGCCTGGACGGCCACCCCGAGGCCGCCCGCCTGGGCATCAGCACCGTGGACCAGAACCCGCTCGAGCAGGGCCGCCGCGCCGTCCGCCTGGCGCTCGGCGCCCTCGACGGCGCCGCCCACCCCCACCGGATCATGCACCACCTGGCCCTGCGGCCGAGGGCGAGCACCGCGCCGCCGTAGACCGTCAGCCCCGACCCTCACCCACCCCTCTCCTTCACCTCGGACCGTCGGGCACGTACCTGCCCGTGAAAGGAACCCCACCATGGCCTCCGTGACCTTCCGCTCCGCCAGCCGCCAGTACCCCGGCTCCCCCCGCCCCGCCGTCGACTCCCTCGACCTGGAGATCGCCGACGGCGAGTTCCTCGTGCTCGTGGGCCCCTCCGGCTGCGGCAAGTCCACCTCCCTGCGCATGCTCGCCGGTCTCGAGGAGCTCTCCCACGGCAGCATCCTGATCGGCGACCGGGACGTCACCGACGTGGACCCCAAGGACCGGGACATCGCGATGGTGTTCCAGAACTACGCCCTGTACCCGCACATGACCGTGGCGGACAACATGGGCTTCGCCCTGAAGATCGCCGGCGTCCCCGCAGACGAGCGGCGCCGCCGCGTCGAGGACGCCGCGAAGCTGCTGGACCTGACCGAGTACCTGGACCGCAAGCCGAAGGCCCTCTCCGGAGGTCAGCGTCAGCGCGTGGCCATGGGCCGGGCGATCGTGCGCGACCCGCAGGTGTTCCTCATGGACGAGCCGCTCTCCAACCTGGACGCGAAGCTGCGCGTGCAGACCCGCGCCCAGATCGCCAACCTGACCCGCCGTCTGGGCACCACCACCGTGTACGTGACCCATGACCAGACCGAGGCCATGACCATGGGCGACCGGGTGGCGGTCCTCAAGGAGGGCCGCCTCCAGCAGGTGGACACGCCGCGCAACCTCTACGAGCGCCCGATGAACGTGTTCGTCGCCGGGTTCATCGGCTCCCCCGCCATGAACATCTTCCGCATGCCCGCCACGCACGAGGGCGTGCACTGGGGCGAGACGGTCATCCCCGTGCCGCGGGAGGATCTGGCCGACGCCGGCACGGCGGTGGACCTCGGCGTACGCCCCGAGAACCTGGTGGTCAGCGACGACGCCGCCGGCCTGCCCGTGGAGGTGGACACCGTGGAGGAGCTCGGCGCGGACGCGTACGTGTACGGTCACGCGACGATCGGCGGCGAGGAGCGGCTCATCACCCTGCGGACGGTGGGCTACACGGCGCCGGAGAAGGGGTCCGTGGTGCACGTGGTCCCGGACCCGGAGCGCGTGCACCTGTTCCACGCCGAGACCGGCGAGCGACTCAACCGCTGACGGCGGCGCGGGGCGCACGACGGCGGCGGGCGTCGCCTGCCCTCAGCCCTGGCGCTCTGCCAGCTCCGCGAGCCGGTCGATCGACGCGCGGAGCTGCTCTTCACCGGTCCGCAGCGCCTTCTGGACGCGCTTCGGGTCGGTGAGGGCGGTCCAGTCATAGGTGTGGGTGACGCGGCAGCCGCCCTCGTCGTCGCCCTCGACCTCCCACCGCCACAGCTGGCCGAACGGCTCCCCGCCGACCTCGGAGGGCTTCCAGGCGATGCGGCGGCCCTCCTCGAACTCGACCACGTGGTTCGCGCGGTCCACGCCCTTCTGCAGGGTCATGACGAACACGTCCCCGACGGCGGTCACCCGCTGCCCGGGGGCGGCCTCGGCCAGGTTGTCGTTGCCGTCCCACTCGGGCTGGCGGGAGGGGTCCGCGATCAGCTCGAAGACGACGCCGGCCGGCGCGTCGACGTGACGGGTCGCGGACACGACGCGGTCCTCAGGGGCGGGCAGGGCGGTCTCGTCGATGTGCTCCATGCCGTCACGCTAGACCTTCCCACACCGTCGTCGAGAGGGTCGGCGGACCGGGCCGGGTGCCCGGCCCGCCGACCCGGACTCACAGTCCGGCGGCATCGACGCCGTACTCGGCCTGGGAGGCGGAGTAGCCCTCGAACATGAGCTGGTCGATGAGACCGGCACGGGAGAACGCGGAGTGGCTCAGGTACGACTGGGCCTGCTTCGCGGCCTGCTCGTTGTAGTCGATGCCCAGGCCGTCGACGGCGGCCGTCGCGTCAGCATTCGAGTAGCCCTCGAACTCGAGCTGGTCGATCAGACCGGTCCGTGAGAACGCCGTGTGAGTCAGGTACGACTGGGCTTGCTTCACAGCCTGCGCCGCGTAGTCCACGTCCAGGCTGTCCACGGCCGCTGTGGCGTCGGCGTTCGAGAAACCCTCGAACTCGAGCTGATCGATCAGGCCGCTCCGGGAGAAGGCGGTGAAGCTCAGATACGACTGCGCCTGTCGCACGGCCTGCTGTCCCTCCGCTGACAGCCCGTCGCCACCCGCCGACGCGGCCGACTCCTCCTCGGCGGCCGCCACTTCGACTTCGGCCGATGCCTCCGCCTCACGCTCCGCTTCCGCCACGGCCTCGGCCTCGGCCTCGGCGGATCGGGACGCCTCGGCTGCGGCGGCCGCGGCGGACTTCTCGGCCTCCCTCGAGGCGGCAGCGGCACGGCTGGCCTCGGCCGCCTGCGAGGACTCCACGGCACGGCTGGCGCTCGCAACCGCAGACGACGAGCCGGCCGCGCGGGACGAGGAGGGCGCCGCGCCGTCGGAGACCCGGCCAGACGAGGACGCCCCACTCGAGGACGATGCGGCGGAGGGCGAGCCGGCGGACGACCCGGCTGCGGCGTCCCCATCGACGGAGCATCCGGTGAGCAGGGCGAGCGCGGCAAGGCCAGCGGTCAGGAGTGCGGTGGGGCGGGCAAGACGAGGACGGAGCATGGCGCTCTCCTTCGACGAGGGGAGGCGGTCGGCCTCCAGCGATAGGAAGCGAACACTCGGCGAGTGTTCACCATCCTCACAGTAACGACCCAGCGGACACGATAACGGTGTCCGCCCCGCGCAGGACATGGGCGCGGCCGTGATCCTGTGCGGTCTGGTCCTGGGTCTGGCGTCCACGCCGCGGTTCCTGTGCCGGGGCCGCGTGGCCCCTGACCTCAGATCAGGCCCGATGCGGTGAGCTTGGCCGCGGTCTCCTCGTTGGTCGGCTCCACCTGGTGGTCGCCGTCGGGGAACACGAGCACGGGGATGTCCTTCTGGCGCCGGGTGCGCAGGCAGTCGCGGCACCGGTCGGCGCCGTCGACGGTGAGAGCGGGGGCGGCCTGACTGATCCGGCCGTCGTGCTCAGGGGTGCGATGCTGGGGGCATGCCCGCCCAGCCCTCCCCCTCCGGCCACACCGTCCACCTGTCCACGTCGGGCGTGGACGCCCGCATCACCCCCGACGAGTTCGGCGGGTTCGTCCTGGAGATCGGCGGGGCCGTCCAGTCCCACGTGGACCTGGCCGACCCCGCGCGCATCCGCTACGAGTACCTGCGCCGCATGGCCCACGTGCTCGACGCGGCCTCCCCGACGGGCGCGCCGGTGCGGGTCCTGCACCTCGGTGCGGGCGCGCTGACCCTGCCGCGCTACCTCCAGGCGACCCGGCCCGGCTCGGAGCAGACGGTGGTCGACCTGGACCGGGAGCTCGTGTCCTTCGTGCTCGCCGAGCTGCCCCTGCCGGCGGGCACGGACCTCGTCTCCGTGGTCGCGGACGCGCGCCTGGCCGCCGTCGACCTCGCGATGGACGGGGAGCGGTTCGACGCCGTCGTGCTGGACATCGGCACCGGCGAGGAGGGCGCCGAGCACCTGCGCGGCGCCGTGTTCTACGGGGAGCTGCTCGAGCTGCTGACGGCGGGCGGGGTGCTGCTGGTGAACATCGGCGACGACGCCGGCCTGCGCTTCCTGGGCGCCGAGCTGGGCGCCCTCGAGGAGGCGGCCGCCGAGGCCGGGGTGCCCGGCCCGTGGACGCTCGCGGACCGGGGGATGCTGGAGCGCCTGGACTGGGGCAACGTCGTGCTGGCCGCGGGGGCGCCGCTGGGAGAGGCCGGTTGCACGGAACGCCTCGCCGCGGCGGGGCCGCATCCGGCGGCTGTGCTGGACCCGGCGGAGTCGGCCGCGCTGGCCTCCCGCATCCGTCGCGCCTGAGGGCGGGCGCGGTGCTCAGGGCCGGGGGTCCTCCGCACCGGGGCCCGTCTGCGGCCGGGGCCACGGGTGGCCCCGGCGCTCCTCCGCCCCCTCGTTGAATCGACGCAGGAGCCTGCTGAACTCGACGACGTCCTCGGCGGGCCAGGAGGCGACGATCTGCGCCACGTTGTCCGCGCGGGAGCTCAGCTCCGCGGCGAGGCGGGCGCGCCCCTCCTCCGTGGGGCGGTGCAGCCGGGCGGAGCCGCCGTCGGGGTCCGCCACCCGCTCGACGAGGCCGGCCTTCATGGCGGCGGCCACCTGCCGGTGGACGGTGGAGACGTCGAGGTCGAAGGCGTCGGCCAGCTCGGCGACGCTCATGGCCCCGCCCGCCTCCAGGCGGGCGAGCAGCACGGTGGCGCTGCGCTCCAGCGCGCTCGACCGGCCGTAGGGGGCCACCCCCTGCGTGGCCACCCGCAGCAGGAGCATGTGCTCGTACATGATCCCGCGGACCGGGTCGGCCCACGCCCCCTCAGATGATTGCATCATGCAAACGATGCTACCTTTTGCATCATGCAAATCGCCGAGCAGGAACGCATCGCCTCCCCCACCTTCGTCCTCGCCTGGGTGGTCTCCTTCCTCCAGTTCCTCGCGTTCTACGCCCTCGTCACCACCATGGCCGTGTACGCGGTCCGGCAGTTCGCCGCCTCGGACGCTGGGGCGGGGCTGGCCTCGAGCGCCTTCGTCATCGGTGCCACCCTCAGCCGCGTGGTCACCGGCCACGTGGTGGACCGCTTCGGCAAGCGCCGCGTCCTGGTGGTGGCCCTGGTCGCCGTCGCGCTGTCCTGCACGCTCTACCTCGTCGCCTCCTCGCTGCCGGCCCTCGTGGCGGTGCGCATGCTCCACGGCGCCAGCTACGCCTTCGCGAGCACCGCCGTCATGGCCCTGGCCCAGGCGGCCATTCCCGACGGGCGACGCGCGGAGGCCACCGGCCACCTCGCGCTGGGCACCACCCTGGCCACCGCGATCGGACCCGCCCTGGGGCTGTTCCTCGCCGGCTCCATCGGCTACGCGTGGCTGTTCCGGGTGACTCTGGGGATCACGGTGGTCAGCCTCGTGCTGGGCCTGCTGGTGCGCGAGGCACCCGCCGCTGCGGGTGTCGACGGCGAGCGCGCCGCCGGCGAGGTCCCCCTGGAGCACCCCGCCCCCGCGGTGGGCTTCCGCCTGCGCTCCGTGCTGCACCCGGCGGTGCTGCCGATCAGCGGCTTCATGCTGCTGGTGGGCCTGAGCTACGCCGGGATCCTCACCTACCTGAACGCCTACTCGGTGGAGCGCGGGCTCGCAGCCGGCGCCGGCCTCTTCTTCCTGGCCTACGCCGCGGCGATGCTCGTCATGCGCCTCACCCTGGGCACCCTGCAGGACCGCCGGGGGGACGACGCCGTCGTCTACCCCGCCCTCCTCTGCTTCACGGCCGCGCTCCTGGTGCTGGCCTTCGCCACGCGCGACTGGCAGGTGGTGCTGGCCGGGGCGCTGAGCGGCCTCGGCTACGGCACGCTCATGCCCGCGGCCCAGGCGATCGCCGTGAACGCGGTGCCCTCCCACCAGCTCGGCGCCGGCATCTCCACCCTCATGCTGTTCGCGGACGTGGGGCTGGGCCTGGGCCCCGTGCTCCTCGGCGGGCTCGTGGCCTCGGCCGGCTACGGCGCCATGTACGCGGCCCTGGCGGGTGTGCTGGTGATCGCCGCCGGGTACTACTTCGTGATGCACGGACGCCGACACGGACGGCGGGGGGCCGCGGCCCGCGCCTGAGGTCCCGCGCGGTGACGGCGGCCTGCCGCCGCGGGCGACGCTACCGGCGCCGCGCCGGCCACGACGCGAGCGTGACGGCGGCGAGGGCGCCCAGGGTGCCCAGCACCGTCGTCGTGGTGACCGTGGATCCGTCAGTGGGGGCCACCAGGTCCACCACGAGGGAGCCCAGGAGGTTGCCCGAGACCAGGCCGAGGGTGGCGGCGAAGACGCCCAGGCGCGGGACGACCATGGCGCCCACCCCGATGAACACGCACCCCAGCGGGCCGCCGAGGTAGAGCCGCCAGTCGTGCGGCAGCGCGGGCATGCCGTGGCCGGAGGCCAGGGCGATCCCGCCCCACACGATCCCGAGGAAGAGGACGCCGGCGGTGAAGTTGACCAGGGTCGCCGGGATGGCGGTGCCGTAGGCCGTGGTCTGACGGGCGTTGAACACCTGCTGCCCGGCGGTGGCCAGGCCGGCCAGCAGGGGCAGCAGGGCCAGCAGCGCCCAGCCGGGCCCGCCGCCGGCCTCGCCGAGCTTGGGCCACACCACGAGGGCGACCGCGGCCAGGGCCAGCGCCGCCCCCGTGAGGCGCCGCGGCGTCAGGCGCTGCACCCCGGCGGGGCTGAGCCCGAGCCGGTCCACGACCATCCCGCCGACCACCTGCCCGGTGACCACGGCGACCGTGAACACGGCCACGCCGAGGGGACCGATCGTCGCGGACTGGGTGAGCACCAGGAGCCCGCCGATCACGCCCGCCACCGCGTACCACGGGCGCACGGACCCCGCGGCGAGGGCCGGGCGGATGCGGGCCAGGCCCCGGCGGCCCCGCGGCGTCAGCACGCTCACGAGCACCATGACGACCAGGCCCGCCGCGAAGGAGCACAGGGCGGCGAGGACGGGGTCGCCCGTCAGGTGGGCGAGGCGGGAGTTGATGCGGCCCTGCAGCGGCATCACGGAGCCGGCGGCCACCGCGAGCGCGAACAGCAGGGCGGTCGCCCGCGGAGAAGGGGCGTCCGGGCGGGCGGCGACGTCGGCCGGGCGGGGGCGGGCGGGTCCGCGCTCGGCGGGCGGGCGGGGGCGGGCGGGTCCGCGCTCGGCGGGCGGGGCAGTGGATTCGGGTGGCATCCCCCCGTTGTACACCCCTAGGCGGCCAGGCGCGCCTCGAGCCCGGCGCACACCGCGGGCCACTCCTCGCGCACCACGCTGAATTAGTCGACGTCGGCGATCGTGCCGTCCGCCGCCGGGCGGAAGCGGCGCAGAGTGCCCTCGAACGTCGCCCCCAGGCGGGCGATGGCGGCGTGCGAACGGGCGTTGCGGTGGTCGCAGCGCAGGGCCACCCGCTCCAGCGCCCATTCCTCGAACGCGTGCCCGAACAGCAGCAGCTTGCAGCCGGGGTTCACGGAGGTACCCCACACCCGACGGGCGTAGACCGTGTGCCCCACCTCCACCCGCAGCCCCGGCACCAAGTCATAGAGGCTCGTGCGCCCCACCAGCTCCCCGCCCTGCTCGACGGCGAACGCGACGGTGCCCTCCCGCTCGATCAGCTCGGCGAGGTGTGCGGACATGGCCGCGCCGTCCACCGGCAGGGGCGCGCTGTTCCCCGCCCACATGGCCGCGTCCACGAGCTCGCGCAGGGCGGGGCCGTCGTCGGGGGTGAGGGGGCGCAGGGTGAGGTCCCCGCGGGTGAGGACGATCTCGTGCTTCATGCACCCATCCTGTCAGCGGCCGCGGGGTGATCCCCACCCAGGAGGACTTCCGCCTCGAGACCATGACCCTCCCGGAGCTGGAGGAGGGCCAGGTGCTCGTCGCCAACACCTTCATGTCCGTGGGCCCGTGCATGCGTGGCCACATGAACGACGTCGCGTCCGACATGGCCCCGATCGAGGTGGGCGCCCCCTCGACGGCGGCGGGGTCGGCACCGTGACCGAATCCCGCGCCTCGGACATCGCTGTGGGCGCCTCCGTGCCTGACCTCGCCTGCCTCGGCGTGGCGGACCCGCGCACGGAGGCGGCCCCGGACGGCCTCGACGTCTACTTCGACAAGGTGGGCGGCGACCAAGACCCTCACGCTGCAGGGCTTTCTCCTCCCGCAACATCTGGACCCAGCTGGCGAGTGCTGGGAGAAAGCCCGAGAAGGCCATCGGCCGGCTCAAGGACGGCCCCTTGCAGTATGACCAGACCGAGCGCCCCGACGCTCCCCCGCCGCCGATGCGGGCGAAACCCTGCGAGCCCAGCAGGACGTCACACTGATGCTCAGCGCCGCGGAGTGACGAGCCCTTGCCCGCACGCCCCGGGCCTTACCAGTCCCGAAAAACATCCCCGTCGCATCTGTGGGCTTCGCAAAGGGACAAGGAAAGCACCTGCACCTTAGTCACGTTTGCCCCCTGGGAGCTCATTGGGCGACAGTGAGGGAGGACGCTATGCAGTCGGCTCTCCCCTCTACGTTTTATGTCCTAGAAGTGCCCTTCGAGTGACCAGGGGTGCTCGCACGCCGCCTCCTGCTGGAACCGCCAGAGATCAGGGCGCCCTGCCATGGTGAGCAGAACTGAGCTTCAGCTCCCCTTGCCTTCCCGAAAGGCCTCTGCATTACGCAGCACCAGGTCCCCCAGGAGACCAAGCCCCAGGAAGAAGACAAGTGCCGTAAGACGATGGGACTGATCGCGTTGGTCCCCGGCGATTTTTCCTTGGATGCTCAAGAGATCATTCGTGTACCAGCCGTTCAATACGGCCTGCTGAGGCGCGCTGTTCGCATCATTCGCCTGAAAGGAATACTTAATCTCGGTAGCGCTCAAGTCCTTCGACCAGTCCCCCGCGGCCCCGCTTGGAATAGTCGCGATGAAGGATAGAAAGAATCCGATGAGCATAGCCAAAGCCCACCAGAAACGAGCGACCGGCCAATTCACCCGCAACTTCCCCCCGCGGGGCTTCTTCACCTTTCCCTTCTTCGACGCAGACCCGGGGGCTCCCCCGGGCTGGAAGCCGTGCCCCCACTGATGAGGGGCAGTTGCAGGCTCCGCCGAGGTGTCGGAAGATCCCTCTGGGACAGACGCGGACTGAGTCATAGTGGTCCATTCTCGAAGAAGAAACGGGAAGCGATGAACGCGTAAGGAACTCTAAACGAGAAAGGGGCACTCCAGCCCCCGATCCCACTCCCTTGAGGCCGAGGCGACCGGCCGGCTCAGAGGGTGGCGGACCGGCGGGCGGAGGCCCGCATGGCCGCGACCCGCTGCGCCACGGGGGCCTCCAGGGCGCCCGGCTGCAGGACCGGGGCGAGGTCGGCGGCCACCTCTCGGGCGACCCCCTCGAGGGCGGAGGCGTCCTGGGCGACCCAGGCGCGCAGCGTCAGGTGCTCCCGCATCCACGCCGTGAGCGTCTCCTCGGACTCCGGGGTGAGGGCGAAGCCCGTCCCCGCCGCACCCGGGCTGGTGCGCTCCACGTCCAGGCCGAGCTCGCCCGCCAGCAGGGCGGCGAACGCCTGGCGCAGCGGTGAGACGCCGGTACGACCGGACTGGAAGGCGGCGCGCACCTCGCGGCACTGCAGGCTCTCGTCGGCCGCGTCGACGGCGAGGACGTCGCCGGCGGCGGAGGTGAGGCCCAGGGCGGCACGGGCTGACTCCTCGGCCACCACGGCCACGATGCCGGGCACTGCGGGGGCGGCGGTGAGGAACTCGGCGTACCGCATGCCCGGAGTGTCGGCAAGCACAGCGGCGGCCTCGGCGGTCAGGGACGGGGTGTCGACGGCGGCGATGGTCATGGACCCAGCGTGAATCGCGATTCACTGAGACGGGGAGCAGTGTCCATATTCTGAGATGTGCAGCCACATGGTGAGACGCAGGCCAGCCCCGACGTGCAGTACGCTGGCCCCATGCAGATGCACGCGCAGCAGTGGTGGACCGCCTGAGGGCGGCCCCCGGTCATGCGCATCTGACACGACGAGCCGCTCGCCTGCCGGGCGGCTCGGTCATGAGCGGCTCGGCGGGCCCCATCCCAGGAGGACCCCCGATGACCCACCGCAACCCCGAGGACAACGCCCTGAGAGGCGCCACCGAACCCCGCACCCTCGCCGAGGCCTGCGACCTCGTCACCACCCCGGACCTGGACGTCTCCGCGGACGGCATGTTCGGCCAGTACGGCGGCGCCCACCTGCCCCCGCAGCTGGCCGGCCCCATGGCCGAGGTCGCCCGCGCGTACGCCGAGGCGCGCCAGGACCCCGAGTTCTACGCCGAATACCGACGCCTGCTGCGCGACGCCGTCGGGCGCCCCTCCCCCTGACCCCGCTGGACCGCCTCTCCGACGAGCTCGGCGGCGCACGGATCGTGCTCAAGCGCGAGGACCTGAACCACACGGGCGCCCACAAGATCAACCACACGATCGGCGAGGCGCTGCTCGCCAAGCGCATGGGCAAGCGCAGCCTGATCGCGGAGACCGGCGCCGGCCAGCACGGCGTGGCCCTGGCGACGGCGGCCGCGATGGTCGGCCTCGACTGCGAGATCCACATGGGCGCGATCGACGTGGCCAAGCAGCACCCCAACGTGGTGCGCATGCGCCTGCTCGGCACGAAGGTGGTCTCGGTGGAGCGCGAGGGCCGCTCCCTGAAGGAGGCCGTGGACTCCGCGTTCGAGGTGTACGCGGCGGACCCGGAGAAGTACCTGTTCGCGATCGGCTCCGTGGTGGGACCGCACCCGTTCCCCACGATGATCCGCGACTTCCAGTCCGTGGTCGGCCGTGAGGCCCGCGCCCAGTTCCAGGAGCGGTTCGGGGCGCTGCCGAGCGCCGTCGTCGCCGCGGTGGGCGGCGGCTCCAACGCGATCGGCGCGTTCACCGCGTTCCTCGACGACGCCGACGTCGCGCTCGTGGGCGTCGAGCCCGGCGGTCGCTCCTCGGCCAAGGGCGAGCACGCGATGACCATGACCCAGGGCCGCGACGGCGTCCTCCACGGCATGGCCACCCTCGTCCTCGCCGACGACGACGGCACCCCGGACCCCGTGCACTCGATCGCCTCGGGCCTGGACTACCCGGGCGTCGGCCCGCAGCACGCCCACTTCGCGCGCGTCGGCCGCGTCCGGTACGTGGCCGAGGACGACGCGGCCGTGCTCGACGCGTTCCAGCGGCTCACGAGGCTCGAGGGCGTCATCCCCGCGCTCGAGTCCGCGCACGCCGTGGCGCACGCGATCCGCCTCGCCCCGCAGATGGGCCGGGACGAGCGGATCCTGGTCAACCTCTCCGGCCGCGGGGACAAGGACGTGGACTACGTGGCCGAGAAGCTCGGTCTCACGGGCGAGGCGGACGAGGTCGTGCGGTGAGCTGAGGCGGCGGCCCGGCGGCGTGCCCGGTCAGCGCGGCAGTCCCCCGTCCAGGGGGTGCACGGCAACGGCCCGGTAGAGAAACCCGTCCTGATCGTTGTGGGCCTCCAGTGCCTCGAACAAGAACTCCACTTCCTCGCCGACCGTGAGGCTGGATGGGACGGAACCGAGGATGGGCAGGTGACTGAAATGGACCCAGCACCCCCCGGGCGTCGCCTCGCTGTCGATCACGCCCCAGCCGCCATCACGATCCCACGTGACCACTCGTCCGAGACGTGCATTGCGGTTCATCGGTCATCTCCGTCAGTGGGCAGGGAGCGGGAGGGCGGCAGGGCTCGCCGTGGATGCTGGAGTCAAGAGTGACCTAGGGCGTGTCTGAGAATAGATGCACGAGTCAGCTGAGACCCTGGGGACATGTCCCGGTTCCAGATGCTCTCCGACGCCCAATGGGAGTTGATCGCCCCGATGCTCCCGACCCGGACCGGCCGCGCCGGCAGGCCGTTCGCCGACGCCCGCACCATGGTGGAGGCGATCATCTACCGGTACCGGTGCGGAATCGCTTGGAGGGATCTGCCCGAGGTCTACGGGCCCTGGCAGACCGTGTGGACCTGGCATCGGCGCTTGGCTGAAGAGGGCACCTGGGACACGGTGCTGGCCACGCTGACCGCCGCCGCTGACGCCGAAGGCCTGATCGATTGGTCGGTCTCGGTGGACTCCACGATCGCCCGCGCCCACCAGCACGCGACGAACATCACCCGCCACACAGGGGGATGGATCGAACTACAAGAATCCGCGTGAGGAGCCGGCCGATCACGGCATCGGGCGCTCCCGTGGCGGGCTGAGCACGAAGATCCATCAGCTCGTCGATGGGACCGGGCTGCCGCTGGTCAGCCTGATCACCCCCGGCCAGGCAGGGGACTCCCCGATGCTGCTTCCTCTTCTGGAGCAGCTGCGCGTGACCCGGCCAGTAGGGCGGCCCCGGACCCGCCCCGAGGCCGTGCTGGGCGATAAGGCGTACTCCTCCCGGGCGATCCGCACCCACCTACGTGCCCGTGGGATCAAAGCGGTCATCCCCGAACCGGCCGACCAGCAGGGCCACCGCAGACGGCGCGGTGCCCGCGGCGGGCGCCCCGTCAGCCTCGACGCGGACGCCTACAAGGGCCGCAACGTCATCGAGCGTCAGTACGCTCACCTGAAGCAGTGGCGGGGTCTGGCGACCCGGTATGACAAGTACGCGATCATCTACAGGGCCGCTCTGGTCCTGAATGCTGTGCTCGCATGGTCAAAACGATTGTCAGACATGCCCTAGGCAGGCACGTTGCCGCGAGTCCGGCCCGGCGGCGTGCCCGGCCAGCGCGTAGCCTGGCTGCCGTGATGACCCTGATGTGGGGCGCCGTCGCCGCGTCCTCCCTGCTCGTGGGCGCCGTCCTGGCGACCGTGCGCCGCTGGCACATGGGCACGATCGGACTCGTGCTCGCCTTCGGCGCCGGCGCCCTGATCGCGTCCGTGTCCTTCGAGCTCGCGGAGGCGGGCGTGCAGGCGGCCGGGCCTGCCGCCGTCGGCATCGGGCTGACGCTCGGCGCGGCCGCCTACTTCCTCGGCGACCGTGCGGTGGAGCGCTCCGCCGCGAGGTCCGGCGGCTCGTCCTCGGGCGCGGCGCTGACCGTGGGCGCGCTGCTGGACGGCATCCCGGAGCAGCTCGTGCTGGGCATCGGGCTGGCCGCGGGCGAGGGCGTGTCCCTCGCGCTGCTCGTGGCGATCTTCATGTCCAACCTGCCTGAGTCCATCGCCGCCACGGCCGACTCCCTCGACGGCGGCAAGACGCGTCGCCACCTGCTGATCCAGTGGTCGCTCGTGGCGGTGGTCTGCGCCCTGGCGACGTGGGGCGGCGGGCTGATCGCCGACGTCGCCTCCCCCGCCCTGACCGGCGGCATCCAGGGGTTCGCGGCCGGCGCCCTGCTGGTCATGCTGATCGACACGATGATCCCCGAGGCCCGCGAGAAGGGCGGGGAGAAGGCCGGGCTGCTCACCGTGGTCGGCTTCGCGCTCGGCGCGTTCCTGTCTCTGGTGGTGTGACCGCCCAGGGACAGGAACGCCCGGCTGCGGTCACGGGGTGGGCATGCCGCCGGTCACCGGGATGGTCGCGCCCACCACATAGGAGGACTCCGGCGAGGCCAGGAACACGTACGCCGGGGCGAGCTCGGTGGGCTGCCCGGCGCGGCCCAGCGGGGTGGACTGGCCGAACTCCGGCAGGGCCTCCGGCTTCTGGCCGCCGGAGGGCTGCAGCGGGGTCCAGATCGGACCGGGCGCCACGGCGTTCACGCGGATGCCCTTCGGGGCCAGCTGCTGGCCCAGGGCCTTCGTGAAGGTGTTGATGGCGGCCTTGGTGGCGGAGTAGTCCACCAGCTGCTCCGGGGCCATGTAGGCGACCACGGAGGTGGTGTTGATGATCGTGGAGCCCGGCTTCAGGTGCGGCAGGGCGGCCTTGACCAGGCGGAACTGGGCCAGGATGTTGATGTCGAAGGTGGCCTCGAGCTGCTCGTCGTCGATGTCCTCGATCGAGTCCTGCGCCACCTGCTTGCCGCCGTTGTTCACCAGCACGTCCAGCCCGCCGAGCTTCTCGACCGCCTGGGCCACGAGATCGGCGCAGAACGTCTTGTCCCGCAGGTCGCCGGGGATCCCGGCGGCGGTGCGCCCCTCCGCCTGCAGGACCTCGAGGACGTGCTGGGCGTCCTTCTCCTCCTCGGGCAGGTAGCTGATCACGACGTCGGCGCCCTCGCGAGCGAACGCGATCGCCGTGGCCGCGCCGATGCCGGAGTCGCCGCCGGTGATGAGTGCCTTGCGGCCCTCGAGACGGCCGGTGCCGCGGTAGGACTTCTCACCCAGGTCGGCCTTCGGCGTCATCTCCGCGTCCAGGCCGGTGCCGGGCAGCGTCTCCTCCGGCGGGCTGATCACGGGGTAGCGCTTCGTGGGGTCCTGCAGGGTGAGCTGGTCGGTGGTGGTGGTGTTCGCGTCGTCGTGCGCCACGGGGTGCTCCTCATGGTCTCGGGGCGACGCGCGGTCTGCGCGCCGTCCTCCGAGCGTAGGGAGCAGCCCCCCAGCAGAGCCACGGCTGACCGCCGGGCCACCGGACATGCCCCACCCCCCCTTCCGGGACGAGCCCTGCGATATGGCCCCCAAACGCGTGGTTTAGGGGCCATATCGCAGGGCTCGTCGCGGGGCGCCGGGGCCGGGCGTCACAGCCCGCCGTGCACGAACTCCCCGCCCACGGCGGTGGCGACGACGTCGATCGCCGCGATCTGGTCGCTCGGCACCGCGCGCGGGTCCTCGCCGAGCACCGTGAAGTCCGCGAGCTGGCCTGCGGCGAGCCGTCCCTTGCGGCCGCCCCAGCCGGTCGCCTCCGCGGAGCCGACCGTGTAGGCGTGCAGGGCCTCGGCCACCGTGAGCCGCTCCGCGTCCGGGCCGTACTGCTCGCCGGTCTCGGTGCGGCGCAGCACGAAGTCCTGGATGACCTCCAGTGGGCGGCCACCGGCCACGGGGCGGTCCGAGCTGCCGGGCAGCACCAGGCCCGCGCGCAGCAGCCGCCCGGCCGGGTACGACAGCGCGGCCCGCTCCGGCCCGATCCGCTCCCGCACCGACCCGCCGAACGCGCTGATGAAGTTCGGCTGGGTGGCCATCACGACCTCCAGCTCGGCCATGCGGGCCACCTGATCGTCGCGGACCACCCCGCCGTGCTCCACGCGGTGCGGCATCACGGGGCGCCCGAACCGGCCCCGCGCCTCGGCGATCACGTCGAGGGCGAAGTCGAGGGCGGCGTCGCCGATCGCGTGCAGGGCCAGGGCCCAGCCGGCGGCCGCGGCACCGAGGCACGCCCGGCGCATCTCCCCCGCGTCCTGCTGCAGATACCCGCGGCCGTGGCCGTGGCCGCAGTAGTCCTCGGTCATCGCGGCGGTCTGGCCCAGCATCGACCCGTCCGTGAACACCTTCGCCGGCCCGATCTGCAGCCACTCGTCGCCCACCCCCGTGCGCACGCCGGCGTCGAGGGTGAGGTGCGTGCCGTCGTCGGGATGGCCGTCCACCGGGCGCAGCGCGTCCAGGGTGACCATCGTCTGGAAGCGGGTGCGCAGCAGCCCCGCGTCCCGGGCGCGCTGATACGCGCCGAACTCGAGCGGGCTGTGCCCGATCCACCCGCCGGCCACCCCCGCATCCGTCACCGAGGTGATGCCCTCCGCCGCGTACTCCTGCGAGGCCCGCGCCAGGCACGCGCCGGTGTGCTCGTGGGACTCCGGCTGCAGCAGCCGGGTCACCAGGCTCATGGCGGTCTCCTCCAACAGACCGGTGGGCCGGCCCTCGGCGTCCGTGAGGATCCGCCCGCCCTCGGGCTGCTGCAGCACCTGCTCCCCCACACCGGCCAGGACCAGCACCACCCCGGACACCGTGACGGCGTGGCCCGTGTTGTGGCGGATGAGCACGGGGCGCCCGGAGGCGGCGGCATCGAGGCTGTCCCGGTCGGGCTGGGGTCCGGTGAGGTGGCCGGGGTCGAAGCCGGTGCACGTCACCCAGGCGCCGGGGTCGAGCTCGGCGGCGCGGGCGCGGACCCGGCGGTGGACCTCCTCCGCGGTGCGCGCGCCCTCGAGGTCCACGTCCAGCCGGGACTGGCCGAACCAGACGCTGTGCGCGTGGGCGTCGTTGAACCCGGCGAGGACGGTGCGCCCCCGCGCGTCGAGGCGTTCGCGCGTCGCGAGGCCGTCCAGCTCCTCGTCCACCCCGACGACGACGCCCCGCCACACCCCCAGCCGTGAGGCCGACGGGCGGGCGGGGTCGCCGGTGATGAGGCGGGCGTTCTCCACGATCAGGTCGAGCTGCATGGGGCGGGTCTCCTGGGGCGGGTCGGCGGGGGATGGTTCGCGAGCGTAGCCGGGCCCGGCTCAGGCGGGCAGGGCCGGGCTCAGGCGGGTCCGGCCGCCGCGTCCAGCGCCCGGGTGAGATCGGCGAGCAGCTCCGCCGTCGGCTCGACGCCCACGGACAGGCGCACGAAGCCGGCCGGGACGTCGTCGCCCCAGCGGGCGCGGCGCTCCGCCGCGGTGTGGGTGCCCCCGAAGCTCGTCTGCGCCACCACGTACGCGGCCGCCCCGATGAACCGCTCCGCCGCGGCCGCGTCCGCGAACTCCAGCCCGACGACGCCGCCGGCCGCCGTCATCTGGCGCGCGACGACCGCCGCGTCCGGGTGGTCCGGCAGCCCCGGGTAGGCCACCGCGCGCACGGCCGGGTGCCCGGTCGCGAGCTCGGCGACCGCGAGCGCCGTCGCGCACATGCGGGCGAAGCGGACCTCGAGGGTCTCCAGACCGCGGTGGATCAGCCAGGCCTCGTGGGTGCCGAGGATCCCGCCGGCCAGGGTGCGCCAGCCGCGCACGCGCGCCATCAGCCCGGGGTCGCGGGACGCGACGTGCCCGCCGAGGGCGTCGGTGTGCCCGTTGAGGGCCTTCGTGTCCGAGGCGACGACGAGGTCCGCCCCCAGGTCCAGCGGCCGCTGCCCCAGCGGGGTCAGGGAGGTGTTGTCCACGACGACGAGCGCCCCCTTCCCGTCCCGACGCCCGTTCGCGTGGGCGCGGGCGGCGACGTCGGCCAGGTCCGCGACGCGCAGCCCGGGGTTGGAGGGGGTCTCGACGAACACGAGGTCGTAGACGGAGAGGTCGGCGTCCGCGAGGCCCGGCGTGGACACGAAGTCCACGTGGACGCCGGCGGGCACGAGGTGCTCGGCGGCGAGGGCGCGGGTGGCGCCGTAGCCGTCCGAGGGCAGCAGGGCGCGGTCGCCGGGGCGGAGCACGGGCAGCAGGGCGGCGGCGATGGCCGCCATGCCGGAGGGGACGACGGCGACGTCCGCGTCCTCGAGCGCGCCGAGGGCGGCCTCGAGCGCGGCCCAGGTGGGGGTGCCCCAGCGGGCGTACTGGAAGGCGACGTCCGCACCGGGGGTCACGGGGGCGCCGTCGGGACCGGACCCGGGCAGGTGGAACGCGGAGGCGTGCACCAGCGGCGGGGAGATGGCGTCGCCGGGGGCCATGCCGTGGGCGCGGTGGTGGAGGACGGGGCCGAAGGCGGGGGGCTGCGGGGATGCCATCAAGCCATTCTGCCGGGGCGCCGGGCGCGGATTCACCAAAGGAGCTGGCGACCCCGGATCTGCCGCCCGAAGCAACGCTGGTTGACTTATCGCGGGTCCTGGGCGCGAAGACCCGTGACAACTCAACCGGCGTTGCTCAGGACAGGGCGGATCAGCGTGAGGTCGGTGTCCGCGGAACGCACCGGCCGACCCCGTCCCGTTCCCGGGCGGCCACCGCACGCTCGCTCGCCGTTCACACCGCGCCCCTACGGTGCGACACGCCGGTCCCCCCGGGCCGACGAGCCGCACGGATGAAAGGCCACGATGTCCTACCCCTCCCCGACCCTCAGCCGCCGCCGCCTGCTCGGCCTCAGCGGAGCGAGCGCCGCCGTCCTCGCCCTCGGGGTGAACGCCCCCGCCGCGGCACACGCCGAGCCGCTGCCGCAGCGGGACGGCCTCTTCGGACTCGGGGTGGCCAGCGGCTATCCGCGGCCGGACGGCGCGGTCCTGTGGACCCGGCTCGCACCGGAGCCGTTGGCGGAGGACGGGCACGGCGGCATGCCTCTGCGCTCGGTGCCCGTGAAGTGGGAGGTGGCCCGCACCGCCGACTTCCGCCGCATCGTGGCCCGCGGCACCGCGCTGGCCCAGCCGGAGCTCGCGCACTCCGTCCACCCGCGCGTCGAGGGCCTGGCGCCCGGCACGGAGCACTTCTACCGCTTCGTGGTGGGCCCGCAGACGAGCCCCGTCGGCCGTTTCGTCACCCTGCCAGCCGCCGGCTCCGCCGCGGACGACTTCACCGTGGGGCTGATCTCCTGCCAGGCCTGGTACCACGGCCATTTCGCCGCTCACCGCCACCTGGCGCAGGAGGAGGACCTGGACCTCACCGTCTTCCTCGGCGACTACATCTACGAGTACGGCATCACCGCCGCGAACCTGTGGCGTCAGGGGGCCGAGGTCACGCCCGCGCACGCCGTGGAGATCGAGACTCTCGAGCAGTACCGGCTGCGGTACGCCCTGACGAAGTCGGACCCGCACCTGCAGGCGCTGCACGCCCGAGCGGCCGCCGTCGCCATCTGGGACGACCACGAGGTGCAGAACAACTACGTGGGCGCCGCCTCCTCCACCGGCATCCCCGAGGAGCTGTTCGCGCACCGCATCGCCGTCGCCTACCGGGCCTTCTACGAGAACCTGCCCGTGGACATCGACGCCCTGCCGGAGGGGCCGGAGTCGGACATCGTGGCGGGGCTCGACGTCGGCGCGCTGGCCCGCATCTCCCTGCTGGACACCCGCCAGTTCCGAGACGCCCCGCCGGCCGACGCCACCGACCGCGAGCGCGAGGACCGCACCATGCTGGGCGCGGCTCAGGAGCGGTGGGTCACCGAGCGGCTGCGCACGTCGCAGAGTCAGTGGAACGTGCTGGCCGGCGGCGTCGTGCTCGCGCCGATCTCGGACAACCGCAGCGACCAGTGGGACGGCTACCCGGCCGCCCGCCGTCGCCTGCTGACGGAGATGAAGCGCGCGGGCAACGCCGTGATGCTCACCGGCGACATCCACAAGCACGTGGCCGCCGAGCTCCGCGGCGAGTCGGCGGGCCTGCCGGCCGGGCCGGCCGGCGTCGAACTGGTGACGACGTCCGCGGCCTCCGACGGCGACGGCGCGAAGACGGACAAGTACACGCCGGACTGGGTGCGGCACGACTACGTGCGCCACTACGACGGGCGGCGCGGCTACCTGCACCTGCGGTTCACACCGGCGCAGCTGACGTCCTCGTTCTGGGTGGTGCCCTGGGTGGAGTCGGACGACACCGCGCCCAAGGAGCTCAGCGCCCGCTTCACCACCCCCGCCGGCAGCAGCCGCCTGATCGAGGCCTGAGGAGAGCACCGATGAGCAAGAACCCGCAGACCGTCACCGGCGTGGCCGCCACCGGCGCCATCTCCCGCGTCGAGCTGACCTGGACGCCCTTGCCGTGGGAGCCGCTGATCGACCACTATCGCGTGTACGCCCTGCCGACGTCCGGCAGGGGCGCGACGCCCGACGAGACGCACCTGGTGGGCAAGACCGTGTATCCGCGCTTCGTGCACCACGGCCTCGACCCCGCCGGGGAGGACTTCTGGTACGTCGTCGTCGCGGTGTCCGACGCGGGCCGGCGCAGCCGTCCGTCCTCGGCGGTGGTGGGCGGATCCCAGGCGTCCGTGACCGCGACCGGTCGTGAGCTGGCGCGGATCGGCGAGTTCGACGGGAAGTCCCTCGAGCTGCGCTTCTCCCCCGCCCAGTACGGGCAGATCCCGAAGGCCCACCCGACGGCCGTGATCGACTACGTCCAGGGCGTGGACACCCCCGCCGAGGCCTGGCCGTACCTACTGCCGGGTCCGGGCGACGCCTGGGCCGGTCGGAAGGCCTACCGCGCCCGCTGGGCGGTGACCCTCGACGCCGCCCCGCAGCGCGACGTCGACCTGGCGCTGTGGTTCGTGGACACCACGCGCCTGGGCGGGCGTCTCGACGTGGCGGTGAACGGGCGGGACGTGCAGTCCGTGGAGCTGGCGAAGGGGGCGACACGCGGCTCCCGCGAGGGCGACGCGACGCTGGCCGGGTCCACGCTGCTGCGCTCGTACCACGAGTTCACCCTGCCGACCGGGGCGCTGGCCGCAGGCGAGAACGTCGTGGAGTTCACCCTCGCCGAGGGCGGCTGGGTGGCCTGGGACGCGCTGGGCCTGTACGAGCGGGCGCGCTGAGGCGGCGGCCAGGGGGCCGGCCGGACGGCCTCGGATCGTCGCGGGCCCAGGGCTGAGCCCCGCTCACCCCTCCCCGCGCTCCGGGCCCCCGCGCACCACGGTGATCGCGCGGGTGTCCGGGGCGGTGTCGGCCACGTGCTCCATGGCGCGGTCGAGGTCGCCGGTCTGCTGGTACGCCGCGTGGATCTGCTCCCACAGGCGGGCGTTGCGGACGCCGATGGCGGCCGGGTCCAGGACGGGGTCCTGGCCGGCGCGGCGCTGGCGGTCGTAGTCCTTGAACAGCCGGATGGCCACGGGGCTCAGCAGGATGAGCGCCACGATGTTCACCCACGTGTAGAGGCCCACGCCGAAGTCCGCGAGGGACCACACGAACGCGGAGGTCTGCACGGACCCGAACACCATGGAGCCGGCCAGCAGCAGCCGGGCGATCGCGATGACCGCGCGCTGCGCCGTCTTGTTCGGGATGAGGTAGGCGACGTTCGTCTCCGCGTAGAACGCGAAGGAGAGCAGAGTGGTGAAGGAGAACAGGAAGACGGCGATCGCCACGAAGGACGGGCCGAAGGCGGGCAGTGCCTCGTCGATGGCGATCTGGACCCACGCCGGGCCTTCCTCGACGCCGGGCACGTGCTCGGCGAGGAGGCTCTCCCCGTCCGGCCCCAGCACGTTGAAGCTGTTCGTGGCGAGGATCATCAGGCCGGTCATTGTGCAGACGAACAGGGTGTCCACGTAGGCGGAGAACGCCTGGGCCAGGCCCTGCTTCACGGGGTGGGAGACGTGGGCGGCCGCCGAGGCCTGGGCCCCCGAACCGGTGCCGATCTCGGTGGAGTACACGGCACGGCGCACGCCCCACGCGACGGCGGCGCCGAGGATGCCGCCGTAGACCGAGTCCAGGCCCAGCGCGCTGGAGAAGATCAGCCCGAACATCGCAGGGACCTGCTGCCACATCAGCCCGACGACGAGCAGCCCCACCAGGATGTACGCGCCGGCCATGAACGGGACCACGAGGCCCACCGTGCGGCCCAGGCGGTGCATGCCGCCGAACACGATCACGCAGAACAGCACGGCCATCCCGAGTCCCACCCACAGCGGGTCCCAGCCCCACGCCTCGGTCGTGGCGGCGGTGACGGCGTTGGCCTGGATCTGCGGGCCGGTGAAGACCGTGGCGAATACGGTGGCCGCGGCATACGCGACCGCCAGCCACCGCCAGTTCCGGCCGAGCCCCTCGAGGATGTAGTACGCGGGCCCGCCGCGGTACTCCCCGCGGACCTTGTGCTTGTAGAGCTGTGCGAGCGAGCTCTCCACGAGCGCCACGGGGGCGCCGAGGATCGCCGTCACCCACATCCAGAACAGCGCGCCCGGGCCGCCCAGGTAGATCGCGGCCGCGACGCCCGCGATGTTGCCGACCCCGATGCGCCCGCCCAGGGCCATGGCGAACGACTGGAACGAGCTGATCCCCGCCGACGACGATCCTCCCCTGGCCAGCTGACCCACCATGTCCGTGAGCAGCCGCACCTGGGGAGCCGCCATGCGGATCGTGAAGTACAGGCCCAGGGCGAGGAGTCCGACGACCATGGGCAGGCTCCACATGATCGAGTTGGCGGCGGTGACGAACTGCTCCATGGTCACTTCCCAGGTCGTGGACAGGATCCGTGCACTCCATCACATTCGGGCCACCCCGGGCACCCCTGAGCCCCCGGGGGGTCTGCGCGGGACCGGCAGGGTCGGCCGGCCAGACACGCCGCGCCGTCCCTGCACCCCCGCCTCCCTCGAACCAGGAGAAAGTGGTCGCCTCACGAGGCGTGAGGCGACCACTTCCTCTGATTCGGCGTCGAGGGCAGTCCTCAGACCAGGCCCTTCTCCTTCAGCCACTCCCCCGCGACCTCTCGCGGCTGCTTCTTCTGCTCGCCCGAGTTCTCGGCGTTCATGGCCATGAGGTCCTCGGTGGTGAGGACCTTCTGCACGGACTCCACGGCCTCGCGGATCTGGTCCGTGACCCTGTCCTTGGCCATGAGCGGGACGATGTTCTGCGGGGTCACCATGCCCTCGGGGTCCTCGAGCATCACGAAGCCGTTCTCCTCGATGGCCGGGGTGGTGGAGAAGATGTTCGCCAGGTCCACGTCCCCGTCCTTGAGGGCCTTGACGGTCAGCGGGCCGCCGCCGTCGCTGATGGGGGTGAACTCCATCCTGTCCGCGGGCACGCCATAGACGGACTCCACGCGGGCGAGGCCGGCGCCGTAGTCGCGCTGGCTCATCTCCGGCGGGCCGCCCACGCGGAGGGTGCCGTCGTAGTCCTTCAGGTCCGCGTAGGAGGAGATACCGTGCTGCTTGGCCCAGTCGCCGGCCGCGCACCAGGCGTCCTTGTTCTCCGCCTTCGCCTCGGCCAGGACCTCGAGGTCGTCCGGGAGGGCCTTCTGCAGGGCGGCGAACACCTCTTCGGACGTCTTCGCCTTCGCCTGCTTGTCATAGAAGGCCAGGAGGTTGCCGGTGTACTCGCCGATCAGGTCGATGGACCCGTCCTTGAGGGCACCGAGGTAGACCTCGCGGGAGCCGATCTGCATCTTCCGCTCCACGGTGAGGCCCTTGGCCTCGAGGACCTGGGCGTAGAGCTCGCCGATGATCTCGGACTCCGGGAAGTTCGCCGAGCCCACGCGGACGGTCCCGCCGGAGCCGGAGCCTCCCGAGCCCTGCCCGCCGCCGTCGGAGGAGAGCGGGTCCCCGCCGCAGGCGGCCAGCAGGGGCGCGCCGGCGAGCAGGCCGATCACGGCGCGGCGCCGCACCAGCCGGTTCGGGGCGGCGGACGGGTTCGCTCCCGCCCGGGGATTCAAGGTGTGGTCGGTGGCAGCCATGGCAGCCGTCCTTTCGTGGGTCAGCCGCGGGCCCTCAGCCCAGCGGGGGTCAGGATGCGCTGCACCAGCAGCAGGAGGCCGTCGCACAGCAGGGCGAGCACGGCGATCAGCACGGCGCCGGCGAGCATGGTCACGTAGTCCTGCACGGCGAGCGCGTCGAAGAGGTAGCGGCCGAGCCCGCCGAGGCCGAGGTAGGAGGCCACGGAGGTCGTGGCGATCACCTGCAGGGTGGCGGACCGCAGTCCGCCGACGGCCATGGGCAGGGCGATCGGCAGCTCCACCTGGCCGATGAGCTGGCCGGTGGAGTGGCCGTTGGCGCGGGCAGCGTGGACCACCTCGCGGGGCACGGCCTGCAGTCCGGCGTAGGTGCCGGCCAGCAGGGGCGGGATCGCGAGGATCACCAGCACCATCACGGTGGGGATCAGCGCCTCCCGCAGCCTGATGTCCAGGACGATCGCGAGGAAGGTCAGCAGGCCGAGGGTCGGCAGGGCGCGCAGGGCGGAGGACAGCGCCACCACCACGCGCCGGCCCCGTCCGGTGTGGCCGATCCACACGCCCACCGGGAACGCGATGGCCGCGGCGATCGCCAGGGCGAGCACCGAGTAGCCGAGATGCTCGAGCACGCGGGCGGGCACGCCGTTCGGGCCCGCCCAGTGGGCGGGGTCGGCGAACCAGGAGAAGAGGGAGCTGATCATCGGCGACCCTCCTGCACCGCGAGGTCGGGCACGGTGGCGAGTGCCGTCGTCGTGGTGTCCTGTGAGGAACGACGACGGCCGCTCGCCTTCCGGACCTTCGCGCGCCTCGTCCACGGCATGAGGAGAGCGGCGAGGGCTACCAGGACGAGGTCGAAGACGACGGCGAGGATCACCGTGCCGACGATGCCGACGACGATCTCGGTGACGAAGCTGCGGGCGTACCCCTCGGTGAAGAGGGTGCCGAGGGACTGCACGCCGATCAGCGCACCGACAGAGACGAGGGACAGGGTGGAGGCGCTGACCACGCGGGTGCCGGCCAGGAGGGACTCGCCGGCCAGCGGCAGCTCCACCCGCCAGAACCGCTGCCAGGCGCTGTGGCCCTGGGCGGTGGCGGCGGTGAGGAGTTCGTCGTCCACGGCGTCGAAGGCCTCGGAGGCGCTTCGGGTCAGCAGGGCCACCCCGTAGAGGGTGAGGGCGATGACCACGTTGAGCGGGTCTAGGATCTTGGTGCCCACCAGGCCCGGGAGGATCACGAACACGGCGAGCGAGGGGATGGCGTAGAGCAGGCTGGAGCCGCCCACGATCAGCCTCCGACCCCAGCCGGTGGCGTTGGCCAGGCGGCCCAGGGGCACGGAGATCAGGAGGCTGAGCAGGACCACCGGGGAGGCGAGGGCGATGTGCCGCCAGGTCAGGGACAGGATGAAGTCCAGGTTGGCGCTGATCCAGGTCACGGCTGCACCAGCGTCCCGGCGACGCGGCCGGAGGCGTCCACCACGATGGGGGTGCCGGTGCGGTCCTCCACGTGGAGCTCGCGGCGGGCGCCGCCCACGAAGGAGCGGACGAAGTCGTCGGCGGGGCGCAGCAGGATGTCATCGCCGGTGCCGTGCTGGGCCACGCGGGCGCCCTCGCGGAGGACCAGGACCTCGTCTCCAAGGAGGACGGCCTCGTCCACATCGTGGGTGACGAACAGGACGGTCTTGGACAGCTCGCGCTGGATGCGCAGCATCTCGGCCTGCAGGTCCGCGCGGACCACCGGGTCCACGGCGGAGAACGGCTCGTCCATGAGCAGGACGTCCGGGTCCGGGGCGAGGGCGCGGGCCACGCCCACACGCTGGCGCTGGCCGCCGGAGAGCTGGGAGGGGTATCGGGAGGCGACGGCCGCGGGCAGGCCGACGAGCTCGAGCAGCTCGTGCGCGTGGTCCCGGTCCTGGCGGGAGATCCGGCCGGTCAGGCGCGGCACGGTGAGCACGTTGTCCAGCACGGTGCGGTGCGGCAGCAGGCCGGCGTTCTGCATGACGTAGCCGATGCCGCGGCGCAGCTTCACGGGGTCCAGGGAGGCGACGTCACGGCCCTCGATGAGCACGCGGCCACCGGTGGGGTCTACCATCCGGTTCACCATCTGCAGGAGCGTGGTCTTGCCGCAGCCGGAGGAGCCCAGCAGCACGGTGGTGGTGTGCGGGGGGACCTCGAGGGAGAAGTCCTCCACGGCACGGGTACCGTCCGGGAAGGTCTTCTCCACATGCTCGAAGCGGATCATGCGGTGGTGCTCCCTGAGGACTCGACAGGCGTGGACGCAGACGCCGCGCTCTTCGGGTGCGAGGCCTGATCGGCCAGCGTAGACCCCAGGTCAGGCCGGGTCGAGGGGCCGGGGCCGCAGAGGTGCGGAAAAGGTCATGGAGCCGGTGCGGAGGGTCGTCGGCATCGGGGTTTCCCGACGACGGCACTCGCCTCCGCATGTCAGGCCGTCGGGTCGAGGACGGAGATGTCAACAAGAACTCATCCGCACTCACACCTGGACAACGGTTTCGGCGACGGCACTCCCACTTCGACGTATGCACCGAGCGCGAGCCGCCGGGCCACCCCGCGCACCCCTGAGCCCCCCGGGGGTCTGCGCGGGACCGACAGGGTCGGCCGGCCAGACACGCCGTGCCGTCCCCGCACCGGCTCACCCCTGCCCCGCTCCCGCCTCCTCCCGCACCGTCACCGCCAGCTCGATGTGTCCGGCCTCCGGTCCGCGAGGATCTGGCGGAACTCCGGCGCGACGCCGGCGTCCTCCACGTCGAACGCGTCCATGAGCCCCAGCAGATCCGGATGGGGCAGCGCGCCGCCGGGGGCGTCGTCGAGGAGGTCGACGTCGCCCGCATCGGCCCGCACGTCCACGTACCGCTCCACGCGGCGCGGCAGCGTCCCGGTCACCACCTCGTGCCCGTCGACCCTGAGGCCCGTGGGAGCCGGGCCGCTCAGCGGGACGGCCCGGACGGTCTCCACGACGTCGGCGGAGCCCGGCACCGGACGCAGCGCCGTCCACGGCGGCCCGGCCGGTGCCGACCCCGCCTCCGCGAGCGCCTGGAACAGCGTCGCGAAGGCGGCGTTCGCGCGCTCGGTGGTCGCCTCCTCACCGGCCTCGTCCAGGGCCACCCGCTGCACGACGCCGGCCCACGGTGTCGGCCCGACCGTGCGCTCCGCCACGGGGCCGGGACGGGCGGGGCCGCCGTCGTCGGGATCCGGGGCCGCGTAGACACCGGCGGCCGCGAGCGCGAGCGCGCGGTCCTCGAGGTCGCGGCGGCGTCGCAGCTCGGCCGCGTGCGCCTCGAGCCGCGCCGGCAGGGAGGCGGGGTCCGCGAGGACGGACCGGACGTCGTCGACCGTGAGGCCCGCTGCCCGCAGGACGCGGATCTGCGCGGCCGTCCGGATCTGACCGGGCGCGTAGCGGCGGTAGCCGGAGCGGGCGTCGACGTCGGCGGGGGCGAGGAGACCGCGCTCGTCGTAGAAGCGCAGCGCCTTCGCGCTCAGTCCGGTGGCGAGGGCGAACTCGCCGACGGTCATCAGGGGGCTCATGGGACGACCTCTCTCTCAGGTGATCCCAGCGTGGGCGTTCCCCCAAGGGGAGGGTCAAGCGTCGCCCAGCCTGCTCGAGACCGACGGCCTCAGACCTCCAGCAGCACCTTGATCTCGCGGCGCTCGTCCATGGCCCGGTACGCCTCGGCGGCGTCGTCGAGCGGCATGCGCGCGGTGAACACCCGGCCGGGCTGGATCTCACCGGACTGGATGCGCTCGATCAGCTCGGGCAGGAAGCGACGGACGGGCGCGGGCCCGCCCTCGAGGTGGATCTCACGGGCGAAGAGGTCGGAGCCGTCGAGGGTCTGATCGTGGGAGACGCCCACGAACCCGACGTACCCGCCGGGGCGGACCGAGGCCAGAGCCTGGTCCATGGAACCCTGCGTGCCGACGGCCTCGCACACCCCGTGCGCGCCGTAGCCGCCGGTGAGCTCGCGCACCTGGGCGGCGCCCTCCTCGCCGCGCTCGGCGATCACGACGTCGGCGCCGAACTCACGGGCGAGCGCGGCCCGATCCTCATGGCGGGAGAACACGATGACCTTCTCCGCGCCGAGGGTCTTGGCGGCCAGGACGGCGCACAGGCCGACGGCGCCGTCGCCGACCACGGCGATGGTCTTGCCGGGGCCGGCCTGCGCGGCGACGGCGGCGTACCAGCCGGTGCCGAGCACATCCGAGGCGGCGAGGTAGTCGGCCAGGCGGTCCGGGTCAGAGGGCTCACCCCCGGGCACCTTCACGAGGGAGCCGTCCGCGAGCTCGACGCGCATGTACTGCGCCTGGCTGCCCGTGTACTCACCGGCGTTGACGCAGCGGGACTGGTAGCCGGCCTGGCAGATCTCGCACGTGTTGTCTGAGAGCATGAAGGAACCGATCACGAAGTCGCCGACCTCGAGGGTGGCGACGTCCTCGCCCTTCTCCACGATCGTGCCGACGTACTCGTGGCCCATGCGCCGGTGGTCGACGTCGTTGTGGCCGCGGTAGGGCCACAGGTCCGAGCCGCACACGCACGCGGCGGCCAGCTTCAGGACCACGTCCGTGGGCTGGGCGACGCGCGGGGTGTCCACCTCCTCCACGACGACGTCACCCGGCGCGCGCATGACGACGGCCTTCATCGTCTCGGGGATGGCCGGGGTGGCGGGGGTCTGTGCGGTCATGGTCTGTCCTCCGGTCTGGCCCGGCGGTCCGGGCGGTGTGCGGGGACCAGTCTTGCGCCCCTGAGCCGTGGAGACGACACATCGGCGACGCAGGCGGGGCCGTGGATGGCCGCGCGCCAGCGACATCACCGCCGGGCAGAACCGCGGTGATGTCGCTGGCGTGAGGTCGGCCGACACACCCCGCTCGGCTCACAGCGAACGAGCACCGCCGGGCGTTACGCTGTGGTTCCCATCACATCCGACTCCCCTCGGAGGCCCGTCGTGACCCTCACCCTGCCCGCCCGCCTCGCGCGCACCGCCGCCGAGCACCCGAACTCCACCGCCCTGATCCTCGGCGAGAACCGCATGACATACGCCGAGCTGCAGGACCAGTCCCAGCGTCTGGCCGGCCTCATGCGGCAAGAGGGCATCGGCCCCGGGGACCGCGTGGCGCTCATGGTGCCGAACATCCCGGCGTTCCCGGTGGTGTTCTTCGCGGCCCTGCAGCTGGGCGCCGTCGTCGTTCCGATGAACCCGCTGTTCAAGCGCCGCGAGATCGAGTACTACCTGGAGGACTCGGGCGCGTCGATGCTGTGGTCCGTGCCGTCCGAGGAAGCCGTGGAGGGCGCCCGCGAGCGCGGTGTGCCGCTGCGCACCCTCGGCGAGGACGGCCTCGCCCCGCACCTCGCGGAGAGCCCCGGCCCGGTGACCGAGACCGTCGAGCGGGGCCTCGAGGACGACGCCGTCATCCTCTACACCTCCGGCACCACCGGCCGCCCCAAGGGGGCCCAGCTGACCCACCGGAACATGGGCACCAACGCGGACACCGCGGCGGAGACGCTGATCCAGCTCCAGCACGGGGAGACCGTGCTCGGCTGCCTGCCGCTGTTCCACGTCTTCGGCCTCACGTGCGCGCTCATGACGCCCGTGACGATGGGCGCCAGCCTGGCGTTGATCCCCCGCTTCGATCCCGCCGTGGCAGCGCAGACCGTCCGGGAGCGCGCGGTGGACGTGTTCATCGGCGTGCCCACCATGTACGGGGCCGTGCTGGCCGCGGCCAAGGACCATCCGGAGGACCTGGCCAGCCTGCGCCTGGGCGTCTCCGGCGGATCCGCCCTGCCCGTGGAGCTGCTGCGACGCTTCGAGGCCACCTTCGACTGCGAGATCCTCGAGGGCTACGGCCTGTCCGAGACCTCCCCGGTGGCGTGCTTCAACCATCCGGGTGAGGAGCATCAGCCGGGCTCGATCGGACGCGCCGTCCGCGGGTGCGAACTGCAGCTGGTGACGCCGGACGGGGCCGTCGTGCCCGAGGGCGACGAGGAGACCCTGGGCGAGGTGTGGATCCGCGGGGAGAACGTGATGAAGGGCTACTGGGGCAAGCCGGAGGCGACTGCCCAGGCCATCACCGAGGACGGCTGGTTCCGCTCCGGCGACCTCGCCCGGCGCGATGCCGCGGGCAACTACTACATCGTGGACCGCACGAAGGACATGATCCTGCGCGGCGGGCTCAACGTGTACCCGCGCGAGATCGAGGAGGTGCTCTACGAGCACCCGGCCGTCGCGGAGGCCGCCGTCGTGGGAGTGCCCCACCCGGAGCTCGGCCAGGAGGTCGCCGCGCACGTGGTGCTCGCCCCCGGCGCGCACGCCACGGAGGAGGAGCTGATCCAGCACGTGAAGTCCCAGGTGGCCCCCTACAAGTACCCGCGCACCGTGTCCGTGCGGGACGGGCTGCCCAAGACCGCCACCGGCAAGATCCTCAAGCGGGAACTGACGCCGGCGGAGTGATCTCGGGATGACCGCCCGGGCCGGCGTGTGGGCCGAGGTGCTCGCGGAGGCGGGCGCCGTCGTCGCGCCGGACCCGGTGCGTGGCATCCCGTTCGACGAGGCCGGGCACGCAGACCTGGCGGTCCCCGTGGACCGGGCGCTGCGGGTGGCGCCGCCGGCCGGCGTCGACGGCGCCTCCCCCTGGTGGCTGCTGGAGACGGACGTGCCCCAGGACGACGACGACGGCGGCGTCCTGCCGGTGATCCGGGTGGCGGTCGGCGCCCCGGGGCAGGTGCACGCGCTGCTGCCGGACTGCGAATGCGACGCCTGCGACCCCGGGTCGGACGAGCTGCTCGAGGCCGTGGACCAGGCGGTCGTGCGCGCGGTCGGGACGGGGGTGAGCCTGCGGGGCCGTCATGGGCTGCGACGCCGGGACTGGCATGTGCACTGGCGCGCGGACGGCACGGCCGAGGGGCAGGCCCGGGTCCCGGGGTGGTCGTTCGAGGCGCTCACGGACGCGTGCCGGGACCTGGCCGCCGGCGGCCGTCCGCGGCTGCCGCGCGGAACCGAGGCGACCGTGCGGGCGGGGTGGTTCCCGGAGACGTGAGGGGACAGCGGTGGCCGGGTGCCGCCGCTCAGAACAGTGCCGCCACCCCCCGAGCGGCGAGCGGGACGAGCCGCACGGCCCGCACCACGGTGAACGCGGTGACCACCGAGACGAGCACCCACTCCCGCCAGGACCCGGTCCGGCCGAGCAGCGGAAGCCGGAACCGTCCGGAGGACTGCCACCACCACAGGCGCGCGGGAGGCTCCGGGCTGAGCGGCCAGAGCAGGGCCACCCCGTTGTTGGTGAAGGCGTCGCCGAGGATGTGCACGCTCACGCCGACGGCCACGGAGGCGGGGATCCACCACAGCCCGTCGCTGAGGACGGTCGCCGACACCGCGACCAGGATGCCGAGTGCCCACGCGGCCCTCCATCCCCGGTTCGGGAGCAGTCGGAGGGCCTTGGCGGCCACGGCCGCCAGGAACGCGGCGATGACCCCCTGCCCCGGCGTGTAGACGTGCCCCGCGATCGGCACCTGGATGGAGGCGGCCGCCGTCGCGATGGCGGTGAACGCCGCGACCCCCACCAGCGAGTGTGTGCCGCGTCGATGCCCGCCGGCCACGCGGCGGATGCTGCGGCTCATCCACTCGGTCACGGGCGGCAGGGCGTGGACGACGGTGGCGCGGGGGTGGTCCCAGTCGCTGATCATGGCCGCGCCGGCGGTGGTCACGGCGCCGAGCAGCTGGAGTTCGGCGGGCAGGTGCAGCACGGCGATCGGCGACTGCCAGTGCGTGAGCGCCAGCCAGGCCGCGGCGCCGGTGGCCGCGTGGGACGGACCCATCATGGGTGAGGTCCTCTCGTTCGCAGGACCGGGCCGCATCACTGCGCCTGCGAGGGCCGGCGGGCGGCCCGCGGGGAAGGAAGAGGACCAGGGTGGCAGGCGGGGCGGACACGGTAAGGAGGCCGCCGCGGCCGGAGCGGGTCGAGGCGGCTGCCCGGCCGGGGGCGGCCGCCCGGCCCCTCACCCCGTCATCGCCAGCACCAGCGGGGCCAGCAGGGCGGTGAGCACGCCGGAGCAGGCCATGGCGAGGGCGGAGAACGCGCCGGTCTTCGGGCCTTCGGCGAGGGCGCGGGCGGTGCCGATGCCGTGGGAGCTCACGCCGATGGCCAGGCCGCGCACGCGGGGGTCGCGCACGCGCAGCCGGTCGAGCACCCAGGGGGCGAGCACGGCGCCGAGCACGCCGGTGAGCACGGGGAGCACGGCGGCGAGGGAGACGATCCCGCCGCCGGCGTCGGCCACCGCCATGGCGATCGGCGTCGTCGCGGACTTGGGGGCGAACGTGGCGGCCAGCGCGGCGTCCCCGCCCATCATCCGCACGATCAGCACGGCGCTCACCATGGCGGTCAGCGAGCCGACGGTGACCCCGACGGCGACCGGCAGCAACAGCTTCCGGATGTCAGGGCCGGCCCGGTACAGGGGGACGGCGAGGGCCACGGTGGCGGGGCCCAGCAGGAAGGTGAGGTAGCTGCCGCCGATCATGTAGGTCTCATAGTCGATGCCGGTCAGGGCCAGGAACGCGGCCACCAGCACGATCGTCACGAGCACGGGCGTGAGCAGGGCGGTCTGCCGGGCGGCGAGCCACAGGCGGCGGGCGAGCACGGCGACGGCGAGGGTCAGCGCGATGCCGAACAGCGGTGTGTGCAGGAGCGCGTCCCAGGCCTCCGCGAGGGAGTCGGTGAGTTCGGCGGCGTTCACTGTGCGTCCTCCTTGTCCGTGAGGCGGCGGGCGAGCGGGGCGGCGACGCCGGCGGTGACCACCAGCCCCAGCAGCCAGGGCACCACGAAGCCGACCAGCATCAGCGCCCGGTGTTCCCCGATGAGGCCCAGCACCGCGACGACGCCGACGCCCGCCGGGACGAACAGCAGCGGCAGGTGCTGGAGCAGGTGATGGCTCGCCGTCATCACCGGCGCGTCCTCGGCCGGCCGGCGCCACGCGAGCAGGCCGAGCAGCAGGAGCATGCCCAGCACGGCCCCGGGGATCGGCAGGTGCAGCGTGTCGGCCACGAGCGTGCCCGCCAGCTGGCAGAGCAGCAGGATCAGCAGGCCTTCGATCATCGGGGTTCACCTGCCTCGGACGGGCCCACGGGCGGCAGGCCGGGGACGACGCCGGTCCCCGCGGCGTCGAGGTGCGCCTGCAGGGCGCGCTGGGCGTCCGCGGCGCGCCCGGCGGCCAGCTGGGCGCAGATCTCGGCGTGCCCATCGAGGAGGCGGCGGGCGGCGTCGACGGATCCGCCGGTGGCGGCGTGGATGAGGCGGGCCAGGCGGGGGGCGAAGGTGCGCACGACCTCGTCGAAGGCGGCGTTGCCGCACGTGGCGATCACGTCCCGGTGGAAGCGCACGTCCAGCGCGGAGAACGCAGCGAGGTCGCCGGCGTCCAGGGCGGCGCGCTGCTGCTCCAGGTTGGCGGTGAGCGTGGCGACGAGGGGCCCGACGGCGTCGGGCCGCGCGGCGACCGTGGCGAGGGCGGTGGACTCGAGGAGGCCGCGCAGGGCCGTGAGGTCGGCCACGCTCTGCGGCGTGAGGGCCTGCACGGCCGCGCCCTTCTTGGGGAGGAGCCGCACCAGGCCCCAGCGCTCGAGCTGGAGGAGGGCCTCCCGGGCCGGCGTCCGGGAGATGCCGGCCTCCGTGGAGAGCTGGACCTCGGTGAGCATCTCCCCCGCGGCGATCTCACCGCGGACGATGCGCCAGGCGACGTCGTGGGCCAGGCGGCCGGCAGCCGTGGCACGACTGCCCCATAAGGGGTCGGAGAGTGGAGTCATGCGGGCCAGACTAATCGGATGCATGCATGGATGTATGCATTGTGTCGGACTCAGAAGAGGTCCGGGTGGGGAGGGGCCCATGATGCCGGCGCCCACCCTCGCCCCATGACTGTCGCCATCACCCGGCCGGTGGCGAAGGAGGCCATCGAGGACGGCGGCAGGCACCACGCACTGTCGGGTCACCAGCTCTCGATGTAGTCCTCCGGGCCGAGGAGACCCTGGGTGTCCGCCCAGGCTCCCCAGCGGTCGAGGAGGAGGGGGATGGCCTGGTCCTCCCACCAGGGCAGGTGGACGAGGCCCTGACTCATGCCTCCGCGGTTGAACCGCTCCACGTTGACCTTGTCCTCCTCGTAAGGCTCGGCCCCCTCGAGGGAGCGTTCGAGCGCATCGTGCAGGAGCCGGCCGAGTTCATGCTCACTGGTGGGCATGGGGGTGTCGTCGAGCCGTTCAGCGAGCTCCTCCCAGAGACCGACGCTTCCCCGCAACCCGTACTGGCGGGGGCGGCGGCGGAACAAGTTGCCGACGGTCGCGCGCGCCGACGAGTCGGCCTCCACCGCGTCCACACCACGCTTCGCCTGCTCCGCCATGGCCGTGCGGGCCTTCCGGATGCGCTGGCGGAGCAGCTGTGCTTCGGGGCTGGTGCCGCCGTAGGTGAGGTTCAACGGCGGGGTGTGCATGTCAATCACAGGCTTCTCAATGCCCCCGAGCGGTGTCACTTCCGCGAACCCGGCGGGTGCCTGCCACACGCGGACGGCGAGGTGACGCCGCATCCAGGTGGTCAGCCGCTCGCCGCTCTCCGGGGTGAGGGTGAATCGACCCGCGGAGGCGACGGCGACCGGCTCCAGGTTCAGCCGATCCACCAGGAGTGCGGCCAGGGTGCGGCGCAGAGTGGAGTGCGCGGTACCGCCGTCCGCGAAATGCTTGCGTTCCAGGCGGGCCCGCAGGCTGCCCTCGGCCTTGCCGATGTAAAGCACGTCGCCTCGACTGACAGACGTGTCCAATCGGAGCTCGGCTCGCACTGCGTCAGGATCCTGCGCGGCAACCGCGTACAGCCCGGTCGAATCCGGCACGACCTCGCCGCCACGCCCACCGATGACCACACCGCCGTCCTCGACGCGTGCGAACAGCTGGGGACCGTTCTGCAGAGCATGGGAAGCGGCCGCGATGAGCCCCGCCTTGGTGGTCATGCCAATGTCCTCTCTTCGTCCGGGACATCCACCCCGGCTGCGCCTCGAGCCTACGGAGGGTCCTGGACACGGTAGGCGCCCTTGCGATGGATCGCTGAGCCCTCACCGCGCCAGGATCCACCGGCCCTCGGGGCCGAAGACGCGGAGGCCGTCGCACGCGAAGTCGCGCAGCCACGGGACGTGGTCCACGACGCGCAGGTATAGACCGCGGTGCACGCCGGACTCGTCGCCGATCAGCTGCCCAGCGGACACGTTCATCTCGACTCCAAGCGCGCGCAGGAGGGCGGGGCTTCACGCCTCGTCGGGCGCCCGGTCCTCCGCGCCGGCGATGACGTCCTCCAGAGCCTGCAGGTGGGGCTCGGCGTCATCCTCGGCGCCCAGGTCGGCCAGCGCGAGGCGGAGGGCTTCGAGCAGCTCGCCGGCCTCCGGGTCCGCGGTGGCGGAACTCCAGCTCTCCCGCCAGGGCTCCTGGGTGGCGTCCTGCTGCTGGAGGAAGATGAGCCGCTCGACGTCGTCGGCCGGGATCTTGAGTTCCTTACCCCACGCCTGCATGGTCTCCACGTAGGTGGCGTACTTGCGGGGGTAGGTCCAGCCGCCGCCGATCCGGACGTCGACGTCCTTCACGTGCTCGGCGAACCAGGCACGCACCACGGAGTCGAGGATGGGGGCGATGTCGGACTCCCGGTGGGCCTTGGTGAGGAAGTAGAGGTACTTGGTGCCGAAGGCCGCGCCGAGGTGCTTGAGGCAGCCGGCCCCGCTCTTGCGCTGCTGCCGGATGTGCTCGAAGGCCGCGGGCCCGCCCTGCTCGAGGGTGATGCGGGTGACGTCGGCGAGCTGCTCCTCGAACCCGGGCTGCGCCATGATGCGCTCCACCCGGGAGGGGCCGTAGCCGACCCGTCCGTATCCCCACACCATCGCGGCGATGAAGGCGTCCCGCTGCACGGCGCGGTCCTCGGCGGTCACCTTCGCGGCGTAGCCGGTGACGACGGCGCGGGTCAGCGGCTCGCGCTCGAGGCAGGCGGGCAGGTCGGGCACGTGGGCCGTCCAGTGGTCAATGGACCAGCGGGTGGGGTCGTCAGCGGGCCTGCCGGCGGCAGCCCACGCGTCGAATGAGCGCTGGAGGGCAGGGGGTATGGCGGCAGCGGGAGTACTCGTCATGGCCACAGCGTAGGCCCAGGACCGGCACGGGAGGCATGTGCCTTCAGTTCCGGCCCGGCCCGCCGCCCCCCTCCGCGATGGCGGTCAGACGGTCCACGTGGGCGGCCCAGCGGTCGGCGTCCCACGGGGGCAGGTTGTTCCCCGGGGCGCGCAGGCCGGCCTGCCCGTCGATCTGCTCCCGCAGGATGTCCGCGTGGCCGGCGTGCCGGGCCTCGTCCAGGGCGACGTGCGCGATGATCTGCGCGAGCGTGACCTCCGCCTTGTCGTCGGGCCACCACGCCACCCGCCCGGGGGCGTCGGCGTCGAGGGCCGTGATGGTCGCGTCCGCGTGGTCGAAGCAGCGGCGGGCGAACTCGAGGACGTCCTCGAGGGACTCACCCTCGGCGGCGAACATGTCCACGTTGTCCTCCTCCGGCTGCCCCGCCGCCGTCCAGGGCAGCTGCACCTCGGCGGGGCGACCGAACGTCTCACCGAAGTACTCCAGCTCGATGACGGCGGCGTGCTTGACCAGTCCCAGCAGGTTGGTGCCGGTGGGGGTGCGCGGCAGGCGGGCGTCGCGCTCGCTGAGGCCCTCGAGCTTCTGGAGGAGGGCCGCACGCTGGCGGCGCAGCCCGTCGTGGAGGATCTGCTTGTGGTCCATGGGGTGATCCTGCCCCAGATCAATCAGGCTGCGAACCCCCGCACGAGCTCAGCCACCCGCTCCGGCGCGTCCAGGTGCACGTCGTGCCCCGCGCCGGGCACCTGCACGTGCCGCACGTCCGGGCGCCGCCGCCGCATCTCGTCCAGCTCTCCGGCGGGCACGTACCCGTTCTCCCCGGTGATCAGCAGGGTGGGCGCGGCGATCTGCCCCCATTCCTCCCACCGGGGCCGCTCGTGGACGGGCCGCAGGGTGGCCGCCAGCACGTCGACGTCGAAGCGTGGCGCCCAGCCGGCGTCCGTTTCCTCGAGCCCCTCGGCCCACACCCGGGCGGCAGGTCCGCCGCCAAGGTGGGCGAGGGCGTCGTCCGCGGTGGCGAAGGGGACGGGCCAAGCACGGAACCAGTCGATGACACCGGCAGTGGCCTCGGGCCCCTCCCCGCCGACGCCGACGTCCCGGGTGAAGCGCAGGGAGGGCGCGGTTGCGGGCGGCCCCGCCCCTGACTGGCCATTGCGCACCGCGCGGCTGACGCCGCGCCCGCACCGGGAGGACGACCTCGGCTGGCCCTGCCGGATCGGTGTCCCTGGTGGAAGGGAACGCGGGCCACCGTGGGGGACGTGATCCTGTGGCTGACGGCCCGCGAGCCGGCCCGCGGGCCACACTTCGTGTGTTCGCCTGACCAGGGCCCGCACACGTTGGAGCGGGGTAGAGCCGGCGGGGCCACCGCCGTCATGGTGGGCGCGGACGACGGTACCGGCGGTGACGCCCATGGCCGGGGCACTACACACAGCACTGAGGCTGGTCAGCCCGGTAGTCCACACCCGGTCAACCCCGCCGGCCCGCACGCGCGGCGAACTCGTCCAGACAGGCGAGCACCTCGGTGGCCAGCCACACCCGGTTCCGCCGCTGGCTGGAGGCCGGCTCCAGCGCACCGGCCTCGACGAGCTGGTCCACGGCGCGCTGGGCCGCCGGGCGCGAGACCCCCAGCACCTGAGCCAGGTGGTCCACGGTCACGGCAGGCTGAGCGATGATCACCGCGAGCGCCCGCCAGACCGCCGCGTCCCGCCGGGCGGTGAGCCGCTCGCGCCAGCCCGTGAGGGCCTCGTCCAGGTCCGCGACGAGCTCCCGGCCGTTGCCGACGGCGGCCAGGGCGGCCATCGCGAAGCGGCGCACGATGGGCTCGGGGTCGCCGTCGCGGTAGGCGGTGAGGGCGTCGAAGTATCCGGCCGTGTCTGTGAGGAGTCCCGCGGAGAGGGGCACCCCCATACGGGTGATCGCGCCGGCCCGGTGTAACACGGCGTGCACGAGGACGCGCCCCGTGCGGCCGTTGCCGTCCGCGAACGGGTGGATGGTCTCGAACTGGGCGTGCGCGATGGCGGCCTGCACGAGGGCGGGTACATCCGCGCGACGCAGGTAGGCGAAGAGATCGTCCATCCCGGCACGCAGGCGCTCCGGGTGGGGCGGGACGAACTGCGCCGTGTGCGGCGTGGGCGCCCCACCCCCGATCCACCCCTGCGCATCGCGGTACGCGCCCGGCCGGGCATGCTCCTGGCCGTCCATGAGGGCACGATGGGCGGCCAGCAGGGCGGGCTCGTCGAGGTCGGCGGCCAGCAGGGAAGCAGCGCCCATGGCCCTCACGTTCGCCGCCACGAGCGCTGCGTTCGGGCGGGTGCGTTCGCCAAGAGTCGCCAGGGCGAGGGCCCGCGCGCCCGCGGTGATGTGCTCGATCTGCGAGGAGGACGCGGACTCAGTGCGCAGGAGCACCGCGTCGATCGGCGCGATCTCTCCAGTGAGCCCCGGGAGGGCGTGGCTGATCTCGGCGTCGAAGCGCACGACGGCGGCCGTCGCCTCCTCGACCTCGGTCGCCAGATCAGAGGGCAGGTCGAGCACGAGTCGGGCGATACGGGCTGGGAGCGCGGCTCGATACGGGCCTGCTGCACGCACGCGAGCGCGGCGGGTGAGGGCGCCAGCGTCGTCGGGGTCCGCGGTCCAGGGGCGTTCTTCCCAGCCGACGGCCGTGCTGGTGGTCTGATCCATGCCCATAAGGGCACCCTACGCAATGATATGGATCGATCGTTGCGTAAGAGCCATCGTTGTGCACGGACACTGCTGAGCCGCGCGATCGCCTCGGCGCGCTCGGCCGGGCACACCGCTAGGAGTCCGGGAGCACGTAGTGCGCTGCGCGACGCTCCCCCCGCAGTTCGAGGAGGCCCTCCTCCGTCATGTCTTTGAGCACCGCCCGCGCGGCCGTGGGAGCGATCTGGCACAGTTCCGCGGCTTTGCTACGGGTGATGGATCCGTATTCGCGGACGTAATCGGCGATCAACCGCCGCTGTTGGATTCGGTCGACCGGACGCAGGCGCAGGTAGGCGGCTCGGTCTTCGGCCAGCTCGTAGAACCGCGCGGTCAGCATGTACCGCTGCGCCCGGCCGTTCCCCCGCGATTCCAGGACGCCGGCCTCGACGAGTGCGGTGGCAGCTCCGCGCACGTCCGCCACGGGCAGTCGAAGGCGTTCCGCTGCCTCCGCCGCCCCCGCAGGCCCCCCGTGCTTGATCTCGTGGACCACCCGCAGCTCGGTCAGGGTGAGTGCACGCTGGCCCTCGTTCTGCCGGCGGGCCAGAAAGATCAGCAGTTCCCTGTCCTCGTCACCCAAGGGGATGTCGACGATCACGGACCGCTGCGTGGAGCGGCCGTAGTCCGGCGCACCCCGGCCGGCTCGGAGCTGCGAGGCGAACATGTCCTGAACCCCCTTGCCCCGACGCTCGACGAGACCGGCGCGCTTGAACACGTTCGCCAGGGCAGGGCTGCGGGGAGCCGAGCGGTTCAGGATGTTGGCCGGCGAAACGTCACGGGGGAACCCGCCAGGGCTTGCGACGGAGAACGTGGACCCGGTGAGGGTCACCTGGATCGGCCCCACCTCGGCGTAATCACGGTGCACAAGGGCATTGGCGATCGACTCGCGCCGCACACTCTCGGACAGCAGAGGTACATCCACACGGACGAGACCCACCTCCACGGGTGTGACGGAGTTCCGCAGAGCCAAGCGGGCCTCGATCTCCTCGAATGCGTTCAACAGGGGAAGCAGCAGGTCCTCATTCGCTTCCACACCGTGGGGTCGGGAGTCCTGGAAGAGGACTTCCGCAGTGGGGGCCCACCTGCGCAGCGCATCCGACGTGCCGAAGACCAGTACCGCGCCGAGGCTGATGCCGCCGTCCGGAGTGAGGAGGTCCAGCGTCCGCAGCAGTTCCGCATCCGTGAGCTCCGCAAGACCGCTGTCACCAGCCGACTGGCCGGCCAGTCGCCGGAACCGGTCGAACTCAGTCGGATCGAGGTGCCCCCACTCGGCCCCGCGCGCCTCCGCCCGGGCATAGTCCAGGCCGACGCCGTCGAACCCAGCCCGCAGGACGTCCATGGGTGTCATGGGCATGCACGCGGGGCGACCGTCCGGCCCCACGACACGCTTGACGAATAACCCCTTGCGCGTGCCGATGAACGACGACCTCGCCTGGGGGACGGTGATGACCGCCACGTCTTTGCCCTCCCAGGGGACCACCTCGACGTCCACGCTCAACGGTGGCTCGATGCCGTTCTGGATGCGTCCAGCCAAGAGGTCTGCGTCCACAGCACCGCCATGCTCGGTCGTCGTCCCGACGACGGTGCCGTCGTCGTCGACTCCGACGAGGATCCGGCCTCCCATGCCGTTGGCCATGCAGACGACGGCTTGGTAGAGGTCGTCCTTCCCCAGCCGACGTTTGAACTCGACGTCCAGGGTCTCGCCCGCAGCGAGGAGGGGTCCAAGGTCCATCTCATAAGTATCCATAGTTATGATGGCGGCGGCCATGGCCACCCTCATGCCACCATAACTTTGAGAAGTTATGCAGACTTAGCGGCCACTTTGCACCACACCGTTACCCCATCACCCTGAGCCCCACAGGCGTCAGCAACGCGGTGAGCACGCCGGGGCAGGCCGCGGCGAGGGCGGAAAACGCGCCCGTCGACAGGCCCTCGGCGAGCACCCGCGACGTGCAGGCGCCGTGCGCGCTGACGCCCATGGCCAGGCTGCGGACGCGGGGCTCGCACATGTGCAGCGGACGAGCACCCAGGGGCCGGCAATGGCGCCGAGCACCTCCGCCGCCCCCGTCGACGACGGGCACCAGTAGCCGCCGTATGTACGGACCGGCACGATATAGGGGGACGGCAAGGGCCCCAGTGGGACCACCGAGCAGGAAGAAGGCACGTCGCCCACGACCACGTAGGTCTCGTAGTCGATACTAGTGAGCCAGAGGAACGCGGCCACGAACACGACCGCCACCAGCACCGACGTGAGCGGGACAGTGCGTCCTCGACAGGCCGGCGCCACGCGAGCAGGCGGAGCACGGCCTCAGGGCTGGTCGGTGCAGTCTGGTCGAGACAAGCGACCCCTAAGCTGGCACAACAGCAGGATCAAGGGGCCCTCGATGACCGGGCGGCCTCCACAGTGCCCGCCTAGCTGTTGTGGGTCATGAGGTTCTTGGCACGAGGCCCGGGCTGAGATGAGACGAGCGGGCCCCGCCCGGCAGGATGGAAGTTCCTCAACAACCCATCCGCTGGAAAGAGCCCGCTCATGACCCACGCTAACGCACCCCTGACCCCCACCGGCCGTCTGCGCATGGTCCACCGCCACCTGAACGAGGGCATCCCGCAAGCCCATGTCGCCGCCGAGTTCCGCGTCAGCCGCCCCACGGTGGCCACCTGGGTGGCCCGCTACCGTGCCGAAGGCGAGGCAGGACTGCAAGACCGCTCCTGCCGGCCACGACGCTCTCCCGCCCAGCTCGACCCGGCCCTGGTCACCCAGATCCTCACCCTGCGGCGGGAGCGCAAGTGGTCCGCACGGCGCATCCATCACCACCTCGTCTCCGAGGGCCACCGGGTGTGTCTTCGTACCGTGGGACGGTGGCTGCACCGACTCGGGATCTCCCGCCTACGGGACCTGACCCCGGCCGGAGAAGACCTGCGCCAACGACCCCAGAAGATCACCGCGAGAGGGCCGGGGCACATGGTGCACCTGGATGTGAAGAAGATCGGGAAGATCCCAGACGGCGGCGGCTGGCGCACCCACGGACGTGAAAGTGAAGCAGGCCGTGCTTCCAAGCGTGGTGCAGGCCGGCGGGTCGGCTACACCTACCTGCACTCGGCGATCGACGGGTACACCCGCCTGGCCTACACCGAAGCGTTGGAGGACGAGCGGGCGGCCACGACCGTGAGCTTCTACTGCCGGGCGCGGGCGTTCTTCGCCGCCCACGGCATCACCGTGGACCGGGTGATCACGGACAACGGGAACAACTATCGGGCTGCGGACTTCACCGCGAAGGTGGTCTCGCTCGGGGGCCGGCATCACCGGATCCGACCCTACACCCCGCGCCACAACGGGAAGGTGGAGAGGTACAACCGGCTGATGGTCGATGAGGTCATCTACGCCCGCCCCTACACCTCAGAGCAAGCTCGGCGTGAGGCCCTGGCGGTGTGGGTGAACCACTACAACTACCATCGGCCTCATACCTCCTGCGGAGACGCTCCTCCGGCCTCGTTGGCACCGGCCCGAGTCAACAACGTCATGCCCTCCTACACCTAGCTCAACGGCGCTAGCCGCTGTGGTTTACGGTATACGTCCCCTACCCCTCCGTGAGGCTCTGCGTCCCTTCTCCCCATCGCCAGGCACGAAAGACAGGAGGGGACCCCACCTCCCGGCGGGATCCCCTCCGCATGCAAGGAAAGCCTTAACGCGGCGGCCCAGTCTTCCCTTCAAAGGGGCGGGATCCGCCTCAGCCTTCGAGAGGAGTCGGTCCCTTGATGAGTCGACTCCACATGCAGCTAGTCATCGGGACCTCGCCACCACCAACGGACACATATCCCGTAGACGGGAGGCTTGGCACCTTCTGACCTAGACTCCAGCATATGGCCTCAGCGGGTCCCGAACCAACGAAATCAAGCGGATCTGGAGAAGCTGCCCGTCTTCCCACGTCGCTAGTTGGAAGTACGGCAACCCCTCTGATCCCATCAAACCCATACACTAGACGGGAAGTCACCGACCCACTAGTTCCCACAAGTAAGGAGGACTCCATGGAGTCCCTTGACGCCTACGAAGGTTCGACGCTCCCAACTAGCCCTAAAGACATCCGCCCAGGGAGCCCCGCCGAGCCACAGGACACCGGCCTCGACCTAGGGACCGTCGGGCGATCCGGCATCACAGAGATCCATCCAGGCACCTCCAAGAGCGCACTCGAAGCAGCCCAAAGCATCGCCCGGGCGAACCCTCGCCGCCAGGGAACGCCCGTCCGTAGCTCATACATCCGCAACGACATCGACAACGTTGACAGCACACCCCCACTGATGCAGCTCGCTTCCACCCGGGGGCGCGGAGGTGACGTGGCAATCAAACTTCACCTGGCAGTCCTTTGGCGTGCCGCAGCAGAGCCCTTTGACATCAGCAAAGTCTCCGCGCGCCAATGGGCCCAAGTGCTCGACCTACCAGACCCTGCCAATAATGGACGCCGCCGGATAGTAGCCGCCCTCAAACGACTCTCCGAAGTCGGCTTGATCCGACTTGAGTACCACCGGGGAGATCCTTCGGACATCTACCTTCTAAACGAGTCCGGCAACGGCGCGGCATACACACTGCCCTATGAAGACATGCGGCAGAAGAAGTCTAAGAACGGTCCGACGCAGCAGGCGGGGCATTACTTCCGAATCCCCAATGAGCTCTGGACGGAAGGGCACCTTCAGCATATGAGCGCAGCCGCAATAGTCATGTTGCTGGCCCTCCTCTCCGAAGCTCAGGGAGACCCAAATCGCGACATCTGGTGGTCCACTAGGCGCTTCGCCGAACGGTTCTCGATTAGTTCGAATATGCGCGCCAGAGGAACCAAAGAGCTGGTCGGTCGAAGATTGCTTATCGTCACGCGAAAATTGGTTTCATCTCCCTCGCAACCGCTGTTCGCAAATGACCGAAAAAGGAATACCTATCAACTCATCAACGCGGCACGACCGCTGCCAGGTGCAGTGACACGGTCGTGATCCCGTAATGAACACAGCCACCCAGGCGTAATTACCCTGGGGGGTGACCCAGGTTGCGTGCAATAGTCGTAACAGTCGCACCCCTTTTGCTAGCAACGGCAATCGAATTCACTAGCAAGGAGTCACGCGGAGAATTACAAATATACACCCGCGTGGGGTTTGCTCACCTCCCAGTCAGTACCCCGTAACGCAATACGGCACGAATCCACAGGATCAAATTCTCCTCGACACGGCCTCTTACTGGTCATCGTATTTAAACCTGGGAGGCTTTTCCTCATGCCAGATCATCATGCTCTTCACGGATACATTGATCCCCGGTATATTCTCCATCAATGCGCCCGAGACAATGGTCCTCTCCATAAACACCCCGGTCATTTCCGAGCCCTTGAACCAGCTATTTGACAAGTCGCACTCGCTCATCTGCGCTTCCCGAAAGGAGCTATTTCGAAAGTCAATATTCCCAAAGTATCCTTTGTCAAAGTCGCATCTATTAAAATTCAGCCCTCTCAGGTTCACGCGAGGAGATTTATTATTTCTGATCCTCCCTAGAACCTGAAGCGCTAGTTCACGAGTCGTGCCCTTAATCTCGGTGTGCGCAGGATGGTCAAAACCCTTCCCTTTGGGATAGAGGGAATCTCTAGATTGGGCTTCACCCACGTCACCGTCATCCGCAACACGCTTTGATATAAAATAACCCAGGACCTTTACGCACCGATTCTCGTACTCGGGGGTCTTCTGGACCAGATACTCGAGATCCAACACTGCCCCAACCTGGGCAATCTCGTTACCTCCGCCCAATGCACTGACGGAGGTTGAGTACCTCAAAGCATCATCCGCACTTCTATTGCGCGCGCGCTGATACTTACTTTCCTGATCCGCCCTCGAAAAATCCCTCTCTCGCGCCTCCTTTTCTGCGAAAATCTCATCTTCACGCTGAGCGAATATCTTGTCTTTCTGGATTTTGTCCTTCTCGAAGGATTTCTTTGAATGCTTAATCTCGGCCAGACGAGTATTTTGACCATGAACTGCAATTACTGAACCGAAAACTGCCACAGCCAGGGCCACTAGAGAGGTTGCGATCTGGCCCATTGATCCCCGCAGGCTCCTCCAAACCTCTTCAGGCCAATTTCGAGGATTTGCGTCCGATGCTCCAACTGCGAGTAATACATACAATACCGCGGCCGAAACCAAGACTACAGCCAGCGCCGTTATCAACCCCTGCCCCATGGCGCCTATGCCTGACAAAAGTTTAAAGTGGTTACCTGACCTGAAATTCTTTCGCCTCGACGAACGGTCTCGGGCTGCCGACACCTTAATTATCCCCTCTTCTAGAACCCACCACCCCCGCCATCCTGTGCGAGGTTGCTGAAGCGACTGTAATGCCCCTGGAACCCCACCACAATCGTCTTCGTCGGACCATTGCGGTGCTTCGCCACGATCAGGTCCGCCTCGCCGGCCCGCGGGGACTCCTTGTCGTACACGTCCTCGCGGTGCAGCAGGATCACCATGTCCGCGTCCTGCTCGATGGACCCCGACTCGCGCAGATCGCTCACCTGCGGCCGCTTGTCCGTGCGCTGCTCGGACCCGCGGTTCAGCTGGGACAGCGCGATCACCGGCACGTCCAGCTCCTTGGCCAGCAGCTTCAGCGCACGGGAGAACTCGGCCACCTCCTGCTGGCGGCTCTCCACCTTCTTGCCGGAGCTCATCAGCTGCAGGTAGTCGAGCACCACCATCTTGAGGTTGTTCTTCTGCTTGAGCCGCCGGCACTTGGCGCGGATCTCCATCATGGTCATGTTCGGGGAGTCGTCGATGAAGAACGGCGCCTCGTTCAGCCGCCCCACCGTCGCCGCGATCTTGGACCACTGGTCGTCCCGGATGGTGCCCTTGCGCAGGTCCTGCAGCGCGATCGTCGCCTCCGCGCTCAACAGACGCATGGCGATCTCGTTCTTGCCCATCTCCAGCGAGAAGAACACGGTGGCCATGTTGTGGTGGATGGCCGCGGCCCGCGCGAAGTCCAGCGCGAGCGTGGACTTGCCGACGGCGGGGCGTGCCGCGATCACGATCATCTGGCCGCCGTGCAGACCCTGCGTCAGCTCGTCGAAGTCGTAGAAGTCGGTGGGGACGCCCGTCAGGCCCTCTCCCTGGTTGCCGGCCGCCTCGATCTCGTCGACGGCGTGCTCCATGATCTCCGCGAGGCGCACGTAGTCCTCGGACTGGCGGTTCTCCGCCACCTTGTAGATCTCGGACTGCGCCTCGTTGACGATCTCCTCGACCTCGCCGTCGCCCTGATACCCCAGCTGGGTGATCTTGGTGCCGGCGGTGACGAGGCGGCGCAGGACGGCCTTCTCCGCCACGATCTCCGCATAGAAGCTTGCGTTGGCGGCGGTGGGCACGGACTGGATGAGCTCGTGCAGCACGGCGGGGCCGCCCACGCGGCTGAGCTCCTGGCGCTTGTTCAGCAGGTCCGCGACGGTGACGGCGTCCGCGGGTTCACCGCGGCCGTAGAGGTCGATGATCGCCTCGTAGATCATCTCGTGGCTCGGCCGGTAGAAGTCGTGGCCGCGCAGCAGCTCCACCACGTCCGCGATCGCGTCCTTGGAGAGCATCATGCCGCCCAGCACCGAGCGCTCCGCCTCCAGGTCCTGGGGCGGCAGGAAGCGTTCAGAGGAACGGCCGCCGTCGTAGGAGCCCGAGTCTCCGTAGTTCTCAGTCAACGTCCGGAGACTCCCTTCCCACAGCCCGCACGACGGCGGCCCTCGCCGGTCTTCCCGGCCCTGATTCCTCTGTTGTCACCGCCCGTGCCGCCGCACCCTCCTGCAGGCGGACGGTGCGACGGTCCCCGGGGCGACGGTCCGAGCGGATGCGCGCCTGTCAGTGGTCACCTGCGGCCAATACCCGCCCTCGCGTTGGGGATACCACGCGACACTACGCGCGCCGTGGAGGCTGGGCAACCGCGTTTCCCACAGGCCTTGTGGACAACGTGTGGATTCGGCGGCGTGTCGTGTGGATCGCCTGGGGACCACGCTGGGGACAACTGCGCGACCACTCCCAGAATCCGGCTCTGACCTGGGACGATGCGATCCCCGGGTCTGTGGAGGAAGATTCTCCACCCCCCTTTCGGCCCCATCGGTACAACTTGACAGCACCCCCGTTTGCGCCCTCATCACACCGCCTGGTACATGCCTATCCACACCGTCGTCCACACCCTCCACAGCTGTGGACAACTCCTGTGGACAAGGTGCCCGGATCTGGGGACGGCGAAGTTGACAGCCTCTGCCCGCGGCCCCGGGACCTCCCCGCGCCCACCGCTCCCAGCCGCCCCGGACCGCCCGGCACCGATGACTCACGCACGCCAGTGACCCGCCCCAGAGTCAGTGGACGGAACGCGAGCACGGTGCTTGGCTGGAACCCGTCGTCGTGTCGTCCGCCACAGTGAGGAGTCCGCCGTGCCCCCGGCCACCACCGCCCCCTCCCCGGCCTCGCTCCCCCTCGACGGCGTCCTCGTCGCCGACTTCTCCCGCGTCCTCGCCGGCCCGCTCGCCACCATGACGCTGGCAGACCTCGGGGCGCGCGTCATCAAGGTGGAGCACCCCGAGCGCGGCGACGACACCCGCGGCTGGGCCCCGCCCCGCTCGGCGACGGGCGCCACCTACTTCGAGTCCGTGAACCGCAACAAGGAGTCGGTCGGCTGGGACCTGAAGGACCCCGAGGACCAGCGGCGGGCCGCCGCCCTGGCCGCCCGGGCCGACGTCGTGGTCCACAACCTCAAGCCCGGCACCATGGAACGCCTCGGCCTGGGCTACGACGACGTCGCGCGGGAGAACCCGTCCGTGGTCTATGCCGCCGTCTCCGGCTTCGGCGACCGCGAGGGCCGGGACCTGCCCGGCTACGACTTCATCGTCCAGGCCGCGGGCGGACTGATGAGCATCACCGGCGAACCGGACGCCCCGATGAAGGCGGGCGTCGCCCTCGTGGACGTGCTCACGGCCAAGGACCTCACCGCCGGCGTGCTCGCCGCCCTGCTGCGCCGCGAGCGCACCGGGGAGGGCGCGCACCTGCGGCTGAACCTGCTCTCCTCGCTGCAGGGGGCGCTCGCCAACCAGGGCCAGGCATGGCTCGGCGCCGGCGTCGTCCCGCGGCGGATGGGCAACGACCACCCCTCGATCGCCCCCTATCAGCTGCTGGCGTGCCGGGACGCGCCGCTCGCCGTCGCCATCGGCAACGACGCGCAGTTCCGCACCTTCGCCGCGGCCCTCGGCGTCCCCGAGCTCGCCGAGGACCCGCGCTTCACCACGAACACGGACCGGGTCGAGCACCGCGAGGAGCTGCGCACCGCCCTGGAGGACGCGCTCTCCGCCGAGACGGCCGCCCACTGGCGGGACGTGCTGCAGGCCGAGCGACTCCCGGCCAGCCTCGTGTCCACCGTCGCCGAGGGCGTCGAGCTGGCCGAGTCCCTCGGCCTCGAGCCGACCGTCGAGGTCCAGGACCGCTCCGGCGCCCCGGCCGGCCGGCAGTTCCGCCACCCGGTGCAGTGGGACCCGCCCGTCGCGCACCCGCGCCACGCGCCGCCCGCGCTCGGCGCGGACACGGCGGCCGTCAACACCTGGCTCGACGCCCGCTGACCACCCCGCAGAGAGGACCCCCGCCATGACCATCCCGTTCCACGCCGAGGCCGACTCGTTCCTCGGCCGCGCCGACGTCGTCGGCCTGGACTCCCTGTTCTCCGCCGAGGAGAAGGCCGTCGCACTGCAGGTGCGCGGCTTCGTGGACGAGCACATCCGCCCGCACATCGCCCGCTGGTACGACGACGCCGTGTTCCCCCGCGAGATCGTCCCCGAGCTGGGCCGCCTCGGCGTGCTCGGGATGCCCTACGAGGGCCACGGCATGCCCGGCCGCTCGGCGGTGGAGTACGGCCTCGCCGCGCAGGAGCTCGAGGCCGGGGACTCCGGTCTGCGCACCTTCGTCTCCGTGCAGGGCTCGCTCGCGATGGGCGCGATCCACAAGCACGGCTCCGAGGAGCAGAAGGCGCAGTGGCTGCCGCGCATGACCGCCGGCGAGGCGGTCGGCTGCTTCGGCCTCACCGAGCCGGGCGCCGGCTCGGACCCGGCCTCCATGACGACGACGGCCCGCCAGGAGCCCGGCGGCGACTGGGTGCTCGACGGGGTCAAGCGGTGGATCGGGCTGGCCACCCTGGCCGACGTCGCGATCATCTGGGCGCAGACCGGCGAGCCCGGCGACGGGCGCGGGGTGCGCGGCTTCGTGGTCCCCACGGACACTCCCGGATTCCGCGCGGAGGCGATCACCCAGAAGCTGTCCATGCGGGCGTCGGTGCAGTGCGAGATCCACCTCGACGGCGTGCGCCTGCCCGCCTCCGCGATGCTGCCGGCCGACTCCGCCGTCGGGCTCAAAGGCCCCTTCCAGTGCCTCAACGAGGCCCGCTACGGGATCATCTGGGGCGCGATGGGCGCCGCCCGCGACTCCTTCGACGCCGTCCTCGACTACGCGGTGCAGCGGCAGCAGTTCGGGGTGCCGCTGGCCTCCCACCAGCTGACGCAGGCCAAGCTCGCGGACATGGCCGTGGCCATCGGGAAGGGCTACCTGCTGGCGCACCAGATCGGTCGCGCCAAGGACGCCGGCCCGCTCACCCCCGCCATGATCTCCGCCGGCAAGCTGGACAACTGCCGCGTGGCCATCGGCATCGCCCGGGAGGCCCGCGAGATGCTCGGCGGCAACGGCATCACCCTGGAGCACTCGCCGCTGCGGCACGCGAACAACCTCGAGTCCGTGCGCACCTACGAGGGCACGGACGAGGTCCACCAGCTCACGCTCGGCCGGCACCTCACGGGCATCGGCGCGTTCGCCCCGGCCCGCTGAGCCCCGCGCCCGGGCTCAGGCGTCGTCGGCGGGAGCCTCGGGCGCCGGGGCCTCCTCGGCGACGGAGGCGAGGATCGGGGTGGCCGGCAGCTTCCGCACGCGCTTGGGGCGGCGGGCGCGGGCGGGGATGAGGGCGCGCATGTTCTCGGTCTTGCCGAAGCAGAGCAGCCGGTCCCCCTCCTCGAGGACCTTGCTGTCCGCGGGGTTGGGGAACACGGAGGTGCCGCGGTGCAGGGTGAGCACCTGCAGGTCCTTCGCGAGCAGCCCGGAGTCTTCGATGGACTGGCCCACCCAGCCGGAGCCGGCGTGCACGGTGATCTCACCGACCCCGTACCCGGTGGACACGGCCAGGCGCTGGCGCACGTCGATGTCCGGGAAGCCGGCCTGGTCCGCCACGTAGTCGATGATCGCGCCGGCCACGTCCAGGTCCGTGGCGGCCTCGATGCCCTGCAGCCCCGGGGAGGAATTCACCTCCATGACCAGCGGGCCGTGCTCGCCCTCGAGCATGTCCACGCCCGCCACGCGCAGGCCCATGATGTGGGCCGCCCGCACGGCGGTCTCCGCGTACTCGGGCGAGAGCTCGACGCGCTCCACGGTGCCGCCGCGGTGCACGTTGGAGCGGAACTCGTCCCCCTGGGCGCGGCGGCGCATCGCGGCCACCACGCGGTCCCCCACCACGAGTGCGCGGATGTCCGTGCCCTTGGACTCCTCCACGAACCGCTGGATGAGCACCTGCTGGTTGGTGCCGTGCAGCGTCTCGATGATCGCCTCGGCCACCTTCTTGGTCGGCGCCAGGATCACGCCGATGCCCTGGGTGCCCTCGAGCAGCTTGATCACCACGGGCGCCCCGCCCACCATGTCGATCGCCGTGGAGACCTCGCCGCGGTTGCGCACGAACACGGTGGCGGGCATGTCGATCTCGTGGCGGGAGAGGATCTGGGTGGCCCGCAGCTTGTCCCGCGAGTTCATGATCCCGGCGGCCGTGTTCGGCGTGTAGACGTCCATCTGCTCGAACTGGCGCACCACGGCGGTGCCGAAGTAGGTCACCGAGTTGCCGATGCGCGGCAGGATCGCGTCGTAGCCGGAGAGGGGGCGGCCGCGGAACATCAGATCGGGCTCGTCCGAGCTGAGGTCGATGCCGAAGCGCAGGGTGTCCAGGACCTTCACCTGGTGGCCGCGCTCGAGCGCCGCGGTCTTGAGTCGCTGCGTCGAGTAGGCGCGCAGGGAACGGGAGAGGATGGCGAGCTTCATGACCGCTTTCCTGGGAGGATGAGGGGCGTGTCTGAATCTAAGCACACGGGCCCGGCCCCCCACGGCGCGCCCCTCACCGACGACGGCGCCGCTCGCCCGGGGCTGGTGGGCTGGCGCGAATGGGTCGGCCTGCCCGCCGCCCACACCCCCTGGATCAAGGCCAAGATCGACACCGGCGCCCGCACCTCGGCGCTCCACGCCTTCGGCATCGAGCGGTTCACCCGCGACGGCGCCGCCTGGGTCCGGTTCGAGGTGCACCCGTGGCAGACCTCGGCCGCGGACGCCCGGACGGCCGAGCTGCCGGTGGCCGACCTGCGCACGGTCCGCTCCTCGAACGGCAAGGCGCAGGAGCGCGTCGTCGTCGTGATGCCGCTGACCCTGGCCGGCCGCACGATCGAGGCGGAGGTGACCCTGACCCACCGGGACGAGATGGGCTTCCGCATGCTCGTGGGGCGCACCGCGCTGGCCGCCGGCGGCCTCCTCGTGAACCCCGCCGCCTCGTACGTGGGCGGGCAGCCGCCGCGCGGCGTGCGCCGCCGGAACCGGGAACGCGCGTGAGCCGTCGCCCCGCCCGCGCCCCCTTCGCGTTCGGCGGGGTCGAGGTGGCGGCCGGCCGCCGCCACGAGCTGTCCCTGCCGATCTCCCAGCTCGTCACCGGCGCGGACGTCACCCTGCCCGTGCACGTGCTGCACGGCCGCGAGGACGGGCCCACCGTGTGGGTCTCCGCCGCGATCCACGGGGACGAGGTGGCCGGCATCGAGATCGTCCGCCGCGTCCTGGAGCGCCTGCAGCCCACGCACCTGCGCGGCACCCTGCTGGCCGTGCCCATCGTCAACGTGCTCGGCGTGATGGCTGGGGACCGCTATCTGCCGGACCGCCGCGACCTGAACCGCTCCTTCCCCGGCTCCGCCCGGGGCTCCCTGGCCTCGCGCATCGCGCATCTGATGATGACCGAGGTGATCGGCCGCTGCACCGTGGGCATCGACCTGCACACCGGCGCGGACCGCCGCTCCAACCTGCCGCAGATCCGCTGCGACCTGGAGGACCCCCAGACCCGCGCGCTCGCCGAGGCGTTCGGCGCGCCCGTGCTCTTCCACGCCCGCCTGCGGGACGGCTCCCTGCGCGCCGCGGCCCGCGAGACCGGCGCCCGCGTGCTGCTCTACGAGGCCGGCGAGGCCTGGCGGTTCGACGAGTACGCGATCGCCCCCGGCGTGGACGGGGTCCTGCGCGTGCTCGCGGCCCTGGACATGGTGGACCCCGCGGACGTCGGGCTCACCGAGCCCGGGCCGGACGCCGTCGTCGACGCCCCCGGTCCGCTGCCCGGCGAGGTCCCCGAGGAGCGGACCACGGATGTGCCCGAGGCGACCGACGCCACCGGCGAGGACACGGAGGCCGTGCACCCCGACGTCGTCGACGGCGAGCAGGACGCCCCCTACCTGGTGTGGCAGTCCACGTGGGTGCGCGCCCGCGCGGACGGCCTCGTGCACTTGGACGTCTCCCTCGGCGAACGCGTGAGGGCCGGGGACCGGATCGGCGCGCTCTACAACTCGTTCGGCCGCCGCCTGGCGCACGTGAAGGCCGAGCTGACCGGCGTGGTCATCGGCCGCACCGAGGCACCCCTGGTGCACCGCGGCGACGCCCTCGTGCACATCGGTGGATGGGACACATGAGCACCCCCACGACGACGGCGGTCCCCGGCCCCGCTCAGGCCGGGGACGGGCGCCGGGCGATGGCCCGGCCGCCGTGCACGAGCCGGTAGTAGAGCAGCAGCGCCACCCCGACCCCGCCGGAGAGCAGGTACATCACCGGGATCCCGACGGCGGCCACCACCGCGCCGAGCACCATGGGGCCGAGGCCGGTGCCGAGGTCCAGGAGCAGGAAGAACGTACCCGTGGCGACGCCGATCTCGGTGGGCCGGACCACCTTGATCGCGATGGTCTGGAACACGCTCACCACGGGCCCGTAGGTCAGCCCCAGCAGGGCGCCGGCCGCGAGCATGCCCGCCGGCTCCCGCCACAGCGCCAGCACCGCGTAGGAGACGGCCATGCCCGCGAGGATCGGGTAGACGACGGCGTTGTCCCCGTGCCGGTCGTGCAGCACGCCCAGGACGGCGCGGCCCACGATGGTGCCCGCGGCGAAGAGCAGGAAGAACAGGCTCGGCACCATCGCCGGGTAGCCCTGCTGCTGCGCGAACGTGGCCATGAACGCGAGGATGCCGCCGTACATGAACCCGGAGGCCAGGGCCACGCCCGCCGCCGGCGCCACCTCCGCGGAGAACACGTCCGCCCGGTGCAGCCGGAACCGGCCCGTCAGCGGCGGCTCGGGCACGCGCAGGAACAGCGCGATCAGCAGGGCCATGCCCGTGAAGCCGATGCACGCCCGGAACAGGGCGTCGTAGCCGAGGGCCGTGCTCAGCTGCAGGGCCACCATCGGCCCGACGGCGCCCGCGAGCGTCATGGACGTGGAGAACCAGCCGGTGCCCTCGGAGCGGCGCACGGGCGGGACGATCCGCTGCACGGCCGTGGCCAGCACGGTGCCGGCCGCACCGAAGCACATGCCGTTGAGCAGCCGGACCGCGGTCAGCGTGGCCAGGGAGTCCGCCCAGAGGTACGCCGCCGTCGTGAGGACGTAGCAGGCCAAGGCGACGAGCAGGACCCGCCGGCGCCCCCACGCGAAGGTGGCGGGCGTCGTCGTCATGCGGGTGGGGACCGCGCCCAGCACGAACGCCCCCACCACGACGCCGGCCTCCGCGTCCGACGCGCCGAAGGACGTGACGGCGTAGAGCGCCATCGCGGTCATGAGCGTGTAGAAGATCATCGCCACGAACAGGTAGGTCGCGCTGACGAGGATGAACGGGCGCGTCCACAGCGGCGGGCGCGGGGCCGCCGTCGAGCCGGCGGGGTCGGAGGGCGGTGGGGCGGAGGGCATGGCCTCCATGTTCCCCCACGGCACGAGGCCCCGGCCCGCTCGTGAAGAGCGGACCGGGGCCTCGGGTGCGCGCCGCAGGCGCGACGGGCTCAGAAGCGGATGATCACTTCTTGGCCTTGGCGGCCACGACCTGCAGCTGGACGGTCGCGATGACGTCCTCGTGCAGGCGGACCTGGGCCTCGTGGTTGCCCACGGACTTGATGTGCGCCGGCAGGGTGATCGAGCGCTTGTCCACGGAGCCGAGGCCGGCGGCCTCGATCGCCTCGGCGACGTCGGCGGTCTGGACGGCGCCGAACAGGCGACCCTCCGCACCGGCGGTGCGCTCGAGCTTCACGGTGGCGGACTGGAGCTGCGCGGCCTGGGCCTGCGCGTCCTCCAGGTTCGCCACGGCGCGGGCCGCGCGGGCCTTCTGCAGGGACTCGACCTGCTTCTCCCCGCCCTTGGTCCACACGGTGGCGAAACCGCGCGGGAGCAGGTAGTTGCGGGCGTACCCGTTCTTGACCTCGACCACGTCACCGGAGGTGCCGAGACCGGCCACTTCCTGGGTCAGGATGAGCTTTGCCATCTGGGTGTTCCTTCCTTCGCTCGCTCGATCAGCCGCGGCCGGCGCCGGCGTAGGGCAGCAGGGCCACCTCGCGGGCGTTCTTGACGGCCTGGGCGATCTTGCGCTGCTCCTGGACGGTCACGCCGGTCACGCGACGGGCACGGATCTTCCCGCGGTCGGAGATGAACTTGCGCAGCAAGGCCACGTCCTTGTAGTCGATCTCGGTGATCTTGGCGGCCTTGAGCGGGTTGGACTTCGGTTTGGGCTTGCGGAGTTCAGCCTTCGCCATCGTGGTGCTCCTTCAGAGTTCTCTGGAGCCCGCAGAACGGTTCTGCGGGATGGGATCACGCGGCGTCCCGTGCGGGGCACGGGGCCGTGTGCAGTGCGGCCCGGCGGTGCCGGGTCGCGGGTGGGATGGGCCGCCGGGGCGGCCCTCCGGGCAAGGTGCGCCCGGACGGAGAGGTCCGTGGTGTTCCGTGTCCGTCGCGGCCGCGGGGGCCGCGCCCGGTCAGTGCAGGATCAGAACGGGGGCTCGTTGGAGGACGGGGTGTCCCATCCGCCGCCACCGCCGCCGGACCAGGGGTCCTGCGGTGCGGCCTGGCCGCCGCCCTGCTGCTGGCCGCCCCAGCCGCCGCCCTGCTGGGCGCCGCCGAAGCCGCCGTCGTTGTTCCCCCCGAAGCCGCCGCCGGCCGGGGCGCCGCCGAAGCCGCCCCCCTGCTGGCCGCCGCCGAAGCCACCGCCGCCGCCACCGCCGCGCTGGGCGCGGGTGACCTTGGCCGTGGCGAACCGCAGCGCCGGGCCGACCTCGTCCACGTCCAGCTCCCAGCTGGTGCGACGGTTGCCGTCCCGGTCGTCGTAGGAGCGCGCCCTGAGGCGGCCCTGCACGATCACGCGCATGCCCTTGGTCAGCGACTCCGCCACGTTCTCCGCGGCCTCGCGCCAGACCGAGCAGCGCAGGAACAGCGCTTCGCCGTCCTTCCACTCGTTGGTCTGGCGGTCGAACGTGCGGGGCGTGGACGCGACGGTGAAGTTCGCGACGGCCGCGCCGTTCGGGGTGAAGCGCAGCTCCGGGTCGGCGGTGAGGTTGCCGACCACGGTGATGACGGTCTCGCCTGCCATGGTCACTCCTGTCTTCGGGGGTTCTGCCGGTCAGTGACCGGATCCGGGGATCCGGGACTGCTCAGCGGGGTTCCGGTGGGGGCGTCGGGGACTGATCCGATGCTCTCAGACCCTCCGGACACGGTACGAGGATCACTCAGCGGTGATCTTCTGCTCCTCCGGACGGATGATCTTGGTGCGCAGGATCGTCTCGTTGAGGTTCAGCAGACGGTCCAGCTCCTGGGTGGCGGCCGGCTCCGACTGGAAGTTGACGACCACGTAGATGGCCTCGGACTTCTTCTGGATCTCGTAGGCGGTCTTGCGGCGACCCCACACGTCGATGTTGTCGACGGTGCCGCCGGCGTTCGTGACGACCTCGAGGTACTTCTTCAGGGTCGGCTCCACGGTGCGCTCGTCGACCTCAGGGTCGATCAGCACCATCAGCTCATAAGCACGCATGCGAACCCACCTCCTCTGGGCTTGCGGCCGCGGTCTCTCCGCGGCAGGAGGTTCTGCGTTCTCCCCTTACGCATGCATCCGCACTCTTCGGCGGCACGCAGGGGATCCCGTCAAGAATACCAGCACTGCGCCTCCGCAGATGAGGTGCCACCCCTAGGGGGCCGTGGGGTGGCCAGGGCTTGCCCTCGGTCGACGACGACGTACCTTGGAAGGAGGACACACATCCTGCGTCACACCCCTCTCACGTTTCGGAGCATCCCATGTCAGAGTCCACGTCGGCAGCGCCCCCGCCGTCCCAGTCCGTCCCCTCCCGCCGCCGAGTCGCCAGCAGCCTCGCGTGGGCGGTGCCGACCGTCGTCGCCGCCGCCGCTGCCCCCGCCGAGGCGGCCAGCCCTCCCCCGCGGATCGACCGCTCGTTCCTGGTCACCCGCGGCACCGCGGGGGCCGGGCCCGGCACGACAGTGACGGCCTGTGGCTCGGGTTCGACCCGCTTGAGCGTCACCACGGACAACAGCACCTACTACTACCGGATCGCCAATGTGCCCACCGGCTCCACGGTGACGAACGTGACCGCCTCCATCCTGGTGCAGAGGAGCGTGGTGGATAAGTTGTCTAATGGCCTCACCTGGACGAGTGTCACGACAGACTGGAGCAACCCCACCCGTGACGTCTCCGGCACCCCGTACACCAACAACGGCATCGAGTACTACCGCTACTACAGCACGCTGAAAACCGCGGTACCCGCCCCCGTCTCAGGCACCATCACCCTGCCGCTCATCGGGTGGTACAGCAACTGCAGCACCGCCCTCGCCGGCGTGTCGGTCAACGGGCGCGGCTCCGCCGTCGTGAACGGCACGACCTTGGTCCAGATCGGCGCCTATCGGACGCTGTGACACCGGGCTCCGCCGGCTGACGCAGACCCGCGCACGCCGCTCGTGGCGGCCGTCATCCGCCGCCACGCCTCACACCCCGCGGAAGAACTCCCGCGCGGCCGCCGTCAGGTGCTCCACGTCCCGCACGCCGCACATCTCACGCGCCGAGTGCATGGACAGCAGGCCCAGGCCCACGTCCACGGTCCGGATGCCCAGGCGGGTCGCCGAGATCGGGCCGATGGTGGAGCCACAGGGGACGTCGTTGTTCGAGACGAACTCCTGGAACGGCACCCCCGCCACGCCGCACCAGCGGGCGAACGCGGCCTCGCCCCCGGCGTCGGTGGCGTAGCGCTGATTGGCGTTGATCTTCAGCAGCGGGCCGTGGTTCACGCGCGGGTGGTTCACGGGATCGTGCCGCTCGGCGTAGTTCGGGTGCACCAGGTGGCCGGCGTCCGCGGACAGCAGCCAGGACCCCGCGATCGCCCGCGCCCGGCCCTGCCCGGCCACGCCGAGCGCCTCGAGCACGCGCCCCATGACCTCCTCGAGCAGCGGCCCGGCCGCCCCGGACCGCGACGCCGACCCCAGCTCCTCGTGGTCGAACGCGGCGAGCAGCGGGATCACCGGGGCGCCGGCCGCCTCACCGGCCACCCCGCCCGCGACGGTCCCCTCGTACGCGATCGCCCCCTCGGCGCCGCCGTGCTCGCGTGCCAGCTCCTCGAGCGCCACGAGGCCCGCGTGCACCGAGCTCAGATTGTCCAGCCGGCCCGACGCGAAGAACTCGCCCGCCAGCCCGAAGAGTCCGGGCGCCTGGGCGTCGGCCACCACGACGTCGTGCCCGCGCACCGCGGCCGGGTCCACGCCGGCGGCGGCCGCGAGCGCGGTCAGGACGTCACCGGGCACGCGGGCGACCAGCCCGTCGGCCTCCGCCTCGCCGGCGCCCTCGCCGCGCGGGGCGAGCGCCCCCACGACGGGGTTCGTGTGCCGCTGCCGCTTCAGCGTCAGCCCCTCGTTGACCTCGCGGTCCAGATGGATGGCCAGCTGCGGGATGCGCCCCACGGGCCCGGTCGCGGCGAGCACCTGCGTGCCGTCGTCGAGGGCGAGACGCCCGGCGAACCGCAGCTCGCGGTCCAGCCACGAGTTCAGCAGCGGGCCGCCGTACACCTCGACGCCGGCCTGCACCCAGCCGTCGGCCGTCACGGTGGCCGGGTTCGGCTTGAGCTTGAACCCCGGCGAGTCCGTGTGCGCGCCGAGCACGCGGAACACCGGCACGACGGCGGCGCTCGGCCCCGCCTCGTCCGGCCCGGCCGCGCGCGCCTCAGCGCCCTCGTGGCGGCCCAGCGCGCCGGCGCCCGTCGGCACGATCCAGGCCACCGCCGCGCCGTCGCGCACCACGACGTAGCCGCCCGGGGCCGACGGGAAGTCGACCGTCTCGTCCAGGCGGGTGAAGCCGACGGCCTCCAGGCGGCGTGCGACCTCCTCCGCGGCGTGGTAACTGGAGGGCGAGGCGGTCACGAAGTCGGCCAGGTCCCGCAGGTGGGCGGGCAGCTCGGCGACGGTGTCACGGGTCACGGGGGTCATGCCTCGACCGTACCGCGCCCCACCATCCGTCCGGCTACCCTGGCCCGAAAGCGGCCCCGGCCGCATCGCCCGCCCGTCAGCGCAGGAGGAGCCCGCCGTGGACATCATGATCGCCGTCGCCGTGGGGGTCTTCCTCCTGGTGGCGTGGACCGTGGGCGGCTGGGCCATCGTGCGGATGGGCTTCACCCGGGACGGGGACGCGGCCCGCACCCCCGCCCACGACGCCCACGACGACGGCGCCGCGCGTCCGGCGCACCCCGGCGCGGTCGCGGACCCGGCCACCGACCCCCACGTGATCTGGCGCGAGCAGATGAAGGCGGCCACGGCCGCCTCCGGGGCGCAGTGCGTCTGTCCGCCGCCGCCCCGCGAGGACGGCGCCGCCGAGACGGGGACGACCGCGCCGCCGTCGTCCCCGGACTGCCCGATCCACCGCTGGGACTACGCCTGAACCGCGGCCGGCCGGCCTGAGCGCCCCCGGGCCGGGCCGGCGTACGCGCCGGCGAGCGGGTCGGCGTCCGGGTGGCCGCCGTGGTCGCGCTTCACGAGGTCCTCGGCCGGGTGCAGCATCTCCCACACGACGCGCCCGCACAGCCACAGCACCGCGAGCATGTGCGCGAGGATCGCGGCCACGTAGACGGAGTCGTCCATGGAGTGCTGCGGCGGGGTCTCGGCCACCCCCTTGGCCAGGTACATCCACACGGCGAAGAAGTGCAGCGCCTCCACCGTCTGCCACACCCAGAAGTCCCGCCAGCGCGGCAGGGCGAGCGCCAGGAGCGGGATCAGCCAGACCACGAACTGCGGTGAGTACACCTTGTTGGTGAGCACGAACGCCGCCACCACCAGGAACGTCAGCTGCGCCAGCCGCGGGGTGTGCCGCACCCGCACGCCGAGCACGAAGATCCCGAGGCAGCACACCGCGAAGGTCCCGTAGGCCAGCAGGGTGAGGGAGTCCTCCGGCACGAACGCCCACCCGGCCTGCGCGGCGGTCACGTCCCACGCGTGCCACACGCTGGACAGGCCCGGCCCGCGCTCGCCAGAGAAGGTGAAGAACACGGACCACGCCTGGAAGTTCACCGCCATGAGCGGCACGTTGACCGCCGCCCACGCCGCCACCGTGCCCCCGGCCGCGAGCAGGAACGGCCGCCACCGCCGCGAGCGCACCGCCAGGATCAGCAGCGGCCCCAGGATCAGCAGCGGATACAGCTTCATGGCCGCGCCGAGGCCGAAGAGCACCCCCGCCGTCAGGGACCGGCCGCGCGACCACGCGTACATGCCGCACGCCAGCAGGGCCACGGCCCACAGGTCCCAGTTGATGGTGCCGGCCAGCACGATCCCCGGGGCCACGGCCACCATGAGCCCGTCCGTCCACCGGCGCCCCGCCATCCGGACGGTCAGCACCGCGACGACGGCCCACAGCACCACCACGAACCCGAGGTTCACGAGCCAGAACACCGCCGTGCCCTGCTCCGGCGAGAACGGCAGCGCCTGCGTGATCCAGGCCGCCACCGAGCCCACGACGGACATCAGCACGGGGTACTCGAACGTGGAGCCCGCCCGGAACGGCGCCCACGGGTCCGCCGCGAACCCGCGCCCGCCGTAGAGCGCGGCCCAGTCCGAGTAGCAGCCCGCGTAGTAGACGTCCGGGGCGCCCCAGCCGTGCAGCAGGCACGGTGACTTCTGCAGCACGGTCACGACGGCGGCCAGAGCCACCAGCAGCCCCGTCAGCGCCACGGGCCCGGCCCAGGAGCCGGTCCCCCGCCCCGGGCCGTTCGCCGCGAGGCCGCCGGCGAGCTGGAAGCGGCCGCCGCGCTCGCCGGGGGCGGGCAGGGCCCCGGACGGTGCGCTGTCAGCGGAACGCCCGGCGGGGGCGCCCGGGGCGGTCACGGCGTCGCTCGGGGCGCCGTCCGCGGCGTGAGTGGGCGGCTCGCTGGGGGTCGCGGCGTGCGCGGGGGCCGGTCTCATGCCCCCATCCTAGGAAGCCGCCCGGACACCGGACGGGCGGGGCCGCCGTCGTCGGTCGTAGACTGGCGGGGTTGATCCCCGGGTGAGCGCCTCGCCGAACGGTGTGGGCCCCCTGTGCGCGCCCCGCGTGCCCGCACCCGTTCCGGACAGTCGAGGAGAGAACCAGACCGTGGCCACCAACCCCATCCGCGTCGCCATCGCCGGCGTGGGCAACTGCGCAACATCCCTCATCCAGGGTGTGGAGTACTACCGCGAGGCGAAGGCCACGGACACGGTCCCGGGCCTGATGCACGTGCAGTTCGGCGACTACCACGTGTCCGACCTCGAGTTCGTGGCCGCGTTCGACGTGGACGCGAAGAAGGTCGGCCTGGACCTGTCCGAGGCCATCACCGCCTCCGAGAACAACACCATCAAGATCGCGGACGTGCCCCACGCGGACGTCACCGTCCAGCGCGGCCCCACCCTGGACGGCCTCGGCAAGTACTACGCCGAGACCATCGAGGAGTCGGACGTCGAGCCCGTGGACGTGGCCCAGGCCCTCCGCGACGCGAAGGTGGACGTGCTGGTCTGCTACCTGCCCGTCGGCTCGCAGCGGGCCACCGAGCACTACGCCCAGGCCGCGATCGACGCCGGCGTCGCGTTCGTGAACGCCCTGCCCGTGTTCATCGCCGGCACCCCGGAGTGGGCCGAGAAGTTCACCGCCGCGGGCGTGCCGATCGTGGGCGACGACATCAAGTCCCAGATCGGCGCCACCATCACCCACCGCGTGATGGCCAAGCTGTTCCAGGACCGCGGCGTCACCCTGGACCGCACCTACCAGCTCAACGTGGGCGGCAACATGGACTTCAAGAACATGCTCGAGCGCGAGCGCCTGGAGTCCAAGAAGATCTCCAAGACGCAGGCCGTCACCTCCAACACCTCCGCGCAGCTGGGCGAGAAGGACGTGCACATCGGCCCGTCCGACTACGTGGCCTGGCTCGACGACCGCAAGTGGGCGTTCGTGCGCCTCGAGGGCCGCAACTTCGGCGACGCCCCGGTCTCGCTCGAGTACAAGCTCGAGGTGTGGGACTCCCCCAACTCGGCCGGCGTGATCATCGACGCCGTGCGCGCCGCGAAGATCGCCCTGGACCGCGGCATCGGCGGCCCGATCCTCTCGGCCTCGTCCTACTTCATGAAGTCCCCGCCCGTGCAGCACAACGACGACGCGGCGCACGAGCTCGTGGAGGCCTTCATCCGCGGCGACATCGAGCGCTGACCCGCCCGGTCCCCACGGACCGCGCACGACGCCGGCCCGTCACCTTCCCCGTGGAGGTGACGGGCCGGCGTCGTCGTGGGGGCGCGTGCCGCCCCGGCCACCGCGCTCAGCGCCGCACGCCGAGCCGGTCCTCGATGGTGAGCCGGACGAGCTGGGCGTACATGGCCTGGCCGTCGGCGCGGGGGTGCACGCCGTCGGCGGAGAAGTCCGTGACGTGCTGCTTCGCCGTGGCGTCCCAGTCCGCCAGGACGATCCGGTCCGGGTGCGCCGTGGCCTGCGCCTCCATCTGCCTCTGCACGTCCGCGATCCAGTCCATCGGGCCGTGCGGTACCACGAGCACGAGCAGCCGGTCCTCGCCGACGGCCGCCAGGATCTTCTCCCAGTCGCCCCGGTGGGTGGTGCCGTTGGCACCCAGGGCCACCACGACGACGTCGCTCAGCTGGCCGTCCGCCTTGAGCTTCTCGATCTCGTCCGCGGCGTCCCAGATCTGGTAGCCCACCTCCGCCTCGAGCAGCATCCCCGGCAGCTGCTCCATGAGCGTGGGCGCGGCCGAGAGCGAGACGGAGTCGCCGATCAGGGTGACGTCCGGGCCGAGCTCGGACGGCGGCAGGGCCGCGGTGAGCTGCTCCTTGGAGTACGTGGGGCGCGCGACGGCCGGGTCGCCGAGCCCGAGCCCGGACGGCTCGGCGGACGATCCGGGCGAGGGCGTCGCGCCGGCGGAGCCCTCCGCGTCCCCGGGGGCGGCCGAGCCGGGCGACCCCGAGGCCGACGCCTCGGCCCGCTTCGACTGCTCCGCGGCGCGGGACTCGCGAGCCGCCTGCTGCGCCGCCTGGGCGGCCTTGAGGGACTCCTCCGCCTGGGCGATGTCCTGCTCGAGCTGGGTCTGCGCGGGCGAGTGCACCACGGCGGCCACGGCCGCCGCGGGCACGGCCACGAGCCCCAGCGCCGTGGCGGCGGCCGCGAGCCGGCCGATCGGCCCGGCCCCGCCCGTGAACGCCCGCCGCGCGGCCGCGCCCCAGCGGCCGAAGGCGCCCCTGAACCCCTCGTGGAGGATGGGCTCCTCGATCAGCCGGGTGCTCAGGTCGGCGATCAGGGCGGTCAGCAGCAGGATCGCGCCGGCGGCCACCGGCTCGACCCACCCGGGGGCGTCCACGGGCACCATCACGCGCATGATCACGAGCAGCGGCCAGTGCCACAGGTACGCGGCGTAGGAGCGGCGCCCCCACCAGCGCAGGAACCCGTTGCCCAGCACGCGCGAGAGCGAGTCGCGCCGGTCACCCTGCACCACGTGCCAGACGATGAACGCGACGACGGCGGACAGGCCCGCCAGCACCCCGCGGTACGTGCTCGCGTGGCCGCCGTCGACCAGGGCGAAGCCCGCCGCGAGCACCGCGACGGCGCCCCACGCGACGGCCACCCGCGTGGCCGAGGTCCGCGGCTCGGGGCCGCCGTGCTCGGGCCGGGGCACATGGGCCAGGCCGATCGCCACGCACGCGCCGAACAGCAGGCCGAAGGCGTGGGTGTCCGTGCCGAAGTAGAGGCGGGCCTGCTCGAACCCGTGCCACGAGCCCCAGGCCATCCACGCCGCGGAGGCCACGGCCGCGACCGCGACCGCGAGGATACGACGTCGGTCCGCCACCCGCCCCGAGTTCACCGTGCTGCGCGGCGGCCAGGTGAGCAGGAGCAGCCCCCAGAGGAGCAGGGGCCAGAGGATGTAGAACTGCTCCTCGATCGCCAGGGACCACAGGTGCTCGAACAGAGGCGGCGAAGCGCGGTTGAAGTAGTCCCCGCCCTGCAGGATCATCACCCAGTTGCTGGTGTAGGTCAGGGCGCCGAACCATTGGCGGCCCAGGCCCGCGGGGAACTCGTCCACCGCCAGCCACGCGAGCGCGGTGGTGCCCACGAGCGCCATCAGCATGGCCGGGATGAGTCGTCGGACGCGCTTCATCCAGAAGGTGCCCAGCGCCACGCCCCGGCCCGCGTCCACACCGCGGACCAGGCCGGTGGTGATGAGGAAGCCGGAGAGCACGAAGAACATGTCCACGCCCACGAACCCGCCGCGCAGGAAGGTGGGCCAGGCGTGGAAGACGAGCACGGCGAGCACCGCGATCCCCCGCAGCCCGTCGAGGGCGGTGACCCGTCCGGGGCCGCGACTGACCCGCGTGCCGACCTTGACGGCGGGCACGCCGTCCTGGGGCGGCAGGGCATGGCGGGGCGCGGACGCGGTGCGCTGGTCGGAACTCACAGCGGTCGATCATCCCATCCGGACCTGGATGGGCCAAAGCCTCCGGCTATCCCCACCCGCCCCACCGCGTTGGGGGCGGTTTCCGGCGGTATTCCGCTCCCAAAGCACCGGTTTCCGCCCCGGAAGCGGGGGGCGGGCGCCGGTCAGTGGTCGCGCAGCGCTTCGATGAGCTCGTCCTTGGTCATGGTGGAGCGGCCCTCGATGTCGAGTTCGCGGGCCCGCTTCGCGAGCTCGTCCTTGGTCCAGTCCGCGTAGGAGCCGGCCTCGCCGCCACGCTCGGCGACCTCGTCCCGGCCGTCCCGGGCGGAGGCGTTGGCGATCCGTGCGGCCTTCTCCTCGCTCGCGCCCTCGCGGCGCAGCGCCTCGTAGACCTCGGGGTCCTTGATGTTGGAGGTGCCGGGGCCCATGGGGGCGCCGTTCTTCTCGGTCTTCTTCTCAGCCATGCGGCCAGTGTGGTCCCGGCCCGACGACGGGTGGAAGGTCCGCCGCGCCGCCTCAGTCCTGCTGGGCCTCCGGCTGCTCGGCCCACCAGCGCCGCAGCTCCGCCTCGGCCTCGGCCGGCTCGTGCGGCCCCTCGTCCAGGCGCCACTCGAGCAGGTGGGTGTACGCCCGGCCCACCACCGGGCCCGGGCGGATCCCCAGCAGCGCCATGATCTGCTGCCCGTCCAGGTCCGGCCGCACAGCCGCGAGCTCCTCGGCCTCGGCGATCTCGGCGATGCGCCGCTCGAGGTCGTCGTACGCATGGGCCAGCCGCTCGGCCTTGCGCCGGTTGCGGGTGGTCACATCCGAGCGGGTCAGCGCGTGCAGGCGGGGCAGCAGGTCGCCGGCGTCGTGGGCGTACCGGCGGACGGCGGAGTCGGTCCAGCCGGCGTCGCCGTAGCCGTAGAACCGCATGTGCAGCTCCACCAGGCGGGCCACCGCCTTGATCGTGTCGTTGTCGAACTTCAGGGCGCGCAGCCGCTTGCGGACGAGCTTGGCGCCCACGGTCTCGTGGTGCCGGAAGGTGACGGCCCCGCCCTTCTCGAAGCGGCGCGTGGCCGGCTTGCCGACGTCGTGCAGCAGCGCCGCCAGGCGCAGCACGGGGTCGGGGGTCGACGGCGCGTACTCACCCTCCAGCTCCATGGCCTGCTCCAGCACGGTCAGGGAGTGGGCGTAGACGTCCTTGTGGCGGTGGTGCTCGTCCGACTCGAGCTGCAGGGCGGGCAGCTCGGGCAGGACGTGGTCGGCCAGGCCGGTGCGCACGAGCAGGTCGAGGCCGGCGCGCGGGTGCGCCCCGCACACGAGCTTGACGAGCTCCTCGCGGACGCGTTCGGCGGAGATGATCGTGATCCGCTCGGCCATCGCGGTCATGGCCTGCTCCACCTCGGGGGCCACGGCGAAGCCGAGCTGGGAGGCGAACCGGGCGGCGCGCATCATGCGCAGCGGATCGTCGGAGAAGGAGTCCTCGGGGGTGCCGGGGGTGCGCAGCACGCCGGCGTGCAGGTCCCGCATGCCGCCGAAGGGGTCCACGAGCTCGAGGGCGGGCAGGCGCAGGGCCATGGCGTTGACGGTGAAGTCGCGGCGCAGCAGGTCGTCCTCGAGGCTGTCGCCGAAGGCCACCTGCGGCTTGCGGCTGGCCGGGTCGTACTGCTCGGCCCGGTAGGTGGTCACCTCGAGCTGCCAGCCGGCCTTGCGGAAGCCGATGGTCCCGAACCGCCGCCCCACGTCCCACGTGGCGTCCGCCCAGCCGGCGCCCACGGCCTCGGACGCGTCCGGGTCGGCGTCCGTGGTGAAGTCCAGGTCCGGCGACGTCCGCCCCAGGAAGAGGTCGCGGACCGGGCCGCCCACCAGGGAGAGCTCGTGGCCGGCGGCCTCGAACCTCCGCCCCAGCTCCACGACGACGGCGGGCAGGGTGGCGTCCGCGGGGAAGCCGGGGGGCAGCGCGTGGGTGGCGGTGGTCAGATCCATGATGCCTACAAGGGTGCCAGACGGTCCCGGCACGGGCCCGCGCGGGCCGGGCTAGAGTTGACGGCATGACCCGCCCCGATCCCTCCGCGCACCGGGGCGCCCCCCTGCCCTCCGCGCTGGGGGCGTGGCGTCGCCGGCCGCAGCCGCCTCTGCGCCCCGTCACCCCGGCCCCCGCGGGACCCCGTTCCGCCGCAGCCGCCTCCCTGCCCACGGTGGAGGAGGTCTCCGCCGGCGGCGTCATCGTCCGCGAGCATGACGGCGGCCTCGAGGTGGCCGTGATCGCCCGCTACAACCGCGGTGGCCGGCTCGAGTGGTGCCTGCCCAAGGGCCATCCCGAGGGCGAGGAGGACCACCGGCAGGCGGCCGTGCGCGAGGTGGAGGAGGAGACCGGGATCGCCGGCCACATCCTCGAGCCGCTCGGCGCGATCGACTACTGGTTCACGGTCGCCCGGCACCGCGTCCACAAGACCGTGCACCACTTCCTGCTGCGCGCCACGGGCGGCGAGCTGACCACGGAGAACGACCCGGACCACGAGGCCGTGGACGTCGCATGGGTGCGCCTCGAGGACGTCGCGCGCCGCCTCTCCTTCGCCAACGAGCGCCGGATCGTCGACCTGGCCCGCCAGGTGGTCGACCAGCACTTCCCCCCGGGCGGTGCCCGGGGCCCCCGCCCCTGATCCACCGCCCCCGGCACGGGGCCTTCCGACCACGATTGGGTGACCCTTGAGCAGCAGACCCGCCCCGCGCCGAGCGCAGGACCCCGCCCACGCCGGCGTCGCCGACGAGGAGCCGACGACGACGGACCCCGCCCCCGCCACGGATCCGGCCGCCGTGGACCCCGCGGACGAGACCCCCGAGGGCGAGCGCCGCGCCGGCCGGTCCACCGCGATCATGGCCTCCGGCACGCTCCTCTCCCGCGTGCTGGGCCTCGTCCGTGCGACGTTGGTGACGGTGGCGATCGGCCTGTCCGCGGACATGGCCGACATCTTCGAGATCGCCAACTCCCTGCCGAACGTGATCTACCTGCTCCTGGTGGGCGGCGTGTTCAACGTCGTGCTCGTGCCGCAGCTGATCAAGCACGCCCGCGACGCCGACCGGGGCGCGGACTACACCTCCCGCCTGATGACGCTCGGCACGCTCGTGATGCTCGCCGGCACGGTGGTGGTCATGCTGGCGGCGGCCCCGCTCATGACGGCCCTGACCCGCGGCTGGTCGCCGGAGAAGCTCGAGATGGCCACCGTGTTCGCCCTGTGGTGTCTGCCCCAGGTGTTCTTCTACGGCATGTACGCGTTGGTGGGGCAGGTGCTCAACGCCAACGGGCGCTTCGGCGCCTACATGTGGGCGCCGGTGCTGAACAACGTCGTCGCGATCGGCGCGATCGTGCTGTACCTGGGCATGTTCGGGGCGTACCGGGCCGGGGACGACCTCGCCGGGTGGACGAGCGCACAGACGGTCGTGCTGGCCGGCGGCCACACCCTGGGCGTCGTGCTGCAGGCCGTGATCCTCTTCCTGCCGCTGCGCGGGCTCGGCCTGGGTCTGCGCCCGCGGTTCGGCTGGAAGGGCATCGGCCTGCGGGACACCGGCCGGATCGCCGGGTACACCCTGGTCACGATGGTCGCCACGAACGTGGTGCTCCTGCTGTGCCAGCGGTACGTCACCTCCGCCACGGAGGCCCGCGACCGCGGCGAGCTGCGCATCCCCGGCACCGAGACCTGGAGCGCCGAGATGGCCCAGGCGGCCATCCCCGGTGTGGCCGCGTACAACATGGCGATGCTGATGGCCGTGCTGCCCCATTCGGTGTTCGTGCTCTCCCTGGCCACCGTGCTCTTCAACCGGCTGGCCCGCGCCATGGGCCGCCAGGACATGTCCGCGGTGCGGCGCACGACGGCGCAGGGTCTGCGCGCGTTCACCGTGCCGCTGATGTTCTGCCTCGCCGGCGTGGTGGTCCTGGCGGGCCCCCTGGGCCGCGTCTTCGGCTCGACGGCCGAGACGGCGATGGTGGCCGGCATCGCGGTGGGCTCGGTCCTGCTCGCGCTGGCGCTGTCCATCCCGTTCCGCTCAGGCTCCTTCTATCTGCTGCGCGTGTTCTACGCCGCCGAGGACGCCAAGGTGCCGATGGTGGTCCAGGTCAGCGGCTCGCTCCTGATGCTGCTGGTCTCGTGGGCGGGCGCGATGCTGCTGCCGCTGTGGTCCATGGCCCTGTGGGTCGCGTTCGCCTCGTCCGTCTCGTACGTGTACCAGTTCGTCCTGACCCATGTGCTCACCGTGCGCCGGTTCGGGGACTACGGCCTCGCGTCCGTGCTGCGGGCCCACGTCCAGACCGGCCTGGCCGCGCTGGCCGCGGCGGCCGCGGGCGCCGTCGTCGTGTGGCTGCTGGGCGGGTACACCGGCGGGTTCGCGTGGGACTCCATCGGGACGGCGCTGCTCACGTGCGCGGTGGCGGCCGTGGCGATGGGGCCGGTGTACCTGATGGTGCTGCGGGCCATGCGGTTCCCCGAGCTGGACGACGCCCTGCGGCCGCTCGTCGCCCGCGTGCCGGCGCTGGGCCGTCTGCTGCGCGTCGGCTGATCCCTGGTCGGGACGGCCACGCCACGTATCATCGGATTCCGACCCCGTCGTCAGGAGAAGAGCCCGTGCCCCAGCCCATCGCCGTCGGCGCCGTCCTGGGCGGCCGCTATCGCATCACCCAGCACGTGGTGACGTCCGCGGACCAGGACATGGTGTTCCTGGGCACGGACCAGGTGCTCAACCGCCGCGTCACCGTGCTCGTGGCCTCCCGTGAGAACGCCACGCAGGTGGCCTCGTCCGCGCGGGAGCTGGCCACGGGCGAGCGCACCGACGACGTGCAGGTGCTCGACCTGGGCCTGTCCGAGGGCCGCACGTACCTGATCGCCGGCGGGGACCCCGACCCGGACGTCCTGCTCGGTCTGGCGTACCCGCAGGAGCTGTACGTGGAGCCGTTCCAGACGGACAGCCTCGGCTCCGAGCTGTTCGGCGAGTCGCGGACCCAGGATCCCCACGCCTACGACGACGACGAGGCGTACTACACCGACCTCGACCGGCGGCTCCGCGCGGACGAGGACGAGGCCCAGCGTCGTCCCGGGTTCCTGAACCGCCTCTCCGAGCGCCTCGCCGAGCGGGTCCGACCCTCCGACGGCACCGCGGCGAAGGCGGCCGCCGGGGCGTCGGCCCTGGCCGCGGCGGACGCCGCCACCCGGAAGCAGCAGGAGGAGCGCGAGCGGGCCGAGCGGGAGGCCGCCGAGCGCGCAGAACGCGCGCGCAAGGAGGCCGAGGAGAAGGCCCGCGCCGAGCGGGAGGCCGCGGAGCGGGCCGAGCGGGAGCGCAAGGAGGCCGCCGAGCGCGCAGAACGCGAGCGCCGGGAGGCGGAGGAGCGTGCCGAGGAGGAGCGCCGCGCCGAGGCCGAGCGCGCCCGTCGCCAGGCGGAGCAGGAGGCTGAGGATCGGGCCGCGCGCGAGCGAGAGGCCCAGCAGGCCCGGCTGGCCGCGGAGCGGGAGGAGGCCGAGCGCCGCGAGCTCGAGCGCCGGGCCGAGGCCCGCCGTCGTGCCGAGGAGGAGCAGGCCCGGGAGGCCGAGCGGCGCGAGGCTGAGAAGCGCGCGGCCGCGGAGCGAGCGGCCCAGAAGCATGACACCCAGGCGGGCACCGCCGCACTCCCGGCCGTCGCGGCGGGGGCCGCCGCCGCCCAGGCCCCCAACGCCGATGCCGACGGGACCACGCCGCCCACCGAGCCCGTCGAGCCCGTGGCGGCCGAGAAGACCGACCCGCCGGAACCGGTCGCCCCGGACACCGAGGCGATCCCCGTGCGGCGCCAGCGCCCCGTCCCCCGCCGAGCGATCGCGGCCGAGTCCGCGCCGCCCGTCCACGAGGAGTCCCGCAGCACGGCCGCGCCGGTGGCTGCCGCGGCCGGGGCCGCAACGGCGGCGGGTGCCGCGGCAGCCGGTTCGACGGCCGCCGCCGCGGCTCCGGATGCCCAGGCCGCCCCGGCCACCACCGGGGGCGGAGACGGCGCCACGGTGGCCGACCCGGGCGACGGCAACGGCCGCACGCGCGGCGGCGGTCCGCTGGCCCTGCTCCTCGTGGTCGGCCTGCTCGCCGCACTCGTCGTGGGCGGGGTGCTGCTGGCCCAGAACCTGCGCGGCGGGCCGGCCCCGCAGGCCGCGTCCGCGTCGTCCGAGTCTGCGTCGTCCGGGCCTGCGTCGTCCGAGTCTGCGTCGTCCGAGTCTGCGTCGTCCGAGTCTGCATCGGACACCCCGTCGCCGTCGGAGAGCACCAGCCCCTCCCCCACCTCGACCAGCGAGAGCGCCACGGCTGCCCCGCAGGCCGTCCAGGCCCTGCGCTCGGTGCCGGACCTGCCGGAGCACGAGGCCGAGCACGACGCGGACCTGCCCAACCTCATCGACGGCGACCCCACCACCGTGTGGCGCACCTTCGCCTACGCACGGCCGAACTTCGGCGGCTATGTGGAGAGCATGAACCTCGTGGTCCAGCTCGAGGACCGCACCGAGGTGAACGAGGTGACCCTGCAGAGCACGGGGGCCACCGGTGGCGCCTGGTTCGCCTACATCGCCGACTCCCCCGAGGGTGCGAACGCCCAGGAGATCGGCAACGGCACCTTCGACCAGGACACCGTCTCCATCCCCGTGCCGTTCGAGGGCGCCGAGTCAGAGGCCGAGTACGTGATCGTCAGCCTCACCTCGCTGCCCCAGCTGGAGGGCACGACGCCGGACCTCCCGTTCGGCCTGCGCCTCGGCGAGATCACCGTCCGCTGATCCCACGCCCCGGCGACGGCGCGCCGGACCTTCCGGCCGCCGTCGCCGGGGCGTCGTCGCACCGCGGCCCCGACACCGCGGAATACCCGCCGGTGCCTCCGCCGTTGTCCTGGAGGAGCGCCCACCACCCCGATCCACTGGAGGAACCCGTGGCCCCCACCGCCCAGGACCAGAGCGTCCACAACGTCGTGATCGTCGGATCCGGCCCCGCCGGATACACCGCGGCGATCTACACCGCCCGCGCCGACCTCTCCCCGGTCCTGGTGGCCGGGGCGGTGACCGCGGGCGGCGAGCTGATGAACACCACCGAGGTGGAGAACTTCCCGGGCTTCCCGGAGGGTGTGCAGGGGCCCGAGCTGATGGCGAACCTTGAGGCCCAGGCCCGCCGGTTCAACACGGAGGTGGTCTACGACGACGTCGTGCAGGCCGACCTGACGTCGAACCCCAAGGTGCTCACGCTCGGCGACGGGACCCAGCTGCGCACCCACGCGGTCATCCTCACGACCGGCTCCGCCTACCGGAAGCTCGGCGTTCCCGGCGAGGAGCGCCTCTCCGGCCACGGTGTCAGCTGGTGCGCCACGTGCGACGGCTTCTTCTTCCGCGAGCAGGAGATCGCGGTCGTGGGCGGCGGCGACTCCGCCATGGAGGAGGCCCTGTTCCTCACCAAGTTCGCGTCCAAGGTGACCGTGCTGGTCCGCAAGGACGAGCTGCGGGCCTCCAAGGTGATGGCCCACCGGGCCATGGAGAACGAGAAGATCGAGTTCCGGTGGAACACCGAGGTCACGGAGGTGACCGGTGACGACAAGGTCAACACCCTCCGCCTGCGGGACACCCGCACCGGCGAGGCGTCCACGCTGGACGTGACCGGCCTGTTCGTGGCCATCGGCCAGGACCCGCGCACGAACCTGGTGCAGGGCCAGGTCGACCTGACGGAGCATGGCACGATCCGCATCGACCATCCGTCCTCGCGGACCTCCCAGCCGGGCGTCTTCGCCGCCGGCGACGTCACGGACCACACCTACCGCCAGGCCATCACCGCCGCCGGCTCGGGCTGCGTGGCCGCCCAGGACGTGGAGCACTACCTCGCGACCGTGGCCGACGTGGAGGAGGCCGCGCCGGCCGGCCCGGAGTCGGACGTGGTCCCGGCATGAGCCACTGACCCATGACCCCTGACAGAGCGTCATGGGTCATGTCAATAACACCCCTGTCCACCCTCGTCAGACACAGAACAACCCCCAGGAGGCTGCCATGAGCACCATCACCGTCACCGATGCCGACTTCGACCAGAAGGTCCTCCAGTCCGAGCTGCCCGTCCTCGTGGACTTCTGGGCCGAGTGGTGCGGCCCGTGCCGCATGCTCGGGCCCGTCCTGGAGGACATGGCCGTGGAGCACGAGGGCAAGGCCGTGATCGCCAAGCTCAACGTGGACGAGAACCCGGCCATCGCCGCGCGCTTCGGCGTCACCTCCATCCCGCTCGTCGTGGGCTTCCAGAACGGCGAGAAGGTCGTCGAGTCCGTGGGCGCCAAGCCCAAGGCCGCGCTGGAGAAGGAGTTCTCGGCCCTGCTCGGCTGAGCCCCTCCCCCACTCACCGCGACGGCCCCGTCACCCGAAAGGGTGGCGGGGCCGTCGTGCGTTGATCTCCAGGAGCAGCGGAGGGTGCCCGTGGACGCCGTCCGCGGGAGCCCCGGATCAGGACTTCTTGCCCTTCCCCTTGCCGTCCTGACCACCCTGGATGAGGTCCATGATGCGGTTCAGGTCCTCCACGGTGGTGAAGTCGATGGCGATGCGGCCCTTGCGCGCGCCGAGGGTGATCTTCACGGCGGTGTCCAGGCGGCTGGTGAGCGCGGTGGCGTAGTGGTCCAGGCGCTCATGGCGAGCGTCGTCCGAGCTGCGCCGCGGCGTACGCCCCGGCCGGAGCCCGCCCTGCAGCTGCGCGACAGCCTCCTCCGTGGCCCGGACGGACAAGCCCTCGGACTGGATCCGCTGCGCCAGACGCTCCATGTCCGACGGGTCCGTGAGACCGAGCAGCGCGCGAGCATGGCCGGCCGAGAGCGTGCCGGCGGCCACGCGGCGCTGCACGAGGGGCGGCAGCTTGAGCAGTCGGAGCGTGTTGGAGATCTGCGGACGGGAGCGGCCGATGCGCTGGGAGAGCTCCTCCTGCGTGCAGGCGAAGTCCTCCATGAGCTGCTGGTAGGCAGCGGCCTCTTCGAGCGGGTTCAGCTGGGAGCGGTGCAGGTTCTCCAGCAGGGCGTCCCGCAGGAGGTCCTGGTCCGGGGTCTGGCGGACGATCGCCGGGATGATGTCCAGGCCGGCCTTCTGGGTGGCGCGCCACCGGCGCTCGCCCATGATCAGCTCATAGGGGGTGGGGCCGTCCACCTCGCGCACGACGATCGGCTGCAGGATGCCGACTTCGCGGATCGAGGTGACCAGTTCCGCCATGTGGTCCTCGTCGAACACCTCACGCGGCTGCCGCGGGTTCGGGTGGATGTCCCCCACCGGGATCTCCCGCAGGACCGCGATGTCCGTGGACACGGTCCCCTCGGTCGCGACGGCCTCTGCGGTCGAGTCCACCGGTTCCTTCCTCGACGATGCCGCGGAGGTGGCACGCTTGCTGGGCGCCTTCACCGTCGGCATGGCCGGGCGCCCCTTGGTCGAGCGCGCCGCAGGTGCGTCCTCGGAGTCGGCGGAGAAGAAGACGTCGACGGGACGCTGAGCGGGTCGAGAGGCACGCTTCGGCGAGGTGGCCCCTGCCTTCGTGCCGGACGTGGTGTTCCGGCCAGTCGTGGGCGTTGATTTCCCGGTCTGGGCTGTGCGTCCCGTGGTCTTTCGCGGCGAGGCCGACGGGTCCGGCTCAGTGGAATCCCCTGACGTCTCGGTGGTCGCGGTGCTTCGCGTCGATGTCGTCGTGGTCTCCGCTGCCGCGGCGGCCTTCGGGCCACTCTTCGCGGGCACCGGGGAGTCCTTCGGGGAGGATGTCTCGGCGTTCTCTTCCGGGACTTCTACAGTGCTCTGGATCAGGGCGCCGAGGCCTCGCCCCAGGCCTCCTCGACGGCTCGTCTTCAACGGGTCCTCCTGCAGTGAGTGGGTCTGCGATCAGTGTAGGTGAGCCGTCTGATCTCGATGATCCCGGGCGGCGTGAGGACACCCCGCACGGTGCGCTGGCCCCGACTGTTGGTGGCCACGCGTGGGCTCGAGCTGCCAGGGGTGCGGTGATGTTCGGGCCTCGGTTCTGGCATGCACGTCTGTGATGGACTCCGGCGACGAAGGGCTGGGCGCGCGCGTGGACGTCTGCCGCGAGAGTGAGTGTTTCACGTGGAACACTTCGAGGTGGGGCGCTCCAGGAGGATGCCGCTGCAACCTCGGACCCCCTCCTGCTCCCTCTTGAGATCCACCCGTTTCACATGAAACGCGATCCCTCAGCCAGCCAGAGGGTGTTTGAGGAATCACAGTTGTAGCGGCTTGTGTTTTTGATGAAGCGGGGTCATCAACCGTCCGTGCGGACGGTGCTCAGATACGCTGGCCACCCGCAGGATATTGCGCGTTAGCAGATGGAAAGTGTCGGACCGGTAGCGAAGCACCGCTCCACTCCCCTGCGGTATGAGGTGCACACTGGAATCACCGAACGGCTGAGCTCGGACTTCGCGCCGCCCTGTGCTAGTGGTTCCTCCCACCCGTGGTTCCTCCCACCCGCGCCGCTGACGAGTCGAATACTGGGTCGACGACGGTGTTTCACGTGAAACACGGATGAGTCTGTCGTAGAGAACACGGACGTGGACCCCCGATGGTTGACGTGGTTGCTCCTTACGAACCGGTGCCATCATGTCATTCTCGGTCACCCCGGTTGCGGCACTGATCGTGTGTTCCGTGGGTAGCCCGAAGTGGCGATCTCGCGATACGGCCCCTCACCCGAAGCTTGTTTCACGTGAAACGCCCCGTTGGAGGTGTCGACGGATGACGCATGCCACGGAAGCCGCCCACCAGCGTGTCGCGTCCCGAAGCCGGCACCAGCAGCGGGCGTGAGAACTTTTTGAGGTTCGGACTTCTCGCGTCGCTGACGTAACAACCCGGACCCGTCGAGCGCAGACCAGCAGTCGTTCTGTTTCACGTGAAACGCACGGTGCAGACTCGGCGGGAACACCGGACGGAGGGTCCCATGCCAGCGCAGCATGCACCGACTTTCCGCCATTGACCGCACGGCTCGGTGCGCAAGCCAAACTCCGGGGGACAATACCGTGACAAGACAAATCCCCACATCCCATGTTCTGGATCCATTCATCCTGGCAGCCCACACCGTCTACGACGATCTGAAGGCCGTCTCACGGGGAAAACCGGGGCTTCACCTCGTCGGCCCTTGCGCGCGTGGCTTCCTTCAGGGACCGCCTCGCAAACCCGGTGTTTCACGTGAAACCTCCGGCGACCGCTCCATCACTCGACGCCCTGACTCCCGCCTCGTCACAGGATCACGATGACTCGACGCATTACCCCGTCTCAGACCGAGACTCCGCGAGACCCCCGGCGGAAGGGGACCACACCCGAGTTCCCGTTCACACCCGGCCCGTGCCTCGACGTCGGACGCACCAGCGAACTCACCGGGGTCCGCCGACACCTCCGGGGAGTCCACGACCGCGCTCCCTCGACGTCTCCCTGTCCACAGACCTTGTCCACATATCAACATCGACAATCGCGGCCAGACACCGCCAATTCCGCAACTTGCCAGTTCAGACGCTTGTTTCTGTATACATTGGGGGCCTGCGGCCGCCCCACCACGCCGGAGTCTGTCCTACTCGAAACACAGGAATGCACAGCAGACCTGTCCTATCAGGCGCCGCCATCCGGCCTGTTCTACTCAGACGAAGCACAGCACTCCGCCACGCCGCTGACGTCTGCACTCGCACACGCGGACGACCGACCGGCCCCGCGCCCCTTCGGCGACACCACGGCTCGAGCTCCGCTCTCGCTCCCCATTCCCTGCACGTCACCGACCGCGAGCAGGGCTGATCGTGGGGGAGGGGAGTGGCGCCCAGACGCGGCACCCGGTCTCCTCGACGGCTGCATCCTCGGGGCTGCAACGCACCCCAGTGGAGGAGCGGGGACGGACCGGACCGTGCACGGCCGCCGTCACCGCCCGCGGCCGTGCCGTCCATCCCGCCCCGTGAGCTCGTGTGTCGCCGCCTGCGGCTGCCCCACGCCCTGCGACAGGTGCGCCTGGCCGACGCGGCAGACGGGCCGGCACAGGGGAGGAGGCGGGAGCGTGTCAGACGGAAGCGGTCGACCACGGGCACCCCTCCCCATCGTCCCGCTGCGGCGACACCACGCTCGCACCACGGAGACCGTTGTTTCACGTGAAACACGAACTTCCATCGTGCCCAGCGATTCCGCTTGTCTTCCCATCCCTCATCTTTCGGGCCGCACTCACTCACGACGAAGCCCGCCGGGGGATCGCTCCCTCCGGCGGGCTTCGTCGTCGTCAGCAGCGCCATCCGGCGACCACCGCAGCTGACCGCCTGCGCGTCAGCCCTTCACGGCCGGCGCACCGCGGCCGGCGATCTCTGCGGCCGCCTCCCGGTACGCCACGGCGCCGGCCGAGGCCGGGTCGTAGGTCAGCACCGTCTGCTGATAGCTGGGGGCCTCGGAAATGCGGACGTTGCGGGGGATCGCCGTGCTCAGCAGCTGCTCCGGGAAGTGCGTCCGGACCTCCTCCGCCACCTGCACCGCGAGGTTGGTCCGCGCGTCGAACATCGTCAGCAGGATGGTGCTCACCTGCAGGCGCGGGTTCAGGTGCCTCTGGATCATCTGCACGTTCTTGAGCAGCTGGGAGAGGCCCTCGAGGGCGTAGTACTCGGCCTGGATCGGGATGAGCACCTCCTCGGCCGCCACGAACGCGTTGACCGTCAGCAGTCCCAGGGACGGCGGGCAGTCGATGAACACGTAGTCCAGCCGCTCCTGGCCGTCCTCCTCGCGCCAGGCGGTGTACGCCTCGAGCGCCCGAGACAGTCGCTGTTCGCGGGCCACCAGCGAGACCAGCTCGATCTCAGCACCGGCCAGGTCGATCGTCGCGGGCACCACCTGCAGGCCGTCCACGTCCGGGGCGTCCTGCACGACGTCCTGGATCTCCATCTCGCCCAGGAGCACGTCGTACACGGAGGCGACGTCGCCGGTGTGGGGGATGTTCAGCGCGGTGGACGCATTGCCCTGCGGGTCGATGTCCACCACCATCACCCGCATGCCCGCGCGAGCGAGGGCCGCGGCCAGGTTGACCGTCGTCGTCGTCTTGCCGACGCCGCCCTTCTGGTTGGACGTCGTGAACACGCGGGTGCGGTCGGGGCGCGTCAGACGGCGCCGCTGGAGCCGCGCGGGCTCCTCGGCGTCGGCGCCGCCCTTCTCGGCGGTCCGGCCGGTCCACTTCTGGCGCAGGGCCCTCCAGGCCCCACCCCGGCTCTCCTGCTCCTGCGCCATGCGGCTCTACCTCCTGGGTCGCGGGTGTGCGGATCTGCTGCCGCCCGGCCCGTCCCGTCCCGGTGGGGGAGGGGTCAGCGGGGACGCGCGCTGATGCGCACGACGGTGGTGGTCTCGGGCAGCAGGCCCTCGCCCACCGTGAGGATCTCGGGCTCGGCACCACCATACTTGCGCAGGACCTTGCGGGCGGCGGCGATCTCGTCGGCCGCGGAGCGGCCCTTGATCGCCAGCAGCTCCCCGGCGCCCTGCAGCATCGGCATGGTCAGGGGCACGAGGGTCTTCAGCGCGGAGACGGCGCGGGCGGTCACGACGTCGACGTCGAGGTTCCCGGAGACCTGCTCGGCGCGGCCGCGGATCACGTCCACGTTCTCCAGGCCGAGGTCGGCGACCACCATGTCCAGCCACTCCACGCGTCGCTCGAGCGGCTCGATGAGCAGGAACTGGCAGTCGGGTCGGGCGAGCGCGAGGCACAGGCCGGGCAGGCCCGCGCCGGAGCCGACGTCGGCCACGAGCGCGCCCTGCGGGAGGAGCTCCTCGACCACGGCGCAGTTCAGGACGTGGCGCTCCCAGAGACGGGGCGCCTCGCGCGGGCCGATCAGGCCCCACTCGATGCCGGTGTCCGCCAGGTGGGCCACGTACGCCGCGGCCCGGGGGAGGGCCTCGCCGAACAGCTCGACGGCGGCCGGCCGCAGCGCATCGGTCAGCGGCGGTGCCGGCTGCCCCACGGGCGCGGGGCGCTCGCCCCGGTCCTGTGGATCCAGCCCGGGGCGCCGCTCGTAGGCCGAGCCCCGCTCAGTCATCGGCGGAGATGACCACGTGCCGGCGGGCGCCCTCGCCCTCCGACTCGGAGGTCAGGCCGGCGTCCGCGACGACGTCGTGGACGATCTTGCGCTCGTACGCGCCCATGGGCTCGAGGTGCACGGGACCCTCGCCGGCGCGGACGCGCTCGACGGCCGCCTGGGCGGCGGTGCGCAGGGCGACGTTGCGACGCTCCCGGTGCCCGCAGACGTCCAGGATCAGCCGGGAGCGGTGCCCGGTGGCGGCGAGCACGGCCAGCCGGACGAGCTCCTGCAGGGCCTCCAGGGTGCGGCCGTCGGGGCCGACGAGGCCGTCCAGGCGCTCGTCGTGGTCCTCGGAGACGACGGACACGTACGTGCGCCCGTCGCGGACCTCGATGTCGATGTCCCCGTCCAGGTCCGCGATGTCGAGCAGCTCCTCGACGTAGTCCGCGGCGACGTCGCCCTCCTCCTCGAGGCGGCGCACCGCCTCCGAGGCGGCGGCACCGTCCTGGTCCTCGACGCGGGAGCCCGGGCCCGCGGGGGTCTCGACGATGGCGTCCTCGGCCTCGGGGGCCGGGGTCACGTTCTCGGCGGACATGCTCACTTCCTCCTGCGGTTCTTGCGCTGGGGCTGGACGCGCTGACCCGACTGGCGGACGACCTCACCGTTCAGCACGGCACCGCCGCGGCCCGCCTGGGTGTGCGCGGACGAGGGCGTGGCCTCGGCGTTCGACACCTTCTGGCCCACGGGGGGCAGGCCCTTGGCGGCGCGGCGCTCGTTGAGCTCCTTCTCGGCGAGGGAGCCCGGGGTCGGGTTGTTGCGGATGATCCACCACTGCTGGCCGACGGCCCAGAAGTTGGAGTAGGTCCAGTACAGGAGCACGCCGATCGGGAAGTTGATGCCGCCGATGCCGAAGATCAGGGGCATGGCGTAGAGCATGATCTGCTGCGTCTGCATCATGGGCCCGGAGAGGGCCTGCTGCGTCATGTTCTTCGTCATGAGCATCTTCTGCATGAAGAACATCGAGCCCGACATGAGCAGGATCAGCACGATCGCCGTGACGATCACGGGCGCGCTGCCCGGCGCGCCGAGCGAGTTCATGAAGGTGTCCGACATGCGGGCGCCGAAGATCGTGGAGCCCTCGAAGGAGCGGATCTGGTCCGCGGACAGGGCGTCCATGGCCTCGCCGCGCTCGGCCGCGCCGCGGGCGCCGATCAGCACCTGGTACAGCGCGAAGAAGAACGGCATCTGGATCAGCAGCGGCAGGCAGGCGGCGAACGGGTTCGCCTTGTGCTCCTTCATGAGCGCCTGCTGCTCCATGGCCATGGCCTGGCGGGAGAGCTGGTCCTTCTTGCCCTTGTACTTGGCCTGCAGCTTCTGCAGCTCGGGCTGGATGGCCTGCATGGCGCGCTGCGCCTTGATCTGCTTGACGAACAGCGGGATCAGCAGGGTGCGGATGAGCACCACCAGCAGGAGGATGGACAGGGCCCACGTCCAGCCGGAGTCCGTGGGCAGGCCCGCGAACTCCAGGATGCTGTGGAACGCCCCGAGCAGCCAGGACATCAGCCAGCGGAACGGGGAGAGGATGGCTTCGAACATGGGGGTCAATCCTCCTGCGGGAGATCAGGTGGGATGGGAGGGTGGTTCAGGGTGAGGATGCGCGGCTGCCGGCCCGGCGGCCAGCGTCGGTGCCCGGGCGGGACCGGGTCCACGCCGCCGTCGTTCCAGGGATGGCACCGGCCGATGCGCCGCGCGGCGAGCCACGACCCCTTCACCGCGCCGTGCACGTGCACGGCCTCCAGCCCGTAGGCGGAGCAGCTGGGGAAGAACCGGCACACGGGTCCGTACAGCGGGGAGACCACGGCCCGATAGACCGTGAGCAGGCCGGCCAGCAGGGCGGACGGCAGCGCGCGCAGCGGTCCCCACTCACGGGAGGGCTCGAGCACGACGAAGGGCGAGGGCGTGACGGTCATCTACGCGTGCTCCGAGGCGGCGGGCAGGTGCGGCTTCAGGGCCTTGCCGAGCGCGCCGACGGTCTCGCGGTGCAGCAGCGCGTAGTCCGCCTCGGCGGCGGCCGGCAGCGCGCGGACCTGCACCAGAACCGGCAGGTCGCGCAGCGGGGGCAGGCGCATCTGATCCGCGACGACGGCGCGCAGCCGCCGCTTCACCCGGTTGCGGGTCACCGCGTTCCCCACGGCCTTGGACACGACGAACCCGGCCCGCGGCCGAGGGGCGCTCGGCGACGTGGACCGGGTCTGGTCGGGGTCCGTGGCGACGCTCACCACGACGGTGCGCCGACCCGCGCGGGTGCCGGTGCGACCGAGGTGACGGAACTCCGCGGGCGTGCGGACGCGACGGTCACGGGGCAGCACGGGGCGCGCCGTCCCTGGACCGACGTCCTCAGGCGGACAGCTCGGCGCGGTTCTTGCCGCGGCGAGCGGACAGGATGGCGCGGCCGGCGCGGGTGCGCATGCGGGCACGGAAGCCGTGCTTGCGGGCACGACGGCGGTTGTTGGGCTGGAACGTGCGCTTGGTCACTGTGATCTCTCCACGACGTGTTGTGTGCCTTCGACCGTCGACCTGAGCAGGTGGACCAGGGGGAAGGACCGGTGAGGCTCTGACATGAAATCCCCGGCGGGCACGATCAACCGACACCCGGGGGACCAGACGACTCTAGTGGCCGGGGTGCGCAGGGGTCAAACGGGTGCGCGCGGATCCCGGACGCGCGTGGGCTCCCGGGACGGTCGTCCACAGGATGATAGGGGTTGTCCACCGTCTGTGCACAACCCTGTGGACAACCGTTAGACTCCGAGCACCGTCGTCCGTCTCGCGCAGCCGCCCCCGTCCCCGGGGACGTCTGTCCCAGGAAAGGAAGCCTCC